>NZ_BLJQ01000001.1 GCF_014132155.1 Gluconobacter sp. Gdi
CCTGAAGGCCGCAGGTTCAAATCCTGCCCCCGCAACCACACCAATACAGTTCCAAAACCCCCGCTCTCTCACCGAGACAGCGGGGGTTTTCGTGTTGCGCCCTACCGGATCACACCACAAATCACGCGAGACCCCGAGCCCCCAATCGGCTGACTCTCGTAATCATCAGAAAACTCATGAACGACTAGCATTCGTCTGTTAATGAACATAATATTTTGTTGACATCTGTAATAAAACCTATCAGAGAATTGTTATTCGAATAATAAAAATCCCTTCTCTTTTGAAGATTGTTGAGACTTCGAAGGATGTAATGTGTGTTGAAGACTATTTCCTTGATCGTTCCTTTTTATAACGAAGAAGGTGTGATCACAATTTTTGCAAACAAGATCATTCCTGTTTTAGAAAAAATTCCCGCAATAGAGTGGAAGATTGTCTGTATTGATGACGGAAGCAGTGATGCGACACTCGCTCAATTATTAGATCTCTCACAAAAAGATCCTAGGTTTCGAATTCTCGAACTATCTCGAAATTTTGGTAAAGAAGCAGCATTAACAGCCGGGTTGGATGCTGCAGATAGTGATGCTGTTGTTATCATTGATGCCGACCTGCAGGATCCTCCTGAGGTGATCTCTCAGATGGTAGAAGCTTGGCGCGAAGGGGCTGAGGTTGTATTGGGGCGACGTGTTGATCGTTCCACAGACAGCACTCTGAAGCGGAAGACAGCGGCTTGGTTCTACGAGCTTCACAGTAAAATCTCACACATTCAGATCCCTGAAAATGTTGGAGATTTTCGTTTGATGGACAGATGTGTCGTGGATGCGCTCAAGCGGCTTCCGGAGCGCCAGAGATTCATGAAAGGTCTATTTGCTTGGGTAGGCTTTCGCACCGTTACTGTTGATTATGCGCGGTTGCCTCGCTCAGCTGGAACGACAAAGTTCTCGGGTTTTTCACTTTGGAACTTTGCTTTAGAGGGCTTCACGAGCTTTTCAACTATTCCCATACGTCTTTGGACTTATCTTGGAACAATGGGAGCTTTGTGTGCTCTCGTGTATGGTTTCTTTATTATAGTTCGTACAATTTTCTGGGGTAATCCAGTCCCAGGATATGCGTCTCTTTTCGCCGCTATTACTCTTTTTAGTAGCGTTCAAATTATCAGCATTGGGATGTTGGGAGAATATATAGGGCGCATCTATATGGAGACAAAGCAGCGCCCTATTTATGTTTTAAGGAAAACTTATAACTGATATTATTTCTTCAGTTTGGAGTTACTATTTTTACGCTTGAAATCCCAATTCCTAAAAAACGTGGATCTGTCGGCAAATGCACTGGGTGATCAACATCCAGTTTCAGGTGAATATTTTCGGTAGAAAGTGTGGGAATTGTTACAGAATATTCTGATTTTTCTGGGGATACAGACCACTCAGCTAAAACCTGGTCATGTAAGGACACTTTTACTTTTTTCGTTTCTCCTGGTGCCGCCTGCAAATTCAGAATTACTGTAACTGTTTTGGTGTCTTTAGGTACGGGAAGAAACAGAAAGGCTTGGCGTCCTTCATTCCACGTTCCCCAGTCCTCCGACCCGGACCAACCGCTTTCCAGAAGCTCTGTGTGGAGCGGGTAATTTGATGACGTGAAAATTGTCTGATTGAGAGGTAGTGGTGTTGAGTACGGTACAGAGGGTAAATTTAGATTTTTTTTGGCGCAGAGGATGAGAGTGTTCACTGCTCCGCAACTGGCCTGTGTACGGTCAATCCAAGACGATGCATTTGCCAGGCGGTGCGGGCCATTAAGAACGATAAGGGTTTTATCGTCGAGATAATGGGGATTTTCTTGGGCGAGATGGCATGCGCCTTCCGGGAGTGAACGAGCCGTATACATCGTGTTGACGGATGCATTCTGATAAGCGGCTGCATAGATAAGCGGCATATCCTCTTCAAGGCTCGTGGCGTCACATTCAAGGCGAGGATAAATTTCAACATGCTCAAAGGCATGCATTATTTCAAACAAATGACTATCAGCCGCTAATGGAGGGCTTAGCAACTGAGCCTCAGCCATGCGGTCAGACTGACGTAAATCGCGTGTGTCGACCCATTGCAAAATAGCAGCCAGACTGAGGAGGACAGGCGCCCCCCGAGGCCATACCTTGCAGACGCCCCAGACTGCTCCAAGGAGAATGACATAAGCGACTGGCCAAAACATACGTCCTGATGAGCGCATTTGTTCAGCGCCAGGAACCATGATGTGCGTCTGGAAGAGCAAAGTATGAAAGAAGTATATTCTATTGGAGAGAGCAATGACTGTCAGAGCCAGACAGGCAAGCAAAAGACCAATATTTCGGGTCATGCTCTGACGGAAAAGGGTCCATCCTTTTTTGCGACAAAAAAGCATGGCCAGGAGAAAGAGAAGGCCGGCTCCGAGATACTGATATCCCTCGTATTGGCCCCCGGTGGCATCAGCTTCTGCTTGTGTAGCCTGCAAGAACAGGCTGGACCGGGCCGGCCAGAACGGTGATGCGAGGTTCATGGAGTAGATTCCATAGCCCCCTCCGCTGGCGCCACCCCAGTAGCCCAAAACTTTTCCTGCCAGCAGAATGCTTGCTCCAGCCGTCAAGGTTGCTGCTGCGCTGGACCTACATGCTTTCCAGCGTTTTTCTCTGAAGAAAATGGATAATGGAATTGCACCCAGAAGCGCTCCTACCATCACCATCAGATAAGGATGCACCAGAAGGGTCAAACTTGTTAGCGCTGCCAGAACCCACGTAGGCTTGGAGGAGCCCTGCGGCTGAACAGCTCTGAAATACAGCCCTATGGCGAGAAGAAGAATCCAGTGGGCGCAAAGGGCGGTGTGGCTAGTTCTGGCCAAGAACGTTGGGAAGCAAGCGCTGAGTAAACTGACGGCTATGGCAGGAAGCAGACGTTTCTCTCCCATCGACCGTAGTGCGAACACAGCGCAAATGGGCTGAAGGCACCAGCATAAGGCGAGAAATAACGTTATGCCCTGCTGCATTCCGGGAAAGAAAATATGCAGTGCTTTAAGAAACAGAGCCTCGAGCGGGATGCTGTCTGTCATGGCGATATTGGTGCCAGCAGGAGCCACCAGACGGTCTGCAACAAGGAGAGGCAAATGCCAGTCCTGCCTCAGGAAGTAGGCTTGTCCGATCATGTGCTGGATGACATCCCCTCGGGCTGCCTGAGCCACAGGAGGAAGCTTCCCGGATATTAAGGGAAGAGGAAACGTCCATAAAGCCAGAGTAATGCCAAGAAGAAGGGGAAATATATAAGCTTTTAACCGACTAAAGACTGAGCTCGGTAGAAAATTGAATTTGAACAAGAACTTTTACTCTGAGCTGGGGACGGTCAGAGTTTTGTACGGGTATTTTGTAGGGAATACAAAGTTCCGGTTTGTCTAAGGATTTGGAAAACACCTACCTGCACATGGAGCAATGTCTCTGAAACCCAAGGAAGGTGCCCTCAGTGACACCCTCCTGATTTTCCACTGCAAGCTTTGCAACTGCTGCACCCTTTTGATGGGGCCGGGACAGGTGTGTGTGCCTGAAAGCCGCATGCAGTTTTCAGGCGCCCCCAGCTCACTGGAAAGAGACGTGCATACCAGTAGAGTGCTGCAATACTGACTATTAGCATGGCAACGATTGTTTCAATCATCATGCGTCTCCTGCGACAGCCTTGGTGACATGATAGACGATAAAGGCTGCGACATATGCCAAACCAAAAAGATACGCCGTTGCTCCCAGAACGACTTTCATGGACCGGGTTTCCCGTCGCATGACGGCCAGAGTCGAGATGCATTGCGGGGCATAAACATACCACGCCAGCAGCGAGAGAGCGGTAGCAATGCTCCATTGGCTTGAAAGAAGTGGCAGAAGCTTTGCGGATGCAGCGTCTTCACTCACCCCGAGTGCATAGACTGTTGCAAGCGCGCTGACGGCGACTTCACGTGCAGCGAGGCCGGGAATCAGGGAAACGCAGATCTGCCAGTTGAAACCGATGGGAGCAAAAATCGGGAGCATCAGGTGGCCAATCCGGCCCGCAAGGCTGTAGTCAATAGCAGCACCGGTTGCGCCGGCGGGGGGAAGTGGGAAACTGGATAGCCCCCAGAGCAGGACATTCAGCGATACAATGATGGTACCAACCCGTGACAGGAACATCACGGCACGCTGCCACAGACCGAGCGCTAGGCTCTTGAGATTAGGGCGCCGGTACGGGGGGAGCTCCAGAAGGAGTGGATGTTCTTCTGATTTGACGCCACGCGTCATGATGCGGGCGGCGATGATGCCGCTGACGATCGCCAGAGCATAGAGCCCAAACAGAACCAGGCCCTGAATTCCAAAAATCCCGAGAACTGTTTTGTGCGGGATGAATGCGCCAATCAGCAGTGTGTAAACTGGCAGACGGGCGGAGCACGTCATGAGAGGAGCAATCAGGATCGTGACCAGTCGATCCCGGGGATTCTGAATGGTGCGTGCGGCCATAATGCCGGGAATGGCGCACGCAAAGCTGGAAAGAAGCGGGATGAAAGACCGGCCACTCAGACCGGCCAAAGCCATGACACGGTCCAGAAGGAATGCCGCACGGGGCAGATATCCAGATTCTTCCAGGGCCAAAATCCACAGGAAGAGAATCAGAATTTGTGGGAGGAAAACAATGACTGTTCCTGCGCCTGCGATAACGCCATCAGCCAGTAAGCTCCGCAAGACACCGTCAGGCAGCGGCCGGAGAATGAACTCCCCAAGCATGGTAATGCCACTTTCCAGAGCATCCATGAGGGGTTGGGCCCAGGCAAAGACTGTCTGGAACATTACAAACAGCACGACTAGCAGAATGACTGGGCCCCAGACAGGATGCAGGAACCAGCGATCCAGTCGATCAACTAATCGGGCATGGCCAGCAGAGCGATCCGTAACATATGCCTGAAGCAGACGTCGGACTTCGGCATGAAGGTCCGCGTCCGGGGAAAGCGCTTTTGGCGGGGGTGGAAGAGGGCGGTCCAAAGCTTCCAATAAAGGCTGAATACCCTGCCTGTTCAGGCTGATGACAGGCACAATCGGCATGCCAAGTTGTTGCTCAAGCCCGGCAATATCAATGGTCATGCCATTGCGCTTGGCTTCATCCATCATGTTGAGCGCAACGATTACGGGAACTTCAAGCTGACGAAGTTCGAGCAGAAAGCGCAGATGCAGCCGAAGATTGGTCGCAGAAATAACGCTGATCAGAAGTTCGGGGCGTTTTTCAGTACGGTGCTGTCCCAGGCAGACATCTCGCGTGACGTCCTCATCCGGGCTCGTAGAGGCCAGACTGTAAGCACCAGGAAGATCCAGAACGCGGATCGGGCGACCTTGCGGCGTGGAGAAAAAGCCTTCTTTTCGCTCGACAGTGACGCCAGCGTAGTTCGCAACTTTCTGGCGGCTTCCGGTCAGCTGGTTGAAAAGCGAAGTCTTGCCGCAGTTCGGGTTTCCAACGAGGGCAGTCTGTAACACATGAGTCGCAGGAGACGGCGAGGCGGGAGACGTCATTATGATGGTCAGACTGGGCGGCGCAGAACAATACGCGCTGCTTCTCCTTTGCGGAGCGCAAAACGGGACGTGCCAAGACTAACAGCAATAGGGTCTGCGCCGATTGGACCGGTCGCCACAATCTCCACTCTTTCGCCCGGAACAAAGCCAAGTTCACCGAGGCGGGCAGAAATGGGGTCTGCCAGTGTTAGCTCTTCGACCCGATCAATAATGGCATGATCTCCTTTGGAGAGTGTATTCAGATACCACATCAGTTTCTTATCCCAGTGCCTCCCAGCTCTCCCTTGGGCGTGCTGGCCGTTTCCCTAGATAGGCTCATCCGGCGGGAGCGAAAAGAGAGAGATGAGAATTATTTGCATCCACAGTTTACTTATTGACTGTGTGCCTCAGGATTTTTCTTGCGTGATATCATGTGGGCCGCCTCAAGAACGCCAGAAAGAGCCCGTCTGATAGGGCTGAATGGTCGGAATGAGCGTGGAGATGCTATGAACGCCTTCGCATGACCGCAGAGGAGCCGTGACCCATGAAGAGTATGACGAGTGAAGACGAGATTCCGGCAGACGGCTGTGTGCATTGTGCCACCAGTGAGACACCCGGTGAGAAGCGCGTTGAACAACCTCAGAAAAAGGCGCTGCTGAACCGCATTCGTCGGATCGAAGGTCAGGTTGGTGGTATCCTGAACATGGTTCAGGATGACCGTTACTGCGTTGATATTCTCACACAGATCTCTGCTATTAAATCCGCGCTGGATGGTGTTTCCATCCAGATCCTGTCCACGCACGCCAATGGTTGTGTCAGGAAAGCCGTGCAGACGGATGGCGGCGAAGAGGCGATTGACGAGCTTTTGCAGGTCGTGCGCCGGATGATGCGCTGACGCCTCTTCTTTTCACCGCCGGATTTAGCGGTCCTGTGTTGCGTCCGGGGCTGAATCAGAAGGAGCGTCCATGCTCATCGCCTGACAGGCCTTGAGTTGCTGCTGCATCTTCGGGGTTAAGGGTTTGCTCTGCGTCTTGAGAGTTTCAAGGCGCTCGCAGAGTTCCATCTGCTGATCCATGGTCAGGCCTGCCAGAGGATCTGCCTTTACGGCCACAGGCGCCTTTGGTTCGGGTGTCTGGCTGGGGGCAGCAGATGCCACTGTGGCGAACAGAAGGGCGGAAGCAGTGAGAAGAGCTTTTTTCATTATGAGAACTCCTGAAAAATGAAGATCAGAACCAGCTTCTGATGCCGAGGCTGAAGCGTACTGAGCCGGGCTTCTCGCCCTGATCCCGTACGATCCTACGGGCCTGTGTCAGGTGGCCGGAATATGTAACGCCCACATAAGGCGCGAATTTTCGCCATAGCTCGTAACGAAGCCTGAGCCCGGCATCGACGTCTGACAGGCCTGCGCCTGCCTGTCGGGCTGGATCAGACTTCGTATAGAGATTGAACTCCGCCTGAGGCTGGAGAATAAGGCGGTTGGTCAGCAGGAAATCGTATGATCCTTCGACGCGGGCACCGAAGCGCCCACGGTCACTGACATACCCTGTGGCCTGGAACTCGAACTGGTATAAGGCCAGCCCTTGAATGCCGAAGCCCCCCCACGTCCGGGTCGGGCCATCATCCAAGTCAACACGCACGCCGCCCTGAAGGTTCCAGTATGTGGAAATGGCCCGGCTGTAGAGAATATCCTGCTGGCCATCGCTCAGGCGCCCTTTCTCAAGGGTGCCTTCAGACTTGATCCAGAGTCGGTCATAATCCGTGCCGTACCAGACTTCACCGTCCCAGCGGAAATCAGTGCCGGCGGGGGCATAGCGCCCTTCTGCCTGCTCCAGAATGCCATGGAACCAGCTGCTCTGGTCCATCATCACGGGCATGATGTTGCCAAGATGCGTGACCGCGCCCGGAATCGGAGCATCCGCGGCGTGATACTGCGTGGTGTCTTCGGCATGAGCCATACCGGTTCCAGCCAGAAGCATGGTTGCTGCCCAGGCGGCTTTCATGGCACCACCACGGTGCGAAACATGCCCAGATCCATGTGATAGAGCAGATGACAGTGATAGGCCCACATGCCGGGAATATCAGCCGTCACGAGATAGCTCATGCGAGATCCCGGTTGTGAAATGATGGTGTGCTTGTAAGGGCGATAATCGCCTTGGCCGTTCTCCAGTTCACTCCACAGGCCATGCAGATGGATCGGGTGTTCCATCATGGTGTCATTGATCAGTGTGAAGCGGACACGCTCTCCTTTTTTCAGGCGGATTGGTCCGGACTCTGAGAATTTTCGGCCATTAAAGCCCCAGATATAACGGTCCATATTTCCCGTCAGATGCAGGATGATCTCCCGTGATGGAGGCCTGCGGTCTGCGCCCGGTCGTGTCGCGCGAAGCTGCCCATAATTCAGGACGCGTCGGCCGTTGTTTTCCAGTCCATCCCCTGGGCTGTTTGTCCGATCAATCGGCATCATCGCGACGTTCTGGTTTTCGACATTAATCGGCGGCGGCCCAGGATCGTCGATTTCCATTTTTGGCATGGACATATGCTCCATATGGCTCATGTCCATGTGAGACATATCCATTCCAGGCATGTTTTTCATGTCCGAGCCGTGGTCCATTCCGGGCATCGCCATGTGGTCCATGCTCTCTCCCGGCTTCATGTTGCCCATACCCATGTCGACCATGGTGCGGACGGGGCGTGGATCCATGGGCGGAATCAGTGCACTCATGCCCGAGCGAGGCGCCAGTGTGCCGCGGGCAAAGCCTGTTCGGTCTTCGCTTTGAGCAAAGATCGTATAGGCCCGGTCTTCCTTGGGCTGAACGATGACGTCATATGTCTCCGCCACGCCGATGCGGAATTCATCAACCGGAACTGGTTCCACATCGTTGCCGTCCGCCTGAACGACGAGCATTTCGAGCCCGGGAATCCGCACGTCAAACAGCGTCATGGTGGCGCCATTGATGAAGCGCAGACGCACACGCTCGCCTGGGCGGAACAGGCCGTTCCAGTTCATGTCTGGCGCGTTGCCGTTCAATGTATAGGTGTAGATAGCGCCTGAAACATCCGCGATATCGGTTGCGGCCATGTTCATCCGGGACCAGGCAAGCCGGTCCTTCAGAGCGGCCATGACGCTCCCTGCATCACGGGCTTCTTGGGGAAAGGACGCGGCCGTTCGTTGACGGAAGACGTAATAGTCATCCTGCATTTTGAGATTGCTGACGATGTCATGCGGCATGACATCCGTCCATTCTCCCAGAAAGATGACATAATCGCGGTCACAGGCATTCGGATCAGGACGAATGGGGTCAATGACGATAGCGCCATACAGTCCCATCGCTTCCTGCATGTTGGAATGGCTGTGATACCAGTATGTGCCGCTCTGATGCAGGCGAAAGCGATAGCTGAAAGTCTCGCCCGGTGGGATGCCCGCAAAGCTCAGGCCCGGCACGCCATCCATATTGGACGGGACGCGGATGCCGTGCCAATGGATCGACGTTGTTTCATCCAACGCGTTTGACACGTTCAGTGTAACGGTTTCGCCCTGTTTCCAGCGCAGGATGGGGCCAGGCACTGTTCCGCCAATATTGGGGGCGTGCATGGATTTTCCATCGAGAGAAATATGCGTTCGGCTGACCTTCAGATCCCAGACACTGGAAGGGGTGAGAGGCAGAAGGCCTGTAGACGTGCGAGTGCTCGCTTGTGCTTTGTGAGGCAGGGCGCTTAGGCAGGCTCCCGCACCGAGGCTCGTAACAAAACGCCGCCGCGTCAGGGGGCGTATGGGGTCGAATGAATTGGACATCAGCTGAAAACCGGGAAACGGTGAAGGAAAACCGGAGCGCACGGATGCACGCTCCAGCCGCAGCAAAGCTGCGGATCGGGTCGTTTCAGGAAATCAGCTGTTTGGGGGGAGGGGGCGTCGGAATCCAGTCTGTTCCAGACAGCGATGTGTGGCCTGTTTTGGCAAAGCGTCTGGCAATTGCAGGATGCGCCGACAATGAAGGTGTGTTCGCAAGCGTCAAGAGAGGCTCAGCCGACACGGAATGGATGTGGCAGCAGCCTTGTCCATGCCCCGCGCGGTGATGATCATGGAGAATGGGAGTTTCGAGGCCCGGCATACTGTGCTTGTCGCAGGCATCAGACGTCTTGTGAGGCATGGATGCGCAGTGCGGCATTGCCATGGTGTGTGCCCGTGATGCTGCATGCGCCGGAAAGGCACCAGCCATCAGTCCCACCTGCATCAGCAGGCAGGCAATGATGCCAAGCCATGTCCGGGTATGCGTTTTGAGCATCACAGATCCCTGTCTTCCACAGGCGTCTGGATATCCTTCCGCCTGCCTCCTGCAATGACCCTATACCCAGGCAGGGAATGAATGGAAGAGAGATTTCACTCACAGAGCATACACAAAAAGGAGGGAGACAGGATTTCTCGTGGATACCCCCCATCCGTACACATTATTTAATACGTTATATTAACGATTTTAATTTCAAAACTCCCCGGAAACCGCATAGGAGAAAAACATATACCCAACAGGGGTATAAAAGAATCGCAGTATTCCAAGGATACTGAGTAAGCCGGAAGGAAAATGACCATGACGCAGACCGCACATCTCAAAGTGGAAGGAATGTCCTGCGAAGGATGTGCCAAGCGTTTGCGCGAGGCGCTGGAACACGTGAGCGGCGTCTCAGCGGTTACAGTCGTACTGGCTGGGGGGCAGGTTACGGTGGCGTACGATCCCGACGTGGCAACTCCTGCGGGGCTGGCTGAAACTGTTGAAGAGACAGGGTTCGACCTGGTTTCCTAGCGCGCGTCGCCTTCTCTTTCAGAGAGGCGCACGGTACACAACACCCGGTTCAATCTGTGAAACCAGTCCGGGTGTCATGCTGCAGCGTTATATTGTCAAATCGAAACAAATTGTGCGGCAGAGTTATTTTTTCTGGGCAGGTTTTATGACACATCACGGCATTGACGCATCCAGACGTTTCCTGAAGTTCTCGGTATCCGGGTCTGCCCTTCTTTGCGGAACTATCCTGATGGGCTCCGCTCCTGATGCTCAGGCTGCTGAACGCGGAGAGAAAACACGCCAGAAAATGTCCCATTGCCGCATTCAGCACAAAGATGCGGGGGGACGGCAGGTCTGCGGGAAGCCGACGGTTTCCCCGGAAGCTACAGCCGCTATTGCTGAAGCTCCCGTGGCCCCAAACCCCGATCTGGCCTCGACCGTGGATGGCGGAACAGAGAACCTGCGTGTTTATGGAACGCCACGCTCCTATACCGCACCCGCCGTAGAGGCATGGGGTAAAACGCTCGTCGCCTTGAAGGACATTCCGCACTCTATTTCTGTCATCACACAGCAGCGCATGGAAGATTCCAACATGCTGACGATGACGGACGCCATGCGGCAGATTAACGGTATCCGCGTTCTTCCCGGTTCCACCGCCAACAGTAATTTCTATTCACGTGGCTATCAGCTTACGACGTCCATCGATAATACACCGAACGCTGCTGGAACGCTGAACAATGCGAGTTTTGACCTGTCCATGTTTGACAGGATCGAGGTTATGCGCGGATCGGCCGGGTTGTTGCAGGGCGCTGGCGGAGCTGGCGGCGTTGTCAATCAGGTGACAAAAAAGCCCGGCAAGGATTTTGCTGCAAGCGGAAGTGCCTCGGTTGGCAGCTTCAATAACTATCGCGCCGATGTTGATCTGACCATTCCGCTCAATCGCTCCAAAACGCTACGGTTCCGTACGGCCGACGTCTTTCAGGACAACGATTACTTCTACAAGTATGCCCACAATCGGATGTGGCAGGCCTATGGCGCTTTGGAATGGGACATCACACCGTCCACCACATTCCTTGTATCTCATGCGGCCCAGAAGCAGAATATTGATGCACCCTATTACGGGCTCCCCGTTACGACCACGCGGACGCTCTGGTATGGCGGGCGGGATGCGAACCCTACACCGCCCTGGGGTTACAGCAATTACACGACCCAGCAGACGATCGCCTCGCTGACGCAGAAGCTCTGGGGCGACTGGAGCGTCACAGCACGTGGGACATTCTACGACCAGAGTTACAACACATCGTATAATTCTCCGGACACCCCTCCGGATGTGCGTACCGGCCTTACAAGTTACGTAGACAGTGGGACTTTCCCTTATCGTGGGACCAATACATCCAGATCTGCGGACGTCTACGCAACAGGCAGTTTCCACCTTCTGCACCGAACACACCACTTGCTGCTGGGCTTTAATTATAACGCCTACAACACACACGTTGCCTACGGAGCTGTGAACTCAGACGCGCTCTACTCTGATGTCAGCATCAACAATACAGCAGTCGTAAAGAAGCCCGCAGCAGGCAGCGTTACCTATAACCCGGCGGATGGGGCTGAGGGCACAGACGACAATGCTTATCAATGGGGGTTCTATGGTCAGCTGCGTCTTGAGCTGATCCATCATCTTTCGCTGATTCTTGGCGGCCGCGTGTCACGCTTTTCCGAAAAGACGCGGGATGGCAGTCCTTCTCCGGAAAGCCCATGGAAAACCACGGCAAATATTCATGGCCAACTGACGCCTTATCTTGGCACGGTGTATCAGATCACGCCCAACCTCTCCTGGTATGCCAGTTATGCCAGCATCTTCACGCCTTCTGTGGGGCGGTTGACCTTCAATGGAGAAGGTTTGACGCCACAGCAGGGCAATCAGGTCGAAACGGGGTTTAAAGGCGAGTACTTCCACGGGCGCCTCAACATATCCACAGCCCTGTTTCGTATGGAGAGTGTGAACCAGCCTGTTCAGGACCCGGATCACACCAGCTTTTACATCACGACCGGCCCAATCCGTCGGCAAGGCTGGGAAGCGCAGGTTGACGGCCAGATCCTGCCGGGACTGGATGTCTCCATCGGATACACATATCTGGATACCAAGGTTTCCAACCCGAAAGTTTCAGACTTTGGGGGTGTTTTCTCACCGCATCACATGTTCAAATCCTGGGTGCATTACAATGTGCAGCAAGGTCGTCTGAAGGGGTTGAACTTTGGTGTCGGGCTGGACGCATACAGTAATCTTCGGGGTAGTTATGCCACGACAGTTCAGGGCGGTTACATGACGCTCGACAGCGTTATTGGATACCGGTTCAACAAGCATCTCAAACTTCAGTTGAACGCCTATAACCTGACAGACCGCTATTATTACGAACGTGCCAGCGGCGTCTGGCAGTTTAACTTCCCGGCCGCTCCCCGCAGTTTCATGGCAACGCTTCGTGGCACATACTGAACCCCCGACACCCCCGCATTCTCTTTCTGACTGGAAGGTTCTGCTCCCCTACTGGCGGTCGGAAGATCGCTGGAAGGCGCTGGGCCTTCTGGGGAGCATTATCGGCTTATCCTTCCTGGATGTTCAGGTCGCAGTGTGGTTTGGGAAATGGGACCAGACCTTTTTTGACACGATGTTCGCGTACCGTGTTGCGGCCTGCATTGCGTTGTTGCCCATTTATATTCTGATGACGTCGCTTAGCGCAGGAATGAGAGTCATCCAGCAATATATGACACAGGTGCTCTCCATGCGCTGGCGCCTGTGGAATACACGGGTTTATCTGCGCAAATACCTTTCTGATGACGCCTATTATCATCTGGAACATGGTCAGAACCGGGCTGATAACCCGGACCAGCGTATTGCCGATGATCTGGCCCAGATGACCGTCTGGACGCTCCGCCTCGGGCTGGAAGCCATTCAGGCTGTCACAACCTTTTTGTCCTTTGCGGTCGTGCTTTGGACGATCGGTGGAACGCTCTCATTTGTCTGGCATGGCTGGCACATCGTCATCCCCGGATACATGTTCTTTGGAACGACGATTTCCATTCTTCTGGTCTCGTTCATGCTCGAAAAAGCAGGTGGCCCCCTTGTAAGCGCTAATTATCGTCAGCAGCATTACGATGCTGATTTACGCGCGACCTTGCTGGATGTTCGCCGTAATGCTGAACAGATCGCGTTCTATAGTGGGGAGGCTGCGGAGCACTTCCGTCTGTCCGAATGCCTGAACCGTATTGCCAAAAACTGGCGCAGCGTCATGACCTACACTTGGCGCGCCAATACTGTGGTCGAACTCTATACGGGTGGCGTTAATATCGTTTTGTGGGCGCTGCTTGTGCCGAAGCTTCTGGCACATGCTCTGACGTTTGGTCTGTATTCGCGAATCAATTCAGCATTCATGAATGTCCGCCGAAGCCTGCAATGGTTCATCGAAAATTACACGGATCTGGCAACGCTTCGCTCCATCCTTCAGCGTCTGGGGGAGTTTGAGCGTGTTGTCGTGAGCCTTCCTGCTGGTGGCATCGTGCGGGAGCCGACAGATGCCGATGGGATTGAAATTAAAGCTCTCTCTCTGGATCGCTCTGATGGTTCTCGCATCGCGGATATAGGAAGCCTCCATATTCCTGCCGGAGAGCGATGGTTCATTAGCGGGCCATCCGGGGCAGGGAAGAGCACCATGCTTCGTGCCCTCGCCGGACTATGGACGCAGGGGACGGGGCATATTTCTTTCAACATGCGCGATGCCATGTTCCTGCCTCAGCGCAGTTATGTTCCGACTGGCTCTTTGCTTCAGGCCCTTGGCTATCCGGCAACCCCGGATCGCTATGCCCGTGAAGCCTGTGAAGAGGCGCTTCTGGCGGCAAATCTGGCGTTCCTTATGCCAGATCTAGAGAATGAATCGGCCTGGGGAGACGTGTTATCTCCGGGAGAGCAGCAACGACTGGCATTTGCTCGGGTTTTTCTTGCTCGACCGTCCACGTTGTTCCTCGATGAAGCAACGTCTGCTCTGGATGAGAAGAACGAGGCTGATCTTTATGCTCGCCTCCTTGAACGTTTGCCTCACATCACCCTCATCAGTGTTGCGCATCGCGCAGCCCTCAAAGCATTTCATGGCCAGGAAATGATTCTTCGCGAAAAAAGCGTAACTGTTCAGCGTCTTTTATAATACCATATGGGGGTATATTATTCCCCTTTGTTTTGGAGCCTGTGGCTTCGCGAATTCCGTCCGCTCAGGAGAGTCCCAGATGTCACAAACGGTCAGTTTTCCAGTTGGTGGAATGACCTGTGCGGCCTGCGCTGCGCGGATCGAGAAAGTTCTGAACCGCAAGGACGGTGTTCAGGCAGCCGTCAATTTTGCGTCTGAGCGTGCGCAGGTCGAATTGGAGGGCTCAGGCACCACAGTCGGGGACGTTATTGCCGCAGTGCGCAAAGCCGGTTTCTCGGTGGATGAGCAGAGTGTGGACTTCGCAATTACGGGCATGACCTGCGCTGCCTGCGCTGCGCGGATTGAAAAGGTCCTGAACCGGATGCCGTCCGTGCAGGGAAGCGTGAATTACGCTGCCGAGCGTGCGCATGTCACTTATGTTCCAGGCATTGTGACACCGGACGATCTTGCGACCAAAATCACCAAGGCTGGATTTGGGGCATCCCGTCTGGATGAAGGCAAGCGCGAAGATCCGAAGGCAAAGCGTGAAGCTGTGTGGCGTCGGGAGCGAAACCGCTTTCTGCTGACATTCGTACTTGCACTACCGCTTTTCATTGAAATGTTCGGCATGTTGCTGGGGCGTATGGAGACAGTCCCGCTTGCTGTTCAGTTTGTAAGTGCGACGCTGGTTCAGTTCGTCTGTGGCGCTCATCTTTATCGCCGGGCCTGGAATGCAGTTCGGGGCGGATCGGCGAACATGGATGTGCTGGTCGTTCTGGGAACGAGCATTGCGTATCTGTTCAGTGCCGTGGTCGCGATCCTGCACTTGCCCCAGCCAGTTTATTTTGAAGCCAGCGGTGCAATCATCACTCTGATTTCACTCGGCAAGCTGATGGAAACGCGCGCCAAAGTGCGTACTAGCGCGGGAATTGAAAGCCTGTTGCAGCTTCAGCCGCAAACCGCACATGTCGAGCGGGACGGTGTTCTGGTTGATCGTGCGGTAGCTGATATGCACACCGGAGACATCTTTATTGTCCGGCCGGGCGAGAGTGTCCCGGTGGATGGCGAAGTGCTGGATGGTGCTTCCGATGTGAACGAAGCCATGCTGACGGGCGAAAGCGTACCGGTTCTGAAGCAGGCTGGGAGTGAAGTTTTCGGCGGTACGATCAACGCGAACGGTATGCTTCGGGTGAAGGCAACAGGTGTTGGCTCGGATACAGCTTTGGCGCGGATTGTTCGCATGGTCGAGCAGGCGCAGGGATCGAAAGCAAATGTCCAGAGACTGGCAGACCGTATTTCCGGCATCTTCGTTCCCGCCGTTGTCGCATTTGCTGTCGTGACATTCCTGATCGGATGGCTGGTCACGGGTTCCATGACATGGAGCCTGATTTCGGCTGTTTCCGTTCTCGTCATTGCCTGTCCCTGCTCGCTTGGTCTGGCTACGCCGACGGCCATCATGGTCGGGACAGGGCGAGGGGCCCAGAATGGTATTCTGTTCCGGAATGCCGATGCGCTGGAACAAGCCGAGAAACTTACGACAATCATTCTCGATAAGACTGGAACCCTGACGCAAGGTCGCCCAACCATCACCAGTTTGCATCCTGCTGAGGGCGTTTCGGCCGACCGCCTGCTGGCCGTAGCCACCTCTCTGGAGCAGAATTCCGAGCATCCTCTGGCTCGGGCTATCGTGGACTATGCCTCAACTCACCACGCGACGATTTTGAGTGTGGATGGGTTCAAGGCCATCCCAGGCCTGGGCGTTGAGGCACAGATTGACGGAGAGGCAGCTTTGCTCGGATCTCCGCGCTATCTCACGCAGGCCGGCTACAGTTTGGAAGCTCTTCCTGTGGCGGCGCTCGAAAATGAAGGGCAGACCGTAATTGCGGTCGCCACGGGAGGACGCCTGCTTGGCATCGTCGCGTTGGGGGATGGTCTTCGCCCGGATGCTATTTCAACGGTCACCGCACTGAAGGCACGTGGAATCAAGGTTGTCATGCTGACGGGCGATAATGAGCGTGCCGCAGCTGTTGTTGCGCGGCAGGTTGGCGTGGATGATTACCTTGCTGGCGTGTTACCGCAGCACAAGGCTGAAAGCGTGACGAAATATCGTGCTGAAGGTGCTGTTGTGGGGATGGTCGGGGATGGCATCAATGATGCACCGGCCCTGGCCGCAGCGGACGTGGGCTTTGCTGTGGGGGCCGGTTCTGCCGTTGCGTTGGATACGGCAGATGTCGTGCTTATGAAGAGTGAATTGGCGGCCGTTCTGGATGCCATTTCCCTATCCAGGGCTACGCTTTCGAAGATCCGGCAGAATTTGTTCTTTGCCTTTATCTACAACGTTCTGGGCCTGCCACTGGCCGCACTGGGCATGCTGAACCCGATTGTCGCGGGTGCAGCCATGGCCATGAGCTCAGTCTCGGTCGTAAGTAATTCTCTGCTTCTGAACCGCTGGAAACCACACTCTCCCTGAGCTGGTGTCGTGAGGCGGCGTTGAACAAAGGAGATAAGGGTTCTGGCGCCATGGCTCCAGAGCCCCAGAAAATCATTACTCCCCACATGTCCTGTCAGACCGGCATCCGTAAATTCAGCCTGCCACCGTTGTGCCAGTAGTCGGGCACGATCGTTGGAAAGCCACTGATCGTTCCGGCTGGCCATCATGGCGACGGGAACCGGAGAGGGAGCCTCTGAAAGTGGAGCAAACGCGTTGATGCGGGATGCTTCCGGGTGCGTCGTATGTTCAATATCCGCTGGCGCAACGAGGAAAGCCCCCGCGACATTGGATGACTCATGCTGTGCGAGCCACCGCATAGTCAGGACAGCACCGAGGCTATGGGCGATCAGAAGGACAGGTTTTTCTGCCTGCTGAATGGCCTGCGTCAGTGCAGCGTCCCACTCTTCCGGGGTTGGGTTTTCCCAGTCTGCCTGATGCAGGCGAGGCAGGCCAAAAGCAGTTTCCCATCGGGTCTGCCAGTGGTGCTGTCCGGAGCCGAAAAGTCCTGGCACGAGCAAAGGCGTGAACTGTGTTTTGATGTGATGAAATTCGGCGGCAAGAACCGTCTCTTCAGACGAGTGCTGAAAGGAAAGCGCTCGAGCACTCGCTGCTAGGTCCAGAGCAGTTGCGCGGCCAGAGAAAAGGTTCATGCCCAAAGCCTCCAGAAACCTGACCGGGAGACAATTCCCGATCAGGATTTGTGATCTGGATTAATAACGAACATAAATCAGAGTTCAATAAAATAACTATATTATAAAGTTATTTTATTGAACGTTTTTAGGCCAATCCGTCGAAAAGCTGTGTGGAGAGATAACGCTCCGCAAAAGACGGAGCGATAACAACGATCGTCTTGCCCCGATTGGCGGTTTTCTTGGCCAAAGTCATACCCGCATAGAGTGCGGCACCGGAAGAAATTCCGATGGGAATGCCTTCGACAGCGGCACAAAGACGCGCTGTTGTCAGCGATTCCTGCTCTGAAACCTCAATCACGCTATCCAGCGCCCGCAGATCCAGCGTATCCGGCTGGAATCCGGGGCCAATACCCTGAATACCGTGGGGGCCAGGTTCATCACCATGTAGAACGGCGCTTTCCCGTGGTTCTACACCAAAGACCTTGATCGCCTTGTTGTGTTTCTTGAGGCCGTGCGCAATTCCGGAAGCCGTGCCGCCAGTGCCCAGCCCGGCTACAACCATATCCACTTGCCCGGCAGTGTCGTTCCAGATTTCCAACGCGGTTGTCTGCTCGTGAACTGCCGGATTGGCGTCGTTTTCAAACTGACTTGGCATCCAAGCGTCAGGCAGCGTTTCCATCAGTTCTTCTGCCCGGCGGATGGCACCGGCCATTCCGTCATTTGCAGGTGTCAGCTCGGTTGTCGCGCCCATGAGACGCAGCATCTTGCGCCGCTCAATGGAGGCACTTTCCGGCATGGTGACGATCAGGCGATAGCCTAGCGCAACAGCCGCAAATGCAAGCGAAATGCCTGTATTGCCGGATGTCGGCTCAATGAGGGCTGTCCGTCCCGGCGTGATCAGCCCGCGGGCCTCGGCATCGCGGAGCATGGCAACGCCAATACGGTCCTTGACGGAGCCTAGCGGGTTGAAGAACTCGAGCTTCAGCAGGAGGCGCCCCTGCAGCTTTTCCTGTTCCGTCAGGCGGGGCAGTGCAACGAGCGGCGTGCCCCCGACTGTCTCCAGGAATGAGTTGTAAACCTTACCGCGCGGAGCGGCATAACCTTCGAAGGGAGCGGGGGAAGACAAGGCCTTTTTGTTCATATCGTTTCTGTATCACAGGACGTGGAAAAGGGCAGGACGGAATTTGATCTTAAAAAACGAAATATAAAAGTAATATAATATATAATTTTACGAATCACTTATTGTTTATCGTAATATATTGACGGTGTGACGTTTCATCCGTTATGAGAGCATGAACTGATCCACCGGAAGGGCATCCTGATGATGTGTCGAATGTGCTGCTGGCAACCCCCGTGTTGCCGACTTTCCGCGAGCCGGAATTCTTTCTCTTTTCATTCGTAATTTCCCGACAGCACACAGATGTCGGGCGCATTTAAGGTTCGACGTCATGCTTGGTTCCACCGTTATCGAAATCAATGGTATTTTTCTCGGCGTTGCCATTCTGGTCAGCGCAACGGGCGCGCGCCGCTTCTATGCCGCCCATGACAGCGTTCGCGGGCTGCATAACCAGACCCTGACAGATTTATCCGCCCTGCGCCGCCTGGTCTCGCAGCATGCACGGTCCGTTCTGAGGCCGATCTGAAATAAACGATTTACGTTTCTTCCTTTACACCTCTTCTCTTCCCCTGTCGGTCCGCTAGAACGGTAGGCTGAACAGATCGGCAGATGGGAGTGTGTGTGGGAGGAAACGGTTTTCTGCGAATGATCCGCGCGCTTTCCGTCAAGAAAGGCGTTGCTCTTGCAGTCGCGGCATTGGGGCTCGTCATTCTGGCGAGCTTATGCGCTCCGCTCTACGCCCAAATGGCGGGAGTGGACCCGTTTTCTTCCAACATTGCTGGAACCACCACACGTCACGGCCAGTCACTGGACCTGATGCAGCCCAACGATAATCCTCTGCATCTGGGTTTGACGCCTCTGGGGCCTGACTGGTCACCGGGCGCCTATATGCTGGGTTCTGATTCCCAGGGACGGGATGTCGCGTCTCGTCTGTTGTATGGCGGTCGAAGCTCCCTGTTGATCGCGGCATCGGCCGCATTGCTGTGTCTGTGCCTCTCGGGAAGTATCGGTATTTGTGCCGGATATTTCGGGGGCTGGGTGGATGTCGTCCTGTCCCGCTTCCTCGATATCCTGTGGGCTATCCCTGTTTACCTGTTCGCCATTTCACTGTCGGTTGTAACGGTAGGGCATGGCCTTCATCTGGGGTTTATAACGCTTGCTGCCGATAGCTTTCTGATTCCCATAGGCATTATTGCGCTGGTTTATGTGCCGTATGCCGCCCGCCCATTGCGAGCCCGTGTTCTGAGTCTGTCACGAGCAGAATTCGTCTTGGCTGCCCGGGGGATGGGAGCCTCGGATTTTCGTATTCTCCGACGTGAAATCCTGCCCAGTCTTGCGCCTTCGATGGTCGTTCTCGGGCCTCTCGTCATGGCTCTGTGCCTTCTGGCGGAATCGGCGTTGTCCTTTCTGTCTCTTGGTGTGCAGGCCCCCGCAGCGTCATGGGGAACGCTCATTCAGGATGGAGAAGGCCTTCTTTATACAAGGCCAATTGTCGCCATAGCGCCGGGCATAGCGATTGTCGTGACAGTGCTGGCCCTGAATGTTCTGGGGAATGCCCTTCGGGATCATCTGGACCCGAAGGGAGCCGGTCGATGATACGCAGTTTCCTGTCGCGCACCGGACAGATGGCGCTGGTGATTTTCGGCATTTCCGTTCTGGTATTCTGCATTTTCTTCGCCACTCCCGGAGCAGACCCGACTGCGCGTATCGCAGGAAGAGGCGCCAGCCCGCAGGTCATGGCGCGGATCCGCGCCGAATATGGGTTCGACCGCCCGTTGCCTGTTCAGTACGTGCGGATGATGGAGAAACTGTTCGTCAGCAGAGATCTCACGTCTTTCGTCAATCACGGTCAGAAAGTCGTGCCCGAAGTGGTGTCTGCGGCGCCGGTAACGCTGTCTCTCGTTGTGTGGGCTGCCTTCTTCTGGGTTGTGGGATCTCTGGGAATTGGCGTTGCGTCCGCGGTGCTAAGGGATAGCTGGGTGGACCGGGTCCTGATGGTGCTGGGTCTGATCGGGCTGTCCATGCCGGTTTTCTGGCTCGGGGAGGTGATCAATCTGTTCACCCAGAGTCGCTGGCACGATACGTGGCTGTTTCGATGGGTGCCTCCGCTGGGATATGTGCCGCTCTCTCAAAGTCCGATCGGCTGGGCGAAATCGCTGCTTCTTCCATCGCTGACGCTCTCGGTCTCCTTCATGGGACTATATGCCCGCATCCTGCGATCAGAGCTTCTGAGTGCAATGGGGGAAGACTCCATCCGCACGGCAAGAGCGAAAGGCGCAGGGCCAGCTCGTGTCTGGCTCTGGCATGGATTGCGACTGTCATGGTTGAGCTATGTCTCGCTCTTCGGTCTGGATTTTGCCCAGTTGCTAGGCGGCGGAGCGTTGCTGACAGAAGTCGTGTTTGCTTTGCCGGGCGTGGGACGTCTGACCTATCAGGCTCTGGCCACCCTGGATCTGCCTCTGATCATGGCGACGGTCATGTATGCAGCCGTATTCGTTGTCATTGCGAATGCTCTGGTGGATGGACTGTATGTGCTCCTCGATCCGCGTATCAGGGATGGTCAGCATGGACGCTGAACAGTTGCTCGATATTCAGGGCCTGAAGCTAAACCTGCCCGGTGGTACGCGGCTCCTTGAAGGTGTTTCATTACGTCTGAATGCTGGCGAGGCTTTGGGGGTCGTGGGGGAATCCGGGTCGGGCAAGAGCCTCACGGCCATGAGCGTCATGGGGCTTCTTCCCGGTTTGAAAGCATCAGGGAGCATCCTCTTTTCTGGACAGGAACTGGTCAACCTCCCGGACAAGGTGATGCGTAAGCTTCGGGGCGCGCGGATTGCGATGATCTTTCAGGACCCGATGACGGCTTTTTTGCCAGTAAGGTCTATAGGGGCGCAGATTGACGAGCAGATCCGTTTGCATCATCGCGTCAGCAAAAGCGAGGCCCGTGCACGGACGGTGCAGCTTCTGGAGCGGATGGGTGTGCCCGATCCGGCCATGGCCGCAAAGCGGTACCCTCATCAACTGTCAGGCGGTCTGCGCCAGCGCGCCATGATTGCGATGGCACTCTCCTGCACACCGGCCCTGTTGATTGCCGATGAGCCCACGACAGCGCTTGACGTCACCGTGCAGGCTCAGATTCTGACACTGCTGCGCGAAATTCGGGAGGAAGGCGCCGGGGTCATGCTGATTACGCACGATATGGGTGTTGTCGCGCAGGCCTGCACACATGTGGCAGTCATGTACTCCGGACTGGTGGTTGAAAATGGCCCGGTTCGGGATGTGCTGGATCGTCCCTTGCATCCCTACACGCAGGCGTTGCTCGCGGCCATTCCACCCCTGGACGGTCCTAGACCCGAACGGCTTCCAACCATTCCAGGTCAGCCGCCGACACCTGATGATCGTCCAACTGGGTGTGTGTTTGCTCCCAGATGCAGCTTCGTTCGGTCAGAATGTGCCGTGCGTCCGCCGCTGACTGAAATCGAGGAGGGACGACGCGTGGCGTGTGTCCTGTATGCGGCATGAGTGTTCTGCTGGAAGCGCGCAATCTGGAGAAATCTTATCGTCTTGGCCGGGGACGTGTGCTGCATGCTGTCTCAGGTGTTTCCCTGCAGGTGCGGAAAGGAGAAGCTCTGGCGCTCGTCGGGGAATCCGGATGCGGAAAGTCGACCCTGGGACGTACTCTGATTGGTCTGACACAGCCGACATCTGGCAAGGTTATGTTCGACGGGCAGGAAATTTCCGGACTGTCCGATCGCGCAATGCGCCCTTGGCGCGCGCGAATGCAGATGGTCTTTCAGGATTCTTCTGCTGCCTTCAATCCACGCCGAACCGTGGGGGAGTCTCTGGCCGAGCCCCTCCGCATTCATCGTCGGCACGGGGTTAGGGAGCGTGTTGCGGAACTGCTTGATCAGGTGGGTCTTTCCCAGTCAGTCGCCGGGCGTTTCCCGCATGAGTTCTCCGGGGGGCAGAGACAGAGGTTGAACATTGCCCGCGCTTTGGCGCTAGGGCCGGAGCTTCTTGTCGCGGACGAGCCCGTTTCCGCACTGGACGTTTCTGTTCAGGCTCAGATCGTCAATCTGTTTGGGGATCTGCGGGCTTCTCTCGGCGTTGCATGCATCTTTATTTCTCATGATCTGTCCGTTGTCCGGCAAATGGCAGATCAGATTGCTGTCATGTATCTGGGTAGTATTGCTGAAGAGGGACACGGTCTCGACGTGCTGGACCGGCCCGCACACCCCTATACCAAAGCATTGCTGGATGCGGTTCCGCGCCCGGATCGGGCCTTGCCGCCGCCTTTGCAAGGCGACGTGCCTAGCCCGGTCAATCCGCCATCAGGGTGTCGTTTCCATACCCGATGCCCGATCGCCCAGCCGCGTTGTGCAACAGAACGTCCTGTACTTCAGCCCGTTGGTGAGGGACGGCAGGTCGCCTGCCATTACCCTCTGTGAAGTTGAAATTCAGCGAGAGGCCGTTTCGAAAGCCAGTGGGTAAAGGGACGCAACCAGTAACAGAGCCATCGCATAGTTGAAGCTCCGTAACAGAAGCGGCCGATGAAGCCACCGTCTCATGCCTGCGCCAAAGCCAGCCCAGAGCGCGACGGAAGGGCAATTCACCAAGCCACAGATGACGCCGGCGATGGCAAGGTTGAAGAAGAAACCTTCCTTCGGCACATAGGCCGCAACAATACCGACGGCCATGACCCAGGCTTTTGGGTTGACCCACTGGAAACCAGCAGCCTGCAGGAAGCTGATGGGTTTTCCTTTCCCATTGGCTTCAGGCGTTGCTGAGGATGTAGCAATTTTCCAAGCCAGCCAGAGCAGATATGCCGCGCTGGCATATTTCAGGCCAACGTAAAACCAGGGTGCATGCTCGAACAGGCTTCCCAAACCAAGGCCGAGAATGACCACCATCAGGACAAACCCCAGCGCAACCCCAAGCATGTGTGGGATCGTTCGGCGGAAACCGTGTGTCAGCCCGGAAGACGCCAGCATCATATTGTTGGGGCCGGGCGTAACGGATGCGACAAACGTGAAAAGAACGAGAGGCGCAAAAGCCTGCCAGTAAGTCGGCATGACGGAATTTCCTGTTGCAGACGGGATTATCCTGATCACTATGACAAGAATTACCGGAACAGTACCGGTACAGTTGAACAGGATTCTTTCAGACTGTTCCGGAGGTTTGACCATGACAGTAACGCCAGCTCAGCATGGAACATTTCCCCTCTGGAAGCCCGTCCGTGGTGGTGACACAACGCTCGTCGCGCAACTCGAAACTGAATTCGCCGAGCGTATAGAGACACATAGGCTCAGGCCCGGCAGCCGCCTGCCGTCAGTTCGCAAGATGGCCGAAAGTGCAGGGCTCAGTCGCTATACGGTGATGGAAGCGTATGAGCGTCTTCTGGCGCGCGGGCTGGTTTTGTCACGGCCGGGCGCGGGATATTTCGTGCGCTCGCCCGTCGAGCCGCCGGTCTTTGCGGAAGCCATAACGCAGGCGCCGTCGGAACAGTCAAAGCTCGATGTGACATGGCTTTTGCGCGAAATGTTCGGCACCGGGCAGTCTAATCGCCTGACTGCGGCATCTGGTGTTCTTCCACCTCACTGGCTGGATGCGGATCTGATCGCCAGCGCCATTCGGGCTGCCGCACGGGAAGATTCTGCTGGGTTGCTGCAGTACGGCCACCCCCAGGGGAGCCCGCAGTTACGCCGACATATTGCGGCCATGCTGGGCGGTCAGGGCATCGCTGCGCATCCGGATCATCATCTGCTGATGACGGCGGGTGTTACGCATGGAATTGATCTTGTGCTGAGATTAATGGTCCAGCGGGGAGATACCGTACTGGTCGAGGAACCGGGCTGGCCTTTGATTTTTGGTCGTTTGGCGGCTTACGAGGCAAGAATCATCAGTGTGCCGCGGGGACGGGAAGGGCCGGATCTGGAGGTTCTGGAGCGTCTGGCTGCGGAGCATAAACCGAAGCTTTTCCTGATTAACAGCGTCGTTCACAACCCCACGGGATACACTCTCGGAGCCGCAGCGGCGCATGATATCCTGCGTTTGGCCGAGAAATATGACTTCATGGTTCTGGAAGACGATACCTACGCGGATTTCCATGATGGAACTGCTATTCGTCTTGCATCCATGGACCGCCTGCAACGGGTTATTCTCGTCACAGGCTATGCCAAGACGATGGCGGCTGGTCTGAGAGTGGGTGTGCTGGCGGCCCGTCCGGATATTGTGGCGCGGCTGACGGACCTAAAACTTCTGGCTGGCTTATGTACGCCGCAGCTGGGAGAAAACGTCATGGCGCGTCTTCTGAAAGATGGACACTACGGTCGGCATCTTTCCCGGCTCCGGCAAAGGGTCAATCAGGCGCGCCAGAAATGTGCTGATGCGCTCATCGGATGTGGTCTCACGCTGCCATATCTTCCGCCTGCAGGTATTTTCGTCTGGGCGGATTGTGGACAGGATTCTGAGGCCGTTGCGCGGGCGGCATCTGCAAAAGGGATGCTTCTGGCGCCTGGAACATTATTTTCTCCAACGCAGGCACCGTCGAGCATGTTGAGGTTCACAGTCAGTGCTGTGGAGCAGCCCGAACTCTGGTCTGTTCTGAAAGGCCTCCTCTAAGGCTGCGCACTTAAAAGGCGTCGTTCAATCTGCTGCATAACGAAGCCAGAAGTGTGCTCGGTCGTATGCTCCAGCGGGCGTAATTTGTGCTCTCGAAAAAGCAACGCGTTATGCGTATCTTGGATATGGACGGCAACACCCTCTTCAGTGCAGGACTCTGCTAGTCTCCCATTTTCATATTCGGGGTTTCCCCATCTTTACCCAGGGTCGAACTTTGACAGTCCAGCCAGCCTTCTTCCGTTTTGCTTTGCGTGTGTTGCCTCATGGAGGGCAAGGATCATGAGACAGGCTGTACAATTCTATCTGGGCGATGAGCACTGCACTCTGAATGGCCTGAACCCGACCCTGACTCTTCTGGACTGGCTACGAGATCGTGGCAAAACCGGAACGAAAGAGGGCTGCAACGAAGGTGACTGTGGTGCGTGCACCGTGCTGGTCGTACGACTGGATCAGGATCGGCTCGTTTGGCGCGCTGTGAATGCATGTATTCAGTTTGTCAGCATGCTGGATGGTGCGCAGGTTTATACGATTGAAGACCTCGGTACGCCTGATGCACCGCATCCCGTGCAGGCTGCTATGGTGGAACAGCACGGTTCGCAGTGCGGTTTCTGTACGCCAGGTTTTGTCATGTCCATGGCCGCGTATCGCAAGACGCCTGGTGCAACTGTTGATGACGCCCAGATTGACGACGCTTTGGCTGGAAATCTTTGTCGCTGCACCGGGTACGCGCCGATCGTGCGCGCCATGAAACAGTCCATGTCGGCCGGCCCGGACCGTTTCGATGCGCAGATTGCGACGATTACGGAGCGGCTAACAGCGCTGAATGATGGTGAAACCGTTCAGGTGTCGGGCGCAGAAGGCACCCTAACAATTCCGGCGACTGTAGATGTTCTGGCCGACACATTGGTGCAGCATCCCGAGGCCACGATTGTCGCCGGGGCAACGGATGTGGGTCTGTGGGTGACCAAAGGCATGAAGCAACTGCGGCATGTCGTCTCGATCGGCCGTGTTCCTGAGTTGCGGAAGGTTGAGCTCACGGATGAAGGCCTGACGATCGGCGCTGCCGTGACTTATCAGGAAGCCAAGCCGTTTATCGCAGACCTCCTTCCCGATGCAGCAGAGATGATCCGTCGTCTGGGTTCAACGCAGGTGCGGAACAGCGCAACAGTCTGTGGAAATATCGCCAACGGTTCTCCAATTGGTGACGGGCCGCCGATGTTCATTGCTGCTGGTGCAACCCTGCATCTGCGACTGGGCAATGAACGTCGCTCCATGCCTCTGGAAGCCTATTTCATTGCTTATGGAAAGCAGGATCGGCGGCCCGGGGAGTTTGTGGAAGCCGTTACCCTTCCGGTTCCTGAAAAGGACGTTCAGTTCCGCGCTTACAAGATTTCCAAACGGTTCGATCAGGATATCTCAGCGGTTCTGGGGGCTTTTTTCATGCGTCGGAATGCAGACGGAATCATTACGTCTATCCGGCTGGCCTATGGTGGGATGGCAGCAACACCGAAGCGTGCAGCGAATGCTGAAGCCGCGCTGCTCGGCCGCCCGTGGGAAGAAGCAACGCTGGACGCCGCAAGAGCCGCGATTGCGCAGGACTTCACGCCTTTGACGGATATGCGCGCCACAGACTGGTATCGCCGGACAGTCGCCGCGAATCTGCTGACGCGCTTCTTTGAGGAAACAACGGGCGGTCCACAGGCGCGTCTGGCCCGTACGGGAGGGCTGGCCCATGTCTGAAGCTCGGAAGATGCCGATGGTTCAGGGTGCGGCCTCCACCAGCATGAAGCATGAAAGTGCGATCCTGCATGTGGCAGGGCGTGCGAACTACATCGACGATATGCCGGAGCCGAAAGGCATGCTGCATGTCGTCCCGGGGCTGAGCACCAAGGCTCATGCGCGGATCGTGTCCATGGATCTGAGCGCCGTGCGGTCTGCTCCGGGTGTGGTGCGGGTTCTGACGGCCGAGGATGTTCCGGGCGAGAACGAGATCAGCCCGGTGCATGCGCATGACGAGCCCCTGTTGGCCACGGATCATGTCTATTACTGGGGTCAGCCGATGTTTGCCGTAGTGGCGACGTCCCGGCAGGCTGCCCGTCAGGCCGTCCGGCTTGCAAAGATCGAGTATGAAGAGAAGCCTGCTATCCTGAACGTCGCTCAGGCGCGGGAAGCTGGCGGCGATCTGGTCTGGCGTCCGCTGGTCATGAAGCGTGGTGATGTGGATGCCGGACTGGCTGCCGCACCGCGTCGTCTGTCTGGCAGTATCACGATGGGCGGCCAGGAGCATTTCTACCTTGAAGGGCAGGCCGCTCTGGCTCAGCCAGGTGAGGCTGGGGAAATGCGCGTCTGGTCTTCCACGCAGCATCCGTCTGAAACGCAGCATCTGGTGGCGTGTGTTCTGGGGCGGCCCCATCATCTGGTCACGACTGAAGTGCGCCGGATGGGCGGTGGCTTTGGTGGCAAGGAAACGCAGGCCAATGCTGCGGCCTGTCTGGCGGCTATTGCGGCTGATCTGACCGGCCAGGCTGCCAAGATGCGTCTGGACCGTGACGACGACATGATGATGACCGGCAAGCGGCATGATTTTGTCGTGGATTATGATGTCGGCTTTACGGATGACGGGGACATTCTGGCAGTCGATATGGTTCTGGCCGCTCGCTGTGGCTGGTCCGCCGATCTGTCCGGCCCTGTTGTGGATCGTGCGCTGTTTCATGCGGACAACGCGTATTTCTATCCGGATGTGCGGTTCCGTTCCGAACCACTCCGAACCAATACGCAGTCCAACACGGCCTATCGAGGGTTTGGTGGCCCGCAGGGTATTGTCGCGGCGGAGCGTGTGATCGAGGAAGTCGCATTTGCGACGGGGCTTGATCCTGTGACCGTGCGACTACGCAATTTCTATGGAACGACGGATCGGAACATCACGCCGTATCATATGACGGTGGAAGACTCGATTAGCCGGGAAATTGTCACGGAGCTGGTACGGCGCTGCGATTATGCAAAGCGCAAGGAAGAGATCCGCGCTTTCAATAAAACCAGTCGATACATCAAGCGCGGGATTGCCCTGACGCCGGTGAAATTCGGCATTTCTTTCACGGCGACACATTACAATCAGGCTGGTGCGCTGGTTCATGTCTACACGGATGGTTCCGTGCAGGTGAACCATGGCGGGACCGAAATGGGGCAGGGTCTGCACACGAAAATGGTGCAGATTGCCATGCGTGAGTTTGGCCTGACGTCCGATCGCGTTCGCATCACAGCCACTACAACGGGCAAGGTTCCCAACACGTCTGCAACGGCTGCGTCTTCCGGGGCGGATTTGAACGGCATGGCTGTTCTGGACGCCATTACCAAGATCAAGCGCCGCATGATCGCGTTTGCTGCCGAAAAGTGGAATGTCGCGGAAGAAGACGTGCAGTTCCTGCCAGATGGCGTGCATGTCGGGTCAGACGTCATGACTTTCCAGCAACTGGCCTGGCAGGTCTATTTCGCCCGTATCTCCCTGTCTTCCAATGGGTTCTACAAGACACCCAAGATCTCCTGGGACCCTGCAACAGGGCGGGGTCGTCCGTTTTTTTACTTTGCCTATGGTGCGGCGTGTGCGGAAGTCTCCATTGATCTGCTGACAGGTGAGAACACCATGGACCGCGTGGATATTCTTCATGACGCCGGGCAGTCCCTGAATCCAGAAATTGATGTCGGGCAGATCGAAGGTGGCTTCGTGCAGGGTGCGGGCTGGCTGACGATGGAAGAGCTGGTCTGGGATCCTGCTGGTCGTCTGCGGACACATGCACCCAGCACCTACAAGATCCCGGCCTGTTCCGATCGGCCACGGATTTTCAATGTGGAACTGCTGGAAAATGCTCCGAACCAGGAGGAGACGATTTTCCGCTCCAAGGCCGTTGGGGAGCCTCCCTTTGTGCATGGTGTGGCCGTCCTTCAGGCCATTTCAGACGCTCTCGCCAGCCTGAATGACTACAAGACCTGTCCGCAGCTTGATGCGCCCGCGACGCCGGAACGGGTTCTGCGGACTGCCATGAGCCTGCGTGGCGAGATCGACTGACCATGTTGGAAGCCATCCGCCGCTGGCGTGATGCGGGGGAGGCGGTGGCCAGAATTACGGTTCTGGTCGCCAAAGGGTCCACCCCGCGTGAGGCCGGGGCCTATATGCTCCTCACACAACACGAGCAGGTTGGCACGATCGGTGGCGGGCGTCTGGAGTGGGACTGCATGGCGGATGCCCGGGCCCTCCTGACTGATGGTGCAGACCATCTGGAACGTCATATCCCGCTGGGGCCTGCCATCAACCAGTGCTGTGGCGGCGCTGTGACGGTGAGCATCGAGCGCATACGAAACCTGGATGACATTGAGCGTCAGGCCTGGAAAGAGCGGGAGACGCTGCCTCAGTTGATTCTGTTCGGGGCTGGGCACGTAGGGAGAGCGCTGGCGAAATCACTGGCGCTTCTGCCCCTCAGGCTTGTCTGGGTTGATGCGCGGCAAGATGAGTTCGGGCCTGTTCCGCCAACAGTCGAAGCACAGGTCACATCAGACTGGGAAAGCACATTGAATGCAGCGCCTGCTGGTTCGGGCGTTCTGGTGCTGACACAAAGTCACACTCTGGATGCCCTCATTACGGGGGCAGCGTTGGCGCGAAATGATCTGCGATACGTGGGGATGATCGGCTCTCGCACGAAACGCAAACGCTTTGAGAGTGCGTTCCGGGCAATCGACATCCCACAGCAGCAGATTGATAAACTGGTGTGCCCGATTGGAGATTTTGGCGTGCGGGACAAGCGTCCTGAGATGATTGCAGCCTTCGTAACGGCAGAAATTGCTGCTCGTCTTCTGGAGGTCTGACGACATCGGGGATGTGAGAATCGTCTATGTAACGAAAGCTTACAAAACCGTTCCGGAAGTTCGATTTTCAGAGTGGATAATTTTCGATATTTCTGGCAGTTTTCCAAGCCTCGCAGACATCACGCCGTTGTGATGTAACACCACGTTCAAGTGATGCATCTTCTGCGCTTATGGTGAGCCTATGAGCACTGACTTTCGGATGCAGCCTGCGCCAGGCAGCAGGTTTCTCTCGACAGCACGACGTGCAGGACAAAAGTTCTGTGCTTCATCCTCCCGTTTTCTCCGGACTGGAGTAGCGGCAGGGGTTGTGCACCTTGCCCTCTTTTCAGGATCTGCCATCGCAGCAGGTGCGGCGATACCGCAGGCCGACAAACCACCATCCCTCACGGCGGCCGATCAGACTTTTGTGGAAGATCTGGAACATCGGACGTTCCGCTGGTTCTGGGATACGGCCAACCCCAAGAATGGGCTGATCCCTGATCGCTCTCCGCTGCCGAATGGGGCTGCGAGCATTGCGGGTGTGGGCTTCGGTTTGACGGCTTATGGGATTGGAGCGGAGCGCGGATACATAACCCGCCAGCAGGCTGCCGACCGCACGCTGACGACCCTGAGATTTCTGATTGGTCTGCCGCAGAACGACAAGGTTTCAGGTGCGGCAGGGTACAAAGGCTTTTTCTACCATTTTCTGGACCCCAATACCGGCCTGCGCGTCGCGGACTGGTCTGAACTTTCCAGTGTAGATACAACGCTTCTCATGGGCGGCGTTCTATTTTCCCAGTCGTATTATGACCGGGATACTGCGCAGGAAAAAGAAATCCGCGACATTGCCGATCGCCTGTATCGCCGTATCGACTGGACGTGGATGAAAGCGCATGGCCCTTGGCTGAGTATGGGGTGGTCGCCGCCCAATACGTTCATCACGACGGACTGGAAGGGCTATAACGAAGGGCTGATCATTTATCTTCTGGCCATTGCATCACCGACGCATCCTCTTCCGGCCGACACATGGAAGACCTGGACGGCTACTTACGATGGGCAGTGGGGAGATTTCCAAGGCCATAAGCTGCTGAATTTCGCGCCACTCTTCGGCCACCAGTACAGCGAATCCTGGATTGATTTCCGTGGCATTCAGGACGATTTCAATCGCAAGCATGATGATGACTATTTCCAAAACGGGCGTGAAGCCGTGTACGCGCAGCGTGCTTACGCACAGGCTAATCCCGGAGACTGGAAGGACTACGGTGCCAATATCTGGGGTCTGACCGCCTGCGATGGCCCCGGGGACATTCAGCAGGATTATGACGGCAAGCATCGCCATTACCTCGCCTACAGCGCGCGCGGGGCGGGCCGGGATTACATTCTGGACGATGGCACCATTGCACCAACAGCCGCGGGCGGATCGATTGCCTTCGCGCCTGAAATTGCTCTTCCCGCACTGGAAGAGATGCGCAAGCGCTACGGAAGCCGGATTTACAATCAGTATGGCTTCCTGGACTCTTTCAACCCGTCGTTCAAAGACAAGAATGATTACTGGGTCGACGGGCAGCAGCTTGGCATTGATCAGGGACCTATTCTGCTGATGCTGGAAAACTGGCGCAGTGGCTTTGTGTGGAACACGATGAAAAAGAATCCTTATCTGCGTGATGGCTTAAAGCGCGCGGGATTCCAAGGCGGCTGGCTGAACGAAAAAACAGCGTCCAGCCAGGGCGACCGTCCGCTGTAGTTTTGTAAGTCGTCCCGCTTAAAAGGCGCGACCCAGTGCCGCAACGAGCGTTCCGGGCGGAAGTGTCTGGGATGCTCGTTTAAGGCTGGTTTCGTAAAAGATATTTTTTGGCTCGGGGACCGATACAGTGTCTGTCCCCAGGTTTACGGCGATGGTCAGCAGGCTGCCGTCCCCAAGAGTCCAGGAGGCAATGACAGCTTTCTCTCCCAGAATATCGGCTCCCGCGCTGTAAGCTCCTTTCAGGTGCGGCGTAATTTTGGAATGGCGTAAGGCCAAAAGTTCTTTTGTTCTGGAAAGCCACGCTTGACCTTCCGGTGTGTCCCGTTCGGTTCGGTCCGGGCGAGAAATTCGAAATGTTTTCGGGTCAGTGGGGCTAGGAAGTGTCGCAAGAATGTCCGGGTCCGTCAGGTTGCAGTATTCGGCAAACTGTTCTTCGCGCCCACGGCGGACCTTCTCGCCAATGGCACCGTGAAAATCCGAAAAGAAATAGAATGGCGTTTTTGAGCCCCACTCTTCCCCAAGGAACAGCATTGGCGTCATGGGGCAAAGAAGAAGCAGCGCATAGGCTGCTTTGAAGGCGTCCGGGTCTGAGAGGGTGATTAATCTTTCTCCCAGAGGGCGATTACCGATCTGATCATGGTTTTGTAAAAACGTTACGAATTTTGTTGGAGGTAAATCGCTGCTCGGACTGCCACGCGTTTTCTGGCGCGGCGGGAAATATTCGCCCTGCCACGCAAGCCCCTCTGTCAGAACACGTTTGAGAAGGCCGGTTGTTTCGTGATGAAACGGCAGGAAAAACCCCTTGTCCTCTCCGCTGAGCATGACAGTCAGGGTATGGTGCCAGTCTTCGCTCCATTGTCCGGAATAACCGTCGCGGAGAAGGCCTGCGTCATTGTTCTCATTTTCAAGAATTAAATGAACATGGCGGCCCTTTTCGACAGTCTTGTGAATGCGGCTCTGAAGTTTATAAAACCATTGTCGATCCGTAATGGCCCATGCCGCATCGATGCGGAGGCCGTCAAAGCGATATTCCATCAGCCAGTAAAGCGCATTGTCGATAAAGAAATCCGCTACGATTGGGTTATGGAAGTCGATACCGTCACCCCAGGGCGTGTCGTAGCGCGGGTCGAAGAAGCCTTTTGCATATTCCAGTAGGTAATTCCCGTCTGGCCCGAAATGATTGTACACCACATCCAAAAAGACCATCAGACCCAGTGAATGAGCATAGTCGATCAGGTCCTTCAGGGCTTCCGGCCGTCCATAAGCTGGCGTTGGGGCATAAACCAGAACGCCATCATATCCCCAGTTCCAGTGACCACTGAAACTGTTGACCGGCATGAACTGAACCGTTGTGATGCCCAGATCCGCCAGTTCCTGAAGGCGGGCTTTCATGCCTTCATAATTGCCTTCGAGACCCAGATGCGTCTCGTAAATGATCGTTTCTTCCCACGGGCGCCCCTTCCATTCGGGTGTTTTCCAATCATAAAAATCGGGGTCAAGAATTTCGCTTCGCCCATGTACGCCATCAGGCTGAAAGCGGCTGGCCGGGTCAGGAACCGTGACGTTGTCGCGGACGCGGTAAAGGTATCGTGCCCCGGCACCGCAAGGTACTTCGGCGACGAATGTTCCATCTGCGTGTCGCCTCATGGCGATGGGCGGAAGGTCCTCCACCTCCACAAAAACTCTCTCACAGGAGGGAGCCCAGAGCGTGAACCGTGTCCGATCGGGAGCGATGAGTTCTGCACCCAGGCGGTTTTTAAACCTGAAGGAAGACATGCGCTGCGTCCTTTGTCTCAGGGAGCTGGAGAAAGATAAAGCACGGCAAGGGGTGGGAGGATCAGTTCGACAGAGTGTGGCATGCCATGGGTGGGAATATCCTGGGCGTACACTCGCCCATGATTGCCGAGATTACTTCCGCCCAGATGGGCTGCGTCTGTATTTAGGAGCTCTCGCCATTCACCGCGCCATGGAACGCCGATGCGGTAGTTCATGCGGGGAACAGGCGTCATATTGCCCACAACAAGAACAGGGCGTGCATCTGGAGACTGTCTGAGCCATGCAAAAACGGTGTTTGCGGTATCGTCGGCGACGAGCCACTGAAACCCTTCATGCTCATCATCGGAAGCGTGAAGAGCAGGGTGAGAGCGATACAGCGTGTTGATGGAACGAACCGTCTCATGCATGCCACGGCCATACCCGTCCCACAGCCGATACCACGCCAACTCACCTTCATGATTCCACTCATGAGGTTGAGCCAGTTCTCCGCCCATGAAGAGAAGTTTTCGGCCCGGATAAGCCCACATCAGGGCATAAAGTACGCGCAGATTGGCATGTTTCTGCCACTCGTCTCCCGGCATTTTGGTCAGGAGAGACCCTTTTCCGTGAACAACCTCATCATGGGAAAGTGGCAGGATAAAACGTTCCGAATAAGCATAGATCATGCCGAAAGTGATGTCGTTTGCGTGGTAACTGCGCCAGAGCGGATCAAGCTCCATGTATCGCAGCGTGTCATGCATCCAGCCCATATTCCATTTGTAGGTAAAGCCCAGGCCGCCTGTTCTGGCGGGCGCTGTCACGCCTGGCCAGGACGTCGATTCTTCCGCGATCAGCATTGTGTCGGGGTGGAGGTCTTCCAGTGTTTCTGAAAGATGGCGCAGGAAATTGACCGCTTCCAGATTTTCGCGCCCTCCATGAATATTGGGGCGCCATTCGCCTTCTTTGCGGCTGTAATCCCGGTACAGCATGGACGCGACAGCATCGACGCGCAGGCCGTCGACATGGAACTGTTCAAGCCAATGGAGAGCGCTCCCCGCCAGAAAACCACAGACTTCATTGCGTCCGTAATTATAAATCAGGGTGTGCCAGTCCTGATGATAGCCTTCCTGCGGGTCTGCATGTTCATACAGGTGTGTGCCATCGAACTGGCTCAGCCCATGCTGGTCAGCAGGGAAATGGGCAGGGACCCAGTCGATAATGACGCCGAGGCCAGCCTGGTGGCAACGATTAACGAAGTTGGCAAATTGAGCACGTGAACCATGGCGCACTGTAGGCGCATACAGGCTGAGCGGCTGATAACCCCATGAGCCGGAATAGGGATATTCTGCGATCGGGAGGAGCTCCAAATGAGTGAATCCCAGATCCTGAAGATACGGAATGAGCGCATCACCAAGCTCCTCCCACGTCATGATGTCATTGCCATGCTGGGGATGACGCCATGAGGGGGCATGAATTTCGTAAATTGAAATGGGAGCCTGACTGGCATGTCTGGCTGCTCGCGTTCTCATCCAGTCTGCATCGTGCCAGACAAAGTCATCGGGAGCCGCAATAACAGAGGCATTGGCAGGCGGGAGTTCTGCGGCTTTGGCATAGGGGTCAGCCTTGGCGGGAAGGACGTGCCCATCCTGAGAGACTATTTCGTATTTGTAACGCTCTCCAGCGTGTACGCTGGGAATGAACAACTCCCACACGCCAGAGCCATGACGCAGGCGCATGCAATGCCGACGGCCATCCCAGATATTGAAATCTCCCACGACTGAGACACGCTTGGCATTTGGTGCCCACACTGCGAAGCGGACGCCGCTCACACCGTCAACGGTCATGGGGATGGCGCCCATCATCTGGTCGATCTGCTGATGCTTCCCTTCCGAAAAAAGATACAGATCCATGTCGCCCAGAAGAAGGCCGAAGCTGTATGGGTCATGGGTGTCCTGCCAGGCATCGGCCCAGCGGATGCGCAGGTGATAGCGGGCGGAGCGGGGGAGCGTGGCGGAATACAGGCCGCGATCATCGATCCGACGCATGGTCTTTTCCAAAACCTGCCCTGATGCCTGTTCCACCATAAGATGGACTTCCACAGCATCGGGGTAAAAGACTCTCACAATATCCTGCCGATGATCCCGGTGGCGGCCGAGCAGAGCAAACGGGTCACTGCACTGCCCGGCCATAAGTGCGTCTGTCATGGATTGAAGAACGGGATCGACCGGACGAGCCATTATGCGGAAAACCTTCAGGATCGGGTGCCCGTACGGGGCGTGAATGGAACAAGTGCGGACGTGGCTGTGTCGCCCGCGGTGCGCGGCATCCGGGCAACCTGCCGTGACAGCCGTGGACGTGCCGATGCCGGATCGGCCCGGCGTGGGGCGATATCACTGCCCGGCTCTGTCATAACTGTTTCATGGCCGGTCATATCCTGCAGCAGGCGGGCGTATTGCGCGGCTTTGCCATTCCAGGACACATCGTGCAGGGCCCCATTCCGCTGCATCCGTGCCCAGACGGCTTTTTGACGAAACAATGCCTGCGCGCGGCGGATTGCCAGATACAGCATGTCTTCCGTTGTGGGAGAAAACAGGATTCCGTTTGCAACGCCCTCTGACACAGCGGCCGAATTGGCATCAATAATGGTGTCGCTCAGCCCTCCCACACGGGCTGCAATTGGGATTGATCCGTATCGCAGCGCATGAAACTGCGTCAGGCCGCAGGGTTCAAAACGGGAAGGGATCAGGGATGCATCGACCGCAGAGTGCAGTCTGTGGCCAAGTGTCTCGCTGTACCGCAGATGGCAGACGAAATTTTGCGGATACCGGCTTCGTAGGGTCGCAAACTCCTGCATGATGCCTTCATCACCCACACCGACAACAGCGAGCTGGATATCCTCCTGAAAGAGGCGAGGGGCCAGCTTTGCGAGAAGGTCAGCCCCTTTTTGTGTTGTCAGACGACTGACCATCCCGAGAAGCAGAGCATCCGATTTCTGGGGAAGGCCAAACTCAGCCTGAAACACACGCTTGTTCGCACGGCGCGCGATGATGTCTCCGACCGCATAAGGAAAAAAGACGGAGGGATCGGTCATGGGGTTCCATTCCCGAAGGTCCACGCCATTCAGAATACCGGTCAAGGCGTTGGAACGTGCCCGCAGGACGGTATCCAGCCCCATTCCTTCCTCAGGGGTCTGAATTTCTTCTGCATAGGTTGGTGACACACTGATCAGCCGATCTGAAAGCTGGAGCGCAGCCTTCATGAAGCTGATCTGGCCGTAATATTCGAGTTGGTCGAAGGTAAAAGACCAGTCTGGCAAACCGAATGTATGCAGCATTTCGCGGGGAAAGAGCCCTTGAAACGCGAGATTATGCACGACATGGGCGACCGGCGGTGTCGGGCCCTCCATATAGCGCAGATAGGCGGCAACCAGCCCGGCGTGCCAGTCATGGCTCAGAACTGCGTCGGGCTTCCAGCTCGGGAGTGTTCCGGAGGCAATCAGGGCAGCCGCTCGGCAGAGGACTGCGTAACGGATGCCGTTGTCGCTCCAGGGCTGCCCGTCTGGAGCAAGATATGGATTGCCGGGACGGTTATAGAGTTCTGGGACGTCTACGACATAGAGCGTGTTTCCATCGGTCCGGCCTTCCCAGATCGTGACGGTATATCCAAGAACATTATCAATCCGGATCGTTTCTTTGCGATTGCAGAGTGCGTGCAGAACGGCTGGGTAGCCGGGAACGAGGGTACGCGTGCAGATTCTATGAGGTTCAAGTGCGGCCGGCAGTGAGCCAACAACATCTCCCAGCCCTCCGGTCTTGATCAGCGGATAGATCTCCGCAGCCACAGACAGGAGTTGCAGTTCTCTCAGGGCTGATACGGGCGTATTCGTTGTCATCACACACACCCTTCTCGCTATCATGCGGAGTTGGATATTTTTTGGCTTTGTCGAGGGCACAACGTCTGATGAATGGTGTTGGAAACGCCTTCACAAATAATTTACAGCCATGTCAGGCCCCGCTCCAGCGTTACCGCCTTGAAAGCCGCACGGCTCTGCCACGGGGCAGGAAAGCTGGCTTGCGTTTTTGCTGGAACAATCAAGATGAGCAGTTCGCGCCAGAAGGGATTACAGGAAGGAAACCCCAATAATCTCGGAGCTACGTATGACGATTCCGGGGTCAATTTCGCCGTTTTTTCTGCCCACGCCAAAGCTGTTGAAGTCTGCCTTTTTGATGAAGACGGAACACGTGAAACAGACCGGATCCGTCTGCCCGAATATACCGATCATGTTTTTCATGGATGGATCCCGGATCTGAAGCCGGGGCAGTTATATGGTTACCGTGTTCATGGGCCTTATGAGCCGGATGAAGGACATCGGTTCAATCCCAACAAATTGCTGATGGATCCGTACGCTAGGGCATTTCATGGCGATCTGACATGGGATCCTTCCCTGTTTGGATATGAGCTGGACCATCCTGACAAGGACCTGAGTTACAGTACGGCAGACAGTGCATCATTCGTACCAAAAGCGATCATCATAGATCCGACACCTCAGCATTTTGACCATCCTGACACACCCTGGACGGATACGGTCATCTACGAAATGCATGTGAAAGGATATACGCGGCTGAATGGTGCAGTGCCTGAGAAACTGCGTGGAACCTATGCCGGACTGTCAGACCCGAAACTTTTGAAAAGTATTCGGGATATGGGTGTGACGGCGGTGGAATTCCTGCCTGTTCAGAGCTTTGTCAGTAGCAAATTTCTGGCAGATAAAGGCCTCAGGAATTACTGGGGCTATAATACGATCGGCTTTTTTGCCCCCGAAAGCCATTACGCTGCAGAGCCTGATAATGCGGCTCAGGAATTCCGGGCTTTGGTGCGTGCCTGTCATGAGGCGGGCCTCGAAGTTATTCTCGACGTTGTTTATAATCATACAGCGGAGGGCAATGAACTTGGCCCGACGCTGTCATTCCGCGGGCTGGATAATGTTTCATATTACCGGCTCATGCCAGACAGTAAAAGACATTACATAAACGAAACGGGAACCGGAAACACATTCAGCCTGACGCATCTGAACTGCATCCGCTTTGTTGCGGACAGTTTGAGATATTGGGTCAAGGAAATGGGCGTTGATGGGTTTCGGTTTGACCTCGGAACAATTCTTGCCCGTGAAGAAGATGGTTTCCATAATGATGCAACGTTTCTGCGTGTCTGCCGGCAGGACCCGGTGCTGTCGCATGTGAAACTGATTGCCGAGCCTTGGGACGTTGGTCCGGGTGGTTATCAGGTTGGGAATTTTCCGCCGGGCTGGGCAGAGTGGAACGACACGTTTCGGGACACTGTTCGTGATTTCTGGCGCGGCGAGGCCAAGTCGGGCGCGCTGGCGCCCAGGCTTCTGGCCAGCCCGGACCGTTTCAACCACAGCGGACGGCAGACATGGGCCAGCGTGAATTTTGTCACGGCTCATGATGGTTTCACGCTCATGGACTGCGTTTCTTACAACGAGCGCCATAACGATGCGAACGGGGAAGAGGGCAAGGATGGCTCCCCCGATAACCGATCCTTCAATTATGGTGTGGAAGGACCGACAGAAGACCCGGATATTAACGCCATCCGCTGGCGCCAATGCAGGAACATGCTGTCCACGCTGCTGCTGTCACAGGGAACGCCCATGCTTCTGGCCGGTGACGAATTTGGCCGTACGCAGCAGGGGAACAACAATGCCTATTGTCAGGACAGTGAGATTTCGTGGCTGAATTGGGAGATCGGTAAAGAAGGTGCCCAACTTCAGAGTTTCGTTCACCGCTTAACGGGGTTGAGGCGCCGGTATCCCATTCTTCGGCGCGGGCGCTTTCTGACGGAGGCTTACAATAAAGAGCTGGATGTTCAGGAACTCACCTGGCTGACAGCTAATGGCAATCAGATGATGCCGGAAGACTGGGGGCACGATCAGTGTTTTGGTCTGATGATCGACGGTCGCAGCCAGCGGAGTGGCATCATGCGACGCGGGTCAGATGCGACTGTTCTGCTTGTATTTAATGGATGGAAAGACGCCGTTCCATTCATACTGCCAGAGACAGGAGAAGGCCGGTGGAAGCTTCTGCTGGACACAAACCAGCCAGACGCTGGTGGCGAGATTGAGAAAGAAGTCTTTGACCAGAAGCATGAATACACCGTCACCGGTCGGTCTCTGCTGCTGCTGGAACTGATTTGTCGTGAAACTGGTGAGTGTGCCTGACGGCGGACATGGCGGATGAAACATTGCATCCATGTCAGACCTGACGAAGAATGACAGACCCTGTTTTAGGAAAGGACTATCTTATGCGTCTCATTCTTGCCCTGCTTCTGCCGTGGCTTCAGTTCTTCACCATTGGTCGCCCGTTCGCAGGCATTATCTGCCTGTTCCTTCAGGTCACTGTTATTGGCTGGATTCCGGCTGCAATCTGGTCCGTGTATGCGTTGAGCCAGTATCGCACAGATCAGAAGCTGGCCGCTGCACGTCGCGGCTGAGCCTGTAACACCCCATAAAAAAGCCCCGACGTCGAAAGGCGCCGGGGCTTTTTTTATTCTCAACTCGGGTCTTTAGATCGTATCGACGGTTCCACCATCAACCCGCAAAGCTGCGCCCGTCGTGGCAGAGGCGAGGGGCGATGCTGTGTAAACAACGATATTCGCGACTTCGTCCACTGTTGCCATGCGCTGAAGGATGTTGCTTGGGCGGTGCTTCCGGACGAAATCCGCCGCAAGCTCTTCCACAGGCTGCGTGCTGTCAGGGTTCTGCGCCTTAAGCATGTCTTCTACGCCCCCGGAAAGTGTCGGTCCTGGCAGGATGGAATTTACCGTGACATTCGTCCCCGCCATATCCTTGGCCAGACCGCGGGCCAGACCCAGCATGGCCGTCTTGCTGACACCGTAGTCGATCATTTCCACCGGAATGTTGATTGCAGATTCCGATGCAATGAAAAGGACACGGCCCCAGTTACGCTCTTTCATGCCGGGCATGTAGGCGCGGGCCAGCCTGACACCGGAAAAGAGGTTGACTTCGAACAGCTTCTGCCAGCTTTCATCCGTGGTCTTGAAGAAGTCATTGGGGCCGAAAATTCCGGCATTGTTGATCAGGATATCAACAGCGCCTTCAGTGTTCACAAGCGTGTCACACCCTTCGGCAGTGCCAACATCCGCCACCACACTGCGGAAAGTGCCACCAGGAATACGTTCCCGCAGAACGTCCAGCGCTTTGTCTACGCTTTCCTGTTTACGGCCGTTGATGATGACGGTTGCGCCAGCTTCGGCCAGGCGCCGCGCTATGGCGAGCCCGATCCCGCCAGTGGACCCTGTGACAAGGGCTGTACGACCACTCAGATCAATTCCAAGCATGGCGGGTTTCCTTCTTCATCGGATGGCACATGGCGAAGGAAACGCAGCAAGGTCTTGATGGTCGCAAAGGTTTTATGGAAAAGGACACAGGCAGGAGGCTGCGTTCCTGTGCAGATCTGTTAGTGTGAGGTCGGCCCTCGTCCATCCGGGAAAAGCGGCGTGACCGGGAGAGACAGCATGACGGCCGGTTCAGAAGTAGCGCAAGCCAGTGGCAATGCTCTTCCTTCGATCGTGCATCAGATCAGAACAGCTCTTGAAGACTTCTCAGAGCATCTGCTGGCCCTGGCAGCCAGTCTGGGTGGTGGGGCTGCTGCGCTGGTCATGCGGGATCGTCGTGGGGAATGGGTGATAGCTTCTGGCGGAGACAGCAGTTTTCTCGCCGAGCTTGAAAGCGGAAATCCTAAGGGTGTTTGCTGCCTCCCGGTTTATGAAAACGCTCCCGAGGTCTGGTTGTGTGTCAGATGTAAAACGCCGGGGCTGGAGAATGTTCAGGCACTGTGTGCGCGCCATATTGCCCAATCATTTTCGATGGCAGATGGCTCCGGATTGGCCAGTCAGCTTCATCGGCTGGACCGCCGTATCAAGCGTATGGCTGAAGCCGCAGAAATGGGTTTTTTCCGTTGCAACCTGACGCGCCGTATTCTGTTCGGGGATGAACGTTTTGCGCAGATCTGGGGGCTTCCTCCGGAACGCTTGATGCAAGGGCTTCCGATGGAGGACGCATATGCTTGCCTCCATCCGGACGATCGCGCTGCTTACGAGAGCGTTGCAGAAGACGAACTCAGGGAAGAGGGCAGCTTCGAATACCGTGTCCGCCTTATGGTTTCGCATGCGCAGGGGCCGACAATGGTGCGGCATCTGCTCATTCGAGGTTGGCGGGATGATGATCAGCTCGACCGCGAGGATCTGTATTCCGTCGGTGTGATCATGGATGTTTCAAATGCTTCCATGGTTGCTGAAGCGCTCAGGTCCAGTGAGGCCTTTACCCATCTTCTTCTGTCCAGCTCTCCGGACTGCATTCATATCCTCGATCTGGACGGGTGCATCCGGTTCATCAACGCAGGTGGTATCGAGGCCATGGAGCTCGATAGCCCGATTATCTTGCACGGTGTGCCTTGGGTTGATCTGTGGCGAGGTCAGGCTCGTATCATGGCCATGCAAGCAGTTAAGACGGCCTTGAGTGGAGAGGCGGGGCGTTTTCAGGGCTATGCCAGTACCATGCGGGGAAACCGCCGCTTCTGGGATGTCGCCGTTACGCCGATCTTCGGAGAAGACGGGGACGTTCAGCGTCTTCTGGCGACCGGACGTGATCTGACGGAAGTCAATCAATCCAGTCTTCGGCTTCAGCTTGCACTGGACGCAGGCGCTATTGCCGGAACATGGATGTGGGATGACAATTCCTCTCTCGTGATCGGGGATGCCCGCCTGGCTGAAACGCTGGGCCTCGACGCAAAGGCACTGGAGCAGGGTGTTCCAGCTACCGCGTTCTATGCCGCCATTGAGCCTGAAGATCAGGGGCGTGTTGCAGCCGCTATTACGAATGCCCTGCATACGGGCGGACAATGTGATTTCGAATTCCGTGTCCGCACACCGATGGGGACGCGGTGGTTTGAAGGGAATGGTCGCTGCGATCTGACCGAAGACAGACGCCCGCTGCGTTTTCCTGGGATTGTGCTCGATATTGATCACAGCAAGAGACAGTCTCTGCGTCAGGCAGCTTTGGTGGAGCTTGGAGATCGGCTGCGCGCCCTAGAAAATGCTGATGAAATGGAAGGCGTTGCCGCCCAGATCCTGTGTCGCGAGCTCTCCGTAAACTGTGCTGCTTACGGGACAGTTGACGAAGCGGGAACAGGTATTCTGATCGGCGCCATGCGCACGGTCACGCTTGGATCAGGAAGCAAGATTCAGCATCAGACATCCATTCGTGGATTTCATGCCTTCCGCGATTATGGCGATTACGGACCGCTTCTGGCGCGTGGGCGGACTGTCGCGATTTCGGATGTGCGTCTGGATGCCTTGACGCTCAAGCATGTCGAACGCTTCGAAAATCTCAATATTTGCGCTCTTCTTCATGTCCCCCTGTTCAAGTTTGGCAGGCTGGTTGGCGTGATGTGTGTGTACTCCACGGTTCCGCATGTCTGGACGGAAGAAGAAATCGTTTTCACACGCGCTGTGGCGGACCGCACCCATGCTGCCATGCGCCAGGCCAAGACCCAGCAGGAACTGCGTGAGATGAACGTGATGCTGGAGGAGCGGATCCGCCAGCGAACGCGGGAGCGTGACCGCCTCTGGACCATCGCCAAAGATTTGTTCGTCATCATCAGTCGCAGTGGTCACTATATGGCCGTCAGCCCCTCCTGGCTGCGGGCGCTGGGCTATACGCAGGAAGGACTGATCGGGCTGAGGATTGAAGCTTTGTGTCATCCGGACGATCAGGCTGCGGTCTGTGAAGCGTTTGACCGGGTTCGGCTCAGTACGCCTGGGTCCGATGTCGCACTGGATGTGCGGATGAAGCACCGGAACGGCACATGGCGGCTGTATAACTGGAATTTCAATAATGAAGGTGACACCATTTACGGTGTTGGCCGCGACATTACTGAACGCAATGATCTGGAAGAGCAGTTGCGTCAGTCCCAGAAGATGGAAGCCGTGGGCCAGTTAACGGGGGGCCTTGCTCATGACTTCAACAACCTTCTCGCCGGAATAGGTGGAAGTCTCGAACTCCTTGAAACCCGACTGGTGCAGGGACGGACTGTTGGTCTTGACCGTTATATCACGGCGTCACAGGACGCGGTGCGGCGTGCAGCATCCCTGACACACCGTTTGCTGGCGTTCTCGCGTCGTCAGCCGCTGGATCCGGTTCCTACGGATGTGAATGGTCTGGTGTGTGGTCTGGAGACGCTCTTGCGCGGGAGTGTCGGCCCGTTGGTGTCGATCCAGTTTGATCTGCAACAGGGTATCTGGACGACACGGGTGGATGCCAACCAGCTTGAGAACGCAGTGCTCAATCTCTGTATCAACGCACGGGATGCCATGCAGGAGAGCGGCGGAACCATTCGGATTGTGAGCGCCAATACTTCTCTGGGCCCTGTGGCCAGTCACGAAGCGGGTGTGTCCGTTGGCGACTACGTGCTTTTGAAGGTTGAGGATAACGGCTGCGGCATGGCGGAAGAGACGCTTCAGCGCGCGTTTGATCCGTTTTTCACGACCAAGCCTCTGGGGAGGGGGACAGGTCTGGGGTTGAGCATGATCTATGGTTTCGCCCGTCAGTCTGGTGGGCAGGCGCAGATCAGGTCCCGGCCCGGAGAAGGAACATCAGTCAGTCTGTGGCTGCCCCGTTATGACGGCCCAGCCGACCTGTTGGTAGCAGATGTTTCGAAAGGTGATTTGCTGACAAAAACGGCGTCTGTTCGGCTGTCTGGGAAGCTGGTTCTGGTTGTGGATGACGAGGAAGCGGTCCGCCTTATTGTCAGTGATGTCGTTGGAGATCTGGGCGCGCGGGTTTTGACAGCAGAAGACGGTATTTCAGCTCTGGAACTGTCAGATCGTTTTTCAAATGGCATTCAGCCCAGCGTGATGATCACGGATATCGGCATGCCAGGGGGAATGAACGGGCGGCAGCTCGCTGCGCGGATGCGAGACAGATTTCCCGATCTGAAAATTCTGTTCATTACCGGCTATGCGGAGCAGAATATTCTGGATGAAGGCCTGCTTGAACCTGGATGTGCTTTGCTGGTGAAACCTTTCAGCACAGAAGCTCTGGCGCGCAAGCTTTCACAGCTCGTGGCGCCAGCCTGAACTCAGTCGGCCGATCAGGCGTTTGGTCTGTAAGAACAAGATTTGAAAAGGAATTTCTGATGAACGATGAGGTGCCATATCTGGATAACCAGACAAGAATTACGCTGAATGATGGCCGCGTTATTCCGCAGCTTGGGCTGGGTGTGTGGAAGACGCCTCCTGAAGAGACAGCAACGGTTGTCCGGGAGGCTGTAAAGCTCGGATATCACTCTGTCGATACGGCACGCCTCTATCGGAACGAAGATGGCGTCGGTGAAGGTCTGGCGGACTATCCCGATGTGTTCGTGACAACGAAAGTCTGGAATGACGAGCAGGGCTACGACAGTACGCTGCGTGCTTATGAGGAAAGTTGCCGTCTGCTGCGTCGCCCGGTTCTGGACATGTATCTTATTCACTGGCCAATGCCGGAACAGGGTCAGTATGTGGAAACATGGAAGGCCCTCGTGACGCTGCAAAAGGAAGGGCGCGTCAAGTCCATTGGCGTGTCCAATTTCGAGCCAGAACATTTGTCGCGCATCATGGATGCAACCGGCGTTGTGCCGGCTGTCAACCAGATCGAACTTCATCCATTTTTCCAGCAGAAGGCGCTGCGGGCCTTTAACGAGCAACACAATATCCGCACGGAATCATGGCGTCCGCTTGGGAAAGGGCAGGTGCTGGATAATGCCACGATCGGGGAAATTGCTCGAAGTGTAGGGCGGACGCCTGCTCAGGTCATTATTCGTTGGCATCTGCAGAGCGGTCTTATCGTGATACCGAAATCGGCGAACCTGAAGAGATTGGCGGAGAATCTGGATGTCTTCGATTTTACCCTGACAGAGAACGACATGGCGGCGATCGCAAAACTTGATCGTGAAGATGGCCGCATGGGCGCCCACCCCATGACTGCCCGCTTCTGAAAAAGAGATCGTCTTGCGAAAGGGCCGCTTCTGGTGACAGTCGTGGTTCTCCTGTAATGGTGCCGGAACCAAAAATTCCGACGATGGCAGGAGAGTTGTCATGACGACACTGAATGAGCAGGACTTTCGCCGGGCGATGTCCCATTTCGCAACGGGTGTCGCTGTTGTGACGGCCAAGGGAAGCGAAGGCGAGCAGGGCGCAACCATCAGCGCCCTGACATCTGTTTCCCTTGATCCGCTCCTGCTTCTGGTCTGCCTGCATCGTGGCAGCTCGACTTATAAAGCGATTGCTGAAGCCGGGCGTTTTGGTCTGAGCATCCTGAACAATAGCCACAAGGATGTGGCCATGCTGTTTGCCAGCCGCACAGCAGATAAATTCGGATCAGACGTCGTTGTACGAGCGGAAGACGGTACGGCGTTTATTGATGGCGCACTGGTGCAGATGCATTGCGAATTGGTGGAGACGTTTCAGGGCGGTACGCACGCACTGTTCATGGCAAAGCCGACGTCCATCACCGTTCGTGATGAAGCCCCGTTGCTTTACTTCCAGGGACAGTTGGGGATTGAGGCGTAAGAGCACGCTTGTTTGGTTACAGGCGTGCGACCGTAGGTAATGATTTGAAAAAGTGATGGAGATTTCGAAGGCTTTTCGGAATTTCCAGCTTTCAGTTGTTGAGAATAATTATCATTAGTGTTATCTCCCCGCTCGCTTTTCGGAGATTTGGCGATGCGGGTACGGTCGTGTCTTATTCCCTGTGCAACAGTGTTGCTGGGGCTGCCTTCGGGTCTGGTGTTCGCGCAGGAGCCGGAGAAGGAAGGTTCAAGGCATCATCAGCCTGAGCCTGTTCGGCAGGGACAATCGGCTGATCACGCCCGGGAAGAGCGCCTGAAAGTGAAGGGCAGCCATGTCGGGTTGCTTTCGGTTGGCGGAAATGCCGCAACCAAAACGTCCACGCCGCTTGAAGATGTTCCTCAGAACCTGACGGTTATTACCCAGGCGCGCATGGCGATGCTGAACTCACGCAGTGTGTCCGAGGCGGTTCGCTACGCTGCGGGTGTTTCTGACTATGGCTCCAAGGATGACCCACGCGGATATTTCGGGACAATCCGGGGTTTTTCCCCGGATATCTATCTTGATGGAACACGTACGCCCGATGCCGCGTCCTCGCAGTCCTTCAGCATAGAGCCGTGGGGACTTGAAGAAATGGACGTGCTGCGTGGGGCTTCATCGGCGTTGTATGGCTCCGGGCAGCTTGGCGGCATCATCAACGCGGTCAGTAAGCGGCCCCGTGAAAATCAACAGAACGAGGTTGCGTTTCAGACTGGATCCTACAGCCGCGTTCAGGGCGCTGCGGATGTCGGGGGAGCCATTGACTCCGGCAAAACGCTTTTGTGGCGTTTCAATGGTCTTCTGCGTAAGTCCGACACCTACGCGAAGAATATCAAGAATAACGAAGTCTATGTTGCGCCGTCCCTGCGCTGGCGCCCGGATAGCAAGACAGATTTCACAATCCTTGCGAGCTATGAACAGCTTGATGCAGGGTCAACAGCTCAGTTTCTCCCGTCTGTTGGAACGCTTTTTGCCAGTCCTTACGGGTACATCGCGCGTAATTTCCTGAGTAGCGATGCTGATTATGATGTGTATTCGAAGCGTCAGGTCGCCCTTGGTTACAGCTTCACGCGGCGCCTGACCCCGAACTGGACCATCAGCCAGAATATGCGATACGCGCATCTGGATCTGGACTATCGGTTCGTGACGGCTGTTGCCCTGTCTTCCGATCAACGCACACTGACGCGACGGGCGTTGCTACAGTCCGCTAATTACAACAACGTGACGCTGGATACGCGCTCCAACCTGAAGCTCAAGACGGGGCCGGTGCATCATGAGCTACTGGCTGGTGTGGATTTCCGAAGTGATTTTCTGGCCAGCCGCCGCGGACAGAGAACGGCTCCGTCCCTGGATCTGTACCACCCCGTCTATCGCACGATCAGTTGGCCAACCTATGGCACTACGACCAATACGAACGAGACCGAGACGCAGACTGGGATTTACGCGCAGGAACAGGCGGAGTGGCATCATCTCTATCTGACCCTCTCGGGACGAGAGGATTTTACGGAAAGTCTCACTGTCGATAATCGTACGGGGACACAGACCCCTCAACAGAACAATGCTTTTACTGGGCGTGTCGGGCTGCTCTACAAGTCCTCTATCGGCCTGGCGCCTTATGTTTCTTATGCGACATCTTTTCAGCCTCAGGTCGGAACGACGCGTGAGAATACGCCTTTCCTGCCAACGCGCGGAAAGCAGATCGAGGCTGGCCTGAAATACAAGCCGCCGCACGGAACGCCTTGGGGCGAAGACTTCATGCTGACGGCTGATTTCTTCAATCTGGTCGAAACCAATGTTCTGACAACTGACCCTGCTGATTCGACCTATGACATCCAGACGGGCGAACAGAGAACGCGTGGGTTTGAGGCGGAAGGCGTCGGACGTCTTCCATACAGGATCGATATGTTGGCTTCTTTCACCTATCAGGATCCCCGGATTACAAAGACAACCGTTGCGGCCCAGAAAAATCAGCGCCCGGTTGCGGTCCCGTCTCATATGGCATCCCTGTTCCTGAAGCGGGATTTTCGGCTGACGAAAAACTGGGTTACGGGACTAGGTGCAGGTGTACGCTATACGGGTAATACGGCAGGAGCATTGCCGGAAACATTCACGGTTCCAAGCCAGCTTGTCTGGGATTTGCAGGCTCATCTGGATTACCGGCGTTTTGGAATGCAGTTCAATGGGACCAACATCGCAAACCGCCATTACGTAGCAATGTGTACGCGTTCGGTTGCCTGTGCCTGGGCACCAGGACGAGCAGTATTCGTTACTTTGTCCTATCGTTGGTAAATGGCTCGTGGTGTTCGAACTCCTTTCTGTAGTCCTGACCATTCTCGCCGCAGGACTGTTTTACCTGTCGGCGCCGTCTCAGTGTTTGATACGTCGCTCTCTCTCATTGCGTGCAGGCGTAGTGCCGGGGCTGCTCAGTCTGTTGGCTGCGGTAGAGGTAATGGCCCTGAGGATACATCTCCTCACAGCGCTGCTGGTGGTTGGAACCGTGCTGATGCTGGCGTGTAGTCTGCTGCCTCTGACACTGGCGATTTTCAGGCCTCAGGGGCGCACATTGTGAGTGGTACGACGCAGCCCAAGCCATTGGATGGCACAGGATGGATCGGGAAGGTGTTGGCTGGACTGATACTCGGCGCGGCGCTCGCGATCGGTCTGATGGGCATCCTGGGGCTGGTGTTTCACGCCGATGCCCAGCTTAAAACCGCAGCATCCCAGATTTTGCGCTGGTTTCCCGGGCCTGTCTGGGGGCTTGTGGTGGCATTTTCTTTCCTGTTCCGCTCCCCCCGTCAGGCATGGCTGACGCTGGTTCTCGTCAATGCCGGGGTGTGGGTCCTGTTTTTCCTGCTGCATGGTGTCATGGCATGAAGATTCGCGGGGATGTCGTCCGGCTTTACCGGAATGTTCATAGCTGGGTGGGCATTATGGCAGGGCTGTTCCTGTTCATCGCCTTCTACGCAGGCGGCATGACAATGTTTGAATTGCCGCTGGGGAACTGGGCCTCTCGCACAGCCACGTTGCCAGCACCAGTTCCGGCAGATCGCCTGTCCGAACTGGTGCAGAAGGCCGAGACGGCAGATCCGTCCATGATTGCCAACCATACTGTGGTTTTGCATCCGGATGAGACCAGTCCATCGAGCCTCATGTGGGTTGTCTCATCAGACAGGGACCATGGGCCTGCACGGACAGTTTATGCAGGTCTGGCCGCAGATGGCACACTCGTTACCCAGACGAGAACACCCTCGCAGGTCGGGTATTTCCTCAACATCCTGCATCAAAGAATAGGCCTTCCCCTGAACCGGGAATATGGGCGCCTCATTATGGGGATTGTGGCGCTCTTGTATGCTGTGGCGCTTGTGTCGGGCACGATTGTTCTGCTGCCCTCTCTGGTTCGTAATCTCTTTGCCGTAAGACTGACCGAAAATCTGCGCCGCATGTGGCTCGATTTCCATACGTTGCTGGGTGTTTGCTCCCTGCCGTTTCACATCGTGATGGCTGCAACGGCTGCTGGGTTTGCATTTCATCAGCCCATCATGGCGGTGGAAAAAACCCTGTTTCTGCCAGCAGTGTCCGCACATCCGCCTCAGAAAAATCACTCGCACCAGGGTGACCGGCCTCAGGCACTTCTTGAGCCGCTGGCGATTGTCGATGCCTTCCGAAAGCAGGTTCCGGGGCTTGAGCTGGACACGCTGGCCTATTCCAGCCGGGGCGGGAAGCTGTCTTTGCACGTGACGGTACAGGATGCGGCGCAGATCAGCCGGCGACCGGATGGGGGGTATGGCGAGGTCAATCCTTACACAGGGCGCCTGATCTCAACTGATTTTCTGCCCAACCATCAGAAGCCAGCATTCCAGGCCCTCACGTTGATCTACGCTCTGCATTTCGGGACTTACGGAGGGTGGCTGATCCGGTGGGGCTATGCTGTTTTGGGGTTTGGTGGAGCATTCCTGTTTTACTCAGGCAATCAGCTCTGGATCTCATCGCGCAGGCGCCGTGACCGCTCCGCTGGTCTGACGGAAGACAGCTTTGGAACGCGCTGCCTTTCGGCTCTGACAACAGGCTGCATGATTGGCTGCATCAGCGGTGTATCCGCAGTTCTTGCTGCCGCGCCTTTCTTACCAGAAGGAGGCCACTACCAAGCAGCTGAGGCCCTGTTTTACGCGGTCTTTTTCATCTGCCTCACTGTCGCTGCGTGTTGGGGCGGAACGAGAAGTCTTCGCCCCCTTCTAACTGTGGCTGGCGTGCTGACCCTTCTGATCCCCCTGACGGACATGACACGATCTCTGACGTCGGGAACGGTCACGTCCTTGGCTGTGAGTGTGGATGGTGTGGCGCTTGTTTATGGAGCGGCTCTCATTGTGCTGGCTCTCAGAAAGAGCCCGCACAGGGGGACTGAAATACGCCTCCCGGTTACTACGTCATAAGGGACGGTAAGCTCCACATTTCCACGGCCGTATCGACGGCCTGAGCGACTGGGAACAGCCGCGAGGGGGCCGCTCCGACATGGCCATGTTGGAGCATAGCCTGCCCATCCAGTTTTGCCCCTACAGCCGGAAAGCGCTCCACATTCGTTTGCGGCATGCGGAACCGGACCCAACGACGTTCCTCATCCACCAGCAGAGCAGTTCCGTCTTCAAACGTGGGACCGTGCGGATCTGAGAGGCGTTCCGCCAGATGAAGCGCCGTACAGGTTTCCCAGCCTGTGCCGATCATCAGCACGTAAGCGCCGCACTGGTTCAGAGCCGCGAGAGGCGAAACAACGCCAAACGGGTCCTCGAGAGGATGGCTGGAGAGAATGTCTGCAGCCCGTGGCCCCCGGGCTGTAAAGGACACCTGCGGATGCAGGCTCCGGAGCGTCCCGGGCCACGTACGGAAGGTCTCGGCAACTGTGCCAACGCCCCGCGTGGAGGTTGTGCGGGGATCGAACGCAGGCATGCTGGCTCGGATCGTGTCCCACCAGGTCTGTGGAACGGGTGGATCACACCATCCGGCGGGATCGCTCAGATCCGAAGACTGCGCAGGCATGACGATCGTGCCTTCCGGCCCCACAACCTGAAGAAGAGCCTCAATAACACTTCTTGCCCCGCCACAGATCCAGCCAATACGGCTCATGGCCGTATGAACCAGAACCGTCATGCCGGGTTCAACGCCAATCCGTCTGAAATCAACCGCCAGCCGTGCCTGGGTGACAGGCCCGCGGGCACGGGCAATGGCAGCCGCTTCAGTCATGTCTCAGCCACGGCCCCGATAGCCGGGAACGTCCTGTGAAGGAATCCAGACGCCTGCTGGTGGCTCACCTGTCTGCCAGAAGACATCGATTGGAATGCCGCCGCGGGGGTACCAGTAGGCTCCGATGCGCAGCCATTCCGGATCGAGCAGTTCGACAAGGCGTTCGGCAATCGCAACGGAACAATCCTCGTGGAAAGCGCCATGGTTGCGAAAGCTGGTCAGGTACAGCTTGAGAGACTTGCTCTCCACGATCCATTTGCTCGGGATGTAATCGATGACGATGTGCGCGAAGTCCGGCTGGCCCGTCACGGGGCAAAGAGACGTGAACTCCGGTGCTGTGAAGCGCACGACGTATTTGCGACCCTGATGAGGGGAGGGCACACGCTCCAGAACAGCTTCTTCCGGGCTGTTTGCGGCGGCCGTGTTACGGCCAAGCTGGCTCAGGGCGTCAGTTCCCGGGGCGGAAGGCCCCGTTGGATGATGGTCGGACATGGTGGATTCTTCTCGCGGAAAGACTGTGTTTTCCGAAGATGTGGACCAGCTTTGCGCCTCACTCAACCCGGCCCCTTTACGAAAAGACTGCGACAGAGTTTGCATATTCGCGGGATTCGGTGCAGAAGACGGCGCAAATTCTTATCTTCGATGCACCGTCTGGAAGACCACATGGAAATCCGTAACATCGCCATCATCGCGCACGTCGATCATGGCAAAACCACGCTGGTTGACGCGCTCCTCAAGCAGTCCGGCTCTTTCCGCGAGAACCAGCACGTTGCTGATCGCGCGATGGACAGCAATGACCTCGAACGCGAGCGTGGTATCACCATTCTTGCCAAGTGTACGTCCGTTGTCTGGAAAGACTCGCGTATCAACATCATTGATACGCCGGGCCATGCTGACTTCGGTGGCGAAGTCGAGCGTATCCTGAGCATGGTGGATGGCGCGATCATCCTTGTTGACGCCGCTGAAGGCGCTCTGCCGCAGACGAAGTTCGTTCTGGGCAAGGCTCTGGCCCGTGGCATCCGCCCGATCGTGGTCGTGAACAAGATCGACCGTAGCGACGCGCGTCCGGACGAAGTGCACGAAGAAATCTTTGATCTGTTCGCATCCCTGGGCGCTGATGAGCACCAGCTCGACTTCCCGATGCTGTACGCTTCCGGCCGTCAGGGCTGGGCTGATCTTGAGCTGGACGGACCGAAGAAGGACCTGTCCCCGCTGTTCGATCTGGTTCTGCGCCACGTCCCGACGCCAAACGTCGACAAGGATGCGCCTTTCGGCATGGTTGCAACCATCCTTGAGAGCGACAACTTCCTTGGCCGTATCCTGACGGGTCGTATTGATCAGGGTCGTGCGAAGGTGAACATGCCGGTTCGCGTGCTGCGTCCGGACGGAACGGTTGTTGAAACCGGCCGTCTGACCAAGCTGCTGTCTTTCCGTGGTCTGGACCGCGTGCCGGTTGATGAAGCCGAAGCTGGTGACATCGTGGCCGTTGCTGGTCTGTCCGAAGCAACGATTCCGGACACGATTGCTGACCCGTCCATCAGCGAGCCGCTGCCGTCCCGCCCGGTTGATCCGCCGACCCTGTCCATGACCTTCCGCATCAACGATGGTCCGCTGGGTGGCCGTGAAGGCAAGAAGGTTACGTCCCGTCAGATCCGTGACCGTCTCTTCAAGGAAACCGAAGGCAACGTGGCCATTAAGGTTACGGAAAGCCCGGAAAGCGAAGCTTTTGAAGTTGCCGGTCGTGGTGAACTTCAGCTTGGTGTTCTGATCGAGCAGATGCGCCGTGAAGGCTTCGAGCTGACGATCGGTCGTCCGCGCGTTCTCTTCCGTGAAAACGAAGAGACCGGCGATCGTGAAGAGCCGTTCGAAGAAGTTCTGGTCGACGTTGACGAGCCGTATTCTGGCGTTGTCGTCGAGAAGATGTCCCTGCGTAAGGGTGTGATGCAGGACATGCGTCCGTCCGGTGGCGGCAAGGTTCGTCTGACGTTCCTGATCCCGTCCCGTGGCCTGATCGGTTATCACGGTGAGTTCCTGACCGACACGCGCGGTACGGGCCTCATGAACCGTCTCTTCCATGGTTATCTGCCATATGTCGGCACGATCGAAGGCCGTCGTAACGGCTCGCTGATCTCCGCTGAAGACGGTCAGACAACGCAGTACGCGCTGTTCGCCCTTCAGGATCGTGGCACGATGTTCGTGGACGCTGGCGAGAAGATCTACACAGGTATGATCCTGGGTGAGCACTCCCGCGAGAACGATCTGGACATCAATGCGGTCCGTGAAAAGAAGCTGACCAACATGCGTGCATCTGGCAAGGACGAAGCCCTGCTTCTGACGCCGCCGCGCCGTATGAGCCTTGAGCAGGCCATCGCCTACATTGAAGATGATGAGCTGGTTGAAGTGACGCCGTCCGCCATTCGTATCCGTAAGCGTTATCTGGATCCGAACGAGCGTAAGCGCGCTTCCAAGAGCCGCGAAAGCTGATCTTTCCCCTTAGGGAATAGATTTTGAAAAACGCGCACCGGGCTTCCGGTGCGCGTTTTTTTATGGCTAAGAGTCGAGGGGCAAGAAATCAGGAAGTCCTCGACGGGACTTTGGCGGAATTGAGGCGTATTTGCGAAGAGGAACCTCTATCCCCCTGAAATTTCATAAAGTTAATGCACGACGAAGACGCGCACTGGTGCTAATTTCAAAGCATGGCCACTTCGAATTTTCTGAAATGTGGTCCGTTTTTCAGTTTTCTGGAGCTTTGTTCTCAGATGCGCCTTTTCAATCGTTCCCTTATCGCCGCCGTTTCTGCTCTGGCTCTGACAGCTGCTCCGGCTTTCGCTGATCCAGTGTCTGCTCCGGTCGAAGCAACGCCTGCTCCGACGGCTCCTGCCGCGCCAGCAGAACCTGCTGCGCCTGCCGCCGCTCCGGAAGCTGCATCCACGGATGCTGCAACGTCCGACAAGACGAGCACCACGAAGAAGCATCATCACAAGAAGCACCATCACAAGAAGCATAAGAAGGCTGCCGCTGCTGCCTCCACGACGGATGAAGCAGCACCGTCCAACTAATGACGGCTTACCCGGTTTTACCGGGTAGTGAGTAGAGGAAAGCGGGATCGGCTCAGGCTGGTCCCGCTTTTTTTGTTTTTACTGTACGGTCCTCTCAAACCTTTGCTTGCAAGACATACAGTCGTTTCAATTTTCCGGGTGTGGATTTCATGGCTTCTTATCTTTTGTCTTGGCATGGGACGCTTGTTTCCAGCAGGGAAGCCTGTTTGTGCACAGCATCTTTTGCAGACGTATTGTTGAAAGTGGTCACACCCGTTCTGGTAGAAGGCGGATATGACATGATGCCCAGTTGGGCAGGTTTGTCGCTCTGTCCTTTGCCGGGTGCCGTACGACCGTTGTGTGTTTTGACGATGGGTACGGAGTTCCTGTCCAGTCGCAACGCCATAGACCTGGACTGGGCAGGTTATCATCTGGAATGGGAGAGTTTCTTACCAATCAAGGCCTCTCTGCTTCCTGTCCTGCATGCGCTGCTCTCGCGGAGGTGGTCCATTGGGAATGGACCTCTACAGCTGCCGTGTATTCAGGAATTTTCTCTCTTCATTGGAGATCAGAAATGGCCATTGGAGACACTTCTGGCGACAATCGAAGGGGATACTATTCTTCTGCAGACTGCAGGCGATGAAACCGTCTGGATTTTAGGAGCCTGCCCGTCCGCCCTCTTGTCCAAGCTTTTGCGTGGCGTGTCCGAAAGTTTCGTCGGGGCAGTTTCTACCCCTGAGACTGAAGAACTGCGCAGGCAGATTTTAAGGGTGTCCGCTGCACCGCATGAAATCATTCATCTCCTGTATTTGGCCCGGATGTGTGCAGAGCAGGAAAGAATGACTTTTGGACAAGAGTTTCTAAAATATGCCCGCCTTTATGATGCCCGTCCGGATCTAGGCTATTTCCAGGCCGTCTTGGCGGAGCGCATGGGAGATCATGCCGCCGCGACTAAGCATCTATCGGATGCGCTGGCGCAAAATTTTTTTGATTCGACCATGCTCAAGCAGCTTGATTACCTGCAGGCCAGAATGGCAGCAGGAGAGAACATGCTTTTTCTTCTGCCAGAACTGATGCAACAGGTTTCAGGAAGTGGCTTCGATCCTCTTTTTGATTCCCTGATGCTCTCTCAGAAGCTGGCCGCAACAAACAATCAGGATGTGGTGCAGGCCTATAGTCTGATGTTTGAGCAGTTCTGTTTCAGTAAAAGCCGAGACCGTGGTCGGGCGCTTTTGCGCCATGATCAGACTGGTAATGGCGTCCGTTACTGGAGCGAGATTTGTTTAGGGCATGACGCGTGGCTGTCCGGGGATCGAGCTGCCGCAGACAGGCATTATGGCGAGGCCAAGACCCAAGCCATCGAAAACGGGATCATGCCAATCCACTATAATTGCGGTGTGTTTTCCTGGTTGCCTGAAGCTGAGGTTACTGGCCTTGAAAACAAAGTCGTGGAAGACCGTCTTGGAACCTCGGGGTGGACTTGGAAGTCCAGTGTTCTTCCGGGGCAGGAGGACGTTCAGCCAGAGCTTTGTCTGGTTTTCGGCTGTGATACTGGATACTTCCAGTTCATTCCCAAGCTAGTCCTATCTTTGCTGAAAGTGTGCATGGCCCGACCGAAGGGTGGCCGCATCCGGCTCTGTCTGGGTATCGATAGCCCGACGAAGGAACAGTTGGACTGGTTGGAAGAGATAGTCAGTGCCTTGTCAGGGCATGATTATGGGCTTGATTTCACCTTTGCGCATGGCCCGCTGACCTACCGCGACGGTGCAACCTATACGGCCATTCGATATCTGATTTTTCCGGAAATTGCCGAGCGCTGGAGCTGTCCGGTCATTACCGCAGACTGTGATGGCTACTTTCCGTCAGATTTTTTGACACTCTGGGAAGAGATGAAAGCCACGGCAGATTATGGCTTTCGCCTTTATGCTTACGATAAGGCCGGGCATCAGTTTTTTGGAGAGCCGTGGGGTTTTGGGGCTGGCATCTCCTACTTTGGGAATGCGGAGAAAGTGCCCGACATCGCCCGTTTCCTGCATAATTATCTTCAAATTGCCTATAATCCGGATAATCCGACCAACTGGTGTATCGACCAATGCGCTTTAGTGCAGGCTTACAAGCAGTTTGTAGCACCGGATTGGGAGACGTTGCGTATTCGCTTCATGGATGACGGAACGCCTTTGATGGTGATGCCCCATCATGTGGGTGGCAAGCAGGAGTTGCTTGAGCACGAAGGCACTGTGTCTGCAGAGGATGTTCGGGCTTTTCTGTCCGCTTGAGCGGAAGAGTATGGCTGAAAGTTGGTTCTGGCAGATCACGTCAGATTGGTCTGCCAGAGAAAGAACGCTGCTATCAGCCTTTATAAAGCCGATAGCAGCATCGTTTTACAGGTAGCGATCGAGAGAGAGATCCAGTGACGGGATTGCCGTCTGCCGGCCGGAGATCTGGTCTGCAACGATCTGGCCGGAGCCCGCTGCCATGGTCCAGCCCAGCGTGCCGTGACCGGTGTTAAGCCATAGATTGCCGTAGCGCGGAGCTGGCCCGACGATGGGTGTGCCATCTGGCGTGCAGGGACGCAGGCCGGTCCAGTAACGGGCGGCGGAGAGGTCGCCGCCGCCGTACATCTCGTTGAACGACAGTTCCAGCGTTTCACGACGGTCCGGGCTCAGGCGTAGGCTGAAGCCAGTCAGTTCGGCTGTTCCGCCGATGCGGATGCGATCCCCGAGGCGGGTGATGGCAACCTTGTAGGTTTCATCATTCACCGTGGATACCGGCGCACGGCTCTCATCTGTGATTGGCATGGTCAGGGAGTATCCCTTGACCGGATAGATCGGCAGACGCAGCTCCAGCGGCTTCATCAAACGCGGGGAGTAGCTACCAAGAGCCAGCACATACGCATCTGCTGTCAGGCGGCCAGCGCTGGTACGAATGCTCACGATGGATTTGTCAGCCGCTTCGATCGCTTCAATCGTGGTGCCAAGGCGGAACTTCACACCCTTCTGCTCGGCCATGGCAGCGAGGCGACGTGTGAAGAGATGCGCATCACCCGTCTGGTCGCCTGGAAGACGCAAGCCACCACGCAGGCGATGGCGGGCATGGGCCAGACCCGGCTCATGAGCAATGATTTCATCGACGTTCAGAAGCTGATGATCCACACCGCTTTCCGCCAGAAGACGCATGTCTTCGGCTGCGTGTTCGACCTGGGCATCCGTCCGGAAAAGCTGGATTAGACCTTTTTGGTCTCCGTCATACGTGATGCCGGTTTCGTCGCGCAGGGCGTCGATTTTATCGCGGGCGTACTCCGCAATCCGAAGCATACGGCTCTTATTAATGTCGTATGCTTTTTCCGAACAGTTCGCGAGCAGCTCGCCCATGAAGCGGAACATGGCCGTATCGAAGCGCGGGCGGATGATCAGCGGGCTGTGTTTGCTGGTCATCCATTTGGCGACTTTGAACGGCAGACCCGGCATGGCCCATGGTGTCGAGTAACCAGGGGAGACCTGACCGGCGTTGGCGAAGGACGTTTCAAGCCCTACGCCAGGCTGCCGGTCAATAACCTCAACTTCATGACCTTCCTGAGCAAGATACCAGGCGGTTGTCACGCCGATGACGCCGGCGCCCATGACGATGATTTTCATGACAGTTCTGCTGCTTTCCGATTGGTAGAAAACCGTATTTTCGATTTGGTACCGATCAGATCAGCACCAGCGGAAACGGTTGTCTACCCCCGGCTTTTCAGCCCGGAACGCCCTTGCTGGTGGAATATTCGAAGTGCAGGGCTGTATCCGGATGAACTATGGCGTGAATGGCATGAACTGCCATCGCACCTTCAGAAAATCCCTGAAGAATTAATTTAAGCTTACCAGGATAAGTTGCCACATCGCCGATGGCGAAAATGCCCGGTGTGCTGCTTTCCAAGGTCGCCGGGGTGACCGGAACCGTGTTGCGATGCGTGTCCAGACCCCAAAGAGCGATCGGGCCGAGATCCGTGGAAAGACCATAGAACGGCAGCAGCGTATCAGCGTCCAGATGGCGGGATTCGCCAGCCAGAGTAGTGACTTCCACGGCAGAAAGCTGGCCGTCCGTACCGTGCAGGGCGTGGAGCTGGTAAGGGACAACCTTCTCAATACGGCCCGCTTTGATCTGATCGTCGATGCGGGACAGTGTCTCCGGGGCACCGCGGAAGCGGTCTCGGCGATGCAGCAGATAAATGTGCTCAGCAACATCTGAAAGCGACAGCGCCCAATCCAGAGCAGAATCGCCACCACCGGCAACGACAATTTTCTTGCCGGCGAAATCAGCGCGCTTCTTGACGTAATACTGAACTGCACCCGTGCGCTCGTATGCTTCCAATCCGTCGAGCGGTGGACGGTTCGGACCGAATGCGCCAGCACCAGCGGCTATGATGACAGCCTTGGCTTTCACGGTGTCGCCACGTGCTGTGGTGAGCGTGAAGTCTCCACGGTGACCCGTCAGGGTTTCCACGCGGGAGCCGAGCAGACGGGGAACGTCGAACGGCGCAATCTGCTGATCCAGCGCTTCAATGAGTGCGCCGCCCTCAATAGAAGGGTGTGCCGGGATGTCATAAATCGGCTTTTCCGGATAGAGCGCCGCACACTGACCGCCAATGCTGTCGAGCGCGTCAATCAGGACGCAGCTCAGTTTGAGCATTCCGCATTCAAAAGCTGCGAAGAGGGCGGTCGGACCGGCGCCAACAATTGCGACGTCGGTGGAGAGGGTTTGAGGTGAAATCGTCATATCTGTTTCTTAGGCGTTTTGAGTTGAATGGGGTAGACCATCCCGCATGCGGTGCGCCTTTGTCATCCAACATATTAATGCAACAGGCGGAACCGAACGCTCTGCCTGCGCGGTGATGAACGGGCTTGTTCAGCGGGATGTGACGGTTCATCTGCTGGAACTGGTGGGAAACGGCGCGCCCGTCTTTCCGCTGGACGACAGAATTCCCGTAAAATCCCTGTTTGAAAAGCCGGTAAAAATTTTCAATTCCTGGCCACGAATTGTTGGGAAATTGGTGCGCTATCTAAAGCGTCACCGCATCGACACACTTGTTGTTGTGGAGGCCACACATGCCCTGTATGGCGTGGCTGCGGCCCGTCTGGCCGGGTGTCGGTGCATCGTGTGGGAGCACTTCAATTTCAACATTACGTTCAATCGGCGCAAACGGGTCTGGGGACGGCAGATTGCGGCGCGATGGGCTGATGATGTGGTGGTCCTGACGGCGCGTGACAAAGCGCTCTGGCAGGCAGGGCTATCCCTCAAAGCGTCTCTGTCAGTCATTCCGAATATGGCCCCGCCGGTCTGGCAGACAGCTTATGCGCAGACTTCTCGTCTTGTTCTGACGGCAGGTCGGCTGACCGCTCAGAAAGGCTATGACCTGCTTCTGAAAGCCTGGGCGGCTGTAGAGGCTGATAAACGCGTAGCAGGCTGGTCTCTACTTATTCGTGGAGACGGACCGGAAAGGTTCATGCTTCTGCAACAGGCGGCGTGCCTGCTACGGGTGACGATTGCTCCCGCGACCTCTCATCTTGATGACGACTACCGGCAGGCCGCGCTCTACGTGTGTTCATCGCGCTACGAAGGGCTGCCGATGGTTCTGCTTGAGGCTGCCTCAGCGGGAGTGCCAGTGGTGGCTTTCCATTGCGAAACCGGCCCGGCGGAAGTGGTTGTGCCGGAGGAAACAGGAATCCTCGTGCCACCCGAGGATTATATCGGACTTGCTGAAGCTCTTCTGACTCTGATGGAGCAGAATGAAAAAAGGCGGGCCATGTCAGACATGGCCCGCCTTAAAGCACTGGAATTTCAGGAAGGCCCCATCATGGATCGATGGATGGCTCTCCTGGGTCAGTCCTGACTTTTTCTTCAGCCTGCTGCCTGAAACGTTACTTTCCGCTCAAGCGCCACACCCAGTGCCGTTGTCACAGCGTCTTCAGAGAATGTGACGCTGGTGTATGTCTGTCCGGCTTCAATGATGCCAGACAGAGTTTTGGCGGAGTGCAGCGCCACAATCTGTTGGGCCATGTCTTGGGTGGTGGACTGGACGAGGCCACGCAGACTGTCCGGAAGCGCCAGTCCTTCTGCGGCCACGGGCGTCATGATGCAGGGCACGCCCGCAGATAGGCTTTCCAGCACCTTACCCTTGATGCCTGCCCCGAACCGGAGAGGAGCGACACTGAGGCGCGCTTGGTTCAGCACGCTGTCCAAGTTCTGGACATGACCAAGAACCCGGATGCGATCGCTGGCCATAGCATGGATGCTGTCTGGCATCTCTGCCCCAACCAGAGTGCAGGTAATGGTCGGGTCCATGGCCCACACCGCCGGCATGATGTCATTCACCAGCCACTGCACGGCATCGCTGTTTGGGGCATGTGCGTAGTTACCAATGAACAGTACGCCGTTTCTGTCGTGGCTTGTGGACGAGGTGCTGGCCGCAGGTGTTGCCCATGGAACCACATGCACGATGGCTTGCGGCAGATCTTTCCGAAGCTGGGCCGCTTCCGCTTCAGAATGCGTCAGGACAGCATCCGCCTGAAGAACTGCCCGGTATTCCGCCACGCGAATCTGATTGGCCTTCGCCATCAGTTCCGGTCGGCCCTGCACTGCGGCCTGACGTGCCAGACGCAGGAAGTGAAGGTCTGCGACGCTGTAGAGGACGTAGGCTTTCTGCTGGTTACGGCGGACGAGTGCCATATAGCGCGTCGCGATATCTTCACGGTGCAGATACACGACGTCGAAGCTGTTCAACTGGCGGCGCAGAACGTCTTCGACGGACGCAAAGAACGGAAGTCCCTGCACCTTTACACTTGCCAGTGAGTCCAGAGGAGCGGTCATGTCCATTTGGTCAGCGGCTACGAAACAGACGTCATAACCCAGAGTTTCGAGGGCCATCATGTGAGACAGGATCGCCTGAGATCCCGCATCCCGATTGGCATCGGGGCGAAGGCTGTCAATGACGAGTGCCCGCTTGCGTTGCGTTGTGGCCTTTGTGGGCATTCCCCGGCGACGGCGCGTGGCATGAAGAGACTGTTCTGCCAGACCACTCACGGCCAGCGCACGGGACTGTCGGAGTTTTTCCACCTGTCCGAGGAGGAAGGACAGAACCTGATCGCCAGACTGTTCGTCAGCGGCAGCAGACACAGCGCGGGCTACAGTCTGCTCCATATCCGCGTCGAAGGCCGTTACGGGTTCCAGAACCTGTGGCGTGCCCAGAAGTGCACCGTCCTCTTCCCGACGCACTTCCAGAACATGGCGTGTGAGTGGGGAGAGGCCGCCGGGCAGGATCACATCGAAGCCGCAGAGCAGGGGCCGTCCGCTCTTGGCAACATCGGGGCGACGACCGTTTGCCACGATGGAAGCGAGAACCACACCGTTATCGACGATCTGCAGCGTCACGACATCTTCGGGGTTAGCAGGGTTCGTCGCCCAGCCGGAGATGCGATTGCGTGTAGCGATGTCTATGAAGCCATCAAGAGGGGCCACTGGCGACGGTGCCAGAACGGCCTGTGGAATTTTCTGCTCCATCTGGTCCATCATCCAGGGCGTGTTGCCCAAGGGAGCATGATCGGTGGCGCGACGCACTTCCAGAACGTGACGATCCAGCGGAGACAGACCGCCTGGAATATCAAATCGGAAGCCACAGGCTCCACCAACATCCGGCCTTGCCGTTCCCGTGGTGACTTCGCCGAGAACAACCCCATTATCAAGGATCTGAAGGCGAACGGCGTCAGTGCTGCCCGGAACGCGTGCCCACCCTTCAATATGAGTGTGGGTTACAACGTCCAGGAAGCCTTCCAGAGGGCCCGTTGCCACGCGTGTTTTAGTGGAAAGAGCGTTCAGGCGCGTCCGAATGGCGGCTAACTGAGCACCTTCTTCAACACGTGGCGCACAATAGCGGGCCTGAACCTGCTCTGCCGCAGGATAGAGCGCATCATACTCGGAAGCATTGTGGAACATGCCACGAGAGCTATCGTCCACAAAGGTTTCGGACTCTGCACCGTTCGCGAAGATGACGTCGTGGCTTTCCAGCTCAATGTGGAAATAAGCCACCTCATCCATGCGTTCTGCCTGAAGGATGCTTGTGCCGTTGACCAGAGCGACTGCGGGGATCAGAACCCCGTCCAGATACATGGCGTGGAGTGGCGAAACGGACAGATCCTGTTGTGGCAGATTATTGCCTAGAGAACCGCTACGGAAGATGACCGGAAGGATGTCACGGTTCCCATTAGCGAACGCGCCCGCATAGTTTCGGCGACCAATCCAGTGGATGGCTCGGAGACCGTTCGAACGGGTCTGAACAAGATCAGCGATTTCGAGCTGTTCGACCGGAATCTCTCCGCGGTTCGTCATGATGAGTGTGCCGCGGCAATAGCAGGGCGTCCCTTCGGCCAGGAGAAGTGTGCCGCCTGTACTGTCAGACTGAAGGGTGAAGAAATCAGCGGCATAGTCGCTATCGAGGGCTATCGTATAGGTGTCTATGCCGTTGGAAATTTCCAGCGTGGAAGGGTCGGTCAGGGTTGCTGTGGTGCTGCTGGACCAGGCGAGTTCTGGCAGGTCCACTTTTGCACCACTGGAAAGATGGATGTTTCGGGTCGTGCTGCCTGCATAAAGTGCAAGACGGCTTCCATCTCCAACGCTGACATTCGAGGCCGAACTGCCGCTATGGACGGCGGCGCTCTGGCTGCTTGTCAGAGTAATGTCAGACAGGGCTGTGCCGTTCGTAGCCCTGTAATCCGTCATTTCCAGAAGGGTCAGGGACGGATCGTGATCTGACTCTGCGTCGAGTTGTCCCGTATTAACGTGCAGGGTCTGGAACTGGCCCGCATTCGCAAACCCGTCCGTTCCGACCGTATGGTCGAGTGACTGCGCGTTGCCTTCATAGATGTAGGTGTAGCGATTGCTTGCGTCTTCTTTGGTCTCCATGTCCGTCAGGCCAGCATTGGCATAGACCTGGTTGGCGTCGCTCCACGCCACGTCATTGAAGTCACCGAGGATGCCGATCTTGGCGGTAGGATCGCTCGAAAGCTGGTTCTGGACGTAGTTCGTGATGTACTGGGCCTGCGCGATACGGTTGTTGACCGTCGCTGTCGTGCCGCCATGATTTACTGGTGGCTGGGTCGCACCATACAGCTCCGAACTTCCGGCCTGCGAGGACAGATGCACGTTAATGAGCGTGACATCCTTGCCATTGAACTCGAAGGTTCCAACCAGGGGCAGGCGGGTGTTCTTAAACGTGCCGCTCAGTTCCTCACTGCCGATGGTGGTTACGGGTTCTTTCAGTGTGACGCGGTCTGCGTTGTAGAGGAAGACGCTGCGGATATTGCCGCCGGAGACGCCACCCTGCGTGCCATTCGCCGGATCGACCTGAGCCCAGGAATAGGTGGGCCCCCCGGCATCAGCGATGGCTTTGACCAGAGCGGCAAGGTTCTGCTCAGCGCTGACAGTTCCATCGTTAGTGACGCCACTGTCATCCTGAATTTCCTGAACAGCCAGAACATCCGGACTGTCAAGATTTTTGACGATGATCTGCGCGACCTGCTTCAGACGGTCCGCATTTGCCGGGTCCAGGGCGTTGAAATTCTCGATGTTGTAGTCGCTGACGAGAAGGTTCTGCTCGTCCTTGTGGAAGGTCGTAACTGGCGCAGGCGTTTCATTGTGAATGACCGTGACCTGTGTGGTCGGGATCAGTTCATAAACGCCGTTGTAATACGTTAGAACACCCGTAATATCGCCGAGCTTGTCGCCTACTTCGGCACTGATGGCAGAGCCAGGCGTGACACCGCTATCATAGTATATCTCGACGCGCTGGGTGTTGATGCTGCTCTCGGTGCTCTGAAGAGCGCCGGTTGGCGTGAGCAGTCCATTGCCGTTATCCGGCACGACCCATGTGGCGTTAGAGGCTGTGGCGCCGGTGGCCACAACGTCATGCAGGGTAATGACCTGACCGATGAGGCTCCGGTAAAAGTCCAAAGCGTTGGTGTCTGGATTGAGGGAAGCCGTACTGGTGTTGAGGTCGATCGCCTGTTGCAGATCGCCGAGATAGGAGGCCGCCGGAACGGTGAGGCCACCTTGACCCACCACCGCTGGGGTAATGGCCGTGTAGGCTGCACCCGTGTCTGTGTAGGAGACGAGATTGAGTTCCGGTAAAGTGAGGGACTTGCTCCAGGATGTACCGGAGTAGTTCGTGACAGTGCCGGTTACGGAGACTGTTGTGCCAACAGTCGGGAGCGTTGCGTTTTTTCCGGCATAGACAAACAGGCCGGTACTTCCGACGCTGTTGGCGTCCTTGCTGGACTGCTGGATCCAGAACCCGATACTGCCATTCGTATCAATGGCTGTGACGACACCCGTGGTGGTGACGCTGCTGCCCGCTACCGTACTGTAATAACCATTCCCGTTAATCTGCTGGATCGTCAGAGGTGTTGGTGTTGTCGGTGTAGTGGTGCCGGAGTCATCACCGCTACCGCCTGATCCCGTGTCCGACCCGGAAGAGCCATCGTCAGACCCAGAGGAACCTCCGGCATCAGAGCCGTCGTTTGCAGCCTCGGGTGTTACGAGAACTGTTCCAGCGGCAGGCGTTGTGCCGTAACCCGCAATGCCAGAAAGAGCCGGATCATCCACAGTCCAGTCTGATGGGCTGTCAGTGTCCCTTCCGTCAGGAATGCGGGAGGCACCGGCAATTAATTTGCCTGTGAGAACGGGCGCGTTCGCGTAAGTTGGATCGCCCTTTCCGCCATCTGAGACCGCAATGGTGTCACCGATTTCAGACCAGGGCGTAGAGGTGAAAGTGCCTGTGTTGGCCGTGTCCAGATCGTCTCCCGCTTTGCCAGTAAAATTTTTGACCAAGAGGACAGTTTGCGTGCCGTTCTGCAAAGAATTTGTCTGGTATGGTGTGACCCAGTAACCGTTGCTGTTAGTGACGCCGAGCTGAAAAACATTATCAATTTTACCGGCAGCCGTTCCATCGCCGTCTACGACGATTAGCGACCATGCACTATAATCCGTATCTGCATCACCCTTGATTTCTATAAATTCGTTCGGATCGCCAGAAATACTTGAGTTAAACATGAATTCATTGATGAGCAGCGTGGATGTCATTGTTAAATACCCTTGCTGGAATAATTTTTCAGAATCGTTACTGAAAAGTTAAAAAACATTTCTGACTTTGCGTAATAAAGAGTCAATATGCGTTGTTTGTATTTTTTAAAAAATCACAAAACATTCACTTCATTTCGTTTTGTGTCCTATTCCATGCTTTTAGAGAGCAATGATGTGTTGTCAGAAACCAGAACACGAGGGCGCTTGCTGGATGGCCCATAGAACGTCACATTGAGGGGATGCAGATAAGCCTCCCTGATCAGACCTCGACCGAACATCTTGCTGCCCGAATCGCGACGCTTTGTGCCGCCGGAGACTGCATTGCCCTGTCGGGTGGACTGGGTGCTGGGAAGAGCACTTTTGCCCGGGCCTTTCTACGGTTTCTGGCAGGCGATGCTACGATGGAAGTCCCGAGCCCAAGTTTTGCGCTGGTTCAGCCTTATGACACCTCCGCCGGGCCAGTTTTCCACTATGATCTATGGCGGTTGGATGGGTCGGATGCGCTGTATGAACTGGCCTGGGATGAAGCCTGCGAAGGCATCATGCTGGTGGAATGGCCAGAGCGCGCCGAAGATCTCCTGCCCGCCAATGCCCTGCATCTGACGCTGACCTCTGGTGCGACAGAAGACGAACGTCTTGCAGACCTGACCGGCTGGCCGGACGAGCGCCTGAGCGGGATTGCGCTATGACCGTTGTGACGATTGCGGGCACCGAGCCGTTTCTGGATCGGGTCGCTCATGAATGGCTGAAGCAGGACCCTGCCGCTGGAACGGATGGTCCGGGCCTGCTGCTCGTGCCGAGCCGTCGTGCCGGCCGTGCATTGATGGAAGCGTTCCTGCGCGTGCTGGATGGCAAGGCATCCCTTCTGCCGCGCATCGTTGCGATCAATGACGTAGATGAAGAGGCGCTGGCGTCCATCGGGATTGATGTCTCGTTGCCCCCGGCTGTTGAGCCACAAAGACGGCTGGCTGTTCTGTCCATGCTGATTCTGCAAACGCCCATTGTCAGTGTCGGAGTGGACAAAACCAAAGGCATTGATCGGGCATGGCCTCTCGCCAAGGCCCTGGCTGACCTGATGGATGAGGCCGAGCGGAGTGGCGTGGATCTGGCAAAAAGTCTGCCGGACGCTGTAGAGGAACGCTTTTCGGAACACTGGCAGCAGACGCTGAAATTTCTGGAAATCGTAACCACGATCTGGCCGAAATGGTTAGAAGAAGAGGGTCTGTCGAACCCCGTTGCCCGTCAGGTCGCGCGTCTGAAAGCGCAGGCGGCGGCATGGCAGCATGTTCCGCCCCACACGCCAGTTTGGGCCGTCGGGTTCGCAGATGGGTCCGCAGCGGTTTCAGATGTGCTGGCGGCAGTAGCGACATTGCCGGCCGGACTGGTGATCCTTCCGGGGGTTGATCTGGACCTGCCTCAGGCAATGTGGGAGGCGCTTCCTGCGTCCCACCCACAAGCTGGTCTCAAGGAAATTCTTGCGGATCTGGGTCTGACACGCGACAATCTGACGGATTGGGACGGCGGCAGGGATCGGGCCAGAGAGCGTCTGATGCGTGGCGTCATGCTGCCGGAACAGGGGATTACGGCCTGGGGGCGGGATCTGAACCCGCGTGATATCTCTGGCCTGTCTCTGCTGCCTGCACAGGATCAGCAACAGGAAGCGCAGTCCATCGCGCTGATCCTTAGAAATGTGGTGTCCGTCTCCGGCCAGACCTGTGCGCTTGTGACGCCAGATCGTAGTCTTGCCCAGCGCGTCGGGACCGAGCTTTTGCGGTTCGGGATTTATGCTGATGACAGTGCCGGTGAGCCTCTGGCGCAGACGCCAGCCGCCGTGTTCCTGCGCCTGATCGCCACGGCAGCCGAGGCGCAACTGTCCCCGGTGGCTCTGCTTTCCGTTCTGAAACACCCTTTAGCGTCGCTTGGGCGAACACCGGGCAACTGTCACGCCTCGGCCCGTCGGCTGGAGCGTCTGTTGCTGCGTGGACCCGCTCCTGCACCGGGGATTGCAGGCCTTAAAGCGGCGCTTGAGACTTATATTCAGAACCAGCGTGATCCGGACAATGGGGCAAGCGCGGATGCTCCTGATGAGCCGGAAGGGCCAGCAGCGTTCATCGCCCGGATTGAAGCCGCTTTCGAGCCTTTGCTTGGCCTGTCTGGCGCGGTTCCACTCCCTGAATTGCTGGAAGCCTTGATTCATACCGCCGAAGCTCTGGCTGCGACCGAAACAGAACTGACTGCAGAGCCTGAAGAAGGACTGCATCCGGGTGGCCGTCTCTGGATGGGGGACGATGGTGAGGCGCTGTCTCGCCACTTGGCCGCTTTGATCCAGCATACCGGCATCCTGCCACCGCAAAGGTTGGCGCATCTGGATTCCTTCCTGAACACGTCCATGGCCGGGCAGATGCTGACGGGTTTGCGCGCGCATCGGGGTGGTGTGGAGTTGGCCCATCCGCGTGTCACCATTCTCGGTGTGCTCGAAGCGCGTCTATTGGCGTTCGATGTGGTTGTTCTGGGTGGATTGAACGAAACGGTCTGGCCGCCCGCGACTGATCCTGGGCCATGGTTGAGCCGCCCGATGCGGACGCGTGTGGGTCTGCCGTCTCCTGAGCGGCAGATCGGGATCAGTGCCCATGATTTCGTCTCAACAGCGCTGGCCGCTGGGGAGGTCGTGTTTTCCAGTTCCGCCCGACGGGATGGTGCACCGGGTGTGCCTGCCCGCTGGATGGTGCGAATGGAAGCATTCCTGGGTGGTCGCGGCCAGAAGCTGCCTGTGCATCCAGCGCTCGAATGGCAAAAGGCCATGGATCAGCCGCTGGATGGTGCAGAAACCGTGGCTCCCCCAGAGCCAAGGCCTCCTGTGGCACTCCGGCCGCGGCGTCTGAGCATCACGGAGATCGAAACGTGGATGCAGGACCCGTATGCCATTTACGCCAAGCATGTTCTGAAGCTGAAGGCACTCAAGCCGCTTGAAGAAGGGGCGGAACATGCTGATTTCGGCATGATCGTGCATGAGGCTATGGATCGCGTTCTCAAGGACTATCCGGATCGTTGGCCGCAGAATGTGGCTGCCTCCTTGAAGCGTACCTTCGCCGAAGAACTTGCCAAGGCCAATATGCGACCTGCGCTGGTCAGTTGGTGGGCCCCAAGGCTGGAGCGTATTGCGGACTGGGTTGCCGTACAGGAGCGCACCCGTCGAGAACAGGAACACGCCGTCGCGCGACATATGGAAGTGTCTGCGTCCTTCAGGATCGAAGCTGCACGCGCACCCTTTGAGCTACGCGGGAGGGCAGACCGCATTGACGTTGATGAAGACGGCAAGGCGACGATCTTCGATTACAAGACCGGCTCTCCGCCAACAGGCAAAGCGGTAGAGGGTGGATGGTCCGTTCAGCTTGTTCTGGAAGGGGCATTGCTGGCCAAAGGTGCTTTCGAAGGCGTTCCGGCTGCCGAAACGAAACAGCTTCTGTACTGGCACCTGACAGGCGGCGATGATCCGGGGAAAGAGAGCGAAGTTCCAAGCCGGAAATCCAGCCTTGATGCCGCTGCCCTGATTGGTGAGGCCATGGAAAAACTGCGTGGCCTCATTGATGAGTATGACCAGCCCGATCAACCCTATCGCTCCCAGCCCTGGGCCGGGCATGTGCCGCGCTATACGGATTACGCTCAGTTGGCACGGGTGGACGAATGGCGCGCGGCCTATGCGGAAGGAGACGATTCATGAGCGAGACGCGCAACCGCGCTGACGTCATTGCGGAAGCTGATCGCACCCAGCTTGCCGCGTCTGACCCGATGGCGTCCGTCTTCGTGTCTGCGTCTGCTGGATCAGGTAAGACGAAGCTGCTGATTGATCGTCTGCTTCGTCTGATGCTGCCCCTTGAAGTAGAAGCAGATGATGGGTCGATTGTGTTGGCCGAAGGGGCAAATCCGTCCCGCATCCTATGCTTGACCTACACCAAAGCCGCCGCCGCGGAGATGGCCAACCGTCTTCAGTCCCGGCTTGGCGAATGGGTATCGCTCCCGGATGAGCGTCTGGGCCGGGAACTTGAGAAACTGCGTGTCCCCAATACGGATGAGACACGTCGTGCGGCCCGGGCGCTGTTCCTGAAAGTTCTGGACCTGCCGGGCGGTCTGCGGATCGAAACGATCCATGCGTTCTGTCAGTCTCTTCTGCGTCGTTTCCCGCTGGAAGCCTCCGTTGATCCGCATTTCACTCTGATGGAAGATACGGATACGACGCTCGCTTTGCGGGAAGCCATGGAAGACGAACTCGCCAAGGCTCCGAAAATCGTGGCCGAAGTGGCGGGGACCATCGGGATCGACCGGTTCTTCCAGCGGATACGTGCTCTGAACATGGAAGAAAGCCGCGTTCGTCCCCTGCTGGACCGCTGGCAGATCCTGCCGGACGCTGTGCTGAGCGCTTATCGGGGCGCCCTGAAAGCCGGGCAGGAGGCGGCGTCTGATCTGGAAGGGTTGATCTGTAAGCCTCGCAAGGAAGCGGAATTGCGGGCCGGACTTCAGGCGGCGCTCGGCGTGGTCACGGCCGCTGCGAAACCAACTGTGGAGCAGATGCTCCTATGGCTTGGGACGCAGATAGAAGACCGTTCGGCACCTGTCTGGAGCAAATGTCTGCTGACGGACAAAGGCACCGTGCGGCAGATGAACCGCATCATCAGCAAGAAAGCACAGGACGCCGTTCCTGACATCGTGCCGCTGCTGGAAGAGGAAGGCCAGCGCCTTCTGGACCTGACCGAGAGCATCAAGCGCGCCGTGCTTCTTTCCCTGAATCGCGCGCTTCTGTCCCTTGCCGCACCAATGCTGTCTAACTTCCGAGAGGGCAAGGCCGCGCGTGGACTGGTGGACTACAACGACCTTATTCAGGAAACGCGGAATCTGCTGGAAGATCCAGGTGCGGCCTGGGTGCTCTACAAGCTGGATGGCGGTATCGACCACCTGTTGCTGGACGAGGTGCAGGATAATTCCGGGCTTCAGTGGGAAATCGCCGGAGCTCTGACATCCGAGTTCTTCTCCGGTGAGGGCGCATGGGAGCAGGGGCCGAGACCCCGCACCGTGTTCGCGGTCGGCGACTACAAACAGTCCATTTACGGATTTCAGGGCGCTGACCCCGAACAGTTTCATAGCTGGAGAGCCGAGTTTGCCCGTCGCGTTCAGAATGCGGGTCTGCCGTGGCGTGATCCGGATCTGAACGTCTCGTTCCGCTCCGTCACGCCCGTTCTGTCTTTTGTGGACGCGGTCTTTTCTCAGCCGAATGCCGCACATGGCCTGCTGGAGCAGGGGCAGGAGGCACTCCTTCCTCATGTGTCCGCGCGTCCGGGGCAGGGTGGGCGCGTTGAACTCTGGCCGCTCGTTCCGGTGCTGGAAGGCGAAGACGATGATGAAGGTCTGACGCCCTGGCAGGCTCCGAAAGCCAATACCGGCCAGCGCAGTGCACCACAGCGTCTGGCGGAGGCCCTTGCCGGGTGGATTGATCAACAAATTGGTCGTTCGCCGCAACCGGGTCAGGCGCCGTTGAAAGCTGGTGATGTCCTGATTCTCGTCCCGCGTCGTTCGTCATTCCTGCGCTCCCTGATCCGGGCGTTGAAGTCGCGGAATGTGCCGGTGGCAACACTGGTGCGCGTTGGTCTGACACAGCAGGTCGCTGTGCGCGACCTCATGACGCTCTGTGCGGCACTGCTTTTGCCACAAGACGATCTGACACTGGCGGCGGTTCTGACCTCACCCCTCGGTGGACTGAGCGATGATTCCCTGATGGCGCTGGCGACAAAAGATGGTCGCGCCCACGCCCTTGGCTCTAAAGGCCAGCCGCTCTGGACTGTCCTGCGGGAGCGTCATCGGGAGCGTGCGGAGTGGCAGTCCGCGTGGGTCATGCTGTCCGCGCTTTATGCACGGGTGGATTATGCCACGCCGTATCGTCTGCTGGCCGAAGCCCTTGGCCCGCATGGTGGGCGCACAAGATTGCTGCGTCGTCTTGGGCCGGAAGCGGCTGAACCTGTGGACGAACTGCTGACCGCTGCCCTGCGCTACGAAGGACTGCACCCCCCTTCGCTTCAGGGGTTTCTGCATTGGCTGGAAGCTAGCGAAATCACCAGTAAGCGTGAAGCCGAAAGCGAGACCGGGGCTGTCCGCGTCATGACTGTGCATGGATCGAAGGGATTGCAGGCCCGTTTGGTCGTGATGCCGGATACGTTGTCCCGTGCGCCAGCCAGTGGCGATTTCCTGTGGGAGGAGGCGGTCGGGCTGGACCTTCCGATCTGGGTGCCGAAGAAAGATGCTGGCACGGATGTCACGACGGCCTTGTCTGCTCGCGATGCGGAGAAGGCACGGGCGGAAAATAACCGTCTACTCTACGTGGCCCTGACGCGCGCCAGTGACTGGCTGGTGATCTGCGGAGCCTCCACGAAACGTCAGCCGGAAGACACGAGTTGGTATCGTCAATGTCAGGCCGGGTTTGAAACGCTCATCAATGCGCGATCCGAACCGCTGGGACTGGGGTGGGACGGAGACCGTCTGCTTCTGGAAGAAGAGCGAAGTGTGGCTCCCGCGCCGGATGCCGCGCCGCAGATCGTCGCGCCCATGCTGGATTTGCCGGTCTGGCTAGGCCGTGCGCCCGAGTGGCGCGCGGATGTTGCGCCAATGGAAGACGCCATGACCCGGCCTCTGGCGCCGAGCCGGCCGGATGGCGCGGAGTTTGGCGAAGCGCCCGCAGCCCGCTCCCCGCTGGAACTTTTGGCGGGGAGACCAAAGCCAGTTCGGGAACAGGCCATGCGGCGCGGCACGATGATCCATCGCCTGCTTCAGCTTCTGCCGGAAACGCCTTCCGAAGATCGGCTGGCGCTTGCAGCCCGCTGGCTCTCCAGACCTGCGCTCGGGCTGACAGAGATCGAGGTCGAGCGTCTTACGGATCAGGTCATGGGCGTCCTGCATCATCCGGATCTCGCACCTCTGTTTCAGGCAGGTAGCAGGGCAGAGCAGCCAATATCGGGCATCAGTGAGGGGCGCGTGGTTCTGGGGCAGGTGGATCGTCTGTGGATCGGGAACGGAGAAATCTGGATCTGCGATTACAAAACGAACCGTACTCCCCCGATTCGCGTTGAGCGCACACCCGTGGCCTATGTGCGGCAGATGGCGGCCTATAGGGCTGTTCTCCAGCAACTGCACCCCGATTTTGCCATTCACTGCTCGCTGGTCTGGACGGAGGGGCCCTCTGTGATGGTTCTTCCAGATGAGCTTCTGGATCGTGTACTGGAGGGGTCTTGATTTAATGGGCAGGCTCTTGCAGTCCTGACCAGAGAAGCCGATATCGGTTTACAGAAACACGTTTCATCACAAGGAACACGTCCATGAGCGCAAATACGGTTGCCGTTACGGATAGCAGCTTTGAAACAGACGTCCTGAAGTCTGACGGCCCGGTTCTGGTCGATTTCTGGGCAGAATGGTGCGGTCCGTGCAAGATGATTGCCCCGGCGCTCGAGGAAATCGGCGCTGAGTATCAGGGCCGCCTGAAGGTAGCCAAGGTCAACATCGACTCCAACCCGGAAGCCCCGACGCAGTACGGCGTCCGCAGCATCCCGACGCTGATTGTCTTCAAGGACGGCAAGCCGGTCGCCCAGCAGATGGGTGCGATGCCGAAGAGCCAGCTCAAGGCCTGGATCGAAAAGTCCATCTGATCTGACGGCTACTCGCTGTTCACTGTCCTTCATTAGAGGGCAGTGGGGGCGTGGTCAGAGGCGATTCCTTTGTGTAGGATCGGGCCATGCGTCCGAAAGCCTCTGATTTCCCGTCCCCCGTCATCGTAACCTCCAGTGAAGAGGTTGCACGGCTCTGCAACAAGCTGAAGCAGGAGCCGTTCGTTACCATCGATACGGAATTTGTTCGGGAAAAAACCTACTGGCCCGAGCTCTGCCTCGTGCAGCTTGCTGGCGCCGAAGACGTCGCCGTTATCGATACGCTGGCACCGGGCATTGATCTGGCTCCGCTGGGCGAACTTCTCGATGAGCCCGGATGCATCAAGGTGTTCCATGCCGCACGGCAGGACCTTGAAATCTTCCTTCATATTTTCGATCGGCTCCCGCAGTCCTTGTTCGATACGCAGGTCGCTGCGATGGTGGCCGGATTTGGCGATCAGGTCGGTTATGACAGCCTCGTAGGGGCTATCACTGGCAATGCGATCGACAAGGCCCATCGGTTCAGTGACTGGTCAGCCCGTCCGCTGACGAAGGCGCAGATTGCTTACGCAGCAGCGGATGTGACGCATCTTCGCACAGTCTATCTTGCGCTTCGCAAGCAGCTTGAAGATGAAGGTCGCCTACGCTGGGCTGATGCTGAACAGGCTGTTCTGACGTCCGAAGAGACATTCCGCCCTGATCCGCGCCGTCTTTGGGAAAAGCTGAAAGCCCGCACGAATAATCGCAGAATGCTTGGTATCCTGCGTGAGATAGCAGCATGGCGTGAAAAAGAGGCGCAGAACGCCGATATTCCCCGGCAGCGGGTTATTCGGGATGAAAGTCTGCTCGAAATTGCTGCGATCAAGCCGGAAAACGTTGAGACGTTAGCGCGTGTCCGTGGTGTAACGCGTGGCTTTGCCGAAGGGCGCATGGGGCAGGGGCTTCTGGAAGTCGTTCGTGTCGGTGAAAACCTTCCGGAGTCCGAACTGCCCAAGCCACCGTCCAAGTCTGATCGTGGACGGCCATCAGCAGCACTGGTTGCGCTTCTTCGGGTGCTTCAGACAGCCAAGTGTGAAATGCACAAAGTCGCGCCGCGTCTGGTGGCGTCTTCCGAAGATCTGGACCGGATTGCGCTTGGTGAGACAGATGTCGGTGCTCTCAAGGGCTGGCGTCGTGAAGTTTTTGGGCTGGATGCGCTGGCGCTCGTACGTGGCGAGATCGCACTGGCTGTCGTAAAGGGATGTGTTGAGCTTCAGCGGGTTGCACCAGACGGTGAACCTGCGGACGCGTGACAAGCACCTTCGACGCGGGCATGACTTTCTGGTAAGGAACGTCACCCAAAAGATTCCGGTCCTGTAAAAAGGGTCGGCGGGTAACAGGATAGTGGGCCAAGACAGGCCCGGATGCGCGACAGAGGAACGATATATGGACTGGACGGACGAGACGATCGCCAGACTTCGCGAGTTGTGGAGTCAGGGACTTTCGACCGCCGAAATCGGCCGCCAGCTTTCCATCACGAAGAATGCTGTTGTTGGCAAGGCGCATCGCCTTGGCCTGCCGCCTCGCCCGTCACCCATCCGGAACCGCAAGGTCAAGGATGGCGAAACGCCGTCAACGGAAGTGCCACGGCGCAAGCCCCCCACCCGGAAGGCTGCGGCACCTGCCGAAGCAACTACTGACCTTTTGGGGGATAAGGTAGATGCCAAGGTTACCCCAGCCAAGGTGGATGCGCCCAAGGCTGCTCCTGCAAAGGCAGCAGAGACTGTGGCGGCCCGCCCTGTGGTTGCCCCAGTTGCACGCGCAACTGCGGTTCCACCCCTGAAGGCTGAAGCGCCCGCCAAGCCGCCTGCTCCGGAACCCCGTGTGGCTCCGCCGGTCCGTCCGGCTCCGCCGCCGCGTTTTACGGCCAGCATTGATCGTCCGACGCGTCGTGGGCCGTCCTGCTGTTGGCCGATCGGTGATCCGGGCACCCCGGGGTTCCATTTCTGTGGCGCGACCCCTCTGCCGGGTAAGCCCTACTGTGCGGAACATGCGGCCATCGCCTACGTCAAAATCCGCGATCGTCGCGATTAAAAAAAAGCCGTCCAAATGGACGGCTTTTTTATTGGCTATTTCTGGCCATCCGTCTGTTCAGGGATGGTTCGCCAGATCTCCCATTGGCAGGGAGGGAAGTTGCCTGTCATGGCCGAGGCCGGGCGTCGAAGGTGCGGTGCCCGTGAGGTTCTCGAACTGCTCCGGATGCTGTGATGCCGTGACATCCCCAACAGCCTTCGGGTGGTGCAGATTGTCATACTGGAGCGGCGCGATAGACAGCGTCTGGTCCATGGTTGGGAGCGCCTTGATGGACCACCCGCCACCCAGGCTGCGGATCAGGTCCACGTCTGCCGTATAAAGGCGCGTGGCGACCTCCACCTGATGGATGCGGCTTTCCAGTGTGTTTTCCTGACTGAAAATCGCTTCCAGGTATGTGCCAACGCCACCTTGATAAAGGGTCATGGTCATATTCTGGGTGTCGAGATTGGCTTTGACGGCCTGCTCCAGGGCAGTGTTTTCTTTGGAGAGGCGTTCAGTCCGGGACAAGCCATCTTCGACTTCGCGGAAGGCATCAAGAATCTTCATGCGGTATTCGTCGCGCGTTTCCCGATATGCTGACCAGGTTCTCTGGAGTTCCGCCCGACGCAGGCCACCATCAAAGAGTGGCATGTCGAGGCTGGCGCCATACGTCCAGAGTGAATTGGCCAGGTTGGCCAGATCGAAGCCATTGGACGCAAAACCGCCGCCCAGCTTCAAAGCGATATGCGGGTAGAATGCCGCACGGGCAATGCCGATTTCCCGGTTGGCCTGCGCCATTTCGCGTTCGGCCGACGCAATGTCGGGCCGACGTTGCAGCAGTTCGGAAGGCACGGTGGTTGGGATGCTTGGCTGGATGAAGCTGAACGTTTGAACCTGCGGAATATGGAACGCCGATGGAGACGAGTTGGTCAGAACGGCAATGGCATGTTCGGTGACCTGACGGGCCGCCTGAATATCCAGCTGAGCGGCCTGCGTGGTGTAGAGCTGTGCCTGAGCACGGGCCAGATCCAGACGTGGGGCTGCCTGATTCTGAACCTGATTTTCCGTGATGGTGACAGCCCGCTTATAGAAAGCGATGGACTGTGAGTAGATCGCATCCTGTGCGTCATAACCGCGCAGTTCAATATAATCGCGCGCCAGTTCCGCCTGTGTGCTCAGGCGCGCCATGGCGAAGTCTGCCGCGCGTTGCTGGGCAAACTGCTTCTGGGACCGAACGCGGTTCCGGATGGACGACCAGAAATCCGGCTCCCAGGACACGAGCCCGCCGTAATCCTCTTCCGTTTGCGTGAGGGTGGCACCATTGCGGAACAAGCGGTCAGCAGACTGTTTGTTGTCTGACGCACCGGCTTCCAGGCTGGCATGGGGGAGTAGTTCGGACCGCGCCGCGGCTACGAGGGACCGCGCCTGAATGAAGCGCTCGGCCGCTGCCTGAATGTCCCCGTTGTCTGCGGTTGCGCGTTCCTCAAGCTCGTTCAGGAGTGGATCATGCAGCATGATCCACCAGTTTTCCGGAAGGAGCGTATCAGCAGGCGTGGCGACAGCGAACGGTGCCTGACCCTGCCAGCTCGCCGGGACAACGAAGCTGGGGGCCTTGTAGATCGGGGCGAGATCGCAGGCTGACAGCCCCAGAAGGGAGAGGGCTGAACCGCAGGCGAGTGAAAAACGGCGAAGGATGGGGCTGATCATTGGTCTTTCCCATAGCCTGACTGGTTATAGCCGCGCTGACCTTCCACAACATTGACCTTGTCGCCTTCTAGCACATCGGCTGGTGGGTTGGAGATGATGCGGTCTGTCGGGGAAATGCCATTCTGGATTTCGGTCGATGTGTCGGCCATGCGACCAACGGTGACGTTCCGGTAATGGACGCGGCTGTTTTCATCGACGATGGCGACCTGCATGCCCTTTTCCTCGAAGACGAGAGCACTGGTCGGGATTTCGTAGAGATGTGCGTCTTCGTTGTGGGATTTCAGCGCTGCAGAGGCGAAGGTGCCCGGCCACAGGACTTCATCCTTGTTCTCAAGCGTAAACTCGGCAACGGCCGTACGGGTGGTCGGATCGAAGCCGCGTGATGTCGTCAGGTAATGGGCTTCAAACGTGCGGCCACGATACTGGGGCACACTGATGGTTGCGGTCAGATCCGGCTGCAGAACATAGGAGAATGTTTCTGGCACCGACACGAACAGACGCAGCTTCTGTACATCTGCAACCGTGAAGAGTTCGGATGCGCCACCGGTTGAGTTCAGGCCGCCGCCGCCATTGTTGACGTAATCACCGACGTTGATGTTACGCGCCGTCACGACGCCATCAAACGGTGCAACGATGGTCTTGAACTTCTCAAGAGCTTCGAAGTGATCAACGTTACGTTGTGCTGCATCCACTTCTGCATGGGCAGACTGTTCGTTTGCGTTGGACACCGAGACGGACTGCCCTGAAACGGACTGAGACCGCCCCATGGCGCGCCAGCGCTCGGCCGTCACGGTGGCGAGGTGGTACTTCGCCATTACAGAGTCCAGATCTGCCTTGGCCTGCGCATACTGTGCATCAAGGGCAGGGGCATTGATTTCGGCCAGAGCGTCGCCAGCCTTCACGTGTGCACCGTAGTCCTTGTACCACATCTTCACGTAGCCAGAGACCTGCGGGTAAATTGGCGCCTGATACCAGGCATCAATCGTGCCGGGGAGCGTCAGGGCGACCTTTTCAGGTGACTGTTTGGGCGTGACGACCGCGACGTTCTGGATTGCGCCAGCTTCAGTGTCAGCCTTCAGTTCCGTTGCCGCATGGGTTTTTTCGACAACGATGAAGCCCACGTAAAGCGCGAGAACGCAGCTTCCCGCAATGGCGAAGATTTTCGGAGAGCTGGCCATTAGACAGTTTCCTTCTGACGCGAAGAACGATTGTGGAGGATGGCGTAAACGCAGGGGACAAAGAGCAGCGTAGAGATCGTTGCGACCAGTAGACCGCCGATGACAGCCTTACCCAGTGGCGCGTTCGTGGAATTCGAAATGGCCATCGGGATCATGCCGACAATCATGGCGAGTGCGGTCATGAGCACGGGGCGGATACGGCCAAAGCCGGCTTCCAGTGCTGCCTTGAGGGCGTCACCATGGATTTCGAGGCGTTCACGGGCGAACGAGACCACGAGGATGGAGTTGGCCGTGGCCGTTCCCATGCACATGATGGCGCCCGTGAGAGCCGGAACGGACAGACGCGTATTTGTCAGGAACAGAGCCCAGGCAATACCGCCCAGAGCACCCGGCAGAGCCGTGATGATGATGAACGGGTCCAGCCAGGACTGGAAGTTCACAACGATCAGCAGATAGATCAGCACCACGGAAACGCAGAGCCCGAAGACAAGCTGGGAATAGGCCCCATGCATGGTGGTGGCTTGTCCGTGGACGTCGATTTCAGCCGAGCGCGGGACGTTATGTGCGTCGGCCGCCAATACCTTTTTCACGCCGTCCAGAACGGAACCCATGTCCGTGCCCTCGACGTTTACGTAAATGTCCATTTCGGACATCGAGTTGTAGTGAGACACTTCGCCCGGTGTTCCGGCTGCAATCACGTTGGCAACGGCACCCAGAAGCTGCGGGTCGATGTTCTCCGTGTTGCCTTCACCCTTGTCCACCGGAATGGTCAGCAGATCGCTCAGATGCGTCATCTGATCCTGTGAGGTGTAAAGGTTCAGCGGGAAGGTAACGTTGTCTTCCGGGTCAAGCCAGAACTGCGGGTCCACAACGGCTGAGCCCGAAAGCGTGTACAGTTCGTTCTGGGCAATATCGGCTTCCGTCACACCTGTTGCCTGACCGAAGGTCCGATCCCCGTTAACCATTAGCGTCGGCGTGGACATGGTTTGCTGGATGGTGACGTCCGCAGCACCTGGAACCTGACGGATCTTGCCGATGATGTGACGGGCATAATCGTAGTTCAGCAGGGCATCCGGACCGGAGATCTGAACGTCAATCGGAGCAGAAGATCCAAAGTTCAGGATTTTCTGGGTCAGATCAGCAGGCTGGAATGTGAAGACCGTGCCGGGGAAACGCTGTGACAGATCCTTGCGGAGCAGCTTGCGATAGTCCCAGACAGGGGAGGCATCATTTTTCAGGGCAATCGTCAGGTCGCAGTCCTGCGTTCCGACGCTTGGTGTGGGCATGAATGCCTGATTGTGAGGGCCTTCTGGCAGGCCGCAATCAGAAATGATGCTTTCAACCTTGCCTGCCAGATCCTGATGAATGCGATCATCCACGAGGGCAGCGATACGGCCGGCAACCTCGATACGCGTTCCCAAAGGTGCACGCATATGCATCTGGAGAGTGCCGGATTTCACTTCAGGGAAGAAGTCTCGCCCTGCGAAGGCATAGAGTCCGGTTGAGGCAATGGAGATCAGCATGAAGATGCCGACGAAAGCGCCACGGCGGCTGATGCAGCGCTCCAGAAGGCTGCCATAGCCATCGCGGAACCGATTGAAGCGGGTTTCGAATCCGGCCTGGAACCGGCCAAAGAAGCCTTTGGGTTCAGGGTGGCCATGATCGGTTTCGCCATGCGCCCCATGATGAACCTGTCCTGCGAGAAGATACTTGGCCATGGTGGGCACGAGCGTACGGGACAGGATAAAGGACGCGATCATCGCGAAGATGATGGCTTCTGCCATTGGCATGAAGAGGTAGCCTGACACGCCATCCAGTTCGAAGAGTGGCAGCCAGACAATGCAGATGCAGGTTGTGGAAACGAAAGTCGGGATGACGATCTGGTTCGCCGCATCGATGATGGCGAGTTCCAGATCCTTGCCCATTTCAAGGTGGGTATCGATGTTCTCGATCATGACGGTGGCGTCATCGACGAGAATACCGACAGCCAGTGCAAGGCCGCCCAGTGTCATCACGTTGATGGACTGACCCGCCCAGCCCAGCCCGATGAGTGCGCAGAGAATGGCCAGCGGAATGGACGTGGCGATGATGACGGTGGATCGCCAGGAGCCAAGGAACAGCAGGACCACGATACCGGTCAGGAACGCGGCCGTGATCATTTCCTGAACGACGTCCTTGATCTGGTCTTTCACCATCACGGAGGCGTCTTCAAGGATTGAGACATGCACATCAGGTGGCAGAATTTGACGCAGACGCGGAAGAAGCGCCTTGGTCGCAGCCACAACATCCAGAGTGGAGGCGGTACCACCCTTCTGGGTAATGACTTCTACAGCCTGACGGCCCTTCACCAGCACCAGGTTCGTCTGAGGATGCCCACCGCGATAGACGTCCGCAACGTCCCTCACATAGATGACCGCATTACCAACCCGTTTGACGGGGATATTGGCGATGTCTTCCATGCTCTGCGGGGCTGCGTTGGTCTGCACCATCCAGTCGGTCGCATCGATCTTCTGGTCACCAGCCGGCAGAACGATGTTCTGCTTGCGCAGGGCAGCCTGTACGTCCGCCGCAGCAAGATGATGAGCCCGGAGTTCCGCCTGGTTCATGGAGACCATGACAAAGCTGTCCATGCCGCCATTCGGATGGGCGACAACGGCTCCGGGAACAGTTGCAAGAAGCGGACGAACTGTAATTACGCCGAGTTTGAACAGATCGGACGGTGTTTGTTTGTCAGATGTGATCTGCAAAGCAATGACGGGAACCTGAGACGGGTTCAGGGCCATGATCATTGGTGCAGGCACCATGGGCGGAAGGCCCAGGAGCACTGTCTGCGAAATTGCCGTCACTTCTGCTTCGGCTTCCCCGATGGGCGTGCCGGGCTGGAAGTAAATATCTACAATCGACCGGCCATAGTAGGAGTTGGACTCCATATGCTCGATGTTCTGAACTGTTGTCGTAACAGCCAGTTCGAAGTTGTAGGTAATACGGCCAGCAAATTCCTGTGGCAGAAGACCTGGATAGGTCCAGACCGCTGCGACGACCGGAATCTTGATATTGGGGAATACGTCCGTTGGCGTCCTGAGGATCGAGAGGATGCCAAGCATCACAATCAGAATCGACAGGACGACGAACGTTAAGGGTCGTCTTAGCGCGGTGACAACAATGGCATTCATTGGTTGGCGCGTCCTGATGCGGTTTAGGTAGATGCGCCGATATACACACTATGTTGTAAAGCTGGATTTAAACTCCCATTTAATACAGAGATTTAATTAAATGCAGATTTAATCTGTTGTTTGAAGTCGTGTATTCTATACGGCCTGTAATGAATTTATATTTATTAAAAGTAAATTTATTATAGAGAAAGTGGATTTGTATCAGAAGTGGGCTTTCCCGGGACATTGCGTATACGAAAAAGCCCGCTCCCCAGTCAGGGGAAGCGGGCTTTTCGATACCTTCAGAGAAAGATGGAGGCTGGATCAGCCTTCAGCTTTTTCCTCAGCGGCTTCCGGAGCAGCCTTCGCAGGTTCCACGATCGGGGAGCGTGGGGCGACGCCATCCGTGATCATTTCGAGCTGACCGGTGATCTGGCCACCATCTTCAACCTGCAGACGACGGCACTTTGCCTTGCCGATCAGACGACCGCTGCCGCGGATTGTAAGGCTGCCGTTGACAGTCAGTGTGCCGTCAATCGTGCCGGCAACTTCTGCATCTTCAACTTCGATCGCACCGCGGAAGACACCGCCCTGTGCAACAACGACTTCCGCCGCCTGAATCATGCTGGACTCGACAGTCCCTTCAACGACCAGACGCTCGGCATCCTGAACCGAACCCTGAACGCTGATACCACGGCCGACGACCAGCGTGCGACGCTCCGGACCCGTCTGGCGCGGTGCTCCCGGTACGCCTGCTGCACCCGGACGGGGCGCAGTTGCCGGCGTTGCGCCCGGCAGGTTGTTCGGGGATGGCGGCGCCGGGAAAGGGGTACGACCCATAGATGCGGGGTCCTTCTGCTGGTTGGGCTGCGGGCTGGCTGTTCCGGATCCGGACGCAGGAGTGGTCTGGCTGGAAGCATCCGGCCGGTTGGGAAAGATGGGCTGCCCGGCGAGCTTGCTTGTCTCGGCAGGCTTTGCGTCTTCTTCCGGTTTGCGTCTTCTGAACAAGGAAACCCCGCTACGGATCTGGAAAGAACAAGGACTATGTCTCGGCCGCTCGACACCGGACCTGCTGGTGCAGGGTTTGTCAGGAACGGCCTCTGACAAGGCTTACACGGTCACGCCCCGAACGGACAACCCGCGCTTGCGTGCAAATGTCATAATCTGACATGCGCAGAACAGGAGAGTGCATTCGTCCCGGGTGTTGGCGTGTTCCCAGAGGGCACCTATGATCGTGTTGATTTAATGGCGCAGATGGCGTCTTGAACGATTTTTTGCCTTTTTGTGAACTCTGGAGCCTTAATGTCAGCCCCCAAGCATGATCTCCTCTGCATCGGCAACGCGATTGTCGATGTTCTTGCCTCTGTTGACCCGGCTGTTATTGCCGATCTTGGTGCAACTCCAGGCAGCATGACACTGATTGATGCCGCAACCGCGCAGGACATTGAAAACCGTATAGCTGTAGAGCGTGTGGCCGGTGGCGGCTCCGGTGCCAACACAGCCGTGGTTGCGGCCCGTATGGGCGCAAAAGTCTCTTATCTTGGCAAGGTCGCTGAAGATCAGGCCGGGACGCATTTTGCGCAGGACATCCGCGATCAGGGCCTGACTTTTCCGTCCCAGCCGCTGGCTGCGTCTGAAGAAATCCCGACCGCGCGCTGCATCGTGCTCGTGACGCCCGATGGGCAGCGTACCATGTTCACTTATCTCGGGGCTTGCACGGAATTCACACCGGCAGACGTTCACGAAGAGACAGTCACGGATGCTGCCATCACGTACATGGAAGGCTATCTGTACGATAAGCCCCATGCTCAGGCGGCTTTCGAACATGCCGCCACGCTGGCCCGCAAGGCTGGCCGTCGGGTTGCTCTGACACTGTCAGATACGTTCTGCGTGGGCCGTCATCACGCGGCATTCCGTGGGCTCGTTGCCGGTCACGTCGATATTCTCTTTGCCAACGAAGCCGAGCTTCTGGCGCTGTACGAAACGACTGATTTCGAAGAAGCCCTGCGTCAGGTCGCTGCAGAAACCCAGCTGGCTATCATCACGCGGAGCGAAAAGGGCGCTGTCGTTATCAGCAAGGGCGAGCGTCACGATGTTCCAACTACGCCGGTCAAGGTTGTGGATACGACCGGCGCTGGTGATGCATTTGCGGCCGGATTCCTTGCTGGCCTGAGCAAGCAGCATGATCTTGTGACTTGCGCGAAGCTCGGCAATCAGGCTGCTGGTGCCATCATCACGCGCTTTGGTGCGCGGCCGCAGGAAGATTTTACTCTGCGCGCCTGAGGGCAATACGTGATCCGGGGAAGTTATTTCCCGGATCATCCCATAGTCCTACGCTTCAAAGATGTTTCTGGGCCAATCCTGACTGGCCGACTTCCTGAAGATAGGTCCAGAGTGCATCCAGATCGCTTTCCGAGATGGCGCTTTCCGGAAAAGACTCCATGTGTTCGCTTGGCCACTTCCTGACCTGCTTCGGGTTGCGGATGATGGCCCGGAATCCCTTGGGCGTTATGTACTCTGTTACCGGGATGGGGCGCCCGAGATCCGGTCCCATGCTTCCCTCGCCAACGCCCATGAGCTGATGGCAGGGCAGGCAGTTTTCTGCAAAAATGACCTGGCCTTTTGCGGCGGGTTCGCTCGTGCCAGACGGCAGCTCATTACTTGAGGATGGGGTAATGGCAGCGAGCTGGTCGACCCATTGTTCCTGCTTGATGATGCCAACTTCCTCGCCGGTCCACACAAGGGCAAATGGTCCCAGGTCATGGCCGTGAGGACGGCGTTTAGGCCATTCCTTGTCTTCAATGGCGATCCACGCAGTGACGTGATGTTTGCGTGCCTGTTCAAAGACACTCCTGGGAATTTCCGCCGTAAAAAGATCTGTGGCCTGAAAAGCCAGCGCATCATCCTGATGGATCAGCGCTGAAAGTGGGATCGCGGGAACGTCTGGTCCTAGAGGCTGCTTGATATGGGACAGATCGAGCCTCTGGGTTTCCGGGCGATGCAGAAGCTCTTCAACGCTGAATTTATGAACGGTATCGCCGTCTTTGACGCTCAGAACTGTGGATGGATTAGCCCAGGCTGGTGAGGCTACAAGCCCGACGAGAAAAAACAGTCGTTTGAAAACATGCCGTCCGTTCATTCTTGCCTTCACCCCTCTAAATCCTTGTTAATTCAAAAGTCTACAGTTCCCTGATATCATAATGATCTCGGAACGGAGTGAGTAAACAGCAAAAAAACGAGCGGTCCGACGCCTTAAAGATCCGACCAGCCAATCCGATCTATCTTTTCCTGTGTGAAAGCGTCGCGAACACCGGAATCGAGAAGAGCGGCCAGTTCTCCCTCCTGATCATAGGTCGGCATAAAGCGGTGCATCATGGCATTTTGGGCTGTGGCGGGATGGAAATAGATCTCGCTAACCCCATCCGGCAGTTTGGGGATCAGGGAACGGATACGATCAGGCGTCATATGGCCAGACCAGCGCAGCCCGAAACACCAGTCGTTCGTCTTGAGGCCCGCTTTGTGGATCTGATGGCGAAGGACTCCAATCCAGCGACGCAAGGCGCGATCACCGATGCTATCTTTTGCGTCCACAGGCTCAGGTGGCTCAAACGGAGAGCGCACAGCTTTCAGGCCATGCTCCAGCCCCGATTCAATCAGGAAGCGCCCTACAGTGGGGTGGAGATGCATATGCTTGTGGGCATTTGCGTGATCCAGCGGAAGGCCTGTACGGGCAAAGACGCGGTACTGCGCTTCAATTTCACGACGGATAGCGCTTCGGGCATGAGGGCTGAAGAAATATTCGACGCCTAGCCGAAGCTGGTTGCGACCAAACCAACCCTGTTCATCCGTGATGGCGGGAAGATCCAGGACGGATTTCCCTTCGATGGCGACAATATGTAGCCCCACCCGCAGATTGGGCATGGACTTGGCCCGACGGATTGCGTCCGCTGCGGCATCTCCGGCGACCATCAGGCTTGCCGTTGAAAGGACGCCCTTGCGATGGGCTGCCTCGATGGCTTCGTTGACTTCCAGGCTCATGCCGAAATCATCGGCGGAAACAATGGCGCGACGGGTCACGATGAAGCTCCGGAATAGGGGAAGAAGGTCATGAAAAAAGGGGCATGGCCGTCAAGCCATGCCCCTTTTTGAGAAAACGAGGCCGTCAGGGACGGTCTCAGGCCGCGTGACGGTCCTTGAGGAACTGGAAGAATTCCACACCTTCGCGCAGACGACGCTTCATCATCTGCGGGCTGCGGATCATCTCGTTCAGGATGGAAGCGATCTTGGAGCCGCGGAAATAGAACTTCCGATAGAATTCTTCGACGCTCTCGAAGATTTCCGTGTGCGACAGGTGTGGATAATGCAGGGGAGCAATCTGCACACCGTTCTCGTCAATCAGCTCGGCCGCATCCACGTTCAGCCAGCCATTCTCGGTTGCCTGCTTGTGGAGTGCCGTGCCCGGATAAGGAGCGGCCAGAGAAACCTGCAGCGTGTGCGGGTTGATTTCCTTGGCGAAAGCGATGGTCTCCTGAATGGTTTCCTTCGTTTCGCCCGGCAGGCCGACAATGAACGTGCCATGGATCTTGATGCCCAGCTTGTGGCAGTTCTTCGTGAATTCCTTGGCGACTTCGACGCGCATGCCCTTCTTGATGTTGTGAAGGATCTGCTGGTTGCCGCTCTCATAACCCACGAGGAGAAGACGCAGGCCGTTCTCCTTCATGATCTTCAGCGTGTCGTAAGGAACGTTCGCCTTGGCATTGCAGGACCACGTAACGCCCAGCTTGCCCATTTCACGGGCAATCGCTTCGGCGCGCGGCAGATCGTCCGTGAAGGTGTCATCATCGAACATGAATTCCTGTACTTCCGGGAAGTACTGCTTGGCGAGACGGATCTCGGCAGCAACATGCTCCGGGCTACGCGTGCGGTAGCGATGGCCGCCAACCGTCTGCGGCCACAGGCAGAACGTGCAGCGGGATTTGCAGCCACGACCCGTGTAGATGGAAATGTAAGGGTGCTTCAGGTAGCCGATGAAGTAGTCGTTGATGTTGAGATCACGCTTGTAGACTTCCGTTACGAACGGAAGGCTGTCCATGTCCTCAATCATCGCGCGTTCTTTGTTCGCGATGATCTCGCCGTCAGCATTACGCCAGGTGATGCCGTCCACTTCCGCCAGCGGCTTGCCCTCGGCGATTTCCTTGATTGTGAAATCGAACTCGTTGCGCGCCACGAAGTCGATCGGGCTACCCTGTCTCATGCTCTCGTCAGGCTGCACGGCAACCTTGGCGCCGACCATGCCGATCATGATCTTCGGGTTGGCGTCTTTGATCATCTGCGCCACGCGGACGTCTGATGCGAAGGACGGCGTGGAGGTGTGCATGACGACGAGGTCGCGATTCTTCACGTCCTCAAGGATCGGATCCATGCCCATCTTCGCCGGTGGGGCATCGATCAAGCGGGAGCCGGGCACCAGAGCTGCCGGCTGAGCCAGCCATGTTGGAAACCAGAAAGACTTGATTTCACGCTTGGCCTGATAACGGGAACCAGCACCACCATCGAAGCCGTCGAAGGAAGGAGGCTGGAGAAAAAGGGTTCTCATCATGATCGGACACTCCTGTGGGTGGTGGCGCCAGACTGGAACGCTGTGGCGCGCGCCGAAGATTTACGTTTTCTTCGGGCGATATGGACCGTTCTGCCGCGCCATGCAACGCGTGACCCTCTTGCACTGCCCACCATGATGGCTGCGGAGAGCCAGTCACGGATGACCAGAAGAGGGATTGCAGCGGGCAAAGGACACTCCGTTGCACGGTCTATAATGCGGCTTCCAAGGCCACGAATGGCCCATGTCAGCCCAAGCAGCAGCCAGGTCCACCATGTGTTGGGACGAAAAAGAACGGCTGTGACGGCCCAGAACAGCGGGAGCTGAATGGAAGACAGGCCATAGCCGACGGGTTCAACATTCTTGACGGTTCTGCCCCAGCGTAACTCGTGAGAGAGCAACTCGCTGAGGGTATGTTCGCCAACGGTGGTATGGGTGAGGGACGGCGCAATGGCGATGCCCTGACCACGCTGACGGACAAGCTGACCAAGTTCAGCATCGTCGGCCACGTGATCGACCAGAGCTTCCAGTCCGCCAATTTCAGTCAATGTCTGTCGAGTGAGAGCCATGGTGGCGCCCAGACAGTCCTGACGACCCAGCAGGCGTGACATCATCACGCCTGGCAGAAAATTGTGGTTGATCTGACAGGCGCCAAGTTGCTGGACCAGCGTTCCACCAGCTGTGCGCCCGGCATAAAGAGTCGTCACAAGTCCGACACCTGGAGTTTCGAGGCTGGAAACGACGTGCTTCAGGTAAGTCGGAGCGCAGTGAATGTCAGAGTCTGAAATGACCAGAACATCGTGCTGCCCCTCATCAAACATGTTGATGAGGTTGCTGACTTTCCGGTTCGGACCATGTTCCGCAGCATTGATGACAATGCTGACAGGGACATGCGGATGTTTCTGCCGAAGATCCTGAACGACGAACAGAGCCGTATCGGCTTCGTCGTGAACGCCAAAGACAATCTGGAAGTCCGGATAGTCCTGCGCGAAGACACTCTCAAGCGCTTCCCGGAGCAGAGGCTCATTGCCGTGAAGAGGCTTGAGTACTGTAACAGCTGGCCAACGCCTGCCCGACATGCGGACGGCCTCGTCCTCTCGACGTTCCCGCGTGCGGAAACGTGCAAGAAGGGTAGCCCCCGTAAGGGCCTGAATATTTCCAGCTACAGATACGAGTGTACAGAAGCCAGCTGCAATGGAGAGAGGTGAAGGCACGGCGGTCTTTTATCTCCCCTTCACATCAGGAAGGAAGAGCTTCGTAGCCGCGCGGGACTCAATCATGCAGGAATTTGGTCGTTTTCCGGTCCAGCAGATCTGCAAGACCGCTTGCACCGCCCTGAGACAGAGCGCCGCCGAAATCGGCACGTTGTGCGGCAACCTGGCTGATATGGGCATCCAGAAGAATGTCTGTGATGCGCCAGCCTGATGGGCCATTCGTCATGATGTAATCGATTGGCGTGCCACCATCAGAACCGCCGCCAATGGTCGTATCCACAATCTGTCCACCCGTTGGGTTAGGGCGGGTCTGTGGCAGGATCGTGAAGACAGCGTTGCTTCCCGGTTTGAAAGAAGATGCATATCGCGCGATTGTGAACTGACGGAACGATCCAAGCAGACGGGTGCGATCAGCTGCGCTCAGATTATTATAGCGCACCCCCACAGAGCGACGCAGAATGGCCTCAAGATCAAACGCATGGTCAACGGCCGGCGCAATCATCGCGGCGCGTTGCTGTGCAGTCTTGCCCGTCGTCTGCGCAGTTTTCAGAGCATCATACAAACCCTGAATTGGCGCGGCTGGCGCGGATGCAGAGCTTTCGCTGGCTGCTGGGGCGGTCTGGGCTTGCGCTGCTGCCACCGGGACGCCTGCGAAGAGGCTGGTCACAAGAAGGGACAGAGTCGCGTTCTGGGCAAATCGGGAATTCATGGTCATGCTTTCGTCCTCTGAGACGTTTTATGCAAGAGGTCATGCTCTTGCTGCACGGTATCAACCGCCGGATGCGGAAATCGTTCTGTGGTCGAATGGCCACATCACTACATAGAATTGCAACCAACGACATTGAGGCCCACATGGCAATGAGGCTATAGCCAGTCAATCAAGAGTCCGATGCGCCTTCTCGGTGCCGGTTAACACAAACCGACATTGCCTAGGCCATACGGGCCTCATTCAGATGTTTAGGGCCCCGGCGCGCTGTCACGGCGCACACTGTCGGTGGCTAGAACCAGAGGATTATAATGGCCGTTCCTTTGATGCAGGCTGTCCGAGTCGGACGGTACGTTGTCAAGCAGCACCTCACGGGCCGCAAGCGATATCCGCTGGTCCTGATGCTCGAACCGCTGTTCCGCTGCAATCTGGCGTGTGCCGGTTGTGGTAAAATCGACTACCCGGCACAGATCCTGAACCAGCGCATGAGCTTGCAGGAATGTCTGGATGCCGACACGGAAGCAGACGCCCCCGTCATTGCCGTTGCAGGTGGTGAACCCCTTCTGCACAAGGAAATGCCTCAGATCATCAAGGGTCTGATTGCGCGCAAGAAGTACGTTTACCTTTGCACAAACGGTCTTCTCCTTGAGAAGAAGCTCGACGATTACGAGCCATCCCACTTCTTCTCCTGGGACGTGCATCTGGACGGCGACAAGCTGATGCATGACTCGTCGGTCTGTCAGGACGGCGTGTTCGAGAAGGCGACAGCAGCAATTCGGGCCGCCAAGGCACGTGGCTTCCGCGTTTCCATCAACTGCACGGTCTTTGATGGTGCGGTTCCCGAGCGTCTGGCTGCGTTCTTCGATGAAGTCATGGCTCTGGGCGTTGATGGCATCATGACGGCTCCGGGCTATGCTTACGAGCGCGCTCCGGACCAGGCTCACTTCCTGAACCGCCAGAAGACCAAGCAGCTTTTCCGCGATGTCTTCCGTCTGGGTAAGGGCAAGAAGTGGCGCTTCACACAGTCGCCGCTGTTCCTGAACTTCCTTGCTGGTAACGAGAACTACCACTGCACACCTTGGGGCAAGCCCCTTCGTACGGTGTTTGGCTGGCAGCGTCCCTGCTATCTGCTGGGTGAAGGCTATGCCAAAACCTTCAAGGAGTTGATGGACGACACCGAGTGGGAGAAGTATGGCACAGGCGCATATGAGAAATGCGCTGACTGCATGGTTCACTCAGGCTACGAATCCACAGCTGTGATGGATGCCGTTCGTCGTCCCTGGCACATCGCCAAGGTCGCACTGTTCGGGCCGGAAACTGAAAAGCCGATGGTTCCGGAAATCTCGCTCGCCAACCAGCGTCCTGCCGAATACGGCTATGAAGCGCAGGTTGAGCAGCAGATGGAAAAGATCACGACAGGTGGCAAACCGGCTCGTGGTCCGCGTGTCCGTGTAAATGGCCGGCCGGCAGCCAATACTGTGACTGCGGCAGCTGACGCCGCTGACTGACACAGTCTTTTTTGGACTGGGTTATGCAGAAAGACCGGCCTTCAAGGCCGGTTTTTTTGTATTCTGTCATACAGAACTATGAGTGTGGCATGAATGTCATGGTGTCGAACGGCAGTCCTGACTATCATCAGGGTCTCATTACTCCGGCCGGACCATGTTGACCCCGATCTTTGTTATTTGCCTGCTTATTCTTCTGAACGCTGTTTTTGCCATGGGAGAGCTGGCACTTATTTCAGCCAAGCGCCCTCGGCTGGAAGTCCTTGCAAAGCAGGGTTTCCGCGGCGCGCCCGCAGCACTCCGCCTTGCGGAAGACCCGCATGCGTTTCTTCCTACCGTTCAGATCGGCATGACGCTGGTTTCGATTCTGGAAGGTACGTTTGGTGGTAGCCAGATTGAAGCCAACATCCGGGACTGGATAGCAACCGTTCCCGCTCTGCACCCCTTTGCGGGTGAGCTCTCGATTGTTCTGGTCGTGGCGATCATAACTTTTGCGATGCTGGTATTTGGTGAACTGGTTCCCAAGCAGATTGCGTTGCAGCAGCCTGAGATCATCGCGTCTCGCCTGTCCTGGCTCCTGGTCGTCGTCGCCCGTGTGGCTCAGCCTGTCGTGTGGCTTCTGAGCGGCACGTCGTCGCTTGTACTGCGCCTGCTTCGTGTCGGACCTCTAACCCGTGCCGCTGTGACGGAGGAGGAACTCCGAGCTGTTCTCGCTGAAGGCGCGCGCGCGGGCGTTCTGGAAACGGACGAACAGGCCATGATCGAACGCCTGCTCCGGCTGGCTGACCGTCCCGTCCGAGCCATCATGACACCTCGTAATGAGCTGTTCTGGGTGGATCGTCACGCTGACCAGGAAACGCTCGTGCGTAAGCTCAGGCAGTCATCCTATGCGCGTATCGTAGTGTGTGAGGGGGACGTCGATCATCCGGTCGGTGTCATTCTTGCCAAAGACATCATGGACCGTCTGTTGCTGGGAATGCCGGTGTCCATTGAGGCAGCATTGCGCGAGCCCCCTGTCATTCCTGATAGTCTGAGCGCGCAGGACATGATTGAACGCCTGCGTGGTGTAAATATCGGCATAACTTTCGTTCTGGACGAATACGGCTCTTTCGAAGGCATCGTGACACCGTCTGACGTTTTCGAAGCCATTGTTGGTGAAGAAAAGACCGAAGCCAATTCCTTCGAACTTCAGGCTGCCGAAGGCGGGGATGAATATCTGTTTGATGGATTCATGCCTGCCGATGAGCTCCGCTCTCGCCTGGACCTGCCGGAGCTGCCAGGGGGAGGCAGTTATCATACTCTGGGTGGGGTAATTCTGGCTTTGTTGCGGCGTGTTCCAGCTAGAGGCGATAAGGTCGCCTTTGAAGGCTGGCTGTTCGAAGTGCTGGAAATGGATCGCCGCCGCGTCTCGAAGGTTAAGGTTAGCAGGCAGGTTCTAGCTGAAGACTAATTCTGCTTCTGGTCAGGCACGGCTAATGAACAGTGCCTGCCGTTGTCCTTCCTCCTGGGCATACGTCCCTGTATGCCCATAGCCCTGAACCATTTCTGACGGTGGAAAAGTTGTCAGGAGTTCTATGACGCGTTTCTGCGAAGAAATTGCGTGCTGGAGTAACTCGCCGTTTCGCTTTCCTAGCGCGATCATCTCTTCCAGAAGACTACGATGCTCTGGAGACAATGGTGTACCTGCAAAAGCACACGCATCCTTTTCAGAGGCCGTTGCGATGGCTGTTTCCAGTTCTGCTGCTATGTCTTGTTTCTGTGGAATAAGCTTCAGGGCGTCAGAAAGTCGCGCTTCTGACAGGGCATCATTTTCAAGCGCCAGAATCGCAATAAGCTTTTTCATTGCTGAGATGATGGACGTGGTCATCATTTTTTTTCCTGCATGGCCAGCATCTGTCGATCAATGGCGTCTGTCATGCCCAGGCCGCCGTTGTTCTCCATCTGCTTCGCAATTTGCTCCACCAATATGGGACGGAATTGCTGCTCTCCCGCTCCTCCACTGAACATATTCTGACTATCCTCGCTGGACTGGAACATGGGTTGGAGCATCTGGTTGATGGTCATGGATTCAAAATCCCGCGCTGCTTTAAGGGTCTTTGCAGCATCCGGGGCATTGTCATGAAGGGCATAGCCCTGTGATAGTGGCTTTAGGTTTGAGGCAGTCATCAGCGCATCTCCAGTTCTGCCTGCAGGGCTCCATCCGCTTTGATGGCTTGCAGAATGCTGATCATGTCACGCGGGCCAACCCCGAGTGCGTTCAGGCCGGACACCAGTTCTCTTAAGGTCGTTCCACCTGGAAGAACGGCTAAATGGTTATTCTTGCCCGTATCAACTTTGACATTGGTACGAGGGACAACAGCGGTCTGACCGTTTGAAAACGGTCCAGGCTGAGAAACCTGTGGGGTTTCCGTGATCTGAACGGTCAGATTGCCCTGCGCAACCGCCACTGTGCTGATACGGACGTCAGCGCCCATGATGATTGTTCCGCTGGCTTCGTCCACGATAACCTTGGCGGGGTTGTCGGGCGTCACCAGCAGGTCTCCGATGCGAGACAGTGTGGGAACCGGGTCACGGGAACTGAGGTCCAGAACGACTGTTCGAGGGTCTTCGACAACAGCGATGGGACCTATTGTGCGGTTGATAACGGCTGCCATTCGGCTTGCTGTCGTCAGATCAGGGTTCCGGAGGCTGAGATGCAGGTTTTTGCGGTGACTGAGATCGAACGGAACCTCACGCTCCACAACCGCACCATTTGCGATATGGCCACTGGTTGGAACGTTGCGCGTCACGGAAGCAGCAGCACCGCGGGCACTGAATGCATTTGTCGCTAGGCTACCCTGCGCGACGGCGTAAACTTCGCCATCTGCTGCCATGAGAGGGGTAACGAGGAGTGTGCCCCCTGTCAGGGAGGAGGAATCTCCGGCTGCTGAAACCGTGACGTCGATTCTATTTCCACCATGGGCAAACGCCGGCAGGTCTGCCGTGACCATGACGGCTGCGACGTCATGAGTCTGTAACTGTGTCTCCTGATCCCGAATGTTGACACCGAGCCGGTTGAGCATGGAAATCAGAGTCTCTCGGGTAAAAATGGAATTTGTCAGCCGGTCCCCTGTGCCGTTGAGTCCCACCACGAGGCCATAGCCAATCAACTGGTTGGTTCTCACGCCTTCCATGTCCGTGATGTCCTTGATGCGGACGGTGGCAGCCAGCGTCAGAGACGGGATGGACAGGATAAAAGCGCAGAAAACAGCAGTTAGGCGCCGAAAAATTGGATGAGAGCTGAAGAGGACAGACATGAAAGTTCAGTGAAATCCTGACGGGTTAAACTGTAACAAAGACCCTTTGACACTCAGGATGACGCGGTATCGTAAAGAAACACCTAACACGGGCGCGGAATTCTGCGGTTGAAGGAGATATGGAATAAAGATCTACGGGGTTGGCGAAATGATCTGTGATGGCTATAAGCCGCGCGTTATCGCCCGCGGCTATCGATCGGACGTTGGCGGATTAGCTGGGATTGGATGCGCATGATTACGCTACCGCCGGATTATACCCCTTCCGACGAAGAAGAATTCATGAACCCCCTCCAGGTGGAGTACTTCAGGCAGAAGCTTCTGCGCTGGCGTGCGGACCTGCTGAAAGAGGCTGACGGCACACTTGCCAGTCTCTCAGAAGGCGGGATTCATGAATCTGACATTACAGACCGTGCAAGCGTCGAAACGGATCGTGCTTTCGAGCTAAGAACCCGTGACCGTGCGCGTAAGCTTATTGCCAAGATCAATATGGCTCTGCTTCGGATCGAAGACGGAAGCTACGGTTTCTGTGAGGAAACCGGCGAGCCTATCGGTCTGAAGCGCTTGGAAGCACGCCCGATTGCTACACTTTCCATCGACGCTCAGGAACGTCACGAGCGCATGGAAAAGGTACATCGCGACGATTAAGGGGGTTGCACTTGGCGCGCTGAAGAGATACGAAGCGCGCCAAGGCACCGGTACTGCTGCTGTAGCTCAGTGGTAGAGCACTCCCTTGGTAAGGGAGAGGTCGACAGTTCAATCCTGTCCAGCAGCACCAGTCTTTTCCCAGAAATTCGTTGAAGCTTTGCTTGGCCTTGGCTGCTACGGTAGGCCACATGCCACATCAAGGTTTAAGAGGCATTAACTGAGCGAGCCAGATAAGGCCGTCACTGCGTGCTTGAGTATGATGCCCATAAAGCATTTCAATCTCGCCGCACGCTCTTTCCTAAGAATTGCGCCATCATTTCGAACGGAACACCGCTTGTTCAGCGGTGTTCGTTGTCTACGCCGACTATATGGTGGGCTGGCGATATGAGAACAGGCCGCTGCGCTTCTGCGGCCATCCTTGTAGATTTTATCCAAAACACAGATACGCGCTTACGGCCTATAAAGCCTTAGAAATACGTCAGCAAAGTTTGGACCCCAGAATCAGGCAGTCCGTCTTCCAGTCATTCTCTGGATAATTACTTAGAGATACCGGCGAGCTGTAGATTGTTAGGCTAGCCATTTAGCAACATTCTGCAGGCTTTGAGTGAGTAATTCTTCAGCCCGTTCCTGAGTCTCAGCTTCCACATAGAGGCGTAATTCCGGAGCATTGCCTGACGGACGTAAATGAATAATGTCGCCCTGCTTGAACGTCATACGTATGCCGTCCGTCTCATCTACCTGCGTCACAGGACCACACATGGTCACGAATCCCAGCATGTTGGTCACACCAGGAATATCGTCACGGAGTATCTGAAGCTGTGCTCTGCTGCGTTCCGTAGCGATCTCTTTCAACCGGTCACTGACTGTAAAGCGGGGTGGAAGGGTGGGGAGAAGCCCTGCAAGACCGTCCTGACAGCCCTGTGCTGCAATGAGCGCACAAAGCATGGGAAGAACCGCATCCCGCGTTGGGAGGGACCGAAGTATTTTTCCATCTTGAACAATATTACTGGCTAACAGGAAGCCGCCATTGGCCTCATAGCCCATGGAAGGTACGAAGCCTTCTGCCGCTGCATCCATCATTGCGGAGACAACAAATGGCGAGCCAATTCGTGTCCGTCGGACAGAGGGGACAAATCTTGATGCTTCAAGCGCGGTGTTGCTGCTGATTGGAGTTGAGACTGCTGCAGCTCCCAGCTTCCGGGCAGCCAGAATACCCAGAACGTCTCCCCGGATCCAGCGGCCTTTCTGATCGGCCAGAAGAGGACGATCCGAGTCACCATCTGTGGTAAGGATGGCATCATACTGCCCCTCCTTAGCCCAGTCGTGCGCCAGATCCACGTCCTCCGGACGCACGGCTTCCGTATCCACGGAAACGAATACATCAGAGCGTGCTAGTGGAACCGCTTTTCCGCCCAGAGCTTCGACAATGGTGACCAGAACGTCACGACCGACCGCGGAGTGCTGGTAAATTCCCAGTGTCAGACCGGACAAGGAGGCGGCACCAAAGAAGTGACGATAGCGCTCTATGTAATCGGCAATAACGTCGGTGACGGCAGGAAGTGTGAAGTCTGTTCTCAGATGACCCTGTGCGTCAAACCAACCCTCAGGCAGAACAACGTCCTGTGTCCGCATGGCAGCTTCATCGTCTTTCAGGAATTCGCCATGGGCACGATTGAATTTGATCCCATTGCGGTCATCAGGAATGTGACTGCCGGTCACCATGAGAGACGGGATACCGCGAGAGAAGGCGTAGAGGCTTAGGGCAGGTGTCGGTACGAAACCACAGAAGACTGGCTCACCCTTCATCCAGGCAATTGCAGCGGCGCACGCCCTTAGAATGCTCGGTGTACTGGGGCGAAGGTCACCAGCAATAGCCACAGATGTTCCGGGAGAAAATTCCCCTAGTGTTTCAAGGTGCTTTAGGTACCCCACAGTGTAGGCAAAGCACACAGCATCTGTCATGGCCGTAACAAGGCCGCGGGCTCCGCTCGTTCCGAATGGGACGCCAGACTGCACCATCCACTCTGAAATCTTCATATCTCAATTCTATCCCGTCTGAGTGGTAGCTATTTAATAATTAGTATCAGAGATTTACTCGTAGGTTTTTCTGATAGCGCCTGGCTCGTTTGAAAGCCATTTCGCGGACTGTAGGTTTTAAGGCATTTCAACCAAATCTGGGCAAAATTCTAGCGTATTTGGAAGGAAGCAAAAACAGGCGTCTGTCGTTTGATACCCTCACGCGTGGAGCATGCCTTGGTCGACCAGCGCTCCTGGAAGGGACTGTGCATCCTCACCGTCGGGATCGAGCTGGCTATTATGAGATCGTCCTGCGTTTTCTTTAAATTCGTGCCGTGCTCAAAGAGAAACAATTCTCAAAATCGTCTCGATGTTAAAGCGAATGCGCTCTGCCTGAGCGGCCTCAGACATCAGTTCCCGTTCGAAGATGATTGAGCCTGTGTACTGGTTTGTGAAGTAGTAGTAGCTGACTGCTGCAATGGTGATATTGAGCTGGACGGGATCAACGCCCTCTCGAAAGAGGCCTTGTGCCAACCCACGCTTCAAAATCGTGTCGACAAGGCCGACGAAGCGTCGACTGACAATTTTGACGGCATCGGAAGACTTCAGATGCCGGGCCTGAGCCAGATTCTCGCTATTCACCAGTGAAATGAATTCAGGATTCTGAATGTAGTAGTTCCAGGTAAAACGGACGAGTCGTTCCAGAGCTTCTCTTGGGTCCAGACTATCCAGGTCCAGCTTCTTCTCGGATTCCCGAATATCAAAATACGCGTTTTCCAGAACAGTTTGGAAGAGCTTCTCTTTGCTTTCAAAATAGTGATAAATCATGCGCTTATTGGCATTGGCTTCTAGCGCGATTGTATCGACACGGGCTCCTTCAAGGCCATTTTTCGCAAATTCTTTCTTTGCTGCCTCGAGAATCCGGCTCTTCGTAGCCTCGGCGTCGCGGATGCGAGGGCGGGACGACTGTGTGTCTTGGGACTGTGCACTCAACGGGAAATCTCGCTTTTTGCTAGAGCCGGGCCTGAAGCTCCCGCTTTATGGCCGGAAACGCGCAGACGTCAAAACATCACATAAAAAATAACATATAAAAGAGATTTATCTATCACTATAACGTGATTTATGGGATTTTTCATTATGCGCTACCAAAGTAACCAGATGGTGCGAAGGGCGATTTGATCTCTCCATGGTGGAGGGGTGAAATCAGGAAGCGGGAGTGAGGAAAACATTTCGAACAGTAGTTTTTTCGGAAACATTTTCGGAGAAATAGTCTTCTTGTGGAGGGTCCTGTCCACAGCGCACATTTTGAAAATGAGGTAAAACTCCCTCCAGCGCACCGCCAGCCGTAGGCGGTTCAACAGTATCTTTACCGTTAAATAATCCTGGTGCGCTGACCGTCTGCTCACGGGACAATCTGAAACGACGATGCGTCATTGAGCGCTCGTCAAAAAAGACAGGGAGAAGCCGTCAATGAACAAGATGGCACAGAAACTGGCTCCATCCGGAGTGGCTCGTGACTTTGGGTTTTTCATCGATGGTGAGTGGCGCCACGGACGTGAGATGTTCGAGCGCAAGTCTCCCAGTCATGATGTTATTGTCACGCGAATTGCACGTTGCACGGAAGACGATCTGAATGATGCGGTAGCCGCCGCGCGTCGTGCGTTTGAGAACGGCACATGGGTTGGTCTGGCAAGCTCAGAGCGCAGTGCGATCCTGCTGAAAACGGCTGAGCTTCTGAAGCAGCGTCGCGATGACATCGCCTTTTGGGAAGTGTTGGAAAACGGCAAGCCGATCTCACAGGCCAAGGCCGAGATCGACAACTGTATTTCCTGTTTCGAGATGGCTGCCGGTGCCGCGCGCCTTCTGCACGGCGACAGCTTCAACAATCTGGGCGAAAGCCTGTTCGGAATGGTTCTGCGCGAGCCGGTGGGTGTCGTTGGCCTCATCACGCCTTGGAACTTCCCGTTCATGATCCTGTGTGAGCGAGTGCCGTTCATTCTGGCATCAGGCTGCACGGTCGTCGTGAAGCCAGCGGAAGTCACCAGCGCCACAACGTTGATGCTTGCCGATATTCTAACGGAAGCCGGCCTGCCAAAGGGCGTCTATAACGTCGTGACGGGCACCGGAAAGAGTGTTGGTCAGGCTCTGACGCAGCACCCGGATGTAGATATGCTGTCCTTCACTGGTTCCACGGGTGTTGGCCGATCCTGTATCCATGCATCCGCAGACAGCAACCTCAAGAAGCTTGGTCTGGAGCTTGGTGGCAAGAACCCGATTGTCGTCTTTGCGGACAGCGATCTGGAAGATGCGGCCGATGCGGTGGCCTTTGGGATCAGCTTCAACACCGGGCAATGCTGCGTATCGTCCAGCCGTTTGATCGTTGAAGAGTCTGTAGCCGACAAGTTCGAAAAGCTTGTTGTCGCTAAGATGGAAAAGATCCGCGTGGGCGACCCGTTTGACCCGGAAACGCAGATTGGCGCCATTACAACGGATGCGCAGAACAAGACCATTCTCGACTATATCGAGAAGGGTAAGGCCGAAGGCGCGCGCGTTCTGTGTGGCGGGAACAAGGTCGATCTGGGTCGTGGGCAGTACATTGCGCCAACGCTCTTCACAAATGTGAAGCCGGATATGTCCATTGCGACGGACGAGATCTTTGGTCCGGTGCTGTCCGTCTTCCGGTTTGGCACCTTGGAAGAAGCAATCTCGTTGGCCAATGACACGGTTTATGGTCTGGCCGCGTCTGTCTGGACGAAGGACATTAGTAAGGCCCTGAAGGTGACGCGTAAGGTTCAGGCCGGGCGCTTCTGGGTTAACACGATCATGGCTGGCGGCCCTGAAATGCCGCTGGGTGGTTTCAAGCAGTCTGGCTGGGGCCGTGAAGCGGGCATGTATGGGGTGGAAGAATACACCCAGATCAAATCCGTTCACGTAGATCTCGGCAAACGGACGCACTGGATCGCATAATGATGACTGGTTTCGATTACGTTATCGTTGGTGGCGGCTCGGCAGGATGTGTTCTTGCCGCCCGTCTCTCCCGAAACCCGGCGGTGCGCGTCTGCCTGATCGAAGCAGGCAAGCGTGACACCAATCCGCTCATTCACATGCCGGTTGGCTTTGCGAAAATGACGACAGGCCCCCTGACATGGGGGCTTGTCACCACACCGCAGAAGCACGCCAATAACCGCCAGATCCCGTATGTGCAGGCGCGTGTTCTCGGTGGTGGTTCATCCATCAATGCCGAAGTCTTCACGCGTGGCCATCCATCTGATTTCGACCGGTGGGAGCAGGAGGGAGCTGACGGCTGGGGCTTCAAGAACATTCAGAAGTATTTCATCCGCTCTGAGGGAAATTCCATTCTTGCGGGATCATGGCACGGAACGGATGGTCCACTCGGCGTGTCGAACCTGGATTGCCCCAATCCCGTCAGCCGCGCCTTCGTACAGAGCTGCCAGGAAATCGGAATTCCGTATAACCCTGACTTTAACGGTCCAGTTCAGCAGGGTGCTGGTATTTACCAGCTGACGGTGCGCAATAACCGGCGCTGCTCTACGGCCGTTGGATATCTGCGTCCCGCTCTGAAGCGTAAGAACCTGACGGTGATTACTGGCGCGATGGTTCTGAAGGTCGTCTTCGAGGGGAAGCGTGCAGTCGGCGTGCAGTACATTGCGGACAAGCAGATGCACACTGCGCGTGCTGAGCAGGAAGTGCTGGTCACGTCCGGTGCAATCGGAACGCCAAAGCTGATGATGCTGTCTGGTGTTGGTCCGGCTGCACATCTGAAAGAACACGGTATTCCCGTTGTTCATGATCTGCCGGGTGTGGGTCAGAATCTTCAGGATCACTTTGGTGTCGATATTGTTGCTGAGCTGAAAGGCCATGACAGTTTCGACAAGTACAACCAGTACAAGTGGATGATGTGGGCTGGCCTACAATATTCGCTGTTTAGAAGTGGTCCAGTGGCGTCGAACGTCGTGGAAGGCGGAGCCTTCTGGTACGGCGATCCGGCTGCAAGCTGCCCGGATCTTCAGTTCCACTTCCTGGCGGGCGCTGGCGCGGAAGCGGGTGTGGCGTCTGTTCCGAAAGGGACGTCCGGCATCACGCTCAACAGCTATACGCTTCGGCCAAAAGCGCGTGGGTCTGTCACGTTGCGTTCGTCTGACCCTCGGGAAGCACCGATTGTGGATCCGAATTTTCTGGGTCACCCAGACGATCTGCGGACAACGGCCGAGGGCGTTCGCCTGAGCTATGAAATGTTCGGCAGCCACTCGCTGCAACAATACATCAGCAAGGTCTGCCTGCCAGAAGGCGGTGGCCGTACGCTCAAGGCATATGAGGATTATGCCCGCCAGCAGGGACGCACATCCTATCATCCGACCTGCACGTGCAAAATGGGCAGGGACGAAATGGCGGTTGTTGATCCACGCCTGCATGTGCATGGTCTGGAGGGCATCCGGATTTGTGATAGCTCGGTCATGCCATCATTGCTTGGGTCTAACACCAATGCGGCAACGGTCATGATTGGTGAACGAGCGGCGGACTTTATTCTGGGGAATGCTTGAGAACGATAACCTTCTCAAGCGGCGCCTAATGCATCGCGATTTTTACAAGATCATAAGTAACTAACAAGATAGTTATAGTGGATCAAAGGCAATGACCAAGACCAGAACCGCAGCGGAAGCCGTCAGTCTTATCAAGGATGGTTCCACCATTGCGATCAACGCATCGTCCGGGCTTCTGTGCCCCGACGATGTTCTGAAGGCGCTCGGGGAGCGTTTTGAAAAGGAAGCGGCCCCGAAGAACCTGACGACGATCCATCCGATCGCGACGGGTGACATGTTTGGGACCAAGGGCGTGGATCATATCGCCCAGCCTGGCATGATCAAAAAGATCATCGGCGGGTCTTATCCGTCCGGTCCCAGCAATGCTGAGCCACCGCTTATCTGGCAACGCATTCTGGCCGAGGACGTCGCCGCTTATAACCTTCCATCTGGCGTTATCTTCGACATGCTGCGTGAAGGTGCGGCCCTGCGTCCCGGCGTCCTGACAAAAGTTGGTCTCGATACATTCGTAGACCCGAAGCGGGAAGGCGGGGCGATGAATGAGACCGCACGCTCCAATCCCATCGTGCGTCACATGGACTTCGAGGGCGAAGACTGGCTGTATTTCCCGGCGCTGAGGCCGGACGTTGCCATCATTCGTGCTTCGACAGCGGACGAGAATGGCAATCTGACATTCGAGCAGGAAGGTGCCACCCTTGGTGCCATGGAAATGGCTCTGGCGGCTCATAACAATGGTGGGCTGGTCATCGCGCAGGTTCGGCGCGTGGCAGAACAGGGCACGTTGAAGCCGCATGACGTCAAAGTGCCGGGTATTCTGGTGGACGTTGTTGTGGAAGCCCCGGATCAGTTGCAGACGACTGCTACGCCTTATGATCCTGCAATTTCTGGTGAGATTTTCCGGCCTCTGTCGTCCTTCGCTATTCCGGATTTCAATCCGGGCAAGGTGATTGCGCGACGTGTGGCGCAGGAGCTGAAGGATGGCTGGGCCGTCAATATCGGCTTCGGTATTTCCGCCAATGTGCCGCGCATCCTGCTGGAAGAAGGGCTGCATGGTAGCGTGACATGGGTTATCGAACAGGGACCGGTTGGCGGCGTTCCGCTGCTGGACTTCAAGTTCGGTTGCGCGAGTAACGCCGAGGCGTTTGTGGCCTCTCCTCATCAGTTCAGTTACTTCCAGGCGGGCGGCTTTGATTGCTCCCTGCTGTCCTTTCTTGAGATCGGGGCTGATGGGTCGGTCAATGTCAGCCGCCTTGCTGCCACGCCGCATCGGACGGCAGGGGCGGGCGGTTTCGTAGACATTACGGCACGGGCCAAGCGCATCATCTTCTCAGGCAATTTCAATGCCGGAGCCAAGATGCACATCGAGGACGGCCGTCTCGTGATTGATCGGGAAGGCAAGATTTCCAAGATCGTGCCAGAGGTGGATCAGGTCAGCTTCTCAGGGCGCAGAGCCACCGAAACAGGGCAGGACGTCACCTACGTGACGGAACGCTGTGTTCTCAAGCTTCTGAACGGTGAACTGACGGTCACGGAAATCGCGCCGGGCATCGAGTTACAGAAAGATGTGCTCGATCAGGCATCCACGCCTCTGAAGGTTTCGCCTGAACTGAAGGAAATGGGTGCCGTTCTGTTCAGGGATGCCGTGATGGGGCTCAAGCTCTGAACGCCCCAGGCCGTCTTTTCCGTGAGTGGAGTCTGAAAGAAGCCATGACAGTCGACGATCACAGTTTTCTGACAGGTCTGTTCAATGCCGCCATTACGGCCGCCGACGCAGACCTCGTGCTGGCTGCCAACCTGCCGGAGCGCCCGAAAGGCAAGACGGTCGTGGTTGGCGCCGGGAAGGGGGCAGCCCAGCTTGCCGCAGCTTTCGAGCGCGTGTGGGATGGTCCGTTGGAAGGCGTTGTCGTCACCCGTTATGGCTATGGCTACCCTACAGAACAGATCCGTGTTCTAGAGGCTTCCCATCCGGTTCCGGATCAAGCCGGTCTGGCTGCAACGGCGGCTTTATTTGAGGCGGTGCGTGGATTAGGTCCGGATGATCTGGTCGTTGCACTGATCTGCGGAGGTGGATCGGCCTTGCTGCCATGTCCGCCAGAAGGATTCACGTTGGAAGATGAAGCGGAGCTCAGCCGGGTTCTCCTGTCTTCTGGCGCGCCGATTTCTGTTATGAACAGCATCCGCAAGCAGTTTTCGGGGATTAAGGGCGGTCGTCTGGCCGCTGCGGCTTCCCCGGCGAGAGTCGTTTCACTCATAGTTTCGGATGTACCGTTTGATGATCCGGCACAGGTGGCCTCTGGACCAACAGTGCCTGATACAAAAACACGCGAAGACGCGCGGCATATGGCCAAGGCCTGGAAGCTCGCACTGCCGCCTAAAGTGCAGGCATGGCTTGACGGAGAGCTGGGGCAGGCGCCGCGTCCGGAAGATCCGGCATTCGCCGGGAACGAAGTTCGTATTGTGGCGTCGGCTCATCTGTCTCTTGAGGCAGCAGCAGCTGCGTCCAGAAATCTTGGAATTCCTGCTGTTATCCTGTCAGACGCGATTGAAGGGGAAGCCCGGGATGTCGGGAAGGTCCATGCAGCGATCGCGCGGGAAGTGATTATTCGTAATCAGCCATTCCAGAAGCCGGTTGTCATCCTCTCGGGGGGAGAAACAACGGTGACATTGCGTGGACGTGGACGGGGTGGTCGCAACACGGAGTTTCTCCTGTCGTTTGCGCTCGCGGCTGAAGGGCTCCCGGTTTCCGCACTCGCTGCGGATACAGATGGAATTGACGGGTCTGAGGACAATGCCGGTGCCTTTGCAGATGGCGAAAGTATGGGACGACTGCGCGCGCGCGGGATCAATCCGTCCGTCCTGCTGGCGGAAAACGACGCCTATACTGCCTTTGAGGCATTAGATGACCTGTTTGTGCCAGGTCCTACCGGGACAAACGTCAATGATTTTCGCGCTATTCTGCTGAGGTAGAAAAAGATGGCGAAGTAAAAAATGTTCCTTAACGAGAGCGAATTCATTCTGGGTATTATGAACATCAAGTTCTTTTGATTTCAAAACGCAGAATGGCCTTGAAAATAGATCAGTCACCATAATAACTAACTGGTTAGTTATTAAATAAGGGAATCGGGTTATGTTTCTCAATGAAATGCAGGAGCAGGTTCGCGAGACCACACGGTCCTTCGTGGATGAAGTCATCCGCCCTGCTGCTGAGGCCCTCGACCGTGAAGAACGCTTTCCGGCCGAAATTTACGAAGAAATGGGCCGTCTTGGCCTGTTCGGCATTGCAGTTCCGGAAGAGCTCGGAGGGCCTGGCTTCGATACCCTGACCTATGCCGTCGTGATGGAAGAACTGTCCCGCGGCTATGCCAGTATCGCTGATCAGTGTGGCCTGGTGGAACTGATTTCCACGCTCCTGGTGCGTCACGGCACGGATGAGCAGAAGAAGCTGCTGCCAGACATTCTCTCCATGAAGCGCAAGGTTGCTTACTGCATCACCGAACCGGAAGCCGGCACGGACGTGTCCGGCATTCGCACCACAGTTGAACGTGATGGCGATGGTTGGATTCTGAACGGCGGCAAGATCTGGATCCATAACGCCCCGGTGGCGGATCTCGGGTTCGTTCTGGCACGGACGGACAAGGAAGCCGGAAACCGCGGCATGTCCATTTTCATTGTGGACCTGCATGCCAAAGGCGTTGAGCGCGGCCCGAAAGAACACAAGATGGGTCAGCGGGCCAGCCAGGTTGGTGCGCTTGATTTCTCCGATGTGCGCCTCGGCCCGGATGCTCTTCTGGGCGAGATGAACCGGGGCTTCCACATGATGATGAGTGTGCTGGACAAGGGACGTGTTGGCATCGCAGCGCTCGCTGTTGGCATCGCACAGGCCGGTCTTGAAGCCGCTGTCGATTATGCTGGAACGCGCAAGCAGTTCGGCAAGCACATCTCCGAATTCCAGGGTGTTCAGTGGCTTCTGGCCGATATGGCCAAGGACATTGAAGCTGCCCGTCTGCTGGTTCATTCCGCTGCGGTGAAGATCGATAACGGTCAGGACGCCACGCGCTCCTGCTCCATGGCGAAATGCTTTGCCGGTGACATGGCGGTGGCCCGCACAGCCGATGCCGTGCAGGTTTTTGGCGGCTCCGGTTACATCCGTGGCTTCGAAGTTGAGCGTCTGTATCGCGATGCCAAGATCACACAGATCTATGAAGGTACGAACCAGATCCAGCGCATGATCATCGCGCGTGAACTGCTCAAGAAGGGCGCCCGTACATGAGACAGGTCGCTCTCGTCACCGGCTCTTCACGCGGGATCGGCCTGGCCGCCGCAGAAGCGCTCGCTAAGGAAGGTTTTTCTTTAGCGGTAAATGGACCGGTTGATGATGCAGAACTGCGTGCAGCCGTGGCCCGTCTGGAAGGGCTGGGCGCCAAGGTTGTAGCTGCCCCGTTCGATGTGTCCGACATCAGCGCCCATGCGGGTGTTCTGGCGCGGATCGAAGACGAACTCGGCCCGCTAACAACGTTGGTGAACAATGCGGGCGTCGGCGTCCTCCAGCGGGGTGACCTGCTGGACGTGTCCGAAGCAAGCTGGGACCGGTGCCTGATGATCAATGCGAAGGCGGTATTCTTCCTGTCACAGGCTTTCGCAAAGCGCCTTCTGAGCCGGGAACGGTCAGCCGATGCGTTCCATTCGATCGTCAACGTCACATCGTCAAATGCGACGGCTGTGGCAGTGCAGCGGTCTGAATACTGCGCGTCAAAGGCTGCGGCGGCCATGGTGTCCAAAGCTCTGGCCGTTCGTCTCGGGATCGAAAATATCGCGGTCTATGACGTTCAGCCCGGCCTGATCGCTACAGAAATGACGGCTGCCGTGATCCAGCACTACCGCCAGCGCGCGGAAGAGGGACTGACCCTGCTTCCCCGCGTTGGAGAGCCCTCGGACATGGGGCGCATCATTGCGGCTCTTGCCACCGGGAAACTGCCTTACACCACAGGCCAGGTTATTTCGGCGGATGCCGGAATGCTTGTGCCGCGCTTCTGAGAAACGGTTATGAAGATCATCCTGCCCGACGAAACCGGCCGGAAGATGGACTACCATCTGATCGGTACTCCTGTTCCTCGCAGTGTCCTTCCTGCCAATCCGGCCCGGATTGTTTATTCGGCGGCCCATGTCGTCGCAGATCCGTTTACGGATAACGCACCGTCCGGCCGCGCCACGATTGACTGGAAGAAGACGCTTGAGTTCCGGCGCTATCTCGTCGGCATGGGGCTCGGTATTGCTGAAGCCATGGATACGGCCCAGCGCGGCATGGGTCTGGACTGGCCCGGCGCGCTGGATCTGATCCGTCGCACCAAGGCCGAACTGCCCGATGCGATGGTCGTGAACGGAGCGGGGACAGACCATCTGGACCCGAAGGATGCACGCTCTGTCGATCATGTGCTCGCAGCATATCGGGAACAGGTCGAGGCGATCCAGAAAGTTGGCGCACGCGTCATCCTGATGGCCAGCCGAGCCCTCGTCCGCGTGGCATCCAGTGCGGAGGACTATAAGCGGGTCTACCGCGAGGTGCTCTCTGCCTGTGCTGAGCCTGTCGTTTTGCACTGGCTGGGCAAGGATTTCGATCCGGCTCTGGAGGGCTACTGGGGCACGGATGATTTCAATGAGGCACTGGAAACAGTCCTGAGCATCATTGAAGAAAACGTCTCGAAGGTGGACGGCATCAAGATTTCCCTTCTCGACAAGGAGAAGGAAATCATCATGCGCCGTCGCCTGCCCAAGGGCGTGCGGATGTATACGGGTGATGACTTCAATTATCCTGAACTGATCGCTGGTGACGAGCAGGGCTATAGCCACGCACTTCTCGGCATTTTCGATCCGATTGCACCGCTTGCTGCTCGTGGTGTGAAACTGCTCGGCGAGGGGGACGTGAAAGGTTTTCACGACGCACTCGACCCGACTGTTCCGCTGGCTCGTGTAATCTTTCAGGCCCCGACGCAGTACTACAAGACGGGTGTGGTGTTTCTGGCCTGGCTGAATGGCTTTCAGGATCACTTCGTCATGCTGAATGGTGCGCAGTCCATGCGGTCCCTCCAGCATTTCACGGAGATCTTCCGTCTCGCTGATGGCTGCGGCCTGTTGCGGAACCCGGATCTGGCTGTGCACCGCATGAAGTCGCTTCTGTCGGTGTACGGGGCCTGATCATGCGGGACTTTCGCCACGATCATTCGGCTCTCGCCCTCAATACCGCAACGCTTGGCCATAACGTGCCGGGTGTTGGGGCAGGGTGGTCACCGGAACAGACGATCGACGCCTGTGCTGAACGTGGCATCGGCGGGATCGTGTTCTGGCGGCGGGAGATCGAAGGCCGGGCTGCGGAAATTGGAGACCGGGCGCGTCAGGCCGGGGTGCAGGTTGTCGGCCTGTGCCGGACGCCCTTTCTGGTCGGTCCGCTGGGCCTTCAGAGCGAAGAGGCAATCCTGTCGGATTTCCGTCAGTCCATTGACCAGACAGCCGCACTCGAAACCGATGTTCTGACCATCGTTGTCGGTGGTGTGGAAACCGGCACGAAGGGCGTGGCTCACAGCCTAGACATCGTGGCGGACCGGATGGCGAAGGCCATTCCCTACGCTGAAGCCTCTGGCGTGAAACTCGCATTGGAGCCGTTGCATCCGGCCTATGCCGGAGACCGCTCCTGCCTCACGACCACCCGTGACGCCCTGGATCTATGCGACCTTCTGGCGTCGGATAGCGTGGGCGTTGCGATCGATATCTACCATGTGTGGTGGGACACGGACCTGCCACGCCAGCTCGCTCGTGCGGGAAACCGCATTCTGGGCTTTCACCTCTGTGACTGGCTTGTTCCTACAACTGACATCCTGCTTGACCGCGGGATGATGGGGGACGGCGTTGCGGACCTGCGGGGGATCCGCAGGGAGGTGGAAGCCGCCGGGTATTCCGGCTTCTGCGAGGTGGAAATCTTTTCCGCGAACAACTGGTGGAAGCGCCACCCGGCTGACGTGCTGGACACGATGGTCGAACGCTTCCGCACTGTCTGCTGACCCATCGGAGGGCATCATGAAGATCCTCGTCCCTGTCAAACGTGTCGTCGATTACAACGTCCGCATCCGCGTAAAGGGTGACGGATCTGGGGTCGAGCTTGCGAACGTCAAGATGTCGGTCAATCCGTTTGACGAAATCGCCATCGAAGAAGCCGTCCGTCTCAAGGAAAAAGGTATCGCCACGGAAGTGGTCGCTGTCTCTATCGGTGTGCCGCAGGCGAAGGAAACACTGCGCACCGTGCTCGCGATGGGCGCGGACCGTGCCATTCTCGTTGAAGCCACGACAGATGTGAATGTGGATATCGAGCCTCTCGCCGTCGCCAAACTGCTGGCGAAGGTGATTGAGGATGAGAAACCGAACCTCGTCATCGCGGGCAAGCAGGCCATCGATAACGACATGAACGCGACCGGCCAGATGCTCGCCGCTCTGCTGGGCTGGGGCCAGGCCACCTTCGCGTCGTCCGTCGAGATTGAGGGCGACAGTGCAACCGTCAGCCGTGAGGTTGATGGTGGCCTTCAGACCATCCGCGTGAAGCTGCCCGCCATCATCACGTCCGATCTGCGCCTGAACGAGCCGCGCTATGTCGCGCTGCCTAACATCATGAAGGCCAAGAAGAAGCCGCTCGAAGAACGCAAGGCGTCTGACCTCGGCGTGGACATTGCGCCGCGTCTGAAGGTCATCCGCACGGCTGAACCGCCTCAGCGTCAGGCTGGTGTGAAGGTCAGTTCCGTTGATGAGCTGGTTTCGAAACTCAAAAATGAAGCAGGAGTGATCTGATGTCTGTTCTGCTGCTCGCTGAAGTGGCCAATGGCCACCTCGTAACCGATACCGTTGCCAAGGCCCTGTCTGCCGTCAAAGCGCTGGGTGATGTGACGGTTCTCGTTGCCACCCAGAACGGCGTGGAAGCTGCCGCCGAAGCTGCAAAGCTTGAGGGTGTCTCCAAGGTCCTGCTGGCGGATGATGCGTCTCTGGCTCATGAACTGGCTGAACCTGTCTCTGCCTTCATCGTGTCTTTGGCTTCCGGCTATAGCCATATCGCTGCGGGCTCGACGGCGTTCTCCAAGAACGTTCTGCCACGCGTTGCCGCTCTTCTGGATGTCATGATCCTGTCAGACGTAACGGCTGTGAAGGATGCCGAGACGTTCGATCGTCCGGTCTATGCTGGCAATGCGATCCAGACAGTGCAGTCCTCCGATCCGGTGAAGGTTTTCACCATTCGTACGGCGGCTTTCTCGGCTGTTGGCGAAGGTGGCTCGGCCAGTGTGGAAAATGTCTCTGTTCCGGCGGATCCGGGTCTCTCGTCCTGGGTGGAAGACAAGGCAGTTGAGTCCGAACGTCCGGAACTGACGGCAGCCAAGAACATCGTCTCAGGCGGCCGTGGCGTCGGATCGAAAGAGAACTTCGACACCATCGCCAACCTTGCGGACAAGCTGAATGCCGCCATCGGCGCCAGCCGTGCGGCTGTGGATGCAGGCTACGCGCCGAATGACTGGCAGGTCGGGCAGACGGGCAAGATCGTGGCACCTGATCTGTACATCGCGGTCGGTATCTCCGGAGCGATCCAGCATCTGGCGGGCATGAAGGATTCCGGGGTGATCGTCGCCATCAACAAGGACGAAGACGCCCCGATTTTCCAGGTCGCGGATTATGGGCTGGTGGGAGACCTCTTCACCATCCTTCCCGAACTGACGGCAAAACTCTGACAGGCCCTGGCAGTCTGCAGGGAGGAGAAAGACCATGACTACGATCGAACGGGAAAGCATGGACTATGACGTTGTCATCGTCGGCGCTGGCCCTGCCGGTCTCTCCGCGGCGATCCGGCTCAAACAGAATGAGCCGGACCTTTCCGTGGTCGTACTGGATAAAGGGTCTGAAGTCGGGGCGCATATCCTGTCAGGCGCGGTCATTGATCCGTGCGCGCTGGACGTGCTGCTCCCTGACTGGCGGACAATGGATGCGCCCATCACCGTGCCGGTGAGGGAAGACAATTTCTTCCTGCTGACGGAAAAGAGCCAGATCCGCCTGCCTAATGTTCTGATGCCGAAGCTTATGGACAACCATGGGAATTACATTGTCTCGCTGGGGAATGTCTGCCGCTGGCTTGCACAGGTCGCAGAGGGTCTGGAAGTGGAAATCTTTCCCGGCATGGCGGCAAGCGAAGTCGTTTATGACGATCAGGGTCGCGTTGCAGGTGTGGTGGCTGGCGAGTTCGGTAAAAACCCGGATGGAACGCCAGGAGATGCCTATGAGCCTGGTATGGAACTGCGCGGGAAATACGTGTTCTTCGCCGAAGGTGCGCGGGGGGCACTGGCCCGGCAGCTGATGGATCGTTTCGCGCTTTCCGAGGGCAAGGACCCGCAGAAATTCGGGCTGGGCCTCAAGGAAATCTGGGAGATCGATCCCGCCAAACATCATGAAGGCACAGTCACACACACCATGGGCTGGCCGCTGAACAGCAAGGCGGGTGGCGGGTCCTTCATCTACCATCTCGACAACAATCAGGTCTGCGTCGGGTTTGTTGTCCATCTGGGCTATGAAAACCCGTATCTGGACCCCTACCGTGAGTTTCAGGAGTTCAAGCACCATCCGATGGTGGCCGAACTGCTGAAGGGCGGAAAACGCGTGGCCTATGGTGCGCGTGTGCTATCCGAAGGTGGCTGGCAGTCCATTCCGAAAGTGACTTTCCCTGGCGGCGTTCTGCTCGGGTGTTCCGCCGGACTTGTGAATGTTCCGCGCATCAAGGGCAGTCATAACGCCATTTTCTCCGGCATTGCCGCTGCCGATGCGGCCCGCGCTGCGCTGGCGTCTGGGCGCGCTCAGGACGAACTGACGGATTATGAGGAAGAACTGCGAAACGGCCCTGTCGGGACAGACTTAAAGGCCGTCCGTAACGTCAAACCTCTGTGGGAGCGGTTTGGCCTCCTGGGCGGTGTTGCGCTCGGTGGTCTGGATATGTGGATGACAACTCTGACCGGACACTCTCCCTTCAGAACGCTCGGACACGGAAAGTCCGATGCTGCGGCAACAGGGTTGGCTGCTAGTTTCAAGCCGATTGAATATCGCAAGCCGGACGGGCAACTCAGCTTTGATCGCACAACCAATGTGGCGTTTGCCTTCACCAACCACGAAGAACGCCAACCCTGCCATCTGACACTCCGTGATCCATCCATCCCAATCCAGGTGAACCTGCCGCTCTACGCTGAGCCTGCCCAGCGTTACTGCCCGGCGGGCGTGTATGAGGTTCTGCGTCCGGAGAATGAACAGCCACGGTTCCAGATTAACTTCCAGAACTGTGTGCATTGCAAAACCTGCGACATCAAAGATCCGAGCCAGAATATCGTTTGGATAACGCCGCAGGGAGGTGATGGACCGAACTATCCGAACATGTAAATTTGAATAAAAAGAAATATAACCTGTCTCTTTTATTTGATTTTACTTGAATAAACAACCTGAGAACATGCTGCGTTGAAAGACTATTCCCATAATGGGAATCTGAAGTAAGGAATAAGGCAATGAGTGGCATCGACCTTTCGGCACCACCGCCGCCAGTGTCTCTGAATGGTAAAAGTGTCCTGACGGCAATTCTGGCTGCTGTTGCGGGTCTGATGTTTGGTCTCGATCTGGGTGTGATTTCAGGGGCTCTGAAATTCATCGGTCTGGAATTCAACGTCACGGACTTCGGCAAGGAGTGCATCGTCTCATCGATGATGGTTGGTGCGGCGGTAGGTGCCGTCTGCGGCGGGCGCCTGTCCTATCTTTTTGGCCGGAAGCGTCTGCTGCTGTCTTCCGCTGTTCTGTTCGTTCTCGGGTCGCTGCTGTGCGCGCTGGCAACATCCGTCACGCTTTTGATTGTGGGACGTATGGTGCTTGGAGTGTCTGTTGGCATCGCAAGCTTTACCGCTCCACTTTACATCTCCGAGATTGCGCATCAGCACTACCGTGGGTCCCTGATCTCGGTTTACCAGCTCATGATTACGGTCGGGATTTTTGTAGCGTTCATCTCTGATGCGCTGCTGGCTTATTCCGGCTCATGGCGCTGGATGCTCGGCATCGTCGCTATTCCAGGCGTCGTGTTTCTGCTTGGCGTGCTGCTGCTGCCCGACAGCCCCCGTTGGCTCGTATTGCGGGGCCGTAAGGACGAAGCCTTTACGGTTCTGCATCAGTTGCGTGGCCATGAAGGCGACGCACGTGCCGAGATCTCGGACATTGAAGAGCAGCTTGCGCAGATTGAAGGCGGCTATGGCCTGTTCAAGGCCAACGCCAATTTCCGCCGCTCTGTTTTTCTGGGCATCCTGCTCCAGACCATGCAGCAGTTCACGGGCATCATCGTGGTGATGTACTACGCCCCCCGCATCTTCGAAGTCGCAGGCTTTGGCGATAACGCAGCCATGTGGGGCACAGCCATTGTCGGTCTGGTGAATGTGCTTTCGACGTTCATTGCCATCGGCTTCGTGGACAAATGGGGCCGTCGCCCGATGCTGGTTGCCGGCTTCATCATCATGACGATCGGCATGGCTTCAGTTGGCACGCTGCTCTACTTCGGAACCGGCAATAGCGAACTTGCGCGATATGGCGCCGTGATCATGCTGCTGGCCTTCATCGTCGGATTTGCGTTCTCTGCCGGTCCGCTGGTGTGGATCCTTTGCTCGGAAGTTCAGCCCATCAAAGGGCGCGATTTCGGCATCGGTTGCTCCACCTTCACGAACTGGGTCACGAACATGATCGTCGGCCTGACGTTCCTGATGCTCCTGAACACCATCGGGAATGCCCAGACCTTCTGGATGTACGCGGCGTTCAATGCGTTCTTCATCTACCTCACCCTGAAATTTGTGCCTGAAACCCGCGGTGTTTCCCTTGAGCAGATTGAGCGGAACCTGATGGCGGGCAAGTCACTCAACCGGATCGGTCTGTGATCCTGCCCCTCGGCACGACTGTCCCGGCGCTTTCACACCTGCCGGGACAAACCGCCTTTGCGGCGGTTTTCCCTGACGGAGACCAAAGACAATGACAGTAAAGATCGCCATTAACGGTTTTGGCCGTATTGGCAGACTGGCCCTTCGCAGCATTCTTGAAAGCGGCCGGGATGACGTTGTGCCCGTCGCCATCAATGGCCCGGGGTCAGTTGAAGACAAGATTCACATGCTGACATATGACAGCGTGCATGGCCGCCTGCCAGGGGAAGTCCACGTCGAAGGCGATATGCTGACCCTGACCCATAACGGGCGGTCTTACGGCCCCATTCGCATTTCATCCGAGCGTGACCCGTCGAAGGTGCCATTTGACGGTGTCGATGTGGCTCTTGAATGTTCCGGACTGTTCACCACCAAGGAAAAAGCTTCCACGCTTCTTCAGGCTGGTGCCCGGAAAGTCCTGATTTCAGCGCCTGGCACGGATGTGGACGCAACCATCGTCTACGGCGTGAACAATGACATGCTGAAGCCGGACATGACGGTCATTTCCAATGCCTCCTGCACAACGAATTGTCTGGCGCCGCTCGTGAAAGTGCTCGACGACAATTACGGTATCGAGTGCGGATACATGGTGACGATCCACTCTTTCACCGGAGATCAGCAGATCGTTGACCGGCGGCACAAAGACCTTCGCCGTGCCAGAGCCGCATCGCTCAACATGGTGCCTACGTCCACGGGAGCGGCCAAGGCAATTGGTCTGGTTCTGCCGCACTTGAAGGGTCGGCTGGATGGCACGTCCATTCGCGTGCCAACGCCTAATGTTTCTCTAGTATCGTTCGACTTCCTGTCCCGCCGTCCACCGGAAACGGCCAAAGACGTCAATCGCGTCATGCAGGAAGCTGCTTCGGGCCCCTTGAAAGGTGTGCTGGCCTATAGCAGCGCCCCGTTGGTTAGTAGCGACTTCAACCATTCGCCTGCATCCTCGAATTTTGACGCCACGCAGACGGCCATCATGGAATGTGGTCGAATGGTTCGCGTCTGCTCATGGTATGACAATGAATGGGGCTTCTCGAACCGCATGATCGATACAGCTGTTCTGTTCGGCTCCCTGTAAACGGGCGACAGCATTTGTTTCAGGATGTGTTTCGGCGCATAAAAGCACTTTCCTGACTGGAGAGTGCTTTTGATGATGTCCCGTCTGAGACTTCTGGCTGCGATGGCGTGTTTTGGTGCGCCACTCCCTGCTCTGGCACAGGCGATAGCGCCGATGCCGGCAAGCTGTGACAATGCAAAATTCCTGAGTGACCAGCAGACCTTCGAGCAACGTGGCGCCACCCGGACGGATCTTCCCGAGCATATTTGCGGGCGCGTCATCGCCATTGCACCCCATGCGAAGCGAACCCGCAGCGGATGGCATGGCTATTTCTACCTGGATGTAGGGCAGGGCGTGTCCATCCGGATTGTCTCGGGGCTTGATGAAATGACTGCCCCACAATGGCCCTGGGTGCAGAAGGGCGACACCGTCGAGGTTCAGGGGCGGTACTACTACGACAGCCTGCGCAAGCAGGGGGTCGACTGGACGCATCACGGCACCAGCCGCAAATGGCCGTGGCCCGGCTATGTGACCGTCAACGGACACCGCTACGAATAAAAAAAGCCCGTAGGAATGTCCTACGGGCTTTTTCGTGACGGGCGGCCTAGTTGGTCGCTTCGTCTTTCTTCTCGGCGCTACTGTCGCCTTTGACGCCAGTCCCTTCGATGATCTCGAAGTCCAGCACGTCGTTCTTGAGGCCGATCTTGACGGCCCCACCTTTGGCCAGTCGACCGAAGAGCAGTTCCTCGGCCAGTGGCTTCTTGATGTGCTCCTGAATAACGCGCCCCAGAGGACGTGCGCCATACAGGCGATCATAACCCTTCTCGGCCAGCCATTCCTTGGCAGCAGAGGAGATTTCGATCGTAACGTGACGGTCAGCCAACTGGGCTTCGAGCTGGAGAACGAACTTCTCCACCACGCGGCCCACGGTCTCCGGTGTCAGGTTAGCGAACGGAATGATCGCATCCAGACGATTGCGGAACTCAGGCGTGAAGGTGCGTTTGATCGCCTCTTCATCCTCGCCCGCACGGCTGGTCCGGCCAAAACCGATCGCTTCCTTGGACAGGTCAGCCGCGCCCGCATTCGTGGTCATGATCAGGATCACGTTGCGGAAATCGACTGTCTTGCCATTGTGGTCTGTCAGGCGGCCATGATCCATGACCTGAAGCAGGACGTTGTAAAGGTCCGGATGGGCCTTTTCGATTTCGTCCAGCAGCAGGACGGCATGGGGATGCTGGTCAATCGCATCCGTCAGCAGTCCACCCTGATCAAACCCGACATACCCTGGAGGCGCGCCGATCAGACGGGAGATCGAATGACGCTCCATGTACTCGGACATGTCAAAGCGGATCAACTCGATGCCCAGAGACGACGCCAACTGACGCGCAACTTCCGTCTTGCCGACGCCCGTAGGGCCGGAGAACAGGTAGTTGCCAATCGGCTTCTCCGCATCACGCAGGCCCGCACGGGACAGCTTGATCGCCGCAGCCAGTGCATCAATCGCCTTGTCCTGCCCGAACACCATGTTCCGCAGATCCCGCTCCAGATGGCGCAGGGTCTCCCGATCATCCGCCGTGACACTCTTGGGTGGGATGCGGGCAATCTTGGCGATTGCATCTTCCACATCCCGCAGCGTCACGGTCTTGCGGCGCTTGTTCTCAGGCACCAGCATCCGCGCCGCACCGACTTCGTCAATAACGTCGATGGCTTTATCGGGCAGTTTGCGGTCATGCACATACCGGGCTGCCAATTCGACGGCGCCACGCAGGGCTTCGTCGGTATAGCGAACCTTGTGATGCTTCTCGTAGCTGCCTTTAAGGCCGCGCAGGATCTTGATCGTGTCCTCGACTGACGGCTCAGGGACGTCAATCTTCTGGAAGCGCCGCACCAGTGCACGGTCTTTCTCGAAGTGCTGACGGAACTCCTTGTATGTCGTGGAGCCAATGCAGCGCAGCGTCCCTGCAGCCAGAGCTGGCTTGAGCAGGTTCGATGCATCCATCGCACCACCAGACGTCGCACCCGCGCCAATGACTGTGTGGATTTCGTCAATGAACAGGATCGCACCGGGCGTCTGGTCCATTTCCGTCACGACAGCCTTGAGGCGTTCTTCGAAATCACCGCGGTAACGTGTGCCAGCCAGCAGGGAACCCATGTCGAGAGAGTAGATTGTGCAGTCCTGCAGGACTTCAGGCACATCTTTCTCAACAATACGCTTTGCCAGGCCTTCCGCGATCGCAGTCTTGCCGACGCCCGGGTCACCCACATACAGCGGGTTGTTTTTGGTGCGGCGGCACAGGATCTGAATCGTGCGTTCGATCTCCTGATCGCGACCAATCAGTGGATCGATCCGCCCTTCACGGGCACGGTCGTTCAGATTGACGCAATAGGTCGCGAGGGCGCCGTCCTTGGCTGTTTCCTTGCGCTCTTCACGCTCGGAATTATCCTTGGATGCAGCGGCAGCCTTACGGCCAGCGCCACGGTCCGGCGCTTTGGCGATGCCATGCGAAATGAAGTTCACGGCGTCGAGTCGCGTCATGTCCTGCAATTGCAGGAAATATACGGCGTGGCTTTCACGTTCCGCAAAAAGCGCAACGAGAACGTTGGCACCCGTAACTTCATCGCGGCCTGTGCTTTGCACATGGATAGCCGCGCGTTGAATTACGCGCTGGAAAGCCGCTGTTGGTTTTGGTTCTGTCGGACGGTCGGACGCAAGACCGGCAAGGTCCTTGTCCAGAAAGTCCGTCAGATCCGAACGCAGCTTGTCGAGGTCAATTCCGCAGGCGCGGAAAACCGTCAGTGCATCGGCATCTTCTGTCAGAGCCAGCAGCAGATGTTCGAGGGTGGCATACTCATGACGCCGATCACCTGCGAATGTCAGGGCGCGGTGGAGCGTCTGTTCGAGCGTACGGGACAGCATAGGGTGGCGCTCCTCTCGACCTCTCGTGGAAGAGGTATCTTGTCGTGGTGCAACACGTAACGCCAGTCAGAAACGTAAGGCTGAACAAGAAATTGTCCGATGCCTGTATGACTGTGGCGGGAAATCAGTCTTTTTCGATCGTACACTGAAGCGGATGCTGGTTCTGGCGGGCCAGATCCATAACCTGAGCGACCTTGCTCTCCGCAACTTCGTAAGTGAAAACGCCGCAGACCCCTACGCCCCGCTGATGCACATGCAGCATGATGGTGGTTGCTTCTTCCCTGTTCTTGGAGAAAAACCGTTCCAGCACGTGCACGACAAACTCCATCGGTGTGTAGTCATCGTTGAGCATAAGAACCTTGTACATCGACGGCTTGCGCGTCCGTGTACGAGGGCGAACGACAACGCTGATCTCAAGATCTTCGTCATCGGGCAGGCGTGGATTTGTCGGGCCTTTGGGGTCCGATGATCCTGGTCCCATCCTGATCGGCCCGGAAATGGACTCGGCTACAGAATGGGAGGTGGCTGGTGAAGGGAGATCGTAAGAAGACATGACTGGTATGATATGGGACGCTTCCCCCGACTTGAGAAGGGGGTAAGGATGAGTACATTTCGTGAATATCGCCATCTTCCTGACATGTTCTGGTCGGGTTTGGGTCATGCTTACGAAAAATTAAGCAAACTGCCCCAAACCTTGTGGACGGGCGCTTTTTGTTGCGCCTAGAGTAACGGGATTAAGGACTGCGTTAAACAGTCCGATGTTTCCAGCGTTCAATGTTTTGTTCAGAGGCTGCCACATAATGCGTTTCCCTGTCCGCAAGGCCCTTCTGTTATGCGCTCTGACTGCAGTTGGTGCGGGCTCTGCCAAGGCACAATACGCAGGCCACACGTCCAGTTTCGTGATGGATGCACATTCAGGCGCTGTTCTGTCCCAGTCGGACGCCGATCTTCAGCGGTATCCTGCATCTCTGACAAAACTCATGACGTTGTATCTGACCTTCCGTGCGCTGGAAGCCCATCAGATTACGCTGGATCAGGAAGTCCCGGTTTCCATTCATGCTTCCATGCAGGCTCCATCCAAGCTTGGACTGGTCCCAGGCACTCGGCTGACCGTTGAGCAGGGCATTCTGGCGCTTGTCACCAAGTCCGCCAATGACGCTGCGTGCGCTCTGGGTGAGTTCCTGGGGGGGGGCGACGAAGTCCGTTTTGCTCAGCTCATGACGCAGCAGGCGCGTGCTCTGGGAATGGCCAACACAACGTTCCGCAACGCATCCGGCCTGCCTGACCCCGATCAGGTCACGACAGCGCATGATCTAGGGCTTCTCGCACAGCACCTGATCAACGATTTCCCGCAGTATTATCACTATTTCGGCGTGCCTTCCTTCTATTTCCATCGTCATCTGGTTCCCAACCATGATCCGATGCTGAAAATCTATTCGGGCGCTGACGGCATGAAGACGGGTTACACCGATGCTGCGGGGCGGAATCTTGTCACGTCTGCCATCCGTGGAAATGTTCGTCTGATTGGTGTGGTCCTTGGGTCGTCCTCAAATGCGCGTCGTTCGATGGAAATGGCGTCCATTCTGGATGATGGTTTCGCTTCAGAAGGCGTCGCGCCACAGCCTCTGCTTCATCCGGTCGCTCCGCGCACTGTCATGATCGCGTCTGCGCGTCGTGGTGGTCGTTTTGCTCATCATGGGACAATGGTTGCATCCAGCCGTCCTATTGAAGTGGCGGATGCGCCAACGTCACCGCGCCGTTATGGCCGTGTTGCGCATCATTCAGCCTCTGTTCGCATGGTCAGTGCTCACCATGTTGCTGCCCATCACAAGCCGGGCCGTCACCCGCGCGGGTGAAAAACTCGCATCACTGCCTTGCGATCCGGTCGGGACGGTCGCATTTTGTCCCGACCAGTTAAGAGATTTAGGATCGGGCGGTAGACATGGGTGATAATTCGCGTGGGATTGTTCTTTATGACAGTGAAGATTTCAAACATCTAAGAACGGTTGGGCATCTGGCAGCGGCAACGCTGGATATGATTACCGAGCATGTTCAACCCGGCGTCACGACGGAAGAACTCAATACCCTTATTCATGAGTTCACTCTGGCGCACGGCGCTACACCGGCTCCTCTGAATTATCATGGCTTCCCGAAATCCTGCTGCATTTCGATCAACCATGTTGTGTGTCACGGCATCCCCGGTGAGAAGAAACTGGCCAACGGCGATATCGTCAATATTGACGTCACGTCCATTCTGGATGGCTGGTACGGGGATAATTCCCGGATGTACATCGTAGGCAAGGCCCCCAAGAAAGCTGAAAAACTCGTTGAGGTGACCTATGAGTCCCTCATGCTCGGCATTGAGCAGGTCAAGCCAGGCAAGACGCTGGGCGATGTCGGTCATGCCATTCAGGTCCATGCGGAAAAGAACCGTTTCTCCATCGTGCGTGATTTTTGTGGTCACGGCATTGGCCGGGAATTCCATGCCGCTCCGAACGTTCTGCATTACGGCAAGCCAGGGCAGGGCGTGAAGCTCGTGCCGGGAATGGTTTTCACCATTGAGCCGATGCTGAATATCGGCAAACCTGAAGTGAAAATTCTTGATGATGGCTGGACAGCTGTCACGCGTGACCGGACGCTGTCTGCACAATTCGAGCATATGATTGGCGTGACGGACGACGGATGTGAAATCTTCACGCTGTCCCCGAAAGGTTACAACAAGCCCCCATACGGAGCTGGCGCATGAAAAAACTGTTTGCCCTGATTGTTGCGGGCCTGACGGGGGGCACGGCGCTGGCTGCTCCCACGGCAGCCCCTTTGAGCTCTGCCCATGATCCGCTGGCCTTTGGTCCGGATCATACGTCTCCGGGCGTTCTGGTCTCTGGCAAGCACGGCATGGTGGTTTCCGCCCAGCATCTCGCTTCTGATGCCGGCGCCAAAATCCTGGCGGAAGGTGGCAATGCCATCGATGCAGCGGTTGCGGTGGGTTATGCGCTGGCTGTCGTTTACCCCGCTGCGGGTAATATCGGCGGTGGCGGCTTCATGACGATCCGCCTGAAATCCGGGCAGACAGTGTTTGTGGACTTCCGGGAGCATGCCCCGGGTGCTGCGACAGCCACCATGTATCAGGATGCGTCTGGTAAAGTCATTCCGGGGCTTTCAACGGAAGGCTGGAAAGCGGTCGCCATTCCGGGGACTGTCGCAGGATTGGACACGATCCTTCAGAAGTGGGGGCGTTTGCCACGCGCAAAAGTCATGGCTCCAGCCATAGCGCTCGCCCGTGATGGGTTTGTGCTCAATGAAGGCGACGTACAGCTCCTCGACACGTCCACGAAGTATTTCCGTCAGGACCCATACGCACGTTCTATTTTTCTGCGTCCGGACGGATCGTCCTTTCAGCCTGGAGACCGGCTGGTTCAGAAAAATCTGGCCAATTCTCTTGAACTGGTCGCCAAGAATGGTCCGAAAGCGTTCTACGAAGGTCCGATTTCCGCTGAAATCGTGCGGGCCAGCGAAGAAGGCGGTGGCCTTCTGAAGCCATCAGATTTCACGAATTATCATATCCGGTTTCTTGAGCCGATCCGCTGCACCTATCGTGGGTACACGATCGACACGGCACCCCCTCCGAGCGGTGGTGGCATCGCGCTATGCGAAATTCTGAATATTCTCTCCGGCTACGATATGCACGCCCTTGGCTTGCACACGGCGGCGTCTGCGCAGCGTGAAATTGAAGCCATGCGACATGCGTACTCGGATCGACGCGATCTCGGGGATCCGGCATTCGTCAAGAATCCGATCGAGCACCTGAATGATCCGACATATGCCGCACAGGTCAGGGCAGGGATCCCGCTTGATCAGGCATTGCCGTCCAGCACCCTCCGCGCTGGTGAGGCGCTTCCGGTTAAAGCTGCCCAGGCTGCTCCTGACACGCAGGAAAAGCACGAGACGACCCAGTTCTCGGTATTGGACAAGAGCGGCATGGCCGTTTCCGCGACATATACCCTGAACGGGTGGTTCGGCTCAGGTGTCATGGGTGGCAACACCGGCATCTGGCTCAATGACGAGATGGATGATTTCTCGGCCAAGCCAGGTGCCCCCAATATGTTTGGGATTGTTGGCTCGGAAGCCAATGCCATTGCTCCGGGCAAAACGCCGCTATCGTCCATGTCTCCGTCGATTGTCTCCAAGGATGGAAAGGTGATTATGGTGATCGGCAGCCCTGGTGGTTCCCGTATTCCAACGATCACACTTTCGGCCATTCTGGGCGTGCTCGATTACGGGCTGGACATCCGTCAGGCTGTTGATCTGCCGCGAATCCACGAGCAGTGGGAGCCATCTGCTGTTGAGCTGGAACCAGGTGCCCTGGCGGATGACGTCATGGATAAGCTGAAATCTGAAGGATATGCGCTGTCTCTGCACCGCCCATGGGGTGTGGCAGAAGGTATTCTTGCGGATCGTCCAAGCCTCTCTGCACACAAAACCGGGCTCATTTATGGGGCTGCTGATCCGCGTCATGCCGGGGGTGAAGCCGCGGGTGAATGATAGGGGGTTGTCAGACACCCCTATCTCCGTGTTAGGAGAGCGCCGGGAGGTCGGCTTTGGACGGATACCTTGCCAACCCGGTCAGGTCCGGAAGGAAGCAGCCGCAGTGAGTTTTATCCGGGTTAAATGTCCGGCCTCCTACCTAGTGCAGCCTGTGGGCGCGGCAGTTTTACTGTCAGGCGCCCCGGTGCAAGACCGACAGAGTGCGGTCTCATTCCCCGCTCTGACGGCTTTCCAGTTTCATGACTGACGATATCGACGATCTTCCCCTGCCGCCCGAGAGCGGTGGTGGCTTCTTTGGTGAAGCCCCGGCCGAGCAGGTTCCAGTTCCTGTTCAGGCAGAAAAAAGCACGCCTTATCGTGTCCTTGCCCGAAAATATCGTCCCCAGACACTCGATGATCTGATTGGTCAGGACTCGCTGGTACGAATCCTGCGTCGTGCGTTCGAGCTGAAGCGTGTGGCGCATGCCTTCATGCTGACGGGTGTGCGCGGCGTGGGGAAAACTACGACCGCCCGGATTATCGCACGCGCCTTGAACTGCATTGGGCCAGACGGGAAGGGTGGACCGACCGCGGAGCCCTGTGGCGTCTGTGCAAACTGCACTGCCATCCTCGCGGACCGGCATCCGGACGTTCTGGAAATGGATGCAGCGTCTCGCACGGGCGTTGATGATGTGCGTGAAATCATTGAGGCGACCCGTTTCCGCCCGATGCAAGCGCGCATGAAAGTCTTCATCATTGATGAAGTGCACATGCTGTCTCGCAATGCGTTCAATGCTCTGCTGAAAACGCTGGAAGAGCCTCCGTCACAGGTCACGTTCATTTTTGCCACGACGGAATTGCGGAAAGTACCGGTGACGGTGCTGTCCCGCTGTCAGCGGTTTGACCTCCGGCGCGTGCCTCAGGCGCTGCTGACCGAACATTTTGGACGTATTGCCGAAAAGGAAGGAGCCACTCTTTCCGAAGACGCTTTGGCGCTCATTGCACGTGCAGCTGATGGCTCGGTCCGTGACGGACTATCTCTGCTGGATCAGGCGATTGCACAGGGTGCGAGCGACGCCGATGCCGTGTCAGACATGCTGGGTCTGGCAGATCGTGGACTGGTCTTTGATCTGCTTGATGCCCTTATGGCCGGCAAGGCAGCAGAGGCCTTGGATCTTACCGATCAGGCTTATGCGCGTGGTGCTGATCTTGGCGTTCTCCTGACGGATCTTCTGGATCTTCTGCATCTTGTTTCCCGTCTCAAGGCGATGCCGGGTCTTCGTGAAAGCCGGGACCTTCCAGAAGCCGAAAGACTGCGTGGTGGCGTGCTGGCAGACAGGCTCTCAACCAGCAGTTTGGGACGCGCCTGGCAGATTCTTCTGAAGGGTGTGAACGAGGTCGAATCTGCGCCGGATCGTCGTCAGGCGGCTGAGATGGTCCTGATTCGACTGTGCCACGCCAGCCTTCTACCGACGCCTGACCGTCTGATCCGTCAGTTGACTGAAGGCGGGGTCGATCTCTCCTTGCCATCAGGCCCTTCGGGTGGAGCAGCTCCGTCCGGAGAGGTGTCGTCTGGGTTGCAGACTGCGCCTGTGCTGTCGACGTCCGTATCGCCCACTGACACGGGTGGCCCTCGTGCGCATGTCCGTCTGGTGGCCAATGGCGGCGAAATTATTGAGCCGGGTTATGCGGAGGCCGCTCCTGAGCTGGCCCCGGAACCCGAACTTCCTCCGCCCCCGCCACGAACATGGCGCGAGATGGTCGCTCTGGTTTGGGACAAGCAGCCGCAGTTGCATGGGGTTCTGCGCTCGTCGGTGCATCTGGTACGTTTTTCGCCCCCCGATGTGCAGGTTCGCCTGGAAGACCAGCACACCAAGGCGGACCGTCTCCTTCAGAATTTTCTTGAAGAGATGTTTCCCGGCCAGTGGCGCATCAGTCTTTCCACAGCCGAAGGTGAGCCAACTCTGGACGAACAGGGTGCGGAGGTGGTGGCCATCAACCGTGCAATGGTTGAGGCACACCCGTTGGTCCAAGCCATTCTTGATGCTTTCCCCGGTGCGAAAATCGGCGATGTGCAAGACCACTCCCTTGATGAATACGGTCTTCCACCCGAAATAACCGCACCATTGACGGAGGACTCTCCTCCGGATCTGGAATTCGCGCCTTTGGACGCTGATTTCCTTGATGAAGATGATCTGAACTGAAAGACCAGGAGACGTTATGAAGAACCTTGCAGGACTGATGAAGCAGGCCAGCCAGATGCAGTCCAAAATGGAAGAGGCCCAGAAAAATCTGGCAAATCTGACGGTAGATGGTTCGGCTGGCGCTGGTCTCGTGACACTTCAACTTACGGGTAAAGGCGAAATGCGTGGTCTGAAAATCGATCCGAAGCTCGCCGATCCGAACGAGATGGAAATGCTTCAGGACCTGATCGTGGCAGCCTACACGGATGCCAAGAACAAGGCTGAAGCGGCCAGCTCTGAAGCCATGCGAGACGTTACGGGCGGTCTGGACCTGCCGCCAGGTCTGAAGCTTCCGTTCTGATCTGAATAGTCTTTCTGCGGGCGTCACATCATGATGATCAGCAATGACATCGAGCAGCTGATTTCCATGCTGTCTCGCCTGCCGGGGCTCGGCCCGAGGTCGGCCCGTCGCGCTGCGCTCAGTTTGCTGCGGCAGCCAGAGGCGCGGATGTTGCCTTTGGCGCATCTCATGGAACGGGCTGCCACAAGCGTCCGCACATGCTCCCTTTGCGGCAATCTCGACACCATCGATCCCTGCCACATCTGTACGGACTCAACCCGTGACGGCGGTCTGGTGTGCGTGGTCGAAACTGTGGGTGATCTGTGGGCCCTGGAACGTGCTGGCGTACATCGCGGGGTCTATCAGGTTCTGGGTGGAACGTTATCGGCGCTTGCCGGTCTTGGCCCTGAAGATCTGAATGTCTCTTCTCTGCTGGACCGTATTGCCGAAGGTGGCGTGAGAGAAGTCATCCTCGCTCTTGGTGCGACAGTCGAGGGGGCGACCACAGCGCACTGGCTTCAGGAAAAACTGGCATCAACGGGTGTGGTCGTCAGCCGTGTCGGACATGGCGTTCCCATGGGGGGCGCTCTGGACGTGCTGGATGATGGCACGCTGGCTGCTGCCCTGATTGCACGACGCGCATTATGATTTCCGCTCTAGTCCCCCGTACGGCGATTGTGACCGGTGGTGCGCGTCGGATTGGCCGGGCGCTGGTTGAAATGCTGGCCGGGCAGGGTTTTTCTGTTGCCATTCATTATCGCGATAGCAAAACAGAAGCGCTGGATCTGCTCGATCACATTGGCGGCCGAGGATGTGTGATTGGCGCAGATCTGTCGTGTGAAGCGGATGTGAACAGGCTGGCTGCTGAAGCAGTTCAGCAGCTTGGGCCGATCGGTGTGCTCATCAACAACGCTTCAGCATTCATTCGTGATGAAGTCGAGACTGTAACTCGTGAAAGCTGGGACCAGCATCTTGAGCCGAATTTGAGGGCTCCGTTCGTCCTGTCTCAGGCGGTGGCAGCAGCCCTGCCGGCAGAGGCTGAAGGGCTGATTTTGAATATGCTGGATCAGCGCGTGTGGAATCTGACGCCACATTTTATCAGCTACACCGTGTCCCGAGCTGGCTTGTGGACACTGACACAAACGCTTGCGCTGGCACTGGCGCCGCGTATTCGCGTTAATGCCATTGGTCCAGGGCCTGTTCTGCCAACGGTAGGCCGACAGTCTCAGGAGCATTTTGACAAGATGTGCGCACAAACGCCCCTGAAGCGTGGGTCGTCTCCCGAAGAAATCGCTGAAGCCACGCTCGCGCTGTTTTCTCTCCCGTCCGTCACGGGGCAAATGCTGGCCATGGATGGCGGGCAGCACCTGAACTGGTCGCCTGCGCGATAAATCAGGGCTGAGGTTTCAGCGCACCAGGCAGATAATCTTCCACAACCAGAGAAATTGGTGCGTTGTCTGAAGCACGTCTGAGGAGCGCACGGTTTTCGAGTACGATTCCTGTGGCGTTATTTGGAAAACGTGTTTCGAGTCGCTGGCGATAAAAATTCGTCTTCGAGACAGCTTTACCGAAAGGCGTATCTGTCGTTTCCAGCAGATGGTTCATGTCATCTGTCAGGCGTTCCGGCACATACCAGTTCCAGGCATCAGAGAGCGGGACATCCCCACACAGAAGCTGAACGTGACGTGTGCGAACCTGCCGAGGGTCTGAGACTTCCAGAAGACGCAGGGTTTCCTGTGAAGGCTGCTCTCCAACGGAGAGGCGCACGACGCGAATGGGAACGGAGCAGTGCTCCTGAAGAACTGCTGTTGCGCTGGGATGGCGCTCCAGGCGGTCCTTTAATGCACGAACGGCTGCGCCATCCGGGGACAAGGCGTCTCCCGGACCGGCACAGCCGCTCAATACTGCTGCAAAGGAAAGAGCACGGACGACCTTAGTGGTCGTCGCGGTCGTCCTTGTCAGTCGAAACTTCGATGTCGTTCGAGAGATCATCGTCATCATCCAGATCGTCGTCTGCTGCGATGACATCGTCATCTGCATCATCGTCCGTGTCCAGATCGACGTCTACATCATCCTCGTTCTCGTCCTTCGGAGCGTTCGGATCTTTCTCCTCAGGCAGCGGTCCTTCGCTACGCTTGAGACGGCCGATATCGTTCGGCTGGGTGGTGCCACATTTCGGGCACACCGTAGGGACGCGGTTCAGGTCATAGAAGCGGGCGCCGCACTCAACGCACGTCCGTTTTAGACCGAGTTCGGGTTTTGCCATGTTGCGCAAGCCTGCCAATGCCTCGGATAAGGAACGCGGCCATGCCAGCTTGTTTCCGCCATGTCAAACTCCAAGTGTCCCGAAATCTGCATGAGGGGACGTATTTCAGGGTGATTGACACACAGGAATGACCCTCGCATGAAAGTGCACATGCAAGCGCGACCTCTGACAGTTTCCGCGTCCCCGAAGGGACTTTCCGGCCGTACCCTCGTACCGGGTGACAAATCCATCAGCCATCGTTCGCTGATGCTGGCCTCCCTCGCACATGGCCGTACGAAGGTTTACGGCCTTCTGGAGGGTGAAGACGTTCTGCGCACCGCAGACGCCATGCGCGCGCTGGGTGCGACGATCACGCGTGACGGCGCCGTCTGGACCATTGATGGCCGTGGCGTCGGTGAGCTGACGGAGCCGGCAGATGTGCTGGATATGGGGAATTCCGGGACAGCAGCACGGCTCCTGTCCGGTATTCTTTCTTCCCACCAGATGAACAGCGTCATGACCGGGGATGCTTCCCTGCGCTCCCGTCCAATGCGTCGGGTGATGGACCCGCTTTCGAAGAACGGTTCCGAGTTTTTGTCCCGTGAGGGCGGCCGTTTGCCGATGGCCGTGCGTGGCAATGGTCAGGCGAAACCGCTTGAATACCGTCTGCCAGTTGCTTCTGCGCAGGTAAAATCAGCAGTTCTTTTGGCCGGGCTGAATGCCGTTGGCCGGACGGTTGTGGAAGAGCCGGTCGCCACCCGTGATCATACGGAAAATATGCTCCGTCATTTTGGCGTGGATGTTGATGTCTCCGTTCTGGATGCTGGTGGACGCCGAATCGAGCTGACCGGACCGGTGAAGCTGACCGCACGGGACGTGACAGTTCCGGGTGATCCGTCGTCTTCTGCATTCCCGCTTGTGGCTGCGCTGCTGGTTCCTGGTTCCGATCTGCTGATTGAGAATGTTGGTTTGAACCCGCTTCGGACGGGTCTGTTCACTACCCTGCTCGAAATGGGTGCTGATCTGACCATTGAAAACGAGCGCATTGAGGGCGGGGAGCCTGTGGGTGACCTTCGCGCACGATACAGCAAGCTGAAAGGTGTGGATGTGCCGCCAGAGCGCGCACCGTCCATGATTGACGAATACCCCGTTCTGGCCGTTGCCTGTGCTTTTGCGGAAGGGGCCTCCCGTCTGCGTGGTCTGGAAGAACTTCGGGTGAAGGAAAGTGACCGTCTGGCCGCAACCGTCTCCCTGCTGAATGTGAATGGTGCCGAAACCGAAGTGGTTGGCGATGACCTGATTGTTCGTGGTTTTCAGGGCCCACTGGGTGGCGGAAGCGTGACGACGCACATGGATCATCGTCTGGCCATGAGTGGGATTGTCTTTGGTCTGGCTGCGCCGAAGCCGGTTTATATTGATGATACTGCCTTCATTGAAACCAGCTTTCCCGGTTTCGTTGATCTCATGAATGGTCTGGGTGCGGATATCCGGGCATGAGCCGTCCGCTGGTCATTGCCGTTGATGGGCCGGCGGCTGCTGGAAAGGGGACGCTGGCCAAGGCGCTCGCCTCCCGGCTGTCCTTGCCCTATCTGGACACGGGCCTCCTGTATCGTGCGGTTGCAAGGCGCATGATTGATGCCGGTCTTGACCCTGCGGGCGATGCTTCTGCACAGGCGGAAGCACTTGAGCAGGGGGATCTGCGGAGAACGGATCTGCGCGTTCCGGAAATCGACCGCGGTGCCTCACTGGTAGCTAGCCAGTCTGCTGTGCGTGAGGCTCTTCTGGAGCGTCAACGTGTGTTCGCCGCCCAGACAGGGGCCGTTGTTGACGGGCGGGATATCGGCACAGTTGTTTTCCCGGATGCGGACGTAAAGTTTTTCATCACGGCCTCCCCTAGGGCGCGGGCCCTTCGTCGCCATCGCCAAGTGCACGGGGACGCAGCGATCACAGAGGCTGAGCTGGACGCTGCGATCGCTGAGATCATCGCGCGTGACTCGCGGGATTCTTCGCGGGATACTGCGCCTCTGGTGCAGGCCGCAGATGCGCTTCTGATTGAGACAGATGAGCTTTCTGCAGAGCAAGTGCTTGAAAAGGCGCACGAAGAAATCAGGCGGCGCATAACTCGGATCTGAGTTGCGGTATCTGCCCGTCTGACACCTGTTTTTTTATTGACAGAGCGCCTGTGGAAGGTGTTGTTGCGGGTTAGCACCTTGCCCGAAGGGGGAAAGTGTCGTCCGTCATGCGTTTTGCGTGCGGGCCATAATTTAACGGACCCGGTCTGACCTTTTGAGGCAGCGGGGAGTCGCCATGCCAGATTTCGATCCGCGTGGCGCAGACGTGGATGATCGGTTTCAGGCCGAAAATCCGGGAATATTGTATTTACATGGCTTCAGCCACACAGGCCCCTGCCGCTCACGGCATGGAAGATTTTGCAGCCCTCCTCGAAGAGACCCTGGGCCGCGACACCGGTTTTGACGGCTCCGTCGTCACGGGCCGCGTGATCCGTCTGACCGACGAATTCGCTATCGTTGATGTTGGTCTCAAGAGCGAAGGTCGCGTTTCCCTTAAGGAATTCGGCCCGCCAGGCGCTGCTCCGGACGTAAAGCCGGGCGACGTTGTCGAGCTGTATGTCGAGCGTTACGAAGACCGTGACGGTTCCATCGTTCTTTCCCGCGAGAAGGCTCGTCGTGAAGAAGCATGGACCGCTCTGGAGCGTGCATTCGGCAACAACCAGCGCGTCAACGGCACGATCTATGGTCGCGTCAAGGGTGGCTTCACGGTTGATCTGGGCGGCGCAATGGCGTTCCTTCCGGGCAGCCAGGTTGACATCCGTCCGGTTCGTGACGTCGGCCCGCTGATGGGTCAGCCGCAGCCGTTCCAGATCCTGAAGATGGATCGCGCACGTGGCAACATCGTTGTGTCCCGTCGTGCCGTTCTTGAAGAGACCCGTGCAGAGCAGCGCTCCGAGCTGATCCAGGGCCTGAAGGAAGGCATGATCCTTGACGGCGTCGTCAAGAACATCACCGACTACGGTGCGTTCGTTGACCTCGGCGGCGTTGACGGCCTCCTGCATGTCACCGACATCGCATGGAAGCGCATCAACCACCCGTCCGAAGCTCTGCAGATCGGTCAGCCGGTTCGCGTGCAGGTCATCCGCTTCAACCCGGACACGCAGCGTATCTCCCTCGGCATGAAGCAGCTTGAAGCTGATCCGTGGGAAAACGTCGCCATCAAGTACCCAGCTGGTGCCCGCTTCACGGGTCGCGTCACGAACATCACCGACTACGGTGCATTCGTCGAGCTGGAGCCGGGCGTCGAAGGTCTGGTGCACGTTTCCGAGATGTCCTGGACGAAGAAGAACGTCCATCCGGGCAAGATCGTCGCTACTTCCCAGGAAGTCGACGTCATGGTTCTGGACGTGGACAGCTCCAAGCGTCGTATTTCGCTTGGTCTCAAGCAGGTTCAGCGCAACCCTTGGGAGCAGTTCGAAGAAGAGCACAAGGTTGGCTCTGTCATCGAAGGCGAAATCCGCAACATCACCGAGTTCGGTCTGTTCATTGGCCTCTCCGCAGACATCGACGGCATGGTTCACATGTCCGACCTGTCCTGGGACGAAGCTGGCGAAGCAGCCATGGCGAACTACGAAAAGGGTCAGGTCGTTAAGGCCAAGGTCCTCGACGTGGATCCTGAGAAGGAGCGCATCTCCCTGGGCATCAAGCAGCTTCAGGAAGATCCGGCAGCCGACACCCTGTCCCGCATCCAGAAGGGTGCTGTTGTGACCTGCGTCGTAACGGCAGTTCAGGCAAACGGTATCGAAGTGAAGGTCGACGATCTGCTGACCGGCTTCATCCGTCGTGCAGAGCTGGCTCGTGACAAGGCTGAGCAGCGTCCGGAGCGTTTCGCCGTTGGCGAAAAGGTCGATGCGAAGATTGTTTCCGTTGACCGTGCTTCCCGTAAGCTCGCGCTGACGATCCGCGGCCGTGAGGTCGAGGAAGACAAGGCTGCGATCAACGAATACGGTTCTTCTGACTCGGGCGCTTCCCTGGGTGACATTCTGGGCGCGGCAATCCGTCGTCGTACTACAGACGTCTGAAGAGACTGAAAATCAGATAACTCTATGTTGTCATGATTTTAGAAAAGGGCCGCGCAAGCGGCCCTTTTTTGTATTTGAGATGTAATGATCTTCTTTCTTGTCAGGGGCTTTTGTTGCTGTAAACCTTCAGGTAAGAATTAAGAGTATCGTGACGGCAGCGGTCTTGTGGTCTCATGTCCAGAAGACTGATGAAGTCAGTTTGAGATGGGAGTGGGCGTTCTGCGCTCAGGAGATTGATGGCGGTTATTTACAACACAAATTATACCCACAATCCCAATTCCTACCTTACGCTGGCGGTCGAACGGGCTGCTCGATCTCTATTTGGTAATGACCAGATTGTTGTCGCTGACAATATGTCCCTGGGCAGTATTGCTGCCTCCGGTGAGCATGACGTTCTGATCTGTCTGGACGCACAACGGATCAATCTTCCACTGATTCGTCGCGTTCGCCCTGCATTCAAGACGTTAATTCTCTGGACCTTTGAAGACCCGTTCATGCGGGACTTCAATGTTGAGAATGCCGGCCTTTTTGACTTCGTCTTTACGAATGATCCGTCTTGCGCCGAATACTACCATGGCAAGGGGCACTATCTTCCTCTGGCGGCCAGTCGTTCCATTCATGAGCGCAAGGTTCTCTCTGCCGCAGAGCTGGAATATGATATTTTCTTTGCTGGCACGATGTGGCCGAACCGCGTTCAGACACTGCGGCGCGTGATTGCGGCCTTCCCGGATGCCAGACTGAAGCTTGTTTGCCCGGGTAACGAGTACCTGCCACCGCTGCCCGCAGACCTTGCCGCACTTGCGATCCAGCGGCCGATCAGCCACGAAGCCTTTATTGATTTTGCGAATGTCAGCGCCGTTACTCTGACGATGTTCCGCGATTATGCCAGCCATGGCGATGTCAGTCAGGCGACGGCGCCGGGACCACGCTTTTTCGAGTTGGCTTTGGGCGGTACGGCACAGGTGGTCGAAGCGCCTGAAAGCATGGGCAGCGAGCATTTCGATACTGTAGAGGGGATCAGCCTTGCGCGTGATCCTGATGGCGTCGTGGATGCTGTTGCTCGCATCCTTAACAACAAGAATACGCGTCGCAAAGCAGCTCAGGCGTCTCAGAAGTCGGTGCTGGCACATCATCTTTATGAGCACCGTCTCGAAAAGATGCGTGACATCACTGGTGCTGATTTTGGTCGCCGTAAGGCTGCTGATATCCTCCCGGTTGAGCGTCGTCGCCGTCTGCGGGTGCTGATGTGCACGCATTCCACAATTCACGAGCAGGCCTGGGGTGGTGTTGAAGTTTACCAGCAGGCTCTTTGCTCCCTGCTTGGACGTGACGTTGAGTTCTTTTACTGGCTGCGTCGTGGCACATTCTGCCGTCTGACGACGGCAAGTGGTCAGGAGCTCGAACGCTTCGATGTGCCGGAAGTGGGCTGGCAAGACGCAATGTGCGATGCGCCAGAGGAAATGGCGTTTTCAAGCGTCATCAGCCAGTACAACATGGACATTGTCCATTTCCAGCATCTCGGACATCATGCCCTTTCCTTGCCGATCATCGCCAAGGCCAATGGTGTCGGTGTGGTTTTCTCTGCGCATGACTTCTGGCTTGTCTCAGCGCGGTACAACCTGCTGAACCATGAACTGCGGTATGTGGAAGACGAGGTCCGCTCTGTCCTGTCAGCGGATATCACGCTAAAGGCTTCCGAAAATGTGGATCATGGTGGCGAGCAGACGCGTCGGGCCTTTGTCGCCAAGATGCTTCACTCTGTTGATGCCATCATGTTTGGGACACAGCATTCCCGTGATCTGACGCATGAGATCTATCCGATCCTTAATGAAAAAATCAGCCTGATCACGGGTATTCCGAGCCCTGAAAACACGGTGCCGGTGAAGCCGAAGAGCTATGCTCCGTTGGGTGATGCTCCTCTGCATGTTGCGATAGTTGGTAATTTCCTGCGCACCAAGGGGGCAGATACGATCCTGAGTCTGATCGAAATCGCTCATCCGGATCATTTTGTCTTTCATATCTTCGGTTATGTGCATCCAGAATACGAAGCTGTTCTGAATGCTGGCAGCCGGTCGAACGTGAAGCTGTACGGCCGATATGACATGGGCGATATCGAGGCCCTGAAAAAGGCAGATGTTGCACTCAACCTGTCAATTTGGCCGGAAACCTATTGTATTTCCCTCTCCGAAGCTTGGCAGAATGGCCTGATCCCCATTGTGACGGATGTCGGCGCTCTGGGGGATCGCGTCGAAGATGGTGTTAACGGTTTCAAGGTTCCGATCAATCGCCCCAGCATGGTTCTGGAGCGCCTTGAACTGCTGCGTTCTTCTGAGCCTGTGCGCAAGAAAATCATGGCAAACATTGGCCCGCATCTCTGGACGCATGCCCGTGAGTATGCGGACGGTTTGCTGAAGCTTTACCAGGATGTGGTGCCGCGTCGTCCGATGGGCGTTTCGGACCTGCGGTTGGATGCTGGGCAAGTCCACCTTCTTCCGCATCCATCATGGCGCCATCAGGCTCCGCCGCGTCATATTTTTGATCCGCCGACCACACGTGATCTCTCTGTTGAGCTGCCCATTCCTGTTTCGGACTGGTTCTCCATCCAGGGCGCTGAGTGCTATATTGATGACGTCTGTCATCACGTCTTTGCCACGAGCGAAGATGAAGATTTCGAAGGCGCCAACGAATTTCATATCCGGGGCTGGTTCCTTCTTCCTGGGATCAGTACAGCCGGCCGCATGTTGGCAGTTCTGATCGAAGAAGGTGCAGACAGTCCGCTGATTTTCCTTGAGTGTGAACGTGAAATTCGTGGGGACATTGTTGAGATGTTCAACGGGTCTCCACGTCGTTCTGGCTTCTCCGGCAAGACAGCTCTGCGTGGGAAGTGGTGTGAAGGTCGTTTCCGCGTTGGCCTGATCAATGTCATCAACGGGCAGGCAGCGTTCCAGCTCACTTCGGTCCAGATTGAGGTCGAGGGCGGTAAGATCGACAAAATTCATCGTTCGATGCCTTCCAACGATGTCATTTTGTCTGATTTTAATCGGATTTCTCATAGCGACGGTCTGTTGCGCGGCATCAAGCTGTCTGGCTTCCAGAAGAAAGACCTCCATCCGTATGGCAGCGGAATGCTGGAGAATTTCATCGACGAGTTCACAGGCGTCATTGGGTCTCCTGTGCAGGATGTCGATCCGTTCGGGGGCATCTATGTGCGCGGCTGGGCGTTCCTGAAAAATCTGTCCCGGGCAGGCCAGCTCTATGTTGGGCTTATCCATAAAGAACGTGATGAAGTCACTTTGTTCGGCATGGACCGTATTGCCCGCCAGGATGTAGCGGTTGTGCATCGTGATGCTCCGCTTTGTGCGGGTTTCTCCGGAATACTGAACCCAATGCAGGGTTATGCCCGCCCGATGGATGGGGTTTATCGGGTAGCTCTGATCAATGTGACGGGCGACGTTTTCGGCACATACATTACTGATCTGGTTGCAGCTTTCGATGGTGGACGCATTGTTTCCACAGGCCGTGAAGATCTGACGCCGGAGCAGGCCGAGCGGTCTGAACAGCTTTTGAATGAGAAAGCCATCGCCTGAACCTGGAGGTCAGTTTTTTTATGTCCGATCCGGTTCCTGAGTCCTCCTCGGCTGCGCGCGAGCCTCGCTGGCGCCAGTTTGATGCGCAGTGGTATCTGCTGCGTTATCCGGAGGTTGGGGACTGGATGCGTGATGAAGGTCATCAGGACCTTCACGCGTTCTATATTGAAACAGGGCAGCGATACGGTCATTCTCCGAACCGGTATTTTGATGAAATCTGGTATCGGGAAACCCACGCAGACGTTCGTCGGGACTTGATTCAGGAAAAATATCGGTCCGGTTTCGAGCATTATTGCGCCGAAGGATATCATGGCCTTTCGGCACACTGGCTTTTTGACGAAGTTGATTATCTTCGACGGTATCCTGAACTGACCCGTCGCTCGCTGGAAGAGCAGGGGTTTTTCAACGGCTACGACCATTATCTGGAAATTGGCGAGGCACGTTATTATAGCGGCCATCGTTTTTTCGATGATGAGCTCTGTCGGCGGCTTGCCCTCCGCTTTCCGGATTATTTTGACAGCCGTATCGGCCTGTTTGCATCCTGGCTCAGTCTGCCGTCCGAGATTGCGGATGCAGGGCGTGTCTCTTGGTATTTTGATCCTGTCTGGTATCTGGAACGCTATCCGGAAGTGCGGCGTGAAATTGCTGAGGGGCGGTACAGCAGCGCCCTTCATCATTACCTTACCAATGAAACACCTCGGCTGTTTAATCCGCAGGAAATGTTTTCCGAGAGTTTCTACGCAGACACACATCCGGATGTGGTTGCCTGTCTGGATATGGGGTCCTTTCGGAACGGCTATGAGCATTTTCTGCTGTTCGGCGCGCATGAAGGGCGCGCGCCTGAAGCGGGCGTGGATCTTGCCGCTCACCTGAGCCGCCCACAGGTCCGCAACGACGTTCGCAATCACCTGTATGACAGTCCCTTTGCTCATCTGGTTGCGGCCAGAATGGGAGAGGGGCAGCGCGCTTCGTTGGTTGAAGCCCCGGAGATTGAGGAAAGTCAGTCAAGGCAGGTTTTTGAACGGGAAGCTGAGGCGCTCCTTCCCGCATTGGCGCGGCACCCGCTGGATTTCACTGTTGCGGGTGTGCCGGAACTCAGTGTCATTGTCGTGGTCTATGACCGGATTGCGTTGACAATGCAGGCTCTGGCGTCCCTACGCGCAAACTATGCCGGAGCCATCCAGCTGATCGTTGTGGATTCTGGTTCACACGATCAGACACGTCGTCTCGACGAAATGGTTCACGGCGCCAAGATCCTGCGTTTCAGGTATAACATTGGATATCTGGAAGGCTGTAATGCAGGTCTTGCAGAAGTTGATGCGCCATTTGTTCTTTATCTGAACAACGATCTGCGTCTCTACCCGGACAGTATCGCACATGCCTTGCAGCGTCTGCGTTCGGACAGCGATATCGGGGCGGTGGGGGCGAAGCTGATCCGCACCAATATGCGCCTGCAGGAAGCAGGTTCCATTATCTGGCGTGATGGCGCGACGTATGGATATCGCCGCGAAGATAGTCCGAACCTCCCTGAAGCGAATTTCGTGAGAGATGTGGACTATTGTTCCGCAGCATTTCTCATGGTGCGGTCGTCCATTCTGATTCAGTTGGGCGGTTACGATTTACGGTACCGTCCGGCCTATTTTGAAGATGCGGATTTGTGCGTTCGTATTCTCAAGATGGGTGCGCGGATCGTTTATGATCCTAACGTGGTGGTTGAGCATCTTGAGTACGGCAGTTCTGGCTCTGCCGGATCTCAGACCCTGATGCATGCCAATCTGCGGATTTTTTCGCGCGTGCATCAGGATTTTCTGCGCCATCAGCAGCCGGCTCATATCCGAAATGCAGTGCAGGCTCGCGAGCGGCGTTCAGATCGGAAGCACATCCTGTTCATTGAAGACCGCCTGCCATTAAGGCGCTTGGGCTCAGGGTATGTCCGTTCCAATGATGTGGTTCGGGCTATGGCCGCACTGGGGTATCAGGTCACAGTGTTCCCCATGCTGCCCAGGGATCAGAGCGAGCTGGATCTGTTTGGAGATTTCCCGGAGACAGTAGAGCTGATTGCGGATCAGCATCTTTCCACCTTTCCAGATTTTATCCAAGCCCGGGCCGGATATTACGATCTTGTGTGGGTCGGACGTACGCATAACATGGCGCGGCTCCTGCCAATTATGAACGAGGCCAGCCGTTACCTGCCAACGGGTGGAGCTGTTCTGGATACGGAAGTGATTTCCACGCCCCGTACGCTGGAGCGCATCAAGGTGCTTGATTTGCCCAAGCCGGCATTGAGCTTTGACGAGATGCTGCGTCGGGAACTGGAATGCGCCCACTACTGCCAGCAGATCGTCGCGGTAACGCAGAAGGATGCCGGATTTGTGCGCCGTGCCGGGTATGAGAATGTTTCCGTGCTGGGACATGAAATGCGAACCCGTCCGACGCGCGCAGCATTCGAGGCCCGGAAAGATATTCTCTTCCTGGGGGCACTGCATGATGAGGGCGCGCCGAACCATGACAGTCTGGAGTGGTTTGTCGGAGAGGTTCTACCAGTCCTTGACGAACTTCTGCCTCCGGACGTTCGGTTTACGATCGCGGGCTTCATTCATCCTTCTGTGGATGTGAGTGCGTTTGCGCGGCATCCTCGCGTGGATATCGTTGGTCCTGTGCATGATCTTGCCCCGCTGTTCGACAGACATCGTGTCTTCGTGGCGCCAACAAGGTTTGCGGGCGGTCTGCCGTTCAAGGTCCAGGAAGCTGCGGCATTCGGGGTTCCAATGGTTGTGACGACCCTCCTGGCGGGTCAGGTCGGCTGGACAAATGATGTGGAATTGCTGTCTGCGCCTGCCGATGATGCCAAAGCATTTGCGTCAGATGTCGCCCGTCTTTATCAGGATAGCGAACTCTGGGCCCGGCTGAGAAGTGAAGCGCTGAAGGCGGTGGAGCGGGATTGTGCGCCAGCGCAGTTCCGACAGGATCTGTCCAAGATCCTGCAGGCGTGTATAGCTTGAAGACGCCACCCACCCGGGGCATGAAGTTTAAGGAAACAGGTGAGGCTATGTCGACAGAAGTGAAAGATCGTTCCTCTGAAACGGAGCGGAAAGTGTCTGGCCTGACCGGACGTGTTCTGGTGTGCAGTGGTGGGCGTTATGAAAGTCAGGCCAATGCCCAGATCCGTGAGTCGATCATGGATGGGTGGGCTGAGTGCTTTGGCGAAGAAAACGTTACAGCTGTTCATATTTCCGCAGCAGCTGCATCCATTAAGATCCTGAAGCCCACAATCGTTTTCGCCATTGGGTCGTACCTGCCGGAGAGCACCTATTTCGGCGAAGTCTGTCGCGAAGCCAAGAAGATTGGCGCTGTGACGGTTTTCTGGGCGACAGAAGATCCCTATGAGCAGGATGCGAACTATCGCATCGCCGATGACTTCGACGTCGTTTTCTCCTGTGACCGCTGGGGCCACAATTTCTATCAGCGCGATCTGGTGTTCCATCTTCCGCTGGCAGCAAGCCCGAGCCTGCATTACATGCCGATCGAAGAGAATGTCGAAAAAACGATCGATGTTCTGTTCTGTGGCGTGGCGTTCACGAGCCGGAAGGACATTGTCCGCAATCTGCTGCCGGTCCTGCGTAACCTGAATATCAAGATTATCGGTCCAGGTTGGGGCGAGCTGGGCATTGGTTTCTCCGATGCCCGGATCGAGAAGTCCCAGTTGGTAGAACTGTATCGCCGGTCCAAGCTGGTTCTGAATCTGGGGCGCTCACTCCACTTCGAAAACAAGCGTTTTGTGATCGCTCCTTCCACGCCTGGCCCCCGGACGTTTGAAGCTGCTCTGGCAGGCGCGTTCCAGGTGTTTCACGAAGATACGCATGAGCTTCGCCGGTACTACGATGCAGACGAAATTCCGGTTTTCTCAAACCGGATTGATTTCGAGCGGCTGGTTGAGAAATACGTAGGGGATGATGAAGCCCGTCTCGCGATGAGCCGTAAGGCACAGGCCAGAACGATGGAGCAGCATCTTTACAAGCATCGCATCCAGCAGGCGCTGTCAGTTCTTCAGGCTGAAGGGTTCCTAGGCTGAAAAGCTGCAGGATTTGTAATTTCATCAAAAGCCGGGCTGTCGTGCCCGGCTTTTTTTGTAAGGATATCTGGAAATGCAGACTGTCTGGCTCATGGCGCTTCTACTGATCGCCGCATTTCTGGAAGTCGGCGGTGACGCCTTGGTGCGAACCGGGCTGCATACGGCAGGTCTGGGGCGTGTAGGCTTTATCTCCGCAGGCGCGCTGGTACTTTTCATCTATGGAATAACCGTCAATCTTCCGGACTGGGACTTCGGGCGATTGATGGGCGTCTATGTTGCGCTGTTTTTTATTGCCGCTCAGGTGGTAGCGTATTTTGCGTTTGGTCAGAGCCTGACCTTACCTGTCTGCGTCGGGGGACTGTTGATCGTCTCAGGTGGTGTTCTGATGACGATCTGGCGTTAAGGGATCAGGCCGGAATATGAATATCCCGGCCTGAAGTAGAGTGTTTACTTCGGCTGTGGGCCAAGGACGATCTGCGCGAGATCATCTGGGCGAACCCACTTGCTGAACGCGGCCTGCACCTGCGCAGGTGTCATGTCGTAAATCGCCTGAGCTGCCTCTGCTGGCGCATTCAAAGGCAGCCCCAGATCAATCAGATCCAGATAGCTGCCAGCGAGAGCCCCGAAGCTGGCGCGTGCCATAGGCTGCCGACGCAGCAGAGACGCTTTGGCCAGATCCAGACTTTCCTGAGAGACAGGCTGGCTGCGCATATCCTGCACGTCCTTGATTGCCAGGGCGCGTGCCTTGTTCACTTTGTCCGGGTCCGCACCAAAGCTGATGCCGAAGGAGCCGCGGGTCCGGGAGTAACTGAAGGCACTTCCTGCCCCGTACACATAGCCTGTGCGAACGCGCAAATCCTGCATCAGGCGGGAAGAGAACCCATCGCCAAGGATTTCGTTTCCGACAGCTAGAGCATGACGATCCGGGTCCGTGACCTTCATGCCAATGGTCTCCACGAGTTTCACGTCATCCTGTGAACGTCCTGGATCTGCGACAACAGCCTGAGAGGCCTTGCTGAGAGGAATGGATGGCAGATCAACGACAGGGGCAGGGCCTTCAGCCTTCCAGCCGCCAAAAGCCTTTTCAACCTGTTCATGAGCATCTTCAGGGCTGATGTCCCCGACAACCACAATCGTCGTCAAGTCCGGGCGATATGTGGCCGTGTAATAGGCTTTGACGTCAGCGAGCGTAATTTTGCTCAACGTAGCTGGAGTGGCCTCGCGAAGGGTCGGGTCAGTTGCAGGGACAAGCGCCCGGCGGGTGGCACGGCCAAAGCGGTAGGTTGGAGACTGAAGCTCACCCGCGCGGGCCTGAATGGCTTCCATCTGCGTGACATGGAAGGCCTTTTCCGGGAAGGCAGGGTGCAGTTCGTGCTCTGCCAGCAGGGACAGGCCCTTACTGAAATTTTGGGTGAGTGTGCTGAGACTGAAACCAGGGCCAGCGCTTTCATCTGCCGAGATGTCATCAAGCGCGCTGGCAAGGGCCAGACGGTCATGAGAGGTGCTGCCATACAGGAACATGTCAGACGTCAGGCCAGCAACGCCTTCCTTGCCAGCAGGCTGCTGCAGGGATGCATTCTGCCGGATGGAGCCGATCAGCTCGACCGTATGGCTGACATGCTCGGGCTGGACCAGAAGGTGCAGACCATTCGAAAGTGTATAGGCCTTGGGAAGAGGTGCCGCGGCCGGAATGCTCAACCGTGCGAGGGCTTCTTCCGCCCATGCTGGGAGGCTGACTTTGCCTGATGGTGGTGTGTTGAAAGACTCTGCGCCACCAAATCCTTTACCGCCAATGGCTTTGCCCTTTTCACTCGGCGTCAGGGTGGCGCTGATGGCGTGTTGCGGATCAAGGAGCGTTTTGGCCAGCTCATCCACCTGTGCCTTCGTGACGTTCCGGAAGGCCGCGATCATATCATCCGGGCTTTCAAGATGCTGGATGGCGACAGCCTGGGACCAGTTCTCTGCGAGTTCCGAAATGCTGTTCGCATTGAACTCCAGAGATGCAATCTCTTTGCGACGGGCGGCTTCGATCAGGTCCGCAGGAATTCCGTTTTTGCGAAAGTTATCCATGAGAGACGCAAGCGTCCGGCGGAGCTCATCCGGGTTGGCTCCCTTGGGGAAGCCTGCGTAGGCGACAGCGAGGCCAGCCTGCGCATCCGGGTCATACATGAACCCTGCGTCCAGAGCCTTGCCATCCGGCACCAGACCGAAAAGCACACTGCGCTGGCTGGCAATGGCATCGGCCAGCAGGGTTACGGCAGCATAGTTCGGGTCACGTTGCCCCGGCATCCGCCAGGCCATGGTGACAAGGCCGATGGGTAGATCTGTATCCAACGACAGGGATTGTGCCTTGGCTGGCGTGGGGGTGACAGCGGCGCGGGCAGGAAGTGTGGTCGCGGCAATATTGCCAAAGGCTGCCTGAACTTTCTTCAGAGTGTCCTGCGGGTCCACATCGCCCGTAATAACGAGGATGGCGTTGTTGGGAGCATACCAGGAGTTGTAGAACTGCTTCAAAAGCGGGGCAGTCGTGGCATCGAAAGAGGGACGCGTCCCGAGTGCGTCGTGCTCGTAAGGTGTGCCTGCGTAAAGTGCGGCGCGCACCTGAGAGAGATAGCGGTAGATGGGGCTCGACAGGTCGCGTGAGACTTCCTGCTCAATGGCGCCTCGTTCATGGGCCCACTCTTTCTCTGTGATGTTCAGACCGCGCATACGACCGGCTTCGATCCGCAGAAGGACATCAAGGTCCGCAGCAGGGGCCTTGAAATAGTATTGGGTGACGTCAGACGTCGTGTCGGCGTTATCATTGTTGCCGAGCTGAGCGCTGATGGTGGAAAGCTGGTCCCGGGAGAGTGTTTCGGAGCCATTGAACATCATGTGCTCAAGGGCGTGTGCCGTTCCCGGAAAACCTTTGGGTGCGTTGACGGAGCCCACTTCATAATTGAGCATCGTCTGTACAACGGGTGCCAGAGTATCCCGCACAATCACGACACGCAGGCCATTGGGCAAGGTGGCACGGGTGACGGAGGCCGGTGCTGCCGTGGCAGCCTGAGGCACCGCAGGGGCAGCATGTGCGCCCGTCAGGAGAGGCGGGGCCAGCATGGAGGCTGCGAGCAGGGTCACACGGGTCAGGCGGGAAAAACCGGGCATAGGTTATGAACTTCCTACGGGTAAAATGTTCTGCCCGGCAGTAAATCGACTGTCAGGGATGCTGTCTACCGAAGGAGGATTGCCGAAGGATGAATAAAAAATCATGTGACGCGGTCAATCAGAGGCCGCTAAGAATAAAACTACTATGACCTCTTCCAATTTTATCGTCCGCTTTGATGACTGGCTGATTGACCGGCTTTTTCAGCCCGTCGCGAACAGACTGCCGTCAGTTCTTCCCGTTGTGCAGTTGGGCATGAGCTTTCAGCTCGGCTCATTGATGCTGAACGGCGCAGCGCTGCTTCTGCCGATCGTGCTGTTTGGCGCAACGATGGGCGGTGTGGTGGATACATCGCTGATCTGGTTCATGAACCTTGCCTTCTTTCTGGGCATGAAAAAAACGATCCCGATGATCCGGCCAAACATGCTGAATCCCCTTCGCCCCATGATGCTGAGCATGCGGATGATTGCCATGGCATTTCTCATCTATCAGCTTTTCCGCAGCGTGGACGGGGTCGGCATTGGCTGGATTCTATCTCAGCTCATGACACTGTCTCAGCTGACGTTTGTGATCGGTCTGTATTTTGTGGCCTGCCAGCCTCAGCCGCCCCGACAGCGGATGTCTTCGCGGACAGGCCCTATCATTGAAGGCGTCTGGGCCGGGAACGGTAGTATTCGCTAAGGAGGCGGGCAGTGAGGATTCTTCACTGTCTTCTAACGCGGGAATTCGCGGGCACGGAACGCCATGTCGCGGAACTCGCGAACCAGCAGGCTCAGACGCATGACGTAACGGTGCTTCTGGAGCGTCATACCGCTGATCTTCGAACAGGCGGAGATATTGCGCATCACTTTTCACCCTCAGTCCGTATCGTAAGGGCTTATCGCGCAGGATATCTGCCGACATTGACGGCGCTGGTATGGAACGAGACCTTCGATATCATCCATACTCATCTGGGTAAGGCGTCGATCCGGGCAGGAGTTTTGAAGATTCTGGGACTGATGGGTGAGACCCCCGTCATCGGTACGCTCCACAATGCTTATCGTGTCAGAACTTATGGAAAACATGACGGCCTGATCTGCATTGCCCGGTGGCAACAGGACAGCCTGCCGGCAGGCTGTCGGAACCAGAGCGCAGTGATTGCAAACTGGACCATTCCTTCCGTCCTCTGCCATCCGGAGCGTACTAGGCTTCGGGAAGGCTTCCGGCAGGAGCATCGCCTTCCATCGGAAGCTTTTGTGATCTGTGCCGTTGGAAGAATGGTGGAAGAGAAACGGTTTGATTGTCTCCTTCAGGCCTGGAGACAGGCTGTTCTGCCGACCGACACATATCTTGTTCTGATTGGGGACGGCCCAGAACGTGCGCGGCTTGAAAACGTCTGCGCAGAGTACAGGGATCGCATCATTTTCGCGGGCTACCGGTCAGATGTGCCGGACGTGTTCTGTGCCTTTGACGGATTTGTTCTGCCCTCCAGACGGGAGCCATTTGGGCTGGTGCTGCTGGAAGCGATGGCGGCAGGATTACCTGTCTGCGCGACAGCAGCGGGGGGCGTTCTGGATATTCTGGAAAATGTATCGGACTGTCTGGTTAAGCCGGACTGTATCGACGCACTTGCCGCTGGGCTTGTGCGCCTGAGGCAGCAGCCGGGCAGAACATGGGACCTGTCCTTCCATGTGCTGGAAGAGCAGGCCCTCAAGACAGAGCAGTTCTATCGCCGTTTCTGCTGAGTATCGCGATCAGAGATCGTAGTGTTTGGAGACGTAGCTGGAGAGGCCATTCGGGTTGTGCATGATGTGCCAGCTTTCTGAAAAAGAAGGCACGAACTGGAACAGGAAGACCAGCAGCGACAGGAAAAACAGCAGCATTCCTTTGCCGACAAACTGGATACGCCGCCAGAAATAGAGCGGCGGGATCAGGATCCAGAATGCAGAGCCGGGACGGAAGCCAGCAGCAATCAGGGCGCGGCGATCTGTCAGCATGGAGGTGAAGATGATCGCAAAGCTGAGAAGAACGGCAATGATGCTGGACTGGCGGTCAGGGATGTTGCCGAACCAGGCCAGAACGTTGACGATCATGCTGCTGACGAAGGGGCCAAGAATGCTCAGCCAAGCCCAGCGGTTCGAGACCCTGCTGGGGGGCAGGGCAGGCGGGACTCCTTCGGGCTGGGGCGGCCAGAACGCGCAACTGCCTGCCGGATGCCATTCCGCACCGAAGGCCTCGGTCCAGCACAGAGTTGAGTGCTCAATACTGCCGGTCGAGATGAGGGCACGCATACCATCTTCAGAAAGCGGGCCTTTGCGGCTTCCGTGTTCTTCGTAAAACCAGCTCACAGTCCGTCCTTGGTTTGGGCAGTTGTCATCATGCTGACAGAATGGCGGCTCAATCTGACTGAAAGAGATGTCTCAGGCAATACTGAAGGCTTCAATCTGCTGGGAAGGGTCAAGTGATGAGAAAATATTCGTTTGGTTTAATGGCTGTTCTTTGTCTGGGGATAAATCCGGCTTTTGCATCAAAGGTCACTAGTTTTCAGATCAAACTCGCTTCTCCCACAACAGTTGACCGCCAGACAGTGCTTTATACCTGTCAGGGAAACGGTGAGGCGGCCAAGGAGCTTCTCTCGCGCTTGCCGCAAAAACGCGTTGCCGTTCAATATATCAATGCAGATGCCATCAGTTTGGCTGTCCTGCCAATTGAAGGGCACATGCAGGTGTTTTCAAACGTAATTGCTGCGGATGGCGCCAAATATGCTGCGGCTCAGTATGTCTGGTGGAACAAAGGAAACGACGCGTTCTTTTCCAGTGAGATGGACGACAAAGCACTTGTAACGTGCCATGCCGTTTCAAAATAAAGATATCATGTCGATATCGTTTCAATTCTCCAGCAAACATGCATGATGCGGGCTTATCACGACTGATAAGGAAAGCAGGTCATGTCCGTTGTCTGCATGCAGAAATTTCTTGAAAAGCTCCCCAAAGCTGAACTTCATGTTCATCTGGAAGGAACGCTGGAAGCGGACTTGAAAATCAAGCTGGCTGAGCGGAATAATCATCCTCTCAGGTCCAGCTCTGCTGAAGAAATTCGACAGGGTTACGTCTATCATGACCTGCCATCTTTTCTGACGCTGTATTACGAAGGCGTCGAACTTCTGCAGACCGAGCAGGATTTTCATGATCTCTGCTATGACTATCTGAAAAAAGTCGCGCAGCAGAATGTGCTTTACACTGAGATGTTCTTCGACCCGCAGCTTCACACCCGTCGCGGAATATCATTCGGAACAGTCATCCGGGGCTTCAATGCAGCGCAGGAGGAAGCAGAGGAGGACTTCGGCATCCGCTCTCACCTCATCATGTGCTTCATACGTGAAATGAGTGCGGACTCTGCCGACGAGACCTTTACCCAGGCTCTCCCTTATCTTGAAAGACCGGGTCGGAGCCGCATCATTGGTGTAGGTCTGGATTCAGACGAAAAGGGTAATCCGCCAGCCAAATTTGCGAAAACATTCGCCCGTGCAAGAGCGCTGGGCCTTCACTTGACCATGCATTGTGATCTCGATCAGCAGAATACGCATGAGCATATCCGGCAGGCTCTTCAGGATCTGGGCAGCGAGCGCCTCGATCATGGATTGAATGTGCTGGAAAAGCCCGAACTAATTGCGATGGCTCGGGACAAGGGCGTGACATTCACGCTGTGTCCGTCTCCGAACGATGTCATCAGGCCGGGGCGGTCCCGTCAGGATATTCGGGACATGCTGGCAGCGGGACTGAAAATCACGATCAATTCCGACGATCCGGGTTACATGCAGAGCGTGTATATGACGGAGAGTTTCGCCAAGGCGCAAAGTGCAGCGGACCTGACACAGGACGAACTCATACAGATCAGCCGAAATGCGTTTCAGGCTGCCTGGATTTCGGAAGAGGAGCGGACGGTTTATCTCGATGCACTGGAAAAGTTTGCGCGAGAACACAGTGTGGCGATGCCAGTCTGAAGGTGTCGTGGGAACTTTTCTCCTGATGTTTCAGGCCTGTGTCTCAGTGAGGCACAGGCCCTAGACGTAAGAATTTAAAAATAAAATTCGAAATCATTATTTATTAAAAAACAAAATTATATCTGAATATTTCAAAAAAATTACAAATAAAGTATAAAATAAGAAACCAGTGTATTAATTGGATACAAAACAAGAATTGATTATCTTGTTTTTAACGCGACTATCGTCGCATGGCTCCAATCGCTCCGGTTCTGTCCCGTCTGTCTCATCATGTGCAATCAGCTGCGCTCGGGAGTGTCATTAACCTCCTGCGCAGTGTTGGTCCGCAATATGCCTCGACAGCTGGCGGCTGGCTAATGCGCAATGTGGGGATGAAGCTTCGTGCAACCCGCATTGCGGACCAGAATCTCCAGCTGGCTTTTCCTGACCTGTCGGCGACGGAACGGCAGCAGATTATTCGGGATGTGTGGACCAATCTGGGACGGAACGTGACAGAGTTGCCCCACCTTGCATCGTTTACCCGCACGGATAGCGGGCCGGGCTGGGAGGTTGAGGGCGAAGAGCATATCGATGCCCTGAAAGCGAACAGATCACAGGCTCTGTTCTTCTCAGGGCATCTGGGGAACTGGGAGCTCATTCTGCCCATCGCGACCAAGCTGGGTATGCCTGTTGCGGGCTTTTATCGCGCATCGTCCAATCCGGTCATTGATCTCCTGACGCAGAGAATGCGGCAGAAAGCTCTTGGTCCGACAGGAACCATGTTTCCCAAAGGCCCCAAGGGTGCCCGACAGGCCTTAACGCATCTGCAGAGCGGTGGCTCACTAGGTTTTCTGGTCGATCAGAAAATGAACGACGGGCTCGCCATTCCGTTTCTGGGACGGGATGCCATGACGGCGCCAGCCGTGGCGCAATTGGCCTTGCGCTTTAATCTGCCCATTATACCCGTCCATATCGTGCGACTGGGGAACGGGCGGTTCCGCATGGTGTGTGAAGCCCCGCTTCAGGCTGAACGAACGGGCGATCGTCATGCGGATATCCGGTCAATCTGCGTCGCCATGAACGAGACGCTGGAACGGTGGATCCGCGAAAGACCAGGAGCATGGCTCTGGCTTCATCGCCGCTGGCCCAAAGAGCAGGTCGCTCTTCCCGCCGTCTGAAAAAAGCCCCGCGGCCGGATGGCAACGGGGCTTTTGTGTTTCAGGGGAGAGGATGTCCGCTGACAGGAGCCTGTGGGTTGCCAACCAGATTAAGGATCTGCTTTTCAAGTTTCGGAACATTGATGCGCAGGACAACTTCGTTCTTGCGTTCGCCCAGACCTGGCTCATAGCCCGGCGTCCAGGACACAACGTCACCGTAGCCGGGGCCAAACTGGCTATTCACATCCACGAACAGATCCTGCTTCTCCGTGATGATGCTCGGGTCCAGCCAGACGGATGCTGCAATTTCATCCCAGAGTGGGAAGCCGCTCAGATGCCACTTCATGACATGCCCGACGGGCGTGCCTGTGGCTTCCAGCTTCTTCAGGAATTCTGGCGTCAGTTCGGTATCCGTTGAGGGATCGGCTGGAACCATCACGATATGCTTCCATGGTGCGCGAAGGGCCGCACTTGCGCTTTCCGGGTCCAGACGGAAGTTGAATTCACGACGGGGGCTGTTGAGGAATTCCCGCGCGAACTGGTGTGCCACAACGCCGGGCCGTGTCTGGCGCGGGTTCAGGCCACCGCCCATGTAAACAAGTTCTTTTGCAAGGCCCGCAAATTCCGGATCAAGCGTCTGGGCCAGTGCGATGTTGGTCATCGGACCCGTTGCAATGATGCTGACCTGTCCAGGATATTGGTGAACCATCCGAATGAGGAAGTCAGCTGCGCGCTCGGTTTCGGGCTTCTTGACCGGGTTGCCATATGGCAGGTCCGGAACAACATCCGGGCCATGATAGTAGGGAAGGGGCTGCTCGGTCTTTTCGACCCATTTTTTCATCCACACCCCTTTCCAGATCAGCTTTCCGTAAAGGGCTTCCCAGCGGTCCGTCAGCTTTTCCGAGTTCAGGAACGGGTAGGTGGCGCCCGGAACAACGGGAATGTCTGCCCGGCCTGCCACTTCCACGCCACGGAGTGCGTCATTCGTCGCTTCTTTCTGCCAGACGTCACCCGTGACAGTCGTGATGCCAAGCACGCGGACATTGGGGGCCTTGATGATCATCCACTGGGCAATGCTGAAGCCATCATCGTCAAAAATGACAAGGCGTGGGTCAGCTTTCGCCTGCGCGGAGGCTGCCAGCAGGCCGCCAGCGACCAGTCCAAGCGCCAGCGTGCGGCGCAGGGCCTTCCGCGTTTTTCTAAAACGTGCCGGCTTCGGGACGGTGGGGTGAAGGGGCATGGGCAGAGGGTTCCATAGCTGGTGGCAGGCAAGGACGTGACAATACCGCAAAGGAAATCATTGCACAGAGGCAACAGGACGTTCCATGCGAACGCAATTCTAGAACGCGAGTGGCCCGTTGTCCTTGACTTCCTTGATGACAAAAAACGTCCGTGCCTGTCGCACTCCCGGAAAGGCAATGAGCTTTTCTGCGTGAAGCCGATTGAAATCCGCCATGTCTTCCACACGGATCTTCAGCAGATAATCGAAATCGCCCGCGACCAGATGACAGTCCAGCACCATGGGCATGGTTTTCACAGCCTCTTCCAGTTCCGCAAAGCTTTCGGGAGTGGATCGGTCCAGCACGACGCCAACCAGAGCGATCGTTCCCAGTCCGACTTTGACGGGATCAATCTCGGCGCGAACGCCACGGATATAACCGTCCTGAAACAGTCTCTGGGTGCGTCGATGACATGTCGCGGCGCTCACGTTCACACGCTCGGCCAGCTCGGCATTGGACATGCGCCCGTTGCCTTGCAGAAGGCGAAGAATGTTCCGGTCGATTGCGTCCAGATCTGGTGTGATGGAATCTTTCATTATGTCCTCAAATGATAAGAGAAACATCCATTAAAATTCTATTTTAAGACTAAAATACAGAAATTATTGCCTGAATTAGAAAGCACCTTCGAAGAATATTTCACTACTGCTTTCGGGTGTGAACACCTTGGGAGTCTGTCTGTGAACCTTGAGAAGTTTGAGCGCTATCCGCTGACTTTTGGAAAAACGGCTATTGAGCATCTTCCACGTCTGAGCGAAGCCCTGGGTGGCAAAGTGCAGATCTATGCCAAGCGTGAAGATTGCAATTCGGGCATGGCGATGGGTGGCAACAAGCTTCGCAAGCTGGAATATATTGTTCCAGATATTCTGGCCTCTGGCGCAGATACGCTGGTCTCCATCGGCGGTGTGCAATCCAATCATACGCGCATGGTGGCAGCGACAGCGGCCAAGCTGGGTATGAAATGCGTCGTCGTGCAGGAGAAATGGGTCCCGCATTACGATGCTGTTTATGATCGTGTCGGCAATATCCTCATGACGCGTCTTATGGGTGCTGAGTCCCGCATTGTGGAAGACGGCTTTGACATCGGTATCCGCCAGAGCTGGGAAGATGCCATTCAGTCCGTGAAAGATGCTGGCGGAAAGCCCTATGCCATTCCGGCTGGTGCCTCCGTTCATCAATATGGTGGTGTCGGTTATGCTGCTTTTGCGGAAGAAGTCGCGGAGCAGGAAAAGGAACTCGGCTTCACGTTCGATTACATTATCGTCTGTGTCGTGACGGGCTCGACGCAGGCGGGAATGATTGTCGGATTTGCGGCGCAGGATCGTGCAGATCGGGTCATCGGTATTGATGCCTCCGGAACGCTGGAGCAGACGCGCGAGCAGGTGCGGGAGATCGTGGACCGCACAGCCGAGCTAGTAGAGCTTGGTCGGGCAGTGCGGGACGATGAGATCGTGATTCTTGAGGAGTACGCCTATCCCGCTTACGGGGTCCCATCCGAAGAAACGAACGAAGCCATTCGGCTGGCTGCGCGCACGGAAGCCATGATGACGGACCCTGTCTATGAAGGGAAATCCATGCAGGGCCTGATTGACCTGACCAAGAAGGGGTATTTCCCGGATGGGTCAAAGGTTCTGTATGTTCATCTGGGCGGCGCACCGGCCCTGAACGGCTATAGCTATTATTACCGCAACGGCTGATGCAGCCGTAAAAAAACGCCGCGTCCTAGTCCAGAGCGCGGCGCTTCTGTTTTCCACCGATAAAGCCGGATTTTAGCTGTTGTGACCGTTCAGTTCACGCAGCACATCTGCCGGACGCATTGGCAGATGGCGCAGACGCACACCAATGGCATTGAACACGGCATTGCCGATGGCAGGCGCCACGACCGTCACACCCGGTTCACCAAGGCCCGTAGGCTTTTCGGTGTTCTGGACGAACTCGATGTCCATGTCCGGCACGTCCGGAAGACGGACTGGCGTGTAAGTGTTGAGGTTGCTGTCCTTGATCGTACCGTTGACGATCTCGGTGCCTTCAAACAGCGCCATGCTCAGACCCCACAGAGCTGCACCCTCGGTCTGTGCCAGTGCGCCACCCGGATCAACGATCGTGCCAGCATCCAGAACCAGCCAGAGCTTCTGACAGGTGATAACGCCGGTCTTGCGATCAACGTGGACCTGTGCCGCTCCGGCCGTCCAGGTCGGCATGCCGCGTTCCTGTCCGAAGCTGGTCGCGATGCCAATGCTGGTATCCGCCGGAAGCTGCGTCTTGCCATAGTTGATCTTGTCGGCAAGGCGCTGAAGGGCTGCGGCCTGACGCTTGGCACCGCCTACAGCATTGGGAGCGGAGCCTTCGTTCCGTCCTGTCGCTGTGAACATGGACAGGCGGAATGCCAGTGGGTCCTGCTTCGTCTGGTGAGCCAGTTCGTCGAGGAAGGACTCAAGCGCCCAGGGCGTCCAGCCTGCGGACACGGAACGCAGCCAGCCCGGACGGAAAGTCTTGTTGGCCAGATCGTTCGTGATGGCACGGACGCGGGTTGGCCCGGTTTCGTACCAGTGATCAGCGCCCGCAATCGCAAACGGATCGTAGGACTTGCCGTCTTCGCCCTTGGCCAGAAACGCCGGTGCCATGACGAGTGTGGGCCAGCCTGCCGTTGCAGCGTAATCCATCGCCACAATCTTCTTTTGGTCTGCATCGAGGGCAACGCGAACCGTCTGAAGAGAGGGGGAACGAATGGAGTCAAACGCCATATCGTCCGAACGTGTCAGGATCAGCTTGACCGGTGCACCACCGATGGCCTTGGACGCCAGAGCTGCCGGGATGGAATAATCACCATTCAGGCGGCGACCAAACCCGCCGCCCAGCAGGTAAGTGCGCATGACAACCTGCTCTTCGGGCACCTGAAGCGCCTTGGAGAGCTGCGGTAGAACGAGGGACTGCCACTGGTTGCCGGTGTGGATTTCCCACATGCCATCAATATGACGGGCCACCGCATTGACCGGCTCAAGCTGGTAATGCGCGACAGAGGCACAGGTGTAGCTGCGTTCGAAGGAGTGTGCCGGATGGGCAAATGCCTCGTCCACACCCTTATCGTTGAAGACGCGAGCGCCAGTGCTCTGATCTGCAATCAGCTTGCGGCCATGCTCGATGATGTCTGCTTCCGAGACATTGATCGTCGGACCGGGGTTCCACTGAACCTTTAGAACGTCCGCAGCCTTGATGGCGGCTGGATAGGTCTTGGCCAGAGCCACGACCCAGCCCGGAACGATGCCCGAAGGGTCATCCAGAATAACGTAGCGGACGTAGCCCGGGATCTTCTTGGCTTCGCTGTCATCGACGGACTGCACCTTCGCAGCATAACGTGTCGGCGGCATCTTGGGGCGGCCATAGACCATCCCTTCGAGCTTCACGTCGATACCGTAGATGGCCTTGCCAGTCGTTTTGTCCGGAATATCCAGAGCGGGGACCGGCTTGCTGATCAGGCGGCGCTCACTGGCGGGCTTGAGCGGCAGCTTGGCCATTTCGTCAGCCGTAAAGCTGCGCGTCGGCTTGGCTTTGGAAACGATCTCACCATAGGAGACACTCTTGCTGCCTGCCGTGACCGTGCTGTTGCGTGCAATGCACTTGTCCGGCGTTGTACCGAGCAGCTTTGCGCCTTCCTCCAGCATGATCGTGCGGGCCGCAGCGCCAGCCTGACGAAACGTGTCCCATGTATCCCAGACGGACCAGGAGCCGCCGGTCACGAACTTGCCCGCCCATTTCGGGGCGGTGTCCACTTCCGTGATCTTGATGTGATCCCAGTCGGCTTCCATTTCGTCCGCAATAATGCGGGCGAGGGCGGTTCCGACGTGCTGACCCATCTCGGCACGGACAACATTGACGTTGATGGAACCGTCCGGCGCGATGGCGCACCACATGTTCGGCTCGAACGCGGCTTCCGGCGGCATAGCAGACGGGTAGGTCTGCGCAGCTTCGGCCTTGCGGGCGAAGCCGAACATCAGACCTGCGCCTGCTGCCGTCATCAGAAAACTGCGGCGAGACAGGCGGCCTGCGTCGGATCTCTTGGCGATCTGTTCGATCTTAGCCATTGGTGGCGCCTCCCTGCTGCGCGGCAGCTGCTTCCTTGATGGCCTTGCGGATGCGGACATACGTCATGCAACGGCAAAGACTGCCGCCCATGACGCCGTCAATCTCTTCATCCGTCGGCTTCGGATAATCTTTCAGAAGGCTTGCGGCCTGCATGATCTGGCCGGACTGGCAGTAGCCGCACTGCGGCACCTGCTGGTCACGCCAGGCAACCTGCACGACGTGATTGCCTTCCGGGTCCAGCCCCTCAATCGTGGTGATCGAGGCGCCTTCGATGGAAGACAGCGGCGTGATGCAGGAGCGTGTTGCGCGCCCACCCACATGAACGGTACAGGCACCGCATTCGCCGATGCCGCAGCCAAACTTGGTGCCGGTCAGGTTCAGTTCGTCCCGCAAGACCCACAGCAGAGGGGTATCATCCGGTGCATCGACCGAAACGGGCTGTCCGTTGAGTTCAAATTTCGTGGTCATATTTCGTTTTCCCTGTCCTGCCCGGATCAGTGCGAGGCGTTAACGGGCGGTGCGGACAGCGTGGCGCGGGCAGCCGCGGCCTTCTTTTCCAGATCCGTCCAGGGGGGCAGAGTGGTGCGGGTGCGGCGGAGATACGCGGCGATGCGGGCCATGTCATGGTCCGAAAGGGCCGTGTAGAAGCTTGGCATGGCGATATTGTCCTGACCTTCGGCAGCGCCGATGCCATGCAGCATGACCTGGAACAGATTGTTCGGCTCATCCAGCCAAAGCGCGTTGTTCAGAGCCAGTTCCGGGCGGCCAGAGACCGGCATCGGGCCGGAATTGTAATGGCAGGCGCCACAGGCCCCCTGATACAGGCGAGCATCCGCATCCAGTGTCTGCGGGCCAGTCAGATCCTTGCCGGACATCTGCATGGCGCGAGCAATGGCAGCCTGATCGCCCTGAGAACGCTGGGCAGCCTTCGCGACGTCTGCATAATAATGAGCAATGGCATGCACATCGTCTTCCGGAATCTTGGACAGGAAGCGATGCGGCACTGGAGACATCGGGCCAGCAGCGGAGCCATGCAGCGGAGCGACGCCGAAGCGCAGGTACTGGAAGAACTCGTCTTCCGTCCAGACAACCGGCGTTGGGTTGTGGTCGTTCAGCGGCGGCGCAATCCAGCCATCGATGACGGCACCGTCATAGGCGTGGCTTAGCTTCTCGGCGCCCAGAAGGTTGCGTGGCGTATGGCAGGCACCGCAATGGGCGTTACCTTCGGCCAGATAGGCCCCGCGGTTCCATTGTGCATCATGCTTCGGGTCATTCTGGTAGCGGCCCGGTGTAAAGAACAGGAGCTTCCAAAAACCCTGACCGATCAGGCGGATGTTGATCGGGAAGGGGACCGTGTTGTCACGCGGCTTCAGATGTACGGCTGGACGCGTCATCAGATACGCATACAGGTCCGAGACGTCCTGATCGTTGACCTTTGTGAAATGGTCGAACGGGAACGCCGGGTAAAGCTGTGAGCCATCACGGGCAATGCCCTTGTTCATGGCACGCTTGAAAGCTTCCAGAGACCAGTTACCGATGCCCCATTCAGGGTCAGGCGTGATGTTGGAAGAAAAGATGTCGCCGAATGGGGTGGCCATCTTGAAGTCACCGGCTAGTTCGGGGCCGGGGGTGCCATCCACGCGGGTGTGACATTCGGCACAGTATCCACCGGCGGCAACGATTTCGCCACGCTTGATGGCGTCTGCGGAAAAAGAGGCCGCAGTGGGAGGGGAGATGGGGGCGATTGCGGGGTACCACGCATAGGCGAGGAAACCGAGGCCGCCCACTGCACCGAGGCCCACAATACTGGCGGCTATCCGTTTGAGCATTCTTGTACTGTCCCGGCACTGTTTGAAAAACTGCCGTCCACAACGTGACGGATGATTGTTCCCCTCAATATGGCACGGGCGCCAGAAAGGGAAGATTGAGATAACTCAAAATTCGGCCTGCGCGTGGTCAAAGTGCAGTTTTCATCGGGGATGGGTTTCAATGTCACACAAATGGGGAGGGTGTTCACTCAAATTTACGAGATGATGCGCCAATATTCATATTTCAAAATAGGGATTTTATTGGTCCTATATCGGTGTGTCATTGTCTGTTCACTCTTGAAAAAACGATTCGGCCTGATTGAATATTTTGTCACCCAGTGCCAAAATGAATGGGTTCTTCCGGGACTGTTCGCAATCCTGTCGCATGGAAAGAAAACGTGCCCTGTTTCCGAGTGCGTCTGTGCCGGAGTAGAGTAGGGCAGATCCTGTGTGTGAAAGGGCGGCTCATTTTCAATCGTCCGGCATATGTCCGGAGCCTCGCGGGCGGGGCTCTTTTGCTGTCCATTGTGTTGGCCCTGTGCTGCGGCCGTTACCCGCTGTCTCCGCATCGTGTGGTGATGGTGCTTGGGCGGTTGCTTCACCTCTGGGGTGGGCTTGATCCTGTTGCCGATGCTGTGGTTCAGCAGGTTCGGTTGCCGCGGGTTGTGGCCGGAATTCTGGTGGGAAGTGCGCTATCCTGCGGTGGCGCAACCTATCAGGCTGTCCTTCGAAATCCCCTTGTTTCGCCTGACCTTCTGGGTGTTCTGAGTGGCTCCGCGTTTGGAGCAGCACTCATGATTGTGTGGGGTGCGTCCCCTGCATGGATTCAGATCGGTGCTTTTGCTGGTGGTGTCGTGGCCGTGGGGTCTGGAATTTCCATTTCCCGTCTGTTGCCACAGGGCGGCCTCCTGACATTGCTGATGGGTGGCCTTGTGGCCAATGCCGTTTTCACAGCGCTCCTGTCTCTTGTGAAATACACTGCCGATCCGATGGATCAGTTGCCTGCTGTTGTGAACTGGTTACTGGGGACATTGTCTCAGACGGGATGGAAAGAGCTTTCCTGGCTGACTGTTCCAGTGCTTGTTCTGGTTTCCGTATTGGTTTTACTTGCCCCGTTACTGGATGTACTTTCTCTCGGAGACGATGAAGCGCGGAGCCTTGGGGTTCCTATTCAGATTATGCGGCCTTTCGTCATTCTGCTTGCGACGCTGGCCTGTGCCATGACGATTTCCATGGCGGGTATTATTGGCTGGGTCGGACTTCTGGTGCCTCATATTTCCAGAATGCTGGCGGGTGCGGAGCATCGGCGGATGATGCCGGTTTGTGCCTTGTTGGGAGCCGCCGGCGTTCTGCTGGCAGATACCGTGTCGCGCAGCCTGACTTCCGGGGAAGTACCACTCGGGATCATGACGGAGCTTTTCGGTGCACTTGCCTTCATTCTCGTGCTCCGTCGTCTCCGCGGAGACGCGACATGAGTGGCGATTTTCTGTCCTGCAAGGGTATTACGCTGAAACGATCGTCTCGATCCGTGGTGCTGAATGATGTCAGCCTGACGTTCCAGCGTGGTGAACTGATTGGGCTTCTTGGCCTCAATGGCGCGGGTAAGAGCACCCTTTTGCGCATTCTGATGGGGGTGCTTAAACCGACGTCCGGTGCGGTTTATCTGGAAGGTACGCTGTTATCATCTTTGCGGCCTTTAGACGTGGCGCGGCGTCTGGCGTATGTGCCTCAGGCACACGCGATGACGTTTCCTTACACGGTCCGGCGGATGGTTGAACTGGGGCGTATTCCCCATCATGGCGTGGCAGGGCGCCTCGGAGCGGAAGACCGGCTCCGCGTTGATCAGGCCATGGATCGTCTGGGACTTCTGGCCTTGGCAGAGCGTCCGGTGACTGAACTATCCGGCGGCGAAAAGCAGCGTGTCGTACTGGCGCGGGCCCTTGCACAGGAAGCTGTCGGGCTTCTTCTTGATGAGCCAATGAGCGGTCTGGACTATGGTCATCAGCTTCGTTTGATGAGTCTGCTTGCAGAACTGGCCGCTGAAGGACATCTCATTCTTCTGACGTCCCACCGGCCTGAAGAATTTTTTTCCGCGGGCCATCGCGCCCTTATCTTAGAAGAAGCGCAAATTGTGGCGGACGGCCCACCCGAGCTTATTGTGACGGCTGAGCGGATGTCCCGTCTTTATGGTGTTCCTCTGGCGCAGATTGATCATGCCGGGAAACGTTTTTTCCATCGTGAGGAGAGTGAATGATGAGACTGTCTCGACTGGCTGGAGGGCTTCTGGGTCTTTCACTCATGGCCACCACAGCATTCGCTGCTCCTCCCACACGTCTGGTGGAGGGATGGTATGCCCATAACGCCACGCTCATTATGCTCGGCGCGCAGGACAAGATCATCGCAACAGTCGCCAAGCCATCAATCATGCCGTGGATGTTCCGTCTGGTGCCGTCGCTTTCCAAAGCACAGCCGCTGGATCCGGGGAATCTGAACGGAGAAGAGCTTTTACGTCTCGCGCCGGATCTGGTGTTTGTCACTGCGTCGAGCCATTCCGTCGCGGCGCTCTCCAAGGTTGGTCTGCATGTTGTGCCTGAGGGCTTTGATCGTTTTATAGGGCTTCTGGAATGTGTGGATAGCACGGCCACCCTTCTTCAGACGCCCCTGGCGACGCAGCGCGCGCAGGCTTATCGTGTGGCTTTCCTCAAGGAAATTTCGCAGGCTGCAACCAACCCGCAAGGGCCCAAAGTCCTTCACGTTGAATCTCTGAAACCTCTGCGCGTGGATGGAGATCAAAGCATTATCGATCAGTGGATCCGTTCTGCTGGTGGACGTAATGCGGCTGTGGGCGTGCATGGAAACAAGCAGCCTGTCGCTGTCGAGCAGGTGCTCTCCTGGAACCCGGACATTATTATTGTGGGCGCCAATGCAGGAGATCCTGCCCAGCTTGCCAACGATGGCGTCTGGTCTCAGCTCGCTGCTGTCAAAGCAGGCCGTGTTTACCGCAATCCGGCAGGAATTTTCCCGTGGGATCGGTACAGCCCTGAATTGCTTTTGCAGGTCGACTGGGCACGCCAGATTGTTCAGGCGGGTCATGTGGACGAGGTCGGAATGATTGCAAAGATGCAGCAGTTCTATCGTCAGTTTTACGGCATTACGCTCCGGACTGAGGATGCGCGTCGCATGCTTGCAGCTCTGCCGCCGGAGTGACACGATAAGGCAGAGTGATACGGTAAAAATCGTTTCAGATACTGATCCGTAACTGCAAGGAAGCCTTGAATGACCCGGACCACGTCTTTCCCTTATGGTTCTTTCTGGAAGAAAGTGTGTTTGGGGAGTGCTTTGCTGGCGGGCACGGTTTTTGGAGGCATGGCCCAGGCGGCACCTGCTCTGATGCCTGTGCCGCAATCCGTCTCGGCGTCCAATGGTGTTGCATCCCTTGCAGGAGGTGTCCGGATTGTCTGGGCCACCCCGCCGTCCCCCCTTTTGCAAAGAGCTGCAGCCCGTTTTTCTCAACGGCTTGGTGCTCTGACAGGCGCATCTTCTGCGCATGGTGGCCCATACGTTCTGCATATCAGCGCAGCCTATGATCCGGCCTATCTCACGGTTGGGGCCAAAGAGCATTATGCTCTCACGACATCAGCGGATGGCGCCCATCTGGAAGCTGATGGACCGGCAGGCGTTGTGCATGGGCTGGCTACATTCCTGCAGCTTGTTCAGAAAACATCAGATGGGGTTGTGGTAGAACGGCTGCATATTGATGATGCTCCACGCTTTGCATGGCGTGGCCTTCTGCTGGATGTGTCCCGGCATTTCGCTTCTGTAGAGACCGTCAAACGCCAGCTTGATGCCATGGAGCTTCTGAAGCTTAACGTGCTTCACTGGCATCTGAATGACGGGACCGGCTTCCGTGTGGAGAGCCGTGTTTTCCCGAAGCTGACGAGCGTTGGATCGCACGGGCAGTCTTATACGCAAGCTGAGGTTCGAGACATTGTGGCATATGCTGCGGATCGCGGTATCCGCGTTGTGCCTGAATTTGACGTGCCGGGTCATGCGCTTGCGGTGTTGCAGGCCTATCCGGAACTGGCGGCCCAGACACTGCCGGAGGTCAACGCCGTTGGTGAAAACCTGAACAACCCGGCGATGGACCCGACCAATCCCAAGACGCTGACATTCATTCGTGCGCTTTATGCGGAAATGGAAACACTCTTTCCGGATCATTATTTCCATTCGGGTGGTGACGAGGTTCTGGGCTCTCAGTGGACCAGTAATCCAAAAATTGCGGCCTATATGAAGGTGCATGGATACAAGGATGCACCAGCTCTTCAGGCAGCCTTCACGGCGCAGGTGGAAAAAATCCTGTCCAGCCAGGGCCGCGTCATGATCGGGTGGGACGAAGTCAGCGAAGCGCCAATTCCTAAAAACGTTGTTGTTGAGGGGTGGCGCGGCTCAAAGTGGACGGGTTCTGCCACACAGGCCGGGCATCCGGTTGTCGTGTCTTCGGGCTATTATCTGGATATGTTGACTCCGTCCCGGACGCATTACGCCATTGATCCGTATGACACCAAGGCGAATGGCATCACGCCGGAAGAACTGGCAGAGACACATCCGAAGATCACCCCGCTGCTTCAGGCTTTCATCCAGGACCCGAATGCAGCGCCTTTGACCGATGACCAGAAGAAAATGGTTCTGGGTGCAGAAGCCGCACTCTGGACGGAAGTTGTCTCCGAAAACATGTTGGATGCCCGTTTGTGGCCTCGTACTGCAGCTCTGGCCGAACGATTCTGGTCTTCTGAAAACGTGCGGGATGTGGATGATCTGGAGCGCCGGCTGCCTGTGATCATGGCAGAACTCCAATCAACAGGTTTGCAAGCCGCGCAGCATGAAAATGCGTTGAAGGAGGCTTTGGCACCTGCGCATACCGGCCCTCTCTCCACGCTTTTGAGCGTTACGGTTCCGGTGCGCAATTACGCCTTGAATCGTCTGGCCTCCAAAAGTGGCGATGCCATGCTGTCGGCTCCGATCGCGATTGCTAATCCGGATGCTTTTGCGGCTATCCGCTTCAACGACATGGTGAGACGGTATGTTGCGGGCGAAAAGAGTCTGAAGGCTCCCTTGAAGGCCATGCTGGCAAGCTGGGCTGGCAATGATGAAGCTTTCGTCACGATTGCCGCAGATGTGCCTGCCCTTGAGGAAGTCACACCCGTATCTCATACGGTTGCAGCCCTCTCCAATGCAGGATTGAATGTTTTGAATGGAGCATCAGGAACAGCTTGGCGTCTGGATGCGCAGCACCTGATCGCTGCACAGGAAGAACTGTTCCACAATTCATCCAACCATTTGTTGTCCCTGAGGCGCGAGCAGCCTCCAGGGGGACTGCTGATTGCCATTCTTCCAGGGATCAAAGCGCTGGTTGCAAGCCAGAACTAATGTTTCATGGCGTGCTTTGCCTTCCTGTTCTGAGGATAGGTCTGGCGTAGAATGCGCGCCTAGGGGGCAAGCTGTATCTGGTTTCAGGTCAGTGCGTGTGAGGTGGGGTGGATGACCACCCCATCTGTTGGCTCTTTTGCGGGCGCATGGAAGTAGGCTGTGGCAGCCCACGCTGTCCTGCGTTCCTGAACGCCGGAGCAGCATTTTCTGGCAGATCCAGAACAGACATGGTTGGTCAGTCTGGGCCTTTTTGTCTCAGACCCTTCCGAATCTGCTCGTAAACGGAAAGAAGAGCCGGTCCAGGCGATCAAATGTAGTCTTGGCGCATCTCAATACCAACTGCCTCGGTTTGCGTCTTGGTCATGTCACGTGTGGAACTAACCATAAAACCTATGACAAGTCTCATGAATGGTGGGTTTTCAGAAAGAGCCTAATGATCTTGCTCATATAAAGAACTCCTTATATGTAATCCCCATGGAGCAAGCGCTTACCATCTTTCAGGCCCTCGCAGATAAGACCCGTCTGCGGATTCTGGCTCTTCTGCATGAAATGGAACTGTCCATCGGTGAGGTGGCGCAGGTTCTGGGGCAGAGCCAGCCTCGCGTCTCACGGCACGTAAAAATTCTTGCCGATGCTGCTCTGATTGAACGTCGCAAGGAAGGAAGCTGGGTTTTTCTGACGTTGGGTGCCACGGACGTTCTGGAGCCTGTCTTCATGGCGCTTGATCGGTGGACAATGCGTGAGCCTGCGGAAATCCACGCGGATCGTATTCGTTTACAAGCGATCCGAAACGTTCGCGCTACTGCCGCAGAAGACTGGTTTGAGACCCATGCGGCGGAGTGGGATGCACTGCGCTCGTTGCATGTTTCTGAACGGGAAGTCGAAGCGGCCATCGTGAAGAGGCTGTCCGTGTCTCCGGTTGGCAGGCTTGTGGATATCGGCACCGGAACCGGGCGCATGATGGAGTTGCTTGGAGCAGGAGCAAGTACAGTCATCGGGTTTGATCGCAGTCCGGCCATGCTGCGTCTTGCCCGTACGAAACTTGCGGCAGCGGGGCTGGAGCAGGCTGATCTGCGACAGGCAGATTTTCAGGTGCTACCTTTACCGGATCGCTCAGCCGATGTTGTGGTCATGCATCAGGTTCTGCACTACGCGCAGCATCCTGCGGCTGTGATTGCAGAGGCTGCACGCATTCTGGACACCAAGGGTCGGTTGTTGGTTGTCGATTTTGCCTCCCATAACCGGGAGGAGCTTCGCACACGGGACGCGCATGTCCGGCTTGGATTTACAGATGCGCAGATTGCCGCGTGGTTTCAGGCTGCCGGCTTAATCTCCGCAGCACCTGTCGCTCTTGCAGGCGAACTGACCGTCAAGCTCTGGCTTGGCCAACGCCCCAACTGATTTGAATTATTGAACAAGGAGCTGGCATGATGCCTGCACAGACAGGGCCTCTGCCCGCAATTTCGTTCGAGTTTTTTCCAGCCAAGACAGAGAAATCTGCGGCCACTTTGCTTGCCAATGCAAAGACACTCGCAGGTTTCGGTCCGCAGTTTATGTCCGTCACGTATGGGGCAGGCGGTTCAACACGAGACCGCACCTTAGCCACCCTGAAGGAGATGGTTCGGGAAACCGGCGTGCCAATGGCAGGGCATCTGACCTGTGTAGGCGCATCCAAAAAAGACGTGAACGCAGTGGCGCATGCATATTGGGATGCGGGCGTGAAGCATATTGTAGCTCTGCGCGGCGATCCGCCACCCTCAGCGGGTGGGGTATATGAGCCTCACCCGGAAGGATATGCAGGTGCCGTAGATCTGGTTCGAGGGCTGAAAGATATTGCGCCTTTTGAAATCTCCGTTGCAGCCTATCCGGAGACGCATCCGGCAGCCCTGAGTCCTCAGGCAGACTTGGAGCATCTCCGCGCAAAGATTGATGCCGGTGCAGATCGGGCACTAACGCAGTTCTTCTTTGACGCGGAAACGTTTCTCAGGTTCCGGGACCGCGCTGCCGCGATTGGAATAGACCGGCCGGTCGTTCCTGGTATTCTGCCAGTGGGAAGTGCTGCGCAGGCTTGGAAATTTGCAGAGATGTGCGGCGCGAATGTTCCGCAGTGGATGCGCGATCTGTTCGATGGTCTGGATGAGACGCCGCAGACGCGTGCTCTTGTGGCAGCCACTGTTGCTGACCGTCTCTGCCAGACTCTCAAGGCTGAAGGGGTGGAGCAATTCCATTTCTATACGTTGAATCATGCGGATACAGTGTCAGCCCTTTGCCGCCTTCTTGGGCGCCGTCCCGAGTAGGGAGGGGAGGGCTGGATTTCCTTTGCGAACAGGGTGACAAAAGGGGATGACAAGATTCCCGATCGTTCTTCTCGACTACGATGGTACACTGGCGGAAACGCAGCCGGCCATTCTTCGCAGCCTGAAGGAAGCCTTCGAAGCCAGTGGCTACGAAGGTCCTTCATCAGACGTTCTGAAGCATCAGCTTTCAAAGGGAGGGACGCTTCAAACACTGTTTCAGGCGATCGTTCCTGACAGTGAGGCAGATGCTGCGCAGGCTTTTGTCCGTCATTATCGGACATATTATCCCAGGGCTGATCAGGAAGAGACCGTTCTGTTTGATGGGGTCAAGTCAGTACTTGATGACCTGAAGGCTGCAGGGGCGACGCTTGTCATTTTGAGCAACAAGCATGCTCCCACTGTCCATGCCAGCATTGAGCGCTTTGGTCTGGGTGGCTGGATCAGCAATGTGATGGGTTCCGAACCAGACTATCCTCATAAGCCAGATCCCCGCGTCATGACGGACCGTGTGCGCCCGTTATTCCCCGAAGTCCCCGCATCAGATTTCCTGATGGTCGGCGATACGGCTGCCGATCTCGGGTTTGCCCGCAATAGTGGGATTGCGTCCTGTTGGGCAAGTTACGGGCACGGGTCTGCTACCCAGTGCATCGACCTCAAACCGGATTTCCGGATCGACAGTATTGCCGAACTGCTGAACGTCGCTCGCTGATACGGTGTGGTTCAGCCCTTCGGGGCTGGACCAATACTGCCGCGGGTGACGAGTTCTGTTTCCAGAATGACGTTCTTGTTCTGCCCGCCGTCCTGCTGGGTCAGGAGACGGACTGCCTCCATGCCTTTGCGTTCGTGAGGCTGGCGGATCGTGCTGAGGTCCGCCAGGGCAGCGGCGGGGATGTCATCAAATCCAAAAATCGAAACGTCTTCAGGAATGCTGAGACCCGCGGCACGGATCGTCTGCATGGCGCCAATCGCGACGCGGTCACTCATCGCCAGAATGGCTGTTGGTGCATTCTGACGGTTCAGCAGGAAGCGCGCACCTTCCGCGCCGGACTCTTCAGAGTTGATCGGGATTTCCCAAGCAGGCACATTTTCAGGCGCGATGCCCGCTTCCTGCAGAGCTGTCAGATACCCTTCCAGGCGCATGGCAATCGTGCTGTGGGCAATATTGGCACGACGCTTGGCAGTCAGAATGCCGAAATAGTCGTCATGGGCTGTTTTGAGAGACAGGATACCAAAGCGACGGTGTCCCAGCTCAAGAAGCGTTTTTGCAGCGTTGTAGGCTGCTCCGCGATCATCGATACCAACATATGGCACGTTGTCCAAACGAGGCTGATCCACCACAACGAGTGGCACGTTTCGCTGTTGCGCCATCAGAACGCATCGACTGTCGGGGGCCACGGAATAGAGGATGTATCCGTCGACTGCAGCATTGCCGAGCGAAACAGGTGTGTTCATGTTGCGAAGGCTGCTGCCTGCTGAAATCAGGGCGAGATCGGTTTCCATTTCGTCACAGCTTTTCGCGACGCCATTCAGAACTGCCAGAACAGCCGGATCAGAGAATGCGTATGGAAGGTCTTCACTGAAAAGGAAGCCCAGAGCACCGGAATGCCCGGTTGCAAGCTGCTTCGCTGCTGGATCAGGGCCTGTATATCCCAGCTCCTGCGCAGCCGCGAAGATCTTTTCCCTCAGCGCAGCCGAGAGTTGACCCGGCCGGATATAAGCGTTCGAGACTGTCGTATGAGACACCCCGACCTGTGCCGCTACATCCTTGAGCGTAACCTTGCGACGACCGTACTGACGGGTTGTTTTCATATGTTATCCAATAATGAAAACGCTGCCTTCGTGCAATCCTGACTGAAGAACGCGAAGGCTCCTTCGTGTCGGTGTTTCAGGTAAATACTGGCTCGCTCACTCTCCGCCTATCTTCACAATTACGACAAGAGGGTAAACGTCTCAGTTTTTAGGTTTTGTCGTAGCGGTATTTTTCTGGGGAACAGGTTCAAACATTGCCCGGCATTTCGGGCTGAGCTGATCCATCTTCTTCCTCATGCAGGCCGTAATTTTGGCTTCGTTGGGGATGGCAAAAGTGCACAGGCGGATGGCATCGCCTTGGCACGCCTGTTTCTGCTCATCGCGTGTCGCGGCTGACGCAGTGCCAGACAGGGTGGCAAAACCGGTGAGGCAGGCCAGAAGCATCAGGTAACGGGTCATGAACCTTCTCCTTATTCCGTATAAAAGCGTCTGATAAGCGGGACAGTTTCCGGCTGTTTTTATGTTGAAAAAGAGCCCTATGCGGTCCGCATTCTGATCACCGGGGGAGTGGGCGGACGATGCGGGCAAATCTTGCTCCTTCAAGCGAAGAGCGCTGCGTATTGGATTTTCGTAGTGGAGTGGTTGCAGTTGGTGAGACTGCCAGTCCGTCAGGACGAAGCGTCATGATGAGCATTCTGGCGCGCGCAGCATCTGGCGTATCAGCCATGCAGTAGCTGATGGCGCGGGACTCTCGCTGGGACTCAATCAGTCCACTGCGGCGGAGTGTGCCAAGATGTTGGCTCAGGGTCGGTTGGCCTATGCCCGTCATGGTTTCGATCTCACTGACGGCATGGGAGCCATCTAGCAGGGCGGACAGAATCATGAGGCGCTGTGGCTGGGCGAGCAGGCGCAGCCACTCAGCGAGGTTTCGGCTTTCTTCAAGGGCAAGAAGAGTCATGGGCGCGGCTTTTTCGGCTGAAGGAACCAGTTCGGACCTGCTTTCTGAACTGCTTCCTGGGTCTGGAGAGGAGGCGCTATGGCAGCCTGACCTGGCTGCCAGCCTTCAGGTGTCAGGACGTTGGAGCGATCAACTTCCTGCAGGGCAGAAAGCATACGCTGCAATTCTGCCACTGACCGGCCAACGCTGGCCGGATAACTCAGAATGGCGCGAATGATGCCTGTTGGATCGATGAAGAAGACGGAACGCACCGTGGCGCTGTCCTGTGCTTCCAGATCCATCATGCCATAGGCGCGGGCGACTTCCATGGATGGGTCTTCCACAATCGGAAAGGGAATGCGGACATTGAAACGATCTTCAATGGCCGTAATCCATGCCAGATGAGCGGGAAGACTGTCTGCGGATAGCCCGAGGAGAACGCAGTTTCGCTCTCGGAAAAAGGTTTCTACCTTAGCAAAAGCAATAAACTCACTGGTGCATACGGGGGTAAAATCCGCTGGGTGTGCAAACAGCATGACCCACCGGCCTCTGAGTGAACTGAGAACGAATTCACCGTGGGTCGTGCGGGCCGTAAAGTCTGGGGCTTCGTCGCCAATGCGAAGGGGAAAAAAGGCGGAGTCTTCAGTGAGGGGGCCTGTCATGATGCTGTATCCAGCCTGTCTGGGTCTTGACTGTTGATAGTTTATGACTTTATTAAACATATAATTGTTTTCTTGGAAACTGTAACTCCAAAGGTGAAAACGTCATGCCTGATGCTGCCATTGAAGCTGCAACTGCCCAGATCGGACGTGTGCAGAGTGGTGAGGTTCCATCTCCTGTAGTTTGCACGTTCTTCGATGAAGCGACAAATACCGCCAGTCACGTTGTTCACTGCCCGGGCACCAGGCGTGCTGCGATCCTGGATAGCGTACTGGACTACGATGCCGCTGCGGGTCGGACGTCCAATGGCTCTGCGCAGGCGATTGTGGATTATGTGCGTCGGGAAGGGCTGTCTGTTGACTGGCAGCTGGAGACCCATGCGCACGCCGATCATTTGTCTGCAGCCCCGTGGTTACAGGAACAGTTGGGCGGCAAGCTGGGAATTGGCGCGAACATCGTGCGGGTCCAGAATGTGTTTGGAAAGATCTTCAACGCAGGCACCCGGTTTGCGCGGGATGGATCCCAGTTTGACCACCTTTTTCATGATGGCGAGACTTTTTCTATTGGTGACCTGCCGGTCACGGTGTTGCATGTACCAGGCCATACACCTGCGGACATGGCGTTCGTAATTGGAAACTGTGCCTTCGTGGGCGACACGATTTTCATGCCGGATTTCGGGACAGCCCGCGCGGATTTCCCCGGTGGGGACGCGCGCCAGCTTTACCATTCCATTCGCCGTCTGCTGTCTCTTCCTCCGGAAACACGTCTGTTTCTGTGCCATGACTATAAGGCGCCAGAGCGCGACGAGTACGCTTGGCTAACCACGGTGGCTCTGGAGCGTGAGCACAACATTCACGTTCATGATGGAGTTAGTGAGGAAGATTTCGTGGCGATGCGCACAACGCGGGACGCTACTCTTGCCATGCCGAAACTCCTGATGCCCTCAGTGCAGGTCAATATGCGCGGCGGTCACATGCCGGAGCCGGAAGCTGACGGCATCAGCTACATCAAGATACCCGTTAATCGCCTCTGAGCAGGTTGATCTACCAAGATATTTTTGTCGGAGAGCACGTCATGCCAACCACTTCTCTTACGGATCGCTACGCTGTTTCCCCTCAGGTCACGCCGCAGGATGTTGCGGACCTCAAAGCGGAAGGATTTCGGAGTATTGTTTCGTTTCGCCCGGATGGTGAGGCGCCAGACCAGCCCGATGCCGCTGCTGTCGAGGCCGCAGCAAAGGCAGAAGGGTTGGCGTTTCTGGCCATTCCGGTGAAGGCCGGAACGGTGCCGAGTGATGCTCAGGTCTTGCAGGCTAGAGAAGCACTTGCGTCACTTCCCGCTCCAGTCGTTGGCTATTGTCGCTCGGGAACGCGCGCAGCACAGATCTGGGCGCTTGCTGAAGCGGGTACTCGTCCTGCTGCGGAGATTCTGGCGGAAGCCGCACGGGCCGGTATTGATCTGGGTGGACTGAAATCGCGTCTTGAGGCTGTGCCTGCTCCGACTATGGCTGCTCGTGAAGGCGCTCGGCATTTCCAGGTTCTGGTTATTGGTGGCGGTGCGGGCGGCCTTTCCGTTTCTGCCAGTCTGCTAAAACGTAACTCCACCCTCGCTCTTGGTATTGTCGAGCCTTCCGAAGAGCATTTTTATCAGCCGGGCTGGACGCTTGTAGGTGGCGGTGTTTTCAAGGCATCGCAGACACGACGTCGGGAACAGGACCTGATTCCCAAAGGCGCCGTTTGGCTGAAAACGTCTGTTGAGCTTTTTCGACCCGAGGCGCGTGAGGTCGTGCTGAAGGACGGCACGGTTCTGTCCTATGATGCTCTGATTGTAGCGACAGGCATTTCCCTGAACTGGGATGCTATCCCTGGTCTCAGCGAAACGCTTGGCAAGAATGGAGTGACGTCCAACTATCGCTTTGATCTGGCGCCTTACACGTGGCAGCTGGTTGAACAGCTCAAAGGCGGTAAGGCGATTTTCACGCAGCCGCCTATGCCGATCAAATGTGCTGGCGCTCCACAAAAGGCCATGTATCTGGCCAGTGACGCCTGGCGTCGTCGGGGGGTATTGAAGAATATCTCCGTCGAATTCAATACGGCAACGCCGGGTCTGTTCGGGGTGAAAGAGTTTGTGCCGTCTTTGATGGATTATGTGCGGGATTACGGTATCGCACTTCATCTGGGCTCAAGGCTTGTTGAAGTGAATGGTCCTGCACGGACGGCTGTTTTTGAGCGGAAGACGGATGCTGGCGTGGAGCGCGTGGAGTGCACGTTTGACATGCTGCATGTCGTGCCGCCGCAGGTTTCTCCCAAGGTTGTGCGAGAGAGCGCCATTGCCGGGTCGGACGGTTTTGTTGAGGTGAATCCGGAGACGCTCCAGCATGTCCGGTATCCGCAGGTCTTCGCTCTTGGTGACGTGATTGGAGCATCCTGCGCCAAGACGGCGGCAGCTGTGCGTGTGCAGGCTCCCGTTGTTGCTACAAACGTTCTGGCATTCCTGGAGCGTAAGAGCCCGGTGTCTGGATATGACGGATATGGTGCATGCCCATTGACCGTTGAGAACGGCAAGATTGTTCTTGCTGAGTTCGCCTATGGTGGGAAGTTGGCGCCGGCGCTGCCGAAGTGGCTGCTCAATGGCCAGAAAGCGACCCGTCTCGCTTGGTGGCTTAAAAAATACATCATGCCGGCTCTTTACTGGAAAGGCATGCTCAAGGGGCATGAGCTCTTTGTGGCTCCGAAGGCTCTGAAGTCCGGCAAAAAGTAAGTATTGGCTGCTTTGATGCAAATCGCGCTTGAACTGTTCTGTGGCGTCATTATCGGCTTTACGCTGGGATTGATCGGCGGCGGTGGCTCTATTTTGGCTGTTCCACTGATGGTCTATGTCGTGGGGGTGAAAAACCCCCATGTCGCGATCGGGACGAGTGCGATGGCAGTCGCCGTCAATGCGCTGGCAGGGCTTGTCAGTCATGCCCGGCAGAAAACCGTTAAATGGCGTTGCGCAGCAGTTTTCGCGCCATTTGGTGTGGTGGGAGCCTTGGTTGGTGCTGCGCTGGGCAAGGCTGTTGACGGGCAAAAACTACTGCTTTGCTTTGCGGTGCTGATGATTGTCGTGGGTATTCTAATGCTGCGGGGACGGCGGAATCCGGGCATCGCTGGGGCAGCCTGTAATCGCGACAATATGCCCAAGGTCATGGCAAGCGGAACGGTAACGGGGCTTCTGTCGGGCTTTTTTGGCATCGGCGGCGGGTTTCTCATTGTCCCCTCGCTGGTTGCCTGCACGAGAATGCCAATTTTGAATGCAATCGGAACATCGTTGGTTGCAGTGGCCGCTTTTGGGGCGAGTACCGCCCTAAGTTATATGTTGTCGGGGTATGTTGACTGGACGATGGGCGCGCTTTTCGTTCTGGGAGGTGTACTTGGTAGTACGCTTGGAACCTCTGCGGCCCGACGTCTGGCTGGAGCAGGGGGCGCGCTTACGACGTTTTTTGCTGGTGTGATCTTCGTAGTGGCCACGTATATGATCTGGCGAAGTCTTACCGCTCTTTGATCTATGAACCGGCTTGTTTCGTGAAACGTTTGTCTGCGAGACTTTCGAAAGAATTTCGCATCTAAATTCATTATAATTCCGTCTGCGGAAAATATTACATCCTGGGTAGGTAGACGGGGGCTGTTTGAAAAAGAACCCTCGCTCAACACGCATACTTCATTGTGTTGGCTCCGGGGGCATCAATGAAAAATGGGAGTGCGGAAAAAGCAGTTTGCCAGCATCTCGTTGGTGAAACAGTATTTTTCCGTGTTCCATTCCTAAATCGTTATGACATACTGAGATGGAATGTCAGGTGAGTGGGAGAATGAATGGTGACGGATGTTGGTCAGCGGTTGCGACTTGTTCGTGTTGCAAAAAATCTTTCCCAGCGCGAATTGGCCAAGCGCACCGGTGTCACCAATTCCACAATTTCACTGATTGAGTCGGGGGACATGAATCCTTCGATTGGGACGCTGAAACGCGTTCTGGACGGCATTCCTGTCACACTCGGAGATTTCTTCAGCTTCGAGACGGAAGGGCAGGAAAAATACTTTTATTCCGCCGAAGACCTGACTGAGATCGGGCAGAGCGGCATCTCCCTGCGACAGGTTGGAGGAAACCTGTTTGGTCGCTCGCTTCAGGTCTTGCACGAGCGTTATGAGCCTGGGGCCGATACAGGTGTTGCCTATGCACACGACGGCGAGGAAGCTGGTGTTGTTATTCGTGGTCAGGTCGAGGTGACGGTAGAAAACCAGTCACATATTCTCGGTCCGGGAGACGCGTACTATTTTGATAGCCGCAAACCCCATCGCTTCCGCTGTATTAGCGAGGAAGCCTGTGAAGTGATCAGTTCGTGTACGCCGCCAACCTTCTAATTGATCGGCCCAGTCCGCTCAGCGTCGTGTGTGTCATGCTGTGAGAGGGCGTTTTTCCCTGAAGCCATCGCGAAGATAATGCTGGAGCGCGCCGATCGTATAGTGCTGCTTTACGTCGGGATGGGCTGCCAGATAAGCGTCGGTGTTCCACACCGTCGTCTTCACCTCTGGACCTTCAACAAAAGTAATCGGTGTTGAGCCAACGCCTACGAAGACACGCACGCTGTCATCATACAGATGCATATACTCTTCAGGCGTCACCAGAAGTGCCTCAACAGCATGAGCGCCTTCGGCGTGAGGTTGGGTCAGGTAGGCGCGTAGGGCAGCGTCATCATTCACATCGACAAGCCCGGAAACCTTGTTTTTCAGGCGTTCTCTCCAGTCGGTGTAGGGAAGATGATGGTTATGCAAATAGGTGAAGGCGGTGCTTTTGAACTCATCCCGAACCGCTGATCGTGGTTCATGTTGCCCATCATCACAGATGGAAATTGTCTTGGCCGCTACAAATCCCTTGTGAAAGTGCCTGATAGGAGCATACCAGCCGGGCCGGCCTGGGACATTGAAAAGGGATGTATCAATTCTGAGCGCGCAATCCGTACCCTTTAGCGCGTCAAAAGCTTCATGAATGGCAGTCTTGTCCAAAGAGAGGCCATCTTCGGTAAAGACAGCAAGCAGTTCATCGCAATCCACCGGCAAAGCGAAATCATAATTGTAAAGCCCGTCCCATCCCTGGATGATCCGGGTTAGATGGCCACCTTTCCGATGAAAATCATGCGACTGGTTCAGATCCCGTCGGACTGTGACGCCTTGCTTTTCAACGGCGTCGAGAATGGAAAGTGTCTGCGGATCGACTGAGCCGTTATCAAGGATGGTGAGGTTTTCGAAACCAAAGAGCCATGCGTAATGCGTGATCCATCGCGCCAGGGCTGTACCTTCGTCCCGCTGCATCATCACAACCCGCACGATAGCCATGTTTCACTCTTCCCAATGTTTCCAGAATTGCAATGCAGACGGGTCGGGCGCCTGATCGCAAAGTCCGGCTCGCGTTGGCAGAAATCTATAAAGAGGTTGGACACACTTCGCTATACTGTCCCAACCAGACAGAAATGAGGTGGTCTTAACTTTCCCGGTCACTGCTCACAATTTCATGAGGGGTGTTTTTTAGGAGAAACGCACCAATCTTAAGGCTTGTGGAAAGCCTCTCGGTTTCGTTAAGGCTAGAGACAAGACCTTATTCAATCAGGGAGGCAGGGCATGTCCCAGTCATCATCTTTAGCGGTAAAGGAAGCTTTTCCGCCGCATCTGGCAGATATGAGGGTCAGTCGCTCACCGGGCAGGCCAATCAATCTTCTGCTGAAGGATACGATTCTTTCAGCGATTGCCGCGGTCCTGACAGAAGAAGGGTATCAGGGCCTCACGATCGGAAAAGTGGCCAAAGAGGCCGGTGTTTCTACTGCCACGGTCTATCGTCGCTGGCCTACCAAGCAGGCCATGTTCTTTGATGCCATCCGTCAATGGAAGTTCAGCCTCACGCCTGAAATCGATACAGGCAGTTTTCTGGGAGATGTCGATCAGCTGATCGAAGCGCGTATCCGCTTTCTGGCAACGCCGCTGGGCCGCACATACGGTACGCTCCTAGGTGAAGCCGTGCATAACCCGGAGTTCGGGACTGTGCTGCGCGAAGTCAGTATTGAGCCGGCCCGACAGCAAATGCATCGCTTTCTTGAGCGCGCAAAAAAGCGCGATGAAGAAGCTTTCTGTTATCCGGCGGATACGGTTCTGGATGTGATTCTCAGCACCATCCACTTTCGTGCCATGGATACGTTGTGGAGCCAGAGCATTGAAACCGAAGTCAATATCCGGGATCTCAAGGCTCTGGTCCGTTGCCTGATTGGAACGCGCCAATAGGCGGGTTCCAAGCGGAGCGTTTCAGAAGCCACAGGAGACGCGGCCGCCGATGAAGCGTGGTGTGCCGGGAATGTAGAAATACGTTGTTGTCGCCATTCCTCCGCTTTCGAAATACTGGCGGTTCAGAATGTTCGAGGCGTAAATCGTTGCTTCCCAGTGCCCGGATGAGGGGCGAAGGGTCGCATGGGCGCCGAGTAGGAAGTAGGGAGGCAGGCGATAGAAGCCGGTTCCTCCTACGGCAATGGCCTGACTGCCGCGATAAGACCAATCCGGGCCAATATCCAACCCCAGGTGGTCAGTCAGTGCCTGCCGCCACTCTGCCTGTCCGTTCAGGGTGAGTTTTGGCTGACCGTTATCAACCCCAGCGAAATTGTTGTTGATGGCCTTCCAGACGCCTGTTCTGGCATAATAAGCGTTCGTGGCAGCCCGATTGACGTTCGGGAAATCCTGATAATTTCCACGCTGCCAGCCAATGTTCTGTGTGACAAAAACATGCCGAACCGGGTGCATTTCCAGGGTGCCTTCAAAGCCCCAACTCTCTGACTTGGGAACATTGGTAATCTCGCTGAGTGGCCCGTAATTCGGAATCATCACGGTTCCGACAACCTGCTGCCCGTGGAAATCATTATAGAATGCCGCACCATTCAGGCGGAGCTTTCCCGGGATTGGATCGCTTTTGAAGCCGACCTCGTGGGTCAGGACTGTCTCCGGGCCGAACGGATCAAGCTGGGCCTGAATTTGAGTATTGTTGGCGCTGAAGCCGCCGGGTTTAAAGCCCTTACTCAGCTTGTAGTACACCATCGTACTCTGCAGCATCTGCCACGACACTCCAACCTGACCTGCGAACTGGGCAGAGGCAGTGCTCTCAGGCTGGAAGATATGTGTCGAGCCAGCGAAAATTTCTGATTTCAGACCTGTGAGTGCGCGGTCGTCGATTTCATGCAGAAGGCCACCAAAAAGCGTGACGTTATGCGGCAGGCGATAGCTGATGTGACCAAATTCGGATGTACTTTCCTGATTCATGCCGAAATTGGTGGACATCATATAGCCGCGGGCCGAGTAGTCTGTGTAATCGAACAGGAAGCGCTGTTTCATCCGGCTGCGCTGATAAAATGCTCCGACAACCCATTGCAAACGGCTGTTCGGATCGTTTGAAGACAGGCGCAACTCCTGCGTAAAAGCGTTCGCGCTGATCGTTCGATATGTATCGGCCTGTGACGCAGATGTGCCGTCCTGATCCGTATATTCCCCTTGGCGTTCCGTCTCGAAGGCACTGACGGACGTAATTTTTGCAAAGCCGAGATCACGGTCAATATGCAGATCCCAGCCCCAGAACTGATTGTGTTCACTTGGTTTGAGGCTACGGGGGCGCCCGATCAGATCGGCAAACTGAGGTCGTAGAAACCACTCTGCCTGCTGGTGTTCCAGTGAGGGTAGTCCCTGAGAGCCAATCAGGCGGTGCACCGGAACGCCAGCGACGACTTCGCTGTTGTCCTGCACAAAGTGACCTGACAGCATGATTGTGGTCCGGCTGTCAGGGCGCCAGCGCAGCTTTCCACGTAAAGCCCAGGAATCTGCATCGCCCAGATGAGCCCCCGTCAGGGGGTTGGTCTGCCAGCCACCGCCCTGTCGTGTCTGACCCGCAAGTCGGAAATCGAGTCCTTTCGCCAGCGGGCCTGACACATAGGCCTCGCTTCGGCTACGGGCATAGGAGGCGATATCTTCGCTGGCTCCGTAATGCCAGCTGCTGGTCGGGTCCGCCGTACGGAAGCGCACTTCACCGCCAGTGTCCGACTGTCCATGTGTCGTGCCGACCGGGCCTGGTGTGACGGCCGCGTCTGCCAGATCGAACATCAGGCCGCTGGCCATGGTTGAGAACGCGAAAGGCACGTCATCGAAATAGGTCAGAACGGTTGGGATATTATTCTGGGTAAAGTCGTTAAAGCCCACGCCGCGAAGGTAGAAATTCGTGGAAGCCGTTCCGTTGATGGACTGAATGGTCAGGTTGGGTGCCACGCGCTCGACGTCGCGCAACGTCACGACACCACGCTCGATCAGGCGTTCCGCAGTCAGGCGGGTATCGGCATCCGGCTGTTTCTGGGCAGATTGAAATGCAAAATCCGTTCTCTTGATGCTGACTTTAATGGTTTCGTCCGTATGAGCTTCAAGAGATTTTGGAGCAGCGTGACGCTGTTTCTTATTGTGTTGAACAGGAGGCGCTGCCGCGAGAACTGAAGACGCTCCCAGGAGACTGACGCCAAGAAAAAGAACCCTGCGAAACGCCATGGAAAAAGATGCTCTTCTGAAAGGAAAATGCCGGGCAGCGGCAGAATTGTGGCTTTTATATCTCACCGGGATGCCAGAGCAAACAATCAGGAGGAAAAAGGTCCGCTTCTGCTTGATCTGTTATGATATAACATAATAGAGAGTTGGCGCTGAAAATACCTTTCGTCTGTTGAGGACCTCATGCTGCCTTTTGTGTCTGCCCGATCTTTCCTTGTGCTTCTTGGATGCACGACGGCTCTGTGTGGCGCTGCTCATGCTCAGGAAACAACGGCTGGAACGACAGGTACCGATACGGAAACCTCTCGTTCCAGTTTCGGTCATTCTGACAACCAGCACGGAACGACCGTGACGGAAACGAGCCGCACAGGTGAAGACGATCTTGTCGTCAATGCTCATCTGGAACGGGCCCGGGACGCTCTTCAGTCTTCCACAGGGGCCACGACCTATCGTTTCAGCCGTCAGGACATCGAGACTAATCCGGGTGGCGATAACGCGCCCCTGACGTCTGTTCTTCTTCAGGCACCAGGCGTCGCGCAGGACAGCTACGGTCAGATTCATATCCGTGGCGACCATAACGAAGTCCAGTTCCGTTTGGATGGTGTGGCGCTGCCAGAAGGCATGAGTGTTTTCGGTCAGGCGCTCATGACCCGCTTTGCACATTCCATGTCCCTCACGACGGGCGCGCTTCCCAGCGAGTACGGATTTCTTCAGGCCGGTGTGATCGATATCAACACCAAGAATGGCTATTCCGATGCGGGCGGTAGTGTCTCCATTTATGGCGGCGCCCGGGACTATTTCTTTCCGTCACTGCAATATGGTGGCCACAAGGGGAAGTGGGACTGGTTTGCTACCGCTGACTATATTCACAACCGTGTTGGCATTGAAAACACGACCCCCAGCTTCAATGCGATCCACGATCTGACGAACCAGTACCACTTCCTGGGGCATGCTCGGTACACGGTTGATGAAAATACCCGGATCAGTCTAACCGCCGGTGTTTCGAATGCTGAGTATCAGCTCCCGAACAATCCGGGTCAGCAGCGCCAGTTCGCCAATCCGTCCTATCTCGGAAGCACCCTGTCCCAGAGCCAGTATGGCACAGGGGACAGCAGCAGCCTGAGCGAGCACCAGAAGGAAATCACGGATTTCGGCATACTTTCCTTGCAGAAGGATATGGGGCGTCTCAGTTTCCAGACGTCCGCCGTGCTGAGATACAGCTCTCTGCGATACTCACCTGATCCGCTAGGCGATCTGGTATATAACGGCATTGCACAGCGTGCTGCGCGATCCGTCTTCTCAACCGGAACACAGACGGATGCAACCTGGCAGGCTGCAAGAAATCATACCGTTCGTTTCGGCTATCAGATCTATGTTGAGCGTAATACGTCCAAGTCTGACTCAACAGTTTATACGCAGTCCGGTGAGGACGAGGACGGCAACGCTGTTTACTCCGGCGATACGGCGAACATCCATGATGGCTCCGGCCGTACGGGTTGGATGTACGGGCTGTACGCTCAGGATGAATGGCGTCCGATCAAGAACCTGACCATCAATTATGGTCTGCGGTTTGATGGTGTGGATGAATACACACATTCAAAGCAGGTCAGCCCGCGTATCAATATCGTTTACAAGCCTTGGCACGGTGGAACCTTCCATGCGGGCTATTCCCGTTACTTCACGCCGCCGCCGTTTGAACTCGTGACCGGAACGGCTTTGTATAAATACACGGGAACCTCTGCTGAGCCTGCCAATTACAAGAACAGCACGGTCAAGTCTGAGCGCGATCACTACTTTGACGCCGGTTTCTCTCAAACGATCCTGCCAGGCTGGCACGCTTCGTTTGATGCCTACGTCAAACTGGCGAAGAACATGATTGATGAGGGGCAGTTTGGCTCGCCTGTTATTCTGTCAGTGTTCAACTACCGTCGTGGACAGGTGCACGGATACGAGTTCTCCACGGATTACACGCGTGGCGCCTTCAGTGTTTATGGCAATTTCTCCTGGTCACGTGCCATTGGCAAGGACGTGGTGTCGGGTGAGTGGAACTTCGATCCTGAAGATCTGTCTTACATCAAGAACCGCTGGGTGCATCTTGATCATGACCAACGTTGGACGGCGTCTGCGGGGACAAGCTACACGGCTTTCTACAGAACCGGCCACCCGCTGCGCCTGTCTGCGACAATGGTTTATGGAAGTGGTCTGAGAGCTGATGGCGCGACGCCGAATGGTGCTTCTGTGCCGCAGTATGCGACATTCAATCTGTCTCTGGTTCAGTCCTTCAAGGATCTGTTCCACGTTCCATTCCTGAAGCAGACGCAGCTTCGTCTGGATGTCACCAATCTGTTCGACAGGACGTACCTGCTGCGTGACGGCAGCGGCATTGGCGTGGGGGCGCCACAGTATGGCCTGCGTCGTACCATCCTGACCGGCATTGATCAGCGGTTCTAATTTTAGGGACTGTCTGAAGTTGAAGGCGGGGCGGTTGCGAAAGCAGCTTGCCCCCGTTTTTTATATCGAGAGGTGGGACGACCTATTCTGCAACGTCCATTTCAGGGACGATCGACTCACTTTTGATCCAGGGCGGTCCATCCATGTTGAGAACATGTGGAATCTGGGACAGTGGAACCGCTTTTGAAAAATGCCATCCTTGTAAAAAGTCACATCCCATCAGGCGCAGTTCTTCGGCTTGCTCGGCCGTTTCCACGCCTTCAGCCACAACAACACGGTTCATGCTGTGAACAATATCGATAACGCCGCGGATAATAGCAGTATCAATGCCGCGCTCCGTAACGCCTGACGTAAAGACCCGGTCAATCTTGATATGATCGAACGTCACGGTGCGTAGATGGGTCAGAGACGCAAAGCCGGTACCAAAGTCATCTAATGAGATCTGAACACCAGCACGATGGAGTTTCTTGAGTTCATCCAGAATATGCTGATTGTGCTGACCAAAGAGAATTTTCTCTGTGATCTCAATGGTCAGTTTTTCAGCCGGAACACCATGTTTTTTCATTTCACGGAAAAGCCGTTCCGTGAAATTGTGATCCCGAAAATCATCTGACGTTACGTTGATGGAAATGCGGTCAAACGGGATTTTGTGCTGCAGAAGATACCGGATATCCGTGAGTGCCTGCCGCAAGACGAAATTTCCGATTGCGATGCTCAGTTCTGCATCGTCAAAAGCATCATAAAAATACTGTGGGCTCAGCAGTCCGCGCTCTGGATGATCCCAGCGCAGGAGAGCTTCGAAAGAGGGCGGGCTGTCCTGATTTAAGGGGAGAACAAGCTGATAGAAAAGTTTGAATTGCTTTTTCTTGAGAGCGGCCTGCATGGCTGTTCTCAGTCGAGAGCGGCGCTCGGTTTTTTCTTTCATGAAGGGCGCGTATTTTTTGATTCTGTTGCGACCGTCTGCTTTGGCTTCATAAAGTGCAAGGTCTGCACAGCGCAGAATTTCGCGTTTTCGACTGTCGTTCAGCTTCGAGACCGCATAGCCCAGACTGGCACTACAAAGATGCGTCAGACTTCCGCTACGAAACCGGAAGCGCATAGCCTCAAGAATTTTCTGGAGCTTGAGTTCAAATGTCTGCGGGTCGTTTGACACCATGATGATGGCAAATTCGTCTCCACCAATACGGGCAATGAAACAGTCGGGAGATTGGAAAGTCTTCAGGCGCCCTGCAATTTTCTTTAGCAGGCGATCACCGGATTCATGGCCAGATGTATCATTGATGATTTTGAACGTATCGATATCGAGCAGGCACAGACAGAAATGCCGGTTGTCTGGATGTTCCTGTGCGAAAAGCACTTTCAGGTACTGTGAGAATGATGTGCGGTTGGAAATATTCGTGAGGAAGTCAGTATTGACGGCTTCCTGCAATTTCAGCCGGTTGGCTGTCAGGCGTTGTTCGGCACGTTTGCGGGCAGTGATGTCAAAGCGGATCGCCACATAATTAATGACCTTCCCTTTTTCATTGCATCGGGGAACAATTGTTGTATCGACCCAGTATAGTTTTCCGTTTTTCTTTCTATTGCAGATTTCACCATGCCAGACGCCCCCCTGTGCAATGGTTCTGTACATTTTCTGAAAGAAATTGGAATCATGAACGCCCGAGTGAAGCATTCGATGGTCCTGTCCGATCAGTTCAGCCCTGGAATAGCCACTGATCTCGACAAATTTTTCATTAACTGAGAGAATTTTTCCTTTAGTATTCGTTACGGCGACAATAGCCGAGCAATCAAGAGCATGGAGAACAAAGGAATCATGAGAACTTTCGGACCATGCCTGAAGTGATTCAAGATAAGTTCCGAAATTCTGTTCCTGATAGGTGTTCACTAAGTCTGTCCCGCTTGGCCATAGGTCCGAGTGTCGCGAGAAAACACTAAAAAAATACTAACAAGGTGCTTTTGAGAGGGTATATCTGAAAGATAATATCACAAAAAGACCTTTTTTAAGCCAAAAGCGTCAAGGCAAAATCTTTTTGTTCGGTAGAAAAGGCCGTCAGGAAAATACAAAAAATCCTAAGGGCGCAGTATTTCATGGATTTGCTGAATTTATCCTCAGCCGGGGATGCACCGTGAAGGGTGTCAGATCTGTCGTCCGGCTGCGACGTCTCTCGCCGAACGACAGAATGAAGGGTTGGGAAATACCCAGTACGCTTAAAGAGAGCCTTCCCAGCCGCCCCCTAGGGCGCGGTAAAGATGCGTCATTGAAACGGAGACGCCTGCACGGGCTTCTGACAGGGCACTTCGCGTCGAGAGAAGCGCACTCTGTGCTGTCAGGACATTCAGGAAGTCCCCGGCACCCTGACTATACTGAAGTTGGGCAATGTGAACGGCCGTTTCGTTCTCGGTGACGCTTTCTTCCAGCCGCTTCTGACGCTCCTGAGCTGTGCTCAGATCCGTCATGGCATCATCGATTTCTTCCCATGCATGCAGGATTGTCTTTTGAAGCGCGATGGCGGCTTCTTTCTGCTGCGCTTTCCGAAGATGAAGCTGTCCTGTAAGGCGGCCGCCTTCAAAGAGCGGTAGCGTCATGGTTGGGCCGAAGCCATACTGACGCGATGCCCAGGACCCAAGTCCGCTGAACTGGAGTGCCTGAATATCCAAACTGCCGGATAGCGTTACACGGGGGTAGAAGTCTGCAATAGCCACGCCAATACTTGCCGTTGCAGCATGCAGACGTTCCCTTGCCGCGCGGATATCTGGTCTCCGGTCCGCGAGTTGAGACGGCAGGCCCGTCGGAATGTTGGTTGGCACGGGTGGAATAATGCCGGGCTTATTCAATGTGCTGGCCAGCGCTCCCGGTTCGCGTGCGACAAGGAAGCTGAGGGCATTGATGAGATGCACGCTCTGGCTTTTTAAGGGCGGCAACCGCGCTTCGAAGCTGTGCATCTGTCCGCGGGAATAGGCGACGTCCAGTTTGGTAGCGGTTCCCTGTGTAAAGCGCAGTGTTGTCAGGTCCACGCTGTGACGGGCAATTTCGATGCTCTGCTGGGTAATGGCAATCTGTGCCTGCACATTGCGGAGCGCAATATAGTCCTGTGCTGTCTCGGCCATCAGGGAGACCAGGACATTGCGCTGCATGTCTTCTGTTGCATGCATGGCAGCTGTGGCTGCTTCAACCTGCCTTCTGACATGTCCCCAGAAATCGACTTCCCAAGAGGCACTTAAGCCATACTGAGGCAGGTTAAAGGCTGGATTTCCTTTGGCGCCGTCGGCAGCGGCAGGGCCAAACCCCTGTGCACCACTGGCAATATCGCCAGGGCTAGCCTGTTCAGTTGTTCCTAGTAGCCCCAGAATACCGTTGGTGCTGGCGCGTTCCCGTGCGTAGGAGGCTGCGCCATCCAGGCGCGGCATTTGCGCGGCACTCGCAATCCGGCGCTCTGCTTGGCTTTCAGCCAGGTTCAGCGCGGCTGTCCGCAGGTCCAGATTGCTGCGAACAACGTCTGCTTCAAGTTGCGTGAGCACCGGGTCGTTGTAGAGGTGCCACCATTGCGGGTCGAGAGTGGCTTCTGTCGGGCGGTCTGTCGCTGGGGCAACACTCTCATGGTAGTGCGCGGGCGCGTTGTCAGTGGGCTTATGATAGTCCGGTCCGACCGTACAGGCGCTCAACGCTGTAACAGACAGAAGGATAGTTATTCGCGGCGATAGGGAAAAGCGCATGGACTGTCTCACTGCCAGGCGTAGCGGTTGTCACGGGCATGTGGGCCTTCCGGCTGCGAGGCCGTATCCACTTCCGCTTCAACAGACATGCCGACGCGAACCTTGGCTGCCAGTGGTTGTCCTGCATCGATTGTCAGTTTGACGGGAACGCGCTGGACGACCTTCGTGAAGTTGCCTGTCGCATTATCTGGCTGAATCGCAGCGAAGGCTACGCCCGTTGCTGGGGCCAGACTGTCCACATGTGCGTGGAGCGGATGACCGGGGAAGGTATCAACCCAGATGGTGGCCCGTTGGCCTGTCTGCATCTTGGTCAGCTGGGTTTCCTGGAAATTGGCCAGCACATAGGCTTTCTGAACCGGAACCACAGCGAGTAGACCTGTACCCGGATGCACATAAGCACCAACGCGCACGCCACGCTCACCGACAATGCCGTCTACCGGTGCTGGAATGGTGCAGTAGGACAGGTTCAGCTCTGCCTGATGTTCGGTACTTTGTGCTTTGAGAAGGGCGCCCTGTGCACGCTGGATCTGTGCCTGAAGAACCGGGATCTGCTGTCGGGCACTGTCAACGCCAGCCTTGTCGCGGGCGAGGGCTGCCATGGCTTCCCGAAGATGAGCATCGGCACCTTGCTGTTGCTCGAGCGTGCTGGCCCCACCTGCAGAAAGATTGTGATAGCGGGTGGCGTTCTGCTGCGCGAAGGCCAGACTCGCTTCGTCAGCTTTAACCGTATCCGAAGCGGCGGCAATCAGGCTGTCCTGACGGGCCAGCATGGCCTGAAGGTTGCTTACATCACCTTCTGCGGCTGCCATGTCACCCTTGGCGGCGGCAAGGGCTGCGCGATAGTCATCGTCTTCGATATGGGCGAGTTCTTCGCCAGCGTGAACGTTTTCATTATCTTCCGCCAGCACGCGGTCGATCCGGCCCGAAACCTTGGGAGCAACGGTCGTGAAGTCTGCCGTTACATAGGCATCATTGGTTTTCTGGTGAACGCCATCACCCACGAAGAAACGATCGGCGCTCCAGGCCAGTCCGGTCAGAACCACGACTGCACAACCGGCGAGAAGAAGAGGCTTTCCATAAATCATGTCTGAGAGATCCGGATCTTAATGTGCGGGGGCGGTCACGGGAGCCGCCGGAACAGGAGTGGGAGTTGCTGCAGGTTTTGGTGCCGGGCCTTTGCCGGGTGGATAGACGCGTTTCGGAAGAATGAAATTCAAAACAACGTAGACGGCGCACACCACCGCAACGACGAGGTAGATATCCGCCAGAGCAAGCACGACAGACTGCTCGTGCAGGTAGTCATGGAAGATTTCCAACGCATTGCGGGAGACATGCGCTGTATCTGGCGAGGTGTTCTGGATCGCGTTTTCGATCGGGTTTCCCATGCCGGACAGGGACGTCGCGTTATTGCCGGAGCGGTCCAGCAGCATGTTTGAATGATATTGCTCACGACGTCTGAGCAGCACCTCGAATAGAGCCGCAGCTACGGCGCTGGCCATTCCCTTGAGCATGTTCACCATGCCGGAAATGAATGGCCCATCCGCCGGCCCGAGGGACATGGTTGCAAGCACCAGAACGGGAATGACCACCATGGGCTGCCCCACTACCTGTAGGCCCTGCAGAAGATAGAAATTATCCCGTACCCAGTCCGGTGTGAGCCAGGTTCCGAGGAACGCCGCCAGCCCGAGGCAGCTCATGCCGATGCCGAGCAGATAGCGGCAGTCCACCGAGCGCATGTTGCAGAGGGCTGCAGTCAACGGAAGCATGATGAGCTGTGGCAGAGCGACCATCAGCGCAATAGGGGCTGTCTGGGACGGACGGTATCCGCGAACTTCCGCCAGATAGGTGGACGGAATCTGTATCATCAGACTGCAGATGACCAGAACGCCTACAAGAGTAAGCATGGCCATCGCGATGTTACGGTTCTTCCAGTACTGAAGTCGGAAAAACGGGCTGTGATGGTGCCATTCGTGGAACAGGAAGCCCACAAACAGCGCTCCGCCCCAGAACGTCAGATGGGAAATAATCGGAGAGCGGAACCAGTCCAGTCGATCACCCTGATAAAGGACTGTGACGACGCATAAAATGGACGGCACACCGATGAAGAAGCCGCGCCAGTTGAACTTCACGAAGCGTTCGAGATGCACCGGGTCTTTGGGAAGTCCATAAGCCATCATGGCAATGGCAATGGCGCTGAGTGGAATGACCTCCCAGTACAGCCAGTGCCAGCCGAAATGCTCAAACCACAGGGCTTCCAGTGGGCCACCCAGATTAGGGCCGAATGTCGCGCTCATGGCGTATCCACCCACACCGAACACCTTGATAGGCGGCGGCAGGTATTTGAGCATCACGGTCATGAGGACGGGCGGCAGACACCCTGCACTGAGACCCTGTGCAGCGCGCAGGAAACACAAGGAAATCATGTCAGGCATGAACGGCAGCGGAATGGACAGCAGGGCAAGCACTGCCGTCATGAAGATCGAAAACCGGTAGATCGAGAATGTCATGTAGAACCATGGCGTGAAGGCCATGGCGGCAATGTTGAAGGCCTCGTAGGTCGAGATGAACCACGTGCCTTCGTCATGACCGATATGCATGGCGCCGCGAATGTCTGACAGGCCGATTTCGGTAATGTGCTCGTTGAATCCGGCAACATGCACAGCCAGCAACATGCCAAGGCACCCTATAATGGTCCGCATTCCGAACGGCGGTATGTAGGAGGGTTGTTCGGGTGCTGCTGCGGTGGGTGAAGGTAAAGCCATAAGGTGCTCTCGTGATGCCAGAGAGCTTCTATCGGCGATGCGCAGGTGGAGAAAAACCCACACTTCAGGCAGATGAGGATTCCACTTTCTGGAAGTGTTTCTCTTAAGCCTTTCATTTCTGTATGTTGGACTGCGTTATTCCTGTTTGATGCGGCTGGAACAGGGCGCTCACGATTAGGGGAGATAAGTGTATGGCAAACCGGAAGTCAGGAGGCCGCCGCTACGACCTGGATCTGTTGCGTTATCTCCAGGTGCTGGTGGAAGAGCAGAGCGTCTCGCTCGCCGCGCGTAGATTACAGGTCAGTGAGCCTGCCATGAGCCGACATCTGGCGCGTCTGCGAAGTGTTTTTAACGACCCCATCCTTGTCATGTCCGGTCGGCGCATGGTTGCAACGGCTTTCGCCAACCGTATCCGGGACCGTGTTCAGGGACTGGTGAGGGATGCGGATGATCTGCTCAATGAAGGGGCGGAGCTGAATCTGAAGGCGATGTCTCCAAAGTTCACCATTCGCGCCAATGATATTGTTGTGGGTGCTTTCGGGCCTGCAATTCTTCTGGCCCTTCGGAAGGATTGCCCGGAATGTCGCATTGTTTTCTCCCCGGAGTCTGAAGAGACCGCCAGTGAAGCCCTGCGTGGAAGCCACATAGATCTCTATATTGGGGCGACTGACGATCTGCGTCCGGAAATCATGCGCAAGGCCCTGTTCGACACGTCTTTCAGTGCCTTCGTCCGGGCAGGGCATCCGATCCTTAAGGGAAAAATCACCCCTCATGCACTTGTGGCTTACGATCATGTCAGTGTGTCGCGGAAAGGGCGTGCGTTTGGCCCGATCGATGTCATCCTGAAGGAGCGATATGCTCTCTCACGTCGCATCGCGATGGTGGTTCCGACGTATTATTCGCTTATCGAATCACTGCGTGGAACAGACATGATCCTTCCTTTACCGCGGATCGTTATTGACTGTCTGCCATTGGCGGAGATGGGTCTTGAAACGTTTGATTTTCCTTTTGTGCTTCCACCAGTCCACGCGTTTCAGGCCTGGCATCCACGGCTGGACATGGATCAGCTTCATCGATGGATGCGGGATACGGTTTCACAGGCCATTCGTGGGGAAATGGGACGCCTGGGAGTCAGGTGAAATGTTATGTCATGGCCTAGTTAATGAGAATCAGTTGCATTAACAACTCTTCTGAGGAAGATAGCGCCAGTTTCAGTGTGCTGAACCTGGGCTTTGCCTGACCATGAGAGACCTCTGAATTCCTGGAGACGATGTACCCATCGTGACGGAAGGGAGTGCCATCCCCGGGCCAGCTGCCTGTTTCTGTTTCGGCACATTGTCAGGTCCATGAGTTCAGGTGATTCCATGCCGTCGAAAAACGAACATTTTAGCCCGCACGCTCTGACAGAGGGCCAGGTTTTCACTGAGGCAGCTCATTCTTCCTCTGGGAAGTGGCAGAAACTGGTGCTTCTGGCTTTAGGCGCGGGTCTCGGTGTGACGGAAACCGGAGAAGCAGACGCGCAGGATGCCGGAGTTACGAATGATACGGCGTCTGTCAGTCTGCCTGCCGTCAAGGTTCACGGACAGACCGAAACGGCCACACCCGAACCCACGAATACGAACAACACGACACTGGATATCGGGCGTATGCCGGATACCGTGCGGGAGACGCCCCAGATCATCAGCGTTGTGCCCAAGGCTCTGATCGAACAGCAGCGTCTGTTCACTCTGGATCAGGCGTTGGCCAATGTTCCCGGTATTACGATGTCTACGGGGGAGGGCAATGGCGGCATGAATGGCAACCAGTTCCGCATTCGTGGTCAGCAGGCGCGTGGCGATATTTACGAAGACGGTCTGCGTGATTTTGGAACGTATGTTCGTGACACGTTCAATACGGAAAGTGTTGAAGTGGTTAAAGGACCGAGTGGTGAATATTTCGGTGCCGGTAACGTTGGTGGTGTGATCAACCAGACGCTGAAAAAGGCGCATCTGGGAAACCATTATGCTTTTGATCAGTCGATTGGCAGCGGCATGCAGTATCGCGGTGCGGCAGACGTCAATTACCAGCTTGGCAAGCATACAGCCCTTCGTGTGAACGGCATGTATAACAAGCAGGATGTGGCAGACCGGAACAATGTGCGGTCAGATCGTTATGGTGTGGCGGCTGATCTTGGTTTTGGTTTGGGAACGAAAGCCACCTATCACCTGAACTATCAGTGGCTCGGCAGCCGCGGAATGCCGGATTATGGCGTGCCAATGATCCTGACGGGCAATACGTATTCGCCCATTACAGAACACGGGCTGAATCGCGATACGACATATACGCGCAGCTTTGATCGCGACAATTCTAATATTCACATGGTCACCTCAAAGTTTGCGACCGAAATTGCCCGGTGGCTGACGCTGAGCAACGACACGCGCTTCAGCCATTATCATCGTGAATATGCCGCGACGACCCCGAGTGCGTGTTCCGGCGCATGTGCTTCGAGTTTTCTATCTGGTGGAAATCCTACTCTGCCCTATGGCGCAGGTGGCGGCGTTGCCTACCAGCAGGACGGTTGGGGCATTCAGAATGTCATGATGGGGCGTTCGAAATTCAATACAGGCTTCCTGAAGCACGACATCCGGGCTGGTGTGGATATCAATTACACCAAGGATGACCGTAGCATGGGAACCTACGTCAACAGATCAAACAATCAGGCAATCCGTAGCCCTTACTATTCCTCTCCCTCAACATACATCACGTGGCCATCAACCGGCCGGCGCATGACGGATTTTCGGGATCTGGGCCTGTTCTTTGCAGACAAGATCCATCTAACCGACAAGTTGTCCGTATTCGGAACGTTCCGGTGGGATAGCTATCAGAGCAAGTTCTGGAGTGCGACGACGTCTGCTGCGGGAACGCAATCCCAGTCTTCGAACAAGTTCAGCCCATCTGCGAGCGTGATGTATGACATCACCAAGGATGCCACCGTTTATTTCACGTTCGCGCGCTCGTATAAGCCGGTTGGGACGGATGCTTCGTCTATTGTGACGAATAATGCCGGGAGCGCGGATGTCGCGAATAACGGGCGTGACCTCAAGCCACAGCGTAGTGATCTGTTTGAAGTTGGAAGTAAGCTCGACTTCTTTAACAAGCGCCTTGGCGTAACGGGCGCCCTGTTCCAGATCAATCAGAACAATTCCTACACCTATGATGACGATGGCAACATCATCACAGGCTTCCAGGATGCGGGAACCGGCCGTCGCATTCGTGGTGCCGAACTGAGCGCAACTGGAAAGATTACCCAGAACTGGGATCTTTATGCGACGTACGCTTACATGGGCGGCAAGGTGACGCATAGCGCTACGCTGCACGGCAATCAGGCGCCCCAGCTTCCGCACAATTCGTTCTCGGTGTGGAGCACCTATAACCTGTCCCATCTGGTGTTGAGAGCGGGGCAGGGCACTCTGAAGGCTGGTGGCGGTGCCCAGTACAGTTCAGGCTACTGGGCTAACGAAGCCAATACAGCGCGGATGCCTTACAACTTCTCGCTGAATGGCATCGTGTCCTACGACTACGGTCGTTACCATGCGCAGTTTAATGCCAACAATCTGACCAACCATCTGAACTATGGTTCGGCTTTCAACACAGGGCGTGCCGTTCCCATGTCGGGGCGGACATTCATGGGAAGCTTTGGCCTAAATTTCTGAGGTTAGTCACGACAAAAGTAGTTTCAGCCCTTCCGGCTTCTGGCCGGGAGGGCTTTCTGCTGAATTAACGGTAGATAAATATGGCTTCGTGCGAGCAGTCAGTCGGATTTTGTGCTGAACGGGAAATACCGGCCATCACCTGTCCTCCTCAGGTGCAGGCTCAGCTTCTTCTTGGCCAGATGCATGTGGATACAGGACGGTTTGCAGACGCTTTCCCATACTTTGAAGCGGCTGCGCGAAGTGGTCATCCTACGGCATTGAACATGCTGGGACGCGCCTATGAGCGCGGTTGGGGCGTCGTCCGGAATACAGGGCAGGCGGCTCTATATTTTGAAGAAGCGGCACAGCTCGGGGATGCATGGGCCATGTTTAACCTGGCCGATCTTCTGTTACTCGGCGATGGTGCTCCCAAAGACCGTGCTCGAGCATATCGGCTGTATGTATTTTCTGCTGAAAAAGGAAATGCAAAAGCGCTCAATATGCTTGGTTTGCTTCATGAGGAAGGGATTGCCGGAACGCCCGACCTGGAAGGTGCAAAAATCTTTTTTCAAGCAGCGGCTGAGGGGGGAGATTGCTGGGCCGAGATTAATCTTGCACGTCTTGCGCTTGCTCATCAGGACATCGCAGCGGCAGCCTCCTGTCTTCAACGGGCTTTGAAGACAGGGTTGCCAGATGTTTGTCGAGCAATCATTGCTGCTGTCCAACCTTATGCTGATCCTGCTTTGAAAAGCATTGGTGCACAGGCTGTTCGTCAGTTGGGTCTCGTGAAACGGCTCAGCGCTGTTCCGGCATGAATCTCACCCGGCGAAAGATCATACCGGGTGCTGGTTCATTCGTTTTAAGGGAGGGCTGACGACTTCAGAGCTCCGCCCATTGCCGCAGAAGATTATGATAGGTTGAGGTCAGGCCCAAAACCGCTGGGTGATCATCGGGTAGCGCCTTGCGTGTTTCGATGATGGAGCGGTCAAAATCGTACATAAGAGCGCGTTTTGTATCGTCGCGGATCATGGATTGCGACCAGAAGAACGATGCCCAGCGGCTACCGCGCGTAATGCGGTTAACGCTGTGCAGGCTGGTAGACGGGTAGACCACCATGTCGCCCGCAGGGAGTTTGACGTTCTGGTTGCCGTACGTGTCCTGAATGACGAGTTCTCCACCGTCGTAATCTTCTGGGGAAGACAGAAATAGTGTGGAGGAAACGTCCGTCCGGATGCGGAAACCAGCGCCTGGAATAGGGCGGATGGCATTATCAACATGTGCGTTGAAATGCATTCCGGTATCGTATCGGTTGAAAAGTGGTGGATAAACTCGCAAGGGCAGGGCAGCACTATTAAAAGTTGGATTGCGCCCTAAAGCCCTCAGAACAATTTCGCCCAGTTCACGGCACACATCTGAATCCTGCGGAATCTGAAGGTTCAGTTTTGCCTTTGCAGACTGTTCTCCCGCTGTGACACGTCCGTCTGTCCACTGCGCCGTCTCAAGCTGGTCGCGGCAATAGCGTACCTCTTCAGGAGACAGGACGTTCGGGATGTGGATCAACATGGGTGTGTTCTTCCTTGGACGGCTCTCGGGGCTTTTTTCAAAGCGGTTAAGAATCTTGCTTGTAATTAAGAATGACTCTCATTATCGTCCCTTAAAGGTCTTTGCGGGTTTCTGCAATCCATGTGGTGCGTGTCGCCCGGACTGCGCGAGACAGATGTCGGTTTTCTGCAAGGATATGGTGTTCCAACCTCGAGACAGGAGGGCGCATAGAGTCGCCCCGACAGGCCTATTTGATGTCTCTTACGTTCTCTCCCTGGCAGATGTTTCTGGGCGCCGGGCCGGTTGTCCGATGTGTCATGACACTTCTGGCAGCGGCATCCGTCGTCACATGGACGATTTTCATTGCCAAGACTGTGGAGCTGGTTCGCCTGCGTGCGCAGCTCAAAAAATCAGAAACGGCTCTGGAAGACGCAGACACACTGCATCTGGGAGAAGAATGGACGCGCGATGGTGCGGGTATCGCTCATGCTATGGTTCTGGCCGCAGAAGCGGAGCGCCGTCGCTCGGAAGATATTCCTGCCGATCGCGAAGGCATCAAAGAGCGGATTGTCCTGCATCTTGAGCGTCTGGAAGCTGCCGAAGGCCGCCGCCTGATGAGAGGGACCGGCGTGCTCGCCACAATTGGTGCGACGTCTCCCTTCATTGGCCTGTTCGGAACGGTGTGGGGCATCATGTCCTCCTTCACGGGCATTGCCGCTGCTCATGCGACCAGTCTGGCCGTTGTTGCTCCAGGCATTGCTGAGGCCCTGCTGGCCACGGCGCTTGGTCTGGTCGCTGCCATTCCTGCCGTTGTGATTTACAACCATCTTGCTCGTCAGACGGCGGCTTGTCGTGCCTGCGTCGCGGATCTGACGTCGCTTGTGATGCGTCTGGTCTCCCGTGATCTGGCCCGCGCGGCGCTTGCAGCAAGTGGCAATGTCGTCCGCTTCATGGCTGCTGCGGAGTAATCGCAGGCATGGCCATTCATATTCGTCATGCCGATGAGGCGGTGCTGGAAGCGCACGAAATCAACGTGACGCCGTTTATCGACGTCATGCTGGTTCTGCTCGTGATCTTCATGGTTGCTGCACCTCTGACGACGGTCAACGTCCCGGTTGATCTGCCATCTTCACCCGAAACACCTGCTCCCCGCCCGGATGAACCGGTTTTTCTGACCGTCAAGGCTGACCATACGCTGGCTCTGGGCGAGGATGCCGTCAGCTCGGATCAGCTTATTGATGCACTCGGCAAAGCTAGTAAGGGAAACAAGGAAGAGCGGATTTTCCTGCGGGCAGACAAGACCGTCGATTATGGAACGCTGATGGGCGTGATGGGGCAGCTTCGGAAGGCTGGTTTCCTTAAGGTCGCGCTTGTCACGCTTCAGGGGCAGGAGGCTGGGGAAGGGCCGTGAGTTCTTCACACGCGTCTCTCCCCACGACCTTCCGGGACTGGTATCAATGGTATCAGCAGACCGAAGACCAGCGGAGTGTGCGTGTCTGGGGGCTGTCTGGTGTAGCTATGACTGTTCTGACAGGCGCAGCACTCTGGTGGGCCGTGACACATGCGCCGCCACAGGTTGCGGCCCCAAGTGCTGCCCCCCCGCCTGCCATTGCAATTGACATGTCCCCCATGCCGACACCTGCGCCTGCTCCTCCACAGGATGTCGATCCCGGGCCGCAGCAGATGGTCACGCCGCCGGAACCGCAGCCGGATACGCCTCAACAGGTGGACGCCCCGCCGTCTCCGGCACCGCATCCGCCCGTGCCTGTTCCAAAGGTGGAGAAGGTCAAGGTTCACAAGAAAACAGCAAAGAGCCTGCCTCAGCCGGTGAAACCGATCCCGATGCAGGCTCCTGTTGCTGACAAGATGACCGCTCCGCCTGCTGCCGATAGTACGCCCTCTCAGAGCAGTAGCGCGGCGTCTGCATCACACGCGAGTCACTCCAGCAACGCGCCCGTGACCTGGCAGGGCGATATTCTGGCGCGTCTCGAACGTTTCAAGCGTTACCCCTCAGATGCTCTGGCCCAGCATCAGGAAGGCACTCCTGTCCTGTTTTTCGTCATGGATCGGCGTGGGCATGTTCTGTCCGCCAAGATCCGGAAGAGTGGTGGTTTTTCATTGCTGGACGAAGAAACACTGGCGGTTGTCCGGCGTGCAGAACCGTTCCCGCCGCCGCCGGAAGAGATTGCAGGGGCGACAGTTTCTCTCACTGTTCCAATCGAATTTTCAGTCGAGGATCAGTAAGAGGGGACAGTTGAAGGAATGCTCCAGTCAGATCGTGGCTGGAGATGACATCGAGGCTGGACGTCTCCAGTTTCCGTAAGCGTTAACGTCAATCAACGCACAGAACCGAACAGCCCCTGCGCTGTGCCGGGCCTGTGCGTCTGTCGTCATGCAGTCCTCAGACCCGTTACTCAGGGGTAATTCAAGGATGAGAAGATGACCGTTACTGACACCACAGCCATTGCTCCCCCGGAAATCCGTCGCGTCATGCATGAGCTGAAACGCCGTGATCTGACCGTAGTAGACGTCGAGCGTGTGACGCCACACATGATCCGCATCACGCTTCAGGACGAGAGCCTTCGGGATTTTTCCAGCCTGTCACCGGATGATCATATCAAGATATTTGTCCCGCAGAATGACGGCGAAATGGCCCGTCGGGATTACACGCCGCGCGTATTTGACCGCGCTGCTGGAACGCTGGTTCTGGATTTTGTGGACCATGATGGCGGACCGGCCGCGGACTGGGCTCGTAGTGCCAAGCCCGGCGATCATCTGGCCATTGGTGGCCCCAAAGGATCGCGCGTCATTACGGGAGATATTCGCACCTGGCTTCTGATTGGGGATGAAACCGCACTTCCCGCTATTGGCAGGCGCGTCGAGGAACTGGATGCCGGAACGCCTGTCACCACACTGGCTGCGGTGACAGATGCCTCTGAGGAACAGTCCTTCGAAACGAAGGCGTCCCACACATCTGTCTGGGTTCATCGTCCAAGCGAACAGGCGCATCAGGCCGAGCCGTTCTTACGCGCCCTGAAGACCATTCAGATCGTGCCGCAGACATTCATTTGGGTTGCGACGGAAGCATCCGTTGCACGCTCCATTCGGAGTGTTCTGGAAAACGAGCGTGGAATTTCGCCGCAGTGGATCAAGGCGTCTGGCTACTGGACGAAAGGCTGAAAATGGCAAAAGCCGCGTGTGTTAAGCATGCGGCTTTTTGGGCAGGCGCGTTTTACTGGAAGGGTAAATAGCGGAAATCGAAAAAGATCTGGCTCATGCTGGTATGCGGATCGCCCCCGATGCCTTTCCAGATGTCCCTCCGTGCATAAGCGAGCTGAGTGCCACCTTCAACTGTGCCAAAGCGGCCTTTGAAGAACCTCCACCAGGCACCGATCGTCGCCTCTGAAACGCCGCGTGTATTGGCGGAACAGGTGAGGGACGAAAGTTCCTGTAGGCAGCCAGTATTCGAATACAGTGGGTTGCCGTAGCCGTAAGACGACCCTTCACTGTTGAAATAAGCATGTCCCACGCGCTGTGTGCCAAAATATCCATACACATCAATATGCGGGTTGGGATGTGCAATCAGGCCTGCCTGCGCCTGAAGACCGAAGAGGGGCACCGGGTCCCCCTTGGCATTCAGTGTTGCATCCGGAAGCAGCACGGAACCGTAGCGGTTGATGCCCCATCCCGCGAGGCCGGCCGCGCGGAATTCCAGCTTTCCTGAAATGATTGGCAGGATCAGCGATCCCCCTGCGCCACCCGCAATGGCGGTGTTGTTGTGGCCTGTATGATTGATGGTCACGCGATCATGCGGGAAATGCAGGATGCCTTCGACTTCGTAATGGCCCCAACTGGGATCGTAAGCCAGTTTGCCAATCAGATCTGGCGCGATTTCGTTTGAGAAGTTTGCCGTGTCATTCGTCAGGCCAACGCCATTTTCGCCAATCGTGGCCGTGTTGCCGTTTGGAAGGGACACCGTGCCGTTGGTGTTCGCGAAGCCGGTGGTGTCATACAGGGTCGCCGGGTTTTCGATGGAAAAACCTGCCCAGAGGCGGTGGTCCATAAAATCCTTGACGACGCGCACTTGCCATTGGCGAGCCCATGTCTGACCCGCTAGCATGGAGGCCTCAATGGTTTCCGGAAGGCTTTCCTGACGGGCCACGATACCGATACGTCCGGGCGTCAGAAGGCTCCAGGCCTGTCCGCCAAGGAAATGCCAGCCAGCTTTATTATCATCATAGGCCAGATAGGCCTGACGCATCCGGAACGCATAGCTGTTGCTTTCATACGGATCTGTCGTCACCGCACCAGCACCAAAATCGGATTCAAAGAAGCCTGAAATGGTGGCTTCGGAATTGATGTTGCCGCGTGCCAGAAGGGAGAGGCGGCTATAGCGGGCGCTCCCTTCGAAATTATTGGTGTGATATCGCGGTTCATTCGGATACGGCATGTCCTGCCAGTAATTGAATGTGCCAGATGCGACATGGCGGTTCTCAAGAACGGCTGCCATGTCCACAAAGCCACCGAGCATGAGCGTGACAGGGCCAAGGTGAAACACGCCATGGTCGCCCACGGCGCCTGCGGACTGCGCGCCGATTGTTTCACGCGGATGTGGGCCGACACCATTTTCAGCAAAGCGCACCATGACATCTTCCGTCCGCTTCCCGACCACGGCCAGTTCAGATCCGGCGCCAGACTCAGTCACCCCGTGGTCGCGACGATCTCGTGCAACGCGGTCTCTTGAGTCTGATGAGGGGAGAGCGCGGGAGACGTGTCCTTCAGGCGAGTTGGCGTTGGATGCGAATGTTGCTTCTGAAGCAAGTTCAGTTGGGTGCGGGGACGAATGGAGTTGTGGCGCGTGAGGTGCAACTCCATGAATGGCAGACCTCGAAGACGTGCCGCGAGCGACGATTGTCGTGTTCGTCGTTGTCTTGTCTGCTGGCTGAACCGTGTGATGATGCTTGGCCATCTCTGAGCGGAGCATGACAAGATCGCGATTAATCTCTTCCTGTTCCTGCTGAACATGCGCCTGCGCTTCCTGAAGGCGGTGCATCTCCTTTTCCATGCGAGACATCACATCGTCATCTGCGTGCGCCTGTGAATGTACTGCGAGCAGACCGAACGCTGTGCTCATCATCAGGAGCCCACGGATAGAAAAAACAGTGCTGCAGGCCATGCGCAGAGGGAAACGGGACAACTACGTTCTCCATGTCAAAAGATGTCTGGTCTATGACACGGAATCGTGATCGCAGGAGTTAAAAAAGGTTTCAGACTTCAGGAGAAATTCAGAGCCGGACGACGATTTTTAGGGAGGGGTAGTCTTGAGATGCCTGAACGATAAGCGCGGTCTCATGCAGAGGGCACAAACAGAAAATTCCAGCTCTGAGACCGTACAGAGTACGATCAAAGCTGGATATCTGCGTCATTTCATTTTGAGAAATGTGCCTGTAAGCTTTTGAAAAGCTTGGTGTCCCGTACGGGATTCGAACCCGTGTTGCCGCCGTGAAAGGGCAGTGTCCTAGGCCTCTAGACGAACGGGACTGGAGGCGTGAGCGGGTGTATAAGGGGGTTCATTTGTGCCGTCAAGCACTTGAAACGTCAGAAATGAAAAAAGTTAGATTTTGTCGTTCCTGCCAGGTTTCCACCCTCAAATGCCCTGCCAGATGCAACAGCGGCATCGTCCGATCTTCAAGCAAGGGGACAAATGGTTTGTCCCCCGCACGGAAGACAAGTGCCTTCAGGCGTGTCCCGCCGTCTTCACCCTGGAACATCACGCGCAGGGTGTTTCCGTCCTTGCCAATGCGATCAGTCTTGACGCATCGCACATTGCTGATTGCCAGAACGGGCTCTTCATTGCCGGGTCCGAAGGGAGCCAACCGCGCAAGCTGAGCAGCGACTTCAAGCGAAGCGCCTCTGAGTGTGGTGAGGCCATCGATCCGTAATGCGTCCTGAACCGGAAGAGCGCGGGCTTCGGAAAGCGTGTTGTCCAGCAATTCATGGAAAGTGGCCGCATTGCCTGCTTCCAGCGAGAAGCCGGCAGCCATGGCATGGCCACCACCCGTCAGAAGAAGCCCGGACTGTCTGGCCGCGATGATTGCGGCACCGATATCCAGTCCAGGAACAGAGCGGGCAGATCCTTTGATAATCCCGTCCGCGAGAGCGCCGACCAAAGCCGGACGATTGAATCGCTCCTTCAGCCGTCCCGCGACAATTCCCACAACACCCGGATGCCAGGTTTCACCATGCAGGAAGATCACCGCATGATTGGCTTCGATCTGCTGTTCAGCCTGTTCCATAGCCTGGGCAAGAATGCCAGCCTCGACGCTCTGACGTTGCCGGTTCACGTTATCCAGCTCATCCGCAAGAGCACGAGCTTCCACGACGTCTTCGGAGAGTAGAAGTCGCAAGCCAAGATTGGCCTTGGCAATACGGCCTCCCGCGTTGATGCGTGGCCCCAAAGCGAAGCCACAAGCCATCGCGCTGGCTTCTTCCTTCACGCCTGCCACAGAAGAAAGGGTGGCTAGTCCCAAGCGCTCTCCTCGCGCCATGACGCGCAAACCCTGCATGACGAGTGCACGGTTCAGCCCGGTGAGAGGCATGACGTCACAGATCGTGGCAAGGGCCGCGAGATCAAGGCGCTTAAGAAGGTCAGGGGCAACGCGTCCATCCGTAAACCAGCCATCTCGTCGAAGAAGACGTACTGTGGCGACCATGGTCAGGAAAGCGACGGCCGTTGCGCAGATTGCGCCAAGACCAGAGGTGCAGTCGAGGCGGTTCGGGTTGACGACAATGCCCTTCGGCAGGATCGAACCATCCGGCTTGTGATGATCAAGCACAATGACGTCCGTTTGGCCGTGAAAGCCGTTCAGAATGTCGATCGCAGCAGTGCCGCAATCGATGCAGACGAGCAGGGTTGCGCCTTCGGAAACCAGTTTTTCGAGGGCTGGTGTGTTGGGGCCGTAGCCCTCGGTCATGCGGTCTGGGATATGGGTGCTGACGGTGCAGCCAAGTTCCCGGAGAGTATCACAAACCAGTGCAGTGCCGCAGGCGCCATCCACGTCGTAGTCGCCGAAGAGGCCGATATGTTCATGGTTGCGGACAGCCCGAGCAAGCCGGTCGGCAGCTTTGTCCATATCCTGCAGACAGGAAGGGTCAGGCATGAGATCCCGCAGGCGCGGGTCCAGAAAGGAGGCTGCTTCCGTGGCTGTAACACCACGGGCAGTCAGGATACGGGCCAGAAGTTCCGGAATGGCTGCTCTTTGAGCCATTCCAAGGGCAAGGCGGTTATCCGCCTCTGCCAAACGTGGATCACGCCAGATCCACCGACGGTTGCCTGCGCTGCGGGATACGCCGAGGACCAGGCCCGTATCGTCTTCTAACATGCTACTCCATTCAGGATGGTCGATTTGTCTTCAGACTGAAGTCGTGATGGCTTTCAATATAGCGAACTGTGCCTGATTTTGAACGCATGACAATCGAATGCGTCTTGGCGCGGGTTGGGCTGATCCGTTCCACCCCCTTCAGCAGAGAGCCGGTGGTGACGCCTGTAGCGCTAAACAAAACGTGACCGGCGGCCATGTCGTGCAGACCAAGAAGGCGCGTGGGGTCTTTGCCGTCAGCCATTTCGCGGGCGCGTTCACGCTGTGCATCGTCTTCGAACAGCAGACGGCCCTGCATCTGACCATTCATGCAACGGATTGCGGCTGCTGCGAGAACACCTTCAGGAGCACCGCCGGAACCTGCGTAAAGATCTACGCCGCCGCCATCGATGCAGGTTGCGATAGCCGCAGCAACGTCACCATCGCTGAGAAGCTGAACGCGGGCACCAGCCTGACGGGCACGGGCAATCAGTTCTTCATGGCGTTCGCGGTCCAGCGTACAGAGCACGAGGTCAGAAACATCACGTTTCTTGGCCTTTGCCAGGTTGCGCAGGTTTTCTTCGATGGAAGAGTCCAGATTGACGACATCGTCCGGCAGGTCCGGGCCGACGACAATCTTTTCCATGTAGATGTCCGGGGCGTGCAGGAACTTGCCGCGCTCGGCGAGGGCGACCACCGTAATGGCATTCGGCAGGCTCTTGGCGCACAGGTTCGTGCCCTCAAGCGGATCGACCGCGATGTCCATGGCTGGGCCGCCGGAGCCGACCTTCTCACCGATGTAAAGCATCGGCGCTTCGTCCATTTCGCCTTCACCAATGGTGACGACGCCATCAATGGCGACCGTATCAAAGGCGGCGCGCATGGCCTGAACAGCCGCACCATCGGCGTCGTTCTTCAGGCCGCGGCCTGTCCAGCGGTCAGAGGCAATGGCGGCCGCTTCCGTGACGCGGACAAGCTCCAGCGCCAGGTTGCGGTCAGTTACGCGGTAGGGAAGAACATTTGTAGGATCGATCACTGGAGAGAATCCTCGATCTTGAGCACCAGGGGAGCTCCCTTAACAACAGGGAGCGCGGAAAGTGCTGTGATAGCTGCAGAAATAGCCTTTTCTGGGGCCTGATGAGTCACCAGGGCCAGATATGCACGTCCCGCTGCAGCATCATGTTGCGAGACAAAGTGCACGGAAACATCATGGTCCCGGAGAACCGATGTCAGATCAGCCATGACACCCGAGCGATCTTCCACATCCAGACGAATATAGAAGGCGCTCTTCAGTTCCCCGAGGCTGGTGCAGGCAACGGGGGCTGGTGTATTTCGAACGCCCCAGACCGGAAGGTCTGCACCACGGGCCAGATCGATCAGGTCTGCTACCACGGCACTGGCTGTCGGGCCTTCGCCCGCTCCACGACCGGAAATGGTGATAGGACCACTGAACGGGCCTTGTGTGGTGACGGCATTGAATACCCCTTCCACGGCGGCGATGGCTGCCTTGGCGGGGACCAGACATGGGCGAACCCACGCCTCGATCCCGCTGTCTTTGCTGGCACGAGCCATGCCGAGCAGTTTGATACGGTATCCCAGTTCGTTGGCGAACGTCAGATCCGCAGCTGTCACATCTCGGATACCATGGACAGGAAGGGTGTCGAATTCGATGGGTTGAAACGCGATGCCTGTGAGGATGGCCAGTTTGTGAGCCGTGTCCCAGCCGTCCACATCCGTGGAAGGCTCAGCCTCCGCATAGCCCTTGGCCTGAGCTTCGGTCAGAACATCTCCGAAATCCCGGCCAGTCGTGCGCATTTCCGTGAGGATATAGTTGCAGGTGCCATTCAGGATGCCGCCCACGCTGTGGAGACGATCTGCAGCCAGACCTTCACGCACAAGTTTGATGGCGGGGATGCCGCCAGCAACAGCGGCTTCAAACAGCAGAGGCGCATTATTTTCGGCTGAAAGGCGTGTCAGTGTGGAGCAATGCAGGGCCACGAGCGCCTTGTTGGCGGTCACGACAGGCAGACCACGCGTCAGGGCTGTTTCCACCATATCGCGCGCCGGACCTTCAGAGCCGCCGATCAGTTCGACAACAACGTCAATCTCCGGGTCCTGAGCAACGGATACGGCGTTGTCATGCCAGCGGGTGGCAGACAGGTCGACGCCGCGATCCTTGCTTTTGCTGCGTGCTGTAACCGCCACAACCTCGATCGGGCGGCCAGCGCGGGCGGTAATCGTTTCAGCGTTCTCCCGCAGGAGACGAATGACGCCGACACCGACAGTCCCTAGTCCGGCCAGTCCGATCCGCAGTGGTTTCACGATTGTGCAGCTCCAAGAAGGTCAGCGGTCGATGCGCCGGCACCGTGCCGGCTCATGAAGCTCTTGATGGCCCGCGTCGCCTGACGCAGCCGCTGAGTATTTTCGACAAGTCCGATCCGGACGAACCCTTCGCCATATTCGCCAAAGCCCAGACCGGGTGCGACGGCCACGCCAGCTTCTTTCAGCAGGAGCTTGGAAAATTCCACGCTCCCCATGTCAGCGAAAGCGGGGGGAATAGGGGCCCATGCGAACATGGATCCGGCGGGGGCAGGAACGTCCCAGCCAGCAGCGCTCAGGCCACGCAGCAGAACATCCCGGCGATCCTTATACATGGCGCGGATGTCCGACACGTAATCCTGCGGGCCATTCAGAGCCGCAACCGAGGCCACCTGAATTGGCGTGAAAGCACCGTAGTCCAGATAGGATTTAATGCGTGTCAGGGCCTGAATCAGCTTTGGGTTGCCAACGGCAAAGCCCATGCGCCAGCCCGCCATGGAATATGTCTTGGACATGGAGGTGAACTCCACGGCCACGTCCTTTGCGCCCGGCACGGCCAGCAGGGATGGCGGTGGCTCATCTGCGTTGAAATAGATCTCGCTGTAAGCGAGGTCCGACAGGATCCAGATGTTTTCCCGCCGCGCGAAGGCTACGATTTCCTTGTAGAAATCGAGATTGGCGACGAATGCCGTCGGGTTGGACGGGAAGTTGACGATCAGCGCAGTCGGCTTCGGAACGGAGTGGCGCACGGCGCGGTCCAGCGCACGCAGCATGTCCTCATCTGGTGTGGCCGGAATGGAGCGCACGGACGCGCCTGCGATGATGAACCCGAACTGATGGATAGGGTAGGAGGGGTTCGGCACGAGGATCGTGTCACCGGGGCTGGTGATGGCGGCGGCCAGATTGGCCAGACCTTCCTTGGATCCCAGCGTTGCGATGACTTCCGTCTCCGGGTCGACGGAGACGTTGAAGCGGCGCTCATAATAGTTCGCCATGGCGCGGCGCAGACCGGGAATACCGCGGCTCACAGAATAGCCGTGCGCGCGCGGATCACCCACGGTTTCGACCAGCTTCTGCACGACGTGAGCCGGCGGAGCACTGTCCGGATTGCCCATGCCGAGGTCGATAATGTCCTCACCGGCCGCTCGCGCGGCAGCCTTGGCCTTGTTCACTTCAGCGAACACGTAGGGCGGCAGGCGGCGGATGCGGTGGAACTCTTCGGTCATGACCAGCTCAAGGTGAGAAGATTAAGGGAGGAGGCACGATAGACAGGTTTTTCCGTAAGAGGAACAGTCCTTTACGGTCCCGCAGCACAGGGAGGGGCTCAGCCCCCAATCCGTACGCGCACACCGTCCCCAATGGCTTCCGCATGAATGCTGATGTCAGATGCCGGAACACCTCTTTTGACAAGAGCATCAGCTACGGTCCGGGCACGCAGAAGGCCCAGAGAGATTTCTCTTGCCTGATCTGCGGCGGAAAGCCCTGCATCCGCACTCATGGCTGCCCCAAAGCCAAGAATCGTTACTTTCTGTTTGCCACGATGGGACAGCAGACGCTGGTAATCTCCAGACGGGTCGCCCACTACATGATCTGTGGAAGGCTGAAAGCGGATCAGCGTTCCTTCGGGCGTGGAGCTGTCAATATCCGGGCGAAGCGGGCCGCTCAGATTGGCGTCCATCGGAATGTCAAAGCCAGGGAACTGAGGCGGCGGTGGCGGTAATGCGCCAATCTGCGGATATTCTCCCGGAGGTGTTGGCGGGATCGATTTGGCGATGACGGGAGGAAGCTCTGCTTCTGGCTGCTCAGACTTTACAGTCTTCACCGGTGCGGGCGCCTTGGCGGGCATTACGGGCGCGCTCGTCGCCGTATCTGTTGCGGCAGCATCCTGAGCGGGCTGGCCGGCAGAGGTCATGGTCAGGCTGTTTTGTTCGTCTGAGTCCGTGCCCGTTGGATTAACGGCTGAAGGGGCTGTCCGGGGAGGCGGCGGCGGCGCTACCGGCAATGTGCCACGTGCTGCGGTTTCACGCTGGGCAAGATTGCGCTGGGCTTCCAGCTGCATCGTGAGGTTGATGCGCGCTTCCGGGGACGGCATCTCCGGCAGTTTCGTGGGGGTGCGCCCTACATGCGGGTAGGGCTCGTTCTGGCCCGGCGGAGGCGGACGCAGCTTGGCAATTTCTCCACCTTCGAAGCTATGCCACCACCCCGCTGGTACGTCGACGGGGTCCTGATGCTGGCAGCCGGCAAAGAGGGGAGTGGCCAGCAGCAGCATGAACGGGATCTTTCCCGTATTTCTGCGCGTTACCGCTCTCCCGGGATGCGTCATGTTCCCTGAACCCACTGTGCCGTTCCTGCCTTCGCCAAATCTCTGAACAGGGCGGAGACTAGCCGTTCGTGATCGGGATGGCGAGACTTCGTCTTTCCCGGACTTGGCATGAAGGCAAACGAAGAGCAGGATAGGGGGATGAAGACGCACGATGGATCTGGAAACGACATGGACATCACCAGAATGACCCTTACCCGTCTGGACGACGAGCCCGATGCCCCAGAGGCCCCGGAAGACGACAACAAGACGCTGAACAGCCCGATCAGCGAACTCGAAAGCCGCCTGTTCGACCAGCGCAAGGTTCTGATCTTTGGTGGGATCAACGACAAGATCGCCCGTGACGTGACGGGGCGCCTTCTGGCGCTGGCCGGTTCGTCCGACAAGCCGATCGACGTCTATGTGAATTCCCCGGGTGGACATGTGGAGAGTGGCGACACCATCCATGACATGATCCGCTTCGTGGATTCGATTGCGCCCATCAATATGATTGGTACTGGCTGGGTCGCCTCCGCAGGTGCGCTGATTTATGCAGCGGGCCGCCCGGAGCGTCGCGTTTGCCTGCCAAATACGCGGTTCCTGCTTCATCAGCCGATGGGCGGTGTGCGCGGTCCGGCAACGGATATCGACATTGAAGCCCGTGAGATCATCAAGATGCGTGAGCGTCTGAACCGGATTTTCGCCAAGGAAACGGGACAGACATACGAGAAGGTCGCCAAGGATACGGACCGCAACTACTGGATGTCCGCGAAGGAAGCGATCGACTACGGGCTTGTTCACCGTATCATCCACTCCGCGACCGACCTGAAGTAAAACTACAAGCTCCAAGGGGCACGGCGTGCCGCAGGGCACGCCGCGAAGACTATCATGAAAAGCCTGGCCGAAATCTATTCCCACCTTCCCGACGCACCGTCGGAGAAGACGCTTGAGCGCGTCGATTATGAAGCGCGCCACTGGAGCAGCCCAATCAAGGGGCCTCTCAAGCCGGGAACGGAAGAGCACAAGAAGGCTGTCGCGCAGATGTTCCGCGACACGTTCAATCCATACAAGCCTTCGGTCATTGACTGGCCGGAACTTGATCCGGAAACGCTGCACCGCATTACGTCCCTGCCAATCTGGGATATCGCTGTTCAGACTGAAGGCAAGGCACGCCTCCGTATGGCCGCCTATGCGGCGATGATTGATGACCCGGACATGAAGGACGCTCTGTCCCGCAATGCCTGGGAAGAAAATCGCCATAAGGAAGTTTTGACCAAGCTGGTTGAAGCCTACAAAATTCCGATGGCGCCTGAGCCTCCCTATGTGGAGCCGAAAGACACGGAATGGGCCTATCTGGTGACGGGCTTCTCTGAATGTGTGGACAGTTTCTTCGCCTTTGGCCTTTTTGCCTTGGCTGAGCGTGCAGGACTCTTCCCGCCGGAACTGATCGAGACATTTGAGCCTGTGATGCAGGAAGAATGCCGCCATATTCTGCTGTTTGCGAACTGGCTGGCCTGGCATCGGGCAACAATGCCGTTTTGGAAGCGTCCATGGTTTGAAGCGCGTGTTATCGGCGTCTGGATCTTCCTGGCGTATGAGCGCATGGGCTTGGCGCGCAGCATCGACGAAAGCGGTGAAGAGCACACGCAGGACAATAATTTCACGGTCACTGGGGCCAAGGACATGACGAATATGGACGTCAATGTTCCTGACCTGATGCAGCTCTGCCTTGATGAGAATGACCGCCGCTTTGCGGGCTATGATCCGCGGTTGCTTCGGCCGACAACCACTCCGGCCATTGCGAGAGCGATTATCAAGGGAGCAAAAACATGGGCATGTCTGCGCAGCAAGCTATGCCCCGTGAAGTCTGCTGCCTGAAATAATTTCTGGAAATTCGGCACGGTAAAAGGATCAGGTTCGCCTGATCCTTTTTTTATACCCTGATTAAGCTTGGTCGTTCGTGGTTGGGGAAGGGGCAATGAGGTGCGGGCTTCTGCGCCTCGACGAAAAGTCAAAAAAAGAGGCCCCTTGTTGGAGCCTCTTTTTGCGGAAATTAGTCTGCAGTTGATGCGTCGTCGTCACTCTCTGGGCCTGTCATCATGGCTTCTGCCACGACCCCGGCTTCAGCACGGACACGCCGTTCGATTTCCTGCGCCATTTCAGGATGGTCTCGCAGGAACTGCTTGGCGTTTTCACGTCCCTGACCAATGCGCTGGCTATCGAAAGAGAACCATGCGCCTGATTTCTCGACGATGTTCGCTTTCACGCCCAGATCAAGAAGCTCACCGACCTTGCTGATGCCTTCACCGTACATGATGTCGAACTCAACCTGACGGAACGGCGGGGCCATCTTGTTCTTGACCACTTTGACGCGCGTCTGGTTTCCAACGACCTCATCCTTGTCCTTGATGGAGCCGATGCGTCGGATATCCAGACGAACGGAAGCGTAGAACTTCAGTGCGTTACCGCCGGTTGTGGTCTCCGGATTACCAAACATCACGCCGATTTTCATGCGGATCTGGTTCAGGAAGATGACCAGTGTGTTCGATCGTGAGACGGTTCCGGTCAGCTTGCGCAGGGCCTGGCTCATGAGGCGGGCATGAAGGCCGACGTGGCTGTCGCCCATATCGCCTTCGAGTTCTGCTCGCGGAACCAGCGCGGCCACTGAGTCCACAACCAGAACATCAATGGCGCCGGAACGAACCAGCGTATCGACGATTTCCAGCGCCTGCTCACCGGCATCCGGTTGGCTCAGCAGAAGGTCATCGACGTTAACGCCGAGCTTCTTGGCATATCCAGGGTCAAGCGCATGTTCCGCATCGATAAAGGCGACCGTACCGCCCTTTTTCTGTGCTTCAGCCAGAACATGCAGTGCCAGCGTGGTTTTGCCCGAGCTTTCCGGCCCATAAATCTCGACAACGCGGCCGCGGGGCATGCCGCCAATTCCGAGGGCGATATCAAGCCCTAGGGAACCGGTTGAAATGACGTCAGCCTGCTCTTTCGGGCGCTGGCCCATCCGCATGATCGACCCTTTGCCGAACGCACGCTCGATCTGGCTGAGAGCGCCTTCAAGCGCCTTGGTCTTGTCCATTCAATCCTCGTAATCGTTCATGGCTGGTGGGTAGGAACACGATAGACCTTGCCACGCCCTCCGCATAGGAGGGCACCTCTCACCGGAGAGAATTTCATCGTGTTCTGAGGTGTCGTGTTCACAAATGTTCTGGTCACCATATCATGAGAACAAGAGGCTTCGCCAAGGGGGTAGCATTAGAAAAAAGAAGATTCTTTTTATCTGATCGGAGAATGGTTGCCCGCTGGCCTTCTGAGTTTCCACACATAAGCAATGACTGCGGCCACGACCTTGAAGTGCTCTGCCGGAATTTCACTTTCGAGAGGCAAGGGATAAAGAGCGCGGGCCAAAGGAGGATTCGCTACGATGGGTACGCGATGGTCCTGTGCTAGCTCTCGAATGCGCGCGGCTACGTCGTCAACACCTTTGGCAACGATCTTAGGGGCACTTGATGCGCCCTTTTCATAAACAAGTGCGACGGCATAGTGCGTTGGATTAGTCACAATGACCGTGGCGGTTTTTACGGCGTCCATCATGCGCTGCCTGGCCACCTTGGCGCGCATGGCTTTCAGTTTTCCTTTAACGTGCGGGTCGCCTTCAGTATTTCGGTATTCTTCCTTGAGCTCTTCCCGGCTCATTTTGAGTTTGGCTGTATGCCGAAATCGCATCCAGAAGATGTCGCCTCCAGCAATCACAAGTTGAGCCAAAATCATGCCTGTGGCGCCACTGAGCCCCAGACGAATAACAGTCGTCAGAATGGCGCTTGCGTTGAGGCCTGTCATACTCCGGGCGTCAGGGATAATGCCTTTCGCCAAGTGCCAGAGTACAGTTACGAAAATCAGCAGTTTGACGAGCGCTTTGCACGTATCCGGCAAGGTGTCGCCGCCCAGAATCCTCTTTAGACCTCCCATAGGAGAAACGCGGGACATTTTGGGCAGCAATGATCCGGGATGAATCAGAAAGCCGGTTTGCAGGAAGCCCACACCGAGCGTGAGTGCCGTGATGAGCCCTGCTACGGGAAGGGCGAGTGCAAGCCCTGCGGTGATGGTGTGTTGTGTTGTGGAAAGAAGGTCGCCCTGTACCATCGAAATGGTTCCGGCATTGGCCATGAGACTTTTCATGCTGTGCACAAAGTTGGGCACCAAAAACGGAAGAAGCGCGAAAATACCCAGGAGGCCACCGAGCAGGACAGTAAAGCTCATGGCTTCTCGAGAAAGAACGATTTGTCCGTCGTCTCGGGCTTTCTGGAGCCTTTGTTGCGAAGGGGCTTCTGTTCTGTCTTCTGCGTCTGCCACGCGTTAAAGCCCCGGCAGTGCGCGGAGCACATCAAAAGCCTGTCCTTGCCAGACTGTCAGCATGGCCTGAAGTGTTAACCCCAGGAGCGCAATGCCCCCCAACATTTGTAAAGGGTTGGCGGCATTATAAATTTGTAGATTGGGGAGCAGCCTCGTCATGATGCCGAGCATCATTTCCCAGATAAGCGACAGGATCAGAAATGGAGCACTGAGTTCCAGGCCAAGAGTGAAAGCCTTGCCCGTCATCTGAATAATACTGCGAGCGGCATCTCCCAGAATGGGCCAGTGCGGAACTGCCGCATGATTCATGAGGGGCCCTCCCGGTGGAATGAGGCCGTAGCTGCCAATCACTGCGTGTATTGGCAAAAGGTAGGCACCGGTGATCAACAGGATCAGAGGGGCGAGCAGATTCATGAAGCGAGCGGGCGCTGAGCTACTGGAGCCAAGGTCGGGGTCTGGCTGGAGCACGCTGGAAATACCGATGAACATGGCGATCATCTGACCGGCAATAGGGAGCGCCATCGTAATCAGGCGTGCAATCCATCCGATCAGCAGGCCAGCGAAAAGCTCCACAGAGATCATTCCTGCGAGAGCTATCGGGCCAAGTGTGTCGAGCTGAGAGGTGTTCAGCAAAGGGAGGACCAACGGCACGATCAGAAAGGTAAGTGTCAGGGCAATTCCTGCTCTGATCATCATGGGGAGTGACTGTTCCCCTAGTCCTGGCATCACCATGACTGTTGCACCTGTTCGGCAAAGAACCAGCACAAACGCCAAGGCCCATTCTGTCAGAACCTGTCCGGACAGAACCGTTGGAAAAGGAAACGATGTCACGTTGTTCCGACGAGAATGAGCTGATCAAACAGATGTCGGGTGAACGTCAGCAGGGTTGCCGTCATGAAGGAGCCTGCCATCATCATGACAACACCGATGGCGATCACTTTGGGGACAAAGGACAATGTGCTCTCATTCAGCTGCGTGACGGCTTGAAAGAGTGACACCAACAGACCAACGGCCAGCGCAGTGAGGAGAGCCGGAGCGCTCAGTTTGAGGGCGACAATGAAGGTCTGCTCCAGAATCGCGCCCAGATCGATTGCCTGCATTGGTCAGATCGTCATTTTCATAACGTCCTGGTACGCCTGCACCATTCGGTCTCGAAGGACCGTGGACGTCTGAAGCGCGAGCTGGGCGTTGGATACGGCTGTGACGATCTGGGTCATGTCCCCGCCGCCATGCAGTCCGGCAGCAGACTGTGCTTCTGCGTCATGGCCAGTGTTGAGGACGCTGCTGACCGCCTGCGACATGACAGAGCCAAAATCGCCTGAGGCAGCCGTGCCATCAGGAACGTCGTCCGTCACTCCTGTCTGAAAGCGGCTCTGAAGGCTTTGGGCATATGCGCTATGCGCTTGGGAGAGGGACGTGATCATGAGTTATTTCAACAGGTCCAGTGTGCGGGACAGCATGGTACGGGTGCTTTGCATGGTGTTGAGGTTGGCTTCGTACGAGCGTTCGGCTTCGCGCATGTCCATCATCTCCACCATTGAATCCACGTTGGAAATTTTTACGTAACCCTGTGCATTGGCCGCAGGATGAGACGGGTCATACTTTGTCTGGAAGTCAGACATGTCCCGGCCGATTTCCTGCACATCGACGGTGGAACGATCAGTGTCGTTGTCCACGTGTTCTGCGAAGGTGATGGTTTTTCGTCGATAGGGATCCGCGCCGGGTGTGGAGCCTGTCGTGTCTTGGTTGGCAAGGTTTTCGGCCACAATCCGCAGGCGCTGGGCCTGAGCATCCATCCCGCTGGCAGAAATGCCGATGGTGTTGGAGAGGTTCATGGGTCAGCTCCCCTTATTTGCCGAGAACTGTCTGAAACATGCTCATGTATTTTCCGTAGATATTGACTGCGAGATGCTGCTGGTCGCTCACGTCTGCCACCTGTTCCATCTGCTGATCGAGGGAAACCTGGTTGCCATCCAGAGACTGCTCGGTTTCAACGTCTTGCACATGCGTGACGGAGGCTGATGAGCCTATATGTTGAGGCTGCGTCGCCGTGGGCGTGATCTCGAACTGGCTTAATGCCGCTTCAAAAGGGGAGACATCCTTGGGCGTGTAATCAGGGGTATCTGCATTGGCGATGTTACCTGCAAGAACCTGCTGACGCGCCTGAAGCCAGTTCAGACGGTCCTGACCAAGGGCAAACAGGTTTGTGCCACTGGTCGCTGTGGTGTCCGTGTTGCGCATTGCTGCAGTTTCCCTCCATGCAGAACCCTGTTTCGGCCCGATAGAGTTGATCATGGCGGAAAGTGCTTAATGAATGGTTGATACCATCCATGATTCTCCGGCCTCCGATAATAATCCGGGTCCTGATGAGGAGAATTTCGGCAGTTATTAGGCGTCTATTAATCTTTATCCGGCACTCTTTTCCAAAGTGAAGGAAATACGGTGCCATGACCTTACATGACGGTTTGACTGCCTGTTCGGCGTTGATGTTCATAATTGTGCTTCTTGTCTGTCTGAAGCCTTTGCTGAAGCTCGTCAGTTCGCGCCGGGGAGGGCATGGAAAGTCCGGTGCGGGGCTGTCTCTTGTGGGACAGATGGCCTTGGATCGCACCCGGCGACTTTCAGTCATACGGTACGGTAGCCGTGAGGTTCTGGTACTGACTGGTGGCAGTCAGGATGTGCTGCTGGAATGGCATGGTGACAGAACCGGTTTTGCTGCAGCACTGGAGGAGGCTTCGTGAAGTCCTGCCTTCTCCTGTTTGCGCTCCTGCTCTGTCTGTTGTGCCCGCATTTGGCATATGGTCAGGCCGTCAGTATTGATCTGGGGCAGTCCGGCGGGGCTGGAACGACCAGCAGGCTGGTGCAGCTTAGTGCTCTCATCACCGTTTTGTCGCTTGCCCCCAGTCTTCTGGTGATGGTGACAGCCTTTACGCGGATCGTGATTGTGTTGTCGCTGCTGAGAAGCGCACTCGGCGCGCAGGGCACGCCGCCGAACACCGTTCTGATCGGGTTGGCGCTTTTTCTGACGTTATTTGTGATGCAGCCTACGCTTCAGAAATCCTGGGATACAGGCGTTGCTCCCATGATGGCGGGGCAGGTTGGTGAGATGGAAGGGCTAAGCCGGTCTGCGCAGCCTTTTCATGATTTCATGGCCGCTACGGCACGGCCTGCAGACATTTCAACCTTTCTGGACATTGCCCATGAAAAGCCGCCTCAAAAAATTGAGGACACACCGTGGCGTGTTCTTGTGCCGGCTTTCATGATTGGAGAGCTGCGGCGCGGTTTTGAAATGGGATTTCTGCTGTATCTGCCATTCCTCGTCATCGATCTCGTTGTTTCGAGTGTCTTGATGAGCCTTGGCATGATGATGCTCCCCCCCAGCACAGTGTCTTTGCCATTCAAGCTGATCTTTTTTGTGATCGTTGATGGCTGGTCGCTGGTGGCGGGGAGCTTGGTAAGAAGTTTTACCGGGTGATCAGTTCGTCGTTCCAGCGGCAAGGCCTGCGCCGCGTGGATCAGTGTTTCCGTGGCAGTTATTGCCGCCTGTGCATGTCACGGCATTGACGCGACCTGAGCCAGAATGGGCAATTTCTGCCCCCTGAGTTGCGGCCCGTGCCGCATCGCCCACAGCATCCGCAGCGTCATTCTGGCCAGATGCCGCAATCGCAGCCTTCAATCCGCGACGGTCTCTCAGAATTGCCGCTGCGAGGAGGGGGCGAGGTGTCGCGGCGGGAGATGCACCAAGCACGATGCCTGTGCTGCCAGCGATACGGCCTGTTCCAAACAGATTATTCTCGCTCAGGCTGCAAGCAACGGCCATGCCATTACGGTCCGTGACGACAAAGGATGTGGAGGCGGGAAGTGCAGGAAGAGCGCTACCTCCTGTCTTGCCGTTATCCAGAGCTGCCTGTGCGGTAGCGATATCCGTTGCGCCCGAAGCGCGCCAGGCGCTGACAGCGCCTTGGGCTGATGAACCGGTTGTATAGCGAATGGCTGCGCCAAGGCCACCATCAGCGGGTGGTGCAAGGAACGAAGCGCTGATGCCGTTGGACTGTGTGGTGAGAGCGACCGTCTCGACCGGGAGCGTTTTCCGCAGGTCACTGGTGTTGAGACCCCCACCAGCTTTTTGAGCAGCCGTACTGTAAACGTCTGCAAGGGCACCATTATACAGATCGCCAATGCCGGCCGAACGGATACGCTCCAGGAAGCCAGCCAGGCGAGGCTGGATCAGATTATCACCAGACGCCAAGGTTCCTGCTTCGCCACGTCCGAAAATAGCGCGGGCATTCTCGTCAGCCAGAAGGGCCGTCCGCACAACTGCCAGATCGGAGGCGAGGGCGCGACTGACGGTAATGCCGTTGCTGGCAAGGTTCATCGAGGGGGCGATCAGGTCGTTGAATTCAACCGAGCCATAATGGTGATGGATCAGGAACAGGCCGCGAAGCGTAGCGGGAGTAGATGCCGGGCGATTGCCGCCCACACTGCTGCCAGCGGCGGGCAGGAAACTGATGCTCTGCGCGGGGGCGCCGGGCTGGGATATGAGGCATGCGCCTCCACCGCCCAGAGACGCGCGGGAGGGAAGGGTCACACCAAGGGCAATGGCTGTGGCCACGGCGGCGTCTGCAGCATTGCCTTTGCGTGCCAGAACATCGTGGCCAACAAGTGCTGCCTGTGGTTCGTCAGCGACCACTGTGCCGATGCTGCCTGTGAGAGCCGGGGCGGGAGCTGTGCCCACGAGGGACGTGAAGCCAGGAATACTTGAGCAGGCGGTCAGCAGGAGCCCTGAGGCTACCGAAGCCAGAAGGTGGAACGACACGCGGCCTGCCTTACGGGAGCCGCGGAGGGAAATCTGGTTTCGACGGTGCGCCACCTGGCGTTTCTCCACTATCTGGTCTCGGGTCCGGCAAGTGAGATGCACCCCATTCGGAAGAGACCTCACATTCAGTTTGCTCAGTCATAACGGTAATCCCTCTGTTGTGGGAGAGGTCTTGGTCGCTTCTCTTTGTGACAGTCTTTCATTAATGGCCGCGGACAGTTACGGTGCCGCGTCTTCTGCAATCCGGAGCCTTCTGTGAAACATCGCCTGTCCGCAACGGTTTTTGCCGTTTTTGCTGCGCTTTCTTCCTACGGGAATGCTGCGATGGCCGCTTCGGGAAGCCCCTCAGAAAACTTTACGCCTGCACAGCGTGCCGAAGTGGTTCAGATCCTTCGGCAGGCTCTGAAAGAAGATCCTTCCATTCTGACGGATGCCATCCGCTCCCTGCGAGAGAAGGCGGAGCAGCAGAAGCAGGATTCGGCTCTTGAGGCTGTCAAAACGCATTTGCATGATCTACAGACGGCTCCCGACTATGCTGTTCGGGGTAATCCGCACGGAAAAATTACCGTGGTGGAATTCTTTGATCCGCGCTGCTCGTATTGCCGGGCCATGATGCCGGAAGTTGATCGTTTTCTGGCCCGTCATCCAGATGTCCGTCTGGTTGAAAAGGTTATTCCAGTGCTGGGGAGCGGCAGCGTGCTCGATAGCCGTGCCATCTTCGCTGCCAGCGCGCAGGGGAAATATGACGTGATGCGTCAGGCTCTGATGGCAGATACCACCAAGCCGACCATGGAACGGATCACGGAGCTTGCGAAGGCAAACGGTCTGGATGCCGATCGCCTGAAAGCAGATATGAGCTCGCCGGCAACTGTCGCTCTGATTACGACCAATCTGGATCAGGGCCGTGCCATCAATCTTGACGGGACGCCGACGTTTATTTTCGGTTCGGCTGCCGTTGCTCCAGGTGCTCTTAATGAAGAGCAGATGGAAGCCTTCCTGGAGCAGGCTAGAAAATCCTGAATTCTTAAGAGAAGTTCTTAGGTGCCGGAAGGGCCATCGCCGGGAATGTGAAAAGCGTAAATTTCGGATCCCAATTAGTGCCGTAATTGAGTGCCATATGAGCATGGAGGCGTTCTTGTGAAGATCGTCTTCCATGTAGAAAGGCGAAAATTTCGCCACTGTCCGTTCACATGCGGGCGGACTACGATGCAGGTCTCTTACAGTTGAAGAAGCTGGGATTCTCCGGCTCTTCTTGCACTAAGGTATATCGAAACTGTTCTCTCTGTTTCCGTCTGAAAATAGCGCTTCACGTCTTTCTGGCTCCCCTTCAGGAAGACAGCCCTTATTGATGGGTATCCTGAATGTTACGCCGGATTCGTTCTCTGATGGCGGTCATTTTCAGGCCCCGGAAACAGCGCTGGCACACGCCCGGTCCATGCTCACTGATGGTGCCGACATTCTGGATATCGGGGCGGAGTCAACGCGACCTGGTTTTCGCTCAGTGCCGGCCGATGAAGAATGGGCACGGCTTGAGCCGATTATTAACCGTCTTGCGCCTGAGGGCGTTCCGATCTCGGTCGATACAACGAAAGCCGTGGTAGCTCGGAAATCTCTTCAGGCGGGTGCACGAGTTATCAATGATGTTTGGGGCTTTCAGGCCGATCCAGATATGGCGTTCGTGGTGGCAGACAGGGGAGCCTCGGCGGTTCTCATGCACAATCGGCACGATTGCGATGATCAACTGGACCTACTGGCGGACTGGCACCGGTTTTTTGATCATTCACTCAATCTGGCTGAGAAGGCCGGGGTAAAGAAAGACTTTCTGATTCTGGACCCGGGAGTTGGTTTTGGAAAAACACAGGATCAGAACGTTCAGGCTGTGGCCTCCGTTGGTATTCTGAAACAGGAGTATGGTCTGCCTGTCCTTCTGGGGCTCTCCCGGAAGTCTATGTTTGGATATCTTCTAGGGCGCCCTGTAGACGAACGGCTGGCGGGAACCCTGGCTGCCAATCTTTTCGGTGCAGATGCTGGCGCTGATATTCTGCGTGTTCATGACGTTCGGGAGCATGCAGATGCGCTGGCAATGCGCCAGATCCTGAAGGACTGTAAATGATTACCGCCCCGCTGACTGCCGTCTTTGTTCGGGATCTTTGTCTGTTCGGTTATCATGGCGTGTTGCCGGAAGAGAACCGGATCGGGCAACGCTTCATCATTGATATCGAGATTCGTGCAGATCTCTCAGGGGCTATCGAAACAGACGACTACCTTCAGGCCGTCTGCTACGGCACTTTGTGCGATATCGCTTCTGACATCGTGACCGGAAAGCCCATGGGCCTGATAGAGGCCCTGGCGGGACGGATTGCTGATGAGGTTTTGAGGCGTCTGGGGCGTGTTGAGCAGGTTCTTGTGACCGTGCGCAAGCCGTCTGCACCCGTGCCCTATCCCGTATCGGAAACCGCGACGACAGTTGAGCGCCAGCGGGTTCATGAGGTTGCGTTCTCGCTGGGCGCCAATCTGGGGGACCGTGAGGCAATCCTGGCAGCTGCAATAGATTGTTTGTCTCTGGAGAGCGGCTTGCAGCTTCTGAACGTCTCGTCCCTGTACGATAGTGCACCGTGGGGTGGGATCGATCAGCCGGGATTCGTCAATCTGTGTGTAACGGGTCAGACAACGCTGCGTCCTCATGCAGTGCTGACGATTTGTAAGCGGATTGAGCGGGAGTTGGGTCGGCAGCCGGGTGTCCGCTGGGGGGCACGGGCTATCGATATTGATCTTCTTCATTATGATGAATGCAGTATTTCTGACCGTGTTTTGACGCTGCCGCACCCCCATCTGTTTGAACGGGCGTTTGTTCTCGAACCTCTGGCGGAAATAGCGGCAGGGCGTGTGATTGGTGGACGTCGGGTGGCGGACGCGCTAGCAGTCCTGCCTCGAACCAGCGGAGATGTGACCCGGCGTGACCCGGATCGTGCCGCTTCGGGGAACGAAGGAGCCTGAAACCCGACATGACTGACCGGAACGCCACGGCTGCAAAAGCCAGCAATGAAGACCTGCGCCCGCTCGAAGGCTTGTCTCGGCCTGCCGATGCGCAGGAGCGGATTGCGGGCGCAGTTCGTACAATTCTGGAAGCGCTCGGAGAAAATCCGGAGCGCGAGGGCTTACATGACACGCCTCAGCGCGTGGCAAAGATGTATCTGGAAGTGTTCGAAGGTCTGTATGAAGACCCGCGCGATCATCTGAAGACGCAGTTCTCAGCAGACCAGCACCATGGTGCGGTTATCGTCAAGGATATCCATTTCCATTCCATGTGTGAGCATCACCTTCTCCCGGTGCACGGTAAGGCGCATGTGGCCTATCTGCCGGCAGGCGGGCGTTTGACGGGCCTTAGTAAGCTGGCGCGCGTTGTGGAAGGTTTTGCTCGACGTCCCCAGTTGCAGGAGCGCCTGACCGATCAGGTCGCGCAGGCCATGGAGGATGTGCTGGCGCCGGAAGCTGTGCTCGTTGTGATTGAAGCCGAGCATATGTGCATGAGTATGCGCGGTGTACGCTCGCCGGGTTCCACTACGGTTACAATGATTGCCCGTGGAACCTGGAAGCATGACCATGCAGCCCGCATGGAGATCCTGTCTCTTCTGCGAAGCTGAAAGGCTTTAAAGATCCGATATGCTCATGTCTGCCCGGTTCCACCAGCAGGCTTGGGCAGCGCGCTCGACTTGCGGAAGATAGAATGAGGGATCGCCGCTGAGCTTGACCGTGTTGGTCGGGGTTTCTTCAAGCTCAATTTCATGAACGCGAAGCTTTCCGCCCTGATCGGCGAGAATGGCTGTCAGCTTGGCAAGCAGAAGCGCGGTCATGACTTCGGTCGTGGGGTCGCCTGGCGTGACGACGATCCTGCGTGCGCGTTCAGGCTCGTGATCCCGGAACCATGCCAGCAGCGGGTCTCGCTCCGATAACTGCAAAGCATGGTCGAGACTGTTGTCTACGAAATCATGCCAGCGGGTTTTGGCCTCTGCGAATGGCAGGATCATGTTCTGGTGACCATCCAGCCGTTTCTCGTCAACGGGCCGGAGTGTCACCTTCACATATTCATTATGCCCATGCGGAACCGCACACTTCTCACTGGTGCCAGTAATAAGCCTGTGGCCCATGCAGAAACGGCGCGTAAAGACGAGTTCTGCGGTCATGCTTTGCTCTCGCAATAACGGCGCCAGCCTTCAGCACGGAGCTGACAGGCCGGGCATGTGCCACAGCCATAGCCCCAGGCGTACTGATGTGTGCGATCTCCCATATAGCAGGAGTGGCTCTCCTGATTGATAAGATCTACGAGCGCTTTTCCGCCGAGTTCTTCCGTCAGATCCCAAGTTTGAGCTTTGTCGATCCACATCAGGGGCGTGTGCAGCACGAAGCGCTGGTCCATGCCCAGGTTCAGGGCAACCTGCAGTGCTTTGATCGTATCGTCGCGGCAGTCCGGGTAGCCCGAATAATCGGTTTCACAGACGCCCGTAACGATATGCTTGACGTTGCGACGATAAGCCAATGCGGCTGCGAACGTCAGGAAGATCAGGTTACGACCTGGCACAAAGGTATTGGGCAGACCACTTTCGTTGAAGCCAATTTCGGCTTCTCGGGTCAGAGCGGTCTCGGACAGGGCGCCAAGGGATGCCAAATCAATGGTATGATCTTCACCCAGCCTTGCTTTCCATTCTGCAGAATGGGCTGCCATCTGCGCGCGCAGGGTGGCACGGCACTCAAGCTCGACAAGATGTCGTTGTCCGTAAGCGTAACCTACGGTCTCAACACGATCGAAACGGGAGAGAGCCCAGGCGAGGCAGGTTGCTGAATCCTGGCCGCCAGAAAACAGGACGAGGGCGGCGTTGCTCATGGAATTCCGATCATCTTGTGAGTTTGCAGGGAAAGGCGCCAGCGCGGATGTGCCAGACAATACGCAACAGCAGCCTGCGTGTTCTCCAGGCGGTTCGGTCCATCCATTGGCTGCAACCAGAAGTGCTGAAAGGACAGCGTGTCGAACAGTTCGGGTGGGAGCTCGATCTGTGGATATACGAGCTTCAGCTCCGAGCCATTTTTCTGGACCAGGGCGCCACCCGGTTTGGGGCTGACACAGATCCAGTCGATCCCGTCCGGTGCGGCGATTGTTCCGTTGGTTTCAACGGCAATCTCAAACCCCCGGGCCTTCACGGCAGCAATCAGTTCCGCATCCAGTTGGAGAAGTGGCTCTCCTCCTGTGAACACAACATAACGGCGGCCCGAAGCATCAGCGACGCTTTGCCAGCAGTGTTCGATCGTATCCGCCAGAGTGGCTGCGTCCTGAAAGCGGCCGCCTCCTTCACCGTCGGTTCCAATAAAATCCGTGTCGCAGAAGCGGCATGCTGCCGTTTCACGGTCCTGCTCTCGGCCTGACCACAGGTTGCACCCGGCAAACCGGCAGAATACCGAGGCGCGACCCGTCTGCGCACCCTCTCCCTGGAGGGTGACGAACATTTCCTTCACAGCATAAGACATGACCGCAGCATTTCGGCGAGGACGCGGCCAGATGCAAGGGAAAACATTCTTTTATCTGCGGACAGATGTTTCGACGGCCCGCAGGGGTGGGCAGAAACGTCTTTCATGGTAGGGAGAAGCCCATGGAAGACAGCAACTCCCGTACTCCCATACTCGATCTGGCTCCGCAGAAGGGATTCGGCCGTATCCGGGCCGCATTGGATGACCTGAAGGCCGGCTTTCGGCTGCTGCCACTGGCTGTTGCTCTTGGCTGGCTGGACATCAAGCTCCGATATCGCGGGTCAGTGCTGGGGCCATTCTGGCTGACAATTTCGACCGCGATCATGACGGCAGCCATGGGGGTGGTCTACGGCTATCTTTTCCATATGGATCTGCCGCATTACCTGCCGTTTCTATCGCTTTCAATTGTATTGTGGGGATATATCAGCGGCGTCATAAACGATGCTGCGACGGCCTTTACGCAGAGTACATCGCTGTTTCATGCCAGACGGATTCCCGCCACACTGCCGGTCATTCGACTGATTGTCCGTAACGTGCTGATGTTGCTCCACAACGTTGTGGTCATTGTCGTTGTGTTCGGCATCTATCACGTTTGGCCGAAGCACAGCTGGAGCCTGCTGCTGAGTGTGCCGCTCTGGCTGCTGGACAGCTTTTCGATCATTCTGCTGATCGGGATGCTTGGGGCGCGTTTTCGAGATATCGCACCCATCATGGCGTCACTTCTGCAGATCTTCTTTTTCGTCACACCCGTGATCTGGAAACCGGATCTGATCTATGTGGGACGTCAGTACCTTCTTTTGGATCCGTTCTACCCCATTTTGGAAATCATGCGTGGCCCATTGATGGGATACGAAGTTCGGCCCGTCCTCTGGTATGCTGCAATCGGGCAGGGCATTCTTCTTTGGGGGGGCGCCGCTGCGCTGTTCTGTCGTATGCGCGCCCGTATTCCGTACTGGATCTGATAGAATGCCAAGTATTGTCGTTGATCAGCTTCGGATCGATTTTCCCCTGTATCATGGGCAAAGCCGCTCGTTGAAGCGGCATGTCGGGGACAAGCTTTCCAGTTTTCGTCCCGGCTCTCCGGCGGCACATCTGGTGCAGGATGGCCGGGAGCGGACCATTGTCAGTGTTTTGCAGGATATCAGCTTCAGTCTTGCCCCCGGCGAGCGACTGGGTCTGATTGGACGCAATGGCGCGGGCAAAACCACGCTTCTCCGTGCGCTTGCAGGCATTTACGAACCCGTACAGGGGCGTGTTCGGCTGGAAGGTTCGATTGGGACGCTGCTGGATAGCAGTCTTGGCATGAACACAGAATTGACTGGGCGTGAGAATATCCGTCTGTTCGGCCTGCACGGCGGTCTTTCCAAGCAGCAGACGGCTCAGTTGGATCGGGATGTTGAGGCATTTGCAGATCTGGGCAGCTATATGGATATGCCTGTCAAAGCCTACAGTTCAGGAATGACGGTTCGCCTGGCTTTTGGTTTGGCAACGGCCATGACGCCACAAATTCTTCTGATGGATGAATGGTTTTTGGCTGGCGATGGTGCTTTTATGAACAAGGCAAGAGAACGGCTGGAAGGCATGGTCCAGCATGCAGATATTCTTGTGATTTCGACCCATCAGCCAGACATCATGCGGAAATGGTGCACACGGGTTATCTGGCTGGAAAATGGGAAGATCCGGATGGATGGTCCTCCAGATGAGGTGTTGGAAGTTTATCTGACGGCCTGATTGCCTTGGGATCAGGCCGTAATATGCAGGTCCCTGTGGTTGTCTGTAGCGTCAGACGGGCTGTTCGTCGTTGTTTCAGAAATGATATTGCCCGAAGAATCCGTAATCGTGGTGGTGACAGAGCCATCGGCGTTTGTCGTCGTGGTTGTCTCTTCGGCCGAAGAGGAGGGCGTCGTGTTCGAGCTCTGATTCGCGGCTGTGCCATAGAGCGTCGATAGATTGGAAACTGCGTCAAGAGAGGAGATGGAAGACATAAATTGCATCCTGCAAAGATGAGGGATGCTTAGAGTGTCTGCCTCGCCGGTTAAGGATTTCTTACGAAACCGATGGCTCTTTGTAGCCAAGCGTAACACTTCTTTCCGTATACGAGAAAAACGGAAAAGCTCTATGCTTGATAAAGATAGAATTTTTAGGGGGAGTTAATCAGCGCCACTCTTTGAAGAGTGGCGCGAGTGACGGGGCTCGAACCCGCGACCTCCGGCGTGACAGGCCGGCGCTCTAACCAACTGAGCTACACCCGCAAATCGCTTTAGGCGATTTTTGGACCGTCCGTTCGGGGCCGTGTTGGCTTCCTCTCGGTCGGTGGCGGTGATTTAGCAGTGTGCTCTGGGGGTGGCAAGAGCGTTTTTAAAAAAAATGCTTTTTTCGAGCAAAAAAAATGACTTGCAGGAAAAACGTGAGGTGCGAACAGTGTAACTGTTTGAAACGTTTGGTGGATGTGTGCCGGAATGTGGGTGTTGAAGCGACTGGGAGCCGTTGGGCTGCTTGCTGTGGCTCTGTCGGCTTGTGCGCCGACGGGGCCGCATCAATGTAAGCTGTATATCAGCGGCGTCATGCCAATCATTAATAGCTCGGGATCTCCGATTGTCAGGGCTGGTATCAACGGTCACCCAGCCGCACTCATCATCGACACAGGGGCTGCTACGTCGGTTATTGGAAGCTCCTACATTTTGCCCCTTGGACTGGAAGTTATGGGCCCAGTGGGCACTATGACGGGTGTGGGGGGAAGCGAGCTTGTTCAGGCTGTTATGATCAAAAGCTTGGAAATGGGGCCTTCCAGCGCCAGAAATATTGTCACCATTGCAGGTGGAAAATTCGGGGAGAAAGCTGACGGCCTTCCGGTGGTGGGTCTTTTCGGGCAGGAGTTTCTTGCCAATTACGACACAATCGTCGACATGCCTGATCATGTTGTCCAGTTGGTTCGCACCGAAGACTGCGCGGTTGCAACGCCAGGATGGGAAGGCACAATCCACAAAATTCCTGTCACCCATTCAGCTAATGATGGGTTGAAAACAAGGCTGCAGATCAAGATCAATGGCAAATCAGCCGATGCTGTTCTGGATACCGGGGCCTCTTCCAGCCTTGTGACAATGAGCGTTGCACGGAGGGCAGGGGTCACTCGAGCGATGCTGAGTAACGATCCTGTCTTTCCTGGCTATGGTGTTACCCGCGAACCGATAAAAATTTATCGACATCTCTTCTCTACGTTGGAGGTAGGAGATATCGCATTCAAGAATATCAGGCTGGATGTCGTTGAAAGCCTTCCGGGCAGTGAGGCTCTTCTTGGGAGTGATTTCCTGAAACACTATCGGCTCTGGATTTCTCGGGATGATTATCTTTACGCTCAGCACGATAAAGACATCCCTGCTGGAGAGGCTGATCAGAGTGCGGCTCGACAGCCGTAACTCTGAAATATCCGGGAAGTGCTGTTAACGGAGTATCAATCAGTCACGGGTAAGACAGTCCTTCATGTCCTTTGTGCTGTGCACGGTGGGGGCAGGTTCTGTTTTGACTGGGTGATCTGGAATGTCTTTCTCACGCGAGCCCGTAAGCACTAAAAGCAGCGGCGTAACTCCAGCGCTGCTGTGGATAGGTCTGCTGTTCCCCATGCTGCTTCTTTGTTGTGCGGCATATTGGCGTGTGCGAGGAATGGCAGGAAGCGTGACAGGCAACAGGCTCTTCGAGTTCCTTGCGCCTGACGCCTTAATTTTCCTTGGCATAAGCCTCTCTGGTATCCTGATTTTCTTTTCAGTCTTTCGTCCAGCTCAACAGCTTGCACAGGCTGCGCATCAACTTGCAGATCAAAGCATTCCTACCTCTATAACGGTTCCAGCTCTTGATGGCGTGCGCGAGCGTCTTCAACGTCTTCAAACTGATCTGGAGAGAAGTCAGAGGCAGGTTGCTGAAGCGCAGACTTCCGCCCGTCATGCTCAGGAAGAAGCCAGTCGGTCACAAAGCGAGGCGATGACTGAAGCCCGCTCGCGCGATGAAATGATCGAGGTGCTCGGGAGTGCCTTGAAAAACCTCAAAGCAGGGCGTCTTGACCAGAAACTGGAAGAGGCTTTCCCGGAAAAATACGAACGGTTGCGGCGAGATTTCAATGAGACACTTGCGGACCTTCAGAAGATCCTAGTGTCTCTAAACGATAGTGTAGGAACGATTTCTTCTGGATCTGCCGAGATTGCTTCTGCCGCCGATGACCTCGCCCGTAGAACGGAACAGCAAGTCAGTCGTCTTGAAGAGACAACACACTCCGTTGGAAGTGTGACCGAGACAGTCAAGAAGACCGCAGATGCGGCGATGCACGCAAGTATTGTCGTTACCCAGACGCGGGAGCGAGCTGAGAGCTCTCGTGAAATCATGGCTGCTGCAACGGCTGCGATGCTGGATATTCAACAATCGTCCAAGCAAATTGGTCAAATTTTAGGACTGATTGACGACATTACGTTTCAGACAAATCTCTTGGCGTTAAATGCAGGTGTCGAGGCGGCACGGGCGGGAGAAGCAGGGAAGGGATTTGCTGTTGTCGCCACAGAGGTCCGGGCCCTTGCACAGAGATCAGCCAATGCGGCGAAAGATATCAAAAATCTGATTACATCCAGCACTCAGCAAGTCGGCAAAGGGACAGCACTCGTTCAGGAAACTGGTGCTGCAATGAAGACGATCGTTGAGAATGTCGGCGAAATCAGTGTCCTGATTGGCGAAATTGCGACTGCAGCGCAAAGCCAGGCAAATGACCTCTCTGAGATAAGTCTGGCCGTAAATCAGATGGACCAGAATACTCAGCAGAATGCTGCGATGGTCGAGCAAGCGACCGCAGCAAGTCATAACCTTAGTGAAGAAGCCAAGGAGTTGGTGCAGATTGTCCATCATTTTCATGTTGGGGAGCGTGACTTGATCGGAACCGGACGCCATCAGACCGACTATAATTTGGTGCCATCGTCACCACTATTCTCGACGGATGATTTTCAAACATCTGATGAAGGCTGGGAGGAATTTCGGTAATGGCGGTGCTTTGTCTCCCAGAAGATATGGGGACTGTATTTGCGGTAACGCTTTTGCAGGAGCTTAGAGAGCAATCGACAGACATTACGTTGAATGCTGGAAGCGTTAAACGCCTGGGAGGACGATGTTTTGAAGTTCTACTTTCAGCTCAGAAGACAGCTCATGCCCGGCAGTCTCGTTTTCTAATCCAAAACCCATCAGCCGAATTCACGCAAGCATTGGAAACGATGGGTGGGACCTTCTTACTAGAAGAAGGCGATACGCCATGAATATCATGATCGTTGATGATTCCAGAACAATCCGGGATCTTTTGCGGAATGTACTGCAGTCGGCAGGGCATATCGTTTGTCTGGCAGAAGATGGTGTGGATGCTCTGGCACAATTAGTAGAGTTTGATCCGGATATTATTATTACAGACCTGAATATGCCACGGATGAATGGACTGGAGCTTGTCAGAAAGCTGCGTCTTGAAAAGAAAACACAATATTTACCAATACTTTTTTTAACGACCGAAGGAAGTCCAGAGGCTCGGAAGGAAGGTCGTGCAGCTGGCGCGACAGGATGGATAGTGAAACCATTCACTGCGGACCGTCTGCTTGAGACTATTGAGCGTGTGTCACCATGAGTGAGAATGGCTCTATGGATGAACTGGAAAGCATTCGTCAGGTTTTTTTCGAAGAGTGCGAAGAGCATTTATCTGCGCTAGAAAATGAACTTGAGACGTTTAACTCGTCTTCTGAAAAAATTAATACGATTTTTCGGGCTGTTCATTCCATCAAAGGAGGAGCAGGTGCTTTTGGCATGGAAAATCTGGTGCGCGCTGCTCACCTGTTTGAAACAGTCCTTGAGAAAATCCGTTCAGGGCAATGCAGCATCGATCAGGATAAAATCGCAATATTTTTGAAAGCAACGGATGCTTTAGCCGATATTGTCGCTTTTTATCGCTTCGGGACGCCATTACAAAACCAAGATGATGTCTGGAGGGACCTTAGCCTGTGCTTGGAAGATAATTCTGCGTTATGTGCACAGCCAGAACTGAACCCGACCATCCTGGAAGACATAGATGGAATTCATTTTCAGCCTGTTAAGATAGATATCGACGTTCCAAAGGAAAACACCTTCTATATTGAGGTGCAGCCTTTATTTTCGTTGTATTCTCATGGCGACGATGTAAGAAATCTCTTCGAATTTTTACAAAAAAAGGGTTTTCTTTCTGTTGAAGTAAAGCCCCACAAAATTCCACTTTTGGACGCATTCGAGCCGGATGTGACATATTTACAGTGGAATATTACCTTAAAGACTTCTGAGGGCAGGAAAAATATTGAAGAAATATTTGAATGGTCAGGAGAAGATCTTAAAGTAGGATTTGTCGATTTTTTTCATAAGGAAAATACTCAAGAAAAAGCGGCTAATCCGTTTGTGGGAGACGAAAATCTCGAGGGTAGTTCAGTTGTATCGCCTGTAATTTCCCCGATTTCGAAAGCTGAATATAAAGAAAACCCTACAGTTCGTGTTGATACGCGCAGAGTGGATAAACTCGTAGATTTAGTAAGTGAATTGGTTATTAATCAAGGAGCTATTCGCACCCAGATGCAATCATACGGTATCCAGCCAGGTTCTTCGCTCGATGCAGTAATCGCGGAGTTAAATCAACTCACCCACGAATTGCAAGAAAATGTAATGGCGATGCGCGCACATCCTATTAGGACTGTTTTTCAGCGCATGGGAAGAATTGTGAGAGAGACAGCCCGTCTTTCTGGAAAGCAGGTCCTATTGCATATAGAAGGTGAAGAAACAGAAATTGATAGATCAATACTTGAAAAGCTTTTTGATCCATTGATGCATATGGTTCGCAATGCAATAGACCACGGCCTAGAAAATGCAGATGTCAGAAGTATGGAAGGTAAAACATATGAAGGAAATCTCTATTTGAGAGCTTTTCATCATTCTGGCCGCGTTATTATTGAAGTGGAAGATGATGGTTCAGGGTTGGATTGTAAGAAAATTTATAATAAAGCCATTGAAAATAAAGTTATTTTTCCTGGAATTCCTATGGAAAAAAAAGAGATTCAAAATTTAATTTTTTCACCAGGATTTTCTACAGTCGAAATTGTTTCGGACTTATCTGGGCGCGGTGTAGGGATGGATGTTGTAAAAAATTCAATATCAGATATCGGCGGAAAAATTATCATTTCCTCTAAAGAAAGAGAAGGGACTAAATTCTCTATTTCTCTTCCTTTAACACTTTCTGTTTTGGAGGGATTGATTTTTAAAATAAATAATCAAAAATTTATTATACCTGTCCCGAATGTTGTGGAAGCTTTTGTATTTAATAGAAAAAGAACTTTTAAAATTTCAGAAAAAAAATGGGGATATTCATATCGTGATGAAATAATCCCGATAGATTTCAATGAAGAAAATGAAATTTCAGATAAAACAAGAAAAGAAAAAATATGCATTGTAGTGGAGAATGAAAAAAAATCAAAACTAGCTATAATGGCGGATGAAATAATAGATCAATCTAGATTTGTTATTAAATCTATAGAAAAAAACTATAAAAAAATATCAGGATTTTCATTGTCTAGTATTTTGGGAGATGGGAGCGTGGCGTTAATTGTCGACGTAGATTCTCTTGCGAATTATTAATTGAAATAAGCAATATTATTGACGAGGTGTAGGAGGAAGTATGTCGCAAATTTTGATTTTTTCATCGAACAATCAAGAGTACTCCATTGATATACGTTGCGTAAAAGAAATAAGAAATTGGATTAATTCGACACCTGTCCCAGATTCGTCAGAGTTTCTTGAAGGCATCATTAATATCCGTGGATCTGTCATTCCTTTGATTGATTTCTCGAAAAAAATTAATGCTTCAGGTATGAAACATGAAAAAAAAGCAATTATCGTTGTGGAGGGAAATAATAAAATAATTTCATTCTCTGTGGAGGATGTTTTAGAAATATTAGATTTTGAACAGGAGAATTTGAAAGATTTTTCTAACTTGAATTTAAATGAAAATTGTTCTTTTTTCGAGGGAATTATTAATTTAGAGAATAGAAATATTTTCAAAATAGATGAATCGTTGTTTATAAAAGATTGTATCCATGGAGACTAAAAATAAATTCTTAATAAGAGAAGAAGAATTTTTTCTTATTTCGAAAATGGTTAAGGAATTAACCGGCATTTCTTTAGGAAAAAGAAAAAACAATCTTATTATTTCAAAAATATCAAGTAGAATAATGGATAATAATATTAATGGTATTGAGGATTATTATAAATTTATTAATTCCAGGAGAGGAAATGATGAAAGGATAAAAATAATTTCTGACATTACAACAAATGTGACTGAATTTTTTAGAGAAAAGAAACATTTTAATTATTTAGACAGACTTTTGCGGCATGATTTTTATAGGGACGCTTATTCAGGAGAAGAAATTCGTATTTGGTCTTCTGCATGTTCTAGTGGAGAGGAGGCGTATTCTGCCGCAATGACGGCAGTTGAGTCGTTGAGTGGCTTGCCTTCAAAAACAATTAAAATTCTTGGTACTGATATCGATCCAGAAATGATCGGGAAGGCGAGGAGCGGAATTTATTGTAAAAATCACGCTTCAAAAATTCCTTCAGAAAAATTTAACAAATTTTGCGTAAACAATATAGATACGTTTTCTATGTCGGAGAATATCAAAGGCTTAATAATTTTTAAAATATTAAATATTACAAGGGATTGGCCATTTCAATCAAAATTTCATGCGATTTTTTGTAGGAATGTTTCAATTTATTTTGACAAACAAACAACAGATCTTCTCTGGAAGAGGTTATCTAGCCGAATTCATCTTAATGGTGAGATTTATATTGGACATTCAGAGCGAATACCAAATTCTCAAGAGTTAGGCCTTCGGCCCATCGGAACGAATGCGTACAAAAAGGTCTTATGATACGGTTAGATTACAAAATTTCAGACTGTATGTCGTCCCGACAACCAATTTCAGTTTTGGTTGTAGATGATTCTTTGACAAGTCGAGCGCTCATAACGCTGTCGCTGAAGCAAGACAAACGGGTTCAAGTGGTAGGAACTGCAAGTACACCACTGGAGGCACGAGATCTGATTGTCAGGTTAAAGCCAGATGTATTGACCCTGGATGTTGAGATGCCGGGGATGAACGGTTTGCAGTTTCTCGAAAAGATCATGCGCCTACGTCCGATGCCAGTCGTCATGGTCTCCAGTCTTTTGTCGCCTTATGGAGAAATCACAGAGCGGGCCCGGCAGATGGGTGCTGTACGGTGCTTCTCCAAAATACCTGTATTGCATGGAGAAGACGCTTTCTCTGGGTTGGCAGACGTTGTGGTTCAGGCGGCATTCTGTAGACCGGGAGGACATGCAAAGGCTCCTTTAATTGAAGAGGAGGCTCAAAACGTCATTGTGGCAATTGGCGCGTCTACAGGAGGGGTTGAAGCGCTTTCTGAAGTGCTGGAAAGTTTCCCGGTTGACTGCCCGCCTACGGTAATTGTGCAGCATATGCCACAGCAGTTTTCGGAGAACTTTTCTCGACGCCTGAATTCAATTTCACGCCCACAAGTTGGTCTAGTTAAGGATTTTTGCCGACTGGAACGTGGGAAAGTTTTGATTGCACCGGGCGGACCGGCGCATACAGAAATTTCTCAGGCTGAAAAAACTGGTTCTTATGTTTGCCGTCTGGTGTCCCAACCCCCGATGAATGGTCATCGACCTTCGGTTGACGCTCTTTTTTTCTCTGTGGCCCAAGCCGCTGGTCCCCAAGCCGTTGGCGTGATTTTGACAGGGATGGAAGCTGACGGCGCTAAAGGATTATTGGCTATGCGAGAGGCGGGCGCTCGAACGATTGGCCAAGATCAACAGACGTCAGTCATTTACGGTATGCCGAGAGCCGCATTCGAGTGCGGTGCTGTGGAAACGCAACTTCCCTTAAGCGAAATCGGACCTGCTATTTTGCGGTTAGCTGAGCGGCATGCAATGGAGAATTATCAATGATTTCTGCCTCATCCATGTCTGTTCTTCTTGTGGATGATCAGACATCTATTCGCTCGTTGTTGAGGAATAGTCTTGTTCAATTAGGCTTTGTCAAAGTTTCTGGGGTCCGTAACGGACTGGAGGCTCTTGACCATCTGAAGGCTAATGCAACGCATCTGATTATATCAGACTTCAATATGCCAGATATGGATGGTCTGGAGTTGTTGAAGGCGGTTCGCTCTTCGCCTGCGTTTGGGAAAACGGGGTTCATCATGTTGACGGGCCAAGCGAATAAAGAGTTGGTGCAGCAGGCTATTTCGGCTGGAGTAAATAATTTTCTGGCTAAGCCTTTTACAACGAGTTCGTTAAAATCTCGGATCGAGGCAGTGTTTGGCCCAATCTGTGGAGCTTGACCCCATGGCTCAGGTCGAGCTGGCTGTTTTGCTGGAAGGAATGGCAATGCAGTATGCCAAAGCATTCTCAGAATGCAGACGCCTTGAGGCAATTCTGCTTGATGCTTGCTGCCAAAAAGAGGGTACTTCCCTGCAGGGACTGGATGTTCTGATGCAGGAATTGGAGCAAATGAGCGTGTTGTGTCATCGCCTTTCAATGCAGTCAGATGTGCAGGGTGTGCAAATTTCTGACCGCGCGATTGAACATTTGACGCTGTCTCACCTTCGCGGAGTGCTCAGAGGGCGTCCTATTGCCTCATATGCTGCTGGCGCTGATGTAGAATTATTTTAGTGTCCATTTAGCTTGGTTTACTAGCGTCTCCCGGCTGAGAATGAACCATTGTCCGATGCTTCTGGAGGCCACGGAGAAGTTGTTCCGCGTCTGAGGGGGTAAAGACGAAACCGACGGGACCGTATGCAGGATGTTGAAAGGCCAGTAAGGACCCTTCAGTCAAGGCATCAATCTGTAAGGCCCAGTTCGTTTTATAAACAGGAGCGAAGCGCGCTCCTTCAATCGGCGCTGGCGGACGCTTTTCCAGTAGCGCTGTGCGTGCCATCCCCAAGCTGGTAATCAACTGGTTCAACTGGGCTTCATCCAGAGAAATGTCACCGGTCAGACCGCTTCCATCCAAAAAGGAGAGAATGATCTTTTGCCCGTCTTCTGAGCGGGTTACCTGCATGCGCGGGTTGCTAGTCATCTCGAGCGCCTCTTTTCAGGGGGTTCCAACGGGAGAATTCTGATGGAATGGACCACTCCATGTCCACCAACCCAAGCGTGTAGCCGTTTGGGTAAGAGCTTCTTCTGCTTCGCGGGCTTTTTGTGGGGTAGGGAAGAGGCCAAAGCAGGTAGCGCCTGATCCGCTCATACGCGACAGAAGGCAATCCGACTGACTTTGAATCGCAGTGAGAACGTCAGAAATAACCGGGGCATGAGCAATCGCGGGTGCCTGAAGGTCATTCGCCGTTTGCCGTAATAGATCCACAAGGTCCCGCATTGACGACCATTGGCTGGGGAGCACCGGTTTTGTACGCTGGACGATACCCCCCATTGCGGCAAAGCTGCGGAAGATATCGGGCGTTGACACACCAACGCCTGGATTAATCAGCAGAATTCCGCCGTTCGGTATTTCTGGTGCTGGGGTCAGAATTTCCCCAATCCCTTCCATGCGTGTCGCTTGCTGGCGAACGCAGACGGGAACGTCGGCACCAAGGGGCTCTGCAAGTGTGCAAAGATCGGACTCTGTTGCGTTCCAGACGCGTGAAAGGAGGCGCAGTGTACACGCGGCATCAGCGGAGCCGCCGCCAATACCTGATGCGACAGGTAGATCCTTTTTCAGTGTCAGCCGGTATGCGTCATGAGAGCCGCTTTTTGCCTGAAGCGCACGGGCGGCCTTAAGAACGAGATTGCTGTCGTCGGCTTCAAGGCCTTTGCCAAATCGTCCTTCAATGGACAGAGAAAACCGATCGCACTTTTCTCCCACACTGATCGTGTCGGCTGCCCCGGCGAAGACTGCGAGACTGTCGAGCAGATGATACCCGTCAGGCCGCCGCCCAGTGACATGCAGATAGAGATTGATTTTGGCGTGGGCGGTATCTTGAAGACGGGTCATTTGTTCTGTTCGAATGATTTGAGATGTGGGCCGCCCTGCTGGAGGGCATTCAGAATGAGAGTGCGATCCTGAGGCTGCGGATTGTCATCCAGAGACTGGTTCCATTGATCCTGAGCCTCCGTGTGGCGACCGAGATACCAATATGCAACGCCCAGATGATAGCCGATTTCGGCATCACTCGAGGCATGCTCCGCAGCTTGAATAAGAATGGGTAGTGCAGTTTTCAGGTCGCCTTTGGCCTTGAGAAGGGCCCAGGCGTAGCTGTCCTGAATAGATGGATCGTTAGGCTGAAGTTCCACCGCGCGCTTAAGCAACTGTAAGGCGTGGTCTTGGTCAATATCGTGTTCGATACTGGCATAACCGACGAAGTTAAGAACTTCTGGCTGGTCAGGGGCGAGTTCCAGCGCATGGTGCATATCTTCCTGCATCATGGCCCAGTCTCCGTTTTCCTGGGCAGCCATGGCGCGACCGAGAAGTATCGGCCAGGCAATCTCCTTTCGAGGAGGGGAGGCCTTGAGAGCTTTCGTATAAAGATCGATCGCCTCGGCATGATGGCCCATCTGATCCTGAACTTCAGCCAGTTGAACCAGAAATTGCGGGTTACCCGGAAGCAGGGTCAGCGCGCGATGAAGCGCATCGGCTTGAAGTGGAAGATCGTGGGAGCGGCTGGCCAGATTGACTCGCTCTTGGGCCGCCAGCGCTGCCAGAGAGTCCGTGCTGGAAACCGAATTGAGTGTCTCGAGGCCCTTCGAGATCTGATTGCCGTCACGGAAGGTGTCGGCAAGGAAAATGCGTGCAACCGTGAGGGTGGGATCAAGATAGAGGGCCTGTTGCAATGCGATGATGGCCGGATCGTGAGGAATGCCTTCCTGCTGAATAACGTCCGTGATCATCAGGGCAAGTTGCAGGTTCAAAATTGCCGCACCCTGAGAGGGAGAAAGGGGAGGTCGTTTTTTCAGGTTATGCTGAAGTGGCCCAATGATCATGGAGGCGAGAGGGGAACTCACGCCCAGCGCAGCAACGGCATCAAGTGCTGCCTTATGCTGGCCCTGACTTTCCAGCCAGCCACCATAAATCTGGGCGTAAAGAATCTGGAGCGTCAGCGGATCATCGGGGCTGTTGCCAGTCTTCTGATAGAGAAGTTCAGCCTGATGCTGAGAAGGCAGTCGCTCTGCAATCAGCGCAGCATGGAACAGGTAGAGGCGGCGTGTCGGGGCAAAGGTCGCAGCGGCGTTGAGAGTGGAAAGTGCCTGCTCGACATGGCCTTCGTCTGTCTGCGCCCATGCGAGAAGAACTGGCGTTGCAACAGAGACCAGAGGGCCTCGATGGTTATTGCGGCTCAGGGTCTGGCGCATTTCCGTCCAGGATTTCCGAGTAACCGCGTTCTGGGCAAGGACGAGGGTGGCAATATCGCTGGCGGGAAGCGTTTTGGCGAACGTCACAGCCTCATCTTCATGTCCTGTCATGGCGGCGTAGCGCAGAGCATCTTCGCGCAGCTTCAGATCGCGGGAAGATAACGTCAGGACATGTGAAAGCGCGTTATAGGCAGCGTCGATTTCACCGCGCTGCATCATGACGCTCGACGCCAGCAGCCATCCGGTCAGGGATTTCCCGGGATCAATAGCGGGCATTGTTTCCGGAGGAGGGGCAGCAAATGCTGAGGGCAGGAGGGTTCCCGCCAGCAGAAGTGCCGAGAGACCCGCGCGAAGCGAGTGCGAAAAAACCGGAATTGATCTGGGCCAGCCGCGCGTGATCTGCATAATGGGTCAATTCTAGACCGCATGTGGTCATACGCCAACCTGAACGGATTTTTCATGACACCCCAGCCTGTTCCGAGCCGGGCAGAACTGCTTGCCGCGCTACAGCTGCAATATGACTGGGGTGTGGACGAAGTTCTTTCGGAAGAGACGATTGACCGCCTTTCGGATGTGCCTCGGAGTCTGCCTGCCCGAGTGGACACCTTACACGCCCGACCAGCGTTACCCAGGGAAGTACCGTCGCCTGCGCCGGTATCGCCGGGGCTGGAACAGGCACGTGATCTGCCTGCCCTGATTCGGGCGAGCGAAACGCTTGATGATCTGTTTCTGGCGCGGACGGCAACGCATCGGCTCAAGCCCGTTTTTGTCGATGCTGCTCGTTTCATGCTGATCGGAGAGACGCCGGACGCGGATGAAGATCGCTCTGGAGAACTTTTTGCGGGGCGTGCCGGTGAGCTTCTGGATCGAATGCTGGCCACTGCAGGGCTGGAACGCTCGGTGCTCTCAATGGCACCAGCGGTTCCATGGCGGCCGCCGGGAGGGCGCGGTGTAACGGATCAGGAGATGCGGTCCTGTCGTCCGTTGCTGTTGAAAACGATCGCCCTGTGCCGACCACCGTTTCTGGTGACGATGGGAGTAACGCCTCTGCGGCTGCTTCTGGGGGATCAGGCCATGCTGAATCGGCTGCGTGGCAAATGGACGGAAATTCGGATTCCCGAGCTGGATGCACCGGTTGCTCTGCTGCCTATGCGACACCCGTTACAACTCGCTGCCAGCCCTGCTGCACGCCGGAATGCGTGGCAGGATCTTCTGGTTTTGATGGAGCGATTGAGTGCGGAAAATACAGAACTAAATAAGTCCTGATTTAAGCCTGTAAAAAACTTCGCGAAAACGCAAAAAACTACTCGAAAACAGGTGTTTGCCACTGGATTGTTCCAGTGTGTGACGATATCATCGCTTAGTCCGAGGCTCTGTTCTGGTTAACCAAAACTTGCCAGCGTGCCAGAAACCGGGTAGCACCCGGCGGCTATGCGAAGGATTACCCCTTTCATCTCAGGTGGCACGGCGCGAGCGTTGCTTGTGAGTGTGCTGATTCTGACCGGTGGAACTTTTTCCCCGGTGCGTGCTGACGGTGTGCAGACTCTGCCGCCTCAGCCAGACCATGCTGGCGATGAAACAGCGTTTGCAGAAGCCCGTCCCAGCCTCGGTGGGGACGGCATTGTATCGCTGCCACACCCTCTGACGGCCACTATGGCCAGTCGATATCGTCTGATCCTGCAGGCGCAGCGTCGTGGTGACCTGCAAGAAGCCATGGAGCAGACGCGTTTGCTTACGGATCGCGTCCTGCTGGGCGATGTTCTGGCAGATCGCTATCTTGCGCCTGGTGCTCATCCAGGGGCGGACCAGCTCCGTGACTGGTTGAAGAACTATTCAACCCAACCGGACGCACCTGCAATTCAGGGGCTTCTGGTAAGGACTGCTCCGGCAGGCTCAGTTCAGGTCCAGAATTTTGTGAGGTCTCTGGCGCCTGAAGATCGTCCTGAAACTGTCCACCTGCCCAATAGTTCCCCCGCGGACCCATTGGCGCATGCCTTCACGCGTAATCCTCTTCTGGATCGTACGGTTCAGGAGCGGGTGATGCAGGGTGTGAAGGGCGCAGCCAGTGCACTGCACCTTGTGGATATTACGCCCGGCATGACCCCTGCCTATGCAGGGCAGCTTTACGGAGAAATTTCTCTGGGGCTGCTCTCGCAGGGAGATGCTCAGAGCGCGCTGCGTCATGGTTGCGCCGGCTTCGAGCGAGGAGGCCATCAGGTTGGTCTTCCCGCTTATGTCGCTGGTCTGGCTGCCTGGCGTCAGGGTCATCTTGATGCGGCATATGAGCTGTTTGAATCGGCGGCGAATGCTCCAGTAACATCGCCCGAGCTTCATGCAGCCGCAGCGTTCTGGGCTGCACGTGCAGAAATTCGCCGTCACGCAATGGCGGCATACGTGTCTTGGCTCCATCGTGCAGCGAACCATCACGAAACATTTTATGGGATGCTCGCCGCTCAGACACTGGAGCTTGGACGTAAGGGTCATGCCCGCCTGCCAGACAGCGTAACGGAAATCACGCTTCATGATCCTGTTCCGGTTCTTGGGGAAATTGACGTCGAGGCCATCAGTGCGCTCCCACAGGGCCGACAGTTGTTTGCCCTGCTTCAGATTGGCGAGCGTGCACGCGCCGAGGCGCTGATGCGGCGGATGTGGACGGACGTGGCGCCTGATAGTGCGCGGTCTCGGTCCTTGCAGCTCGTTGCTCAGACTGCCGGATTTGAAGATCTCTCCGAACAGCTCGCGTCGCTCATCATGAATGGGGTGAGCCGGCCACAAGCGGCTGGTGCGGATTTGCCGATGCCCCGGCTTAAACCGAACCATGGCTTCCGGATGAACCCGGCTCTGGTTTATGCCCTCACGCGCGTTGAATCGAATTTCGATGCTGCCGCTACATCCGGGGCGGGTGCGCATGGGCTGATGCAGATCCGGCCGATCACGGCGAGCTTCATCACGCTGCATCACCAGACATATGATGCCCACGGAATGGCTGTCATTCCCGTGCCGCCTGACATGGTAAACCGCCTCCATAACCCGTCATCCAATCTGGAGATTGGTCAGCTTTACGTGCTGTATCTGGCTTCTCAGTCGAGCCATACATCTTTGTCGGCGCGGCCTGAGGGCGGGGATCTTGTACGGGTTCTGGCGTCTTACAACGCAGGGCCTGGCGCTATTGCCCGCTGGGAAAGCGCGCAGACGGCAGATCTTCATGATCCGCTGTTCTTTATGGAAACGCTGCCCAACACGGAAACGCGTGACTATGTGCATCGCGCCCTGACGTATACGTGGCTGTATGCACATAAGATGGGGCTCTCTTCGCCGTCTCTGAAAGCGCTGACGCATTCTGAGTGGCCATCATTTGGCGCGGAGCAGGCTCTGGCTCATGAGCAGATGGCGCTGAACTAAGAATAAAAAAACCTCGCATCAGCGTTTTGATGCGAGGTCTTTTCAGAAAATCGCCCGGCCTGAGTGCCGGGCTTTTTTATGTTTGAAGCTCAGCTTTTCTGAGTCTGGATGCCCAGATCTTCCATTTCTTCATGAACTGCGGACGCTTTGGCGGAAGAGTAAACCTCCATGGCGGAAGCTCCCTTGGGCTGTTGCAAGCGGATGAAGCAGGTGATGACTGCGGCAAGCAAATACAGTGCTGCGTAGATGTAAACGACGCCCTGCGTGCCGTAGCCAGTAACAAACAGTGTTGCCAGTGCCGGGCCCAGGAAGTTGCTCAGGCCACCGCCAAGGTTCTGCACGGAAACCGCGGCACCCTTGTGATCGGGCGCAATAGCGGGGAAGATTGCTCCCATGGGCACAAATGCGTTGAGCGTTAAAGCCAGAAACAAGGCACCGATAATCGCAGTGAACATGTTGCCCGGCATCAGGTGCGGGATGAAATAGAAGGCAAGGCTTGCCATTGCGCAGCCGACAAAGCCGAACCAACGCATCTGACGCAGCCAGCCGATCCGGTCTCCAATAAGGCCCCAGACCACGTTGGTCACAGGCTGAACCAGGAAGAACGCACCATAGATCCGCAGCCATTGCGGCATGGTAAAGCCAACTTCCGGAGACGTGTAGAACAGCGGCATGATGACCGGAAAGCCGAAGAGAGACAGATTGCAGATGACGCGCGTGATGAGTGCCAATGCAATATCGCGGTTCTCAACAATCAGCGTCAGGCTGCGGCTGATCTCGATCAGCTGTTCCTTGACTGATACCTTGGCTGCCAGTGGCTTGGCTTCAGAGGGATCTTCGCGGATGGTCAGGCAAGCCAGTGCGCCGCCAGCCAGAACCCAGGCCAAAGACATCCACAGGGTCGGCATGAATCCGAAAGCGGGGATGGTCCAGCTTGGTAGGAAGGACGCGATGATGCCGTAACCCAGCGTGAACATCGACCAGACCCAGCCGATGGCAGAGGCCAGACGATGATCGGGGGTTTTCTGGACGATCCAGAAGAAGAACGCATAGAAGAACAGCGGGTATGCGAAGCCGCGCAGACCATAGAACAGCATCATCATCGGGAAGGAGTGCTGTCCGAGGCCGAGTCCGAGGAACGCGACGTGGCACAGTGCCCACCAGATGGTGCCGATCGCCATAATGCGGCGTGCGCCATAAACTTCTGCCAGCACGCCAGACAGCCAGCTCGAAATGGCGGCTGTTGCACCGTAAATGGTGAAGAGCATTCCTGCCTGTTTGGGCGTAAAGCCGATCTGCGTGACGTATTTGGCAAGGAACGCAACTTCGATGCCGTCGCCCGTCATGTACAGGGCAACAGCGATATAACCCCACAGCAGCATCACCGGCATGCCCCAGAGGATGCGGGATTTGGTGATGACTGCTTGATGGGGTGGAGAAAGCTCTGTGGCACTCATGAATGTCATGCCTTCCTGAGGGAAAGGGAGGATGGAGTGTCTTCACACGGCAACGGTGGCAGGTCGGTGCTTTCCAGTGGGGCTCGCAATGTGACAAGCCCGGGAGAAGCCAGTCCAAGAAATTGCGCTTCGATACCACTGAACACACCTGCCGAGCGTGATGCGGGCGGCAGGATGTTAAAACGTTTAGCGATAAAGATAGGCTCTTTTCTGAACATGGCGAACTCCTTTGACAGCGGGAATGTGTGTTCGGGTTGTCGTTCGGAGGCCGGCAATCCTTTTCTCTTCATGTCATTCTCGTCGGAGACGTTCTGGCATGAGGAGAACGGGGCAGGCATGCCTGCAGGAAAGCCGTTACCGATAACCGTGTGAGTACGATCGCAGAAACGATAACATGAATCTGTTATATTCAAATAGTATTTGTGTTATTTTTTATGCCAACAAAGCATGATCTGGTGTGACTATCTCGTTAGAAGAGCTCAACAAGCGCAACGCCTGCAACGATCACCACAAGAAGAATCAGCAAAATCACTGTCAGGCGTTTTTCGATGAACTCACGCACAGGTTCCCCAAAGGCTTTGAGAAGGGCGGCTTCCAGGAAAAAACGTGCCCCGCGCGTTGTGATGCTGGCAGCGATGAACGGCAGCAGCGGGAAGTGTGCCGCGCCTGCAGCCAGTGTGACGAATTTGTAGGGGAGAGGTGTGAGGCCCTTCCCTAAAATGATCCATATGCCATATCGGCGGAACAGGTCTTCCAACGCCAGAATGCGCCCATCTGCGTGATAAAAATGGGCGATGGGCATACCGATATGCTTCATCAGGAAAGCGCCGAGCAGCCATCCGATCACGCCACCTATTACGCTAGAAACAGTACAGACTGTTGCAAGAAACCAGGCCCTGTCCTGTCGCGTCAGGATCATGGGAACGAGCATCAGGTCAACGGGGATTGGGAAGACCGACGCTTCTGCCATGGCGATAATGATAAGCCACCATACGGCTTTGGGTGAGGCAGCAAGGTCGGTGATGCGACGATAGAGGGAATGGATCACGGTCTGGTCCTGTGGAGGAATATCCGGTCTTCCTATCCTTCTCTGTCACTGAATGAAAATTCATTGCTTCGGAAAACAGGGTAAAGGAAGCACAAAGCTCTTCCTTTTCTGAAAATGGATCCCCTGTGCCCCAACGTTACTCTCTTCTGGCCCGCCTGTTTCACTGGGGCATGGCTGCTATCATTATCCCGGTCTGGATGATTGGATTCTATGCGGGGCGCCTGTTGCCGCGTGGGGCTTCTCCTTTGAAGGGAGAACTGCTTTCCATTCACAAGGAGATCGCATCGACAGTTGTAATCCTTGTTGTTCTCAGAATGGCCTGGCGCGCAACACATCGGCCGCCAGCATTACCTGACACTATTCCGGAAGAGCAGCGCATTGCGGCGCGCGTGCTTCAGGGATGCCTTTATCTACTGATGCTGACTACGCCTCTTACGGGGTGGCTGATGGCCTCTGCTCACGGTGCGCCAGTCCAGATGCTGTGGACGGTGCACCTGCCGGCGCTCATTCAGAAAACTGCGCTGTTCGCGCCGATCCTGGGTGTCATGCACCAGTTTTCTGCCTGGATTCTTGGTGTTCTGATTGCCGGGCATTGTGTGGCGGCGCTGATGCACCGTTTTTCCCGGCGGGATCAGGTCATGGATATGATGCTCTGAATAAAAAGGCCTCTGCAGATGTGTGCAGAGGCCATGGACTTTTTGCCTTATTGCGGTGAAGCAGGCTGCTGAACCGGGAAAGGCTCAGCCTTGAGAGCAGGGCGCGGATGATCCGCCATCTGCTTCTTCAGATACGAAACTGCTGCATCAAGCTGTTGATCCTGCCCCTTGAAGGTGGCGACCGGCATGTTCTCGATCTCGATATCCGGTGAGACACCCTTGTTCTCGACCAGCCAGTGGCCGTTCATGTCGAAATAGGGGTTTTCGGCTGTCCGGGCATTGCCGTTGTCAATCAGACGGTCACCGTCCGAAAGCCAGACACCGGCGCCTGCTGTGCGTTCCCCAAGGAGCGGAGCAATATGGAGAGACTTGATGCCTTGAGAGAAGGTTTCACCGTCCGAGTAGGTCATTTCATCTGAAATCACGATGAGATGGCCCTGAAACGCCTGTTGCATGTCGATGGCCGGAGCGTTGCCATAGCGGCTCCAGAACATCCAGGACCGGCGCATGAGCTGCGTCAGAACCCAACTGTCAATGTTGCCGCCATTATTGCCGCGGACGTCAACAATGAGTCCATCCTTGTCGATATTGGCATAGAACTCGCGGGCGAATGCCTCCATGTCATCGCCGACCATGGCTTGCAGATGCAGATAGCCAATGCGTCCATGGCTGGCACGATCTACAAGATCAGCACGGCTGACTTCCCAGTCCCGTGCGCGCAAGGACTTCTGCTTGCGCCAGCTTACGGCTGTCACGACTGTTTTGTGTTCTTTGCCATTGCGCAGAAGGGTCAGGAGAACCTGTTTCCCAGCCTGATTGGCCAGAAGCGTAGAAAGGTCGGGCTCGTCGGCTGCGGATTGTCCGTTCACGGCAACAATCAGATCTCCGTCCTGCGCATCAACGCCCGAAGCAGCCAATGGAGACTGCTGATCCGGTAGATCGCAGTCTCCTCTATAAATATGTGTGATGCGGAAGCCTTTTGCTTCGCGGGTAATCTGTGCACCCAGTCCGGCAATCAGGTTCGCAGCCGGGTCTTCGAGGCTTTGTGCCGGCCGGAGCTGGGAGTGCATGGCGCCAATTTCAGCAACCATCTGGCCAAGCAGATCATCCAGATCCGCACGGTCTCCAAGTCGATCCACAAATGGTGCGAAGTGGGCTCGAACGGCTTTCCAGTCTACGCCATGCAGATCGCGGTCATAATAATGATCACGGTGAAGGCGCCAGGCATCGACAAATTCGTCTGACCATTCCTGAGCAGGGTCGATGCGCAGTCGTAGTCCCTCAAAGCTGACCGCTTTTCCTGCGACATCATCAGGCTTCTTGGCCCCGACCGGCAGCAGAAGAACTTCGGGCGCCAGCTTCGCGCGAGGGGCCACGGTCATGATCGTTTTGCCGTCTGCGGAGAGGCTGAAATCTTCAACCTTGGGAGAGAAGGTTTCGATCTTGTGCTCGTTGTTATCGATATGGATGGACTTCAGAGGGTTGGCGTCATCGTCCGCACCATCCACGGTGAACAGATAATCGCTGGCGGCTGCCAGCCCGTGATAATCCGCGGCAGGGACGGGAACCTGATAGAGACGATCTGCCAATCCGCTCCATTCAAACGCGGGAAGAGGCTTCTTGGGAGCGTCCTTCTTCTCATCTTTCTTGTCGCTCTTTTCCTTGCTGTCATCATGATCCAGCTCGGTTGGCGCCTGGAAAGGAAAGCGTTCTCCGGCCTGGAGTGCGAGGGCATAGATGCCTGTACGATGTGGAAACGCCGGTCCCAGATTGCGGTCTCCCCAGGGAGAACCGTTAGCCAGCGAGAATGTGCGATCAGACAGGAACCACAGCCATTTCCCATCTGGGGAGAAGGTTGGGCTATAGGATTCGTAACGATCGCTCGTCACCCACTCCGTCCGTCCTGTTTCCGGAGAATACAGGGCAATCTGACGTCGCAGATTGGAGCCGCGCGTGCGTACGAAGGCGAGGGCCTTTCCGTCTGCCGCCCATGAAAGGGAATCGAAAACGTTCGTACCGTCCTGAGTGGCATCATCAACCAGCTTCTCAGCTTTGCTGGAAAGGTTGAGCAACCACAGGCGCCCCAGCAGATCCGTATGCGCGGCGTATTTTCCGTCTGGTGAGATTTCGAGAGCGACAGGTTCGGTTGAGGATGGCTGGCTGAGTGCTTCTCCCTTGCCACTGCCATCTGCCGCAAAACGCCATAGTGCAGATTCTCCGCCAGCATCGCTGAACGCAATGACGGACCTGCCATCCGGCGTCACGCGGGCGAGGCGCAGGCGGACATTGTCTGGGGTGGGCAGGACGATCAGACGCCTCGGGGAAGCTGCTGCCACGACCGTGTGGCCGCGCATCGTGAAGATAGCGGCATCGCCTTTGGGAGAAATCGTCTCCGACGTGGTGAAGCGGGTTGGTCGATCCAGCCAGTACGGTGCACGAGGTGCATTGTCCGAGACCAAATTGACGGGGATCTGGTGGCTCTCGCCTGAGGTCAGATCCAGCGAAAAGAGGTCTGCCCCTTTGCGGAACACAACATGGTCGCCTGAGAGTGATGCTTCCAGAATGCTGTAATCCGTAAAATGGGTCAGCTGTCGGGCATCTGTCCCGTCTGTGGCGGTACTCCAGAGGTTGTAACGCCCGTTTTCGTCGGAAATTACGATCAGACGATCTCGCCACGGCATGGGGCGAATGAGGTTCGCTGTGCGTGTGCCAATACGTTCGGCCTCGGTTCCGGACTGAAGATCAAACCGCCAGAGTTGCGAGAGTGCTCCTCCACGATAGGCCCGCATATGATCGCCTGTTACCGCGAGCCCGAACCGCACGGCATACAGCCATTTACCGTCCGGGCTAATGGAAGCGTCATTGACGTTGGCAAGCGGATAGACGTGCTTTACACCTGTTTTCGGATCCAGAGCTGCGACATTATAGCTGTAGTAAGGGCCAGTTGCGTCCGGCATGGAGTATAGGATGCCTGCATGAGCGTCCCACCCTGCGATATGAAGTTTCGGCGCGTTTTCAAACGTCATACGTCGGGGCGTGCCGCCAGAACTTGGCATGATGTAGAGCTCTGTCGGCCCATCAAAATTCGCCAGAAATGCGATTTCTTTGCCATCGGGGGAGAGGACAGGCTGTGGGTCAACAGCATTGGCGCCATGGGGCGCGCTGGTCAGGCGCTGGGCTGTGCCTCCCGTCAGGGGCACACTCCAGACTGACTGTTCCGCGCTGAAAAGAACGGTCTGCCCAGTGACTGACGGCTCCCTGAAATAACCGGGCTCAGCCTGGGCGGTCAGCCCGTAAGTGCACCCCAGAAGAGCCGCGCATGAGAGAAGGGAACGTCGGAGGGAAAACCGCATGATGTGAAGGACTTCTTATATGAAAATATCCTTCGATGATGCTGCGGTTTCATATCGCCGTCGAGATGGCAGGTGCGTTTTGAAGGTGGGAAAACAAAAAACGCCAGCCCGGGACGGGCTGGCGCTTCGTGATCTGCCGTGAAGAAGCGGATCAGGCTGTCAGGGCCGTCACCTTATCTTCTGTCGCCAGCACGTAGGAACTGTTGGACAGGATCTGCACACCCAGCATGGCAATGCTATGGGAAGCGCGGTTCGGGATCTGGATCTCAGCGTTCCCTGTGGTCCAGCGAGACGCCTTGCCTTCCTGTACGCTCCAGCCAGCAAGCTCGCTTTCCGTCAGGTGAGCAGAAAGCGCAGAGGTGCTGCCAGCATCATAAAGAGCAATATGGCCAACGAGCACGCCAAGCTGACGGCGGTCATCAACGAACGGACCGACAATGTCGGACGGACGGCTGGTGCGGGACATCAGACGTACGGAGTGGACATTCTGCGGAAGCATGAACATGGCGTAGCCATTGGTTTCACGCATCTTGCGAATGACGGTTCCGTCTTCCGTCATGAGGTGCAGGTCTGCATCCTCTGTCAGGACCGTGTCGGCGACAACGGATTCAAGGCCGGCCATGTCTGCGCGCGCTGCGATGTCGCGGAACAGAGGCTCTACCGCTGCACGATCCGTCGTCAGAGGTGCGGCGGCATTGTCGGCCCAGTTCTTGACGTTGCTACCAATGCTGAAGACGTTTCCGTCCTGCTGGAAGCTGCCACGGTTTCCGGTGTCCAGGAAGCTCTCGGTGAGCAGGCCATTTGCCATGATGACCGAGTGATCTGCCGTCTCGATGTGGAAGTAATCGTATGACGTGATGCTCAGGTCGTAATGGATGGAACGACCGTTCACCAGCATGCGAGCCGGAATAAACTTCCCATTAAGGAACAGGCAATGCTCCGGGGTTACCAGCAGGTCCGTGTGGGGTACGCCGGATGCGATGGCATCTTTCATGATGCGAACCGGGTATCCCGCTTCGTCAGCAGGAGCGCCAGCATGAACCGTCATGTGACGATGGCCGGCCCATGTGACAGGACGAATTTCCTCACGGCCATTAACATATACGGCCACATTGTCGCCAAACCGCAGCGCCTCGACAGCAACTTCACCTTCCTGGGTGCGGATCAGGGAGCCCGTCAAAAAGCACGTTAGGGTTGAATCGTTGCCGGTGCTTGAAGAGCTGAAATCTGCAGCCTTGTAGTAGTTCCCTTGTGGGTTCTTGGCAGTGTTAAGAGTGCTGAGAGTCTGACCGTTGCTATTTGTGACCTTAACAACGCCGTTTCCTGCATCAACAAGTTTCACAGCGCCATATGAATTCACGAAGGTGATCTTGTCGCCGGGCGCAACATTGCTGAAGCTCACGTTCGTAGCATATGCGTTGACTGTTACGGCACTCCCTGCCTCCGGGGCCCCGAACTCAAACGTCAGCGGGCCGGAAGCACTGTAAGCGTTGGTGTTCGTGAAGGAGCCACCATCTACCTTGATAGTACCAGCAGGTAGGGTGCTGTTATTCATCTTGAAGTTGGTACCAGTGGCGATAACCAGCTTCGCGGCACTGCCGATTGTGAGGCCCTGAACCTCCACATTTTGGTTATTGTCTAGCGTAACGGTACCATGGATGGTGAGACTGTTCACGGCCGTGGTGGGGTGACCAGTAACGATGGTTTCCTGACCATCTGTTCCAATATCACCGCCGCTTTGGGGAATGTTTGACCAGTCTATTGTATTAGACACGATATTTTTTTTCCAATCAAAAAAGGATGCTTGTTTTGCCGTATCAGCGACTTGATGCGCTGAGAGGTCATGACTTATTTGCATCAATAAGTTGGAACAAAACTAACAGTCAATAATGATTTGAAAAATTCTAACAGTATGTAATGGACCGGAGGCGGCACTATGGATCGCCCGTTGAGACTCTTGCGACGCCTCAAGCGAAAAAAACTCAATTAAATAAGGAAATTAACGTATTAAAAATCAGCCAACCGCAGATTTGAGGCCATAGCCTGCTGCGAGTGGGCAAAGTGGCAGCATTGCAAACAGGCATGCTCCCAGAAGGTCGAATCCGGCGCTTGATGATGCACCAAGCTGCCCGGCATAGGACGAAGCCGCACCGAAAATCAGTACTGGCGTTGCGAGAGGCAGAACAAGAAGTGGCAAAAGAACGCCACCACGACGCGCCCCCAACACGATTGAGGCGGCCATGCCACCCATCAGGGACAGGCACATCGTTCCAAGCATCAGCCCGAACAAAAGAAGCGGGAGTTCGCTCCCTTTTACGCCCAGCATGATGCCAAGCGGGATAGCTGCAACAAGAAGAGGCAGGCCAGTTGTCAGCCAGTGAGCAATCATTTTAGCAAATGCAACGGCATACGCTGGAAGGCCCGTGAGCATCAGCAGATCCAGTGAGCCATCTTCCAGTTCGGAGCCGAAAAGTCTGTCCAGCGGGAGCAGCGATGCGAGCAGTGCACAGACCCAGATGATGCCCGGCCCCATATGACGCAACAGATCTGGTGAGGGACCAAGGGCCAGAGGGAAAAGGCTGCCACACAATATAAAGAAGAGCAGGGACGCGAGCGTATCCGCCCCAAACCGATAGGCAAGTCGCAGGTCACGGTCGATCAGGGCAAAGAAAGCGGTCATGACAGCCAAAGCGGTTCAGCGTGAGCAAGGGAAGGGAGTTCGTGCGAACGCGTGTTGTCCAGAGGGAGCGGAACATGCGTCGTAACAATCATGGCGCCCCCGTTGTCACGGTGTTTGGCCATGATCGCTCCAAGCCGTTCGATGCTCGCCACATCCAGACCAACGGTCGGTTCGTCCAGAAGCCAGAGCGGCGCTCCTGACAGCATGACGCGTGCAAAAGCCGCCCGGCGTTTCTGCCCCGAGGACAGGAGGCGTGCTGGAAGGTCAGTCAGGAATGCCAGATCAAGGGCTTCCAACACGTCTTCCATGCTTCCGCTGCCCAGGCGATCGGCCAAGGCAAGATTTTGCGCCAGCGTCAGGCCAGGCTTGAGAGCATCCTGATGGCCCAGCCAGGCCAGTGCTCCATAGCGCTCAATCGTGCCACCATCAGGCTTGCGAAGGCCTGCGATTGTTCTGAGAAGAGTGGATTTTCCCGCACCATTCGGGCCGGTGAGTATCATGGCATCGCCATGCGCAAGCGAAAGGCTCACATCATCCAGAACCAGCCGGTCTCCACGGAAAACCGTAATATCCCTGACATCCAGAAGCACGGAAGGTGTTGTCGGGTCGGGCGGCTGGGTCGTCATGGGAAGCGTTCTGTCCGGTTCACGGTCTCATCAGCTTAGACCCTCTGAGCGCGGGAACTGCAAGGGGGCGTCTGAAAAGCTGCAATCTGGTGAATTCTCATTCCCGCATGCAGGAAAGGTCTCGATAGCCAGTGCGAGGTCCGTTAAGAGGGCTGAACGGTATTATGATCACACGTCTTATTAAGGGATGTCTGGAACTGACTGATCTGGTGTTACAGGCGAGCGGGATCGCCAAGTCTTTTGACGGCAACGAAATTCTTCGTGGTCTGTCACTTGATGTTGAACGTGGCGAGCTGATCTCGATTATCGGGCCTTCAGGCTGTGGCAAGTCCACGTTCCTGCGGTGCCTTAATTTTCTGGAGCATCCTGACGCCGGAACTGTCCGTATTGAAGATGTTACACTCGCCTGCACTGGCAAAAGCTGGACACGTGCCAATGAGGCACAGGCCCATCGCTTGCGGGCGCATGTCGGCATGGTCTTTCAGGCCTTCAATCTTTTCCCTCATAGAACCGTCATTGATAACGTTATGATGGCGCCGATGCGCGTGAAAGGTGTCTCACGGGATGAGGCGCAGGCGACCGCCTGTACGCTTTTGGAAAAAGTGGGGCTGGCGGGTGTTAAAAACCGCTACCCGGACAGTCTTTCGGGCGGCCAGAAGCAGCGCGCGGCAATTGCCCGTGCGCTCGCCATGAAGCCATCTGTCATGTTGTACGACGAGCCGACATCCGCACTTGACCCGGAACTTTCAGAAGAAGTTCTGTCGGTGATGCGGGATCTGGATGATGATGGGATGACGCAGCTTGTCGTAACGCATGACATGCGCTTTGCCCGTGCCGCCTCGGATCGCGTGCTGTACGTGGAGGCTGGTGAAATCGTTGAAAGCGGTGACCCGGACCTGATGTTCGCCAACCCGAAAGAGGGGCGCACACGGCGCTTCCTGCGGACGCTCCTGTGATGAACAAGTTTTTTGCGTGTCTACTGGCGCTGGCTTTCATGCTGGCACCCTCCGTTCATGCCGTAGCAGCTGACGAGACTGTCGCATCCGCGCCAGACGCTCTGGTCGTGCCGGGGGCTCGGGATAACACCGATCTGCCCTGGGCCTCGGATGGTGAGGCCAATGTGCCTTACGTGTTCCATGATCCCGAGCATGAATCCCGGATGACGGGCTTCGAATACGATCTGGTCAATGCCATCGCGGAGAAAATGCACCGCAAGGCGCGTTTCATTCAGAATGACTGGGATGGCCTGATTCCTGGCCTGTCGCGTGACCTTTACAGCATGGTTGCAGACGGCATCGAAATGACGCCGGAGCACAAGGCGGCGGTCCTGTTCTCCCGTCCTTACTATGTGACAAGCGAGCGGATCATTCTTCGCAAGGAAGAAACGGGTCTCGACACGCTGGAGGCTCTCAAAGGGCATAAGATTGGCACGATCAAGGACACCACAGCCGAGCGAATGTTGCGCCGGCAGGGTGGCTCTACGATCCGGTCTTATGAAGAAGAGACAAATGCCTTTTCGGATCTGCGGAACGGACGTTTGGACGCGATCCTGCTGGATGCGCCCATCGCCCTGTATTACGGCAGCATTTCCGATGACATGAAGCTGGTGGGCGAACCGATCGGCAGCATGGAATATGGCATTGCGTTTGCGCCTGGTAGCCGCGCGTTGCGGGATCAGGTGGATGCCGCCCTCGGAGATCTTATCAAGGACGGGACGCTTCACCAGATTTTGGCACGCTGGAACCTGTGGACTCCGTTGATGGAGAACTACACGGGGGACCATACCCATCCGGATATTGCCCCGGTGGAATGGGACCGGTATCGGGCCGCCATGGCCAGCACGACCGGTGGGAACTGGAAGGTTCTGGTTCACCGGTATGTCGGGTTCCTGCCTCTGATCGGCCAGGCAGCCTTGATGACGTTGGCTGTTTCAGCGCTCGCTATGGTGATTGCGGTCGCTCTGGGCCTGCTTCTTGCGTTGGCGCGGCATTATGGTGGGACGGTCCCTCGGCTTGTGGCGGGGTTATATGTCGAAATTGTTCGCGGTACACCGCTGCTGATTCAGGTTCTTTTCATTTTCTATGGGCTGCCAGCCTTTGGCATCCGGCTGTCTCCCTTCATGGCAGGCGTGTTGTCACTGGGTCTCAATTACGCCGCCTATGAAGCCGAGAATTACCGTGCGGGTTTGTTGTCTGTCCCCCGGGGCCAGATGGAAGCCGCTATCGCCCTGAACATGACGCACTGGCAGGCGCTTCGCCTAGTCGTGGTCCCGCAGGCCTTCCGCACGGTTGTGCCGGTCATGACCAATGACTTTATTTCGTTGCTCAAAGACAGTTCGTTGGTGTCCGTCATCACCTTGACGGAACTCAGTCAGACCTATGTGCGTCTGTCATCCACCTATTACGATTATTTCGGAACGGGGCTGATGGTCGGTGCGGCTTATCTTCTGCTTGGGCTACCGTTCGTGAGATTGGCCCGTATGGCAGAACGGCGCATGGGCCGCGGTATGGGCGGCAATATTGGTCATCACTGATTGGGAAGCATGAAAGACGCCTCGTTTAATGAATTAAAAAAGGCTGCCTCTCTGTTGGGAGGCAGCCTTTTTTGTCAGGACGCTTTGGGCGCTGACGGATCACTCGTGATGGATGGTGTGAGCGTATTCGGGTCAAGCGTCCCGTCAAACCCTTGTCGCAGAACGTCCGCCCATTTCAGCATCCACCGATCCAGATCCGTGATGAAGCGCGAGGAGTCCGGATTGGAATGAACTGTGCCCTTGCCCCAGATGTTAATGGGCGCCAGCAACTGCCGGGACCCATGCTCAATCGGAGCAATAAGCGTCTCTACAGTCTCGACCTGAACGCCTTGCGTGCCCTGAAGGGCTGCGTGATACCACCCAACATTGATCATGAGGGGCGGAATTGGAAAGCCGAGTGTTGCCATGCGGTTGAAGGCCGCTGTGATGAATGGGTCCGGGCTGACTGTATTGTTCGCCAGAACTGCGTTCCCCATATAGGTGCACTCTTCCGATGCGCCCGGCTTTCCGCTGATACGTGATGCATAGTTACGATCATCATGGCACGGCGTTTCCAGCCCATCCGTCACTTCCTGCGGAAGGGTCTGCTGGCTGGCGCGGACAACAATCACGGCCGAGACAACACCACTATCCGTACGCGCCAGCACCTGCTGGGAAATTTCTCCGTGAGGGCCGCTTCGGGCCGTCAGGATAGTGTGCCAGTCTCCGGTCGGGAGCGGAACAGTGCGCCCGGCAATCTTCAGGCTGTGCCGGAGGGTGATGCCTGGATCGGGAACACCGACCTGATCTACGCCACCGTTTGGGGCATTGCCGCTGGCGGCGTTTTGCGCGCCGCTCGCGCCTGCTGCAGACGCTGGACTTGCACCAGGAGCATGTCCCGGGAGCCAGGGCATGGCCTTCTTCAAGGCCGGGGTCGGGAAAAACGACGCCATCCCGATCCCGCCGACCATCATGATAAGGCTTGTGCGCCAAAGAGGCGCACGGCGCCAGAGTCGTCCAAATGCTGTCATGGATCAGTGGCTCAGGCGGCCGAGTTGCGCTTCGGTATCCTTGGAAATTTCCGCGATAACGCCCTCATCTCCTGCCGTCAGGCGAACCGTCTTGGCGCCCTGCTGACGGGCGATAATCAGGCTTTCGCTCACCATATCTTCAATGGACCGCACCAGATCACGAGCGCTGGCGCCGGTGCCCAGGTTCTTCTGCTTGACCATGACCTGAAAGAGCAGGGCCGGATCAATACCGCCTGTTTCAACGTGCAGGCCATAGCTTTCGATCATGGCTTCAATTTCCAGAGCGGCCACACGGGCCAGATCCAGACCGCGAAGGGCGCGGAATACGAAGATCCTGTCGAGGCGGTTCAGAACTTCAGGAGCGAAGCCTGCCCGCTTGAGCGCTTCCACCGACTCCGCACGCATTTTGTCAGGTTCATTTTCCAAGCGGTCCGCAATCTCTGTCAGTGCGTCCGTTGCGATGTTGGACGTCAGCATGAAGATGGCGCGGGTGGTGGAGACCTGTTCGCCTGTAGACGCTTCCGTAACGTGACCATCGTTCCACGCAGTGAGGAACTTCTTGAACACGTCCGGATGGGCCTTTTCGATTTCATCCAGTAGGACGACGGCATCTGGCTGATCTTTGAGCCCGCCGGTCAGCTTGCCGAAAGTGTCTGAGCCGACATAGCCCTTCGGGGAGCCGAAGAGCTGTGTGGCTGCATGGGGGCTGGACATCTGCGTCATATCGAAATGGAGCAGAGGACGTTCCATCTGTCGGGCGATCTGCTTGGCCAGATAGGTTTTGCCAGTTCCTGGAGGCCCTGCCAGCAGAAAAATGCCGACGGGCTTGCCACGAACCTGAAGAGCGAGGCGGCGGCGGAGCTGCTGGGCAATGTCTTCGCAGACACGGTCCTGCCCGATGACGCGGGCCCGAAGAGATGCGGCAAGCTCCTCCGCATCAATGACGGTTTCGCGCTGTTCGCGGGCCATGAGTTCTTCAAGCGCACCACGATTGGTCAGCCGGCTGAGAACATCCATGATCAGACCTTTCCTCCGGCGCAGTCCACGACGCGCCAGTTTTTCTGCAGAAGTTTCGTATCCCAGACCCATGACGGTCAGGAGGGCGCCGATCCCCGCAAGGGGGAGATAGGCAGGGCGTGCCCAGTTCAGAGCTCTCCAGAAACCATCCAGAGACAGGTGTAGCATGACGGCCACCTGAATGACCGCCAGAATCAGGAAGGCCGCCATCATAACTGGCATGGCCCGGTTGAGCATGGGAACGAGGGACTTGAACACCGGGGTGGCCTTTACTGAACAATCACGCCAAGCACGATACGCTGACTCAGCGCAGTCAGGCTTGGCAGGGCTTCGGGGCCGAGGGCGGTCATGGCACCAATGGTAAGAGCGGGTGCGTGCGGCATTGTGACAGGATCAATCGTAACCTGTGCGGCTTCGGCAATCGGCAGAATGAGCCGCTGGAATTTTCCTGTCAAAACAACGCGCTGGGTCAATCCGGATACTGTGACATCAACGGTCTGTCCTGTCACGCCTGCCGCATCCAGAACCGGCATTTCTACAAGGCGCATATCGCCACGCTGCACAGCCGCTAAAATCTGGCTTCGCTGTTGGGCATTGAAGCTGGTGGCAGCAAGCGCTTTAGGGGCATTCTGTGCGGAGAGCATGGAAAGCTGGACCGCCGCCTGAAGCGCCGGTGCCGTGCCAACGGCAGCATTGTCTGGCGGAGAAGCGGGAACTGCGGCCTTGGGCGTCGTGGCATGAGTGTAGAAAAATGCCCCGGCCCCAATGGTGACCACGGCCAGAAGACTACCTCCCGCCCAGAGAGGTCGGCTCCGGGGAGCATCCTGCTGCGGAAGGAGATGCGGTTTAGGCTCGGGTTCGGCTGTCATCAGGGCCTCATCTCACCCTGACTACCCGTTCAAGGCAAGCATTCTCCGCACTGATAAATGTAAACAAATCTTTCGATATGCTTATGGGGCTGTATCCCTGTCGTTCTACTTGCATTGCGAGGGTGGAGGGCCTAGATAGAGGTCATTCCATTCATCTTCCGCTTCTTTTCGGGGGGTGGCCCTGACGGGCCGCCTTTTTTGTCTTGTCTCAACAGAACACATCTTCCGGTCTCGAACTGCCTCATCTGACGGGCCTTGAAGCCCGCATTGCGGAGCGGATCGTGCCGACGCTGGCGGACCTGGGCTACGAGCTCGTCCGTCTTTCCGTTCTCGGGCGCGACACCCCGACCATTCAGATCATGGCGGACCGTGCAAACGGCTCCCTGATCTCCGTGGAGGACTGCGAGCAGATCAGTCACGCCGTCGGTGCCATCCTTGACGTGGATGACCCGATTCCAGGCGCATGGATGCTCGAAGTATCATCAGCTGGAATCGACCGCCCTTTGACCCGTGCAAAGGACTGGGAGCGATTCGCCGGACATCTGGCCAAGGCTGAGCTTGATGTTCCGCTCAATGGCCGTCGTCGTTTCTCTGGAACGGTGATGGGCACGCGGGATGGCAAGGGCGTGATTCGTCTGGACGACGGGACTGAAGCGGAGCTGCCATTGGCAGAAGTTCGCAAGGCCCGTTTGATCCTGACGGATGCCCTGATTGAGGCAAGTGCTGCCCTTTCGGGTATCACACCTGAAGCGGAGAGTGACGGCGAGACGCCTCGCGTTCCGAAACTGAATCCGAAGAAGCCGGGGAAGAAGAAACAATGACCCGTCTCATGCTGGCTGGAGGTCCGATCTGATGGACACATCTGTTATCCGCCCTGAACTGCTGCTGGTCGCAGACGCAGTCTCGCGCGAGAAGAACATCGACCGCGAAGAAGTGCTGGAAGCGATGGAGCAGGCCATTCAGAAGGCTGGCCGCGCCAAGTATGGTCACGAGAAGGACATTCGCGCGACCATCGACCGCAAGACGGGCGAAGTTCGTCTCAGCCGCTGGACGGAAGCTGTCGAGCAGGTGGAGAATGAGGACACGCAGATCCCCATTCACATTGCTCGTAAGTTCCAGCCGGAAATTCAGATTGGCGAACATCTCGTTGATCCACTGCCGCCGATCGACTTTGGTCGTATTGCAGCGCAGACGGCCAAGCAGGTTATTGTGCAGCGTGTGCGTGAATATGAACGCAAGCGCCAGTTCAATGAATTCAAGGATCGCGTAGGCGAGATCGTCAACGGTACCGTCAAGCGGACCGAGTACGGCAACATGATGGTTGAAATCGGCAATGCCGAAGGCCTTCTGCGCCGTGACGAGCTGATCCCCCGCGAGTCTTTCCGGAATTCGGACCGTATTCGCGCGTATATCTATGATGTACGTGACGAGCCGCGCGGCCCGCAGATCTTCCTGTCACGGACGCATCCGGCATTTCTTGCCAAGCTGTTCGCCCAGGAAGTGCCGGAAATTTACGACGGCATCATCGAGATCAAGGCTGTTGCCCGTGATCCAGGGTCCCGTGCCAAGATGGCTGTCATTTCCCGTGATGCCGCAATTGATCCGGTCGGTGCCTGCGTTGGTATGCGCGGCTCGCGCGTTCAGGCTGTTGTGGCTGAGTTGCAGGGCGAGAAGATCGACATCATTCCCTGGAGCCCGCAGGCTGCAACATTCGTTGTGAATGCGCTGGCCCCTGCTGAAGTCACCAAGGTGGTGATGGATGAAGAAGCAGGGCGTGTTGAAGTCGTGGTGCCGGATGAGCAGCTTTCGCTCGCGATCGGTCGCCGCGGACAGAATGTGCGTCTGGCCAGCCAGCTGACCCGTTGGGACATCGATATTCTGACGGAGGCCGAGGAATCGGAGCGTCGTCAGGAAGAGTTCCGCAAGCGGACTGGCCTGTTCGTTGACTCGCTGGATGTGGACGATGTGATTGCCAGCCTTCTGGTTACAGAGGGCTTCCACTCCATCGAAGAACTGGCTTATACGGAGCCTGGCGAACTGCATGACATCGAAGGCTTCGATGAGAGTGTTGCCGAAGAGCTGATGCTGCGTGCAAACGAGTATCTGGCTGGCAAGGAACACGAGCTGGACGACAAGCGCAAAGAGCTTGGCGTGACGGACGATGTTGTCGATCTCGGAGTCTTCACGAACCAGATGCTGGTGACGCTTGGTGAGAAGGGTGTGAAAACGCTCGACGATCTGGCGGATCTGGCAGGTGATGAACTCGTGGACATTCTTGGCGCAGACGCCATGGATGAAGATGCCGCGAATGAAGTCATCATGGCAGCCCGTGCCCACTGGTTTGAGGGTGACGAATCGGCTGAAGCCGAAAAGAAGGACGGGGAGTCGACCGACGTCTGATATTTCTGATACTGATAATGGTCCCATTCGCGGTGCTTTAGGGCGCCGCGGTTCAGAGCGTCGCTGCCTCGTGACCCGAGAGCAGAGGCCGCCTGAAAGCATGATCCGTTTCGTGGTCAGCCCGGATAATCGGGTTGTGCCAGATCTGGCTGCAAAGCTGCCAGGTCGGGGAATGTGGTTGAGTGCCAGCCGGGATGTGTTAGATAGCCCCCGCACCCGACAGGCTTTTGCACGTGCTGCGAAGGCCCAGGTGTCTGTACCGGACTGTCTGGCGGATCTCGTCGAGGCGGCACTGGGACAGAGGATGTTGGACGCTGTCAGTCTGGCCCGAAGAGCGGGGCAGGTTGTATGCGGGTTTCAGAAATGCCGGGAGTGGCTCATTTCCGGTAGGGCAGGGGTGGTGATCCGTTCCGAAGGTGCAAGCCTGGACGAGTTCTCCAGACTGGTGTCGGGCCGGCGATCTCTGCCGGTGGTGACAGTTCCCGATCGCGTCCTGGCTTCGGCGTTCGGCCGGGACCGGGCGGTCTATGCGGTGATGGCGCCGGGTGCGCTGGCACAGCGCCTGATCGCCGAACATGAGAGATTTTCGGGAGTGGCAGGACGTTCACTCCCAGACCCCAAAGGGGTCAGTAAGGAACAGGCGGAACTATGAGCGACGGCAACGAGCGCAACCAGGACGGAACACAGACCCCATCACAGGGCGGCGAACAGAACAAGACTGGCCGCCTGTCCCTACGCCCCGCAGGACGTCAGGAGGTCGGTCGTACAGTCGACGCTGGCTCCGTGCGTCAAAGCTTCAGCCACGGCCGCTCAAAGGTCGTGCAGGTTGAAGTTCGCAAGCCCAAGCGCGCAGCTTCCGGCCCGGGTGGCTCGGCTGCTGGCGGTGCACGTGGTGGTCGTGGTGCTGGTGCTGGCGGTCGCGCCCTGACGGCTGCGGAGCTTGCAACGCGTCAGCGCGTTCTGGAAGCACAGCGTAAAGCTGCGGTTGAAGAGGCTGCACGCCGCGAAGCCGAAAAGATCCAGATCATGTCGGCTGCAGAAGCAGCCCGCCGTGCCGAGGAAGAACAACGTCTTGCCGCAGAGGCGAGAGAGGCTGAAGAAGCTGCACGCATCGAGCGTGATCGTCAGGCGATCAAAACCGCAGAAGACGCGCGCATCTTCGCTGAAGAAGAAGCCCAGCGCGCTGCGCGTCAGGCAGAACGTGAAGCTGAAGAAGCCCAGCGTGCTGCTCCGCTTGACCCGCGTACGCATTCAACGGGTGGCGTGCAGCTAGCAGCCCCCGTGCAGCGTCTGCGTCCTCTTGCAGAGCGCGCAATTATGCCGGAGCGTCCGGTTCAGACCGCACGTCCTGCGGCTGCAACTCCTGCACAGCCCCGTGGTGGTGAGACGCTTCATCTGCGTTCTCCCGCAGCCGCGGCGGGTGGCGAAGAAGAGCGTCGTGCTCCTGCTCGCCGCAGTGGTGGTGCACCCAGTGGTCCGGCTCAGCGTCGTTCCACCCAGCCTTCTCCTCGCAAGAGCCCGGGCGGCAATGACCGTCGTAGCGGTCGCATTGATGTGCGTGCAGCGATTGAAGGCGATGACGGCAAAACCCGTTCGCTGGCTTCAGTTCGCCGTCAGCGCGATCGTGAACGTCGCCAGGCTGAGCTTGAACGTCTTCGTTCTGATCAGGTGCGCGTTGTGCGTGACGTAATTGTTCCGGAAACCATCACGGTCGCTGAGCTGGCCAACCGTATGGCGTCCCGTCAGGGTGATGTCATCAAGTCGCTCATGAAAATGGGCGTTATGGCGACGGCAACCCAGAGCATCGACGGCGATACTGCTGAGCTGATCGTCGAAGAGTTCGGCCATCGTGTGAAGCGCGTTGCTGAAAGCGATGTGGAAATCGGCATCAAGGGCGTTGAAGATCGCCCAGAAGATCTGGCGCCGCGTGCTCCGGTCGTGACCGTTATGGGTCATGTCGATCACGGTAAGACGTCTCTTCTCGATGCACTCCGCTCTGCTGATGTGGCTGGCGCAGAAGCCGGCGGTATCACGCAGCACATCGGTGCGTATCAGGTCACGGCACCTTCCGGGAAGAAGATCACCTTCATCGATACACCGGGCCATGAGGCATTTACGTCCATGCGTGCTCGTGGTGCATCCGTGACGGACGTGGTCGTTCTGGTGGTTGCGGCCGATGACGGTGTCATGCCGCAGACGATCGAAGCCATTAAGCATGCCAAGGCTTCGAATGCCCCGATCATTGTCGCCATCAACAAGATGGACAAGCCAGGCGCCAACCCAACCCGTGTCCGTCAGGAACTTCTGAGTCATGAAATCGTGGTCGAAGATATGGGCGGTGATACGCAGGATGTCGAAGTCTCGGCACTGAAGCGTACGGGTCTGGACAAGCTGGAAGAGGCTATTCTGCTTCAGGCTGAAATGCTTGATCTGAGAGCTAACCCGGATCGTATGGCCGAAGGTACGGTGATCGAAAGCCGCCTTGATCGCGGGCGTGGCCCAGTGGCTTCCGTTCTTGTTCAGAAGGGCACACTGCGTCGCGGCGATATTGTTGTCGCTGGTGCGGAGTGGGGACGTGTTCGTGCGGTTCTCGATGATCGTGGCCGTCAGCTCAAGGACGCTGGCCCATCCATGCCTGTCGAGATTCTCGGCATCGCGGGTGTTCCGGGTGCAGGTGAGCCGTTCGTTGTTGTTGAAAACGACGTCCGCGCTCGTGAGATCAGCGAATTCCGTCAGCGTACCATCAAGGAAAAGCAGGCTGCGACGCAGGTTGCTGCCCGTGGCACACTCGACCAGATGCTGGCTCGTATTCAGGCCGGTGATCAGAAGGAAGTTGCCCTTCTTATCAAGGCGGACGTTCAGGGCTCTGCGGAAGCAATCTCCACGACAGTCCAGAAACTGGCTCATGAGGAAGTTGCAATCCGCGTCCTGAACGCCAGTGTCGGTCAGATCACGGAAAGCGATATCCAGTTCGCCAAGGCTTCTGATGCCATCATCGTGGCGTTCAACGTTCGTGCGACGACGCAGGCTCGTGAACTGGCGCAGCGTGAAGGTGTGGATATCCGCTACTACTCCATCATCTACCAGGTGGCGGACGACGTAGAGCAGCTCGTGAAGGGCAAGGTTGCGCCCAAGCATCGCGAGAAATTCCTCGGCTATGCGGAGATCCGTCAGGTCTTCAACATCACGAAGACTGGCAAGGTCGCTGGTTGCTACGTCACCGAAGGCCTCGTCAAGCGTGGCTGTGGTGTGCGTCTGCTGCGTGAGAACGTGGTCATCCATCAGGGTGAACTCAGCCAGCTCAAGCGCTTCAAGGACGATGTCAAGGAAGTGGCTCGTGGGTATGAGTGCGGTCTTTCCTTCGCAGGTTACAATGATTTGCGCGAAGGCGATGTCGTCGAGTGCTACGAGATGGAAGTGATCCCGGCTTGAGCTCACGTTCCAGAAATGACCTGAAAGGCCCGGCAGGCGTTGTTGCCCAAGGGCCAAGCACGCGCCAGCTTCGGGTGGCAGAAGAGGTTCGCCGGACTCTGGCGGACATCTTCGCCCGCACGGAGTTTCGTGATCCTGACCTGCTGGATGTTCGCATTACGGTTACGGAAGTGCGGGTTTCCCCAGACTTTGGTCACGCGACAGTGTTCGTGACCCGACTGGGCCGAAGCGATGTGGAAGAAGTTCTTCCCGCTTTAAAGCGGGTTTCTCCTTTCCTTCGCTCCGGGTTGGCCAAAGTGCTTCGACTGCGAAGTGTTCCGGAAATTCATTTCCAGCCAGATACGGCGCTGGATAATGCGATGGAACTGGATCAGCTCTTTCGTTCACCGGAAGTTAGCCGAGATCTGGAAGACTGATTTTGCACAACACCTCTGGCCTTCGGGTCAGGGGTGTTTTTGCATTTACAGGTCAGACTGGTCTATCAGCGCCCGATCATGAGTGAGGGATGCTGGACCAGTGGCAAGAAAACGCGGACGCGAGATTGACGGATGGCTGATTCTCGACAAGCCGCTTGGCCCAACGTCTACGGACATGGTCAATAAACTGCGTTGGGAATTTGACGCGAAAAAAGCGGGCCATGGCGGCACGCTCGACCCCTTGGCCTCGGGCGTCCTGCCGATCGCATTTGGCAAGGCCACGCGAACAATCCCCTATATTATGGATGCGACAAAGCGTTACCGCTTTACCCTTTCTTTGGGGGAAAGCCGCACAACCGATGATCGCGAGGGGGAAGTTCTTGCGACGTCGGTTCATCGTCCAACAGATGACGATCTACGCGCCTGTCTCCCTGCTTTGACGGGCGATGTGATGCAGATTCCCCCCGTGTTCTCTGCATTGAGAGTTGGTGGAAAACGAGCTTACGATCTCGCACGTGCCGGCCGTCCACCGGAGCTTCCGCCACGCCCGGCCCGGATAGATTCGATAACGCTGGTAGAGCGTCCGGATGCGGATACTGCGGTTTTTGAAGTGCAGTCTGGCAAGGGCGTTTATATGCGGTCTCTGGCGCGAGACATCGCTCTTGCGTGTGGAACGGTGGGGCATATTTCTGTCCTGCGTCGAACGAAATGCGGGCCGTTTGATCTGTCCCATGCCATGACGATTGACGAGATAGCACTGGACAAATCGACTCAAACTGTGGACAACGCCGATGCTCTTCCGGCTCCTCTGCTGGATGTAGCGACCGCGCTGGTCGACATCCCGGCGCTGGCCGTTACCGAAGCGGAGGGAAGAATATTGATCTGGGGCCAGTCTCTTGACCCCTCGGATCTCACATATTCTCTGCCGGCCGTGTCACAGGAGGGAGACCATCTGTGGCGTGCGATGATCGGAGAGCACGTGATTGGCTTGTGTCAGATCCGCGATGGACGGCTCAGGGCAGCACGGATGCTGGAAAACCACGAGTTTTTTGGAGAACACGATGTCGATTACTGCAGAACGCCGCACGGCTCTGATCGCTGAATACCGCCAGAACGAGACCGACACGGGCTCGCCGGAAGTTCAGGTTGCGATCCTGACCGAGCGCATTGTTAACCTGACCGAGCACCTGAAGACCCATAAGAAGGACTTCCACTCCCGTCGTGGTCTTCTGATGATGGTCGGTCAGCGTCGTAGCATGCTGGACTATCTGAAGCGCAAGGATCAGGCTCGTTACCAGAGCGTGATCGAGCGTCTCGGCCTGCGTCGCTGATACGTCGTCCGGGGGCTTGCTCCCGGACACCCCTGCCATCGGTCTTTCCGGGGGTGGGGTGCGCGACCGGCGTTTCAGGCCACATGGTGTCGTTGCGGGAATTGTCCCGCTACCACCGCCATGCCGTCCGAAACGCTGCTCCGTCACCTGCCGGATGTCCAGATGATGGCTCGTTCCTAATCTAGGAGAACGATATGTTCGATTATTTCCGTAAGGAAATCGAGTGGGCCGGACGCCCGCTTATTCTTGAGACCGGCAAGATTGCCCGTCAGGCTGACGGCGCTGTCATGATCACCTATGGTGACACGGTCGTTCTGTGTACGGCTGTTGGTGCCAAGAGCGTCAAGCCGGGACAGGATTTCTTCCCGCTTACGGTCAACTATCAGGAAAAAGCTTACGCTGCTGGCAAGATCCCAGGCGGGTTCTTCAAGCGCGAAGGTCGTCCGTCTGAAGCAGAAGTGCTGAATGCACGTCTGATTGACCGTCCGCTCCGTCCGCTGTTCCCGGACAACTTCCGCAATGAAGTTCAGGTTACAGCTACGGTTCTGAGCCATGACATGGAAAACGATCCGGCGATCGTGTCCCTGATCGGTTGCTCCGCTGCCCTGACGCTGTCCGGTATTCCGTTCTTCGGTCCGGTTGCTGCTGCCCGCGTTGGTCGCATCGATGGCAAGCTCGTCGTGAACCCGACGCTGTCCGAAGTTAAGGACAGCACGCTGGATCTCGTCGTGGCTGGTACGTCTGAAGGCGTGCTGATGGTTGAGTCTGAAGCCAGCGAGCTTTCGGAAGAGACCATGCTGGAAGCCGTGACCCTGGGTCACACGTCCTTCCAGCCTGTGATCGAAGCCATTATCGCTCTGGCCGAACACGCAGCTAAGGCTCCGTGGGATCTGCCGTCGCTGACGAAGGAAGAAATTGCCCTTCGCAAGCGCGTCGAGAAGGTCGGCAACAAGCTGATGGCCGATGCCTACAAGGAGCGCGTCAAGCAGGCACGCTACAAGAAGGTTGCTGAAGCCAAGGACCGTATCAACGAGATCCTTGCTGAAGAAGGTCTTGACGTTGAGCTGGCCAAGCCGATGCTCAAGGAGCTGGAAGCCCAGGTTGTTCGTGGCTCCATCCTCAAGACCGGCATCCGTATTGATGGCCGCGACCTGAAGACGGTTCGTCCGATCCTTGCAGAAGTTGGCATCCTGCCGCGTGCGCACGGTTCCTCGCTCTTCACCCGTGGTGAAACGCAGGCTCTGGTCGTTGCAACGCTTGGCACGGGCCAGGACGAGCAGATCATTGATGCGCTCGAAGGCGAATACCGCTCGAACTTCCTGTTGCACTACAACTTCCCTCCGTATTCGGTCGGTGAGTGTGGTCGTATGGGTTCCCCAGGTCGTCGTGAGATTGGTCATGGCAAGTTGGCATGGCGTGCTCTGCATCCGCTGCTGCCGTCCAAGGAGCAGTTCCCGTACACGATGCGTGTCGTCTCCGAGATCACGGAGAGCAACGGCTCCTCATCCATGGCAACCGTCTGCGGTACGTCCCTGGCGCTGATGGATGCCGGTGTTCCGCTGCCGCGTCCGGTTGCTGGCATTGCAATGGGTCTGATCAAGGAAGATCGTGGCTTTGCAGTGCTGTCTGACATTCTGGGTGATGAAGATCATCTGGGTGACATGGACTTCAAGGTTGCCGGTACGGATCAGGGCATCACGGCCCTTCAGATGGACATCAAGATCACGTCCATCACGCCGGAAATCATGGAGATTGCCCTGGAGCAGGCTCGTGGCGGTCGTATCCACATCCTCGGCGAAATGGCCAAGGCTCTGACGGAAGGCCGTACGGATGTCTCCGGCAATGCGCCGAAGATCACGACGATGTCCGTGCCGAAGGAAAAGATCCGCGATGTGATCGGTTCCGGTGGCAAGGTCATTCGTGAGATCGTCGAGTATTCCGGTGCCAAGGTTGACATCGGGGATGACGGCACGATCACGATCGCTGCTTCCAATGACGAGCAGGCCCAGAAGGCTATCGCCCGCATTGAAGGCATCGTGGCTGAGCCGGAAATCGGCCGCATCTACGATGGTAAGGTTGTGAAGACGGCCGACTTCGGTGCGTTCGTGAACTTCCTTGGGCCGCGTGATGGTCTGGTGCACATCTCCGAGCTGACTCAGGGTCGCGTTGCCAAGACGTCCGACGTTGTCCAGCAGGGCGATGCCGTGAAGGTCAAGGTCATCGGTTTTGATGACCGCGGCAAGGTGAAGCTGTCCATGCGGGTTGTCGATCAGGAAACTGGTGCCGATATCACGGAGAGCGTGGGGGCCAAGGCCGGCCGTCCGCCCCGTCGCGACGCCGAGTGAGTCCTCGGGCGGGGCTCGCAAGGCCCCGCCTTTTTTGTGTGAGTATCGGAGACATCGAGTCCCCATGAAGTTGATCGACACCCTTCGTTTTGGTGGTCAGGATGTTCTGCCTCTCGTCGAGGGGGGCAAAGGTGTTTCTGTCTCCACCGGTACTTCGGCAGGTCATTGGGCCGCTGCCGGCGGAATTGGAACCATTTCCGCCGTCAACGCTGACAGCTACGACGAACAGGGGCGTCCTGTTCCCCAGATTTACCACGGACGGACCCGCCGTGAACGGCAGCGCGAACTGATCCGCTACGCCATCGATGGCGGTATTGCCCAAGCGAAGATTGCCCGTGAGATCTCAGGTGGCAAAGGACGCCTTCACGCCAATATCCTGTGGGAAATGGGCGGCGCTGAAGAAATTATCGAGGGTATCCTCGAAGGCGCTCCAGGCATCATCAACGGCCTGACCTGTGGCGCTGGCATGCCATATCGTTTGTCTGACATCGCGATCAAACACGGTATTCCCTACTACCCGATCGTGTCATCCGGACGTGCCTTCAATGCACTCTGGCGCCGTGCGTACAGCAAGGCACCGGAACTGCTGGGTGGCGTGGTGTATGAAGATCCGTGGCGCGCAGGTGGCCATAATGGTCTTTCCAACACGGAAAATCCGTTACAGCCGGAAGATCCGTTCCCGCGTGTGCTCGAGCTTCGTCGGGTTCTGCGTCAGTATGGCCTAGATGAAACGCCCATTATCATGGCGGGTGGTGTCTGGGCTCTTGGAGAATGGCAGGACTGGATTGGTAACCCGGATCTCGGGCCAATCGCTTTTCAGTTCGGAACGCGTCCGCTGCTGACAAAGGAAAGCCCGATTCCCGAGGCTTGGAAGCGCCGTCTTCTGACGCTGAAGAAGGGGGATGTTTATCTGAACCGCTTCTCTCCGACCGGCTTTTATTCCTCTGCTGTCAACAATAGCTTCATGCATGACCTGCGAGGCCGCTCGGAGCGTCAGGTTGCGTACAGCCCGGAGGCTACGGCAGAGCTTGATGCAGCTTACGGCGTCGGTGCACGTAAGCGCGAAGTGTTCGTGTCCTCAACCGACCGTCAGCATATTGCAGGTTGGGAGGCCGCGGGCTTCACCGAGGCGCTCCGTACGCCTGATGACACGCTGGTTTTTGTCACCCCTGACAGTGCCCGTGAAATCCTGGCTGACCAGACGAACTGCATGGGCTGCCTGTCTGCCTGTAAGTTCTCCAACTGGATGCAGCGTGAGCCATACACCAACGGTCAAAAGGCTGATCCTCGGTCTTTCTGCATTCAGAAGACGCTTCAGACGATTGCGCATGCTCCGAATGACGAGCATGCGGACGATGTGGTTGACCACAACCTGATGTTTGGTGGCACGAATGCCTGGCGCTTCGGAACTGATCCTTTCTATGCGAATGGATTTGTTCCTACAGTTGGTCAGCTCGTGGAGCGTATTCTGACAGGACGATAATATGACGGTGCGTGATCCACTGGCGCGACAGGCTTCATTGAACCGCACCCGTCATCTGACTTTCCTGTCACAGTTTCTGGCCCGTCATTCCGTTCCCCTCAGCCCGGAGCAACTTGCTCCTGCTGAGGGTGTCCGGGCGGCCCTTGCAACGGTTGTTGCCCTTCTTCCTGCTCTTTATTTTCATCAGGCTGTTTTTGCCTGGGCTGCTTTTGCAGCGTTCTGGTGCTGTCTGATCGAACCCGGTGGCACACCGCGTGAGCAGTTGCGCATCATCGGCATCTTTACGGTTGCGGGTGCGGTACTGGGCGGTGTGACGTCCCTGATTGCGACATTCCCGTACTGGGGGGTCATTCCCTGGTTGATCGTGACGGGCCTGTTCGCGGGGCTGGCGCGTGCCTTAGTCCCCAGCATGGCACTCCTGTGCGCGTTGCTGGGCTGCGTCATGCTCGCCGGGATCGGGTTTCCGGCGCATTCATTCAACGATGCCCTGACGATTGCGCTTGCCTTCGGTGGCGGTGGAACGTGGGCGATCGTGCTGTGCCTGATTCTGTGGCCGCAGCATCCCTATGCGCCTGCACGACGGGCGGTTGGCGGCTGCTATCAGCTTCTTGCCGTTATGGCTGGAGAATTGGCCGCAGGTCGTCTTCAGGAGACGGTTCATCGTCAGACGATCCGCACAGCCATTGAGCGGGCGAGAGGCGTTGCCCTTCAGATTGATGCAGGCCATGCCAGTTACAGCATGCGTGGTCGCCTGATTGCCTCTCTTGCTGGCGCAGAACGTCTTTTCACGGCGATGCTTGCTGTTGAGCATCTTGTTGAAACGCGTGGGCTAGATTTTGAAGCACGGGGAACACTCGCAGCATTTTCGGCACTTTGCCAGCATGCCAGTGAGGCCGCTCTGTCTCCCAGCCCGGATCTGAAACGCCTTTCCAGAGAGGCTTTGGGTCTGGCGGATAGTATTCGTGTGCGCTCCGGCACGATCGGAGAACTGGTAGCAACAAGCGCACGGACGCTTGGCACGCTTGCGGATGGTCTGGCTGAGAAAGCGAGGCTCCCTTTTGATGCTGATGCGCCCAAGCACGTTGCCCGGCTGACGCCTGTTATCTGGCGTCATGCCCTCCGCATGGTTGTTGGCCTCCTGGGGACTTATCTGGCGACGCAGTGGTTGGGCCTGAGTTACGGCTTCTGGGCTCTCGTGGCCGTACTGCTTGTTATCCAGCCCTCGGGCCAGACAACCCTGGTGCGGGCTCTAGAGCGCGTTCTGGGAACAATCGGCGGGGGTGTTCTGGCACTTCTGGCAACGCCGTTCCTGCCGGGGCCGACCGAAATGATGGTCGCGCTTGCGCTGTTCGTGATTGGCGCGATTGCAATGCGCGCAGTGAATTATACGCTTCTGGTTCTGTTCCTGAGCGCACATTTCATTATCGTCACGGAAATGACGATGCCGTCTGATGGTGTCGCATGGCTCCGTATTCTGGATAACACGCTTGGCAGCCTGATTGGCCTTGGCTGCGCTTTTGCACTCTTTCCACAACGGCAGACGCAGGACATGGATGGTCTGTTGCGGGCCGCGATTGTTGGGAATATCCGCTATCTGTCGGCCGTGCTGAATGGCGATGATACGGTTTCCACGGATCGGACGCAGCGTCAGGCGGGGATTGATACCACGCGGGCTGAATTCGCCCGTGGCTCGCTTCCGCTTCTTGGTGGGCTTTCTGGTGTGGGACCGGGTGCGGAGCGCATGCATGCCTTGTTACGCGCGCTAAGAAGCCTGAGCGGAGAAGTCACGCTGCTTCGGTTTGATATGGCTGCCGGGTTATGTGCGCCTGATCCTCAGACCGGTCAGTTCTGGAAGGAAAAGGCCGAAGCTCTTGAAGCACGAGAGCCCCTCGCGGAAATTGCGGGGCAGCTTGAGAGTGGTGAAATCATGTCGAGCATTGCGGCGCTGAAGCGTTCTGATCGACCCGTTGCAAGTGAAGAAGCTCAGGGACCGGTTCTCTCCGGCCCCTGAGCAGGGTGTCAGTGGCGTCCACCACCACCGGGGCCACCGTGACCGCCACCACCATGTCCGCCCCCTCCAGGACCTCCTCCGCCGCCCGGACCTCCGCCATGGAAGCCACCGCCGCCGGGACGGCCACCACCAGAGAAGCCTCCGCCTGGACGACCGCCTCCTCCGGGTCTGCCTGGGGGTGGGCCACCCCCAGGTCGGCCGCCACCGCGGTATCCACCTCTCCAGCGGCCGCCTCCGGCCGGTCCGACAGCATAGCCCGGTCCCCAGCCGCCCCAGCCACCGCCGCCCCAGCCAGTGTTGTAGTAGCTGCCGCCGTAGCCACCCCCGCCGGAATATCCGTCGTAGCCGTCATAACCGACGCAGCCTGACAAAAGCGGGACGAGGGAGAAGGCGCCCATGAGGGCCAGTGTGCGAGATAAACGTCTGATCATTTTGCGTCCCCCGATGCGTTGGGGTCATGCCACTCCATCAGCCCGAAGGCCGCGCCTGCAGGGTCGGCGACAATGGCAATGGTGGTGTTCTGCCGATCTGGATGGGGCTGTACGAGAATTGTCCCGCCAAGCGTCACGGCTTTCTTGGCCGCAGCATCCACACTGTCCACCTGCACGAAGTTCATCCAGCGTGCGTGTGCCCCTTCCGGGAGGCGAGCGGGGAGCGGATTGATTGTAGCACGCGCAAAGGACTGGGATTCCAGCAAATAAGCCGTGCCACGCGTGGCGTCCTGAACTGCTTCGACCGTATATCCAAACAGCTTCTGGTAAAATCCGGCCGCTGCGTAGGGATTGTTCGTCAGCAGGGCGCTCCAGATCCAGGTTCCCTGAGCGGGTGGCGTCTCAACATCCGGCTCGTCACCTGCACTGGAATGCAGTGCGGCGAACAGACCCCCTTGCGGATCTGCCAGAACAGTCTCGTGGCCCCGTCCTTCAACCATTTGAGGTTTGAAGAGAATATGGCCCCCCCAGATTTTCGTTGCTTCTGCGGCCGCTTTTACGTCTGACACGGAAATGAACGGGAGCCAAAGCGGGTCCCCATGATGTGCCATGCGCGGAAGCTCGACCAGTCCTGCGACTGGCGCTCCGTTCACCAACGCCTGTGCATATTGCCCTTTTGAGACGGGAACGTCCTGAAAGGTCCACCCCAGAAGCGAACCGTAAAAAGCCTTGGCGCTTTTGAGGTCTGGCGTTGTGAGTTGGGCATAGACAATTTTGCCCGGCAGGAGTTGCGCCTTTGACGGTGCACTGGCGGTCGCAGGTGCATCAGCGGCCTGAAGGGCAGGAGCCGCACCCAGGCACAGACTGCCGGCCAGGAACAGGGACGCGTGACGCAGTCTTTTGCGAGAAATTGAATGGAACGGAGGCAAGGAAAATCTCCTTCAGGGCAGGAGAGAGCCTGCAATGCAGTCTCGGCGTTCAGGGTGAACGTTTGAATGACTGTATTGTTCCATATCGGCCCTTTTGAGGGAGCGTTTTCAGATTAAAGCGAGTTCTGCCAGCTCTCTGCGAAGTTGAGGCGGAAGATCAGCCACCCCATCACTGCCCGCTGACTGGCCGAGATCAGGGGGCGCATCTTTTGGGTCCAGATATCGCCATCCCTGAAAGGGACGCATGGTGCGGGGCTGAACGGGGATGATGTCGTCTGAGACTACAATCAGTGTTCCTTCCGTCCCATCCGGGCGACGGCAGGCTTCAAGCCCTATGATGGGCTGACGGCACAGAATCATGCCGTCCATCACGCGATAAAGAGAGCCGCCGTCTAGGACTTCGGCTGCACGCTTGGGCATTGTCCGCGTGGGGACGGCGCCATGACCGTTCACACGCGGGTGCTGCATGCGCTCACGCAGCACTTCGATGGTCGGGCAACCGACGGCCAGCTTGATGATGTTCAGCATGTCGGGTGCCCTTCTGGAAAGTCTGGTGTCAGTGCGTTCCCATGGCATTCTGAGCCTGGGCGACGAACTCGTTGATAAAGCGCTTCGTATCCACGGACTGGACGATTTTCACCTTGCGAAGGCCCATGCCCTTGGGTGCAGTCGCATCCGGCCAGACATGCGCATGTCCGTAATCCATGCCGGGTGCCGTGTTGATGTCCATATAGGCATCGACAGACTTCGTAACCAGATCTGGCTCTACAGCAATTGCAGAGGTCAGTTCATCCCACAGCGGAAGGGGGCCGTAGAACTTCTGAAGATACTCAGTGACCGGCGTTTTCTTCTCCGCGATGCGGTTCATCAGCTCATGCGTCATCATGATGTCGTTGGAGACATTGCCGACGCATGTGATGGCAGCCCACGGCGCGGTCAGTGTGATGTGGGCTGCTTCCGGATCGCCGATCATGTTGAAGTCTGAGGCAAAGTCCGCATTGCCTGTGATGGACATCATGCTGGAGTCCAGCAGACCACCCATGAATACAAGCTGCTTGGCCGTAGCGGCAAAGGTGGGGTCCAGCCGGATGGCAAGAGCAAGGTTGGTCAAAGGACCTGCCGCGATGATCGTGACCTGATGTGGGTGATTATGGACGGCCTTGATCAGCACCATCGCCGCGGGGAGCGGATCGACGGCCATGTGTGGTGTGCCTTCGGCCATCTTTCCGAGTGCGGGCTGTGTCTCTGGAGTGTGGTCAATGGAGCCCAGACCACCCCATGCGCCCTTCCAGGGAATAGTGCCGTACTGCTTCTCACGAAGCTTCGTTGCCGCCACGGTGTTGACGAGTGGCATGGTAGCGCCATCCGCTACGGGGATCTGAGTCTGCTTTGCAATTTCCAGGAAGCGACGGAGATGTGCGGATTCAGCGTTCTCCCAGTCGTCTCCGATCGTCACGGTCAGAGCCAGAAGATTGACGTTTTCGCGGTTAAGCAGCGGGATGACGGACTGGATGTCTGAGCCGCCTGGGCCGAGATAGTCGTTATCCTGAATGTAATATCCCGGAGCCACAGGGGCAGCGGACGCAATGCCGGTCAGAGCGCAGGCAGCAAGGAGGGCAGAGAGAATGGATCGGCGCATGGTCTCGTCCTGTTAATTAACGCCCGATCATGCCTTCATGTGACCAATCTTGCCAGTAATGCTTCAAGACGAAGTCTTCCTTCACCCGTCGCCTTCAGAATTCCGCCGTCACGGGTGAGGTAGTTTTCTTCCAGACAAGCCTCAAGCATGAACGGATCGACGCACTCTTCCATCGGTCTACCCGTGCGTTCGGTAAATCTGGCTTCATTGATGCCTTCAGACAAACGCAGCCCCATCAGAAGCGCTTCCCGGCCACGTTCTTCCGCAGACAGAAGGGTTTCGTCCGTACTGCCAGAACCCGTTTTTTCAACGCGGTCCGCCCAGGGTTCAGGGGCGCGGTGACGACGGGTTGCGTAAAGCTCTCCATCCAAAGTCAGGCGACCATGCGCGCCGGGGCCGATGCCGATATAATCGGCGTAGCGCCAGTAGGTCAGGTTGTGGCGGCTTTCCGCGCCGGGCCGGGCATAGTTGGACACTTCATAGGGGAGGAGACCGTGCTTTGCGGCCGTATCGCCGGTGAGGTCATAAAGGCGCGCAGCGTCTTCGGCATCCGGGAGCGTCAGCTCTCCACGCCGGTGCAGGGCTTCGAACTTCGTGCCGGGTTCAATCGTGAGCTGATAGAGCGACAGATGGTCCGCCACCAGATCCAACGCGGTGGACAGTTCATTTTGCCAATCAGCATCGCTCTGGCCGGGACGGGCGTAGATCAGATCAAACGAAATGCGCGGAAACAGCGTGCGTGCAATTTCGAGTGCCCGAATAGCCTGTCCTGAAGAGTGTTCCCGACCGAGCATTTTCAGGGCGTCGTCACGAAGGCTTTGCACGCCGAGCGAGACGCGGTTTACGCCTGCCTGACGGAAAGCCGCAAATTTTCCGGCTTCGACGCTGGTCGGATTAGCTTCGAGCGTAATTTCCAGATCCGGCTCGGCATCAAAAAGCTGATGCGCATCTTCGATAAGAGCTGTGACCGTTTCCGGAGCCATCAGGGACGGTGTGCCGCCGCCGAAGAAAATGGAGCGGAGTGGACGGCGGCCCAGACGGGCCGCGTCATGCGCCAGTTCACGACGCAAGGCTGCGGCGAAGCGCTTCTGCGGAATTTCATCCCGGACGTGGGAATTGAAGTCGCAGTAAGGGCACTTCGCCAGACAGAATGGCCAGTGAATGTAGAGAGAAAGAGGTTCGGTCAAATTGCAATCCGGACGCCAAACTCCACCACGCGATCAGGCGGGATACGGAAGAATTCCGTGGTCGAGGCAGCATTACGCAGGAGAAGCAGGAACAGCCACATCCGCCAGAGCTGCATCTTGGGAACGCGGGAGCGAACCACAAGCTCGTGGGATGTGAAATACGAAGCCTGAATGGCATCAAACGCCACACCAAGTGCCTTCAGCTCCATGAGCGCACGCGGCAGGTTTGGCATTTCCATGAAGCCGTAGCGGACGATCACGCGATTGATGTTCGGAGCCAGTTCCTGAACGATCGTGCGGTGGCCACGCTCAGCCTCCGGCTGATCAAGGTTCTGCACGGTCACGAACATGACATGTTCATGCAGCACCTTGTTGTGCTTCAGATTATGCAGCAGCGAGTTCGGGACCACGTCCGGATTGGCTGTTAGGAAGACCGCAAGACCCGGAACGCGGATGGTGCGGGACTGCGGCAGGCGGGCCAGGAACGAGGCCATAGGCATGGAGTCAGCCTGCTGCTTGGCGGCAATCAGGCCACGTCCGCGCTTCCAGGTGGTCATGACGATGGTGCTGATAATACCGATGGCGAGTGGGACCCAGCCGCCATCCGGGATCTTCAGGACGTTGGCGGAGAAGAACACTGCATCCACGACAAAGAACAGTCCGAACACGGCGCCGACGGCAGCAGCACTCCACTTGAAGGTGCGGCGGAACACGACCATTGCCAGAACGCAGGTGCACAGGAACGTACCGGTCACGGCGATGCCGTATGCAGCGGCCAGTGCAGCGGAGGACCGGAAGGACAGAACCAGTACCAGTGCGCCGAAACCGAGGATCCAGTTCAGGGACGGCAGGTAAATCTGTGCTTCTTCTGAGGCATTGGTGTGCACAATGCGGGTACGGGGCAGGTAGCCAAGCTGAATGAGCTGGCGGCAGAGCGAGAAGCTTCCCGAAATACCGGCCTGAGATGCAATGACGGTTGCGAAAGTGGCAAGGATCAGAAGTGGGATCTGCGCCCAGTGTGGCCCGAGATGATAGAACGGGTTGGCCAGTGTTGCCGGATCATGGATCAGCAGAGCCGCCTGACCAAAATAGTTCAGGGTAAGGGATGGCAGCACGAAAAACAGCCATGCCTTGCGGATCGGGGCCCGGCCAAAATGGCCCATGTCAGCATAAAGTGCTTCTGCACCCGTCACGGACAGCACGACAGATCCCAGCGCGATAAACGACAGGTATCCGTGCAGGACAATGAATTCGAGGGCAAAGGTGGGAGACAGCGCCAGCAGGATGTGCGGGTAAAGCAGAATCCCGCGGACACCGAGAATGGCAAGAACGGTGAACCAGAGCACCATAATCGGCCCGAACGCCTTGCCGATCTTGCCCGTTCCGAGGGCCTGCGCCGCAAAGAGTGCGACCAGAACCACCATCGCGATCGGGATGATGACATGGCTGGCAGAGGGGACGGCGATTTCGATGCCTTCAACGGCAGAAAGCACCGACACGGCCGGCGTAATGATGCTGTCACCGAAGAAAAGACAGGTGCCTGCAATGCCGACGAGACCGAATAGCCATCGGAATTTCTGGGATTTGCAGACGCGCTGGGCGAGGGACATCAGGGCGATGATGCCGCCTTCACCGTCATGGTCTGCCCGCATGATGAGGATGACGTATTTGAACGTCACGATCAGCATGAGTGCCCAGAACGTCAGGCTGGCCAGTCCCATGACTTCCCAAGCGGCTGCCGGATGCTTGGCAGATCCTACAATGCCGACGGAAGACTGAAGGGCGTAGAGCGGGCTCGTTCCGATATCGCCATACACGACACCCAGAACAGCCAGAAGCGCGCCAAAGCCGCCGGGCTTCTTGTGGCCGCCAGCGCCCTCTGTGTCACCGAGTTCAGAAGTATTTCCGTCTTTGTGCGCCTGTTCGATGGTCTGAAGGACTTCGCCGCTGTCCACCGGAACCCCGGCGCCGGGGTAAGGAGGGGAAGCGTGATCGCCGTCGTGTTCTGGCATCGGTGGTTCCATTTACGGGCATCGCAGGAAACCATCGCCTCACAGGGATGTGTCGAAGCGTGGTCTATTCCCCCTCATGACAAGATTTCTTACAGGGATGCAAGGTGCGCGTTAGGATCCGGTCATGGGGCGGGAGCCAAAAATGGCACTTCCAACCCTTACAAGGGTGGCGCCTTCGGCTATGGCTGTCTCGAAATCAGCCGACATGCCCATGGATACCACGGGGAGTCCGTGGCGCTGTGCAAGCTGTGTCAAGAAGTGGAAATGTGGAGCGGGATCTTCATCTTCTGGCGGGATACACATCAACCCACGCACCTTCGCTCCAAAGCGCAGCATTGAGGCCTTGATGAACGCGTCCGCTTCATCGCGGGGGATGCCAGATTTCTGCGGCTCGTTCCCTGTGTTGACCTGAATGAGCAACTCCGGAAGGCGGCCTGTCTTCTCTGCAGCCTTTTCCAGCGCATCAGAAAGGGCTGGGCGATCCAGAGTCTCGATCACATCTGCGATGCGACAGGCATCTACGGCCTTGTTGGTCTGGAGGCCACCGATGATGTGCAGGCGCAGGTCTGGCCAGGTCTCACGAAGCGCTGGAAATTTGGAGGCAGCTTCCTGAACGCGGTTCTCACCAAAGACGCGCTGACCGGCCTTCAAGGCCGCTTCCACGGCATCCTGCGGATGAAATTTGCTAACGGCAACGAGGCCCACATCCGTGGCAGGGCGGCCTGATGTTTCGCAGGCCTGAATGATGCGACTACGGATGGCGGAGAGATTTTCTGCAATCTGATCGGACATTGCGGCAGAAGACTCCATTGCGTCCGGCGCCGCAAGATGCGATTTCGGCAGCATGCGAGAGATCAACGCCCGATAATGACACAGAATACGCCCCCTCGCGGCTCCGGCCGTCCGAAGAACCCGTCCGCGTCCCGCCAGGGAGGACGCCGTCCGAAGCCGGGACAGGAGCGCCGCCCCAGTCCGGATCCGACACGTGATCTTGCCTTCGACATTGTCTGCGGTGTGGTCGAACATCGCCGTATGCTCGAAACGACGCTGGACCGTGCCGGGCCGATGGACCCGCGGGATCGTGCTTCTGCGCATCGTCTGGCGGCAACAACGCTACGGTACATGGGGAGCATGACTGAAATTCTTCAGCCGATGCTGCGCCGTGAACCGCCCGAGCCTGTTCGGTGTGCGTTGCTTCTGGGTGTGGCGCAGCTGTTGCATCTGGAAACGCCACCACATGCAGCGGTAGGCACGATTGTTGACCTGCTGCGTCGTCGCGGTCTGGCGCCTTTCGCCGGGCTGGCGAATGCTGTGCTTCGGCGTGTGGCGCGTGAAGGGCGCGATCTTCTGGAAGGGCTCGATGACGCCAGACTGGATGTTCCGGCGTGGTTGTGGAGCGCCTGGGGTCATCGCGCACGGTCCATTTCCCGCGGACTGCATCGTGAGGCGCCGCTGGATCTGAGCCTGCGCCCGGGGGCAACAGCGCCTGAAGGTGGCGATGTCCTGCCGACGGGGACTGTGCGTTATCCGGCTGGGACACGGATTGCGACAATGGAAGGCTTCGAAGAGGGGCAGTTCTGGGCGCAGGATGTGGCTGCTGCCATGCCTGTGAAGCTTATGGGGGATGTCGCTGGGAAGACGGTGATTGACCTCTGTGCAGCCCCAGGAGGCAAGACGGCTCAGCTTTCTGCTGCCGGCGCAAATGTCACGGCCATCGAAAAGGAAGAGTCCCGCGCGGTTCGCCTGCGTGAGAACATCACCCGGATGCGCGCAACCGCTGAGACGATTGTTGCAGATGGCTTGAAATGGCGCCCGAAAGCACCGGTTGATGCGGTTCTGCTGGATGCGCCGTGTTCAGCAACGGGGACGTTCCGCCGTCATCCGGATGTGCTGTGGATCAAACGCCCGCGTGACGTCACGGCATTGGCGGAAGGTCAGGACGCGTTCATTGACGCAGCGCGTGACATGCTGAAGCCGGGTGGCATGCTGATGTATGCCGTCTGCTCTCTTCAGGATGAAGAGGGTCCGGATCGCATTGCAGCCGCGCTTGCACGCGGGGGCTGGAAGCATGTGCCGTTCACGGATGAAGAACTGGCGGACATGGCGATTGCCCGGACGCCGGAAGGATTTTTCCGAACACATCCCGGTCTCTGGTGGGATCGGGGCGGAATGGATGGCTTCTTTGCCGCCAGATTAATCCGCGCCTAAGAATTAAAGCCTGCCTGTTTTTCAGGCGGGCTTTTTTTTGCATTCGCTCCGAAAATACCAATATTTTAGAAATAATATGCAAAATGCTTTCGTGCGAAGGTTGCCCGCTCAACCTGCGAATATTTACTGCGAAATCGTACCTCAATGCGTAGATGGAGAGCCTTTTGGGTCTTATAAAAGTGCGCTTGTTTCCTCTAAGGATATGAAAACAAACAGAATAATTTTAATGCACATGCGCTTTTGTAGTGTCAAATTCTTTTATAATTTTTTTTATAAATAGGTTTTCATGATCCAAAATATCTAATTCTAATATTTTTTTTAAGGAGTATGGTCCGAAAAAAACAAGGCAGTAAAACCAGTATTTGCTCTGGCATTTATTCCATTGTTTCTGGTGATGTCTGCATGTTCTGGTAGCGGATTCTCCGATTCTTCCAAGAATAATGAAAAATTTTCTCAGACAATTGAGAACATTTCACCTTATGGAAATACAATTCCAGATCGCGCCATGTTCTAATCTGCTGCATGGCTGGATCTGAGGTTTTTTAGAGCGTCATCTCTTGGGAGATGGCGCTTTATTTTTGTCCAGACCTGAAAGGACCTGACCTGCGGTTGGAAACGTCGCGGGCAGGCCGGTGCGGAAATCTCCTTGCTTCCGATTTGGTGATATAGTTATGTAAATCACCAGAACGGAAATGAGGCGTACGAAATGAAGTCCCGGGCAGAGAGATTTGAGGAGGTGTGTTGTGGATGGTGCGTGGAATGAGAGCCAGCCGATCTATCAGCAACTCCGGGACAGGGTGGTCGGCATGATGCTGGATGGTGCTGTCGCTGAGGGTGACGCAATCCCGTCGGTTCGACAGGTTGCAGCCGAATGCCAGGTGAATCCTTTGACCGTGATGAAGGCGTATCAGCAGCTTTCTGATGAAGGGCTGGTCGAGAAGCGTCGTGGTCTTGGACTGTTCGTGGCGCAGGGTGCGCTGGCGCGGCTCGGTGAGAGCGAACGTCAGAAATTCCTGACGGAACAATGGCCGGAAACGCTACGGACAATCCGTCGTCTTGGTCTCAGCCTGAATGATCTTCTCAAAAAGGGAGATGTCGCATGATCTGTATTGAAGCACAGGGTCTGCGAAAAGTGCATCGCGGGGGCAAAGGTGTTCTGGGCATTGACCTCAGTATTCCATCGGGCCGAATTGTTGGGCTGATCGGACCGAATGGCGCAGGCAAGACGACAGCTCTGAATGCCATTCTGGGTCTTGTCCCCTATGAAGGTTCCCTCAAGATTCTGGGGCGTGATCCCTGGCGTGAGCGCGAAGCAATGATGCAGGATGTCTGCTTTATTGCCGATGTGGCTTTGCTGCCGCGCTGGATGAAGGTCTGGCAGGTTCTGGACTATGTCGAAGGCGTTCATCCACGGTTTGACCGGAGCCGGGCGGAGCACTTTCTCTCCCGGACAGACATTCAGAAGCGTTCTCGCGTGCGGGATTTGTCCAAGGGTATGGTCGCGCAGCTTCATCTGGCGCTGGTCATGGCTATTGATGCCAAGCTGCTGGTGCTTGATGAGCCGACGCTGGGGCTGGACCTGCTGTATCGTCGCGAATTCTACATCACGCTTCTTAATGATTATTTCGACCATGACCGCACCATTCTGGTGACGACCCATCAGGTCGAGGAAATCGAGGATATCCTCACGGATGTGATCCTGATCGGGGATGGTCGCATCACCCTACAGGACAGCATGGAAAATCTGGCGCAGCGTTTCGTGGAACTGAAACCCAGAGCGGAGACTTCGGACACTGCCCGACATCTGGGGCCGATCAGTGAAAGGCTTATCATGGGGCAGCCGATCATGCTTTTCGATGGGGTGCCGCACAGTGAACTGGCGGCCCTTGGCGAAACACGCCAGCCGCGACTGGCCGATCTGTTTCTGGTGCTGATGGGACAGAACCGTGGGAACAGGAAAGGGGCAGGGGCATGAGCGAATATGGAAAAATGACGTGGCCGCTGAAGCAATACGTCTGGACTGTCAGGCGAGAGCTTTGGGGAAACCGGTTTTTGATACTCGGCCCCTTGGTAATGGTTTGTCTGCCATTGGTTCTTCTCTGCTTGAAGCTGCACACGAGCCACCTCAAGGTCATAAAAGGGACGGCAGAAATTGTTCCACCAACCCTGTTGTTCAGGATCACGGCGGAAATGCTGTTTGGGATCGCCAATGTCGCAGCCCTGACGGTGGGGTGCATCTATGCGCTCGGTACGTTCTATAATGAACGTAAGGACCTGTCGGTGCTTTTCTGGAAGTCTCTGCCTGTCTCGGACCGATTGAGCGTCGCGGCCAAGGCGAGTGTTGTGCTTGCGATCGGCCCTCTTTTGTCGCTGTTTTTAAGCTGGGTGGCGACGATCGTTCTTATTGTCGCGACTGCACAGGCATACGGAATTTCTCCGGTGGGTCTGGCAGAACAAGCCAGTGTAGGTCATCTGATGATCTATGATATTGCCTATATCGTGCTGAATACTCTGTGGTGGTTACCGATTTATGCCGTTCTGTTCTTGGTCTCAGCCAGTGTCAGAACCGTGCCTGCCGTGTGGGTATTAGGGGGACTGGCGGGTCTCTATATTGTGGAAGCCATTGGTCTGCGTACGAACCATATTACGGGCATCATATGGGACCGCTTTTTGCATTTTCCCGGGACCGGTTTCCACGATGCCCAGATGAAGATCATCGCCACCCAGTCTGATGGGTTTGATGTACAGCATACGCCAACAGATAAGATCGTAACCGGACACCTGGACTTTCTAGCCCTGTTTTCGATGCCTTCACTTTGGTGGGGTGTGTTGCTGGCGGCGGTCTGTCTCGTTCTGACAGTCTGGCTGCGTCGCCGGGCAGAGCCTATCTAGGCAAAATCTAAAACCCTCCGTCTGTGTGCCAGACGGAGGGGGCTCGGAGTTCAGTCTCCGGATGATTCAAAAATTTCTTCCAGTGTCTGGGCCATCACGTCTCCATCGAGCGTTTTGCCCAGCCAGATCTCAACACCAATCAGGCCTTGGTTGACCAGCATTCCCAAGCCATCGAGGGTCGTGCAGCCTTGCGAGTGAGCTTCCTGAAGGAAGCGTGTTTGCGGTGGGTTGGGAATGACGTCCGCAACAATCTGCCCTTTGGTCAGGCTTTTAATGTCCACAGGCGGTATCGCCTCCGGATCACCAAGGCCAATGGATGTGGCATTGATGACGATATCTGTGCCTTCGGGAACGGAAACATCGCCCTGCCAGGGCTTCGCTTCGGCATCTGCGCTTGAGTTGTCACGCACGAGCGCAGCAATGGTCTCGGCTTTCTTGACGTCACGATTGACGATGGTGAGATGGGCGGCGCCCGCCAGTGCCAGTTCAACGGCAATCGCACGTGCGGCTCCCCCTGCGCCAAGAAGAAGAACGCGTTTTCCGGCTGGATCTGTGATCTCTTTCAAGGACGCCAGAAACCCCTTGCCGTCCGTGTTATGGCCCGTCAGGCGTCCGTCCTTGATGGCGACGCAGTTGACCGCTCCGATCAGTTTTGCTGACTCATCCAAAGCATCGAGATGTTCCAGAACCGCGACCTTATGGGGCAGGGAGCAATTGAACCCGACCCATTCCATGGCTTTGGCACCTTTGACGGCGTCAGCCAGATTGTCTGCCTTGACGTCACAGTTGATGTAACGCGCGTTCAGTCCCTCATGGATGTATGCGGCTTCGATCATGGCGACGGTTGGATTGTCTGCGCATGGTGTCGAAAATGATCCTGTCAGAATGCTGCGGAAGTTCTGGTCACTCATGTCTGGCTCTCCTGTGTTGAGGCGTCCCTGACATAAAAAGACATGCTGAACAGATTGGAACCGCCTTTGAGCGGTTCAGGCTATGGATGGCAGAGAAGTGATGAGGAGAGGGGGCTACGCCGCCAGCGTGATGATCGTCCGCAGGCCGCCTTCGCCGCGGTTCTGAAGGCGTACGTCACCCCCCTGTGCCCGCAGGATTGTCCGGGCGATGGAAAGCCCCAGGCCGGTGCCCCCAGTCTCACGGTTCCGGCTGGTCTCGATCCGCACGAACGGCTCAAAAACCCGCTCTAGCTCACCTTCAGGCAGGCCGGGGCCGTTGTCCTCGATAATGATGCGGGCGATGCGGTCTTTTTCTTTCTTCTGGGAGGGCGGAATGAGCGTGACATGCGCACTGCCACCATACTTCAGAGAATTGAGAATAAGATTGTTCAGTGCGCGTTTCAGCGCTACGGACCGGGCCTGAATCCGGACTGGTTGTACGGGCAACTCATAGACCAGCGCATCTGCCTGCTGCGGGTGGCTTTCTGCCGCTTCGTCCATGATGGTTTGCAGCAGGGTGCGCAGATCAAGGGAGACAACCTGTTCATTCGAGGCGCTGTCACGACCGAAAGCCAGTGTGGCGGCCACCATGGCTTCCATTTCATCAAGATCCGCCAGAATCTTGTTGCGCAGTTCGTCATCGTCAATGAATTCGGCACGTAGCTTCAGCCGTGTAATTGGTGTGCGCAGGTCATGCCCGATTGCGGTCAGCATAAGCGTCCGGTCCGAGACAAACCGGCGGATCCGCATGGACATCGTGTTAAAAGCAATCGCCGCCCGGCGGATCTCCGAGGGGCCGTTTTCAGGTAGAACCGTTGAGCTGTTGACGTCCCGACCAAGCGCTTCCGCGGCAGTGGCCAATGTCGTGACCGGGGCGATCAGGCGGCGTGTGGCCCAGACGATCAGCGCCCCTCCGAAGAGGGACATCATCAGGAATGCGATGATGAATGTCGGAGCTTCGAGCGGGTTGGGCAGCGGCATGACGTAACGGACGACAAGCCAGCAATGACCATCCGGCAACAGCATGGATGTGGAATGTGTCCGAAGTTCCTGGCCGGCCCAGATCTCCAGTGGGTAAAGAGAGGAAGGGAGGAACGATCCCCGCATGAAGGGGGGGATCTCTCGGTATCCTTCACGCCCGCTGCTTCCCGGCCCGTACCAGCCTTCATGAGGACGATCAAAACCGTGTTCATTAGGGAAGGGCGGGTGTTCAGGGGAGCCGAAAGGGTGTTCCCTGCTCTCTTCCCCGGGCGGTAGCGCCCCAGGGCCTCCTGGTTCCATCAACCCACCGGGGCCAAACGGAGCCGGGCCGGGACCGAAACCGGGAGGCGGGGCATGAAAGCGCCCGGGAGCGAGCCCGCCCGGCGCGAAAAAGGGAAGCGGAATTTTGTGGCTATGGATGTCCTGATCCGGCGTCCCAAGCAGAAGAACTGTTGTATTCGACGGGATGTGCAGGTCGTCTATGGCGTTCTTCCGGTCTTCCTCCTTTGTTTCTGCAATTGTGCGATAAATGGAAAAGACCTGGATCTGGTAGTCATGCATCTGGCTGCGTTCAGCCAGATCAAGACGGTCGAGCGCGTGGATTCCCAGTCCTGCAAGTTCAATGACGGCCAGCCCGACAATCAGAAGCAGGCTGGTGCGAGCGACAAGGGAACTGGGAAAAAAGCGCACTTTCAGACGCGTTCGACTTCTGCTGCAAGAACATAGCCGCCACCGCGCACGGTCTTGATGACCTGTGCATTCCTGCCGTCATCTTCCAGCTTGCGACGCAGGCGGCTGATGGCGACGTCAATGGCACGGTCGAACGGTCCAGCCTGACGGCCGCGAAGCAGCTCAAGCAGCATGTCTCGGGTCAGGACGCGGTTGGCGCGTTCCAGCAGCGCGATCAGAAGATCGTATTCGCCACCCGTCAGGGAGATTTCTGCTCCATCAGGGTTGAGCAGACGGCGGCGGACAGGATCGAGGCACCAGCCGGCAAACATGATCTTGCGGGTATCTGTGGCCTGACGTTTTTCAGACGCATCAACTGTCCGGCGCAGAACAGCGCGAATGCGGGCGAGGAGTTCGCGGGGATTGAACGGCTTGGCAACGTAATCGTCCGCGCCAAATTCCAGACCGATGATCCGATCGGTTTCATCGCTCATGGCCGTCAGCATGATGATGGGAACATTATCCTGGGTACGCAGCCACCGTGCGACCTCAAGGCCGCTTTCGCCCGGAAGCATCAGGTCCAGAACCACAAGCTGGTAATGACCGTTGGCCCAGGCTTTTCGGGCTTCACGACCATCGCGCGCAGCCGTGACGCGGAAATGGTTCCGTTCAAGGAACTTGCTCAGAAGCTCCCGGATTTCACGGTCATCATCGACGACCAGAAGATGGGGAAGGGTTTCTGTACCCATGATGATGTTACCTTCCATCGGCTTGTGGCGCGGTTCAGGTCCGCCGCGCCACTTTCGTGCTTACGCCAGCCAGGAGGGAACCGGGAGGTTTTTCGCACGAAGGAACTCAGGGTTGAACAGCTTGGACTGATACCTTGCCCCTCCATCGCACAGGATTGTAACAATCGTATGTCCAGGACCAAGCTTCCTTGCAGTTCGGATAGCTGCTGCAACATTGATGCCTGACGAACCACCCACGGACAGGCCTTCTTCTGCGGTCAGGGCAAAGATCTGCTCCAGCGCTTCCGGGTCCGCAATTCGCTCTGCATCATCAGGTGCGCAGCCCTCAAGATTGGCTGTGACACGTCCTTGGCCAATACCTTCCGTGATGGAGCCGCCGCTGATGGTCAGATCGTTGGATTTCACCCAGCCATAGAGTGCGGAACCTTCCGGGTCCGCCAGAACGATCTTTGGGGCCGTTTTGCCTGCTGCCGCAGCCTGTTCCCGCAGGCCCATTCCGATGCCTGCCAGAGTGCCGCCGGTGCCGCAGGCGCAGGTGAAGGCATCAATCTTTCCGCCCGTCTGGTTCCAGATTTCGACGGCTGTCGTGGTGCGATGGCCTTCGCGGTTGGCAGTATTGTCGAACTGGTTAGCCCAGAAAGCACCGGTTTCCTCAGCCAGACGACGTGACACATGGACGTAGTTGCCCGGGTCACGGAAGGGCTTGGCGGGGACCAGTCGCAGGTCTGCGCCGATCATGCGCAGAAAGTCGAGCTTTTCGCGGCTCTGGGTTTCCGGCACGACGATGATCGCCTTGCAGCCCATGGCCTGAGCTACCAGTGTCAGTCCGATGCCAGTATTGCCCGCCGTTCCTTCGACAACAGTTCCGCCGGGCTTGAGAGCGCCAGTGCGGAAAGCATCTTCGATGATGGCAAGTGCCGCACGGTCTTTGACCGATCCGCCGGGGTTCATGAACTCCGCCTTGCCGTAGATGTCACAACCGGTTTCTTCGGAGGCGCGCTTCAGACGGATGAGCGGCGTTCCGCCAATGGCGGCCGTCATGCTGGAGGAGGTGCTCTGCCACCCTGCCGAAACGGACTGGTGTGGGCTGGTGATGTCAGTCATACGTTCACTCCTGTGCTAACGGAATTATAGACCGCGTTTTGTAAGGATGAGGAAGGCCATGAAGGTACTGACAGCAAAGCAGGCATGGGACGTGCTTGCAAATGAAGCCGACAGCATCCTCGTCGATGTGCGGACGCCACTGGAATGGGCGGAAATTGGCCTGCCCGATTCTTCTGCCCTGCCAAGGCCCGTTGTGTGTCTGACGTGGCAGCCGGGTTTGGAACAGATGTTTCTGGAAGGACTGCTGAATGCTGTGCCTGATCAGAACAGTCGCGTCCTGTTTCTGTGCCGGTCAGGGATGCGCTCCCATAATGCAGCGCTTCTGGCTGAACATGCCGGATATGCGGATGTAAGCAATATCGTCGACGGCTTCGAAGACAAGCATGGCCCCGGCACGGGCTGGCGCGCCGGGGGACTGCCATACGTTCACATGCCGCTGTCAGGTTCCTGATCGGCGTCATAACGGACTTCAAGGACGACGCACCACGGATAGCGGCTGTCGTAGCTGTGACCTGAGCCATCAGCGACCCGCCCGTTCGCATCTGTGGGAACATGTGTCAGAGACACGGCGTCGTCCACATTGCCGCCAACGATGCTCAGCTCATGACCGAAAGGCTGGTCATTCTGATTGACGGCGGTGACGATGCCGCAATGAGCCGGGAACCCGTAAGACGTCGGAAGCATCGAGAACGTCACGGTCTTGCTACGGCCACGGCCTACGCAGATCAGATCGCCGATTTTTGGGGTGTAGCTTCCCGGATCATGTGCGCTGACACCGCTGGACTGCCCACTGGCGGCCGCGTTGATATAGGTCGCGTGGTTGGGTGAATACGGGAAGCGGTCATTCGCTCCTGCGACACGCATGACGTAGGAAATGAACGCTGCCGACCAGGCGTAGTGCCCGTCATGCGCGGCGTCGAAGCGTGTGCCGTTCGCATCGGTCTTACCCGTCCAGCCAGCTTCCGTTTCATACGGGTCCTGGCCGATCCACCAGTATTCACCCACGCGCTGCCACAAGCCGGGAATACGTTCCGGCTTCAGGGCAGGATCCGTGGGTTCTGGTCGGTCTTCCGGATCGTCATCAGCTACAGGTCCGCCGAACATGCGCCATTCCCGCAGGGCAATAGCTGCGACGTCCTGACGGTTGAAAGGCTCAAAATTACGGCTGGCAAAGTCCGGAACGTGGCTGTTGTAGCCCACCGGGCCTGTTGTGCCGTTCGCATACTGTGCGTTGGGAGTCTGGGCCGGATACGGACGGACACTGTTCTGACTGGCGCAGCCGGTCAGTGCGAACAGGGCGGCCGTAGCAGCTGTTCGCCAGAAAATATGCGAGTCTGACACAATCATCCTCATGCTGGCTCGATGAACCTGCATCTTGAACGGCAAGTGCGATGGAGCGTCAAGGGCAGGGCCTCGCATGTGAGAAAGAGAGGCTGTTTATTTAGAGAACGGAAGGAAAGAACCGTACGGCTCCTTCAATCAGAATGGCGGGTGCAAAAGGTATAAGAAGAAAAAATATATGTTTTAGGCATCTTCTGGCCTTATCCGGACCGGCTCGAAAGGACAGGAGAAGGAAAACCAGAGCAACAACCGAAATGACTGGAGCAAGACAGATATAGGTCATGAGACCCAACGCCCAGGAAATCATGCCGAGACTTTGATGCTCTTCTGGGTCCCAGCCCATCATGAAACCAGCGAGGAATAAAGGTATCAATTTGACGAGCCATGAACTCAAACCTGCATAGACGATAAGTAACGTCCGAAAGACTTGGGAGTGGGGACGCAAGGGGGCAGGCGGGAGGACACGCTCTGGTGGAATGTGGGGCAGGGCGTGCATGTAACCATTCGTTTCAAACGATTCGAATGGTTACAATGTGCCTGTATCAGTTGTCCGGGAAAAGGGTCTTTAGCCCCTCTCCGGAAGCATCACACCGGCCACGTTCGGTGATCAGTCCGGTCACCAGACGGGCTGGTGTTACGTCAAAAGCCGGATTGGCCGCCGAGCTGTTTTCTGGTGCAATACGGACGCGCCCCGGAGCACCGTTATCCGTCAGACCTGTCATGAATAGGACTTCGTTCTGGCTACGCTCTTCAATCGGGATTTCCTTCACGCCGTCCCGAACACGCCAGTCGATCGTGGAAGACGGGAGTGCCACCCAGAACGGGACGTTGTTGTCTTTGGCTGCGAGCGCCTTGAGGTAGGTGCCAATCTTGTTGGCCACATCGCCCTGTGCCGTTACGCGGTCCGTGCCAACGATGACCATGTCCACATCGCCAGCCTGCATGTAGTGGCCGCCGGCATTATCCGCGATGACGGTATGCGCGACACCATGGCTGCCGAGTTCCCAGGCCGTGAGTAGGCTGCCCTGATTGCGGGGGCGTGTCTCATCCACCCAGACATGCACCGGGATGCCTTCGTCGTGCGCCATGTAGATGGGGGCTAGTGCTGTTCCCCAGTCTACTGTGGCAATCCAGCCGGCATTGCAGTGCGTGAGAAGATTGACGCGGCCTGTCTTACCCTTGCGCTCCCAGATTTCGCGGATCAGGTCCAGTCCATGGCGGCCGATGGCTTCATTGACCTGCACGTCTTCATCACAGATCGCATCGGCTTCCACATATCCGGCTTCAACGCGCTCTGCTGGCGTGAGCGCGCGCAGACGCGTCACCATGCGTTCAATGGCCCAGCGCAGGTTGATGGCAGTCGGGCGTGTTTCGATCAGATCAGCCGCTGCTTTTCCCAGCGCAGCATCGGATGCGTCGTTCTGAAGGGCAAAAACCAGACCATAGGCTGCGACGGCACCAATCAGCGGAGCACCCCGAACCTGCATGCTGCGGATTGCATGCGCGACAGCGCCTACGTCGCGGAGTTCAAGCACCTCCACTTCCCATGGGAAGCGGGTCTGGTCGAAAATGCGGATGCTTTTGGCGTCGTCAGACGGGCGCCAGATGCTGCGATAGGCAATGCCATTGATCTTCATTGAGTGCTCCTGGGAGGCGCTCCGACATTCAGGGCGCGGAACAGAAAAAACGTCTTATAGCGCATGTGCGCGATACATTCGGTGAACTCAAGAGCAGAAACCCCCCGGTCGTATTGCGCGTTAGGCGGATATTGCCTTGCGAGGGTCCAGAAACCAGTAGTATGAATTGTATTACGTTTCATGTCTGGATTCTCTTTCTAGCTGTAGGGAAAGATAATGGCCTCTCTCGTGAACCCCGGAAATACCGCCGTGCGCGCGTCTGACGCTCAATCACGTCTTTCCACAAAAAGCAGGTCCGACAACATGACGGCTCTGGAAAAATACCGGCAGCTGCGAGAGAATCGTAAGGTGGTGCGCCGCCGGAAACTTGAGCAGGAAAAGCGTCAGCTTTCTTCCTGAGCACGCCCTCTTTCACTCTTCTGCCTCAGGCTGTTAAGCCTCTTCCGCTGCTCGGGTCCTGTTTTGCCGGGTCGGATCTGGAAAGGGCATGAGTAGTGTCTCTGCGTGTACTGACGGTTCTGCCGCCGCGTGAACTCTACGCTGAAGGCCACGCTGGCGCGATTTCCCTGCTCGTCAGCCGCATGGCCCTCTGTGATGATCGGATTATCGGTAGAGCTGTATTGGGCGTTCCGTTGCCGGGCGGCAAATTTGTTCCGCTAAAGCGTGTCATATGGCCGCTTCCTCAACGCCTGAAATATGCATTGTCCTGCGTTCGCGCAGCCCGACGCTTTCGGCCTGATCTGATCGAGGTTCATAACAGGCCGGATCTGGCCATGGCTCTGTCCCGTGTCGCTCCCGTTCGGTTGATCCTGCACAATGATCCGCGCTCCATGAGGGGCGCCAAAACTGCGACAGAAAGGTCTCGGCTCGCTACGAAAGTGCTGGTTTGCGCTGTTTCGCAATGGGTTGCGACGTGTTTTGCAGAAGGCAGCGATACGCCGCCACGCGTCGAAATTCAGCCAAACTGTGTGGATCTGTCCGTATTGCCAGCTGAGCGCCCGCGGAAAAAACAGGTTCTGTTCGCGGGAAGGGTGGTCGCAGACAAGGGGGTAGATGCTTTTGTCTCAGCCTGGGCAAGTTTGCGGCATCAGTATCCGGACTGGACAGCTGTCATTATGGGCGCAGACAGATTTGGCCCGGATTCACCGGAAACCCCGTTTTTGACTCGGTTGCGCCCTCAGGCGGCACAGGCGGATGTTCTGATGACTGGCTATCGGTCCCATCCGGATGTTCTGGAAGCCATGACGGAAGCGGCTATTGTTGTTGTGCCAAGTCGCTGGCCGGAGCCCTTTGGCATGACGGCGCTGGAAGCCATGGCGTGCGGGGCGGCTGTGATCGTCTCGCCATTTGGCGCGCTACCGGATGTAGTCGGGGATGCGGCCCTGCTAGCGGCCCCGGATGCTTCCGGAGCGCTAGAGGCCGCGCTGGGTCAACTCATGGATAACCCCGCACTCAGAGCGGAACTCGGGCGTAAAGGCCGCGAACGGGCTGCTCTGTTCAGTCTGGAGGCTGCCCGCGTGCGCCTTGTCGCGCTGCGTCAGGCAGCCATTGCTTTCAGTCGCGGTTCGGTGGCCCCATGAAGGTCGGGTCAATTGCATCCGGGACGTGACGTGCCAGAATTTCGTCCACGGCCTTCTTTTCCTCGTCGGTCAGAGACCAGCCGAAGACATCCTTCACACCGGAGACCTGTTCAGGCTTGCGTGCACCCCAAAGAGCGATGACTGGCCCCTGATCCAGAACCCAGCGTACGGCGAAGGCGAGAACGGACTTGTCGCGCTTGGCGGCCAGCTCCTTGAAGTCTTCGACAGCGGCGAGATAGCTCTCGAACTTCGGCTTCTGGAACTTCGGATCACCTGAACGCAGGTCGTCCTTCGGGAAGGTCGTATCCTTGTTCATCTTGCCGGAGAGAAGCCCGCGGCACAGTGCGCCATAAGCGAGCACCACGGCGTTATTCTTCTTGGCGTATGGGAGAATATCTTTTTCGCAGGTGCGTTCGAAAAGGTTTAGCGGGGGCTGAATTGTTGCGAGTGGAGCAACTTCGCGGAAAATATCCATCTGCTCTGGGGAGAAATTGCTGACGCCGAGCGCCCGGATCTTACCTTCTTGATGAAGTTTCTGCAGTTCGCGTGCGCTTTCATCAATGGGCGTCTTGTCATCGGGCCAATGGATCTGTTCGAGATCGATCGTCTCGACCCGCAGGCGGCGAAGGGAATCTTCCACTTCCTTGCGGATGCGGGCAGGGCGGGAATCACGGAAAACCTTGCGGTCTTCGGGTTTATCATCCGTCCAGTTCAGGCCCAGCTTTGTCGCGACGAAAGCCTTGTTTGGCTTTTCGGCCAGTGCCCGGCCAACAACTTCTTCTGAGTGCCCGAAGCCATAGACGGGTGCCGTGTCGATGAAATTGATGCCGTCATCGAGAGCTGCATGGATGGTGCGAACGCCGTTTTCATCGTCCGGGCCGCCCCACATCCAGCCGCCAATGGCCCAGGTGCCAAGAGCCACGCGGGAAACCGGAGTGTCGATGCCGGGAATGAGAATGGTGTCTGAGGACATGCCTGTCTCCATAAGAAAGGGACTGTTTCAAAAAAGCGCATTCGGATGGAGGTGGTTGCATGGAAAGTCGAAACCCGCCATCCACAATGTCCATGCGCCTGTCTTCTTTTTCCCTGACCCGCCTCGGCCAGTGGCTTGCTGTTCTGCTGCCGCTGACACTCACGCATCTCAGAGGGCTGGCGGAAGCAGACCTCGATATTCTTGCCGTTCTGCTGTTGGTGCAGTCGGCACGAACGCGGCAATGGGACTGGGCAAGAGAGCCCTGGGTCATCGCGACCTTCTGTTGGTGGGGCTGGCAGGTTTTGTGCACAGTCTGGGTCTCGCCCGGTCATGGGGCACTGGGCCAGTCTCTGGCGGCCATCCGCTTTCCGCTGGCTGCCGCAGCGCTGGGCTGCTGGCTGTTGCGCGATGACGTCTGGCGCAAAAGAGCGCTCTGGGTCACGTGTGGATGCGGGCTTTACATTGCATTCCAGATTATGGTTCAGGCGGCGTTCGGGCGAAATCTGTTCGGCGTGCCGCGCTTCCATGATGGCACTCTCACAGGCCCTTACACGCACCCCCGTGCCGCTGCCCCGCTGTCACGTCTTATTCTGCCGATGCTGATGCTTGGTTGTACTTTGATCGAGGGGTGGAAAAGTCGTTGGTCCCGCACTCTGGGGCTCTGTGCTGCGACGGTTCTTGCTGTGGCCGTCATGGTCCTCGCGGGGCAGAGAATGCCGTTCGCGCTTTCGTTGTTCGGAATTGGCATCTGCGCGCTTCTGTATCGGCCGATGCGTCCAGCCGCGCTTGTTGCGGCGGCGATGATGCCGCTTTTGATCTTTGCAGCAAGTGCGCTGTCGCCCGGCAGCTTCTCACATCTCGTTGTGCTTGCCCGGCAGCAGTTGACGCATTTCAGCCAGTCTCCTTACGGCGAGATTTACACCCATGCTGTGGTGATGGCGCAGGAACATCCTTTGCTGGGGCAGGGCTATGACGCCTATCGCCATCACTGTGATGACCCGGCGACGTTCCATGGTCTGTCGTGGCTTTCCATGGCAACGCCAGAAAAAGGCTGGCGCGATCTCTGTGTTCAGCATCCGCACAATCATTATCTTCAGGCTCTGGTAAATGCTGGTATTCCGGGCCTGATCCTGTTTGTGCTGATGGTGGCCTGCTGGCTCAAGGCGCTCTGGCCAGGGCGGCAGGGTTCAGCCATTGCAATCGGTCTTTTTGCCGCGGTCTTCATTCAGGAATGGCCCATCGCGTCCTCTTCGGATTTCATGAATCTGCCGTTGGGTGGATGGGGATTTCTGATGCTCGGTCTGGGGTTGGCCTATCGCAACGGCTTTCAAGACACGGCGCGCGGGCCTATATCGTAAGCAGATTACGGAGGCACCCCCCATGTCCAGCACCAGTGATCCGGCACGCGCCGGAACCGTTCCCGTTACTGTTCTGACCGGCTTTCTTGGCGCCGGTAAAACCACCCTGCTGAACCATATCCTGACTGCTGAGCACGGCCGCAAATATGCCGTGGTCGTCAATGAGTTTGGTGAGCTTGGCGTGGATAACGACCTCGTGGTGGATGCCGACGAGGAAGTGTTCGAAATGAACAACGGCTGCATCTGCTGCACCGTGCGTGGCGATCTGATCCGCATTCTCGGCGGGCTGCTGCGCCGTCGTGGTCGTTTTGACGGGATCATCGTCGAGACGACCGGCCTTGCCGATCCGGCCCCCGTCGCACAGACATTCTTTGTGGATGAAAACATCCGCGAGAAGGCCCGTCTTGATGCTGTTGTGACAGTTGTTGATGCCTTCAACATCATGCAAACGCTGGACGAAAGCCCGGAAGCGATCAGTCAGCTCGCATTTGCGGATGTGATCGTTCTGAACAAGACCGACCTTGCCGATGAAGAGCGCCGCAAGGAAATCGTTGCCCGCATTCGCCAGATCAATGCCGTGGCTGAAATTCACGAAGCCCAGCATGGCGGTGTGAAGCTGACGGACATTCTGGATCGTGGCGGCTTCGACCTTCAGCGTGCCCTGTCCACGATGCCGGATTTTCTGGAAAACGATCATCACTCCCATGAAGAGGGCATCGTCAGCATTTCCCTCTCTGTGAAGGAGCTGATTGACCAGCGCCGCTTTCAGGCGTGGATTGGCGCAATTCTGCAGGAGCAGGGTGGCGATATCCTGCGCTCCAAAGGCATTCTGCACTTCAAGGGTGAAGATCAGCGCTTTGCCTTTCAGGCCGTGCACATGATGGCAGATGGTGATTTCATCGGACCCTACCGTGAGGGAGAAAGCCGGGATTCCCGTTTGGTTTTCATCGGCCGTAACCTGAACCGTCCGCAGCTCCGTCGCGGCTTTGAAAGCTGCATCGCGGAATGACACGGGACATCATTGAAGATCGCGGCGCAGAACGCCGCTTCGAAAGCCCGATCATCGGTGTCGTGTCATCGCGTGATGGCAAGACGCTGGCTGCGGCCACCGCAGACGGTGAGATCATTCTTATTCCGCGCGACCAGATGAATACGCTTGGCGCCTGGACAGTTCTGCCGGTTCATGACGGGGCGCTGTGCCTGTCACAGGACAGCCTGCCGGATGCATTTCTGACGGGCGGCGAGGACGGAAAGCTTGTTCGCACCTATGCCGACGGCCGGACAGAGCTTCTGAGCGAAGGGCGCCGTTGGGTGGATTGCATTGCGTCATCCACCACACATTTCGCGTTTTCGGCTGGCCGGGAGCTTGAAGTCCGGGCGGCTGAAGGCACGACAACGCTCAAGAAGCTGGATCATCCGTCATCTGTGACGGGCATTGTTTTTGATGCCAAGGGCAAGCGCGTTGCGGCCTCGCACTACAACGGTGCGTCTGTCTGGTTCGTGCAGGCCAAGGTCGATACGGTGCGCCCGTTCGAATGGAAGGGCAGCCATATTGGCATTGCCATTCATCCGGGTGGGGAAGCTCTCGTGACGTCCATGCAGGAGAATGACCTGCATGGCTGGCGTCTGGCCGATGGGCACAATATGCGCATGAGCGGTTATCCGAAGCAGGTGCGCTCCATGGCATTCACACGCAATGGTCGCTGGCTAGCAACGTCTGGCGCAGATGCTATCGTCCTGTGGCCGTTCTTCGGTGGCGGCCCAATGGGCAAGGCTCCTTCCGAGCTGGCCCGTCTTCCGGGGCTGTTTGTCAGTGCTGTTTGCCCGAACCCGAAGGAAGACATCATTGCGGCCGGCTACGAAGACGGGACTGTTCTTCTGGCTGAGATCGGGGGTGGGGACCAGCGTGTGCTGCCTCTCTGCTCAGGCCAGAAAGCTGCCCGTGGCAAGGTGACGTCCATGTCCTTTACCCCGCAGGGCGGGGCTATCATCTTCGGAACGGAAGATGGAACAGTTGGTGTTGTGGACTTGTCCGCTGCAAGTTGAGCGTCGGTTCAGACCGTCATGAAAAGGAGGCCTTCGGGCCTCCTTTTTTGCGTTCAGGCCGTGAAAAACTGGCTCAGCCCCATCCCACGTAGGCCCCGGCGATAGGCGATGGAACTGCGATCTGCCATCACATGCGCCTCAAGGTTGGGGTCAAGAGGCAGGTTTTCCGGCTTCTGCGCCTCAACAATCTGACGGTCTTCTTCAAAGACGCGGCGATTGAATTCGTAAACATCCTCAACCGACCCGGTCGTATCGAAATTCCTGCAGATTGGCGCAAACATGCGTGTCACACGAGCCGAAACCGGTGAGGCTGCATTCATGATGACGAGCCTGCCATCGTTCGGGAAGTGGATTTCCAGCGTTGCCGTGAAGGGTAGGAAAACCCGGAAATGCCGGAGCCATTCGAAGTCCGCAAACTCTTCAACGCCCAGAAGCCCGTGCGGAAAGTTGGAGACGTTGCTACGGTATTCAGCCTCGAAACCCGTTTCCGTCAGCTTGGGTGAATAGGATGGAACGATCGGGTTCTCAGGGTCTGCAAAAGTCTCGGTATGGACGAAAGCAAAATGTGCCACGTCAATAAAGCCTTCGACCTGACGTCCTGCGAAGCCCTTGATGTCGATGGACGGGCAAGTGATCTGCTGGAAGGCTGGATTGTCCCAATGCGGCATCGGTGGGAGATTGATTTCTCCTTCGGGGCGCAGGCATGTCCAGATGAGGCCGAACCGCTCTACAACTGGGTAGGTCTTCAGGTGAAGTTTCGGCGGGATCTTGCTGTCCGGATGGGCAGGCACACGCACGCAACGGCCATCCTGACCAAACCGGAAACCATGATAGGCACAGGCAATCGTCTCGCCGTTTCCATTGCCCATGCTTAGCGGCACACCACGATGAGGGCACAGATCATCGGCAACGACGATATCATCTCCAGAGCGGTAAATGACGAGAGGTGCATCCAGCAGCACTGCCCCGAGCGGGCGCTCCCCGAGTTCACGGGAGAGGGCGACCGGGTGCCAGGACTTGGCAAGGATCTGCCAGTCTGCGGGTTCGAACGTACAGTTCCGTGGCAGGTCAACGGATGCGGCAGAGAGGCTGGCGCAGGCTGCGGTCATGGTTAGGGTCCCCGCGGGCTGAAGAACGGACTCGCAGAGCATTCCATGGATCATGCGTTCTCTGATATATTATAAATATGATTGAAGCGTTCTAATAATGAGGCATGATGAGCGGAGCGAATTGCCTCAAATGCCCCAATACGGCATGTATGAAACGAAATCGAAATGAGGTGCCTGTATGTCCAGACTGTCTCTTCCGCCTCATTTAAAGACGCTTTTTCTGTTTCTGGAATACCGCGCCTGGGCTGACAGGCTGGCATACGAAACGCTGTTACAGTTGCCCCGGTTGGAGATTGTGAAGCCGCGGCAGACGACGTTCAGCACCATTCTGGGTACGCTGAACCATGTGTATGTCGTTGACGACATTTTTCGTCATCATCTTCAGGGGAAGGATCACGGTTATCGGTCACGTCAGACCGACCAGATACCTGATCTCAAGACGCTCTGGCAGGCAACACAGTCCATGAACGAGTGGTATCTGGCTGCCGTGAAACAATGGAGCGTGGACGATCTGAACTGTCCGGTTTCATTTACATTTGTTGATGGACAGCCTGGGCGGATGACCCGTGAGCAGATCATTCTTCATGTCGTCAATCATGCCACTTACCACCGGGGATTTGTAGGCGACATGCTTAAGCAGATCCCGGAGAACTGGCCATCCAATGACCTGACGGTGTTTCTCCGGGATGAGGATCAGCGGTCTGTGTGACCAAGGTCCTGCTCAGGCGCGATGACGTCCCGGACACGCTGTTTGAGCTCTTTTGGGCCAGGAAATCCACCATCGCGCTTGCGTTCCCAGACGAGTACGTCATCAACGTGAATTTCAAAGCGGCCGCCAGTATCAGGGATCAGGGCGACTTCCCCGAGAGCCTGCCCAAACGTGGAGAGCAGTTCCTGAGCCATCCAACCAGACCGCAGAAGCCAGTTGCATTGCGTGCAATATCGGATTGAGACGCGCGGTGCAGTGGAGGACATGTCTTTTCTCCCGGGGTGAAACGTTGAGGATCATCATTGCACAGCACGGCAACTCTGCCATCTGTCAGATGTGTCTTCAGGGATGACGTGCAACGGTCATAAAGAAACACTTTCCCCCGACGGGAAGAGAACATTATGAAAGTGGATCATCTTTTCCATTTTGCGAGACCCTGCACCGCATGATTTCTTCTGTTCGCCTGCCTGTTGCGCTTCTGATGTGCGCTACTCTGCTCTCAGCTTGTGAAGCACCCTCTCGGCAGCCTTTGCCGGAAACTGCAGCACCGGATGTTCGGCTTGTGCTGCCGCCTCCGCCAGGGGTGGGAAGTGCTGCACAGGCGGATGATGACAGGGTTTTTCATGAGACGCGCGCCTTGAAAGATACGCCGCGCTGGGTGCTGGCGCAGAAAGATGCAGATCTGGAAGTACCGCATCTGGTGCGCGATTTTTCCTGCGCCGTTGGTTACACGCTGGATCTGGCCAAAGCGCCGCATCTGGCCATCGTCCTGAAGCGGATGGAAAATCCCATCATCCACCGGACCTCTGAAGCCAAGCATTACTGGCACCGGACGCGTCCGTTTGTTGGTACGAACCTCCCGATCTGCACCTCGCCGGAGGGGTTGGGCCTTCATTCCTCATATCCGTCCGGCCACACGACGGCAGGATATGGCATGGCGCTTGTGCTGGCCCACCTGATGCCTGAACATGCCACCATGCTTCTGCAGCGTGGGCGTGTTTTTGGCGAGAGTCGGATTGTCTGTGGAGCGCACTGGAAATCAGACGTGCAGGCTGGCTTTTTGAATGCATCGTCTGAAATGGATGCGCTTCTTGCTGCTCCAGAATTGCAGGATGATCTTGCTGCCGCCCGGGAAGAGCTGCGCGCCATGAAGGCTACGGCCCCTGCACCAGACGCTGCTGATTGTGCTGCAGAAGCAGACGCTGCTGCACATTCCATTCTGTCTGAATAATAAAAATCCGGCCAGGGGCATGAAGTCCTGTGGCCGGATTGTTTTTGAATCTCTGTCATGCGGCCACCCTGTTTATGGTGGCCGCTTTCAGTTTTATGCCTGAAGAACAGAGACTTCAGTGGTCTGCTGGTCGATGTATGGGCCGCCAGCAACGATTTCTACGGCAAGAAGAGACATGCCGTGCGGTACAGGGCTGGAACCAAGATCGAGTTCGGCATCGCCGAGTGTCCAGCGAATGGCGGAGTTGTCTTTGTCAGCCCAGCCTGGAAGCTCGGATGCTTCCAGATGAGATGTGATCCTGCGTGTGCTTTCCGAGGCATACAGGGTGATGTCCCCAACCAGCACGCCTAGGTCACGACGGTCATCCACATACGGCCCGATGGCATCAGATGGTTTTGCCGTTCTCGAAACAAGGCGCACACTGCCCACGTTTGACGGCAGCATGAAGATCGCACGGCCATTGCTCTCACGGGACTGACGGATCATTTTGCCTGCCGGTGTGATCAGATGCAGGTCCGGGTCTGTTACGATCATTCTGACGTCACGAACGTCTGCAAGACCGAGGTCCATCGCGCGTTGGGCAAGAGCGTGATGGATGGGCTCAACCTTGTCACGGCTGACGGTCAGCGGGGCAGCGGCATCTGCTTCCCATGTTCGTACAGGGCTGCTCAGGCTGACGACGGCATTGTCCTGCGTGAAGCCATCACGATTGCCTGTATTGAGATAGCTCTCGGTCAGCATTCCGTCAGACGTAAGGACAGAATGCACATCCGTCTCGATATGGAAGTAATCGTAGGATGTGATGGAGGTATCGTAAATAATGCTGCGGCCATTCACGAGCATACGGGCCGGGATCAGGCCGCCATCAATGAACAGGCTATGCTCTGGCGTAACCAGAAGGTCCTTGGACGGAACGCCATCCGCAATCGCATTCTTGCAGATGCGGACAGGATAACCCGCTACATCCGGAGCCAGTCCCTGACGGACGATGGCGTGCTTCCGACCCACCCACACAACTGGGCGAGCCTGTTCTCCCTCAGGTGTCCACGCGAGAACCTTGGCGCCAATTTGGATGTCCTGAACGGGCATGTCACCGGTCGTGGTGCGGATCATCGTATCCGCGAGGAAGCAGACTTCCGCTCCCTTATCCAGAGAGATGACTGTCTTTCCATTCCGGTCTGGAGAGAAATGGGCGTGGTACTTGGAGTAATCGCCTACGAGCTTGATGGTGTAGGATGCTTTACCCTGAGTTACGGTCAGGACATTGCCGACGATCTTTGCGGCCGTGTTGCCCTGATAGTCCAGCGTGCTGACGTCAATCTGACCGCCGGGTACAAGCATCGTGCCGGTTATGCTGCCGCCCTGAATGACAAGAGAGCCACCCGAAGAGACGATCGTCCCGCTCGCTGTGCCTTTATTGCCGACAACAATGTTGCCTCCGGCATTGACGATCGTGTTGACGGCACTGCCACCACTCGAAACGTTCAGACGCGCAGCAGCGCCAGATACAGTCGCACCGGAAGCAACAGCATTCTGGCTGATGTTCTCAACACCGCCTGCCAGAATACGATCGCGAACTGTCGTGCCGCCAGTCGCGACCACTGTGCCGCCAGAGGTAACGGTGTTGGCCGTCGCTGTTCCCGAGGTCAGGGTCTGCTTGCCGCCGCTTTGAATGGACGCATTGAAGCTCGAACCACCGAAGATGAACTGATTGCCATTGCTTGCAACGGTGCTGCTGGCAACGCCCCCCTTGTTGACGGTCTGACCCGCTCCTCTGGTGGCAATTGTGCCGGTCGCGGTTCCGCCGGAATAGATGACCTCTTCCGTATCGGGGACTGTGAGAATGGAACTGATGGTCTTGCCACCAGAGTAAACCTGCAGGTGACCACCTGCTGTGACTGTTGTGTCGATGGCTGTGCCACCGGATTGCACGACGAGGTAGTCATTCTTTCCTGAAATATAGAGTCCACTGACGGTCGTATTATGCTGTCTACGTGTCAGTCCATTATGGCAAGGATCAGGATATCGGGAAGGAGTTCTATGGTTCACTATGATGTCTTTTCTTGGGGAAAGACGCGGTTGCGCGCCATAATGAATGCCACTGGGTCAATCAAAGATATTTTTGATTATGGGCATGTGGAGTTGTTATTGCCTTGAGGCTCCTGAATCCGTGTTCTTTTCAGGCACGGCGGTTCAATGGCATGTTCAGATTTTAAAAACAATAAGAAGTTTTGTTTTTTGTATCTTTATGTGAAATTTTTTTTCTAAGATCGGCATCTGTGGAGATGAAGAAATGGCGGAAAACTCAGGGTAATCTAGCCGTTATCACGCAGTAAAATGAATTGATCTCTCGATAGAGATATCGAGGCATATTGGAAGAGTTTGAATTTGGATTAATTACTTATTAACGAAAAGAATCTCAGGCGACGTTTCTTAATAAAAAAGCGCTCCTTAGAGCGCTTTTTTATTGTCGGTGCTTTCTGTGTTCGATTCTGGCGCCCCAGGTCTGGGCGGTCGCAGGGCATGTTCGTTGGCTTCCATGAATCTGTCAGCCAGCGCGGTGTACAGTGGACGAGGGCACACCATGCGAGAAACGCCAAACGCCAGAAAGGATGTGGCCAGTAGCGCAAGCGTGACCTGCTGATTGTCACACATCTCCATGACGATGATGGTCGCTGTGAGGGGCGACTGCGCGACGCCGCAGAAATAGGCGACTGTGCCCAGCAGTACGACTGCGCCGGGTGTAGTGTGGGGCAGAAACTGCTCAACCCAGCCTCCAATGGCAGCACCAATCGCCAGTGATGGCGCAAACATGCCGCCCGGAATGCCTGAGCAATAGGACACCAGCATCGCTAGATATTTCAGGACAAAGAAAGAGGCTGGATAGTGCTCTGTTCCTGAAAAGATGGCGCGAGCCTGTGCATAGCCCGTTCCATAGGTTGTACCTTTGGAGATCAGGCCAATGATAGCCAGTACAAGACCACAGGCCGCAGCAAACGCGATGGGGCGTTTCCCGGCGAAACGTCCGACGGGGCCAGGAAGGCCCCGCGATGCCTTGATAACCAGTGCTGCAAACGTTCCGCCTGCCAGTCCGCCGAGGATGCCGCAGGTCAGCACCGCGATCCACGCTGTGCCAACCGGGATATCAACGTCTGCATGGCCGAAATAGGTGTAGTTTCCCAACAGCGCGATTGCCGTCACACCGGAAACGACAACGACGGTCAGTGTCCGTCCGGATGTACGCTGTTCGAAGGAATGTGAGAGTTCCTCGATCGCAAAGACGATGCCGGCCAGGGGCGTATTGAATGCTGCGGCCATACCAGCGGCGCCACCGGCAAGGATCATGCTGCGCTTTGCAGCGATGTTGGATTGTCCCAGCAGGCGCGAAAAGGCATGCATGATGGATGCCCCGACCTGAACGCTCGGGCCTTCGCGCCCGATCGAAGCACCGCACAGCAGGCCCAGACAGGTTAGAAGAATCTTTCCAACAGAAATCTTGAGCGCCAGAACCCTGTCCACCATCGTGTAATTCTCGATGTGCAGGGTGGCGATTGTTTGCGGAATGCCTGACCCCTGTGCGCCTTTGAAAAGGGTTCGGGTCATCCATGTGATGAAGGCAAGCCCTGCTGGAGCGACGAACAGCATCGCCCAGGGGTGCCATTCCAGAATTCGCGTTCTCAGATCAGCCGCTGCATCGCCCATGCGTGCGAAAAGCACGGCAACAACACCAATCAGAACGGCACCGATCCAATAGATGACAGTGCGCCGCCACTGGGTTGTCGTGGCGCGGGCTGAACGTCTCAGATGATGAATACGGTCTTTACGGCGCAGGGCGTGCTGCGAGGACAGATGCCCCGGTGGGAGAGGCTTGGGAGCGGAGCCTGAAGAAGGGGGCAAAGTATCGGCCAATGGAGGACGTCCAGGAAGGAGTGTCGGGCAAGGGAAGATACGCCCGGACCAAACTCCGCGCGTTACATGTCCGGTCCTGCCAGCCTTCTTCGCGCCGGGTCAAGAAGTCTGAACCGATCAAGTAGAAAAATCAGAGGCCTGTACAACCCGAAACCGGAAAGACTGTCGCAGCAAAAGCATGTTCGGAGGGCCGCCCCTTTTACAGTCAAAGCCTTATAGTTTGGTTTCCACTGTAAGGCGTGGTCTGAGATTGGAGACTTCTGGTCAAAGAGACTGATAATGGTAGTAAAATTTGCCGTTCAGGAGAGAACCAGAATGCCAGAATGCTTGGCCTTGTCAGCAGGTTCGACATGAATATGAATTGAAGCTCGGCCCAGTTCTTCCCTCAGGCCTGCCTCGATCCGGTCACAGATTTCATGAGCGTCATGCACACTCATTTCGCTCGGGACCACAAGGTGGAATTCTACGAAATGCAATACCCCGACCTTTCGCAGGCGCAGATCATGCGCTTCGAGAGCACCCGTTCCGCTTGAGGAAATGACAGCCTTTACGGTTTCCACGGCTTCTGTGCCCGGAATTTCATCCATAAGACCTGACATGGACAGGCTCATCATCGAGAAGCCGGCTCGCAGAACGTTCAGGGCGACCAGCGCGGACAGAACTGCATCCAGACGGTCCCATTTGATGACCGGGATCAGGGAAACGCCAATGACCAAGGCGACAGTCGCCCAGACGTCAGACTGAACATGCTCGCCCGCAGCCAGCAGAGCCTGTGATGAATTCTTCCGGCCAAACCCGATGAGAACCCGTGCCCAAACCAGATTGACGACACCGGCCAGCGCATTCAGTGCAACGCCCTGGAACGGGGCATGGACCGGCGTGGGGTGCATCCAGTCATGCACAGCAACAACGAGAATGCCGAGTGCCGTCAGAACAACCAGAACGCCTTCAATGACGGCGGACAGGTATTCTGCCTTGCCATGGCCATAAGGGTGGTTGTCGTCGGCTGGGAGAGCCGCAATGGAAAGTGCCCACAAAGTGCCAAATGCCGCAATGACATTCAGAATGGTCTCAATGGCATCGGACAGCAGGGCATCTGAGCCGGACGCCCAGAATGCTGCGTACTTGATGGCCAGAACCACTACGCTCACCCCGATGGAAGCGTAGGCAATCTTGATACGCGTTGAAATCATTGAAGTTCTCAGCAGCAGACCTGTTGAAGATCGCAGGATGCTGGTGAACTTTCGATCTGGAAGGTGGGGTGAGAAATTTTGAACTTGTCTCGCAGAAGGATTGTGGCCTGCGTGATGATCTGCTCAGGGCTCTGCAATGTGGTCTCATCCCGGATGAGGTGCACAGTCAGAGCAGTTTCCGTCGTGCTCATGGGCCAGATGTGCAGGTGATGCAGCCCACTTACGCCGGGAACGGCCAATAGGGCGGCCTGAACGTCAGCAGGTACAATTCCGGCAGGAACGCCATCAAGGGATAGGGACACCGACCCTTTAAGCAGGGACCATGTTGCGACAATGATGGACACAGAGACAATCAGGCTGACGATCGGGTCAATGATCTGAAAGCCGGTCCATGTGATCAGGAGCCCTGCAATCACAACGGCAAAGGCCATCATGGCATCAGATGCCATATGCATGAACGCGCCGCGAATATTGAGGTCGTTCGAGGCCCCCTTCATGAAAAGGAGGGCAGTAAATGCGTTGACCGCAATTCCGACGAGCGCCACCCAACTGACGACCGTTCCCTCAACAGGCGCGTTGGCGAAAAGCCGAACGATGGATTCCCAGATGATCCCGCCTGTCACCAGTAGCAGGACTGTCGCATTCACGAAGGCCGCAAGAATGGTGGAACGGCGCAGGCCATAGGTGAAGCGTGTGGTAGGGGCACGACGGGCCAGACTTTCGGCCAGCCATGCTGCGCCAAGGCCCAGAATGTCCGACAGGTTGTGTCCTGCGTCTGCCAGAAGGGACAGGGAGTGTGCCCAGACGCCCCAAAGGGCTTCGGCAACGACATAAACCGTGTTCAGGATGATCCCGATAGCGAAGGCACGGCCGAAATTCGCCGGTGCATGCGTATGTGGACGCCCGAAACCAAACCCATGATCGTGCCCGTCACAGCCTTCATGGTCATGATCCTGGTGATCACGAGAGGCATGGTCGTGCCCATCTGCATGAGAATGGTCATGATCGGTGTGGTCATGGCCGTGTGCGCACGTGTGGCTGTGATCTGATGTCATGTCCGGGCAAATCTGTGGCTGGAGTGTCGCATCATATAGCATCTCGTTCCATCAACCCAAGCGATGATCTGGCTCTTGCAGAATTGTCGGGGTTGATGCCGGCAGGAGGGTAGTTTTCCCATGCCGTGGCTGGACGCGCCGGTTATATTCCGTAACAAAGAGGAGGCCTAACCCTGTAATGTCAGCAGAGGGGCACTTGCAGGGAGAGTGTCCATGAAAGGCACCGTTCTCGGATTTGATGTTCAGACGAGCGAAGGCGTGATCCTGAATGATCAGGACGTTCGGTATGCATTTTCGAAAATGAACTGGCGGGACACTCTGGCGCCCATGAAGGGGCAGCGGGTGGATTTCGAGCCCTGGGGCACAATGGCCAACAATGTGTTTCTGGATATTCAGTTCGGGCAGTTTACGTCTTTGCCTGCTGCGGACATGTCTTTTACGGATGCTGTCAGGGCCTGTCTGCGCCGGGCAACGGATTTTCAAGGCCGCTCCCGCCGGAAGGAATACTGGTATTTCAGGATTTTCGGGATCCTGTGTTCCATCGTCATTTCCATGATTTCCAGTGACCTCAGGCATGGAGGCGGCGGCATTGTCGCGTTACTGGGTATCGCAGCTTTTTTTGCGTGGCTCTATCTGTTCGTGGTGGATCTCAGCGTGTCAGTCCGACGGTTGCACGACACCGGACGCTCAGGCTGGTGGGTGCTATTATACTTTACAGTGATCGGAACTATTCCGTTGCTGATCATGATGTGCTTCGACACGGACTACCGGATCAACAAATGGGGCTATCCGGCCAAATAGCCTTAGCTTCCGCTTGAAACATATCCGGCTACACCTCTCTGCCAGCACAGAACCATCAGGCCAAGGAACGTAAAGCCCATTCCCGGCGAGAGCAGGCCGAACCAGATGGGCATGCCCAAAGGGTCAGGATGGTTCAGCATGGCGAGAGCAGGGTAGTAGCAGACGGCTGATAGCGGGAGCGCCCATGTCAGGAAGCGACGGAGCCAGCGCGCGAACATGGTGAGCGGGTATTGTCCTGCTTCCACGCCGCCATAGGTCAGGACGTTTACAACCTCCAGCCCTTCGACCGTTACGAAACACAGGGCGGCCTGTCCGATCAGAACGCCCAGAAACATGGCGGCCCCACCCGTCACTGCCCAAGGCAAAAGCCAGACTGTCGCCCATGAGACATGTGGCGAGAGCCAGAAACCTGCTCCCATAACAAATGCCCCCTGAAGGAAGCGGCCGATCGGGCGAAGTCTCAGTTCGTGGCCAAGAAGCAGGACGAGTGTCGAGCGTGGGCGAAGAAGAAGCCGGTCAAATGAACCTGTCTTGACGTATTCGCCGCCAAAAACTTCAAAGCCGCGGCCAAGGGTTTCGGCAATCGCGAAGGACACGTTTACCAGTCCGTATAGAACGGCCACGGCGCCAATATCCCAGCCAGCGATGCTGCCAAACCGCTGGAACAGGCTCCAGATTCCGAAGAAGCTCAGCAGAGTGGTGACGAAATTTCCAATTAACTGAAGCGCGAATGTTCCGGGATATCGCAGTTGTGCCTTGATCGAGGCCGCTGCCATCCGTCGATAGAGTGAAAACGCATTCATGCGCCCTGAACCTCCATCCGGGAGATGGTGCGATGCATCCAGAAGCGCCCCACAAGTGTGAGTGCGGCCAGCCAGAAACATTGAATGCCCAACGCGGTCAGAACGCCGCCCGGGATGGCCATGCCCATGTAGAGCCGAATGGGAATGTCAGAAATTCCGGCAAAAGGCTGGAACAGGAGCAACTCACGCGCCCAATCGGGATAAAGCGGCAGCGGCAGGAGCATTCCTGAGAGCAGAACAGCCAAGGGTGTGCCGACAGCATACGTTCCGAGAGGCGATAATGTTCGGGCCGTTACGATATTCCACCACATCACGATGCTTGCAGAGATGAAAGCACCGAGGATGAAGGAGCACAGAGCCAGCATTGCGGCCCACAATGAGGCTGGCGGGGCAAGGCTCCAGCCATTCAGCCCAACGAGGGCAGCAAGTGGCCCTGCGACAGCAGCAAGAAGGACTGCGCGCGGGATGGCGTTGCCAAGAAGACGGGCAAGCGAAGCCGAGAGCCACCAGTTCCACAGATCGACGGGGCGCAACAGGTCATAGACAATTGCTCCGCTCTTGGCCGCTTCACCAATAGCGGGGAGGCAGCCAAGAGGAAGCAGGGTGAAGAGGGATTGCTGGATCCAGGTGTAAGTCATGGCCTGACGCAGCGTCATGGGGGCATCTACGCCGGGGGCATGATGGTAAACCGCGGCATAGGCCATGAGGGAAATCGCGCCGAACCACATCTGCGCCACAAGCCCCGCCAGTACTGCAAGACGATATCGCAGACCAATTTTCCATTGCAGGACGAAAGACGTCACATAGGGTTTGATGGTCACGATGCGTGGTCCGCGTAGAAGCGTGTAATAATTTCTTCAATCGCCGGGCGCCCGATCCGCAGATCACCCAAGCCCGGCAGTGTCGAAAGATGCGCCACAAGCACAGGCGCGGGCAGGCGTTGCGGATCAAACGTGATCGTCACGCTGCGAGAGCCACGCGCTGTTTCTGTTGCGCCATCTGGCAGAAGCAGGTCTGGCAGCGGCCCGGTAAAATCTGCTTCCAGAATACGTTCCGAGAGGGTGGTCGCCTGAAGGGCTTCAAACGGGCTATCCGCAAGAATGCGACCGTGACCGATGACGATGACCCGGTCTGCCAGGGCTTCGATATCATGCATGTCATGCGTGGTCAGAAGCACCGTTGTGCCGCGCTCGCGTCGCAGATCCCGCACAAAAGCGCGTACCGCCAGCTTGGATGGGGCATCCAGCCCAATCGTAGGTTCATCCAGAATAATCACATCCGGATCATGGATCAGGGCTGCTGCGATTTCTGCCCGCATGCGTTGGCCGAGAGACAACTGCCGGACGGACTGATCCATGATGCCGTGCAGATCCAGCGCATCCGCCAGATGCTCCCGGTTGCGGAGGAACCTCGCTGGCTCCACGCTGTAAATATCCCGGAGAAGCGCCAGTCCCTCCCCAACAGAGAGATCCCACCAGAGCTGCGTGCGCTGGCCAAACACCACGCCAATCCGCGCGACATGTGCGATCCGGTTTTCCCAAGGGATCAGGTTGCCAACGCGGACGGTCCCGGAGGTCGGGCGCAGGATACCCGCCAGAATTTTGATGGCAGTGGATTTTCCAGCGCCATTCGGCCCGATGAAACCGGCAATCTCGCCTGCAGGGACTGTGAAAGAAATGCCGTCCAGAGCCGTGATTTCGCGCGTTTTACCACGCCAGCTGCCGCCATCACGGACCTGATATGTCTTGCGGAGGTCATGCACCTCAATCGCGGCAGCATTCTTCATGACGGAACAGGGCCTTCTGACGGCACCAGGGTGCCATGACTGAACGGAATAATAGTTCTGCGTGAGCTCTCATCTTCAGGCAAGTGGGAGGCAATGGTGACAGAGCGGAATGTCATCACCACCTATTACCCACGCGCTTCCCGGATACAGTAAGAAGGGAGCAGTGTTGTGAACTTGATCGTCAGGATGATCCAATGGCCAGTAAACGTATTCTCATGCTCGCAGGTGATTTCGTTGAAGATTACGAAATCATGGTGCCATTCCAGACGCTGCTGATGGTGGGACACAAGGTTGATGTGGTGTCACCGGGCAAGAAGGCTGGAGAACAGATAGCAACGGCCATCCACGATTTCGAAGGCCATCAGACGTACACTGAAAAGCGCGGTCATAACTTCACGCTGAACGCCACTTATGCAGGCGCAAAAGCGGAAGACTATGACGCACTGGTCATTCCAGGTGGTCGTGCTCCGGAGCAGCTCAGCACCGATGAGAGCGTGCTGGACCTGATCCGCGCTTTCGTCACGGCTGACAAACCGATTGCCGCTGTCTGCCATGGCCCGCAGCTTCTCGCCGCAGCAAATGTCATCTCAGGCCGCAAGGTCTCCGCTTATCCGGCCTGTCGTGCTGAAATGATCCTTGCAGGGGCTGACTATCAGGCCATCGCAATTGATGGTGCAGTGACAGACGGCAAGCTCGTAACAGCGCCGGCGTGGCCAGCACATCCGGCATGGATTGGTCAGTTCCTGAAGGTTCTGGGAACCAAAATCGAAGCCTGAGCCTTTGTTCCGTCGGGAGAGCCCATATGTGTGAACTCTATGTCCGTGCCGATCCGATCTTTTATGAAAGCCGTACGCGGTCACTGCGGATTCATGGGGTCGTAACGACGATCCGGCTGGAAAACATGTTCTGGGACATCCTGACGGAAATCGCGGCGGCAGATGGCATGACCGTCAATCAACTTATCACCAAGCTTTCGGACGAAATTCTCGAACTGCGTGGTGAACTGCCGAATATGGCGTCGTTCCTAAGGGTCAGTTGCCTTCGCTATCTGGACCGGGAACGTCGCGTGCAGTCAGGTTCCAGTTCCGCCGTTGGTCAGACTGTTGCGTTGCGTCGGGTTGGATAATCGATACGGCGCAGCAAAGAGGCATTGGCGGAAAGGCTCGCAAAATCGTACAGAAGGACCATGACGACTCCTTCTTCCCCACAGGGCCAGAAACCCGGCAGCAATCCCTTGTCCTCGCGACGCGCAGAACACGTCATGGAACGTGCCTTCTTCGCAACCCGCTGGATTGCCGCACCGCTTTATTTCGGCCTGACCATCGGGCTGCTGCTGGTGGCCTTCAAGTTCTTCCAGCAGCTTCTGGGTCTTGTTCTCAAGGCAACCGGCCTGGATTTCGATGACGTTTTTGTTGGTGTGCTGGATCTGATCGATCTGGTCCTGCTGGCGAACCTGCTGCTGATCGTCATGTTCTCGGGTTACGAGAACTTTGTTTCCCGTCTCGATATCCGCCAGCACGAAGATTATCCGTCCTGGATTGGTCACGTGACGTTCGGGGATATCAAGATCAAGCTCATGGCGTCCATCGTCGCCATGTCTGCCATCCATGTTCTGGCTGATTTCATTCGTGTGGATGACACCTCCACGCGCGCTCTGGAATGGAGCGTCGGGATTCATCTGGCCTTCGTTGTGTCCGGTGTTCTGATGGCCGTCATGGATCGCATCATGGAAGGTTCGCCGGATACGCATCACGCCGATCCGCAGCCTGACGCCGCCCAGCACAAAGAAAAGCACGACGCATGATTCGCCTGACAGAACTGCGCCTACCGCTGGAGCACTCGGAAGAGGCGCTCCGGGAGGCGGTGCTGACGCGCCTCAATATCCCGTCCGAGGCCCTGAAAAGTTTCAAGATCGCCCGACGCGGATACGATGCCCGCAAGCGCGGTCACATCGTTCTGGTATACAGCATCGACTGTGACGTGACGGACGAGGCGTCTGTGCTTGCGGCCCACGAAGCGGACCAGCATGTTCGCTCCACGCCTGACACAACCTATCATCTTCCCCAAGCCACGTTGCCCGAGGGGATGCCGCGCCCTGTGGTTATCGGGGCAGGTCCTTGCGGGATCATGGCGGCGCTGACGCTCGCGCAGACCGGTCTCAAGCCTATCATCATCGAACGTGGAAAAGAGGTTCGCGCCCGAACGGTTGATACGTTTGCCTTGTGGCGGAAATCCGTTCTGACGCCCGAGAGCAATGTGCAGTTTGGCGAAGGCGGAGCCGGGACGTTCTCTGACGGCAAGCTCTACTCTGGCGTGTCCGATCCCCGCAATCTGGGCCGACGTGTCATTGAAGAGTTTGTTCGGGCCGGTGCGCCGGAAGAGATCCTGTACGTCTCCAAGCCTCATATCGGGACGTTCCGACTGGTCTCGATGGTGATGTTCATCCGTGAGGAAATCGAACGTCTCGGCGGTGAATACCGGTTTGAGACGCGCGTCGATGGTTTTGACATGGAAGGTGAGGGAACAGAACGCCGTCTGCGAGGCCTACGCCTATCAACGGGAGAGACCCTGCCTGCCGAGCGCGTTATCCTGGCCGTTGGGCATTCCGCACGCGACACCTTCGAAATGCTCCGCGATGCGAACGTTGCCATGGATGCCAAGCCGTTCTCTATCGGTGTACGGATCGAACATCCCCAGTCTGTCATTGATACAGCCCGTTTCGGCTCATACGCCGGGAACGATCTGCTGGGTGCCGCTGATTACAAGCTGGTTCATCACGCGTCGAACGGCCGGGCTGTGTATTCGTTCTGCATGTGCCCGGGCGGACAGGTCGTGGCGGCCACGTCTGAAATCGGACAGGTCGTGACCAATGGCATGAGCCAGTATTCCCGTGCCGAACGGAATGCGAATAGTGGAATTGTCGTTGAAGTGACGCCGGAAAAGGACTTTCCGAACGATGTTCTGGCGGGTGTCGAACTTCAGCGGAAATGGGAAAAGGCAGCGTTTGTGGCCGGTGGCGGCGATTACCGTGCTCCTGCCCAGCGCGTCGGGGATTTTCTGGCCGGTCGCCCTTCCACAACGCTGGGTGACGTCGTGCCGTCCTACCAGCCGGGTGTGACACCGACTGATCTGACGCTCTGTCTGCCGGATTTTGTTTCGGACGCCATTCGTGAGGCCTTGCCGCGTTTTGAACGCAAGCTGAAGGGCTTCTCGATGGATGATGCTGTTATGACCGGAGTGGAAACGCGTACGTCTTCCCCGATCCGGCTTCAGCGAGACCGTGATGGCCAGAGCCCAACATTGCGTGGGCTTTTCCCTGCGGGAGAAGGGGCAGGATATGCCGGCGGTATTCTGTCCGCCGGCATAGATGGAATCCGTACCGCCGAGTGGCTGGCAGCCTCTCTTTAAGAGGCTGCTTCTTCGTCGCCTTCCATGGTTTCACCCGGAAGGTGCTTCGGCTGAAGCAGGGCGATACCGGCCGTGACGGCACTGGACCCGACTACGAAGGCTTCCGCAGTGAGCGGGAGTGTGATCGGGGTCCGGCCAATTCCCGGGATCAGCCATCCGGCAATACCCTGCCCGATAGACCCTAGAGCATAACCCAGCCCCATTCCGAAGCTACGTGTCTCGGAAGGGAAGCATTTCGCCAGATAATGCGGCACAAGGGCAAAGATACCGGATGCAGCAGCGCCCATGACGAAGGCTGCCGTCAGCAGCATGCTCCAGGACGGAGCGCTCAGGAACGGCCAGATTGTCAGAACGACAATCGCAATCGCCCCAAGCATGACCTTCAGGTCACCCCATCGTTCTGCCAGCCAGCCACACAGGATTTTTCCAGCGAACGATCCGATGCAGTAGAGGGTAATGGGAATGAAGATGTCCTGTGGTGTCAGGTGATGGCTCCCACGCAGGATCGTCGGGTAAAATGTGTAAATGGCCGCTTTTTGAAATTCCAGAAACGCCATGAAGGCAATTGCCTGTAGGGCCGCTCCGTTCAGGCGGAATTTTACCTTGGGAAGAGGCTGTGTCGGCGTTTTGGCCTGACCGGCCGCCCGGTCTGCCCGGTTCCGCAGCCAGACCGGGCTTTCCTTGACCCCGAGGCGAATGAAAATCGCAAGAAGAGCAGGCGCCAGTCCGATGAAGAACAGCATGCGCCAGCCATAATGCGGCAGGATCAGAGCCTGCGCTCCGGCTGCTGCAAAATATCCGACTTCATAACCTGACATCATGAGCGCAGACGCCATCGGACGTGTCCAGGCGGGAACACTTTCCATCAGGAGGGCTGCAGAGGCGGTCCATTCACCACCAAAACCGATGCCGAACAGGAACTGGACAATACCCAGCATCAGAAGACTGTGGGACAGGCCCGTCATGGCAGAAAAAACACCGAACCAGACAACGCCGAGCATAAAGGCCAAACGACGGCCATAACGGTCAGCGAGCCAGCCCCAGCTTGTATTACCTATGGCTCGTCCAAGGGATTGGGCTGTCAGAACCATCCCCAGTGTGCCGATGGTGCAGCTGAAATCATGAGCGATGTCCGGCAGTGTGAACATCAGGGATGTCTGGTCAAAAGCGTCCAGAAACCATCCCAGGAAAGACGCAAACGTCACCTGCCAGAAAGGTAGCAAAGCCTTGAGAGAGTTGCGGGAAGACGTGTTCGGGGCGGAGCGAGAGAGAGCATCCGTCATCAACAATGTCCTGACAGGCAGATTGAACCTGCGCGCTTGAAGGAAGTGGCACGGAAAATCCGCTGGAGCAAAATCGGTAGCAGAATTGTCCTGATTGAGCGAACGAAGAATTTGACTCTTGGTTCCTCGGCGATTTTGTCGAAACCCCACGGGAAAGTGAGCGAAAAACGGCTGTTGTTAAGGGAAAATTAGCCTTCTCCCGTCATTCTGTCGCGCAGATGGAACAGGAGATGTTCGAAATTGGATGATGCAGGACAGGATGTCAGTTTTGCGGATGCAGCCTCTTTTGGCCCCGAAGTGACTGGCGCTGTGACCAGAGACCGAAGAGATGATCCTGTGAGGTCCGACACGAACATTTCTCCGACAAACGCCACGATGTTTGCCACGACCCTGCGCAGCCGTCGAGCGCGCCAGAAAAGTGCTCTGCCGCCTTTGCGATGGCTGCCTCGCATGGCGGCTGGCCGGGGGGGAATGGAAAAGCTGATTGGCGCGCAGGTGGACATGAGCCAGCTCTGGCTGGCTATCCCACGCCGCACCGTCCGGCGAAGTCGCCGCAAGCCGCTTGAGCAGCAGCAGAGAGAATTTGATCTGGAGCTTCTGCAGGTTGCCTGTACGCAGGCGGCAGGCTGGCCGGATGGTATGCGTCTGATGGTCTCGCTCGAAGACGATCAGGCACCGGATGCAGCGTTCAACAGTCGTTTAAACGGTGTTCTGGATCAGAGCGGGTTTCCCATTTCGCGTCTGGATCTGGTTTTTCAGGAAAGCGGGATCGCTCAAGAGGAGCGCGAAGTCTGTTACACGCTGGCGTCTCTTCGTGATCGGGGTGTTCAGATCTTCACGAACGGCTTTGGGTCTTCGGTCTCCAGCCTGACTTTACTGAGAGAACGCGCCATTAGCGGTCTATTGGACGGTGTTCAGTTTGATCTGGCAGTTCTGTCAGCGTCCAGCTTAACCTGGAATCCGCAGGGCGACGTTCCAGAGCTCGACGAAGGTGCAGTTGTATTCTACCGGGCCGCTCTTGAGGCTGTCAAAGCGCTTGGTTTGTGCATTCGTGCTACAGGAGTAGATACGACCAAGCAGCTGGAATTTGTGCAGAAAACCGGTTGCTCCGAGGCGTCCGGGCTCATTTTGGCTGGAGCTGAAACGACCGCTCAGATCAATGAGCGCTTTGCAAGTGTGGAGGGTCGCTCAAAGAGGCGGCGCATGACCCGTACGGCTGAAGGCCTCTAATGAGAAAACGGCAGCTACCTTCGATAGGTGATAATAGCTGCCGTTCAGGTTCTCATATCTTACACTGGTACTGGAACAGGCGTTCTGGATCTACGCGAAGCAAGTTGGCAAGCATGGGCAGAACGCCTGTCAGAGCATCCTCGATAGCCTCAAGGGACTGCCCCGTTTGATCCGCAATATATTTGAGGTGTTTCTCACCCATGAGGGTTTCGACTTCCCTGGGTGTGAGAGGATTGCTTTCCGTATTGTGAATTTCGCTCACACGGGTCGCAAGATGACAGTCGTCACGCATCAGTCGGATGGTCACTTCTGTCAGCCCTGATCTGTCCATGCTGGCATTGCTAAGCCAGTCACCAAAACGGACGAATAGGGAGGTAGATTTTTGGCCTTTGGTCTCGGTCGTGGTTGTCATGACCCGTACTCCTCATCAAGAGAGAGACTGGCCGCATCCGGGGGGACTTGGCCCTACAGTAACAACGTTTGAAGCGAGCGTGTGTAGCATGAGGTGGAAACACCTTTGCGTGATGTTCCCGCCTTGGCCTGTCAGTCGAGGGGGCCGCTTTCTACCAGAACGATTTCTGCATCTTCCAGCGCAGTCATGACGATACTGTCCACATCGGTCAGAGCTGCACCGTCCCGCGTTGCAACGGTTCGCCCATCGATTTCCAGGCTTCCTGTCGCCGGCACGAGATAGGAGAAGTTTTCCCGGCTGGTTTCGAAGGTCAGGGTTTCGCCAGCTTTCAGGGTTGCTCCCAGAACGCGGCCCTTGGCCCGGATCGGCAGGGCATCATCTTCCGGAAAGCCGGAGGCAAGGGTTACGAACCGTCCATTGCGGGCATCTTTTGGGAATGGACGTGTGCCCCAGCTGGGCGTGCCGCCTGGTTCATTGGGGATGATCCAGATCTGGAACAGGGTTGTGTCTTCCGTCTCCTTGTTGAACTCGGCATGGACAATGCCGCTGCCCGCAGACATGACCTGAACGTCGCCAGCTTCGGTGCGTCCTTTGTTGCCAAGGCTGTCCTCGTGAGAGATGGCTCCTGTGCGAACATAGGTGATGATTTCCATGTCCTTGTGCGGATGAGCGCCAAAGCCTGTTCCGCCTTCGATTTTATCATCGTTCCAGACACGCAGACGGCCCCAGTGCATGCGGTGCCGGTCCATGTAGCCAGCGAAAGAAAAGTGATGCCGGGCGTCCAGCCATCCGTGGTTGGCGTGGCCAAGCGAGGAGAAGGGTCTGATATCGAGCATTGGTCGCTCCTCAGTAAAGGTTATGGCCTTCAAGATGGGCGCAATGTGGCGTAAAGAAAATGGAATTGATGGAAATATAAAGTTTCCATAAAGCGCATCTTAGAGAGGCTGTATGCTCCCGGATCTTGAAGGGTGGGCTGTTTTTGCCCGTGTCGCTGAAAGCGGCTCGTTCGCCTCTGCAGCGCGCACTCTAGGGCTGTCTCCGCCTACAGTGTCCAAGGTGATTGCGCGTCTGGAGCATCGCCTAAAGACGACCCTTTTCCAGCGAAGTGCCCGTCACCTCTCCCTGACATCCGCCGGAGTGGCGTGCCTGGAACGTGCCCGGCGGATGTTGGCTGATGGTGAAGGATTGGAAGCAGAACTGCGGGAAGGCTCGGTCAGCCCAAGAGGAACGCTCCGTCTGGCGGCTCCGATGGGGTTCGGACTGGATATTCTTGGGCCCGTTCTTCCAGAATTTATGGACCGGTATCCGGAGATTTCCATGGAAATTGATCTGGATGACCGGACCGTCGATCTGCTGAGTGGCCGGTTTGAAGCTGCCGTACGCATTACACCGGGAGACCTCGCTCCCGTAACCAACGGAGGGGCTCATCTTCTTTGCCGTTCCGTAATGCGGCTGGTCTGTTCGCCACAGATGAAGGAGAGACTCGGGACGATCGAAAAACCGGAAGATCTTTCAGGCAATGCAGGGTTGCTCTACGCGAATTCCGATCTGCCAGACCTTCTTCGCCTTACACATGAGAACGGCCAGCAGGCATCTGTACGACTTCGCAACCGGATGATGGTCAATAGTGGAGACATGCTTCTGCCGGCGCTCAGAAATGGCTCAGGCCTAGCGCTTCTGCCAGATTTCATGCTGCGGAGGGATCTGGATGCAGGGCGAGTGGTCGAGGTTCTGCCGAAGTGGCGGGGGAGTGTTTTGTCGGTCTGGTTCATGGTGGTGGGGTGTGGTGCCACCCGGATGCAGATGCCTGCGCGGCTGCGTGTTCTGCTGGCCTATCTGGAGCAGGCACTTGGCGGAAAGATTTCACAGGATTACAGTGCCGCGCAGGAGAAAACGCGATGAATTATGATGCGATGTTCCAGTCCGCCCTGGACGGTCTGCGCGCCGATGGCAGCTACCGTTACTTTGCGGAACTCGAGCGCCGGTCCGGCAATTTCCCGAAAGCCTATCATCATGGGCTCGGTCGTGACGTCACAGTGTGGTGTTCCAACGATTATCTCGGCATGGGGCAGCACCCGGAAGTTCTCAAGGCGATGCACGACGCCCTTGATGAGACGGGTGCTGGTGCAGGCGGAACACGCAACATTTCCGGCACAAACCACTATCATGTGGAACTGGAAAAAGAGCTGGCGTCCCTGCACGGCAAAGAAAGTGCACTGCTCTTCAACTCAGGTTACCTGTCTAACTGGGTGACGCTGGGAACGATTGCAGGCCGTCTGCGCAACTGCGTGGTTCTGTCTGATGAACTCAATCATGCGTCCATGATTGAAGGTATCCGTCATTCCCGCGCTGAGAAGCAGATTTTCCGTCACAATGATGTGGAAGATCTGGAGCGTCGCCTGAAAGAACTTCCAGTAGACGTTCCCAAGATCATTGCGTTTGAGTCCGTCTATTCCATGGATGGTGACATCGCACCGATCGAAGCCTTCTGTGATCTGGCCGACAAATACGGTGCGATGACTTACCTTGATGAAGTTCATGCTGTTGGCATGTACGGCGATCACGGTGCGGGCGTGGCTGAAAAGCTGGGCCTGTCCCATCGTCTGACGGTGATTGAAGGGACGTTGGGCAAAGGCTACGGCGTTGTGGGTGGCTACATTGCTGCCTCCGCGCCGCTTTGTGACTTCGTGCGCTCCTTTGGTTCTGGCTTTATTTTCTCCACGGCTCTGCCGCCGATGATTGCTGCGGGTGCTCTGGCCAGCGTCCGTTATCTCAAGCGCAGCAGCGTCGAGCGTGAAGGTCAGCAGCGTGCGGTTGCCTATCTGCGTGCCGCTCTGGACAAGGCAGGCATTCCGCATGTCGGCAATCCGAGCCACATCGTCCCCGTCATGGTGGGTGAGGCAGAACTTTGCCGGGATCTCTCCGATGAGTTGCTGAACCGCTTCGGGCATTATATCCAGCCGATTAACTTCCCGACCGTCCCGCGCGGAACGGAGCGTCTGCGTCTGACGCCGACGCCGCTTCATACAAACGAAGCAATTGATGAACTGGTTGAAGCACTCTCCACGCTTTGGCGTGAACGTCAGCTCAAGCGCTCTGAGGCTGCCTGAAGTCAGGTAGGACAGCGTTCTGAATTCTGGAAAAGGCAGCCGGGTCACTGGCTGCCTTTTTTGATTCCGAGCTGGTTAGGCGAGCACGTAGACCCATGCGTTCTTGCCTGAGCGCAGTGTAACTTGCACCCTCTTGTAGCTGGACACTTCATAAGCATCCGCAGCAAGAAGCTCAGCTTCAGTGATGCAGAAGACTTGCCCTGTGATTTCGTCCTGTGGGTTGTTACTCGGGTGAACAACAGGATGAAAGCGTTTGCCGCTGGCCTTGATAACAGCAGCGTCCGTGATTTCCATCATCGACGCCCGATAGCCCGTCATTGCATCCTCTTCGCCATGCAGCAGGCGACCGAATGAGGAAAGCTGAACCTCGGGTTGCTGGAGCGTTCCGTAAGAAAACAGGTAAACCGACATTGGGTGTGGCATGAGTGGCTCCCTTGCCGTGAGATAAAGCGCAGGGACGTCAGATCTTTCGGTAGCCCTGCCATAGCGCTGTCACAGGTTGCCCGTCTTTCTGTGGGGTCAGATGGATGTAAAGCCCATCAATCTGTTCCAGAGGCAGGCAGTCATCTACTTCCATGAAGTTATCGCGGTGGCGGTGGTCATAGCCCGGTAATAAGGTCTTTTTGGCTGTTGCCTTGGCCTCTTCTGGCGATGCAGCAACAAGAAACGTGAAGGCGTGCTCTTCCTTGAGTTCGCCAGGCGCATACCCACCCATATTGATGAAATAGAGCGTTTTGCCGCCTACAGGCTTTTCAGGACTGAGTGTGACAGCATGTCCGTCAGCCCATGCAATGACACCATAGGCATCAACGTGCAGGGAGTTTCGTACTCCAAACCAGCGCTCCGCAAGAGAGGGATAGGCATCTTCCGGCTTGTTCGCGATCGCAAACTGAACATCATGAACTTCGATATTGGCGCCGGGTGCTGCCCCGCCGAGATAGAAAACATAGAGGTTCAAGGGCGTGCCCTCCTGAGTAAAATAAAGCGGGTCATAGCTGTTTATCGGCCTCACTTCACGGTGAAACGCATTGACAGGACGAAGCGGATGCGATGAGTGTGGCCCCTACCAGGGGGAGCTTCGCCCGAAGAAGCTGAGAGGTCACTGAAAGACTGCAAGGTCTGCGGTGTGACGACCCTGCCGGGTGCATTCTGCATCCGGGAAACCTGATCCGGTTAGAACCGGCGGAGGGAATGGTGTTGAGACACAACGAAACTGGCATAGCCGGTGTTCCGTGTTGTTACTCCCTCTGCCTCAGAGGGGGCGAACATGGGTGATATTCCACAAAACCTGAACCAGAAACCAGCGGTAGATCATGTGACGACAGGCCCGATCCAAGGGTCCTGCAAGAAATGGTCCGAAGCACCGGGGCGTCCGGATATTCTGGTTCCCTATCGCGAAATTGCGCTGCATCCGTCAGCTAATGAAGCGCCTGTCAGAGTTTATGACACGTCTGGTCCATACACAGACACGTCTGTCACGATTGACGTGAAGAAGGGTCTGTCTGCTCCGCGGGCGGAATGGCTTGCAAAGCGGGGCTTCCAGCAGGTTCCCGCTCGTGCGGTCAAACCGGAAGACAATGGATTTGCCAGCGAAGCTCAGGCTGTTCCGGCCTGTCCTGCGGCGCATGAGGTCTATTCCGGCGAGGGCGCGAAATTCGTCACCCAGTATGAATTTGCGCGGGCAGGGATCATCACGGAAGAGATGATCTATATTGCTCATCGCGAAAATGTCTGCCGTGCTGAGATGGCTGAAGGGGCAGAAGAACGCCTTGCCGATGGCGAGGATTTTGGTGCCTCTATTCCAGCTTTCATTACGCCTGAATTCGTGCGGGAAGAAGTTGCGCGGGGCCGGGCTGTTATCCCCGCCAATATCAACCATCCGGAACTTGAGCCGGTTATTATTGGCCGAAACTTCCTTGTGAAGGTGAACGCCAATATCGGCAATTCGGCGGTGACGTCGTCTGCCGCAGAAGAAGTCGAGAAGCTGGTCTGGTCCATCCGCTGGGGTGCGGACACGGTGATGGATCTTTCCACCGGTCGGAATATCCACAACATCCGTGACTGGATTATGCGGAACTCTCCAGTGCCGATCGGCACGGTGCCGCTGTATCAGGCGCTGGAAAAAGTGAATGGTGTTCCTGAGAAGCTGACGTGGGAAATTTTCCGTGACACGCTGATCGAGCAGGCCGAGCAGGGCGTGGATTATTTCACGATTCATGCCGGTGTCCGCCTTCAGCACATCCCGCTGACTGCAAAGCGCACGACGGGAATTGTCTCCCGTGGTGGCTCCATCATGGCGTCTTGGTGTCTGGCGCATCATCGCGAGAGTTTTCTCTACGAGCACTTCGAAGAGATCTGCGACATCATGCGCCGGTATGACATCACCTTTTCACTGGGGGATGGCCTGCGTCCGGGGTCGATTGCCGATGCGAATGATGCGGCACAGTTTGCTGAACTGACGACGTTGGGTGAACTGACGAAGGTGGCCTGGGCAAAGGGCTGTCAGGTCATGATTGAAGGGCCGGGTCATGTGCCGATGCACAAGATCAAGGTCAACATGACCAAGCAGCTCAAGGAATGTGGGGAAGCGCCGTTCTACACGCTTGGTCCGCTAACGACCGACATTGCGCCGGGTTATGACCACATCACGTCCGGTATCGGGGCGGCCATGATTGGCTGGTTCGGGACGGCGATGCTCTGCTACGTGACGCCGAAGGAACATCTGGGTCTTCCGGACCGCTCAGACGTGAAAACGGGCGTTATAACCTACCGGATTGCTGCCCATGCGGCAGATCTGGCGAAGGGACATCCTGCGGCTCAGCTACGAGACGATGCGCTGTCCCGTGCACGGTTCGAGTTCCGGTGGGAAGATCAGTTCAATCTGGCGCTGGACCCGGATACGGCACGCAGCTTCCACGATGAAACGCTTCCGAAAGAGGCGCACAAGACGGCTCATTTCTGCTCAATGTGTGGTCCAAAGTTCTGCTCCATGAAAATCAGTCATGACATTCGCCGTGAGGCGGAACGTCAGGATGGTATGGCGCAGATGAGTGAGGTCTTTCAGGAACATGGGGCAAAACTCTACGTTCCAGAAAACGAAGTAGAAACGATCGCGGAATAACGCCCTTCGCGGAATGATTGAGGGTGATGGCCTTGCGTCCATAGGTTATCACCCTCATCATAGAGTGATGCCGCTTAAGGAAGACCTTCGCCCATTCCGAAAAACCCGCAAAGTCACGAAACTGGCGACCCGACTGGGCAATTCGGCTTCAAGCTGCGTGCTGCATGTCATGGTCAATGATCGTGCGGGCCTGGTTCGGGAAAGTGCGGCTTTTGTCGGCCTTCTTGAGAAGGTGTGGAAGGCGCGGGGTGTTGATGCTGACCAGGTCTGGGCAGAACTGAACGAAAGAATCCGCCTGGCGGAAGAACTTCGTGCTAATGGCATCCGTCCCCGTAAAGGCGGTCATTACCGTTCCACCAAACTGCCCTGAGCCATGCCCTCTCTTCCAGATCTGTCTCATATTTCGCCGGATGATCTGAGCCGGCTGGATATCGGTGTGCTGATCGTTATTGGTCTGTCTGCTCTGTGGGGACTCACGCGCGGTTTTACGACCGAGCTATCTGGGCTTGTTGCCTGGGCGTCTGCCGTCATTCTCACCTATCGGTTTCACGCTGCCCTTGTTCCGTGGATTTCTCCGTATCTGCATGAAAGCTGGTTGGCGGAGAGCGTAAGCGCGGCAGTCCTGTTCATCGTCATTCTGCTAACTCTGACGACGATCGCCGGGCGTGTAGGAGCAGCGGTGAGGGGCACTCTTTTTGGGGGCGTAGACCGCATACTGGGCGCTATTTTCGGCATTCTGCGCGGATATGTGATGCTGATCGCACTTTATCTGCTGGCAGGGTCTTTTTTCGGGTCCTGGACCTCCTACCTGATGCAGGGAAGCTTCACCGGGCCATATATTGAGGCCGGAGCATCCCGACTTGCCGGTTATCTGCCACATTCATTGCAACCACATCTTGCATCGCCGCCCACAAGCGGTCATGACGCGTCGTTGTGAACCCAGTCCGGAAAGGCCGAACTGCATGACTGCCTCCGATACTCTCAACCGTCCTTACGAGGAATGTGGCGTTTTCGGCGTCTGGGGCGTGCCTGATGCGTCTGCCCTGACCGCTCTTGGACTCCATGCGCTTCAGCATCGTGGTCAGGAAGCTGCTGGAATCGTCAGTTTCGATAACGAACGGTTCCATCAGCACAAAGGTCTGGGGCTGGTCGGTGATGTCTTCGGAGACAGCCGTGTCATGGCGACGCTGCCGGGAAGCGTTGCAATCGGTCATAACCGATACGCCACCACAGGCGGAACGCATGTCCGGAATGTGCAGCCGCTGTATGCGGATTATGAGTTCGGTGGGTTGGCAGTCGCCCATAACGGGAACCTCACCAACTCCGCGACCCTGAAGCAGGCGTTGGTAAAGCGCGGATGTATCTTCCATTCCTCCACGGATACGGAAGTCTTCATTCACCTCATTGCCATCTCTCTGTACACCACAGTGCTCGATCGGTTCATTGATGCTGTCAAGCAGGTGAAGGGGGCTTATTCCCTCATTACCCTGACGCCCGATGACGGCCTGATCGGCATGCGTGATCCATTGGGCGTTCGTCCGCTGGTTCTGGGTCGGATGCCGGGTTACGAAGATTCGAATGGTGGCTGGGTTCTTTCCAGTGAGACCTGTGCGCTCGACATCATTGGAGCGGAATATGTTCGGGATATCGAGCCCGGCGAAATCGTGGTGATAAACTCTGAGGGGCTGCGATCCCTTCGTCCGTTTGGCGATCAGGGTGGGCGCTTCTGCGTTTTTGAATACATCTACTTTGCACGGCCTGATTCAGTGCTTGAAGGCCAGCCTGTCTATGAAGCCCGCAAGCGCATCGGGGCGGAGCTGGCACGCGAGACGGCAGTCGAAGCAGACGTTGTCGTGCCAGTGCCGGACTCCGGCGTTCCGTCTGCTATCGGATATGCGGCTGAGAGCGGTATCCCGTTTGAGCTGGGTATCATCCGCAATCATTACGTCGGCCGGACATTCATTGAGCCAACGGATCAGATCCGAAATCTTGGCGTGAAGATGAAGCACTCCGCCAATCGTCCGGTTCTGGCCGGGCGTCGGGTCGTTCTGGTTGATGACTCGATTGTACGTGGAACGACGTCTCGCAAGATTGTGGATATGGTGCGCGCGGCCGGTGCGACGGAAGTGCATATGCGCATTACGTCTCCCCCAACACGCCACCCCTGCTTCTATGGCATTGATACGCCTGAAGAGAGCAAGCTGATGGCAGCGACGCACACAATGGAAGAAATGGCTTCCGTTATTGGGGTCGATAGTCTGGCGTTCATCAGCTTCGACGGCCTGTATCGGGCGCTCGGCCATGAAAGCCGTGCAGATGGGGCCGGTCGCTATTGTGATGCCTGCTTCACGGGCGATTATCCGATTGCACTCGTGGATAAAGAAGGAAATCTGGTTTCCTGAGTGATATTCGCTCTATTGCGACCATATAAAAAAGCGCCTGCTCTCATGAGGGAGCAGGCGCTTTTTTTGTGCTCAGACAGATGCTTTCAGGAATACAGACCGTCAGGAATGTCTTCATGCGCTGAGGCAGGTCCGTTGATGTCGAGCGGCACGGCCATAACAGCCTCAAGGCCCGGGGAAAGCGGCGTATAAGTGAGGGTGCCACCAAGGCTGCCGACGACGGCTTTCATCATGCGTGTCCCGAAACCGCTTCCGTTCAGATTGATGTCATGACGGCCCTGATCGGAAACAGTCAGCGTCAGACGGTCGCCAGTGACGGAAAGTGAGAGGTAAAGCGGACCGGCCTGGCCGCCGTAGGCATATTTGCTGGCATTGATGACCAGCTCCGTCAGCACCAGCCCGACATTGATGGCGCGGTCTGCCGAAATGGAGACGGGTGACAGAACCATGCGAAGTTGCGCCTGCCATTCCTCGCCGAGTGAAGAGCAGAGCTCTTCCATCAACTCTTCAAGGTAGCGGCTCAGATCAACCATGCCCATCTGATCGCCACGATACAGGCGCCGATGAACCAGCCCGATGGCCGCAATCCGGTGCTGGGCTTCAGAAAGGGCTTCGGTGGTTTCTTCGTTCGTGGACGTCCGGGCCTGAAGCTTCAGGAAAGATGCCACCATTTGCAGTGAATTCTGCACACGATGGTTTACCTCACGGATCAGGAAGTCTTTCTGTTGAATCAGGCTCTCACGCTCCTGAACTGTCGCCGTCAGGGTCGCATTCAGTTCGCGGAGTTGCTGGGTCTGATAATCGGCAATCAGGCTGCGGCGGAGACGACGGGCGGCCTGCTTCTGTTCTGTTGTCCATCGATGGGAATGACCCAGAACGGTCTGCTCCCAGGATTCAAAAGATTTGCGAGGATGCAGAATGCCGTCATGGTCTGGCGCTCCTTTGTGAGGATTGCCTGCCCATTCAATGACCTGAACGATCTCGACCCTGCTCCAGACAAGCGTCAGGGAGGTTCGGAAAGGCAGTGTGATGGCCAGAATTCCGGCAGAAGCCTCGGGCCACATCTCTGCGGGGGGGTAGTCCTTGCCCAGACTGGAGCTACAGAAAATCCCCCCGTTGCTGCCCAGACGGAGCCAGTCACGGATGGCGAGGAGATCCGAATGTTCGGGGACCTTGCCAGACGTTTTGATTTCTTTCTGATCAATGACTGCAAAGCCATCGCAGGGAAACAGGCTGCGTAACTCCGTAACGGATCGCTGCAGGTTGTCCTTTACGGACGCGGCAGGGTCGAAATGGGATGTCGCGAACTCAATGGCATTCCTCAGGCGCAAACGCTCCTGGTACGTGATGAGTTCTTCCTTGTTTCGAAGCTGACGGGACATGACGCCAGCGAGCGTCCGGCATGCGGCTCTGATGTCCTCAGAGAGGATGCGCGGTGTCGCGTTGTGGCAGGTGATCATGCCCCACAAAATGCCGTCCACGACCAGGGAGATCGAGGCTGAGGCCGCCACCCCCATGTTCGACATATACTGCAAATGGACGGGTGAGATGCTGCGAAGCTGCACATCGCTCAGGTCGATACCTGTGGTGCCAGCCTCAACAGGGCGAATAGGGGCAGCTTCATAATGAATGTCTGGAATGACACGGATACGGTTGCGCAGATAAAGCGCACGCGCCTGCCGGGGAATATCGCTGGCTGGAAAGTGGTGATTCATGAGGGATGGGAAAGCCTCATTGCGCTTTTCCCCCATCACGCAGCCAGAACCGTCCTCCTGAAAGCGATAGACAAGAACGCGGTCAAATTCGGTCAGCTTGGCGAAGATCTGCGCGCCGTGATGGCACACGGCAGCAATGTCCGGGCAACGCTCGAAACGATCAGCTGTGGCATCAATCTGGCTGAAGATTTCCCACGTCAGGAAATTACGACTGTCCAGAGGCTCCAGCTCTACCAGAAGGTGCTCGCCAGAGACGTGGAACTGGGCATTGAATGTCTCGTCCTGCAGGCCGGAGACCCGGGTATTGTTCAGGGCCTTGCCGCCTGACTGTTTCAGCCCATCTGCTGGAATGTTCAGAAGATCAGGTAGGCTCTGGCCGAGCCAGTTCGGATTGAGGCGCGCTTCCAGATCGCCTGCGCCGGCAATAATCTGAAGAGTATCGGCCTTGGCAATCAGGAGAAGCCCATAGGGCTGGATCGCATCCGGGCGATGGATCTGCTCACGATCGCAGGATGTGAGCAGGGCATCTGAAAGGGGCTGCCCCGACTGGAGAGAGATCTTCGACGATAAGGTCAAGGTCTGAAAATCCCTCTTGGCGGAAATGCAGAAAGTATCTGGTCTTGTCATCTAGGCAGGGGCTGCCCGAAAAGCAAACCCCTGTGAAAATACGACAATTCAACAGGAATATATCGTGAACCTTAAGGTTTTCTGCCCCCTGTTGTCAATTTGGCTTACTGCTGGATTGCGTCCTGCTGCATCCAGGATGCGACGTCCAGAGACAGGGCATGACGGCTGGCCGGGCGCGTATAGAGCATGTGGCCACCCTGATAGAGATGCAGGGAAACGCGGTCCGCTCCGACGGTCAGATGGTCCTTCATCCAGCGGGCTGTGCCGAATGGACAGGCAAGATCGTAGTACCCGTTTGCAACGAACACACGCAGACCGGGATCAAGCGCCAGCAGACGGTTCAACACTGGAATCTGATGGACAGGAGCAGGACCGCCTTCGCTCCATTTCCAGCTTGAATTGACCTTGAAGGAGAGCAGGTCATAGGTCAGTGGAGTCTGGAAACCGAGGTCGTTGGCAGCATAACCGGAAAACGCGTTGCCATAGGCCCGGCCAAAGCCGAACAGCGTTGGGTCAGGGCTCTCGTCCAGACCGTCTGCCGCAGGGTCGGCAATCGTCTGCGTAAAGTCATACAGGCCGTGAAGGCGACCGTTCTGGGACATGACGTCATGCGACCCGATAGCCGGGACACCATGCTGGCGCGTTACGACATCTTCCGGAAGGCCCGTACGGTTCGCGACTTCGGCATAGAACGCCTTGGCGTCTTCTCCACTGGGGATTTTGCCGGCAACCTTGGGCAGATATGTGCCCATCGCCCATTCATAAGCTGCATCAGCTGACTGCTGGGTGACGTTCGGGCTTTCATGAGCCGAAATTAGGCTGGGGATCATGAGGGCAGCAGACAGAGGGTTCTCGTCCGTGTCCAGAAGCGGCATCTCGATGGCAGGAGACAGCATCACGACGCCGTTCAACAGAATTCCCTGTTCCATCTGAAGCGCATTGGCGACCTGAATGGAGCGAATGCCACCATAGCTTTCACCCACCAGATAATGCGGTGAGGACTGGCGACTGTTCTTGGCTGTCCAGAGCTGGATGGCCTTGGCAAACGTGCTGGCATCCTGCTTGACGCCGTAGAACTGGTCTCCAGCCTTGGCGGTGTCGAGCGGACGGGAATAGCCCGTGCCCACGGCATCGAAGAACACCATGTCCGTGAACGGAAGCCAGCTATCCGGATTGTCACCGAGCTTCGCGTGAGTGCCGTCGGTTGCATCCTTGGGAGGCATGGTCAGGGCGACCGGACCTGCGGCACCAAGGTTCAGATAGGCTGTTGCGGCACCCGGGCCACCGTTGAAGAAATACGAGACAGGACGCTTGGCGTCCGCTGCGCCGTCCTTGGTGTAGGACACGTAAAACATGCGCGCCGTCGGCTTCCCATCGGGGCCACGGAGGGTCAGGGTGCCGGCATGCGCGGTGTAGGCGATGCCATTCAGATGATGCTTCGTAACGGAGTCAGTGGGTAGCAGAGCGGCTTCACCGGTAAAGCTGTCTGAGGCCTTGGCTGCGTCAGCTTTGGGCGTGTCCTTCGGGGCATCTGCCGCCAGGGCAGGAAAGGCAGAAACGGGGGAAAGAAGGGACAGGGCAAGCAGCAGCGCGCGGCGGGACATCATCTGTCTGTCATCTCCGATGAGAATTGCAGGGTTGTTTCTGCCCTACCAGCACGGATGCTCGTCTGCCACCGGCCCCGCATGAAGTTTTCGTCATGCGGGGCCGGTATTGTCTTGTTACTGGCCCTGAGGCGCCTGGATGTTGGGAGACAGCATCAGCCGCGGATCTGCAACGCGATCATAGTCATCGGCTGTCATGAAGCCCAGTTCCAGAGCGGCTTCCTTCGGGCTCAGGTTCTTTTCCATCGCATAATGGGCGACCTGTGCGGCCTTGTCGTATCCAATGGCGGGAGAAAGCGCTGTAACAAGCACAAGGGAGCGGTCCAGATCCTGCTTCAGTTTGTTTTCGTTAGCGCGAATGCCTTCGACAAGATGCTGACGGAAGTTCTCTGACCCGTCATGGAGGAGCGTGATGCCCTGCATGATGTTGTGGATCATGAGTGGCTTGTACACGTTCATGTCGATCATGCCGGACGCGCCACCCAAGCCAACCGCCACATCATTGCTCATGACCTGCAGGGCCAGCATGGACAGGGCTTCAGCCTGTGTCGGGTTGATCTTGCCGGGCATGATGGAAGAGCCCGGCTCGTTTTCTGGCAGGAGCAGTTCGCCGAAACCAGCACGAGGGCCGCAGGCCAGCAGGCGGATGTCATTGGCGATTTTGAACAGGCTTCCCGCCGCAGTCCGCAGGCAACCCGACAGGTGGACCAGTGCATCGTGTGCGCCCTGAAGGGCGAATTTGTTTTCGCCAGCCGTGAAGCCCAGTTGCGTTAGATGCGCAATTTCTCCGCAGGCGCGGGTGTCAAATCCGGGATCTGTATTAACGCCAGTGCCGAGCGCCGTTCCGCCGAGAGCCAATGGAAGGAGACCATCCCGGGCCGCTTCAAGGCGTGCAATATTGTCTGTCAGCATCCCGGCGTAGCCATGCCATTCCTGACCAAGCGTAATGGGGACAGCATCCTGAAGATGCGTGCGGCCAACCTTGACCAAATCTTTCCATTCTTCAGCTTTGGCAGCGATGGCATCCCGCAGTCTGGTGAGGGCAGGAATAAGGCGGCGATGTACACCCAGAACAGCCGCAATGTGCATGGCGGTTGGGAAGTTGCAGTTGGTGGACTGCGCCATGTTGACGTGATCGTTCGGGTGCAACGGTGTTTTGCTACCCAGGGGCTGACCCGTGAGTTGGCTGGCCCGGTTTGCGATGACTTCATTGACGTTCATGTTGAACTGCGTGCCAGAGCCCGTCATCCAGACATGGAGCGGGAACATCCGGTTATGCTGCCCGGTCATGATCTCATCGCAGACGGTATGGATCAGATCGGCGCGATCCTGGGACAGTCGACCACTGGCTGCATTGGCCGAGGCGCAGGCACGCTTCATGATCGCATAAGCCTCGATCATTTCCTGCGGCATCAGTTCCCGGCCAATGCTGAAATATTTCAGGGAGCGCTGTGTCTGAGCGCCCCACAGAACATCATCAGCAACTTCGATCTGGCCCATGCCATCGGTTTCAATACGGCTCATGCGGTCTGGAGCTTTCCTGCAGGACGGAGTTCATGCCTGCGCGGAAACTATCCCAGAAGGATCAGGGGGAAAACAGGGGAAGGGAGGCAGATGAGGCTGGGAGCGTGAAAAACGTTCCCCAGCATTGTCGGACGCAGACAATCAGCAGATGGCGCTTCCGCTTGAAGCACAGACAACTGCTGACTGAGATGTCGGCTTTAACGGCCGAGCCAGCGATCTCCACCGAAGCGATTGTGGGAGAACAGAAAACCCGCGCAAAGACCTGCGGCTGCAAAGACGATCGTCCACAGGGAGATCGGGAGGAGCATGGTCGAAACGGCTGAAAGCAGAACCATTCCTGCGAAGGCACAGATGGCGGATTCGATCATCCGGGGCCCGAAATGACGTTCAGCACCGCAGTTCGGACAGTGCTCTGCGGTCGACCGGATTTTTTGCCGGCAGACCGGACAGATTGTGACGGCTGTGGAAAGGGGTTCCATCATTGGCCGTGATTCTCCTCATGTTCACCGACGGCGATCCGCGCTTCCACAGCCAGGCGCCATTGCGCGTCAGCCGGGGCGGCCGCCAGGGCACGACGATACAGATCAAGACTGCTCGCGGAAATGTGCCCGTCCTTCTGGGTCTGGAGTTCTGCGAGCTGGATTGCAAGCTCTGGAGTGAAATGAATGTCCAGAGCGGACTTCCAATCAGCGATGGCTTCAGAGGTCAGGCCAGCGCGCGCCTCGATCTGACCCAGCAGGACATGACCTGTCTCGTAAGTTGGATTGTCCTTCGGAATCGTGGCGACCTGCGCCTGAAGCTTCTGGATCATGACCATGGCTTTGGCGTCGGGTTTGACTTGACGGGCGCTTAGAGGTTGTGGTGGCAGGGACGGGTGCCCGTTCACGATATACAGCGCAAATGCTGCAACCGGGATGCCAAGACCAACAGCAAGAACGGGAAGAAAACGCTTCGAACGGGCCGTTGCATCTTTCAGGTCTGGTGTGGCGGAAGATTCGTCGGCAGCCAGAAGCCTCCGCTGGACCTCGATGCGGGCTGCCCCGTATTCATCTCCGTTGACGAGACCCAGATCCCGGTCCCGGTCGAGTTCGGCGAGCTGGCCGCGATAGAGCGTCAAAGCAGAGTCCCGCGCGTCCACGCGGCGGCGGAGGCGGCGGAGGCCATAAAGGGCCGGTAGCAGCGTGATAGCCGCAACACTCAGGATTCCCAACCAGAACAAGACTTTACTCCCGGCCCGACAGGGCATCCAGGCGTGCACGCTCATCATCCGAGAGCGGCACAGGTGTAACGATGCGACGTCTCGTCGCACGCCACGCAATAACAAGACCGGCCACCAGAGCCAGAGCAGGCATCAGCCAGAGCAGGGCTGTGGACCATGAAAACTGGGGAGCCAGACGGATGAATTCGCCATAGCGATCTCCCATCCAGTCCATGATTTGCTGGTCAGACTTCCCCGCCGCGACCTGCTCGCGAACAACTTTGCGCAAATCGCGGGCCAGCGGTGCACTGCTGTCTTCGATGCTCTCATTCTGACAGACGAGGCAACGGAGGTGAGCACCGATGGCTTCCGCACGCTTTTCCTGTGCTGGGTTGGGGAGCATCTCGGCAGGATCATCAACAGCGAGAGCGATGCCGCCTCCCGCCAGTGTCACAGTGAACAGCAGGCCAAACAGACGTTTCATCATAGTCCTGCAAGCCTCGGCCGGATTTCCGCGTCATAGATTTGCGGATCGAGAGCGGCACTGCCATGCCAGAGAATCCGGCCGCCGGGGGCGACAAGAAAGCTCTCCGGAACGCCTGTTACACCCCAGTCGATCGCGACGCGGCCATGTCTGTCAGAAGCCACGCGAGCATAAGGTGTGCCATCACGCTGAACAAAGGCGCTCGCGTTTTCCGGCTTGTCTTCATACGCGATGCCCCAGATGGGCATATTGCGGGAAATGGATCGTAGGCCAGGCATTTCCTGAACGCAGGGAATGCACCAGGACGCAAAGAAATTTACCAGAACCGGGCGTGTTTCAGCCTTCAGTTCCTTATCCGTAAATCCGTCACCCAGCCCGGGCAGACCTGGCATGGCGAATTCAGGAATAGGGCGGCCGACATTCGGGTTTTTGATGGCCCGCGGGTCAAAGCCGCCGCTTTCCATTCCTTGCAGCATTTTCCAGAACCCGACGCCCAGAACGCCAGCGCCAACAATCGGAAGGGCCGTCAGGAGGCCGCGTCGTGTTGCATTCATGCGTGTCTCTCCTCAGGCTTTGGCCATGGTCCGTGCGGCAGACCGCTTCGGTGCGCCAACGCGCAGACGACGATCCGAGAGCGAGAACGCTCCGCCGATGGCCATAACAAGCCCGCCAAGCCACATCCATGGAGCAAGCGGGTTCTTGTGCAGACGTAGCACATAGGTCGCATCGGCGCCCGTTCCGTGCCGGTCTCCCACGACGCCATAAAGATCCGTGATGAAGTTCGTATGGATCGCGACTTCCGTTGTGGTCTGGTTCTGGGTGGTGAAGTCCCGTTTTTCCGGATGCAGCATCGTGATCAGTTTGCCGTTGTGGCGTACGGCAATATCTGCCTGCATCGCGCGGTAATTCGGTCCGGCATAGTCATGAACGTTGACGAGCGTCCAGTCGTCACCGGCGAGGCTGCGGGTCTCGCCAACGTGGATCTCTACGATCGCATGCTGGGCACCAGACATTCCACACAGACCCAGCACGGTAATGCCCGCACCGATATGTGCCAGCGCTGCTCCCCAGCTTGAGCGTGGAAGGCTCTTGGCGCGCGCCAGCATTTCACTGCGGCTGGAGTGACCAAGACCAATGCGGCGCAGAACATCCGTAACGGAGGCCGCCATGACCCAGATCGCCAGTGCGCCACAGGCGATAGGCAATGCTCCGGAAAATTTCCAGAAACACAGGACCAGGCCGATGGCCGCGAAAATGGCTGCAACAAACAGGTGGGAGAATGTCCGTGCCAGTTGCGCCCGTTTCCATGGCAGCGCTGTTCCGACGCCCATGGCCAGAAGGAGGGGAATTGTGAGCGGGATGGTTGCGGCATCGAAAAATGGCTTGCCCACCGAAATGGTGCGCCCCGCCAGAAGCTGCATAAATGGAGGGTACATCGTGCCTGTCACGACAACCGCACAGATCGAGCACAGCAGGATATTGTTCAGAACGAGCGAGCCTTCTCGCGAAACGGGCGAGAACAGGCCGCCAGATGTCAAAGACGGCGCGCGCCATGCAAAGAGAGCGAGCGAACCGCCAATGACCAAAGCCAGAAGTGCCAGAATGAACACGCCACGGGCCGGATCATTCGCGAAGGCATGGACTGAATTCAGAATACCTGAGCGGACAAGGAATGTGCCGGACAAGGAGAATGAGAATGTCGCAATAGCCAGCAGAACCGTCCAGATTTTCAGGCCCTCGCGCTTTTCTACGACAATAGCGGAGTGGACGAGTGCGGTTCCGGTCAGCCACGGAATGAGCGAAGCGTTCTCAACCGGGTCCCAGAACCAGTACCCCCCCCAACCCAGCACATAATAAGACCACCAGGACCCGAGTGCGATGCCGCAGGTCAGGAAGCACCAGGCCGCTACAGCCCAAGGGCGAACCCAGCGGCCCCAGGCGGCATCCACCCGGCCTTCAAGCAAAGCGGCAACTGCAAACGCAAATGGGACGGCAAAGCCAACATAGCCCGTGTAGAGAATAGGCGGATGGAAGGCGAGGCCCGGGTCCTGAAGCAGGGGGTTCATGCCCTGACCATCCATGGGAGCCGGAAAAACACGGTCGAATGGGTCGGAGGTCAGGAGGCAGAACAGCTGGAACCCGGCTGAAACACCGCCAAGAATGGCCAGAACGCGGCCACGGAGAATGTCCGGAAGATTGCGCCCAAATGTCGATACGGCTGCACCACATACGCCGAGGATCAGGGTCCAGAGCAGGACGGACCCTTCATGGTTCCCCCAGACACCCGTGATTTTATAAAGCAGCGGTTTGGAGGCAGCGGAGTTTGCCGCGACGTTCTGGACGGAGAAATCATCCCGAACGGCGCACATGATCAGGCTGAAGAAAGAGATGGCCAGAGCGAAAAGCTGTGAAACCGCGAGAAATGGCGCCATGGCGACAAGGCGGGCATTGCGCTTGTGAGCGCCCCAGAGGGGAACGACAAACTGAATGAGTGCGAGAACGCAGGCGAGGGCCAGGGCAAAATGGCCCTGTTCTGGTCCAAACATTATGGCGTTCAGCCTCCGGTTTTCTTGGCTGTCATGGTGTCCCAGCTTGCCGCGTCAGGGGCTTTACCAAAACGAGGGTCCCACTTGCCGGTACGCTTCAGTTCTTCGGCCACTTCTTTGGGCATGTAAGTCTCGTCATGCTTGGCAAGCACTTCACTGGCCGTGAAACCACCATCCTTCTGCACCGTGCCGAGTGCCACTACGCTCTGGCCTTCGCGGAAAAGGTCAGGAAGGATGCCGGTGTAGTGAACTTCGACTGAAGCCTGACCATCCGTCACGTTGAAGGAGTTTACCGGGGCATCGTGTTCCGTGATGCGGTGCAGTGAGCCTGCAACAACCATTCCGCCCAAGCGGATCGTGCGATCAGGCGCCGGGGGGTGCGCCTTGACCTGAGACGGGGCCATGAAGAATACGATGTTGGAAGAGAAGGCCCTCAGCGTCAGGGCTGCCGCGGAACTGATGCAGGCGAGGCAGGCGATGACAATCCACAGGCGACGTGTCTTGCGGGTCATGATGCAGAGCTTTCACGATGGCGGAGCTGGCTTTCGACAGCCGCCAGCCGGGCTTTGGCACGGCGCAGACGCAAAGCCGCGCCGATACCGAGAACCAGCGAGCAGCCGATGGTGAGACCATAAGCTGCGGCGATATAGGGCCAGTGATTGGGAAGGTGCATCATGCTGCGGACCTGTCCGGACGGTTGAGCCTGGAGCGTGCCATCAGCTGACGCGCGCGGCTCTCGTGGATTGCGGCACTCAGCCGGGCGAAAATGACAGCGGCGACACCAAGTGTGAAGCCGATGGTTGTGATGAGGAGCGGCCAGAGCATCGTCATGGACATGGTCGGTGCACCGGTCAGCGTGATGCTGTCCGGCTGATGCAGCGTATTCCACCATTGGACGCTGAACTTTATGATCGGCAGATCAATGGCTCCGGCCAGTGCCAGAATGGCAGCGGCGCGCTGTCCACGGGCAGGTTCATCAAAGGCCCGGATCAGGGCGATGTGCCCCAGGTACAGGAAGAACAGCACGAGCACGGATGTCAGGCGCGCGTCCCAGACCCACCAGGTTCCCCACATCGGCTGGCCCCAAAGCGAACCTGTGATGAGGCAAAGAGCTGCGGCGCAGGCCCCGACCGGCCCGATTTCAATGGCGGCGAGATCCGCCAGCGGATGTCGCCACACGAGCGACAGAAGCCCGCAGACTGCAAGGCCAAGGTAGCAGGAGGACGCAAGCCAAGCCATCGGCACATGCACATACATGATCCGGACCGTCTCGCCCTGTTGCCAGTCAGCGGGGGCGAAAAAGAGACCCCAGACAATGCCGACGGTCAGGAAGATGATCGCACCTGTGGATAGCCACGGCTGAAGCGCACGGGCCAGACGCAGGAATTGCCCCGGATTGGCATAACGATGGAGCAGATTGGGCGTAGGGCGCACGGGAACTCTCAACTCGGAGAAATATTTCTACTTGAAATAGTCCGAACCCCACGCATTCGGAAGGGGCGCATTGTCCCATTGTTCCTATGACTGTTATCACGTTTCACGGAAATGAGCGCGAAATGGGAACTTTCCGCAGGAGAAAGACGTGGCGTACTGGCTGATAAAATCCGAACCCGAAGCCTTTTCGTGGAATGAACAGGTTCGTAATGACATCGAACCATGGACCGGCGTTCGCAACTATCAGGCGCGGAACAATCTTGCGGCCATGAAAACGGGGGACCTGGCGTTTTTCTATCATTCGGTGAGCGAAAAGCAGATCGTTGGTGTCGTCAGGGTCGTGAAAGAAGCTTATCCGGACCCGACTGCGGACGATCCGCGTTGGGTTTGCGTGGATGTGAAGGCGAATGGTGCTTTCACGACTCCAGTGAGCCTGGCTCAGATCAAGGCCGATCCGGCTTTGGAAGAGATGGCTCTTCTCAGACAATCCCGCCTTTCTGTCGCCCCGGTGACGGAGCAGGAGTTCCAGCATCTGACGAAAATCGGCGGGTGGGTCCGCGCCTGACGGACCCGTTACCGGTCAGTGAATGTCTGACGCATCTCCGTTGACGAGAACATTGGTCTGCCCGTTGGACGGGTGCCCAGCGTAGGTCAGGGGAAGATCTTCGCTGTGATAGGGCGCCGTAACGGGGGCGTTAAACTTCACTGGCATACCGAAAATGCTGAAGTGGGATGGCAGGTTGTTTGTGCCATTGGTTTTCTGCTCAGCATTGGTGCCCGGCATTCCGACAGGAAGATGCGTTCGCACTTCGCCGCTGAAATTTGCGAGTCTTTCCTCGGAGTCTTCCACGGCAACATAGCCGTGCGGCGGCGGAGGAGCTCCACCGTCTGGCAGTGCAACCTGCTGGGCGGGCGTCAGGTTTTTCTCTGGCGGGTTGTTCAACTGATGCGCCGTTGAGGGCGGGATCTGTGGCAGATCGGCCGTACTATGGCTACGATGGGCATGATGTGGAGCGGACAGGGCCGGTGCGGCTGCTGTCACAAGGAGGCTGGCTACCAGCGGGGCAGACAGGATCCAGCGGGAAAATGTTTTCATAATATGTCCTTCTCCACACCCGGCCGGGGCACCCGTCAAGCAGGGGGCTTTCGTGATGCGATATGAAACCTGCTATCGGGTAAACGGTTTCAGGTCTTACGAACAGGAGTTTTGATCGTCATGACCGTAGAGAATGGCTCGCAGCTTCCGAGTAGCGAATTTGCATCACTGGCGCTGGACGGGGACTCGTTGGCCCAGCTTCAGTCCGTTCTGGAACGCGTCGAACAGGGGCGTGGTGTCCTTGTCCGTCTGGCGGACCTGATGGGAGGAGCCGTCGGGCAGGCTGCGCGACTCGGGATGAAAGGTCTCGGCCTTGCGCCCACAGTACAGCAGAAAATTCAGAAGACGGCTGAAATCGCGATTGAACGTGCTTTCAATATTGCGATTGTCGGCATCAAGAATGACGTCCCGCTCGTTCGTGAACCGTGGCGTGAGAATGCCGGACAGGCTGCTGTTGCCGTGTCGGGCGCCGTCGGTGGTTTTGGTGGAATTTTTGGGCTGGCCCCTGACGTCGGGTTCACAACCCTGACCATCATGCGGGAAATCGCGCGGATTGCCCGTGAAGAGGGTGAAGACCTGCGTGATGAGGGAACACGCCGCGCGTGCCTTGAAGTGTTTGCACTCAAAACTTTTCCTGCCCGTCAGGAAGAGGACGATGGGGAGCTCGGGTTCTTCTCCGCGCGTGCTTTGCTGCGTGGACGTCCGGTTGTGATGCTGATTTCCGAAGTGGCCTCTCATTATGGAATTGGCCTGTCGCGGAAGTTCGCGTTGCAGATGGTTCCTGTTGCAGGTGCGCTCTGTGGTGCTTCGCTTAACGCTGCCTTCCTCGCCCATTATCGCGCACTTGCGCGGGCACATTTCACGATCCGTCGTCTGGAGCGCACTCACGGTCGCGCTGTTCACGAAGCTGCCGTGGACATCCGCTCAGGTGCTGCGTCAGAAACCTTTTCCTGATTTTTCAGGACGCTGAACGAAAGCTGGAAATATGATGCCGAGCAGTCTTGTCTGGCTGAGTTTCACATTGGTTCTGGCTGTCGTGCAGCTGTTTCTGACGTCAGCAGCCTGCCGCAGGCAGGATGGTGTGCAGTGGGCCACGAGTAACCGGGATGGCGAAGCCCCGCGATACACAGGCGTTGCCGCCAGAATGCGGCGGGCACAGGCAAATTTTCAGGAGACGCTCCCGATCTTTATCGGGGCAGTCCTTGTGGCCCATGTGGCCGGTCGGGACGGAAGTCTGGTGACGTGGGGAGCAGGCCTCTACTTCCTGGGGCGACTGGCTTATATTCCAGCCTATGCCCTGGGTCTGGGAAGCATCCGCAGTTTGATCTGGGGGGTGTCGATGATCGGGCTGTTTCTGGTTCTGGGCGGACTGATCTGACGATCAGCTTCGCTTGGGGCGAAGGCGCCAGAAGTCCAGCAGGCCCCAGAACACAATTCCTGCAAAACAGATTTTGACGAGTGCCATCAGCAGGCCGTCAGCTTCAGGGAGCAGGAAGCGTGCGAGCCCGAGCGGAATCAGACAGATCAGATAAACAAACGCTATAGGCAATGCAGTACTCCATCGAGATTGGAGTACCATGTACCACATCCGGGTACAGAAAGGTGAATAATCCCCCATGTACGATGCGAAGCAGAAACCGGATGTCTGACATTACGCCTGAAATCCTGCTGGATGCTTACGCCTCGGGAATTTTTCCGATGGCCCCTGATCGGGACAGTGATGAGCTCAGTTGGTATTTTCCGGAAGAGCGTGGAGTACTTCCGCTCGACGCAATGATTGTTCCCCGAAAACTGATGCGCACGATCCGGTCTGGCAAGGTTCAGGTTACGTCAGATCGGGCTTTTGGGGACGTCATGCTTGCGTGTGCAGACCCTGCACCGGGCCGGGAGGAAACATGGATCAGCCCGAAAATTTGTGACCTCTATGGCGCTCTGCATCAGCGTGGTTTTGCACATTCGATCGAAGTCTGGGACGACGGTGCCTTGGTAGGGGGGCTGTATGGCGTTGCCCTCGGCGGAGCATTTTTCGGGGAGAGCATGTTTTCCCGCCAGCGCGATGTTTCCAAGATTGCACTCGTCCATCTCGTTGCAGGATTACGCAAGGGAGGGTATCGCCTTCTGGATACACAATATACCACTCCCCATCTGATAACACTTGGGGGCATCGGTATCCCGGCGGCAGATTATCTGGCGCTGCTGAACCAGGCTTTGACTGTCCGTACCATCTGGCCGGATGATTTCAGTCTGCACGCTCTGCGCGATGACATCGCGTCTCTGCGCCCACATCCAGGAGAATCCTGATGATTTCATTCCTCCGGCGGCATCAGTCTGCTCTTCTCATTGGCCTGCTTCTCGCAGGCAGTGGCGGATCGGCTCTCGCTGATGACCATCCGAGACTGGCGCCCGCGCGTGATGCGACCGTGACCTATCATCTGTCTGCTCCGGCCTCTCAGGGCGGCGATGTGAAGGTCTATTTCTCAGGGTCGGGTGATCTGCTGCGGATCGACTCAGCAGATGGGCAAGGCATCACGATTCTGGACCGGCCGGGGCAGGTCGTGACGCTCGTGATGGTGCCGCGCAAACTGTACGCACATATCCGTCCCCAGCACGGACTGCATAATCCGTTCATGCTGGATCTGGGCATGAAGTACACCAAGGGCGGTAAAGAGACGATTGCCGGGGCCGTCTGTGATCATTGGGATATCCAGACAGCCCATGGTAAAGCTTCGGCCTGCGTGACGGATGATGGTGTCATTCTCGCCGAGGATGGTGTGGATGCCGATGGTGCCTCGGGCTCTATCCGCGCTGTAAGCCTGTCCTATGGGGATCTCCCTACCGCGACGTTCCAGCCCCCGGCTGGTTTCCAGGAAATCACGCCCCGCACAGCGTCTCGCCGTCAGGGGGGGGGCAGCAATCAGGCGAACACACTAACGCCGTCTCCTGTGCCGGAAGGTGGCGCTGCGGGCGATTCCAGTGTGCAGACGCCGGGTCATATTGCAGCAGAAGGCACTCCTGCAGAAACGTCAGGTCCCGCGGCTCCAACGCTTTTGCCAGGGCAGGTTGCGCCGTCACAGGATACAACCCAGCCATCTGTTCCTAATGATTCGGCTGGCGACGGAACGGTCTCCTCACCTGATCAGCCGCCAAGCGGACCAGCAAACGGTGGCATGAAAGAATGAAGCGTATTTCTCTGGTCGCCGCCTTTACCTTGGCTGTTCTCGTAGTCGGCGCAGCGAACGCTGCTGACACCATGACAGCCCCCTTTGTCACACCGATGCACGATGCGGATATCGATTACGTCATGGTGGGGCCGGGAGGGCAGCATCTGCACCAGCGGATGCGTTGGAACTCGCAGATGTGGCGTCAGCGCGTTGATCCGGAAGGGGCCTCAACGGTCATGCTGACGGATTACCGGCTTCATCGTCTGATGGTTCTGGATACGGCTCTGAAAACTGCCACGGTCACCGAGGCCCCGGGCGAATCGTTTTCTGCTCCGGGAACACCTGCGCCAGGGGCATGGAAACAGGTCGGTCCGGCCACAATTGCTGGGGAGCCGTGCGTCATCTGGGAAGCCGCGGACACCGACAACAAGCCCACAGACTTCTGTTACACGGCAGATGGTCTGCTACTTGGCGCAACCCAGAGCGGACGGCTTGTGGTGCAGGCTGCCTCGGTAAATCGAGCGTCTCAGCCAGCAGAACTCTTTGATCCACCAGCCGGTTATCACCGGATTGACCCGAAGCACTGAGAGGGGTGGGCAATAGTCATAATTTGAGAAAATCTTGCCATGATTGTTGCCTTTTCCTGCCATTTTCGTGTGGCAGATTTCTTCTCACAGGACGGACAGGATCTCTTCTGATCCCCCGTCTGACGTAATGAGGAGATTTGCCATGCGTCGCATCACCCGTGCAGTCCTTCTGGCTGCGCCCCTGCTGATCGGCACGGCAGTAGTTGCCCCTAATGCCGTAGTTCCCGCCGCTGAAGCTCATTGGCATGGCGGATATGGCGGCCCCGGATACGGTGGCCCAGGGCGTGGATATTATGGCCCGGGTCCGGGCTGGCATCGTGGCGGTCATCGTGGAAATACCGGTGCCGTCGTTGGTGGCATTCTGGGCGGTCTAGCAATCGGCGCTGTTGGTGGCGCTATGCTGAGCAACTCTTATGGTCCGCCACCACCGCCGGTCGTGTACGCCCCGCCGCCACGTGTGGTTTATGCGCCACCGCCGCCGGTCGTTTATGCTCCGCCGCCGCCAGTTGTGGTTTATCCGCAATACTGAGCCCTTTTTACCCTTCGTCCGCCTTGATCGGGCGAAGGGTGTCAGGCAATCATGGTGCCTATGACAGATCATGCTCTTCAGGTGGGCGACCAGGCCCCTGCGTTTTCGCTTCCCGTCTCGGGAGGCGGTACCGTCAGCAGCGATGCGCTGAAGGGTAAGCCATATCTGCTTTATTTCTATCCGAAAGCTGACACGCCCGGCTGTACGACGCAGGCCTGCTCCATTCAGGAAAATCTGCCGTCTTTTGACAGTGAAGGCCTCACCATTATCGGTGTTAGCCCGGATGCCGTCTCAAAAATTGAGCGCTTCGCTGCAAAGTACTCACTGACGTTCCCGTTGGCGTCGGATGAAGACCATGTGGTGGCTGAGGCTTATGGTACCTGGGTTGAGAAATCCATGTATGGCCGCACCTACATGGGTATGGAACGCAGTTCCTTTCTGGTGGATGGGAGCGGCGTCATCCGTCACATCTGGCGCAAAGTTAAGCCTGCTGAGCACTCTGCCCTCGTGGCAGAAGCGTTCCGGAGCCTGACCTCAGGGGCCTGAGAGCCTCTCCAGCCATCTCTTTCACAGACAGGGAGAACGCCGGAGGCTTCCCGGCAAACCAGTCATGGCCCTGCCTGATCCTTACACACCCGGCCCGTTTCATTTGCCCCGTCATCTGCATGTTGCACGGTGGGCCTGCATTGCCTTTGTCGCTCCTGTCGCCGTGGCAGGGGCGATGTCGGCTGTCCTGTTGTGGAAGCTGGCGCATGGGCCGGTCGATATCACCGCGGTTTCACGTCTCATTGAACCGGTCTCTGTTGTTGCAGGCAAAAAGCCGGGGCATCCCGCCGGGCGCCTGTCGTGGTCCCGGCTGCGTGTTCAGTGGCAACCAAGCTCCGGCGGTATTTCTGCGGGGCTGATGCTTGAAGCGCGTGGGCTGACGGTTGCCCGGCTGGATAGCACGCCTGCCGAACAGGCTGGTGAGGCCGATACGGTTCTGGCACTTGCCCCACTTCTGCACGGCATCATCGCCCCACGCAGATTGCGCCTGCAGGATGTCACGCTGGTTCTGCGTCGTCAGCCGAATGGTGATGTCGATCTGGATCTGCCCTCCCAGAAACACGGCGGCCGCGGTGTTCCGACACAGATGGACCGATTGGCGGCCTTGGACCTCAAGAACGTCAGCATTACGCTGCTGGGGCTTCCCAATGGACAACGACTTTTATTAGGGCCGATTGAAGCACACGGGCAGCGGCTGAAAGTCGCTGCTGCGTCTCATGATTACCTGTGGAATGGTTGGTGGCGCAGTTCCGTGCGTGTTGGATCATTCCAGACGCTTCTGACGGCAAAAGGCGGACAGACCTCCCCGACCACTGGCCAGTGGCATTTGACGTCCACGACGTTCCGACCGTCCGGGTTAAGTATGTTCGCCCCGGCTCTAGCGGCATGGGACGTCCCGCTGACCGTTGGCGCGGACATTCATGTCGTGCCTCATGGCATGGGAGAGCTTCCAGCCAGCATTGAGATGCAGGTTGCCCTTGGAGCCGGGCATGTTGCGCAGAAAGAAGCGCTGCCCGTTGATCTGCGTGACGGCAAGGCGTCCCTTCATCTGGTTATGGCAAAACCTGGGACAGAGGGGGCCGCGAGACTTTCCGTTCCTGACTGTTCGCTGACGCTTGCTGATACCAATAATGCCCTGACGCACCTTCATGCGACCGCTGATCTGACCGTCAATAATCTCCAGCATATTCACGTGCTGGATGGAGATGCGACGGCCAGTCTTGATGGGTTTGATTTTGCGACGCTCGGGAGCGTTTGGCCTTCCGGTATCATCAAGGGGGGGCGGAAATGGATCGCTGCTAACATCACCAGCGGGCAGGGCCGGGACCTGATGGTTCGAACCCATCTTCATACGAGCGATGGGCTGTCGCACATCCTCCCCACCAGCATGGATGGCCAGTTGCTGGGCCATGACCTGACCGTGCACTGGCTGCGGCCTGTGCCGCCCGCGACGGGTATCGATGCACGTCTCGGGTTTGATGGATTTGATACGCTGGTTCTTGATCTGGAGCATGGTCAGCAGGCCACGCCAGATGGAATCATCAGCATCCCTGACGGTCAGGTGCGCATTGGTAATCTGTATGAGAAAGGCCCGACGACAGGGGATATCAAGACCCATCTTCAGGGATCGGTCGCGGCTTTTCGGGATATTCTCTCTCATCCCAGGCTGCATCTTCTGTCACGGCATCCGCTTCCGTTCACGGAGCCTTCCGGGACTATTGATGCTCAGGCTCGGCTAACGCTGCCGCTGACGGCGCGTCTCAAAAACAGTGACATTCATGTTCAGGCCAAAGCCTCGTTTGCCAACGTGCATCTTGGCAATGTCTTGATGGGGCGGCCTGTTGATGGAGCGTCCGGCACACTCGGAGCGACGGAAAACGGCCTGAACCTGACAGGGGATGGGCGGTTGTCGGGCATTCCTGTCCATGTCGCGCTGGATGAAAATTTCCAGCAGGGAGCGCCGGGACGTGTGTTGCAGGATATTCGTGCAACGGCGCTTCTGGATCCCCTGTCTGCAGTGAAGTCGCATCTTGTGCCAGCGGGTTTGTTTACCGGCCATGCCACGCTTTCAGCGCATTACATAGAGCATGCCGATACGCTTGCGGATCTTGCTCTTTCCCTGAACATGGAGAAGGCCGGAATTACTGTTCCGGTCTGGACCAAGCCTGAAGGTGAGGCAGCTGTCGCGTCGGCCCATATTGGCTTCCGGGGCCATGACATGGTGGCGCTGGATGGGTTGCAGGCGCATGGCCAGACACTTTCTGTCGCTGGCCGTGGTGTGACGCAGGGAGGGCGGCTCAACGATATTATCATTGAAGGCTTTCGTCTGGGCCGGAGTGAGGGTGATGCGCAGATCACCTTGCCCAAGGAACCATCTTCTCCCATTCAGATCATTCTGAATGCTGATCCGCTGGATCTTGCGCCGCTTTTTGACCCGGAATCCCGCAAGGCATCTCGCGATGCGGCTGCGATTGCTACGCGTGAAGCTGGAAGCTCGTCTGACAAGACCGCTAGTGCCGGAGATGCCTGGTCAATCGATCTGCACGCCCCGCGGGTTTATTTTGGTCCTAAAGGGCTGGTTGGGGGCGTCGTGTCGCATATCGAACTACGAAACGGCAGCCTGACATCCGGGCGATTTGCACTGGATGCCCCGTCGCGTGTGAGAGCCGTTCTGGCGGATACAGGCCGGAGGCAGCCCTTCGTTCTGGATGTGGACAATCTGGGAGCACTGCTGAAGGGGCTGGGCTTATATGATCGGATCGGCGGCGGCGCAGCACATCTGGATGGGAATTTCCTGCGAGAGAAAGCTGGCACGTCAGGCCTTGGGCTGGGACTTCCGCCTTTCCGGGGGCAGCTGGAAATCGGGCCGTTCCAGTTCCTTCAGCCGCCCTTTACCCTCACGGCCGTTTCCGATCTTTCCCCGCTACACTGGTCGCAAAGCCGCACGGATCGTTTCAGTGTAAGCCACGTGTCCACGAAGATTGCTCTGGAAGGGCGAAAGCTCGTCCTGCGCGATGGAACAATCGGTAATCAGGCTCTTGGCGCTACTGTAGAAGGGCCGGTGGATCTGGATACGTCAGCGCTGGCTCTGCATGGCACTATTGTGCCGCTTTTTGGCCTGAACGCGCTGCCGGGGAAACTACCGGGGATCGGGCATATTCTGGCGCCAGAGAAGGGCGGCGGTGTATTGGCCGCGACATTTGATGTGACGGGTGTTGTTGGTCAGCCTGAGTTGACCGTCAATCCGCTTTCCATGCTTCTTCCTGGAGCTTTACGGAAAATTCTCCAGTAGGCGCTCTTCCTTAAAGGCACAGCTGTTCCGAAATATGTACGGGAGTTCTATGATCGTTCCCGTATCAGGAGGCAGCCATGGCGGACATGACAGATCTGTTCGGGACAAACCCCGGACCTGCGGAACGCGAGCCGCCGTCCCGTGGGAACACGCAATCTGCTCGGCAGCCTTCACCGCCCCGCCCTATTGAGGCGCCCAAAATACCCGCTCGTCCGCCTTCACGGACGCAGCCCCTCGCAGATCGTCTACGCCCGAAAACTCTGGAAGAGGTGCGCGGCCAGGATCATCTGCTGGGGCCAGAAGGTACTCTGACGCGAATGCTTGCGCGGGGCACATTGTCCAGCCTCATCCTGTGGGGTGGGCCCGGCTGCGGCAAAACGACCATTGCGCGCCTGCTGGCAGGTAAAGCCAATCTTCATTATGCACAGATTTCGGCTGTTTTTTCTGGTGTGGCTGAACTGCGCAAAGCCTTTGAAGAGGCAGATCGGCGTCAGGACGTAACAGGCCGTGGCACGTTGCTTTTCGTGGATGAAATCCATCGGTTCAACCGGGCACAGCAGGATGGATTCCTGCCGTATGTCGAGCGCGGGACGGTCGTTCTGGTGGGGGCGACGACAGAGAATCCATCTTTTGCACTGAACGCCGCGCTTTTATCCCGATGTCAGGTTCTGGTGCTGAACCGGCTGGACGATGCCAGTCTGGAAGCGTTGCTGACGCATGCGGAAAAAGACGTGGGCCATCGCCTGCCGCTGGATCGGGAAGCGCGTGCCAGCCTTCGGGCAATGGCGGATGGCGATGGACGCTACCTGTTGAACATGGTGGAGCAGCTGGTTGTTCTGGACTCTGACAGGGAACTGACCCCGAAAGATCTTGCGGCTATCCTGTCCCGACGGGCCATTTTGTATGACCGTGACCGGGAAGAGCATTACAATCTCATTTCTGCACTGCACAAATCCCTGCGGGGAAGCGATCCGGATGCAGGGCTGTACTGGTTCGCCCGGATGCTCGAAGGTGGCGAAGATCCGCGGTATATCGCCCGTCGCCTGACCCGGTTTGCAGCAGAAGACGTCGGTCAGGCGGACCCGAACGCTCTGCCGATGGCCGTAGCTGCCTGGCAGACTTACGAGCGGCTGGGGTCTCCGGAAGGTGAGCTGGCTCTGGCGCAGGTCGTGGTTCATCTGGCGACGGCGCCCAAGTCGAATGCCGTGTATATGGCTTACAAGGCCGCACGGAAGCTGGCCCGTGAGACCGGAACCCGCATGCCGCCGTCTCATATTCTCAATGCCCCGACGACGTTGATGAAAGACATTGGCTACGGGAAGGGCTACGAGTACGACCATGATTCCGAAGACGCATTTTCGGGACAGAATTATTTCCCGGAGGGCATGGAGCGGGTCTCGCTCTATCAGCCGACAGACCGGGGTTACGAGGGCCGTATCAGAAAACTTCTGGACATACGGGCCGCCAAAAGGGCATCCCGCGATCCATGAAAGTTTCCAACCGCATTGTAACCGAAGACGAAGCCGATCTGCGCCTCGACCGCTGGTTCAGACGTCACTACCCCAATCTCACTCAGGGCGCGCTCCAGAAGCTGTGCCGTAAAGGCCAGATCCGCGTTGATGGTAGCCGGGTCCAGAGCAACGCACGTCTTGCTCCTGGGCAGAGCGTGCGTATTCCGCCGCTGCCGGACATGACCCGTCAGGCCCCGCTGCCGCCGCCAGATCCGATGCTGGTGCGCGAAATCGAGAAGATGGTGATCTATCAGGATGATCATCTTCTGGTGCTGGACAAGCCATCTGGTCTGGCTACGCAAGGTGGCCCGGGTATCACCAAGCATGTGGACATGATGCTGGACGGCTTGCGCAAGGAAGACGAAGACCGTCCGCGCCTTGTGCACCGGATTGACCGGGACACGTCTGGTATTCTCCTGATTGCGCGTACGCCTGGTGTCGCTGCCAAACTGGCAGCAGCGTTCCGTGGGCGTGATGTTGGCAAGACCTACTGGGCGATTGTCGTCGGCCGTCCGGCGCAGGCGTCTGGGATTATTGACCAGCCTCTGGCCAAGATCGGTGCAGGCGGTGCTGCGCTTGTCGTGGCGGCATCCCGCGGTGAAGAAGATGCGGTTTCTGCCAAGAGCGAATACGAGACGATCGACGCTGCGGGAAAGAAGTTCTCCTGGCTCGGCCTGTCTCCACTGACAGGACGGACGCATCAGCTTCGTGTGCACTGTGAGTCTCTGGGCACGCCGATTGTGGGTGATCCGCGCTACGGTGGGAAAACCGCTCATCCGGAAGGCTTTATCGACAAGCTGCATCTGCATGCCCGTCAGCTGGATATTCCGCATCCGGCCGGTGGTCGTCTGATCGTGACGGCACCACTGCCGCCGCATATGCGTGAAACGTTCCGTTCACTTGGGTTCGTGCCGGGCGATACACCTGCGCCGAAGCGCATCAAGGGAAGCAGAGGGCCTGCAAAATGAGGAAACTCACTGGCGCGCTCATCGGGGTCATCGTTGCCTTCGTGGGCGTCAGCATTGCTGCACATGAGCTGATTGATCAGGATGTGCTGCGCCAGCGTGTGGCCGAGGCTCTGAAAAAAGAGACGGGTCTTTCGATGGTGGTGAAAAGCTCCACCATCCAGATCCTGCCATGGCCGTCTTTCGAGGCGCGCAATCTGGTGTTGCAGCGCCCGGGCCAGGCGCCGGTGTTTCAGGCCAGGACCGTGCATGCGGGTCTTTCCGTTCTGGCGCTTCTTCACCGCGAGGTCCGATTTCAGGATTTCGTAGTGGATGGCGCCACGCTCTCCCTGGAGCGCGATGCGGACGGGAATGCCAACTGGACGTTCAGTCAGCCATCGCGTTCAGACGCAGGGGGCGCAGAGGCCCCGTTGCCGGTTCGACAGCATGTTGGTGAGCGCGTGCAGGCTCACTGGGATCTTTCTCTGGATGCGCTACATCTAACGAACAGCGCAGTGAGCTGGCGCGATCAGGCTCAGAAAATGAGCGGTAGCTTCCAGATTGGCACGATGGATCTGGCTGGTCTGCGAAGCCAAAGCCCGTGGATCAATTTGCAGGGGAGCCACGGCGGAACCCCCTTCACGGTGCAGGGGCATGTGGGTGATCTGGCGCTTCTGCGCTCTGGCGCAAAGCCATGGACTTTCAGCCTGGGTTCGACGCTTGGAACGGATGCCAACCGCGACTGGCTGAATGTGGACGGTCAGATTCATGATGCATCGAATCTGCGCGGCCTCGTTCTGACTGCGCAGGGAGAATGGCCTAACCTGCAGGATGCTCATCGCCTGTTTCCTCATGCCAGCCTGCCTGACATGCGTGGACTTGGTGGAGACATCACGGTGCAGGGTGATGCCGGGCAGGTGGCGAATGCGACCTGGACCGAAAAGGCGCGGGCCTTACTGGCGAGTCTGGCACCCAGCCGCATCCATCTGCATGTTGCGGGTCTGACAGTTCATGAAACAGCGGTCAGTAATCTGCACCTTGATGCCGATGCAGCGTCTGCGCCTCTTTCCGTGGCGGCAGATGTGCTGTGGCGCGATACGGGCTGGAGAATTCTTGGTAAAGCCGGGACCCTCGAGCAGGTGGATCTCGCAAGACGTGATCATTTCCATACGGAAGTGCCTGTCGAGGCTGAACTGCGGTCCATGCCGCTGTCTCTGTCCACCGCGTTGAATGTTGAAGGCGCGACGCCGCCCATTAATGCTCAGGATGATGCCAAAGTCACGGTCTCCGGCACTGTAGGAACTGAGAAGAGTCATCTTGTAGTGCAGGGCGGCGCTAAGGCGCTTCATCTGCCGCGCGTTCTTTTGCATGACGTTTCGCTTCAGGGCACGGTCAGCAGCAAAGGGCTGAGTGAAGCCACGCTGGATGATATGGCTTTCAAGAGCCGCGAGGCAGACTTTGATGGCGCCCTTCATCTTCTGACTGATGAAAACTCTACGCCGCTACTCAATGGGCATCTGCACGCAACCCAGCTTGATCTCGATGCGCTGAGAGATGTCTGGCTGAAGGATGCGAAAGCTGCTCAGCAGCCTGCGAAAGCTCCGCCTGCACCTATTCCGGGAGCGACGGGGACCGTAGAAAAAGCAGCGACACAGCCTGTTCAGATGCAGGACCAGTCTTCTGTTCCCGCCGTGTCTGACGCAGGTGTTGTGGAGAGTGCGGCTGTGCCTTCATGGGTCAAGCGTCTGCGAGCCCAGGACCTTGACCTTCATCTGACGCTCGACCGGGTTGTGTTCTATGGACATGACTACACCAACCTTGCCACGCACCTGACCCTGTCAGACGGTCATCTGCGCCTTGAGCCAATTTCCGGACAAGGCCAAGGGCTGACCCTGTCGGGACAGGCGGATCTGGATGCATCCCATCTGCCAGTCACAACTCATTTGACGTTCCAGCCTTTGGTACTCCCGATCGGTCTTCTGGAAGAGGGCCTGGGGCTGCCATTGCTGCTTCAGGGGCCAGTCCAGCTTGTGGGGGAAGTGTCCGGTCAGGGTCAGACGGCTGAGGATCTGCGGCAATCTTTGAGCGGGCATCTGGGCGTCTCCATGGTAGACGGGAAAGTGGACAGCCAGATCCTGGGCCGCATTGCTGGCCCCGGCGCGGATTCCCTTCTGGGAAGCGGAGTGCGGCCACTGCGTTGTATCGGTCTGCACATGGCGCTTGCCAACGATACGGCCACGCTGGACACGATTGGGCTCCAGTCTGGCCGGTTCTCTACGGCTGGGCATGGTGAGGTCCGTCTGGGATCACAGGAAATCCAGTTGCATCTCGTGCCCAGTATCGACTTCGAAGGCGCCGGTGCTTCCACCCCTGTTATCGTAACGGGCACCTTGTCTGCGCCACAGGCGAAGCAGGACAGGGATGCCGGTGGCCGATTCCAGCTTTCGATTGGTGGGGAAGCCCCGGCTGATCCCTGCACAGCCGCGCTTGCGGCTGCCCGTGAAGGACAGGCTGGACCGCCGCCGTCCGAGCAGTCTCATCATCACAACAAAGCGGGTGACATTCTGCGCGCGCTGGGAGTTCTCCATTGAGCAGCCGCAAACGATTCTGGCAGAGCGTTTCAGTCGGGGAGCGCGACGGGTTATTCTCTCCTGAGTTGGACGGGCGGCCTATCCGGCTTCCTCAGGGAACTGTACTGGCCGTTGCCTCGCAGTCCCTGGCGCAAGCGATTGCGGCAGAATGGGAGGCTATTCCAAAGGATGCCTCCTTTACGCCTGAACAACTCTCCATGACCCGTATTGCCGGAACCATGATCGAGCGGATTCGCCCGGATCTGATTGAGGCGCGGGAAGCCCTTCTACGATTGGGCCTGGATGACGGGCTCTGCTATCGCAAAGGACCAGCCGATTCGACAGTTGAGCGTGTCTTTGCCTGGCTGGCGACGCAGGGCATTCGTCCGGAAGTAACAGACGGACTTATGCCTGTAACGCAGTCTGGCGATTACGTGACGGGGCTGGAGCGTCTGCTGTCTCAGCAAGGGGAAGCGGAACTTGCGGCATTGGGTGTGCTGACACAGTGCTTTGGAAGTCTTCTGCTGTCTCTGGCGCTGGTTTACGATGCGATCAGTCTGGAGGAGGCGGTTTTTGTCGCAAATGCTGATGAATGGCAGCAGCTTCTGGTCTGGGGACAGGACGATGAGCTGATTCGCATCATCGCAATTCGGGAAAAAGATGCTGCGGAAACCGTTCAGTTTCTAAAGTTGGCCCGAAACACCTGATTTCCCGGTTTAGGGCATGATCTTGCCATAATCGGGGCGCATCTGGCGCTGTGACAGAACGAGATGATTAGTGACTGGCTTCCACGGGGAGTTATGGCGCAGTTTCCGCTCTGTCCTGCAATGTCAGAGTCGAGGAAGATATGTCGGTATCCGTCAGTCGTCCCATGCGTCACATGGGTACACGTCTTGTAGCAAAGTGCTCCATGGGGGCATGGCTTCTGCTAGCTGCAACGCCGATTATTGTCGTGGTCTGCGCTATTCACGGTTGAGACGCGGCTGATTGGGCCTGAGAACCTGTCAGGCTTATCTTTTTTACTGTGACATAAAAAAGCCCACTCTCCACGATGAAGAATGGGCTCTGGAATTTTTCCCGAAAGTAAACTCGGACGTTCAGGCGTCTCCGTTATCCGGCACCATAATGCTGACGGCAGCAGTCGCTGCAATCCCTTCTTCGCGGCCTGTGAAGCCGAGACGCTCGGACGTGGTGGCCTTCACGGAGATACGGCTGACATTCACTTGCAGCAGCTCTGCCAGACGGTCCTGCATCGCCTTGGCATGAGGGCCGATTTTCGGGCGTTCGCAGATCAGAGTGATGTCCGCGTTGACGAGGAAGCCGCCACGGGCACGGATACGTTCGCCCGCATGAACCAGGAAGCGGGCGGAATCCATGTCTTTCCACTCGTTGTCCGTTGGTGGGAAATGACGCCCAATGTCGCCCTCAGCCAGCGCACCATAAATGGCGTCACATAGCGTATGGATGCCGACATCGGCGTCTGAATGACCGGCCAGACCCTTCGTATGGGGAACTTCAATACCGCAGAGGATCAGCTTGCGGCCTTCCTCGAATGCGTGGACGTCATAGCCAAGCCCAACGCGGGGCAGCAGGTTGCCGTCGATTACACCTTCAAGACGCATCAGATCCTCCGCAACTGTCAGTTTGATATTGTTGTCCGAGCCCTGAACGATTGCGACCGGATGGCCTGCATGTTCCAGTAATGCGGCATCATCGGTGCGGGCATCACGTTGGGTTCGGTGAAGTTCGAGCAGGGTCGGGAAGTGAAAGCCCTGCGGGGTCTGTGCGCGCCACAGGCCTTCACGGGAGACGGTATCGACAATGATCCCGTTTTCTACTTTCTTGATCGTATCGCTGACCGCAACGGCTGGGATAACACCGGCATGGGCCTTCAGTGCTTCAATGACGTTTTGAACCACCTCGGGAGGGACGCAGGGGCGTGCTCCGTCATGGACAAGCACGAGATCCGGGGGCTCTGCCAGATTAGCGAGCGTTTCCAGTCCGTTGCGTACACTGTCATGACGCTCTGCGCCGCCTGATACAGGCGGCAGAACATTCAGCCCGGCCAGACTGTCAGCCAGCAGTGGGTCATCTCCTACGGGAAGCAGGATGTCCACGTGTGGAAGCAGAGCTTCAGCGGCACGGCGGATGACGGGTTTTCCCCGCAGCATCCGGAATTGCTTGCTGGAGCCCTCACCTTCGGGCGAGCCAGCTGCAAAGCGCCGGCCACGACCGGCGGCGAGAAGAAGGGCAGCAATACGCATGCGCGCAGGAATGGGCTGCCGGGCGCGCAACGTCAAGGGTGGTGTCAGGAGTTAGTGCAGCAGCCCGGCTTCGTGGGGGCTGTCGAGGCTGAACGTGGGGATATGCACGTCAAAGCGCTGGCCTGAAACAGGCTCGAGCATGTGGTACGTGCCGCGCATGAAACCGCTTGGCGTGGTGAGCATGGCGCCAGACGTATAATCATACTGGTCTTTCGAACCGATGATGGGCTGTTCGCCGACAACGCCATCTCCGTGAACATGCTCGGTCCGCCCGAGGCCATCCACGATTTCCCAACTGCGGGAAATCAGCTGGAAGGTGTCCTCCCGGCCATTTTCGATGCAGATATGATAAGCCCACGCAAACCGGTGGTCTTCCGGCTGGGACTGGTCGTCCAGCCAGAACGTGCGGACGGTTACGGTCACGTCGTCCGTGATCTGGCTGAAACGGGGGGCGTTTTCCATGGCTTCGGCCATTGCCGCTTCCGGATCAGCCAGGAGATGGGGTTGGGATGACTTGTCAGGCATAACGCCATTCTAATGTCATCCCGCGCCTTTGTCAGGAAAACTTATTTTGCAGCGTGAGCAGCAGCGGCACCGGCGGTGACGTCTGCAATCAGATCGGCTGCATCTTCCAGACCAACGGAAAGACGAATCACGCCGTCAGTGATGCCCAGACGTGCGCGTTCATCTTCGCCAACACGCATATGCGTCGTGGTTGCCGGATGCGTGGCCAGGCTGCGGGCGTCACCCAAATTGTTGGAAATTGCGATGAGGCCGAAGGCGTTGAGGCATGCGAAAGCGCCGGCCTTACCGTTTTCGACTTCGAAAGCGACGAGAGATCCACCGTTGCTCATTTGCTTCTGAGCAAGTTCATGCTGCGGATGATCGCTACGGCCGGGATAGCGGACATTCACGACGCCCGGCAGGCCAGCAAGTGCATCTGCGACATCTGCAGCATTGCGCGCCATGGCTTCGGTCCGAAGCTTGAGAGTTTCCAGCCCCTTCAGCAGCACCCATGCATTGAACGGAGACAGCGCGTTGCCCGTGTTGCGGGTGAAGGGCTGCAGGGTCTCCTTGATCCATTTGTCGCTGCCCAGAACAGCGCCACCCAGAACACGGCCCTGACCATCAATGTGCTTCGTGCAGGAATACAGCACGACGTCAGCACCAAGCTTGAGGGGAGACTGTCCGATGGGGGAAGCAAACACGTTGTCCACCATCAGCAGCGCGCCTGCCTTGTGAGCAAGGTCTGCAATGCGCTGGATATCGAGAACGTCCAGCATTGGGTTGGACGGGCTTTCAATCAGAACAGCGGCTGTCGGGCGGGACAGCGCGCGCTCCCATGCCTCATAGTCATCACCATCGACTAGTTCCGTCTCAATGCCGTAGCGCGGCAGCAGGCTGGTGACGATCCAGTAACAGGACCCAAAGATGGCGCGAGATGCGACAACGCGCTCCCCAGTTTTCACATGGGCCAGAAGAGCCGAAGAAACGGCACCCATGCCTGTAGAAGTCGCGATGCAGGCTTCCGCACCTTCGAGCAGAGCTAGGCGCTCCTGAAGCGTGTCAACAGTGGGGTTGCCGAAGCGGGAGTACTGGAAGTGCTCAACGTCACCCGTAAACGTCGCCGCAGCCTGTTCAGCGCTATCGTAGACAAAGCCGGATGTCAGGAAAATGGCTTCGGACGTTTCACCGAATTCAGTGCGGTTCGGTGCGTCGTGCAGGAGACGGGTGGCAGTACGCCAGTTTTCTGAAGACATAAATCAGTCCCTCCATAAGGTTTCCACCCAGACAGGCGGAAAGCATGTGGCGGGCCGTGGAAGTCCTGGGAAATCTTGGATGGAAAACCGCAGGGCCTCTTTAGCGCAATTATTTATCCTCGCCGCAAGCCGGCCGCTCAAATCACGAGGATGAAACGGTCTTTATGGCCATTTCACGAGCGGACTATGGGCCGAGGAGTGGTTTTGCGTCAACACCCCTTCGGCATGGATTGCAGAGGCGCGAAGGGGGGGGTATAAGTAGCGACGTCGCGGGTGTAGTTCAATGGTAGAACGGCAGCTTCCCAAGCTGCATACGAGGGTTCGATTCCCTTCACCCGCTCCAGACTTTCCTGAAAATTGTCAGTTTGGCCCGTTCATTTTGGGCATGGGTGGCGCGCTGAGCGTGTCCTGATACTCATTGCCGTCCCAGATCCACTTGTCGTTCTTGCCAACGAGAAGGTCATGCATGCCTTTGTGGCGTGTGGGGAGAACGGAAATATCGCCGTTCACGGAATCCAGAACCGTCTTCCAGCTGTCGTTATGGCGCAGATACACGGATGTGGTGCAGCCAGCAGACCCACAGAGGCGGGCCGACTGAAGCTGAACGAACAGGGCTTCATCATTCTTGCCTGCGGATAGCGGGGCAGAGCCGACGAGCACGACCGGATGATCGTGATGCTTGGCGGCATCTTCCAGATCGTCCGTGTTCAGTTTGCGCGCATCAATATCAAGCTGCGTGCCGGGATGGGCAGACAGGATAACCGGTGCGGCCCCTGTCCCCACGGCGTTAGCCCGACGCGTATGATGCGTCCGGTGATGTGTTGTCGCAGCGCTCACCGTTGCGGCGACCGAGAGGGCTGAGACTGTAAGCAGCGCCAGATGGCGAAGCCGGATACGGGAAAGAATCTGCTGGATCGTCATGATGTTATTCTTAACACGGAATTAAGCCTGTCGATCCATTGGAGATTTCAGGTTTATTCGTGGCGAAGGGTAATAACCAGCACATCGCGATAGGCAGGCTTGTCTGCATCCTGTGGTGTGACGGCTGTCACGCCATGATAAACGCGATGATCGTCCACAATTGCAGCATCAAATGGCTGGGTCAGGGTGAATGATCCCAGAAGGTCTTTCTGATCATCGTGAATTGTCGTCACACCCTGCTCGACGTTGTGACGGCCGATCATCAGGACGAGCACCCAGTCTACGCCATCGCGATGCATGCCTTCCGGGGTAGGGCGCCCCTCACTGTTGGGGTTCGCTTCAATGCGGAACTGGTGAACCTCTGCGTGCCACGTTTCAGGGCGTGATTCGGATGGCGTCAGGGCGTCTGCGAATCGACCAATTGTCCGAATGGCTGCCAGCATGGCCGGATGAGTGGCGATCGTGTCTTCAATGGGCCCGAACCAGCGTTCGATGCCACCATTAAGCAGGTTGTGATCGCGACTTTGATAATGGGGCTGATTCGGTTTGCGCGTGATGTTTGAGGAACTGACCGCAAACGTCGCATAGCGACGACGCCGATAGCGGCCTCCATCGGCCATATAGAGATCAAGACCGAGGTTGTTCCAACTGGCGGCAAAAGTGTCCCAGTCTGTCAGGCCTTCATGCTCCAGAAGCGGACGCATGGTGTCCGCCTGGAGGAACTTGAAGCCCTTGTCAGACAGGATCGTTTCGACCCGTTGCATGGTCTGATCGAACGTGGAAGGCAGAAGTGCGTCGGTCATGTCTGCTCACTTGGTGATGACAAGGCCCGACGGTCACATCTGTCGGGCAGTTTCAGGCGCCGAGGTCTGGCTTCACGGGAGAAAGATGCTCTTTCGCCGTCGTGCAAGCCGTCTTTACCAGACCCACGATACCAGCCTGATGCTGGCGGTACAGCCCTTCGTGAATGAGGCGTGCAAACAGGCCAGACAGCAGACCCCCACCAAAGCTGCGGTTGGCATCCAGCATACCCCAGCCGTTATAATCACCCAATGCCACGACAGCGCCGCGATCATTGTAAACGAATGCGGCAGGTGTCTGGCCGGCAATGATCTGCGGCAGGACACGCCCAACATACTGCCCTTGCTGGCGGGCAGCCTGAGCCGTTGGGGCCACTGGCGCAGCGTCAATGCGGGCGCAGTCGCCAATCGCGAAGATCTTGGCGTCTTCAGTTGTCTGAAGCGTCTGCGTCACGCCAAGCTGGCCTGCGCGGCCACGTTCCAGGCCATCGAACAGGCTGGTGGCATCAGAGGCACGGACACCAGCAGCCCAGATTCGGAGCGTCGCAGGAATCTGTTCGCCGGACTTGAGATTGAAGCCATGCTCGTCCGCGCCGACAACCATAGCGCCGGTGCGAACAGAGATGCCGAGCTTTTCGAGCTGACTGGCTGCCGCTGTGGAAACGGCTTCCGGGAATGCGGGCAGAATGCGCGGCCCGGTTTCGATCAGAACAGCATCAAGGCCTGTCTTGCGGACTGATGGGCCAAGGCCGGGCGCTTCATCAATGGCTTTGCAAAGCTCGGCGGCGAGCTGAACACCTGTGGCACCACCACCAACAATGCCTAGGCTCAGCTTCTGACCAGCTGCGCGAGCTGCCTGAAGGGCCTTGCGAAATTCGGAGTACAGCGTGTCGGCATCATTAAGGTTATCAATGAAGCGACAGTGATCGACGATACCCGGAATGCCGAAGTCATTGGCGCGGGAACCCAGAGCGACAACCAGATAATCGTAGGGGAGGGTGCTGCCGTTTTCGAGCGTGACCGTCTGGGCGGTACGGTCAACAGCGGTAGGTAGGCTCTGGACAAAGCTGAAACCGAATTTTCCAGCCGTTTCCGCGAAAGGAATACAGTTGCCGTCGTGCTGCATCGTGCCTGCTGCAAATTCATGCAGGGAAGGCTTCCAGTAATGGACCGGACTGCGGTCAACGAGTGTCACGGCTATGTTGTTTCGGCGACCAAGGGCCGTAGCAGCCTCAAGACCTCCGACACCGCCACCGAGAACAACGACACGAGTTGCAGCAGACATGGACAGTTTCCTCATACCAAGCGCCCGCCAATTGGAGCGATACCTGTGCTAACGGGAGGCGGAGGGCTGCACAACCCCCGCTCCCGCTCTCGTGTTGATCGCTCTAGCTGCGGTAAGAACCATTGATGTCGATGTAGCCATGCGTCAGGTCACACGTCCACACGCGGGCCTGTCCATCATCAAGCCCCATATCGACTGTAATTTCGATGTCCTGGCCCTTCATGTGTGCGACGACAGGGGCTTCATCGTAGTTCTCGACAACGCCGCCATCGCGCGCGATCCAGGTTCCGCCGATGGCGACGGACAGAAGGTCACGGTCTGCGGGTTCACCACTCTTGCCTACAGCCATCACGACACGGCCCCAGTTTGCGTCCTCACCAGCGATGGCCGTTTTGACCAGTGGCGAGTTGGCAATCGAGAGCGCAATGCGGTGTGCGGAAAGATTGGAGTCCGCACCGGTGACTTCAACGCGGATCTGCTTCGTCGCACCTTCACCGTCCCGGACAACCAGCAGGGCAAGCTCCAGAAGCAGGTCATTCAGGGCGAGGGTAAATTCGGCGAGAGCGGGATCGTTGACGTCATCAACGGCCGGATTATCGGCCAGGCCGGTTGCGAACAGCATCAGGGTGTCTGACGTGGAGGTGTCCGAATCGACTGTGATCGAATTGAAGCTCTGCGCGCAGCCGGAGGCCAGAAGGGACTGGAGAACATTCTGAGGAAGCTTCGCATCCGTCGCGACATAGGCCAGCATCGTGGCCATGTCGGGGGCGACCATTCCAGAACCCTTGGCAATACCCTGAAGGCGAACCGGCTTGCCACCAATCGTCACGTCACGACGTGCGGCCTTGGGGAAGGTATCCGTCGTCATGATGGCGCGGGCAGCCTGTGCCCAGTTATCTTCCGAGAGGCCAGCCTGTGCGGCGGGCAGGGCCGCAATAATTCTATCCTGTGGAAGTTTTTCCCCAATGACGCCTGTCGATGAGAGGAAAACGTCCTGCGGGGGGCAGTCGAGCAGCTTGCTCACCGCGTCTGCACAGTCTTCGCAGGCCTGAATTCCGGCCCGTCCTGTGAAGACGTTGGCGTTTCCAGCATTGACCAGAAGAGCGCGCGCATAGGGAGTTGTCTGAGCCTGGCGGCACCACAGGATGGGTGCGCCAGGGCAGGCGTTCTTGGTGTAAACGCCTGCAACAATCGTGCCGGGGACAAATTCCGCGAGCATCAGGTCTGTTCGTCCCTGATAGCGGACGCCCGCGGCGACGGCGGAAAGCCGAACACCAGCAACCGTTGAAAGGTCCGGGAGAGGACGGGCCAGCGGAGAGACGGGGATCGGCTTTGCCATGGTCTTAGTCTTACTTCTTGACTGGAGCCGGTGCCGGAGCGGCCGTGACCGGCTTGCCCTGTGCGTCGAAGTGAACAACCTTCACCTGGGATTCAGCCTGCTGAACGATCTGGCGAACCTTCTCGCGGATCAGTTCCTGACGGACCTGGTCGTGGATCTGGTCAAAGCTCGGGATCGGAGCCGTGCGGGAGCCCAGAACCTGGATCACGTGGTAACCGTACTGCGTGTGAACCGGCGTCTGGGAGATTGTGTTCGGCTTCATGGAAAAAGCGGCTTCAGAGAAGGCCGGCAGCATGTCGCCCTTCTTGAACCAGCCCAGATCGCCACCATTGGCACCAGCGGAGCCCTTGTCCTTGGACAGTTGGCCAGCAAGCTTGGCGAAATCAGCGCCCTTGTTGAGCTGGGCGATGATGTCCTTGGCCTGTGCTTCCGTCTCCACGAGGATGTGGCGAGCGTGGACTTCCTGCTCTGGCTTCTGGTTGGCGTAATGCGTCTGGTAGTAGTCGTGCAGGGCAGCATCCGTGATCTGCGGGCCAACCTTGGTTTCAAGATAAGCATTCTGCAGCGCGCTGTTGGCGGCGTTCTGCATGGCTTCCTTGACTTCAGGCTTGTTGGTCAGGCCTTCCTTGCCAGCGGCAATCTGGATTGCCTTCTGATCGACGAGCTGGTTGACCAGCAGCGGGATCAGCATGGACGGCTGAAGCTGACGAGCCTGCGGCGGCAGGTTGCCAGCAGCCTGCTGAACGTCACCCAAGGTAATTTTTTCGCCGTTAACGGTTGCAATCACCATGTCCGGGTTCGGAGCAGGTGCAGCAGCCGGGGCCGGAGCGGTTGCAGCAGGTGCGGCCGGAGCAGCAAATGCGAGGGGAGCCGAAACCGACGTGCCAGCCAGAAGAGCTGCACAGGCGAGAGTGGAGCGGGAAAGCCGCATGAAAATACCTCGGACCATAAAGAATAAGAAAAACCGAATGGACTGCACCATGACAAAGGCCGCTCAACCCTGCAAGTGCGCGCACCCTTACCATTCCGTCACGTAGCGGAAATGGGTATTTTGAGGGCCTTCTCTGGTCCCTCTCCATTGACCCATGGGCACACGGGTCCTATCTCCACCTGACGTGAAAATCGTCATTGCCCGGTTTGGGAGGTCTTTCCGATGGTGGAAAGAGCTTTTCCGGCCGGGTGCTCGGCATCTCAAGGTTCAGCATGTTCGCACGCCTCGCACGCGCCCTTTTCGGCTCCGCCAATGATCGTTCGCTCAAGGCGTATCAGCGCCGTGTGCCGGAGATCAACGCTCTGGAGCCCACGGTTCAGGGGCTCAGTGACGAGCAGCTTCAGCACAAGACTGTAGAGTTCAAGGAGCGGGTCGCCCAAGGCGAAACCCTTGATAAACTGCTGCCTGAAGCTTTTGCCGTTTGCCGTGAGGCTTCTCGCCGTGTTCTGGGCAAGCGTCATTTTGACGTGCAGCTGATCGGTGCGATGGTTCTGCATGACGGTCGCATTGCGGAAATGCGGACCGGTGAGGGCAAGACCCTTGTTGCGACGCTGGCTGTTTACCTGAACGCGCTGTCCGGCAAGGGCGTGCATGTTGTGACGGTGAACGATTATCTGGCCCGTCGTGATGCCGAGGAAATGTCTGTTCTTTACAGCTTCCTTGGTCTGACAACCGGCGTGATCATCCCGAATCTGGGGGATGAGGAACGTCGTGAAGCTTACGCAGCAGATATTACTTACGGAACGAATAACGAGTTCGGGTTCGATTATCTGCGCGACAATATGAAATATTCGCTCGGCGATATGGTGCAGCGTCCGTTCAACCACGCAATCGTGGATGAGGTGGATAGCATCCTGATCGACGAAGCCAGGACGCCCCTGATCATTTCTGGCCCGGCAGATGACAGCTCCGACCTTTATCGGACTGTTGATGCGGTTGTGGCCAAGCTGGTGCTGGAGCCGGAAGCTTACGATAAGGATGAAAAGCTGCGCAGTGTTACGCTGACGGAAGCTGGCTCACACCGTATCGAAGAGCTCCTGAACCAGGACGGTGTTCTGCAGGAAGGTGGCCTGTACGATATTCATAACGTGGCTGTCGTTCACCACGTCCAGCAGTCGCTTCGCGCTTATACGCTCTTCACGCGGGACGTTGATTACATCGTCCGTGACGGCAAGGTGATCATCATTGATGAATTCACCGGACGTATGATGGATGGCCGTCGTTATTCCGATGGCCTGCATCAGGCGCTGGAAGCGAAAGAGCACGTCGAGATCCAGCAGGAAAACCAGACGCTCGCATCCATCACATTCCAGAACTACTTCCGCCTGTATCCGAAGCTCTCTGGTATGACGGGTACGGCCATGACGGAAGCGGATGAGTTTGCGGAAATCTATAACCTGACGGTTGTTGAAATTCCGACGAACCGTGCCGTCAAGCGGATTGATACGGACGATGAAGTCTATCTGACTGCGGGCGAAAAATATAACGCCGTTGCGGATCTGATCCAGGAAGTGAGCGCCAAAGGGCAGCCAATCCTGGTGGGGACAACGTCCATCGAAAGAAGTGAGTACCTCTCCAGCATTCTGGATCAGCGCGGCATCAAGCATAGCGTGCTCAATGCGCGTCATCATGAAAAAGAAGCCAGTATCATTGCGCAGGCTGGTGCGCCGGGTGCGATTACGATTGCCACGAACATGGCGGGTCGTGGAACGGACATCAAACTGGGCGGCAACATCGAGATGCTGACCCATGCTTATACGGATGGGATCGAGGATGACGCAGAGCGTGCGCGCATCACCGAAGAAATCCGTGCAGCCGTCGAAGCCAATCATGGCGCGGTTCATGAATCCGGCGGCCTGTATGTCATCGGTACAGAGCGTCATGAGAGCCGTCGTGTTGATAACCAGTTGCGTGGCCGTTCGGGACGTCAGGGTGATCCGGGTAATTCCCGCTTCTTCCTGTCCCTTGAAGACGATCTGATCCGCATTTTCTCTGGCGACCGTATGGGCGCGATGATGCAGAAGATGGGCCTGAAGGAAGGAGAGGCGATTGTTCACCCATGGCTGAACAAGGCCGTCGAGAAGGCTCAGAAGCGCGTTGAAGCCCGTAACTTTGACATGCGCAAGAACACGCTGAAATACGACGACGTCATGAATGACCAGCGCAAGGAAGTTTATTCCCAGCGCAAGGAATATATGTCGTCCGAAGATCTGTCGGGTGTGATTGCGGAACTGCGCCTGCACACCATCGAAGATCTGGTTCACGCCCACATTCCTGAGAAATCCTTTGCCGAGGCTTGGGATACGGCTGGGCTCACGGCTGAAATTTCCCGCGTCCTGAATCTTGAGCTTCCGATCGCTGACTGGGCGAAGGAAGACGGCATGGACGCTGACAGCGTGATCGAGCGCGTGGAAGCTGAAGCCCAGAAGGCTCAGGCTGCCCGGACGGCCAACATGGGGCCGGACCTCATGCGCATGATCGAGAAGCAGGTTGTTCTCACCACGTTCGATGCCGTCTGGAAAGAGCATCTACATGGGCTGGATCAGCTTCGCCAGGGTATCGGCCTGCGTGCGTATGGTCAGCGGGATCCGCTGAACGAATACAAGCAGGAAGCCTTCCAGATGTTCACGGCGATGCTGGATGATATGCGCCTGCGTGTGACGCAGACGATGTGCCGGATCCAGGCTGTGAGTGAGCCGCCGCCATATCCGGTGGTCGATAGCTCAGCACACCATGAAAGCTTCGAAGCGCCGCCAGCAGCGCCCGCATTAACGCAACCAGAGCCTATTGTGAGCTTTGCCGCGCCGCAGGCACAGTTTGCGGCCGCGGGCTCAGTTAACGAGCCGGATGCAGCGACGCTTCAGCAGTGGTATGAAGAAACGCCGCGCAATGCGCTTTGCCCGTGTGGCTCGGGCCAGAAGTTCAAACACTGTCATGGCAGGCTCGTCTGAGCCTCTGACACCCGTAGAGGAAGGAGCGACCGATGGCCGGTCATTCACAGTTTAAGAACATCATGCACCGTAAAGGTGCGCAGGATGCCAAGCGCGCCAAGCAGTTTGCCAAGATCCTGCGTGAAATTACGGTTGCAGCGCGGTCCGGTCTGCCTGACCCGGCATCCAACCCTCGTCTGCGTGCTGCTGTTACCGCAGCGCGTGAAGCGAACATGCCCAAAGACAACGTCGAGCGTGCCATCAAGAAGGCATCTGGTGCTGCTGGCGGCGAAGACTATGTGGAAGTGCGCTACGAAGGCTACGGTCCGGCTGGCGTGGCGATTATCGTCGAAGGCCTGACCGATAACCGGAACCGGACGGCCGGTGAAGTTCGTGCGGCGTTCTCCAAGCATGGCGGTTCGCTGGGTGAATCGAACTCCGTGTCCTTCATGTTCCAGCGGCTGGGTGTTGTGACGTATCCGGTCAATGCCGCCTCTGAAGACGAGATGCTGGAAGCCGCCATTGAGGCTGGTGCGGATAATGCCGTGCTGACCGAGGAAGGGCACGAGATCACCTGCGAGATGGAAAACTTCTTCGCAGTGCGTGACGCTCTTGAGGGTCGTTTCGGCGAGCCACAGTCCGCCAAGCTCGACTGGCGTCCGGAAAACAGCATTTCTCTGGATGAAGAGAAGGCCCGGACGGTTTTGAAGCTGATCGACGTTCTGGAAGATAACGACGATATTCAGGCTGTTTACGCCAACTTTGATCTTCCAGACGATGTGGCGCAGGCGCTCGCCGCTTGATCCGTCTGATGGGCATAGACCCCGGCCTGCGTTTCATGGGCTGGGGAATTATTGATGTGGATGGCAACCGCCTGAAGCATGTGGCCTCTGGTGTGATTGCGACAGATGGTCATGAATCGGTTCCCCTGCGGCTCTGTGAGCTGCACGGGAAACTCCAGAATCTGATTCGTGAGTATGCTCCCGCCGAAGCAGCGGTTGAGGAAACTTACGTAAACCGCAATGGCTCTTCCACGCTCAAGCTCGGTTATGCACGTGGCGTGGCGCTTCTGACGCCCGCTTACGAAGGCCTTCCGGTAGCGGAATATGGCGCTATGACAGTCAAGAAATCTGTTGTGGGAACCGGATCTGCCACGAAGGAACAGGTCACGATGATGGTGAAGCGGCTTTTGCCCGGCGTCGCCATCTACAAGGCTGATGCTTCGGACGCGCTGGCTGTAGCGATCTGCCATGCCCATTATCGTGCAAGCGCGGCCTATGTAACGGCTGGAAGGCGGATGGCGTGATTGGACAGCTTACAGGGCTCGTCGGGCAGATCGAAGGAGAGCGCTGCATTGTTGACGTCAATGGCGTTGGTTATGTGGTGTCAGCGTCAACACGCACACTCTCATCCGTTCCGCAGCCTCCGGAAGTCGTGCGTCTTCTGATCGAAACCGTTGTTCGGGAAGACGCGATCCTTCTGTATGGGTTCGTGACAACGCACGAACGCGAGTGGTTCCGCCTGTTGACGACCGTGCAAGGTGTGGGTGCCAAAGTCGCGCTGGCGATCCTTTCGACCAACTCTCCCGGTGAGCTTCTCCTGGCAATCAATGCGGGCGATCGTGGTTCGCTGACGCGGGCGGCTGGTGTCGGCCCTCGTCTTGCTGATCGAATTCTGAGCGAACTTCGCAACAAGGTTGCCAAAATGCCCGGTGGTGGCGCGTCCGCCCCGATGCCAGGCGTGGTGACAGGGCCAAGCGTCGAGAATGATGCGCTCCTGGCTTTGGCTGGTCTCGGCTTTCGGCGGGCAGAGGCCTGGCCTGTTCTCAGTCGTGTTCTGGCCGAAAACGAAAATGCCTCGCTTGATCTGGCAATCCGCCTTTGCCTTAAGGATCTCGCCCGATGAGCGAATTTCGTGAAACGGACGCCGCACGCCTGCCGGATGATATTGCCGAAGGTGGCTTGCGGCCTGAAACGCTCGCGGATTTTACAGGGCAAAAAGCAAGCCGTGAAAATCTGGCCATCTTCATCGAGGCAACCAAGGCCCGTGGAGATGCCCTGGATCACGTGTTGCTGCATGGACCGCCAGGTCTGGGTAAGACGACACTGGCGCAGATTGTGGCGCGTGAACTGGGTGTTGGATTTCGGGCGACGTCCGGGCCGGTGATTCAGCGTGCTGGAGACCTTGCGGCAATCCTGACAAATCTCCAGCCTCGTGATGTGCTGTTTATCGATGAAATTCATCGTCTTCAGCCGGCGATTGAGGAAATTCTCTATCCGGCGATGGAAGATTTCCAGCTCGACCTGATTATCGGGGAAGGGCCGGCGGCGCGTTCGGTGCGGATTGATCTGGCGCCGTTCACGCTTGTAGCCGCAACAACCCGTGCAGGTCTGTTGGCAACACCTCTTCGGGATCGTTTTGGTATCCCTTTGCGGTTGGTGTTCTACACGCCGGAAGAGCTACGGGCGATCGTATCACGCGGCGCCACGAAGCTCGGAGTTCATCTGAATGATGACGGAGCCGAGGAAATTGCCCGTCGTTCCCGCGGCACTCCCCGTATTGCGGGCCGTCTTCTGCGTCGTGTTCGGGATTTTGCGCTTGTCGCGAAGAAGCCGATCATTGATCGCGCGACGGCTGATGCCGCACTTTCCCGTCTTGAAGTTGATGAGCGCGGTCTGGATGCGATGGACCGCCGCTATCTGCAGCGTATCGCAGAGCACCACCATGGTGGCCCTGTGGGTGTTGAGACGCTGGCTGCCGGTCTGGCAGAGGCGCGTGACACACTGGAAGACGTCATCGAGCCTTATCTGATTCAGGAAGGGCTCATCCTGCGGACAGCGCGGGGGCGCATGTTGGGTGAGGCTGGGTGGAGACATCTGGGCCTGAACCCGCCAGCGAGCCAGGTTGATCTTCTGTCCGGGCTCGACGACGACACGGCAGGCTGAAGAGCCACTGCCAATGAGCGGAGAAACTGATGGCAACGCATAAGATCCGTTTCCGGGTTTATTACGAAGACACGGATGCAGGTGGCATCGTCTATCATGCCCGCTATCTCGGCTTTGCAGAACGTGCGCGCAGTGAAGCCATGCGCGATGCAGGGGCTTCGGTGACGGAGCTTCTGCGCGATTTTGGTCTGGCGTTTGTCGTGCGGCAGGTTGGGGTGCGTTATCGCGCGCCGTTGCGACTCGATGATGAAATGGAAATCGAGACAGCGCTGGTTGCAATGACGCCAACGCGGTTGAAACTTGAACAAACTGTTCGAAACAGCACGAATGGCAACGAAACCGCCGTCGTCATTGACGTAGAGCTGGCGTGTCTTTCTGCCGAAGCCATGAAACCTGCCAAAATTCCGCCTCGGTGGTGTGATGCTGTTCGAAAACTCGAGGCTGGAGAGGTCTGACCCACTTTCCTGTTTCCTCACGAAGTGCAATGGAGAGTCCTGACCCGTAAGGGACAGGATCTGGACAGGAGAGAACAGTGGATCATGAGGTAAGTTCGAGTGCGCTTGGGGCGGTCGGTGCGGCCGGTCTGTCGCCTCTGGACCTGTTCCTGCACGCGTCCATCGTCGTTAAGCTGGTCATGGTCGGGCTCGTCCTGTGCAGTGCAGGCGTGTGGGCGATCATTGCGGAAAAAATCCTTCTGATGCGTCGCGTCAATCGCGAAGCAACGGAATTTGAAGACCGTTTCTGGTCCGGCGGTTCGCTGGACGACCTTTACGAATCTGATGGCGCACGCCCGACTCATCCGATGGCCGCCGTGTTCGGCGCTGCCATGGGCGAATGGCGTCGCTCGGCACGAATTGTCGGAATTGATCTGGCGCGCGGTGGCGTGCGGGACCGTATCGACCGTGCCATCAACATCACCGTTTCGCGCGAAAACGACCGTCTGGGTCGCCGCGTGATTTTCCTTGCCACGATTGGCCCGGTTGCGCCGTTCGTCGGACTGTTCGGAACGGTCTGGGGTATCATGCATGCGTTCGGCTCGATCGCTGCCATGCACAACACCAACCTCTCCGTTGTGGCTCCGGGTATTTCCGAAGCTCTGTTCGCAACGGCGATCGGTCTTGTGACCGCTATCCCGGCCTATGTGGCCTATAACGTCATCAGCAACTCGCTGGACAAGTTCGCGGACCGCATGGATGCGTTCGGGACCGAATTTGCCGCCATTCTTTCCCGTCAGTCGGAAGAACGTGCGGACGAGACGTCCAGCGGGAAGGCCTGATCCATGGGGATGTCCGCTGGAGGAGGTGGGCGTATGGGTGGCCGTCGTCGGCGCCCCGCGTCTGAGATCAACGTTACGCCGCTTGTGGACGTCATGCTGGTGCTGCTCATCATTTTCATGGTGACGGCGCCGATGATGACCAGTGGCGTCAATGTCGATCTGCCCAAGACGGATGCCAGCCCGGTCAATGCTGACACCAAGCCGATCACGGTTTCCCTGCGCAACGATGGTTCGTTGTACCTGGGGGAAGACCCGATCACACCCGAGCAGCTTGTGGACCAGCTCAAGGTCCAGTCCCAGAACGATCCGAACCATCGGATCTTTGTCCGGGCTGATGCACATATCGACTATGGTCGCGTGATGCAGGTCATGGGACAGATTACGTCTGGCGGCTTTACGCATGTGGCACTGCTGGCTCAGCAGCCTCAGAGCGGCCAGTAAGAGGACACCACAGTGGTGCGTCCACGTCGTTCGGACAGGCGTCGCTTTCGCAACGCGCTTCTGGGTTCAGTCGGTGTCCATGCGGCACTGATCCTGTACCTGGTTGTGCGGATCCCGTTCGAGAAACCACCTGAACCGCCGGAGCCTCCGGCGGTTCAGATGGAATTTGAGGAGGCAGGGCCTCCTACCCATCCCATCAAGGCTGACCATCCGGCTCCGAAGCCGGCTCCTGCGCCTGCGCCCGTGAAGAACGAGGCTCCTCCGTCTCCGACGCCTCCTCTGAAGGCGCCGACGGAAGAACCGCCACCGCCGCCACCGCCGCCGCAGCCGGTCCCGCCGACGCCTGAGACAAAGCCTCAGCCTCTGCCGCCGACGAAGCTTCCGCCAAAAATTACGGAGCCGTCGCCTGAGCCTGTTCCTGCGTCTCCGCCGAAGCCGTCTCCGCCTTCAAAGTCTGCAATGGTGGCTCCCCCGAGCCCGCAGACACAGAAGGCTGACAAGCTGCCGGATACGCCGAAGTTCTCGCATCTGACCCAGCCGAATGCGTCCAAGAATACGCAGGCGGACAGTCATTCTCTTTTGGCGACGCTGGATAGTTTCCGGTCTGACCAGAAGCAGACGCATGCACCCAAGGCGAAGGCCAATCCACCACAGGGTGGAGCCCCGGATGGCGGCGGTGTGCCGAATGGCGATATCACCAAGTCTCTGTCCATGGCGGATCAGAAGGCGATCGGTGGTTCCGTGCGGCGTTGCTACACGGAAGACACGGAAGCGCGGAACTATGCGAGCTTTGTCGCGCATCTGATTGTGACGGTGGATGCAACGGGTGAGGCACGTCTTGTGAAGTATGCTCCGGATACGGCAGCGAAGATGGCGGCAGATCCGTCCTATCGTGTGCTGGCGGAGCGTGCGCGGGATGCGGTTCTGAGCCCGACCTGTGCCCATCTCCCCATTCCTTCCAACCTGCTAGGCCAGACGCATCAGCTGCGTTTTGTCTTCAGGCCGTAAACCCTAGAGGAATCATCATGACCTTCATTTCCGATTCCGAAGCTGATGCTCTGAGCGCGCTGCTGTCGCGCCGTTCCATCCTCGGTGCCACAGCCGCGGCTGGTGGTCTTCTTGCAACCCCGCTTTCCGCGTTTGCACAAGGAACTGCGGCCGGTGGGGCGGGAGAAGCTGAAATTACCGTAGATCAGGCCCGTCAGGCGCCTATCCCCATTGTCATTCCGAGCTTCGGTGCCGGAATGGGTGAACAGATATCCAGTGTCATTTCTTCCGATCTGGCTGGAACCGGTCTGTTCAAGGTTATGACAGGCGATGTGTCACCTACGGGCACTCCGGACTTCAGCGGGCTCAAGGCTCAGGGCGCACGCGCTGCTGTTGCGGGGCGCGCAATCGGCTCCGGCAGTGTTCGTGTGGAAATGCGTCTGTGGAACGTTGTAGCCGGCGAGCAGCTTCAGGGCACGGCCTACACGGCCTCGCAATCCAACTGGCGTCGGATTGCTCATATTATTGCTGATGTGATCTATGAGCGGATGTTGGGCGAGAAGGGGTACTTCGATACCCGTATCGCTTATATTGCCCGTACGGGGCCGCGCCGTCATCAGATCACCCGTTTGGCGCTGATGGATCAGGACGGGTTCAATTCCCGGATGCTGACAGGCGGCCAGTGGCTGACCCTGACGCCGCGCTTCAACCCGGCGCGCGATCAGGTTGCGTTCATGTCTTATGCGAACAACCGTCCGCGCGTGTATCTGTTTGATCTGGGCTCTGGCCGTCAGCAGATGCTGGGTGAGTTTGACGGCATCTCCTTCGCGCCGCGCTTTTCTCCAGATGGAAGCCGCGTTGTTCTGTCTGCAACGCGTGGTGGTGGATCTGACATTTTTGTTGTGGATCTGGCTTCTCGCAGCAAGCATCAGATTACCAGCTCTGGTGGTGCGATTGATACCAGCCCGTGCTTCAGCCCGGATGGCAGCCAGATCGTATTCAACTCCGATCGTGGCGGTAGCCCGCAGCTTTACATCATGGGCGCATCGGGCGGTGGTGCACGCCGGATTTCCTATGGCTCTGGCCAGTATGGATCTCCGGTCTGGTCACCTCGTGGCGATCTGATTGCCTTTACCCGCATTGGGCATGGCGGCTTCTCTCTTGGCGTTATGAACCCGGATGGTACGGGTGAACGTATTCTGACGCAGGGATTCACAGTTGAATCTCCGACGTTCTGCCCGAATGGCCGGGTCCTTGCGTTCTGCCGTCAGAGCGCTTCGGGCGCCGGTGGTGCCGGGTTCGCGTCCGGAATCGGTACAATTGATATTACAGGCTTTAATGAGCGCCCGATCCGCACGGCAACGGGTGCGTCTGACCCCGCCTGGTCTCCGCTGAACGGCTGAACAGGTTTCTACCTCCCTGCTGGCGATGGTCAGCGGGGAGTATTCCCCCAAAGAAGGTCTGGAGCGACCGCTCGGCCGTAAGGGCATTAAAGACCAATTCTGCTTTTAGAATGGGCATGCAAGAGCTTCGTGTGGAGTCGATTTGAGGTGTTTTCCTCCGACGCCAGAGTCCAGCTTTCCATCGCATCTTCTATAAACTGACTTTAGCGCCCCAGTTGTCGGGCACAATGTGCCACGCAAGCTACGCTTGGCTGATGCGCAAGCCTTGCATGATGATAAAGGGATTAAAGAATATTCAGCAAAGTAATTGGCAGAATTCCGCCACATTCCTGTCTAAGTGCTGTGACATTTATGTTGCATCTTCTAGTTTCGAAACAGAATCGTTCTCTGGCTTGGGGGGAGCACCTCACAGGATGCTTGACCCCGGATTTAAGTCATGGGTATGGGCGCTAGTGGCCAGTGCTTTTCCAGTGGTTCGCAGAGAGTTCGTTAAGGATTCTTGAGCGTTCCTGAGTGGAAAGGTGTGTGGTCCGGAACAACGCGGCAATATGCCGCATTTCGGTTTCTGATACGGAACCGTTCTCAGGGTTGAGACACATGAAGTTCAAGGTGTTTGGTGCGCTTGGTCTGGCGCTTGTTCTCGCAGCCTGCTCCAACGGTAAAACCGATACGGGCAACAGCACCGGCGCTGGCGCAGCCACGCAGGAAGCCGGCCCGACGCCGGGCAGCGAAGCTGACCTGGTTGCCAATGTTGGCGACCGTATCTTCTACGAGCTGAATGTATCCCAGCTTTCTGAAGAAGCTCGTGCAACGCTGGACAAGCAGGTTGCATGGCTCGCGAAGTATCCGCAGGTCAGCGTTCAGATCGCTGGTAACTGCGATGATCGCGGCACCGAAGAATACAACATTGCTCTCGGCCAGCGTCGTGCGAATGCTGCTCGTGACTATCTTGTTGCCAAGGGCGTGAGCGCTTCCCGCATCACGACGATCTCCTACGGCAAGGATCGTCCGACCGCTGACGGTGACGATGAAGCCTCATGGGCTCAGAACCGTAACGCGATCACCTCGGTTCGCTGAACCCAGGTCATCCGTCTGACGGACTGACAGTTTGAACGGCCGGGGGAGTTTATCCTCCGGCCGTTTCTGTTTTAAGACTGTTCATCAACCGAACTCGCCGGTCATTGCGAGAGGGCGCCCAGGCCGGGCGCTGAGAATGTTTCAGGAGATCTTGCATGGCCCTGTCCCGTCCCCTCCGTGCCGTCATGCTCGGAACGGCGCTTTCTGTGCTTTGTCCTGTCCTGCCAGCCCTGGCTCAGGACGCGTCGGATGGAGGGGGTATTTCCTCCCGAGAGGCGATTGCTCTTCAGGACGAAATTGCGTCGCTCCGTCAGCAGCTTTCCCAGATTCAGAACAGTGGGCCTCTGCCTGCTCCAAGCTCTTCGTCGTCGCGCGGTTCTTCCACCTCGGGAGCCGACGGCAACATGACGGCACAGCTTCTGGAGCGTGTTTCTGCCCTTGAAGAGCAGAACCGTCAGATGCGCGGGGAGCTGGATCAGCTAAGCAATGCGCAGAAGGAAACGCAGGCTAATCTGTCGAAGCAGATTTCAGACATGCAGTTTGCGTCGCAGAATGGTGGAAATGGCGCCGCCGCGTCTGCCCCGGCTGCTGCCAGCAGTTCGACAACACCTCCGAAAGCAGCAGAAACGGCGTCTCCGTCTTCTGACGATGCTCCCAAGACAGCTATTGATGCATTAAAGCTGGGGAACGCGGCCTTAAAAGCGGGCAAGTATGAAGATGCTGAGACGAATGCGCGCTTTGCAATAAAGACTGCCAAGAGCGCTTCCGGCAAGATGGATTCCCAATTCCTTCTGGCTCAGTCTCTGGCCGGTCAGAAGCAGTATCGCGAGTCTGCTGTTGCCTATTACGACGCCTACAACAAAGCGCCGAAAACGCCGAAGGCACAGGACTCCCTGTTAGGCGTTGCAGCTTCTCTCCTGGCTATGGGAGATAAGAATTCAGCCTGTCAGGCGCTTGATAAGCTGAAGACTGAGTTCCCAACGCCGACGCCTCGCGTGAAATCCGCAGCAGCAACGTTCCGTGGACGTGCAGCCTGTCATTGATCTGAACAATCCCATTCAGGCGGCAGAGTTTTCTGCCTGGGTGGAGTCTTTGGGGCCTTGGTTGCCTGATGCGCCAACTGCGCCGGTTGGACTTGCCGTTTCCGGAGGCGCAGATTCTCTGGCGCTGGCATGGCTTGCACGGCGTTGGCGTCAGCATGTTCTCGCCTTCATTGTTGACCATGCCTTGCGTCCCGAGTCTGCGGCGGAAGCGAGACTAACGGCTCAAAGGCTGTCCGAGATGGGCGTGGAAGCCCGGGTATTAACTCTGGCGCCATTTCCAAAGGGGCGGCTTCAGGAGCGAGCCCGGGATGCGAGATTTGATGCTCTGGAACGGGCATGTGCTGACGCAGGGTGCCTGGACCTTCTGGTGGCGCACCATCTCCATGACCAGGATGAAACCGTCTCGATGCGGTATGGTGCAGGAAGCGGACAAGCTGGTTTGGCCGGGATTGCTGCATCTACCATTCGGGGGCGGATCAGGATTGTTCGGCCACTATTGGCCTGTCATCCGGAACGCCTAAGAGGGACGCTGCGGGCTGCCGGCCTGAGTTGGGTCGAAGATCCTTCCAATCAGAACCGTCGATTTGAACGGGTGCGATGGCGCCAGGACCTGACGCAGAGCGAGCGGACTCAAGCTCGCGAGTGGCAAGCGAGCGCTGTGCTGAACCGCGCGCTAAAAGATGCTGGTCTAGCTGACTTACTGGCGAATGAGGCCGTATGGCATCCTGCGGGCTGGGTTTTCTTAAGAAAAAACGGCGTTTGCGAGGGCAGCGTGTCTGCTCTGGTGCGGTTGGTTTCTGGCGGTCGTTATCGTCCATCGCGTGAGAAAGTCCTGTCACTCATAAAGCAGGGACAAGGCTCACTCGGGGGCGTGATTATGCGGGCAGCAGGGCGGTTTGGGAACGGCGTTATCTTTGTCAGAGAAATGCGGTCTGTAGAGGCCTCTGTCTGTGCTGCCGGGCAGCCTCTCTGGGATGGGCGCTGGCGATGCCTGCAAGAGGATGTGCCTGAAGGAACTCTTATTGGAGCTCTTGGAAGTGGGGCGCAGGGTCTTGATGCCAGACGATTGGGAATTCCTGTCGAAGCGTTACAGGCACTCCCCGCTCTCTGGCGCGACGGCTGTGTCATAGGGTTGCCAGATCTTCTGGAAAGGGCCGGAACGGTTCCATTCGCCTGGGCTGGAGGGGTTCCAGTTACCGGCGAAAACGGCGTAAACGGGTGAAAAGCGTACCAAAATGCGTGGAAATGCGTTTTCCTGCCCTTGATGGGGTAGGATCATGGGCAGGACCGCCTATGTTATGAAGTCAACGCAGACTATGACGTCGGCCTGTTGAGATGATGAAGCCCTGCTGCATCTGACGGACAGTCTGAAGGACGACAGAGAACGAGATGAACAATTTAGGCCGTAACGTTGCGATCTGGGTGGTCATCATCATGGTCGGAATGGCAGTGCTGACCGCCTTCCAGCCCGGTGGAAGCCAGCATGCTGCCCAGCAGATCGCCTATTCCGATTTTGTCCATGATGTGGACGAGCACCAGGTGCGCTCGGTGGTTATCCAGGAACAGAATATTTCTGGAACACTGACGAACGGTACCTCCTTCGAAACCTATGCACCGATGGATCCGGGCCTTCCGGCTCGTCTGACCGGCGCGGGTGTTGAAGTGACAGCCAAGCCAATGGATAGCGGTGAGAACTCCATCCTGCGGTATGTGGGAAATTATCTTCCCGTTCTTCTGCTTGTTGGCCTGTGCTTCATGGTGTTTCGCCAGATGCAGGCCGGTGGTGGCCGTGCGATGGGTTTTGGCAAGTCCAAGGCTCGTCTGCTGACGGAAAAGACGGGCCGCGTCACATTTGACGATGTGGCAGGTATCGATGAAGCCAAGGCTGAACTAGAGGAAATCGTCGAATTCCTGAAAGACCCGCAGAAGTTTACGCGTCTGGGTGGCAAGATCCCCAAGGGCGCCCTGCTGGTCGGCCCTCCGGGTACGGGTAAGACGCTTCTGGCCCGTGCAATTGCTGGTGAAGCCAATGTGCCGTTCTTTACGATTTCCGGTTCGGACTTCGTGGAGATGTTCGTTGGTGTCGGTGCATCCCGTGTGCGTGACATGTTCGAGCAGGGCAAGAAGGCTGCTCCGTGCATTATCTTCATCGATGAAATTGACGCCGTTGGCCGCCATCGTGGTGCCGGTCTTGGTGGCGGCAATGATGAGCGCGAGCAGACCCTTAACCAGATGCTCGTCGAGATGGATGGTTTTGAGAGCAATGAGGGCGTTATCCTGATTGCAGCAACCAACCGTCCGGATGTTCTGGATCCGGCTCTGCTGCGTCCGGGGCGTTTTGATCGTCAGGTCGTTGTGCCGAACCCTGATGTTGCTGGTCGCGAAAAGATCCTGCGCGTTCACATGAAGAAAGTACCACTGTCTTCAGATGTGGACCCAAAAGTGATTGCTCGTGGTACGCCAGGCTTCTCCGGTGCTGATCTTGCCAACCTTGTGAATGAAGCTGCTCTGATGGCTGCCCGTCAGGGACGCCGTACGGTCGGAATGGCTCAGTTTGAAGAGGCCAAGGACAAGGTCATGATGGGCGCAGAGCGTCGGTCCATGGTCATGACCGAAGACGAAAAGCGCTCGACGGCTTATCATGAAGCCGGACACGCCATCTGCGCGATCTTCACGCCGGGTAGTGACCCCATTCATAAGGCCACGATTGTGCCGCGTGGGCGCGCTCTGGGTCTGGTGATGACGCTGCCTGAGAAAGACAACATTTCCTACAGCCGGAAATGGTGCCTGGCGCGTCTGGTAATTGCCATGGGTGGCCGTGTTGCTGAAGAAATCATCTTTGGCCCGGAAGAAGTCAGTGCCGGTGCGTCGGGTGATATCAAGAGCGCTACCGATCTGGCTCGCCGAATGGTCACGGAATGGGGCATGAGCGACAAGCTCGGCATGATTTCCTATGGCGATAACGGACAGGAAGTCTTCCTGGGTCACTCTGTCACGCAGAACAAGAATCTGTCTGAGCAGACGGCGCGCGATATCGACGTAGAGATCAAGGCTCTGATTGATACGGCTTACCAGCAGGCGCATCATCTGCTTCTGACGCGGATTGATGATCTGCACCGTCTGACAGCGGCTCTGCTCGAGTACGAGACGCTGACTGGGGATGATGTTGGTCGGATCATGCGGGGAGAGGCGATCGAGCGTCCATCCGATGACGAGCAATTGCCCGATAATCGCCGCGCCTCTGTGCCGACGACGCGTCCGGGTGCGTTTGATCCGGCTCCTCAGGCAGGCTAATCAAACCGTTAACCGCACCGCAAGGCGCGTCATTGGAGGGGAATTTCCTCTCCGGTGCCGCGCCTTTTTCTTATCTATCGAGACAGGCAGGATTTCATAACCATGGCCAGCAAGAGGGCTCTGTTCGGGACGGACGGCATCAGGGGAACTGCAAACACCGCTCCGATGACGGTGGAAGTTTCCCAGAAGCTTGGACAGGCCGCGGGCCTGTATTTCATGCGCAGTCAGAGCCGTCGACATACTGTTGTGCTGGGCAAGGACACACGCCTGTCCGGGTATATGATTGAATGTGCGCTTGTGGCTGGCTTTCTGTCTGCTGGCATGGATGTGATTCTTGTTGGGCCGCTTCCGACGCCGGCAATTGCCATGTTGACGCGGTCTTTGCGGGCAGACCTCGGTGTCATGATCTCGGCCTCTCACAATCCCTTCACCGACAATGGCATCAAGCTGTTTGGCCCAGACGGTTTCAAGCTCTCCGATGAAGTTGAAGGGGAGATTGAAGCCATGATGGGACAGGACCTGTCTCAGCGTTTGGCTTCACCGGCAGAAATCGGGCGTGCCTCTCGTTTGAACGATGCTGCTGGCCGCTACATTGAGAATGCCAAAGCTTCCTTCCCGCGGGGGCTGCGTCTGGATGGTTTGAAGATTGTTCTCGATTGCGCGAATGGATCTGCATATCGCGTTGCACCAACTGCTCTCTGGGAGCTGGGTGCGGAAGTCATCAAGATTGGTTGTTCACCGGATGGCCTGAACATCAATGACGGTGTTGGCTCTACCCATCCAGAGACGCTTTGTGCTGCCGTGAAAGAACATGGCGCGGACTTCGGCATTGCGCTGGACGGAGACGCCGACCGTGTTCTGATCGCCGATGAGAACGGCAATCTGGTTGATGGCGACCAGATTCTTGGGTTGATCGCCCGATTCTGGAAGCAGCATGGACGTCTGCGGACCAACACGGTTGTGGCCACGGTCATGTCCAATATGGGGCTGGAGAAGGCTCTTGCGGAAGATGGTCTGGAGCTTCAGCGGACGGCCGTCGGGGATCGCTACGTCGTCGAGCGCATGCGTGAGAATGGTGGGAACCTAGGCGGGGAGCAATCCGGGCACATGGTGCTGTCCGATTACGCTACGACCGGAGATGGGCTGATTGCCGCTCTACAGGTTCTGGCTGTTTCAGTGGAGACCAAGAAGCCCGCTAGTGAGATCTGTCAGGTCTTCCAGCCTTTCCCGCAACTTCTCAAAAACGTTCGCTACTCTGGGGCTAATCCGTTGAGCAGTCCCGAACTGGCGGCTGCCAAAGCTTGGGCGGAAGAACGTCTCGCCGGGCGCGGTCGTCTGGTTCTGAGAGCTAGTGGGACCGAGCCTCTGATTCGCGTAATGGCGGAAGCAGAAGACGATGCGCTGGTTCTTCAGGTCGTGGATCATGTCTGTGAGGCGATCAGAGCAATTACGGAGGCCTGACGTATGCGTGGCCGGGTTCTGACAGTTGCGGGAAGTGACTCGGGTGGCGGGGCCGGGATTCAAGCCGACCTGAAGACCATTACCGCTCTGGGGGGCTTTGGAATGAGCGCCGTTACAGCCCTGACGGCACAAAATACACTCGGCGTCTTTGGGGTGGAGGCTGTTTCTCCAGCATTTGTTCGACAGCAGATGCAGGTCGTTATCGATGATCTGGGTGCAGATTGCTGCAAAACCGGAATGCTGGCGACGGCAGACATTGTTCATGCCGTTGCTGACGAACTGGAAAGTCATACGCATCTCCCACTGGTGCTTGACCCGGTCATGGTGTCCACCAGCGGGTCAGCTCTTCTGGCTGATGACGCTGTAGAAGCTGTGATGACCCGTCTTTTGCCGCGGGCCTTGGTCGTGACTCCCAATATTCCCGAAGCAGAAGTCATGACGGGTGAGGCCATTCATGATCTGGCAGGAATGCGTCGGGCAGCCCACACCCTGCAAGAGCGGGGAGCTACGGCCGTTCTGCTTAAGGGGGGGCATATGACGGGAGAGGATCTCGAGGATCTCCTTGTCTTCCCCAATGGTGATGAATACGTACACCGCGCAACGCGGATTCATACGCGTCATACTCATGGAACGGGTTGTACGCTTGCCAGTGCCATTGCGACGGGCATTGCACAGGGCATGGATCTTGAAGCGGCGGTACGTCGGGCTAATGCCTATCTACGGCGCGCGCTCTCAGATGCGCCGGGATATGGAGCTGGTCACGGGCCGGTCAATCATGGTGTGACGATCCGGCCAGACTGGTACCAATCCTGAAGATCACGTTTTAGGCGACGGTCAGTTCAGATGTGGCTCTGGTCATTGGGCTGACAGAGGCGGGCAGGGGCTCGGCCGCTGTTTCTTCACGCAGAATGTAGCCACGTCCCCAGACTGTAGAGATGAGATTGCTGGCTCCTGCTTTCTGAAGCTTACGGCGCAGTTTGCAGATGAAGACATCAATGATCTTCATTTCAGGCTCATCAATGCCGCCATAAAGATGATTCAGGAAAGCATCCTTGGTCAGGACAGAGCCTTTCCGAATGACCAGAAGCTCCAGAATGGCGTATTCCTTACCCGTCAGGTGCAGGGGATTCCCCTCAACAGTGACGTTTTTCCCGTTCAGATCCAGTTCCAGATTGCCAATGCGCAGGCAAGGTTCGGCAAATCCGCGAGAGCGACGCATGACGGCCTGAAGACGGGCAACAAGTTCGCCTGAGTCATAAGGCTTTGTCATGTAATCATCGGCCCCCATCGAGAAGGCACGGATTTTGGCCTGGGGGCGGAGCAGGGCAGAGAGAACGAGAACGGGCGTCGTAATCCGGGCTGCGCGGACACGGCGGATGACATCGTAACCTTCGATATCGTTCAGCATCAGTTCCAGTACCATCAGATCATAATCGTAATGCCGGAGCATTTCGATTGCTTCCTCGCCAGAGGACGTATGATCGACGGTGAAGGCAGCCGTACGAAGGGTCTGAGACAGATGGGCTGCGGCCTGAAGATCGCTATCGACAAGAAGGATACGCATGTTTCTCAACTCCCGGATTGGTGAAGCAATGGTTACTACCCAAGGTTGTGTTTGTCGATAGATACAAATCAAAAAGCGTAAAAATTTCATTATTACGTCATTAAGGAGCGCTTGTTCAGGGTTTGTTAAGGTCGCGCTCCTTATGGTTGTTTGATGACGTCACATCGCGAAAACTCTCAGGAAATTGCCGAAAAAAGTCGATTAAAGAGTCTTCTCGAAAAGCTCTCATCCGTGCGCGTTGATAGTGCAATCGGAGTTGTTCGGGATGTGACAGGGTTGTGCATGACCATTCACGGCCTGGAGGGACTCGTTTCCATTGGTGACAGAATTAACGTGAAGGCGCGTTCTGGGTCATCAATACAGTCTGAGGTTGTGGGATTTCATAATGCACACGCGAGGGTCATGGCGTTCGGTAGCCTTGAAGGGATTGGGCCTGGGTGTGAAGCGCGTATTTCTTTGAGTGGGCGTCAGTCAGCCAGTCTGGGTGTGAATGAAAGCTGGCTTGGAAGAGTCGTGGACCCCCTCGGGATACCGATTGACGGGAAGGGGCCGTTAGCGCCGGCATTTCAGCAACAGTCTGTCAGTGCGGCACCTCCAAACGCTGCAACGCGGGCACGGCTTGGAGAGCGCATAGACTTGGGAGTGCGGGCGCTGGATGCGTTTACAACCTGTCGGCGTGGTCAAAGGCTGGGATTGTTTGCCGGGTCTGGTGTCGGAAAATCCACTTTGCTGTCCATGCTGGCGCGCGGTGCGAACTGCGATGTGGCGGTCATTGCACTGGTCGGTGAGCGCGGCCGTGAAGTTCGTGAATTCATTGAAGACGATCTGGGGGCTGAGGGGCTGGCGCGGAGTGTGGTGGTCATTGCCACATCAGATGCCCCTCCGTTGATGCGTCGGGATGCTGCCGTTGCGGGTATGGCGATTGCAGAGCACTTCCGTGATCAGGGTAAATCCGTGCTTTTGCTGATGGATAGTGTGACCCGCTATTGCATGGCCTTGCGTGAGATCGGTCTGTCAGCTGGGGAACCTCCTGCTACGCGTGGCTATCCTCCATCTGTTTTTGCTGAACTGCCGCGATTGCTCGAACGCGCGGGGCCTGGTTATCCGGGAGAAGGCATGATTACCGCCCTGTTCACGGTTCTCGTGGAAGGTGACGATCATAACGAGCCGGTTGCAGACGCCGTTCGTGGAATTCTCGACGGACATATTGTGCTGGATCGGCGGATTGGTGAGCAGGGGCGTTACCCCGCGATTGACGTTCTTCGGTCTCTGTCACGTGCCGTACCGGGATGTAATTCAGCTGAGGAAAACAGGCTCACGAAGCAGGCGCGGGCAACCATGGCAACCTATGAGCGGATGGCCGATATGATTCGTCTGGGGGCATACAAGGCTGGAACAGAGCCGGACGTCGATGAGGCTGTACGGCTTATGCCCAGGCTTGAAGAGTTTCTTTCTCAAGGCAAGAGCGAACGGTCTAACTGTGCGGAAGCGTTTGAACAGCTCTCCAGCATTATGAATACCGAGGCCTGAACACGATGGGAGCAGGTAAAATGAAGCAGATGCCCTTGGATACGCTCAAGCGCCTGCGGCGCCATGAACTGGAGGCTGTTGAGAAGGCGTTTGGCGAAGCAGTAGCGCGCGAGACTGCTGCTGAAGCAGTGTTGAGCAAGGCTCATCTGCTACTGATTCAGGAGCAGGGGCTGGCGTCAGATCCGCAGGCTGATGACGATGCAGTAGAAGCATTCAGCCGCTGGTTGCCCGTTGGCCAGCGTGCGATCGCTGACGCACAGGAGCTTTGCCGGGAGGCAGCACTTGATCGGGATTGTCTTCGTTCGGCTCTACTGATGGCTCAGGCAGCTCTAAAAGCTGTTGAGAAACTGCAGGATAAGCAGCGGCTTGAGATGAATTATCTCGCTCTTCGTAAGGAGCAAGCCGCTCTGGACGAACTGGCTCTGCGTCAGAGGGCCCTATACTGACGTTGCTGAGCGTAGAACGCCTGCGAGTTGGTGTGCCGTTCCGATAAGTGTGCAGGCAACAGGGTGCGTTTCATCACGGACGAAGGCGAGAATCAAAGTCTCGTCGCTCGGGAAAAGATCGCTTTCAAGGCTGACGACGGGAGCAGTCCCGCCTTCTTCCGACGCTGCCTGAGCGGCATGGGCCAAGAGTCGCGTTACGGCTTTTTCGAGGGCCGGAAGGACGATGGTGTGCGGCTTATCATGTTCTGCGGCGTGTGCAGCAACAAGCTCGTCCCATCCTTCTTTTGTGATGAACGCAGGAACACCGTCGGGCGGTGTGTCCCGTTCAGCACGGAGAATAGCTCCAGACTGGGCAAGCCCCAGAATGTTGACGGCAGGGAGTGTGGAAGGATCAAGCGCGACAGACATGTCGGCTTTTTATCAGTGAGAGAGTGGGAAAAGAAGGCGCGCCCTGCATAAAGTCAGAGCACGCCCGTAAAATTAGTGGGGAGGGTTGCCCATAGCCTGCATCAGGGCGTTGACCTGATCCGGATGGGCTTTGAACAGCGCAACGTTGTTCGGGTTGGGAGACGGCATGCCTGCTGGAACCTGTCCGTTGCTTACGGCAAGTGTCATGCCAAAGGTCGTCATGCCCGTGATGAAGCTTTCCGGCGTAAAGCCATGGGATGAGAGCACAGCGGCAAAACCGGGAACCTGACCTGCCTGGCTAATCATCGCCTGCAAGCCGAGCCCCTGAGAGTTGGGTGGCTGGATATTGCGGGCCTGAAGCTCCCCAATCGCGCTCGTGGCACGTGGCATGAAGTCTGCGGGCAGGGCGTAGCGCATGGCGCGCTCTGTGTCGGCCTTGAACTGCGGGGGAACCTGCGCAGGCTGCTGGGCTTGCTGCCCATCAACCTGGGTCTGGCTTGGGTAGCCCTGTGCGTGCGCAGAAAAAGGAAGAGCCGCGCTGGCGAAGAGAGCGAGCGCTGTGAGCGTTTTGATGTTCAAAGTCATGCGTTTACCCATTCGCCGGAACGCATCAGAGGCGTGCGGCTGCCGTTTTTGATCCCATCGAGATCGATTTTATCCGAGCCAATCATCCAGTCGATATGGATCAGGGAGTCATTAACGCCACGCTCCAGAAGCTGTTCCGGCGTCAGACCTTCAATGTCGACCATGCACTTGGTGTAGGCTTGGCCCAGCGCAATGTGGCTGGATGCGTTTTCATCGAACAAGGTGTTCCGATAGAGGATTTCGCTTGCGGAAATTGGCGACGAGTGGGGCACAAGGGCCACCTCGCCAATCCGGCATGCGCCTTCATCGGTGTCTAGAATACGATGGAGAACGTTTTCACCCTTGCTCGCGTGTGCTTCGACAATGCGGCCATCTTCAAAACGGACGGAAATGTCGTCGATCAGTGTACCCTGATGGAATAGCGGCTTGGTACTGCAGACGGTGCCGTTCACACGGGAGCGGTGCGGTGTTGTGAAGATTTCTTCGGTCGGGATGTTTGGATTGCAGACAATGCCGTTCAGTGCCTCTTCTGATCCGCCAGCCCAGGCATGGCCATCTGCAAGGCCAACCGTAAGATCAGTGCCCGGACCGGTGAAGTGCAGGGCGTCAAAGCGTGTGTCGTTCATGAATTTTGCACGGGCATGCAGGCGGGCGTTGTGGGCCTTCCAGTCTGCTACCGGGTCTGGGACATCCACGCGCGAAGCTTTGAAGATGCCGTTCCATAGCGCCGTCAGTGCGTCTTCCGGAGCCAGATCGGGGAAGACCTGTGCGGCCCATGCCGGGGTGGCGCAGGCGATGATGTTCCAGTTCACTGCGAACTGGGTAATGATTTCCATCGCCGGGCGGTTGGCTGCTGAGTTTGCGCGGTTTGCGCGTGAAATCCGCTCTGGATCCTGGCCTGCAAGAAGAGTTGGGTTGGCACCAGTAATGGCCATGCGCGCTGCCCCTTCACGGAAGGCGCGGGCAATACCGTCAGCCAGCCAGGTCGGGGCTGTATCGAAGGCGGCATCAGAGGCATGGACGTAACGGGCGAGTGTCGTCTCATCGTCGGCGTACAGCGTTGTGACGAGTGATGCTCCAGCCTTATAGGCGTGTTCGGTAACGCGCCGGACCAGCGGAACGGCATCCAGCGGTGCCGTAATGAGGAGCTGCTGCCCCGGCTTGATGTTCAGTCCGACGCGAACTGCGACTTCGCCGAGGCGGTCAAGAAGCTGCTCGTGCGAAAATTGGGAAGTAGCGGACACATCTTGCTCTTTCGCAGTGGAATTCTGTTTTCATCGTGGGGGCTGCACGACCGAAGCGCAAGAGCATGCCTGGTGGCGCCTGAAGTGGGTGGACCTTCGCTCTAGTGCGGTTGGCATGGCTCTTTGTGCAGGGACGAGATTAAGTGCCGGGTTGACCAGCATGGACGGAGAGTGCTGCACGCCGTAGTCTTGCAGAATGCGTCCTGGACTTCATATTTTTGCTGACGATGGTCAGCCGGACCAGCAGCCTTTTGATGTCGCTGTTGTCATGCCCAGCTTGCTGAGGCCCTCATTATTTCATGCTTTGCGGTCGATCTTCGCCCAGAGTGGTGACCTGCGCGTGCAGGTCATGATTGGTGCGGATACCACGCCACCAGATGGTGCGCGGGAGATGCTGGAGAGTGCCTGTCTGGCGCGTCCGGAGGGCTGGTCAGTGGAGGTGCTGTGGCCGGGATATTCCACGTCTGTGCGCCATGGAGGGTTTGGCCGCGCACGTGACGGAGGCGTGCTGCGGAGTGTCCTGAGTCAGCTCTCCAATGCGCGTCGGGTGGCTTATCTGGATGATGACAACTGGTGGGCACCGGAGCATCTGTCATCGCTTCTTGAAGCGATTGAGGGAAAGGACTGGGCCTGGTCAGGTCGATGGTTTGTACATTCCAAAACGTTAAAGCCGGTCTGCGAAGATCAGTGGGAATCTGTGGGCCCGGGCGGGGGGCTCTTCCGCGAGGCCTTCGGAGGGTTTGTGGACCCGAATTGTCTGATGATTGATCGGACGAGAGTTCCGGAGGTTCTGGATCTCTGGAATCATCCTCTTCCGCAGGATCAGGGGGGAATGACGGCAGATCGAAGTGTTTTCAACTGGCTGAAAAATCGGCCCGGCAAACCTACCGGAAAGTACTCAGCATTTTATGTTCTGACGGAAACGGACGGCATGCATCCGGTCCGTCTGCAGTGCATGGGCGAGGCATGGAGCCGGGCAGGCCTGTAAGGCTGCCCGGTTCGCAATTTTACATGGAGCGAATGGTGTTCCGGCGCGGCGCGCGGCGCTGACGCTGCTGGTCCTGCGGTTGGGCGCTCGGGTTGGCGGCGCGGGTAGCCTTTTCACGGGCTGCGGCACGGAGTTCAGTTTCCAGCTCCTTGATACGGCGCTGGACGCTCTCTTTCAGAGCAGGGGATGTGTGAGACTTCATGGAAGCAAGTGTTTCCTTGAGGTCCCGAAGCTGCTTTTCCTTCTCTGCCTGGTTACGGCGGATAGGCTGATTGTCGGACATCTGTCCGTGGAATGCGCGCATGGTCTTGGTCTTTCAGCACGAAACGCCAGAGGCCTCCGCATCATCACTGAATGCGGAACGGTGCGCGAATGCACACCGGGCAGCCTCTGAAAGGTCATGATCGTGAGGGCGGATCAGTCCGCCCAACTGTGGTTCAGGATCGGTTTGTGAGAATGATGGCCCGCAGGGCGTCAATCAGGCGTGTGCAGGCCTCGTCCGTTCCGATCGTGACGCGTAGCCAGTTCTGGATACGCGGGGTTGAAAGATGCCGCACCAGGATCGAACGCTCGCGCAGGGCGCTCGCAACCGATCCGGCCGGATGCGCCGGGTGGCGCATGAGAATGAAGTTGGCACAGGATGGAAGGACTTGGAAGCCGAGATTTTCCAGTTCAGGGACAAGTGTTTTCCGGCTGGCAATCACTCGGGCCGTAATCTCTTCCAGCCAGTCCGTATCCTTGATGGCGGCAATGGCCCCTGCCTGTGCCGGGCGTGAAAGCGGATAGGAGTTGAAACTGTCCTTCACCCGGATCAGGCCCTCAATCAGTTCCGGTGAACCAATTGCGAAACCGACACGCAGGCCTGCCAACGCGTAGGATTTGGAAAGTGTCTGCACGACCAGAAGGTTGTCATAACGCTTCGTCAGTTCGATAGTCGAGTCGGCACCGAAATCCACGTATGCTTCGTCGATGATGACCGTCCGATCCGGGTGGCGAAGAGCGAGCGTTTCGATCTGCTCAAGCGAGAGGGCCAGACCCGTATTGGCGTTGGGGTTGGCAACGACAACGCCACCGCAGGGGCCATCATAAGCGTTGATGTCGATCTCGTAGTCGTCGTTGAGCGGGAACTGCTTGAAGGGCTGTTCAAACAGGCTGCAATAGACCGGATAGAAGCCGTAAGTGACGTCCGAGAAGTAGAGCGGTGCGTCATCGTGAAAGAGGGCACGGAAGGCGTGAGCCAAGACTTCATCGGAGCCATTTCCAACGAAAACCCGGTCTGTTGTGACACCGAAGCGCTTCGCGATGGTTTCACACAGGATTGTTGCAGTTGGGTCCGGGTAAAGGCGAAGGTCGTCCGTTGCAGTCTCTCGGATAGCCTCTAGTACCCGCGGGCTCGGACCATACGGAGACTCGTTCGTATTGAGCTTCAGCAGGTTGGTTAGTTTAGGTTGTTCGCCAGGGACGTAAGGGTCCAGAGCGTGGACGCGTTTGTTCCAGAAGCGGCTCATGCGCCTGTTTCCTGATCGAAAAAGCCAGTCACACCCTGTCGCTCTGCGAGGTCACGGGCAGAAACGCCGTCGCCGTCCCGATGATCCGGATTGGCGCCCGCAGACAGAAGAAGCCGTGCCATGTCCGTACGGCCAAACATGATGGCGAACATCAGAGGCGTCCGGCCCGAGAAATTTGCGTGATCCACCTGAGCCCCATTGTCGATCAGGACCTGTGCAATGTCCGTCATGCCTTTGAAGGCGACGCCGGACAGGGCCGTGGCCCCCTTCAGATCAACGGATTCCGTATTGGCTCCGCGTGCGAGGAGTAGCCGCGCGGCATCCAGATGTCCGTTGTAGGTCGAGACAATGAGGGCCGTGTAGCCGCGACTGTCAGGTGTATCGATGACCATTCCTGCATCCAGGAACTGGGTCAGGAGGTCCGTGTCACCCTCACGGGCGGCGTCAATGAACAGGGCAGTGATCTGTTCAGGCGTGAAGTTGACGGTCTGTGCGTTCATGACGGTTTCCACAAGGGGGACATAGTGCCGGTAGGTTAGCGGCTTGCGGGAGGGGGCGAAAGAGCCAGGGTTTCCCCGTTTTCCAGAGCTTTAAAGGGACGGGCACGGTCCTGAAAGGCCAGATGGAGGCGTGCCGCAGGCTCCAGAATAGCTTCATCAGTCAACTGGAATGTCCCGAAGTGAATGGCCATCGCCTGGGTGGGCTTGAGCGTATCAAAGGCCATAACCGCCTCTTCCGGGTTCATGTGAACGCGACGCATGAAATTGCGTGGCTCGTAGGCACCGATTGGGAGGATTGCGAGGTCAATCGTGTTCCAGCGATTATGGATCGCGTCAAAGTGACGGCCCCACGCTGTGTCTCCGGCGAAGAACACGGTTTTGTCCTGGGCTTCGATCACGAAGCCACCCCAGAGTGCCTTGTTCTGGTCGAATGGAGTGCGTGCGCTGCCATGCAGGGCTGGAGTTGCAGAAATACGCGCACCTTCCGCCTTTGTGCTTTCCCACCAGTCAAGTTCGACAATGCGGGGTAGGCCAGCTTTTTCCAGATGTTTGCGGTTCCCAGGGAGCGTAATGCACAGCGGATCCCCCTTGCGCGCCAGAATGCGCAGGGTCGGGAGGTCCATATGGTCGTAATGGCAATGTGAAACCAGAATGAGATCGATCGGCGGCAGGTCTTTAAAACAGATGCCGGGTGGCTGAACGCGTCTGGGGCCGAAACTCCGGAACGGGGAGCAGCGTTCTGAAAACACCGGGTCCGTGATGATGCGTAATGGTTCACCTCCCTGCCGGCCGAACTGAAGCAGAACGGTGGCATGGCCGATGAACGTTGCGAGACATTCACCGGGCGCGGGAGCAGTCAGGGTGTGGGGTTTCTGAGGGGGCAGGGCATCAGGCCAGCGGGGACGCAGGCTGAGCTGCCACTTCAGGATATTGCGGAAGCGCTGGGCAGGGGTTCGTCCTGAAACAGCGTTATCCGGGCGCCACGAAGGTGGGTTGAAATAACGTGTTCCATCGAAGTGAGGCGGGTTGTCGTCAAGCACAAGACCGTGTTTCACAATATGGTTTACCCATCAAGCATTGCGTCAGACGTGATATCGCGTCATGCCGTGGCTGCAGAAGGTGCGGGGGCATCATTGACCTTTCCCCCGCTCGTCACAAGCCGGAGACCCCATACCGATGAGTACGCTTCCTGAACTCGGTATCAATACCATCCGCACCCTTTCCATGGACGCCGTCGAGCGTGCGAATTCCGGGCATCCCGGAACCGCAATGGCTCTCGCCCCGGCCATGTATGCGCTTTGGCAGCATGATCTGAACTACGATCCTGCCGATCCGCTATGGCCAGCCCGTGACCGGTTCGTCCTGTCCGTCGGACACGCCTCCATGCTCCTGTACTCGACGCTGTTCCTGACAGGCGTTCGGGACATCCAGGATGGAAAGGTCGTGGACCAGCCAGCTCTCACTGTCGAGGATCTGAAGCAGTTCCGCCAGCTGAGCTCCCGGACGCCGGGCCACCCGGAATATCGTTTCACCTCAGGCGTTGAAACAACGACAGGCCCGCTGGGTCAGGGCTGTGGCAACTCCGTGGGTATGGCCATTGCTGAAAAGTGGCTGGCTGAAACGTACAACCGCCCGGGCTTCAAGCTGTTCGACTATCACGTCACGGTTTTCTGTGGTGATGGCGACATGATGGAAGGTGTGGCTTCGGAAGCGGCTTCAACGGCCGGTCATCTGGGCCTCGGCAACCTGACCTGGGTTTACGATTCCAATCAGATCTCTATTGAAGGCTCGACCGACCTTGCCCTGACCGAAGACGTTGGCAAGCGTTTCGAGGCCTATAAGTGGCATGTTCAGACGCTGACGGACGGTAACGACGTTCAGGCAATCCTGAAGGCCCTTCAGGAAGCAAAGAAGGTCACGGACCGCCCGAGCATGATCGTTCTGAAGACGGTCATTGGTTACGGTGCGCCGAAGAAGGCCGGCACAGCTTCTGCTCATGGTGAACCGCTGGGCAAAGATGAAATCAAGGGCGCGAAGGCAGCTTATGGCTGGCCGGAAAATGCCGGTGATTTCTATGTTCCGGATGGTGTCCAGGAACATTTCGCTGAAGGTCTCGGCAAGCGCGGTGCAGCAGCCAGTGCCCAGTGGCGCGAACTGTTCTCGGCTTACAAGGAAGCGCATCCGAAGGAAGCCGCCGAGCTTGAAGCAATCTTCGAGCACCGTCTGCCAGAAGGCTGGGACAAGGACATTCCGGTTTATGAGGCTGATGCCAAGGGCGTTGCATCCCGCGCAAGTTCTGGCCAAGTGCTGAATGCCGTTGCCAAGAACCTGCCCTGGATGATCGGTGGGTCTGCTGACCTGACGCCGTCCACGAAGACGGACATCAAGGGTGGTGGATCGTTCCAGCCGCCGCAGTGGGGTGGCACCTATGGTGGCCGCAACCTGCACTTCGGTGTGCGTGAACACGCGATGGGCTCGATCTGTAATGGTATCGCGCTGTCCGGCATCCGCGCCTATGGCTCCGGCTTCCTGATCTTCTCCGATTACATGAAGGCTCCGATCCGTCTGTCGGCCATCATGGAACTGCCGGTCACGTATATCTTTACGCATGACTCCATCGGCGTCGGTGAAGATGGCCCGACCCATCAGCCGATCGAGCAACTTGCTCAACTTCGCGCGACCCCAGGCATCATGACGATCCGCCCATCCGACGCCAACGAAGTGGCAGAGGCATGGCGCACGCTGATCCCGATGACGCACAAGCCTGCTGTTCTGGCTCTAAGCCGCCAGAATCTGCCAACCATTGACCGCACGAAGTATGCAGCGGCTTCCGGTCTGGCCAAGGGCGCGTACGTTCTGGCCTCCTGTGAAGGTAAGCCGGATGTGATTCTGATGGCTTCGGGTTCTGAAGTATCGCTGGTTGTCGAAGCTTATGAAAAGCTTACGGCAGAAGGTGTGAAGGCCCGCGTGGTGTCGATCCCGAGTTTCGATCTGTTTGAAGAGCAGAGCCAGGAATACCGCGATTCCGTTCTGCCGCCTGACGTGATCGGCCGCGTAGCTGTCGAGCAGGCTGCGGCCTTCGGTTGGGACCGTTATGTCGGTCTTGGCGGCTCGATCATTGCCATGAATTCGTTTGGTGCATCGGCTCCTGCCTCTGCACTTCTGACCAAGTTCGGTTTTACGCCGGAAGCAGTTTATGGCGCCGCGAAGCGTCAGGCTGCCCGTAGCAAGTAAGGAGAGAACCTGTGGCGGACACAATCTCTAACACCGGCCTAGACAAAGTGGGCAGTGTCCTGCGGGATCTGGAAAAGCATGGCCAGTCCCCCTGGCTGGACTTTATCCAGCGCAGTTTTACGGAAGATGGCAGCCTCAAGAAGCTTGTCGAGGAAGACGGGCTTCGCGGGGTCACCTCCAACCCGGCCATTTTCGAGAAGGCCATCGGTAAGGGGACGGAATACGATCCTCAGATCCGCAAGCTTCTCGAAGGGGAAGGTCTCTCTGCTGGAGACCTTTACGAGCACCTCGCGATTGATGACATCCGCGCTGCCTGCGGTGTCCTTTATCCGGTGTTCGAAAAGACAAAGGGTCTGGACGGGTACGTCAGCCTCGAAGTCTCTCCGTATCTGGCCTTTGACGCGCACGGCACCATCACGGAAGCCCGTCGCCTGTGGAAGGCTGTCGGTCGTAAGAACCTGATGGTCAAGATTCCGGGTACGGAAGAAGGCACGGGTGCGATCCGCGAAGCGATTGCAGACGGCATCAACATCAACGTGACGCTGCTGTTCTCTCTGGATGCGTACAAGGCCGTTCTGGAAGCTTACATTTCCGGTCTTGAAGCCCGCGCAGCCCGTGGGGAAGACATTTCCCACATCTCCAGCGTTGCTTCCTTCTTCGTCAGTCGTATTGACGCAAAGATCGATGGCGAAATCGACCGCCGCGTCGCTGCGGGTGACAAGGATGCCGAAGCGCTCAAGGCTCTGCGTGGCAAGGTTGCCATCGCAAACGCCAAGGCCGCCTATCAGTATTACCTTGACGTCAAGAAGAGCCCGCGCTGGCAGGCACTTGCTGCCAAGGGTGCAAACCCGCAGCGTCTGCTCTGGGCCAGCACCGGCACGAAGGACAAGGCTTACTCTGACGTCCTGTACGTCGAAGAGCTGATTGGTCCGGAGACGGTCAACACCATTCCGCCAGCAACGTTCGATGCGTTCCGTGATCACGGTAAGCTCCGTGAGAGCCTGACGGAAAACGTTGAAGAAGCCCGTCACGTTCTGGCTGAGGCCGAGCGCCTTGGTCTGGATCTGGCCGGTGTCACGGCGAAGCTGGTGAAGGATGGCTGTGCGTCCTTCTCTGAGTCCTTCGACACTCTTCTCGGTGCGGTCGCTGAAAAGCGGGAGTCTGTGCTGGGAAAACGGTTGCTCCACGTCACAGCTGACCTTCCCTCGGATATCCGCGACGATGTTGCTGAATCCGAGACGGCGTGGAGCAAGGAAGGTCTGGTCCGTCGCATTTGGGCGAAGGACGCCTCTGTCTGGACGAATGGTGCTGAAGCCGGTTGGCTGAACTGGCTGACCATCGTTCAGGATCGTTTGTGGCACATCGAAGAGCTGGAACTTCTGGCTCGTGATGTCCGCAGTCGTGGTTTCTCTGACATCCTGCTTCTGGGTATGGGCGGTTCGAGCCTTGGCCCAGAGGTCCTGGCCGAAACCTTCGGTCAGCAGGAAGGTTGGCCGAAGCTGCATGTTCTCGACAGCACCGACCCGCAGCAGGTTCGGGCTTATGAGAAGGCCGTTGATCTCAAGAAGACCCTGTTCATCGTGGCCAGCAAGTCTGGCGGTACGCTGGAGCCGAACATTCTGTTCGCGCATTTCTGGACGGTTGCCGGTCAGGCTCTGGGCAAGGCTCCGGGCGATAACTTCATCGCCATCACGGACCCTGATTCCCACATGCAGAAGGTCGCTGAAGAGAACGGCTTCTGGCGCATTTTTTACGGCGATCCAAAAATCGGCGGACGGTTCTCTGTCCTGTCAAACTTTGGACTGGTGCCAGCCGCCGTCAGCGGTCTGGATGTTCGCAAGTTCTTGACCATTACCAATCTGATGGTCGAGAGCTGTGGTCCAAGCGCACCGGCACACGTTAACCCCGGTGTGACGCTGGGTCTGATCCTTGGTCATTCCGCCAAGTGCTTCGGCCGTGACAAGGTGACAATCCTTGCTTCCAAGGGCATTGCGTCCTTCGGGGCCTGGCTTGAGCAGCTTATTGCGGAAAGCACCGGTAAGAAGGGCACAGGTCTGATCCCGATTGACGAGGAAGTGCTCGGCACGCCTGACGTCTACGGCAAGGACCGCGTTTTCGTGGACATCCTGCTGGGCGACGACGTTCCGGATAGTCGTCTTGGAGCACTGCGTGAAGCTGGAGCTCCGGTGATTACGGTGCGTCTGGCAGACAAAAACGAGATCGGGCAGGCCTTCTTTGTCTTTGAATTTGCAACTGCTGTTGCAGGTGCGGTTCTGGGCATTGACCCGTTTGATCAGCCGGATGTCGAGTTCAGCAAGGTTGAAACCCGCAAGCTGACGAACGCCTATGCTGAAACTGGTTCACTGCCAGCAGAAGAGCCGTTCGCAATCGACGGAAAGCTGTCTTTCTACGCAGATGAAAAGAATGCGGGTGTTCTTGGGGGAGGAGACGCTGTTTCCGTTCTCAAGAAGCACTTCAGCCGTGTTGGTGCGGGCGATTATGTTGGCCTTCTGGCCTATATCGAGCGCAACCGTGAAACACGGGACTGGGCGCAGGACGTTCGGATGGAATTGCGGGATGCGCTGAAGGTTGCCACAGCAGCCGAGTTCGGCCCGCGCTTCCTTCACTCGACAGGCCAGGCCTACAAGGGCGGCCCCGACAGTGGTGTTTTCCTTCAGGTAACTGCGGCTGATGCTGCCGACGTTCCGGTTCCGGGGCATGGTTTCAGCTTCGGTGTCGTCAAGGCGGCACAGGCACGCGGTGACTTTGAAGTTCTCTCGGCCCGTGGGCGTCGTGCCCTCCGGGTGCATATCGATGGACCGTTGGAAGAGGGCCTGAAGACCCTTGCCACGGCAATCCATAAAGCGGTGGCAGGAGCATAAATATGCGGATCGGTATCATTGGTCTGGGTCGTATGGGCGGCAATATTGCCGTCCGTCTGACCCGGCATGGACATGATGTTGTTGTGCATGACCGCACGGCTGCCGTGACGGCAGCGACTGTGGAGCGATCCGAAAAGGGTCGCGCCACAGGCGTGGACAGCGTCGAGGCGCTTGTAAAGGGTCTTGAAGGTGACACGCATCGTGTCGTCTGGGTCATGCTTCCGGCTGGTGCGATTACCGAAGCCTGCGTGAAGCAGCTCGGCACGCTTCTCGGCAAGGGAGATGTCATCATTGATGGTGGCAACAGCTACTACAAGGATGACGTCCGTCGTGCGGAAGAGCTGGCAGCGAAGGGGATTTCCTACGTTGACGTTGGCACGTCCGGCGGTGTGTGGGGCCTCGAACGTGGCTACTGCATGATGTATGGCGGGCCGAAAGAGGCTGCGGATTATATCGATCCAATTCTGGCGGCTCTGGCCCCTGGAAAGGGTGATGTTCCCGTCACGCCGAACCGGGACGCGACCAATCTCGATCCGCGTGCCGAGCAGGGTTATCTGCACTGTGGCCCATCCGGTTCCGGGCATTTTGTGAAGATGATCCACAACGGGATCGAATACGGCATGATGCAGGCCTTCGCTGAAGGCTTTGACATCATGAAGAGCAAGAACTCGCCCGTTCTGGCCGAAGGTGAACGCTTCGACTTGAACATGGCGGATATTGCAGAAGTCTGGCGTCGCGGCAGTGTCGTGTCGTCCTGGCTGCTGGATCTAACGGCGGAAGCGCTCGCGAAGTCGGGCGAACTGTCCGAGTTCTCTGGTGAAGTTGCTGACTCTGGTGAAGGTCGCTGGACGATCGAAGCCGCCATTGAAGAAAATGTGCCGGCGCCAGTGATGACGGCGGCCCTGTTTACCCGTTTCCGTTCGCGGTCGGGCAACAACTTCGCCGAGAAGATTCTTTCGGCGCAGCGTTTCGGCTTTGGCGGTCACGTCGAGCAGAAATAAGCCCCTCTGACGGATGGGCAAGGGGGAGTGGGCACAGTATGCTCACTCCCCCATTCAATATGGCCGACCGACAGGGGCTTGTATGTCCATTGACCTAGATACCATTCACGCGGAACTTCCAGCGCTTCCGGAGACGATCCGGATGGTTGTGTCCGACATGGATGGAACGCTCCTGACACCGGAAAAGACAATCGCTCCCTCTACGATGGCGATGGCAAAGGAGCTCCAGAAGCGCGGTATTCCGCTCTGTCTGGCAAGCGCGCGGCCTCCCGCTGCGATGACAAAATACATCTCACAACTCGGTTTGAGCGGTCAGAACGCTGGGTTTAACGGCGGTATCATCTTTTCGCCGGACGGAACACCGACAGTGAGCCGTGTCCTGTCGCGTGATGTGCTCTCCGTGGTGCATGACATGCTACATGTCCATGGGATCGAGACCTGGCTGCTGCGTCAGTCCTACTGGATGGTGCGCGACGCCGCGACGCCGTTTGTGGAGCATGAGCGCCGTATTACCGGGCTGACGCCTCATACCGTGCCGGATCTGCGTCAGGAATTTGACGGGATCGGTAAGGTCATGGGTGTGAGCAACAATTACGATCTGCTTCAGCGTGTCGAGACGGAACTGGCTGTTATGCTTCGTGGTGAAGCAAGTGTACGCCGTTCTTCCGAGATGCTGCTCGATATTACTCCGGCGCTCGCCAACAAGGGCGAAGCTGTGCGTGAGCTGGCCCTCGCTCACGGTGTGGCGCCGCATGAAGTGGCCTGTCTGGGTGATGCCCATAACGACCTGCCGATGTTTGCCGTCGCGGGGTTGGGCATTGCCATGGGACAGGCTGAAGACGACGTGAGAGCCGCTGCCCAGGTTCTCACTGACACCAATGAGCGTGATGGCTGGGCCAAAGCCGTCGAGCGCTACATTCTGCCAAGGGTCAAAAACACATGACGACCGATATCCGTACCGCCACATTGGAAACACTGCCGAGTTCTGAAGCAGTAGCCCTTCGAATGGCGGATCTTCTGGTAGATGGTGTTTTGGCCAAGACGGACGGCAAGTTCCGTGTGGCTCTGTCTGGCGGTTCGACGCCAAAGCGATTGTTCGAACTGTTGGCTGAGCCAGAGCTGGCCAAGCGTATCCCGTGGGATCGTATTGAGATTTTCTACGGGGATGAGCGCCATGTTCCCGAAGGTCATGCGGATAGCAACCATACAGTTGGTCAATCTGTTCTGATTAGTCGCGTTCCGCTTCCTGCCGAGAACGTTCACCCGATCCCGACGGGTGGGACGGTCGAAGCGGATGCGCGCGCCTATCAGAAAACTCTTGAGACTGCATACGGCGCGACCGAGCTGGACCCGGCTCGCCCGCTGTTTGATCTCGTGATGCTTGGCCTGGGAACGGATGGACATACGGCCTCCCTGTTTCCGGGAGAGCCTGTGCTTCAGGAAAAGACGGCATGGGTGGGAACGGCAGCTCCGAAGACCGCACCTTACGAGCGTATTACGCTGACATATCCTGCCATCCATTCCAGCGCACTGGTCGTCTTTCTTGTCACCGGAGCCTCCAAGGTTGAAATGCTCCAGCGTCTTCGTGAGGGCGACAAAACTCTGCCGTCTGCAAATGTGACCAGTGAAGGCCGGATCGTCATTCTGGCAGATCGTGCCGCAACGGGAGACGCCGCATGAGCTCGGAGATGGAGGTGCACAAGCGTACTGCGGCCCGTCGTGCAGCCGATATGGTCAAAAGTGGCATGGTGGTTGGACTCGGCACGGGAAGCACCGCCACCTACATGATCGAGCGGCTCGGTGAGCGCGTGGCAGAAGGCCTTCACATTGTCGGGATTCCGACATCCGAAGACAGTGCCCGCAAGGCTAAAAAAGCGGGTATTCCGCTGACGAATTTTTCCGCTCATCGTCAGCTCGATATTGCCATTGATGGCGCGGATGAGGTTCAGCGGGGGCCGTTGCACCTCATCAAGGGCCTTGGCGGAGCGCTTCTGCGCGAAAAGATCGTCGCTCAGGCTTCGAAGACATTTGTGGTGATTGTGGATGGCAGCAAGCCAGTTGATCACCTTGGGGAGCGCGCTCCTGTTCCCGTGGAAGTGATTCCTTTTGGTTGGGAATGCACGGCAGAACGGTTGTCAGCCTGCGGTGCCAAGGGCGTTAAGCCCCGGACCGACCGTGATGGGAACCTGTTCGTCAGTGACAATGGCAACATGATCCTGGACTGCACGTTCGGCCCGATCGAGGACCCGGAAGATCTGGCGCGCCAAATAGACGCGATCGTGGGCGTGGTGGAACACGGCATGTTCCTGAACATGGCGTCTGAAGTTCTGGTTGCGACAGAACAGGGAGTGGAGCGATGGGAACCATAGAGACTGCGCACGTCAGTAAGGCCATAGGCGTCCGGCCGCGTTTTCTGGTCGTGATGGGTGTTTCCGGGACAGGCAAGACAACGATCGCCACCGGCCTTGCCACCCGGCTGGGGTGGCATTTTCAGGAAGGGGATGCGCTCCATCCCCAAAGTAACGTTGACAAGATGAGCTCAGGTCAGCCGCTGACGGACGAAGACCGCAAGCCCTGGCTGGAACTCTGCCATGACTGGCTGAGCAGGGAAGTAAAAGCGGGTCACGGTGCTGTCCTGACCTGCTCCGCCTTGAAGCGCATTTATCGCGAACAGCTACGCCGCGATCTCCCCGTTGAATTTATTCATATCCGTGTTGCTCGTGACACTCTGGCTGATCGTATGACCCATCGAAAAGGTCATTTCATGCCGCCAAGTCTGCTGCCAAGCCAGCTTTCCACATTTGAAGAGCCGGGTGACGACGAGCCGGTTATTCATGTTTGTGGTGAAGATCACCCCGATGTTGTGCTGGAGAAGCTGATCCAGCAGTTTCGTGATGAAGAAAACCAGAAGGAACTCCATGCGGCTGTTGGTTGATGCAGATGCCTGCCCTGTAAAGGACGAGATTTACCGTGTGGCAGGCCGTTATGGCCTCCAGACGCTGGTTGTTGCCAATCGGTGGATCAATATCCCCCAGTCGCCACTGATTGAACGTGTGGTCGTGCCGGAAGGGCCAGACGTTGCGGATGACTGGATTGCAGAGCAGGCTGTCACAGCAGACATCGTGGTCACGAACGACGTGCCATTGGCCGTGCGGTGTCTGGAAAAGGGGGCGGCCGTTCTGCGTCCCAACGGTGAAGAAATCGATGATCGGTCCGTAGGAATGGTCTCGGCCATGCGGGATCTGATGCATGACCTGCGCGAAACCGGCGTGGTGAATACGTACAATCCATCCTTTGGAAAAGCGGATCGAAGCCGGTTTCTTTCCGCTCTCGATACGCTCATCGTGCGACTCCGCAGGAAAGCTGCCCTTTCCAGAGTGATCCCCATTTCTTCATAAAACATCCACAGGGACGTCCCCGGAGATGTTCCATGAATCTGGGGATAAGAGTCCGCTGTTGAGGAAAAATCGCCCATGAATCCGTTGCGTCTTGCACAGCTGGAAATGTTCTGTGCTGTGGTCGAGACAGGAACTGTGGTGGCAGCGTCACGGAAACTGAACTGTGTGGCGTCCAACGTGACGGCGCGCTTGCGGGAACTGGAGCAGCTTCTGGGGCGGGAGCTGTTTACCCGGGAAAAGAACCGTCTCTTTCTGACGCCGGAAGGACGATTGTTTCACCAACAGGCCAAACGCGTCGTGGAAGAGGCACGACACCTGACAGATCTCTTTTCTGAAGGTGTGCCTCGCGGGATACTGACTGTCGGGGCCTTGGACGTCGCATTGAAGGAATATTTACCCAGTCGAGTGCCGCAGTTTCTGGCGGCGGCACCGGGCGTCGAGATCAGGATTTTGATCCGGCCGACAGATACGCTTGAGCGCATGCTGGTTGATGGTGAGATTGATCTTGCTCTGACGGATGGGCCAATCGAGCATCCCATGATGGGCAGTGCATTTGCCTTTCGCGAGCGTCTGGCACTTATTTTGCCCGAAGGACAGAAGACACTTCAATCAGGCCAGACAGTCTTTCTGTTCAATACAGACTGTTTGTATCGCCGGTATTTTGAGGCTTGGCTGGAACAGAAGGGCTTTGGCGGCGGCCTTATCCATACCGTTGAGTCTTATGACGTCATTATGGCCTGCGTAGAGGCGGGACTGGGCATTTCGTGTATTCCTCAGAGTGTTCTCTCAACTCTGGGGGTTGTCCGTAAGAGAGGTATTGCTGTGCAGTACCCCACAGATCTTCAGGGCAGTGATATCTATTCGGTCTGGCGGGAGCCGCGCGTGAGCGTGTTGGCCCGGCTGTTTATGGATAGTCTGGGTTCAATCTCTGAAGACTCATAAATAGTGAACGAAGCACTGATTTATCATCACTTTTAATAAACTGTATCTCTTGCCAGTGTCGGGTCATCGATTGAACTGGCAGCGGTCTCATGCGTCTGGAATAAAGCGGCGCAGGATGCGCTTCCTGCAAAACAGGAGCACTCAATGGCTCAGAAATATGATCTCTTCATTAACGGTGAATGGGTTTCCCCGCAGACGGGAGAATGGATTCCTGTTGAAAACCCTGCCACGAAAGAAACGGTCGGCCAGGCGGCTCGGGGTGGTGAAGCCGATCTGGATAAGGCGGTAGCAGCAGCCAAAGCGGCCTTTCCCGCCTGGAGCCGAAAGACAGCGACGGAGCGCGCGGATTATGTCCATGCGTTGAAAGATCTGGTGAAGCGGGACAAGAAGGTTCTGGCCCAGATCATTACGTCCGAAATGGGTAAGCCCCTGAAAGAAGCTGAAGTCGAAATTGATTTCGCAATCGGGCTGCTGCGGTTTTCGGCTGAAAACACGCTGCGTCTTCAGGGGGAAATCATTCCCGGGAGTACCCCGGATGAGAAAATTCTGATCGATCGTGTGCCTCTTGGCGTGATTGGAGCCATTACGGCCTGGAATTTCCCCCTGGCTCTTTGCGCTCGCAAGATTGGGCCGGCCATTGCGGCGGGCAATACGATCGTTGTGAAGCCTCACGAACTGACGCCGCTTGCGTCGCTTCATCTGGCAAAGCTGGTTGAGGAAGCGGGCATTCCCAAAGGTGTCGTTAATATCGTTACGGGTGATGGGCCGGAAGTCGGAGTTCCGCTGGTCGCGCATCCAGATGTGAAGCTCATCACCATGACTGGCTCAACGCCAGCCGGGAAAAAGATTATGGCGGCCGCAGCGGAGACGCTGAAGGAAGTTCGGCTGGAACTTGGCGGCAAGGCGCCTTTCCTGGTGATGGAAGATGCTGATCTGGAGAAGGCTGCGGAAGCGGCTGTGCAGTCCCGCTTCATGAACACGGGGCAGGTCTGCACGTGCAATGAACGCACTTACATCCATGAAGCGGTTTACGACGACTTTGTGCAGAAGGTTCGCCAGAAGATCGGCGCTCTGAAGGTTGGTCTGCCGACTGATCCTTCAACGGACATGGGGCCCAAGGTCAGCGAAGACGAACTCAACAAAGTTCATGAGATTGTCGAAAAGGCTGTTCGACAGGGCGCTACGCTGGAGACCGGCGGAAAACGCCTGACGGGTGGTGTTTATGACAAGGGCTATTTTTACGCCCCTACACTGCTGACGGACGTCTCCCAGGACATGGACATTGTTCATAACGAGGTGTTTGGCCCCGTCATGTCGCTTATCAAGGTGGCGGATTTTGATCAGGCGCTCGCCTGGGCCAATGACTGCCGGTATGGGCTATCAGCCTATCTCTTTACGAAGGATCTCGGTCGTATTCTGCGTATGACGCGCGAACTGGAGTTTGGAGAAGTCTATGTGAACCGTCCGGGCGGTGAAGCGCCGCAAGGCTTCCATCATGGTTACAAGGAAAGTGGCCTCGGTGGAGAAGACGGTCAGCATGGTTTGGAAGCCTATGTGCAGACCAAGACGATTTACCTCAACGCCTGATGTTCAAAAGGGCAGTCCGCAATCGGGCTGCCTTTTTTCATGAAAGGACCAGAAACATGGTTAAAGTTGCAGCACTCGCCACGGATGGCCTGGAAGAAATCGAACTGACGTCGCCACAGGAAGCGCTGGAAAAAGCTGGCGCGACCGTTACGGTGATCTCGTTGAAAGCTGGCGAGTTTCAGGCGGTCAACAAGGACATTTATCCGTCTCGTAAGATCAAGGCTGATCTGGGTATTGCGGATGCCAAAGCTTCGGACTTTGACGCTCTTCTGCTGCCGGGCGGGCTCGCATCCCCTGATAGCCTCCGCATGAACCGGGATGTCGTGGCGTTCGTGAAGGAGTTTGTGAAGGCCAACAAGCCGATCGCTGCGATCTGTCACGGTGCGCAGGTCCTGATCGAAGTCAACGAACTGCGAGGCCGCACCATCACATCGTGGCCTGCGATCAAGACCGATCTTGAGAATGCCGGCGCAAGTTGGGTGGACGTGGACGTTGTGACAGATGGTCCCTACGTTTTCTCACGATGCCCCGACGATCTCCCTGCCTTCAACAAGGCGATTATCAAGCATTTCAAGCTGGGATGATTGATAGCGTTACCAAGGTTGAACGAAAGAGTCATGGATCGGATGGTCGTCCGCTCCGCGCATCAATGTGATCCGCCAATGATCCTTGACGAAGCGGTATCTGAGCCGGCTCCCTTTCAGGGACTTCGTCAAGGCTTGCCGTGCTGTCAGCTTGCCCGAAAGGGCGGGTACTTTCAGATCCTGGAGGAGTGACGGGTCAACCTCCATGAAGCATCCGGTTTTATGCGCAAGATCCTGAAGCCGCTCGTCCATTCTCTGGATGGGTAAAGCGATAGGGAGTGCATCGTTGGTACAGGCCGCAGAAGCCATGGCCGGGTATGCAAAGACCAGAACAAGGAGGGGAAGGGAGCGAATGGACATGTCGTCTCCTGTCTTCATCATGTTGATCTGTCTGAAACGCCTTTGAGCCGTTCTGGTCGCAGAAAAGAGACAGGGCAGGGCTACTCGGGGCTTGGCTCATGAAAAAACGGTGCTTTGTGCTCGAGAAATCATCTGGAGGCAAAGCACCGTTTTGACAGACTGGTCAGGGCTGGAACCTTAGAAGGTCGTATCGACAAGGTGTCGACCAAGCGCAGGGTCATCCGTAAAGAACCCGTCGATCCCCATATCCAGATAGCGGCGAACCTCTGCGATCATGCCTTCTGGGTTCCGGGCTGCGGGGCCTGCGTCATTTCGAAGCCGGGCGGGAAGAAAGTAGTTTTCCGGGCGCGCTGTATAGGAATGAACGAGAAGGCCTGCGCGGTGAGCGTCATCCACGAGCGAGGTGGGCTCAAGCCATGCGCCCTTTGAATCGCGCGGAATGAGATCCGCGTTAGAAGGACCGATGACGTCTGCGTAACGGCGGACGTCTTTGAGTCCATCCAGCGTCATCAGATCGCCGAAAGTGGTTGTTTTTCCTGCTGCAGCGAGATCGGGTGGGGTTTGTTTGCGTTCACCCATCAGAAGCATCAGCCGTGTCTGCGGGTTGATGGCTAGTGCCTGCTCCCGGATGCGGGCGAGGTTAGACGTCTCGAAAGACTGGATTTCGAGCGGGGCCTGACGCGTATATTCGTGCGCCGCGATGGTCTTGAGGAAGATCGCTTCCGGATCATGACCAAGACTGTGAAAATGCGTGGAATGCTTGAGTTCCGGGATCAGACCGAAGGTCTTACCGGTGGCAGCCGCCTGAGCAGCCACAACTTCAATGACTTCCTCAAACGTCGGGATTTCGAAGCGATCGTTGTAACGAGTGTTATGGACACGCAGAGTGGCCAGACGCTCACGCGCACGGAGTGTCTTGAGTTCCGCGAGGGTGAAATCTGTTGTGAACCAGCCGGTCTGCTTCTGGCCGTCAATGGTAACGGTCTTTTTGCGGTCGGCGAATTCCGGGTGATCTGAAACATCTGTTGTATCGGCGATGTTGCTTTCATGACGGACGACTAGATGGCCGTCTTTCGTCATGACGAGATCGGGCTCGATGAAATCAGCACCGTCCAGCATGGCTTTGGCATAGGCGGCGAGTGTGTGTTCAGGACGGAGAGCCGACGCGCCACGGTGGGCAAACACCAGTGGCTTTGGAGCCAGGGAAGGAGCCGCCTTTGCGGAGCGGCTCAGGTGAAGGGCAGGGAGAGCGGCGGAAAGCAGCCCCAGAGTGCGACGGCGCGTCAGCATGGATCAGTCCTTACAGCGTGGCGTTCAGTGTCAGGAAGAAGCTGCGCGGGGCAACCGGAAAGGCACTGAACTGACCAGACGTTTGGGTCGCGTTGATGGTGGACCAGGCGCGGGTGTTGGTCAGGTTTGTGATGTTACCCTGAACACGCAGGGCTGCAATGTGCGGAATGCCATGGAATGTGTAGCCCGCGTTCATGTCGAACTGCGCGAACGGCGCGGCGTACATGTCGTTCGTGTAGGTGGCGTAGCGCTTGCCGGTGACGACACCGATGAACTGACCATAAGCGTTGCCCCAGTTGGTGCTGAAGACGAACTTCTCAGACCAGGCAGGCATTCCCACAACGTTCTTTCCGGCAGTCCGCACGGTTGTCGTGCCGGTGCTGTAGTTATCGTTGTAGGTGGACTTGTTATAGGACAGCCCGTTGTAGAGCGAGAAATGCTCGCCGAAATGGGACGTGAAGGAGAAGTCCATACCATCGGTTGTGACGGAACCGACGTTTGCAAGCGTTGTGGCAGACCCGATGATGGAAGAGAGCGTCTGCGTGGTGGCAACAGCCAGAAGGCGGTTCGAGAAGTGCACGTGATAGTACGACAGCTGCCCTTCGATAGACGTCAGCGGGCCAAGGTGGATCTGGCGATGCTCACGCAGACCGGTCTCGTACGTCCATGATGTTTCCGGCTTGCCGTTCTTCTTGAAGTCTTCGAACGCAGCCTGACTCGTTGCGCCCCAAGGTGTGGCGTTGCCGTAGCCTGCGTCCTGGAAGGAGCGCATATTTTCCTGAATGGTGGCGAACCACTGTTCATTCGGCGTGATGTTCCAGACGGCACCGAAGGACGGCAGGAACGGACGTTCTGCAGCAATGGTGCCACCCGGAGCCGTGACAGCGTAGGATGGGGACAGCGAACCTGCTTTCGCAGCAACAGGGAGTGTGCCGTTCGTGTAAACCAGCTCAGACTTGAAGCCGGCTGCCAGCGAGAAACTCTTGGAAATCTGCCAGTTGTCCTGCAGATGGGTTACGAACGTGTTGGTGTAGAAGTTGTTCGTATACTGGTCGATCAGCGCGTTCTGCTGGCGTTCGTATGGTGTGGTCGGGTTGTTGGCATCGAGTGGATACCAGCGACGAGCTTGTGTATTGTTGTTGCGCTCATACCAGCCACCGACTTCGATCGAATGCTTGCCGAGGTGATACCGCAACGTGGAGATCAGGCCGCCGCGGTTGTCCCAGTATTCGGTTGTACGGGTCGCATAGCCGGAGCCACCGAAAACGGTGTTAAGGTCTTGGCCCGGAAAATACGCTGCGAACAATGTCGGCAGGCCCGCGGCAGAAATGGGGCCGGCGACGACACCTTCCCCCAGATCGTGATGATAATAAATCGAGTTATCCCAGTGCAGGTTCGCATTGAAATCATGCGTCCACTTTGCATAGGCCAGGAAATCTTCCCGCTGGGCGGCAGAATAATAGTTGCGGTAATTCAGGCCCGCATTCCTGTACTCGGCTGAGTTGATATAGGATTTCGCGTAATTGAAGTTGGGATACGTGAAGGGACGGACATATGTGCCGTAGCCCTGCGGCAGGGTTACGCTGTCTTCGTTCGGTTCAACCTTTTGGGACCAGTCAAAGAAGACCGAGAAGCGGTCATGGGCGCTGTGGTGAACGAACTTGGCATTGACCTGATAGCCGCCCTGATGGCCAGCGAAATCCCACGCGCGTGCATCCTGACGAGCGAATGAGACATAGGCCGAGTTGCCATTTCCGAATTCACCCGTGTCGAGACGCGCGAAGGTGCGGAATGTGGACCAGCTCCCGAAGACCTGCTCGATCTGGGCGCCGCGCTTGCGCAGTGGATCCTGCGTCGTAAATTCGAGTGTACCGCCGAGATTGGACGTGGATGCCGTGCCCAGACCGCCTGCACCGGTGGCAATGGACGCAGACCCGATGTTTTCGCTGATGGATGCGCGCTGAGGGGAGAGGCCGTTGTAGTTACCGTAGGCCTGGTCGCCGAGGGGAATTCCATCAAGCGTATAACCGAGCTGCTCCTTGGCAAAACCATGCACATACAGTGATGAATTCTGCTCGTTGTTGCCCCAGGGGTCAGCATTGTTGAACACGACGCCCGGCAGGATCTGTAGCGCTTTGATGGGGTTGATACCCGGCATGATGCGCTGGATCTGAACGCGGCCAAGTGTTTGTTCGGAACGGGTCCGCTTTGCGGTGATGACCAGTTGTTCCGATCCGCCGGAAACGGCTGCGGCCTTGTGTGCTGCGGTGTGTTTCTTGCTGTTTGTCGACGCGGTGGCCGCTTTGGCTGAAGGCAGTGCCATGCTCACTGCCAGCGGAGAACAGAAAAGAAAGAGCAGCGCGCGGTTGCGCTGGGATTTGGATGACATGGATAGCTTTCCCGTAACGAAGCGGAATCGGAACGGGCGGAAACTAGTCTCAATATCGTGAGGGGTGTGTGAACCTAGTGTGAAGCTGGGGTGACAGATTTATGACGCCGTTTGCCAGCCTAAGCCGACGATCGCAACGCGGCGGCCGAACGGTGTTTCCTGCAACACTATGACTTCTCTTTCTTCGAGATATGTCAGTTGGCGGCGGGCGCGTCCCAGGGAATGGGTGCCATAGGCGCGAGCCAGAGCACTGTCATCCGGGCAGGTTTCCGAATCGAGCGCGGTGCGTGCCAGCAACAAAAAGACGCCCTGAACGTCTTCCGGCAGGGATGCTGCAACAGCTTCGGCTTTCTGCCAGTCCTCGCTCTCCGCACGCTCCCGGTCCAGACCTGCACGGATCGTAGCGAGGATGCGCTGGAAGCGGCCCAGATCGAGGATGTTCCGTGACAGACCCTGAATACGGGCTCGAAGTTGGAAGTCCTGATAAAGGGTGGCGAGTGGCTTGTAATCGGCGCCATCTTCAGAGGCGACACCAGCAACCATGTCCCAGATCTGGGCTGGATCAATTTCAGTAATGTCGGCCGTTGCAGCAGGTTCTTCAGCGGCTTCCCGCGTTGCGCCATAGGCATCAAGCTGCGCGAGAAGATCCGGCGGCGGCGGACGTGTTTCGCGGCGGGGGCGAGGCGAAAATTCGTGGACGGGCTCGAGAATGATGTCTCGCAGGTCCTCGGCATCCATGGGCTGCAAAGGAACGAGCACTGGTCCCGTGTTGTGGCTGGCTGTTTCAACCGGCCCGATTGTCAGCAGCTTCGGACGACGGGAGAGAGCGGGTCCGAGCGCCATGAACTGCCCCCGGGCAAGATCACGGAAAGATTCTGCGGCCCGACGCTCCATGCCCAGAAGATCGGCGGCGCGGGCCATGTCGATGTCGAGGAAGGTCCGGCCCATCAGGAAGTTCGAGGCTTCTGCCGCGACGTTCTTGGCCAGTTTGGCCAGACGCTGTGTTGCGATGACACCGGCCAGACCACGTTTACGCCCACGACACATGAGGTTTGTCATGGCACCGAGTGAGAGGCGGCGGGCTTCATCGGATGTGTCCCCGCCCGCAACCGGTGCGAAGAGCTGGGCTTCATCCACCACAACCAGAGCCGGATACCAGTTGGCGCGTGGTGCTTCGAACATACCGTTCAGGAATGCGCCGGCTGCACGCAGCTGCATTTCGGCTTCCACCTGTTCAAGGTTCAGCACAACAGATGCACGATGCGCCCTGACACGTTCACCGGCTGCACGCAGGCTGGCTTCGGACTGGTCTTCCACGTCAATGACCAGATGGCCATAGCGGTCTGCCAGGGTGACGAAGTCGCCTTCCGGGTCGATCATGACCTGTTGAACGAGGGTTGCGGTCTGTTCCAGCAGTCGGCGCAGAAGGTGGGATTTGCCTGAGCCGGAGTTACCCTGAACCAGCAGGCGCGTGGCCAGCAGTTCCGGCAAATCAATGCAGGTGTCTGAGCCGTCGCGGCCCTGTCCGAGAACGATGGATGTCATGGGGTCAGCGGATACCCGAAACTGACGATTCTAGCCACCCAAGGACGCCCTTTGCGGCGGCAAGACCGGTGGAAAAACATCCCTGCAGAAGATAACCGCCCGTCGGGGCTTCCCAATCCAGCATTTCGCCGGCTGCAAAAACACCGGGATGAGTCTTTAGCATGAAATTTTCGTCCAGCGCGTCCTGGCGTAATCCTCCTGCTGTCGAGATGGCGCGGTCGAGCGTGTCGGTCCCGGTCAGGGCGATGGGGAGGGCTTTCATGGCTTGAGCAAGCTGGAGAGGTGTCGCCTGTTTTGGTGTTGTCTGTCGCAGGAGTTCTCTGGAGGCGCTGTCGAGAGAAAGAGCTTTGCGGAGCCGGTTGGACTGGCTCTCTCTGGGACGCTGGGCCTGAAGGCGTTTGAGAATGGCGTCTTCGGAGAGAGTGGGACGGAGATCCAGTGACAGGGTGGCGGTGCCTGTAGAGGTAATGGCATCACGGAGAGAGGCCGAGAGGGCATAAAGGGCAGAGCCTTCCAGTCCGCGCGGCGTAATGGTGACGTCCCCACGGGTTTCCGTCCCCTGAAACGACAGTCCGACGGAATGGAGTATCTGTCCGTCATGGCGTTGCAGGACCTCATCGGGCCAGTTGGGGATAAAGCCGCAGTTTGACGGTTTGAAAGGGGATGTTTCCGCGGGGAACAGACTGGCCCAGCGCCCGTCTGACCCGAGGCGGGACCAGCTTGCACCGCCTGTGGCCATGAGTGTGGCATCCGCAGAAAACGTGATGGGGCCTTCAGGGGCCTCAAAGCCTAGGAACGGACCCTCCCATCCTGTGAAGCGATGGCGTGTCCTGATCTGAACGCCTTGCGCCGTCAGTCGGCCTAGCCATGCGCGAAGGAGCGGAGAGGCTTTCATATTTTTGGGGAAAACACGCCCCGAGCTTCCACTAAAGCACTCCTGTCCGAGGCTTTCCGCCCAGTGACGCAGGGCGTCTGGCGGGAAGTTCAGCAAGGCTGGGGTCAGCCAGTCCTGGGCTGGTCCATAGCGTGTTATGAAAAGGTCGAGTGGCTCAGAGTGGGTCAGGTTGAGGCCACTTCGGCCTGCCATGAGCAGTTTCCGTCCCACGCTGGGCATCTGCTCAAAGACTTCGACGTGACATCCGTGGGCAGAAAGATACTCAGCGGCGAAAAGTCCGGCGGGACCTGCGCCAATGATGGCAACGACTGGCGGCGTGGGGAAAGGGCTCATGGCTGTCTGATTGCCATGAGCCGGGTCGTTTGTCAGGTTCTACGTGCGCCTGAGGCCGGGGTTATCAGCCTCAGAATGCACTGTTTTAGAAACCAGCGCTGATGGAGCCGGTTGCTGCGAAGGGTGCTGCAATGGCGTAGGTTGGGGCGGTCCCCTTCACCGTGTTGCCGAAGATACCCTTCATTGCTGTTGCGTTCGTCTGCACGCCCAGTGGGAAGCCCAGATAGTGCTTGTTGGCGATGTTGGAGATGTTGAGCTTGATGTTCGGGCTCTGCAGGAAGCCGACATTGTGGAAGCGATATCCAACCGTCAGATTCATGCGGACATAGGACGGAACAGCCTCGTCGTTCATGAATGTGGAATACTGCTTGGCAACGTATTTCACGTTGTAAGCACCGAACAGGCTGCCGTCATCGTAATCCAGGTTGAAGCCGACCTGATACTTGGGTGTTTCAGGCGCGAACTTCCCCTTGGTTGGGAGATAATCGACAGAGCTGCTGCTGCCGCCCTTCAGGTTGCTGGTCGTGCGGGCATCGACATACTCGAACGAAACATAAGGACGCAGGTGGTAGAAGATCGGACGTGTGCCGATTTCTGCATCCACACCATTTGAAGTCTGTCCACCAGCATTGATGTTGTTGCTGAAATAGTTGGAGCAGGCATCATCCATGCACTGGCTCTGGGAGAAGAAGCGGTTTGTGAAGTCGTAGTGGAAGTAGGTGATCGAGGCCATGACGGTCGATCCGGTGTAGCGCCAGCCTGCTTCTTCCGAAATCGAGATTTCCGGGTTCAGGTTGGTGATGCCATGCGTCGCGTAGCCGCTGCCTTTGTAATAGGCGCCTGCGTCGAACAGGGAGAAGTTCGTAGGCATCCGGAAGTTGGTCGCGCCTGAGATGAAGATCTGGTTCTCAGGGTTGATCTGATACCGGATCGACGCCGTTGGCAGTGGCTCGTAATAGGTTTTCTTGATGTAAGGGCCCGTGGATGTGTTGGGCAGCATGTTGTGTGCGTCACGGGTAACGATGGCGTATTTCAGGCCGCCTTCGATCGTGAGCTTGTTGTTCAGCAGGGACAGGCTGTCACCGATGAACATCGTGTGCACGCGGGTCTGTGTGAGGTTTGAGCGATACTGATACGTTGCGCCATTATCAAAGACGTAATTCGCAGCCTGTCCCCAGACGCTCCAGGGCGTACCGTCGGTACCAATGCCTGTGGCGGGGCCGCTCTGGATCTGCTTGGAATATTCGAACCAGTAACCAACCATCAGACGGTTCACGCCTGTCGTCAGCGTCAGCTTGGTGACAGCACCAGGACGATACGTCGTTGTGATGGACGGTTCATAGAGCAGTGTACCCTTGGCGACGGTTTTGCCTTCAAGGCTCCCGCCCATGGACGTGGCACCATAGCTGGTGGGGACGGCATATGCGCCACCGCCGCTACCGCTGCCGTACCAGAAGTAAGGCGTTTCCGTTAGCGTCAGGTGATCCGTCAGCTTGAAGGTGGATGGCGCGCTGACATAGATGTTGGTGAAAGGGTTCTGGTGGAACTTGTAGTAGTCCGCGTCACTCTTCGTGCTCTTGCCCGTCGGGTCCTTGTACACGCCGTTGTAGACGGTGTTTGAGATTGTCGCGCCAGACGTGTTCTTGAATGTCGTGCCGTTCGGTCGGGTACAGGTCGCACCAGCCGAGCAGGACGATACGTACTTGTCCTTCACGCCCAGTCCGTATTCGTCCCACGATGCCATGTTCACGGAGCGGTTCAGGTAGTTGTAGAGGCGGTTACCAACGATCGCGAGAGAGACGCGGTTTCCGTCGCCCCAGTCGTTCACGATCTTGCCTTCCGCGTGCAGCTTGCGGTTCGTTGCTTCACTGTGGATAGCGTCTTCGGTTGCATAGGAACCGGAGAAATACGCACGTAGGTTCGTGTGGCCAATCTTGCCTGTGTCGAGGCGTAGGAAGCCGCGGGTGTAATCATAAGAGCCGTAAGAAACGTCAAACGCTCCGCCCGCCTTCATCTTCGGGTCAATCATGTACATGTCGACCACGCCGCCTGCGGCGCTGAGGTGGGGGCTGTCCAGATCGGCAGAACCCTGCGCCAGATTCACCTTCTGGAGGTTTTCGGAATCCACGATTTCCTGGGAGTACGTCTGGAAGGAGCCGACGTCGTTGATCGGGAAGCCTTCAAGCGTAAAGCCCATCTGCGTCTGGTCGAGGCCACGGGAGCTCATGTGGCTTCCGGTCAGTCCGGCAGGATCTGAAGAAGAGACGTTGGCGCCGGGCAGCAGCGCAATGAGCTGCATCGGATCCTGACCTGGTGCCTGCTTTTCGATGAAGTCGCGGGAGATACTTGAGACGGATTTCGCCGCGTCCTGCTTCTGCATCAGACCGCCACCGACGTCACGGCGTGTTACACCATCAAAGTACTTGCGACGCCCGCTGACGGAGACGTGCTCTTCATGCACTTCATCTGTCGGTGCCGTATTGCCCATCATGGATGGAGCCGCAGCCTGATGACGGGCTGGCTTATGATCCGGACTGGAAGAAGATGGTGCCGCCAGTGCAGGAGCGGCCCCCAGGGCCATGAGGGCGGACGTTGATAGAAGGCGTGCAAGGCGCATCAGAAAGATGGTCTTTCTCGGATAGTGAAATAAGCGAGGAGGGAAAAACCACGCTTTGTCACACTCTTCAACAGTTTGGGATGTGAAACATTAAGACATAAATAATCGTGATATTTCCGCAACAAAAAGTGGCGTGAAAGCTTCTTTTGAGTGCGGGGGCCTCTGCGCGCTATAAGTGGTCATTGCTGACATTCGGAGGTTTCAGGCATGCAGAACGCAATCCAGCGCCGGGTGGCTCAGGGGCAGGGGCGGGAACCAGCGGATCTGGTAGTTCGCAACGTCCGTCTTCTGGACCTCGTCACCGGCGAAATGGTCCCGACGGATATTGCGATCTGCGGGGACCGGATCGTGGGGACTTACGGCACCTACGAAGGCAAGCAGGAGATTGATGGACGTGGGCGGATTGCTGTCCCAGGTTTCATCGACACGCACCTTCACGTTGAGTCCTCTTTGGTCACGCCTTTTGAGTTCGATCGCTGCGTGCTGCCGCATGGCGTGACGACCGCCATTTGTGACCCTCATGAGATGGCCAATGTCCTTGGGCGATCAGCCTTCGACTATTTCCTGGCGGCCGCTGAGCGGACGGTCATGGATCTGCGGGTCAATCTGTCGAGCTGCGTTCCTGCAACACCTATGGAAACATCCGGGGCCACACTGGATGCGGCTGATCTTGTGGCCTACCGGGACCATCCCAAGGTGATCGGGCTGGCAGAATTCATGAATATCCCGGGTGTTCTGAACGGCGATCCGGGTTGTCTGGACAAGCTGGCCGCCTTTGCTGGCGGTCATATTGATGGTCATGCGCCGCTGATGCGTGGCAAGGCTCTGAATGGGTATCTGGCCGCGGGCATTTCGACGGACCATGAAGCAACCGCAGCGGAAGAAGCACTGGAAAAAGTCCGCAAGGGCATGACCGTGCTGATCCGGGAAGGTTCCGTCTGCAAGGATCTGGAAGCACTGGTTCCGCTGCTGAATGTTGCAACGTCGCCATTCTTTGCTTTCTGCACAGACGACCGTAATCCGCTTGAAATTGCTCATGAAGGACATCTGGACTTCCTGATCCGCCGTGCGATCGAACTGGGGGTTGAGCCGCTGGCAGCGTATCGTGCAGCCTCACTTTCGGCTGCCAATGCCTTTGGTCTGCGGGACCGCGGGCAGATTGCTCCCGGCAAGCGTGCGGATGTTGTGCTTCTGGATAATCTAGAGGCCTGTCTGGTGTCGGACGTCATTTCTGCCGGGCGTCTGGTCACAGAGGCCCTGTTTGCTGAAAGGGAGATTATTCCCCCCGTAGGGCTAGGCAGCGTGAAGCTCCCGGCTGCGGTTAGCGCGTCAGATATGGAGATCCAAGGCAGCGGAACAGATCGCCCGGTGATGGGGCTCATTCCGGGGCAGATCATTACAGAATACCTGCGGCTCACATTGCCGGAAAAGAACGGGCAGGTTGTGCCAGATATTCCGAATGATGTGGCCAAGGTCTGTGTCGTGGCGCGACATGGCCATAACGACAATATCGGCAGGGGTTTTGTGAAAGGGTTCGGCCTGAAGCACGGAGCGCTGGCGTCTTCAGTCGGGCATGACAGCCATAATATCTGCGTTGTGGGTACCAACGATGCGGATATGGCGACTGCTGTGAACCGACTGGAAGCGACGGGCGGTGGGTTTGTGGCCGTTCAGGACGGCAAGGTGCTGGCAGAATTGAAGCTACCTGTGGCTGGTCTGATGAGTGATGCCCCGTTCGAGCAGGTTCGTGACGAACTGATCGTGTTGCGGAAGGCCGCGAAGGACATGGGTGTTTCTCTGGAAGAGCCGTTTCTGCAACTGGCTTTCCTGCCTCTTCCTGTTATCCCGCATCTCAAGATCACAGATCTTGGAATGATTGATGTTCGGACAATGGAACTGGTCTGAAACGAAAAAGACCCGCTCCTGTGAGGGAGCGGGTCTTTCTTATCGAGCCTGAAGAAAAGGCTGATCAGTGGGTGGAAGCACCCGTCGCATTGGCAATGCCCTGCTGTGCGCTGGTTGCAGCGTGGGACGTTGCATGACCCACGGCACTGACATCCTGGCCTGCGCCACGCGTCGTGTTGCAGGCGGACAGGGACACTGCCGTCCCTGTGAGCAGGGCAGAGACCAGCATCAGGCGAGCGAATGTGGATTTACGGGTCTTGGTCATGCGGGCATGTCCTTCTGTTCTTGTGTGTCAGTTCAGGGCTAAAAGCCTGTCATGTCAAAAAGTTGCGTTTTTAAGTGCTGACCTGCGCGGGCAGGAACGGAAAAAGGCCTGAGAAGTGTTAGAGAAATTCCGTTGGGCCAAAGCGATCTCCAGAGTGTTTCGCCGTAGCTTGGGGCATTCGTCAGAAAGATCAGTCCTGATTGTGGACTGCAATTTTCCAAGGCCTCTCCATGATTCTGGCTCGATGGATCTGGATGCGATGATCCACTCTCTGCTTCGGCTGGGATGCAGGGTCAGCTTTCTGGCGCTGGGAGAATATTTTCTGTCTTCAGAGCAGCGGGATGCAAGTGCTGCTGCGGTCTATCGATCCCTGGGGGTTAGGTGCCTGACACCTGGACATGACGCAGTGTCCCCCGGGTGGGACGGAATTGACGACGCCCTGCGGCAGATCGGACCGGATATTGATACCTGCATCCCATGTCGGGTTTGCTGTGGAGGCGCGGCATATGATCGGCTCCGCGCCGCGTTCCCCGCTGCCCGCATGATTTTCTACACGTGTGATCTGCATTTCTTGCGGGAGGAGCGGGCAGCCCGCCTGTCAGGCGATGCTGCTGCGCTCAAAGCTGCTGGAGTCACGCGGGATAATGAACTCGGGGTTATCCGCCGGGCTGATGGGACACTTGTGGTGTCCAGCTATGAGAAGGATCTTTTGAGGCAGGAACTTCCAGAGGCGCATGTGGTGCATCTGGCCTTTCCCAGACCATCCGCCGAAGGAGTACGCTGGGAGGACCGCAAGAATATCGGCTTTATCGGCAATTTTGGTCATCGGCCGAATGAAGATGCGGTGTGCTATTTCTTGGATCACGTCTGGCCGGATCTGTCTGCCAAAGTACCTGAGTGCAAGTTCCTGATTGTGGGAGCAGGTTCACCGGATTGGCTGATAGAACGGGCGCAAGACGATGCACGTCTGGTTGTGCTTGGGCATGTGCCGGATCTGACAGACGTGTTGAAAACACTTAGGGTGACGGTAGCCCCGCTTCGGTATGGAGCAGGGACGAAAGGAAAAGTGCTGACCAGCCTGTCTCATGGCGTGCCGTGTGTCATGACATCCGTTGCGGCTGAAGGTTTTGACTTTGGGTCGCAGTTGAGAGAGCTGGCTGTTGCGGATCTTCCGCAGGATATGGCGAATGCCATTGTGGCGCTTTACACACAGGCCTCTCGATGGGAGACGGTCGTTGGTCACGGGCGTGATCTGATATTGCAGAATCATACACCCGAGAAGCTTGATGCGGCGTTGGCTCAGTTACTGCGTCTTGATGCTGCTGGCCGCTGACCGAAGGATAAACTTACAAAGGCGTCCGTTACCAGGAGTCCTTCGCGCCGCCTCCGCCAGAATCGCCTCCGCCGGATTTGTAGGAGTTTCTCTTCTTGTCGCCGCCGGACGAGTTGGCGTTATTACGTGAGGCGGCTGATAGAATATTGATCAGCAGGCTCAGGATCACGTCCCAGGGAATGCTGATCAGAAACCTGTCAAAAATTGAAAGAGGCAGGCCCTGAGCTTCGCGGCGTTGAGCGCGGACGGTAAAGCCCGAGCCAAGGGCAAACAGCACCATTCCTCCGACACCGAGTGCGAGATCAAATCCGTTGATGTTGAAGTCCGTATCGGATGTGGCCTGCTCCTCGTGAACCTGCGTCTCGCTTTTGCGCAAGATGTCGGCGATGGAATCCAGCATCCCGTTCAGCGCGGCGCCATAGTGGCCGGCTTTCAGGTCCGGTTGGGCAGCATGAAGGATATTGAATGTCTGAAGGTCCGTTAGGTCGCCTTCAAATCCGTATCCGACTTCGATGCGGGCCTGATTATCCGGAATATCCAGAACGATCAGGAGACCATTGTCCTGACCTTTTTGACCAATGCCGGAGGCATGGAACGTTTCATTCGCATACTGGTCGATATCGTCCACATGGCCCGGAAGAACGATCAGAATGTGCGGGTGACTTGGAAGCGTTTTCCGAAGATCCGTCAGTTTCTGGACGAGCTGATCCTGTTCCTGCTCGGACAGGCTCTGATGCGGATCTGTGACGAGTTCGGTCAAGGGTGTGGTCGCGCCTGCCGCCCCCGTCAGGGACAGGCACAGCAGGGCAGTCACGGCAAGGACCAGATGCAGGGTGCGCGTTAGAAGCAGGCGGGAAACAGTCGGCACGTTCATCCGGTCCTTCGGTCAGATCAATGCTTGGAGAAGTCTACGACTGGCGGCGTCTGTGCGGCTGGGGAAGCCTCGTAGTAGACGCGCTGATGGTAGCCCATGATCCCGGCGGCGAGGTTGCCCGGGAAGTGCATGACCGTCTGGTTGTAAGCCAAAATGGCCTGCTGCAGACGCTGGCGCGCCACAGTGATGCGGTTCTGCGTGCCTTCAAGCTGAACCATCAGGCTTGTGAAGTTCTGATTGGCCTGTAGCTGCGGGGACTGCTCAGCCACAACGTTGATGGCCTTGATTTCCTGTGCGTTACGGGTCTGTGCATCCAGGATCTTCTTCTGAAGGTCTTCATCGCTGACCGAGCGGGGATCAATGCGGTTCAGGGGCGTTTCACCCGAACGTGCCGCAGCGTAATCCGTCAGGGTGTCATGCTCGTGGGTGGCATAGCCTTTGACTGTGTTGACCAGATTGGGAATCAGGTCGGTCTGGCGCTGCACTTCGTTCTGAAGCTGACCCATCTGTTCCTTGACGTTCTGGTCCGCTCCCATGAAACGGTTATAGCTTGATCCCAGCAGGGCAATAATGCCGATTACCAGAATGGCAGGAATGAGAAGTTTTCTCATCAGGGGTCCTCTTAAATCAAAAAACGGATCATCACTCCGATCGCAGAAAAAATCGTCAGTCGTGAGTGTCTGTTCTTCGCCTTTATACAACAGGATGGACTGAAGGAAAAAACGTTTCTTTTTAGTCCATGTTTGTGGGGCAAGTATTCCGGTTTCCCGTTATGTTATATCGGTAGAATGGCCATGTTTTATTTGCCCGCTGGAGCGTCGAGAAACTGGAGAGTGTCGGGTGTTCTGAACACGATGCTTCATGCATCTGGCATGACGCGCAATCATGCGGCATTAAGGCGGCATGAAACTGCGCTTTGCCCCATCGCCAACCGGCTATCTCCATGTTGGTAACGCCCGTCAGGCCGTCGCCAACTTCCTGTTCGCCCGCCGCCATGGCGGCAAGTTCCTCCTGCGTATCGACGATACGGACGTCGGGCGCAGCAAGCCTGAATATGAGGACGCGATCCGTAAGGATCTGGCGTGGCTCGGTCTGGACTGGGACGAAGAGGCCCGTCAGTCCTCGCGGATGGAGCGTTATGCGGCGGCCATCGACAAGCTGAAAGCCTCTGGTCGGCTCTATCCGTGTTTTGAGACCGAATACGAACTGAACGCCAAGCGCGAGATGCGCATCCGGGCTGGCAAGGCACCGATCTATGATCGCGCCATGCTGAAGCTGACGCCGGACCAGCGGGCTCGTGCGGAAGCCAATGGCAAGACGCCGCACTGGCGCTTCAAGCTGACGGATGGCAGCCGCAAGTGGCAGGATCTCGTCATGGACGATTGCTCCGTCAAGCTGACGGCAATCTCCGATCCGGTTCTGATCCGCGCGGATGGTACGATCCTCTACACGCTGGCGTCAGTTGTTGATGATCTGGAAATGGGCATCACGCATATCGTCCGCGGTGAAGATCACGTCACAAATACTGGCGTTCAGATAGACATCGCCGAAGCTCTGGGTGCAAAGCCGGATCGCTTTACGTTCGCGCATCTGCCGCTGCTGCTGGATTCTGATGGCGGAAAGCTGTCCAAGCGTTTCGATGCGCTGGGCCTGAAGTCGCTTCGTCAGGATGGGATCGAGCCGATGTCCATCGTGTCTTATCTGGCACGGGTTGGGACGTCCGATGATCCGGAAGTCATGACGATGGGAGAGGCGATTGCGGCATACGAGATCTCCCACGTCTCCAAGTCTGCGGCGCGGTTCGATATGCGCCAGCTTCTGGCTTTGAACCGCAAGGCTCTGCACAATCTGCCGTTCTCGGTGGCGAAGGAACATCTTCCGGCCGAGGCGACGGAAGAATTCTGGAATGCAGTGCGTGGCAATGTCGATCTGACGGCAGAAATCCCGCATTGGTGGGATGTGACGCAGGGCACGATTGTTCCGCCGTCACAGCCGGAAGACCGTGAATTTCTTCAGCAGGCGCTTGAAACCCTTCCTGCCGAGCCATGGGGCGAAACCACATGGCAGGACTGGACCACGGCTTTGAAGGAAAAGTCAGGTCGTAAGGGGAAGGCCCTGTTCATGCCGCTCCGTCTGGCGCTGACGGGTGAGGATAACGGGCCGGAACTGCATGTGCTGCTGGGCCTGATGGGCCATGCGCGGACGGTGTCCCGCCTTCAGGACGCAATCGGCGCCTGAATTATGATTGGGAATGCCGGTAATCCGGGCATTCCCAATTTGGAGCGTCAGACGGGTTCGACGCTCCAGAAAGCTTCCCAGCTTTCGCCGGGCTGCAAATGCAGCAGGCCTGGTTTCTCCGAAAAATCGCCAGAGAAGCCAACGGGTGTGGCATAGCCATACCAAGGTTCGATGCACAGGAAACCCGCGCCTGGCTTGGTCCAGATCCCGAGATCTCTGAAGCCGTTCCAGCGGATGCGCAGGCCGTTTCCGTCCGGGTCTGTAAAATCGACTGCCTTGCTGTGTACATCCAGCATGATGATGGCATCAGCTTCAAACAGGCTGTCTTCCAGCGGAAGAACGCGATCTTTAATCGGGGAGGGGGCACCATCTGGCAGTAGCCCGTCTGGGCTGATGCGCCGGATCTGATCGGTTTCAACCCTCTCAAATGTCAGGCGATGACCTGCGCGCTCCGCTTCTGGCTTGAGAGGCCACATAAATGCGGGATGTGCGCCCAGAGAGGCATGAAGCGGGGCATCTTCGGACGGGTTGGTTAGAACATAACCGACATGCAGGCCGGTTTCTTCCATCCGGTAGATGAGATGCAGGCGGAAGGCAGCGGGAAAGAGTGCGCGGGTCTCGGGCGTGTCTTCCAGTTCCAGAACGCAGCCGGTTTCTGTCCGCTCAACCCAGTGGAAGGTCATGTCACGTGCGAAGCCATGTTGCTTTAGCGTGACTGGTTTGCCGTTGAGTGTCATGTTTTCCGGCGGTTTCCCGACGATGGGAAACAGAATGGGCGAGTGACGCTTCCAGGCGGGGCCAGCGGTCCAGAGAAGGTCCTGTCCTGAAGCCGTCCGTAAAGAGGTTAGCTCTGCGCCGTGAGCGGAAACCGTTGCCGTCAGGCCGTTTTTGCCGAAGCTGTGTTGAGTATCAGACATGGTGGGGGTGCCTTTCATGCGCTGTGGACGGATCAATTGGCTCGTGGTCGCCATGTTCAGTTGTATGGAACTGGGTGAAGTCGACCTCGACCCTGCCATCCGGGCGGTGATGGATCATGTCCGAGAAACGGTAGCCGTGTTTCACATGGCCGATCTCGTAGGCATGTCGTGCGAAGAGTGTCTGGGAGGAGATTTCGTCTGTCCCATCCATCGTGATGATGATTTCCGCATTCTGGTCAATCAGCGTGTCTGCTGACAGGCCATAAAGCGGGCTGGTCTCATCAATCATGTGTGTGGCGTTCAGGCTGATCCGAAAAATCGGCATATGTGACTGGATCAGAGCCAATCGGTCAAAGCGGCGGACAAGCCGACTATGATCGTCTGGCATCAGGCGCGTCAGGGTCATCTCGATGTTGGCCGACAGGATCAGCGTGCGCCGGCGGTTGGCGATGCGAATGGTTAATGTCGGGATCAGGTCATCATAGGACACGACGGCGACATGGCTGAACAGGATGCGGGCCCTGGGACGGGAGAAGCGTGCGAAGACAAGTCCGGTTGCCAGCGCATTGAGCATCATCCCTGCGAGAACTTCAAAGGAAACAATGGTGTTGGTTAAGCGTCCTACGGGAGCCATCGTCCCGTATCCGACTGTTGAGATTGTCTGGACGCTGAAGAACACGTCATCGAGAAAATCCCCGTGTGGAACACCACTGACGCTGCCGGGGATCATGTAATAGAGCGCTGCAAAGGCAACGTTGATCACCAGATATAAAAGGAGGGACGCCCAGAAGAATGTCCCCCATGTCATGGTCATCAGGTGATGGTAGAGGTCTCCGAAGGAGCCATCTTTCAGACCGGTACGGATAATGTCGCCCCGGCCGTTTTCTTCCAGGACGTGAGCGCGGATGCGGTTGGCCGTTTCCGCCACCAGCGCCTCAGGCCGTGGATGCATCCGGTGCCTGTGTCGCCAGTGGATCATGGTCTTACCGTCTTGCCTTTCTGGCGCTGACCAGTTCGCTGACCACGCCATGGAGCGTGCGAAGTTCCTGTTCGGTGACTTCGCCTCGTGTGAAGAAATGCCGCAGATTGCGGATCATGCCCGGTTTCTTCTGCTCGTTGCGCAGGAAGCCACAGTCATCAAGTTCCCGCAGCAGATGGGACATGAAGTTTTCCAGCTCGCCCTTGGTGGCCACATGCGTCTCATTGGTCATGAGGTCACGCGGGGGCGTCATGTCTTCGGTCAGATACCACTCATAGGCCATGACGAGCACGGCCTGTGCGAGGTTGAGAGACATGAACTTCGGATTGAGCGGGTAACGCACCAGCGTATCGGCGCGGGCCATGTCTTCGACGTCGAGGCCAGCGCGCTCCGGCCCGAACAGGATGCCGGTGCGCAGGCCGCGCGTAGAGGCCACACGGAGTTCTGCTGCCGCGCCGCGTGCGGTCATGACTGGCTTCACAACATGGCGGGGGCGGGGGCACGTGGCGAAGACGCGGTGCAGGTCAGCCACGGCCTCATCCACCGTCTCGAAAACCTGTGCGTTGTCGAGGATGCGATGGGCGCCGGAAGATGCGGGCCATGCGCGTTCCTGTGGCCAGCCGTCCCGCGGAGCCACAATGCGCAAATGGAACAGCCCGCCATTCGCCATGGCCCGAGCTGTTGTACCGATATTTTCGGCGAGCTGTGGCCGCACAAGAATGACAACGGGATCAAATTCGCCGATCGGTTCCAGATCGGCGCCACCATCACGTCCGGTCATGGGATTATGCCTTCCGCCATGTGGTGCCACCGGGGCCGTCTTCCAGCGTGATGCCGTCTGCGGCAAGCTGGTTCCGGATTTCATCCGCGCGGGCAAAGTTACGGGCTTTGCGGGCTGCCAGACGTTCCTCGATCAGCTCTTCGATGGCGGATGCATCAACGCCTGAGCGGAACCATTCAGCCGGGGAAACCTGGAACAGACCAAGCTGTTTGCCAGCGGCCAGAAGACCAGAGGCAGCTTGCTGATCGCCTTGCATGGCAGCGTCTGCCAGCGGGTGAAGGGCTGCGATGGCGAGTGGTGTGTTCAGGTCGTCGCACAGCGCGTCCAGCACGGTTGCTGGAACGTCTGCGCCCTGTTGGGCATCACCGCGCTCAAGGGCGCGATAGAGACGATCCAGAACGCGACGTGCTTCTTCCAGCTTCTCCCAGGTGAAATCCAGCGTCGAACGATAATGGGCGCCTAGATAGAGCAGGCGCAGTGGTTCAGCCGGGGATTTTTCCAGAACTTCACGGATGGTGAAGAAATTGCCCAAAGACTTGGACATCTTCTCTCCATTGGAGAGCAGCATGCCGTTATGGAGCCAGTGCGTGGCGAATTTGCTGCCCGGATAGCAGCACAGAGACTGCGCACGTTCGTTTTCATGGTGTGGGAAAAGCAGATCGTCGCCGCCGCCATGAATGTCGAAGCTGTCTCCCAGATACCGGTGAGACATGGCGGAGCATTCGATGTGCCAGCCGGGGCGACCACGGCCATAGGGGCTGTCCCAGCCGGGCTGATCCGGGGTGGACGGCTTCCAGAGCACGAAATCGCCGGGGTCACGTTTGTAGGGCGCTACTTCGACGCGGGCACCAGCGATCATGTCATCCAGCGAGCGGCCGGAAAGTTCGCCATAAGACGGGAAGTTCCGGACCGCGAACAGAACGTGCCCTTCGGCTTCATACGCATGCCCGTTTTCGACCAAGCGCCCGATCATTGCCAGCATCTCACCAATATGGTGGGTCGCGCGGGGTTCGATATCCGGCGGCAGAATCCCGAGTGACGCCAAATCTTCATGAAAGGCTTCAGTCGTACGGGCGGTCAGGGCAGAGATGTCCTCACCGTTCTCCTTCGCGCGTGCTGTGATCTTGTCGTCCACGTCCGTAACGTTGCGGACGTAAGTGACGCGTGGATACAGCACACGGAGCAGTCGGATCAGGATATCGGCGCCCATCATAGCGCGCAGATTGCCCAGATGCGCCCGGTCATAGACTGTGGGTCCACAGAAATAGACCCGCACATTCTGCGGATCGAGTGGTGTGAACAGTCGCTTTTCGCGCGCGTGGGTGTCGTGCAGACGGAGCACGTGAGGAACGGGATCGGCCATAGATGGGATCAATGCGCCAGCCACCGTTTTGGTGCAACAGGCTTTGTTACTCTTGTCTGTATGATCTTCACTGCGATAGTGAGGCTTATGTGTAGAACCTTCAAAGATCCGACTTCCTCACGCGGGCATGCTCTTGCCCTGCTGCGCGTGGCTCTTCCGCTTGCACTTTCCCAGCTTTCCGAAATGTCCATGGGCGTGACGGACACCATTCTTTTGGGTGGTCTGGGGGTAGCTGAAGTGGCCGTCGGTGGTCTGGCCAATACTTTTTTCTTCACCACCATGGTGACCTGCCAGACCATTCTGGGCGGAGCGGGCGTTCTTCTCTCTCATGGTCGTGGGGCGGAAGATCACGGCCGGGATTCTCATGACGGTCGCAGTGTCATGAGCGCCGCGTTCGTTCTGGCGCTCCTGATCTTCATCCCCTGTGCATTGCTATTGTGGTTTGTGCAGCCATTGTTTGCGTGGCTGGCGGAACCTGGGGATGTGGTAACGCAGGGCAGCCACTTCATTCACATTCTTCTGCTGTCCCTGCTGCCGGATCTTGCCGTAATCGGCGTGCTGCGTGTGGCGCTCCCATCGCTTGGTGCGGAGACGCTTCTGCTGTGGATCATGCCTGCCATGGCGATCTGCAATGGCATCACCAATGCGGCGCTTATTCATGGATGGTTCGGGCTGCCTGCGATGGGGATGTATGGCTCCGCCACAGCCACAACTCTGACAGGCTGGGCGATCAGTTTTGCCCTGACCGGATTGTGTCTGATGCATCCGCGAGTGCGGGCCGTTATGAAGCCAGCCCCTGTGCGCTGGCCTATCATGAAGGAGCTGTTGAAGCTCGGTTTGCCCATGATGATGGGAGCAGCGGCCGAAATTCTCATGTTTCAGATCACAAGCCTTCGGGCGGGGCAGCTTGGAACCCAAAGCCTTGCGGCCCATCAGGTTGCAGTGAACGTCAGTGCACTGCTGTTCATGGTGTGTCTGGCGATTGGTCAGGCCACCAATGTCCGCGTGGCGTACTGGCGTGGGTCTGGCCGGATGGATCAGAGCCGCAGGGCTGCCTGGACCGGGATCTGGGTAGTACTGGTCTGGTCCGTGCTGTCGTCAGCCTTGTTGCTGATCTGGCCGGAGAAGATCGTGAGCCTTTATTTCACGGGTCATGCCCCGGATCCGGCTACGGCTGCGCTGGTGATCACGCTGATGAAGATTGCCGGGATCTACCAGATTGTGGACGGACTTCAGGTTGTGTTTAGTGGCGCCCTGCGAGGCTGCGGTGATGCCGTGTGGCCGATGGTAATTGCTGTCACGAACTATGGCCTGATCGGCCTTGTCTTTGGCGGGTGGTTGGCCTTCCAGCAGCACTGGGGTGCGGAAGGCCTTTGGGTTGGTATGGCGGCAGCGCTCACGGTGAGCTCTGTTGCTTTGGGAGTTCGGCTTTTCAGCGTGATGCGGAAAGCCGAGCCTGTGCCATCGTAATCAGATAGGCCACGAACCCAGCTGCGGAGAGAAGCGCGGCGCCCCAGCCGATCGATCCCAGACCGTGCCCTGAACTGACCAGATAGGCCCCGAGCCATGTGCCCGCGGCGTTGGCAATGTTGAAGGCCGAATTGTTCAGCGACGCCGCAAGGGTCTGTGCATCGCCCGCGACTTCCATCAGATGCGTCTGAATGGCGGGAGAAATGCCGATCAGTGTTGCCGGGATCAGGAACGTGATCAGCAGCATGGCGACAGCAGACGGCAAGAGCAGCCAGAACCCGATCATGAACACGCAGCTGGCTGCGAGGGAGAACAAGATCGTTCGGTTGATATTCCGGTCCGCCATGGCGCCACCGAATGAATTGCCAGCAACCATGCCGAGCCCCCAGACGATCTGATAAAGCGCAACGGCCCAGTCCGGGAGATGCGTTACGTCTGACAGGGCAGTCGTGAGGAACGTGTAAACTGCGAAGAGGCCGCCAAAGCCGATAGCGCTTGTCAGAAGTGTCAGGAGCACCTGAGGCCGTTTGAAAGCGCTAAGTTCAGCCAGCGCATTTGCGTCTGGATGGGGTTTGTCGCGTGGGGCGAAGTACCAGAGTGCCAGGAAGCAGAGCAGTCCGAGCACCGATATGACGCCATAGGCCACGCGCCAGCCAAGATGATTGGCGGCGTAAGTGGATAAAGGTGATCCCACGACTGTGGAGATCATGATGCCTGAGAGAACACGCCCTACGGCCCGACCGCGCCTTGCGCGCTCAACCATGGACGCACCAACAAGAGCCGAAACACCAAAGAAGGCACCATGAGGAAGCCCGGTGATGAAGCGCATGACTTCAATGTCGAGCAGGTTCGGCATCAGGATCGTGCCGATATTCCCCACAAGGAACAGCACAAGCATGGCCAGCAGGAGTGTGCGACGGGGGAGTTTTGCACCAGCAACCGCAATAAGGGGGGCTCCGACCACGACGCCCAGCGCATAGGCTGAAATGACGGAACTGGCGCGGGAAATGGAAATACCAAGAGAATGGGAGAATTCGGGCAGAAGGCCCATCATGGCGAATTCGCCAGTCCCAATCGTAAATGTCGCCAGCATGAGAGCAAACATGGCTGGCTCGACACCGTGGGGTGGGCGCACCCGCTCGACATCGACTGGTTCGATTAATTCCATAAGGAAAAGGTCCGGAATAGGGGGAAACCCACCTACCATCCGGACCCTGAAAAGCTAGCCGGACACACTCACATGGAAGCGTCCGGGCCGGTCAGCTCAATTCTCCGTTGGCAGGCGAATTGTCTGGCCCGGATAGATGTCATCCTTGCTCGTGACAAGCGGTTGATTTGCATCAAGCAGCTCATCGCCAGAAATATCTTCCGGTAGCTTCTCAGCCACTTCATCAAGGTTCTGACTTGTCTTGATTTCGAGGAACTTCGGATCAGGCGTACCGGGGGGCACCTGGATTTCCGCTTCGACAGCAGCCACGCCTGCGACGTTGCCCGCCGTGAGGATCATCTGGTCACGGGCTTTGGCGGAATCGGCCTTGCCACGCAGATAGATCGTGCGGTCATCAATCACGAGATGCGACATGTGCATCTGTGCGAGGCCGAATCTCTTGAAGGCGCGCTTGATGGCGCTCTCGCCTGGCTTGGGCGGGGGCGGTGAATCCAGAGACTGGATCAGCCCTTCGAGGGAACCCTCGGCAATGCGGCCAGCCTTGGGATTGAAGCGATAGATTTTCATGGGCAAACTCAAAAAGACATGGCTCCCGGATTCAGGGGGAGTACCAGACCGTTAGCGCAAATCCCCAGGGAAGGGTTGCGCGCTTTATAGGCCTCCGATGTGAGAAAATAACAAGGGTCAGAATCGTCCTTTCATTGACATGACAGAGTGAAACCTGTTAGGCGCGGGTCCACTGCCGGAAACGTGGACGTACCGGCCGGACCAATAAAGCGGGTTTCTGTACCCCGCGGGCTCCGGTTTTTGGGTGCGCGCCCGTCTTTCCCAATTCGGGGAGAGGCCTACCGGTGCAACAAAACGGCTCGCCATGCAGCATGGGGCGAGCCTGATGTATGAACAGGGGTTAACCCATGTCAAAGCGTCTTGAGAGCAAGTACAAGATCAATCGCCGTCTCGGCGTAAACCTTTGGGGCCGTGCAAAGTCCCCTGTGAACCGTCGTGAATACGGTCCGGGTCAGCATGGTCAGCGTCGTAAGCAGAAGCCTTCTGACTTCTCCATCCAGCTGATGGCCAAGCAGAAGCTCAAGGGCTACTACGGCAACATCAGCGAGAAGCAGTTCCGCAAGTACTACGACGAAGCCGTCCGTCGTAAGGGTGATACCTCCGAGAACCTGATCGGTCTGCTGGAGCGTCGTCTGGACGCCGTTGTGTACCGTCTGAAGTTCGCGATCACGCCGTTCGCAGCACGTCAGTTCATCAGCCATGGCCACGTTACGGTCAACGGCAAGAAGGTGAACATTCCGTCCTACCTCGTGAAGGAAGGCGACGTCATCGAAGTGCGCGAGAAGTCCAAGCACCTCGCCATCGTTCTCGACTCCGTGCAGACGGGCGAGCGCGACACGCCGGAATACGTTGAAGTCGATCACCGCCAGATGAAGGGTACGTTCCTGCGTACGCCGGTTCTCTCTGACGTGCCGTATCCGGTGCAGATGGAACCGAACCTGGTTGTCGAGTTCTACTCCCGCTAATTCCGATCACGGGCTTTCGGGCCTCGATCAGAACGCGACCGGAAAACGCCGGATGGGTCTCCCATCCGGCGTTTTTTGTTTTGTGTTTCGAGAAGATTAAAGAGACTGCGCAGGATTGCGCTGTCCTGCCTTGAAAATGTATCAATACATTTCTGAGTGATGCCTCGTGTATCGCGTGAAGCGGAGGCAATGGAAGATGCGTGTTGGGCTCGGTGTGGTTCTGATCTGTACTGTAGTCTGCTGCCCGGCTGACGCGCGTGGGATCAACACCTTTGTGCCTCCGTCTTTTGCCATGCTCCAGTTTCAAGGCGCTATGATGTAACATCACGGCAAGTCATGCCGGGTGCGTATATAGAAGCGCCTCAACCTCGAATTATTGTGCCACCCGCTCTGACCTGGACGGCCAGTGGTAAGGTGTTCCAGTTTCTGAGGCGTCAGTTTTCCGGAAATGGTTCAGATCGTGCGGGCGTGGGCAGGGTTCCTGCGGTGCATGATCCCGTTTCTGGGAGTGCGATCGGACAGTTTGGGGAAGCCTATGCCCAATCCAGCCCGATGGGGACAACGGGGATTGCGCCACATGGGAATACTGTGAACTGATTTCCGCTTCGTAGAAGCAAAAATTCGCGGAAAAGACCCGTTAGATGAGGGAATGCTTGACGGCAAAAGCGGTCTTCTGCACATTGCGCCTCCCGATGGGTAAGGCTTCCATGAGGGCTGTCCTCTGTATTTGCTAACAGGCCATGTGTCTGTCTGGACGTCGCGAAAGCTCCAGTCCCGGATTTTTTCTACGTTGCCGGAGGCATCATGTCAGAGGCGCTGAGCGCTGAAATTACCCGCGAGATCGCTCGTCGGCGTACGTTTGCCATTATTTCCCATCCAGATGCCGGTAAGACGACCCTGACGGAACGTATCCTTCGTGCGGGTGGCGCTATCCAGCTTGCAGGTAACGTGCGTGCCAAGGGTGAGCGGCGGCGTACCAAGTCTGACTGGATGGGCATTGAACGGGACCGTGGCATTTCCGTCGTGACGTCGGTCATGACGTTTGAATACGGTGACTGCGTTTTCAACCTGCTTGATACGCCGGGTCATGAAGACTTCTCTGAAGACACCTATCGTACACTGACGGCTGTGGACTGTGCGGTCATGGTGATCGATGCCGCGAAGGGCATTGAAGACCGGACACGCAAGCTGTTCGAGATCTGCCGCCTTCGCGATATTCCGATTATCACGTTCATCAACAAGATGGACCGTGAGGCGCAGGACTGCTTTGCGCTTCTGGACGAGATTTCCAACTCTCTTGCTTTGGACGTTTCGCCTGCTACGTGGCCAATTGGCCGTGCTGCGACGTTTATCGGCACGTTTGATATCCGCACGCGTGAAGTTCACACCAAGGATGCGGTTGATGAGACGGATCCGCGGATGGTGCAGCTCCGGGAAGATCTGGAACTGGTAGAAGCCGCTCTACCTGAATTCGATCGTGAGTCCTTTGATGCCGGGCATTTGTCTCCGGTGTTCTTTGGTTCGGCCATGAAAGAAATCGGTGTGACCGATCTTCTGGATGCGCTTGTTGCTTATGGCCCGGCTCCGCGTGCCCAACCGACAGAAACCCGTGAAGTTCAGGCCAGTGAACAGCAGGTGACGGCGCTGATTTTCAAGATTCAGGCCAACATGGATCCAAACCATCGCGATCGTATGGCTTTCGCGCGTGTGTGTTCGGGACGTCTGACGCGCGGGATGCGCCTGAAGCATGTGCGGACTGGCAAACAGTTTGCCCTTCATACGCCGCAGTTCTTCTTTGCGCGTGATCGCCAGTTGGCTGAAGAAGCCTTTGGCGGAGACGTGGTTGGGATTCCGAACCATGGTACATTGCGTATTGGCGATACGCTGAGCGAGAGCGAAGAACTGCGTTTCACGGGGGTACCACACTTCGCGCCTGAAATTCTGCGTCGTGTTCGTCTTGATGATGCCATGAAAGCCAAGAAGCTGCGTCAGGCTCTGGTGGAACTGGCTGAGGAAGGCGTCGTACAGCTTTTCCGTCCGCAGGATGGTCTGCCGCCGATCGTCGGTGTTGTGGGCACGCTACAGCTGGATGTGCTTCAGTCTCGGCTGAAAGGAGAGTACAGCGTGTCCATCGGGTTTGAGAGCACACCGTTCACATTGGCGCGCTGGATCACGGGTAGCCGCGAGAAAATCGAGGCGTTCATGATGGTGAATCGCTCATCCATGGCGGACGATCTGGATGGGGACCCGGTTTTTCTCGCCAGTTCCTCTTTCATGATGCGTCGCACCATCGAAATGAACCCTGATCTGGCATTTCATGACATCAAACAGATCGGTCTGGCACCGGTCTGATTTTCAAACCTCGCTCCTGCACAGGGAGCGAGGTTTTTTTATCGTGATTGTCGCGCGTGGTTTCTGTGCCTACTCTCCTTGCTTAAGCAAAATGAAAAGAGTGAGGCTGCGGCCATGTTGCATGAAAATCTGTCGGATTGTTCGGGAAAATTCTCTTTTCGACAGGTTGATGTTTTTTCGTCTCGCCCCCTCAAAGGTAATCCGTTGGCTGTTGTTCTGGAGGCCGATGGCTTTCCGGAACAGAAGATGGGAGCTTTTGCCAACTGGATGAATCTGAGCGAAACGAGCTTTCTGCTTCGGCCCATAAATCCGCAGGCTGACTATCGTGTCCGGATATTTACGCCATCTGGCGAATTGCCATTTGCAGGGCATCCAACGTTGGGGAGCTGTCATGCCTGGCTGACTTCCACCGCCCCGTCAGAAGGGCGAGATATTGTTCAGGAGTGCGGTGCGGGGCTGGTCAGGATTCGGCGAGAGAGCGGTAGACTTGCTTTCGCGGGGCCGCCCCTTATTCGAACGGGTGCCGTTGAAGAGGATGTACTGGCGCGCATCAAGTTGGGTCTTGGAGTGTCGGATGCCGATGTTGTTGCCGCGCAGTGGGTGGATAACGGCCCCGGATGGCTTGCTCTTCTTCTGAAAAGCCACACGACAGCACTGGCGCTGAAACCGGATTTTGCAATGATTGCGGGTATTCGTGTGGGTATCGTTGCGCCTGTACAGGCCGGAGATACCGACTTCGAAGTTCGAGCGTTTTCTGCCGCCGGCTTTGAAGACCCGGTCACGGGAAGCCTGAATGCTGGTATCGCGCAGTGGCTTATCAAGAGTGGAATTGCGCCGTCTTCTTATACGGCGCGGCAGGGAACGGTTTTAGGGCGGGAGGGGACGGTGTACGTCACCCAGGATGGCAATGATATCTGGATTGGCGGACATGTTGTGACCTGCATCGAAGGTCAGTTGTCTCTGGAGGAATGACCCTTATGTAAGTTTCAGAAGGGCCAGAAGACCCTCTGGCGATGTTACGCTTGGTGCTTCACAGATGAGGCGCCGACCGGCCTGAAGAGCTTTACGACGCGCCTCCGTACGACTTTCTGGCGTGGAGCAAAGCGTATAATCCGCGACTTGAGCGAACCCGATAGTCCGGCGGATCATTTCGAGACCACAGAAACCGACTGTGTCCCGTAGAATGTTCGTCAGGAAATCTTCAAGCATCTCTTCGCGCTGAGTATCGTCTGATAACCCCCAGACGTCTCCACCGCCCGTTTTCAGCAGAGCGCGGAGTTCATTTTTAAAGCTGCCCCAGAACGCGATGATCTCGGTTCTAATGAAATCCTGCTTGTGTGGTGCGGCGCAGGCGTGAAGGGCCAGATTGCCCAGATAAAGCCCGCAATCGAAGCCGACTGGGCCCATCGTGGCGAACTCGCCGTCAATCACGCGGACATCATCGCGATGTAACATGATGGAGCCTGTATGGAGGTCTCCATGCAAAAGGGCTTGTCTTGCCGTCAGGAAGCGATCCTGAAGTGTGCCGACTGCACGGTGAAGGAGCTTATCAGCCTGCAGGGCTTGCACATCTGGCAGAAGAGCTGCTTCGGGCTCCTGGTTGCGGGAGCAAGGGCAGAATGGGTCGGTGAGGATCAGATCGACAGTGATGCGGGTTAGGGCCGTGTTGCCCGAAAACTCCTCCAGGAGTTTTGAGCCGACTTCAAAGGGGCGACTGATCCAACTCGTTGCATGTACGCCCCGGGCGACATACTGGCCGATGCTGGCAGAAAAACCTGGTTGCGCGTCATCGCGGATCAGGGCCGAGCGTAGGACCTCATGTGGCGTCAGGCATTCCATGACGAGCAGGAACATTTCATCATCGTAGAAATACAGCTCTGGCGCGGCTGGGCGAACCGCGTCTGCCGTCGCGCGCATATAACGGGCTTCATACAGCGCACGTTCCAGAGGCATAGGCCATTCTGGTGCCACGCGAACATGAGGCAGAGCCTGCTTGCAGCAAAGCTGCCCATCCGGACCGGCCACAATAAAAACCGTGTTCAGATTACCGTCGCTGACTTCGCGGATCGTCCAGTCTGCCGGGTTTCCACCAAGGCGGGATGCAAGATCGGCATGCTCTGTCAGCCAGTGTCGAAGGCTGGAAGTATCGAGAGTGAAATAAGGCATCAGGACAGTTCCAGCAGAGCGGCCAGGGTCGGGACCATTGGGCCTTCAGGTGTGTGGTCTGGGCGGATCAGGTGCAGTGCGCCGTATTCGGCGTTGCCCTGTTCGCAGCATCGCTTCTGAAGGTCCTCAAAAGTCAGGGAGACGTCAATGCGCATCCCGATATCCACGATATGCGATGAGGGATGCTCGCAGGCCAAAAGGGACGGTCCAACCCTGCATTCCGCTGGGACGAGCCCAAGTTCTTCTTCACATTCCGCCAGAAGCTGCATTGAGAGATCTATGGTGCTCTCCTGCGCTCGGCTTTCAACATTTCCTGCTGGAGCGCCCTGCCAGTATCCGGGAAGGTAGATCGAGGTCTCAGCGCGTCTGCCAATGACAATGCCGTCTGGCGTAAACATCAGCCCCACAACGGCTAGTGGTCGCAGGGTGTGCGGTCCATAAATGTCTGGCTCTTTCATCTGTGCAAGAACGCGACGGTATTCGGACCAGTGGCCGTGAATGCGGGCTGGGGTGATTTCATCGGCACAGAAGACGCGGCCATTGTAGAGGTTGGGATACGCCGCAAGTGCCTTGGCCCAGACGCGCGAGACAGCCTCTTCCTGCTCCGTTGTCAGGGCAGGGAGAGGGCGGTCAGCCAACACCCGTACATCTGGCTGAAGTGGTGTGATGGGCCAGGATAGGGACTGCGACATGTTGGAACCTTGAACGATGGGCGGGAAGCACATGCCTTCATGGGGCATAATTCCGTTCTGGAAAACACTTTCCCCGATGTCGCCTCGGTCAAGGCAGATGCAGGCGCACCGAAACGGGGCAGTGGTCAGACAATCCTTCCGGCGCACTATCGTTTTGATAGGTCATAACCCGTAGACTCTCCGGGACGAGCCAACTGCGGGCTTCGTTACCAAGGAGGATGTGGTCGATGAAGTACTCTCCATTCCAGCAGGGGCTGGCTTTGCCTGCTGTGGTGAGAAGAACGGGCGCATCATGCTTGATCTGCTGCATGAGTGGGTCGTGCATGGTCAGGCGGCGGTTGAAGTCACCGAGAACAGCATAGGGTTCTCCTTCGTCCTGACGCTCTGCAATCCAGTCTTCCAGGACTTGGAACTGTTGATACAGGGTCGGGCAGGAATGTTTGCGCTGAGTGAGAGGCTGATCCCAGCAGCCGGTTTTTAGATGCACAACCAGAATACGGAGATGGCTTTTCCCGTCTGATACCGTGACATCAAGTCCGGTTCTCAGATGGTGGGGCGCATCGGGAGCGGTAACATCCAGGGCTGAGAGTTCTTCATTCACCGTCACGTTCAGCGGGCGTCTGACGGCTAGGCCGACACGCTGGATAACGGGCGCGTTGGACAGAATGATCTGGTAGGTTTGGGGATCAAAAACCTGCGCGGCAGGTTCGGGGCCGTCCACTTCCTGAAAGGCAATAAGATCTGCGTTCAGATGGGTCGCGTATTGGTGCAGCCGAATGAAGTCGCGGGGTTTACGACCGTGAACATCGTCGGGGAGTGCTGGATCTCCCGTCTGGCGAAGGGAGAGCCAGTCCAGATTCCAGGTTGAGAGCTTGATGTCTCTGGCTTGGGCTGGAAAAGCCTCGCCGCATAGAAAACATGCGGCGAGGGTCAGTGCGGAAAGAAACCTCAGACGGCTTCTTTCTGTGTTGCGCCCATTTCCGAAAGAACGCTTTCGATGGAGCGGGTCGTGCGGGTTTTCTCATCCAGAATGAGAATTTCACCCTTCGGAATGTCGTAGAACCAGCCCTGCAGGGTCAGTGTGCCCTGAGAAAGGGCGCGAACGACCGCCGGGTGTGTTCTCAGGTGAGCAAGCTGAAGCAGGACGTTGTATTCTGCCAGCTGGCGGATGTCCGCCGGGCCGGCATCGTCTGCCTTCAGATCACCCATGGCCGCGCGTGCTGCTTCTGCGTTGCGCAGCCAGCTGCGAACGGTTGGAAGAGCGTCCAGCTTCGGCGCGTTCAGATCCAGCAGGGCGTTCATGGCGCCGCAGTTGGAGTGGCCGCAGATGACGACGTTCTTTACCTTGAGTGCCGCAACTGCATACTCGATGGCAGAAGAAACGCCACCCAGCATTTCACCGTAAGCCGGCACGATGTTGCCAACATTCCGGACAATGAACAGTTCACCCGGTTCAGTCTGGGTGATGAGGCTCGGGCTGATCCGACTGTCGGCGCAGGTGATGAACAGCGTGGAAGGAGACTGGCTGGAGGCCAGGCTCTCAAAAAGCTCCGCACTGTCAGGATAGACGTCCGTCTCAAATGTACGGACACCGCTCAGCAGTTTTGCCAGAGTATCACGACCACAGGCCATGGTGTTCTCCTTTTTATAAACTAGTGAGCAGTTAGGAGGCTTTGTCAGGGCAGGTAAAGCAGTAAAACGGTAGTCTCATGATTTGTTACTGCCCTGACATCTGTTGTCGTTACGGTTTATGACGCAGCAAGGTGCTCGCGGAGTTTTGCAAAGACTTCATCTGCATTTGCATTGGGGCCACCAGCCTGCGCCATATCTGGCCGTCCGCCGCCACCTTTTCCTCCCATGACTTCAGATGCCGCACGGACAAGCGTGACAGCATTCAGTCGGTCTTTGAGATCTGGCGTGACGGAAACCACGATGCTGCCCCGGCCATCCGCTTCCGAAATAAGAGCAACAACGCCAGATTCGATCTGCTTGGAGATGCTGTCCGCCAGGCTTTTGAGTTCCTTGGGGCTGACGTCTCCCAGATTGCGGGCTGAAAGTGTGATGCCGTTGATGGTTTCGGTTGCAGCCGTACCTTCGCCTGTGGCCAGTTTCCGCTGTAATTCTGAAATCTGGCTGTTGAGCGATTTACGCTCTTCCAGCAGAGCCGAGACCCGTGTGACGGCCTCAGAAACAGGAACCTTCAGAAGGTCGGCGATCTGCTTCAGGCGGCTTTCAGTTTCAAGTGCCAGATTTTCTGCGGCAATTCCGCAGACCGCTTCAATACGACGAACGCCCGCAGACACACCGCTTTCTGATACGATCCGGAACGGGCCGATTTCTCCCACGCGACCAACATGCGTGCCACCACAAAGTTCGATGGAGTAGGCGGGACGGCCTTCCTCTCCGACGCCCATGGAAACAACGCGCACTTCGTCGCCGTATTTTTCACCGAAGAGCGCCATTGCACCCTCGGCAACAGCCTGCTCCTGCGTCATGAGACGCGTTTCGACAGGCGCATTTTCGCGGATACGGGCGTTTACTTCGGCTTCAACAGCCTGAAGTTCTGCGTCCGTCAGCGGGCGAGGCTGGCTGATGTCGAAGCGTAGGCGTTCAGGGGCGTTCAGGCTGCCCTTTTGAGTAACGTGCGTGCCGATCTGGCGACGCAAAGCCTCATGCAGAAGATGCGTTGCTGAGTGATGGCCACGGACGGCCGTACGGCGACCATGGTCGATCTCTGCATGAACGGCCATGCCAGGCTTCAGTGTGCCTTCGACAACCTTGCCATAGTGGACGATCAGATCACCATTGCGCTTCTGGGTATCTGTGATTTGCACCCGCAGACCGTTCGCTGTGAGTGTGCCGTGATCGCCAACCTGACCGCCGCTTTCGCCATAGAATGGTGTCTGGTTCAGCAGGATGGCAATGATGTCGTCACCAGCCGGCGCTTCGGCCAGTTCGTCGTTTCCACGGAAAATGCCCTGCACTTCAGCGTCGGATTTTTCTGACACATAGCCCAGGAATTCGCTGGGGCCATGCTTGTCGCGTGCGTCAAACCATACGGTTTCGGCCGCCGTATCGCCGGAGCCGACCCACGCAGCGCGAGCACGCTTGCGCTGTTCAGCCATGGCTGTTTCGAAGCCGGATTCATCGACAGTGCGACCCTGCTCCCGGAGGGCATCCTGCGTCAGATCGAGCGGGAAGCCAAAAGTGTCATACAGCTTGAAGGCAACGTCTCCCGGAAGAGCCTGCTTGTCTCCAAGATTGCTGACCTCATCGGACAGAAGGGTCAGGCCGCGTTCCAGAAGGGCTGTGAAGCGCTCTTCTTCACCCTTCATCGTTTCAGTGATGAGGGCCTGGTGCTGCACGAGTTCCGGATAGGCTGCGCCCATTTGCTGGATCAGGGCAGGAAGCAGACGGTAGAAAACTGGTTCCTTGGCGCCCATGATGTGCAGATGGCGCATGGCGCGGCGCATGATACGACGCAGCACATAGCCCCGGCCTTCCTTGGACGGGAGAACGCCGTCAGCGATCAGGAAGGCCGTGGAGCGGAGATGATCCGCTACGACGCGATGGCTGGACTTGAACGGTCCGTCTGCATCCTGATGCATGACGTCAGCAGAGGACTCAATGAGCGCACGCATTGTGTCTGTGTCGTAGTTGTCGCGCTTGCCCTGCATGATTGCAGCGAAACGCTCCAGGCCCATGCCGGTATCAATCGAAGGACGCGGCAGATTGTCGCGGGAACCGTCGGCCTGATCCAGAAACTGCATGAACACGAGGTTCCAGATCTCGACGAAGCGGTCACCGTCTTCGTCCGGGGTGCCTGGAGGGCCACCAAAAACACTGTCGCCGTGATCGTAGAAGATTTCGGAGCAGGGGCCGCACGGGCCGGTGTCGCCCATCCGCCAGAAGTTGTCGGACGTACCAATGCGGATGATGCGATCATCGCTCAGGCCGGCGACTTTTTTCCAGAGATCTGCGGCTTCTTCATCTTCAGCGTAAACCGTGGCGAGAAGCTTTTCCTTGGGGAGGCCAAAGTCTCTCGTGAGCAGGTTCCAGGCGAACTCGATGGCTTCGGCCTTGAAATAATCACCGAAGCTGAAGTTGCCCATCATCTCGAAGAATGTGTGATGGCGCGCGGTGTAACCGACGTTGTCGAGATCGTTATGCTTGCCGCCTGCGCGGACAACCTTCTGAGCGGTTGTGGCGCGGGAGTAAGGGCGCGTTTCCTGGCCGGTAAAAACGTTCTTGAAGGGAACCATGCCAGCGTTCGTAAACAGCAGGGTGGGGTCGTTCTGCGGTACGAGGGGCGCTGAAGGAACAATGCGATGGCCGTTCGACCCGAAATATTCGAGGAAGGCTGAGCGGATGTCGTTTGTGCTGGTCATGGGATGAAGCGTCAGATTCCGGAGAAAACGGGAAAAACCAGCGTTACTCCTAGACCATTGTGAGCAGCTTGGAAATGTGCGCCTCAGGGGGCCTTGTGCTCAAAGGGTTCCATGGTTGGTTGTGGAATAGGCATTTGAGGTTCCGGGTCAGGAGAGGTCAGCCCCGCTGCCGGGATCTCCACAGCCATCTGCATAAGTTCCATTGGTGTTTCGGGAATTTTGGCTCTGAAAACCAGACGCCTAGACAGATTGAAATTGGCCATCATGCCGCAACCCGCACCAATCGCGAGCGCCGTAACAGGATGTCGGACGGTAAAGGGTACGAAGGCGTAGAGTAGGAAGACTGCTCCGCGGTTCAGAAGGAACCCGAAGGCATTCGCGATCAGGAACCGAAGCCACTGAAGGATCAGGTGCTGGTTATCGGCCGCCGAGGTTCGAAACGTCCAGGCGCGGTTCAGAATCCAGTTGACGGTGGCGGCAACAAAATAGGCGGCAATGGTTGCAGCGATGAGGCCAATTTCTGGCCGAAAAGCCTCCACGCTTCCCCAGTCTACGAAGAAGCCGAATGCCCCAACGACGCCAAATCGAAGGAACTGATCAATCACCTGCGGGCGTGAACGTGGATAGAAAATTCGGGTGCGTCGCAAGTGAGCGTCTCCGGGTAAGCTATAGGTATTGCTCTAGCGTGCGCAGATTTACGCTGCAAAGGCCTTAAAACAGAAAAAGGCGCCCCGAAGGACGCCTTTTCCAGAAACCCGGAGCCCGAAGGCTCCGGCGTCTTTTTCAAACTGAATTACTTCAGGATGATTTCGACGCGACGGTTCTGCGGCTCGCGGGTGTTCGGGCCGGTCGGAACCAGTGGCTTCTGCTCACCGTAACCATGGATGTCCACAGCAGCTGCCGGAACGCCATCACGGATCAGCTCAGCCTTAACGCTCTGTGCGCGGCGGAGGGACAGACCCATGTTGTAACGCTCACCGCGCGGGCCCGGGTGGGCTGCGGAGTTATCGGTGTAACCGTTAACTTCGATGCGTGTCGTCTGGACGTGCGTGGAAGCCTGAGCTGCCTGAGCAACGATCTCACGAGCGCGGCCCGTCAGGTCAGACTTGTCCCAGTCGAAGAACACGAGGTACGTGCGAGCTGGCGTCGGAGCCGGCGGAACGATGACCGGAGCCGGCGGCGGCGGCGGCGGAGCCGTGTCGAACGCATAACGCAGACCCAGGATGAACTGGTGCGAGAAGCGCGGGTCGAAGTTCACGTTGCCCTTGTGAACGCCAGAGCCGTTGTAGGCTGTGGAGCGGTACGGGCCATCAGCAAACTGCTGACCGATGAAGCGGTATTCGGTCGTGACAGCAAGACCCGGAACGCCCGGAATGTCGTAAGCTGCACCGACGATACCCTGGTACGCGAAGCTGCCCTGCGTGCCACCGATACGGTTGACGGAGCCATTGGCATAGTTCGTCGTGATCGGGTTGTAGTGCTGCCACAGGTAGCCAGCGCCAACACCAACGAACGGCGTGACAGGAACGTTCAGGCCGAAGTGGGCCAGATCGATGTCATACAGGACGTTGACGAAACCGCCATAAGCCTGGTCAGAACCGTTCGTGGAACCGTGAACGGCCGTCGGCGTGCGGTGGTTGATCTGGGAGTAGTTGTACACACCCTCCACTTCAACGCGCAGACCGTTGCCGAAGCCCCAGCCGAACGAACCGAAGCCCGTGAAGCCGTCCTTGTGGCGGAGGCGTGAGCTGCTAGCGTTGTTGCTAGACGTGCCGTCAGCCTGCGTGGTTGGTGAGAAGCGGCCGTGCTGCTGCTGAACCAGGTTGTAACCACCGCCGATGTTGACGTACGGGCCGGTGATCGTGCTGGCCATGGCAAGCGACGGTGCGGCGACCATCGACGTCATGGCAAGGAGTGCCGTGCGGAGACGCATGTTTTCGTCCTCTTAGTGACTAACGTTTCGAGCCGTTGGAAAAACTGCTTCAACCAACGGACCCAGCGCGATGCATAAGCGCATATAGATCGGGGAGTTCCCTAGGACAAAGCCAGACAGAGCCTTCCAGACCTACTCGGGTGGAAGGAGTGACAAAAAAGTCACATTTCATTCCGCCCGCTTCACGATCTACGCCTCGCGTCCCTGCTGCCATAGCTGAACACTTGCAGGGACGCCAGCGTCTTCCGGGAATTTGTGCTGCTCAAATGCAGTTAAAAAACAAAAAGTTAGGCTAAACCATAAAGGACTGTAACGGTCCTTATGCTGTGCAGCCTTCATTTATCAGTAAGTTACGGACGGTATCCATTGGAACGTCACGACTTGTGAATGCTTTGCCAATACCGTGCAGAAGAACAAAGGAAATTTTCCCGTCTTGCATCTTCTTGTCCCGAGTCATGTGATCGAGAAGTACCTGCGCTGAGAACGGAATATCAAACCAGTCAAAGCTGACTGGCATGCCGAGGGTGCGTAAATGTTCGTCCAGGCGAGAAAGGTCTTCCTCTGGCGCATATCCGAGCTGAACGGAAAGAGCCATTGCGAGGTGCAAACCTATTGAAACTCCTTCGCCATGCAGAAGGCGCCCGTCATAACCGAGCTCTGCCTCAAGGGCGTGACCAAAGGTGTGACCAAGGTTTAGCAGGGCGCGACCATTCAGTTTCGCCTGCTCACGTTCATCAGCGGCGACAATAGCGGCCTTGAAAGTACAGGCACGTTGAACCGCTTCCGCAAGAGCTGCCGGGTCTCCGTCAAGAACAGATCGTCCATTGGTTTCACACCATGCGAAAAGATCCGGGTCTGCGATCAGGCCTGACTTCACAATTTCGGCATAACCCGCAACTCGCTGTCTGCGCGGTAGAGTCGCGAGTGCGGAGTTGTCTGCGAGAACGATGACGGGCTGATGGAATGCGCCGATCAGATTCTTGCCGGAGGGTGAATTGATACCGGTTTTTCCGCCGACGGAACTATCCACTTGCGCGAGAAGAGTCGTGGGAATCTGGATGAAGGGAATCCCGCGTAAAGCTGTTGCGGCTACGAAACCGGCCAGATCACCGACAACGCCGCCACCAAGGGCGACGATTGTCGTGCCACGTTCGATTCCCAGCGACAGGAGGCGCGTCATGACCTCGCCGTAGCAGTGCAGGGATTTGCTCTCCTCGCCTCCGGCCACAGAGATGACGTCTGCCTGGATGCCTGTCTCCTGGAAGGACAGAAGCAGGCGGGAGAGGTGGAGAGTGGCAACGGTGTCGTCCGTGATGACGACAACCCTCTTCTGGCGCAGATATGGGGCAACCCAAGCTCCTGCCCGCGAAATCAGATCCGGCCCGACCAGAACATCGTAGCTGTGCTGTGCAAGAGCCACAGGCACTTTTTGAGGATGTTGGTATTCTGCGAGGGTTTCACGGACGCGCTGCACGCCTTGCTCCACGGTTTCGTCTCCGCAATCAATAATGATGTCTGCTTCCGCATAGACAGGGTAACGAACGCCCACCAGTCGGGTCATGACCTCTTCCGGGCTGCCTTGAGCGAGGAGGGGTCTGCCGCCGCGGCCCTGAACGCGTCTGAGCAGAACGTGCACAGGCGCGCGAAGCCAGATCGACACGGCATGCTTACGAACGAGATGGCGCGTCTGGGCGTCCATCCATGCTCCGCCACCCGTGGCGAGAATGCAGGGAGGGCCTTTGATCAGGCGTTCGATGACCCGGCGTTCGCCAGCACGGAAATAGGCTTCTCCATGACGGGAGAAAATTTCCGGAATCGTGCAGCCTGCGGCGCGTTCGATTTCTGCATCCGCATCGACGAAGGGCAGGCGGTAGAGCTGCGCCAGACGGCGGCCTACGGTGGTTTTTCCAGCTCCCATCATGCCAACCAGAACAACAGTGCAGGTCGGGACGGGAAGAGATACCGCCGGATCGGCGGAAAGTGAGGGTGGCAGAGGTGACATGCTCTGCTACCTATCATAGGAGAGGGCATCACGTCCTGCCCGCACTTTGAGACCTGAACATAATGGCACAATCTGATCGTTCATCTTCCCGTTTGCCCATGATTGCTGGAGCTGGTGCTCTGGTTCTGGTGGTGGTTCTGGGCGGACTTTTCCTGCGTCTGGGGATGGGGGTTGTCCCGCCTGAGCAGACACAGGTTCACAAAGAGCTGCCAGCGGCGATGTTCGCTACGTCCGGTTCTGCTGCTGCGGCTCTCCCGGCGATGCCCCCGGTTCCGACCACTCCTGCCGCGGGGGCTGCTCAGCCTGCGCCTGTTCCGGCTCCGGTTGCTGCGGCACCCGTGGCTCCAGCCGCTCCCGCTCTGACGCCATCCACGCCGCTGCCCACAATGCCTGCACCCAAGCCTGCTCCTCTGCAGGGGGCTGCTGTTCCGGCACCTGCTGGCGTTCCCGCGCACTGATCAGGTTGGCCTGACGCATGTCAGAGGTGGCTGATCGGCATGTCGAGGCATTTCTTGAAATGCTTGCGGCAGAACGGGGCGCAGCTCTGAAAACGCGTCAGGCCTATGCCTCTGACCTCGCGGATTTTTCCCGTCATTGTGCTCCCACGTCTTTGGCGCAGGCGACGGGAGAGCAGGTCAGAAGTTACCTGACATCTCTGTCACAGGCTGGGATGGCTGCCCGTACAGCAGCGCGCAGACTGTCCTGTCTCAAGCAATTTTATCGATTCCTGATGTTGGAATCGATTCGGTCCGATGATCCAACGGATCGTCAGCAGGCTCCGAAAGTCAGTTCCTCTCTTCCTCGTCCTCTGGATGAGAAAGAAATTCGACTACTTCTGGAAGAAGGCACCAGAGGGCATGACAGTGAACGGCGTGATCTGCTGTCCCGTGCAGCTCTGGAACTTCTTTACACAACGGGCCTCCGAATTTCAGAACTCCTGTCTTTGCCTGCGACATGTGTGAAGGCAAAGGGGGCGATGCTTCTCGTGAGAGGCAAAGGCGGCCGTGAGCGGTTGGTTCCTCTGTCTCGCAGTGCGCGGCAGGCTGCTGAAGCTCTGGTTCACTATGACCGGGACTTGGGTAGCCCGTATCTTTTCCCAGGCAGGAATCCTGACAAGCCACTGACCCGGCAGGGGTTCGACAAAATTCTGCTGGCCTGCGCACTAAAGGCGGGAATTGACCCTGAACGTATGAGCCCGCATGTGCTCAGACACTCCTTTGCCAGCCACCTTCTGGCCCATGGCGCGGATCTAAGGGCGCTTCAGATGCTGCTGGGGCATGCGGATATCGCGACGACCCAGATTTACACACAGGTCATGGCGGAACGTCTGAGGCAGCTCGTGACGGCGCATCATCCACTGGCGAAAACCCGGCCTGAAGACTGATCTGCCCCGTAAAGATCCGGGGGGCTGTTTCCGGATGCGTTGCCGTGCTATCCGGCAGCCATGCGCCAATTCCTAGATTTCGAGAAGTCGGTCGCCGAACTCGAGACCAAAATCGACGAACTCCGCCAGATGGGCAGCCAGGAGAAGGACTCCGGCACCAGCGGCATCAACATCGATGACGAGGTTGCCCGTCTTTCTGACAAGGCGGACAAACAGCTTCGTGCAACCTATGCAAAGCTTACGCCATTGCAGAAGGTGCAGGTTGCCCGTCACGCCCAGCGCCCTAAGGCTCTGGACTATGTTCGTCTCCTGACAACAGACTTTACGCCGCTGGCCGGAGATCGTGCTTTCGGAGACGACAAGGCCATGATTGGTGGTCTTGCCCGATTCCGTGGTGAGCCGGTTGTCGTGGTTGGGACGGAGCGTGGTCACGACACGGAAACGCGTCTGCTTCATAATTTTGGCATGGCCCGCCCGGAAGGATATCGGAAGGCACAGCGCCTTGTGGAAATGGCCGGCCGTTTCGGGCTGCCGATTCTGAGCTTCATCGATACAGCTGGAGCGTGGCCGGGTATCGACGCCGAAGCGCGCGGCCAGGCCGAGGCTATCGCGCGCTCAATCGATATCTGCCTCAAGGCTCCTGTCCCTCTGATCGCAACCGTGATTGGTGAGGGTGGTTCCGGTGGTGCGATTGCTATCGGCGCGGGTGATCGTGTGCTGATGCTTGAGAACTCGATCTATTCCGTTATTTCGCCTGAGGCCGCAGCGTCCATTCTTTGGCGTGATCCGAAGCTGGCTCCGGCCGCTGCTGAAGCCCTGAAGCTGACAGCGCAGGATCTTCTGGGGCTTGGTCTGATTGACCGGATCATTCCTGAGCCCATCGGTGGGGCGCAGCGCCTTCCGGATGACGCCGTGCACGCGGTGGGTAATGTGATTGCCGAAGAGCTGCTGGAACTCCAGAAGCTGACAGGTCCGGCTCTCGTTCAGAAGCGGCGGGACAAGTTCCTGGCTATGACCCGAGGGTCTCTGAACTGATACGAAAAAACCGCTGCCCTTCGGAGCAGCGGTTTTTTTTGGTCTTTACGCCTTGTGAGGCGGATCTCCGCTGATCGGATCGCGCCCATGCGCCATGATCAGATCATGCAGGAGAGAGCCCGCATTCTTAACTGCTGACGCATCGTATCCTTTGGCGACCAGAGCTGTCCCCGTCGTGCCGTTCGTCAGGCCATACGGATATGACCCAAGATCAATTTTCGGGAACTGTTCCTGCAAATGGCGCAGATCGTCCGCGAAGTCCCCCTCCTTCAATCCCGCCGCATGCCAGCTTACGGACGTCAGGGGTGGGCCTTTTTCCATCTTGGGAACTAACGTTTCCACCATGGAGGCGAAAATGGACGGGACTCCGGCCATGACGTGCACGTTGCCAATGCTGAAGCCGGGCGCCGCCGATATAGCGTTTTCGATGGGGGTTGCGCCTTCCGGGAGCATGGCCATGCGCTGGCGGGCAGCGTTGAACTTTTCTTTCCCCATAATGGCTTCAAGCTTCTGGAATGTCGGCTCGTGACGCAGCAGCGGAACGTCCATGGCTTTGGCGATACATTCAGCCGTGATGTCGTCATGGGTAGGGCCGATGCCGCCGCATGTGAAAATTACGTCGAATCGCTCCCGACATTCTGTGACGGTTCGGATGATGTGGTCTTCGATGTCTGGAATGACACGGACTTCGAGAAGCCGGATACCCTGGGCATTCAGCGCACGCGCCAGAACCTGTGTGTTGGCGTCCTGAGTGCGACCGGAAAGAATTTCGTTGCCTATGACGAGCAGGCAGGCGTTTTTTTGAAGCATGAGTCTCGTCCTGATAGTCTGGTGGACCAAACGTAGCGCGTTGTGCTGCGTTGTCGAGCAGGGTCGGACGTCTGGCCATGCCCATTTCAAACAGGACACCCATGAGCACTCTGAAGCACCATCTCCCTGAATGTATTCTCGATCTGCGTGCAACGCTGGGTGAGGGACCCGTCTGGAGTGAGGCTGAAAAGTCGCTTTATTTCGTCGATATCATTGCCGCCAAGGTTCATCGCTTTACGCCGGAAACAGGCGATCACAAGACATGGGATGCTCCGGACCGTCTGGGTTTCCTGCTTCCTGTTGCCAACGGCACTTTTCTTGCAGGCCTTCGTGATGGGCTGCATGGTTTTGATCCAGAAAGCGGTGACTTTGAAGCAGGTCCGGAAATTGAGCCCGAGCGGCCGGACAATCGTCTGAATGACGGTTGTGTGGATCCGTTAGGTCGTGTGTGGTTTGGTACAATGGATGATGGCGAAGAGGAACCGACGGGCTCCATCTATCGTGTGGTTCATACGGAAGACGGTCTTGAAATCACGCACCATAACGAGGGGTATATTGTCTCGAATGGTCCGGCTGTCTCGCCATGCGGGCGTGTCCTGTATGTTTGCCATAGCCCGAAACAGACGATCTATGCCTTCGATGTTGATGAGAACGGAGATCTCTCGAACGAGCGCGTTTTTGCCACGCTGACGAAGGGCTATCCGGATGGAATCGTGACGGATAGTGAAGGCAATCTGTGGTGTGGCACCTGGGGAGGCGGCCGCGTCGCGCGTTTTCGTCCCGACGGCACAGAACTCCCGTCCATTGATATGCCGGTGACGAACGTGACGAAGGTCGCGTTTGGTGGGGATGATCTCAAGACGGTCTTTGTGACAACGGCGCGCAAAGGTCTGGATGACGATGTTCTTGCCAAGGAGCCGCAGGCCGGATCGCTGTTTGCGTTTCGCACCGATATTGCCGGTGTGCCGCAGAATCAGTTTCAGCTGAACGATTAATCCCCAACGGGCAGCCGGAATGATTAAAGCGGTTCCGGCTGTTTATCCCAGAAGTTCCTGAAGGAGTGGGATGAGTGGTAGATCCGGATCTGGCATTGGATATTTTGCCAGATCGGCTGCCTCCACCCACGCCAGTGCCTGCCCTTCCCGTGGGGCAGGAACGCCGCGCCACCGCCGCACAACATACAGTGGCATCAGAAGATGAAACGGGCCTGCATTTTCACTGACGAAAGTGAAAGGGGCGAGGCAGGCTCCTGTCAGGTCGACATCCAGCTCCTCTTTCATTTCCCGGATGAGGGCCTGTTCCGGTGTCTCGTCCCGCTCGACCTTTCCGCCAGGAAATTCCCAAAGTCCAGCCAGACGTTTCCCTTCGGGGCGGCGGGCGAGAAGAATACGCCCCTGCGCATCCAGCAGAGCTGCTGCGACGACCAGAAGAGTCCGTGGTTTGCGTGTTGGTGCGGGAGTAGACGGTTGATCTTCCAGTGCAGCCGGAGAAGCCGTTTCAACGGGGTCCGGTATGTCGAGTTGAAGGAAGGTTGACCGCGCCAATTCGTGCACAATGATGGGACATTCGGCCCCACGTGACACAAAGCGACGGCTTGAACGACCAGTTTCTCGAAAGCCAAGTTTGCGGAGGACGGCGGAGGATGCGGGGTTATCAACCGCGACGTCTGCCGTGAGCTTCTCAAGCTTGAGCACCTGAATGGCCCATTCCGTGACACGCCGGGCCGCAGATGTTGTCATGCCCTGTCCCCATGTGGCGGGGGACGCCCAGTAACCTAGAGAAGCAGAACGCTTGTCGTCCGACAGGACCAGCCCGACAGCTCCCAGAAGGATGCCGTCGCGCGTGATGGCAAAATGGTGAGCGATTCCCCGGGAACTGTCCTCCAGCGTGGAGGCAATCCATTTCTCAGCAAGGTCACGCGGGTAAGGGAAGGGAAGACGACTGAGCATGCGGACCACGCTCCAGTCGTTCACGAGGCGATGGACGGCTGGCGCGTCTTCCGGGCGAAGGGGACGTAAAAGAAAATCCCCCGCTTTCAGTTCAGGTGTCATGTCGGCCTTGTTGTATCCTGCTCCTCAGGAACACCGCAACGTGCCAACAGTCGGCGCAGCGTATTGATGACAGGGAAAACTTCCTGATTGTGGTCTCCGCCCAGTTCGTTCCAGGCAGCCTGCTCGAGTTCCACGATATCACGGTCTTCCTTAAAGATCCGTTCCGTAAAGGCGACAAGGAAAGGCCATGCCATATCCAGCACAACGCCGACTTTCGGTTTGCGCACTGAGAGGAGGCCGAAAACGCGACAGGTTTTCTCTTCTGCATCCTGCGGCACGTAGACGATCCACAGATCCATGACGGGCGGTTCGTCACCCGTGGCGATCCTCAGGGTTTGATAAGGATACTCTGTCCGGATCGTCATGACGTCGCGGTGAGCGTAGCGCTCGCTGGCGTCCCGACGTTCACCGAAGATCAGCGCTTCGCCCCAGGGTTGCTTGCCGCTTGTCCGTGCGAAGCTGTAGCGGGCCTCTACGAGGGTGGGCTCATCCTTGCCACCAAGGAAGCGGGGCTTCATCTGGCCCATCTGCTTCATGTGCATGAACTGATGGTTCATATCCATCAGGTTCTCATGCATGAAACTGTAATGGCAGGCGACTTTTTTGCCGAAACGGCGCGTCTTGTACGCTGGATCACGAACTGAGCCGAGCGCAGGGAAGGGCGTGGTTTCTGCTTTTCCCGGATCACCTGGGAAAATGAAGATCAGGCCGCCTTCTTCCCGACAGGGATAGGTTCGCACACCGTTCGGAAGCTTGTTCTTCCCAAGATAGGGGACGTCAATGCACCGACCGGAGCGGCCATAGGCCCAGCCATGATAGCAGCACTGTACCGCTTCACCACTCACACGGCCAAGGCTGAGAGGAACCTGACGGTGTGCGCAACGGTCTTCCAGAGCAAACACACTGCCGTCCAGAGGGCGAACGAGCGCAATTGGCTGGCCAGCGTAGCGCGTGCCTATGGTTTTCCCACTTTTTAGCTCATGAGACCACGCGACAGGATACCAGTAGTCCGGGTTGGAACGGATACGACGCAGGTCCGCATTGTGTCCTTGGGGTTCTGGAGAGACGCTGCTGACAATATCAGCTTCTTCTAAGGTACTCTGCGACATGGATATCCCGATCCTGAGTAAAGACGGGCCTTCAAAAGGCATGTTTTCTAAACGAGCCTAACAGGCAAAGGGTTCTCGCAGGAAGGGGGCAGGATGTATCAAGGGAAGTCGCGTCATTTGAGCAACATGAGGCGGGAAAAGCACAGACTAGATGTCATGGAAACATCATCCCGGGGATCAGAGGCTTTGCCTATGAGTATTGCTTGGCTAGGACACCGCTTCCTTTCTTCTTACCCTTAGTTCCCGGAGTATTGGCCTCAGTGCGCACCAAACCCCTGCTTCTGTCTTCCATTGCACTGTTGGCTATTCAATCGCAGGCACACGCTGCTGAGACGACAAAGCAGGTTGCGCCGGGTCATCGGCATGCGCCATCCCGTCATGGCGTGACGACACCGGTAGCACCCTCGAAGGTGCCTGCTCAGAAAACAGCTGTTCCAGCGAAGCACCCACAGCGGACAAATCTGGAATCCCGGTCGACAGAAAGCGTTTCGGTCACGGCGCGCCAGTTGACCGGTCGCGATGCGGAACAGGCTGTTTCGAAAGCCGTCATGCGACAGTTTGTGCCGGGAACCAGTCCTTACCGCATGCTGGACCGGATGCCGGGGGTCAGCTTCACGTCCACGGATCCATTCGGAATCGACAGCTTTGGCGCCAATCTTTACGTCCGCGGGTTCTTCATGAATCAGATGGGTGTGACGGTTGATGGCGTGCCTCTGAATGATCAGACCTATCAGTCTGTGAGTGGCATGAGCCTCGCCTCGGCCATTATCCCGGATGATATCCAGTCCATGCGGATGTCTCAGGGTGCGGGGTCCGTCGAGCTACCATCCACAAACACGCTAGGTGGAACAATCCAGATTGGCTCGTCTGATCCGAACGACAAGCGTGGTGGCAAGATCAGTCAGTCTTTCGGCAGCTATAATTCTTATCGCACCTATGTTCGGCTGGATTCCGGCAAGCTGAACAGCTCTGGCACGAAGTTCTACACGTCCTATGCCCGTACCGACGAGGGCATGTGGATGGGCAGTGGTGACCAGTTCATGCAGCAGGTTGATGCCAAGCTCGTACAGCCCATCGGGCAGCGCAGCCGCATGTCTGCCTTCTTTAACTGGTCCAGCCTTGCTCAGTGGAACTACCCGGATACGTCCGTTGGGATTTTGAAGAATCTTGGATGGCGGACGCCGCATCTCTATCCGAATTATGGTCTGGCCTACGGCATTGCAAAAGGCACGGCAGCGCTTCCGGCTGGGTATGGTGGCGTGCCGGGTATCGATGGCTCCGAAATCGCTATGTATGATGGTGGTCAGGCTGAAACCAACTACATGGGTGGCCTGCACTTCGATCTGGCTCTCACGGATAACCTGACCTGGAACACAACGGTCTACGGTCACAGCCAGACCGGCTATTACAGCTACACGGACTCCGAAGACCCATCCCCAAATGGTGCGCCGTTTTCAGAAGAAGTCTGGCAGAACCGTCAGGAGCGCTACGGTCTTGATACGAGCCTTCGCTACAAGTGGGGACGCCACACGATCGAGGGCGGTGTCTGGTACGAGAACAACAACCAGCAGGCGGGCCTGTTCAATTACCAGCAGCCGTTGCTGGGGGAGGGCGCGCCGCTCAAGGCTGTTGGTCCGTATGATGTTTACGGTCGTGCTTTTCTGCAGGGTTACAATTTCGACTGGACGACGAATGTCATGCAGTTTCACCTTCAGGACAGCATCCGCCTGACCGAAGGTTTGACGCTGCATGCCGGATTTAAATCCATGGTGGCAACGACAGCGGGCGGCGCAAACTACAACAACGCTGACTGGACCGGCTCGGATGAACTGCCGAATGGCTCGCTAACGGCGTCTCAGGCCTTCCTGCCGCATCTGAATTTGGACTGGCACATCAACAACCACCATGAGCTGTATGTGGATGTGGCCGAGAATATGCGCGCCTATGAGGTCTCGGCCTATGGCGTGGCGAACTCGGTTTATTCGGTTGAAGATCAGGCGACCTTTCAGGCGCAGAAAAAGTCCCTCGAGCCTTCCAAAGCCTGGGTCTATCTAGGCGGATACCGCTACACGTCCAAGTATCTCCAGGCGAATGCGACCGTTTATCATGCCAGCCTGATCCATCCGATCCTTGCGGCGGCTGTTGGGTCCCTGACCAATCCGGTGTCTCAGGTAATCGACTTCGGTCATATTTCCATGACGGGTGCCAATGGCGATATCACGTTGACGCCGATTGAAGGTCTGAGCATCAGCAACAACCTGAGCTACAACAAGGGGACCTACGACCGGGACGTCGATACGGCGGGTGGTTTCTACGCGCTGGCGGGCAAGAATATCGTCAATTACCCGGCGTGGATGTACAAAACGTCCGTCTCATACACCTGGAAGGGTGCGACGGCGCATTTCGACGCCAACTACTATAGCCGCCGCTACTACAGCTTCATGAATGATACGTCTGTGGGCGGCTACTGGCTGGCGAATGCCGGGATGCAGTACCGCTTCGGCAAGCTGAGTGTGCTGAAAGACGTCACGGCGAGCTTCAACGTCTATAATCTGTTCAACACGAAATACATCGCCATGATGGGCCAGAACGATAATCCTGCGACGGGCGATTATCAGTCCATGGAACGCGGAGCCGTTCGTGAGTTCTTTGGAACGGTCAGCGCATCGTTCTAAGTATGTTCAGAGGCTGGGAGACACAGATCTCCCAGCTTTTTTAATGCCGCCGTAGCCAGTTGGGGTCTGTTGCACGATGAGCGATATCGGCAAACCAGCCCTCTTTCTCTGATTGAGGAATGGAATATCCTGCTGCATAGGCGGCTACGAGAACGGGCTTGCCTGTAGGAGGAAGCAGGATCGCCACATCGCCGGACGCTGCCCGTTCCACAGCTGGATTGTAGCCGGGCTTAACCGTCCATGTTCCGGTCTTGTGACCGATGCGCCATCCTTCTCTCAATCCGGCAGGCATACGTTTTGGACCGGTTGTGGTGGCCAGGAGCCATTTGAGAAGCTGAGCCTGAGAGGCCGAACTCAAATTATTGCCATAGAGCGTGTTCTGAAGGTTCGAGACCATGGCGCGTGGCGTGGTGGTGTCTCGCAGATCCCCCATCGGAACACGGTTCAGCGCCGTTTCATAACGATCCACTCTTGTCACTGGGTCATGATGATCGCGCAGCCAGTGTGTGAGGGCCGCCGGGCCGCCAAGCCTCTTCAGAAGGAGGTTTGCGGCGGTGCTGTCGCTCAGTGAAACCGTTGCAGCGCAAAGCTCTCCAACAGACAGACTGGCGTGCGCTGTTTTTGAAGCCGCGAGAGCGTCTTTGACCGCCGGGGACGCGGCAATGAGATCCTTGCGGCTGAAGGCAATTTCTCGACCCAGGTGTTCACGGCCATAGTCCGTTCGTGACAAGGTGGCGGCAGTCAGCAGCCATTTGAATGTCGAGCACATGGGCAGGTGCATGTCTGGGTTTTCACCGAGTGTTCTGTTCGTTTCCAGATCCAGTGCCCACCATCCGGATTGCTCCTGCTCGCGGGGTTCTGCTGACGCAATGTGTGGGAACGTAGTGAAGGCGCAGGTGGCCCCTGCGAGAAAAGAACGGCGTTTCATGAGTTTGGAATGCCGAGGTCTGCGCTCAGGTCATCAATGAACTGCGCCGCGACACGTCCAGAACGACTGCCACGCGTGAGAGCCCACTGAAGCGCTTTGCGGCGAAGGTCTTCTGGCGAAACGGGAAGCTTGCGGGCTGCGGCATAGGTCTGAACGATATCCAGATATTCGTCCTGGCTGGCACCATACAGGCCGATCCAGAGACCAAAACGGTCTGACAGGGAGACTTTTTCTTCAATAGCCTCCGATGGATTAATGGCGCTTCCGGTTTCGTTCTCGATCATGTCACGCGGCATAAGATGGCGGCGGTTCGAGGTTGCATAGACCAGAACATTGTCCGGACGTCCGCCGATACCGCCATCCAGAACGGATTTGAGAGACTTGTAGTCGGCGTCCTGGCTTTCGAACGACAGATCATCGCAGAAGAGGATGCAGCGGCGATCGGTTGTGCGAAGAACGGCCAGAAGTTTCGGCAGGGTGGAAAGCTCGTCACGCTGGATTTCGATGAGCGCGAGCGTCGGCTGTCCCTTGGCGCGCTGCTCGGCGTTCACTGTGGCAATCGCAGCCTTCACCAGCGAGGATTTGCCCATGCCGCGAGCGCCCCAGAGCATCACGTTATTGGCCGTGAAGCCTTCTGCGAAATGACGTGTGTTCGTCATGACCTGTGAAATCTGTCGCTCAATCCCCCGAAGCAGTGAAAGGGTAACGCCGGAAACCTTCTCAACTGGAGCAAGCGTTCCCATCGCGGCCTGCCAGATAAAGGCATCATGGTGCTTCAGAATATCAGCACTTGGCGGTTTGGGGCTCATGCGTTCGAGGCTGTCTGCAATACGTTCAAGGACGTTGAGCAGGGCGTGATCGGTCATGGAATTCGCTTTGTGCCAGTGATGAAGGAAGCGCCCGTCCTTGACGGGGAAACTCCGGACGATATGGTCCCCGCACGTTTCACTCAAGACTGGACCAATATTCCATGAGCAGTCTGTTCATTTCTTCCGCACAGGCCGCCGATGGCGGCGGGCTCCTCGCGAACCCGACGGTGCTTCAGTTCGCCCCGATGATTTTCATCTTCGTTGTTTTCTACTTCCTGCTGATCCGTCCGCAGCAGCAGCGTCAGCGCAAGCTCCGTGAAGAGCAGGGTGGTCTGCGCCGTGGTGACAAGGTTGTGACGGCCGGAGGTATCGTTGGCATCGTGCAGGCAACCCGTGACGGTAGCGACGAAGTTGATGTCGAAATCGCTCAGGGCGTCCGTGTGAAGATCGTTCGCACCACGATCACGAACATCGTGTCTCGCGACAAGGCTGCAAACGACTCCTGATCGGGTCGTAGCGCGCCAAGAAAAACGCCCCGCCGGGAGACCGGTCGGGGCGTTTTCCGTCTTCAGACTGTCTGAAAGATTCAGGCAGACTTCAGTTCAGCTTCTGCGAACTCATAATTCGCCAACTTGTCCAGATAGTTGGTGATGTAATCCGGACGGCGGTTGCGGAAGTCGAGGTAGTAGGCGTGCTCCCAGACGTCGAGGCCGAGAAGGGCCTTGCCCCGGCCTTCGGCGAGCGGGTTGGAGCCATTGGCCGTCTTCGTCACGGCCAGCTTGCCGGACTTGTCGAGCACGAGCCAGGCCCAGCCAGAGCCGAACTGCGTTGTGGCAGCCTGCTTGAATGCGGTCTTGAAAGCATCCACGGAGCCGAAGTCTTCCGTGATCTTCTTTTCAAGCGATGTCGGCAGCTTGCCACCCGTCGGGGACAGGTTCTTCCAGAACAGGATATGGTTCCAGTGCTGGCCGGCATTGTTGAAAACCGGGGCAATGTCAGACTTGCCATGAGAGAACGCGATGATCTCTTCAAGGGACTTGCCAGCCAGTTCCGGCTTGCTTTCGACGAAGCCGTTCAGGGCTGTGACATAGGCCTGATGATGCTTGCCGTGGTGAAGTTCCAGGGTCTCCTGGCACATGCCAGCGCCTGCGAGCGCGTTGGCGGCGTAGGGCAGTGAGGGCAGTTCGAAGGCCATGATGTTACTCCTTGGCAAAATGAAGAAGTCACTCCCTCAGGGATGAGGGGTGACCACTGTCATAATCGATCTCATTTATGAGGCGTGTTGGCAACGCTGTGTTCCATCGCGCCGATGAGAGCTGAGTAGTCCTCGTCAGCGTGCTGGCGGTTGGAAAGGCCCAGAGCCTGATCGGCTATGGCCATGGCAGGCATGAAGGCACCCACTTTACGTCCCGCATCAATCAGAAGGCCCATGTCCTTGGACATCAGACGCGTCGGGAACTGGGATGGGAAGGACTTGTCCTGACCCATTTTCAGTTTGCGCTTGTGATGGGGGCTGACAACGGCGACCTGCTGGAGTGTATCGAACAGGACATCGCGGTCGATCCCCGCTTTCAGGCCGTAGCTTACACCTTCGGCAATGACGTTGAGCGTGGCACCCATGACGCCATTCACGACGAGTTTAAGCCGCGCGGCAGAGCCAGCAGGCCCGGCGTGGATTGTCAGCTTTCCAACGACGTCCAGAATCGGCTTGGCGCGTTCGACAGTCTCGGCATCCCCACCGACCAGCATGACCAGATCGCCGGTTTCTGCTTCGGGTGTACTGCCGGACATCGGGGCGTCCAGAACGACAAACCCGTTTTCGGCAGCGAGTTTGGCGAGAGCCAGAGCCTGTTCCGGAGACACGGTTGATGTGTCAAGCACCAGTTTTCCAGCAGATATGCCCGCGAGCATTCCGTTTTCCCCCTGAAGGGACTGATTCTCAGCGGCATCATTGGGAACGCAAAGGATGATGACGTCGGCAGCCTCGGCAATGGCACGCGGGGAGGGAAGCATCTCCGTCTCGTCTTTGCCGCCGGAGGGCGCAAAGGCCACAACGGAATATCCGGCACGGCGGAGATTGGCGCCCATCCGCTGGGCCATGGCGCCGTAGCCGATAAAACCGATTTTCATATCGGGCATGCAAACCGGCTCCTTACGATGCGTTGCTTCAGTTCACGCACTATGGCTGCCAGAGTTTCATTCAGATCGGAAATTGATCATGGCGATTTTTCGCTATCCATGTCCTGCACCATCGGAGATCACCCCAAAAAAGGTTTATCTTTCTCGCCGGGGAATGTTGGGGGGGAGTGCCATGAGTCTCATGGCTGCTCTCGCCGGGACGGCTGAAGCGGACGCTCTAAAAGCACATCCTGGCCCTTATTCGGGCGGCCTCACGCCCACGCCGGAAGAATTCGTAACCGGGTACAATAATTTTTATGAATTCGGGATGGAGAAGGATGATCCTGTTTCTCATGCAGGTGATTTCCACCCACTGCCGTGGACACTCGAAATCTCAGGGATGGTAAAAAAGCCTCAACACATTGATGTTGGAGCACTGTTGAAATCTTCCGACATTGAAGAGCGCATTTACCGCATGCGCTGTGTCGAAGCGTGGTCCATGGTTATCCCGTGGGATGGCATTCCGCTGGCGAAGCTTCTGGCATTGGCTGAGCCGGATAGCGCTGCTCGCTATGTTGCTTTTGAAAGTGTTGTCAGGCCCTCTGAAATGCCGGGGCAGAGCAGTACATTTTCAGGAATTTCGTGGCCCTATGTTGAGGGCTTGAGGCTGGATGAGGCCATGAACCCGCTCACATTGCTGGCCGTCGGTATTTATGGCGAAAGCCTTCCCAACCAGAACGGTGCTCCCATCCGGCTTGTTGTGCCGTGGAAATATGGTTTCAAGGGAATTAAATCCATCCAGCGTATCCGTCTGTTGGACCGGCAGCCTCCGACGACATGGAACCGGCTGGCGCCAAACGAGTATGGCTTTTACGCCAACGTCAATCCGCAGGTTGACCACCCGCGGTGGAGCCAGGCGAGTGAGCGTGTCATCGGCTCCAAGACGCTCTTTGGCACGAAGCGTCAGCCAACACTGATGTTCAACGGCTATGCCGAGCAGGTCGCCAGTCTCTATAAAGGCATGAACCTGCATGAAAGCTTCTAGAGTATCAGGGAAAAGCACTGCTTTTTTACGGAGATACTGGCACGTCGTGCTTTATCCCCTGGGTCTCATTCCGGCTGCCTGGCTGGTCTGGCAGGGACAAAACGGAGAGCTTGGTGCTGATCCAGTCAATGTCTTTGAGCGCAGCTTAGGTCTTTGGGCTTTCCGGTTCCTGCTGATCTGCCTTGCGCTCGCTCCGATCCAGAAAATTATCGGGATCAATCTGCTAAGGTTCAGGCGATTGACCGGATTGTTAGCGTTTTTCTACGCTGTAATGCATCTGGCCTCTTATCTCGCGCTGGATCTTCAGTTTGATATTTCGATTTTCTGGCGAGATGTAACGCGGCGGCCATTCATTATTTTGGGAATGGTGGCGCTGGTGTTGCTTTTGCCGCTCGCCGTGACATCAAACCGCATTTCGATGCGATGGCTCAAGCGAAACTGGAAGCGGTTGCATCGACTGGTCTATGTCGCTGCCGTTCTGGCAGGCATACATTTCTTTCTCTCGTTCAAAACGCTGAACAGCACGACTGCCTTTTATCTGACGGTAATGGGGCTAGTGCTGATGACAAGAGTGCCAGCGCTTGTGAGCGCTGGCAGGCGCGTGTTCATGCACTCGGGCGCAAGGCGCTCCTGATCTGCGGGATAAGCTTTATCAAAGCATTTTTACGCTGAGTTAGAAGATCGGGGTCGGCCTTTTCAGAGAGGGGGTGACATGCATCGGCAAGCAGGAGCCCGTCTGGCAAACGTGTAATTTCGCCGGGCCGGAAATCGAGCCGTGTCAGGGGAATGCCACAGGCTCCAAGAACGGCGATATGAGCGCTGATGCCCAGAACCAATACGAGGCGTAGTCCACTCATGTCCTGCAATTCCTCGCATAGCGCGGCACTACAGAACTCCATGTCGGTGGGGAGGGGAACCTGCTCAGGCGGAAGGTGGCGGGTAACGGGTGTGATCCGCGCCTGAATGAGAAGCGGATCACGATTGTCGTCAGTGAAACAAATTCCCTGTGCTTCCAGAAACGGTATAAGGGTCTTGGTGGCTTTTTCCGGATCGAGACAGACAATCAACAGCTCAGCGGTAAGAGGCCCAAGTCCTTCCTTTGGGGACAAGGATGGCTGGACCACTGAACGAACAGGTGAGTGACCGTCTGATGGTGTTGAACCGGAAGAAGCCTGGGGCGTCATGTATCGCTGCTCTCGTCACTATTGATGTCTGCTGGATGACGAACCGGAGGAGCCTGACGCGGTCTCGTTTCTGACTGGCGCCGTGTGAATGACGGAGCAATGTCAGCCAACTCCACGAAACGGTCAGCCTGTCTGCGCAGGTCATCGCCGATCATGGGCGGGGTCGAGCGCATGGAAGAAATGACAGTCACGCGTACGCCACGGCTCTGTGCGGCCTCAACAGCACGACGCAGATCCGAGTCGCCGCTAATGATGACGGCGTGATCCAGTCTGGAGGACTGCTCAAGCAGATCTACGGTGAGTTCGACATCCATATTTCCCTTGATACGGCGTCTTCCTGAATGATCCGTAAACTCTCGGGCATTTTTCAACACAAGGTGGTAGCCGTTGTAGGCCAGCCAGTCTGTCAGTGGGCGAAGTGGAGAATAGTCGTCCGTCTCAGGCATGGCGGCATAGTAGAAGGCGCGCTGAAACTGGCTCTGGCTTTCAAACAGACTGCGAAGGCTACGAAAATCTACTTCAAATCCAAGGTTGCGTGCGGCGTGATGAAGGCTCGCGCCATCGATGAAGAGAGCGGTGCGTTCGTTTTGACGCAAAATCATATGATATTCCTGGTTGTAAAATGTGTTGTCTCGCCTGACAGAGACAGGCCCCAACGATAGAACATGAAACGATTCAGCCAGCGTTTAAGTTTGGTCAGGATTATGGCAGAAAAGCGGGGCTGCGTTGCATTGGCATGAACAGCATGCTAATGCCAGCCTCTTCTGTATTCATTTTCTATAGTTTTACCCGAAGGGGGCCAGTCGCATGGCGCGTGTAACCGTCGAAGATTGCATCGAGAAGGTTCCAAACCGTTTCGAGCTGGTTCTGCTGGCTGCCCAGCGTGCCCGCGCACTCTCCCGTGGCGAAGAGATGCTGCTCGATCGTGACAACGACAAGAACCCGGTCGTTGCACTTCGTGAGATCGCTGAAGACAAGCTGAACCTTGGTAGCCTGCGTGACGGCATCATCCGTTCGCTCGCCCGTGCTCCGGAGCCGGAGCCTGTAGACGAAGAAGTCATGGACATTATCCCGACGGACCAGAACATTTTTGGTCTGCAGGATGTTTCGGCTGAAGAAGAGCATGCTCATATGGCAGACAACATGTCCGCTGATGAAGCTGCTGCCATTGAGGCAGAGCTGGGTGGCCGGGGCCGCCGCTGATTTTCTCTGCTTTATCCTGACTGAGGGGGGTATGCTTCATGCCTGACGCATCTCCTCCTGTTGAGCGTACCGCTGTCGCGACGGGAGACTTCAAGCCGTCCATCAGCGGGCTGCTCCGTCGGATCGAAAGTTACGATCCGACTGCTGATCTGTCCCGCGTTGAGGCTGCCTATGATCTGGCAGCCGATGCTCATAACGAGCAGCGGCGGGATAACGGCGACGCCTACATCACTCACCCAATTGCTGTTGCCAATATTCTGGCAGGTTTCCGGATGGACACGACGTCCATCATTGTGGGGCTGCTGCATGATACGGTTGAAGATACAGGCGTTTCCTGTGCCTCTCTGAAAAACCGATTTGGCGAAGACGTTGCATCCCTCGTCGATGGTGTGACGAAGCTGACGCGGCTTGAGCTGCAGTCTGACCGGACGAAGCAGGCGGAAAACTTCCGTAAGCTTGTCCTGGCCATGTCACGCGATATCCGCGTGTTGATCGTTAAGCTCGCCGATCGTCTGCACAACATGCGGACGCTGCATTATGTGCAGCGCCTGGACCGGCGGCAGCGTATTGCCCGTGAGACCATGGATATCTATGCGCCGCTCGCTGAGCGCATTGGTATGGACCGGGTCAAGACGGAGCTTCAGAATCTTTCCTTCGCCCAGCTTGAGCCGGAAGCAGACGCCACGATCCGTGCGCGTCTGAACTTCCTTCGCGGGCAGGGCGCAGACATTATTGAACATATTCGCAAGGAGCTGATTGCTCTTTGTGCGGAAGCGGGTCTCGACAAGGTCGAAGTAACCGGGCGCGAAAAATCTCCCTTTTCAATCTGGGAGAAGATGCAGCGACGGAATGTGGCGTTCGAACAGCTTTCAGACATCATGGCATTCCGTCTGCTCGTTCCAACTCGTGATGCCTGTTACATGGCGTTGGGTGCCATTCATGGCGCCTATCCGATGATTGCGGGCCGCTTCAAAGATTATATTTCCACCCCAAAGGCCAACGGTTACCAGAGCCTGCATACGGGGGTGACACTCCGTCACCCGCGTAATCAGAAGATTGAAGTGCAGATCCGCACGGCGGAAATGCACGATCTCGCTGAAAACGGCGTGGCCTCGCATTGGGCCTATAAAGAAGATGCGACGCCAAGCGAGCGTGAAGCCGCAGCGCTCTCTTCGGCTTTTGGCGCCGGTAGCCGAAAGCTGCGTTGGGTACAGGATCTTCTGGACATTCTGGAAGACAGCCAAGCCCCGGATGAGTTCCTGGAAAATACCAAGCTTGAACTCTATCAGGATCAGGTTTTCTGCTTTACGCCCAAAGGGCAGTTGATCTCGCTTCCCCGGGGCGCGACACCTGTCGACTTTGCCTATGCCGTGCATAGTCAGGTGGGCGATACCTGTGTCGGAGCTAAGGTAAACGGGCGGCTTCTGCCGTTGCGTCATGAGCTCCAGAACGGTGATCAGGTCGAGATCATGACGGCTCGTGGCGGTACACCGTCGCCGTCATGGGAGCGGTTTGTTGTTACGGGCAAGGCCCGTGCGCGCGTGCGCCGTTTTGTGGCCGCGCAGCAGCGCCAGGTACATCTGGACAATGGGCGTGCAGCCATTGCCAAGGCCTTCCGTCAGGAAGGTGTCGATGGCTCCGAAAAGGTTCTTGACGGAATCCTCAAGGAGCTTCGACAGAGTTCCATCGAAGATCTCTATGTGGCTGTCGGGAACGGGCAGTTGGGTCCGAAGGATGTGGTCAATACCGCATATCCGGATCTGCGGCAGAATGGTCGTGCGCCTCGTATGGTGCCGGGTCTGTCGCCGCGCTTTGGTCAGTCACTTCTTCTGGGGGCGGGGAGCGCGTCTGCGCGTCCGGCGCCTGTTGTTCAGTCCACCAATATTCTCAAGGGTATCGGCACAGGGATTGCGACGAGTTTTGCCGGATGCTGCCGTCCGCTGCCGGGTGATCCGATTGTTGGCATCATAGCGCAGAGTAAGGGCGTGACGATCCATCGTCGTGGATGCCAGAACCTGTCGAGTTTTGCAGATACGCCAGAGCGCTTCATTGAGGTGGACTGGGATTATGAGGCGCTCGGAAGACGTAAGGATGCAGTTCCTTACACGGCGCGCCTGTCGGTTATTGCGGCAAATGAGCCCGAAGTTCTGGCGACCCTGACCAATACGGCCGCCAAATATAATGGCAGCGTCATCAATTTGAAGATCGTGAACCGTCAGCTCGATTTCATGGAAATCTTGGTTGATCTTGAAGTTCGCGACCTAAGGCATCTTTCGTCACTTATTGCCGCGTTCCGGACTGCCGTGGGCGTGATGCAGGTAGAGCGCGCGAAGGGATGACAGCGTGATTCTTGGCATGGGAACTGACCTGTGCATGATTTCCCGCATCGAACGCAGCATTGAACGGTTTGGAGATCGCTTTCTTGACCGGGTATTTACCGAAGCTGAGCGTAGTCACGCTGAGCGTCTGTCTGGTCCGGCGCGAACGGGAAGTTATGCCAAGCGTTGGGCGGCCAAAGAAGCGTGCGTCAAAGCCTTGGGGACGGGAGTTGCTGACGGTGTGCAACTTCAGGACATTGGGGTTCTGAATGATAAAAAGGGCGCTCCAAGGCTCATTCTTTCCGGCGGAGCTCAGCTCGCCCTGGAGCGTCTGACGCCATCAGGATGTCGGGCAGACGTCCTTGTGAGCCTGACGGATGACCCTCCCTTTGCATTGGCGCAGGTCATCATTCAGTCTGTTAGGGTTTGAAGCGCTCGCCATTGCGGGCAAGCTGCGTTAAGAGCGTCCCATGACTCAGGAGAAAAGCCCCGTGAAGGGTTCAGAGAAGGCTGGTGCAAAGCCGGCGGCCCGTGAAGAATCTCTGGGAGAGAGCGTGCGCTGGCTTGCCCTTATGGTGCTGGCTGTCGTCGCCGTGCGTTCTCTGGTGTTTGAGCCGTTCAATATCCCCTCAGGCTCGATGATCCCGACGTTGCAGATCGGTGATTTCGTTCTGGTATCGAAATCCAGCTACGGCTATTCACGGTTTTCGTTTCCGTTTTCGCCCAATCTCTTTAACGGACGGATCATGGGCTCTGAGCCGCATCGTGGCGATGTGGCTGTTTTCCGGTTCACCCAGAACACCTCCGTTGATTACATCAAGCGGATTGTTGGGCTGCCGGGTGACCACATCCAGATGACGGGCGGAAAGCTCTTCCTTAACGGAATTGAGGTGCCGCGGACGTCCCTGGGGCATTACGAAGTTGTTGACGAAAATAACCGTCTGCTGAGTGGTGACCGATATCGGGAAGCGCTGCCTGGGAGTGCCGGGCGCCCACCTGTCGAGCATGATATTCTCAAGCTGACGGACGAAGGCTTTGCCAACGACACGCCAGAATATGTCGTGCCACAGGGTTATTTCTTCGCGATGGGTGACGACCGGGACGATAGCGCTGACAGTCGTTTTCAGGGCGATGGTCCGGATGATCTCGGCTATGTCCCGATGCAGAACCTTGTAGGGCGGGCGCCGCTTGTTCTGTTCTCCATGGATTTGCGGCACCCTGCCTGGCAGTTCTGGTACTGGCCGGTCGAAATTCGCTGGAACCGTTTTCTGCACCCTGTCACATGAAACTTTCACAGGAAGAGGCCATGGAAGCCATGGAGCAGGCGCTCGGTCATCGCTTTGCGAACCGGGATTTGCTCGTGGAAGCTCTGACGCATCGTTCTGCGGTCAGTGGGCGTGATCCTCGTCGTGGCAAACGCATGCAGGGCCCTAGAGGAACCGGCTCGAACGAGCGACTGGAATTCATTGGAGATCGGGTGCTTGGCCTTCTGATGGCGGAGTGGCTGTTCGAACACTATCCGCTGGAGCAGGAAGGGGCGCTGGGTCCGAGGCATGCCCATCTTGTTTCCAGACCTGTTCTCGCTGAAATCGCGGATAATATCCACTTATCCTCTGCTCTGACGATTTCACCGCATGAAGAGGCCGCCGGTATTCGCCGCCTGTCCAGTATCCGGGCAGATGCCATGGAAGCTCTGCTGGGTGCGCTTTATCTGGATGCCGGGCTGGAGCCTGCACGGCGTGTTGTCCGTCAACAGTGGGAAGGGCGGATCGACAGTCATGCCCGGCCTCACAAGGAGCCTAAGACCCTGTTGCAGGAATATCTCCTGTCTAAAGGGCTGCCGCTCCCGAAATATGAACTCCTCGCCGCAGAGGGGCCGTCTCATGCGCCTGTGTTTCGTGTGGCCGTTCAGGCATTTGGCCTGACGGGGCATGGAGAAGCCGGCAGTAAGAGAGTGGCCGAAAGTGCGGCGGCAATAGATCTTCTGAAACGTCTTGGTCAGAACGTAGCGTCGTGAGGCGCATGTGGAAAAGGATTGGTACATGACCACACGCTGCGGTTTCGTGGCCCTTGTCGGGTCCCCGAATGCTGGAAAATCAACACTTCTGAACCGGATTGCCGGTGCCAAACTGTCGATTGTGAGCCCTAAAGCTCAGACGACACGCTTTCGCACGCTGGGAATTGTGGTTCGCAACAATGCTCAGATCATCCTTGTGGATCTGCCTGGCATTTTCAAGCCGCGCCGTCGGCTTGACCGGGCCATGGTCAACGCGGCTTGGACGGGATCCCAGGATGCGGATCTGACGCTTCTCCTGATCGACGCCAAGGCTGGTTTACGGGATGATGTTCGTGAGATCATTGGCAAGCTTGCGGGTAGCGGCAAGAGGGTCTGGCTTGTTCTAAACAAGACGGATCTTGTTGGCGCTGAAGAATTGCTGCCGCTGACGAAGGATGTCAGCAGCCTGATCAGCGTTGAATATGTGTTTATGCTGAGCGCCCGTTCCGGAGACGGCGTTGATGACCTGATGGATCATCTAGCACGTGAACTGCCGGAAGGTCCGTATCTCTATCCGGAAGACGATTTGACGGATCTTCCGGATCGTCTTCTCGCGGCTGAGCTGGTGCGCGAACAGATCTTCATGCAGACGCATGAAGAGATTCCCTATCAGGCGACAGTCGAGACAGAGAGCTTCAAGGAGCGTCCAGATGGATCAGTGCGCGTGGAAGTTACAATCTACGTGTCACGCCCTGGTCATAAGGCGATCCTGATTGGCGAAGGCGGCCATAAAATCAAATCCATTGGTGCACGAGCGCGAATGGAGCTTCAGGGCCTGCTTGAGCGAACCTGCCATCTTTTCCTGAACGTCAAGGAGCGAGCAGGCTGGGATGAAGAGAAGGCACGCCTGAGGGCGATTGGCCTCGAAGAGTAACAGGGTGGAAACGCTGTCAACGGGGCTTTTCATAAGAAGCCTCGTGTCTGACATCGCTTGTTCCCAGCCCTCTGCGTCTGTATGACAGGCGCAAAGTCACCACAAATCCAGCAAGAGACGGGCACGATGACCGAACAACGAGACAAAAGCCCCTCCTACAAACGTGTTCTGCTCAAGGTGTCAGGCGAAGCCCTGATGGGTAAGGGTTCGGGTGGAGTGGACCCAGAAATGGTAGACATGGTTGCTGCCGATATCGCCGCAGTTGTGGCGTCTGGTGTGCAGGTCTGCCTCGTTGTCGGTGGTGGCAACATTTTCCGTGGCCTGTCCGCGGCGGCACGTGGCATGGATCGTGCGCAGGGTGACTATGCCGGTATGCTGGCAACGGTCATCAACGCACTGATGCTCCAGAACGGTCTTGAACGTCAGGGGCTTGAGACACGCGTTATGACGGCTATCCAGATGGCCGCTATTGCTGAGCCCTATATCCGCCGTCGGGCAGTTCGTCACATGGAGAAGGGACGCGTTGTCATTTTCGCCGCAGGAACGGGTAACCCGTACTTCACGACGGATACAGCTGCTGCCCTGCGTGCTAACGAAATGGAATGCGACGCCGTGTTCAAGGGAACGCAGGTCGACGGCATTTATTCCGATGACCCACGTCGTAATCCAGATGCCGTGCGTTACGATCAGCTGACGTACATGGATGTTCTGGCACGTCAGTTGAATGTCATGGATGCTGCGGCAATCAGTCTTGCTCGTGAAAATAAATTGCCCATCGTGGTCTTCAACATGCATGCTCCGGGCGCGTTTGCAGCCGTTGTGCGTGGCGAAGGTCGCTTTACACGGGTTATCGAAGCAGGCTGATCGCCTCATTTTTAACGAACCTTTCAGGATATTCTCCTGAACTTACGTTGATTCAGAAAGGAACAGCTTAATGTCTGCTGACCTGAAAGACCTGATGGCTGACCTCACGCGCCGTATGGATGGTGCGATTGAGAGTCTGCGTCGTGACCTCTCTGGCCTGCGGTCTGGTCGTGCCAGCCCGAACCTGCTGGAGCCGATCCGGGTTGAAGCCTATGGCTCCGAAGTGCCGCTTTCTCAGGTGGGATCTATCGCTGTACCGGAAGCCCGGATGCTGACGGTTTCCGTCTGGGATCGTACGCTGGTTGGTGCAGTGGAACGTGCCATCCGTGATGGTGGCCTGGGTCTTAACCCTGCTGCTGACGGTCAGACGATCCGCGTTCCCATTCCGGTGCTGACGGAAGAGCGTCGTAACGAACTGGCGCGTGCAGCCAATCGTTACGCCGAAAACGGTAAGATCGCTGTACGTGGTGTTCGTCGTGACGGCATGGAACAGACGAAGTCGCTCGAAAAGAAGGGTGACATCAGTCAGGACGACATGAAGTCCTGGACGGATTCCGTGCAGAAGCTGACAGATCAGTACGTCAAGAAAGTTGACGATATTCTCGCGGAGAAAGAACGCGAGATCAAACAGGTCTGATACCTTCGTTGACAATGGGATCTCTTCCTCAGGCCAGCACACCTTCTCTTTCATCAAGAGAGGGGGAAGGCGCCACTGTTCCCGTCCATGTCGCCATGATCATGGATGGGAATGGGCGTTGGGCCCGTTCGCGCAATCTGCCAGTTGCAGCCGGGCACCGGAAAGGTGCCGAGGCTGTGCAGGATTGCGTTCGTTCGGCCATTCGCCAGGGCGTACGCTATCTGACGCTTTACGCTTTCTCTTCGGAAAACTGGCGGCGGTCTGCTGAGGAAGTCGGTGACCTGACATCGCTCCTGCGTTTCTATCTGCGCCACAAGCTCAATGAATTGCATGAGCAAGGGGTGCGTTTGCGCGTTATTGGAGAGCCTGAGCGGTTCGAAGGAGCATTGCGCGAGGAATTGCGCCGTGCGGAAGCAAAGACTGCTTCCAACACGACGCTGACTCTGACGCTCGCCCTGTCCTATGGCGGGCGAGCCGATATTGTTCAGGCGGCACGACGTCTTGCGGATCAGGTTGCCAGTGGAACATTGGCATCGTCCGATATTACTGAGGAACGTCTGGATCAGGCGCTTCAGACGTCCGATATGCCAGATCCGGATCTCGTTATTCGGACAAGTGGAGAATGCCGTCTCTCCAACTTTCTGCTCTGGCAGAGTGCTTACGCGGAACTGGTGTTCATGGACGTCCTGTGGCCGGATTTCGGGGAAGCCGAGTTCGTTCAGGCTCTCTCGCATTTTGCCGGGCGTCAGCGCCGTTTTGGCGGTCGACCAGCATGAGCGGATCTTCCCGGTGGTCTGATCTGAAGCTGCGTCTGACGTCAGCTGTCATTCTCGTTGTCGTTGCCGGGGGATGCCTCTGGCAAGGCGGCATGATCTATAACGCTCTCATCCTGCTGGCCATGTTCGGGCTGGTTTGGGAAGGGCTTACCCTCATCAAGCAGCCATTACACACCTGGCGCGGCGTCCTCCTTCTTCTCTGGCCGATGGTGTCAGGGGTTGCGGCCCTTCGCGGTGAATGGAGCGGCGCATTCTGGATGGTTTGGCCAAGCCTCATTTTTGGTATTCCAGCCTGTATTCCTGTTGTCGTCTCCATTCTGGGCGGTCTCTCGCTCCTCTGGCTTCGACATTTGCCCTATGGTTTAGAGAGCGTTCTGTTCGTGCTGTGCGTTGTGATCGCTAGCGACAGTTTTGCTTATCTGACAGGCCGCATCTTTGGTGGCCCTAAACTGGCCCCTTCAATCTCTCCCGGAAAAACCCGCTCGGGCGCAATTGGCGGCCTGATCGGTGCGTCTTTTGCCGGGGGAATGGTGGCCTGGCTGTCTGGAGCGGGCTTTGTGGGTGGTGGTCTCCTGTGGGGAGCGGTTCTGGGTGTTTTCTCCCAGAGTGGTGATCTGCTTGAAAGTGCGGCCAAGCGTAGACTGAACGTCAAGGATTCTGGCCGTCTGATTCCAGGTCATGGCGGTCTGCTGGATCGTTTTGATGGCCTACTGGCTGCGGCACCGCTTGCCGCGCTTTTGTCACTGGCAGTTGCGGGGCAGGTGTTCTGGTCTGCCACTCCTGCGGATCTGATAGGCGGGTCTGCGCATCGTATCATTCCTCAGGGGGAATCTTCTCATGATTGACGGTTCTGTGGCCACGCCTCGGCGGATCAGCGTTCTGGGCAGTACAGGTAGCATCGGGACTTCGACGGTCGATCTACTCAAGCAGATGGGCGGCGATATTGAAGTGCGGGCACTGGTCGGGGGGCGTAATGTTGCCCTTCTTGCGGAGCAGGCTCGTGAACTTCGCGCTGAAATTGCGGTCATTCACGATGAGAGCCTGCATGACGATCTGAAAGCACGGTTGGCAGGGAGCGGTATCCGCACCGCAGCCGGGCGTCAGGCCGTTATCGAGGCCGGTGCGATGGAAGCGGACTGGACCATGGCTGCCATCACAGGCGCAGCCGGTCTGGAGCCGACACTTGCTGCCGCGCGTAATGGTCATGCAATCGCGCTCGCCAACAAGGAAGCTCTCGTCTGTGCGGGCGATGTGATGCTTCGAGTTGTTGGCGAAGCTGGTGCGACGCTGCTTCCTGTTGACTCAGAGCATAATGCGATTGCCCAGGCCTTGGGTGGTTGTGACATGAGCACGGTCGAAAAGATCGTGCTGACAGCTTCAGGTGGCCCCTTCCGTCAGTCCACTCTGGAAGAGATGCGTGATGCGACGCTTGAAAAGGCGCTGAAGCATCCTACCTGGACGATGGGTGCGAAAATCACGATTGATTCGGCTTCCATGGCCAATAAGGGTCTTGAGGTTATTGAGGCGGCGCGTCTGTTTGGTCTGACAGAAGACCGCATTGATGTTTTGGTGCACCCTCAGTCTGTGGTGCATGGGCTCGTTCAGTTCCGGGATGGCAGTCTGGTCGCGCAGATGGGGTCAGCAGACATGCGTATCCCTATTGCTCACACACTTGCGTGGCCTGACCGCATGGAAACACCATGCCAGCGTCTGGATCTGACAGCTTTCGGGCGCCTCGATTTCGAGGCCCCAGATGAGACGCGTTTTATTCCCCTGCGACTTGCCCGTCAGGTTCTCAGGGCAGGAGGGGCTGCTCCCGCAGTTTTCTCAGCAGCCAACGAAGTTGCCGTGGACGCTTTTCTGAACCGTCGGATAGGATTCCTTGGTATTGGTGAAACCATCGATAGCGCTCTTCAGGCCATGACGGAAAATCCTGAACTGACGACGCTGGATGAAGTCCTGGAATGGGATGCGCGCGGCCGGGCATTGGCAGAAGAGCATATTCTTCGCGAAAGCGGCCGACTGCGGAACACAGTAAGCGAGACTGCCCTGCATGCATGATTTTCTGCGTACCATTCTTGCCTATGTTCTGATTCTTGGCGTTCTCGTGTTTATCCACGAGCTGGGCCATTACCTTGCTGCCCGGTGGCGCGGGGTAAAGGTTGAGACATTCTCCATCGGTTTTGGGCCGGCTCTTCGCCGGTGGCATGACAAATCCGGTACTGAATGGCGGCTGAGTGCAATTCCACTTGGTGGGTATGTCAAACCGCACGGGTTTGAAGGCCCTGACGATGCCACGGATGAGCAGAAAGCGGCCTGGATTCCCGGGCGTACCTTTCATGACAAGCCTGTCGGTTCCCGCGCGCTGGTGATCGTGATGGGACCTGTTTTCAATTTTCTGTTTGCGATTGTGGCGTTTACCCTGTTGTTCGCAACGGTGGGCAAGCCGCAGCTTCGCGGGGATATTTCCCAGGTTGTGGCAGGGAGTGCCGCAGAGAAGGCGGGCGTAAAAACGGGTGATGTCATTACCCGGATTGGCTCGCTTTCCATTTCCGGTCCTGAAGATGTCATGGGGACGGTATCGGCACGACCAGGCGCTGAGACCACACTTGAAGTGCGCCGGAATGGCCAGGATCTGACGTTGCCCGTGACAATTGGCAGCGTAAAGGCTGGCGCCCATCCGACTGGTGTTCTGGGCGTTGGTTTTGCGGCCTCTCCGGGGAAACCGGTTTCGCCGATCAAGGCGGCGATAATGGGTGTTCAGGAAACCTGGACCATGTCAGTGCGGACGTTGCAGGGCGTCTGGCAGATCATTTCTGGGCAGCGCAGTGCACGGGAGCTGGGCGGAACAATCCGAATCGCACAGATCTCTGGACAGGTCGCCAGCTATGGTATGGCCAGCATTGTGTCTTTCATGGCGCTTCTGTCTATCAATCTGGGGCTGATCAACCTCTTCCCGATCCCTGTTCTCGATGGTGGACGACTGATCTTTTATGCCGTCGAAGCCATTAAGGGGCGCCCGGTTTCACGCCGTGTGCAGGAAGTCAGCATGCAGGTCGGAATGGCGCTTATCGGCGCGCTTTTCCTCTTTTCAACAGTGAATGACCTCACGAATCTGGGTCTGTTTCACTGGATGTTTCACGCAGGAAGCTAATGTGAGATACGCCCGGTAACTCTTCGTGAGTGAAGGGAGATCTTGCATGGTGGGGGGATTTTCGGATACCTCCGCCAATGGCGTAGCGTGTCAGGCGCCTGCAAAAAATCTGTTACAAGGAAAACCGGTTTGTCAGGATCACGGTCAAGAGGTTCCCGGTCCCCGAACATGCGCTTGATGCTGCTGGCATCTGCATGTCTTCTCCCGACCGCTCTCGGTGTGGCGGAGGCCCGTTCTGCTCGTCAGCACCAGACATCAGGTGCAACCTCAGGCAACAACGTGATCCAGGCCATTTCGGTCACTGGTAACACGCGTATCGAGACCAGCACGGTCCTGTCGTACATGGTTGCCCAGCCAGGTGACTCGTTCAACCAGGACGATCTGGATCGCTCCCTGAAGACGCTCTATGCAACGGGCCTTTTCAAGGACGTTACCCTTCACCGTGAGGGCAATACTCTCCTGGTGAATCTGGTTGAGAACCCGATCGTCAATCGCATTGTCTTTGAAGGGAATCACGCCCTGAAGGATGAAGATCTCCGCAAGGAAATCAGTCTTCGTCCCCGTGCAGTGTTTTCCTCACAGACCACGGCTGCTGATCGTCAGAAGATCCTGAACCAGTATGCGGGCAAGGCGCGTTTCGGGGCGACTGTAACGCCGCAGATCATCAAGCTTTCTCATAATCGCGTGGATGTTGTCTTCAAGATCAACGAGGCTCAGCAGACGCTGATCCATAAGATCGTCTTTGTTGGCAATCATGCGTTCAGTGAAGCCCGTCTGGCTCAGGTGATTTCGTCCAAAGAGAACACCTGGTATCGCTTCTTCTCATCTTCTGATGAGTATAATCCTGAGCGTATCAAGTATGACGCAGAGTTGCTGCGCCGCTTCTACCTTCACAACGGATTTGTCGATTTCCACATGATCGACGCGACGGGCGAGCTTTCTCCCGATCACAAGTCTTTCTACGTGACGTTCACCATCCATGAAGGTGAGCAGTATCGCATCGGCAAGATGGACGTTCGTTCCACGGTGCGTCGCGTCACGCCGGAAATGATGCGCAAGCACATCGAGCTGTTCAAGCATCAGATCTATGATGGAACTGCCATCCAGCATAACACCACGAACATGCAGGAGTGGTTGCAGGCTCAGGGGCATCCGTTTGCGATGGTGCGCTCTGAAATTGCCCGTAATCCGGAAAAGCGGATTGTTGACCTTCTGTTCGATGTGACTGAAGGGCCGCATGTTTATGTCGAGCGTATCGACATCAACGGCAACACGATCACCCGGGATAATGTGATCCGACGCAATCTGCCCATGGCAGAGGGCGACCCGTATACCCCGTTTGACAAGAAGTATTCCAAGCTGGCCCTTCAGGACCTCGGATATTTCAGCACGGTGTCTGTTGATCAGACGCAGGGCTCCGCTCCTGACCGTGTGAACGTGTCTGCCAACGTGGTCGAGAAGCCGACTGGTGAGTTCTCACTGGGTGGTGGTTACTCCACAGACGTTGGTGTGCTGGGTAATGCGTCCATCAAGCAGCACAACATGCTTGGCACGGGTATCGACGCCGGTATCTCGGGTACGGTTGCGTACTATGAGAAGCAGGCTGACATCTCCATTACGGATCCGTACTTCCTGAACCGTAACCTGGTTGCTGGCGCTGATTTCTACTTCATCCAGAATAACTACCAGACGTATCAGAGCTATAAAGAATCCCAGTACGGTATGAGCCTGCGTCTGGGGTATGCGTATAACCGCTATCTGTCGCAGTCCTTTAGCTACACGCTGGTCGATCGTCAGGTTGGCAACTTCTATGATGCGAAGACCGTGGCTGAGAACCCGGATTACATTGAATGGGTTCCATCCAAGTATGTTCGTGACTCAGCCGGCTGGTCCGTCCTCTCGCAGCTCAGCACCTCTCTGACGTATGATCGCCGTGATCGACGCATGAACCCTCATGACGGGTACATGATGAAAGTCGGTGGTGATTTTGCTGGTCTGGGCGGCGATGCGAAGTACTATCGCGTCAAGGCTGACGGTGCATATTATCTGCCGCTCGACCAGCTTACAGGTAGCCACGACTGGACCCTTCAGTTCAAGGGTGGCGTCGGTTACATGGGCGACTGGAGTGACTCCGGGCGCCGTAACATCATCGATAACTTCTACCTGGGTGGTGAAAACCTGCGAGGCTTCTTGCAGGGTGGTGTTGGCCCGCGTTCGGGGCATATCTGCACCACCGCACAGCGGACTTCGAGCGGATCTTGCCCGACACTCGCCTATCTCCCACGGGCAGGTCAGGAAGATCTGTTGGGTGGCCGTTTCATGTATACGGCTTCTGCACAGCTTAACTTTCCGATGCCAATGGGTGACGATCTTGGAATTTCCGGTCGTTACTTTGTGGACGCGGGTAGTCTTTCCAGTGTTCGCGTAAAGCAGAAATATACGGATTACTCACGCCGCGACCAGTCGGGCTACGAATACACCCCGATCACGGGTGACACCATGATCCCGCGTGTTTCCACGGGCCTCGGTATCTCCTGGAAGAGCCCATTCGGCCTTGTGAATATTGATGGTGCCATACCGCTGCGTAAGGAGAAGGGCGATCGTCTTTACCCGCTGCGCTTTGGCTTTGGGCAGCAGTTCTAAGAACTGCGTGTCTGACTTCGAGCTCCAAGCACTTCCATCCCCTTTCCCAGAGGTGGTTATGACCTTTATTTCCCTGATGCGCCCGGCCTCGGTCGGTGCGCTTCTGGCTGCGACGGTTCTTGCTGTTGCACCCGCTGCTCACGCCCAGGCCGCCAACAACGGTGGATGGTTTGTTCCCAAGGCCGCACATCCGGATGCACCGGCTGCTGCACGTCCGGCACCTCGCCGCAGTGTGCCCATGGCTGAGGCGCCTGTTGAAGACGAGCAGGCTGCTCCGAATGCACAGCAGGCTCCCCCGGTTCTGCCGTTGCCGCCGATCCCTAATCCGCCAACTGTTGCGAAGGGCGCTGCGCCACCAGCTGCAGTCATTGGTGTGATCAATGTTCAGGCTGTCATGCAGATGTCGTCTGCTGCGCAGGAGATCCAGCAGGTTCTTGGCGCACGTCGTGACAAGCTGGCACAGGCTGTGCAGCGTGAAGAGGGTGCGTGGCGTGGTGAGCAGCAGAAGCTGCAATCCGAAGCCCGCAGTCTTACAGCTGACCAGATCCAGCTTCGTGAGCGCCATCTTCAGGAGCGTCGCGCCAAGGATCAGCGAGATTTTGGTAATCAGGCTCGTATTGTTCAGGAAGCTGCGCAGGTTGCCTTCCACCAGATCGAGCGTGAGCTTGAACAGGGTAACGGCATCATTGCCGCGGTTGCCGGTGCGCATAACATGAACCTGGTTCTGCATGCCGAGCAGGTTGTGCTGCATGTGGGCGAGCAGGACATCACGGAAGAAGTGGCAAACCAGCTGAACAAGACGCTGCCGCACGTGTTTATTCCTGACGAAGGCGTGGATCCTGAGCAACTCGCCAAGTCTGGCAAGATGCCAACGACGGCAGACGAACAGCGTGCGCCGCAGGGTCCTGAACAGGCAGCGCCAGCTTCGGCTCCCGCGCAGCCTGAGTCCGTTCTCCGGCAGCATCGCTGAGGCCTGATCCCGTGGCTGATAAGGTACTCACCGAAAACCGACCTGGTGATGAGCGCTTCTTCCTGAGAGCTGGACCTTTTGGTCTGGCTCATCTTGCGGAAGTATCGGGAAGCGAGGTTCGTCCTGCTGCTGAAGGGCAGGAGGATCCAGTCAGTTTCCGCGGGGTTGCCCCATTGCACGTTGCGGGACCGGAAGACGTGAGTTTTCTGGATAATCGCCGCTACCTGCCTCTTCTGGAAAAAACGCGTGCAGGGGTGGTCATTCTTGCGCCGGCTTTTGCCGACAAGCTGCCAGCACATACGGCGGGCCTTGTCTGCAAAACGCCCTACCTTGCATGGGCACGCATTGCAGCGCTCTTTCATCCTGCACCGTCATCGACGGGTGTTCGTCATCCTTCGGCTTATGTCAGTGAGACAGCTGAGATCGGTGAGAATGTCGAGATTGGGGCTTTCGCTGTTGTCGAAGACGGCGCGAAAATTGGCTCGGGCACACTGATTGGTGCGCATGCCGTGATTGGTCGGAGTGTCGAGATCGGTGAGCGTTGCCGCATTGGCAGCCATGTCAGTCTGACGCACGCCCGTGTCGGGAACCGGGTAACATTGTATCCCGGCGCGCGCATTGGTCAGGACGGATTTGGTTTTGCTGTCGGTCCTGCTGGTTTCGAGACCGTGCCGCAGCTTGGTCTGGTTGTCATTGAGGACGACGTTGAGATCGGTGCTAACTCAACGATTGATCGTGGCTCCATGCGCGATACGATCATTGGGGCAGGCACGCGGATCGATAATCTGGTTCAGATCGGACACAATGCCCAGCTCGGAAAATGCTGCATTGTTGTTTCGCAGGCTGGTATTTCCGGCTCGACCGAGCTTGGCGATTTCGTCACGATCGCTGCTCAGGCCGGCCTGATCGGTCACATCAAGATTGGTGACAAGGCCCGTGTTGGGGCTCAGTGCGGTGTCATGTCTGACGTGGATGCGGGAGCGGATGTTATCGGTAGCCCCGCCATGCCCTTCCGGGAATTCTTCCGGAACGTAGCCACTTTGCGGAAGCTCTCCCGCAAAAGCGGCGACTGACCTTTCCGGTGACGGATGGTATCCCGTAGCCAGTTTTGCTAAGGGAGGCCATCCGCACTGCTCGGAGAGCAGAAAACTGACAAAATTTTCCCTTAGAAGGGCATGGTGAACAAAATGGATCGAGTGGACGCTCCGGCTGAAAAGACGACCCCGGCAGAAGGGGCTTCGGGAACGCATCAGGTTCCTGAGAGCATCGACATTCTGCAGATCATGCAGGCGATCCCTCATCGCTATCCGTTCCTGCTGATCGACAAGATGCAGGAAATCAAGGCTGGTGAGTCCGCTGTTGGCATCAAGAACGTCACAGTGAACGAGCCCTTCTTTCAGGGGCATTTTCCTTCCCATCCGGTGATGCCTGGCGTTCTGATCATCGAAGCCATGGCTCAGACAGCTGCGACGCTTGTTGTCCTGACGCTTGGCAAGGCCTTCGAAGGGAAGCTGGTATATTTCATGACCATTGAAGGCGCCAAGTTCCGCCGTCCGGTTGGGCCGGGTGATCAGCTTCGTATTGAAGTGGTCAAAGAGCGGTCGCGGGCGAATGTCTGGAAATTCAAGGGCATTGCACGTGTTGACGGCGTTGCCGTTGCAGAGGCAACCTTCAGTGCCATGATCATGGGCTGAACTGATGCAGATTGCAGGAAAACGATCCGATAGCGCTGAGATTCACGCGACTGCTCTTGTCGATGAACGTGCCCGAATTGGGGAAAATGTTCGCATTGGCCCGTGGTGCATCGTCGGGCCTCACGTGACACTTGGCGACGGTGTGCACCTGCATGCTTCGGTGATTGTCGATGGGCACACGACCCTTCGTGAGGAAGTAGAAGTCTATCCCTTCGTCACGATCGGCATGGCACCGCAGGATCTCAAATACGCTGGAGAGCCGACGCTCTGCGAGATCGGTGCGAGAACGATCATCCGTGAAAACGTTACCATTCATCGTGGAACGGCGCAGGGACATGCACTGACGAAAATTGGCGCGTCCTGCCTGATCATGGCAAATGCTCATGTGGCGCATGACTGTGTTCTCGGTGATCGTGTGATCATCGTGAACAATGTTGTCATGGGCGGCCATGTCGAGATTGCTGACGATGCAAAGGTGATGGGATCAGCAGCGCTCCATCAGTTCGTGCGCATTGGTCGCGGCGCTGTCGTAGGTGGCGTCTGTGGCGTCGAAATGGATGTCATCCCCTACGGAAGTGTTCTCGGGAATCGTGCCCGTCTGGTCGGACTGAACTGGATCGGGCTGAAGCGCTCTGGCGTCGGCCCGGAAGAAATGCAGGCCATGCGTCGCGCCTTTCGGACACTCTACCCTCGGCATGGCAGCACGGAGGTTGTGCTGGAAGCCCGCATTGCAGATGTACGGCGGGAGTATGGTCATTTGCCGCGTATTGCTGAGATGCTGGACTTTATGGAAGCGCCAAGCCGCCGCGGGCTGACACGTGTGGCCCGTAATGAGGGGCTTTCCGAAACCGAAGGGGCCTGAGCGTGATGGGGGCAGGTTGCGTCGGTATTCTGGCCGGGGCGGGCCCCTTGCCTGCAAAGGTCGCTGCGGCTGCCCTGGAAAAGGGAAAGTCGGTTTTTGTGGTCGGCTTTCGTGATTTTGCGGACATGGCCCGTCTGGCACCTTATCCACATGAAATCATCCGCCTTGCTGCTGTAGGAGAAATCTTGGCAGCCCTTAAAAAGCATGGATGCCGGGAACTGGTTCTGATCGGACCGGTTCGACGCCCTGCGTGGCGTGACCTTCGCCCTGATGCGGAAGGGGCGCGTGTTCTTGCACGTTTGGGACGTGCGATCTTCCTTGGCGATGACGGGCTTCTCGGAGCAGTTGTGCGCGTGCTCGGGGAAGAAGGGTTCATTGTTCGCGGCGCCCACGAATTCCTTGATCATGCGACCGGTAAGAGCGGGACGCTTGGTCGCGTTGTGCCAGACGAACAGGCGCGTCAGGACATAGCACGTGGTGTTCAGGTGCTGCGGGCCATGGCTGCGCTGGATATTGGGCAGGGGTGTGTCGTTCAGAGCGGTCTGGTTCTGGCTGTCGAAGCTCTTGAGGGCACGGATGCCATGCTGGGACGCTGCGGCAAACTGATGCAGGCTGGCAGTGGCGGCGTTCTTATCAAAATGCCCAAAAGCGGACAGGACCTGAGGGCAGATATGCCGACAATAGGTCCTGAGACGCTGGAAAATGCGGCCCGGAACGGATTGAGGGGCGTTGCGTTTCAGCCTGGTGTCACGTTGTTGACAGACCCTGACCGCTGCGTCGCCTTGGCTGACCGATACGGGCTATTCCTTTACGGGCTGACAAGCGAAGATCTGAAAGAAGAAAAATGAGCACATTTCTGCACACGATGGTTCGTATTCGAGACATTGATCGCAGTCTGGCGTTCTACAGCCTTCTTGGCATGAAAGAACTGCGCCGCAAGGAAGTTCGTGAAGGCCGTTACACACTCGTTTTCATTGGATTCGCTGATAATGAGAACGGACAGGCTGAAATTGAGCTGACCTATAACTGGGATCAGGAAACGGATTACGACGTCGGCACGGGATTCGGCCATTTTGCGATTGGCGTCTCGGATGTGGCCGCGCTTGTAGAGGCTGTCCGGATTGGTGGCGGCAAAGTGACCCGTGAAGCCGGGCCACTGAAGTTCGGCACGATCATCATTGCCTTCGTGGAAGATCCAGACGGCTACAAGATTGAGCTTATTGAGAAGAAGTAGGTTTCTTCAGGAGGCGCAGTGCTTTTTCCAGCGCCTCGACAATTGTTCCTGCATGTTTTCTGACGGATTCGTCTGAATGGGATGTCAAGATGTCCGCACACAGCATCGCCGGGGACAGGGCATTTCGCAGATCATGTCGAAATGCCTTGGAGTCGTCAGTTGATGACGGTGGCGGAGCGGGATTTTGGCTCATATCCTTAAGTTCCTGAGAGTGTAGCATTGACAGGGAAGGGTCGGGTGAGTACAAGCCCGGGTCTCATTCACCGGGCGTTTCGTGCGCCCGATCGACGCGGATGTCCAGAGAGGCGTCTGCATGGTTTTAAAGGATCGATGTCATGAAGCGCACGTATCAACCCTCCAAGCTGGTTCGTAAGCGTCGTCACGGTTTCCGTGCACGCACTGCTACAGTCGGTGGCCGCCGCGTGCTGGCAAACCGTCGCACCAAGGGCCGCTCGAAGCTCTCCGCCTGAGCCAGAACCACACAGCTGGCCGCCTGAAAAAGCGGCCGCAGTTTCTGCGTGTTGCCGGGAAGGGACATAAGGTCGCTACCCCGGGAATGGTTGTGCAGATGCTGCAGGATGATAGCCAGCCTGATAGCCGTGTCGGCTTTACCGTCACGAAAAAGGTTGGAAACTCTGTCATCCGCAACCGCACAAAACGCCGCCTCCGAGAGGCGTTGCGTCTTGTAGCGCGTGAGGACGGTCTTCCTTCGGGAGACTTTGTCCTGATCGGCCGTGATGGTACGCGCCGACGAGAATTTTCCCTTCTTCAGGATGATCTTCGTAAAGCGCTCCGCAAGGGCTTGGAAAAATGACACGCCTTTTCAATAAGGCTGTCACTGTCTTCCTGCTTGCGTTGATCGACGCTTACAAGCTGTTCATCAGTCCCTATCTGGGTCGAAACTGTCGTTTCGAACCGGGGTGCAGCACCTATGCCATCATGGCAATCAAAGGGCATGGGCCTGTTCGGGGCGGCTGGCTGGCATTGAAGAGAATCCTCCGCTGTCACCCCTGGTCAAAAGGGGGATGTGACCTCCCGCCCGAGGCTCATCGGCATTAAAAACGCGTGCGCCTATTGTTTTGGTAACGGTTTTCGGCCACTTGAGGCTCAGCATTCCTCCGTTAGAGACGAAAGACCGGCATCAGCCCGATGGAAATCAAGCGCATCATTGCGGCCATTATCCTCTCGGCCCTCATCCTGATCGGTTTCGACTATTTCATGCCGAAACCCCGTCCGGACAGTCATCCGGCTGTGACGCAAACCACTGCGACACAGTCTCCGTCCACTCCGGCTGTTGCTGGTCCGGCTCCGGCCTCGCCTGAACCGGAAGTGGTCGCTCGTCGCATTGCGATTACCAGCGACGACGTGCAGGGCTCCCTGAACCTCAAGGGTGCGCTTCTGGATGATGCGGTGCTGACGAAGTACCGTGCCACTCTTGCAAAGGACAGTCCGCTTGTCCGTCTGCTGGACAAGCCCGGCAGCGAGCATCCGAACTTCTTCGTAATTGGCTGGAGCAACGCTCCGGGGTCCAATGCGAAGGTTCCGGATCTGAACACGGTCTGGACCAGTGCGGACGAGGCACTCTCTCCTGGTCATCCGGTCACGCTGACATGGGATAACGGCGAAGGTCTGATTTTCTCGATCTACCTTTCAGTTGATGAGCATTATATGTTCTCGGCTGTGCAGTCGGTGGAGAATCATTCCTCCCAGCCTGTTGCGCTGCTTCCGTTCCAGCGTGTGCAGCGTGACTATCAGGCTCCGGAAGGTTTCTGGACGGCACATGAAGGCCCTATTGCTGTCATGGACGGTCGCCTGAACGACGAGACCTACAAAAATGTTCGTAAGGGCGCTGAGCATCCTGACCACACGTTCTGGGCCAAGGGTGGTACAGGTGGCTGGGGCGGTATCAGCGACAAGTACTGGTTGACGGCCGTTGCACCTGACGCCACGTCTTCTGTGACGGCGAGCTTTGCTTACGTTCCGGAACATGCAGGGTCCTATCGTATCAGCTTCGTGTCTCAGGCTCCGCAGCAGATCATGCCGAATGGCACTGTTACGCAGACGAGCCATCTTTTTGCTGGTGCAAAGGTGCCAAGCCTTCTGCAGGCTTACAGCAGCAACCTGCACATTACGGACCTCGACAAAGCCATCGACTTTGGGTGGTTCAGCTTTCTGACGCGTCCGATCCTGTATCTGCTGCACTGGCTGTATCTGCATCTGGGCAATTTCGGTCTGGCGCTGATGGCGCTGACGCTGATCGTCAAGATTGTGCTCTTCCCGCTTGCGTCCAAGGCGGCAGGATCTTCAGCGCGCATGCGTCTGCTAGCTCCGAAGATCAAGGAGATCCGTGAGAAGAACAAGGACGACCCGATGGTGATGAACCAGAAGGTCATGGCGCTCTACCGCGAAGAGGGTGTTAGCCCTGCCAGTGGGTGCCTTCCTGTTCTGATCCAGGCTCCGATCTTCTTCTGCCTCTACAAGATGCTGAACATCAGCATTGACGAGCGTCATGCACCGTTCTTCGGCTGGATTCATGATCTGTCTGTCCCAGATCCGACGAACATTTTTAACCTGTTTGGTCTGATCCCCTTTGACCCGACCGTGTATTTTTCCTTCCTGCATGTCAGCATCTGGGGTGCTGCGCTAGGCGTGACCTTCTGGTTGCTTCAGCGGCAGACGATGGTCAGCATGGACCCGGCTCAGGCCCGCATCATGCAGTTCATGCCGCTGGTCTACGTGTTCGTGATGTCCAACTTCCCGGCCAGCCTTCTGGTTTACTATACGTGGAACAACCTGCTGACGTTCGCCCAGCAGTCCTTCATTCAGAGCCGTGCCAAGCTGCCGGTTCCTGTCACTAAAAGTGGACGCTGAGACACCATGAAAGAAGCCGCTGGCCCTCCTACCCCTGAGCAGATTGAAGACGGTCGCCTGCTGTTCGCAGGGGAGTGCGAGTTCTTCTTCGGCTCGCAGAAGATCGATCAGCTTCCGCCGGTTGGTCGACCGGAAGTTGCTTTTGCCGGGCGTTCCAATGTTGGCAAGTCCAGCATCATCAACGCTTTGACCGGGCGTCGTGCGCTGGCGAGAGCATCTTCAGAACCGGGGCGCACCAAGCAACTCAACTTTTTCAATCTCGCTGACCGTATTTCTCTTGTGGATATGCCTGGTTACGGGTTCGCTAAAGCTGCGAAATCCGTCAAGGAAGACTGGCAGAACATGATGTTCGCCTATCTTCGTGGGCGAACCACGCTGGCCCGCGTCATTCTGCTTCTGGATGCGCGGATTGAGATCAAGCAGTCCGACAGGGACGTTATGGATCTGTTGGGGCGTGCGGCTGTGGTGTTCCAGATTGTTCTGACCAAATGCGATCAGGTTCGGCCGACGGCACTGAAAGCCAAAATTGCGGAAGTTGAAGCGCTCGCGCTCAAACAGGCTGCGGCCTACCCGCGGATTGTCTGCACCAGCAGTCAGACCGGGGAAGGCATTGAAGATCTTCGGGCAGAGATTGCCCGTTTCGCAGATCCTGTTCAGACCTCAGGGGAAGGAGATGTCCGGCCATGAGCAAAAAGACCCACAGTGAAAAATTGCCGGAAATTCCCCCGGCCGTTAATATGGATGATGCCCAGCAGCAGGCTGCTATTCTTGCGAGTGCACTGCCATTTCTGCGCCGTTATGCCGGGGACACGATCGTTGTGAAATACGGCGGTCATGCAATGGGTGAGGGCAAGCTGGCCAGTGCATTTGGATATGACATTGCGCTTCTGAAGCTCGTAGGGATTAATCCGATCGTTGTGCATGGCGGTGGCCCGCAGATCAGCTCCATGCTGGATCGTCTCCACATCCGCTCACAGTTCGTGGATGGTCTGCGCGTTACGGATAGTGCCATGGTCGATGTGATCGAGATGGTTCTGGCTGGAAGTGTGAACAAGCAGGTTGCGCAGCTCATCAACAGTGCTGGTGCTATGGCTGTTGGAATTTCGGGTAAGGATGGAAGTCTTATTCAGGCTCGTAAACTGACCCGCACGCGGCGTGATCCGGATAGCCAGATCGAGAGTATTATCGATCTTGGTTTCGTGGGACAGCCGGAGAAGATTGATCCGCGCGTTCTTTATGCTTTGCTCGGATCAGGCCTTATTCCTGTCATTGCGCCTGTGGGTGCGGGCGAAAATGGCGAAACCTACAATATCAATGCCGATACGGCAGCAGGTGCCATTGCCGGTGCAGTTCATGCATCTCGCCTGCTGATGCTGACGGACGTTCCGGGCGTGCTGGATCGTGACGGCAAGCTGATTGAAGAGCTGAGTGCGGAAGAAGCACGCAATCTCATCAAGGATGGCACGATCTCCGGAGGGATGATCCCGAAGGTCGAAACCTGTCTGGATGCTGTGCAGAGCGGCGCCAAGGCTGCAGTTATTCTTGACGGTCGTGTTCCTCACACCTGCCTTCTGGAACTCTTTACCAGAGCAGGCCCCGGCACTCTTATCAAAGCCTGATCCGGCTTATGGCGCTTCGTGTGAGAAGCGCCATTTTTTTTGCTCTTCTTCTCCGGTCTGGAGAGCCTGACTGGCTCTTTCCAGAAGATTGTCTGCCGTGTTTTCCGGATCGTTCGCTTCTCGGCACATCAGTCCGATGTGTAGTGGAAGGTGCACCGGTGGGTTTATCAGGATCGGAATGCCATGCGCCGTCATCCGTTCGGCACGCTCAGCCATGGCAAAACGATCCCCTCCATCCAGCCAAAGCGCAAACATGTTGCCGCTAAGCCGCGCAATAGCGTCGGTTGGACGCACGGCCTTGCGGAGTAAAGCAATGCATTGTGTGAGCGCCTCTTCTCCTGCCTGAAATCCATGCGTTTGGGTTGTTTCGCTCAGGCCGGGAACGTGCGCGATCATAAGGGTCGCCGCGAGGCAGTCTCGATCCAGGCGCGGAATGCGCCGCTCCATTTCCTGTTTCAAGCCTTCCCAGTTCAGAAGGTTGGACGAGAGATCATAGTGAGCGCCCTTTAGGACGTTTCTGTGAAGCCCTTCAGCATCCTGCAACGTTGCAATGACTGTCAGCAGAGTGCGAAGAAGATCAGTTTCATCTGCTGACCATGATGTTTTTTTCCAGCATAGAAGGCCAAAAGGAGCCTGGCTTCTGATGGGTTCGCAGATCAGGAGCGCATGATGGACCCCTGAGGAAAACTGGATGACGTGTTGCTCGAGCATGAGCCCACATTTCTGTAATTCGCCTTGAAACCCCTCGGGAAGCGGGGCGGACTGATGCAAGGCCACGCTATGATCGGAAGGTGTAAAGGCGCTGAAGAGCAGGCAGTCCGCTTCAAGCGCTTCCTGTACCTTGGTGAGGGCTGCTGCGATGCCAAGTCGGGGAAGAATGGCGCTGCGCATGCAGGCCAGATTCTCTCTCAGGAGCTGAAAGGTTTGATGGGAAGTCGGCTCCGGCACCGGAGGGGGAGGGCTTTTCAGGCCAATGTCATGCATTGCCGCAAAGGATCCATGATTTTGCGGCTGAACGTGCCGCATCGTTGAAGCGATAAATGTGCTGCGTCGTGAATCGATGTGAGAACACGGTCTGGCGCCTTTGGCTTTCCGGATCTTTTCCGGAGACGAAAGAGCTTGGATTTTTCATAGGATCAAAAGGTAAACAAAGCCTTAACGTTGGTCTGGATGATGCTCACAGGGAAAGAGCCGTTGACAGTCGGGACCGGGGACCGCATGGTCCGGCGGTTTTCTGCTCCTTTTCCGGATTGGTCCTGATGCCTCACGATACGCTCCGCACCGCTATTGACGCTCTTTGGGAGCGTCGCGCTACTCTGAACGCCCAGACAGAGGGAGAGGACCGCGAGGTCGTCGAAACCGCTCTCAAAGGGCTGGACGCTGGTACGCTGCGTGTTGCCGAGCCGAGCGAAGATGGCTGGGTTGTTCATGAATGGCTGAAGAAGGCTGTTCTGCTCTCATTCCGTCTGTACGACAGCCGCGTGATGGTGGGTGGATGTGGCGGTCAACCTGCTTTTGATAAGGTCCCGCTGAAGTTTGAAGGCTGGGATCAGTTCCGGTTTGCTGAAGCCGGTTTCCGTGCCGTTCCAGGTGCCATTGTTCGTCGCTCCGCGTTCATTGCGCCGAATGTTGTTCTGATGCCGAGCTTCGTGAACGTCGGTGCCCGTGTAGACAGCGGCACGATGGTCGATACTTGGGCGACAGTCGGTTCCTGCGCCCAGATTGGCAAGAACTGCCATATCAGCGGCGGTGCTGGCATCGGTGGCGTTCTTGAACCGCTTCAGGCTGCTCCCGTCATCATTGAAGATGACTGCTTCATCGGTGCCCGTTCGGAAGTTGCTGAAGGCGTGATCGTGGAGAAGGGCTCCGTCCTGTCCATGGGCGTGTTTATCGGTGCCTCCACGAAGATTGTGGACCGTGCGACGGGTGAAATCTTCATGGGACGTGTGCCAGCCTATTCTGTGGTTATCCCAGGCACGCTGCCGCCTAAGGAGCCAGGTCAGCCGTCCCTCGCATGTGCTGTAATCGTAAAGCGCGTTGACGAGCGTACGCGCTCCAAGACGTCCATCAACGAACTTCTGCGCGACTGATCCATGCCGTCCCCATCTTTTCCGACTGATCCTGTTGCCCTTGCGCAGGATCTGATCCGTTGCCAGTCCGTTACTCCAGCCGATGATGGAGCGCAGGCTCTTCTGGTATCGGTTCTGGAAGGGATGGGGTTCGAGGTGGTCCACCTGCCATTCGGGCCAGCGGACGCTCCTACGCCGAATTTTTACGCTAAAATTGGTATCGGGCGTCCGGTTCTCTGCTTTGCGGGCCATACGGATGTGGTTCCTCCCGGTGAAGGATGGGCACACGATCCTTTCGCAGCGCAGATCCAGGATGGTCGGCTGTATGGCCGTGGGATCGCGGACATGAAAGGCGGCGTGGCCTGTTCCGTGGCAGCCATCGCACGTTTTCTTCAGAACAATACCCTCAAAGGGTCAATTTCCCTGCTCATTACGGGTGATGAGGAAGGCCCGGCTCATTTCGGCACAAAGCCTGTCATTGAATGGCTGGCAGCGCGAAATGATGTGCCGGATTTCTGCCTTCTCGGAGAGCCCACAAATCCTTCGGCTCTGGGGGATACGATCAAGATTGGTCGTCGGGGCAGCATGAATGCAGAGATCGTGGTTCGGGGCGTGCAGGGGCACGTTGCCTATCCGCATCTGGCCGATAACCCCATCCACCGTCTCCTTCCGGCACTCGGTGAACTGACCGGACGCTGCCTAGATGAGGGAACGGAATGGTTCTCCCCGTCGTCATTGCAGGTCACGAGCGTTGACGTCGGCAATCCTGCGACGAACGTCATTCCTGCCGAGGCCAAGGCGCGCCTGAACATCCGGTTCAATGACTGTCATACTGGTGCGGCCCTGTCTGAGTGGATCCGCGAAGTTATCTCTCGTCATGCACCTGACAGCGAAGTTACGGTTTCCATCAGTGGGGAGGCGTTTCTGACGCAGCCGGGACCGGCAGTTCAATGTCTTGAGCGGGCTGTTCAGGATGTGACAGGGCGGCAGCCGAAACTCGATACGGGCGGAGGAACGTCTGATGCGCGCTTCATTTCGCAATACTGTGCTGTAGCAGAGTTCGGTCTGGTCGGAGCGACAATGCATAAGCGGGACGAGCATGTTGATGTCTCGACGCTTGAAGATCTGACGCAGATTTATCTGACGTTCATGGAAAGATTTGGCCTGTGACTCCAGACCGTCCAACCGGTATTCCCCCGATTGGAGGAATGAGTATCCCACTGGGCGTCTGGCTGCTGGGGCGCGGACGTGCGGTGGGGATCAACTGTTTCTCCCCCGGGGTTCAGCCGCTGATGGCGGCTCTGGCGCCCACCATTGCCATAACTCTCATCGAACTGGTCAGTGTCTTCCTGTTGCCCGCGGATCAACGGGAATTGCAGGCCATACGAGCATTGGTTCAGCTGGTTTGTCCCTTGCTTCAGCTCGTCGTCTCGGAACGCTATGCCGTGTTTGTAGGCCGGAAAGGCTTGTGGACCCGCTATGCGACGGCCTCGCTCTGGTGTGCGTGGCTACCGGTGATCATGATGATCATGGCCGAAGGCATCATGAGGATCATCATGCCTGCTGCTGCCTCGTCTTCTGCAGCGCTGGCTGGCGTCGCAGTGGGCGTGTGGCTCTATAGCCTGTGGCTGACCTGGTATGTCACGCGTGTTGGGCTTGTGATGACGGCATGGCAGTCTGTCATCATGACGGTGTTGCAGACTGTCAGCGTATTCCTTCTGATCGGCCTGCTGTTGCTGGTCCCACCGCATTACAACGCAATAGCGGATCTGTTTGGGGCACCCTGAACTTAGGCGAACGGATCTTCCGGATAGCCGACGCCTGTAAGGCAGAGGCCATCTGGTGGAGAAGTCGGTCCCGCAGCGCAGCGGTTCCGGGCTTCCAACACTTCGCGCATCTTTTCCGGTGGCCACTGGCGAGAGCCCACCATGACCAGAGAGCCTACCATATTCCGGACCTGATGGTGCAGGAACGAGCGTGCCTTGGTGTTCACGATCACCAGTTCGCCTTCCCGGTGAATGGTCAGAACATCAAGGGTGCGCACAGCACTTCGGGCCTGACAGGCGATCGCCCGGAATGATGTGAAGTCGTGCGAGCCCAGAAGGTAGTTCGCGCCTTCCTGCATCAGGTCTACATCCAGCACGCGCTTGACGTGCCAGACGTGTGTCTCCTGCAAGGCTGGGCGCGCCTGACGGTTCAGGATCTTGAACTGGTAGCTGCGCCAGATGGCGGAGAAACGTGCGCTCCAGTCCAGGCTGACCTGTGCGGCCTCCAGAACTACAACCCTGTGAGGCTTGAGGTAATAACCCATGCCATCGCGGATCTGGCGCCCGTTGATCTTGGCGTCTCCCGGGAAATCGATGTGAATGACCATGCCGGAGGCATGGACACCGGCATCGGTACGGCCTGCGGTGATGCTGGAGACCGGACGATTTCCAACAAGTCGAGACGCTGCCGCCTCAATGAGGCTCTGGATAGAGACGCCGTCTTGCTGTTTCTGCCATCCCACAAAGCCCGTCCCGTCATATTCGAGACGTAACGCCCAGCGGGAGATATCCATTTCAGTCAAAGCGTGTGCCTGCCGGAATTTCTTGTCCGCGTACGAAATCTGCAGCGTCCATCATGCTGCGTCCTGGCTTCTGAATACGGTCAATGCGCAGTGCGCCGGTGCCGCAGACAATGGTCAGAGCATCATCCAATGCGCTACCGGCAGCGGGCCCTTCAATTTCGGGACGTGGCGTAGCGGCGCCAATTTTAAGGATGACACCGTTTAGCATCGTGAATGCGCCGGGCCATGGTGTCAGCCCCCGAATTTGGCGATCGATTTCTTCGCAGGACTGTGACCAGTCGATACGCCCGTTTTCGCGCTTCAACATATGCGCGTATGTCACGCCGTCTTCAGGCTGTGGCACAGGCTGAGGCTGCTCACTCAGTGCTCGAACAATCAGCCTGCCGCCAATTTCTGCCAGACGATCGTGGAGCGTGCTGGCGGTGTCTGACAGGCTGATTGGCGTGGCTTCCTCCAGCAGGACCGCGCCCGTATCGAGACCCTCGTCCATCTGCATGATGGAAACGCCGCTTCTGGTGTCTCCGGCCACGATGGAGGACTGGATAGGCGAAGCTCCGCGCCAGCGGGGAAGCAGGCTTGCGTGAATATTCAGGCATCCCATACGAGGGGCATCCAGCATGGCTTTCGGTAGGATCAACCCGTAAGCGGCGACTACTGCGGCGTCTGCATTGAGCGCGGCAAAGGCTTTATGCTCCGCTTCGTCCCGGCGAACGCGGGCAGGCGTACGCACTTCAATGCCTGCCGCTTCCGCTGCTTCATGGACAGGGGAGCGCCGTACGGCCTTGCCACGTCCTGCCGGACGAGGGGGCTGCGTATAAACGGCAACGATTTCGTGTCCTGCAGCCATGAGAGCATGCAGGGCCGGAACCGCGAAATCCGGCGTACCCATGAAGATCAGACGCATCAGAGATTAACGCCTTCTCAGCTTCTGCTCTTTGGCCAGACGGCGCATGATCATGTTGCGCTTGAGTGTGGAGAGGTGATCCACGAACAGGATACCCTCCAAATGATCCATTTCATGCTGGATGCATGTCGCCAGCAGGCCATCAGCATCACGCTCGATGATCTCACCCGCAAGGTCGCGGTAACGCACGCGAATCGATTCGGGGCGGATGACTTCCGCATACTGGTTCGGCAGCGAGAGGCAGCCTTCTTCCCGTACGGCCATCTGTTCGGAATCCGTGACGATCTCCGGATTGATGAGAACCATGGGTTCGCGGGGGGCATCTTCTTCAGCGACGTCCACGAGGGCGAAGCGCATATCAAGGCCAACCTGCGGGGCCGCTAGGCCAATGCCGGGAGCCTTGTACATGGCGGAAAACATGCCTGGAAGCTGCTCACGCAGGAACGCCATGTCCTCTGCGCGGACGTCACGGGTGACCTGACGCAGCACGGGCGCAGGGGCAATCAGGATCGGGGTCGGCGGCACCGCGTCGATGCCGGACAGGAAATCGAATTCGCTCATGCCTTGCGATGTAGCGAGCGACGACTGTTTATGCCAGTCCCGAGCAAGCATTTCCCGAGGCAGAACTTGCATAGAAAGCCTGCTCCACCATATCCTAGGGTCACGTCAGATGCCTCATGGAGGGTCTGGTTCCCGCTGTCTCGCTCATGGAGGAGGCTCTAGCCCTATGTCCGGTCGCTTGTTTACATCCCCGATGTTCCTTGGTTTTGATCATCTTGAGCAGATGCTCGAGCGTGCCTCCAAGTCTACGTCAGACGGTTACCCACCTTACAACATCGAGCAGCTAAGTCAGACGGCGCTCCGGATTACCCTGGCTGTAGCCGGGTTCGTGATGGATGACCTTCAGATCACGCAGGAAGACAACCAGCTGGTGATCCGTGGACGTCAGACCGATGATAGCCAGGGACGGATCTTTCTGCATCGTGGTATTGCTGCACGGCAGTTCCATAAGGCGTTTGTTCTGGCTGAAGGCATAGAGATTGGCGGGGCATGGCTTGATAATGGCCTGCTTCATATCGATCTTCTGCGTCCGGAGCCTGAAGTTCGTGTCAAACGGATTGCTATCACGCAAGGACGGCGGACTGGCGGAACCCCGCAGACGGTTCAGCACGAAGTGGTCCCGCCTGTGGTCAAGACAGCCCGGCGCACCCGGCCTGTGCGGGAACTCGACGACGAGTAAGTCACGTATCGACAGTATGAATGTTCCAACCTGACTGCGGCTGAAAAGGCCCTCAGGTGTCAGTAAGGATTATGAATTGAACAACCCGTTCGAAAACAGTGATGGGCACGAAGACGTACTCCCCGCAGATCTGAGGCGGATCACGGGGCCGCAGCTTCGGACGCTGGGGATGTCCCAGCTGGCCTATGTCAAATCAGTGCTGCATGACGGCGAGCTGATGGTGGCAATTCACGCCGCTGACGGCACGCCCATGGCAGTTGCCGAAGATGAGGAGAGCGCCATGGACGCAATCCTCGAACATGAATTGATTCCTACTCTTCTTCAGTAAGGTTCTGGCGTGAGCATCAATACAGATATTACCCGTCACCTCGAAGAGAACCGCTTGGCCGGCGTGGTGACACATAACGGTTTGGCTTATCTTGCCGGACAGGTTGCGGACGATGCCACGCTGGATACCGAAGGCCAGACGGCTGACATCTTGCGCCAGATCGACGCGCTTTTGGCTGATGTGGGGACGGACAAGACCCGTATTCTGTCTGTGCAGATCTTCCTGACCGACATCAACGAGATCGGGAACATGAACAAGGCTTGGGATGTTTGGCTGGATACGGGCCATAAGCCCGCTCGTGCCACGGTTGAGGCCAAGCTGGCCGATCCGGACTGGCGGGTAGAAATTACGGCGATTGCCGCCCTGCGCTGATCTCAACAGAGTTCCATAAAAAAGCGGTATGGCTTTAGTGGCCATACCGCTTTTTTTGTATCTTCCGACTTGTAGGGCTGCTGGCCTTATCTAAAGAACCGTTCGGCAAAGCTTGTGCGAAGATAGGTTCGTACAAGCCTTAAAGTGGGGCCCATCCGGCCTAAAGCATTGCATCGAAGACCACATGCTCGGCCGTTTCGTCGCCGCTTTTCATGCAGTACGCTGCGAACATCGCAATCACGACGAAGCATCCCATCGGCACAATATAGGCAAGCTGCATGTTTCCCCCTGTAGCGTCCGAGATGTAGCCTTGCAGAAGCGGAAGGATACCACCGCCGCTGATGCTCATGACCAGAATTGAGCCGCCATAAGCGCGGTCATGGCCGAGTTCATCGACGGTCAGGCCATAGATGGTTGGCCAGCAGGGGCCGAGCAGTCCACTGACGAGGATGGCCGCGTACACAGCCGTGAAGTCATGCACCATCACCGCATAACCCAGCGCCACGATGCAAAGCAGGCTGTAAACGAACAGAACCCGCGCCGGACGGGCGTGCCGCATAAAGAAATTGGCAACCAGCTTGCCGACGAAGAAGGCACAGAATGAGGCGATCAGGTATACGGAGGCCTGCCGTTCGTTGATGTGCCCTAGTCGCATGGAGAGGCGGATAATGAAGCTCCAGACGCCAACCTGAGCGCCGACATACAGAAACTGTGTCAGGATACCGAGGACAAAGCGCTTATTTGCGAACAGCCGTTTGAGGGCGCCGGCCGTATCCAGTTCGTGACTACGCTGCTGATCGCGCCCTTTGCAGGCCGGATAACGCGTGACGCCAATCGCGATCATGACGACCAGCAGAACCCCGAGAATGTAGACATACGGCTCAAGAGTGGCGTGGATCATGCCGAGCTGATGCTGCCAGGCCTGAGCGGCAGGCATGGCGGAAAGCTGCTCGCGTGACAGGTCGCCATCCTTGAAAATCAGGTAGGCCCCCATGCTGGAGCCGAGAATGGCGCCAATCGGTTGAAATGCACTGGCAAAGTTCAGGCGGTGCGTTCCGCGCCCCGGAGGGCCGAGCAGGGTGCAATAGGTATCGGCCGCAGTTTCGATGAAGACCAATCCCGCCGCGACAACAAAAAGGGCGACGAAAAAGATCTGGTATGTCGCGAAATGGGCAGCAGGGAAGAACAGGCAGCAGCCGATCAGATACAGGAACAGCCCGAGTTGGATCGACCATTTGTAGCTAAAGCGCTTGATGATCATGCCCGCAGGAATACCGAGCACAAAATAGCTGATGTAGAACGAAAATTGCACGAGCGCGGACTGAAAATCCGACAGCATGAATGCCTTGCGGAACTGCCCGATCAGCACATCATTGAGGCTCATCGCGCAGCCCCAGAGGGAAAACAGGCAACACAGAAGCCCGAAGGCCAAAAGGGGCGTGCGGTTCAGGTAAAAGCCGTCCGGGAGTTGGACGATAGGGTCAGACTTGGCCACGGATTGCCTCATGGAATTGGATTTAGCGCTAAAGACAAGAAAGAGGTCTCATGTTGGCTGAAGGGGGAGAGAGGATCTTCCTCGGCGTTATGTTTGTCGCGCATATCACATAAATAACGTTATAAAACGATATTTTTATCATTTCAAATGTTCTTGCAAAGGCAAAAGATCACATTGACTGGAGATGTCACATTCACACTGTCTTCTTGACCTTTACAGCCTCACCCCGCATCGGCACTCTTTGTTTCTAAAAGTAACATGCAAGGGTAGATGATGACACGCCGGGAGAAGTTGCTGAGTCTATTGCTGATGGCGTCTCTCGGTGCTTTGGGGTGTGTGTTGATCACGCCAAGCCTTCAGAAATCAGGACTTTTCGGCACATCTCAAGCTGCCAACACGCCTTCCGTTCTGGATAACGGGTTGAATGTTCCCGTTCGACCAGAGGCAGAGACGGGTTCTGATGTCAGGCAGGATGAACAGGCGCTGCGGAAGGATCTGGAGGTTTTTCCCTACCCTATTCCTCCCCAGCCCCCCAAGCGAATGTCTGTCGAACTGAGGAGTGATGAGTTTTACGCTTCGGACGTCCCTTACTATGCTATTGGTTACAATGACTTTTCACTGAATGGACTTGAAGCTGCGGCGGCTGAACAGAACCACAGACGGCGTGTCTTTCGCCATGACCTGAACTTTGGCGCGTATTCCATCCCGTTGCCTCCCGGGGATTGGACGACACTTGCAACCGTTCTGGAGAGGCCTGCGGCCGATGGAACGGTAAGGCGCGGTGCTTTTCTCGCGCGTATGGATGGTCATGAACCTACTGGCTATGTGCTGGTAAGGTCAGGAGAAAGTCTGACACCTCTTCAGCCAAATTCAAACTGTGCCTACGTGCGGCGTTATGCGCGGGGTGTTTTGCAGGAGCCGGAGGATGGGCAGGAAGAGTGCTGGTTCATCAACAGGGTCGCTTTTGCCTACTCGGATTGGGATCTGGATAAGGCTCCGCTCCCTTTGTTGATTGGGGAAAGAGCCATCAGCCAGAACAAGGATCATTTTCCGTCCACGATCGTCGGTGCAACCTATTTCCGGGCGATGGGTAAAGCCTGGGAGGAAGTCACATATTTCTTTGATACAGGGGCGAACGATGTCCAGATGCTTGGGACATCGGATATTTGGGCGCCGTGGAACATTGGTAACAATCGTACGCTCCAGCATTTTGTTATTCGGGATGCCGACTGGCTGAAGAAAGTCATTCCTGTCATTCGGGACAATTCCGCACATGACCTGTCACCGCAGGCCTATGACGCCATGAACGAAGGCGTGCCTGAGTAAGCTTTTTCTGGGGTTTCGCCCATGCGGGGATAAGGGTAAGTCCCGACAGCCCTTTATTTCCAGCTTCCAGTGCCTCTGAGGACCCATGATTCGTCTCGACAATATCAGCAAGCATAACGGCCAGCGCGTCATTTTTATTGAGGCCTCGGCCGCTCTTCTGAAGGGCGAGAAGGTGGGTCTTGTCGGTCCCAACGGTGCGGGAAAATCCACGCTGTTCCGCATGATCACAAAGCAGGAAGAGCCGGATGAAGGGAATGTCCTGACGGATCGTGGCGTCACTATTGGCTTCTTCAGCCAGGATGTGGGTGAAATGTCCGGCCATAGTGCTGTGGCGGAAGTCATGAACGGGGCAGGTGCCGTTTCGGAAGTGGCGGCTGAACTGGCCGAGTTGGAAGCCGCCATGGCGGACCCAGAGCGGATGGATGAACTGGACAGCATCATTGAGCGCTTTGGTGAAGTGCAGAGCCGCTTTGAGGATCTTGGTGGCTATGCGCTGGATGGCAAGGCGCGTGAGGTTCTACACGGCCTCGGGTTCAGTCAGGAAATGATGGACGGAGACGTCAGTCTGTTGTCTGGTGGTTGGAAGATGCGCGTGGCGCTGGGCCGTATTCTTCTGATGAAACCTGATGTCATGCTGCTCGATGAGCCGAGCAACCATCTTGATCTGGAAAGTCTGATCTGGCTTGAGCAGTTTCTTGCTGGTTACGATGGCGCATTGCTCATGACGTCTCATGACCGCGCCTTCATGAACCGTATCATCAACAAAGTGATCGAAATTGATGGCGGTAACCTGACGACGTTCTCTGGAAACTACGAATTCTATGAAGAACAACGGGCCTTGAACGAGAAGCACCAGCAGGCACAGTTTGAGCGCCAACAAGCCATGCTGGCCAAGGAAATCAACTTCATCGAGCGCTTCAAGGCCCGTGCGTCTCATGCCGCGCAGGTTCAGAGCCGTGTGAAGAAGCTGGACAAGATCGATCGTGTGGAGCCGCCGAAGCGTCGTCAGGCCATGAGCTTCGAATTCGCCCCCGCTCCGCGTTCGGGCGATGTGGTCGTGAATATTCAGGGCGTGGACAAGCGGTATGGAAGCCGCACAATTTATGATGGACTGGATTTGATGATCCGTCGGCGTGAGCGTTGCTGCATCATGGGTGTGAACGGTGCCGGCAAGTCCACATTGCTAAAACTTGTGACCGGTACGACAGAGCCTGATTCCGGAACCGTAACCGTCGGCAGTAATGTAAAGATCGGGTATTTTGCCCAGCACGCCATGGATCTTCTTGATGGCGACCGAACAGTCTTCGGGATGCTGGAATATACGTTCCCCCAGGCCAATCAGGGCGCTCTACGTTCGCTCGCTGGTGGTTTCGGATTTTCGGGTGACGAAGTGGAAAAGAGCTGCCGGGTTCTCTCTGGTGGCGAAAAGGCGCGCCTTGTCATGGCTCTGATGCTCTTTGATCCACCGAACTTCCTTGTACTCGATGAGCCAACCAACCATCTGGACATGGCCACGAAGGAAATGCTGATCACGGCCCTTGCAGACTATGACGGAACCATGCTGTTCGTCTCCCATGATCGTCACTTCCTGGCAGCCCTGTCTAATCGCGTTCTGGAAGTCACGCCGGAAGGTGTGCACCAGTATGGTGGCGGATATACGGAATATGTGGCGCGTACAGGTCAGGAAGCGCCGGGTCTGCATTAAGCTGGCTTGAGACGTCAGGAGGTTTTCCTCAGGCGTCGCCTCTGGCTGGATTTTGCGATCCCCATGCCTTCCCGATATTTTGCCACTGTCCGGCGCTGGATGGCGAACCCTTCTTTTTGAAGTTGGGTCGTCAGGGCATCATCTGACAGGATGTCATCGTCTTCCGAAGCGATCAGCGTTTTGATGCGGTGCTGAATGGCGCTGGCACTTTGCGTAGAGCCGTCGCTGGCCTGAAGAGCCGTAGAGAAAAACATACGAAGCGGAAGGATGCCGCGGGGTGTGTCTATGTACTTCCCGTTCACAACCCGGCTGACCGTGCTTTCATGGACATCTGCGCCGGTGGCGAGGTCGCGCATGGTGAGGGGGCGGAGAGCAGAGAGGCCGTCTTCAAAAAACGCCGCCTGCTGACGGACGATCTCGGCTCCGATCTTCAGAATAGTCTGGCGACGCATTTCCAGCGCGCGGATGACAGCATTGGCCTCGCTTGCATAAGCAAGAAGCTGTCGCCCAGCGTCTGTTGAACTGTCGAGCGCGCTTTGCATCTCTAGATCCACGTGACAGTGCGGCAGCAGACGGTGATTAAATGTCAGGCGGAACCCTGGACCATTTTTGCGGAGGATCAGGTCTGGCTGAATGGGGGAGACTGGCTGGCGCGGATCAAAGCCCGGCCTGGGGTTGAGGACCTGAATTTCCGCGAGCATATCGAGCAGGTCGTCCTGTTCGAGCTGACACTTCTGGCGGAGCAGCCGCCAGTCCCTTCGGGCTAAAAGATCGAGATTAGCCAGAAGAACTTTCATGGCGGGGTCTAGCCGGTTTTTCTGTTCCAGCTGGACCGCCAGACACTCTTCCAAGGAGCGTGTAAAAAGACCAGCAGGCTCCAGTCGCATCAGAACTTGGCGGATAGTTTCAAGAACAGCGGGCTCGACACCAAGTTCGACCGCAAGGCCTGAAACTGCTTCCGGCAATCGTCCGGCCTCATCGAGGCAAGCCAGAAGATAAAGAGCGGCGGCACAGTCCTGCTGAACGGGAAACCGGAGGTGGATCTGGGCAATCAGATCATCATGAAGTGTGGGGCCGGGGGCCGCAGTCTCTGGTCGTTCCGAACCCGAAGTAAACCGTTCAGGGTCATCGTCGTGCAAGTCAGATGCAGGATCTGCGGGCTCTGTGTTGGGAGCAGTGTCCGTGGATTCCAGAATCAGAAGGGGGTTCAGTTCCGCAATCTGCTGAAGTGATTGCGTCAGTTCCTGATGGCCCAGTTGCAGCATTGCAATCGCCTGACGCAACTGTGGCGTCATGACGAGCGACTGCGACTGGCGCTGTATCAGACCGGGACTGAGCATCCCGTCAGATTAGAGCGAGAAGTTCTCTCCAAGATAGACCCGGCGCACATCTTCGTTGGCGACGATGGCCTCCGGTGTCCCTTCCATCAGAACTTGACCGCCATGCATGATGTAGGCGCGGTCAATGACTTCGAGCGTTTCGCGGACGTTATGGTCCGTAATCAGCACGCCGATGCCACGATCCTTGAGGTGAGACACAAGATCGCGAATTTCGCCCACGGCAATAGGATCAATACCGGCCAGAGGCTCATCCAGCAGAATATAGTTCGGCTGGCTTGCCAGGGCGCGGGCAATTTCCAGACGACGGCGTTCACCGCCGGACAGGGCCAGGGACGGCGAGTGGCGCAGATGCGTGATGCCGAACTCGGCGAGAAGCCCGTTCAGCATGGTTTCGCGCTTTTCCGGATCGGATTCGATCACTTCCAGCGCAGCCATGATGTTCTGTTCGACGTTCAGGCCGCGGAAAATGCTGGCTTCCTGTGGCAGATAACCAACGCCCAGACGCGCCCGCCGATACATCGGCAGTTGGGTGATATCTGCTCCATCCAGCGTAATGGTGCCTGTGTCTGGCTGGACCAGTCCGACGATCATGTAGAAGCTTGTCGTCTTGCCTGCGCCGTTCGGTCCGAGGAGGCCAACAGCCTCACCGCGTTGAACCTGAATGGACACGTTCTTGACGACAGCCCGCTTCTTGTAGGTCTTGCCGATCCCGCTGGCGACCAGACCGGTCTGGAGCACGGGAAATGAGGGGGATGTGTCTGTCACTTTGGTGCCTGGCTGCTGTTGGCTTCGTTTGGAACGACTAGTCCCTGAATAGGAGAGTCAGATCCTGGCAGCATCGTGGCAATGCCGGTCTTCATATTGACGATAGCCTGAGACCCGTTGTTCTGGTTCTGGCCCTGCGTCACATGCACGTGGCCGATCAGGCGGGCGATCTGGCTGGCAAAGACATAGACGCCTCTGTCCCCGGTTGCTGTCTGGGTCGGGGTGCGCAGCACGACATGGCCCCAGCCATAAGCACGATCCAGTTTTGAAGAACCACCCCCAAGAGGGCTGCCGTCGCTTTTCGCAGGCTGGGCCTGTCCTGCGGGTGCAGGGGAGTCCGGTGCACTGAAGGAGACCAGCACGTCAGCCTTGATCTGGCGCCCGTCATTGGTGGTGACAGTTGCGTTTCCACGACCGACCGACATGCGGGTTTTGGAGTGATATTCCATGACGTCACGCGCAGTGAGCACATCCTGCGGCGTCGTAAGTTTCAGGTTCTTGCCAGTCATGACCATGACGGCCTGATCCATGTCATACAGGGCACGGTCGCCCCAGCCCTGGTCCGTCTGGTTATAGATATGGACGTGACCGCGAGCTTCGATGCGGTACAGCTCAAGGGAGCCACCCATCGGGTCGGCTTCACCCGTCTGTCCATTTGCCGACGGCGGCGGTGTGGCTGGCTGCCCCTGTGGAGCCGCTTTCTTGCGCAGATAGCCAATCAGCGTATCGGCATCGACCGTTACATCCCCTCGTACGGCGCGGGCACCGCCAGTCAAGGTAACTGTCTGGGCGTTCCGGTCGTAGATTTCCTCGCTTTTCCAGAACAGCTTAACGGCCTCGCCATGAGACATATCCAGCCCATCCGCATAAGCGGCAGGTGTGGCGGTAGTGGCGAGGAGAAGTCCTGCAACGGGAAGCAGTCTGGCGATGCGGCTCATCATTTCTCTGTCTTGGCTCCTTCCTGGCGGAGGCGGGCCGCCATGGAAGGGGGGCCGTTATCGTCGTTGCGGACCGTCAGACCCGGCCCTGTAAACTGCATGATACCTGCATGCTGGTCCAGGAAATAGCCCTGCGCGTCCTGCTTGCCAAATGGGCCTTCGGCATGGACCCAGTCGCGGGATGCAATAACGTCCTGCTTCAGGTCCATATCGGCGGAAGGGCCGTTCATGAGCGTCCCGTCATCGCGGTAAAGCACCACGTTGTCGTCCAGATTCAAGGTCTGCTCGTGCTGCATGTAGACGCCACGGTCCGCCTTGATATGCGCCCAGGAATTACCTGCCAGCTCGATATCCGCCACCGGATCAACCAGATCTACACGGTCCGGGCCTTCCTGATGCGTAACGCGTGCCGTGATCATGTACAGGTGGTTATGGGCGTCCAGACCGCGATAGACGGCATTTTCCATATTGCCGCTCTCAACGCGCAGGCGGGCCATTTCTTTCAGAGCGGCGCGGTTCTGATTGACGAGATGAGAGATCTCGGGCCACGCCGCAATTGAGCTCAGCAAAACAAGTGCAAGCCCCGGGAGTGCCCATTTGGCGAACCCCAGAAGAGAACGGCGGCGGGCCAGCTCTTCCGGATTTGGGGCGGTCCGTACCTTCTGGAATGCTGCACGGCGCAGGGCGTCAAGCTTGGCGAGGCTTTCGCTCCGGTTTCCTGAAAAGTCGTCCCGTTTGGGGCGTTTGTCATCCTTGGACGAGTCGGTCATGCCAGGCCCGCCCTCAGGAGATCGTGCAGGTGAATGATGCCCTGTGGGCGTCTGTCCTCTCCAACGACGAAAAGACTCGTGATCGGTTTGGAGCGTGCATTCATAAGGAGAAGGACGTCCTGTGCCAGGGTCGAGGGGGCTGTCGTGGTTGGAGAGAGATTCATGACCTCTTCCGCCGTGGTCGTGTCAAGATCGCTGTGGAGGGCCCGTCGGAGATCCGCATCCGTGATGAGACCGCACAGCACGCCATTTTCGTCTGTCACGCCCATGCAGCCAAAGGCTTTGTGCGTCATTTCCAGAATGACCGAACGAAGCGAGAGAGATTTTTCCCCGAGTGGAAGAGCCTCTCCGGTGTGCATGAGTTCCCGCACCGGGCGCAAACGCGCTCCCAGACGGCCGCCTGGGTGAAACACGCTGAAGTCGTTAGCTGTGAAGCCGCGTTTTTCCAGAAGAGCTATGGCCAGCGCGTCTCCAAGGGCAAGCTGAAGAAGCGTGCTCGTGGTTGGTGCCAGCCCCATGGGGCAGGCTTCTCTGGCGGGAGGGAGAACCAGAGTAATCTTGGCGGCGCGGGCCAGAGCCGAGGTTTCGACGGATGTTATGGCAATCACATCCAGCTGTCTGTGCGACGCATACGACAGAATTGCGGCAAGTTCTGTGGTTTCGCCGGAATTCGAGAGAGCAAGGATGACATCCCCTGCCGCCACCATGCCCAGATCACCATGCGCGGCTTCTGCGGGGTGAACGAAAAGAGAGGGAGTTCCGGTAGAGGCAAGGGTGGCTTGGATCTTGCGGCCAATATGACCGGACTTCCCGATCCCCGTGACAATCAGCCGGCCAGAACAGAGAAGGATCCGCTCAATGGCGTGGCTGAAAGCTTGACCCAGAGAGCCGCCGAGGGCGCTTTCGAGCGCTTCAAGCCCCTGTCGCTCGACAGCAAGAGTGTGCAGGGCCGAGGGAAGGGGCGAGGTAGCCGGGTTTATCATGTCGGGGCGCAGTGTAGGCGATTACGCGCGGTGTGCGAAGATGTCGGGCTCGTCGTAGCCCAGAAGATCCAGACGGGTGCGCGCTGAAAGGAAGTCGAAGCAGGCCTGAGCCAGCTCCCGGCGCTCTTCCCGGATCAGCATGGCCTCAAGCTTGTCCCACAGGGCATGGAGATAGAGCACGTCAGATGCAGCATAGCGCTTCTGGTCGTCCGTCAGGGTTTCAGCGCCCCAGTCCGAGCTCTGCTGGTGCTTGCTGATTTCGACGCCAAGCAGGTCGCGGCACAGATAGGCCAGTCCATGACGGTCCGTGAACGTATAGACGAGGCGGGCAGCGATCTTGGTGCAGATGACGGAAGAGATCGTGATGCCAAAGGCTTTCTGGAGCACGGCCACGTCAAAGCGGGCGAAGTGCATCAGCTTGGTGATCGAGTCATCCGAAAGGAAGGCTTTGAGATTAGGGCAATCATAGCCACGGCCACCCATGGAGACAGGCTTGATCTGCACGAGATGTGCTTCACCGTCACCGGCGGAAAGCTGCACAAGGCAGAGGCGATCTCTGTAGGGATTGAGACCCATGGTCTCGGTATCTATGGCGACAACAGGGCCAATATCAAAATCTTCCGGCAGGTCGCCGTCATGAAGATGGATGGCGTTCTGCTGGCTCATTTTGTTGTCACCGAATTTTTATGAACTCAGAGGGGAAGGTTCTTAATGAACCTGACCGTCTGTGGTGCCCAGAAGAAGACTCGAACTTCCACGTCCTTTCGGACACAGGTACCTGAAACCTGCGCGTCTACCAATTCCGCCATCTGGGCTCAGAAAGCACCGGGTTTTTTCAGTTTCCTGAGGCATCCCGGGTTGGTGAAGAGGCGTTTACATCGACTGAATGAGAGCGTCAACAGTTGGAATGAAAGAAAACAGGGAAATGGAAAAACTTTTTTCGGGTGCCGGGCAGCAGAAGGTCGCTGTCATTGGTGGTGGTGGTTTTATCGGGCGCAGCCTGGTGAGAAAGCTGGTTGCTACAGGGCATGTCGTTCGTGTGGGGAGTCAGGATCCCGAAAAAATTCAGGGGCTTGGAAAGGCGCGTGGAACAGGGCGCGTCGAGTTCCTGAAAACGTCAGTCAATGATGCACCGCAGCTTGATTGTCTGTTTGATGGTGTGGACGCTGTCATCAATCTTGTGTCTGTCATGACGCCAGATGTGCAGACTCTGCATCGCATTAATGTTGAGGGCGCTCGGCTCGCAGCTGTGCGGGCGCATCTGGCAGGTGTGAAGCACTACGTTCATATGTCTGCCATCGGTGCTTCTTTGACGTCTCCAGGGGCATATGGTCGGAGTAAAGCAGCTGCAGAACGTGTCGTACGGGACGTTTTTCCTGATGCGCGTCTGCTTCGCCCGTCTGTGGTGTTCGGGACGGACGACAGTTTCTTTAATCTGTTCGCCTTGATTGGAGCGCTGTCACCCGTCCTGCCAGTTTTTGCTGGTCGCACATATTATCAGCCGGTATTTGTGGAAGATGTTGCAGAAGCAGCGCTACGACTTCTGCAACCGGAGAATGCAGGTCTAACGGTTGAGGCCGGTGGTCCCGATATCCTGAGTATGCGTGAGCTTATGGCGTTCGTACTCGAAGCGTCGGGTCGTAAAAGAATCCTGCTTCCGATCCCGCAAGTGGTAGCCCGCCTTGAAGCGACTGTTCTAGAGAAGTTGCCCGGCCATCTGCTGACACGGGACCAAGTGGCCATGATGTCTGTCGATAATGTCGTTCAGCCGGGAGCTGAGACCTTGCAGACACTCGGAATCCATCCGGCATCAATGGGAATGGTGGTTCCGGGGTATCTGAATGGAAGCGTCTGTAAGCTTTATCGCCAGCTAAAAGCCTGATTGGTCCGTATCGGACCTATAAAATGTGACACTGACGCAAGAAAAGTGACGCTATGAGGCTGGTTTTTTTATATTGGTAAGTGTTGCTGACTATTATCGCGTAAACTGACGGAATAGCTGGTATTCCACAAATTTCGTACGCTTGGCGTGCGTTCTGTTTTTAGGAGGCACGGCGCATGGCCGAACGGATGTTGCAGTTCGTCAATCACCCACAGATCCTTCCGGAGAAGCGTGACGCTGCCGAGCGTCGTGCAGACTTTGGAGAGATTTACCGTGGGTTTGCGATGAGCCGCGCTGAAGAGCAGGCCTCTCGCTGCTCTCAGTGTGGAATTCCGTTCTGCTCCGTGCATTGCCCGCTGGGCAACAACATCCCGGACTGGCTGAAGCTGACGGCGGAAGACCGTTTACAGGAGGCCTATGAGATGTCTTCGGCTACCAACACCTTTCCGGAGATTTGCGGCCGCATCTGCCCGCAGGATCGCCTGTGTGAAGGCAACTGCGTGATCCAGAAGGGCTTCGAGAGCGTCACGATCGGTGCTGTCGAACGCTTTATTACGGAAAATGCTTTTGAGCAGGGCTGGGTGCAGCCGCGTCTGCCGGATCGTGAACTCAAAGTCAGTGTTGGCGTCGTGGGTTCCGGCCCCGCCGGTCTTGCCTGTGCAGAGCGTCTGCGGGCACGCGGGTATGAGGTTCATGTTTATGAACGTCAGGACCGTGTGGGCGGCCTGCTGACGTACGGTATTCCGAGCTTCAAGCTGGAAAAGCATGTCGTGGCCCGTCGTCACAAGCTGCTGGAAGAGCAGGGCATCATCTTCCACCTTTCCACACCAATCGGTGCGGGTGAGGGGGAGACCTCGCTGGATGATTTACGGACGCGTCATAACGCAGTGTTCCTTGGAACGGGCGTGTATCGTTCGCGCTCCGTGGATGTTCCGGGTGCAGACCTGAACGGCGTTGTGGATGCGATTGACTTCCTGACGGCCTCGAACCGTCGCGGATATGACGAAGACCCCGGCGAAGATGCAGCGCTGCATGCCAAGGGCCGTCGTGTTGTTGTCATTGGTGGTGGTGATACGGCCATGGACTGCGTTCGGACGTCTATCCGTCAGGACGCCGAAAAGGTCACCTGTGTCTATCGTCGTGACCGTGCGAACATGCCGGGCTCTCGTCAGGAAGTTTACAACGCTGAAGAAGAAGGCGCGAACTTCGAGTGGCTGGCTGCACCGGAAGAATTCTTGGGCGAAAGCACCGTTGAAGGTGTGAAGGTGCTGAAAATGCGTCTTGGTGCACCGGATGCCACAGGCCGCCGCTCTATCGAAGGCACGGGCCAGCATTCCATTATTGAAGGCGACCTTGTGATCCGCGCGCTGGGTTTCGATCCGGAAGACCTGCCGGGCCAGTGGCAGCAGCCGGAACTTGCCGTGACGCGTTGGGGCACGCTGACGGTTCCGCCGGGCGGCTTCCAGACCAGCCTGCCGGGCGTGTTCGCTGGCGGCGATATTGTACGCGGTGCCAGCCTCGTTGTCTGGGCCATCAAGGACGGCCGTGATGCGGCTGATGCAATTCACCTTTCTCTGACCGAGACCCTGGCGCTGGAGGCCGCGGAATGACACAGAACACCGATTTCATCCGCGAATACACTGAGAACGTCGAGCGCCTGAAAGGTCTGTATGACCCGACGCAGGAGCGCGATTCCTGTGGTGTGGGCCTTGTGGCAGCTCTGGATGGCAAGCCGTCCCGCGCTGTTGTGAAGGCCGGTATCGAAGCGCTGGGCAACATCTGGCATCGTGGTGCTGTCGATGCTGATGGCAAGACGGGCGATGGCGCAGGTATCCATGTCGAAATCCCGCAGGATTTCTTCGCCGAAGCCATCCATAACAGTTCCAGCGATGACACGATCGACGGTCGCATTGCCGTTGGCATGGTGTTCCTGCCGAAGACGGATCTGGCGTCGCAGGAAGCCGGTCGTCAGATCATCGAAACCGAGGTTCTGAACTTCGGCTATGGAATTTATGGTTGGCGTCAGGTGCCGATCGACACGGCCTGCATTGGCGAGAAGGCCAACCAGACGCGCCCCGAGATCGAACAGATCATGATCCGCAATACGCTGGCTCGCTCGGAAGATGAGTTCGAGCGTGACCTGTATGTGCTGCGTCGTCGCATCGAGAAGCAGGCGACAAGCCAGCAGGTGGATCTGTATATCTGTTCGCTGTCCTGCCGCTCTGTCATCTACAAGGGCATGTTCCTTGCCGAGAACCTGACGGACTTCTTTCCGGATCTTCTGGACGAGCGCTTCGTCTCACGGTTCGCGATCTACCATCAGCGTTACTCGACCAATACGTTCCCGACCTGGAAGCTGGCCCAGCCGTTCCGCAAGGTGGCGCATAACGGCGAGATCAACACGATCTCCGGCAACACTAATTGGATGCGGTCGCACGAAACGCGCCTGTCACACGCGGCACTCGATCCTTACATGGAGGATCTGAAGCCGGTCGTGCAGGCTGCCGGCTCGGATACGGCTGCGCTGGATAACGTCTTCGAACTCATGACCTTCGGTGGCCGCAGTGCTCCGATGGCCAAGATGATGCTGATTCCAGCATCCAGCGGTGCGAACTCTGCGATTTCTCCGGCAGCTCGGGCTATGTTCCGCTACTGCAATGCGGTGATCGAACCTTGGGATGGCCCGGCCGCAGTCTGTGCGACGGATGGTCGCTGGGTCATCGCTGGGCTGGATCGTGCGGGTCTGCGTCCGCTGCGGTACTCCATCACGAATGACAACCTGCTGATCGTGGGGTCGGAAGCGGGCATGGTCCGTGTGCCGGAAGCGCGCATTCAGCGTCGCGGGCGCCTTGGTCCGGGGCAGACACTGGCGCTCGACCTCAAGGAAGGTCGCCTCTACCAGCCGGATGAACTGCTTGAAATGCTGGCCTCTCGTCAGGATTTCCAGTCCTGGGTCAAGCGCATCCGCAATATCGAGCCGATCGTGCGTGATGTGGTCGAGCCGGAAGGTATGGCTGCGGACGTGCTGCGTCGCCAGCAGATGGCCGTCAGCCTGACGCATGAAGAGCTCGAAACCATTCTTCACCCGATGGTCGAGACGGCTGCTGAAGCCCTAGGGTCCATGGGTGACGACACGCCGCTTCAGGTTCTGTCCAAGATCTACCGTGGTCTGTCGCATTATTTCCGTCAGGGCTTCAGTCAGGTTACGAACCCGCCGATCGACTCCCTGCGTGAAACGCGGGTGATGAGCCTGATCACGCGTCTGGGCAATCTGGGGAACATTCTCGACGAGCGCCCGGAACAGTGCGATCTGCTTCAGCTTCCCAGCCCGGTTCTGACGGTTGGTGAGTTTGATGAACTGCGGAAAGTCTGCGGTGAGAATGCAGCCTCGATCGACTGTACTTTCCCAGTTGGGGACGGCGAGGAAGGTCTGCGTGCGGCGATCGCGTCCATCCGCGTTCAGGCGGAGGATCATGTCCGTGGCGGTTGCACCCATCTGTTCCTGACGGATGAGAACACTGGGCCGGATCGTGTGGCCGTGCCGATGATCCTTGCGACGGCTGCCGTGCATGTTCACCTTGTGCGTCATTCCCTGCGTACGTTCACGTCCCTGAACGTGCGGACGTCCAGCGCCATCGACGTTCACGCCATTGCCGTGACGATCGGTGTTGGTGCGACGACGGTGAACCCGGCTCTGGCCCAGCACAGCATCGCGGACCGTCTGCGTCGTGGCCTGTTTGGCCAGATGACGATGCGTGAGGCGATGGAGCGTTACCGCAAAGCGGTGGATAAGGGTCTGCTCAAGATCATGTCCAAGTTCGGGATTTCCATCATCTCGGCTTACCGCGGCGGTTACAACTTTGAAGCCATTGGTCTGTCCCGTGCGTTGGTGGCTGAGTTCTTCCCAGGCATGCCGTCGCGTATTTCCGGCATTGGCCTGCCGGGTATCGCCCGCAATATCCTGAAGGCTCATGCGGCTGCATGGGATCAGAAGGTTGAAGCGCTTCCGGTCGGTGGCCGCTATAAGCTGCGCCGTCAGGGCGAGACGCATGCGTTCTCCGGCCAGCTTGTGCATATGCTGCAAAGCGCTGTTTCGGCCAACAGCTACACGCTGTATCGCCGTTACGCGGATGCCGTGCGTCAGATGCCGCCGGTCGCCCTGCGTGACCTGCTGGACTTCAAAGCTCCTCATGCACCGATCCCGGTGGACGAGGTTGAGAGCATCACGCAGATCCGTCGTCGTCTTGTCGCGCCCGGCATCTCACTGGGTGCCCTGAGCCCGGAAGCGCATGAGACGCTGGCGATTGCCATGAACCGGATTGGCGCGAAGTCTGATTCCGGTGAAGGTGGCGAGGACGCCGAGCGTTCCAAGCCGCGCCCGAACGGGGACAATGCGTCTTCCGCGATCAAGCAGGTGGCGTCTGGCCGGTTCGGTGTGACCGCGCAGTATCTGAATGACTGCCGCGAGATCGAAATCAAGATGGCCCAGGGTGCGAAGCCGGGCGAGGGCGGACAGCTTCCGGGCTTCAAGGTCACGGAGCTGATCGGTCGCCTGCGTCATGCGACGCCGGGTGTGACGCTGATCTCCCCGCCGCCGCATCATGACATCTATTCGATCGAGGATCTGGCCCAGCTCATTTACGATCTGAAGCAGGTCAACCCAACGGCAACCGTCACCGTGAAGCTGGTTGCCCGGACGGGTATCGGCACGATTGCGGCAGGTGTGGCGAAGGCGAAGGCTGATGCCATTCTGATCTCCGGTCATTCCGGCGGTACGGGTGCCAGCCCGCAGTCTTCGATCCATTATGCGGGTCTGCCGTGGGAAATGGGTCTGTCCGAAGCGCATCAGGTTCTGATGCTCAACCGTCTGCGTCATCGTTTGGTGCTGCGGACAGATGGCGGCATCAAGACGGGCCGTGACGTTGTCATGGCGGCGATGCTGGGTGCGGAAGAGTTCGGTATTGGTACGGCCGCGCTGGTCGCCATGGGCTGCATCATGGTGCGTCAGTGCCATTCCAACACCTGCCCGGTTGGCGTCTGCGTTCAGGACGAAAAGCTGCGTGCGAAGTTCGAGGGCTCCCCGGAGAAGGTCATCAACCTTTTCACGCTGATTGCTGAAGACATCCGCCATATCCTTGCCGATCTAGGCGTTCGCTCCCTGAAGGACGTCATTGGACGGACGGATATGCTGCGTCAGGTGTCCCGCGGTGCGGACTATCTGGATGATCTGGATCTGAACTCCCTGCTGGTGCAGGCCGATCCGGGTGAACATGCCCGTTACTGCACCCGCGAGGGCCGTAACGAGGTTCCGGAAACGCTGGACGCACAGATCGTGGCCGATGCGATCCCGCTGTTCGAGCGTCGTGAGAAGCTGCACCTGCACTACAACGTGCAGAACACGCATCGTGCGATCGGGACGCGTATTTCCGGTATGATCACCCGTCAGTTCGGGATGCACGAACTGCCGGAAGGCCAGCTTACGCTGTCGCTCCGTGGGTCGGCTGGTCAGTCCCTGGGTGCCTTCGCGGTGCAGGGGCTGAAGATGATCGTGGAAGGCGATTCCAACGATTACGTCGGTAAGGGGCTTTCGGGTGCGACGATCGTTGTCCGTCAGTCTCCGGCGTCCACGTGGCGTTCGGAAGAAAATGCGATCATCGGCAACACGGTTCTGTACGGCGCAACGAGTGGCAAGCTCTTTGCGGCCGGTCAGGCTGGTGAGCGTTTCGCGGTTCGTAACTCCGGTGCGACGGCTGTTGTTGAAGGCTGTGGCTCGAATGGTTGCGAGTACATGACCGGCGGTAAGGTCGTGATCCTCGGTGAAACTGGCGATAACTTCGGTGCTGGCTTTACGGGCGGCATGGCCTATGTGCTCGATCCGAAGGACCGCTTTGAATCCCGCATCAATCCGGACACGGTGATGTGGAACCGCGTGCAGCCTGGCAGCCGCTGGGACGTGGAACTGCGCACGCTGGTCGAGCAGCATGTGGAAGAAACAGGCAGCACTTACGCCGCGGACCTGCTGCATTGTTGGGAACACACGCTGGAGCAGTTCTGGCACATCGTTCCCCGCGAATATGCCAAAGTCATTGGCTATGTGCAGGAAGATTTGTCCAAGCTTTCAGCCTGAGAGTTTCAGGTCTCATGGAAAAGTCTGTACCGGAAATCCGGTGCAGGCTTTTTTTTGTTTGAAGACCTACCGTTTCCTTCTTCTAACAATATCGATATAAAAACGATATTTGTGGGGAAAATAATGAAGAGATGGAGTGTTGTTTCGGCTGCGGCTGGTCTGCTGATGACCTTCTCTCTCGCAAAAGCAGGGAGCGTTTCATTTCCTTCCGAACTTCAGTCGTATGTTCATGACGGCCATTTTGAAGTCGGGGATTTTGCGTGGATGCGCGGCGCATTTCCCGGAGCCAATGATGAACAGAAAAAGCGCTGGGAACACTTGCAGGCTTATTCTACCGCTTGCCTTAAGGAGGCTACGAAGCAGGAAACTGAGGCGCTGCTGAGAGAGGGTGAAAAGGTAAGCGTGTCTTTGGAAGAACGGCCTTATATCCCATATGCGGATGAGAAGTGTTCGGGGCTCTGGTTCTGGTCCTCCTCACCTCAGAACGTCAAGACATGGCCTGAATTCAAAACTCTTGTGACAGAAGAGAGTCCCGTAATTCGTGCTTATCTGACGGCAGTTGAAGAAACGCAAAAAGCTGAAAATCTTATTGATGTAGACGGTAAAGAGCATGAATCTGAGAGATTGCTAATTCGTGGGGTAACGGATCAGACAATTCGTCGTCCTTTGATGAATGGTCTGGATCTAACAGGGGAGGGTCATCCTGCTTCAGTTCAGGTGAATGAATTTCGTACGATGTTTCTCGCAGAGCGGATGGAAGAGATTGACCACGCCAACACCCGTTGGCTGCAGAAAATTGTAGCATCCAAGAGCTGGCCCACTCTGACACAGGCTGGTTCTGTCACCTCGAAGGCTGCGTGGTTGCTGGTGCAGCATGCTGATGACGATATTGCCTTTCAGGCCAGGGCGCTAAAGCTCATGACCCAACTGGCGAAGAAAGGCGAAGTGAACCAATCCAATTATGCCCTGCTGACAGATCGCGTATCGATTGCCCTGACAGGGCATCAAATTTATGGATCACAGATGTCCTGCACCAAAGGGCGTCTTATTCCTTTGCCCATTGAGCAGCCCACTGACGTAAACCAGCGCAGGCATGCACTTGGCATTGGAACAATCGAACAGAAAATTTCCGAGATGAAAGAAGCGGGCATTTGCCGGTGAGCGGAGGCTCGGAGGCCGAGTTTTGTCTCTGCTCATGGCGGATGTTTTAGTGATCAGAACATGAGTTTCCGTGTCAGTTTTGCAAGTGCGTCAATCTGGCCGGTCAGAAATTTGCAGGTTGGTTCGTCCGTCAGTTTCAGCGTTTCCGGATCTACTTTACCCGTCACCATGCTAATCATGACTTCAGGGCGATTGAGAACATATGCGTCCAGAAAGACCATGTTCTGCCGGAGGTTGTATTGCGCTCTGGCACCTCCGATCATGCCGGGAGAGGCCGTCTGGATGGCGAGGGGTTTTCCGCTGAAAGGTTGGGGCGATACGCGGGAGAGCCAGTCGATTGCATTTTTCAATGCGCCAGGAATGGAATAATTGTATTCCGGGGTCACGATGATGACGCCGTCTGCGGCCTGGATCTGCTCGGCCATGGCCAGAACAGGGGCCGGGAAGCCTGCGTCCTGAACATCCTGGTCATAATGGGGAAAATCCCCGATCGATCCGAGCGCGGTAATGGAAATTCCTTCGGGCGCAAGCTCCGGCAAAGCACGAGCAACTGCCGCGTTGAAGGACGCTTTGCGCAGGCTTCCGAGCAGGGTGACGAAATGCAGGGGCGTATCGTTGGGCATGGACAGGTCTCCATCGAAGTGCCGGTCATGTCATGGCCAAAAGCTAGGGCAACCATGACATGACGTCAGAGTGAGTCAGGCTGCGGTTTTCAGCATTCCGTGAGGATCGAGAACGAATTTGCGCGGCGCGCCGTTGTCGAAGTCATGGTAGCCGCGTGGTGCGTCTTCGAGTGAAATCACGGTGGCGTTGACGATATCTGCGATGGGCAGGCGCCCATGCAAAATGGCCTGCATCAGTTGCCGGTTATATCTCAGAACGGGTGTTTGCCCGGTATGGAACGACTGGCTTTTAGCCCAGCCCTGACCCAGCCGGAGTGTCAGATTGCCTTTCTGCGCCGCAGCTTCATGGGCGCCCGGATCTTCCGTCACATACAGGCCCGGAATACCGATGGCTCCGGCCGGGCGGGTGACTTCCATGGCCTGATTGAGAATGACGGCTGGCTGCTCCTTTCCGTCATATCCTTTGGCTTCAAAACCGACGGCATCAATGAAGCTGTCGACTTCCGGTGTCCCGATGACCTGTTCGATGAGGTCTCCGAGCCGGTCATGGTTCTGGAGGTTGATAGGTTCAAACCCGACCGCCTTCGCGTGGGCGAGGCGCTCAGGATTGAAATCGCCGATCATGACGACTGCGGCCCCTAGAATGCGCGCCGACGCGGCTGCGGCCATACCGACTGGCCCGGCGCCCGCGATATAGACCGTTGATCCCACACCCACCTTGGCATTGATGGCGCCATGGAAGCCGGTGGGGAGAATATCGGTCAGCATTGTGAGGTCTTTGATGCGCTCAAGTGCCTGAGCCTTGTCAGGGAAGCGCAGCAGATTGAAATCGGCATAAGGGACCATGACGTAGCGGGCCTGTCCGCCGATCCATCCGCCCATATCAACATAGCCATACGCGCCGCCTGCGCGGCTCGCATTGACTGTCAGACATACGCCCGTGTGTTGTTCCCGGCAGCATCGGCATCGGCCACAGGCGACGTTGAAGGGAACGGAGACCAGATCGCCCTTCCGAACCATCTCGACATCCGATCCGGTTTCGATGACTTCGCCGGTGATTTCGTGGCCCAGGACCAACCCCGATGGGGCGGTCGTGCGGCCTCGGACCATATGCTGGTCGGAGCCGCAGATATTGGTGGAGACGACTTTGAGAATGACGCCGTGGTCAATCTTCCGGCCATCGGGTGTTTCCATTCGGGGGTCGTCGATCCGCTGGACTTCAACATGATTAGGGCCGAGATAAACGACCCCTCTGTTTTCGTCAGACATGGCTTCTCTCCAGGTTCGGGCAGCGGCCATCCCTTGCGGCCGGGGTCGCCCGGCACGACGAAATGTTGTCGTACAGAGGCCTCAACGTTCGCCGCGTGTTCTGGAACCGTGACATAGGGCTACAGACGCGCCTCTCGCCTGAAAGTGATGGGAAACATGTCTGTTGCTTGCCGTCCTCTTTCGAGGGTGGTTTGTGAACCGGGATATAACCGACTTTTCAGGGCAGACTTGAAGCTGGCCATATAACCCCCTTAACCTGTGGTCCATCTGTAGGCACGATGGTGCCAACTGCACGATCAACCGAGGGGTTCATGGAAAATCACGTCAATACGTTATGGGGCCAGTTTTATGGCTGGCTGCCCACGCTACTGAGCTATGTCGGACAGCTTGTTCTGGCGATTATTGTGCTGCTGGTGGGCTGGTCCATCATCAACATGATCACGCGCGGCATGGGCCGCATGATGGCCGCCAGCAACATTGAGCCAACCCTGAGGGGCTTCCTGCTCAGCGTCGTCGGGCTGCTGCTGAAGGCGCTTCTGCTGATCAGCGTTGCTTCGATGGTTGGCATTGCAACGACGTCCTTCGTCGCAGTTCTGGGTGCGGCTGGCCTGGCTGTTGGCATGGCGCTTCAGGGCAGTCTTGCCAACTTTGCGGGTGGCGTGCTGATCCTGCTGTTCCGTCCGTTTAAAGTGGGGGATTCAATTACGGCCGCGGGCAATACCGGCACGGTTGTCTCGATCGAGATGTTCCGGACTGTGCTACAGGATTCCACGAATGACATCGTTTACGTGCCCAACGGAACGCTTTCGAACAATGTCGTCATCAACAGCTCCCAGTCTGAGCGACTGCTGGCATCGGTCAGCCTGCTGATTGATTATAATGACGATATTGACAAGGCTCGTGCCCTGCTTCTGGGGCTGTTTGAAAATGATGCTCTGGTTCTCAAGACGCCCGCGCCATCCGTTTCGTTTCTGCCTCGTCCGGCCAATGTCGCCGTTACGCTGGGCTTCTGGTGTGCTCCGGGCAATGTAACGCCGCTGGTTGCGAAGTATTCTGAAGCATCCATTCAGGCGCTGAAGAAAGAAGGCTTCCGTCTGGGTGTTACGGCCCGTACTGCAGCCTGATCTTGGTGCGGCCTGTCTAGGACTATGCTGGGCTGGCCGCGTTTCAGTTTTTAAGTTTACCCAATTAAAAAACGCAGCATCGTTGGTTTCCGCAAGAAAAACCAAATCAATTAAAACAGCAATTTTTGAGATTGATGGTGGACCCGACGCGATTCGAACGCGTGACCTTTGCCTTCGGAGGGCAACGCTCTATCCAGCTGAGCTACGGGTCCGTCGGGTTTCCAATAGACGGTTCAGGACAGGCTTGCCAAGCCCTTAGTAGAATTTTGTTTGTTCAAGGTTGCGCGGTGGCTTTCCAGAGGGCGGCAGCGACGTCTCCTCCGGATGGAAGGGCGTGGTCGGGCGTCAAAATCCATGAGGTGACGTCCTGTGCTGTGATTCGTTTATCGCGGCTCAGCAGATGATGGGCCGTCGGAAATTCATCTAGTCGTACTGAGTTGGGAAGGCGTTTCAACAGACGTGCGGTGTAAGGCGGAAGAACGAACTGGTCCCGACCACCGAAAATCATAAGCATGGGCGTTCTGACCCGTGGTGCGTCGTCAAAAGCTGTTGCCATGAGGTGGGTCAGGCCAAAAAGCGGATGAATGGTCGAACTATGCTGGGTCAGCGGGTCAAAATACATGCGTCGCAGAGCATGGATGTTATCGCTCGCAACGCGCTCTCCGGGGACGGCTGATCCATCCAGTTTCCAGTGGGGCGCGACTGTATCGATGCCATCCAGAACGGTCTGCCAGAGCTCACCGAGTTTCATGATGGCTGGTGCGAGAAGAATGGTTCCGGACAGTTCTGGTGGCGGGTCGGTCGCAAGGAGCAGGGCGACGGCTCCGCCCATGCTTTCGCCCATGACATAGAGAGGCACGCCGGGATAACGCCTGCGGAGCCACGTAAGCTCTTCCCGCGTGTCCTGAACCATGCGCGTCGTGCTGCTCCAGCCACCTGCGTCCTGTGTTGCGCCGAACCCGCGCTGGTCTGGTGCGACTATTTCGATACCGGCAGCGCTCAGGGGCGGTGCAAAGAATTCCCAGGCATCCCGGCTGTCTCCGAAGCCATGAAGCGCCAGAATAACGGCCTTCAAGGGGTGTGCTGCGGGATAAGTTCTTGAAGGAATGTGAGCACCATCCGCCATGCTAAGCGTCACATCCGGGGGGATGAGGGCTGTTTCTTTCGCTGTCGGATGCAGGTCGGGCATTGGCCGGTGCGTGCAGGCACCGAGAAGCAGCGTGCAGGCCGCAAAGCAGGCCAAGGTGCAGGAAAGACGCCACAGGCGGTTTGAAACGGATGGGAATGAGCCTATCATCGCGAAGATTTTAGAACGTCCGGCCCTTCCGGGCGAGAAGGAGATATTCGTGCCGTCTGAAACGCCTCATCTGGTTCTGGTTGACGGGTCTGGGTTCATTTTCCGTGCATTCCATGCCCTCCCGCCTATGAGCAGCCCGGATGGTGTGCCGGTCAATGCGGTTTACGGCTTCACGAATATGCTGACACGGCTGCTGCGCGATCATGTCGGCACGCATCTGGCCGTTATTTTTGATGCTGGTCGTCACACGTTCCGTAATGAAATTTACCCGCAATACAAGGCGCATCGTCCGGAGCCGCCAGAAGACCTGCGCCCGCAGTTTGGTCTGATCCGGGATGCGACAGCGGCATTCAATGTGCCGTCGATTGAACTGGCTGGCTGGGAAGCGGATGATCTGATCGCCAGTTATGCCAAGGCTGTAGTGGCGCAGGGTGGGCGTTGCACGATCATCTCATCGGACAAGGATCTGATGCAGTTGATCTGCCCTGGTGTCGAACTGATGGACCCGATGAAGCAGAAGCCGATTCGGGAAGCTGAGGTTGAGGCCAAGTTCGGTGTGCGGCCAGATCAGGTTGTCGATGTTCAGGCCCTGATGGGGGACTCTACTGATAACGTGCCGGGTGTGCCGGGCATTGGTGCGAAGGGCGCGGCCCAGCTCATTAATGAATATGGCACGCTGGAAAAGGTTCTGGATGCTGCGGAGGGCATGAAGGCCTCCAAGCGCCGCCAGAACCTGATTGAATTTGCGGATGCCGCCCGGATGTCTCGCAAGCTGGTTCTGCTGGCCGACGATGTGCCGTTGCCTCAGCCGATTGAGGAACTGGGGTGCCGCGAGCCGGTTCAGGAAACGCTCCGGGACTGGCTCGACACGATGGGCTTCCATTCCACGATCCAGCGTATGGGTTTGGGGTTGGCGGCAAAGCCAAGGCCCACGCCTCGTCCCAAGGCAGCGCCAGCGGAGGGTGAGGCGCCGACAGTGACGCTCTCTGAAGCGTCTTATGGACCGTATGAAACGGTTACAGATTTCGAGACGCTGGATCGGTGGATTGCCGAGGCGCGAACGGCTGGGGTTGTCGCCGTTGATACGGAGACGGATAGCCTCAATGCGCGTCAGGCCAATATGGTCGGGCTGTCGCTCTCTGTTGCGCCGGGCAAGGCCTGTTATGTGCCGTTCCTGCATGAAGGCAAGCGGGATCTGTTGCAGGATGGGCGGGACGATCAGCCGATCGATCAGCAGCTTGATCGTGCTGCAACGCTGGAGCGTCTTGCCCCGCTGATGCGGGATGCGTCTGTCCTGAAGATCTTCCAGAACGCCAAATATGATCTGACGGTGTTCCGCAAAGCTGGTCTGCCTGAAATAACGCCGATCGACGATACGATGCTCATTTCCTATGCACAGTCTGCGGGAGAGCACGGGCAGGGCATGGATGAGCTGTCGCAGCTTCACCTTGGCCATACGCCGATCACGTATGATTCCGTAACGGGAACGGGGCGTAAGCGCATTCCGTTCGCTGAAGTGCCGCTGGATCAGGCGACGGCTTATGCAGCGGAAGATGCCGATGTCACGCTGCGGTTGTGGCAGGTTCTGCGTCCTCAGTTACGTCTTCGTCAGTCACTGGCTCTGTATGAGGAAATCGAGCGGCCTCTGATTGAAGTTCTGACGGATATGGAAGACGTCGGGATCAAGGTGGATGCCGTCGAACTGCGGCGTATGTCGGCCGATTTTGAAACGCGTATGGCAGTGATAGAGAAGGATATTCACGAGCAGGTTGGGCGCAGTTTCAATGTTGGTTCTCCCAAGCAGCTTGGTGAGATCCTGTTCGATGAAATGGAGCTTCCGGGTGGGAAGCGGACCAAAAGCGGCTCTTGGGGGACGGATTCCTCTGTCCTTGAGGGACTGGCGGAGCAGGGGCATGACCTGCCGCAGAAAATCCTGTCATGGCGTCAGTTAGCCAAGCTGAAATCCACGTATGCCGATGCGCTGGTTGAGCAGATGGACCAGGGAACGCAGCGCGTTCACACGTCCTTCCAGATGGCCATTACGACCACTGGGCGTCTGTCTTCCAATGAGCCGAACCTTCAGAACATCCCGATCCGGACGGAAGAAGGCGCGCTGATCCGTAAGGCTTTCGTGGCAGCTCCGGGGCATGTTCTGGTGTCTGCGGATTACAGCCAGATCGAACTGCGACTTCTGGCCCATGTGGCGAAGATCGAGCCTTTGCTGGAGGCGTTCCATCTGGGGCAGGACATTCATGCCCGCACGGCCTCCGAAGTGTTTGGTATTCCCATTGAAGGCATGGACCCTTTGACCCGTCGTCGGGCCAAGGCCATCAACTTCGGCATTATTTACGGGATTTCAGCTTTCGGTCTGGGGCGTCAACTTCAGATTTCGCCGGGTGAAGCACGTTCTTATATTGATGCGTATTTTGCCCGCTATCCCGGTATTCGCGCCTACATGGAGCGCACCAAGGAAGAGGCGAAGGAACATGGCTACGTTCTGACGCCGCTTGGTCGTCGCTGTTATGTGCCGGGAATCAAGGACAAGAACGGCGCTCGTCGATCTTATGCTGAGCGTCAGGCGATCAATGCGCCGCTTCAGGGCGGTGCCGCTGACATTATCAAACGCGCCATGGTGCGTCTGGCGAGAAAGCTGCCTGAGACGGGCCTGAAAGCGCAGATGCTGCTTCAGGTGCATGACGAACTGCTCTTCGAAGTTCAGGAGCAGGATGCGCAGGCATTGGCGGATTTCGTCCGTCAGGAAATGGGAAGTGCTGCCAAGCTGGATGTGGCACTTGAAGTTGAAACCGGTATTGGCCCGAGTTGGGCTGACGCACACTGAGAGACTGAACGACCATGGAAACCCAACACGAACGCCGCAAGCGGATCAGCAATCGCATCATCTGGGGGGTGCTGGCAGTTGCGGCAGTTCTGGCCGGGGTCGGCTTCCAGTTAGCCTCTCATGGTGGACCGGGGCTGCTGGTACAGTCCAACGGAAATGAAGTTGGCGGCAGCTTCCGTCTTGATTCCCTTGGGGAAAGCACGGTCACGGAAGGAGACTTCCACGGGACCTGGGTTCTGGTATGGTTCTTTGACACCAACTGCCCGGAAGATCGCTGCCAGCCGGTGCTGAAAAGCATGGAGCAGGCGTATCAGGCACTTCACGCACAAGGCGTCCGTGTCTCTCCGCTTGCTGTGTCTCTGGACCCGTTTGATGAAAACGAAGCCCTCAGAAACTATGTCATTCCGGTTGCTCCCCATGTGATGCCGTTCACGGGTACGCCGAACATGATCAAGGCCATGACGGCTGAGTATCATGCTCCGGATCAGAAAGAGGGTGATCATTACGTTCCGGCTCCGCGGATCGTTGTCATGGATCCAAGTGCCCGTTATGCTGGCACGATCGATGCGACCGGCGATGCAGATGCGTTGATTGCCCGCCTTCGTCAGCTGTCAAAGCGCTAAATGGCAATGCGTGTCCCGGCTTTTCTCCTCGCTCTTTCACTTGGCGTGGCCGGGACGGCGTTTGCTCAGGAGCAGACACCTCCTGACTGGGACGGGCAGACGCTGGGCAGCCCGCACAGAGGTGGAACGCTTCGGCTTACCGCTGATGGTCCCGGCGGGACGTTGGACCCGCAGGTTAATTACGGCACGCAGTACATGCAGGTGTTCGTCAATATGTACGATCCCCTGCTGACGTTTAGAGAGGCGCGTGGCCCCACCGGGCTGGAGGTCGTTCCCGATCTTGCGGACGCCATGCCGACTATCAGCCCTGATGGGCTGACATGGACACTTCATTTACGGTCCGGTCTGAAGTTTTCGAATGGGTCGCCGGTTCGTGTTGAAGACGTCGTGGCGTCTTTTCGTCGGATCTATAGGGTTGGTAGCCCGACGGCGGCCTCATTTTACGGCGGGATTGTCGGGGCGAAAGAATGCCTGAATGCGCCGGATCACTGCACGTTGCCGGGTGTGGAAGGGCGCCCAGATGGAACGATCGTGTTTCATCTGGCTCATCCGGATGGAGAGTTTCTCTACAAGCTTGCGTTCCCTCACGCAGTTATTCTGCCTGCGTCAGTGTCTGTGCACGATGTGGGGAATGAGACCGTGCCGGGCACAGGGCCTTATCGGATCACGCATTACGATCCCGAGCATGGCATTGTGTTAGAGCGAAACTCCTACTTTCATGTTTGGAACCCACAGGCCCAGACAGACGGGTTTGCTGACCGGATCGAGTATAATTTTGGCCTCTCTGACGAGGCGCAGATCACTGCGGTCGAACAGGGCCAATATGACTGGATGCTCGATGCCAAGCCCTCTGACCGATTGGGTGAGCTCGGCGCGAAATACACCTCGCAGGTTCATATCGAGCCGTTGCTGGGGCTGTATTATCTGGCCATGAATGTGCACGAAAAGCCGTTCACAGATCAGCGGGTTCGTCAGGCTGTCAGTATGGCTGTTAATCGACATGCCATGACCATTTTGTTCGGTGGTGGCGCGATTTCCGAACCTCTCTGCCAGATGGTTCCACACGGCATTCCAGGCGCTGATCTTGGCCTTTCATGCCCACAGGACCTGGAGAGAGCCAGAAAGCTTGTGCGTGAGGCCGGTGAAGAGGGGGCGACCGTAACGCTGGTGGTTCCCAACCGGGCCGTTGAGCTTGGGATGGGAACATATCTGCGAAATGTACTTCAGCAGATCGGTTTCAAGGCACAACTCCGTCCCATAACAGCTGGACTGGCAGAGTCCTACGAACAGAATACAGCCAACCATGTGCAGATTAGTCTGTCTTACTGGTTTGCAGATTATCCCTCAGCATCGACGTTTCTCGATGATCTGTTTGGATGCGATAATTACCATCCGAATTCAGCCATTTCTCCGAACTTTACCGGCTTTTGTGACCAGCGTATTCAGAGCCTGTTCGAGCAGGCCAAGGCACAGACCGATCCAGCCAAAGCCGCACCAATCTGGCAGGAGGCGGGGCATGAAATTATGCGGCAAATGCCGGGTGCTCCGATGATTCAGATGAAGACTATTGATTTCGTTTCGAAAAGAGTTGGAAATTATTTCTCTACGTTGCTAAGTCATGTAATATTTTCTCACCTTTGGGTACATTAGTGGTTATGAAAATTCTTAGTGAAGACAATCCTGGAACCCTTGTTATTAGTGAGGGAAGAGTACCCCATGGGGCATACCAAGCAATTTACCACAAATTAACAAAAAAAGTAGAAAAGACAGAGAAAAAATTTAAAGGAAATTATAACATAGGGGCGAGCGATATTATCGCTCTAAATCAAAAAATAGAACAATTGCTTGTTCAGTATAAAGTTCAAGGAGTCCGATGTGAGATAACCCATGTCGCAAAAAAAAGCGCATCGAACTCTTTTTCCTCTATAGAAAAATTCACAAGGCATAATTTTCAGACAAGAGACATTACATCTTCTATAAATTACCAGTTTGATTTTTTAGTTATAATTCCTACAGAAATTTCTACATTAGATGATATAGCTCAACGATATAAGATAGATATTAATGCCACTAGAAATGAAATAGACGATGATGATTATAGTGCTCCTTTTTTCTTGAGAGGATTTCGTGGTGAATCTACCATAAGAATGTCTCTCGAATACTCTGATTATGCGGTAGCTCAGGCTCTGGAAAGTGTTATATCTGGATGGGTTGACTCTTTACCGAATAAAAAAATACCAACTCAAATAAAATTTTTCTTAAGTCTGGAAAAATTTTCCACATTTTATTTGGATAAATTTGCAAAAATACTACCTCTTTCTTCGGGATCTTATTTAATTTACGAAAAAAATTTTCCTATGAATAAAGCGTTATCTTTAGTTTTGTTCTGTATATTCATGTCCTTTCTTGGTGAAATTATAACGGATAAGTTGGTTTCTATATTTTACGAATTTCTATATAAAATAATTCCACGGTTGGATTTGGTTTTTACATTAGGGGATCAAGATTATATAGAAAATAAAAAAAATAAATGTTCTCGATATATTTCAATTATGTCTTTAGTATTTGTAGGGATTTTTCTTTCTATATTTGTAAATATTTTTTCATCGTTTATTTATGACAAAATTTAGTCTGGCCTATTAAGGCCAGACTAATGAAATATTTCAATTACAGGCCAATATCCGTACGGAAAATCTTGTCTTCCCACTGGATGGCTGACGCGCCTTCATAAGCAAGACGACGTGCATCTTCTGGCGTAGCAGCCTTGGCGCAGACTGTCAGAACACGTCCACCATCCGCGACAAGAACGCCATCGACCAGCTTTGTCCCAGCATGGAAAACCGAAACGCCCGGGACGGCTTCGGCGCGTTCGATGCCCGAAATGCGACCGCCCTTTTTCGCGGCATCCGGGTAGCCATTAGCAGCCAGCACCAGTGAGATAGACGCTTCGTCGGAGAAGTCGGCAGCGGCATGATCGAGATTGCCGTCTGCGAGAGCTGCAAGAATAGGAAGCAGGTCTGACTTGAGGCGGATCAGGAGTGCCTGCGCTTCCGGATCACCAAAGCGGACATTGTATTCAATCAGCTTTGGACCTTCGTTGGTCAGCATCAGGCCAGCGAAAATCACGCCACGGAAAGGCGTCCCGCGACGCACCATTTCCGCCAGCATCGGGCGGACGCTGAGGTCCAGCGCCTTTTCCTGAGCCGCGCGATCAAAGCCGGGTGGTGGGGACATGGCACCCATACCGCCGGTGTTTGGCCCCGTATCACCATCGCCCAGACGCTTGTGGTCGCGGGCTGCGCCGATCAGAACGGCCTTTTCGTCCGAGCAGAACGCGAACAGCGAGACTTCTTCGCCCACCAGACATTCTTCAATGACAAGCGGCATGCCGAGCTTGCGAATGGCGTCTTCCGCTTCTTCGACACTCTGGGCGACGACCACGCCCTTACCGGCCGCCAGACCGTCCGCTTTTACGACGATCGGCGCACCGCGCCGTCGAACGAATTCAAGGGCTGGTGCCTCGTCTTCGAAGCGTTCCCATTTTGCTGTTGGAATGCCAGCGGCATCCGCAACGTCCTTGGTAAACGCCTTACTGCCTTCCAAAAGGGCCGCTGCCTTGGTCGGGCCAGCGCAGGGGATGCCAGCTTCGGCGCAGGCATCCGCCAGACCGACCACCAGAGGCGCTTCAGGGCCGGGAACGATCAGGTCGATGTTCTGCTCTTTGGCAAAGGCGACAAGCCCTGCAACGTCATCGGCTTTTAGCGGAACAAGCGTTGCTAGAGAGGCCATGCCGGGATTGCCAGGCGCCGCATAAAGGGCCGAAAGACTGGGCGAGCGCGCCAGACATGTTACAAGGGCGTGTTCGCGCCCTCCGGAACCGACCAGCAAAACGCGCATTCCGCTCTCCCTTTTTCATCTGCGGCTCCCTGAGATCAGGGCTTCGTCTGAAGGCGTGCGTAGCATAGACTGGCGCCATGATGGAGAGTGATGCCGCGTCTGCACGCGGGAATGTGCCGCAATATTCAGTTTCCGAGATTTCCGGAGCCATCAAGCGCACGCTTGAGACCGGATTCGGGCGTGTTCGTGTGCGTGGTGAGGTGACGGAACTCAAGCGTTACCCGTCCGGGCATATCTATCTGTCCCTGAAAGATGAGGGCGGAAAGATCTCCGGCGTCATCTGGCGTGGAACCGTTTCCCGGCTTGGCATGGCGCCTGAGAATGGTAACGAAGTCATCGCGACGGGCAAAGTCTCGTCCTATGGCGAGCGTTCCAGCTATCAGCTTATTATTGATCGGATGGAATTTGCGGGCGAGGGGGCTTTGCTCGCCAATATCGAGCGCCTGCGTCGCAAACTGCTTGATGAGGGACTGTTCGAAGCCGATCGCAAGAAGCCCATTCCGTTTCTGCCATCGCTTGTCGGTGTCGTGACGTCACGGTCCGGGGCGGTTCTTCATGATATTCGTACGACCATTGAACGTCGCTTTCCCCGGGATGTGTTGTTGTGGCCTGTTGCCGTGCAGGGAGAGGGGGCTGCAGGCCAGATCGCTGCGGCCATTGACGGTATGGCGCAAAGGCCGCGTCGGCCGGATGTTCTGATTGTCGCTCGTGGCGGTGGCTCTCTTGAAGATCTTATGGCTTTCAATGATGAGCGTGTTTTACGTGCCGTCGCAGCCTGTCCCATCCCGGTTATTTCTGCTGTGGGCCACGAGACAGACACCACACTGATTGATCTTGTCTCAGATCGGCGGGCACCGACGCCAACGGCTGCGGCAGAAATGGCCGTGCCCTTGCGCTCTGAACTGGTCGCGGATCTGGCACATCGGACGGCCCGTCTGGCAGGTGGTTTGAGCCGCATCATGCAGACATCCCGGGCAAGGCTGGAGCAGGCTACATCGCGACTGCCAGATCTGCCGTCTCTTCTCGAAACGGCTCGGATGCGGTTGGATGACCGGAGCCAGCGCCTTGATCTTGCTCTTCCAGCCTTTGTCATGCGCGCAAGAAGCCGTCTGGATGCTCCGGTACGGCAACTGCCGTCGCCGGAACTGATTGTCAGCCGGGCGAGGGCCGCCCTGACGGCGCCCTCAAAGCAGCTTCCGTCACCACGTTTGCTGATCGAACGGCGACAGAGCGCTCTTCGTGCGTCAGAGACCGCTCTTGTCACGGCATGGCAGCGCGCGTCCCAACGGTTCCACCTTAGGGTAGAACGACAGAGACTGTCTCCTGAGACGCTCAATAGCGCCATCCGGCTTCAGAAAGCGCGTCTTGATGGGTTGGGAAGTCATCTGGAAGCGGTCTCCCCGAGGGCGATCCTCAGCAGGGGATATGTGCTCGTCCAGGATAGCAAGGGGCGTCCCGTGACCCATTCCGACGCGGAACCTTTGAACGGACGTGTGGTTCTGTCTTTCGCTGACGGCCAACGTGGGGCAAAACTCGATACCCTTCTTACGTCCCAGGCCGATCTGGGTCTTTAATGGTGAAGTGTCCGGGCGTGGCCCGGTTTGTGATCCGGAGTTCACATGCGTTCGTTCTGGTTGAGCCTTGTTGTCCTGCCTCTTCTGGCAGCTTGTGCGGAGCAGCCTTCCGCCACGTCTTCTCATGCAGCCGTGCAGGCTCCAGCCCAAAAGATTCCCCCGCAGGATTTTGCTCCGGGATTGGCCGAAGAAGCTCCGACGGATGGTCATAAGGTGCTTCTGAATGACCCGTCTGCACCGTCAAATACGCCGCTTTGCGGGACAGCGCAGCGTGAAGCCAATCTGGCAGGATCAGCGCTCTATGCGCAGGGTTTGGCCACCACAACGTCGTCCTGCCCGCAGAATGCGTGTTTTGAACCTTTGACGGGAACGTTCATTGCGGCAAACGGTAACAAGAGCGTCTGCCGGTAAAAGTTTTCCGGGCAGATTGAGCTGGCGCATTTCCCTATCATCTTCAGTGCTTTAAAGTGGATCTCACGAAAGAGTGAGGTTTGACATGACTGATGAGCTGAAATGTCCCAAATGTGGGTCGGAGCATGTTTATCCGGATGGGACTCTGTGGGTCTGTCCGGACTGCGGCAATGAATGGAACCCGGAAGAGGGCGGTCAGGCCGACGCTGGCGACGCATCTGCGGAAATCAAAGATGCCAATGGCAATGTCCTTGTAGATGGTGACAGCGTTACGGTTGTGAAGGACCTGAAGGTCAAAGGATCTTCGTTGGTTGTGAAAAGCGGCACCAAGGTCAAGAACATTCGTCTTGTTGATGCGACGGACGGACATAATATTGCCTGTAAGATCGCGGGAATTGGCGCAATGAACCTGAAGTCTGAATTCGTAAAAAAATCCTAACGGGTTACGCCATTTAGTTACATCGTGTGTGCTTTCATCAGCCTTCGTGAGGTCTCCTTGCGAAGGCTGATGCCGTTCTGGGGCATACGCCTTTCGGCAATACAGGGGATGTAGGCATGTATGTCATTCTTGGCGGGACGGGCCATGTCGGCCGCGCTGTTGCACAAACTGTTCTGGCGGCTGGGCATGATGTCACGGTAGTAACCCGGCAGGTTGTTGCGGCCTCTGAACAACGCCACGCCGGCGTAGATTATGCGGCAGTGGATGTGAATGACACTGATACTCTGAGGGTGCTTTTTCAGAGGGCGCAACGCGTGTTCGTTCTCAATCCCCCTGCGGCAGTGTCTGGCAATACGGATGTGGAAGAACGCAAGACTGTGTGCTCCATTTTGAAAGCATTGCGGGGCGTTGCTCTGGAAAAGGTCGTCGTGCAATCCACCTATGGCGCGCAGCCTGGTGAGCACTGTGGTGATCTCGGCGTTTTGTATGAGCTGGAACAGGGTGCGCAGGCCCTGAACGTTCCGGTGTGTATTGTCCGCGCGGCCTATTACATAAGCAACTGGGCAGGGGCGACGAGCGCTGCGAAAGCTACAGGAGTGCTACAGACATTTCTGCCGGCAACACAGGCGTTTCCCATGGTCGCTCCAGAAGATGTTGGAGGTCTGGCAGGTAAGTTACTGATGTCTGATGTTGAACAGACGGGCATCCACAATATCGAGGGGCCGGAGAGCTATACGCCTTCAGACGTTGCTGCCGCCCTTTCCAGAATATTAGGGCGCGCCGTCCAAGTGCAGGTCATTCCCCAAGAGAGGTGGTATGAGGCCTATCGCGGAAATGGTTTCTCGAAAGAAGCCGCGCAGTCTTATGCGAACATGACCGGGCTCTTTATTCATCAACATTATGACCGCCCTGCAGACCCCGTGCGGGGCTCCACAAGCCTTGAAGCTTGCCTGAAGCGTTACGCATAAACCGGGCATAAAAAAAGCCGACCGGAAATATCCGGTCGGCTTTTTGTTGGGGTGAGAAGCGGATGTTACCGCTTCCACCAGCCCATGCGACGCGTCACCGGTGGCAACTCGTCAATGTTGATGGGCTGTAGCGTGTTTCCATCATCCGCTGCGGCATCGTCGGCTTTGACAGCCTTGGTTGCGCGACGGGCGCGAGTACGCTTCGGCTTGGCGGTTGCCTCTTCCTCGGCGACAGGAGCTGAGGCCTCCGAAGCCATTGCTTCCACAACAACGTCGTCTGCCTTGGCTTCTGTAGCCTTGGTCGTGCGACGGGTGCGTGGACGCTTAGGCTTGGCCGGAGCTTCCTCTTCCGTCGGAGCAGTCAGAGCAGCCACGACGACTTCTTCTGCGACTACCGGTGCCACTGCTTCAGCCTTCACAGCCTTGGTGCTGCGGCGGCCTCTGGTGCGCTTTGGTTTTTCCTGTTCTGCAGCAATCGGCTCGGCAGCGATCTCGGCAACGTCAACTACCGGAGCGCTCTCGACAGAAAGGCGGGCAGGGGTTGCTGTAGATGTCTGAAGCGGGCGGGAAGCCTGCTCCATTTCAGCCTGTTCGATCACATCGAAAATATCGAAGCTTCCACCGAACGGATCAGCCGGCGTCGGGCCTGCATATCCACGCGAAACAGGCTGGCGTTCTTCCCGGCGGCGCTGGGAAGGCTGCTGAGCCGGAGCGTGGCGTACTGGCTTAGGTGCTTCTTCCTGAAAGGACACCTTTTCCTGCACCGGGGCCTCTGCTGCGACTTCGTCTTCCTTCTGAACACGCTTGAAGCGCGTCCGACGACGACCCGGGATAAGACCGACTTCTTCGGTTTCATCGTCAGACCGGTGGACGGAAGGCTGTTCGCCGTTTGGTTCGGCAGCATTGCCCTGAACGGTCTCGTTCTCGCCGTTCTGATCACGACGACCACGACGACGGCGGCGACGACGACGACGGTTGCCGTTGTTGCCCTCTTCCTCGTCACCCGTGTTGACTTCGACGTCTTCACTCCGGGCAGGCAACTCAGCCCGCGCTTCAACCGCAGCAGCCTGAGGAACGACAGGTGCCTCGTCCTCAATGATTTCGATCGTGCGGACGTTGTGAGGCGCAGCAATCTGAGCCGGTACTGGCTCTGGTGCCGGTGCAGCCGTCTGCGGACGGATACGCTCGATACGCATGTCTGCTGCGGGCAGATCTTCTTCCGTGCGGAAGATCACGCGCATGCGGTGACGCTGCTCAATGTCAGACAGCCAGTCGCGCTTGTTGTTCAGAATGTAGAGGGCAATGTCCGATCCTATGTGAACATCGATCTCGGCAGCACGCTGGCGGGTGCCTTCTTCATCGATGGCACGCAGCACATGAAGAGCGGAGCTTTCCGTACCGCGAATGAAGCCAGTGCCCTGACAGTGCGGGCAAGGCGTCAGCAGTGATTCAGCGATGGACGGACGCAGACGCTGGCGGGACATTTCGAGCAGGCCGAAATGAGAGATATGTCCCACCTGAATGCGTGCGCGATCGGTACGCAGAGATTCCTTGAGGCGCTTCTCGACCTGAGCGTTATGGCGGCGGCTTTCCATGTCGATGAAGTCAATGACGACAAGGCCAGCCAGATCACGCAGGCGCAGCTGGCGCGCAACTTCTTCAGCAGCTTCAAGGTTCGTGCGGAGTGCCGTTTCCTCAATGTTGCGCTGTGACGTGGATTTACCAGAGTTCACGTCGATGGCGACGAGTGCTTCCGTCTGGTTGATGACCAGATAGCCACCAGACTTCAGGCGTGCAGTTGGGGAGAACATCGCATCCAGATGCCCTTCGACGTTGTAACGCGCGAAGAGGCTCTGTCCACGGTTCTGCCAGAGCTTCACCTTGCCAGCGTTGTGCGGCATCAGCAGGCGCATGAACTCACGCGCACTTCTCCACGCAGACTCACCGTCGACCATGATGTCTTCGATGTCTTTGGAGAACAGGTCGCGAATGGCGCGCTTGATGAGGCTCGCTTCCTCATAAACCAGCGTTGGAGCAACGGATGACAGCGCGTGTGAGCGAATGTCGTCCCAAAGCTGAAGCAGGTATTCACAGTCCCGAACGATTTCCGGTCCTGGACGGCCTGCACCTGCGGTCCGGACGATCATGGCCATCGTCTTGGGCAGGTTCAGTTCTGCGATGATGTCGCGCAGACGGCGACGATCCGTGTCAGACGTAATCTTGCGAGAGACACCACCACCACGCAGGGCGTTCGGCATCAGGACGCAATAACGGCCAGCGAGAGAGACGTAGGTGGTAAGGGCCGCGCCCTTGTTGCCACGCTCTTCTTTCACGACCTGAACGAGCAGGACCTGACGGCGGCGGATGACTTCCTGGATCTTGTAGTTGCGTAGGAAGCGGGCCGTACGACGCGAAGCCGCGCTTTCCTCACCTGTGTCGTGCTCGCCACCAACGGTTTCTGGCGCGCGACGATCCTGGTTGTCGTTCTCTTCCGTCTCGTCAGAGGCGGGCTCTTCCTCACTGTCCGGAAGTTCAGCGCGTTGTTCAGACGCAACTTCTTCTTCCTGGATGGCCAGAAGCTTCTCGCGATCTGCGACGGGGATCTGGAAGTAATCCGGGTGAATTTCGCTGAAGGCGAGGAAGCCGTGACGGTTTCCGCCGTATTCTACGAAAGCGGCCTGAAGGCTCGGCTCAACACGGATGACTTTGGCAAGGTAGATGTTGCCTTTGAGCTGTTTCTTGGACGATGTCTCGACGTCGTAATCTTCAACGCGGTCACCGTCCATGACCACAACACGCGTTTCTTCCGCGTGTGTGGTGTCGATAAGCATACGCTTGGTCATGGAAAACTGAACTCCACGATGCTCCAGTGTGGCGCTTTGGGCCAGAGGGAACACCTGATTGTACGGGGTGGAGGGGGCGGATCAGCCGGAATGCCAGACCGCGGGACGCATCTGGTCCCGTTTCGGTTAGGCTCCTGGCTGTGATCACGTCGCGTGACATTCGACCCCTGACAGACGTCCGGCCCGTGGTCTGGTGCCGGATGAAAACGCACTCCGGTCAGGTTGTGAGCCTGTGCCGGACTGAACTAATCCTGCCGGAGCAGCCCGATCAGGACATGGCGCAGAAAATGTCCGGCACATGTCAAACGATGGGGCGTCGCGGCTCGGACGATCGAGGCGGGAGCGTTGTGGGAAAAGGATAAAAGCCCACAAACGATCGGACCGCTCTCTTCAGGTCCTTGGCGCACAGGATGACTTAAAGAAGGGCCGCTGGCAAGCAGGGCTTTTTCCGGCTCTCCAAAAGGTGCTTTGCCTTGTTTCAGACATTGTCCTGTGTCTGTTATGACTGAAGGTCCAGATGATCGAAAAGACGCAGGGTAAACGGATGCTGACGCGACGCATGGTAATGGAAGGTCTTGCCTGCCTCTCCACGGTGGCTCCCTTGGGAGCCGTCGCCCGAACTAAGCATCTGACAGCGCATTCTCCCTCTGCCAAACCGCTTCAGGCCCCGGCCGTTCACCGAAATGCGCCGCCACCCAAACCGCTGGTCATGCTGGATCCCGGACATGGTGGAAAAGATCCTGGCGCAATCGGTATTTCCGGTACGTATGAGAAACATATTGCCGAAGCTGCGGCGACAGAACTGCGGCGCCAGCTTCTGGCATCCGGACAGTACCGCGTGGCTATGACCCGTTCAGAGGACCATTTCATTCCCCTGGAAGGGCGCGTGGAAATGGCCCAGCAGCATCAGGCGCATCTCTTTATCTCTATGCACGCCGATGCACTGCATGACCGTGATGTTCGCGGGGCGAGTGTCTATACGCTTTCCAGCGGAGCGTCGGACGCTCAAACAGCGGCTCTGGCACAGCGGGAGAATAGTGCAGACCGCTTTGGCGGCCCTGCGTTTCATGGCATGTCTCCCGACGTCCAGCAGATCCTTTCCAGTCTGGTTTCTGAAGAAACGCGGCGCGGGTCTGCGCACATGGCATCAAGTGTTGTAGGCGCATTTCGTAGTCGCATTGGGCTGCTGACGCATCCGTCGCGCCATGCGGCTTTTGTGGTGCTGAAGTCCGCAGAGATACCGTCAGTTCTGGTGGAAATGGGTTTCATGTCTAACCGGCTGGATGAAGCCGCCCTGCGGCAGGCTGTGCACCGCACACAGGTTGCGAGCGCTATGAAAACCGCTGTTGATCGGTACTTTTCAACTCGGCCCGGGGTGATGACGGGCTGACCCCATAAGAACGCAGGGCAGAGTTTTTAGTCATGTGGGTTGCGCATGACGAAAGAATCGGACATTTTCCGTGCCCATGACATTTCTTTCGATCCTCTCGCTTCGACTTATCGGCCCCTGAACGCCACATCAAGGCGGGCAGCGTTCCGTTGCGTTCAGGGGATGACAGACCAGAAAATTTCCTGACCAGCGAGATGATCAAGACATGACTTTCCAACATCCGTCCTTCGGTACGATTTCCGACGACCGCGTTATCATTTTTGATACGACGCTGCGTGACGGTGAACAGTCCCCCGGTTTCTCCATGAACCTCGAAGAGAAGCTCCGCATGGCTCATGCGTTGAGCGCTCTGGGCGTGGACGTTATTGAGGCTGGCTTTCCGGTCGCATCCAAAGATGACTTCGAGAGTGTTCGCAGCATTGCGGAGCAGGTGCGTGGCTCTGTTATCTGCGGTCTGGCTCGCAGTGGTGGCAAGCGCGACATTGAGTCCTGCGGCGAAGCTCTGAAGGGTGCTGAACGCTCCCGTATTCATAACTTTATTTCCACATCTCCACTGCACATGAAGTATAAGCTGCGGATGGAGCCTGAAACGGTTCTGGACATTATTGCGTCTGGCAACCAGAAGGCCCGTCAGTACACGGATGACGTGGAATGGTCTGCTGAAGACGGTTCTCGTACGGACCCTGACTTCCTGTGCCGTTGTGTCGAAGTCGCCATCAAGAATGGTGCGAACACCATCAACATTCCTGATACCGTAGGCTTCGCAACGCCGGAAGAAATGCGACGCATTTTTGATATGCTGCGTGAACGGGTGCCGGGTGCGGATCAGGTGATCTTCTCCACCCATAACCACAATGATCTGGGCTTGGGTGTTGCAAATACGCTGGCCGCTGTCGAAGGCGGTGCCCGTCAGATCGAATGCACGATCAATGGCATCGGTGAGCGTGCCGGTAATGCTGCGCTGGAAGAAATCGTCATGGCGCTGCGGACGCGTCATGACCAGTACGGCAAGGTAACGGGCATCGAGACGCCGAAGCTGCTGGGCATGTCCCGTATGCTGGCGACGATCACGGGCTTCGACGTGCAGCCGAACAAGGCCATCGTTGGCCGGAACGCTTTCGCGCATGAAAGTGGCATCCATCAGGACGGTGTTCTGAAGAACGCTGCCACTTATGAGATCATGACGCCGGAAAGCGTGGGTTGGAACAAGAGCTCGCTGGTGATGGGCAAGCATTCCGGCCGTGCGGCATTCCGCGACAAGCTGGCTCAGCTTGGCTACCCGCCGCTGGAAGACGAGGCTCTGAACGCTGCTTTTGCCCGGTTCAAGGATCTGGCTGACAGCAAGAAGGTCGTGTTCGATGACGATATCTGCGCACTGGTCGATGATGAGAGCCGCGACCACGAGCGCGTTCATCTGATTTCTCTGGAAGTTGCTTCCGGCACCAAGCAGAAGTCTCAGGTCAAGCTGGAAATCAGCGTTGATGGCGCCACCCAGTATGCGGCTGTCAGTGGAAATGGCCCGGTTGATGCGGCATTCCGTGCCATCGGTGAGGCATTCCCTCATTCAGCAGAACTGGCGCTGTTCTCGGTGGCTAACGTCACGGAAGGGACAGACGCTCAGGCCCGCACGACGGTTCGTCTGCAGGAGAATGGTAAGCTCGTAGACGGTCAGGGTGCCGATGCCGATACGGTTGTGTCTGCTGTTCGTGCCTATATCCATGCCCTGAATAAGCTGCTCACCAAGCGCGAGCGGACTGAGCCTGAAGCACTCTAAGCTTCGAACCATGAGAGATCACCAATAAACTAATTAATATAGTTTATTGGTGATCTAGACAAAAATAACACGATTGATATTGTCTCCTTCTGAATTTGGAAGGGGCAGCTATGCCGCATTCGTGGCTTTATACGGCGTCGGGTCTATTTGTAGGCTTTCTGGTAGGCATGACCGGAGTGGGGGGAGGGTCCCTCATGACGCCACTGCTGATCCTGCTGTTCGGGGCAAAGCCTCAGTCAGCCGTCGGAACAGACCTGCTTTACGCAGCCGTTACGAAAATTGTTGGTACTGGCCTCAACCGCCATATGGGCGTGGTGAACTGGAAGATTGTTGGCTGGCAGATGGCGGGGAGTCTCCCGGCAGGTCTGTTGTGCCTGATTTTCCTGCACCATGCGGGCATGTCCGACGCCGCGTCCCGTCTCATTCAGGTTGTTCTCGGTGTGGCACTGCTTCTTACGGCGCCAGCAATTTTGCTGAAGCCAAGGCTGAGAAAGTGGGCTGAAGGGCGTAAACCCCTGAGCGACCGGGCTGAAACGATTTTAACGGTTCTGCTTGGTGTTTTACTTGGGACGTTGGTGACGCTGTCTTCCGTGGGAGCTGGAGCTGTCGGCATGGCCGCCTTGACGATGCTTTATCCGCGCCTGACAACACGAACGCTCGTTGCAACGGATATCGCCCATGCAGTTCCGCTCACGCTGATTGCAGGGGGAGGTCACTGGCTGGAGGGCGCGGTGGATACCGCCGTCCTTCTGGCGCTTCTGATGGGATCCATCCCAGGTATTATTCTGGGGACGTTATGTGCAGGGAAATTGCATGAAGATACCCAGCGCTGGGTGCTGGGTATTCTTCTGGCCGTTATTGGTTTCCGGATGATCTGACATCCGGAAACCGTAAAGCTTAGTAGCCGTAGTTGCTCTGCTGAGGGTAACCGCCGTTGTTGTAGCCCTGCTGCTGAGGGTAGGGGTTCTGGCAGTTCGTGTTGGGTGGGCACTGATATTGCTGCTGCGGATAGGTCGGATACTGACCGTTCTGCTGCTGATATCCCTGAGGGTAGCCACCTTGCTGGGGGTAACCGTTCTGGTACCCGCCCTGCTGGTAGCTCGGGCGATTGGGCGCTGTAACGGCGCCCGTCGTTGCCCCAAGTGCGCCACCAGCAAGCGCACCAATGGCAGCTCCGCGACCGCCGCCGGCCAGTGCGCCGATGGCCGCACCTGCGCCGCCTCCCAGAAGACCGCCGCCAAGGGCGCGCGATCCCGGGTCATAGTTTCCCTGGCAACCGCCTAGGGAAAGAACGGTCGCAAAAGCGCCAATCAGAGCTACGCCCCGAAAAGCAGAGCGGTCGATAACGGACCTCATGTCACAAATCCTTAGAATTCATGGTCGCTAGCCCGATAACAGGCTCAGTAACCGTTCCGTGAACGCTGGCTTGGCGTGGTTGCTGCACCAACAGCAGCGCCTGTACCACCACCTGCGAGTGCACCGATAGCCGCGCCGCGACCGCCGCCAGCCAAGGCGCCGATTGCAGCGCCGGCACCTGCACCGACAAGGGCGCCAGAGCCTGCACGAGCTCCACTGTCGTACGGGCTACCGCAGCCCGCAAGAGCAGCGCCACAGAGGGTCAGGACGGCGATCAGGCGGGGAGTCTTGGTCATATTCATTTTTTATGTCCTGTTCTGTTTTGGTTTCTCCGACGCTTCCCCTGCTTTCGGAAAGGAATGTCGGATAAGACCATATAGTGGTAACGTGGAGAACGTGACTGAAGGGTGGCAAGATTGAGGCGCGGAAAGATTTTTTTCCATGTCCTGATCTCCCGTGATGAAAAGTTGTTCGTCGCTAATGACATTATCGGGACTGTTACCCTTGCTGAACGGCCTTTGCATCGTTAAGTCCACCCGCGGGGAGCCCGCCCCACCTTAACGATATATAATCTGTCTGCCGCACAGAGCCGCGCCAGGAGTTTTGGATGTTTTCTCGTCTGCTGGGTCTCATGTCTGCTGACATGGCGATCGACCTCGGCACTGCCAACACGCTCGTTTACGTTAAAGGCCGCGGTATTGTGCTCGATGAGCCATCTGTGGTTGCCATCGCTGAAGTGCGCGGCAAAAAGCAGGTTCTGGCTGTTGGTAACGAAGCCAAGCAGATGGTCGGGCGTACGCCTGGCAACATCACCGCCATCCGTCCGCTGCGAGACGGCGTTATTGCGGACTTCGAAGTCGCGGAAGAGATGATCAAGCACTTCATCCGTAAAGTGCATAATCGCCGGGCCTTCGCGAGTCCGCAGATCATCATCTGTGTTCCTTCTGGTGCGACGGCTGTTGAACGTCGGGCCATTCAGGAAAGTGCCGAGAGCGCGGGTGCCCGCAAGGTCATGCTGATCGAAGAGCCGATGGCAGCCGCAATCGGTGCAGGCCTCCCGGTCACTGAACCGTCTGGCAGCATGATTGTGGATATCGGTGGCGGAACCACGGAAGTGGCCGTGATCTCGCTCGGTGGCATCGTCTACGCCCGTTCTGCCCGTGTTGGTGGAGACAAGATGGACGAGGCCATCATCTCCTACATCCGGAAGACCTATAATCTTCTCGTGGGCGAAAGCTCTGCCGAGCGTATCAAGATCGAGCTTGGTGCCGCCATGATGCCGGATGATCCATCCAATCCGGATGGCCCCATCACGGAAATCAAAGGCAGGGATCTGATCAACGGCGTGCCGCGTGAAGTGATGGTCAGCCAGGCCCAGATTGCAGAAAGTCTGGCAGAGCCGGTCATGCAGATCGTGGATGCCGTGACGACAGCACTGGAAAATACGCCACCTGAACTGGCTGCCGATATCGTGGACAAAGGGATTGTCCTCTCCGGCGGTGGTGCGCTCCTGTACCGCCTCGATGAGGTTCTGCGTCTTTACACGGGGCTCCCTGTGACCGTGGCTGAGAATGCGCTGTCATGCGTGGCGCTGGGAACGGGTCGTGCGCTCGAAGAAATGCGCCGTCTGCGCAGTGTTCTGAGCAGCATGTACTGAACCCGGACACAGTCCAGTGTTCTCCATCCACACTCGGCAGGTGTTCGCAAGAGCAACTCTGCCGATCCTGATCCTCTTCGCCGTGGCACTGGTCCTGCTTGGGCTGGTCCGGCGGCCGGTAGTGGATGGGGCACGTCTGCAGGCTACCGATATTCTGGCGCCTGCTTATCAGGCTCTTGTTCTGCCGCAGACGAAATTGCGGGACTGGCTTGTGGATCTACGGGGTGCGACGGATCTTGCGCGGGAGAATTCCCGTCTGCGAGATGAGAACCGTGCTCTGCGGCACTGGTATGATGTGGCTGTGGCTCTGGCAGCCGAAAATGGCCGCCTGAAGAATAGTCTTCACTGGATTCCGGAAAGTATCCCCCAGTATGTGACCGGCCGTGTTACGCGTGATGATGGTGGGCCCTATTCACGCGCTGTTCTGCTGGATGTTGGCAGTGGGCATCAGGTTCATATGGGCGATGTGGCGTTGGATTCGTCTGGGCTGTTAGGGCGTGTCACAGAGGTCGGGCCTCATACGGTCCGTGTTCTGCTCATCAATGATGATGCCAGCCGAATTCCTGTCACGCTGGCGGCATCTCATGGAGATGCCATTATGGCCGGGGATGACACAGATACACCCCGACTGATTTATTACCCGCAGGACCATCATCCCATTGAAGGGGAACGTGTGGAGACGCGTGGGCAGAGCGCGATGCCTGCGGGCCTTCCAATTGGAACAGTTCATTACCTGGCTCCCAACCGGCCGGTTGTGATGCCGGACGCTGACTTGCGCCGTCTGGATATCGTGCGCGTCTTTGACTACGGAGACGACGGCGGCCAAGCCCCTGATGCGCCAGGGCGCGTCAAGATCCGGCGTCCTCCTTCAGAACCTGCGTTGCCGGGTGGATTGTCGTTCCCCAAATTACCGGGAATGTCTGAACCTCTGGGGAAGGGAGGGCAATAATCAGATGGTTGCCGAAAACTCCACCCCCCATTTGCATTCTGCCGTTGAGCCGAAACAGACGCTCCGCCGCCGGCTGGACATGTTTGTTCGCGCGGCGATGCCGTCTCTGTTCATCATTCTGGTTGCGGTTCTGCTGTCTGCACCGTTTGGAATTCCCGGGCAGGCAGAACTTCAGTTTGGCATCGCCATGTGTACAGTCTGGTTCTGGGCCTTTAGTCGCCCACGCTCCATGCCTGCTCTGGCAGTCTTTGTGTGTGGACTCGTTCTGGAGCTGTTCAGTTTTGGTCCGCCGGGTGCCATCCTTCTGTCATTGCTCGTGATTTACGGAGTGGCCCATCACTGGCGCTATGGGTTGTCCCGCTTGGGATTCGTAGCCTGCTGGCTGATTTTCAGCTTTCTGGCGGCGCTGGCATCCTTTTTTCAGTGGGCTCTCGTCTGTCTGCATGCATTTGCGCTATTATCGCCCGCACCGGGCCTCTTTCAGGCTGCGCTAACAATCGGTATCTATCCCAGTCTTACCGCGCTGTTTGTCTGGGGCCGCCGCACGTTTGCCAATCCCGATCAGGCCTGACGGCGCATTTTCGCGCTCTCCGCGCAAATCGCCGCTTTCTTTTCCGGACTTGAACGCCTGACCTGATGTTTTCCAGAAAACGCCCTTTTCGGACCCTGCTACGCTCGCGAAGCCAGGACGTGCCTGTTCGCTCCGGGCGTGGCGTCTTCACGCGTCGTGCCCTTGTAGTGATGGCGGTCCAGGCTGGTGTTCTGGGGGCTCTGGGGCGACGACTTTATAATATTCAGACAGTTGAGGGCGACCATCTCCGCCAGCTTGCGGAGCGTAACCGTACCAGCAAGCGTCTGCTGGCCCCCGCACGCGGAACCGTCCATGACCGCTTTGGTGTGGCCCTTGCTGATAACAAGGTCAGCTGGCGCGCGCTCCTGATGCCAGAAGAAACGACTGATATCGCTTCTGTCATCGAACGGTTTGCACAGATTGTGCCGCTGGATGAGCATGATCGGGCACGCATTGAGCGCGATCTGAAGCATGTTCATAAATATGTCCCGGTCACGCTCCATGAGTTCCTGTCATGGGATGACATGGCGCGGATTGAGCTGAATGCGCCTTCATTGCCGGGTGTTCTCGTCGATGTCGGGTCCACCCGGCTCTATCCATTTCAGGACCTGACGGCACATATTGTCGGTTATGTCGCTCCGCCGAATGAAGACGATGTGGCCAAGGACACGACGTTGTCTCTGCCTGGGATGCGCGTGGGGCGGGCTGGCATAGAGCAGACGCAGGAATCGGTTCTTCGAGGAGAGCCGGGATCTGTGGAAATGGAAGTCAACGCTCTTGGGAGAGTGATTGGCGAAATTGACCGGGTGGAAGGCCAGCAGGGGGAGGACGTTCGCCTGACTCTGGATGTCGGGCTCCAGTCAAAGGTCTTAGAACGTCTTGGTGATCGCGTCGCCAGCTCCGTGGTCATGGATTGCCGGAATGGTGAAGTGCTGGCGATGGTCAGTACGCCGTCTTTCGATCCCTCCCTGTTTGATTCCGGCGTTAGCCATGCGCAGTGGAATGAGTGGGCGAATGACCCGCGGACGCCACTCGTAGACAAGGCTGTTTCCGGGCTGTATCCGCCCGGGTCCACCTTCAAGCCAGCCGTGGCGATGGGCGCGCTAAAGGCCGGCTCGGTCACACCGCAAGACCGTTTCAATTGCCCCGGCTATTTCGACATGGGTGGCGTGCGGTTCCACTGCTGGAACAAATGGGGACACGGCATGATCAACATGCGTGAAGCCCTCAAATTTTCCTGTGACGTTTATTTTTACGAAGTAGCCCGCCGCTGTGGCATGGACCCGATCAAGGCCGTCGGGAACGCTATGGGGCTAGGTGTGAAACTCGACATTGAGCTGCCGCATGTCCGCGCTGGTGTCATCCCGACGCCGGAATGGCGACAGCAGCACGGCTTTCACTGGAATGGCGGTGATACGGTGAATGCGGGTATTGGTCAGGGTTTTGTGCAGGTCACGCCCTTGGCGCTTGCAACCTACGTATCCCGGATTGCTTCAGGTCGAAATGTTCAACCGCATCTGATCCGCGCAACGAATGACCAGATTTCCGGACTGGCTTCTTTGGATGCCGCTCCGGCAGTGGATATCCCGCAGGAACATTTGAATGTTGTCCGCGCAGGTATGTTCGCGGTCGTGAATGAGCAGCATGGTACGGCCCCAAAAGCCCGTTTGGATCTGCCCGATGTCCAGATGGCGGGGAAAACCGGGTCAGCTCAGGTGCGGCGTGTGTCCCGGGCTTTGCGTGAGTCAGGGCATTTTAATTCCATGAGCTTGCCGTGGGAGTATCGTCCTCATGCGCTGTTCATTTGTTTCGCCCCATATGATGACCCCCGATATGCAGTCTCGGTTGTGGTTGAACACGGCAATGCAGGCGCAGATGAAGCCGCTCCACTGGCCAAGCAGATCATGACAGACACTTTGCTTCGTGATCCATCCAATCAATCCAGACCTCCCGGGCAGACTGTGGCGCAGGCAGAACCGGAGCAAGGGTGAGGGGCGGTGTCATGAATACATTTGGCTTTCTGAAATCTGATAAACGGCTCCTGCGTGCTGAGCCAGATTTCCGCCCTATGGCCCGGCTACTTCAGGTCAACTGGCTGTATGTGCTGCTGGTCTGTTTGCTGGCAGGTGTTGGGTATGTGGCGCTGTATTCGGCTGGTGGCGGATCTGCCAAACCTTTCGCTGGGCCGCAAATGGTTCGGTTCGGTTTTGGATTGGTCATGATGATTGCCGTGGCGCTGGTCAGCCCACGCATTCTGCGCATCATGGCCGTTCCCGTCTATTTGCTGTCCATTCTGCTGCTCGGGCTCGTGTTGCGAATGGGGCATGTGGGTAAGGGGGCCGAACGCTGGATCAATCTGGCAGGAATGCAGTTCCAGCCCTCAGAGTTCGCCAAAATCGGCCTGATCCTGATGCTTGCTACGTGGTTTCACCGGATTGGTAACGAGCGGATGGGGAACCCGCTGCGTCTGATAATGCCTGCCATCTTGACGCTTCTGCCGGTCGTTCTGGTGCTCAAGGAGCCCAATCTTGGGACTGCGACGATTATTGGCGTTATTGGTGCAACGCTGTTTTTCGCTGCAGGCATGCGGCTATGGCAAATCATCGTTCTCGTCGCGCCAATTCCGTTTCTTGGGAAATTCATTTACGGCCATTTGCATGACTATCAGAAGGCCCGGATCGATACCTTCCTGCACCCGGAGCATGATCCTCTGGGGGCCGGCTACAACATCATCCAGTCCAAGATTGCGCTTGGCTCGGGCGGAATGTGGGGGGAAGGATATCTGCATGGCAGCCAGGGGCAGCTGAACTTTCTTCCGGAAAAACAGACAGACTTCATTTTCACCATGATCGGCGAAGAATGGGGTTTTGCAGGGGGCATCGCAGTCATTGGATTGCTGACCACCCTCACACTGGGAGGAATGCTCATTGCCATGCGGAGCCGCAATCAGTTCGGGCGACTGCTCGGGCTCGGCATCGCAATGGATTTTTTCCTGTACTGCGCCGTCAATCTGTCGATGGTGATGGGGGCCATTCCGGTAGGCGGTGTGCCGCTGCCGCTGATTTCCTATGGCGGCTCAGCCATGCTGACGATGATGTTCGGTTTTGGGCTTCTGATGTCAGCCTGGGTCCATCGCAACGAGCGGGACCCAGGCTTTGAAGACGAAGACGATTGATTCTTTAGAGTTCCAGAAGAACCTTGGAAGAGCTTTTCCGGTCCAGCGATGCGTCGAAAGCGTCTTTGTACTGAGCCAGCGGAAAGCTGTGGGTGATAAGGCCGTCCGCAATCCAGGGATTGTCCGCAAGGATTTTCAGCGCCTCTGCAAACTCCTCATCGAAGCGGAATGTCCCCCGATAGTCGATTTCCCGCGCGATAATCTGTCCCAGAGGGGCTGGCACATCGCCCGGTGGGAAAATCCCTACCTGTACGAGGATGCCGCCTTTCTGCGTGCGCGCGATGGCAGTGGGAAAAGCAGGGATAACGCCTGTTGCTTCGAAAACGATTTCGTATTCCCGATCGTGACTGTCGCGGCCGGTGTTCACTGTGGCAGTTGCCCCCAGTTTGACGGCGATATCCAGTGCAAAGTCTTGCAAATCGGTTGCCACGATCTCCGCCGCCCCGGCCACTTTAAGCCCGGCAATAATCAGGGCGCCAATCGGGCCGGCTCCCTGAACCATGATGCGTTTACCCTTAACGTCGCCGGCGCGAGCAATCGCATGGAGAGCGACAGAGAAAGGTTCGGCAAGGCTGGCACGTTTCACATCCAGGCCTGAAGGCAGTGGATAGAGCTGGGATGTTTCGACAACCATATCCCGCCGGAAACCGCCATCCGTATGCGGAAGGAACGCTGCACTCCCAAAAAAGCGCATGTTCCGGCACAGGTGCTTCGCGCCTCGTTCGCATTCAGGGCAGTGCCCACACGGACGAGCTGGATGGATGGCGACAGCGTCCCCGATCCTGAAACGTGTTTCGTCCGGGCTGACAGCTTCCACAATTCCGGAAACCTCGTGGCCAAGAATCATCGGCTCCCGCAGAACGGATGCTCCCGCACCGCCATGCAGGAAGTAATGCATGTCCGACCCGCAGATTCCCCCCCAGGCTGGACGGACCAGCACCTGACCCGCCTTAAGCGGTGGGACGGCAACGGTCTCTAAACGCAGATCACCCTTTTCATGAATAACCAGAGCGTCGGTCGTCTGAGGGGCGGAAATGCTGGACATGACTGTGCCTCTTTCATCTGAACAGCGTGAATGACGTTACTCAGATATGGCCGATCTTGTGCGCTAAAGGCAGTCACGTTTGGGAGACGCGGGTCGCCTGATTATTCCTTCATACATCCAGAAGGCATCTGTCGACTGTTTGAAGAGTTTCCGCACCTTTTAAGGGGGCAATGCCACACGCCAGAAGAAAGTCAGCAATGCCATTCAGTGTGTCAGGGCAGCGCGTCGGATCATCAGGATTACCTTCCGGCACCCAGATGACGGTCTCATAGCGCGCACGGGTCAGCAGCACGCGATAGGTATTGAGGGACCAAAGGGCTTTTTCCGAGGATTTAACGGTCTGCCATGTGGTTCCGCTAAAGCGCCGGGACTGCCAGCGTTGTGGATAGCCTGTACGGATGAGGTCTCCATCCCAGCAAAGGCCGACAAAATCCAGTTCCAGTCCCTGAATGGCAAATTGAGTGGCGACGGTTTCAAGTGCATCTGAGGCTCGAACGTCCTTGTCAGGAACCCAGCGGTTCAAAAACCATTGAGCGACCGCGTTGGAGTCCATGTGAGCCAGTTCTGCACCGAGGCCCTCCGCGCGCAAGCGTTTTGCCTGAGAGCTGGCAATCAGACCGCAGCGATAGGTCAGGCGACTTCGTTCTCGCAGGGCTTTCCGTAGCTCCGGCAGGCTTCGTGTCAGACAGAATGGAAGACTGGCGTTCTCCGCAATATTGCGCGCGAGAGAGACATTTCCCTCCAGTACGGCATTCACCCATTTGGGCGTTGCAGTGTCCCGAAGGGAGCGAACCGGCACTGTGAGGTGCAGAGAGGGCTCTTTTTGAACCGGCAAGGACGGAGGCAGAGTGGTGAGGCCAGGGGCAGAACTGACGACATCCGGTGATGCGTGGATCTGCCATTCAGGGCGGCTCGCCAGAGCGTCTCCCCAGCAGGCTATTCCGCCTTCACCGTCGTGAATTTCCTGCCCTTGTCCGATAAGGCAGATGATGGCCGCAAATCCGTCATGCCGGTGCATGATGTCGAGGAGATGCGCGGGTTCAGACTGCGTCAGACGAACAGGCCGTTGTGCGCTTTTGCGAATAGCCTGATCGGCGTTCCAGGAACGCTGGGCTTCGTCGATGACCATGATCCGTTCTGGCGGGCACTCTGCGGCGCGCCCAACATAGTAATCCCGGAATTTGGTCAGGGACTGAATTGTGGATTCCATGCGCTGTTCTACGGCTGCGCGTTTCTGACCCTGTGCCACGGCGTCACGGGTCAGGGCTTCACGCAGAACGTGGACGAGCGTTGGGTTTCCGGTGAGGAATGTCGCGGAGTTGTCGGGCTCCGCAGTGCCGAACGCAGCTTTCAGGCCGCAAAGCGTTTTCCCGGCGCCAGGAATGCCCGAGACAAAAATGATTGTTTTCCGGTGTTGTCTCCGGGCGGCTTCAAGGAGTTCCGTAATACGCTCAGACGTCAGGGTCAGATTGGTCGCGTCTGCTCTCGCTGTGTGAATATCTGCGACGCTGTGCGTGGAATAAATGAGGCGAGCCGCTTCGACGATGCTCGGGACGGGATTGTAGGGTGCCTGTTCCCACTCATCTGGTCGCATGCGCGTTACTGAATGCAGTGTCCGGCGCGCAAGATCCGACAAAAGCTCCGCCAGGTTTGGTGCATTGCACTTCAGAACTGGCGTGACGCCAGATCCTAAGAGGAGCGGCGATGTTTGCGCAGGCTGTGCGGCTTCTGTTGCAATCAGAATGGGGATAATCGGGTGACGTCGGCTGCCCGCGTGAAAGTCTTGAAGGTCCAGCGCGTAACCTTCGGTCTGGGCAAGAGCCGCAGCGTCGAATTGAGACGCACCAACCTTGAATTCAAGAACGAACGTCGCGTCCGGGGAAATGAGGACCGTGTCGATCCGGCCGCCCAGACGGGGAATGGGGAATTCAAACAGGATTTGCCAGCCTGCCGTGTGCGGCAGGGCGGTTAGCGTGGTGCGGAGAAGATCAAGTTGGGTGGCCCAGGCACGGAGTTGCTGGGGTTCGCTGGAGAAGCGCCTCCGCCCGGCTTCGTGGGCGAGGCGCTCTCCAATACGATCCGGGTCCGTATTGAGGAACGTGGCGACTGGGCCGGACCACCACGCTCCCATTAGGCTCAGCCCTCGATCTGACCGAAATCGGCGATCAGGGCTGTGGTTGTGCGGAAGGTGGCTAGAAGCTTCAGGCGGTTAGCGCGAATGTCGGCTTCCGGAGCATTGACGGTAACAGCATCGAAAAAGCGGTCCAGCGTCAGCCGCAGGGTCGCAATGGCCTGCATGGCATCGGTGAAACGCTCGTCTTTCAGGGCTCTCTCGATCGCAGGCACGGCACTGTTCAGGCCATCTGCCAGAGCGCGCTCTTCGTCCTGCGCGTAGAGAGACGCATCCGGTGTTCCCTTATGGGGACCGTCCTTCTTGTCTTCGATGCGCAGAATGTTGGCGGCGCGCTTGGCTGCAGCGAGAAGGTTTTTGCCGTCTTCCGTCTGGATCATGTCAGACAGCGCCGAAGTACGAGCCAGAAGGCGTACAAGATCGCCGTCCAGACCGCCTGCCAGGGTGGCAGCCAGAACGTCGTGGCGCTCGCCTTCACTGCGAAGCTGAACGCGCAGACGGTCTGCCATGAAGTCCAGCAATTTGGCGAGTTCCCCGCCAGTGCGACCATTTGCCGCCTTGGCAAAGAGGTCCGTCAGATCCAGGCGCAGGCCGTTGTCACGAATAGTGCGGATTACGCCCAGTGCCGCACGACGCAGGCCGTACGGATCTCCGGAGCCGGTTGGCGTCTCGCCAATGGCAAAGAAGCCAGCCAGCAGATCCAGACGATCCGCAAGGGCCACGGCAATCGAGACAGGCGCTTTTGCCGTATCGTCGGACTGGCCGCGCGGCATGTAATGCTCGGCCACAGCCTTTGAAACGGCGTCGCCTTCGCCATCATGTGCTGCGTAATAGCCGCCCATGACGCCCTGAAGTTCCGGGAATTCGCCGACCATACCGGTCGTCAGATCAGCTTTAGACAGCAGGCCTGCGCGCTTTGCCTGTTCGATCTGCTCTCCGCTCAGGCCCATGGCAGAAGCGACAGTTCCGGCGAGGTCGGAAATCCGCTTGGCGCGCTCGCCCTGCGTTCCCAGCTTCGCATGGAAGGTCACGGCATCGAGGGCTGCCACGCGGTCCGCGAGCTTTGTTTTGCGATCCAGATCCCAGAAGTGGCGGGCATCGGCGAAACGGGCACGCAGAACGCGCTCGTTTCCGGCGATCGTCAGCTTGCCGCCATCCTTGAACGGCAGGTTAGCGACGAAGGCGAAGAACGGCGCGGCTTTGCCGTCTGCATTGCGCAGGGCGAAATAGCGTTGATTGATGCGCATCGAAACCTGCATGACTTCGGCAGGCAGGTCCATGAATGCGTCGTCGATGCGGCCCAGAAGTGGAACCGGATATTCGACCAGACCGGCGACTTCATCGACCAGTCCTTCGTCTTCCACAACCGTGATGCCCTGCTGTTCAGCCAGACGGTGAACACCGGTACGGATCATGTCGCGGCGCTTGTCCGCATCAACGATGACGGAGCGTGTTTCCAGCTCTTCCAGCCAATGATCCGCCGAACGGACTTCAAACCCGCCGGGCGCCAGAAAGCGATGGCCTTCGGACAGGTTGGAGGACTTCAGGCCGTGGGCATCGTCGCCATCGCGGGCGAGCGAGAAGGGAACGACCTTACCGTCAAGAAGGCAGGTAATGCGACGGAGCGGGCGCACCCATGAGAAGTTCGAGCCTGCACCCCAGCGCATGGACTTGGCCCAGGGGAACTTCCACAGAAGGTCTGGCACGACTTCAGCCACGCGGCTTTCCGCGCTCACGGGATCAAGCTGCTTGTTCAGAACCCAGAAGCCGTTTTCCAACGTCAGTTCATCAACTGTGACGCCATGCTTGCGGGTAAAGCCTTCAAGAGCCTTTTCCGGCGCGCCTTCACGGGGGCCACGCTCGGAGACGGTACGAGCCGGGATTTCGGCGTCGACGTTCAGGACGGTCGCGATGCGGCGGGTGCCGTAAAACGTCTGAACATCGGACGGGTTAAGGCCATCAAGAGCCTTGGTCAGAAGGGCACCGAGTTCGCTCGCAGCCTTGGGCTGCATGCCTGCCGGGATTTCTTCGCAGAACAGTTCAAGCAACAGTTCAGCCATTGGACGTCTCCTCCTCGCCAGCAAGCCACGCTTCACAGGAGGCTTTCGCCAGCGTCCGGACGCGTCCGATATAGGATGCGCGTTCAGAGACGGAAATCACGCCGCGGGCATCCAGAAGATTGAAATAATGGGAAGCCTTCAGGCACTGATCGAACGCAGGCTGTGCGACGCCAGCTTCTGCCAAACGGATGGACTCTTTTTCCGCATTGTTGAAATGCGTGAGCAGCATCTGCGTGTCGGCCAGTTCGAAGTTGTGACGGGAATAGTCACGCTCGGCCCTCAGGAAGACGTCACCGTACTTGAGGCCCTTGCCGTTGAAATCCAAGTCGTAAACGTTCTCAACGCCCTGAACATACATGGCCAGCCGTTCCAGACCGTAAGTCAGTTCGGTGGAGGGCATGACGGTCGGGATACCGCCGACCTGCTGGAAATACGTGAACTGCGTGACTTCCATGCCGTCACACCAGACTTCCCAACCCAGCCCCCAGGCGCCGATCGTCGGATTTTCCCAGTCGTCTTCTACGAATCGGATATCGTGCTTTTCGGGATCGATCCCGATGGCGCGATAGCTCTCCAGAAGCAGGTTCTGACTCTCTTCCGGTGTTGGCTTCAGCAGGACCTGATACTGGTAATAGTGCTGGAGGCGGTTCGGGTTCTGGCCATAACGACCGTCCGACGGGCGCCGGCAGGGCTGCACATAGGCCGCAGCCCATGGCTTCGAGCCCAGGGCGCGCAGGGTCGTATGAGGGGAGAGCGTTCCGGCTCCGACTTCTGTGTCATAGGGCTGCAAAATGGCGCAGCCCTTTTCAGACCAGAATTGATGAAGGCGCAGGATCAGGTCCTGAAAGCTGAGCGGCCGGGTCGCAGACAATTCAATAGGCTCCGGTTGGCAAAATTGGCCGTTACCTTACAGCCTGAGGTCCAGAACCGGAAGTGAGCGGGGTTATTGGACTGTTAGATCGTTGAAAATTCGCTGCTAGCCTTATCAAACGCCGCTTTACCGCCAGAGCTGGTGCTTATCCAGGCTGTTACTTTCAGCACGTGGGTATGTCTTCTGTCTGAGCCGCAAGGGGGGGGAGAAGGTCGAATACACATCTGCAGCAATTTCGTTCAGGGCGAAGCTCCGGCCATCACATGATTCGACGTGGCTTGCTATCGCCTTGGATGCGGCCGTGACATCGCGGATGTCCTCGTCAAATGGACGAATCGCTATGATACGGGAATGGCTGGAAAGGCCCGGGTAGCCCAAGCATGAAACTAAAGATCAGACACTGTGTTTGACTGCATGATATGCAGGTCGTCGTGAGCCTTGAAAGCAGTCAGGTGCGTTACGTCTAATTTAGTAGCAGGCGTGATGGAGCTGCAGGTCGATCCCTTGTCGATTGAGCGCTGGTGCCTCATATGATGGGGGAGAACGTAACTTCTTCGTCTGGAAGGATCAAAGACGATGAACAACGAAGAACGCGAAGTCATTTCCCGCTTTATCGGCCGTGTTGGTGGTGCGCAGCAGGGGGGGGGCTTCAGCCAGCAGCAGATGCCAGCTCTTCCGCCGATCGACCCTGAGGCTGATCGCTTCATTGCTGATAACTTCCAGAAATATCCGGAAGCCCGTTATCGCGTGACGCAGATGGCGGTTGTGCAGGAAGCAGCGCTTGCTCAGGCACAGAACCGTATCCGCCAGCTGGAATTTCAGCTTCAGCAGGCGCAGCAGCAGCTCCAGCAGGCTCAGCAAAGCCGTCCATCCGGAAGTGGCGGGCTATTTGGTGGTCTGTTCGGCGGTGGCAACAACAACCGCCAGCAGGCTTCTGCTCCGCCTCCGGGCTGGGGAGCGCAAGGCGGCGCCATGCCTCCGCCAAACTTCCAGCCGCAGCAGCAGTATGGTTATCCGCCAGGATATCAGCCGGGCATGTTCCAGCGCGGCGGGTCAGGCTTTCTGGGTTCCGCTCTCACCACGGCTGCCGGCGTGGCTGGCGGCATGATGGCAGCGAATGCGCTTGAAGGTCTGTTCAGCGATCATCACGGTGGTGGTGATGCCGGTGCTTTCGGCGGTGGTGGCGAAACCATTATCAACAACAACTATGGTGACGCTGGTTCCGATCCCTTTGGTGGCGCTGGAACGGATGCTGGCGGCGGCTTCACGGATTCCGATTTTGGCGGCGCTGGAGGAGACTTCGGCGGTGGCGGAGACGGTGGTGGCTTCGACGACATGTTCTAAAGGCGCACAATGTTACGCCTAAATAGACGTCGCATCACAAAAACCCGTCGGGCTTAGTCCGGCGGGTTTTTTGCTGTCTGCCAACCTGGGTGCCTATACTGCGTTGGTTTTTGTAACGAGATTTTCCACTATTTTCAGGGGCTGTCCGATGAGCACCAATGATTTTCGCGACCTAGTGGCCTTCAAGGATCTGGAAGAGGGACAGATTGCCTCTTTTTCCATGGAGGGCACTTCGGTTGTTCTGGTGAAGGACGGCGAGGAGGTGCATGCCCTGGGTGGCAAGTGCCCTCATAAAGAAGCGCCGATGGAGCAGGGCGCGTTCTGCAAGACTGAAAAAGGCAGTGTGTTGGTCTGTCCTTGGCATAAGGCAGTTTTCGATGCAGTGGATGGCAGCCTTGTAGAGCCGCTCGCTCTTGAGCCGTTACCGCGTTACCCCGTGGAAATTGTCGATGGGCGGGTGCTGGTCGGAACCAACCCTACGAAAAGGGATATGCCGTCGGCGCATCAGGAAGATGAAACGGTCCTGATCCTTGGTGCAGGTGCTGCGGGAGTGATGGCTGCGGTGACACTTCGTCAGGGAGGGTTCGCCGGAAAAATCACGATGGTGACGGAAGAGAAACACCGTCCGTATGATCGGACTGCATTGAGCAAGACTGTATTGCTGAGTGAGCCGGAAAAGGCCCATGCCCCCTCGCTGCGGAGCGAGACTTTTTATGGGCAGCATCGCATCAGTGTGAAGCACGCAACAATTCTGACCTTTGATCCAGCCTCGAAGACAGCGGAATTGTCAGACGGAACGAGCCTAACTGGCAATCATGTTTTGATCGCAACGGGTGCGCGTTCAAAGCGTCTGGATATCCCTGGCTCAGATTTGAAGCGCGTCTTCACGCTGCACCGGGAACAGGATGCGGAAGACATTGCCCGTGTTGTTGACCCGGACCAGGCAGTGACCATCATCGGAGCAGGTTTCATTGGGCTGGAAGTCGCCTCATGCCTGCGGCAGCGGGGAGTAGGGGTCACGATTATCGCCGATACCGATGTGCCGATGGAAAAGCATTTTGGTCGGGAGATCGGAACGCGTTTGCGGCAGTTGCATGAAGAAAATGGCGTGGCGTTTGTCTCTGACGCGAAGGTTGTGAAAATCTACGGAGACAAAAAGGCGGAAGGGGTGGAACTGGAGGACGGTATGAAGCTGCCAGCCTCTTTCATTCTGGCTGGCATCGGAGTAACGCCCGTAACGGACTTTGTGCAGGGGCTGGACCGGGATGATGACGGAGCAATCGTCGTAGATCATCTGATGCGGGCTGCTCCCGGTGTTTATGCGGCAGGTGACGCGTCTGCGATCCTGCATGAAGGTAAACCTCGGCGAATCGAGCATTGGCGCCATGCGCAGGTGCAGGGGCGTATCGCTGCCTTGGCCATAATGGGACATGAAACAACCCATCTGCCAACGCCCTGGTTCTGGACGCAGCAATTCGGAAAGAAAATTGAGTTGCTTGGCTGGGGCGAGAGCTTCGATAACGTCAGCCTTGAAGGGGATATCAAGGGCTTCAGCTTCCTTGCGACCTATCTTAAGGATGGAAAGCTCGTTGCGCTGGCGGGCGCGGGTCATGCGTACGACATGGCCAGAGCCGCCGTCGATTTCGAAGGTTTTGTGCAGGAAAAGGTCTGAACCGCGCACGAAGCTTGACATGAGCGGGCCGTCCCGGCTTCCTGCGCCCACTTATCCGCCAGGACGTTGAAGAGGCCCGACATGCATCCATACCGCACCCATGACTGTAGCGCCCTGCGTGAACAGGACGCCGGACAGACCGTCCGCCTGTCCGGCTGGGTGCACAGCAAGCGCGACCATGGTGGCCTGCTGTTCATCGATCTGCGTGACCATTATGGCGTGACCCAGGTTGTTATCCCGGCTGGCACGGACCTGCTGGAAAAGGCCGAGCGCCTTCGCGTTGAGAGCGTCATTACCGTCACCGGTAAGGTTGTGGTCCGTCAGGGTTCCCAGCGGAACCCGAACCTGCCGACGGGTGACATCGAAGTTCTTGCAGAAGAACTCGAAGTGCGGTCCAACGCGGCTGTTCTGCCATTTCAGGTGGCCGGTCAGGAAAACTATCCTGAAGAACTGCGCCTGAAGTACCGCTACATCGATCTCCGTCGCGAGAAGATGCATCAGAACATCCTGCTGCGCAGCCGGGTCATCACCAGCCTGCGCCAGCGGATGATCGCGCAGGGCTTCACCGAGTTCCAGACCCCTATCCTGACGGCGTCTTCCCCTGAAGGAGCTCGTGACTTCCTCGTGCCGGCGCGTCTGCATCCGGGCAAGTTCTACGCGCTTCCGCAGGCTCCCCAGCAGTTCAAGCAGCTTGCGATGGTGGCGGGTTTCGACCGCTACTTCCAGATTGCTCCGTGCTTCCGCGATGAAGCCTCACGCGCCGACCGTAGCCCGGGTGAGTTTTATCAGCTCGACTTCGAGATGTCCTTCGTCACTCAGGAAGATGTCTTTACGGTTCTGGAGCCGGTTCTGGCTGGCGTGTTCAATGAGTTCACGCCGGAAGGCTGGAAGATCACGGACGGCGCATTCCCGCGCATTCCGTATGCTGACGCCATGCGCGATTACGGCTCTGACAAGCCGGATCTGCGTAACCCGTTGATCATCAAGGACGTGACAGATGCTTTCCGGGATTCCGGTTTTGGTCTGTTCGCCAAGATTGCGGCTTCCGGCGGTCAGATCCGTGCGATCCCGGCACCGGGTGCGGGTGATCGTCCGCGTGGTTTCTTTGACAAGCTGAACACCTGGGCCCGTGAGAGCGGTGCGGGTGGTCTGGGCTACATCATTTTCGAGGCAGAAGGCGGTAAGGGCCCGATTGCCAAAAACCTTGAGGCTGAGCGCGTCGAGAGCATCCGTGAGATCTGTGGCCTGAAGGCTGGCGATGCCGTGTTCTTTGCTGCGGGCAAGGGTGACGAAGTTGCCAAGTTCTCCGGCGTTGTCCGCACCAAGGTGGCAACGGAGCTGGACCTGATCGAGAAGAACGCGTTCCGCTTCTGCTGGGTTGTGGACTTCCCGATGTTCGAGCTCAACGAAGAGACGGGTAAGGTGGACTTCTCCCACAACCCGTTCTCCATGCCGCAGGGTGGCCTGGACGCGCTGAACACGCAGGACCCGCTGACGATCAACGCCTATCAGTACGACATCGTCTGCAACGGCGTGGAACTGTCGTCCGGCGCAATCCGGAACCATCTGCCGGAAGTCATGCTGCGCGCGTTCGAGATCGCAGGCTACGGCCCGGAAGTTGTGGAAGAGCGCTTTGGCGGCATGCTGAATGCCTTCCGCTACGGCGCTCCGCCGCATGGTGGTGCTGCTCCGGGGGTGGACCGTATCGTGATGCTGCTGGCTGATGAGCCGAATATCCGTGAAGTCATTCTTTTCCCGCTGAACCAGAGCGGCGAAGACCTGATGATGGAAGCACCGGCCCCGGTTGAGCCAGCGCGTCTGAAGGAACTGCATCTGGCACTGGATCTGCCAAAGCCGAAGCCTGCCGTCACAAAGTAAGCCTTCCAGCTTTCGGAACGGAAAAGCCGATGCTCCTGATGGAGTGTCGGCTTTTTATTGGAGATAAGATTGCGGTGGGTCGGTATAAAAATCACTAATCAAGAATTTTATCAGTATCAAACCAACCTGATTTGGTAGAGTTTTTGAACTGTATTTGTGTAAGGAATGTATCTCTGAAGAAGGGTGGAATATGATTTCATTGATGGAAAACTTTTCCATGGAACGACCGTTTCTGTAGCTATCTGTAGCGATCAAGAAAGGTTTTTCGGTGAGTAGCTCCCTTCCGGAACGAGATGGCGTCACTGTGCAGGGTCGGGTGCAACAGGGGCGGCGAAATGCTTTTCTTTTTGCTGGTGCAGCCGGCCTGGCCGGTTTGATGTTCGGGCTAGATACCGGTGTCATTGCTGGGGCCCTGAAATTTATGGGGGCAGACCTTCAGGCCAACGAACGCGCGCTGGAATGGATCGTCTCTTCCCTGATGCTTGGAGCTGCGGCTGGCTCGTTACTCGCCATTCCGCTGTCTCATCATCGAGGGCGCCGCGGAGCGATGTTTTATGCAGGATTACTCTTCCTGCTCGGCACGGCCCTATGTTCGCTGACGTCTTCCATCCCCGTCATGATTGCAGGGCGTGTCTGTCTGGGGCTGGGGGTTGGTTTTGCCTCTTTTTCGGCCCCGCTTTACATCGCTGAAATCACGGAAAAAAGCCGACGCGGCAAGATGATCTCGATGTATCAGCTTGTCATTACAGCAGGCATGCTGCTGGCACTGCTATCAGACAGTCTGCTGTCTTATGGCGGCCATTGGCGGTGGATGCTCGGAATTCTGGCTGTTCCAACAGTCGTTTTCATTCTCGCAACCTTACAGGTTCCCTATTCTCCGCGCTGGCTAGCCATGCGTGGGCGTCGACAGGAAGCCCATACGGTTCTGCAGAAGGTGCGTGGTTCCAAGAAAAGGGCGACGGAAGAACTCAACCGCATTGAAGAAAACCTGCGCAAAACAGAGGGGAACGGGTTTGCTCTGCTGAAGTCTTCTTCGGGGTTCCGAAAGACTTTTGCTCTAGGAATTGGTTTACAGATTTTTCAGCAACTCGCGGGCATCAATATCCTGATGTACTACGCACCGCATATTCTGGAGCATCTGGGTTTCTCCACATCGGCTGCCGTCTGGTGCACAACGCTGCTTGGACTGGCCAATATGGTGTCAACGTTTGCCGCTATTGTTCTGATTGACCGTTGGGGGCGGCGCCCTTTGCTGCTTGTCAGCACTGTCGTGGCCTCTCTAAGTCTCGGCGTGTTTGGAACTCTGCTTTACCTGCATGTTGGCGGGATGTTCGGACAGATCGCTATTGTCAGTCTGCTTGTCCTGTTCATTCTTGGATATGCGTTTGGGGAAGGTCCCATTCCCTGGACAATGTGCACGGAAATTCAGCCGCTGCAGGGACGGACTCTCGCAATCGCCTGTTCCACATTCGCCAACTGGATCACGAACTGGCTGATCAGCAACGTCTTTCTGTCTGTCATGGGGGCGATTAACGACTATGGCGTGTTCTGGCTGCTGGCAGGCTTCAATGCGGTTTTCTTCGTGATTGGCTATGTGTTTGTGCCAGAAACCAAAGACTGCTCGTTGGAAGATATCGAGCAGCGGGTCGAAGCGGGAATGCCCTTGCGGGAAATTGGTCAGCCAAGTCGTCCCGAGAAGGCCTCTCCTGCGAACTGGTAGGAGGCAGAGTCACTGTCTGCATGATCGGCCATCGTGGTTTCGGTTTTTGGGTTGTGCTGTCATGGGGAGGGATCCTGTGAGATCGTGAGGTGTGACAGAGTCTTTTGGAAGATCCCGGTATGTCCTCTTCTCATGGTCCCTCTATCCTAAATCGACTTCGTTTAGGGACGGAATTTCTGGCCCTTTACGGAGGTGGCCCTCTTCTGATTTTGATGGAGCGGCGAGCCGGGCTTTTGTTCGGGCTGATCTGGATCGCTGCTTTGCTGGCATTTGTCTGGATGCGGCAAGATCGGCCTGAACCGCATCAGTTTCCATTTGAGGTGCGGGGTATTCTCGTAAGATTTGCGGTTCTCGCGCCGCTTGTTGTGTTGCTGGCATGGTGTCTGTGGCCGGACACTTTTCTCAGCCTGCCACGGCAAAAGCCACTTTTCTGGCTGATGATCATGGGGTTGTATCCTCTGTTGTCCGTCTGGCCTCAGGAAGTTCTGTACCGGGCATTTCTTTTTCGGCGTTACAGCGTTGTCTTCGGATCAACAGAACGAACGGTTCTTGCGAGTGCTGTGGCTTTTGGGTTCGCACACGTCATTTTCCTGAACTGGATTGCTGTTGTCATGACCACGCTGGGTGGTCTGATCTTTGCCCGGGATTACGGGCGGCACCGGTCATTGAAGCTGGTCTGTCTGGAACACAGTCTTTACGGGTGTCTGATTTTTACGGTCGGGCTAGGACGGTTTTTCTACACCGGCGCTGCCTGGCATCATGGCTAAAGTATTGAAACGACTGTTGCATATTGCAGCAGAGAATCTTTTTTCCGCCACAACTCCGCCTGATCACTGCCTTGTGAGGGCAGCAATGTAGCACTCCTACGCAGCGCCTTTTGTAAGAGGAGTGAGACGCTATGTTGAAACATCTGTCGGGCTTGCTCGCCGTGTCGGCGCTTTTTGTCGGAGCCATGGCTCTGCCACCCATCAGCGGAACGGCCCAGGCTCAGTTCGTTCCTTATCAGGGCCCGTATCGCCAGACGCCGCCTCCACCGCCACATCCTCCCAATGAGAGGATTCCGCCGCATGCACGGACCATGCAGTGGGTCCCGGGGCAGTGGAAATGGGTTGGAAATGGCTATCAGTGGGTGCCAGGCCATCTGGTTCGAGTGCAAGCCCATAGGCCGCCGCCATACTCGCCGCGGGGTTAAAACGGAAAAGCCGCTCCTTGAAAGGGAGCGGCTTTTTTGTGGCTTACCGGAGGGTCACAATCACCGGAACATGGTCTGAAGCTTTTTCAGCCGAACGCTCGTCACGGTCGATCGTGAACGAGACAAGCCGTTCGGTGACGCGTGGGGAGAGCAGGGCGTGGTCAATGCGCAGACCTGAGTTCCGTTGGAATGCGGCGGCCTGATAGTCCCAGAATGTGTAGTGACGACCCGCTGGGTGAATAGCGCGTAGAGCGTCTGTCAGACCAAGCCATTGCAGGCGGTGGAAGGCTGCGCGGGTTTCCGGTCGCACCAGCGCATCAGTAGGCGACAGAGCCTTGGGCGCGAGATCTTCATCTGTGGGGCAGACGTTATAATCTCCGATGAAGGCGAATGACTTTTCGCTTTCCAGAAACTCTTTCCCCCGGACCGCAAGAGCCTCAAAGAACGCGAGTTTTTTGCTGTAGCCATCTTCTCCGCCGGAGTTTCCGTTGGGAAGGTAGAGGTTACCAATCGTCAGACCATCAAGCTCACATTCAACATAACGAGCCGTGGGGTCATCGAAGCCGGGCAGGGTGTGCGTTGTAACGTCAAATGGGCGGCGGCCAATGAACGCTACGCCATTGTAAGCTTTCTGGCCTGTCGTGGCGACGTGATAGCCTGCGTCCTTGAAAACCGCCGGGAACTGGCTGTCCTCACACTTGATTTCCTGAAGGCAGAGCAGGTCGCACTCCGGATGACGCTCCAGCCAGTCCTGAACGAGATGCGCGCGGGCGCGGATGGAATTGATGTTCCAGCTTGCGAAGGTAAAGGACATTCGATCAGACCAGCGAGAAGCTTGTACCGCAGCCGCAAGCTGAGGCTGCGTTGGGGTTCGTGACCGTGAAGTGCGCCCCCATCAGCTTGTCCACGAATTCCAGCTCGGCGCCTTCAAGCAGATCGAGGCTGGTTTCATCGACATAGACAGTCGCGCCATCGCGTTGGATCAGAACGTCATCATCGTTCTTCGTGCGATCCAGCTTGAACTGGTATTGGAAGCCATTGCAGCCTCCTGCCAGAACAGCGACGCGCAAAGCCAGCCCCTCGGGTTCCGGCTGGGCGGAAATGATTTCCATGATCCGTGCCGCCGCACTGGCAGACATGGTGAAGGAAGGGGTTTCGGACATTGCTCGTTCCCGGTTTCTGGAGGGCTGCTGAAAGGCAGGACGGTTCTGGTCCTGATTATATGGTCAGACTGGGGTCAGGGGCAAAGGGGTAGAGTTGCGCTGAAGGGAGCCTGTCGTAGAATGAGGCGTTTGATCCAGCAATTAGAGTGCTTTCCGCGCCTAAGGATCATCAGGGGAGTGTGTTGATGCCTGCCATCTATGCGGTTCAGGAAAAAGGTGCGCGAGGCCGACTCTACCCGGAGACAGAAAGCCCTGTCCGTTCTCCATGGCAGCGGGACCGGGATCGCGTCCTGCATTCCGCCGGCTTCCGGACGCTTCAGTACAAGACGCAGGTGTTTATCAATCATGAAGGTGATTTCTTTCGCGCCCGTCTGACCCATTCCCTGGAAGTTGCCCAGATTGCCCGTTCGATTGCCCGAAGCCTCGACCTGAATGAGGACCTGACAGAAGCGCTCGCGCTAGCCCATGACATGGGTCACACGCCGTTTGGTCATGCAGGAGAAGATGCTCTGGCTCTTGCCATGCAGGATTGGGGTGGTTTCGATCATAACACGCAGTCCCTTCGCCTCGTGACGTCGCTTGAGACGCGCTATCACGCTTTCGATGGCCTGAACCTGACATGGGAAACGCTGGAAGGGCTGGCGAAGCACAACGGCCCGGTAAAGCGCCCAACGCCGTATCTGGCTGAATATGATGCGCGCCATCATCTTGATCTCGGCAGCTATGCGTCAGCGGAAGCGCAGGTTGCAGCCATGTCAGATGATATAGCCTATCATGGGCACGATCTGGATGACGGGCTAAGAGCCGGTCTTCTCACGTTCGACGACATTGAAGATCTTCCCCTGGTGGGTGATGCGCTTCGGGCGTCGCGTGAGATGGAGCGTCGCACGGGGCGCGAAGCGATGGATCAGGCACAGCGTGTCCGTCATGAGACAATCCGCGTGGTGATTAACGCCCTCGCGACGGATCTCACGGATCAGACGCGCCGCAATCTTGAGGCTCTTGATCCGCAGTCCGCGGATGATATTCGCCATGCCGATCATGCGGTTGTGGCGTTCAGTCCCGAGATGCGGGAAAAGAACAAGGCTATTCGCAAATTTCTTTATGCCCGCATGTATCGCCACTGGCGGGTTAATCGCATGGCGCGTAAAGCGAAGATCGCGCTGGCTGAAATCTTTACGATCCTTTCAGAAGAGCCGGGCCTTCTGCCAGACCCGCTCAAGGATCGTGCCAAGGCCGCAGATGATATGGAACGTCGGCGTCTGGTGGCCAATTATATCGCCGGAATGACCGATCGTTTCGCGATGGAAGAACATCGACGGTTGACGGACCTCTCCGTGCTGGGCTGATAAAGCCCCTCCAAGACGATACAGGTTACAGGAATCGAGCTGAAATGGTCGCTGCACCCACTGCCCATACGACTGACTGCCTTTTTGCCCGCGCCAGAGACCAGGTGTGCGAGGCGCTGCGGTCCGTTGTCCCCGGCCTGCCGGAAGAGGTGGTGCAGCGCGTTGAAGTGACGCCGCCGCGTGACCCGTCCCATGGCCATATGGCGACCAATGCTGCTTTGCTGGCCGCAAAGCCTGCCAAGCGCAAGCCAGCGGAGATTGCGGCAGAACTGGTACAGAAGCTCGCCGACCTGCCAGACATAGATCATGCTGAAGCCGCCGGTCCTGGTTTCGTGAACATGACGCTGAAGCCATATGTCTTGCAGGGCGTGGCGAAAGCTGTTCTGGAGGCCGGTGAAGCCTTCGGTCGTTCCTCGATCGGGCAGGGAACGCGCGTCAATGTTGAATATGTCTCCGCCAACCCGACTGGCCCAATGCACGTGGGTCATTGTCGTGGCGCTGTGGTGGGGGATGCGCTTGCAAACCTGATGCAGGCGGCAGGCTACAAGGTCACGCGCGAATACTACATCAATGACGCCGGAACGCAGGTTGTTGCACTGACATGGGCAACTTACTGGCGTTACCTGCAGGTTATTGGCACGGACATTGATGCTGACACGTTCAGCCCGCTGACCCCGAATGGTTTGCAGTATCAGGGTGACTATCTGATCCCGGTTGCCAAGAGCATTGCTGAAAAACATGGTCGCGCTCTCGCCAACGATGATGGCAGCCCGGCTGATCCGTCTGTCTGGTTCGATATCATCCGCGCTGAAACGCTGGTGCAGATGATGGCCGCAATTCGCGAGGATCTGGAAGGGTTGGGCATCTCCCATGAAGTCTTCGCCAGTGAAGCGGAAACGCTGGCGAGCGGACGGGTTGATGCTGCGATTGCCAAGCTGGAAAGCAAGGGCCTGCTTTATGAAGGCGTGCTTGAGCCACCCAAGGGCAAGACTCCCGAAGACTGGGAACCGCGCCCGCAAACCCTGTTCCGCTCTACCGATTTTGGGGACGATCAGGATCGTGCACTTCGCAAATCTGACGGCACCAACACCTATTTTGCCAATGACATCGGATATCACGCTCAGAAGGCCGAGAACTCAGACGTTCTGATTGACGTGCTCGGTGCGGATCACGGCGGTTATGTCTCCCGCATGCGCGCTGCAATTTCGGCGCTGACGGATGGCAAGACCGGCTTTGAAGTCGTGATGTGCCAGATCGTGCGCGTTGTGAAGAACGGCGAGCCCGTCCGTATGTCCAAGCGTGCGGGCACGTTCGTGACGCTGCGCGATCTGCTGGATGAAGTTGGACGTGATGCCGTGCGCTTCACGATGCTGACCCGTAAGGCCGATGCGCAGATGGAATTCGATCTGGACGCTGTTGTCGCACAGACGCGTGATAATCCGGTGTTTTACGTTCAGTATGCTCACGCCCGCTGCCGCTCGGTTCTGCGTTCGGCAGAAGCGATGTTTGGTGCTGCATCCGTGACGCCTGAAGCGCTGGCAATTGTTGATCTTTCCGGTCTGTTGTCAGACGTGGAACTGGCCGTTCTGCATCGTATCGCGTCTTTCCCACGTTCTGTCGAAGCGGCTGCTGCAGCGCGTGAACCGCATCGGATTGCAACGTATTGCATTGATCTGGCGTCTGATTTCCACACACTGTGGAATCGTGGACGCGAAGACACGACCCTGCGCTTTCTGCATGAGAACGATCGTGAGACGAGCTTGGCAAAACTGGCGCTTGTTTCTGCGATTGCCGGCACCCTGCGTTGCGCACTGACCATTCTTGGCGTTGTGCCAGTGGAGGAAATGCGATGAGCCCTGACAGCGAGAATAATCGCGATTTCCGGGATCCGGGTGATTACGGCGCGGGACCTTCTTCTCCCCGCCCGTCGTCTGCCCCGCGTGCGGAGCGTGAGCGCCTGAGCAACGACTACGATGATGACGCCCCACCGCGTCGTCGTGCGGCGGCAGTGCCGGAGACTGCGAGCCGCGCCGGTGGCCTTGCGTCCCTTCTTGGCAGTGATCCGGCGACGCGAAAGCTTGTCGGTGGCGCCATCGGCATCGGCGCCGTGTTGCTGCTCGCTGTCGGGGGATGGTCTCTGACGGGAGGCCATCACGGCGGAATTCCCATTATTGGCCCACCGCCAGGCCCTGTGAAAGACGTTCCAACCGATCCGGGAGGAATGCAGATCATGGGGAGTGATAGTGGCGATACGGATCTGACAGGCAACGGGGAAGCGCATCTGGCTCCGGGACCGGAGCAGCCGGACGCGAAGGCGCTGGCTCGTCAGTATGGTGTGCAGCCCGGGACGCCTCCTGCGGCTCAACCGGACAAGCCAGCAGCGCCCGCTGACGCTACGCCTCCTGACGGTGCGGCTCCTGCTGCTCCAGATGCTGCAACAGGCAAGGATAAGACTGCCGCTGAACCGTCGGCTGTGCCTCCCGCGGCTCCTGAAAACAAAGACGCCGCTTCAGCGCCTGCGGACGCCGAGACGCCTGAAGAGGCTCCAGCGCCCAAGCCGGTTCCAGCCCTCAAGCCGCAGCCTAAGGCCCCTGATGCGCCTGTTCACAAGGCTGTTCCGCCCAAGCCTGTGCAGAAGCCCCTCCCAGCCCCTGTGGCTGAGCCAGAAAATGCTGTTCCTCAGCCGAAAACGGCTGCTGCTCCGAAGGCTGAGGCTGGTGGTGCACGCGAAGTTCAGCTTGCCGCGCTCGACAGCGAAGCCGCAGCGCGCAAGGAGTGGGACACACTGCGCCATCAGGCACCCGGACTGTTCGCAGGTCACTCACCGCTCTTTGAGAAGACTGCTCATGGGGACAAGACGTTTGTGCGGCTGCGTATTGGTGGCTTCGCGGATCTGAAGGCTGCCCGGGCGTATTGCGTGAAGCTGCATGCACAGTCCATCGCCTGCACTCCGGCACAGTTCTGAGAGACCGGGCTTGAGCGAGGTTCTGCATCTGACGCTGGACGGGTTTGAGGGGCCGCTGGATCTGCTCCTTGACCTCGCCCGGTCCCAGAAGGTGGACCTCGCAAAAATCTCGATTCTTCAGCTTGTCGAGCAGTATCTGTCCGTTGTGGAGCAGGCTCGCGTGGAGGCGAGGGCATTGCGGCTTGAACTGGCAGCAGACTGGTTGGTGATGGCAGCGTGGCTGGCCTGGTTGAAGTCCAAACTGCTTCTTCCTGCAGAAAATAATGGGGAAGATGCCGAAGAAGCGGTGGAGCAGCTTCAGGAGCGTCTGTTCGAACTGGAACGTATGCGGGCGGCCGCAGCCTGGCTCATGAAACAACCCAGGCTTGGTATGGATGTGTTCCGTCGCGGTGAAGGGGAAGACCACACCGAGATTGACCGTTCGGGTCTGCGAGTGGACTTGTCAGCGCTGATCACGGCTTATCTCTCTGCCCGCAGGCGCACGAACCGCAAACGTGTCTATGCGCCACGCACCCGCCGGTACTGGAGCGTGCAGGATGCGTTAGCCCGTCTGCGCCGCATGCTGGGCACAGATGCCGTGGCTGACTGGCAGACGCTGACGTCCCTTCTGCCCGAACATCTGGGGGAAGGGCTGGAAGCTGGTCCGTATGATCGCAACGCCGCTCTTGCGGGAACGCTCCTCGCAGGACTGGAAATGGCTAAGGGTGGTGCGGTGGAACTCCGACAGCCAGAGGCTTTTGCTGAAATTGAATGGCGGGCAGTCTCGTGATGTCGTCCGATATGGAGCGCGCCTGCCTGCTGGTGGAGGCGCTTGTTTTTGCAAGCCCTGAGCCGGTGCGCCTTTCCATCATTGCGGACCTTCTGAGGACACAGGGTCTGAAAATCGCGGCCGCGGAAGCTCTGGTAGCCGTTGGGGAGCGTTATGCGACCCACGCTATCGAGCTTGTTGAAGTGGCCGGAGGCTGGCAGTTTCGGACGCGCGCTGAATATGCGTCTGCGCTGACCAAGATCGTGGAGAAACCCCGTCGGCTCAGCCGGGGGGCGATGGAAACGCTGGCAATTATTGCGTATCACCAGCCGTGCACACGGGCAGAAATTGAAGCGATCCGTGGTGTATCCCTGGGGCAGGCTATTCTGGATGCGCTGCTGGAAGATAGTCTGATTGCGCCGAAAGGCCGAAAGGAAGTGCCCGGGCGTCCCGTTCTTTGGGGAACGACACCCATCTTTCTGGAGAGTTTCGGACTGCCCGATATCGGGTCATTGCCGAAGCGTGAAGACTTCCTGCTGGACAGGGCTCCCACTGAAGCAGCACCGGATGCGTCTTCACCCGTAGGCGAGACTGACGGGAAGGGCTAGGATTGTTGCATGTTTGACTTCAGTTTCTCTGAAATTGCCCTTTTTGTCGTCGTGGCAATGGTTTTCATTCGGCCGAAAGATCTGCCGGTTGCCATTCGGACACTCTCGAACGGTATCAAGGCGATGCGCCGGATGGCTGGTGAATTCCAGTCTCATATTGACGATATGGTACGGGAAGCGGACCTGTCTGAAGCGCGGGATCAGTTTCGGGATCTGAAGAACTTCAATCTGCGGGACCGGGTCACGAAGGCGATCGATAGCGATAATTCCATTCGCCGTAGCCTGGACATTGATACCAGCGGCGCAGCCGTTTCGTCCTCCAGTGTCAACGATCTGCCACGGGTCCCGGCTCCTCCACCGATGCCTCCATCTTCTTTTGGCGGTGGTGAGAGCCGCCCCTACAACGCGATGGTGCAGGATCAGGCGGAAGAAGAGCTCAATGATGACATTGTGGACGCGCCATCCATTCTTCCACCCGCAACAGCACGGCGCCTGATGCATGAGCGCCCCCGGTGGCGGGCGCCCGATATTCTGCCGCCTGTCCGTGCACTTCATCATGGCCGGCGCGTTGCCATTTCGAGCACGGAGAAAGACGCATGACGGACTCCGATACGATCCAGGACACCCCGATGCCGCTGCTCGACCATATTGTCGAGCTTCGACGTCGACTGATCTGGTCCATTGCCACGTTCGTGATCGCCTTTGCGATCTGCTATCATTTTGCAGGCGATATTTACCGGTTTCTGGCGGCTCCTCTTGGCAACATCATGCGAGAGAAGGGAGAGCAGCCACACCTGATCTATACGGCGCTTTATGAAGCGTTCTTCACCTACATCCGTGTGGCGGTGTTTGGCGCGACATGCCTGTCTTTTCCGATGATTGCCATTCAGGCGTGGATCTTCATCGCGCCGGGTCTGTATCGCAGTGAGAAGAAGGCGTTTGCACCGTTCCTCGTCGCAACGCCTGTCATGTTCACCGTTGGCGCCGCGTTGGCCTATTACGTCGTGTTCCCGTTTGCCTGGAAGTTCTTCCTGTCGTTCCAGACATCGGGTAATGGCGGAATGGACATTGAGCTTCAGGCCAAGGTGTCTGAATATCTGACGCTCGTGACGAAGATGATCCTCGCATTTGGGATCTGCTTCGAGCTTCCGGTGATCCTGACCTTGCTGGTGCGTGTGGGGCTGATCGGGACGGCGCAGCTCAAGAAATTCCGCCGTTATGCGGTGGTGGCATCCTTCGCCGTGGCGGCCGTGATTGCCCCGCCTGATGCCATTACCATGCTGAGCCTCGCCATTCCGCTTGTGGCGCTGTACGAGGTATCCATTCTTGTGGCGCGGCTGGTTGAGCCGAAGCCCGTGACTGACGAAGAAGACTGACGGAGCCCTGAACCATGCATGACCTGAAAGCCCTGCGCGCCGATCCGGCCGTATTTGACGCTGCTCTTGAGCGTCGGGGCCTGTCACCTGTGGGGCAGAAAATCGTCTCGGAAGATGAAGAGCGCCGCGCCGCTCTGGCGGCGTTGCAAGAGGCTCAGGCGACCCGCAAAACGCTGGCCAAGGAAATTGGGCAGGGCAAGCGCACTGGCGCCGATACGTCGGCTCTGGAAGCGCAGGCAGTCGAACTGCGTGACCGGATTGTGGGTCTGGAAGAGCGTGCGGCCATCATCGAAAAGAGCATCGACGATGTTCTGGCCTCTCTGCCGAACCAGCTTGACCCGTCCGTGCCGGATGGGAAAAGCGAGGATGAGAACGTCGTCGTTCATTATCGTGGTGAGAAGCGCGAATTCACATTTGAGCCGAAGCAGCATTTCGAGCTGGGTGAAGCTCTTGGTCTGATGGACTTCCCGACGGCGGCCAAGCTGTCCGGGACGCGCTTTGTCGTTCTGCGTGGTGCGCTGGCCCGTCTGGAGCGCGCACTGGGTCAGTTCATGCTGGATACACATACGACCGAGTTTGGTTACAGTGAAACCAGCGTTCCGCTTCTGGTGAACGATGCAGCGATGTATGGCACCGATAAGCTGCCGAAGTTTGCGGAAGATTCTTTCCGTACGGAAGATGGTCGCTGGCTGATCCCTACAGCAGAAGTTCCGCTGACAGCCTCTGTCATGGGCGATATTCTGCCCGCCGATGCGCTGCCGATCCGTTTGACGGCACTGTCCCAGTGTTTTCGTTCCGAAGCAGGCTCTGCGGGCCGTGATGTGCGCGGGATGTTGCGTCAGCATCAGTTCACGAAGTGCGAACTCGTTTCCATCGTGAAGCCCGAAGACAGCGATGCCGAACATGAGCGCATGACGCAGGCTGCGGAGACTATTTTGGAGCGTTTGGGCATCACGTTCCGTCGTATTCTGCTGTGTGCTGGCGATACGGGTTTTGGTGCGGCCAAGACGTTCGATCTGGAAGCGTGGATCCCTGGGCAACAGGCCTGGCGCGAGATTTCATCCTGCTCCAACACCCGGGCCTTTCAGGCGCGTCGTATGAAGGCGCGGTATCGGTCCGAGAACGGTCCGGCCTTCGTGAATACGCTGAATGGTTCCGGGCTTGCCGTGGGCCGGACCATGATTGCTGTCATGGAAACGTATCAGAATGAAGATGGCAGCATAACCATTCCTGAAGTGCTGCGTTCCTATATGGGTGGATTAACTCGTATTGGCTGAGGACCGTTTCTAACATGATGACACGCCGTTTCGCTCTTTCCCTTATGGCAGGAAGCGCCTTTGTGCAGGTGGCAAAGGCTGATCCTCTGGAAACCTTGAGCGGGACGGTGACGTACCGGGAGCGTATGGCGCTTCCCGCTGGGGCTGTACTAACAGTTCAACTGGAAGATATTTCCCGCGCAGATGCTCCGGCAATTATTCTGGCGGAGAGTCGTCAGGATATTCTTCATCCGGGCCCGATTGCTTACACGTTGCGTTATCCCGTGCTGAAAAGTGGGTTCCGATATGCTTTGCGTGCAGAAATTCGCGTAGGGAATACGCTGCTTTTCACCACTGAAGATTTTCATGGGCCTGATCAGCCGAATATTCTCGTCCGGCGCGTCTCTTCTAGTGTAGCGCCATCCCTTTATGGAAGCTGGAGTGTACAGGTTCTGGATGGCAAGCCATTAGAACAGGCAGTTAGAAAGCCTATATTAACGCTGGATCAAAATGGTCGCGTTTCAGGGTTTGGGGGCTGTAACAGACTGATGGGCCATGCCGTGATTAAGGGCAATGCAATACGGTTTGCGCCTATGGCTATGACCCGAATGGCCTGTATTGGTTCAGGCATGGATGTTGAAAGTCATTTCGTGAAAAATTTGGAGGATGTTCGATCCTGGTCTATTGGGCAACGGGGAGAACTGTCTCTGAATTCACAGAGTGGAAACGCCATGGTTGTTTTGACTGCAACAGTTATTGATAGTCAAAAATAACAGCATTTTTAAAAATATTTTTATTTTTTTGGATGTTAAGTATCTAGCGCTTTAATTCGACGCGTCAGATTATTTTTAACTTCGGGGGCGGATAAAAATTATTTGCAAATTGATGAAGTTTTTCCGATAGCTGCGGGCTTGTTGATACCTTCTCAATCTGAAGAGCGTGCGTTTCAGGTGCTTGAAGGTACGGTGATGCTTGGGATGAAAAAAATGACTCAACCTACGGAAGAAAATGGGCCAGAGCGGGTCTCCCCGGGGCTGGAGCTTGGACGCCGTATCCGTCTTCTTCGGGAAATGGTTGGACTGAATCAGCAACAGCTTGCAGATCGGGTCGGAATTTCGCGCTCGGCTGTAGCTTTTTGGGAGACCGGGCGCTCCGGGCATGTCGGTAAGCATCTGGGCGCACTGGCTGAGGCCCTCGGGGTGGATGCTGAAGTGCTCCTGACCGGCATGGCGTACAAGGAAATCCAGGAAACGCTGACACCCGATGAAAGCATGTTCCTCAACCTGTATCGGCAGCTGAGTCCGCTCATCAAATTGCAGGCCCAGAAATGGGTAGAACGGCGCGTCCGACAGGCTGAGGAAGCCGCCGAAGGCTAAGGTACTCCGAAGGGCAGGATGTTTCGTGCCCCTCGGAGCGGTTTTTCAGCTTCGTTTCCGAGGGAAGCCGCCAGGCTTCCCTTTTTTCTTGAAGCCCGGCTTGGCAGGATGGCCTGATTTTCCGGCAAAAGGCTTGTCACTGCGGCCTCTCGGCGTGAACCCGCCGCGCTGCTGCTTCTGGCTTTCGCGCATCCGGCTCTGGGTGCGAAGAACCTGCTCAATCCAGTCATTCAGGATCGACGTATTGATCTCAGCGTTCTGCTGCGCGGGATAGGCTTCCGGGAAGCGCAATGCGAGCCAGCGCCAGGCGACGAGGCGCTTATGGCGCTTTTCGGCCCGTTCCAGCTCCTCACGGCCTGCCTGTTCCGGATGGGGCAGGCGACCCGTTCCCGGGGGCGGAACCGGGCGACCAGCAGCGTGATCCGCTGCCCAGCTCACCAGTCGCTGAATCCCATTGTCCCGCTCATCAATCGGGCACATGGCGTAGGTCCAGCGTGTGGTCAGATCGAGGTTTTCCACGCCTTCCAGGGCTGCCGCAATCTCGAGAGACTGTTCCATGTCCGCCAAGCGGTAGTTTGGATCATCCGGCCGCAGAACAGCGTGCTTGATGCGCGTCAGAACACCATAGAGGCTGTCGCTGCCGATTTCTTCAGCAACGGCACGCACGATGTCTGAGTCTGGCTGGACCAGTGGCCGCAGCTCCGTCACAGGTTCTGGAGGAGCAGCCAGCATGTGGCGAACGAAAGTCGGGCTTCCAGATTCTGCAAGAACGCAGACAAGGCCTTCCTCGTGCTTGCCGTAGCGGCCAGCACGACCACCGATCTGTTTGACCTCTTGCGAGATCAGATCGCGGGTCTGGCGCCCGTCAAACTTGCGCAGGGCGCTAAAGACAACGCGGCGGATGGAGAGGTTCAATCCCATTCCGATAGCGTCTGTCGCAATCAGAATGTCTGCATCGCCATTGTTGAAACGGGCGGCTTCTGCGCGGCGCACTTCCGGGCTGAGGGCGCCATAAACAACGGCCACCCGGCGTCCACGGGCCATAAGCTCGGCTCGCATGTCCAGAACTTCACGCCGTGAGAACGCAATGACGGCATCGCCGACCGTCAATTCGCTGAGATGAACCGTTCCGCCAGCTTTGAGCGGACTTTTTCGTTCGAGATGGATCTCGTCCACCGGATCGTCACAGAGTTCGGCAATCCGTTTGACGAGCGGGATACAATCCGCAGCGCCAAGAATGTACACGTGCCGAGCCGGTACACCCATGATTGCGGCTGTCCATGCTGCACCCCGATCCGGGTCCGCCAGCATCTGGGCCTCATCAATGATGGCAACGTCCACCGGCTTGTGAAACGGGCACATTTCGACCGTTGCTGCCAAGTGGCGGGCACCGGGCATTTCAATGCGCTCCTCGCCCGTGGCCAGAGATGCGGGGACGCCACGGGTCAGCAGAGCTTCCCGGAATTCATGCGCCAAAAGGCGGAGGGGAGCGAGCGCCAGGCCGCTCTCCGCATTGGCGAGAGCATTGAGCGCTGTGTAGGACTTCCCCGAATTGGTCGGGCCCGTAACGAGCGTAATGCGGCGCTTGAGAGAACGCGCCGTGCGGAAATGAGCCGCAAAACGATCCAGCGCTGCAACGCGGGCAATGGCGGCATTGCCGACTTTGGTGCCACGTTCCAGCTTCTCCGGACGATCCGGTGTGCCGCTGCGCCACTCGGGAAGGCGTGCACGAAGCTTCTTCAGTTCGTCTGGATCGAAGAAAAACAGCTCGATGCCGTCGTCACGTGTTTCGCGTTTGGCAATGGGAAGACGGTTTTCCGCCACCCATCGCAACGCTTCACGCCGGGAACAATGGAGAATGCCCGGGACTTCTTCAAACCCGGCAAGATTGGCTTCCCATTCTTTCAGGCGTTCGAGTTCGCGCTCCCGGCGACGTTCTGCGCGGGCCTGAATATCAGCCTGTTCACGGGCGCGGCGCTCTTCGGCCAGGCGCAGGTCATCCTCGAAGCCGAGATCAACGCTTCCGAAAGCGCCTGCAATGCTGCGGGACAGTTTTTCAAGCTGACCGCCAGAGAGGATTAATCCGGCATCTGCCAGATCAGCCCGAACTTCTTCCAGAACACTGCGTGGCGAGTCTCCCAGATCCTGCCAGCGCGAAACCAGAACATCGTCCAGTGTGAGGCGCAGGGCTGCAATGTCGGCACGAGGGTCATGCGTGCGGGCTGCAGCTTCCTGTGTGTCGGCCTTCGTGACCCAGACTTCACCGGCACGGCGGGCGACATTCATGAGCTGGGACGCCCATGTCTTACGCCGAACGACGCACAGCGCGTCGATCAAGGCGTCGTGGGGGAGGGTCGCCTCATTGCCTTCAAGCCGCCGGGCGACCTGTCGGAGCAGGGCTGGCCGCTCACGAGGGGTAATATCCAGAGGTGTCCCGAAATCGGCTACAGCCTGGTTCAGGGCACGTTCGGCGGGAGAGAGGGGGGCGTCGCTCACGGAGTCGTCTGTCATGAAAAGACTTTTGCGTCATTCGGCTAGCAGGTTCAACGCGCATGGGTTTTCCGAAACGTGATGATTGCGCTAAAAGGTCCGGCTCTTATCAGGTCCGAGACCTGTTATCCGTGCCACACCGGAGACAGAAACCGATATGTCCACCCCGAGTTTTGCCGCCCCGACTCCTGAGATCGACGAACCCATTACGGGCCTGACGCCGTATGAAGGCCATCCGAAACAGTATCGTCTGGCTGAACCCAGCAAGGAATACGCTCATCTGTATCCTGCAAAGGTTCTGACCGTTCATCACTGGACGGACCGTCTTTTCAGCTTCACCACAACGCGTGATCCGGGCCTACGGTTCGAGAACGGCCAGTTCGCGATGATTGGCATTGAAGTCGAGGGCAAGCCGCTTCTGCGTGCTTATTCCATCGCGTCTGCCAATTATGAAGACCACATGGAGTTCCTCTCCATCGCCGTGCCGGAGGGGCCGCTGACGTCCCGTCTGCGTCATGTGAAGGTGGGCGATACGGTTCTGATCGGTCGTAAGCCGGTGGGGACGCTGCTTCTTGATAACCTGAAGCCGGGTCGTAACCTGTACTTCCTGTCCACAGGCACAGGCCTTGCGCCGTTCATGAGCCTCATCAAGGACCCGGACGCTTACGAGCGTTACGAGAACGTGATTCTCAGCCACACAGTCCGTATTTCGGGCGAACTGGCTTACGAGAACCACATCCGCCACGAACTGCCGGAGCATGAGTTCCTGGGTGAGTTCGTTGCCGACAAGCTGAAGTACTATCCGGCTGTAACGCGTGAAGACTATGCCGTCACGGATCGCATTACGAAGCTGATCGAAAGTGGCAAGATCTTCGAGGATCTGGGCATCGACAAGCTGGACCCCGAGCATGACCGTGTCATGATCTGTGGTTCGCCGGAAATGCTGGCAGATACGGAAGCGCTTCTGGAGCGTATGGGCTTTGAGGAAGGCAATATGAGCCGTCAGGGTTCTTATGTTGTCGAGAAGGCGTTCGCAGAGCGCTGAGACCACAGGCACGGAAGGCCGGGATTTATGCAGGAATTCGATCTTTTCGTCATCGGAGCCGGATCGGGCGGGGTACGCTGTGCGCGTATCGCTGCCCAGAACGGCGTGCGCGTCGCGATTGCGGAGCGTCGTCACTGGGGCGGAACCTGCGTCAATCTCGGCTGCGTGCCGAAGAAGCTGATGGTTTATGCGGCGGAATATGGCCGCGAGATCGATGATGCCCGCGCCTATGGCTGGGACGTGACGCCGGGACCGCATGACTGGCGCACGTTGATTGATGCCAAAGATCGCGAGATCGAGCGCCTGAATGGCATTTACGTCTCAATGCTGAAGAAAGCTGGTGTTGAGCTGTTCACGGGCGATGCGCGCTTTGTGGATGCGCATACGGTTGAAATCGGTCCGTCTGAGCTTGCTCCGGATGCTGCGGTTCAGACCGTTCGTGCCAAGAACATTGTCATTGCGACGGGTGGTGCGCCGACGCGTCTCGATATTCCCGGCGCAGAGCACGCGATTGTCTCGGATGATGCATTTTATCTGGAGAACCGGCCTGAGCGCGTTGCCATTATTGGCAGCGGTTATATCGGGATCGAATTTGCAGGAATTTTTGCGGGCCTCGGCTCGCAGGTGGACTTCGTTTATCGACAGGATCTGCCGCTGCGTGGGTTTGACGAGGAACTGCGTCGCCATATGGCAGAGCTGGTGCCCTTGAATGGCATCACGTCTCATCCGGGCAGCACACCGGAGCGGATTGAAAAGACTTCTGAAGGGTATCGTCTTCACCTAAGGGGTGGAAAGGTCATCGAAACCGACTGCGTTTTCATGGCAACCGGGCGGCATCCGAACCTGACATCCCTGCGGCTGGATCTGGCCGGGGTCGAAGTCACAGACAGTCGCATCGTGACGCGCCTTGAAGATGCAAAGACGAACGTTCCGGGCATCTATGCCATTGGGGACGTGACCGATACCTATAACCTTACGCCGACCGCTATCGCCGAGGGCCATCTTCTGGCGGAGCGTCTGTTCGGTCAGGCGGGGCGTGAGTGGTCTTTTGCCACGACACCCAAAGCCGTGTTCTTCAGCCAGCCGCTCGCTTCGGTAGGTCTGACCGAAGAAGAGGCTGTTGAACACCACACACTTGATATCTACACCTCGTCCTTCACGCCGATGCGCCAGTCGCTGCCCGGCCGTAAGGGCAAGGCCTTCATGAAGCTGGTCGTGGATTCAAAAAGCCAGGTCGTGCTTGGTGCCCACATGATTGGTCCGGATTCACCGGAGATCATTCAGGGGCTGGCCATTGCCGTCACGGCAGGTCTGACCAAGCGCGATCTTGACCGCACGATCGGCCTTCACCCTACAAGTGCGGAGGAGTTCGTGACCATGCGGACGCCAACGCGCCATGTTCCTCCTTCCTCCGACAAACAGAACTGATACTCCGATGGCTCATGACGATCCTTTGCCGCCCCTGAAGATCATGAGCCATCACATAACAGGGCAGGTGCAGGCGTGAAACTCGGCTGGCTGTTTGCGCCGTCCATCACGTCCGTGATGTTCGCCCTGCGTACGACGATTGCCTCCCTGCTGGCCCTGGCCATTGCCTTGTGGATGGAGCTTGGTGAGCCACAATGGGCCGCCATGACGGTCTGGATTGTGGCCCAGAATTCCCGTGGAGAAAGTATTTCCAAGGGTCGGTGGCGTCTTGTCGGCACGGTCGTTGGCATGGTTGCCGCCATCGCCCTGATGGGAATGTTCCCGCAATACCCTTGGCTATTTCTTCCCGCTTTGGCGATCTGGGTCGGGCTTTGCGCCGGGTTTGCCACCCTGACGCATAACTTCCGAGGCTATGCACTCGTTCTTGCCGGTTATACCTGCACCATCATTGCCCTTGGCGCCGTCAAAGAGCCGGACAATGTGTTCAATATCGCCATGGCGCGCGGAACATACATTTTTCTGGGCGTGATCTGCGAGACGGTCATGGGAATGGTGTTCGTTCCCAATGTGGCAGACCGCGCCCGGGAAGAACTGCGAAAGCGGTTACAGGCTATTCTCACAAAAGCCAGTGGTGCCCTGACGGATGTTCTGAACCAGAAAGCCAACGCCACAGATACGCTCTGTGCCCTCATGGGATCGCTTCAGGCTTCCAGCGATCAGATTGAGTTTTCTCGGATTGAAATTCGCAGCCAGGGTAACGAAGTCGAACACGCCTATGTAACGCTGGGCCTCGTGGCGCGTGTTCTGTCGCGCGGACTGGGCCTTAAGACGCGTATGACGTCCGTGTCTCATATTCCAGACGCACTGCTTCCTTTTCTTCACGATATGGGCGTTGCCCTTGAAGGACTGCCTGCGCGTCTGGAAAGTGACCGTCGCGGTATTGCGGCCCTTGTCCAGACCGAGGCGCTACTCGCGGAATGCCGGGGGCGAATGCAGGCCGTTTTACCGCGCGACGATGAAGACTCCCTAAACGAAGGCATCATTCTGACGGGTGTGGAGGTCATGATTTCGGACCTCTGCGAAACTCTGCGCTCCTATCGCGCCAGCGTAGATGGTGCCCCGATTTCCGAACGTCATCGCCTGACCCGGAATACGGACTGGCGAGCGGCTGCCCGAAACGGGGTGCGGACCATGGCGGCACTTCTTTTCGGGGCGTATGTCTGGGAAGTGACAGCATGGCCGCAGGGAAGCGTCTTCCTGACCTTCATTGCGGTGGTCTGTGCCCGTTTTGCAACTTTCGAAAATACCGTCCTGCTCAGCGCAGCGTTCTTCTACGGAGCCGTTTTCGCGGCACTCGCCAGTGTCATTCCCGTCTTTGTCGTGATGCCGGTCACAGCCAGCTATGCGTTTTTCTGTCTGACAGTGGGCTTCTTCATGATGCTCGGCGGTCTTGCGACCCGGAATCCGGGAACGGCTGTGATGGCGGCGTCTTACGGCACGTTCTTTCCCTTCCTGCTCGGCATGGACAATCAGGGGCGTATGGATGAGCTATCATGGCTCAATACGACCATTGCGCTGCTGCTCGGTCTGGGGGGCGGTGTGGTCATCTTCCGTGCGGTTCTGCCATTTACGCCGCGTCGGGCCGCGGAAGTTCTTCGCTATCAGCTCAAGCGCAGTCTGCGGCGACTGGCATTGCCGGGTGTTGTGATGGACGAATATGTCTGGATCAATGATGGCACGCAGAGCATGGAACGTGCGGTTCGCTTCGCTGGCTCTTTGGAGAGTGACCGTGCGGAGGAAATGTTACGTGGCACTCTCTCGGTCATGACAGTGGGACGCAACGTGCTGATGCTGCGCAAGCTGGCCCAGCATGGCAGCCTGCCGGAGACCGCTGTGGCAGCCGTGGATGGTCTGATCCGAAATCTCTTGCGTCGGAAATTACCGCTTACCCATACAGCCGCAACAATTGAGCCCACGTTGACAGAGCTTTATGCCCTTGAGCGGGCGTCTCAGGACCCGTCCATTCGCCATGATCTGGTTCTGGCGATTGGTTCCCTGCTGATCGTGCAGTCAGAACTGCCGACCAGCAGGGCATTTCTCAGGGCAACGACCTGAGCCGGGAGGTCAGGACGCCAGGAATTCCAGCAGGTCTGCATTGACCTGCTCGGCATGGGTCAGGAACAGCCCATGTGGCGCCCCGTCATATTCACGGAAAATCGATCCAGGGATCATATCGGCAGCCCGGCGTCCGGCGATATCGGCCGGGACTGCCGAGTCAGCCGTTCCATGGATGATGAGCGTCGGAATGGTGAAGGACTGAAGGTCTCCGCGGAAATCCGTTTTTCCCCAGGCATCCACACAATCGAGCGTAGCCATTGGGCTCGCCATGCTGGCCAGCGTGAAGGACCAGTCGAGCACGCCTTCACTGACCGGATGGTGCAGCATCGTTGTGCCATAAAAACCTGGAAGGAAGCTCTTCAGGAAGCCAAAACGATCCTGTCGGATTTCCTGCTTGATACCGTCAAAGACGGAGATATCCACCCCATCAGGATTATCGGCGGTCTTCAGCAGGAACGGAACGATGGATGCCAGAAGGACGGCCTTGGAAATTCTGGCTCGGCCGTGCCGTGTCAGATAGCGGGCCACTTCGCCGCCGCCCATTGAGAAGCCAACGAGAGTTGCGTCCCATAGATCAAGCTGTTCCAGAATGACGGCAAGATCATCAGCCAGAACGTCATAATTGTAGCAGTTGATGGGGTGGCCTGAGAGACCAAAGCCGCGACGGTCATAGGTAATGACGCGGTAGCCGGCTTCGACAAGAGCGAGGGTCTGTTTTTCCCACATGTCGCCGGTCAGCGGCCAGCCGTGGATCAGAACAACCGGGCGTCCAACGCCCATATCCTTCACATGAAGGCTCGTTCCGTCAGTGGCAGTAATATATGGCATGGAGTCTGCTCCTCATACGATCTGGCTGGATAATACCAGCCGCATCCTGAAGAGCAGAACCCCGGCGCCAGAGATTGGTTTCGTTTTACCAGCCGTTGCCGCGTGGAGCCACATAGCCGTTGCCCGTGGCATCACCGAGCTGGCCAGACTGGGTGTTGTTGCTGCCCTGATAGGCCGACCCGAATTTAGAAAGATTGGCGCCCGTTACGCTATCACGCTCCACACCGGCTTCATGATCCGGATCTGGCCCGTGCTCGAATTCCGTGCTCGGGGCATCTTGGTAGCCAGGCGGGAGGGACCGATGACCGCGGGCACGGAAATGCTCGCCACCATTGGCTTTCTGTTCGGCGCCCGGCACCTGGGACTGAGTGCTGTTCTGCGAGGGTGCTGCATCATAAGGCTGGCCGAAAGTGGCAGTCTGCGCCTGAGCCACCCCTCCCAGTAAAGCAGTTGCCAGCAGGGCGTGGCAGAAAAAGTGGGAAGAGGGCAGCATGGGATCTGGTCCTGAGCCAATTCATGGAAATCAACGGCCCCATCACCATATGGAAAGCAGAACCGCATATTTTTTTATAATCGGTCCGCTTGGGCTGAGGTTCAAGAGTTCTTTTCATCTCGAATTATTGGAGCAGGAGGAAGACGTGGAGGATCTCTTTGCTGGAATGCGGGGCCGTACGGACCTTGGAAGTGGTGCGGTCTGGCTCCCTGGCTTTGCCGACTCCGTTGCAGAACAGCTGTTGCAGCATGTCCATCTCCTCTCTCAGGCTTCCCCTTTCCGCTTCATGATAACGCCGGGTGGTCGGCCTATGTCCGTCGCCATGACCAGTTGCGGGGCCTGTGGGTGGTATACGGACAAGCGCGGCTATCGGTATGTTCGGCAAGACCCGTCGACTGGTCATCCATGGCCGGAGATGCCGGATATATTTCGTCACATCGCTGTAGCCGCAGCAGTTGAGGCAGGGTTTCCGGATTTTTCTCCCACGTCCTGTCTGGTGAACCGCTATGAGGCGGGCGCGAAGATGGGGCTCCATCAGGATCGGGATGAAGACGACCTGGCGTCTCCGATTGTGTCTGTTTCTCTGGGCGTTCCAGCCCGATTTGCTTTTGGCGGTATGCTAAAGACAGACCCGGTCAGGCGCTTTGATCTGAGGCATGGAGATGTCGTGGTCTGGGGTGGGGCTTCCCGGCTGGCGTGGCATGGCGTTTCCCCTGTGCGTGAAACATTCCATCAGCAGACAGGTGCCATGCGTTACAATCTAACTTTTCGCGCTATCAACCCGGCGCTTTTTCAGCCATAAACAGCGCCCCGCAATTTTGTTCACTTCCCGACCCCCGGAGGGCATTCAATGCACCCCTCGACCAAGACCCAGACGTCCACCAACACGATGTCATGGTCTCCTGCAAGCTGGCGTTCCCGTCCGATCGTCCAGGCCCCGTCTTATGAAGACGAAGCTGCGCTTGCTGCTGTCGAGGCTCGTCTGCATCGATATCCCCCGCTGGTTTTCGCGGGTGAAGCCCGCCGCCTGAAGACGCGTCTGGCCGCAGCATCCCGCGGTGAAGCCTTTGTGCTTCAGGGTGGGGCCTGCGCGGAAAGCTTTGACGAATTTACCGCAGATATCGTCCGCGACACCTTCCGCGTGCTGCTTCAGATGGCTGTGGTTCTGACATTCGCCGCCAAGGTGCCTGTCGTGAAGATTGGCCGTATGGCGGGTCAGTATGCCAAGCCGCGCTCGTCCAATACGGAAACGATCGATGGTGTGACGCTGCCGTGTTACCGCGGTGACATCATCAATGGTCCAGAATTTACGGCGGCTTCCCGTATTCCTGATCCTGCCCGCATGGAAACGGGGTATTTCCAGTCCGCTGGCGTTATGAATCTCCTGCGTGCGTTTGCAAACGGCGGCTATGCAAACCTGCATCAGGTCCATAGCTGGAACCTCGGCTTTGTGGAGCGCTCACCGCTCGCAGCGCGCTATCAGGATCTGGCGCATCGTATTGATGAAACGCTGTCCTTTATGCGGGCTTGTGGCTTCGACAGTGCCGCATCCCAGATTGATGAGACGGAATTCTACACCTCTCACGAGGCGCTGCTCCTGCCATATGAGCAGGCCCTGACGCGGATCGACAGCACCAGTGGTGACTACTACGATTGCTCGGCGCATTTCCTGTGGATCGGGGATCGCACCCGTCAGCCGGATGGCGCGCATGTCGAGTTCCTGCGTGGCGTTCAGAATCCGATCGGCATCAAGGTTGGTCCGACGACCACAGTTGAGGATCTGGAGAAGCTGCTCGAAATCCTGAACCCGAACGATGAAGCCGGCCGGATCACGCTGATCTCGCGTATGGGCAAGGACAAGGTGCGCGAGCATCTGCCGCCGCTGCTTGACGCTGTCATCAAGACGGGTCGTACGGTCACATGGCTCTGCGACCCGATGCATGGCAACACCACCACGACATCCAGCAAGGTCAAGACGCGTTCGTTCGAGAGCATTCTGGGCGAAGTGCTTGGTTTCTTCGATGTGTTTGAAGCCGCAGGCCGTCGTCCGGGCGGTATCCACCTTGAAATGACAGGTCAGGATGTGACCGAATGCATCGGTGGCGCCCAGTGTCTGACGGAAGCTGATCTGGGTGATCGGTATGAAACATTCTGTGATCCGCGCCTTAATGCGGAACAGTCGCTTGAAATGGCGTTTCTACTTGCGCATGAACTGACAGGCCGACGAGCAGGAAAGCAGGAATGAATTCTTCCGTTTCTCAAAGCGCATTAGAACAGTCCAGCGGTGCCATTGGCCCGCTGGATCAAAAAACAATTGAATCCAGGACAGACGCCTACTTCGGGCGAACCCGAAAAATCGTCGAACATTTTGGTGATGCGAAAGTCACCTATGCAGTTTTTATCCGTCGCCCGGTCATTGCGGCCTGTGGCATAGCAGTGACCTGGCTGCGGAATGTGGCCAAGGCCCAGAGTTTCGATCTCCATATCCGCGAAGTTTATGAAGAAGGGCAGTGGGTCGGCGCGGGTGAACCGCTTCTGTATCTGACTGGCCCGTTCACAAAACTGGCTCCTCTGGAAACTCTCGTCCTTCAACGCCTGGGCGCTGCTTGCGTGGCTGCCCACAATGCTTACCAGATGGCCATGGCATTACCGGAAGTCCCGTTCCTGGCGATGGAAGCGCGTCATTGCGCGGGCTTCGAGATGCAGGAACAAATGGGCTATGCGGCAGCCGTCGGCTCCCGTGCGGCCCAGAGGGAAGGGGCGCGTGGTTTCATTGGCAATGCCAACGATGCAACGGCCGGATTCTTTGGGCAGGAGCATGGTCTTGGGACCATGCCGCACGCCTTGATCGGTTATGCCGGTTCAACGCTCCGGGCGGCCGAGATGTATGCGGAAGTCTACCCGAATGACCCCCTGACCATTCTGGTAGACTATTTCGGGCAGGAAGTGACGGATGCGCTGGAAGTGTGTCGACGTTTCCCGGAGAAAGCTGCTGCCGGGCAGTTGAGTGTCCGCCTCGATACGCATGGTGGGCGCTTTCTGGAAGGGTTGGACCCACAGTCGTCTTACGCCGTGCTGGAACGCTACACGCCGGGCACGATCCGTCGTTACCGCTCTGACGCAGAACTGCGGGATCTGGTTGGCACGGGTGTTTCGGCTGCTGCAATCTGGCGGATGCGCGAAGCTCTGAACGAGGCTGGTTTTCCGAAGGTGAAAATCACGGTGTCGTCAGGGTTCAATGTGTCCAAGTGCACGAGCATGCGGGATGCTCATGCGCCGATTGATGTTGTCGGCAGTGGCTCTTTTATTCCGGATCGTTGGTCCGAAACCTATGCAACGGCAGACATCGTGGCCTATGACGGCACGCTTCGCGTCAAGGTTGGGCGTGAATTTCTGCTGAACAAGGCAAAAGCCGAACAGGAGGTCTCATGAGTGACGAACCCGAAAACCCTGGAACGGAAACCGCCGGGCAGGGCCAGTCCTGGAGTGTCAGGATCATCGATCTCTCCGGCGCATCTGAGGACGATACTGTGGAAGTCGTAAAAGACTTCATGGACCTGATGCACGCCAATGCTTACGCCCGCGCCTATGTGCGAGACAGTATTGAGCGCTGCCGTGTTTCCGGTGCGACAAGTCGTGAAGTGCTGGAAAGCTGGATGGCTTTTGGTGAGAACGCGGAAGTTGTTGATGCGGGAGATGATGGCTGGAAGTCGTCCACGGAACTGGATGACTTCGTTGCCAATCGGGCGACACCCATGGAGCGCGACTGGCGCGCTATTGATCCGCGTCGTCTCGTGGATGACGACGAGATTGCTGGTCCTCCAGACGATGACGAAGATGATGAAGACGACGAAAATACCCACGAAGTCATTCGTCACTGAATAAATGGCTGCCCTTGTGAGACTACTGTTTCACAAGGGCAGCATCCCCGCACCGAGTGGGGTCACAAAATATCCACATGACTTGGGATCTGTAACTGTTACGTTACATTGACCGATACACTGATGAAGTCATGTCGATGCATATTTTTCAAAAGACATTTCTGGCGATTTCCCTGCTCACGGGTCTGGTCTGCTCAACGGCTTATGGCGCAGACATTGGGCGCGAAACTTTGCCGAATGGTTTGCGGGTGGTTGTGGTCCGCAATCCGATCGCCCCTGCTGTCAGCGTGCAACTGACCTATATGGTGGGGTCTGCTGAGGCTCCAAAAGGCTTTCCGGGGACAGCCCATGCGCTTGAGCACATGATGTTCCGTGGAACGCCAACGCTCAGCGGAAATCAGCTTTTAACAGTTATAGGAACGCTGGGAGGTCAGTTCGATGCTTTTACGCAAACCGACCTGACTCGTTACCACTGTTTGATACCGGCGCAGGATCTGGATGTTGTCCTGCATATGGAAGCTGACCGGATGCAGCATCTCTCACTGGATGCAGGGCTCTGGGCGAAAGAGCGGGGTGCGATCGAGCAGGAAGTATCCAGGGATCTTTCGAGCCCTAATTTCAGGCTGAAAGAACAAATGAATTCTATTCTGTTTGAAAACAGTGGCTACGATTATTCGCCGTTAGGAACCCGGCCGTCTTTCGAGGCGACAGACGTGAAGCTCCTACGAGATTTCTACAGTAAATGGTATGTGCCCAATAATGCTGTTCTGGTTATTGTCGGAGATGTCGATCCGGCTGCGACCCTGAAGCATGTTGAACAGATCTTCGGGTCTATTCCCGCACATCCGCTTCCAGAGCGCCCGAAGGCTCCTGTTGCACCGGTTGTTCCCCAGTCCTTGAGTATGCAGTCAAATTATGCGGTCGATGGGGTTGGGCTATTCTGGAGAGGACCCACTCTCCGCGATAGCGATGCTCCGGCTGCAGTTCTATTGGACGCAGTTCTTTCGAACCGTCGTGGGCCCCTCTACAAATTGGTGCTGCAACATAAGGCGCTGTCGGCGGACTTGGGTATCGCTCGGGGTCTTCACACGGGAACCGTTCAAGCATCTCTGACAATTCCCAGAGGAGGCGACCCAAAGGCGGCTATGGCCCTTCTCAAGGCGACACTTATTGAAATTCGGGCCAAGGGTGTATCGGCGGATGTGCTCGAGGGTATGAAAAAAGGGGCGCTTTCCTCTAAAGATTTTGAAAAGAACTCCATTGCAGGGCTCGCTAGCCAATGGTCTGCCGCTCTGACAGCAGAGAATGCCGATAGCCCCGATGCTGTCTACGATCGTTTTGCGAAAGTGACTGTGCAGGACGTCAATGCTCTGGCGCGTAAACTGCTGGATCCGGAACGTGCCGTTGCGGTGACGATGCTGGCATCAGATCATGCAGTTTCGCCAGCAGGAAAAGGCTTTGGTGGTGCAGAATCCTTTGGCGGTCAGGCGGGCGCGACGGGGCCGCTGCCTGATTGGGCCAAGCCGATTGAGAACGTTCCCGCGCCCCCAATCTACGTCGCGCCGGATGCAGACTTCATGCTTCCAAATGGTCTGCGGGTGCTGGTGCGAACCAGACATGTCAGTCCAACGGTGTTTTTGTTTGGGTACATAAAGTCCGACCCTGACATGCAGGCCCCAACCGGAAAAGAGGGCGTTGCCGCCCTGACAGGTCAGTTGTTTTCGTTCGGATCAGTTACACGAGGCCGGGAGACATTAGAGAAAAATCTGGATGATCTGGCAGCTACTGCAAGAGGCGGGACCAATTTTTCCATCCGGAGCCGGACACAGGATTTCGGTGCCGCCCTTACCATTTTGGCAGACCTGGAACTGCATCCGGCGTTCCCCCAATACGCGTTTGATTTGATACGTCAGAACATGATCCGTCTGCAGGCAGGTGCTGAGCAGATGCCTGCCTATCGTTTTCAGAGAAGCATCACGAACACATTGATGCCGGAAGGTTTTCCCTCTCGTCGCATGCAAACCGTGAAGACACTATCGGATCTGACCCGTGAGGATGTGCTGTCCTATTACACGTCCGTTTATCGGCCAGATATGACGACGATAGAAGTTGTTGGTGACATTTCCGTCGAAGAGGCACGCAGAAAGATCACAGCGGCCTTTGGGGATTGGAAAGCCAGCGGACCAAAGCCAGATGTGGATTTGCCAGCCCTTCCATTGCGTACCCTTCCGGAAGTCCAGTCCGTCAATGATCCTGTTCGGTCACAGAATATGGTGATTATCGCACAGGCGAATGCCCACGGATGGAATGATCCTCAGCGTTACAACATGATGCTGGCTGATACCATGTTAACCAACGGCCCCGACAGTCGCCTGTATCGGGATCTGCGGATCAGAACGGGATATGTTTATACTGTCGGATCGATGGTCTTTGCCCAGAAAAATTTTGGAACCTACAGTGTGAGTTTCGGGGCTGATCCGGGCTCCGTGAAGGTCGCGCGGCAGCATGTTCTGCAAGAGCTGCAAAGCATGGCAGCAAAGCCAGTCCCAGTTGAGGAACTGAACAGGGCCAGAGCACATCTGATCCGCGAAATGATTATCTCAAACGCGACCATGGTGGCGCCCAGTCGCAGGGACGCAAATCTGATATTGCGCGGACTTGGCTGGGAGCATTTGAACGATGCTGCCAGAGCCTATCAGGCCGCGACCCCGGAGAGCGTTCGTGATGCTTTTAAGAGCTATGTCCGCCCGGATGAATTTGCGACGTTCGTATTGGGGCAGATGCCTCAAGGTTTGAATTAAGAGCAGGATATTGCCGCTTGTGAATAACAGAATTCTGGTCAGTGCCTGTCTGTTGGGTCAACCAGTCCGATATGATGGTAAGGCAAAAACCCTTCTGCATCCTGTGCTTCAACAATGGCAGGACGAGGGGCGACTGATCGTGGTTTGTCCTGAACTGGCGGGCGGTATGTCTGTGCCGCGGCCTCCGGCAGAGATAGAAGGGGGTCAGGCAGGCGGAAATGTCCTGAAGGGCGAAGCGCGCGTCATGGATACTTCCGGAGCGGACGTTACGGATGAATTCGTCGCCGGTGCACGCATCGCGCTCAACGTTGCCCAAACGCAGGGATGCAGGTTTGCATTACTGATGGAGGGCAGTCCGTCCTGCGGAAGCCAGACGATTTATGATGGCAGCTTTACAGGCCATAAACATGCCGGTGCGGGGGTAACGGCAGCTCTCTTGCAGCAGAATGGCATCCAGGTTTTTAGCCAGCATACAATCGAAGATCTTGAAGCGGCGTTGCGTCTGGCAGATTGAAACCGCACTTTCCGATCTGCTGGTTGCAATTACTACGGATTTGTCATTAAGCACCCGTTTGACCAGGCGGCTCAGCAGTCTAAATTCAGGGTATGAACAGTCTACACCCTTTCGCGCCTGCTGGCCCGTCCGCTCCTCCTGCCGAGAGCGGTACGCCGCCCCGCTGGGACCTGTCCGATCTCTATGCGTCGCTGGAAGACCCTGCGATTGAAAAAGATTTCGAGTCTTTGACGGTTGCGGCAAAGACTTTCAGCGAAACCTGGAAAGGCAAGCTCGGTCAGGCAGAAGGTGCTGCTCTGGCGAAGGCATTCGCAGAGTATGAGCGGATCGAGGAAGGGCTGGGGCGCATCGGCTCCTTCGCCCAGCTGGGTTTTGCCGCTCATACGACAGATCCGGTCTGGGGCCGCTTCACGCAGGGCGTTCAGGAGCGTGTCACTGACATTTCCGCTGACCTGCTCTTTTTCTCGCTGGAACTGAACCGTCTGGAAGACGACGTTCTGGCTAAAGTGTCAGCGGCGCCAGAAATGGCTAAATGGCAGCCGTTCCTGCGTGATTTGCGAGTGTTCCTTCCTTATCAGCTCTCGGATGAAGTCGAGCAGGTTCTGATGGACAAGTCCGTAACGGGACGAAGTGCCTGGAACCGGCTGTTTGACGAGACAATGGCGAGCCTGACCGTCACGCTCGATGGTGAGATCAAGCCGCTGGGCGCCGCGTTCAATACCCTAACGAGCTCAGAGCGCGAAAAGCGCGCTACAGCGGCCGAGCAGATCAGTGCTGTTCTGGCCGATAATTCCCGTCTGCTGACGATGATCACGAACACGCTCGCCAAGGACAAGGCGATCGGAGACAAGCTGCGTGGTTATCCGCGTCCGTCCAGCAGTCGCAACCGTGGCAATATGGTTGAAGACGAAGTTGTGGACGCGCTGGTCAGCGCCGTTGATGAGGCTTACCCGCGTCTGTCCCATCGTTACTACGCGATGAAGGCCAAATGGCTCGGTTTGGAAAAGCTGGAACACTGGGACCGGAACGCACCTCTGCCGGGCGTGGCTGACACGATTATTCCGTGGGAGAACGGCAAGGAGATCGTCCTGAATGCCTATACGGGTTTCGATCCGGCGCTTGGCGATCTGGTAAATCGCTTCCTGACGCACCCGTGGATTGATGCGGAAGTTGCGCCGGGCAAATCTTCGGGGGCGTTCGCACACCCAACAGTACCCTCTGTCCATCCTTATATTCTGATGAACTATCATGGCCGTGCCCGCGACGTGATGACGCTGGCTCATGAGCTTGGGCATGGCGTGCACCAGATCCTTGCAGGCCAGAAGCAGGGTTATCTGAACTCTGCGACGCCTCTGACCCTGGCTGAAACAGCGTCCGTTTTTGGTGAGATGCTGACGTTCCAGTCTCTGCTCGACCGGGAAACTGATCCGAAGCGCCGCTGTCATCTTCTGGCAGCGAAAGTGGAGGACATGCTGAACACGGTAGTCCGCCAGATCGCGTTCTATCAGTTTGAAGTTCGTGTGCATGATGAACGGGCTAAAGGCGAGCTGTCAGCCGAACAGCTTGGTGCCATCTGGCGTGACGTGCAGGAACGCAGCCTCGGCCCGGCGTTCCACTTCACGCCGGACTACGACACCTACTGGTCCTATATTCCGCACTTCGTGCATTCGCCGTTCTATGTGTATGCCTATGCGTTCGGGGACTGTCTCGTGAATGCGCTGTATGGTGTTTACCAAGATCAGCCAGACGGTTTTGCTGATAAATATCGCACCATGCTCGAAGCAGGCGGAACACTACGCCACAAAGAACTTCTCGCTCCGTTCGGTCTTGATGCGACGGATCCGGGTTTCTGGCGTAAAGGACTGGATGTGATCTCGGGTCTGATTGATCAGCTCGAGCAGGAGGGCTGAAAATACCATGGCGCGCGATCTCGATAATACCGGTTTGATGGGCGAACTCCGCCGGATGGCTCGGACATCTGGTGCAGTCGGCGGTATCGCTGCGCGCCTGGCTGGAAACCGTCTTGGCATCAAGACGGACAAGGGTGTCCACGCTGAAGGCCTGAAGTCTTCGCTGGGCAATCTGAAGGGGCCGCTCATGAAGGCCGCTCAGCTTCTGTCCACCATTCCCGGCGCTCTGCCGGACGAATATGCGGAAGAACTGGCTCATCTTCAGGCCAATGCACCCCCGATGGGCTGGAACTTCGTGCGTCGTCGGATGACGGCGGAACTGGGTGCTGGCTGGGAAAAGAACTTCCGCTCTTTCAGTCATGACGCTGTTGCAGCGGCGTCTCTGGGGCAGGTGCATCGGGCCCGTCTGGTTGATGGACGCGAAGTGGCCTGCAAGCTCCAGTATCCGGACATGCAGGGCGCGGTGGATTCTGATCTGCGGCAGTTCCGTGCGGCTCTAGGCGTGTATAAGCGGTTTGAAACAACGATCCGTCAGGACGAGGTTTACACCGAACTGTCTGACCGGCTTCGGGAAGAGCTGGATTATCGTCGGGAAGCCAGTCATCTGCGCCTGTATCGGGACATGCTGTCTGAAACCCCGACTGTGACCGTTCCGGCACCCATTGAGGAACTGTCCACCGGGCGTCTTCTGACGATGGACTGGGTGTCTGGTCGCGGCATGAAGGCGGTTTTGGCGTCTGAGGCGACGCAGGAACAGCGGGACGATATGGCGCGGGCGTTGTTCCGCGCCTGGTACACACCGGTTTATCGCTATGGTGTCATCCACGGTGACCCGCATATGGGCAATTTCACCGTGCGCGATGATTACGGTCTGAACCTGCTGGATTTCGGGGCCGTCCGCATTTTTTCCCCTCGCTTTGTTGAAGGTGTTGTGGATCTGTTTGCGGCGCTTCGGGATAACGATGAAGACAAAGCCTTCCACGCCTATAGCAAATGGGGCTTTGAAGGCTTGTCACGTGAGACGGCTGAAGTTCTGAACGAGTGGGCACGCTTCTTCTATCGGCCGCTCATGACGGATCGGGTCTGCTCCATGCAGGAGAGCAATGATCCGGCGGAAGCCAAGCAGGTTCTGGAACGGGTCTATGATGGACTGAAGCGAACGGGCGGTGTGAAGCTGCCGCGCGAGTTTGTTCTGATGGATCGCTCGGCCATCGGTTTGGGAAGCGCTTTCCTACGTCTGGGAGCTCGTCTGAACTGGCATCAGATGTTCCAGGAACTCATTGAAGGCTTCGATGTGAATGTTCTGGCTGAGCGACAGAAAGAAGCTTTGGCCAAAGCCAAGGTGCCACCTGCGCTATCCACACTCTGAACGCAAAAAGGGTGTCTCCCATGCGGGAACACCCTTTTTTAATTTTTGTTCAAGGTGATGATCGAAGGTATCGTTAGTTTATCTTGTCAAGAATAGCTTTGGCGCTTTCGTTCCACGGAACGGGTTTGAAGTCTGAACGCACCTGTTGGGTCCAGGCTTTCAGGCCATCGGCATCCTCGATGGTCTTACGAACGAGCGTGTAGGCCTCGTTGATATTGTCGGGGTTGAAATAGCGGGTGAGCTCTCCTCCGGCTTCTGGAATGGATGTTGTCCCTGATGCCAGGCAAGGGCGTCCCATGGAGAGACTTTCTGTCACCGGCAGGCCCCAGCCTTCGAAAAATGAAGGAAAGATCGTGAAGCTGCAATCAGCGTACAGACGTCGCAGTTCGGCATCAGTAGGATTTTGAACGAAACGGATTTTCCCATCCAGCCAGCGAGCGTTTTCAAGCTGCTGCATGAGATCTGAAACGAGCCAGCCTTCTCGTCCCGCAAAGACGAGAGTGGGGACGCTTTCTGCGGGCATGTCCTCAAGCAGTTTGCGCCAGACCCGGAAAAGCAGGACATGGTTTTTACGGGCTTCGATGGTGGAGACGAAGAGGACGTATGGTTCCTGCACAACGGGTTCAGGAGCCATGGGAGCATCCGCGAGACCAAAGCCCGTACCCAGCGGAATGGTCTGAACGGTGACATTGGTGCCAATGTCCTGTTCGGCCAGATAGGACTGCACATCGCGCGCTGTGGCATCGCTATTTGCGAAAATCATGTCTGCCAGTGGTAGAATTGCGCTGTGCCAGGCCTTGAAGGTCATGATAATCCCACGGTCGCACCATTCGGGATGACGAACCGGAACCAGATCATGCATGAGCATTCCGAACGACATACGCAGTTCATCACGCATCCATCGGATGCTCTGAACATAGTTTGGATGATGCCAGGGCGCTCCAAGAGTCAGAAAAACATCGCCGGGCTGGGCGGCATCAGCTAGCCTGGTCCCTTCATCGTACTGGATGGAGGATTGCCCTTTCTGACGTTCCTTTATCTTGGAGCGGCCCATGTCCAGAGCAAGGTGAGCAAGGGCGCGGGGTAGCGTGCTGAGTTCCCGGAGTGCCCAGCTTTCTGCTCTAAAGAAGGTTGTCAGAACGTCCTTTGAGGCAATTTTGTCGATCGGTGGTGTAACGGGAAATGATCCGGGGGAGGAAGAGCCCGCTTTGGCAGTCTTGCCTTCCATGATCTGCCGGAACAGGGTCTCAATAGACGTCCAGTCCACAGTTCGGAAACCGCGAGGGTCTCCGGAGTCTGGGCCCCGGCGAACGAACTGGACTTCATGTCCGCGGAGTTCCCGCAATCCTGCGCTGATCTCGAAAACGACACGTTGAATTCCGCTCGGTCGACTGTGATGCAGAAGGTGGAACAGAAGGTCGTCAATATCTACCCAGAGCGTCATGATTGGTCCCCGCTCAGATAGGCGGCATGACAGGCGTCCAGCACGGCATTTGCACTGTCTTCCCAAGGAACGGGTTTGAACTGTGTGCGGACCTGATCCTGCCAGACTTTCAAGCCGGCCCTGTCTTCGATTGTCCCGCGTACAACACGATAGGCATCGTCAAAATCTTCCGGATCAAAGTAACGGGTCAGCGGACCGCCAGCTTCCGGAATGGAAGTCGAGTTGGATGCCACGCAGGGGCGGCCATTCACGAGGCTTTCGGTAACCGGCAGGCCCCAGCCTTCATAGAGAGACGGGAAAAGAGTGAACATGCAGCCGTCGTAAAGATGGGCTAGTTCATCGTCACTGGGGTCGCGCAGAAGGCGAATTTTCCCGCGGAGCCATTCCGTGTTTTCAAGTTGCTGCATGAGGTCAGAAACCAGCCAGCCAACGCGTCCTGCAAAAACGAGCGTCGGAACCTGATCTCGCGGCAGGTCAATGACCATACGCCGCCAGATCCGAAACGCCAGCAGGTGGTTTTTGCGGGCTTCAAGGGTCGAAACGAACAGCACATAGCTGTCTTTTGCGGGAAGTCCCTTGGGTCTTTCGCCCTCAGCGTGTCGAGGGGGCCCAAAACCACTGCCAATTGGAATGGTCTGGACCGGGCCCTGTAATGTCAGGCGCTGTTTGCGAGCATATTCCTCGACACTGTTGGCTGTGGAGTGGCTGATTGCCAGGAGGCGTCCGCACTGTGGCAGGGTCGTGTCCAGCCAGTGTCGGAAATCGCAGATCAAAGAGAGGGCACACCATTCCGGCCTGACGGCAGGAATGAGATCGTAAACAAGGAGAACAGGTTTAACGCCAAATACCTTGCGGAGGCTGGCCAGGCGCTCTCCAAAGTCTGGCTCGGACCATGCGGCACCAAGGATCAGGAAAATATCACCTGGCCGAGGGGAGGCATCAGAGTTCGCTGATACAAAGGCAGCAGAGGGCTGAGTAACGGGCGCTGGTTGAGCGGGCGCAGAAGATGTGCGGTGCAGTTTCGAACGTGCATAACGTTTCAGTAACTGCAATGCACGCAGCTGATTGACAGCAATATTCAGCAGAGGGCGTGCAAGTTCTGGCGGCAGACTTTCAAGGCGCCGGATCAATGCGTGACGGAGTCCGCGCAGGAGCGAACGAGCATCCTGTCGTTTTTTAGGTGCGGTTTTGCGTGTAGAGGCAATTTTTTCTTCCGAACGGACAGAAAAAAGAGCTTCCAGTTCTTCAAAAGAGACGGACGAGAGAAGGTGTGTTTCCCCTTGGCCGCGGCGCGTCAGAACAATGCGGCCAATACTAGGTTTCTGGGCAGCCTGCTGCCGAATGACATGCAGTATTTCAAAGACAACGCGCTGAATTCCGCTGGGGCGCGCATTGTTTTCGAAGTACTGAAAGATGTCTTCAACGTCGATCCAGATAATGTAATCTTTGTTCATGGGTCCAGGCTAGCTTCAGTAGGGCCGACGAAAACGGCAGTAATTCAAGATATTTTGAGTGATGATTGTAGAATAAGTGTCCTTGGGTAAGCAAGGGTGAGGGGCTAACTTCCCAGGTGTCGATAAATTGTTATTTATTTCTCGGTATTACTTTGTTTTTGACATAATTGATCAGGACGCCATCGATCAGATCGCATCTGAAGCAGAGGCAGATATCAGACGTCTTTGAGAGGATGGGGAAAGGTCTGTGTTCTTCAACCTGCCTGCGTGACAGTCCAATTTAAAAGCCTCGCCGTTACTGGGTTTTTGATATGGACACACAAAGCCAGTGCTACTGAGGTATGAATATTTGCACTTATTGGAATGAACCTCTGTGGGAAGCCAGTTCGGCGAGAGTGGACGGGCCAACGCGAATACCTTTAATTCCAGCTGCGTCAGCCGCCTGAATATCGGTAGGCTGGTCTCCAAACATCACACATCGGGCCGGGTCTAGTTCCCATCGTGTGATTAAGTCTAAAATCATTCCGGGCGCTGGCTTACGGTCAGGACTCTGCCCCCGATACTGTTCCACCACCGCTTCTGGATGCATGGGGCAGTATCGCCAGTCATCAATGGTGCCACCGTGTTTGCGGATAGTCTCGATGACCCAGTCCATAAGCTGTTTGAGATCGTCTTCAGTGTATAACCCGCGGGCAACGCCCGACTGGTTTGTGACGATAAAAACATGATGGCCGCTATCCGTCATCTGAGCGATGGTTTCGAGAACGTCTGGTTCCCACTCGAAGCGCTCGCGTGTTCCAACCCACCCATGATCGCGGTTGATAACGCCATCACGGTCAAGAAACACAGCTGGACGGCGTAGTCTCTTCGGTACATCGTTTTCGGCCAAGACCAAATCTGCCGGCACGCTGAGGTTATGGATGTCGCTGGGAAGGGACAGACCCTTCAGATCTCCACAACGAAGCAGAGTTGGTAGAACATCCTGCTCCAGTGAGCAGTTTCCCGTCAAATGCTGGAATATGGAGTGATCGAACAGGGCGAACAGTAACGTCCTTTATAGTGACAGACCATTCGCGGTGGCTTGCTGTAGGCTGTCTCTGTAAATATCGTCCAATGTTTGCAGCCATGGAATACGAGGGGCCCATCCGAGAGTGCTTCTGGCGAGGGTGGCATCACCGCGTGCGATGGGTGTGTCGGAAGGGCGCAGGCGAGTAGGGTCGATGATAATATCAGCCTTGATCCCGCTGATAGCGATCAGATCGTCCAGAATGGACCGAATGGATCGTGTCTGTCCGGAGCAGAGATTGAGGATTGTACCGCGTTCGAGAGAGGGGGCGGTCATCAGGACATCAAGATACGCATCGCAGACGTCCCGTACGTCCAGGAAATCACGTTGGGCATCAAGGTTGCCTACGTGAATTTCCGGCGGCTGAAGGCCCTTGGCAATGTGAGCAATCTGCGAGGCGAAAGCCGGGACGACAAAATCGACTGACTGGCCCGGACCCGTGTGATTGAATGGCCGCATCCGGATGACATTCAGGCCCTCTTTCGCCATGGCGCCCAAAGCAAGGTCGGCTGCGGCTTTTGTTGCTGCATAAGTATTGCCAGGAGCAAGGGGGGCATTTTCCGTGACGGGAAGGCCGCGCTGGAATGTGGAGCCGTAGGCTTCAGCCGTTGAGGCGAAAAGGACTGTGCCTTCCGGGGCATGGCGCTGCATGCTTCGTGCAACATGGAGCGTGCCGTGCAGGTTGACCTGCCAGGCATGATTAGGATCCTGCCTGGCGTCGCCGATGCTTGATATGGCCGCAAGATGAATACAATGGTCCGGCTTACAGGCCGCAATAGCGGTATCAACCGCTTCTGCGTCACGGATGTCTGGACTGGAAGAAAGGATCTCGCTTTGCGGAAAGCGAGCCTTCATCCGGTCTTTTAAATGCTGCCCGACAAAGCCCCGCTGGCCCGTAACAAGAATACGCATGAAGCGTCCTTAAATAGTCGCCCGGTTGCGATGGCGGGCGAGGTCAGCGTCCACCATTTCGGCAACCATGCTTTCAAGCGTTGTCTCGGCTTCCCAACCAAGAACTCTTTTGGCCTTACTTGCATCCCCCAGTAGAACTTCTACTTCGGCTGGACGCAGGAAGGCCGGGTTTGTGACCACATGGTCTTCGTAGTTGAGGTCTGCGTAAGAGAATGCGATGCGACAAAGGTCGCGAATACTGGTGGTACGGCCGGTAGCGACGACGTAGTCGTCCGGCGTGTCCTGTTGCAGCATGAGGTGCATGGCGCGAACGTAATCGCGGGCATGCCCCCAGTCACGCGTTGCGTCCAGGTTACCGAGCGGCAGTTCCTTTGCCAGCCCCAGTTTAATACGTGCGACGCCATCCGTGACTTTGCGGGTTACGAATTCGATGCCGCGCAGGGGACTCTCATGGTTGAAGAGGATGCCCGATGAAGCATGCATCCCGAAGCTCTCACGATAGTTCACTGTCATCCAGTGAGCGTAAAGTTTGGCAACGGCGTAGGGTGAGCGGGGGTAGAACGGCGTATTTTCGTTCTGAACCGGCTGCTGGATCAGGCCGTACATTTCAGACGAAGATGCCTGATAGAATCTGGCCTTGCTCTGCACGATACGCGCCGCTTCCAGAACGTTGACGGCGCCTATGCCCGTTACATTTCCCGTGAGAAGCGGCTGCTGCCAGGAGGCCGCGACGAAGCTCTGAGCTGCGAGATTGTAAATCTCGTCCGGTCGCACAGTTTCCATGATACGGATTAAGGACGAAAGATCGGTCAGGTTGCCATCGATCAATTCAACATCGTCAATAATTCCGAGCCAGCGAAGTCTCTCTCCGACTACATCTGCAGAGGCAGAGCGACGCAGGAGACCTACAACGCGATAGCCTTTTCCAAGCAGAAGCTGGCTGAGATATGCGCCGTCCTGGCCGGTGATTCCTGTGATGAGGGCTGTAGTCATGGTTTTCCTGATCTCGGTTCTGGTACCGATCCGCGCCAGTCATCTGGCCGCATGAGTCTGTTGTGGGTTAGCGCTTTAGGCTGAATACGGTCAATGCGTGGGCGCATGATGTTGTGGCGGAAGATGCTGGCAAAGGAGCGTGTCCGTTGTGCAGCGGGCGCACGTGCCCCCTTCATTCTGCATCAGAACTGGGAGATTTAAAAAATCTCTTTGATCAGATCATTTCCAATGCTGAACCCTGCACCGGCTTCCACGGAGCGCGCAAAACCGGAGTTAAGGATATTGGAGAAAAATCCGTTGTCAGATGCCTGTTCAACAGCCTGAACGGGTGGTTGAGCAGTGTAGGACGATGATGCAGTGATCGTCTCTAGTTGGCTGTTCGCAGCATTTTCGAGTGCAGCGTGCAATTGCTGAAGCAGGTTGGTGACCTGTTGCTGCTCCGCCTGAAAGGACAGAGCCAACTCACGCAGGTCCAGAGACCACTCACGAGCCTGCAAGTCTCCGGTCTGTGCGGCAGTCTGCATCTTGCCTCCCAGCGACTGAAGCGCCTGGGCGGATTGCTGGGCCTGTTGTTGAAGCTGATTGTACGTCTGCTCGATCGTCTGGACGTCCATGATCGGTCTTCCCTCCGAAATGTGCTCGCCTCAATAGCGCGAGAAAACGAGTCTCACTATCCATTTTTAGAAATGTTATGTCATAAATTGAGTTTCGCAGATTTCTGTATTCCCGGGACACGCGGTTGGCGCGATGGCTTTGGTTCTGGAAACAGAAGATTGGCAATCATCACGATTTTCATCATTCGTCATTGCAGAACGAAACGACAGGCCCGGTGAGACGCTCTTGTGATGTTCCCGTTTCTTTCCCATCTTGGACCCTATGGCCAAAAAACCTTCCGCGCTCCGCAATGCGACCGAAATGCCCCTGACGGCATTCATCCCTGAAAAGCAGCCTGCCAAGGCCAAGACGCGGAAGTTTGTGGTCAAAGCTGACTATGAGCCCGCAGGGGATCAGCCCACCGCAATAGGGGAGCTTGTTCAGGGCGTAGAAGCCGGAGAGCGGGATCAGGTGCTGCTTGGTGTGACGGGGTCGGGCAAGACGTTCAGTATGGCCAAGGTCATTGAGCGGACACAGAAGCCTACCTTGATCCTTGCGCCAAACAAGACGCTGGCTGCCCAGCTTTACGGCGAGATGCGGCAGTTTTTTCCTGATAATGCCGTCGAATATTTTGTCTCGTACTACGACTACTATCAGCCGGAAGCTTACGTTCCACGGTCAGATACGTATATCGAGAAAGACAGCCAGATCAACGAACAGATCGACCGGATGCGCCATGCAGCAACGCAGGCTCTGCTGGAGCGGAATGACGTTATCATTGTTGCGTCCGTATCCTGCATTTACGGTATCGGTTCGGTTGAGACGTATTCGAAAATGGTGGTCCGGCTTGAGGTGGGCGGCGAGATTGATCGCGAGAAGCTCATCAAAGCCCTTGTCGAGCTTCAGTATCGTCGCAACGACGCGGCCTTTGAGCGCGGGACATTCCGTGTGCGCGGCGAACAGATCGACATTTTTCCTGTGCAGAATGAAGACCGCGCTTGGCGTGTGTCTCTGTTCGGGGATGAGATTGATCAGATCACCGAGTTTGATCCTCTGACGGGAAATAAAACGGCTGATCTGGCTGAGATCAGCGTTTACGCAAATTCCCATTATGTGACACCGCGACCAACGCTGAATCAGGCGATGATCGGGATCAAGAACGAGCTTCGGCAGCGGCTTGCGCAGTTTACCGAAGAAGGAAAATTGCTGGAGGCAGAGCGCCTGTCACAGCGGACGACGTTTGATCTGGAAATGATCGAAACGACGGGGGCGTGCAAAGGCATTGAGAACTACTCCCGTTACCTTTCAGGCCGTGGCCCCGGTGATCCGCCGCCGACGTTGTTCGAATACTTGCCAGAAGATGCACTTCTGATTGTAGATGAGAGCCACGTCACAGTGCCGCAGATTGGCGGCATGGAGCGCGGAGACAGAGCGCGAAAATCTGTCCTGTCTGACTTTGGATTTCGGCTGCCTTCTTGCATTGATAATCGCCCGCTCGCCTTTGGTGAGTGGAATGCTTTCCGGCCGCAAAGTATCTTCGTCTCGGCAACGCCTGGTCCGTGGGAAATGGAACAGACGGGGGGTGTGTTTGCCGAGCAGATTATTCGTCCGACAGGTCTGATTGATCCGGTAACGGATGTGAAGCCTGTGGAAGGTCAGGTTGATGATCTGCTGCACGAAGCGCGTGAGACGATTGCCAAGGGTGGACGCATTCTTGTCACAACGCTGACCAAGCGGATGGCGGAAGATCTGACGGATTATCTGGGCGAAGCGGGGATCAAAGTGCGTTATCTGCATTCTGATGTGGATACGCTGGAGCGGATCGAGATTATCCGTGATCTGCGTCTGGGTGCTTTTGATGTTCTGGTCGGGATCAACCTGCTGCGAGAGGGTCTCGACATTCCGGAATGTGCCCTCGTCGCCATTCTGGATGCAGACAAGGAAGGCTTCCTGCGATCCCGGACATCGTTGATCCAGACAATCGGCCGTGCAGCTCGTAACGTGGATGGTCGAGTTCTGCTGTATGCGGACAAGATGACGGACAGCCTCAAATTCGCGATTGAGGAAACCGCTCGGCGACGCGCAAGGCAGACCGAGTGGAACGAAGCTCATGGGATTACGCCCATGACGGTGCGTTCGAAGATTGGTGATGCGCTGTCGTCTATCTTTGAGCAGGACTACGTCACTGTTGCACCTGACGATGCTGGCGACACGGAAGAATTCGTTGGCAAGTCTCTGCCTGTTACGATTCAGGAGCTGGAAAAGCGAATGCGTGAAGCCGCCGCCAATCTGGATTTCGAGCAGGCTGCCCGGCTGCGTGATGAGGTGCGGCGTCTGGAAGCCATTGATATGGGCCTGGAGCCACCACCGCTTGCAACGTCAACCGCCGGGCGACCGGGGGGCGGGAAAAAGCCAAAAGGCCCAACACCCCTCGGGCCGGGCGGCGGCGGCTATGACCCGAATAAGCGCAAACGTGGCGGGCGTCGCTGATCCGGCTATATGAGGGCCCCGGGTTGCCCATGACCGACCGCCATTATCAGGATTGCAGACTGTCATGATTGAACTGAGTTGCGGCAAGAGCCGGCTCACTATTCTTCCCGAAACGGGAGGCTCTGTCGGCCTCTGGCAGCGGGATGGAAAAGATATTTTTCTACCAACCCCAAATGCAGCTTTGCGCGCGCTGAATGGAGTGGCAGTTGGGGCGTACCCGCTAATTCCGTATTCCAATCGTATTGCCGAGGGGCGCTTTTCATTTGGCGGAAAGAGTTACGATCTGGCGCCGAACATGGGAGACCATCCGCACACCATCCACGGGAATGCCTGGGAGCAGCCTTGGACTATTGCTCATCAGGAGGCAAACCACGCAGTTCTGACGCTGTATCATGTCCCGCAAGAGAATGATCAGGCATGGCCTTTTGCCTATCGTGCTGCCCTGTCTTACCAACTGACAGACGCAGGTTTGGATGTTCAGATTGCCATTGAAAACCGGGATGATGTGGAACAGCCGGTTGGGTTTGGCTTTCATCCGTTCCTTGCCGCAGCAGAAGATGCAACGTTTTCGTTCGATGCTGAAAAGGTCTGGCTGACGTCTCCGGATGGTTTGCCTGTTCAGGATGTTCCTTGTGATGGGGAATGGTCTTTTCATACGCCCAAGCCCGCTCATGACCGTTTTGTCGATAACTGCTTTGCAGGATTTGGGGGACGGGTTGTTTTGAAGCGGCCGAATGATGGGCTGGCAGTGACGGTCGAGGCAGACCCGATCTTCAAGCATCTCGTCGTCTTTACCTCCCCGGATAGTCCTTTTGTTGCTGTGGAACCTGTTACGAACATGACGGACGCTATCAATCAGGCGGATGTTGTTGCTAGCGGGCTGCATCTCCTCAAACCAAAAACACGGATTGGCGGTCGGATGCGCTTTCGGGTCCAGGCGCTCTAATGTCTGAAAAAACACCACTCTCGCATTATCTTTCCCCGCGCGGTGCTGAGGTCATGCGGGCCGAGCTCAAGGAACTGGCGCAGAAAGAGCGTCCGCGCATTGTCGAAATCGTCTCCTGGGCCGCAGGCAATGGAGATCGGTCTGAGAATGCCGATTATCAGTACGGCAAACGCCGATTGCGGGAGATCGACCGGCGTCTGAGGTTTCTGGGAAAAAGGCTGGAAAATGCGGTCATCGTTGATCCTGCGGCGCAGACCACGCGGGATCGGGTCTTTTTTGGCGCGACCGTGACCTATGTCGATGAGGACGATGTCGAACACACCGTAACGATCCTCGGTGTAGACGAGTCGGATCTGGTACGGGGGGAGGTCAGTCTCATTTCACCCATCGCACGTGCCCTGATGCGAACCCGTGTCGGGGATGTGGCCATGTTGCAGACGCCTCGTGGCCCTGTCGAAATCGAAATTCTCAAAATCACTTATCCTGAGTCACAGGGTTGAAAGAGGGCGTCGTGCAATCTGAACCGCGTGTTGGATGTGGCGCTGCCATTCTCGTGGATGGAAAGCTTCTGCTGATTCGTCGCAAAAAGGCGCCCGAAGCCGGATGCTGGGGACTACCCGGCGGTAAAGTAGATCTGTTTGAGCCTGTTTCGCGTGCTGTCGAACGGGAAGTTGCAGAAGAACTGGGCATTACGATCCACGCCCGGGACATGCTGTGTCTGGTCGAGCAGTCTGATCGGGAGAGCGGTACGCATTGGATCGCCCCCGTTTATCTGGTGACGAAACTGAATGGAACGCCGAGGCTCATGGAGCCAGAAAAGCATAGTGATTTTGGCTGGTTTCCTTTGGGTGAGCTTCCCTCTTCCCTGACCACACCGACAGTGCAGGCTATGGCCGCTTTGCGTAGCCGGGCCGACATCTTTTGAGAGCGAGCTGTGGGTGGCTTTGAAAAAGCTATTCTGGCCGCTACAGAATAAAATCCCATTTTTCCTTAGCCGGAGTTTCCGACATGTCCCGCTCACTCCGGGTCGCCGTACAGATGGACCCGTTAGAACAGGTCAATATCGATGGCGACTCTACTTTTGCCCTCATGCTTGAAGCGCAGGCGCGTGGACACGAGCTCTGGGTTTATCCTGTAACCACGCTCAGTCTGATTGAAGGCCAGGGCAAGGGCGGCCGCCTTCAGGCGCGCGCGCGCCGGGTTGAGGTTCGCCGGGTCCGCGGAGATCATGCGACGTTTGGTGAAGAAGAAATTCTTCCGCTGGGCGAGACCGATGTGATCCTGATGCGGCAGGACCCGCCGTTTGACATGGGGTACATCACCGCGACCCATATGCTTGAGCACGTTCATGGGGTGGGCGAGGGGCTGTCACTGGTCGTGAACGATCCAGTCGCCGTCCGGAATGCGCCTGAAAAGCTGCTTGTCACGCATTTCCCGCACCTTATGCCGCCGACATTGGTTGCATGGGATAGCCGGGATATTCTGGCATTCCGCGAGCAGCACAAGGACATCATCGTCAAGCCGCTTTACGGCAATGGCGGCGCCGGAATTTTCCGCATCAAGCCGGATGATGAAAATCTGAAGGCTCTGCTGGAAATGCATTTTGCCCGCACCAACGAACCGTTGATGATCCAGCGCTATGAGCCCGCTGTGCGCCTTGGAGACAAGCGCATTATTCTCGTGGATGGAGCGCCAGTTGGGGCCATTAACCGCGTTCCAGCTACAGGGGAAGCGCGGTCAAACATGCATGTTGGCGGGCGTGCAGAACGGGTGGAACTGACGGAGCGCGATCGGGAGATCTGTGATTCGATCGGTCCGTACCTTCGAGATCATGGCCTAATTTTCGTTGGTATTGACGTGATCGGGGACTGGCTGACGGAGATTAACGTGACGTCTCCGACAGGCTTGCAGGAACTGGATCGCTTTGAGGGCATCAACAGTGCCGGGCTGGTTTGGGATGCGATTGAGCGGCGCTATCCATCCTGAAGTGAAGGAACAAGAAAGACGTCTGGGCGGTACAGCTCAGGCGTCTTTTTTCTCTGTTTCAGGGGGCACCGCATCATAGCGGATAGGAAGCTGCAACTCGGGTGCAGGCTCGTCCTGCGCTTCCGGTGGTTTGTCCTTTACAAAACGATTATCCCACCATTCCGTGATTTTTTCCCGAAAATGAAACACGTAGACGCCGGCCCATGTAACGAGGCAGAGCACGATCAGCAGAAAATTCAGCATCCGGGACCTCCAAAACGGTGAAAAACGGGTAACTCGCCCGTCATCCGCAACGCGTGTCTTGCCAGATGCATGTCTTGAAGGGCAAGAAGGACCCAACTGAACGAAGTTTCCGGACAAGCTCTCCAGTCTTGATGGGGAGCGGACACAGAAGGTCGCATATATTATGTCTTCAACCCTCTCCCCGCGTTCTGCACTGGATGCGGAGGCCGTCAAGGCGGCCTATCGTCGATGGGCGCGAGTTTACGATACTGTTTTTGGTGGTATCTCCGGCTATGGACGCAAGAGGGCTGTTGAAGCCGTAAACGCCCTCCCAGGAGAGCGGGTTCTTGAAGTCGGCGTTGGGACAGGCCTCGCGCTGCCGTCATATTCTCCGGATAAACGCATTACCGGCATCGATCTGTCGGAAGACATGCTTGACCGCGCACGTCAGCGCATTCTTCAGGACCGTCTGACCAATGTCGATGACCTGCTGGAAATGGATGCAGAAGCCACGACTTTCGAAGACAACAGCTTTGACATCGCAGTTGCGATGTTCGTAGCGTCCGTCGTTCCACACCCCGACCGTCTTCTCGCCGAACTGAAGCGTGTTGTTCGTCCGGGCGGTCACATCCTGTTTGTGAACCACTTTCTTGCAACGGGTGGCCTGCGTCTGACAGTAGAACGCGGCATGGCCCGTGCCTCGCGTTCCCTCGGCTGGCATCCGGACTTCGCAATCGAGTCTCTTCTGCCACCAGAAGACCTGAAACGCGCGACTATGACGCCTGTTCCACCTGCCGGGCTGTTTACACTCGTGACATTGCCGCAATGCGAGAGTAAAAGCGATGCCGCAGCCCTGGTCGCCTGATCGGCGTATGGCTCCGGTTAAGCCGGCGCCGAGTATTCCGACGCTCGCTGCGGTATTCCTTGGCAGGGACCGACTACGCGATCATGACTTATCAGGCCTTCGACTCTACCCCCGCTCTTTCCAATAGACGGATCGGCGCATCCTTTATTTTACTGGCACTGTTTGCTGGTCTTCTGGGTGGGTCGTTGGCTCTGCCATTCCTTCAGATTCATCCAACTGCCGGGCAGGCTTTCTGCCACGGCATTCTGATGGCTTTCTTTGTAATCTGTCCGGCTGCGCTCGGTGGATTCGGCCAATGGCTCCTCCCTGCCGAGCTTGGAACAGACAGAACGACTCTTCCGGCTCTGACACTGACGGGCTTCTGTTTCCTGTCATCCGGCATTGTTCTTCTTCCAATCCAGCCAATCATTGCACTTGCGCTCTGGGCCGTGGGTGTTTTCGCTGTTGCGCTGGATGTCATCACAACTTTTCTCGAAGGGCGTGTTCTTCAGTTCCGGAAGCTCTCTCCATTGGCTTGGTCCATGCTTGCGACAGCATCCGGTGTGACGATTGTCGCGCCTGTCCTTGCTGCAATCATGACGCGGATGATGATCAATGGTGCTCCGGCCAATGCTGCTCATGAGCTGGTCAGCATGCTTCATCTTCCAGAAACATCTCTGATGCTGACCCCAGCGCTGGGGTTGGTTTGCTATCTGTTGTCATCCAGCCGGAATAAGCCGGGACTGGCTGACCGGCTGGCTCCGTATGCTTTTGGCGTGATGGCTGTCGTGGGCCCGCTCTTCTGGATGGACGGCCTCTTCGGTGGTGTGCCTGCGGCAGTGCAGGGAAGCCTCGTGGTGTTGACCCAGCTTGTGCCGTCGGTCCTGCTGGTAACTGCGCTTTGCGTTGACGTCTGGAAGCAGCGCCAGGAGCTGGATGGGACGACGCTCTGGGCTCTAGGAAGTGTGATCCTTTTCTCTGCGGGTTGGATTGCAGAGTTCATGCCGGGGCATGGAACAGATCATTCAGCCGCGGCGTTTGGTGGCATTATGGCTCTCTGTGGTGGTTTCTATGCCTGGATGATGCGTGTGCTCCCAGATCATATTCCGTCTCCACTGAGCCGCATGCATGCAGGCCTGACCTTTGTGGGAGCTCTTTGCTCTCTGACACCAGCGCTGATGGTAGTCGGAGAAGGCCTGATGGGCCTCAGCCTGCTGACATTCGGCATACTCGGACTTTTCCTGATCAAGGAGACCGGGCGCGCCCGGGCCAAAGCATGAGTGAAGCAACACCCTTAGCCCCCTCGGGGCTTTTTTCAGTTCTGGGCGATAAAGGAGACTCGTCGCTCAAGGACTGGCTGGCTCTGCTGAAGCCGCGGGTTATTTCCCTTGTGGTGTTTACCGGCGCTGCGGGCATGGCTGTGGCTCCACAGTGGCCGTCCATCCCCATTGGCCTCATTACCATCCTGTGCATCTGTATCGGTGCTGGCGCCGCCGGTGCGATCAATATGTGGTACGACCGCGATATCGACGCAGTCATGCGCCGAACCAATGTACGCCCGATCCCTGATGGCAGAATGCCAGCGGATAGCGCGCTGGTTTATGGTATCGCGCTGTCCGTACTGTCTGTTGTCGTGCTGTGGCTCGCCACAAATGCTCTTGCCGCAGGCATTCTGGCGTTCTCGATCTTTTTCTACAGTGTCGTTTACACGATGTGGCTCAAGCGGAGTACGCCGCAGAACATCGTGATTGGGGGTGCCGCAGGGGCGTTTCCTCCGATGATCGGCTGGGCAGCGACTATGAATTCCATGGCAGTTCTGCCCGTTGCCATGTTCGCCATTGTGTTCCTCTGGACGCCACCGCACTTCTGGTCTCTGTCGCTTTACGCGTGCAAGGATTACGACAAAGCGGGGATCCCGATGCTGCCGGTCGTCAAAGGCGCCCGTCACACACGCTGGCAGATCCTTCTTTATACATTCATCCTCACGGCCGTCTCACTGTGGCCATCTTTCGCGCATGAATGCGGAATGTTTTACACAGTGACGACAAGCCTGCTGGATCTGGGTTTCATCCTGTGCGCCTTGCGTGTGCTGATGGACCAGCAGGATGCAACGGGCGTAAGCCTGACAAAAGACAAGCCAGCGCGCTTCGCTTTCCGATATTCGCTGGCTTATCTGTTTTTTCTATTTTGTGGTCTTCTGGTGGATCGGGTTCTGCTGTCATGAAAACAACGATGCCTGATCTCGCAGCGAAACGGCGTCAGAGCCGTATCGTCGGAATTGCAGGAGGGGTCATTACCCTCGCTGCAATTTTCTATGTGATTACACTGATCCGTTTCTAAGAACGGGCTTTCAGCCAGCCTGCTGGATGGCTGAAAGGATCCAGTTCCCGCGCCCGTCTGCGCGGACAAACGTCCAGAGTTCCGTAACGGTTACGGGCTCTGTTGAGCTTCCATCAATCACATTGCCAAACGAGTCGGTTGTGACGTCCGTCATGGAATAACGCATGGCAACCGTCGCATAGGTCAGGTTGCGTTCGCGCCAGGCTTCAGACAGATCGCCACGCTGGAACTGAACATTGGAGACAATGTTACGTGCGCCACGGCTGGTGAGATCAGAAAGCTGTTCGTTGAAGTATCCAGCCATTTCCGGTGTGGTCATGCTGGAAAGCGCACGTGTGTTCTGTGCACTCCAGGCTGCCTGGATATCAAGAAGGAGGCGCTGGAAGCTGGTATAATCGTCGTTGCTCAACGTAACGGGAGCGCTTCCTCCAGCCGCACTGAACGGAGCGCTGCCAGACATTCCGTTTGCTGCCGTCTTGCGACGATTAAACAGCCGAAGAACGAACATTATCAGGGCACCAATCACGAACACCTGGAACAAAAATCCAAGGAATGACGTGCCGCCGTTCATGCCACCAAAGAACCCGTGTCCACTCAGCATTCCGAACAGACCAGCGCCCAGCAGGCCTCCTGCAAAACCTGTCATGAACGGATGGCGGTTTGGAAAGGACGGGCGATAACCCGGCGTCATGGGTGCCATCGGACGAGGAGCGGTCTGTGCACCATAGTTGGACTGCGGCGCCATTGTCCGGTCCATTGGGCGTGTCCAGCTCGGCGTGATGGATGTCCGTGGAGGCGCACTCCAGGTGCGTGAACCACGGCTCCCCATAGAGGCACCGCCACCCGGACGGGCATCGGCGGAACCCAGCACGCAAAGTAGCGCACAGGCGACGGAGAAAAGACGAAAATTACGCATCAAAGTCCTGCAATGCTCATGCCATCAATCCGGATGCTCGGCGCATTCACGCTGCTCCGGAAGGAAAGATCGCTGGCTGGAACCATACGGGAGAACATGTCCCGAAGATTTCCAGCAATCGTGAGTTCAGCAACGGGCTCAGCAAGCTCGCCGTTACGGATCATGAAGCCGGAAGCCCCTCGGCTGTAATCACCCGTCAGCATATTGATGGATGACCCCATGAGTTCCGTGACCAGTATTCCTTCCTTTATATCGGAACGCAGATCCCCTGCGGAAAGATCACCTAGTTCAAGATGAAGATTTGTCACACTTGGGCTCGGTGGACCTGAAACGCCTCTGCTTGCGCGCCCGTTGGACCGCAGGTCAAGCTGACGGGCGCTTCTGGAATCCAGCAGCCATGTGGTGAGAACGCCGTCCGAAATCAGATCCAGAGCTGTCGCGGGGCAGCCTTCACCGTCGAAGGGACGCGAGCCCGCACCACGAATACGGCGAGGATCGTCACGGACTGTCAGGCCAGCGGACAGAATACGTGTCCCCATGGCTTCTTTCAGGAATGACGTGCCTCTCGCAACGGATGCGCCATTGATGGCACTCGCCAGATGACCCAACAGGCTGGAGGAAACCCGCGGATCATAAATGATGCTGTATGTGCCAGTCTTCGGACGAGAGGGGTTCACGCGCGAGACAGCACGTTCTCCTGCCTCACGGCCGATAAGGGCAGGTGCGTCCAGATCTTCCAAATGGACGGTGCCGTGATGAGCATAGTCCCGCTGCATCAGCGCGCCATCACCGGCCAGTACGCTGGCGCTGATGGAGTGCCCTGTACGGCTGTAACGCCCCATGAAGCCCGCAGACGTACCAAGCGCAATAACTGTGCGGCCATGTCCGGAAGAAGCGCCGTTGGTATTGGTAACACCAGATACAGCCAAGGCAGCGTCTTCCGCTTCTCGTGCGCGCGCCAGAAGGGCGTCCATGTGCGGTGCTGCCGTGTCTTCCAGATCCAGACCGGACGCATCAAAATGTCCAACCATGCTGTCAGGCGCAAGACCGCCAAAGCGGTCTTCTGGCACGACAAGCGCCATGGCACAGGCCTGTTCTGCCAGGCGATCAAACTCGGCTTCATCCAGAACGCTGGTTGACACCGATGCGGCTTTTTGGCCCCGGAAAACACGGAGGCCCAGCGCAACACTTTCTGAGCGCTCTATGCCTTCAGGGACACCTTTCCGAACCATCGCGGATTCGGATTCATTTCTGATGAACACGGCATCGGCGTGATCGGCACCATGTCGTTTGGCAGCGGCGAGGAGGGCTTCAATGGGCGTAGTGGTCATGCAGCAAGCCTCGCAGTGATGTCTTCAATGGCAGGCACATTCTTCACGGGCCCGATAGCCGTGAAAGTTGGAGTGCCTGCAAAGATGGTCTTCGCAACCCGTAGGATGTCAGCTTCCGTTACGGCATCAATTTTACCGACTGTCTCCGTGACAGGAACAGGGCGGCCATGAACCTGGATCTGGCGTGCCAGCTGTTCGCACCTGCTACCCGTGCTCTCCAGAGACATGAGCAGGGATGATTTGAGCTGCGCCCGGGCACGAGAAAGCTCTTCAGGTGTCAGGCCGTCCTGAAGGCGCTTGAGCTCGTCAATCATGACCGGCACCAGCTCAGCCACTTCGGCTTCGCCCGTTCCCGCATAAAGTCCGAACAGACCACTGTCGCTGAATGGGGAGGCAAACGAATAGACGCTGTAAACCAACCCGCGACGTTCGCGAATTTCCTGAAAGAGCCGCGAAGACATGCCGCCGCCCAACAAGGTGGACAGGATCATGACAGCGTAATGATCGGGGTGGTGATAGCTGACAGACGGGAAGCCCATCACCAGGTGGGCCTGATCCAGCTCGCGTGTGGTGCGGATGTCACCGCCGGCATAGTCCGCATTGCGGGGCGTTGAGGTCTGATGAGTGGGAAGGTCGGCGAAGTGCTCTTTCACGAGATCCACGACCTGCTGGTGATGCAGGTTGCCGGCCGCGGCGATCGTGATGTTACGCGTGGTGTAATGTTCACGCATGTAGCCCATCAACGTCTCACGCGTCATGCCTGAAACGAGCTCTTCCGTCCCTAGCGTCGGGCGGCCCATCGGTTGCGCCGGGAAGGCACATTCCTGGAAGTGATCGAAGATGATGTCATCTGGTGTATCGTTGGCCTGACCGATTTCCTGAAGGATGACACCACGCTCACGCTCGATTTCGGCATCCAGAAACGTGCTGTGCGTGAGAATATCCCCGATGATGTCTACACCAAGCGGCAGATCCTCCTTGAGGAGCTTGACGTAATATGCGGTGGTTTCCCGCGCAGTGTAAGCATTGATATGACCACCGACATTCTCGATCTCTTCGGCAATACGGGCTGCGGACCGTCTTTCTGTGCCTTTGAAAGCCATATGCTCGAGAAAGTGGGAGACGCCGTTGTTTTCTGCAGTTTCGTCGCGTGTGCCGATCGAAACATAGGCGCCGAAGGATACGGTCTCAACGCGTTCCATGCGTTCCGTGATGATGGTCAGACCGTTGTCGAGCGTGGTGACTTCAATCGTATCGGGCATGAGTTTCCGTAAAATCATAAAAAGACAGGCTCCCTGAGATGGGGAGCCTGTAGGAAGGAACAAGCCTGTCAGTGGCGGCGGATATGGCTGCGAACCGCATCCTGAATACCGGCGAGCTGACTGCTCATGGTGTCATAGCGCTCTGGGCGCTCGAAAAGATCAGCGAGGTGAGGCGGCAAAGCAGCCTTGATTCCGGTCGCCGCGAAAACGGCATCCGGGAATTTGGCAGGATGTGCAGTGGCTGCAGCGACCATCGGAATGCCCGGCTCTTGGAAGCGCTTGCCGACTGCCAGGCCGATCGCCGTATGGGGATCCGCCAGATAGAGGCTTTCGCTGTAGAAGTGACGCATGGCTTCGCTGGTCTGCTCATCACTGAGCGTCATGCCGTCAAAGACGTCTTTCATGCGCGTCCAAGCATCGTGGGGTACGGCCATTCGGCCAGTTTCACGAAACTCTTTCATGATCGCAGCACAACGCGTCGGGTTGCGGTCCAGAAGTTCGAACAGCAGACGTTCGAAATTGGACGAGACCTGAATGTCCATGGACGGCGAAAGGCTTGGCTCCACCGTACGGACGCTCATATCGTTTTCAATCAGAAAGCGCGTGAGAATGTCATTGCGGTTCGACCCAATGCACAGGCGACGGATGGGGAGACCCATCTGGCGTGCGGCCCAGGCTGCCAGCACATTGCCGAAGTTGCCGGTCGGAACGGAGAAAGATACTTCGCGATCTGGTGCGCCTAATGCCAGCGCTGCCCGGACGTAATACGGGATCTGGGCGGCGATACGGGCCCAGTTGATGGAGTTGACGGCGGAAAGAGAGACTTCGTCGCGGAACGTCGTGTCTGCGAAGAGGGCCTTTACCATGTCCTGACAGGTATCGAAGTCACCCTCGACGGCAATGTTCAGGATATTGTCGTCCGGAACCGTTGTCATCTGGCGGCGCTGAACTTCTGACGTCCGGCCTTTTGGGTGAAGAATGACGACGGACAGGCGCTCGCGGCCACGGCAGGCTTCGATGGCAGCCGAGCCGGTGTCACCGGATGTTGCACCGACGATCGTAACTTTATGGTTCCGCTGCGTCAGGACATGATCGAACAGGCGGCCGAGCATCTGCATCGCCATATCTTTGAAGGCGAGCGTAGGGCCATGGAACAGTTCAAGTGAGAAAAGGTCCTGCTCCACTTCGCAAAGCGGCGCGACAGCGGCGTGATCAAAGCCCGCATAGGCGTCCCGGGCCATGTCGCGAAGAGTATCGCGGTCAATGGCGCCTTCGGAAAACAGCGAAATGACTTCGGCAGTCAGGTCCGCGTAGGAGAGCGTGCGCCATTCACGGAACGTCTGGGCGCTGATTTTTGGCCAGCTCTCCGGCATGTAGAGACCACCGTCTCCAGCAAGGCCGGCAAGGAGGATGTCGGAGAAGTTGGGTGCGTCGGCGGTCAGGTCGCCGCGAGTAGATCGGTAGCGCATGGGAAGTTTATATCACGACCTTCTATGGCAAGGCGATGCGAAGAATGTGCGGTTTTCCATCTTCTGATGTCAGAACGGCAACCTGATGGCTGTCAGAAACCGCCAGTGCTCCAGCCTCGAGAAGGCGAGTGTCCCGGATGAGGATCAGGGGATTGCGTTCGCTGCCGAACTGAAGGAGAGCGCCATCCGTAAGGTCAGACATGTAGAAGACGTTTTCAGGGCTTAGGGTGATGCCGCCGAGGCTCGGCGTGTCGCGCCATTCTACAATGCCATCAAGCTGCTCAACGGGCGTGAAAGCCGGATCTGTCAGGAGGGAAGCGTCAATCCGATACAGGGGGCCGCAGGCAGGCATGTAAAACAGCCATTGCCCCTTTGCGTCGAGCGCCAGAAACCGAACATTTCCGCCAGTCAGAGGGTGCCCGTCTGGTCCGTTGATAATTTGTGCGTTGCGCGTGAACGGTCTGCGTCCTGTGACGGATGGATCGTACGGCAGAAAGCGCTGTGCTTTACCGTCCTTCAGGGAAACGACAACGAGGGCCGGTTTTCCTTCGTCCGTCACATAGGCAAAACTTCCATGGACCTGAAGTGCCGTGAGATTGCTGCCTTTCAGCGTTCCGCCGACGAAGGGGACCGCTCCAAGAAGCTTTCCATCCACAGAGAGATGAACAAGCTTAGCCTGAGGCGATACTGTCAGGCCCCAGTAATCCGATCCTGCCTGCGTCAGAAATGCGAGGGGTGGGATTTGTCCCTGCTCAGCGGCATCAATCGGAAACGGATGAGTGTGATTTTGGGAATCGAGTAAAACAGGGCGACCCTCTTCACTCAAAGCCAGGAAAGTGTCTGCGCCATGTGGAAGCAGGGAGCCAAGCTGAACATGATCAAGCGCAGCATCAGCAACAATCTGTGCTGACTGCGGAGCATCTTTCCACGGATGGTCTGCATAAGCAGGTGAAGAGAACAGACCAGCAGCGCCCAGAAGGACGCTCGCGACGGAATATAAAAACCGGCTTTTCATAGCTCCAGACATCGGCCCGTCCAGAAAATTTGGCAAGCCTCAAACAGGACTAATAATCCAGCGTGGCTTCTCGCTCCGTTTTTTCTTCTCGGGTTTTCGAAGAAAGAATGCGGGCTGCATGACGTTGCACAGGCGACAGTGCCGGTCGCGGGTTGGACAGCCAGGGGGCGTGTTCATGCTCAACCGGGAAAAGCACGGCTGCATGCATAAGCAACGCCGCATCTACGGTCATGCATTCAATGGACCAGCGTTGGTCGGGCATGCGAGCAATGTAATGACCGGATGCAGTCTGTCTGATTTCAATAGGGAACGTGCGCGTGGTCATACCCTGGCGCACAGTTGCATAAACCAGGCCCGGAACGCTGCCTGTCCGTTGTTCAAGATGCATGGTCAGACGCCTCTGGCTAGTCTTGTTACAAGACGTTATGACGCCCAGAGTCTGAAAACTTCGTTAACGCCTCATGGTGTTTCTTTGGGGCGTCTTGCCGAAATCTTCTCGAAAGAATGGATTTTCAGGGCATTTGGCCGCATCACTGACGGATGACAGGTCATTACAAGCCAGATCCGACGCGTTTTGCTTTTGACTGCTTCGCCGGAGGCGACCTCGCGAGCGCCGAAAAATCCTTTCGTGACATCCTGGCTCATGACCCTAGGCAACCTGATGCGTGGCACGGCATGGCCTGTCTGGCTCGTGCTCGCGGGCAGAATGCGACAGCTATTGCGATGGCGGGACGGGCTTTGCAGTCTGGTGGCCTTCCAGCATCAAGATCAGCGCGTGTTCATATCACATTGGGGTTGGCACTCGCTGCAGAGGGCCATTTTGAACCCGCACGTGCGGCTCTCTCCGTAGCGCGAACATTGCAGCCTGCTGACCCGCGCGCCCATGCCGCGAGTGCTGAAGTCTTTTTGCTGCTGGGGCAGCGTAAAGCGGCCTGTGAAGCTCTGGAGGAAGCGTGCGCCCTTGCGCGCGACGATGTCGAATATCTCACAAGGCTTGGTGAAATCTATCTGCAGGACGGGCGTCCGGATAAGGCACTTTTCTGTTTTGACAGAGTGACGAAACGTGCGCCGCGCGATGGGCGTGGCTGGGCTAATCTCGGAGCGGCGTTTTTTGAAAGCAGGCTTTTAGAGTCAGCCCTACAGGCTTTGGAAAAGGCATGTGAGTTGGGAGCCCGAACCGAAGCAACACTGAATAGTCTCGGCTTGGTTCAGATGGCTCTTGGGAATTTGCCGGAAGCACGCAGAGCCTTGGAAGAAGCATTGGGCTTTGCTCCCGAAGATGCCCGGATTGCTAATAACCTTGGAACGGTTCTAATGGAGATGGGCGAGGAAGAGACAGCCAAGCGGCTTTTTTCGGCCATCACTGATCGGACGTCTGGTTACGAGCAAGCCCAGGCGCGCTTCAATCACGCGACTATTCTGCTGGGAGAAGGTGAGTTTTCGGAAGGCTGGCAGGAATTTGAAAGTCGACATCGCCTTCTAAAGACGCCGCAGTCTTCTCCAGCGTGGGATGGCTCCGAGGGGGAATTACCGATTGCCGTGACGGCAGAGCAGGGTCTGGGAGATAGCATCCAGTTTCTGAGGTTTTTGCCTTTAGCCGCTGCCAGACGACCTCTCCGACTGCATGTCCCGGTAGATTCGTTAGTAAGCCGGATGTCTACGATGGAACATGCTCGGATTCTGGAACCAGAAGGACCTGTCGCAGGAGAAATCAGTCTTCTGAGCTTACCATTTGTTCTGGGGCTGGCGGGCCAGGGAGGAACAGCGCCCTATATGAAGTCCCCGTCGATCCCGGAGCCGCGGGTTGTTGGACTCTGCTGGGCTGGAAATCCGTCTTACAGGTTTGATCGTCGTCGCTCTCTAAATTTGGAATGGCTGAAGCCGCTACAACGTGTTGAGGGCGTTCGTTTTGTATCCCTTCAGCAGGGAAATTGCCCGGAATGGATGGAAAAGGTCTCTCTCGAAACACCCGGAGAGCTCGCGGACGCCGTAGGGCGGTGCTCGCTTGTTATTAGTGTGGATACTGCGGTGGCACACATGGCCGGTGCCGTGGGTCGCCCGCTTTGGCTGTTGAATCGCCGAGGCGGTGACTGGCGGTGGAAAACAACTCCCTGGTACCAGAATGTGCAGCAGTTCAGGCCGGAAGGCTTCCTGCCAGAAGCATGGCCACCCGTTGTGGAACAGGTGGCCGAAAACCTCAGGAAGTGGGCGCAGCAACAGCCTTCTTGATGGTTTTTGGCGTCAGGGAAGCAAGGAGTGTCTCACGTATGTGAGCCAGGCGCGTTGGATCTGTGATCTTCATGCCCAGAAGGTCACGAACATAGAAAACGTCCACAGCTCGCATTCCATAGGTGGTAATGTGAGCAGAGGAAATCTGAAGCGACTGCTCGCTCAGCGTCGTTGTGATGTCATGGAGCAGGCCAGATCTGTCACGACCGTTGATCTCGATGACGGTGTGCCGGTCCGAAGCGGTATTATCGATCACTACACGGGGCGGAACGTGAATAGCGCGCATCCGGCGGGAAGCTCCGCGATGACGCGCTTCTGCGATACCCTTCTTCAGGTCGAGGCGACCAGATAGGGCCTGCTCGACCAGATGATTAAGACGCCCAAGCTGGTGAGGATCTTCAAAGGAACATCCATCAGCGTCCTGAACCCAGAAAGTATCCAGAGCCATGCCATCGCTGAGGGTGTGAATGCGGGCATCCACGATCGAGGCGCCTGCGACAGCAAGGGCGCCAGCAATCTGTGAGAACAGCCCCGGATGGTCAGCACAGAGCACAGTGAGCTCCGTCACGCCGCGTTCCGGAATTGGATAAGCCTCGACCGTGACCGGTGAGCGATATCGGTCCGAATCGTGGATCATGCGCGCATGGCGCATGTGGGTATCGGTGTCGAAACCGAGCCAGTAGCTGGGATATCCGAGAGCCAGAAAATGCTCGATACTGCTTTCTGGCAGTAGCGAACTCAGACCATCCCGGGCCAATTCGCGGGCATGTGTAACGCGGCCGTCCTGCTCTGTTGCGGCCAGTCCGCCTTCCAGAACTTCTGCCACACGGGAAAACAGTTCACGGAGAAGCGTGGCTTTCCAGGCATTCCAGACTTTGGGGCTGACGGCGCGCATGTCAGCGATTGTGAGGAGGAGGAGAAGGCGAAGGCGTTCCGGAGACTGAATGGTGTCTGCGAGATCAAGGATCGTCCGGGGATCATCAATGTCTCTGGTGAATGCTGTCTGGGACAGCAGCAGATGATGCAACACGAGCCACGAAACTGTCTCTGTCTCTTCAGGGTCCAGACCTAGTTGCGGGCAGATGGTGAGGGCAAGATCCGCCCCGAGCTCCGAATGATCGCCGCCACGGCCCTTGGCAATGTCATGGAGAAGGACCGCGACATACAGGGCCCGGCGTGAGCGCAGATCCTTGGCAAGCCCATATGCAAGCGGGATCTCATCCGCCATATGACCCGCTTCGATCTGGCCCATCATGCGGACGGCCTCAATGATGTGCTCATCCACTGTATAGATGTGATAGCTGTCGAACTGCATCTGGCCGACAACGCGTGACCAGTCTGGCAGCAGGCGACCCAGTAGACCGGTTTCGTTCAGAATGGGAAGCCAGAACGGAACGGTCTTTGTCTCATCCGCACTCGGTTCACAGAGCAGATTAAGAAAGATCTGCGCTGTTTCCGGATCATCCCGCAGTTCAACGGCATGCCGTTCGTTGCGGATAAGCTGCTGAATGGCAAGTGGGTGCAGTTCCAGATCATGCCGGCGCGCGCAGTCCAGCATTCGGAACATGTCACGCGGGTTCTTCGCAAACGTGACCGGATCAACAGGGCAGAGACGTCCGGCAATACGTTCGAAGCCTTCTGGCCCCGGGAGTGCTTCCGGATGAGTGTCGCTGGCCTGATCCTGCAGGCGCATCAGCACGATCGGCTGAAGAACATGCGTCAGGCGCATGACGTCTCGTGCCGTCAGAAAGTAGTGTCGCATGAAGCGTTCGACACCGCGCTGACGTCCGTGCGTGGCATAGCCCATCCGGCCACCGATGACGGGCTGAACGTCAAAGGTGAGTCGCTCTTCCGCGCGGCCGGTGATGTAGTGAAGGTGCAGCCTGACCGTCCAGAAAAAATCCCACGCACGCCGGGCGCGGTGGGTTTCACGGTTGGTCAGGAGGCCAAAGGAAATAAAGGATGGTGTCGGGACGGCTTCGGCCGGGGCCGTGCTCTGGTCTGGCGTTGTAATGGCGCAGCCAAGAGCGGCACGGCCCATCCAGTTCAGCGTTTGAAGATCACGGAGGCCGCCGCGGCCTTCCTTGATGTTCGGCTCAACCATGTAGGGGTTGTCGCCAAAACGGCGATGGCGCAGCTCACGTTCTTCAATCTTGCCACGGACAAAATCGCACAGCGTGTCGTTCTGGAGGTCCGCGCCAAGGGCGGAGCGAAGATTACGGGCGAGCGTCCGATCACCATAAAGGGGGCGCAGGTCCAGAAGGGCCGTGCGGATGGTCAGATCTTCGGCCACGTCCTTGATGCAGGCACTGATGGAGCGCGTCGCATGGCCGACTCGGAGGCCAAGATCCCAGAGGGCATAGAGAATGAACTCAATGCGTGTGGTCAGGGCCGGAGACGCATCTTCCGGAATGAGAAACAGGATATCGATATCGCTGAAGGGGGCGAGAAGGCCCGCTCCATAGCCGCCGGTGGCACACAGACAGAGTGGCTCTTCGGAGGACGCATTGTCCTGCGCGGCAGAAAGATCAGCCAGCGCACAGACAACGCTGTCGGCCTGAGCCGCGAGCGCGCGTGCCGCATCAATCCCCGAGATCAGGCGCTTTTCGAACCTGATGCGGATATCTGCATGGCCATTGCCAAGATGACGACGAAGGATGGAGAGGACGTCATCTCGGGACGTCAGCCCCTGTGCGGCGGCAGTCTGAAGAGCTGTTTGCAGCGACGGGGTCATGGCTTTGCGGTCAGACAGGGTCGTATCCGTATCGTCAGCGAAAGGGGAAGGAAGACTTTCGCCCCAGAAACCAGCACTTTTCAAGTCCTGTCTCCTGTAGCGAGGCGTTTAAGATCATATAGCGCGGCTAGCGCCTCTCGGGGAGAGAGATCATCCGGATTGATGGTCGTAAGCGCATCGAGGGCCGGAGAGTGCAGAACCTGCGGCTCCGGGGCGTCTTCTGATGCGTCTGCAACGGCTTCGAACAATGGCAGCGAAGAGCGGGCTTCAGCCTGTTCACGTTCGAATGTGCTGAGAAGCCGGGAAGCACGGTTCACCACCGATTGCGGAATCCCGGCCAGTTTGGCCACATGCAGGCCCCAGCTCTTACGGGCTGAGCCAGGGCGGACTTCATGCTGGAAAATGACCTCGCCCCGCCACTCTTTGACGGCCATAGTGTACGGAGCCAGACGCGGCAGAAACTCGGTCAGAGCGCCCAGCTCATGGAAGTGCGTAGCGAAAATCGTGCGCGAGCCAAGCTGGGTATGGAGCGCTTCAAGCGTAGCCCAGGCAATAGAGAGGCCATCCAGCGTTGCCGTTCCACGTCCAATCTCGTCGACGACGACAAGAGATTTGGGACCAGCCTGATTGAGGATGGCAGCGGTTTCAGTCATTTCCACCATGAAGGTGGAGCGGCCACGCGCCAGATCGTCTGCCCCGCCCACGCGGGAAAATAGCCGGTCCACAACACCAATTCGGGCGCTTTTCGCCGGAACCGGCAGCCCGGCCTGCGCCATGATCACGGCAAGCGCAGTCTGGCGGAGGAATGTGGATTTACCAGCCATATTCGGGCCGGTGAGGAGCATGGCACGGTGTTCTGGGGGAAGAGCGCAGTCATTGGGAATGAAGCGTGCGTCCGCGCTGCCGGTTTCTGTGAGGGCGGCTTCGACAACGGGATGTCGGCAAGCGACCAGCTCGAAATCGGTATCGTCCGTGACAGTTGGGCGGCACCACGAGCCTCCCTCTGCCAGAATTGCGCAGGATCGTAAGACGTCTGTCAGGGCAAGATATTCTGCGACTTCGTCCAGCGCTGGAGTTTCGAGGATGCGGGTGCAGAGCGCTGTGAAAAGGTGGCGCTCCAGCGTGCTCGCTTTGTCTGCGGCCTCGAGAATGGCGCGGTCCAGCGCAGCGAGTTCTTCGGTGGAGAAGCGTGCGAGGCTCGCTGTGCCCTGTCGGAAAGAGAACTCAGGTCGTTCTTTCAGCTTCGCCCCGGCTGCAACAGGGACCTCAATGACGTAACCCAGCTGGGCATGATGGCGGATCTTGAGATTGCTGATCCCGTACTCTTCGGAGAGGCGTCCCTGAAGTGCAGCGACAATCCGTCGACTTTCGTCCCGGAGTGTCCGGTATCGATCCAGCTCAGCATCAAATCCGATGGCGATGAAACCACCGTCCTCGATGCGTGCAGGCAATTCTTCCGCAAGCGCAGCTTTTAGCGTGTCCAACAGGGCATCGGCGCGGCCATAAAGGCCAGCAGTTAGCGTGCGGATCAGAGATGGTGTGCTCTTATCACAGGCCGGCTGGAAAAGGGCTGTCAGATCGTCAGCGGCAATCAGAGTATCGCGGATGGATGCGAGATCGCGCGGTTGGCCACGTCCTGCCGACAGCCGGCCGAGGGCGCGAGCCGGGTCTGGTGTGCGTTTAAGAATATCGCCCAATGCGGCTGTAAAACCCGGAACGGATTGAAGCCACAGCCATGCGTTCTGACGCTCGGTGATGGTAATGGCGTTAGTGAGTGGAGAGGAAATCCATTGAGAAAGCAGGCGGGAGCCTGCTGCTGTGACGGTGCGGGAGATCACACCGAACAGGCTGTATTTTGTCTCCCCATCACGGGTACGCAGAATATCGAGGCTGGCGCGGGTTGCTGGGTCGATCCCGAGCACGCCGCTGATGCCCTGCGGCATCGGGCGCGAGAGTCTGGGAAGCGCTCCGGCCTGACTGCGCTGAACGTAATGAAGTGCCATGGCACAGGCGATGGCCTGCTCGTCCGGGAAGTCTCCGAGCGCATCAATCTGTGCCACCCCATAGGCACGGGAAATCAGAGTACGGGCGCTATCCAGAGACGGCGGAACAGCGACTGGTGCAAGCCGGCTGGCGTGGTCTGCCGGGATGAGCTCGGGATCTGAAAGAACTTCCGCAGCGTCCAGGCGGGCCATCAGCTCTGGAAGGGCGACTTCAGGCACGGACGTTGTCTCGAACGCGCCTGTAGAAATATCGATCCAGGCTGCGCCAATCATTTTGGAGCGGCGGTCTCCGGAGCGGGCAATAGCCAGAAGCAGATTGGCGCGGCCAGCTTCGAGCAGTTCGTCTTCCGTCAGAGTGCCCGGAGTGACGACACGGACGATCGCACGGGGAAGGGGGCCTTTCTGGCCTTTTTGCGGTGCCTGCGTTTGCTCCGCAACAGCAACGCGAAAGCCTCGGCGAATCAGACGAGACAGGTAGGCCGGTGCCGCTGCAACAGGAACGCCGCACATGGGAATCGGCTCGCCGTTGTGATTACCCCGTGCTGTCAGCGCGATATCGAGTGCCATCGCGGCGGCCTGGGCATCTGCGAAGAATAGCTCGTAGAAATCACCCATTCGGAAGAACAGAAGAGCATCTGGCTCCTGATGCTTGAGCGCGAACCATTGCGCCATGGAAGGCGTAGCATTGGCGGCAGAAGGCAGGGGCATGAACGTGCCGATGGGTCCGGTCTCCGGTGGTGAGATATGAGGAGGGGAGGGGAAACTACCGTGTCCCTGCCGGTGTGTGAACCGGCAGGATCAGTGTCTTAGCGTGTGCGTCTTCTGGCGATGCGCGTTTGCAACGCTGCGAGCACGTCACTGAGTTTCAGAACCTTCAGGGCGTCGAGAGAAATGGCGTAGACCACGCCCCCGAACACGATCAGTGCGCCCAGCATGCTCAGGCGCCAGATTCCGTGCCAGTTCGGCAGGTCGGGAGCGGCGAATTTCTGTGCTGCGGCAACCCAGAGGGCCATCATGAGAGAGGCGCCAATTATCCGGGCTGAGCGGCTTTTCAATCGTGGGTCAGGCTGGAAGATGCCACGGCGATGCAAAAGCACGGCCAGAATGGCAACGTTCACGACCGCTGCAATCGTGCTGGCCAATGGAGGGCCCACATGAGCCAGTGGCTTGTAGAGCAACAGATTGAGCGCCAGATTCAATCCAAGGGTAAAGAAACCAATCCGGACTGGCGTGCTGGTATCCCCTTCCGCGAAAAAGCCGGGCGAAAAGACCTTGATGAGTACAAATGCTGGAAGCCCGAGGGCGTAGGCCCGGAGGGACTGGGCGGACTTCAGCGCATCTGCGACCGTGAAGTGACCGTAGCTGAACAGGCCAGCCATGATCGAGGGAGCCAGTGCAATCAGGCCCATCGTTGCGGGAAGCGTCAAAAGCAGGGCGTAATCGAGGGCCCGGTTCAGGCTGGCATGTACGGAAGCGCGGTCGTTGTTGGCCACGTGTCGGGTGAGAAGCGGAAGAAGGGTTGTACCCGCAGCAGCACCAAGAACGCCAAGAGGGAGCTGGTTGATCCGGTCCGCGAAGTACAGAATCGACGGGGAGCCAACGGGCAGTCTGGTGGCAATGATCGTGTCCACCATCAGGTTCATCTGTGTGACACCCGATCCGACGAGACCGGGTCCCATCCGGCGCATCAGACCACGGATATCTTTTGAAAAGCTGGGGCGGACGAGATGCGGCGCAACACCGGCACGATGAGCGGCCCAGTAGAGGGCACCCAGCTGAACGATGCCCGAAATAACGACACCCCATGCACTGGTCAGCGCAACACTGTGCCAAACATAGGCCCCCAGAAAGATCGCTGCGATGCCGATGATGTTGAAACTCAGATAGACAGCGGATGCAGCGCTGAATTTCCCCAGACCATTCAGCACGCCGGAAACCAGAGCCGCCGCACAGATCATGACCATGTAGGGGAAAGTGATCTGTGTCAGCGTCAGGGCCATCTCAAAACGCTCGCCCTGAAACCCAGGGGCAAGAATCGAGATGATGAGGGGCATGCACAGTTCACAGATGATCGTCAGGATCACCAGCCATGCCACCAGAGCGGACAGAGCCTGCCCTGCAAAACGCAGGGCTGCGGTGCGTCCCTCAGTCTCATACTTGGCGGTAAACATCGGCACGAAGGCTGCGTTGAACGCGCCTTCTCCGAACAGTCGCCGGAACATGTTCGGCAGGCGCAGGGACACCAGATAGGCGTCTTGTGCAGGGCCGGCTCCAAGGAAGGCAGCAAGAAGCTGGTCACGAATCAGGCCCAGAACACGCGAAAGCATGGTCCAGCTGCCAACTGTCAGGAAATTGCGAAGCATTTCCTGTCTCTAGCGTATCCCGCTGACGGGTAACATATCCTCCTGAAGCCAGAAGGAACGATTTTTAGCGAAGAACAGTCTCGCGAGCGTAAAGTTTTTCCGAAGGACGCGTCATGGAGGGGCGAACGGCAGCCAGACCGATACAAAGCAGAACAATTTCCAGCGTCAGCATGACACTCGCCCAGAAGATACCGGGTAGGCCCAGAAAGCTCGTGACGTGATGTGCGACAGAAGGCGTGAAGGCGCCAAGGGCAGCAACGACCAGAAGCGGCAGAATGGGCCGAAGGAGAGACGCTGTCATGAGAAGTCTCCTGTCATATTCCTGTCATGAGGCTCGCGTTTTTTGATACGCTGCGTCAAGGAAAAAGAGGAAACTCTCGATCCCGTCTGCGTGTTATTTTGTATCATGGTCAAAACCGCATTTTCCTCATCTCCATCAGACACCGCAGAACTCTTACGAAGGCTGGAGCGGCTCAAGCGTCTGGCTTGGGTTCTGAACTCGGCTGTCCGAATTCCCGGGCTTCGCATGAGAGCAGGTGTTGATACGGTCTTGGGGCTCATTCCCGGAGGAGGGCTGGCTCTTGGAACGCTCCTGTCCCTCTATATTGTCTGGGAAGGCCACCGGATGGGTGTGGGAGCAGCAACCGTTCGCAAGATGCTGATTAATGTCGGCATTGAAGCGGTGTTTGGTGTTGTTCCGCTAATGGGGGATCTGTTCGATACCGTGTTCAAGGCTGACATGCGCAATGTCCGCCTGATTGAAGAGGCGCTGTCCCGGTCGGAAACCGGGGCACCATATAATTCAGTGATCGAGAAGAATCCGGCGGACGGCCTCTTCTACCCGTCCGGGCGTCGGTTTTGAAAGCGGTGTGAACCACCGCACGAGATGCCCTTCGCGGTTCACGAGGTACTTATAAAAATTCCAGCGGGGGCGAGATAAAAATCCGCCCTCTTTACCCAACCATTTGAAGAGCGGGATGGCATCTGGCCCTTTGACATGGGCTCTGGCCGCCATAGGGAATGAGACCCCGTAATTGCGGTGGCAGAATGTCTTGATCTCTTCTGCCGAGCCCGGCTCCTGCTCTCCAAAGTCATTCGAAGGTACGCCGAGAACGGTCATGCCATCCGGGTAGTCGCGCCCATAGAGGGACCAAAGATGCTGCAAGCCTTCATACTGGGGGGTAAAGCCGCATTTTGAGGCCGTGTTGACGATCAGGAGTGGCCGACCACGGAACTGGGAAAGATCGATCGTTTCCCCAGAGAGCCCGGGCAGGTGGAAATCATAGGCGCAGGTCATGGTTTCTCCCCCTCATTTTCATCTACTGTAATATCATACTGCTAAAGAGGCGAGAGCGGGGCTGGACATGGCGCTGTCATGCAGACAGGTTGTGCAACCGTTCTGTTTTTGAAAGGGAGCTTGCCTTCGTGATCCTGCGCGTCCTGATCGGCATGGCCGGTCTTCTCTGTCTTGGCGCGTTATTTTCCACGAATTGGCGGGCGATCGACTGGAAACTGGTTGCGCGTGCCTTAGCCCTTCAGGTGGCTATCGCAGCCGTAATTCTCTGGATTCCCGCCGGGGCACATGGGCTCCACATGATTTCCGGCGCCGTGACGAAGGTCCTGTCTTATGGGGATCAGGGAAGTGCCTTCCTTTTCGGTGGTCTTGTAGGGCCGAAAATGGACACGGTTTTCGGGGACGGAGGATTTATCTTCGCCCTCAAGGTTCTGCCTGAAATCGTGTATGTCGCGGCGCTTCTGGGGCTGATGCAACACTGGGGTGTTCTTCAGTTCCTGTCGCGCGTCATCGGTGGCGCTCTCGCGAAAATTCTTGGCACCACACAGTTGGAATCTTTTTCAGCCGTTCTGACCATTTTCCTTGGTCAGAGTGAAATGCCGATTGCACTCCAGACCTGTCTCGCCGGACTTTCTCTTGGAGAACTGGCGACGGTTCTGTGTAGCGGGACGTCATCCATCGCAGGCTCGGTTCTGGCAGGTTATGCGTCGCTAGGGGTTCCGATGGAGAACCTGCTCGCTGCATCTGCAATGGCTATTCCTGGTGGACTGCTGTTTTCACGTGTTCTGTTCCCCGGCCCGAGGCATGTCAGCACAGAAATTGCTGGGGCGGATCATGGCCATCACAGCATGTTTGAGGCCTTGGCCGAAGGTGCCATGAACGGTGCCAAAATCGCGGTTGCAGTCGGGGCGGTTCTGATTGCCTTTGTTGGCATTATTGCCCTGACAGATGGTCTTCTGGCGATGGTCGGGCTGTCTCTCGCGCAAATCCTTGGTTACGTTTTTGCGCCCTTCGCCTGGCTGATGGGCGTGCCGTGGTCTGAGTGTGTGGTGGCGGGTGGATTGCTCGGCCAGAAAATCGCTTTCAATGAATTCGTCGCCTACGTGAATCTTTCTCCCATGATTCACGCGCATGTCCTGTCGCATCGAACCATCACGATCCTGTCTTTCGCACTGTGTGGATTTGCGAATATTTCCACCATTGGCATTTTGATTGGTGCGTTTGGGAGTGCGGAGCCGCGCAGGCGGACGGATGTATCGAAGCTGGCGGTTCGCGCTGTGGTGGCCGGTACACTTTCCAACGCCATGAGCGCCGTGATCGCCGGGCTGTTCGTCTGAAAAGCCAATTATTCCAGCGTCGGAGGCCGGTCCAGCAGCAGCATTCTGGCTTCTTCCAGTGTAAGTTTTTCTGAAAGCAGATGGGTGATTGTCTCAAGGATCGGGACGTGCACGCCCATCTTGTGAGCGAGCGCCACAAGCGCCGGCGCGGTCAAAACGCCCTCTGCAACCGTTGTACGGGAAGCAAGGATTTCCGACAGGGGGCGACCCTCTCCGAGCTCAATGCCGAGACTGTAGTTCCGTGAGCCCCGCCCGGTACAGGTCAGGATCAGGTCTCCAACGCCAGATAGGCCCGCCAGAGTGGCAGCACGTCCGCCCAACGCTTCGGCCAGGCGCGCAATCTCTGCGACAGCCCGGGTGATAAGGGCTGCCCGGCCATTTTCTCCCAGGCCTGCTCCGATCACGATACCCGCGCCGATCGCCACAACGTTTTTTGCTGCTCCGGCAAGCTGCACTCCCGCAATGTCGTCACTGGCATAGAGACGAAACGATGACGAGTTGAGGATACTGGTGAGATGTTTTGCCAGCGTCAGATCTGTGCTGGCCAATGTCGCTGCTGCCGGAAGGCCTTTTGCAATTTCAATGGCGAAGTTTGGCCCGGAGAGAACGGCAGTTGGCCGATCAGGCATCGTTTCGGCGAGTGCGGTAAGTGGCAGAAGCGAGGTCGCCTGTTCCAGGCCTTTGCAGCACGTCACGACTGGCACACCTGAAGCGAGAACACCTTCCAGTGCGACGGATACGGATCGGGCAGTCTGAACAGGCACAACCAGAAGCACAACGTCCGCATGTGTTGGGAAAACGCCTGTAACGGTAACCGCATCAGGAAGCTGAATACCGGGCAATCGAGGAAGCTCCCGGACGCCATCAGGAACTGGAGTTCGCATCCAGAGTGTAACGCGTGCTCCGGTGCGGGCCGCGGCACATGCGAGAGCCGTTCCCCAGGCGCCTGCGCCGATGACTGCGATATGGCGCCCGTTCATGTTCATTCCTCTACCAGACGTTCGATATGCACCTGCATGTCGTCTTCCGGGTCATCCGTCGCAAGCCCCTGCTTCAACGCATTCAGGACGCGCGCGGCATCCTCTTCAAATCCGAAAGGAGCATTCACCACCAGCATTCCGCATCCATTCAGGCGAGACGGATCCAACGCCGGGCGCAGAAGAAACTCACATGCCAGAATGTCGCGAATGCCTGCACCCTTCAGGGCATTGTAAAATGCCCGAACCGGGGTGCGGTGCTTGATGGGATACCAAACCGCGACAATGCCTGCGCGAAAGCGATTGCGGATCAGCGAGATCGCCTCAGCACATTGCGTAAAGTCGTCCAGCTTCTCAAATGGCGGATCAATCAGAACCAGACCACGCTTCAGATCTTTCGGGGGGAGAAGCGCGCGCAGAGCTTCATAACCGTTGCGATGATGAATGGAGACCTGCGGATCATCCCGGAAAAGGCGACGTAACGGGCGAACATCTTCTGGGTGAAGTTCGCAGGCCACAAGCTGGTCCTGGGGGCGCAGCGCATGGCGAGCGAGGGCCGGTGATCCCGGATAAAGGCCGAGGTCGCGCACGGCGGAGAGATAATCCTGAAGGGCTGGATCTTCCGAGTCCAGAAGTTGGCCGATCCCGCTTTTCCATTCGCCGGTTTTCTGGGCTTCCTCAGAAGACAGGTCATATTGTCCGCAGCCTGCATGTGTATCGAGAACACAAAATCCCGCAGGTTTGCGCGCGAGGGACTTCAGAAGCACCAGAAGGATCGCGTGTTTCATGCAATCCGCAAAATTTCCGGCGTGGTAGGCGTGTCTGTAGTTCACGGGAGACAGGTTCCGGCTATGGAATCAGGAAGGGCTATGAGCGGGATGACGTTCCGCAAGAGGCCAACGGGGGCGGGCTGCGACATCTATTTCGTTGGGATGCTCACCCGCATGGAGGCGCTCAAGGGCTGCCCAGCCGATCATGACAGCATTGTCCGTGCAGAGGCGAAGCGGAGGAGCGATAAATGGGATACCGTGGCGGTCTGCGACAGTTTCCAGCGCACCGCGAAGGGTCCGGTTCGCAGCCACACCACCTGCGACGACGAGTGCAGTCGTGTGAGGCGCCATTGCAAGCGCATGTTCCGCACGGTCTGCCATGACATCTGCCACAGCCTGCTGGAAGGATGCGGCGACGTCGGCAGCGAACTGGCGCGGAAGAGCGCCTGATCCCAAGGGCTCAATCAGGCGGCTGACGGCTGTTTTCAGGCCGGAAAAAGAAAAGTCGCAGCCTTCACGCCCTTTAAGCGGGCGGGGAAGCGCAAAAGCATCAGCGCGGCCTTCCTGTGCCAGTTTTTCAAGAGCAGGCCCACCCGGCCAGCCAAGACCAAGCATTTTGGCAACTTTGTCGAAAGCCTCGCCGGCGGCGTCATCAATGGTGCCACCAAGGCGCACGTACTGGCCTGTCTGTTCCACGGAAATGCACTGGCAGTGACCGCCTGAGACCAGCATCGTCAGGAATGGAAACTGAAGATCGGCCTCAAGAGACGGCAGTCGAGCCGTCAGGACGTGCCCTTCAATGTGATTGACGGCGATAAAAGGTCGGCCCAGTGCGAGAGCCAGCCCTTTTGCATAGGAACTGCCCACAATCAGCCCACCAATCAGGCCCGGGCCAGTCGTTCCTGCGAAGGTATCAATGTCCTGCAAGGTGAGGGCGGCCTTGTCGAGTACGGACTGGACAAGGGCAGGCAGGGCATCAAGATGAGCTCGTGCTGCAATTTCCGGTACAACGCCACCAAGAATGGCGTGATCGTTCTGGGAAAGAACACCTTCAGCGAGAATGGTGCCGTCATAGGCCAGAATAGCGCAAGCGGTATCGTCGCAGGACGTTTCGATCGCCAGAAGGGGGCGGGATGCAGCAGGGTCAGACATGGCATGCATTATGACCGAGTCTCTCATATCATGACAGCCCCGCCTGAATGAGCTACAGGTGCGGTCCATGAATGCTTCCGTCCTGTCTTCCGACGCCCTTCAAAAGGTCGCGGCGGAAGCCGTCCGCCGATCTCATGCCGCCAGCCCGTCCGGCCAGCGCAAACTCCCACTTAGAGTGGGCTCGCGCGCGTCACCGCTGGCGCTGTGGCAAACGCGGACGTTCCTGACACGTCTGACCCGTTTTTGTCCGGTCCTGCGTGACATGGGAGCATTCCAGGAACATCAGATCAGCACTGAAGGTGATCGTAACCTCAGCCAGCGTCTGGCGGAAATTGGTGGCAAGGGCCTGTTTGCCAAGGAAATCCACGAAGCTCTTGTAGCGGGCCGGATCGACTTCGCAGTTCATAGCCTCAAGGATCTCGAAACCAATCTCCCTCCCGGCCTTGTCCTGGCGTGCACGCTGAAGCGTGAAGACGCCCGCGATGCCATTATCCTGCGTGACCGGTCCACCAAAGTTGACCCGGCTGATCCGTATGCGTCCCTGCCAGAGGGTGCCTTGATCGGTTGTGCGTCCGTCCGTCGACAGGCGCAGATGCTGAGCCGTCGCCCGGATCTCCGGTTTGGGCTGCTGCGCGGCAATGTTCAGACGCGTCTCGACAAGCTGCAGGCGGGGGCGTGTGATGCCACGCTTCTGGCTCTCGCGGGACTAAGGCGTCTCGGAATGGAAGATCGTGTCGATATCGTGCTTGAACCAGACCAAATGCTTCCAGCTGCAGGGCAGGGTATCGTCGGTGTGACGGTCCGCGAGAGTGACACGGAACTGCGTGAGCTTCTGTCTGCCATCGAAGACCCGGAAGCCCGGGCCGTTTCGACTGCTGAGCGTGCTTTGCTGGCTGAGCTTGACGGTTCCTGCCGAACGCCAATTGGCGGATATGCCAGAATTGAAGCTGGCGTACTGAAACTGACGGGTATGGTTGCAAGCGAAGACGGGACGTTCCTGATCCGCCGTGAAATCACTGGTGCGCCACTTGAGGCCGCCCGGATGGGAACGGAACTGGCAGACGAGCTGCGCCGCAATACGCCGGCAGCAATTTTCGCCGAGATGACACGCGCCTGATCATGGCGCGGCGCGCTGTTCTGGTCACGCGTCCTGAGCCGGGTCTGGCGTCTACCTCGGAGGCCCTTCAGCGTCAGGGATGGGAGGCGATTGCCTGCCCTATGCTGGAAATTCAGACCTATGAACCCATAGCCGTGACTGACTGCGCGGCTGTAGCTCTGACAAGCGCCAATGCGCTGGCCGCTCTCAAAAATTGGCCGCGAGACCGTTTGATGGTCACGGTAGGAGCAAAGACGGCTGAACATGCTCGCACCATGGGCTTTTCCAATGTTCATGCCGCAGATGGCGACGCTGAAGCCCTGCTGGAGTTCTGCCGTCGTCACAACCTGACGGGACAGTCCCTTATGCTGGCATGTGGGAAGGGTTATGGCATCGAGCTCGCAGCAGCGTTGGGAGCACAGCGCATCGATGTATACGCAGTGACGAAGAGGAAAACTCTTACGGATGCTGCGCGAGACGCTTTGTTGAGCGATCGTATTGAAGGGGTTGTTCTTTATTCCGGAAAAACGGCTGAAGCCTTCATGGAGGCTTTGGGTGCGCCGGAGCGAAATGCTCTGTCCGGTGTGAGGGCGCTCTGTCTGTCAGGGGCCATCGCTGCACGCCTGACCGAAAAGGACTGGCGTGCAGTGGAGTGGCCCGATCCACTGGAACGGCTCGGGCCTTTCGTCACCTGAAGGATCAGGCTTCGCCAGCTGGCTCTGGGAACTGCTGGGCGCGCTTGGCCTGCCATAGGGCAACGAAGTCGATCGGCTGCAGAACCACCGGCGGGAAGCCACCGTCACGGGTGACGTCGCTGATGATGGAGCGCACATACGGGAAGATCAGGCGCGGCACTTCAACCAGCAGGATCGGCTCGACGAGTTCCTGCGGAGCGTTGCCGAGAGTCACGATGGCGGCATAGGTCAGCTCGGCAATGAACACCGTGCGGCCAGCCTTGCCACCTTCTTCTGCTGCGGGCTCAGCAGCTTCGGCGCGGACGGCCAAGGCAACTTCATAAACGGGCTGCTCTTCTTCCAGGCGGTTTGCCTGAACATCGATGTTCACAGAGATCTGCGGTGCAGCGCGCAGGGTAGCGAAAATGGAAGCGCCAGCCGGGACTTCAAAGGACAGGTCCTTCGTGTACTGCAGATTGACGGCAAGCGGCATCTGCGGCGGAGCGCCTTCCATGTTCTGTGCGGTGTTGTCGGTGGTATTCTCGGACATGTACGGTCTCCGGATCCGCGAGGCGGATAGCGATGGAACGATTGCGATACAGTGGCGGTAGCATGATGTGTCATGCGCGCCAAGACGGGGTTCCTGCATGCGGAAGGTTGAGATTGGTCCGCTGTCGCCCTATCTGTAAGACAACGGAAATTCCAACGATCTGTGTGAAACATAATCTTCATGTCTTCTGACGACATTCATCTTCCCTCCGCTCTGATGGGCCATTCCGGCCACGCGTTCCCATGGGACATCGTGGTGCTGGCAATTCTGGCGATTGCCTTGGGCTTTCGCCTGTACCGCGTGCTGGGGCGTCGCATTGGCATGCAGGGTGTGCGTCAGGAGCGTCCGCCGGTTTTCGCTGCTGGTGGGCAGGCTTCCGCCCGTCCGACGCCTCCACCGCTGCCTGGTACAAGCCAGCGGGGTGAGGAAACGGTCGTGGCGCAGGTCGAATACGACATTCCCGCTCCGGCAACCCGGGTGGGCAGCGTACTGGGTCGTATGACCCAGCTTGATGCGGGTTTTACGCCTCAGGCTTTTCTTAAGGATGCTGAAAGCACGTTCCGCCAAATTGTTCCGGCTTTTGCTGCGGGAGACCGCGCGGCTCTGTCAGGTCTGATGACCCAGGAGACGGAAGAGGCCTTTCTCTCCGCGATCAACGCGCGTGCCGAAGCAGGCGAAACACAGCGCAGCGATCTGCGCGGTATCGAAAGCATGGCCATTCTGGATGCGATGCTTCCCACCGACGATGCGGCTGCCCAGATCGGTCGAATCGAAGTTCGGATCGTGTCCCGTCAGGTTAATATGCTGACGGATCGCAACGGAGACCCTGTACAGGGCACGGATGCCGTGACGGAATTCCACGATCTGTGGCTGTTTGAACGTCAGTTCGGGACGTCGGACGCGCGGTGGCGTCTTGCGGCATCGCGCCCAGCCTGAAAATAGTTCGTCCATTATGAAAAAGCTGCTGAGTCTGGCTGCCCTGACCCTGTTGGTCGGGTGCACCACGTCAAATGAACCGTCATCTTCTGTTTCATTGACGCCTGTAGGTTTCGATGCACTCGCGGGGTGGGATCGGGAGGATTTCGCTTCGCTCTTGCCTGTTTTGCGGCAGGAGTGCCATCGGCTGACGCAATTGCCGCCTGAAACGCCTCTCGGGGGGGCTGAGACCCTTCCGTATGGCCGTCAGGTTGGAGACTGGTCTGGTGCTTGTGCCGGACTGGAGAGTGCTGCGGATGCCAAATCTTACCTGCAGACATGGTTTCAGCCCTACGAGACCGATACCAAAGCGTTTTACACCGGGTATTTTGAACCTCAGATTGAGGCATCTCTGACGCGCGAGGGGCCATACCAGACGCCTCTTTATGGGCGCCCGGCAGATCTGGTTCGTGCCAAAGCAACCAACGGTCAGATGGTCACGGGACGTTGGGAGAACGGTCAGTTCAAACCGTATTACGATCGTGCCCAGATTGACGGTGGTGCTCTAGCGGGGCGCGGGTTGGAAATCGCATGGCTAAAAAGCCCTGTGGACCTGTTTTTTCTGCAAATTCAGGGCTCCGGTCGTCTGATCCTGCCAGATGGATCACAGATCCGGGCTGGTTATGACGGCAAGAATGGCCAGCCTTATGTGCCGCTTGGGCGTGTGCTGGTTGAGGATAACGAACTGGCTCCCTCTGCTGTCAGTATGGAAAGCATCCGTGCATGGCTGGAGGCGCATCCGGATCGCATGATGGCGATGATGGAGCGTAACCCGAATTACGTTTTCTTCCGCAAAGATACGGGAAGTCTGGCGCAGGGCGCGACAGGAGCATTCGGTGTGCCGCTGACCGCTGGGCGGTCCGTTGCGATTGACCGATCGATCGTGCCGTTTGCGACCCCGCTCTGGGTTGAGACAAAGCTGCCGGATGCAAAGGGCCAGCCAGCACCATGGCAGCATCTCGTGTTCGCTCAGGATATCGGAACCGATATCAAGGGAGCGGGACGTGCCGATCTGTTCACCGGATGGGGGGCTTTTGCCCAGTATGTTGCCGGCAATCTGCATGAAAATGGCCGAATGGTCATTCTGTTGCCGCGTCCTCCAGCGGATTCGCCCACGCCATGATCCGGAGCCGCCGGGAAACACTCGGCGCCCATACGCTGATCCGGGGAGACTGCACCACAGTTCTGCGGCGTATGTCGTCGCAGACGGTGGATGTCGTGGTGACGTCTCCGCCCTATAATCTTGGGATTGAATATCGCACCTATCAGGACCAGTTGCCGGAAGATGCCTATCTGGACTGGATGGAAGACGTCTGTGCCAGTGTGAAACGGATCATGAAGGACGATGGATCGTTCTTTCTGAATATCGCTGGATCATCTTCACAGCCCTGGCTGCCGTTCGAACTGATGTCCCGGTTGCGGAAGCTTTTTGTGCTTCAGAACCATATCACCTGGATCAAGTCGATTTCGGTGGGTGAAATTACCTATGGGCATTTCAAGCCGCTGAATTCACCCCGCTTTGTTAACCGTAATCACGAGCATATTTTTCATCTGACGAAAAAGGGGGACGTCAAAGTCGCCCGGTTGGATGCTGGCGTTCCATTTACGGACAAGAGCAATATCTCGCGCCGACAGCATGAGATGGATCGTCGATGCCGTGGAGACACGTGGTTCATTCCCTATGAGACCGTGCGAAGCCGAAAAGAAAAATTCAGCCATCCGGGGACGTTTCCAATCGCGTTGCCGGAAGCCTGTCTGCGGTTGCATGGCGCCAAGCCGGGCGGCGTCCTGCTGGACCCGTTCATGGGAGTGGGGACCAGCCTGATTGCGGCGGAACGCAAGGGGTTGTCCGGCATTGGCGTGGAAAAAGACACACGTTACGTCAACATCGCCCGTAAGCGCCTCAGGGCTGCGATTGGGACCCGGGAGGAAGACTGGGAAGACGAATGATCGGTCAGACCTGTAGGTCTGACAGGATCAATCGTTTTGACTTCTTGTGTTACAATCTCCAAACCTCACATTCTCGTGACAGTGAGGAGATTTGCGGTGCGTCGCAGCACAATTACCAAAGGAATTGCCGGTCTGGTGGCACTGGGCGTTGTCGCCTGGGGCGGAACAGTCACCTATCTTGAGCATTTCGATCATGCTGGTGCGCCGCAGCTTCCCGCGAGCAGCCCCACACGGCATGACCCTATCGCCATGACAGCGTTTGCAGCGTTTCAGGAAGTCCGTTGTGACTACTGCCACACGCGCAACGCCGATCTGCCATTCTACTTCAAACTGCCGCTCGCCAATCAGATTATGAGCCGTGATCTGGAGCAGGGGCAGCGTCATTTTGAGTTTGCGCCGATCATTGAAGCATTCCAGCAGGGCAAGCCGCCATCGGTCGAGCAGCTTTCCCGTATTGAGGAAGTGATTGTTCAGAACCGTATGCCGCCTGCGGCTTACCTGACGATGCATCCCCATGCTCATCTGGACGAGAAACAGCGTGCGGACATTCTGAAGTGGGTACGTGATCAGCGTGAGCGCTATTACGCCAGCTCTGATGTGGCGCCAGGATTCCGTGGCGAAGTCCTTCAGCCGATCCCGGAAACAATTGCCGTAGACTGGAAAAAGGCTGAACTGGGCCGGACCCTGTTCTTCGACAAGCAGCTTTCAGGGAATGGCCAGCTCAACTGTGCGAGCTGCCATGGCCTGAACAAGGGCGGTGTGGATAATCAGACCACGGCGACCGGCATTAATGGTCAGACCGGCCCGATTAACGTACCGACGGTTTACAATTCCGTCTTCAATATCGGTCAGTTCTGGAACGGTCGTGCCAAGGATCTGGCTGAGCAAGCTGCAGGCCCAGTGATGAACCCGCTGGAAATGGGATCCCATGACTGGGCATCCGTTGCCGATCGTGTGCGTGCTGAGCCTGGATATGCTGACCAGTTCACGGCCATCTATGGTTCGGACGATATCACCAAGAACACGGTGACGGACGCGATCGCCGAATATGAAAAAACACTGATAACCCCAGACAGCCGCTTTGACCTGTACCTGAAGGGCAAGGCAGACGCGATTACGGCTCAGGAAAAGCGTGGCTATGAACGCTTTAAGGCAATTGGCTGCTCGGGCTGCCATAGCGGTGTTGCGGTCGGTGGAGACGCTTACGAAATTCTGGGTCTGGAAGGGCCGTATTTCGAGGACCGTCACACCAAGCTGACGGCTGTGGACGATGGTCGCTTTGCCTTCACGAACAATCCGTCTGATCGTGAGCGTTTCAAGGTCCCCAACCTGCGGAACGTGGAACTGACAGGCCCGTGGTTCCATGACGGATCAGCAAAGACGCTGGACGCTGCGGTTCGTGCCATGGCCCGTTATGAGACGCCCGATCATGACATCACAGAACAGGATGTTACAGACATTGTGGCCTTCCTGAAAACTCTGACAGGAAAGTATCAGGGCATTCCGCTCAAGGATGTTCCGGCAGATGCGCCCCTTCGGGACGCGCAAGCCAACTGAATGTTCCAATGACGTCAGCGAGCGGCTCCGAAGAAATTCGGGGCCGTTTCTGATTCTGGGTTATTCTTCCTGTAATTTGCAATCTGCCGCCTGATCAATTTCATTTCTTTCTTCCGGCGTCAGGAGACCGCGTTCAAGCTCCTGCGTTGCGCGCGCTTTCGCATTTCGTGCCCGAGCCTTTGTGTCGACGGGGTAGGCCCTTTTTTCAGGAAGGCCGAATTCATCGTCGGGTAGGCTGTCTCGCTCTTCTTTGGTCAGTTTACTCACGGTCTGTCTCCTTCATGAGAAGACTTGGGAACGCTGCTGACGGTTCTACAAGGCGCAGCTCGGACAAAAATAATGGTCTCTTTCTGAATTGATACTGCGCCTGAAATGTTCGGATCTCTCGTGAGCGGGCAGTGCCACCTTAGCCAGTCATAGAGTTGTAGGACCGAACGTTCTGAAGAAGAGCCTGATGCCAAAATTGCGAGAGGCCTGAAATTACGTCTTTTCCATTGTTCGATCGGCATGGAAACAGTTACACGCAGTGCAGGTTATTTGCGGGATGCAAGACTGAGTCAGGTCAGGTGGGGTTCTTTGGTGGCAAAACGGGTTCTGAAAGAGGAGGAGGAAAGCCTGTGGCGCATGGTCGTGCGCGACATCGTGCCGCTACACCCTTCCAGACCCAAATCCAAACCCGTTCCGCCACCCACGCCAAAAGTCGAAGCGGTAAAGCCTGCTCGGGTTCCGCTTGTTTCGCCTCCACCCTCTGAACAGGACCTGTCATTCCGCGCTCTTTTGGCGCGTCCAGTTCTTCGTCGACCAAGACCGCAGGATCTGCGGGTCGGTGTTCGATCACCGGGTCTGGATGATACGAGCTGGAAGCGCCTCTCCCGCGGGGAGCTCAAGGTCGATGCGAAGCTGGATCTGCATGGATATATTGTGCAGGACGCTTTTGAGCGCCTGCTGGACTTCATGCATCGCGCCAAAGCACGCAACTGGCGGTGCGTTGAAGTCGTGACAGGGCTGGGAAGTGGTGCCACGAGTGGACTGATCCGTCGGGAACTGCCGCTCTGGCTCCAGAGAGCGGACATCCGGCCCATGGTGCTGGCCGTTGTCCACCCTCATGCTGCCAACCATGGCTCCGTCCGGATTTTGCTGCGGACAAAGCGCCGGTAAAAGGTCAGAGGGGCCGCGTTTCCTGTCCGATACGCCAGCGCGGAGTATTCATGGCAATCCAGCGTCTCAGAGCAAGGATCGCGCCAATATCAGGCGTCGCCCTGGACAGGAATGGCGCCGCATTGTCGCCTGCAGCCAGCATAAAATGGTGCTTTTCCGCCCAGTGGCGGACGGTAGGATCTACAGCTGCGTCCCAGCAGGCCTTTTTCCAGCTTTTTACCATGTCTGGTGGGGTGAGCATGGGAAGGGCAACGGTCAGGGCTGTGTAGGTGCTTGCGGAGACCGCCTGCCATGCCCGGTATAGCGCTCCTTCCGGTGGCCGCCGCCGGGCTTCCTGATAAGCTTCCAGAAAATTGGGGATCGTGTCTGATCCGGTGTCTGACAGGTCCCCGGTATGGTAGAGCGGTGCTGTACCTGGCGGCAGTTTGGCTAGAATGGCCTCTACCGGGACATCAAGTGTATACGGAAGCACCTGAACGGCATCGACCTGATTGTTCGCGAGCGCTTCCAGTGCATCTTCCGTCCGGCTGAAGCCGGACACTGGAATAGGGCGCAGCCCCAGTAATGTCAGTCCTAGCAGTGCGTCGAGTTCGGTCCCTGTTGGGCGAGAAACAGCCAAGCGGACCGGATGATCGTGGAAAAACCCCTTCAAGCGACTGCGGAGCGTTTTGTGCAGTTCTGCACGCGCAATCACGATAGTTGTCGTGTGAGCCGTCAGAAGGGGAATCCACCGTGCGAAATCATAGTGGACGCGAGAGTCTCCTGTTAGGGAGGCGAGCAGGGCACTTCCCGGTGCAATCAGGGCCGTGCTTCCATCCGGGGCGCTGTTGGCATCGAAAAGATTGGCAGCGCGCACCCCATCCTGACCAATGTCAGGAGTGATTTCGAGTGGGGCGTCGAGCCCCAACGTGCGGGAAATGACTCCCGCAGCGAGTTCCCCGAACTGCCCCTGGATCGACGCTAATGTTCCGCCAAGAAGGAGATGTGCGTCAGGCAGATCGGCGGCACGGGCCACCAGAGAAGGCATGGCGCTTCCGGCACCGAGCAGGGCCAGTCCTTTCAGGCAGTCACGGCGGGTCGGGGAGCGGAACATCACGGCCAGCGGACTTCCGGAGGCATGCTCATCAGGATTGCTTCCGTGTTCCCGCCGGTTTTTAGGCCAAACAGGGTTCCGCGGTCATGCAGCAAATTGAATTCCACATAGCGGCCGCGGCGGATCAACTGTGCGTCTCGGTCTGCATCCGTCCAGGGAGTAAACATGCGGCGACGAACAACGGCAGGGTAGGCGTCGTGGAAAGCCATGCCGATGTCTTTCGTAAAGGCGAAGTCACCTTCAAGGCTGCCAGTCGAGAACTGATCGTAAAAGATGCCGCCCAGACCGCGGGGTTCGTCACGGTGATGCAAATGGAAGTACCGGTCACACCATTCCTTGAAGCGTGGATAGTGTTCCGGATCATGTTTGTTGCAGGCCGCTTCGAACATCTTGTGAAAGTAGTTGGCGTCGCTACGGGCTTCGGCGCTGTCGGGAAACATCGGCGTAATGTCGCCACCGCCGCCGAACCAGCCCTTCGTCGTGATGATCATGCGCGTATTGAAATGTGCGGCACTGACATGCGGATTGCAGGGATGAGCAACGAGGGAAACGCCTGTCGCAAAGAAGCGCGGGTCTTCAGATGCACCCGGAATGTTCTTGCGGAATTCGGGAGAGAATTCACCCCACACTGTGGAGACGTTGACGCCAACCTTCTCGAAGACGCGTCCACGCATGACGGACATGACGCCGCCGCCGCCTTCCGGTCTGCTCCATGCCGTCCGGGTGAAGCGGCCGGCTTCCGTGCGGTCTCGCAGAACCTGCGAGCCACCCTCAACGGCTTCGTCTTCAAGTTGCTCGTAGGACGCGCAGATCCGGTCCCGGAGAGATTCAAACCAGGCCTTCGCCTCACGCTTCAGCGTATCATGAGGCACATCCGGGCGAACGAGTTCAGCAAAAACGGGGCTGATCTGGTCCATTTTTCTCTCCCCTACCATCCTAAGGACGAATTCTTGTTACGCGGAGTGTCCTAGCAAATTGCGCTCAAGACGAACAGTTGGCTGGCTGCATGTCTGCTGTCGCTCTGTGGCGCGATGATGGCAGAGAGCATTTTGCCACTCCGTAAATGCCTGCGTGATTTTTTTTCGACACGGATCAGCGGAGACTTGCGCCAATCTTCCGTCTCGTGTTCCTGAACGGTCCTCAAACATGTTCATCAGGGGCGGACTGAACAATCATGTCTTCGGAAACAGAAATCCAGCCGGTTATCGGCGTTATTGGTGGCTCCGGCCTCTATGATATTGACGGTCTGGAAAACAAGGAATGGCGTCGGGTTGAAACACCTTGGGGCGAAACCTCTGACGAGCTCCTTTTCGGAACGTTTGAAGGCATCAAGTGCGTCTTCCTGCCCCGTCATGGTCGTGGTCATCCGATCCCGCCCTCACGTCTGAATTTCCGCGCAAATATTGATGCTCTCAAGCGCTCAGGCGTGACGGATATTCTGTCTCTTTCAGCTGTGGGCTCTTTAAAGGAAGAACTCCCGCCAGGTCGTTTCGTGCTTGTCGATCAGTTCATTGATCGCAGCTTCGCGCGCGAAAAAAGCTTCTTTGAGACTGGATGTGTGGCTCATGTCGGCATGGCGGACCCGGTGTCTGCTCGTCTGCTGGATGTGCTGGAAGCAGAATCCCGCAAGCTCGATATTCCGGTCACGCGTGGTGGAACCTACATCGTCATGGAAGGGCCACAGTTCTCGACGCGTGCCGAGAGTGAGCTCTACCGGTCATGGGGTTGTTCGGTTGTTGGCATGACCAACATGCCAGAAGCCAAGCTCGCCCGTGAAGCCGAGATGACCTACGCCACTGTGGCCATGGTCACGGATTATGACTGCTGGCACACCGAGCATGACAGCGTCACTGTTGAAGGCGTGGTAAAGGTCATGAAGGGGAATGCGGATAACGCCCGTCGCCTCGTGAAGGCTGTGATCCCCGTTCTGGGTCAGAAGCGCCCGCTTGATCTTTCCGCCGAGCGTGCGCTTGATTTTGCGATTATCACGGCACCTGAAAAGCGTGATCCGGCACTTGTCGCCAAACTGGATGCTGTTGCCGGTCGCGTTCTGAACAAAGCCTGAGTTGATTGCCGCCCGCGTAAAAACGGGTGGCAGTAGGGAAGGGCAGTCAGTGCCCTTCCTGCTTCTCGTCAATCTGAGCGTAGCCTGGCTGGCCCGCATCGGTGCTAGGGTCATCCAACAGTTCGCGTTCTTCCTTGCGATCCGCGACAGGGAAATGGCGATGGTCACCCTGATCCGTACTGCGTTCAGGAAATTCCCCGAGGTTTTCCTGTAAGCGCGGGTCTTCGATCTGAACATCTGCCAACTCTGGCGATGGCAGATCTTCAACAGGCGTGCCCTCTGGAACGCCCTTGATGGAGATCAGGTCCGTTGCTTTATCCAGATAGGCTTCAGGGCCGCCGTCTGGCTTGCCGTCAGCTTCCCACAGTAACTTGGCTTCGCGGCGGATTGCTGCGTCACGTTTTGGATCTGCTTCGAGTGGGTTGTTGCTCATGATCAGAACTCCTGAAGGGTTGGGCGCAGGACAATCTCGTTGATGTCCACGTCGTCAGGTTGTGAGATAGCGAAAGCGATGGCCCTCGCCACGGATTCCGCCGGAATTGCAATCTTGTAGAACGCTTCAACATGCTGACGACTTTCGCTGTCGCCGCTGCCCGCTTTGAGTTCGCTCTCCACTGCGCCCGGTTCGATAGACGTAACGCGAAACGCGTTGCCAGCCTCCTGCCGGAGGCCATCGCTAATGGCCCGCACGGCAAACTTCGTTCCTGAATAGACGGTGCCTCCAGGGGCGAAGACCTTGATCCCGGCAACCGAGGACAGGTTAATGACATGTCCCGATTTCTGACGCTCAAAGATCGGTAGTGCTGCGGCAATGCCGTAAAGAACGCCTTTGATGTTGATGTCGATCATCCGGTCCCATTCGTCGACCATCAGTCGTTTCATGGGGGCAATCGCCATAAGCCCGGCATTGTTCACGAGGACATCAAGACGTCCGAAGTCCTGCTCAACGGCTTTTACAACGTCGGCAACGTTCTGGCGGTTTGTGACATCCAGTGTGTAGGCCCGTGCAGTTTGGCCAAGTGCTTCGAGTTCGGAGACAATTTCGTCCAGTCGGTCCCGGCGCCGGGCGGCAATAGCAACGTAAGCCCCTCGTGCTGCGAGATAACGCGCGGTTGCTTCACCAAGGCCGCTGCTGCCGCCTGTAATGAGAACAATTTTTCCTGCAATGCCTTCCATGTCAGGCCTCACGCACGCTTGATGTGATGCTTCAGAAACGCAACGCTCCGGCTCCAGGCCAGATCACGGGCATCCTGATTGAAGCTGGAACGTTCGGGGCACCCAAAGCCATGTCCAGCCTGGTCATAGAGGAAGACCTCGACTTCCGGGCGGCTTGCGCGAATTTTCTGAACGTCGCCTGGCGGAATAGACGCATCTTCTCCACCAAAATGGAGCTGCGTCGGGCAATGCGGGGCTGTGTCACAATGGTTGGCAATACCGCCGCCATACCATCCCACGGCAGCATTAAAGTGGTGCGTCCGTGTCGCAGCCAGCCAGGCGATGAGGCCGCCCCAGCAGAAGCCGATAATCCCGACTGGGCGGTGACCATCATCCTGTCTCAGTTTCTGCGCGCAGGCTTCCAGATCCTGCTGGATCAGATCTGGCGAAATGCCACTTCGAAATTCCAGCCCTTCCTTTAGGCCAGTCTCGTTGTACGCCAGAACCGTATGGGGTTTAACGCGGTCAAAGAGGGCAGGGGCCAGAACATGGAAGCCCTGCTGAGCCAGATCAGAGCAGACGTCCCTGATGTGTCCGGTCAGGCCAAAAATTTCCTGCACGACGACAATGGAGCGTGCGGATTCGGGGGAGCCCGTCTCCCATGCCTCGAATTCGTGACCGTCTGCTGCCTTGAGGCGAATCATGCGGCCCTCGGTCTTTTCTTGGGAATGCTTGTGGTCCATTGATTTCTGTCCAGTCTCTGTAACGCCGGAAAGGCAGATGCCATGAGCGACGTCATCAATCTCCGTCGGGAACGCAAACGCCGCAAGTCCGCAGAGGATGCGAAGGAAGCTGAGACCAATCGTCGTCTTCATGGCAGAACGAAAGGTCAAAAAATGGCGGATATGCTGGAGAAAAGGCGTTCCGAGGCCCTGTTAGACGGAAAGAAAATTTTTTCTGCCGAGGGCGATGGTTCTTGACGAAAACGGGTGGCGGCACTACCTCTCTTGGCACTCTCGATATGGGAGTGCCAACTGCGCTGCAGTAATTGAGCGCGTAACCCGGCCGCGTCGCTTTGTAGAAGGGCACGGCCTAAAATGGAGCGATCCATGACGACATTTCGTCCCCTGCATGACCGCGTTGTAGTCCGCCGCCTGACCGGTGAAGAAAAGACCGCTGGCGGCATCATCATCCCTGACACCGCCAAGGACAAGCCGACCGAAGGCGAGATCGTTTCCGTAGGCCCGGGCGCCCGGAACGAGCAGGGCCAGATCGTGGCTCTCGACGTCAAGGCAGGCGACAAGGTGCTGTTCGGCAAGTGGTCCGGCACCGAGGTGAAGATCAACGGTGAAGAGCTGCTGATCATGAAAGAGAGCGACATCATGGGTGTGATCGGCTGAAAAGCCGTCCCCGTTTCCTCTCGTTAAAAACCTCAACAGGAGATTAAGAACATGGCTGCCAAGGAAGTTAAGTTTGGTGCCGACGCCCGCGACCGTATGCTGCGTGGCGTTGATATTCTTGCAAATGCCGTCAAGGTAACGCTGGGCCCGAAGGGTCGTAACGTTGTTCTCGACAAGAGCTTCGGCGCACCGCGCATCACCAAGGACGGTGTGTCTGTCGCCAAGGAAATCGAACTGGCTGACAAGTTCGAGAACATGGGCGCTCAGATGGTACGCGAAGTTGCGTCCCGTACGAACGACCTGGCTGGTGACGGCACGACGACGTCCACGGTTCTTGCTCAGGCAATCATCCGCGAAGGTGCCAAGGCTGTTGCCGCTGGCATGAACCCGATGGACCTGAAGCGCGGCATCGACAAGGCTGTCCTCGTCGTTGTTGAAGAGCTGAAGAAGAACAGCAAGAAGATGACCTCCCCGGAGGAAATCGCTCAGGTCGGTACGATCTCCTCCAACGGTGAGCGTGAAATCGGTGAGATGATCTCTTCTGCCATGCAGAAGGTCGGCTCCGAGGGCGTCATCACGGTTGAAGAAGCCAAGGGTCTGCACACGGAACTCGACGTTGTCGAGGGCATGCAGTTCGACCGCGGCTACATCTCCCCGTACTTCGTGACGAACCCGGAGAAGATGACGGCTGATCTCGATGCGCCGTACATCCTGATCCATGAAAAGAAGCTGTCTTCGCTTCAGCCGATGCTGCCGCTGCTCGAGAGCGTCGTACAGTCCGGTCGTCCGCTGATGATCATCGCTGAAGACGTCGATGGTGAAGCACTTGCCACGCTGGTCGTGAACAAGCTGCGTGGTGGCCTGAAGATCGCTGCCGTCAAGGCTCCGGGCTTCGGTGACCGTCGCAAGGCCATGCTGGAAGACATCGCGATCCTGACGGGTGGCCAGGTCATCTCCGAAGACATCGGGATCAAGCTGGAATCCGTTACCCTCGACATGCTGGGCCGCGCTAAGAAGGTTCACATCGAGAAGGAAAACACCACGATCGTTGAAGGCGCTGGCAACAGCGACGACATCAAGGGTCGTTGCAACCAGATCCGCGCTCAGGTTGAAGAAACAACCTCTGACTACGATCGTGAGAAGCTCCAGGAGCGTCTTGCAAAGCTGGCTGGTGGCGTTGCCGTCATCCGCGTCGGTGGCAGCAGTGAAGTTGAGGTGAAGGAGCGCAAGGATCGCGTTGACGACGCCCTGCACGCTACCCGCGCCGCTGTTGAAGAAGGCATTGTCCCGGGTGGTGGTACGGCTCTTGCCCGCGCTTCCGTTGCTCTGAAGGGTCTGACCTTCGATAACGACGATCAGCGTATCGGTGGCGAGATCGTTCGCAAGGCGCTTCAGACGCCGCTGCGTCAGATCGCTGAGAACGCTGGTGAAGACGGCGCCGTGATCGCTGGCAAGGTGCTCGAGAACGACACCTACAACTTCGGCTTTGATGCTCAGAACGCTGAGTACAAGGACCTGGTTGGCGCAGGTATCATCGACCCGACGAAGGTTGTTCGTACGGCTCTGCAGGATGCCGCTTCGGTTGGTGGTCTGCTGATCACGACGGAAGCCATGGTTGCCGAACGCCCTGAGAAGAAGGCTCCGGCTGCTCCAGGTGGCATGGGCGGCATGGGCGACATGGATTTCTGATCCAACGCTTCAGATTTCCCGGCTGTCAAAAGCCGGGGAGTGTGTCGAATAGATACAAAAAAGCCGTCTCACCTCAGGGTGGGGCGGTTTTTTTTTGACTTATTTTGATATGCGTCCGACACATATGTGACCCTTATGCAACGCTTGTCACAAAACCATCACGTAACAATCTAATGCGTTGGAAGTTGGGGTGACACTTTCGCAATGAAATGTCTAAAAGGCGTCACTGCCTTTAGAAGGATTTCGTTTCATTATGATCGTATCGCGTCGCAATACGTTACTTTGCGCATCGGTGCTGGGGATGGGGGCGCTTTCGAGCGTTGCTTATGCTGCAACCGAAAGCACTCACACCTCCTCACATGTGCGCCACAAGACTGTGACTCATAGTCCGGTGCGTTCTGCTGCGACGCCTGCAACAACCGCTCCGGCATCGCTGGCTCGTCCAGTCGCAGCTCCGCAGTTTGCTGCGCCTGTAGCGGTCAATCGATCTCACGCTGTTCGTTCCATTGATTCTGGAACGCAGGAGAGCGTGGTTGTTACCGGTTCGGCTTTGGGAACCTCAAACAACACCAACGCCAACCCGGTGCAGATCGTTACTTCTAAGCAAATCCAGCAGACGGGTGCGACAACACTTTCCGATTTTTTTCAGCGTCTGCCGTCGGTAGGCTCCGGCAGCCAGCAGAACACTGACACCAACGGTGGTGGTGGTGTCAGCTGCACGGATATTCGTAACCTTGGTACGAACCGCGTTCTCGTTCTGATCGACGGAAAGCGCGCCACGCTGAACAGTCAGACGTCATGTTTTGATATGAATGCTGTTCCCATCCAGCAGGTGGCGAGTGTCGAAATCCTGAAGGATGGTGGTTCAGAGCTTTATGGTGCGGACGCGGTGTCAGGCGTCATCAACATTAAGCTGCGTCACGATCTGGATACCGGCAACATCACGATACGCGGTGGAATCACGGGGCATGGTGATGCGCCGCAGGGCGTAATTTCCGGCTTTAAGGGGTTCAACTTCGACCACGGCAAGGGTAACGTCACCGTGTTCGGTCAATACATGACGCAAGGTGGGGTGCGTCAGCGCAACCGTTCCTGGTCACGAAATAACATCCAGATCGGAAATGATGCTGATCCTTCCCAGAACCGGTTTGGATCGAGCTACTCGCCATATGGCTCGTTCTTTGGTGCCGAAAATGCCTACCGGAGTGATCTGAACGGCAATCTGGTTCCGGGAACAAGGCGCTACAATTTTGCGCGCGACACATCCCTGACAAACAACCTTCAGGATGCCACCCTGAATGGTGACGCGCATTACGACGTTAACGAACATTTCTCGCTCTATTCGAATGTGATGTACTCACATTCGAACTCCATGACCAACATGGCAGCTGAGCCTGTGCAGGGTGGACTGTCTGCAACCGGGCCTTACCCGACGTCCGTCACCATCCCGTCGAACTACCCAGGCAACACGACGGGTGAGGATCTCCAGATGCTTCGCCGCTATAATGAGTGGGGCCCTCGTGAGACGCAGACAGCCAGCGACACGCTAACGGCCAAGGTTGGCGCACAGGGCGTGATCTACAAAGGCTGGAAATACGACATCTCGTATACGTATGGCTCAAATATGTATACCTACCAGCAGAGCAACATGGGCAGCTATCCGGCCCTGCTGAACAGCTATGGTCTGGAGCCGACGAACTTCGGCGATCCGGATTCTGGCATGACGTATAATTCCAATCTGTGTGCATCGACGCCGAATTGTGTGGCGGGAAGCCCATTCTCCTCGCTTTCCCCCGCTGCTGCACAGTACTCCAACCTTAATACCACGACGCATGGCCATTATCAGCTTCGTGATCTTAACCTGCGTATCCATAACGATCATGTCGTGAAGATGCCGTGGGCTAATGGTGGCGATGTCGGTATCGCGATGGGTATGGAGCATCGCGGCGAACAGCTGACCTATACACCGGACCCGGCTATCCAGGCAGGGACGGCGCTGACGAACCCGCAGGGCGTGACGTCAGGCGGTTTCAACGTGACGGAAGGTTACCTCGAAGGAAAGGCGCAGCTTCTCAAGAACGCCTTCCTCGCTAAAGATCTGACCGTTGACGCTCAGGGTCGCTATTCGTCCTACAACACGTTTGGAGGCGTCAAGAACTGGAAGGCTTCCATCGACTGGGCTCCGACGCGTGATATCCGTTTCCGCGGTACGATCGGAACCTCGTTCCGTCAGCCCAATGTTAATGAGCTTTATGGTGCGCAGGCCCTGAGCTACGAGACGTCGCTTGATCCGTGCGCTGGAGCCTCCAATCCGGTTGTCGTTGCCAGCTGCATGAGGGCGGGCGTGGCGAATCCTGCCACGTTTACACAGCAAGGTGCAGGGCAGGTGGCGACTATTCAGGGTGGTAATACAAAGCTACGCCCTGAAGCAGGCAGGACTTACACATTTGGTGCAGTTCTGACGCCGCGCTGGATCCCGAACCTGTCTACCTCGGTGACGTTCTGGCATTATAATGTCAGTTCTACGGTTGGCTCACTTTCAACGAACTATATTCTAAACAACTGTTACGACGGCTCCAATACGGCGCTTTGCAACTTGGTAAGTCGCTCAGCTAACGGACAGATTGCGCAGGTCATGGCTGTAGGTCAAAACCTGGGAACCATGAACACAAGTGGTATTGACTGGGATTTTGACTATCGGATCCGTCTGACGAGCATGGATTCCATTACGATTAGCAATAACTTGCAGAATCTGGTCAATTTCTCCCAGCAGCAGACGCCGGGCGGCCCGTATTATCACTACACCAACGCGATCTATTACCCGAACGGCACATCCAACCCGCGCTGGCGTGATTATGCCACCGCGACATGGCAGCATGGCCGGTTCTCGTTCACCTATATGGCAAACTACACCGGTGGCCTGCATTACAACGACACCTCGTCGTTCATGCAGATGTCTGATGGGTATGGTCGTGTAAAGGCACCCGCAATGGTGCAGCAGGACATTGCCCTCGGCTACCGCTACAACTCGTGGAACTTCACGGGGGGTATCAACAATATCACGGACAAGGCTCCGCCATTCTTCCCTGATGGCGCAACGAATACCGATGCTTCGACCTATTCGTCGTTCGTTATCGGACGTAATTTCTGGTTGCAGATCAGCAAAGACTTCTAAGTTCAACTGTCATTTGACCAAATGACAAAGCAAAACCCGCAGCTTCTTATAAGGCTGCGGGTTTTTTCTTTTAGCGGTCTTTGAATCTTCTGCTTGTACTTTGTTCAAAAATACGTAGTAGAAAAGATCGTTTAGGGCGCATCCAACCTTCTGCTCTTCCAGCAAAAGGCGGCTCTGTCTGGCCAAAATGGGGGAAGAATTTGAAGTGTGCCAGCTGCTGTGGCTACGGCGTCGTCTTCTCGGAGGACGGGCACTGAAACAGCTGGTTAGAAGAGCTGGAACTTCCTGTGCGGCATGAACCGCTGGTCTTCTGACTATCCGGTCACACTAACAAAGCGGTGAAGTTTTCATCGCCGTTTTCTATGTCACACTGTCGTTTGAAGAAGTTGGTAACGGAGGAGTCAGAAACTCCGCAATATCACTGATGGTCTCTGCTAGACTTAGTCGGCGGACCTCAACACCATTCGGGAAAGCAGAGAGCAGGCGAGAAGGCATTCGGCGATCAAGCATCACGAAAACACCCCTGTCGTCGCCCTTCCGGATCAGGCGGCCGAAAGCCTGTCTTAAGCGCATTCTGGTGATGCGATCATCATAATCACCAGGTCGTCCTTCTGAAAGAAGGCGGCGTCTCTCGCGATGCAGGATATCCGGGCGCGGCCATGGTGTCTTTTCAAACACCACCATGCGTAATGCTTCTCCCGGAACGTCCACACCATCCCGCATAGCATCGGTGCCCAATAAGCAACTGTGGGTTTCCGTGCGGAAGACATCGACGAGTGTCGCGTTGTCCATCGCATCAACATGCTGGGCATATACGGGGAAGCCCTGAGCCTCCAGCGGCTCGTTAATGCGACGATGGACCTCGCGCAGCCGACGGATTGCCGTGAAAAGCCCAAGAGCTCCCCCACCCGCTGCTTCGAATAATGCTCGAAATGCATGGGCAAGAGACGCGATTTCGACGGAAACGTCGGTCACAACATAAGCGCGCGTCTGCTTGGCGTAGTCGAACGGGCTCATGAGCGAAGCGCGGATTGGTGGCTTCATGAAATGCGTGGCCCCAAGCCTCAGTTCTGCTGCGTGCCAGCTTTCTTCTCCATCTTCTGAGCCGGTCTGATCGCGTAAAGTGGCAGATGTCAAAAGCAGACCGTGAGCTGGGGTCTGAATAGTCGACGCAAATGGAATTGTCGGGTCCAACCAGTGACGATAGAGGCCAACGTCATGGTCCCCCTGCGCCCCACGTGTTCTGGGAAGACGTTCAGTCCGGATGAAATCAATATGGACGGGTGTCAGGTCAGGTTCAGGGGGCGTCTGAAGGGCATCCAGCATTCCGACCCAGCCTGTAACGCGGCTGATGGCGCGGCGATGCAAAGTCCGGATGAAAGCCTCGATCCGCTGGCGCGTGGGGGCTTCCATTTCCGGATCGTCTTCTACTGTTGCTTCAAGCCGTTTTGTCAGCTGGATCAGTGGGGTTTGAAGGCGCCGCAACGCTCTGGCCAAGTCCACTGCGCTCGTTTGCACTGTATCATTCGTGGGGTGCAGATCGCACTCGGTGGAGATGTATGTGGTGTCCTGTTGCGGGCCTTGGGTGCGTCGGGCTTTGAGTTGATGGTCGAGGGCCTGAAGAAACAGTTCGGCAGGGTTGTCCAGTTCCGGCTCGGGTGCCATGAGCGGGAGAAACGCGGGTGCTTCGTCTTCCTGAGGAACCGGCGCGTCCATTCCGTTTTTCAGTCTTACGCTCCAGCCCGGAGCTGGTAGCGCTCGCGCTGCTTGCAGCACGGCATGCAGTGGAGCGTCTATTGTCGGAATACGTTCAACCAGATCATCAAGGCGCCGCAGGAGTCCGCGTGCTCTGGATCGGCTTCCTTCTGCACCCAAGAGCCAGCGTCTGAGTTCGGCTGTTTCAAGCCCTGACAGAACCATGGCAAACGCGCTGTCTGCTGCTTCAGGGACGTGGTGTCCTTCATCGAAAACATATCGCGTTGGCGTCGCATCTTCATCGGGGAGGCCGGGGGGTGCGAGGGCAGTCCAGGCCGCCTGCGACATGACAAGCGCATGATTGGCGACGACAAGATCTGCCTGTCTGGCACGACGAATACCATGTTCCACGAAACAGGTTTGGTAATGCGGGCACGCAGCATGGATGCATTCGCCACGCCGGTCTGCCACACCGTGCAACGTACCCTGGCCGAAGAGATCGCCGAACCATCCCGGAAGGTCGCCGCCCATCAGATCACCGTCGCGGCTCGCTTCAGCCCATCGTGCGAGAAGACTGAGGGGTAGCAGGGCCGCTGCTCCGTCATTCCCCCGAGAGGTGGCGGCATTGAGCAGATCCTCCATATTCAGGAGGCACAGGTAGTTCTCACGTCCTTTGCGGACGACGACCTTTTGTCTCAGCGTTGCCTCATCGGGATAGAGACGATGAAGTTCCTGCTCGATCTGCCTTTGAAGATGTCGCGTGTAAGTGCTGACCCAGACGGCTCCATCATTCTGCTCGGCCCACAGGCTTGCAGGCGCAATATAGCCAAGGGTCTTTCCCGTGCCTGTTCCGGCTTCGGCAAGTACGACATTGGGTGATCCGAGCGTTTCCCGGGGCTCGAAAGCCGCAGTGGCAACAGACGCAAAGTCAGCCTGTCCGGGGCGTGCTTCTGCATTCTTGCCAAGGATCTGGCGTAGTCTTTCACGCGCGGCCTGCGGCGAAACGGGCTGGCTGCCGGGAGCCGGTCTGGGGGCTGTTTCCTCCCAGCGTGGCAGGCGGCGCCAGACGCGTACGGCATCATAAGGGTGCGCACTGCCCGGATCGGAGGCGGAGCCAATGGCATCGGCCACTTCGCCACTCCAGATCCAGCCGGCGCGCGTCAGCGGGAGCAGGAGGGCCCGTAAGCGCTTTCCTTCAGGAGTATCAGCTTTTTCCCGTAACTTGCCGAGAAGGGTCTCGCAGAGCAGCGGCAGGAGGTCCGCCGTAGTGATTTCTGGTGGCGTCAGTCCAAGTGCGATAGCCAGTCCACGCGGTGTGGGGGCGACGGTTGTGGCGGGACACACGAACAGAAACAGATCCAGAAGATCAAACCACGGGACGGGCTGGGACAGCGGCGTAAGATCGAGGGCGCGCAGGGCTGCTGGGCCATGAACAAGAAGCGGAGGAGGAAGTTGTGACAGCTTCTCCCGTACTTCGTCAGCGGGAAGATCCAGAAGCTCACCATCGGGTGTCAAAAGGGAGGACAGGCCTCGTCTCGCGACAAGAGCAGGTGCGTCAAACGGAGATGGGAAAGATGGCAAGCGCGGCATTGCGGTCAGTCTAACTGGAAGGATAGGAGCGAGCGAGTGCTTTAAGGAACAGACCGTGAAAGAACGAGGTTGCGTATGCTGTCATGTCACTGCCGGGAGGGTGTTGACACATTTCGTCATGGTTTGACGCCTGTGCAGAAACTTCGTTTGCTCTCGTACTGCTTGACCCGGGATACGTGTCTGCCTACGTTTTCCGGTAATCATGCACAATTCCAGAACACATAACATTCCGCCCCTCGCACCTGACGCGCCGTTGCCAAAGGCATGGCCGTTCGAAGAGGCAAAAAAAATTGCCGCGCATGTTGGCGCGCGCGACCCAAAAGTGCCTGCCCTGCTTGAGACGGGATATGGCCCGTCCGGGCTGCCGCACATCGGTACGTTTGGCGAAGTGGCCCGTACGACCTGGGTTCGGCAGGCTTTTGAGGCTCTGACAGGCCGTCCGACCCGCTTGCTCGCGTTCTCGGATGACATGGACGCCTTGCGCAAGGTTCCAACGAATGTGCCGCAGCAGGAACTGCTGGCAAAGCACCTGGGTCTGCCTCTGACCCGCGTTCCCGACCCTTTCGGTGAATACGAAAGTTTCGCTGCTCACAATAATGCCCGCCTGCGCCAGTTTCTTGACGGTTTCGGCTTCGACTACGAATTCGCGTCCGCGACGGACTATTATACGAGCGGGACATTTGATGCTGCACTTCAGCGGATGCTCGAAGTGCATGATGAAGTTGTTGCGACTATTATTCCGACACTTGGTCCGGAGCGCCGCGCGACTTACTCCCCTGTTCTGCCGATTCACCCTGAAACGGGGCAGGTGATGCAGGTCCCGATCATCAAGGTGGACCCGGATGCAGGTACAGTTGTCTGGAAGGACGAAGCCGGCAAGACGTTTGAAACATCCGTCTTCGGTGGACATGCCAAGATGCAGTGGAAGGCCGACTGGGCCATGCGCTGGTATGCTCTGGGTGTCGATTATGAAATGTCGGGCAAGGATCTGATTGATAGCGTGAAGCTGTCTTCGAAGATCTGCCGTATTCTGGGCAAGCAGCCGCCTGCCGGACTCACCTATGAACTGTTCCTTGATGCTCAGGGTCAGAAGATCAGCAAGTCCAAGGGCAATGGTCTGTCTGTCGAGGAGTGGCTGCGTTACGGCACGCCGGAAAGCCTCGGCCAGTATATGTATCAGCAGCCTACGCGTGCGAAGCGTCTGTTTTTTGACGTTATTCCCCGCGCAACGGACGACTACCTGACATTGGTTCAGAAGGCTGAGACGCAGGAACCGGTAGACCTGATGGCAAACCCGGTCTGGTTCATTCACGGTGGAACTGTACGCCCGGAAGATACCAGCCCGGTTTCCTACACAGCGCTGTTGAACCTCGCGAACGTGGCAAACGCAGACAATCCGGAGACACTCTGGAAATTCCTGCGTCGCTATGACGAGACGCTGTCGCCAGAAACGCATCCGTATGTCGACAAGCTCGTTCGTTGTGCTCTGACGTACTTCCAGGAGCAAGTGTACCCGAACAAGGTCTATCGTGATCCGTCCGAGACCGAACGAAAGGGGCTTGAAGACCTGGCTGTCGCTCTGGAACGGCTCCCTGTTCATACGTCTCCTGGCGATGTGCAGGATGTCGTGTTCGAGGTCGGCAAGCGCTACTTTGAGAAGTCTGAGCTGCGCTCCTGGTTCGGTTGCCTGTACGAAGTGCTGTTGGGTCAAAGCGAAGGCCCGCGCTTCGGCATTTTCGCGTCACTCTTCGGTTTGCCTGAGACTGTGGCCCTGATCCGGGGTGCACTGGCTCGCCCGGCTGCCGGGACCTCTCAGGTCTGACGTCGATGTGCCCGCCTCGGGAAGACGACTGGCAAAATGATGGGCTTGCTCTCGACGCGGACGACGAGAGCGGGCCTGTCAAAAGCCGCTGGAAATTACTGCTGACACGTGCTCCGGCAATTGTCGGGCTCGTGCTTTTGATTGCCGCTGTGGTGGTGATCTGGCGTGAGCTGCACAATCTTTCCCTGCGGGACATTGCCAGAAGTCTCAGCGATATTCCGGATGGTGCGCTTCTGGCGGGAGCCGGGGCGACGCTTCTGTCGTATTTTATTCTATCGTTTTATGATCGCTTGGCCTGTCTGCATGTCCGGGCCAATGTGTCGTTCAAGCGCTCATCTTTTGCGGCGTTCTGCTCTTACGTCCTCTCGCATAACCTTGGCTGTGCAGCGATTTCGGGTGCTGCGGTGCGGTTTCGGCTTTATCGGAGCTGGGGTGTCGCCCCTGCGGATATTGCCCAGATCATTGCCTTCTGCTCAGCAACCTATCTGCTGGGAACCCTCGCCTTGGTCGGAAGCATTCTGACCATTGAGCCGCATGCCATTCCGGTTCTGTCCCATCTGCCCGCTTTTCTGCTGCGGCTGGCTGGTCTTGGATGCTGGGGTATTCTGGCTGCGTATGTCGTTTTCTCTCGTATTCGTCGACATGTAAAAATCTGGCGTTACGAGATTGAAATTCCCAGCACGGGTATAGCAATCGCGCAGATTGCAGTCAGTGCCGCTGACATGGCTGCCACCGCTCTGATTGCTTACAGTGTGCTGCCGCCGTTGCCTCCGGAAGCCCATTTTGGCTTCGGGACATTCCTTGCCATTTATATCGCGTCTTACACAGCAGGGCTGGTTGCTAGCGTTCCGGGAGGGCTGGGCGTTTTTGACAGTGCCATGCTTCTGGCATTGCGGCCATATCTTCCGGTCCCGGAAATTATGGGCGCGATCCTCGTTTTCCGCCTGTTTTACTACATTATTCCGCTGGTCATGGCGGGTCTGATGTTTGCCGGGCATGAACTGTTCCTGCGTGGAGAGCAGGCATTGGTTTCTGCTGGGCAGGCACCAAGGCGTATCCGTCCGAGCCAAGTGGTTCGGGAGTCTGAAGCGGACTTCTCTGTCACCATTGCAACCAGCGTTCAGGCTGTAGCCGGAATTCTTCTCGTCTTTTATGCGCTGGTCGCTGAACTGCCACCTTTGCGGACGTCACTCGGTGCTGCGGTTTCGCAGATTGCAGACTTGTTCCTTACCGTATCGGGCGTTGCTCTTGTTGGGCTGGCTCTAGGGCTTTCCCAGCGCGTCGCTCTTGCATGGAAGGTTTCTCTGGGCGTTCTGGGTGCATCGGTTGTCTTGCTGGTGCTTCGTCATGCGCCATGGGAAGCTCCGGTAGCGCTGGGCCTTGTCATGCTACTGATCGCACCGTTCCGGAATTGCTACTACCGTAGAGCGCACCTTCTCGTAGCTCCGTTGACGCCAGCCATGCTGGCGCCAATGTCTTTGTGGGCGCTAGGCCTTGTTGGCGTAGGTTGGGTTGCTGTGCAGCGGCATCTGGGTCCAATCTGGTGGCGCTCCATGATTTATGACGCGCACACGGCGATCGGGCGGTGGTTTCTTGGGCTGTCTGCGCTTTGCGGTCTGTTTGCGCTTTGGGTGGGAATGCGGAGAACACGCATTCGTTTTGAGGCTTGGAATGCGGAGAACGAAAGCCATTATCGAAGCCTGTCTCATGCTTTGCAGGAACTTGGACCGCATCGCCCGAGTGGCTTGCTGCATGACGAAGCAGGCCGAGCCGCCATTCCATTTTTCCGTACAGGTCAGTTCATTATTGGCCTCGGCGATCCGGCAGGAGCCGAGCGTAACTGTATTGCGGCTATCTGGCGGCTAAGGGATCTGGCACGTCAGGAAGGCCGAAAACTTGCATTTGTGCGTGTTGGCCAGTCTCTGATGGCGGTTTATAATGACCTGGGTCTTACGGTCTGTCTGGAAGGGCGGGCAGGGACGATCTGCTGTTTTTCCGAGGACTATCGCATGATCCGGGCTTTCCTCATGGGAGAAGAGCGGCGGGCTCGTAAGAAGCGGGCGTCGTGTCGTCCAGATGTTGCATCAGGCACCACAGGTTCATGAGCCTCCCTCCCAGTCTGGGTAATGCGGTCAATAGTTGGCTGATTGCATTTCCAGCACTGTTTTCGATCATCAATCCCCTTGGTGCGTCTTTGATTTTCGCTCAGGCGACAGAGGGGCGGACACGCAAAGAGGTTATCGAACTGGCGCGGCTTGTCGCGCTGAATTCTCTGGCGATCCTCCTGGTGTCCATCTGGTTTGGCAGCTGGATTCTGAGTTTCTTTGGCATCAGTATGAATGCCCTGCGCATTACTGGCGGTCTTGTTGTGGCCTCGCGCGCGTGGGTCATGCTGCAGCAGCCGGAGACAAGTGAAGCCCGGAAAGAAAAGCAGGCTCTTCAGGGTGGTCGAACCGTTGCTGCGCCTGATCTCAAAGAACGCGCTTTCTTTCCGCTGGCCATGCCATTCACCGTGGGGCCAGGGAGCATCTCCGTAGCAATCGCTCTGAGCTCTTCATGCCCGCCGCATATGCCTGCGCCGGATTATTATATGGGCGTATCAGCAGCGGCGACTGCCATGGGCATCGTCGTTGCCATCGCGTATGCCTATGCGGAGCGGATCGTTTCGATGCTTGGTATCACTGGCGCGCGGATTGTCAGTCGTTTGGCCGCGCTTATTCTTCTGGCTATCGGAATCCAGATTTTCATCTCAGGCGTACAGGGCGTTCTTGTTGATACTTTACGTCTGGCTCGACACTGATATTTCAATCGGAACTGAGTATCTTCTGGACCTGTTCCCGAAGGGCAGGGATGACTTCTTCCTGAAACCATGGTGCTCTTTTTTCCCAGACACCCGTTCTCCATGAGGGATGAGGCAGTGGAAAATAGTTCTCAGGCAGATAATGGCGAAAATTCCTGACGCGCTCCGTGACCGACCCGCGACCCAAGACGTGATTCTGGGAATAACTACCAACCAATAGTGTAAGGCGAAGAGCGGGCATCAGGGATAAAACCCTGTTTCTCCAGATTGGTGCGCATTCCGGGCGGGGAGGGCAGTCTCCTCCTTTGGGGAGCCTGCCCGGGTAACAGAGACCCATTGGCAGAATTGCGACCTGTCTGGTGTCATAGAATATGTCTTCCGAGAGCCCGAGCCACTCTCTGAGACGAACTCCGGACGGATCCTTGAAAGACGTATTGCTGAGATGCGCTTTGGTTCCAGGCGCCTGACTTGCAATCAGGAGCCTGGAGGTTGCTGAAACGTGGATCAGCGGACGTGCACCAAGAGGAAGGTGCTCTTCACAGACCCGGCAAGCGCGGACTTCGCGAACCAGAGCTGTCAGGCGATCTTGTGTCGTTGGGCTGGAAATCATTCATCCTCAGGAAGAAGTGGCATTTCAGGGTGCCAGGCATATTCGGCCTGCGCGACATAGACGTGCTGGTCGTAACCGCGAAGACTCTCAAAGAGCGTAACGTGCTCGACAGGCATTGGCTCACTTCTGAAGAGATTATGTCTCTGAACCCAGCGAGCTGCGTCAGCTCTCTGCGTTGTTGCGAGATGGCCGAGAGTGACGCTGGGTTGGAAGCGGCGCTTGGCAGGTGCGCATCCTGCTTTGCGGAGTGTTTTTTCCACTTGTGCCTGAAGCGTCTCCAGAGCGGCAGATCGTTCGATGCCGATTGTCAGGCTGTCAGATGTCATGCCCTCTCGCAGTCCGGCACCCGAAAACGAGATATCGAACGGCTTCCAGGATAGTCGGGAAAGGGCGAGATCGATCTCGCCCATCACGTAGCGATCGGTAATTTCACCAATAAAGCGCAAGGCCAGATGGTAATTTTCCGAAGGCACCCATTGCACGCCAGGGAGCGTTCCACGGAGGAGAGCAAGCGCTTCGCGCTGGGAGGGGGAGAGGTCGAGTGCGACAAAAAGTCTCAAGAGGCTCGTTTCCCGAGGAAATGAAACACAGATATGAAGGGTCTTCTTGACCGTACAGTGAAAAGCCCCACATTCAGGGAAAGTACGGGCGAGCTTGTAAGGTTCGTCAAGCGCCCTTTTTAAAAGGGTCTTTTACTGGAAAAGGTGTCATGGCTTTTAATTCCAACTTCGGCAGGGCCGGCACTCAGGCAGGCGCAGGCAGTCTCGATGCCGGTCTCCGCGCCTATATGTGCCGCGTCTTCAACTGGATGGCGATTGGCCTCGTTGTCACGGGGCTCGTTGCTTATGGTGTGGCGGAAACATCTCTGCGCACGCTGTTCTTTCACATTGCAGAAACTTCAAGCGGCGCCTTTGTGCTGCGGCCTACTTTTCTGGGCGGCATCATGATCTTCGCGCCACTGGCGTTCGTGATGGTCCTGTCCTTCGGGATCAACCGGCTGTCGCGCCCCGCAGTGCAGGCGATCTTCCTGCTCTTCAGTGCGACGATGGGGGCCAGTATGGCCAGCTTGCTGCTGAGTTATACGGGTGTTTCCGTCGCACGGACGTTCTTCATCAGTGCGGCAATGTTCGGCGGTATGGCTCTGTGGGGATACACCACGGGGGCGAACCTTCTTCGACTCGGTTCCTTCCTGTTCATGGGCCTGATTGGCCTCATGATCGCGATGGTTGTGAACATCTTCCTGCACAGTGCACCGCTGGCAATGCTCGTTTCTCTAATCGGAGTTGCGCTTTTTACAGGTCTTGCGGCTTACGATACCCAGCGTATCAAGATTAACTACCAGCAATATATGTCGTTTGCGTCTTCGGATGATATTGCTCGACTAAGCATTTACGATGCGCTGTCGATGTATCTCAATTTCGTGAACCTCTTTCAGTTTCTTATTCAGTTCACGGGTGTACGCTCCAGTAATAGCGACTGACAGTACATTAGCGTTACTCGAAAGTTTCCAGAGGGAGCGACAGTCAATGTCGCTCCCTTTCTTGTTTGCGGACTAAAAAGGTCTTGAATTATTTCCGTCTCATTCGGGAAGGTTTACATTAAAAAATTGTAACTTTATCGTTTAATGAAAGCGGTAATGAAATCAAATGTGGCGAAAAACAGCCATTTGCAGGGGAGAGAGGGTCATGCCCCATCCCTCACGAAATCCGTGATAAGCCTTGTCTTCCGGGCGATTCAGGCAGAAAAAACCTGAGGAACCGGGACAGTCGTGTCCCATGCTGAATGAATTTCAGGATCGGATCTTTGATCCGGTTCCTGACGTCAGGATACGAACGAGAAAGGCAGCAGACTATGGCAGCGTTCGGCAGCTCTGATGCGGCCCTTATCGTGTCAAACCGTTTCCCGGCGAATACTCCATGCCGGAACGGATGATGAAAGCAGGACCGATGAAAAAACTCTGGCGATATCTCCCAGCGTTGCCGGCGCTGATGCTATCGGGTTGCACGGTTGATCTGCTTCAGCCGCGCGGTCCGATCGCAGAAATGAACCGCGATGTCATGGTGGCAGAATTTGTCATCATGATGTTCGTTGTGGTTCCGACCTGTATCGCAACGCTTTACTTTGCTTGGAAGTATCGTGCTTCCAACACCCAGGCCGAGTATCTGCCGACCTGGGATCACTCAACGAAGATTGAGTATGTTATCTGGGGCGTACCTTCCCTGATCATTATCGCTCTTGGCGCGATCAGCTGGTACAGCACCCACGCTTACGACCCGTACCGCCCAATCCAGACGGCTGATAATGTTAAGCCGCTGAACGTCCAGGTGGTCTCTCTCGACTGGAAATGGCTGTTCATCTATCCGGATCTGGGGATCGCAACGATCAACCAGCTGGATGTCCCGACGAACACGCCGCTGAACTTCCAGATCACCTCTGACACCGTCATGACGTCTTTCTTCATCCCGCGTCTGGGATCGATGATTTACTCCATGCCAGGTCAGCAGACGCAGCTGCATCTTCTTGCAACTGAGTCCGGTGATTATCTGGGTGAAGCTTCCCAGTTCAGTGGTCGCGGTTTCTCTGACATGAAGTTCCGCACCCTCGCCATGGCACCTGAAGAATTCAGTGCCTGGGTCGAGAAGGTGAAGAGCGGCAGCGAAAACCTCGATGACACGACATATCCGAAGTATTCCGCCCCGCAGGAAGCTGCGCCGGTTCAGTACTTCGCGCATGTCCAGCCGGATCTCTTCGACGGCATCGTCGCCAAGTACAACAATGGCATGATGGTTGAGAAGACGACGGGCAAGGTCATGCATATGCAGTCCGCTTCCAGCGCTGCACCGTCCGACACTGGCATGAAGGAATAACCGACAGATGCTCGGAAAACTCTCCCTTTCAGCCATACCTTTCGATGTGCCGATCCTTGTCGGCACATTCCTGGGTGTGGCTGTCATCGGCCTTGCCGTGCTGGGTGCCGTTACTTACTTCGGTAAGTGGGGTTACCTGTGGCGTGAATGGCTGACGACAGTCGACCATAAGCGCCTTGCCGTGATGTATATCATCCTGGCAATTGTCATGCTGTTCCGCGGCTTCGCGGACGCCATCATGATGCGTACCCAGCTCGCGCTGGCCTATGCCGGTAACCCTGGTTACCTTCCGCCACACCACTACGACCAGATCTTCTCCGCTCACGGCACGATCATGATTTTCTTCATGGCCATGGCGTTCATGACGGGGCTGCTCAACCTGGTGGTGCCTCTCCAGATCGGTGCGCGCGACGTTGCGTTCCCGTTCCTGAACTCGCTCAGCTTCTACATGACGCTGGTCGGCGCCCTTCTGATCAACCTTTCACTGTTCATCGGTGAGTTTGCTCAGTGCGGTTGGCTGGTTTACCCGCCTCTGTCCGAGATGCAGTTCAGCCCGGGCGTCGGCGTTGACTACTACATCTGGGCCGTTCAGATTTCTGGTGTCGGAACGCTTCTGACGGGCGTGAACTTCTTCACGACCATCGTTAAGATGCGTGCTCCTGGCATGGGCTGGATGCAGATGCCGGTCTTCACGTGGACAGCGTTCTGCACGACCGTGCTGATCATGGTGTCCTTCCCGGTTTTGACGGTTACGCTGGCACTGCTCAGCCTCGACCGTTACCTCGGCATGCACTTCTTCACGAACGATGCCGGCGGCAACGTCATGCTGTATCTGAGCATGATCTGGACCTGGGGCCATCCGGAAGTTTACATCCTGGTCATCCCGGCCTTCGGTGTTTTCTCTGAAGTTACCTCAACGTTCTCCCGCAAGCCGCTCTTCGGCTACAACACGATGGTTTACGCTACGTGCTCCATCATGGTGCTGTCGTTCGTCGTGTGGGTGCATCACTTCTTCACCATGGGCGCAGGCGCCAACGTCAATACCTTCTTCGGTATCATGACGATGGTTATCGCAGTCCCGACTGGTGTGAAGATCTTCAACTGGCTGTTCACCATGTATAAGGGACGTGTTGAATTCACGGCTCCGATGTACTGGACGATCGGCTTCATGATCACCTTCTCCATCGGTGGCATGACGGGCGTCATGATGGCCATGCCGGCCGCTGACTGGATCCTTCACAACTCCCTGTTCCTCATTGCCCACTTCCACAACGTCATCATCGGCGGCGTGTATTTCGGTTACATTGCAGGTATGGGCTTCTGGTTCCCGAAGGCTTTCGGCTTCAAGCTGAACGAAGCCTGGGGCAAGCGCGCGTTCTGGTGCTGGTTCGTTGGCTTCTATCTTGCCTTCGTTCCGCTGTATGTCCTCGGTCTCGAAGGCATGACGCGTCGTATGAACCACTACGACAATCCGGACTGGCGTCCGTGGCTGCTGATTGCAGAAGCTGGTGCGGTTGTTATCGCTCTGGGTATCGTCTGCCAGCTCACGCAGCTTTACGTCTCCATCCGTGACCGTAACCTGCCGGAAAACCTCGACCTGACGGGCGATCCATGGGGTGGCCGTACGCTGGAGTGGTCCATTTCTTCTCCGCCGCCGGCTTATAACTTCGCAGTGATCCCGGACATTCACGGTCTGGACACGTTCCACACCGAGAAGCAGCTTGGCCGTCGTGCACACAACAAGCCGCTTGCTCCGATCCACATGCCGAAGAACACCGCTGCTGGTGCCTTCATCGGTGCGTTCGCCTTCATCTTAGGCTTCGGTGCAATCTGGTACATCTGGTGGATGGCTGGTCTTGGTCTGATCGGTATCGCTGTCACCATGATCATGCGCAGTGCAAACCGTGATATCGACTACTACGTCCCTGTCAGCGAAATCGAGCACAACGAGGAAGTTTATTCCCGTCGTATCGCCGCTGCTCAGGCAGCAGAGTAAGGGGGGCATAGCTAATGGCTCACGAAGCAACCATGTCGCCTCTGGCACACGCTGACGGTCACGACCACGAGCATCACCACGAGAGCCCGAACGTCTTCGGTTTCTGGCTCTACCTGATGACCGACTGCATTCTCTTCGGGTCGATCTTTGCTGCTTTCGCAGTCCTCCGGAACCAGTACGCCGGAGGCCCTTCGGGGAAAGAACTGTTCGATCTGACGAATGTCGGGATTGAGACGGCTATCCTGCTGTTCTCGTCCATCACCTACGGCTTTGCCTCGCTTAGTGCGCTGGCAAAGAACAAGGGGATGGTTCTTCTGTGGCTCGCCGTGACGTTCGTTCTGGGTCTGTCTTTCGTTGGTCTTGAGGTGACTGAGTTCACCCACATGATCGCAGAAGGAAATGGTCCTGACCGTTCTGCATTCCTCTCCGCGTTCTTCACGCTGGTTGGAACGCACGGTCTGCACGTCACCTGCGGTCTGATCTGGATGGCAGTTCTGATGGTCCAGATGATGGGCCCGCAGGATCTGTCTCCGCGGATGATGGACAAGCTGACTTGCCTCAGCCTGTTCTGGCACTTTCTGGACATCGTCTGGATCTGTGTTTTCTCCTTCGTCTATCTCGCAGGTGTGATGTAATGGCCCAGGCACATACAACCCACGATGGTAGCCACGGCTCCTATCAGTCTTACATCATCGGGTTCGTTCTTGCGGTCGTCCTGACTGTTGCGTCTTTCGCAGCAGTCATGACACACGCACTGGCCCCGGGGATGGCACTTGCAGCTCTTGGTGTTCTTGCGGTCGTTCAGATCGTGGTTCACCTGGTGTTCTTCCTTCACCTGAACACCAGCAATGAGCAGAGCTGGAACCTGATGTGCTTCATCTTTGCAGCAGCATCGGTCATCGTCATTGTCGGCGGTACGCTGTTCATCATGCATGACACGGCCATCAACATGATGTCCCGCTAAGATCCTTCAAAGGATCACGGCAGGAAAGGCTGGCGGGAGAAAACCTGCCAGCCTTTTTTAATGCCTGCTTTCTGGCTCGGAAGGGCCCTGCTGCATTCTACGTCTTTGCAGTCGCAGGCTGAGCAGTAGCGCAATAAAAAAGCCCGGCACTATGGCCGGGCTTGATGTCTTTAAGGCAAAGAGGTCTCAGTCCTTGTGAGGAGCCTCTGACAGCATTGCTGCCTTGCCGGGCTTGTCCTTCCACTCTTCCGCATCGGCCGGCTGCTCGCCCTTGCGGGTGATGTTCGGCCACTGGGCGGCAAGACGGGAGTTGATCTCGATCCAGGGAGCTGCACGGTTGTCGCTGTCCGGGAAGATGGCTTCTGCCGGGCACTCAGGTTCGCAAACGCCGCAGTCAATGCATTCGTCCGGATTGATGACGAGGAAATTTTCTCCGGCATAGAAGCAGTCTACGGGGCAAACTTCCACGCAGTCCATGAACTTGCACTTGATGCAGTTTTCCGTGACCACATAGCTCATTGGTGTCTCCGATCCTCATTCGGGCCCGGCTGTGCGGCCCAATTTCATATTGTGCGGGATGATATGCGAAGGATTGGCCTAGGAAGCAAGCTTCTTAGGCTCTTCTTTCACGATCTCGTATAGCTGGGATGCTTCTTTCGCGGGGCCGCGCCTCTCTCCAAGGTCCAGAACGCGCCAGACACGGACGTCTTCCCCTGGGCTGAGAGGGGGGAGGGTAACCACATCTCCTACTCTCAACTTGGCATGTGGCTTGCTGGTCGGCTGTCTGTTCACCCGGATGCGCCCTTTGCCGACAATGGTAGCACAGAGCGGGCGTGTCTTGGCGACACGGGCGTAATACAGCCACTGATCCAAACGCTGATAGGCATCACTCATGGGGCGGCACGATCTCTCAGAATGGCCAAAGCGGCGAAAGGGCTGTCTGGTCGGACAATGGGGCGTCTTGCGTTGCTGGCCGCTCCTGACGGTCTGGACTTTCTGCGTGTTGCTTGATTGCGGCGGTCAGCCAGAAGCATCAGTGGTGCAGGTGGCCCAGCATGCGTTTGGCTGGGAGAGCACGGTGGTTTGTGGGCAACGCCAAGGGCGCCAAGAACCTCTGGAAGAAGGTCGGCTTTGAGTCCAAGGCGTGAGGCGAGACCGACAGGAGCGGGATGATCCCGCTTGCGGGTCAATTGCTCCAGCTCTTTAACAATACGTTCGGCGATATCGAGTCTAACCCCTGTCTTGGCTGCCTGCAGCCAGCCTGGAACGCCTTCCACCATATGCCATGGCAACGAGACACGACCGGCTGGCGGAGGCATCAGGGGAAGGCCAAGGCGAAGTTGTGTGAGAAGTGTCAGAAGGGCCGATGCTCGTGGACGCAGAAGTGCGGGACAGAAAACGGCAAAACGACCCACTTCCACGCCGAGCTTCCGCAAGGCGCGTTGAGCTGGTGGCGGAAGGGACTGATCTGACGGCAGGACAGAAGAGATACCGCCATCTTCATGCAATCGATGAAGAATGCCTCTGAGTTGAGGCTGATCCGTTACGGCGCTCTGCGCTTTGTAGAGAACGGAGAGATCCCGTTGAAGCGTGCTGTCCACATATCGGAGAAGGCGCTGCTCAACCTGAATTCGCTGATTGGTGTCAGTGAACTCAGCGGAAAACAATCTGACGGCTGGCTGCAGAAACGTTTTTCCAGCCGTCAAACGGCCGAGGGGAATGTTGTCCCACGATAGAATGCCGGTTTCTGTTTCAAGGGACAGAGCACTATCTGGCGTTTCTTGAAAAAGGCGGACCCGACGTGGAATTTCCTGCAGAAGAGCTTTGCGCCCGGCTTTGAGAACGATCTGATGATCAGGCCCGTTTGTGGTGTCTGTTTGGAGAGAAAAGCCACGGATCTTGCCGATGCTGTGGCCTTCAACAATGACCTCTCCGTCTGCGGTGACGGCGGACAGGAGATTGCGATCTGTCTCAGCATCCAGCCGGCGAAGCAGAGACGTGGCGCGCCGGTCTACAAAGCGGGACGTCAGGCGCTCATGCAGCGCGTCTGAAAGCAGGTCTTCTACTTCCCGGGCGCGTTGTTGCCAGACAGATGAGTGACGGCTCCATTCTGTTCTGGCGGCCACATAAGAGCAGACCCGTACGCCCGTCAGGCGATGCATCAGGGTATCAATGTCGCCTTCGGTGCGCGCGAAACCCTTGATGTGTCCTTCCATCCAGTTTGCCGGAACAGCGCCATCTTTGAGGATATGCAGGAACAGGCGTGCGCAGAGCCGTGTATGGCTGTCATCGCCAAGTTTGCGAAAATCGGGGATCTGGCAGACTTCCCAGAGAAGAGACGTCGCACGCTTTCCTTTGGCGACCTCCCGAATTTCCGGGTCAAGTATCAGGGATTCAAGGGTCACAACGTCAGACGCAACGCGGCCTGCCATCAGGCCGCGGGAGGGCGGCGCGACCGTAAGGCTGGCGAGAAGAGCCCGGGGATTGCTGAAATCCAGTGCGTGATTGCGCCAGTAGAGCCGTTGAATCGGATCGAAGCGGTGCTGTTCCACGGCATCTATGGTTGCGGCAGACATGGGCGGACAATCAGCCGTAGTGCCAAATGTACCGTCCTTCATGCCCCGACCTGCTCGGCCGGCAATCTGTGCTATTTCCTGCGGGAAGAGCGGGCGGGGTGTTGTGCCGTCAAATTTGGAAAGCTGGGCAAGCGCAACATGGTCCACATCCATGTTTAACCCCATCCCGATGGCATCGGTGGCCACCAGGTAATCGACTTCCCGGTTCTGGTAGAGCTCGATCTGGGCGTTTCGCGTCCGCGGGCTGAGTTGCCCCATGATGACGGCACAACCACCTCTTCGGCGCCGTATGACTTCGGCCAGAGCATAAACTTCTGACATCGAGAAAGCCACAATGGCTGATCGGGGCGGAAGGCGAGAAAGCTTGGTTGGTCCGGTGCTGACGAGACTCGACAGGCGTGTGCGTGTGTCGATTTCGATTCCGGGCACCAGTTTTTGCAGCAGGGGGCGAATTGTTTCCGCACCCAGGAAGAGTGTCTCTACGGTTCCCCGGGCGTGAAGAAGGCGATCCGTAAAGATGTGTCCACGGTCCGGGTCAGACGCGAGCTGGATCTCATCGACAGCGACGAACTCGGCTTTTCGGTCCAGTGGCATAGCTTCGACCGTGCAGGAGAACCATCGCGCACCTGGAGGAACAATTTTTTCCTCACCTGTTATAAGGGCGACGAAACGCTCCCCTTTGGCCGCGACCAGACGTTCGTAGTTTTCGCGCGCAAGAAGGCGCAACGGAAAACCGATGATGCCGGAGGAATGAGCCATCATGCGAGTCAGGGCATAGTGCGTCTTGCCCGTATTGGTTGGGCCAAGTGCCGCACGGACGCTTGCTGGCATGATATGATGAGCGGAATGGTTACCGCGGTGTGCACCCTTCATGTGTGAATGGTCGGGTGCCTGCGGAACAAAAGCAAGCGTTCGAGCCAAAAGGTTCGATCTTTTAAGGAAAGAGGTTCATGAGTTCTCACATCCAGCTCCCTTTTGTTTCCGCCAGCGAGGCTCCAACACCCCGCGTTGTACATCTGGTGAAAGCACAGGATGCCAAGACGATTGCCGGTCTCTTGGGAGAGCACGCGTCTTTTCTGACGGCGCAGGGGTTCAAGGCAAAAGATGGCGCTTTTACGCTTCTGCCCGGTGACGGTGGGGCGGGAGCGGCTCTACTCTGCGTCGATGAGGGGCGCCTGAATGACCCGACAGCCTTTGGTGTGCTGGGAACGGTTCTTCCGGAGGGTGACTGGAGCCTTCTGCCGCACGGGATGGAAAGCGCCGTTCAGGAAACTGCTCTTCTCGGGTTCGCCATGGGAACATATCAATATCGTGTTGGGGTCGTGCGGTCATTCACCACGCGATTGGTTGTTCCGGACGACGCGGCTACCGTTATTGCCTATGCGAAAGCAAACTGGTTTGGCAGGGATCTGATCAATACGCCCGCCAATCTGCTTGGCCCGCAAGATTTGGCCCTGTCGGCTTATCGGGCTTTAGAAAATCGTGGAGCAGACGTTCGTATTGTTGAGGGCGATGACCTGAAGGCCGCATATCCATGTTTGGCAGAGGTAGGTGAGGGGTCTGAACGCAAGCCTGCTGTCGTCGTTGCTCGCTGGAAAGCCCGTGAAGGCGCGCCACGTCTGTCTCTTGTTGGGAAGGGCGTGTGCTTCGATACGGGGGGATACGACCTGAAGCCCGCAGCAGGCATGCTGCGTATGAAAAAAGACATGGGTGGTGCGGCCCTGCTTCTGGCCGTCATGTGCGCGGCGATTGATCTGCAACTGGATGTGGATCTGGAACTGCGTCTGGGATGTGTGGAGAACAGTGTGTCTGGCCATGCCATGCGCCCCGGCGATGTTCTGCGGACGCGAAGCGGAAAAACGGTCGAGATTGGCAACACGGATGCAGAGGGGCGTCTGGTGTTGTGCGATTTGATAACGGAAGCCGCTGAATCTGCCCCAGATTACATTGTGGACGCTGCAACCCTGACCGGCGCTGCGCGCGTAGCTCTCGGTCCAGACCTTCCAGCGGTGTTTAGCAACAGTGATGAACTGGCTCAATTACTGCTCGAATCGGGCTCAGATACTGCTGATGCTTTGTGGAGATTGCCACTCTGGCATGGCTATGACGCATGGCTAGATAGTAAAATAGCCGACGTCGGAAATATAACATCCAAACCAATGGCTGGCTCTATTACAGCGGCTCTCTACCTTCAGCGCTTCGTCCCGGAGGGGCAAAAGTGGCTGCATATAGACACTTACGCGTGGAATGACGCCAATTCTCCAGGGCGGCCAGAGGGTGGCGAGACGCTGGCACTTCGTGCGCTTCTTAAAATGATAACAAACATTCGCAGGTCTTCGTGAAGTGAAGAACCTGACGGGAAGGTGATCCTTAACGAACCGTAATATGATTGTCTTAAAACTATGGGGTGTAAATCTGCTTCTGATAGGGCATACGGCCTTCCATGTTCGAAAGCTGCTAGCCGCAGCATAAATCGTTTTGAAACCCGCATACTTGCGGATGCGTTTCAAAACACCAGATGTAGAAGACCAATGCTCAATCCCATGATGGGGTGAGCCACAGATGTAACCCCTCGGGCCGGCAAGGCTCGATTGTTCTTTTTCCTGTTGCCCAATCGGGCAACAGGGAGGGCAGACCGTTAAGGAGAGAGAAATGCCTCAGGCTAACAACGACCAGATGCTTCACCTTCTGTGCGACACCATCGTCTCCATGGTGCGCCGTGATGGTCCTGATCTGTCTGCCCGCCAGCTCGCTGTGTTCCTGACCTGCTACCTGCGTGACGGTGCACACACCGTTCGTGGTCTGGCTTCGGAGCTCAAGGTGTCCAAGCCTGCCATTACACGCGCTCTGGACCGTCTGGGTGAGCTGGATCTGGCACGTCGTAAGGTTGATCCGCTGGATCGTCGTTCCGTACTCGTGCAGCGCACGCTGAAGGGTTCTTCCTTCCTGCGTGAGATGCGCGCTGTCATGGCTGAAGCTTCTGGTACCCGTCCGGTTCGTGCAGAGCGCGCAGCTGCTTCTGTCGAGCGTATCAGCACACGTCGCGCTGGCTGATTACCAACGATCCTGCACGCGGGCTCTGGCTCGCGTGCAGATATATCCTGTCCAGCAAAGCTGAGGCAGAAGAATGAGCAGGGCAATTACAAGCCACTCATTGGCCAGACAGGCCGCTGCACCCCACAGTGCAAATCCCCAATAGACAGTCGTTACAAGCGGCATTGGCAGTCCTGAGCGGATTGCGAGCTGATAAAGATGCCCACGGTGGGCCTCGGCCAGTCGATCGCCTGCGCGGGCGCGGCGAGCCAGCGTAAAGAGGACATCCCACAGCACGCCTGAAAGCACTGCGAGTACGATGAGCGCCGAAGTATGAAGAGGCTGCATGGCCCCCCAGGCGATGACAAGCGCTCCTGCCTGACTGCCAACATCTCCCATAAAAATGCGGGCTTTGGGAAAATTCCATGGCAGAAATGCTGCAAGGCACACCGCGAACAGCACGAAAATAACTGGCTGTATCCCTGCTGACGCCAGAAGGGCCGCGGCAATCATCATCGTGCCTGAGGCTAACCCGTTAATCCCGTCGATAAAGTTGAGGGCATTGGTGATAAACACGGCCCCCAGGATGAAAATCCCCATCATTGGCAGAGATGCGCCTGTTCCAGCCGCGGCCAAAAAGGCGGCTATGAACTGTGCACCAAGCTTGTAACGCGCCCTGAAAGAATACAGATCGTCCAGCCAGGAAACGGCAGCGAGTAGAATAACGCCGGCCAGCATCCCGATGACGGACGGATTTAGGATGGGCTGCCCTTTGAGAAACAGGCTTGGTAACGCGCAGAGCAGAAAAGCTCCGATAATGCCGATGCCTCCGCCTTTGGGTGTTGGCCGCGTATGGGAGCTGCGGTGCACCGGAGTGTCCATAATTCCGGCCTGAATCATTAGGACGACCAGGACCGTGCACAGGACTGCGGCACACAAGTCCAGCAGGGTAAGACCGGAGAGAAAGGACGACAAAGAAAAGGGCATGGACGGACTTTATGGGAACAGTGGTTTTGGCGTTATAAGGGAGACGTGAAAGTCACACCATCTTCTGGCCCTCAGTTTCCGGCCCCGTCTAGCGCTATCAGCCGTACAGGTCGCACGACCGCACAGGCGAGACGCATCGCTCTCAATGTTCTTCTGGATGGAGTCGTGTCCGCAGCGGCAGCCCCTGTGGCACGTTGGCTGGCTGACCCTCATGGAGGACTGCTTCATCCGCTCTGGTTTGTAGCAGGGGGGGGGATTACGCTTCTGGTCAGTGGGCTGCCTTTTCGTATGGCACAGCAATACTGGCGGTTTTCTGGTCTTTCTGATCTTTTCAACATTGCCTGCGCTTCCGTTGTCAGTGCGACACTATTTTCAGCCTTGCTACATTTGGCTGGCTATCCACTTCCAAGTACGACCTTTCCGGTCATCCATGCGCTGGTTCTCCTGACATGCCTGGGCGCTCTGCGTATGTTCTGGCGGCTGACAGCGCGTCGTCGCCTTATGGTCGCTGAGCGTGAGCGCGTGCTGTTACTCGGTGCTGATCACGAAGCGGATCTTTTCATTCGCGCAATGGAGCGGGATCATCAGGCGGGGCGTCGCGTTGTCGGGCTTCTAACAGGGGGGACGCAGCAGGCAGGGCGACGCATTCACAGTTGTCCCATTCTTGGAACGATTGATGAAACGCCTGAAATTCTGAAGCAGATGTCAGCCTCGGGGCGCCTGCCGGATACGTTGGTTATCACCACGTCCGAACTGCGGGGCGCTCCGTTGTCCCGTATCCTCGAAGTGGCGCGTGAGTATGGTGTTGATGTTCAGAGAACGCCCTCTCTGACTGATCTGAAGCCTGCAGACAGTGTTGAGCTTCGTCCCGTCGCCATTGAAGATCTGTTGAACAGACCTCCGGTAGCGTTGAATAGCGAAGGGATGAGCCGCCTGATCGCCGGTCAGGTCATCGCTGTAACGGGGGCTGGCGGCAGCATTGGATCTGAACTGGCGCGACAGATTGCTTCGTTCAGGCCTGCTGCCATTCTTCTGATTGAGAACAGTGAGTATGCGCTGTGGCAGATCAATCTGGATCTTTCAGAGCGATATCCTGCGGTTCAGCGGCATCAGATTATTGCTGATGTGCGTGATCGCGGCAGGATCTCCGAAATTTTCATGGAATACCGTCCAGCACTTATTTTCCATGCCGCCGCGCTCAAGCATGTACCGATCGTGGAATCAAATCCGATCGAGGGTGTTCTGACCAACGTCGTGGGCACCCGCATTGTTCTGGACGAGGCCGAGCGTTCAGGTGCGCAGGCGATGGTGATGATTTCGACGGACAAGGCCGTTAACCCCTCCAGCCTCATGGGGGCAAGCAAACGCTGCGCTGAGGTCTATGGACAGGCGCTCGATATGCGTGCGCGTGCTGGTAAAGGCGGTTTGCGGTGTGTGACCGTGCGTTTTGGGAATGTCCTGGGGTCTACAGGGTCTGTCGTCCCCCTGTTTCGCCGCCAGCTTGAACATGGCGGCCCGCTGACCGTAACCCACCCGGACATGACCCGTTACTTCATGACGATCCCTGAAGCGGTGGGGCTGGTGCTTCAGGCTGCCGTCCGTGGCACTCAAGCTGCTTGCGGGGAAGATACAACGGATCAGCGTCTCCGGCAGGGCGGCATTTTCGTTCTGGATATGGGCGATCCGGTCAGGATCATGGATCTTGCCTGTCAGATGATCCGTCTGGCTGGCCTCAAACCGGAAACAGACGTGGAAATCCAGATTACGGGCCTGCGCCCTGGCGAGAAGCTTTTTGAAGAGCTGTTTCATGGCCGGGAAGCCCCAGTGCCGACAGATGCGCCAGGTCTGAGAATGGCGTCTCCCCGGACAGTGGATTTCAATATCGCGACTGATGCCATGAATGCGCTGGAAGCGGCGTGCCACCGCGAAGATCTTTCAGCTGTCATGGAAATATTTCACCGGTTAGTGCCGGAATTCAACCATAACCGGGATGGAAAGGCGCCGTCTGCGGTCGCGCTTTCACAGCCTGATGCGGAGGTCACTGCATGATTACCCCGATAGCCTTCCTGGATCTGCCCAAACAGCAGGCTCGTCTGAAAGACGCGATCAAGAGCCGTGTTGACGCAGTGTTTGAGCATTGTCGCTTTGTCATGGGCCCCGAGGTCGAGGAACTTGAGCAGCGGCTGGCCGAGTTCGGGGGCGCGAAATATGCTGTTGGCGTCTCTTCGGGCACCGATGCACTTCTGATGGTTTTGATGGCAGAAGAGATCGGACCGGGCGATGCGGTCTTTCTGCCAGCCTTCACCTATACGGCGACGGCTGAAGTTGTCCTCCTTTTGGGCGCAACACCCGTTTTCGTTGATGTGGAACCAGATACGTTCCAGATCAGTCTGACGTCTCTCGCGGAGCGGCTGGCCGCTGTGCGGAATGCTGGGGAACTGGAACCGCGAGCTCTGATCGGGGTGGATCTTTTCGGTCAGCCTGCGCCGTGGGATGAACTGAAAATTTTTTCTGCTCAGGAAGGTCTGACGCTCATTGCGGACTGCGCGCAGTCTTTCGGGGCGTCTTATCACGGGCGCCGTCTGGGGCACGAGGCGCGTGCTACAACGCTATCATTTTTCCCGTCCAAGCCTCTCGGCGGCTACGGAGACGGCGGCGCTATTCTGACGGATGATGAGGACCTTGCCACCCTCTATCGTTCCCTGCGAACGCATGGTGAGGGCAAGACGCGCTACGAAGTGGAGCGCATTGGCATCAACGGTCGACTGGACACGATTCAGGCGGCTGTTCTTCTGGCGAAACTGGATGCTTTTGAAGATGAGCTGACCAAGCGCGAAGCCATTGCCTGCGCTTATGACAGCGCCATGCCGCAAGGTATTCAAGCACCTGTGCGGGTGTCTGACAGCAAAAGTGCCTGGGCGATCTACAGCGTGTTGCTACCGGATGCGGCGAAACGAGATTCTCTTCAGGCGCACCTGAAAGCCGCAGGTGTCTCGACGGCAGTCTATTACCCGAAACCGCTTCACCATCAGCCGGCTTACAGCGAGCATCATGACGGAGCTGCTCTTCCAGTCTCAGAAGGTCTGGGAGCGCGCATTTTGGCGCTGCCCATCCAGCCAGAGCTGACGGATGAAGAAGTGAGTCGTATTACGGAAGCCCTGAAAAGCTGGGCAGGAGACACATTATGAGGCGCGAACAGAAGCTGCTGCTGGCTTTTTGTGCACTGGTTTTTATTCCTGTTGGTATTGTCTGGTTCGTTGCCTGGCCGCTGATCCACGCCTGGAAGTTTCCCCCTGTGACGGAAGGCAAGATTATTGCACCTGTCAGCCGGGATCTGAGTGCTGCTGAAGTGCAGGACATCAACCTGTGGCTTCAGTCGCACACGACGGCCTGGGGCCCCAGTGGGGAACGTCCGCCTTCGAAGGGGGAAGTTATTCTGCGCATGAATAACGCAGACAATCATCCGGTCATCATTTCCATCTGGAAGCATAAGCATCAAGCGGACATCGTCGGCGTGCAGCTTGAGGACGATGGCCCCTACCGCATGAACGCCTTTGAAGACGCGTCTCTCACGGCGCTCCAGCCAGCAGAGTTGCAGCCTCACGGATAAAGCTGAATACTTCAGGACTGAAGGGCGCCTGTCGTTCAGGTGTCTGCCAGTCCTGCATGTCTTCGTACATTGTACCCGTCTTGCGCCAGAGTTCCGGGCCCACGGCATCTTGCAAAGGCTTCTGAAGTTCCAGCCATTCCTTTGCGAGCCTTTGCGCCTCTGGGGCAGATGGAGCGACCGAGCGGGCAAGAGCATCTTCACAGCGCACGATAAGTCGTTCCCAGAGAACCTGATAGGATGTTCTGTCTCCAGTTGGGAAGTGACGATCCATCTGCGTCTGCCATGCCATCTGTTCTTCGGCAGTAAAGTATTTTTCAAAAACGGGCTGAATGTTTTCCCGTTCTAGAATGGCTTCTCCTTCTCGCAGCAGAAGGCAAAACGCCACCAGATCCATCGGGCCATCGTAAATCTGGCTCTCCGAACCAGAGAGTTGGTCAGAGATTAGATGATGGGTGGTGCGGAGTTGGGAAATTGTTCTTTCTAATACTGTCTTACGTGCTGAGAGCAGGGAAAGTTGGGTCTCTATGATATCTTTTGGGGATGCCGGCTTCAGTTCCAGGGAGCGGATCTCAGCGAGACTGAATCCCATCCGCTTTAAAAGAAAAATGCGTGCCAGCGTGCTGATTGCCTGGAGCGTGTAAACGCGTCTGCCATTTTCAGCCCGGCCTGGCTTGATGAGTCCCAAAGCTTCGAAATGTCGAAGTGTCCGGGGTGTTGTTGCGCTGGCTTTGGCAAGTTCGCCAATGGTCAGGGTCTTTGCAGTCATTGATCTTCCTCCTGACGCATCATCTGCAATGATGACGTTACGTCAGGAGCAAGCGAAATATTCAGTCTTTCCGCGCTTCGTCTTCGGAAATCTCGCCGACGTCGCGACGGGTCTGCTCTTCGTCATCGAGAGGGGCAGTTGCCTTGTCTCCCATAGCCAGCAGGGCTGCCGTGATTGGGGACGCCAGGATCAGGCCCGGAATGCCAAGAATGGTGCTGAAAACCGTCTGGGACAGAATAGCAACGGCAGGTGGCATATGGACCGCGCGGCGCTGGATAAGCGGTGCGAGGACGTTGCCTTCGAAGAACTGGATGACGCTGTAAAGGATCGCCACGAACAGGGCTTCCTGGCTCCCCATGGAGAGACCTAGCAGCACGGCCGGAACAGCACCCAGAATGGCACCGATATAGGGAATGAAGTTGCAGATGCCGGCAACGACACCCAGCGCCAGCGCGAGAGGAACGCCAATTAATGACAGGCCAATGCCGGAGAGAATGCCTACGACAAGCATGTCGAGTGCCTGACCGGCTGTCCATGCCCAGAGCGTAGTTCCAGCGGCCATGAGCAGTTCACGCGCCGATGCACGGTGTTGGGAAGGAACGAGGCGCAGGAAGCCGTCAATGTAAATTGCAGGCGACAGGGCAAAGTACAGGCCGGCAATCAGAATGACAGCCAGTGTACCCAATACACCAAAGGCACTGCTGAGAATGCCGGTCACGGATCCTGCGAGACCCGAGCCTAGTGACCCAAGGCTGCCAGACGTTGCATCGTTTCCGCCTACGGCCGTTGGTAGGTGATCCAGAACGAGTTGGCCCAGAGTGGAGCCTGAAAGATGCGATTTCAGATCGCCGGACTGCTGGACAAGTGCCTGTTTGAGGCGAATGAACTGGTCCCCAATCGCCGGGCCGCTGCTCCAGACAAGGCCTGCCAGTGCAAGCAGAATCACCACTGTGACAAGAGCAACTGCGCCCTGATAAGGAATGAACGAGACATGACGCCGCACGATCCGGGCGAGGCCGTGCAGGACGACGGCCATCAGCGCGGATGCAAAGACGACTGCCAGCACATCCTTCATCAGCCAGACGGCCAACAGGATCAGTGTCACAGTCAGGGCGATCCGTAGAAGGCTGGCAATCTTGGAAAGTTCGCGCGCGCGCGGTTCCTTCTCGTCTCGGTCCTTCGGGTCGGAAAACGAAATGGGCATCAGCCGGTCCATCCTGAATCTGTAAGCCGGTGTTGGCTTATGGACTTCGGGAAGGCGGGTCAATCGGCTGATGTCGTCTAACGATACTCTCCCGGAGTGCTGATGGCGGTGAAAGCAAGCTTCAGCAGGCTACCTGACGGTGCAGATCGATCCGCAGCCCTGTCAGGCCGAAGCCTCTTCCAGTTCTGCCTGCGCTTCGAGCCAAAGCTCCTCCGTTTGCTCCTGCGTCGTGTTCAAAGCCGAGAGATGCGCGTTCAGAGACGCGATTTCGCCGGGATTCCCTGACTGATAGAGCTCCGGATCGGCAAGCTTGGTCTCAATTTTCTCTTTTTCCCGATTGATCTGAGCCAGCTTCGCTTCAGCATCACGAATTTTCCGGCGGAGCGGGGCCAGCGCTCGTGTGAGCTCCTTGCGGTCAATTTTCTTCTGGGGAGTTGTCGCCTGAGACGTTTCCTGAAAGGCCGGGCGATTGGCGTTTCTGTTCCGCTCCGTATTTTCCGCTCTGGCCTTGCGAGCGCGTTCGACCAGCCATGCCTTGTATTCCGCCATGTCGCCGTCAAACGGCGCAATGGTTCCGTCTTCAACCAGCCAGAACCGATCCGCTACGGATTCCACCAGATGGCTGTCATGGCTGATGAGGATTACCGCGCCCTCAAATTCGGAAAGAGCCCGGATCAGAGCATCGCGCGCGTCAAGATCAAGATGGTTGGTTGGCTCATCGAGGATGAGAAGATGCGGGGCGTCACGCGTGGAGAGCGCGAGAAGAAGGCGCGCTTTTTCCCCGCCGGACAATTCTGAAACACGGGTTTCAGCGCGATTAACATCCAGTCCGAAGCGCGCGAGCTGTGAGCGTACGGCAACCGGCGTCGCGTCAGGCATGGCGCGGGCCATGTGGTCGATCGGTGTTTCAGACAGGACCAGCTCATCAGCCTGATGCTGCGCGAAATAGCCGATCTTGAGCTTTGGCGAGTGATTGTAAGTTCCTGCCATGGGATCAAGACGTCCGGCCAGTAGCTTGGCAAATGTGGACTTGCCGCGCCCGTTCTGGCCCAGAAGCGCGATTCGGTCTTCCATATCGAGCCGCTGGTTCAGCCCTTTGAGAACCACCCGTCCGTCATACCCTAGACTGACATTGTCGAGGGTGATCATCGGTGGGGGCAGGGGCTGCGGTTCCGGGAATGAAAAGCGCGTCGGGGTGTCTTCCACCACGCTGTCAATCTGCGGAAGGCGCTCAAGCGCTTTCAGGCGGGCCTGAGCCTGCTTGGCTTTCGTAGCCTTCGCGCGAAAGCGATCGACGAAGGACTGCATATGCGCACGCTGTGTTGCAACGCGCTCAGCCATACGATTTTGCTGAAGGGCCTGTTCTGTCCGGATGCGCACGAAGTTGTCGTAGCCACCGGGCGTCAGGCTGAGTTTCTGATGATCCAGATGAGCAATGGCATCGACTGTATTGTCGAGAAGTGAGCGGTCATGGCTGACGATCAGAGCTGCACCAGGGAATTTTGCGAGCCAGGATTCGAGCCAGAGGGTGGCTTCAATATCAAGATGGTTGGTGGGCTCATCCAGCAGAAGGAGATCGGGGCTGAGGAAGAGGGCCGTCGCCAGCGAGACACGCATTCTCCAGCCGCCTGAGAAGTCCGAGACCGAACGAAGCTGCGCGTCTTGATCGAAGCCCAACCCTGACAGGATGGCGCCGGCACGGGCGGGGGCCGTGTAGGCGTCAATGGCAATCAGGCGCTCATGCACATCTGCGATACGGGCAGGGTCCGTGGCAGTCTCGGCTTCGGCAAGGAGAGCCGCGCGCTCGATATCGCCTTCCAGCACCGTGTCGATCAGCGAGGTGTCACCAGATGGTGTTTCCTGCTTCACGCGGCCCATTGTGGCCCGATTTGCAAGCGTGATGGTGCCCCCATCCGGGGCAATATCCCCTGCAATCGCGCCAAGAAGTGTTGATTTTCCAGCCCCATTTTTTCCGATGAGGCCAATTTTCCGACCGGGGTCGACTGTCAGCGATGCGCCATCCAGCAGGGTACGGCCGGCGATGCGGAGAGTCAGGTCAGTGATGGTGAGCAGGCTCACGGGCGCCTCGATCAGTCGGGAAGAGTGAAAAAACCGCGACAGACCTATCAGGAACTACGAATTTGCTCTAGTGGAACGGCGGGATTTACCCCTTTGTCCAACAGGAGAAGAAAGATGGCTCTCGAGCGCACGCTTTCAATCATCAAGCCCGACGCCACGAAGCGTAACCTGACCGGCAAGATCAATGCCGTGTTCGAGGAAGCCGGTCTGCGCATCGTTGCTCAGAAGCGCATCCAGCTGACCGAGAAGCAGGCTGGCGCTTTCTACGCAGTTCACAAGGAGCGTCCGTTCTACGGCAGCCTCGTGTCCTCCATGCTCGCTGAGCCGGTTGTCGTGCAGGTTCTGCAGGCTGAGAACGCTGTTGCAAAGCACCGTGAAGTCATGGGCGCAACGAACCCGGCTGATGCAGCTGAGGGCACCGTGCGTAAGCTTTATGCTGAAAGCATTGAAGCAAACTCCGTGCACGGTTCTGACAGCCTTGAGAACGCGAAGAACGAGATCGCTTTCTTCTTCGCTGAGACAGAAATCCTGCCGTAAGGTCTGGGTTCTGCCAATGGAGAGCCGCAGGTTCTGTGGCTCTCCATTTCCAATGATTTGGGACGGTATCTGAACGCCCCGACTGGTCAGCCTTCACACGTTCCCGGTTCCGCTGTCATCCAGGCCCACTCTGCGGCATGATGACGGAAGAGAGGCATGGTTCGATCTGTGGGCAACGACGCTACAACTTCTTTCCTTTTCAAATATCCGCTGGCTATCGTCTGGGGACTTCTGGTCTCTGCCTGCCTGATGTTTCTGGTGATCGCGACCCCGCCATTACAGGTCGCAGATGAGCCAAATCATTTTCAGAGAGCCATACAGATCTCTCAGGGACAGTTGATCGGTCATCGCTTTAGTGCCTCTGATAGCGGAGGTGTCATTCCTGAAGACAGCGTTGTATTCGCCTACAGATATGATGATCTCAAAGGTCGATATGAACGGAAAGTAGACTGGAACCGTATCTTCGGCAGCGCACCGTTAAGCTGGAAAAGTCCGAAGCGGGACGCAGGCTTTCCAAACACGGTGATCTATTCTCCGATCTTTTATTTTCCATCAGTGGTGGGGATTGAAGTCGGCAAAAGACTTCATGAAGATATTCTAAAGTCTTTTTATCTGGCGCGCATGTCCAACGCCGTCTTTTGCGTACTTGCCGGAATGTTCGCCCTTGCGATTACCCGTCAGGGACGGCTGATCATTGCAGCATTTCTCTCAATGCCGATGTCGCTGTCGTTGTTCGCGTCCTGCTCTCAGGATGGGCCGTTGATCGCAGCCTGTGCAGTCTGTACGGCTCTTATGACGCGATTAAATGATGATTTCTGCAAAAATAGATGGTTCTGGCCGACACTCGCGCTTTTAATGGGATGCATTATTGCATCCAAGCCGCCTTATATTCTTATCGCGTTTCTGCCGCTGATTATTGCTCCTTGGGCGGCCTGGCGTTCGGCTGTGGGTGCATGCGTGTTTGCCGTAATTGCTGCTCTGGCATGGTCGGTTATGGGTGTTCACTCAACGAAGATCCCTTTTCGTTCAGCAGATGGGGTTGATGCTGCGCGCCAGCTACATTTCGTTCTTTCTCACCCGTTCAAAACAATCGCAGTGCTTCTGCACACATTCAGGGTTTCTGCTTATTCCTTGATGGGCCAGTTTGTCGGTGTTCTGGGATGGCTTGATGCACGACTTCCAGACTGGTTTTACCAGTTCGAAGTTATGTTCTTTATGCTCATAGGTATTTTCTCTTGCCTTTACCTGACGAGAAAAATTGGAAGGGAAGAGCTACTGAGAAAGGTACTCATACTTTGCGTGTCTATTGGGACAGTCAGCGCTGTCAGCCTTTCTCTCTATCTTATCTGGACCCCCGTTGGTGACAGTTATATTGGCGGGCTTCAGGGGAGATATTATATCCCTCCAGCAATATTTTCCGTGCTGATCTTTCCTTTTGCATCCAGCCCCCATTTTCTGTCCGTTGCTAAAGCAAAAGCCATCGAAGTTGCGCTTCTTGCTGTTGGGCTCTGGGTAGGATTTGGCGCTGTTATGCAGACCATACTAGCGCGCTACTGGTAGCCGTGTTTATTCTTTAATAGGGACGTTACGTTTGCAGTGGGCATGCTACTCCTGCGAAGAAGGTAACATGCCCTTAGGTGTCTCTGTTTTAGTTCCAAAGACGCGCGTAAATACCGGTAGCTTCAATGCAGACATGCGCAACGCAAACGAAATAGGCGCCTAACAGGCCCGTACAGACCGTTTGATACGTCTTGTTCTGGCGCGGCAGGAACAACAGAACGCCACTTAGAATAGCAGCGCAGCTTATATAAAAATAACGTCCCTGAAGGCCGCTGACAGTGTCCTCTCCAAGGTGAGAGAAGCCAACGTAGAATGCCAGAAGGGTTAAGAGCGAATAAAGCGCACCAAGCGCAATCAGGATTGCTCCGGACCGTGGACTAGCAATGGGCCGTTTGTCAGCGAGAGCCAGCAGAACAATCAGAGCTATAGCTAGATACCCAGTGCCTTCGCCAATCTTGAAAAAAAGCGGCACTGGGCCGCCGCCAAAACGTCCCCATGCGTCCTCCCACCACCAGTGCGAGCCAACACGGTAAGTTTCAGCGATTTCCCGAACAAAAGACCATGGGTGCTCCAGCATGGTCAGGATCTGGACTTTAGGATCTCCTCCCGTATTCCAGTAATGCGCAGGCGTGAATGGGTAAATTCCGTTCCAGACAATGGCGGAGACAAGGCTCAGTCCGACAACCGTCATACAGAACTGGACATATTTTCTCTGGGTCGGGAAAGAATTCATCGGCACAAGAAAGCAGCCGAGACTCAGAAAGCTGCAGGTTAATTTGAAAAGCCCCAGCGGAGCGGCCAAAGCGATAATCAGCCGGATCCAGATTTTCCGGTCTTCGGGAGGGGCCATCCGGGCCCGTAGGCAGCAGGCAAGGAACAGCATTGATCCCAGATTGGTGACAGGATCGGCGCTATATGTTGTCGCCAGATGGAGGCTTGTTGGCGTGGTCATCAGGGCAAGGACGGCCAGTCGTCCTACGGGCAGCACCGCAAGGACGAGTGCGAGCATCCCGATGTATCCAAGCAGGTTCCCTAAACGACCAGCGTAATATCTTGTATCCACGCCGCCATGTCCGGCATTGGCGATTATCATGGCGGTGGCTGAGGGAATATACATCAGTGGGGAATATGAAGCGGTCGAGGGGAAATGAACGACTTCCCGGTCTCTTTTGGCGTTCTCCAGATCCTTTGCGATCTGCGCAGCGACATTGCTGTCAGAAGGCTTATGCTGGTCCCGGTTTGCATTGAAATAGCGCACCCAGGTCAGCATACTGGTGTCGAGTCCACCCCCGAACATATGCCCCGAATAACGCTGTGCCAGAAGATTTCCCTGAGCGATCTGTTGCGCGCGGTAAAAATGGAATTCTTCATCTACGCCGCTAACAGGCGTGACGCGGTACACAAGAAAAACGCCGATAACAGCAATTGCGAGAAGATAAGCGAGTTCAAGAAGCCGCAGGTTTGTTTTGCAGAACGCAAAAAATGACGAAACGGACTTCATATCAGTGCTTATTTCCTTGTTGGGGCACATGACCGACTGTCATCTGGGCTCATATGCACCCACTCAGAGTAAGGCAATCCGCAAATTATAAAACTGAGTTTCAAAAGTGCTGAGCGTTTTTACGGTCATTATCGGCAGGGCATTAACTGAGAGGTGTCTTTAGTACACAGTGCTCAGATAAAATGAGGAGCGGGATGAAAGAAGAAATTTCTGTTCATCCCGCCGCCAGATTACTGTCTGTTGATGTAGTTCTGAAGAGCCGAAGGATACAGGGCATGTTCCTGTTCCAGTACGCGTGCAGCAAGTGCGTCGGGTGTGTCACTCTCCAGAACCGGCACACGCGCTTGCCCAAGAATAGGCCCTTCATCCACGCCCGCAGTCACAAGGTGGACAGTACAACCGTGCTCGGTTGCGCCGGCAGCAATGGCAGCCTCATGTGTGTGCAGGCCCGGAAATGCGGGCAAGAGGCTCGGGTGGATGTTGAGCATCCGGCCATCCCAGGCGTTGACGAGATAAGGCGTCAGGACACGCATATATCCGGCAAGGCAGACGAGCTGAGCTCCGGAAGCGCGGATGGCGGCGTCCACCTTGCGTTCATGAGCTTCGCGGTCTTTCCCGAATGCCTTGTGGTCAATGGCCGCCGTCTGAAGACCGGCCGCGCGGGCGACCTCCAGACCAGCCGCATCCGGCTTGTTGCTGAGCACGAGTACGATCCGAGCCGGAAAATCCGGCCTTTCACAGGCCTCGATCAGTGCACGCATGTTGCTGCCACGCCCGCTGATAAGCACAGCGATGGGCGTCTTCTGCATCATGCGAAGGAGACCGGTGCGGTCAGGGCATAAGCCTCGTCGGAGCGGACAACTTCACCGATCTGGAAAGCGCTTTCCCCGCGGGCTTCCAGTTCAGCCAGAACGCGCTCTGGCTCAGGAGTGACGAGAACCATTCCAATGCCACAGTTAAAGACACGGAGCATTTCATCAGCTGAAACATTTCCGGTTTCTGCCATCCAACGGAATACGGAAGGGACGACCCACGACGAACCGTCAATGCGAACACCCAGACCTTCCGGAAGGACGCGCGGCAGATTACCTGGCAGGCCGCCACCGGTAATGTGCGCGCAGCCATGGAGCAGGCCCTTGGCGTGCAGATCCAGCACGCTGCGAACATAGAGCTTCGTTGGTGTCAGCAGGGCTTCGGCGAGTGTGTGCCCTTCAGAGAAGGGAGCCGGATCGTTCCAGCCGAGGCCTGAACGGCGGACAACTTCACGAACCAGAGAAAAGCCATTCGAGTGAACGCCTGAGGAAGGCATCCCGATCAGTGCGTCGCCTTCGCGGATGCCCGCGGGGAGGAGGGCGCCGCGTTCTGCCGCGCCGACACTGAAGCCGGCGAGATCATAATGTCCCGGTGCATACATGCCCGGCATTTCTGCAGTTTCGCCACCGACCAACGCACAGCCGGACTCTGTGCAGGCATGGGCGATGCCCTTCACGACCGTTGAGGCATCTTCGATGGAGAGTTTGCCGGTTGCCAGATAGTCTAGGAAGAACAGCGGGGTTGCGCCTTGAACGACCAGATCGTTCACGCACATGGCCACGAGATCAATTCCGACCTCATCATGCTTGCCGGCTTCAATCGCGACCATGAGTTTCGTGCCCACGCCGTCTGTGCAACTGACAAGGACCGGATCGGTGAAACCGGCAGCCTTCAGATCAAACAGGGCACCGAAGCCGCCCAGTCCGCCCATTGTGCCAGGACGGTTCGTGGCTTTGGCTGCGGGCTTGATGGCATCGACCAGGGCATCGCCTGCTGCAATGTCTACACCAGCCTGTGCATAGCTGGCGCCCTGTGAGGTGTCGGGCTGATCGGTCATGATGAAGCTTCCCGCTGGTTGACGTGACGCCGTTCTAGAGCATCCTGCACGCGGGCGGAACGCTTGAATTGAAGGCGTAACGGCATGAAAAGGGATGAGGGATGACAAAACAGGACGGACAGGAAGGGCACGCCATAAGCGATGCCGGACCTCAGATGGCCTTTCCTCTGCGTCGTCCGACCGCGATGACAGCTGAACGCTTCATCACGAGCCCTTCAAATGCGCCTGCGCGCGCGTGGCTTTCACGCAAAGTGTGGCCTGATGGCCGATTGTGGCTCTGGGGGCCAGCGGGCACGGGAAAAACCCATCTGTTGTCTGTCTGGGCGCAGGAGCACGATGCGACCATTTTGGATGCGCGCCTGTTTTCTCACGCCTCTTCGGGAGGGCGTATTCGCGTAAGGGGAAATCTTGCGATTGATAATGCCGATTCGCCGGGGGATGAGGCGACCATGCTCCACCTGTTGAATGACGCGCTGACGCAGGGGGACCGGGTGTTGATGGTCGGGCGCCTTCCACCGTCACGCAGCCATGTCTCCCTGCCAGATCTGGGAAGCCGGCTCCGTGCGACCGCAACGACGGCCACGGGAGAGCCGGAAGATGATCTGCGGGCAACGTTGCTGCTTTCTCTTCTGGCGGATCGTCAGCTCGTTGTTTCGCAGTCCGTTACGGAATGGCTTTGGCGTCATCTGCCGCGCACGGGAAATGCTCTGGTTTCGGCGGTTGAGCGGCTGGATGATGCGGCTCTTGCCCGTGGAACCGCAATTACACGGGCGCTGGCGCGAGAAATGCTTCCCGATCTTCTGATGCCTGATATGTCAGAGGAATGACATAAAACCTACGTTTGACACACTTCTCCCAAGCCTTGATCTTAAACGGGTTTTGGTTCGAGCTTCCCGGAAGAGACCATCGTGACGACTGAAAATAATAAGCCAACTCCCCGTCGACGTTCGCGTAACCAGCCGCGCGAAGGGAATCTGACGCCAGCCGCAACCCGGGCCCGGCGGCGCAGAATGGTTGTTCCGACAGCTGAAGACTATGCTGACATGCCAACATCCCCAGCGCGGTTCATCAACCGGGAGCTTTCCTGGCTCGACTTTAATCAACGCGTCATCGAAGAAGCCGAAAGTTCGCGCAATCCGCTTCTGGAGCGTGTCCGTTTTCTGTCCATCAGCGCCAGTAATCTGGACGAATTCTATTCAGTACGTGTTGCGGGTCTGGTGGGGCAGGTTCGGGAAGGGCTGGTCGTTCGGAGCCCGGATGGAGCAACACCTGTTCAGCAGCTTTCGGCCGTCCGTCAGAAAGCCCGGTTTCTGCTCGCAGAGCAGCAGCGGGTCTGGCATCAGCTTCAAGACGAGTTGAAATATGCCGGGATTTCCATCCTATCCACAGAAGGTTTGGATGGGACTGATCTTGCGCAGCTCTCAGACCTGTTTGATGAGCGCGTCTTTCCGGTTCTGACCCCACTCGCAGTCGATCCCTCACACCCGTTGCCGTTTATTCCGAACATGGGATTGGCGCTGGTTATGCGTCTCAAGGACCCTGCGTCGGGCAAGCACGTCATGGACGGGTTGATCCTGCTTCCCGCACAGGTGCCGCGTTTCCTGCGCCTTCCGTCCCGGGTTGGTGAAGGCAAGGATGCTACGGGTGAAATCCGCTTCATCCTGCTTGAAGACCTGATCAGCCTGTTTGCAGATCGCCTGTTCCCCGGTCTCATGATTGGTGCGGCTGGTGTCCTGCGGATTATCCGTGATACGGACGTTGAGTTTGAGGACGAGGCGGAAGATCTCGTTCGTTCTTATGAAACGGCTCTCAAGCAGCGCCGTCGTGGCGTCGGTATTCATCTGGCTCTTGATCACAAGCTCCCTGAAACGCTCGGGCGCGAAATGGGTGAAGAGCTGGGTGTTGGTGACGAAGATGTCGTGGTCATGCCCAATTTCGTGGGCGTTGTAGATCTGAAGCAGTTGATTGTGGATGACCGCCCGGATCTGGTTTTCCCACCGTACAGCCCACGCTTCCCGGAACGCATTCTGGATTATGATGGAGACTGCTTCGCAGCAATCCGGGCAAAGGACATTGTCGTCCACCACCCGTTCGAGAGCTTCGATGTGGTTGTGCAGTTCCTGCGCCAGGCTGCGCGTGATCCGAATGTGCTGGCCATTAAGCAGACGCTGTATCGGACCTCACGCGATAGTCCGATCGTTCATGCTCTGATCGAGGCAGCGGAAGCTGGAAAATCCGTCACGGCCATGGTGGAGCTGCGTGCCCGGTTCGACGAGGAAGCCAATATTCGTCTTTCGCGTGCGCTGGAAGCGGCCGGCGTACAAGTTGTTTTCGGGTTCGCGCATCTGAAAACGCATGCGAAACTGAGCCTTGTGGTGCGTCGTGAAAACGGGACACTACGGTCTTACGCCCACTTCGGCACCGGGAACTATCATCCCATTACCGCCCGGATTTACACGGATCTGTCGTTCTTCACCTGCGATCCAAAACTTGCGTCAGACTCTGCGCGGCTGTTCAATTACATGACCGGTTATGCCACGCCGGAAAAAATGGACGCGTTAGCCTTCTCTCCCATGACGATCCGTTCCACGCTTGAACAGCTCATCCGTGACGAGATTGCTCATGCAAAGGCAGGCCGTCCCGCCCGGATCTGGCTGAAAATGAACAGTCTGGTCGATGCCGAACTGATCGACCTGCTCTACGAAGCATCGCAGGCGGGTGTGAAGATCGTCGGGATCATACGTGGAATCTGTTGCCTTCGCCCGGGTGTGCCGGGGCTGTCTGACAACATCGACATCAAGTCCATTGTTGGTCGTTTTCTGGAGCATGCGCGTGTCTTTGCGTTTGGAAATGGTCATCGGATGCCGTCGCATAAGGCAAAAGTTTTCATTTCTTCCGCGGACTGGATGGTGCGAAACATGGATTGGCGGGTAGAAGCAATGGTGCCTATCACCAACCCAACCGTCCACGCGCAGATTCTCGGCCAGATCATGACCATGAATATCAAGGACAACCTTCAGAGCTGGACGCTTTCCAAGGACGGGCGTTGGCATCGGGTGTCTCCTGGTGCACACCCGTTCTCCGCACACGAGTACTTCATGAACAATCCCTCCCTGTCTGGCCGTGGTTCGGCCGCACGGGAAAAAGCTCTTCCGGAGGCCCATCGCCCGCGCGAACGGCCTGACCGGATTCTGGAAGACTGAAACCTCATGTCATCATCTGCACAGCGCTCCGCCATCGTCGATCTCGGGTCCAACTCCGTTCGGCTGGTGGTCTTCGAAGGCGTAGCGCGCAATCCGCTCCCCATCTTCAATGAGAAAGTTACACTCAAGCTGGGGCGCGGTCTGGATGCAACGGGTCGCCTGAACGACGAGGGCGTTACACTGGCGATGGATGTTTTGGGCCGGTTCCACACCGTCGCGCGGGCCATGGGAGCGGAACCTTTCGAGGTTCTGGCTACCGCGGCTGTGCGTGACGCCTCCAACGGGCCTGACTTCGTTTCTGCCATCCGGGCAAGAATGCCGGGTGTAGCCATTCGTGTGCTCGAAGGCACTGAGGAAGCAGATTATGCGGCCCGTGGTGTTCTCTGCGGGCTGCCGGAAGCCAATGGTCTGGTCGCGGATATCGGCGGCGGCTCACTGGAGCTCATCCATGTTGCTGACGGACAGTATTACGAAGCCCTGACAACCAAGCTGGGCGTCATTCGTCTTCAGGATCGGGCAAAGGGCGTTCTGCTGGAAGCTGAGCGGATTGCCTCTGAAATGCTTCAGGAGGTCAATTGGCTTCCGGGTATGAGTGGCCGCCCATTGTATCTGGTCGGCGGAGCGTTCCGGGCTCTAGCACGTCTTCAGATTGCACGGACGCAGTATCCTCTGAATCTTGTCCATCTCTTCACGCTTTCCGAGGGTGAAGCACGCGAGATGTCGGATTGGGTCATCGGCGCCTCAAAACGTACTCTTGAAAAACTGCCGAATGCCCCACGCAAGCGGTTGGGTGATGCGCCTTTTGCCGCGGTCGTTCTCAAGTGCCTGATGGAACGTGTTCGCCCGTCCAAAGTGGTGTTCAGCGTGGATGGCCTGCGAGAAGGCTGGTACATGCGGCATGTCGCCTCCTCTGTCGCCGGGGAGGACCCCATGACGACGCTGGCGGAGGAAATGGCGGACCGTTTGGCGCGAAGCGTAACGCTCTCAAAGGCGCTCGTGGATTGGACGACACCGATTTTCCGGGGTGAGACACCGTCTCAGAAGCGTCTGCGTCAACTGACCTGTACCCTCTCAGATATCGGATCATACGATCATCCGGAATATCGTGCTGAACAGACCTATCAGCGTGTGATGCATTGTCACGGCGTGGGGTTCGAACACACGGCCCGTGCATTTATCGGCCTGACCCTGGCCGTGCGTTATGAAGTGGCGATGGACTCTCCACTGATTGAGCCCTCGCGCCGCCTTCTGTCCCGCTCTGAAATTGATCGTGCTGTGAAGCTGGGTCTGGCACTACGTCTGGCCTATACGCTGTGCGCGGGAACGGAAGTGTTGCTGGAAGAATGCCGCCTGCTGGTGGAAGAACCTCAGCTTGTGCTGATCCTTGGGGCACGGAGTGTCCGTGCAGCAGGAAGTGCAGTCCGTCGACGCTTTGAACGATTGGCCGCAGCCATGCAGCTTGAGGCTCAGGTAAGGGAAGAATGAGTTTGAGAATGAAGATCGGGACTAAGGCTGCATTGGGACTGTGTGCGGCCCTCACGATTGGTGCCGGCCTTGTCGGTTGTGGCAAGGTTCCTGGGCATGACCGTAACAAGTTGTGGGAGCTTGTCGGAAGCCGTTGCGCGAAGGACGCCCAGCATCATCCGTGTGCAGTGTATGATCCGCAGGACGGTTATGCTCTTCTGAAAGATCTGGCCGGGCATGGTCAGTATCTGCTCATCCCGACACGGAAAGTGCCTGGCATCGAAGATCCTTCGTTGCTTCAGACTGACACGCCAAACTATTTCTCTGAAGCCTGGGCCGAACGTCACCGGGTGTCTGAGGGATATGGTTTTCCCGTTTCAGACGATCATCTTTCGCTGGCTATCAATTCCCGTGATGGCCGGACGCAGGATCAACTTCACATTCATATTGACTGTCTGACGCCCTATGTCCGTGGGGAAATTGACAAGAACATGATTGGTGAGGACTGGACCCCAGTCTCCCTTTACGGTCATCCATACCGGGCCAAGCTGGTGCAGACCCTTGATCCGTCCCCTTTCCGTCTGATCGGTGCGGACAACATGGGTGACCATACGATCGTGGTGACGCCGGGTCATCATGGCGGCTTCGTCATTCTCGACGATGTCGCTCATGCTCTGGACCGTGCGTCCGGTGAGGAAGTTCAGGATCACAAGTGCAAGATTGATGATCCGAAACACAAGAGCATGCATATGGACGGCATGGAGCCGGGTATGCACATGAATGGGATGATGTAACCCTTCATCTTGTTCTCTGCCTCCGGGACTGGCATGGTTCGATCATCCTCGAACACTTGTTAATCCCGGAGATTGCCCGTGAACTGGCCTTTATTGGCGCTGGCCGTGGGCGCGTTCGCCATCGGAACCACCGAATTCACTCCGATGGGTCTTCTGCCTGTCATTGCGCAGGGCCTTCAGGTTACCGTCCCAAAAGCGGGCGGGCTTGTAACGGCTTACGCTGTGGGCGTGATGGTCGGCGCGCCTTTCATTACTCTTCTTCTCGCAAGACTTCGCCGGAAATTCGCCCTGACACTCCTGATGGGGCTTTACGTTGCGGGTAATCTTCTGTCTGCCGTCGCAGGAAGTTACGAGCTTCTGTTTGCTTCTCGTGTACTGACCAGCCTGGCACATGGCGCATTCTTCGGGCTGGGCGCTGTAGAAGCGTCTGCCGTTGTTGCACCAGAGCGCCGGGCGAGTGCAGTTGCGACCATGTTCATGGGTTTAACAGTCGCCAATATCGTTGGCGTGCCTGCCGCAACGTGGCTTGGTATGAATTTCGGCTGGCACATGGCCTTTGGTGTGACGGCTATTTTGGGCGTTCTGACCATGATTGCCGTGCAACTGGCTCTTCCCGCTCGAGAGGCAGGCCCTGTTCCAGACGTTGCAAGTGAACTCAAGGCGTTGCTGAGGGCGAACGTCCTCCTCGCCCTGACCACAACGGCCATCGGGGCAGGGGCCATGTTCGTGCTCTACACGTACATCACGCCTATTCTTCAGCACATCACGCATGCCAGCCCGCTGGTCATTACGGTTGCCCTGATGCTGACTGGTGTCGGCTTCTCAATCGGAAATGCGATTGGTGGTCGCAGCGCAGACCGCTCTCTGGATGGCAGTCTGCTCATGTTTTTCCCCATTCTAGGGGCCGTCATGCTGCTCTTCCCCTGGGCGGCTCAAACCGTGCCGGGTGCGCTGATCGCAACTCTTGTCTGGGGCGCAGCGACATTCGCTCTGATGCCTGCTCTTCAGATGCGCGTCATGCAGGCGGCTCACGATGCACCCGCCCTGGCCTCCTCGGTTAATATTGGTGCCTTCAATCTTGGAAATGCGCTTGGTGCCGCTTTAGGAGGGGTCGCCTTGTCCATGGGGTTGGGTTATCCCGGTGTTTCCGTTATCGGAACGGCTCTGGCCTTGGTTGGGGTCGGTCTTGTTCTCTTTTCGCGAAAGGTGGCCCCGCCATGACCCGTTCCTTTCTGCTCGCCACCGGGCTTTTCTTCAGTGCGGCTCTCACGCCATTTGCAGCGTACGCCGAGCAGCCTGCCAACGTTGGTGACGCTGTCATGGCTGCCAGCGCGTATCATGATAGCGGCGATTATCAGCACGATTTCGACACGGTGATCGCACAGGCTCGTCATTGGATATCCGAGCGGGCGCCTCAGGTTCGCAAGCCGGCTATTGTTCTCGATATTGACGAGACGACACTCTCCAATTGGGACGAGATCCGTGCGGACAACTTTGGTTATATTGCCAATGGTCCGTGTGATGCGCTGCCGAAAGGTCCTTGCGGGGCGATTGCCTGGGAAAAGAGCGGCCGTGCTCCGGCGTTCGCTTCCACGCTGGCTCTGATTGATGAAGCCGAGCGAAATCATGTCGCTGTGTTCTTCATCACGGGCCGTCATGAAGATGAGCGCGAAGCGACAGCACGCAATCTTCATCTGGCTGGAATCAAGCATTGGGACGGACTGGATCTGCGCCCAATGACATCTCATGGGTATGCGGCGCACTATAAGGCACCAGCACGCGCTGCCATCGAGGCCAAGGGGTATACGATCATTGCAAGTCTGGGAGATCAGCCTTCTGATCTTGCGGACGGACATGCAGAGAAGGGCTTTCTTCTCCCCAACCCGTTTTATCGCGTTCCCTGAGACATATCTGTTTTCGGTATAAAAAAGGTGCTCAGGAGAAAATCCTGAGCACCTTTTTTTGTGGCCTCAAAACGACTTTAGAAGACGTTCCAGATAGTCCAGTTCACCCTGAGGGCGAGTTCTGTCGGAAGCGCGACGACGTAGCTCACGTTCGATGTCCCGCGCCCTGTCACGGGCGTTACGATCAGGGATGTGGGCGTCCGAATCTTTGCCGCTCTGGCCTTCGCCGAGCTTGCGGCCCAGTGGATCCTGATCCTTGCGGTCTTCGTCCCCGTCGTCGTCATCTTCGGCGTCAGGCTGATCGCCTCCGTCACCCTGCTGTCCAGCTTTGCCATGCTGCTGTTGCCCGGAGCCACCACCGCCCATGGATGGGATGAAACTCAGGCTTCCGCCTTTACCCTGACCCGACCCGCCGGACTTCTGGCTCTGGCGCATCTGCTTTCCGGCCTCAGACAGATCTGCGAGAGCCTTCTGTTCTGCCGTAAGTGCCTGATCATCCTTACGGTCTGCCAAGGCCTTGCGGGCATCCTGCATATCCGCTTTTGCCTTGTCGAACGCAGTGGCGGGCTTGCCTGTCAGGTCCTTTACCCGCCGGCCAAGAATTTCATCCACACGAGATAGTGCACGCTGAAAGGCATGATCTGCGCGACGTTCAGGCGACTGTGCAGCGACTGTCGCAGGATCGACAGGCGCTGTCGGTTTTGGAGATGCTGGCTGTTCCATATTCGGCGGGGGCTGCATTCCAAGCTGGCGCAGCAAATCGGCTGTAGACATCTGGCTGATGTCTTCATGACCGTCCTGCTGGTCAGGCGGCAGAGCGGCCTTGCGGGCGGCAGACAAACGGGCCTGTGCATGATCCAGCAGGGTCGTTTCCCGATGAACCAGATCATGAAGGGCGGCACGTTGCGCGCGTGCTTCTTCCTGAGCCTTCATCTGAGCCGCGAGGGCTTTCAGATCTTCCGGCGTGGCCTGACGCATATGCTCGGCCATGTCTTCCATCTGCTGGAGTTTACGTAATGCTTCATCCCCATGCCCCTGCGATGCATCGTTCTGAAGGCGCTGCATCTGATCCGACCATGGATCAGCAGAGCTTGTGCCGGACTGCGGCATCATGATGCCGCTTTGGGCTGCCTTCTGAAAAAGAAGCTGCATGCGGTGGTTAAGGGCGTCTTTGAGAGCTTTCGTGCGCTTCTGAAGTTCTTCCTGTTCAGCCAGCGTATGGCCTTTCTCTCCCAGAGACTGCATGTGATCGAGCTGTTGCTGAACACCCTGCTGTGCTGCCCGGACGGCCGCGGCTGCATCCGCAATTTCCGGCCCGTCCCGGCGGAGATCATCAAGATACAGAGCCAGTGCCCAAAGCTGCCCCGGCACCTGTTCCGCCGCTCCTTCAGGAGCATTGGGCTCCAGGGAAGCAATATCGAGGCCAAGTGGGGCGAGGAGGGCGAGGACATCCGTTGTCTGCGTCAGGAGCTTCAGTTCGTCTGCCGCCTGCTGCGGGCGTTCCTGTCCCAGCATCAAGCGGCGACGCAATGCGACAATGGCTCGTGCCAGTGGGTCCGAAAACTTCCGGGAGCCTAGGCGGAAGCGCACAAAAGCACTGTGGTTTTCCCGGCCGGAGACACTAACGGCATGAAGGCGGCCTTCGACTTCCATTCCGGCAAACGGGTCCGAAGAAAGATCCGGGCGTGCCTCTCCCTTTGCATCTTTGGGGTGTCCATTCAGTGGCACTGGAACACGCACGACGCGGCCTTTAGGCAGGTCAGGCAGTCTGATTTCCGCTTCCAGAGAGGCTACGCCATAAGTCTGTTGAACGTGCCAGGGAAGGCTGGTGCGCCAGTCATCTTTTTGGGGAGCGGGTTTTCCGTTCCAGGCTACGACTGGGGGCAGATCCGGCTCGACGTCCACGCGCCATGAACCCAGCGTGCGGCCGCGGGCTTTTAGAGTAACAGTGCCGGTCTGCTGCAACGTCGCTTTTTCGCTCCAGCTCTGTTCGTCCAGACGGTCATGACTGATGGAGGTCGCCCCCCGAAGAACCGGACGCCCGGATGTGCCTGTGATGGTCGCATTCAGAATGGCACCCTGAGGAACGTGGATGGGATTGCCCTGCTGCGTTTGCGACAGAAACACTGGCGCGCCGGGAGCGTAGGATGGTCGGTCGATCCAGGTCTGAACGGACGGGAGCGGAATACTGTCGTCATCGACACCGGGCACAAGGCCAGCGTGCAAGCGGGATTGGGAATGTGATCCGCTCAGAACGGCCGCAATGGCAAGGGCTGCGGCGACAGAGACAAGCCCGAGTTTTTCCTGCGTCGTGACGTCTGGCTTTGGCAGGCTGACCTTAAGCGGCCCCAGAGAAGAAACCACACGTTGAACGTGCTGCGTCCAGATGGCGCCTTGTTCGCCATCTGCTGCGTAGGCCGGGCGGTCGGCAAGAGTCAGAAGGGGCTGATAGGCCAGGCGAGAGTCGCGCTCGATCCGGCGATCAACCTGAGCATCCGTAGGCTGCGGGATAGCAAGCAGCCCTTTGACGCTCAGCCAGAAGGCAGTTCCTAAGACTGTGAGCTCGAAAAGAGCGTGTAACCAGTCAGGCAGTGACTGGGGAATGCGGGCCAGACAAGCCAGCAGGTAGAATGCCGCAAGAAGCAAAGACCAGCGCAGAGCTGGCCAGGCGTGTTCCCACCACAGAACGCGTCGAGCGCGACGGCGGACGGATGCTAGGCGAGCTGCTGCGGCAAACGAATCAGCCATGGGCGGGAAGGAGCCAGTCCGGAATAGTTTCTGCTGCGATCAGGTCTTCGACGCTCTGGCGCTGGCGAATGATCTCCCAGCGACCATTATCGACCAGAACCTGCGCAGCAAACGGCCGGGAATTATAGGTCGAACTCATGACGGATCCGTACGCTCCCGTATCCAGAAGGGCCACAAGATCTCCGCGCTTCAGGGAAGCGGGCAGAACCCGGTCCTTGGCAAAGATATCGCTGCTTTCACAGACTGGCCCCACCACGTCCCACGGCTTGAGTGCATCGTTGAATGCCGCCGGAGCGACGGGCAGAATACCGTGCCAAGAATCATAAAGCGCAGGACGGGCGAGATCGTTCATTGCCGCGTCGATCACGACGAAATCCGGATTGCCCGCTTTTGTTTCGATCACACGGGACAGCAAAATTCCTGTCGGAGCAGAGAGCCAGCGGCCGGGCTCAATGCTGAGCTCTACCCCAAGGTCTCCAAGTGTTTCGGCAATGACACCGGCCAACATTTCCGGTGGTGGAGCGATTTCGTCCTGATAGCGAATGCCTAGGCCGCCGCCACAGTCCACTGTTTTGACGGTATGCCCTAGGGCACGAATTTCCCGAACCATATCTGCCAGACGGGAATAGCCCTGGCGGAACGGCTCGGCCGTCAGCATCTGACTGCCGAGATGAACTGCCAGACCGACAAGCTCCACATGCTCCAAAGCCGAGGCTTCGGCGTACAGTTCGACCGCACGGCGGTGCTCAATCCCGAACTTGTCTCCTGCGCGGCCAGTGCTGATCTTGTCATGCGTCTGGGCGTCGACGTCCGGGTTCACGCGGAGTGCCGCCGGAGCAATCTTGCCGCAGGCCCGTGCAATATCGTTCAGGCGATAAAGCTCTTCCACGCTCTCGACATTGATCTGTCGGATGCCGTGTTCCACTGCGGCGCGAAGTTCAAGGTCCGATTTCCCGACGCCTGAAAAGACGATTCCATCCGGCTTGATCCCGGCATGTAGTGCGCGGGTCATCTCTCCACCGCTCACGATGTCCACGCCATAGCCACATTCGCGGAGGATCGTCAGTGTGGCTTGATGATCCTGTGATTTCATCGCGAAATGGAAATGCACCGGCAACCTGCGAGATTCAAACGCAGCTTTGAGCGCGTTTGCCCGGCGACGCAGAGTGCCTGCTCCTGTGATCCAGCAGGGTGTTCCTGCTACGGCGGCGATGACATGCAGAGGCACGCCTTCAAAAAGAAGACCATCGCGCGCATTGACCTCCAGAGGAGGGCGGCTTGTCAGAAGGTCGTTGAGCGTGGGTTCGGAAGAGAGAGCATTCATGATCTTCCTACCGTATCGTGGACGCTTGGATGTTCCAAGCTGTTCACACAGGCGCTAGTGTCTGAATTATGATGGAAGAACTGATCTCCCGGGCTCTTGAAGCCCGATCCCGGGCCTATGCGCCATACTCCCGCTTTCAGGTTGGCGCGGCCCTGCGCTGTGAGGGCGTGGTTCATTCAGGCTGTAATGTCGAGAATGCAGCCTATCCGCTCGGAACCTGTGCTGAAGGCGGCGCGATTTCAGCCATGATTCTTGCCGGGGGCCGGCGCATTGAGGAAATCGTGATTGTAGGGGGCGGAGATCAACCTTGCACACCATGTGGCGGCTGTCGGCAGAAGCTACGTGAATTCGGCCTGCCTGATCTGAAAGTGCACATGATTTCGCCCACAGGAACCTTGCTCCTGACACGTACCCTCGCAGAGTTGCTGCCTGACGCATTCGGTCCGGACAATCTGGAATGAAATACTGGCCCTGTCTGCTTGGACTGCTGGTGGTGGGAACGGTCTGTGCGCAGCCTCTTCCGTCTCTGCCCGGTCTTGGGGACGGGGCCAGACGTGAACTGATTGATGTCCGTGCGGCACCCTGGCGAATTCTGGGGCGAGTACAGACAGAACTCGGTGTCAAATGCACGGGTTTTGCCGTTGCTCCCAATGTAGTCATGACGGCAGCTCACTGTCTCTGGCTGCCGAAGACGCACACTTATATACGACCAGGCGATGTTCATGTGCTGATGGGATACTCGCGGGGCTCATACCGCCAACATGCTCATGTTGTGCGATTCATTATCCCACCCGGATACGACCCGAAAAACGAATCCGCTACTGGGGCCAGTGATCGGGCAACACTGTTGCTGTCAGAACCAGTTATCGCGACGCGGGACCTGCTTCCGGCGATTCCGGTGCAGGATGGCGCAAGGGCAATGCTGGTTGGGTATTCGCAAGATAGAAACGAAGTGCCATTCGGCGATCTGGACTGTCATATCAATGGAGTGACAGTCAGTGGCCTTGTCCATCACGATTGCGAGGCGACAAAAGGAGTGAGCGGCGCTCCGCTTCTGCTTCAAAAGTCTGACGGAACGTGGGGTATCGGCGGGCTTGCTGTCGCGGCAGATGTGGGGCCGGGCGGGTTGGCTGCTCCGCTCGTTCCCTAGTTGATCGCAGAAGAATTTTCATAATTCTGCAAACATCGCCTGCATGACGCGTTTGAAGGGTCGGGAAACATCATTCGTGATGTTCCCGCTTTTTATTCGGTCCGGAAAGGGGCACTTTATGTATGTCATGGCAGGGAAAGGAACGGCGTCTGTCGGGCAGTCTCGTGGCATGCATGCGAGCAACGCCTATCTGACGCATCGCAAGAATGTTCTGGTGGTTGAAGACCAGGCTCTATTGCGCTTCCTGGCTGCGGATATGCTTGAAGATGCGGGCTATAACCCGATTCTTGCTGCGACTGCCGATGAAGCCATGGATATCCTTTCCAAAGGAGAAGCCGTCGATTTGGTATTTTCTGACGTGAATATGCCCGGACGGATTAACGGACTGGATCTGGCTGAGACGGTGGGCGCTCGTTGGCCGCAGATCGGTGTGGTGCTGACCTCTGGTGCTTATCTTCAGGAAAAGCGGCCTCTGCCAAACAAGGCGATGTTCCTTCCCAAGCCATACGAATGGGAAGACGTCTATCGCGCCCTTAAGGCGTTGCAGCACTGATTTTTATGAAGACGTCGTGTGGTGCACCCGAAAGGACTTGAACCTCTAACCCCCAGATTCGTAGTCTGGTGCTCTATCCAGTTGAGCTACGGGTGCGAACACGATATGTTTTTGGCAGAGCCAAAAGTAAGATGGTGCACCCGAAAGGACTTGAACCTCTAACCCCCAGATTCGTAGTCTGGTGCTCTATCCAGTTGAGCTACGGGTGCGTCTTGAGGCGGGGTTTTACAGGCGGTTTTAAAACCTGACAACCCCCCTCCGAAAATTAATTTCTACTTTCTTGTCATGGTGATGTGGGCCCGACAGGCGCTGGAACCGAAAGTGCCGCCAATCGCCTGGCCAACGGGATATCCGTTAAAAACCAGTGCAGTCTGGTGGCCATTCATGTCCTTGCTGGCAAGTTCCGCATGATAGTGATGTGCGCCAGGTTGATAGGTTCCCACGAGAACCTCAGAGCCGTCTCCCGGTGTAAAAACGATTTTTCGTCCACGGATTTCGAGCGTGGACGTGCGTTCGGTCGGGCAGGAGCCTTGATCCGTGACGAGCGCGCCTACCCACCGTCCTGAGGGATCATTTCCAGGGTCAGGAGTGGCGCAAGCTGCCAGAAAAGCCATGGCAGAAAGAGAAAAAAGAGCGATCGGGCGCATGTTGTGCCTGTCCTGTGATGCAGAATGGATGACGCAGACGACACAACACCTTATAGGAGAGCATCAAAAGGCACCATGAACACGGAACGCGAGGCCATCACATTGACCCAGCAGGACGCCACCACCGTCGCGAAGCTCGACGAAACACTCCACGAAGACCGCATCCTCATTCTGGATTTCGGAAGCCAGGTAACGCAGCTTATCGCCCGCCGCGTGCGCGAAAGCGGCGTTTACTGCGAAATCTGGCCCTTCACGGCGACAGACGAAAAGATCCGCGAATTCAATCCACGTGGCATTATTCTGTCGGGTAGCCCTGCCAGCGTCCATGATGAAAACGCTCCTGCGATTCCGGAAATCGTGTTCTCCCTGAACCGCCCGGTTCTCGGTATCTGCTATGGCCAGCAGGCCATGTGCCAGAAGCTGGGCGGTAAGGTCGAAACGCACGAACATCGTGAATTCGGTCGCGCCTATATCGACATCGCTGAAGATTGCGCTCTGTTCCGTGGCGTTTGGGCTCGTGGTAAGCGCGAGCAGGTCTGGATGAGCCATGGTGACCGTGTAACGCAGCTTCCGCCGGGCTTCCGTGCTGTTGCCTATTCGGAAGGGGCTCCGTTCGCGATCATCGCCGATGAAGGCCGTCGCCTGTATGGTGTGCAGTTCCATCCGGAAGTCGTGCACACGCCGCATGGTGCTGCGCTGATCCGTAACTTTACGCACAATGTTGCGGGTTGCAGCGGCACGTGGACGATGGCTGGCTTCCGCGAGCTGGAAATCGCTCGTATCCGCAAGCAGGTCGGGGATGGCCGCGTCATTTGTGGTCTGTCCGGCGGTGTGGACAGCTCCGTGGCTGCGAAGCTGATCCACGATGCTATCGGCGACCAGCTGACCTGTATTTTCGTTGATCCAGGCATCCTGCGTTCCGGTGAGGCCGACGAGGTCGTTAAGACGTTCCGCGGTCGCTTCAATATCCGTCTGGTTCACCGCGACGCATCTGACCTGTTCCTGAGTGAACTTGCAGGCGTCAAAGATCCGGAAATCAAGCGGAAGACCATTGGCCGTCTCTTTATCGAAGTGTTCGAGGAAGAAGCTGCAAAGCTTGGTGGCGCGCAGTTTCTTGCTCAGGGTACGCTCTACCCAGACGTGATTGAAAGCGTCAGCTTCACGGGCGGCCCGTCCGTTACCATCAAGTCCCATCATAACGTTGGCGGCTTGCCGGATCGCATGAACATGCAGCTGGTCGAGCCTCTCCGCGAACTGTTCAAGGATGAAGTTCGTGAACTGGGGCGTGAACTTGGCATTCCGGAACACATCGTGGGACGTCATCCGTTCCCAGGGCCGGGGCTTGCTATTCGTATTCCAGGTGAGATCGACAAGGAAAAGCTGGATCTTCTGCGGAAGGTGGACGCGATCTACCTGGAAGAAATCCGCAATGCCGGCCTGTATGATGCCATCTGGCAGGCTTTTGCGGTTCTGCTTCCTGTGCGGACTGTCGGTGTGATGGGCGACGGCCGGACCTATGATCAGGCCTGCGCTCTGCGTGCCGTGACCAGTACTGACGGCATGACGGCTGAAGTCTATCCGTTCGACTTCGCGTTCCTGAATCGCGTTGCTGGCCGTATCGTTAATGAAGTCCGGGGTGTTAACCGCGTGACTTACGACATTACGTCCAAGCCACCGGGGACGATCGAGTGGGAATGAGGATTTTAAGCCTCTAGCCATTTGGAAAAGGCCTGTCCCCTATGGGGCAGGCCTTTTTTTATGATGTTGCGGAGAGTGTGGGGGTTCGTACCGCTCTCGATTTAGAGCAATCGCAACATTAGTTTTTATAGCAAAACAATATCGACCTCGTTCAGACTTAGCCTGTTCGTGTCCTGGCCATTTTCTGGCGGACAAAACGAGTGGGGAATTGCCGGTGTCAGCCATGGAGAAGAGCTGAAAGTTTCGTTGGTTCTCTGCTGAAGCCACGTGGGGTCTTCGAAGACGCGGCGACAATTCCTGCTTTTTGAACATCTGGACAATAGGACGAGGGCTAACGACGTGCGTCGCAGACTGATCTTGAAGATGCTTCCAGCGGGGCTACTGGCATTACGAGGGCAGGGGTATGCCCAAGATCGCGGAACCGGGCTGATACCAGCTTTTAAAGGTACGCCCCGGATTGCCGTGGGTGGGATTGCGTCAGAATGCAGTACTTACAGCCGTATTCGCTCCCGCATGCCGGAGTTCACCACGCTCCGAGGCAACGAAATTTTCGGAGCGCCGCTGTCCCAGCCGCTGCATCGTTATGATTTTGACCTCCTGCCGACCCTGGAAGCATCCGCCCCACCAGGCGGCCCAGTTGAGCGCAAGACGTATGAGGCTTTGAAAGCAGAATATCTTGAGCGTCTGCGCAAGCTCTTGCCGCTGGACGGTGTTTATCTGGCGATGCATGGCGCCCTGAGTGTCGAAGGCATGGATGATGCGGAAGGGGACTGGTATGCCGCAACGAGGTCTGTCGTCGGGCCGGATTGCCTATTATCTGCCTATTACGATCTTCACGGCAATCTTAGTCAGCGCAGTGTCGATACACTGGATGCTCTGACGGCATACCGTACCGCGCCGCATGTTGATCGTATCGAGAATGTCATGCGGGCTACGGATATGCTTACGCATTGTCTGCGTTACGGCCTGCGCCCCGGAATTGTGTGGGCAAGCATACCGGCGCTGCTTCCGGGGGAGCAGAGCAGCACAGAATGGGAGCCTGGCCGCCGCCTGTGGGCAGATCTGGCGGAATATAATCGGCTTCCGGGTATTCTCGATGTCTCCCAACTGGTTGGATATGTCTGGGCTGATGAACCCCGTTCGGCTGCATCCGTGGTTGTCACAGGTACGAACGTCGAAGAGCAGAAACGCATCGCTACGGAACTGGCGCAGCGATACTGGGACGCACGACACGACTTTCATTTCGGCACACCAACCGGGACGATCGATGAGTGTCTCAGCCGTGCGATGTCATCAAAAACGCATCCCGTGGTCATTTCGGATTCCGGAGATAATCCGGGCGGTGGCGGCAACTCTGACCAGACTTTTTTCCTTCAGGCTTTGCTAAGAGCTGGCGCGAAGAATGTCCTGCTGGGCGGCATGACGGACCGGCCTGCAACGGATGCCTGTTACAAGGCGGGTGTTGGCGCAGTTCTTCCGTTATCTATCGGCGCGACTTTAGACCCCGTGATGTGCAAGCCTGTGCATGTCCGCGCGACTGTGAAACATCTGACGCCGGTCTCGCATTCCGATGAAGGTGAAGCTGTCATTGAATTCAATGGCATCACGGCGACGCTTTCTGCTCGGCGGCGTCTGTATCATTCGGCGGAAGCATTCCGGGATATTGGGCTGGAGCCAACGAATTTCAGTATTGTCGTTCTGAAATGCGGGTATCTCAACCCAACCATGAAGCCACTGGCCAATCCGGCACTCATGGCGCTTTCGCCGGGGGCTATCAATCAGGATATAGTCAATATCGGTAATCATCGCCGTAAACCGACATGGCCTTGGGTTCCTGACCTGACATACACGCCGGAACCTTACGTGTCGGCCCGAATTCATCGCAGCTAGAAGGCAGGGATAGCGTAGGCCGATTTGCCTTCTGATCGGCAGAAAATCTAGATCTCCGATAACTGGATGGTCATCAAAAGCGGACAAAATGCTCGTTAAGCTCTACATACAAAAAAGGCCTGCTCCCTTCGAAGCAGGCCTTTTTGAGGTCTGGAAAGACCTTACGGTTCCATATGATGCTTATGGCCTGTCAGCTCAGTTGTAAGCTGGGCGCGGGCCTCACCGGATGGAAATTTCTCAGTATGAAGGTTGATGTAGCTTTTGCCGGCGAGCACGTCCTTCACCTGATCCGGGGTCAGGGTGAGCGTTCCAGTCATACGTGTCTGATAAGGGCCGGGAATCGGAGCGATCACGCCTGCATCTTCACCATCGGCTGCCGGGCCATGCAGATGGATTGCATTGACCGGACCTGTCAGGCCGTTGTCTTCAAAGCGGTAGGAGAGGGTGTTTTTTGTCGTGTCCAGCATGGCGGAGGCTGATCCCTTGATCGGGGATGTGGCGCCGTGTTCGCCCTTGAACGGACCAAAAAGATGGATCGTTTCAGCGGAAGCAGGCAGGGCCGTGACAGACAGACCTAGCGCGAGAGCGGTAACGAAGAAACCTGTACGCATGGAACGTGATCCTTGCAGAAGTTGGAGACACTGAACGCGGTGTCAGGTCTCCAGTTCAGTGTTCCAGTACAGATAATCACGCCAGCTTTCGTGAAGATAGTGGGGCGGGAAGGTCCTCCCGTTTTCCTGAAGAAGCCGACTGCTGGGCTGATCGGGTTTCCGGTGGGGATGCATGCCGATCTCGCTGGGGAGGCGGGAGCCTTTGAGGAGATTGCAGGGGCTGCAGGCGGTAACAACGTTCTGCCAGGTTGTCTTCCCGCCCTTTGCCCGAGGGATGACGTGATCAAAAGTCAGTTCATGTGTTGGCAATCGATCATGGCAGTACTGACACGAAAAATTGTCCCGCAAGAAAACGTTGAATCGTGTGAAAGCGGGTTTTCGTGCTGAGGGAATGTAATCTTTCAGTGCGATAACGCTGGGTAGGCGCATGGCCATGCTGGGAGAGTGAACGACGGCGTCTTCGTACTCTGATAGAACGGATACCCGGTCCAGAAACACAGCCTTCACGGCTTCCTGCCATGACCATAGCGACAGCGGAAAGTATGAGAGCGGACGAAAATCCGCATTCAGAACAAGAGCCGGAAAATGCTGACTACTGACAGGCACCACGCGCTTCCTTTTTTGAAGGACGGCACATGCGGGAACTTCGGCGTAGAAAACTTAAGACAAACGCCGATAAACATGCGTCGTCGGCTTCTTTGAGATAACTATTTCAGTAAAATTCATGAACTGCAAGAAAACCCTGATGAAAGCTTGATGACGCTGCCTCCTGTAACGCGCTTTGCGCCCAGCCCGACTGGTTTCTTGCATCTTGGACACGTTGTGTCTGCCCTTCACGCGCGTGCGTCCGCCGGACAGGGTGGGCGGTTTCTTGTGCGGATTGAGGACATTGATACCGCGCGGTGCACGTCGGCTTTTACCGATGCTCTGAAAGAGGACCTGCAATGGCTGGGGCTATGGCCGCAGGAGACTGTGCGTCAGCAATCCCTTCATCTGGCGGAATATGCGCATGTTTTGTCTGAACTCAGAAGCAGGGGGCTTATCTATCCCTGTTTCTGCACGCGCGCCGAGATCGCTGCGGCTTCCGAACGTTGTGCTCCAGACGGAAGCATTGTTTATCCGGGCACATGTCTTCGAAGCGCCCGGTCAATCTCCGGGCGTGTGCCAGCCTGGCGTCTGAACATGGCGCGCGCGCTTGATGAGCTTCAGGAAGTGCCGTCCTGGTATGAAGTGGGTGACGAAAGAATTTCTGGCCGGGCTGACGAATTTGGAGACGTTGTGCTGGCCCGACGGGACACGGGTGTTTCCTATCACCTTTGCGTCACGCATGATGATGCCCAACAAGGTGTGAACTGCGTCACGCGTGGTCGGGATCTGTATGACGCAACATCCATTCATCGTGTTCTTCAGTGCTTGATGAAATGGCCAGAACCTCACTATCGCCATCATGCCCTTATCAAAGACGAGAGTGGGCAGAAGCTCTCGAAACGGAATGGGGTAGAAGGTATTCGCACTTTGCGCGCTGCGGGGTGGATACCCGAGCAAATTCTGGCTCATCCGCTCGTGCTTGAAGCGCTTGCGGAGAGCTAAAGTCATGGAGCGGCCTGACGGGGGCCAAGCTGCTCCATCACATAGTGACTCTCAGAAAAAGCGTTACTCCGCAGGATAAGTGCGCGGATATGTGACGTCAGAGTCTGGGCCTGGTGGGCGTGGTGCACCTTTCTTTCCGCAGGCACTCAGGCTGGTGCTGAGGGCGAGAAGTGTCAGGCTGAGAAGCAGAAAACGTTTCATGTCGTCTCTCCAAGTTTGTTCAGCCAAACCTGCGCCTGCTGCTGAACGTTGGACGGAGCCGTGCCGCCAAAGCTGGTGCGGGAGGCGAGGGAAGATTCAACCGTCAGAACATCAAAAATCCCTGCATTGATGCCCGGCTCCACGGCCTGCATTTCGGCAAGGGAGAGATCAGCCAGATCACAGCCTTTCTGTTCAGCCAGGCCGACCAAACGGCCTGTAACGTGATGAGCCGTTCGGAAAGGCACGCGGAGTTCACGCACCAGCCAGTCCGCCAGATCTGTGGCGGTGGAAAAGCCCATGCCTGCGACTTCACGCATACGGTCCGTGTTGGGCTTAAGGTCTCGGATCATTCCGTCCATAGCAGCAAGGGACAGCGTCATGGCTTCTGTCGCGTCAAAGACAGGCTCTTTGTCTTCCTGCGTGTCCTTTGCGTAAGCCAGCGGCAGTCCCTTCATAACAGTCAGCAGGCCAACGAAATTCCCCATAATGCGGCCGATCTTGGCGCGCACCAGTTCAGCCGCGTCGGGGTTACGCTTCTGGGGCATGATGGACGAGCCGGTTGTGAACGCGTCCGACAGGGTTACGAATCCGAAAGGAGCGGATGCCCACATGACGATTTCTTCAGCCAGTCGCGACAGATGCATGGCCTGAAGAGACAGGGCTGACAGGAACTCCAGAGCGAAATCACGGTCTGAAACGGCGTCGAGCGAATTGGCCGTCGGGCGATCAAAATCCAGCGCTGCTGCCGTCATTGCACGGTCGATCGGGAAGGACGTTCCAGCCAGAGCCGCTGATCCTAGCGGGCATTCGTTCAACCGAGCCCGTGCATCGCGCAGGCGTCCACGGTCGCGGGAGAGCATTTCAACGTAAGCCAGAAGGTGATGGCCGAACGTTACAGGCTGAGCGACCTGAAGATGCGTGAAGCCGGGCATCGGCGTTGCGTGATGTTCCAGTGCGCGTGTCGCAAGGGCGCGCATCAGGGAGGCGGTCTGTTCCTGAAGGCCGTCAATCGCATCACGCACCCACAGGCGGAAATCTGTGGCCACCTGATCATTGCGGGACCGTGCCGTGTGCAGGCGCTTGCCGGCTTCGCCAATCCGCTCGGAGAGGCGTGCCTCGATGTTCATGTGAATGTCTTCGAGGGCAGGGGAGAACTCGAAGCGTCCTTCGCCGATTTCCTGCGCGATATCACCCAGCCCTTGCCGGATTTCCGCAAGCTCGGTTTCCGTCAGCAGGCCGACCTTCTGAAGCATCGCTGCATGTGCGAGAGAGCCGCGGATATCCTGACGCCAGAGGATTTTATCAAAGCCGATGGAAGCGTTGATCTCACTCATGATCGCAGCCGGTCCGGAGGCGAAACGGCCACCCCATTGCGGGTTGGCAGCCGTACCTTCAAAGCTTGAGGCAGGATCGGTTTCTTTTTCGACAGGAACGTTTTTCATGATAACCGTAACAGGATGAAACAGAAGCAGATCGACCGGCGAACCCTTCTTTCAGGAGGTCTAAGCCTAGCTGCGGCGGCCAGCCTGCGCAATTCCGCACGTGCTGAAGATCGCCCGAAACCGATTGTTCCGTCTCTGGAGCCGGGGGCGGCACGTCTTGCTCCGCTGGAATTGAAGCTCCAGCGGCCGGAGGGCGGCAGTCGTGCCTTGTCCGCCTGGCGTGGCACGCCATTTGTTCTGCATGTCTGGGCAACCTGGTGTGCGCCCTGCAAGCACGAACTGCCGCAGCTGGACGCCTTTATGAAGGCGCTTGGAGACGACAGCCCTATCGTCCCGGTCGCTATGGCCAGTCATGGGCCTGATGCTGTCGCTGCGTTTCTTAAGGCGCAAAATCTGACCCATATTGATCCGTGGTCTGCGGATGCTCATGAATTCCAGAGCTGGCTGGGCGACAAGCCGCTGAGCTTTCCTTCTACCTATCTGATTGATGCAGAGGGTCGTCTTCGCGCGGTGATTGAAGGCGAAACGGACTGGGGGGCGCCAGAGAGTGTGGCGCAGTTCAGAAAAGTTATTGCAGCTTTGAAAAAGTAATGGTGTTCTGGCGAAAGTGACAGCAGAACGAGTGATTTGATGGCAGTGACGATTGGTCGGCGTGGATTTATTGCGGGCGTAGGCGGTTTAAGTGTGGCTGCCGGCCTGTCTGGCGCCGCATGGGCTGGAAAGCAGGAAAATCTTCGTTCGGTCAGGAGTTTGGCGCCGGGTAAGCCGCAGCTTGAGCCTGTAGCGCTGCAACTGATTGGCCCAGCAGGGGCAACGCAATCGCTGGCCTCAATGCGGGGTAAGCCGTTCCTGCTGCATGTGTGGGCAACGTGGTGCGGTCCTTGCAAACAGGAGCTTCCAAAGCTCGACGCTTTCTGTGCTTCCCTGGGAACAGACTGTCCCATCATTCCCGCTGCTGTAGCCAGTGGCACACCGGAAAAGGTCGCGTCATTTCTGGATGCGGCGGGTCTGAAGCACCTCCCGGCGTGGACGATGGACAAGGCTGCTTACAAATCATGGTTGAAGACATCCGATGTCGCCATTCCAGTCACATACCTGATTGATTCGTCGGGTCGTCTTCGGGCTGCGGCCGAAGGTGGTGTGAACTGGTCCGCCCCTGATGCCGCGCGTCAACTGCACGACGTTCTTGCCGGAATCTGATTTTAATTTTCTGACGACACCAGGAATTCCACTAATGACTTTTTCTTTGACCCGCCGTGCCGCCCTCGCCGGAGCCGCCGGACTGCTCGCTTCTTCCCGTGTTTTCAGTGCTTCAGCTGAAGACAAAGGCATACCCTTTGTCCCGAATTCGTTCGGCGTTCTGGCCAAGCCTCGTGCTCTGCCAGTGCTCTCTTTCCAGAATGAGCAGGGGCAGGAAGTCCCTTTGTCGCATTGGTTCGGCAAGCCCTTCGTTCTGCACTTCTGGGCGACCTGGTGCCCGCCATGCATTCGTGAACTTCCGTCCGTTAACGCGACGGCCAAGGCTCTGGGCGCAGACGGGCCACAGATTGTGACGGCAGCCGTACGCGGCAGTACGGTGCCAAAGGTCCGGGCTTTTTATGATGCACACCAGATTGACGCCCTGCCGCTTCTCGTGGACCCGACGTCCTCTGTAATGATGGAAACGGCGGATCAGGATGCTCTGGTGGCGTCTATCAAGCATGTACGTCCGGACGATCTGAAAGATCTTACGCCAAGTGTCATGGCGCTGCATGGCGTGCCCCGGTCCCTTCTGCTGAACGCCAAGGGTGAGGTTGTTGCCGAGGCCATTGGGAATATGGACTGGTCTGCCGATGCGGTCCGCCATACCTTGTCCGTCCTCGCAGGCTAACAACGTAAAGAGTCGATGTCCCTTTCTCTGCTGGGTGCCGATGATCCGGCACCGTTCCTCCTGTTCCCCGAGACCCAGCCGTCACCGTTTGTGCTGGTGAGTGACCATGCGGGAAAAGCTGTTCCCAAAGCACTGGAGTTTCTGGGCGTCAGGGAACCGGACTGGCACCGGCATATTGCATGGGACATCGGAATCGTCGGGGTAGGGCGGTTTCTGCGTGACCTGCTGGGCTCTCCCCTGATTGAGCAGGTCTATTCCCGGCTGGTCATCGATTGTAATCGTGCGCCGGGTCACCCGACATCCATGCCCCATGTCAGTGATGGGACCTACGTTCCAGGAAACAGTGAAGCACCTGTTCATTGCCGGACACGGCGCGAGCGCGAAATCCTTCATCCCTATCACGATGCAATTGCCGAGGTTCTGGCGGAACGGACATCGCGCCCGACGGCGCTGATTGCCCTGCACAGTTTTACTCCGGAAATGACGGGTGTTCGGCGCCCTTGGCAGATCGGCATTCTTCATCACAAGGATAGCCGGATGGCTCGTGCGATGATCGATACTCTGCGGGCAGAAGGTGATCTTTGCGTTGGAGACAACGAGCCTTACGTCCTGACCGATACCAACGAATACACAGTCCCCCGGCATGCAGAAGCAAACGGGTTGCCCTATCTGGAAATTGAACTTCGACAGGACCTTATTGCGGATGAGGAGGGGCAACGTGCATGGGCGGAGCGTCTCGCAAGACTTCTGCCTCAGGTCTGGGAGACACTGGCTGCATGATTGACGGACATACAAAACTTGCTGGTGTCATGGGATGGCCCGTAGAGCATTCCCGTTCGCCCATGCTGCACAATCACTGGTGCAGGGTTCACGATGTGAACGGGGCGTATGTGCCGCTCCCCACGCGACCGGAACATTTTGAGGCTGCTCTCAAGGGCTTGGCTGCAGCGGGCTTTCAGGGCGTGAACGTCACGATTCCGCACAAGGAAGCCGCGATGCGAGCCTGCGACAGCATGACGGATACCGCCAGGCGTGCGGGAGCCGTTAATACGGTGCGTTTTGAGAATGGTCAGATTATCGGTGACTGCACTGACGGTACGGGTTTTTGTGACAACCTCACCGCGCATGGCGTCACCTTGTCCGGCCGAGCGCTAATCCTGGGGGCTGGAGGCGCAGCGCGCGCTGTTGCGGCTGCACTGCTGGATCGCGGCTGTGAGGTTGTAGTCGCGAACCGAACCATGGCGCGCGCCGAAGCGATGGTCGAGGCCCTGAAGGGAGGGGAAGCTGTCGAGTGGTATGACTGGCCGTCTCTCCTTCCGGGCTGTTCACTTCTGGTCAATGCAACGTCGCTGGGTATGAACGGCAAAGCCAACATAGACTGGGATGCAATGCTGCGGCAGGCCGGGTCCAGCCTGTGCGTGACAGATATTGTTTATACTCCGCGGGAGACACCGCTCCTGAAAGCGGCAAAAGCTGCCGATCTGCAAACGGTTGATGGTCTCGGGATGCTGATTCATCAGGCTCGGGCAGGGTTTCGATCCTGGTTCGGAGTAGACCCGGAAGCCGATGAGGCAACCTTTAATCTACTGGCTGCAAGTCTGCGCTAACCCATGAAAATCATCGGTCTGACAGGCGGAATGGCGGCGGGGAAAAGTACAGTCGCCGCTCTGTTTCGTCGGGCCGGTGTGCCGGTTTTTGACGCGGACGCTGTTGTACGGACCCTCCAGGGGCCAAGAGGAAAGGCGCTCCCCGCCATTGCCCGCGTCTTTCCTGTTGCAGTGCAGGGCGGCGTTCTGAATCGTATGGCTCTGCGTCAGGCTGTGGTTGGAAATGTCGCCGCGCTTCAAGCGTTGGAGGCCATCATGCATCCGCTTGTAAAAGCCGAGCGCGGGAGGTTCCTGCGTCACTGTCGTGCGCGAAAAGAACCGTTCTGTGTCTTGGATATTCCGCTCCTGATGGAAATCGGGGAAGACCGGAAATGCGATGTGGTGGTGGTGGTTGAGGCCCCAATGGCAACACGCCTGTCCCGTATTCATCAGCGCGGGAAAACGGGTGCCAGAATGAGCGAGGCACAAGCACGTTCCTTTATCGCACGGCAAATGCCGGACCACGAACGCAGACGCCGGGCACACATCGTGATACGAACCGGCCTTTCCCGTGGATCTGCTGCCCGGCAGGTTCGCGCTCTTTTGCACCGTCTGCGCGAGGCTTCATGAAACGCTCGATCCTGTTCGATACGGAAACCACAGGCTTTGACCCGGATCAGGGCGATCGCATCATCGAAATCGCGGCCATCGAACTAATCGATGATCTGCCGACGACCAATTATTACCACGTTATGGTGCACCCTGAGCGCGACATTCCGGCCGAGGCTACGAAGGTGCATGGTTTTCGGATTGAAGATCTGGAGGGTGCGCCGAAGTTTCCAGAAATCGCAGACGGATTTCTGGAGTTTATCGGCGATGCCCCGATGATCGCGCATAACGCGCGCTTCGACTTCAAATTCGTGAACGCCGAGCTGCAAAAATGTGGCCGCGCGCCGCTGGATTACGCCAGTCGTGCGATCGATACTGTCGAAATGGCGCGCAAAAAATATCCGGGTATGCCCGCCAGCCTTGATGCGCTGTGTCGCCGCCTCAACATCGACCTGTCCCAGCGCGGAACTCATAACGCTCTGCTGGACTGCAAATTGCTGGCGGAAGTGTATGTCGAACTGATGGGCGGCCGCCAGCGCGGGCTTGGACTGGCTGGACCTTCACGGAGCCGCAGTATTGCAGAAGCGGGCAATATGCTCGCAAACCGGACCCCACGGAAAATGGCGCTTCCGAGTGCAGAAGAGCTGGCTGCTCATACAGCTTTTGTGGACGATCTGAAGGACCCAGTGTGGCGTCGCGACTGATGAAGATCCTGTTCATCACATCCAACAGGCTTGGCGATGCCGTTATTTCCACCGGTGTGCTGGATGCTCTGCAAAAACGCTATCCGGCAGCTGTATTTACCGTTGTCTGTGGACCGGTCGCGGCAGGGTTGTTCGAACCAAATCCTCGCTGTGAGCGGGTTATTACTCTTGAAAAACGCCGCCACGATCGACACTGGCTGGACCTCTGGTCTACCTGCGTTCGAACGCGCTGGTTTATGGTCGTGGATCTGCGGGGTTCCCTCCTCAGCCTCACGCTCCGAACGCGTCGAAGGTTGATCGTTCAGGGGGGGCGTCGGGACGGACGCAAGATCGAGCAGCTTCGTGATGCGCTTGGCCGTCACAAAACCCCGATGCCGCGTGTCTGGACGTCCAGACAGCATGACAAAACTGCAGAAGACCTGCTTGCGGGTGGCCCCTGGCTGGCTTTGGGGCCAACGGCGAACTGGGATGGCAAAATCTGGCCTCCAGAGCGATTTGTCGCGCTTGCTGAGGGCCTGCGTCGTCAGGGGATGCGACCTGTTCTGTTTTATGGGCCGGGAGATGCAGAAAAAGAACGGGCCAGGCCTGTTTTGGAAGCGCTCCCGGAGGCGCTGGACCTGGGCGGAGACAGGTCTCTCGGAGAAGTGGCAGCGTTGCTTGCTCGTTGTGCGCTCTTTGTAGGCAATGACTCAGGTCTCATGCATCTGGCCGCCGCTGCCGGAACGCCCACGCTTGGTCTGTTTGGGCCCTCCCGCATGTCCGAATATGCTCCGTCGGGGACTGAGGCGTTCGCAATCGCGGCTCCCGGTCCGGAAGGGAAAGCCTCGTTGGAGGATCTGACGGTCGAAGCCGTTCTGGATGTCGCCAAAGCCATTCTGGCAGGAAATGCCAACACCTTCAGGACGTGACCTTGAAGCGCTGCTCCGCATGGCCGATAGAGAAAGTATGAGCGTTTCTTTCCAGCCTTCGCCTATGGTGTCGCCGTCTTTTTCCGGGCGCAAAGCCAGAGTGGCCCATGTCATGGCGGGGTCGGCACGCGGCGGGGCGGAACTGTTTTTTGAGCGCCTTTCCATGGCTCAAACCCAGGATGAGCGTTCCGTTCGCGCCCTGATTCGCCATGATGCAGCGCGGGAAGATCGTCTTCGTGCCGCTCGCGTCGACATACATACGTTCAAATTTGGTGGCGCTCTGGATGTCAGAACGCGGTCGCACTTGCTCCGGAACCTGCATGAGTTTCAGCCTGATGTCGTTGTGGCCTGGATGAGCCGTGCGGCGCGCAAACTGCCGACTGGTCCCTGGCGGACAGCGGGGCGTCTGGGCGGATATTACGATCTGTCCAATTATCGGCGCTGCGAGCATCTGATTGGGAATACGCGTGGTTTGGCAGATTGGATGAAAGCCGAGGGATGGCCCGCGGATCGCGTTCATTACCTACCAAATTTTGCGACGGATTTTGCGGCTGTGACGCCGGTACGACCGGATTTCCTGCCTCCCGATGTTCCGTTTGTGCTGGCTCTAGGACGCCTGCATGAAAACAAGGCGTTTGATGTTCTGATCCGTGCCATGACCCGTCTGCCAGGCGTGCACCTCGTCATTGCCGGGGAAGGTCCGGAGCGTGCGGCGCTGGAAGCGCTGATCCGAAGCAAAAATCTTTCAGACCGTGTTCATCTTCCGGGTTGGGTCGCGGAGAGTGGGCCATGGCTGCGGGCGTGTGATGTCATGGTTTGCCCGTCGCGGATCGAGCCGCTTGGAAATGTCGTGATTGAAGGTCTTTCGGCAGCGGTCCCTGTCGTCGGAAGTGCTATTCAGGGGCCTCAGGAAATTCTTTCCGGGACCGACGATGGCCTTCTTGCTCCCGTTGAGGATGCTGAAGCCTTCTCTGCCCAGATCGGGAACATTCTGGAAGATAAAGCTCTCGCCCAGCGTTTGCGACACAATGGTCGTACCCGGTTCGAGTGCGAGTTTGCACAGGATGTTGTGATGGCCCGTTGGTCCGAATTTTTGGACGGAGGGCTGACCTGATGTGTGGAATCGCCGGTTTGTCCTGTCTGCCCGGAAAGTCGCCGGATCAAGCCGCGCTGGAGCGGATGTCTGCTGCGATTTTTCACCGTGGGCCGGATGGGGAAGGGCGGTTGGATCTTCCGGGCGCAGCGCTTAGGCATCGCCGTCTGTCCATCGTGGATATTGCTGGTGGAACCCAGCCATTCCGGGTTGGGAATGCGGCGTTGATTGCCAATGGAGAGATCTACAACGATCCGGACATTCGCAGCACTTTTCCTGCTGATCGTTTCCAGACCAAGAGTGATTGTGAACCGCCTCTGCACCTCTGGCTGAGAGATGGAACTGGCTACACGCATGAGCTGCGTGGCATGTATGCCATCGCCGCCGTTGAGAACGAGCAAGGCCAGCACGAAATGCTGCTGTCCCGCGATCCGTTCGGCATCAAGCCACTTTATATTGCGGAATACGAAGGTGGAATCGCTTTCGCCTCAGAGGCGCAGGCTTTGCTGGCTGGAGGCTTTGGTGTCCGGCGGGTCAGGAACAAGGCGCGGAATGAACTGCTCCAGCTTCAGTTCACAACCGGGCAAAAAACAGTTTTCCCGGGAATACGGCGCTTGTTGCCGGGTGAAACCCTGCGGATTGTGGATGGGCGGATCGTTGAATCGCGCCGCCGCCACGCTTTGCACGAAGCCACGGAAACCATCCCCGCTGACCTGACGGACGAGCAGGCTCTGCGCAGGCTCGATGCCGCCTTGACCGACAGTGTCCATGCGCACCTTCGGGCCGATGTTCCTCTGGGACTGTTTCTATCGGGCGGAATTGATAGTTCTGCCATTCTCGCTGCCGCTCATAAACTCGGGCTACCGCGCCCCATGACCTGGACGGCGCGCTTTGACACTGGAAAAGCGGACGAATCTGCCGATGCAGCAGCATTGGCGGCTTCGGTTGGTGCAGATCATCATGTTCTGACCGTCACAGAAGCAATGGTCTGGTCTCATCTGCCTACTATTGTGGCCTGCATGGATGATCCTGCGGTAGACTACGCGATTATCCCAACGTGGTTTCTGGCGCAGGAAGCGCGCAAGGACGTCACTGTGATCCTGAGCGGCGAAGGGGGAGATGAGCTCTTTGCCGGATATGGGCGCTATCGTCGGGCCATGAAGCCGTGGTGGCGCGGCGGAAGAGGGCCCTGGCGTTCGGGTACATTTGGTCGGTGTGTGCCGGGGCAAGGGCGTCAGTGGCGCGCGGGGCTCGCGGCCATGGAACTATCCCAGCGTTTGACGGGACTTCCCGCAGTGCAGGCTCTCGACGTTGCGGAATGGCTCCCCAATGACTTGTTGCTCAAGTTGGATCGCTGCCTGATGGCGCATTCTGCTGAGGGGCGCACACCGCTGCTGGATCCTGTTGTGGCCAAGGCCGTCTGGTCTCTGCCGGATCATTTCAAGGTGCGGGATGGATACGGCAAGTGGCTCTTGCGCCGGTGGCTTCAGGATGCCCTTCCACAGGCAAAGCCGTTTGCTCCAAAGCAGGGTTTCACCGTGCCTGTTGGGCCCTGGATCGAAAAGCAGTCTCAACGACTGGGTCCGATGGTCGCACAGCAGTCCTGCATCCAAGACATTATGGCCTCACAAAAGGTCGAACGTATTTTCTCAACAGCGACACAGCGCGGTCACGCCCGGCAGGCCTGGACGCTGTTGTTCTACGCTTTGTGGTTCCGACACCATGTTGAAGGCATTCCGGCTGACGGAGATGTTTTCGAGACACTTTCCCGCACTTGCTAAGCGCGGTTTCCATCAGACTAACAAGGACAGACTATGCATTACGATCTGATTATCCGGGGTGGCCGCTGTGTATTCCCATGGGGAGAAGCGGAGGCCGATCTGGGTGTCCGAAACGGCCGCATCGCTTCTTTGTCCGTTTCACATGACGATGAGGCTGACAGGGTCATTGATGCGACGGGGCTGCATGTTCTGCCTGGCCTGATCGATAGTCATGTTCACCTGCGTGACCCCGGAAATGCCGCGGTGGAAACCCTTGAAACCGGAACGCGCGGGGCGGCTCTGGGCGGTGTCACAACGGTTTTTGACATGCCGAACACCTCACCCAGCGTGACGGACAAGGCGATGTTGGACTGGAAGCGCGAGCATATCAGCAAGGTCGCTCATGTTGATGTCGGCATGTACATTGGGGCGACCCGTGATAACACGCCCGACCTTGCCATGCTGGAGCAGCAGCCAGGGGTTTGTGCCATCAAGGTTTTCGCTGGGTCTTCCACCGGCAACCTGATGATCGAGGACGACGAAGGTATCGAAGCCGTCATGCGTTCCGGCCACCGTCGTGTCTGTTTTCATTCCGAAGACGAATACCGCCTGCAGGCACGTAAGCCGATGTTTCATGAAGGCCAGCCTTACGCCACACATAGTGTCTGGCGGGATGTGGAATGTGCGTTCCTGGGAACGCGCCGCATCATGGCGATTGCCCGCAAGACGGGGCGTCCTGCTCATATCCTCCACACATCTACAGCGGAAGAGCTCGCCTATATGGCTGATTTCCGGGATGTTGCAACGGTTGAAGTCTTGGTCAATCACCTCACGCAGGTTGGCCCGGAATGCTACGAAAAGCTGGGTGGCCTTGCCGTGATGAACCCGCCCTTGCGGGATCGCTATCACTACGATGCGAGCTGGAAAGCCATTCAGGATGGTCGTGTCGATGTTGTGTCTTCAGATCATGCGCCACATCCGTTGGACGCAAAGAAACGCCCATGGCCGAATTGCCCGGCTGGTCTGACAGGTGTGCAGACTATTGTTCCGGTTATGCTTGATCGTGTGAATGCAGGCCGTCTGTCTCTGGCGCGTCTGGTAGATCTGATGTCCGCCGGGCCAGCTCGCGTCTATGGGCTTCAGACCAAGGGTCGCATGGCTGTCGGTTTCGACGCCGATTTCACTCTTGTGGACATGAAGGCTCAGCGGGAAATCACTAACGACTGGATCGTCTCTCCTTCAGGATGGACACCATTTGATGGCACGCACGTGACGGGTTGGCCGATGGCAACCATCGTTCGTGGAACGGTAGTCATGCAGGATGATGAGGTGATTGGTGAAGCGACGGGACGGTTTGCCAAATTTGCGCCTTGATCGAGGCGTAGGGCGCGCGACGCTTCGACCATGAAAGAGAGTTTTATGATTCGCCCCGTTGCCGCGTTCTGCGGTCTGTCCCTTCTGTCTGCGCTTGCATTTGGAACAGCAGGAGCCGCCGAATCCGGCTGGAGTGCACCAAAATGTGGTGCCGAGCCGGAATCTCCAGTCGTGAAGGCCGGGACCGTTGCCCAGTACAACGAGAGCGTGGACCGTGTGACAGCCTACGAAAAAGAAGCGCGAGCTTACAATGCATGCGTTTCCGGGCAGGCGAACCGTGAAGAGACTGCCATCAGCCAGGAAGCCAGCGCGAAAATTTCACGAATTCATTCTGCCAGTGCTGCCGTCCAGACACACATCGCAGGATCCTTTCAGAAGCTTTCCTCTGAGTTGACTGCTGCGGGACGTAAGCTCGGCCATCACTGACGGGTTTTCACTGGCCCATCCGCACCTGATTCTGTTGTGGCGTGAGAGAAGTCGGGCCTTCATAGGTCTGGCGCGCGACATTCGGCATCAGGTCCGGCCTTGCCCAGCATTCCGTGCCCTCAAAACTGGTGGTGCAGTATGGCTGGGGCGGGGGTGGTCCAACCGGACGGGAGCAAAAGCTTTCGTCATCATACAGATAGGCTGTATTGCAGTCTTTTCCGGTGATGGCAGAGGCAATTCGGTCCGGCGCGCACCCGGCGAGCGCGCAAAAGACTAGAACTGACAATAGAAGCAAAGCTGGGTTTTTCATGTCCGGCAGCATTATCCGGCAGGGGTTAAGGAACCCCTAAATTGGTGGCCGGTTTCTTTTGGTAACAGCTTCTCAAGCGAAGCGTTTGCCGCAAACGTGCGGCGCCTGTATGGTTCCGCAAGAACTTTACAAGACCGATCCAGCAGGGGACCAGGTGGCGGACGATTTCATCACAGAGGTGAACGAAGAAATTCGGCTTCAGCGCCTACGGGCAGCTGCGCGCCGATGGGGTGCTGTTGTGGCAGGTGTTGTCGTCGTGGGAGCGATTGGCGGCGGTGTCTGGGAGTGGCAGAATCACGCCCGGAAGCAGGCCCAGCAGGCTGCATCAGCCCAGTATTTCAATACATTGGAGACGCTGGCTGATCCCAAGCACGACAAGGCTGTCACGCAGAAAGCCGAGACAGTTTTTCAGGATCTGGCAGATCATGGGCCTGTTGGCGTGCGGTCTTATGCAGCGCTGCGTCTGGCAGATCTGAAGATGCAGGATCACGATCTCGCCTCTGCTTTGAAGGCCTGGAACAGTGTTTCTTCCGATTCTGTCGCCGAGCCTGCCCTGAAGGATATGGCGCGTTACATGGTTCTGAATGCTCAGACCAATACGGCAGACCCGAAGACGTTACGTCCCGGCTATGAAGCGCTTGCGCAGAGTGGTGGCGCTTGGTCAGCTCTGGCCCAGGAAGGTCTCGTCGCTTTGGATCTCCGTCCAAACGCAACGGCTGACCAGCAGAAAGAGGCTCGCCGCCTTCTGACGCAGATTGTTGGAAGTGTATCTGCACCTGAAGGGGCTCGTGCACGGGCACAGGCCCTTCTCGAAACCTTTGGAGACGCTGGTTAATGCGCCGTCCTGACCGTTTTTCTGCGTCTATGAACCGCCGCTCGATGCTTCGTGTTGCCTGTTCTGGCGCCGCTCTGACCGCGATGGGCGGATGCAGTCTGTTCAACGATGATGAGAAGCCCATGTTGGCTGGCCATCGCGTTGACGTGCTTTCCACTGGTGCGGGTCTGACCGTCGATCCCGACGATCATACGCCCATCACACTGTCTGCACCGCAGTCCGTGACGGAATGGCTTCAGCCTGACCGCACGCCGGACCATGTTGCGGTTAATGCCGTCTGGAGCGGGTCTAACCTCAAGTGGAGCCGTTCCATCGGCGCCGAGGTGAACCCGACGAGCTTCCTGTCCATGGTGGCGATCATGCCGAACAGCCGCGGGGCCATTCAGTCCCCTCCGGTGATCGGAAATGGTCGGATTTTCACCACGGATGCACAGGGCGTGGTGAAGGCGTGGACGTGGCCGGGCATGAAGCAGCTCTGGTCTCATCAGCCAGCTCCCCGAAAGTCCCGCTCTACCAATATTGGTGGCGGCGTCGCACTTGATGGAGAGACCCTCTACATTGTGGATGGCGTTGCGCAGGCATTGGCCGTCGATGCTGCCAGCGGCAAGATCAAGTGGACTGTCGATCTCGGCACACCCGGTCGATCTGCTCCTACGATTTCTGATGGTCTTGTTGTTTTCGGGACGATTGACGAGCGTCTTTATGCACTTGAGGCTGCCACGGGCCGACAGGTCTGGACGTATCAGGCAACGGGTGCGGACACCGTCATCTTCGGTCAGGCTGCCCCGGCTATCGTAGATGGTGTGGTTCTGGCAGGCTTCGGCAGTGGCGACCTCGTAGCCCTCCGTGCGGCTTCCGGTGAAATGGTGTGGAGCGATAGCCTTGGCGGTGCCAACGGTATGGGCGCCATGCTGGATTTCTCCTGCATCCGCGGGGCTCCGGTCATCAAGGACGGCACGGCGTATGCCATTTCCATGTCCAGCGTTCTTGTGGCTGTGGATATGCGCTCCGGACGTCGCTTGTGGGAGCGCGAAGTCAGTGGCCAGACGCCCCTGACAATCTGCGGGGACTGGATGTTTGTCCTGTCCACCGATCAGCAGCTTGCCTGTCTGGACCGTCTGTCCGGCCACGTACGCTGGATTACCCAGCTTCGCCGCTTCCGCCGACAGGAAGTGCAGAAGGACGCCATCCAGTGGGTGGGGCCTCTGCTCGTAAACGGCAAGCTGGTCTGTTTCTCTACCCTGCCGCAGGAAGGCATGGTGATTGTTGATGCCGTAACCGGCAAAATTGAATCGACCCGTAAAACCACGGCTCCATGCCAGGTTCAGCCGATCGTCTGTGACGGTCTGGTTCTGACGCTGTCCCAGGATGCTGTTCTGCGGGCCTATGGCTGAACGAATGACCTCTGAGAATCTGCCCGTAGTTGTTATTGCCGGGCGCCCGAATGTCGGGAAATCCACTCTTTTCAACCGGCTTGTCGGGCGTCGTCAGGCGCTCGTCTCCGATCAGCCCGGTGTGACGCGTGACCGTAAGGAGGGCGAAGCCCACATGCGTGGTCGCCGCATCCGTGTGATTGATACGGCGGGCCTCGAAGAAGCTGCGCCGGACACGCTGTTCGGTCGTATGCGTGCATCATCCGAATCTGCCGTCTCCATGGCAGATCTGGTGCTGTTCTGCATCGACGCACGCGCCGGTATCACGCCAACTGACGCTCATTTTGCCAACTGGCTGCGTCGTCAGAACCGTCCGGTTCTGCTGATTGCCAATAAGGCAGAAGGGCAGGCTGGGACCAATTCCGCACTTGAGGCCTACTCGCTGGGTTTGGGCACGCCTCTGGCGCTGTCTGCCGAACATGGTGAGGGCATTAGTGACCTCATGGGAGAGATCGTCGATCGTCTTCCCGGTGCGCCGAAGCAGGAGCGCCGTCGTCGCCGTGACGAGGAGCCGGAAGAGGGTGAAGAGCCTGAAGAACGTCCGGCTGGCCCACTTCATCTGGCGATTGTTGGGCGCCCGAATGCAGGCAAATCCACGCTTCTGAATTGCCTTCTCGGTGAAGAGCGGATGATCACCGGCCCCGAAGCCGGTCTGACCCGCGATTCGATTTCCGTCGATTTGCATGACGAACACGGTCCGATCAAGCTTGTTGATACGGCAGGGATGCGTAAGCGTGCCCGCGTTGAGCAGCATCTTGAGCGCATGTCTGTTTCCGCCTCTATCGAAGCGCTGAAAATGGCAGAAGTCGTCGTGCTGACGATCGATGCCACACTGGGTGTGCACGAGCAGGATCTTCAAATTGCCCGTCTGATTGAGAAGGAAGGCCGCGCCTGCGTTCTGGCTCTCAATAAGTGGGACGCTGTTGAAGATCGCGTTGCCACACGTCAGGCCATTTCAGACCGGATCGAGACGTCCCTTGCTCAGGTTCGTGGCATCCCGGTGGTAACGTTTTCGGCGTTGACCGGGGCAGGCGTTAATCGCCTTCTTCCGGCGGTGCGTAAGGCCTATGAAGTCTGGAATTCGCGCGTCACGACGGGTGAACTGAACCGTTGGTTCGAAGCAATGTTGGACCGTCACCAGCCGCCTCTGGTTGATGGACGCCGCCTCAAGCTGCGTTATATGACGCAGGTGAAGGCTCGTCCGCCGACATTCATTCTTTTCGGTACCCGAGCAGAAATGCTGCCTGATGCGTACAAGCGCTATCTGGTGAACGGGCTGCGCGAGACATTTCATATGCCTGGTGTGCCCATTCGCATCCAGCTTCGCGGGACGACAAATCCTTACGCGGACAAGTAAGAGCTGTTTTTTTGTTCCGTTATGCAATGAACGCATAGCGGAACAAAATCGCTTTACCGGACTGCAAAACTCCCCATTTTCGTATACCTAATCCCCTGCCAGCCTATGGCGGTGCATGGTGTTCGGCCCTAGAAAGGCCGCCAAGCCCTACGTCAGGCCTGAGTTAGAGATGAGGATTACAGATTATGGTCGGGATTGCTGCGGTTCGCAGTGAAGGCTCCTCAGGAGAGTCTCAACGCAGCACGGCGCGCGCCACGGCATTGGGTATCATGGCCGCTCTCGCTGGCCTGATGTTCGGTCTCGATACCGGCGTTGTTGCTGGCGCCTTGCCCTTTATCGCTACAGATTTCCACGCGAGTGATGCCTTGCAGGGGTGGATCGTATCCTCGATGATGGCGGGGGCGGCGTTCGGCTCTCTTGTCGCTGGACGGATTTCCAGCCGTTATGGCCGGACAGGAGCCATGCTTGTGGCCGCGGTTTTGTTTCTTGTGGGAACATTACTGTGCGCGCTGGCGCCTTCGGCTCTGGTGCTGATTATAGGGCGCGTTTTTCTGGGGCTTGCTGTCGGCTTGGCTGCGTTCGCCGCTCCTCTCTACATCTCTGAAATCACGGTGGAATCTGCTCGCGGGTCCATGATTTCATTCTATCAGCTCATGGTCACGCTCGGGATTTTCCTGGCCTTTGTGTCTGACAGTCTGCTGGCAACAGGTCAGCATTGGCGCTGGATGCTGGGGATCATGGCCGTTCCTGCCACGCTGTTCCTAGGCATTGTTCTGATTCTGCCGCACAGCCCGCGTTGGCTGATGATGCAGGGACGCAAGGACCATGCGCGTCGTGTGCTCAATAGTCTTCGATCTGACGAAGAAGTGGCAGAAGCTGAACTCGCCGATATCCAGGCTCGTCTTCACAAAAGCAGTGACGCTGGCTTGGGTCTTTTCCGGAGCAACCCCAATTTCCGTCGCTCTGTCTATCTTGGAATGCTGCTGCAGGTCATGCAGCAGCTCACGGGTATCAATGCACTGTTGTATTACGCGCCACGGGTCTTTCAGGCCGCTCATTTCGGGGTTAACGCGTCCATCTGGGCCACGACACTCGTTGGTCTGACGAACATGATCCTGACGGGTGTTGCCATTGCCTGCGTGGACAAGTGGGGGCGTCGTCCGCTGCTCATTCTAAGTTGTGCAATTGCAGGGTTTGCGCTCCTTGGCGTGGGCGCATTGCTGGCGGTCGGGGCTTCAAGCTTTGAGGCACAGATTGCACTGTGTGGATTTGTTCTGTTGTTTGTCGCCGGATTCGCTATTGGAGAAGGCCCGCTGGTCTGGACGCTGTGTTCTGAAGTTCAGCCAACGCGCGGACGTGATTTTGGAATTGGCTGCTCAACGGTTACGAACTGGGCTGCAAACTGGGCCATTTCCAAGACTTTTCCCATGATCATGGTGGCTATGGGCGCAGCATCAACATTCATTATGTTTGCAGCGTTCAATGGACTTTTTGTTCTCGTCACGCTCATGATGGTTCCGGAAACAAAAGGTGTTTCTTTGGAGACGATTGAGGCCAATCTGTTTTCGGGCAAGAAACTTAGAAATCTGGGACGTTAAATCGTGATGAAAGCCAAGGCGGCGGATGAGAGTGATCTCGGCGTCGACCCTCAACGGCACGCTGGGCTCTACGGAGCCCAGCGTGCCAAAGCCATGTCAGCCGTTCTTCTCGGGCTGCTTCTCTCCGTTCTGGATTACGCCATAGCAAACGTGGCGCTTCCCTCCATTGCCCATGATCTGAATGCGCCGTCGTCTCGCGCGATCTGGGTGGTGAACGCTTATCAGCTCGCCAATCTGTCCTGTCTGCTCCCACTCGCGTCTTTTGGCTCCCGAGTAGGCTTTGCCCGCATGAGCCAGATTGGGATTTTTCTATTCCTCATTACGTCGGTTGGCTGTGCCCTGTCCCAGAACCTGCTGGAACTGACATTGGCACGCGCCCTTCAAGGTGTGGGTGGCGCCTGCATCATGAGCGTAAATATTGCGCTCGTACGCTTCATTTATCCTCATGCAGAGCTTGGTAAGGGCATTGCTCTGAACGGTCTGTTTGTTGGGATTGGCGTCGCTCTTGGCCCGACGATTGGGTCGATCGTCCTTTCGGTCGCAACGTGGCCTTGGATCTTCTGGATCAATCTTCCACTCGCACTTGCCGCTCTCGTCATGGCCCATTTTGCGTTGCCACAGACACCGCGGAGCGAGACGCAGGCAGACATTCCGGGTTCCTTTCTGACCGTAGCATCCTTCGCTTTGCTCGGCATCGGGTTGGACGGATTGATGCATGGCGATTTTCTACCAGGATCGTTGCTCACGGGAGCGGGCATCATCTGCTGGTGGCTGCTTCTACGGTATCAAAAGGGACGGCGTGAGCCAATTGTTCCGGTGGATCTTCTGGCGCGGCGGCCTTTTCTGTTAGCGTGCCTGGTCGGGTTTCTCGGTTTTGTAGCGTCCAACCTCTACATCGTCGCCATGCCATTCACCTTGGCATCGGCTTTTCATCGTGGAGATTCCACGATTGGATTGCTGATTGCGCCTTGGGCTGTTGGCGTCGCGGTGATGTCTTTTGTCGTTGGAAAGATTGCTGACCGCTTTCCCGCTTCGGTTCTGTCCTCGCTCGGACTGCTCCTGACAGCATTCGGATTTATGTTGCTCTGGTTGTTGCCCTTGGACGCGAGCAACGCTGCGATCGCGTGGCGAACCCTTCTGGCTGGATGTGGGTTCGGGCTTTTCCAGCCACCCAACAATCGGGCCATCATGGTGTCTGCGCCGGCTGGGCGGGAAGGTGGGGCCAGCGGCATGCTGTCCGTCGCTCGGCTGGGTGGCCAGACGACGGGTGCGCTGCTCGTTGCAGCTCTTTTCACGATCTTCCCATATCCAGCGTTCATCTGCCTTGGAGGCGCGATGATCGCCGCGCTAACGGGATCTGCCCTTAGTCTTGGGCGGAAATACCTCGCAGACTGAAGAGCGTCGTCGTTCGCTGATCGGTACTTTCCAGCTCCTGAGTGGTCTGGACTTTCTGTTGAATCAGAATGTCCAGATCCAGCTTTGGGGCGTAATGGCGACCCGGATCACAGAGCCAGACTTCGCAGTGCCGGGCACATTCCAGCAGCCATGGCATGATGCGTGCAGCCATAGCCTCGTTGTAACAGACGTCTCCGATCACCAGCAGATCACAGTCCGGTTTCGATCCGACAAGATCGCCCGGACAAAGCACTACTGTCACGGCATTGAGCGTAGCGTTAAGGGCCGTTGCTTCGAGAGCCATAGGGTCAATATCATTGGCCGCAGCAGTGGACGCACCCGCTTTTACGGCGGCAATGGCGGCTAATCCGCACCCACACGCCACGTCCAGAACTCTTTTGCCTTCAACGCGCTGCGGATTATCCAGAATGTATCGCGCAATAAGCTGGCTACCTGGCCATGCAAATGCCCAGAACGGGGGCTCAATACCGTGCGCTTCGAGGAAGGCTTCGCTGGCCTGCCAGATGGGAGTGATGTCTGTTGCCAGATGCAGGGGAATTTCGGGAACAAGGCTGGCGGTCTCGACCGCCGTATTCTCGCGGATAAATGCCGCGGGGTCCTGCAGTCTGACTGACATGATGTTCAAAGTCTTCCGCAGATAAAGGCCAGAGCCAGAAGGAAACCGATTGGAACGTTCTGCTTGAATTGTCGCAGGCAGTTTGGCGCATCGTATGGGTTCAGCGTGCGGGCCTGCTGGAGAAGGAGGCCACCTGCAATCAGGAAGAACAGCCAGAACCCCAGATGCAGATGGGCATGAATGGCGACGAGTCCCAGCGCCAGAAGCATCAGGCTGTAGCAGGTGGCAATAAAGGGCTGAGCGCGCTTTTCCATAAGGCGAGACGTGGAGCGAACACCGATGCGGGCATCATCTTCCATGTCCTGGAAGCCATAGATGGTATCGAAGCCAAGCTGCCAAAGGATGACAGCGCCATACAGCAGCGCGCCATTTCCATCCAGGCCGCCCCCTGCTGCGGCATAGCCCATGGGCGCACCAAAACCGAACGTGAAGCCCATGACGAGTTGTGGCCACCACGTCACACGTTTCGCCGCGGGGTAGAGCGCCACAAGCAGCAAAGCAAAGGGCGCCAGAAGCCAGCATGTGCGCGGCAGACACACCAAAACGCCCAGACCGCACAGTAGTAAAAAGGCCAGCAGCTTAAGGCCCTGCTTCAGGGAGAGCGCACCGCTGGCAAGCGGACGGCCCGCGGTTCGAGCAACCTTGGCATCAATATCGCGGTCCCAGATGTCATTAACCACACATCCGGCAGAGCGCATAACGAGTGAGCCGAATGCAAAAAGGGCCGTGTAGACAATTCGGAGTCCGAGTGGCGCATCTGGTGCAAGGAACAATCCCCAAACCCCAGGGAGAAACAGCAGCCATGTCCCAACTGGGCGATCCAGTCGGGCCAAAAGTGCGTAGGACCGCCAAGGTTCAGGCAGGCGGCCGGTCCAGCCTGTCAGGCTGATATCGGTATGGGGGCGGGTTTCACTCATCAAAGCACGTGATGAGGGGCAGATGCGCTTCCGTCAATGGCTGTTGCGCGCTATCGGAAAAGGATGAGCCGATCTGATCCCCGTCTTTATCTTGAAGTGCCGGATGTTCCCTTCACGGAAGGGCTGGAACTTCCTCTTCCCGCCAGTCAGGCCCACTATCTTGGCAATGTCATGCGGCAGAGCCCTGGAGATCCGGTACGTGTCTTTAATGCGCGCGATGGAGAGTGGAACGCCATCATCCAGACCTTGCGAAAAGACAAGGGAACAGTGCGGCTGGGAACGCGAGAGCGCGCACCTCAGGTCACAGAGGGTGTGGAACTGCTGTTTGCGCCCCTCAAGCGGGATGCAACAGAACTCGTTATTCGGATGGGGACTGAACTCGGGGTGACGTGTTTTCGGCCCGTCGTAACCGAACGAACCAACACGCACCGCCTGAACCTCGACCGTCTTGCCCTGATTGCCAGTGAAGCTGCTGAACAATGCGAGCGGCTGGATATTCCCGAAATCCAGCCGCTGGAGCCCTTGAAATCCGTTCTTGCGGAATGGCCTGAAGACAAGCCGCTGTTTGCGGCTCTTGAGCGACGTCCCGGGGCGGATGGTCCTTTGGTCGCATCTGCTCTTCTCATTGGGCCTGAAGGTGGCTTTTCCGATCCAGAGGTGGCGATGCTTCAGAAGCATCCTGCTGTTCATGCACTGACACTGGGGCCGTTGGTGCTGCGCGCCGAGACGGCTGTCTGCGCCGGACTGGCGCGACTTGCACTGCGTCGTGGCGCCTGAGGGTGACAGGACAGTCTGAGGTGCTACAAGTTCAATCAATATCGAACAACGATCGCAAATCGAGGCAAAACCGCCATGTCCAATCCCGGCACGTCTAATAGCGCAACGATCGAGAATCGGGCGCAACTCGTCGAGGTTCTGGAACGGGGCTCCAAGCCGCGGTCCGAATGGAAGATCGGAACCGAACACGAGAAGTTCGGCTTTGTACTGCCGGGGCAGGATGATGGGCGTACACCGTTGTCAGCGCCGCCTTATGAACCCAAAGGTATTGGTGCGCTGCTGCGGAAACTGGAGGGGCCGGACTGGGCCCCTATCCACGACGGTGAGGCGCTGATCGGTCTGGCAGGGCAGAACAGCCAGAAAGGGCGGTCCATTTCTCTGGAGCCCGCTGGACAGTTCGAGCTTTCTGGTGCGCCGGTTGTCTCTTTGCAGGAAACGCAGAGCGAGATGCAGGAGCATTTCGATCTGATCCGCGGTCCTGCTGCTGAACTCGGATTGGGCTTTCTGCCATTTGGTTTCCAGCCGCTCTGGGCGCGCGACGAGATGCCGTGGATGCCCAAGAGTCGTTACGCCATCATGCGCAGTTATATGCCCAAGGTTGGCACGCTGGGCCTGGATATGATGACGCGGACCTGCACTGTGCAGGTCAATCTGGACTTCGGTGATGAAGCCGACATGGCTCGCAAGATGCGTGTATCGCTGGCGCTTCAGCCATTGGCTACGGCTCTGTTCGCGAATTCGCCTTTTGTGGAAGGCAAAGCAAACGGCTTCCTTTCCAATCGCGCCCGTATCTGGACCGATACCGATAATCAGCGTTCAGGTCAGCCATCGCTGTTCTTTGCAGAAGATTTCAGCTTCGAGAAATACGTGGACTGGGCGCTGGATGTGCCGATGTATTTCGTCGCTCGGGACGGGAAAAACATTGATGCCAGCGGCTGCTCCTTCCGGCGTTGGCTGGAAGGTAGTGCGCAGCCCGCTCTGGACGGTCTGACGCCGACTATTGGTGATTTTGAGGATCACCTCACGACTGTTTTCCCTGACGTGCGCCTCAAGCAGTTCCTTGAGATGCGTGGCGCGGACGCCGGTCGTCCGGAGATGATGGTTGCCCAGTCTGCGCTCTGGGTTGGCTTGTTCTACGATGCCGCAACATTGGAAGCCGCTGAAAAGCTGGTATTGGAACAGCCTTGGGAGGTTTATCAGCAACTCCGTGCGGATGTTCCTGCCAAAGGCATGCAGGCTGACTTCCCCGGGGGCCTGAAAGCGCTGGCAAAGCGCGTTGTGGCTCTCGCGGAGCAGGGACTTCGTGCCCGTGTTCGCAACGAAGCACAGTTCCTGGACCCGCTGCATCTGATTGCAGATGGTGGTCCCAACCAGGCTGAGTACTGGCTTGCCCTGTATGAAGGTGCATGGGGCGGAAATGTGAAGCCGCTGTTCCGCGAAGCATCGATCTAAAGTCAGACGTATTGGAGTAGGGCGTTAAGCCCTGCTGCGATCAGTTTCCGGTTTGTGCAGGAACACGTTATGGAATGCAGGTGCGAAGCTTTTTGCAACCCATGACCTGATCGGCAGTTCCAGAGGCATGATGAACCGTCTTTTCTTCCGCGCGGCTGTAGCCAGCGCTTTCATATCCGTAGCAGCCCTTCCGCTGCCTGCCATGGCTCAGGCCGTTCCCGCGCAACTCCGTCCTGTGGATCAGGGCTGGGTCGCGCGCGTTCAGGATACGCTGGCGCAGATCACAACGCTTCAGGCGCGGTTTCAACAAATTGCACCAGATGGGAAAGCTGTTGCCGGGACAGCGACGCTTGATCGTCCGGGGCGGATGCGCTTCGACTATGACAGTCCCAGCCCGCTTCTTCTTGTCGCCAATGATGGCAAGGTCGTTTTTCAGGATCGGAGCGTCGGACAGGTAACAGTTATGCCGCTGGACCGTACTCCCCTCGGTTTGCTGCTACGGCCTGATCTGAAGCTCTCGGGCGATGTCACGGTGACAGGATTCGAGCGTAAGAACGGTCAGATCAACCTTCAGGTTGAAAAAACGGAGAGCCCGGGTGAGGGGAATCTGACCCTCATGTTCTCCGAAGCGCCACTTGCTCTTCTGGGGTGGGAAGTCGTGGATGCTCAGGGCCGAACAACGCGCATCGCCCTGTCAGATATCAGGACGGGAGGGAGCGTATCCCAATCTCTGTTCACGCTCCCGAAGTCTGAGGACTGACGTTCAGTCCTTTGTTTCGCGGGAAAGCTCCAGTGCGCGGGCATAAACCGTGCGCTTGGGAAGTTTGATAATTCCCGCCACGAGAGTGGCCGCATCCTTCACCGAATGACTGGTCAGCGCTTCGCGGAGATGCGTATCCAGATCATCTGCTCCGCTATCGTCTTCCGCTGAGGGGCCGATCAGGAGCGTGATCTCCCCTCGTGGTGCGGTTTCCTGGAAATGGGCGAGCACTTCCGCCAACGTTCCCCGCACCATCTCTTCGAAGCGTTTTGTTAGTTCTCTGCCAACCGCTGCCTCACGGTCAGGGCCGAAGACAGTGATCAGGTCTTCCAGTGTCTCGACGAGGCGGTGCGGCCCTTCATACCAGATCAGTGTGGAACGAACGCCAGCCTGTTCTGAGGCCCGAAGCGTCGCGAAGCCTGTCTTGCGGGCTTCGCTTCGTGGCGCTGGAAAGCCGAGAAACATGAAGGGAAGAGGGGGGAGGCCTGAAAGGGTCAGAGCCGTGATGACAGCGTTTGGGCCTGGGATGGCCGTAACATGGACGTCAGCGGCGATTGCTGCCCGGACGAGCCGATAGCCTGGGTCTGAGACAAGCGGAGTACCTGCGTCTGACACCACGGCGAAGCGGGCACCAGCCACCATTTTTTCCACAAAAAACGGTGCGCGATCCTGTTCGTTATGATCGTGAAGCGTTCGTGTGGGAGTGGAGATGTTGCGCGACATCAATAATTTTGCCGTAACGCGTGTATCTTCGCATAAAATAGCTTCAACACTGTTCAAGGCTTCAATCGCGCGCTCACTGATATCGGCCAGGTTGCCGATCGGCGTCGCAACCAATATCAGTTGTCCCCCCACTCTCGGGCCATGCTCCGAAGGCGGGGCGGCCGTTAACGTTTCAGCCGTATCGCTCAAGGGAGTTTCAGCGGAACATGACTTTTCGGACATCTGCATCCTCGGTGACGAACTCAAGGGTCTATTCTGGACCGATGAGCCGTCTGCGCAAGGGTGTAAGCACTGGGCTGGCCGCAGGAACCTTCCTTACGCTTACCGCCTGCTCCGGCGGAAACTCTTTCCTGTCGTCAGGCGTGGGCGGAATTCCTGGCTCCAGTCAGGCTCCCGGCGCGCATGACGTTGGCCTCATCCTCCCTCTGACGGGACGTTACGGTGCCATCGGTGCGCGAATGCGTGATGCAGCCAAGCTGGCTCTGTCTTCGCAAGGCTCGCCTGTGCTGGACGTTCATGACAGCAACGCTGCCGGTGGCGCAGCTCAGGCTGCCCATGACGCCTTAACGCGTGGCGATGCCATGCTCCTCGGGCCGCTAACGGCTACAGAAACTGCGGCTCTCGCGCCGCTGGCTGTTGCAGCAGGCAAGCCTGTGCTGGCGTTCACAAGCGATTCCACGCAGGCTCGTCCTGGCGTCTGGGTGATGGGGCTGACGCCAGAGCAGCAGGTTCGCCGGATGGTGGATGCTGCACGTGCAACAGGCCGCAAAAATTTTGCCGCCTTCCTGCCGGATAATGCTTTGGGGCACGCTATGGCAGAAGGATTGCAGCGGGCCTGTCGGGATGATGGGCTGAAAGATCCCCAGATTGTTTTCCATTCCACAGACGCACAAACCATCGATGATGGCCTGAAATCCCTTTCAGATATCGCCAATCGCCAGCCGGCCGCACCAGAAACACCCGCCCCGACAGGTCCGTCGGCTGTCGATCCTACGGCCGACTCGCCTGCCGACTCGACAACGCCGACATCACAGCCACCAGTTCCTGCGGTGATACCGCCGCCCCCGTTTGACGCTCTTCTGCTGGCAGATACCGGTGTAGAGCTGGGACGCATCATCACTGCGCTCCGTGCTGATCAGGTGACGTCGGATCAGGTGCAGATCATGGGACCGGCACTCTGGAAGGCATTCGATGGCAAACTCAGTGCATTGCATGGTGCCTGGTATGCTGCGCCGGATGCCAAGGACCGCAATGGCTATGTTGCCCAGTACAAGGCAGTTTATCATCAGGCACCATCACCCGTGACGGACTTTGCCTATGATGCCGCCGCTCTTGCCGGAAATCTGATGAAGCAGGGTGGCCCGACTATTCAGGCATTGACCCGTCCGGACGGCTATATGGGTGTGGATGGCCTGTTCCGCCTGCGCGCTGACGGTCATGTCACTCGCGCGCTGGCTATTTTCCAGATTCAGCGTGGCGGAGGTGCCCGCATCGTTGTTCCAGCATCACGGGACATTGCGGTCCGTCCAAGCTGAGAAAATACTGCTGGTTCAGAAACAGAAACACGCGTCCATCGCGATTGGCGCGTGTTTTTTTATGGCTTTTCTTGAAAGCCAACTGGGGTGTCAGGGCCGATCCTGACCGCGCAGATCAGGCTGCGTAGGTCTCGGCCAGCGGCAGAACCGGGCGAATGGTGTGAAGAGCCAGTTCGAAGCTGGCATAGCTGCCCAGTTCATGATTGCGTAGATGATCGATCAGGACCCAGCGCATCCCTTGCGGGCGGAGCATGTAGGCTGGATCCGGGTTCTCACGGACCCAGACCAGAACATGCTCAATGGGTGTCGTTCCATCGAAATTCGTGATCCCGGAATCCGTCGGTGTGATTTCTGCATCGAAGAGACCCATCCGCATTCCGGCTTCCAGCCACCGCGACAGATATTCGCGATGACGAGGGAGAACACCCTGCCTCAACGTCACGACATTACCGCCCATCGAAACGGGTGAAAGATCGTATAGGGGAGTTGCCTGCGCCATCAGGAAAGTCCTCATCAGAGCGGGGCGGGGGAGCCCGTGGATTGCGATAAGGTCAGGCTAAAATCCAAACGGCCCCTTTCACAATCTAAAATGACGCCAAAACCCCTTTCCGCGACATAAACTTTCCCCACTGTGACAAATCTGCCATGCAAAAATTGCATGGCTCAACATGTTGTTGTCATATTCCGATACAGCGCCTTGTCCCATCTCCGGTGAAGCCAGAGCCATGAGCCGGGCTCCTGCTCTATCCACTCCTGAAGCCGGTCATTGAGTTGCTGTGTCAGCTTCAGGACATCTGCCTGACGATTCTCGGTAGGCTGTGGATCAATGGGGGGATCCACAACGAGTACCAGTCTGGCAGGCCCTTCGCGGTGCACATGTCCGGTTACAATCAAGGCTTTATGCCGCAGAGCAAACACGGCGGTTGCAGAGGCTGTCATGGCAGGGCGGCCAAAAAGACGGGCTTCGATGCCATCATTCATTTTCTGATCGCCAAGCACGCCCAAATGCCCGCCGTGAGACAGGTGCTTCAGCGCAGAACGTGCTCCACGTGCTCCTTTGGGGAACATCGGAACAGCCATGCGCATGGCTCGGCGGCGGAGGGCGTGTATGATGGAATCTACAATCGGATTGCTGGCGGCGCGATAGAAAGAGGCAAAGGGCATCCCGAATCGTGCGACGACCGGGGGCATGAGTTCCCAGTTGCCAATATGGCCGGAAAAGAAAATGACCGGGCGCCCTGTTGCGCGGGCGGCTTCCAGATATTCTGATCCTTCAACACGCCATCCGGGGCCCGTCGGCGTGTTCTGTTTCAATCGCCCCACATGCGGAAACTCCGCCACTGTGCGCCCCAGGTTTTCCCAGCAGTCTTTGACGATACCGCGCCGCTCTTCCCTGGTCAGCTGTGGCATGGCCAGTTGCAGGTTTCGGTCGGCCACTCTGGAGACGGGAATAAGAGGTCCGATATGGCGTGCAACGGAGCCACCCAGTGTGGACGCGGCCGCAGGGGGGAGAATGCGCAGCCAGCCCAGCAGGACGCGCACAAGCAGGGCTTCCGCCCGATGTGGAATTGAAGTCATGAGTGAGGGAACAGAAGATCCAGAATATGGTCCGGCGCTTTTGGGTCCGCCCAAAGAAGCTCAACGTTGATGACGGTGACCTGCGCCCGGAAAGCGGGAGGAAGTTTGACCGCATCCTTGGCTGTGGTCACGAGCGTGGTTCCGGATTCCCGACGCAGCGTTTCAAGGCGCTGGATGTCATTGGCCGAGTAGGCATGATGATCCGGAAAGGGAAGGCAGCGAACAGGAGAGACTCCTGCATCCTGCAGCATGATGAAAAATTTATCGGGGCGGCCGATCCCCGCGAAAGCGACAACTCTCCGGCCTTGCAGACCGCGGATTTCAGGGCCCGGAACCAGTCTGGCCTGAGCTTTGAAGAGGAACGGGGGAAGGGTAAGAAGCAGCCCGTGACGGTCTTCCCCGATGATGACCACACACTGCGCACGCTTCAGAGCATCCAGCACCGGCTCACGCAGAGGACCGGCGGGCATGACCTGTCCATTGCCAAACCCCACGACACCATCCACGACCAGCACCGAGAGGTTCTTGTGAAGGCCCGGGTTCTGGAAACCATCATCCATCACAAGGCAATCAGCGCCTTGGCCAACCGCCAGTCTCGCGGTCTGGGCCCGGTCTGCTCCGACCCATGTTGGCGCGGCTTTTGCCAGAAGAAGAGGCTCATCGCCAACATCACGGGCGCTCGAACGTCCCGGATTGACCTCCAGCGGCCCTTTCTCTCTGCCACCATGACCGCGGCTGAGAATATGGGGAGAATGTCCACGATCTTTCAGTCGTTGGACCAGATCCAGTGTCAGGGGTGTTTTCCCCGTGCCCCCAGCAGTCACGTTGCCGCAGCATAGTACCGGGACTACGGCTCGATAGCCTTCGCGGGTCATGCGGCGACGGGTCAGACGGGTCGCGATTCCTGCCAAAGGGCGCAGCATGAATGCCGCAGGGCCTACCCTCGGGACGGACCAGAATCGCGGAGCCCGTAGTCTCATCGTTCAAGTGTCTCCAGAATGCGGGGGCTTAGTCTGGACACCACGGAGCGCTGAAGCACTGCGGGTGAAGGCGTGACATGAGGTTCAGTGATCCACTGGCTCAGACTATCGATATCCTTAACGATGTGAAGATAATCGTGCAGCAGGCTAACCGCTTCCCGCCAGTTTTCCATAAGAGGGCCGGTTGCCGTTGGAATGCCCAGGCGAAGTGGCTCGAAAGGATTATGGCCACCGCCTTTCCCCGCGAGAGAGTTGCCGAGGAAGCAGCAATTTGCGAGTCTGTAGAACAGACCCAGTTCCCCTAATGTGTCGGCAATCCAGCCATGTGTCTTGTTGTTCGGCTCCTGCCCAACGGATCGTCGGGGCAGATCGAAGCGCGAAGCCAGTTCCTCTCCGCGTTTTGGATGCCGGGGGATGAGGATCGTCAGAAGGTCGGGTTGTTTTTCTCTGGCAAGCGCTGCTGCGGCCAGCACCAGTTCCTCCTCACCAGGATGAGTCGAAGCCGCGACGAAAACCGGACGATTTCCAATCACGTCCTGAAGTCGTTCCAATTCAGCGAAGTCGCATGACAGAGGAGGAGCGTCCTGTTTGAGGTCTCCATCTTCATAAACGGCTTTGGTGCCTAGGGAGCGGAAGTGTGCCGCATCTTCCGGGCCTCGGGCTGCAACCCAGGAAAGGCGAGAAAACATGCGTCCAGTCAGGCTTGAGGCTTTTTTCCACCGGCGAGCCGAGCGATCCGAGAGGCGACCGTTGACCAGCATGACGGGAATAGCCTTGCGGTAGCAGGCTGCAATGATGCCGGGCCAGAGTTCACTTTCTACAAAGACAGCACCGTCCGGCTTCCAACGTTTGAGAAATCGGCCAAACCAGCGCGGCACATCGTGAGGAATAAAACGATGAGAGACGCGGCGCCCGAATTCCGGATGGCGGCTGACAATTTCTGCGCCGGTCACCGTGGCGGTTGTGAACAGGACATGCAGATCCGGGCGCTTTTCCAGAAGATCATCAAGCAATGGTCGCGCACACAGGGTCTCCCCCACGCTGGCAGCATGTATCCAGAGAAGTGTACCTTCAGGGCGATGACCGCCCCCGAGACCCATTCTTTCACGAAGGCGGTCTGGCAGCTCCCGTCCTCGCTTCAGACGTACCCGCAGCATGATCGTCAGAGCAGGAGCCAGAAGGCTGCCAACGCCCCCCCACAACCGATCCATGACGGAAAGATTTTGATTGCGGACGTTAGCTTCCGCCTGCTCCGCAACGGCATTGAGTGCAACACGGAGCGTCTCGGTATCCGGTTCAAGAAGCGGTTCACCGACCACGACAGACCCGCGCCCAAAGGGAAGTGGAAATGTAAGGCCGTCCCACGAGGGCAGACGAAGGCTGTTGCAGGCCATACCCAGCGGAATAATGGGGCGTCTGGAAATCCGCGATAGCACGAGAATGCCCGGCTGAACCTCCTCTGCCGGGCCGCGCGGTCCATCTGGAGTAATGGCGACAAAGGCACCCTGCTTCAGTTCCCGGAAAGCGACTCTCAGTGCCGCCGCGCCGCCTTTGTCCTTCCCTTTGCGGGACGTGGAGCCATGAATGCCAATGATTCCCCAAGGACGAATAGCATCCGCGATAAGGCGTCCATCCGCGTTACGGGAAATCAGTACCCGCAGCTTCACCCGTGGTTCGATCGCCCGGGCCCAGAACCAGAGCGCTGGAGCCAGTGTCAGGGAACGGTGCCAGAGGGCAAGAACTGTTCCCTGATCAGCTTGCGTCAGAAGCGCTCTTGCCTGTTTGGTGCCTCCGACATTCCAGTGGGTGGAGCGCAGACAGGCACCTAACCAGACATGGATCATGCGAGCGGGCGATATCATGAGCAGTCGGGTAGCATGGTCAGATGGCGCTCGCAAAACTTTGTGACAGACTGTCAGGCTGCTTCGTGATGAACCTGAAGACCGGTGAAGGTTACCCGGGCCATATCGGCGTGACTTGGCGCATGCCAACCCTGTTCGCCGACCACGGCTTCAAACCATACACCCTGTGCTATCGCGGCAGAGGGCAATGAGAAGTGATTTTCTGTTCCGTTGACGATGATGCGCATCAGACCATTCGGAGACGTGTGAATTTCATAGCGAATGGTCTGATGCGGATAAACCGTGCCGACCACAACGCTCTGCTTGGATGTGCCATTATCCACGAGTGCAAAGACCCGGTCGCCCTGAACACTTAGCTCCGCCACTGGATGCTGTGTGCTTGCCAGGCGGCCGATGACCACTTTTCCATTTCGCGGAAGCTGATCAATGTGCACGGTCGCCGTCATGTCAGAATTCGTTTGCTGAAAATACCACGCGGTATTTTCTCGCAAAAGCGTCTCCGGAGCGACCTTTCCACGGATGACTGGCTGGAGGCCGTCAGTCGTGAGCGTCAGGGCACCTGTCTGCTGATCGCGGGAGTAAAAAGCTGTGTTGTAGCCAGAGCCGAGTGTCGTGGACGGAACAAGATGCAGGCCCAGACGCTTGGCAGGCTCCTGAAGTGTAAAAGCCGAAATGTCCGGCGCTTGCGGTACATCCATGGCATGCACCGGCATGGCGATCAGAGCACTCAGGCAAAAAGCTGGGCCAGCAAGTCGGGAGATCATAATGTGTCCTTCCGGGGTTCTGGTTGTGACGTCAGATGACTGTTTCAACGCAGAACTCCCGAAAAGGACGCATGATTAGCGGCTCATGAGAACCGTGAGTTTCATGTTCTCAAGAATATGACGGGTCACGCCCCCCAGAATCATCTGGCGAAGACGGGAGTGGGAGTAGGCCCCCATGCTCAGCATATCGGCACCAAAATCTTCAGCCCCCTTCAACAGGCCGGCACCGACATCCTTATTGATGGGGTCGCAGGCGCGTGTCGTAGCGGAAATGCCATGCAGACGCAGATAACGGACAACATCGTCGCCCGTAGGGCCGCGACGCTGATATTCCTGGCATGTCAAAACCTGAACGCCTTCCGCGGTATGCGCCCATGGCAGAATGCAGCGGAGTGCAAGCGAAGACTCGGGTGTTCCGTTCCAGGCAATAGCAATGCGGCTGCCTACTGTTTTCGGAGCAATTGGCGGAGCAATGACCAGAGGACGCCCGCTGTCAAAAAGAATGGCATGCAGTGTTTCTGATGCGCGCGGGTCAGTGGCTGAAATGAGATTGGGCACGAGCGTCATGTCTGCCAGGCGTGAGCGCCATGTCAGAGCATCATGTTCCGTGCCGTCCAGTACTTCGAGGCTGGCACTGACACCGCCGCCAATCGACATGCCGATCTTGGAGGCTTCGACGCGGCGAAGTCCGTTATTATGCACAAAGCTGTCGAAGCTGTGTCGGATCCTGATAGCGCGGCGGTGGGCTTCCGTGGCCGCCGCATCAATCATTTCCGTCACCATTCCGGCAGAAATGCCTTCGCCAGCGAGTGTGGCAACTTCGGTCGGGTCTGATCCGACAACGACAGCAGACAGGTGTGCATCAAAACGACGGGCAAAATCCAGGGCCACCGACATGACTGAATCCAGATCGTCGGCCCCGGTGAGGGGGAGAAGGATGTTCTTGATTTCGATAAGCATAACGTAAGGCTCCCCACCTTGGGAAAAGGGTGTTCTCTATCTTTACGGATAAAGACGCGTGACGTTCCATTCAGATCCATCACGAGTCCATAATGCTCGGTCATGGAGGCGGAAAGGCCGGTCCTGCCAGAACTCTATGGCGTCTGGAGCAACGCGGAAACCTGTCCAGTTGTTCGGGCGTGGAATAGGGCCATTGCCATATTTTTCTTCTGCGGCCTTCAGGCGCTCTTCAAAGGTGCTGCGCTCATCCAGAGGGCGTGACTGGTCAGATGCAATCGCCCCCAGCCGGGACATGGGCGACCGGCTGGCGAAATAAGCATCTGCTTCTTCGTCACTGACCTGCGTAACCGGTCCTTCGATCCGGATCTGCCGACGCAGGGACTTCCAGTGGAACAGCAGGGCGACATGCGGATTGGCCAGCAGATCGCCACCCTTGCGGCTCTCCACGTTGGTATAGAAGACAAACCCGCGTTCATCTGCCCCTTTGAGAAGAAGCATGCGGACGGAAGGGCGACCGTCTGGCGTTGATGTCGCAACGGCCATGGCGTTGGGATCATTGGGCTCAGACGCTTCAGCATCTGACATCCATGCTGCGAACAGTGCGAACGGATCAGCAGTCAGATCGATGAGAGGCAGAGAGGACATGGAAGTCTCCTGAAGCAGCGTGGCCGGCCCGAAAGGGCGATTTAAGAACCATAGCGGTTCCGTCCGGGACCCGGAACAGACCCTGTCAGGTTCCGGTTCTGAATTATGACGTTGGGTGCACTATATAGAGAAAGGAAGAGCAAATGCCTTGACCTGCCTCATGGGCCTGAAATCCACACTACGGCTGGAAACTGCCGTCGAAGGGGCATTGAGTGTCGTGTTACTCTTGTTTGCTGGCATCTCTTGTGCGACCACGGCGCTAACACGCCAACGCGATTCAGGAAACCACAATGTCTGAAACAGAAGACAACATCCCGGCACCAGTGACCGGCACCCTCATGAAGGGTAAGCGCGGTGTCATTATGGGTGTTGCCAACAAGCACTCCATCGCGTGGGCAATCGCTAGTGCCTGTGCTGCACAGGGTGCGGAACTGGCCTTCACCTATCAGGGTGAGGCTCTTGGCAAGCGCGTTCGTCCGCTGGCAGAAAGCGTTGGCTCTGATCTGGTCCTGCCCTGTGATGTCAGCGATGATGCCGCAATCGACGCCACGTTCGACGAGATCGAAAAGAAGTGGGGCAAGATTGATTTCGTGCTTCACGCCATTGCTTTTGCTGACAAGCAGTACCTGCGCGGCCGTTATATCGACACGCCGCGTGATGCTTTCCTCCAAGCCATGGACATTTCCTGCTATTCCTTCGTGTCCGTCGCCCGTCGCGCGTCTGCCATGATGAATGCTGGTGGTTCGTTCCTGAGCATGACCTATCTCGGTGCCGAGCGCGTCATGCCGCACTACAACGTCATGGGCGTTGCCAAGGCGGCTCTTGAAGCCTCCGTGCGTTACATGGCCGCTGATCTCGGCCGTGACGATATCCGCGTGAACGGTATCTCCGCAGGACCGATCATGACGCTGGCAGCCAACGGCATCAGTGACTTCCGCTACATCCTGCGCTGGAACCAGCTCAACGCCCCGATGGAGCGTAACGTGACCCTGAAGGACGTTGGCGGTTCAGGCATGTACCTGCTCTCCGACCTCTCCAGCGGCGTGACGGGTGAAATCCATCATGTGGATTGTGGCTACCACACGGTTGGCATGAAGAACCCGGCAGCTCCGGACATTGCAGCTGTCAGCTCCGGGGACTGACATGTCAGACAATAGCTTCGGGCAACTCTTTCGCGTCACCACCTGGGGTGAAAGTCACGGGCCGGCCATTGGCTGTGTCGTAGACGGCTGCCCACCCCGCCTGAAGCTGTCCGAAGCGGACATCCAGCCTTGGCTTGATCGCCGTCGGCCGGGGCAGTCCCGCTTCACTACCCAGCGTCGGGAACCGGATCAGGTCCGGATCCTGTCGGGGGTGTTTGAAGGCCAGACGACCGGCACGCCTATTTCGCTGATGATCGAAAACACCGATCAGCGGTCGAAAGATTATGGTGAGATTGCCCAGAGCTATCGTCCGGGTCATGCGGACATTGCTTATGATTTGAAATATGGCATCCGTGATTATCGGGGTGGTGGTCGCTCGTCCGCTCGTGAAACGGCCATGCGTGTCGCAGCGGGTGCTGTCGCTCGTGTGCTGCTGAAAACGTTGGTTGGGGAAGGCTTGAAGATTCGCGCAGCTCTGACAGGGATCGGCGGTCAGACTATTGATCCCTCCCGCTGGGACTGGGACGAAGTGGAGCGCAACCCGCTCTGGTGCCCGGATGCTGCGAGCGTTGGTCCTTGGGAAGAGCTACTCGACTCTGTCCGTAAAAATGGATCGTCCATCGGGGCCACTGTTGAAGTTGTCGCGGAAGGCTTGCCGCCGGGCCTCGGTGCGCCAGTCTATGGCAAGCTGGACGCAGACCTTGCTGGCGCTCTAATGGGCATCAATGGTGTGAAGGGCGTTGAGATCGGCGACGGTTTCGCTGTAGCGGCTCTTCGTGGTGAGCAGAACGCTGATCCGATCGCACCGGGGCCACAGTTCGCGTCGAACCATGCGGGTGGCATCCTGGGAGGCATCTCCACGGGGCAACCGATCGTGGCTCGCTTTGCCATCAAGCCAACCAGTTCGATCCTGACACCCGTGCCCAGCATCAACAGTGCAGGGGATTCGGTAGAGGTTCGCACCAAGGGACGACACGATCCGTGTATCGGTATCCGTGCCGTGCCCGTGGCGGAAGCTATGATGGCCTGCGTTCTGGCAGACCATCTGCTGCGCAATCACGCGCAGTGCGGTTGGGACAACTGATCCCAGCCTTCGGGTTTAGCTGGCGAGCTTGGCGTCCAGGGTGATCTCCGTGTTGAGAACCTTGGACATCGGACAGCCGATCTTCGCCTTGTTGGCGGCATCGAGAAAGTCGGCCTCAGTCGCGTTCGGCACCACGCCACGAAGCGTTAGATGGGCCTTCGTGACGGCAAAGCCATCGCCAACCTTATCGAGGGAAATTGTCGACTCCGTATCGAGGGAGTCGGCCGTAAAGCCAGCATCACCAAGGATCAGAGAGAGCGCCATTGTGAAGCAGCTTGCGTGCGCCGCGCCGAGCAGTTCTTCCGGGTTGGTGCCGGGCTTGTCTTCGAATCGCGTGTTGAAACCATAAGGCTGGTCCTGAAGGGCGCCGCTCTGCGTCGAGATGGTGCCCTTGCCTTCCTTGATGGTGCCGCTCCAGTGGGCCGAAGCTTTCTTGTTGATGGTCATGAGACGCTCTCCGCGTGTTGAGGGGATGCTGTCTCCAACGTGACCAGACAGGAAACGTTGCCGTGAAAAAACCGTGTGGTGTGGTTGTGATGCCACTCAGGAAAAGCCCTTGGGGATGAATGGGAACCTATGGCGGTTTTCTGCGATTGGCCCTATATCTGGGGCCCGAAAAGAAGATTTCCCCCAGATATAGTGTCCGTGAGGTTCACAGGTAATTTGAATTTGCAAGCAATCTCTTTGGTTGAAATGCAAAGAGATTGCTTGCAACCCTGCCCTCCTCGAGGGCAGGAAAGCGCCTAATCACCGACAGCCGATAGAAGTATTTTGGAGAGCGCAATGACACTTCATGACGTGACGATGGACACGCCACATACGGCCGACCGCCCGCATGACGTGCTTCCGCCTGTTGACCACCCTGTTGGCGAGCGTGCTGTCGGGGAGGGGGAAGAAACGCCAGACATGTTCGATGATGTCGTGCAGCTTCCGGGTCATCATGCCGTCCGTGTGGATCGTTCGCGTGATTCGCTTCTGACGGATTTTGGCAAGGCGACTCTGAACAATCGCTACCTTCTGCCAGGCGAGCATTATCAGGATCTGTTTGCGCGTGTTGCGTCCTATTACGGGGCGGATCAGGGCCATGCCCAGCGTATTTATGATTACATTTCGCGCCACTGGTTCATGCCAGCTACACCGATTCTGTCTAACGGTGGAACGTCCCGCGGCCTGCCGATTTCCTGCTTCCTGAACGAAGCCGAAGATAGCCTGGAAGGTATCGTCGGCCTCTGGAACGAAAACGTCTGGCTGGCATCCAAGGGCGGCGGCATCGGGTCTTATTGGGGCAATCTGCGCTCGATTGGCGAGAACATCGGTCGTAACGGCAAGACGTCCGGCGTCATTCCGTTCATCCGCGTGATGGACAGCCTGACACTGGCTATCTCGCAGGGGTCCCTGCGTCGTGGGTCTGCGGCTGTGTATCTGCCGGTCTGGCATCCTGAAATCGAAGAATTTACGGAAATGCGCCGCCCAACGGGTGGTGACCCAAACCGTAAGGCCCTGAACCTGCATCATGGCGTTCTGATCACAGACGCCTTCATGCGCGCTGTTGAGGCGGACGAGGAATGGCCGCTGCTGTCCCCGAAGGATCACAGCATCATCCGCAAGGTGTCTGCTCGTGGGCTTTGGATCCGCATCCTGACGGCCCGTATGGAGCAGGGTGAGCCGTACGTCATCTATTCGGATCATGTGAACCGCGCTCGCCCCGAACATCACAAACTCGCCGGTCTTGAGGTCAAGACCTCCAATCTCTGCGCCGAGATCACGCTGCCGACCGGTATCGATCATCATGGCAAGAACCGGACGGCTGTCTGCTGCCTGTCTTCCCTGAACCTGGAAACCTGGGACGAGTGGAAGGATGATCCGCAGTTCATTGAGGACGTCATGCTGTTCCTCGACAACGTTCTGCAGGACTTCATTGACCGTGCCCCGGACGACATGGCGCGTGCCAAGTATGCCGCTGCCCGGGAGCGCTCTGTCGGTCTTGGCGTGATGGGATACCATTCCTTCCTTCAGGCCCGGATGATCCCGTTCGAGAGCGTGATGGCGAAGGTCTGGAACAAAAAGATCTTCCAGCACATCCGCGCTCAGGCCGATGCGGCTTCAAAGAAGCTGGCGGAACTACGTGGTCCGTGCCCGGATGCCGAAGAGTACGGCTTCATGGAGCGTTTCTCGCACAAGCTGGCAATTGCTCCGACGGCGTCCATTTCCATCATTACGGGCAATGCCAGCCCAGGCATTGAGCCAATCAGTGCCAACGTCTTCCTTCAGAAGACCCTGTCCGGCTCGTTCTCGGTCCGTAACCGCCATCTGACCACGATCCTCGAAGAGCGCGGTCAGAATACGGATAAGGTGTGGTCTGACATTACCCTGAGCAAAGGCTCCGTTCAGCATCTGGACTTCCTGACGCAGGATGAGAAAGACGTCTTTAAGACGGCCTTCGAACTGGATCAGCGCTGGGTTGTTGAACATGCTGCCGACCGTGCGCCGTTCATCTGTCAGGCACAGTCGGTCAACCTTTTCCTGCCGGCGGATGTGCATAAGCGCGACCTGCATCAGATCCACTTCCAGGCCTGGAAGAAAGGCCTGAAGTCTCTGTATTACTGTCGTTCCCTGTCGGTACAGCGTGCCGATGCAGTCTCCACGCTGGCCGTGAAGAGCGACATTCTGGACGATGAGAAGTACGAAGCTACCGTGCAGGCTGCCCCGCGTGGCAAAATGAGCAGTGGCGATTACGACGAGTGCCTCGCCTGTCAGTAAGGCGGGTTGGTAGTATCGGTTTGAAAAGCCCGGCTCCTCGTTTGGGGAACCGGGTTTTTTTTATGTTCTCACGGCGTGTCAGGCGCTCTAACGCGACGGAAACCCAACCAGAGCAGGATGAGGCCCAGTGCTGTAGCGATCCATCCGAATATTGCGCCGGGAGGTGCAAAATGAAAGTGGATCCGGGTTGGTCCTGCAGGAAGCGGGATACGTTCAAATAACCCGTCCCACACTTCCGGGACGATGAAAGTGCCATTTACCTCGGCCGTCCATCCCGGCAGTATCACTTCGCGACGGATAAGATAAGTCGGCGCCGGGCAGTTTGCGGCAAGCGTCTCCCGGTCTTTCAGAGTAAGGGTGCAGGCTGCTTCAGTCTCAAAATAGGGGGCAGCGTTCTTCAGTCGGATGAGGTCTCCGGTTCCCGTATGCAGAACGGGCATCATGGCTTCGCGCACAGCCTCTGTCTCAAAGCGGATGCGCGGCCAACCCACACGCTCTTTCACGGTGGACCAGATCATAACGTCTGTGGTGGCCTCTTTGAGGCTTAATGTCAGGGTGTGGGCATCGGCTGGAATGATTCTATCCAGTTCGATCGACGTCAGACCGTTGTCTGTTGCCTCTTTCAACCGTGTCTGACCCGTTGCGCATTGCGTGTCGGAACAAATGGACAGAATCAGAATTCCGTTCGAGTTTCCGGCGTAAGTGCCCAATTGCAGCGTTGCCAGGCGGCTAACCGGCTTTTCCCATGATGAAATATTGATTGTGACCTCTGGCGAGTTCGGCGTCAGAGGAAAGCCGTTTGGCTGGCGGTTTTCTAGGGGGTAGGGCGCGATGCTTGGCATGCCATGACCTGGAGGAACCAGCAGGGCTGATACGCCGAGTTTGGCGAACAGATCAGGATGCCGGGCTAAAGAGGCTTCCAGAAAGGCATCCCCATTTTCAGCAAAAGGATAGGAGCCATTAAAGGTTACGGCGTCGACTTTTGAGCCGAAGTCCTGTTTCAGGCGCTCGATCCATGCTTTCGGCGTGGGAATGGCATTGTGATTGATAGAGGCGATCCGCAGATAAGCGCCATAATTTGGCTCAATCGGTCCAATGGTCACGAAGCGCTGTAGGCCGGTTTCTCCCTGTAGTGCCGTAATAAGGCGTTGGTCTGGGCGGGGTTGTTCCGGATAGGCGCTTAGAAGAGGAAATCCGAACAAAAGAAGGGTCTCAAAACAGAGAACCGTTCCAATAATTTTCGGATGTTTCTTGCTCCATGCAAGAAAAACCACAGTAGCCAAGCAGAGGGTGCCGAAAGCTAGCGATCCCACCGCATAAATATGGGAAGAAACTGGTCCCTCAGAAACGGAACGAAGTTTCGTCAGGAACTGATGATCCAGAGCATAGGTCGTGACAATCAGGGCGCCCATCACACAAGCAGACAGGATGATTGCTCTGCGGCGCCACACACCACGGAACATGTCATCCAGGGCGAAGACTGCGAGAAGGATCAGGCAGCTTTCCACCATGGGTTCGCAAAGGCGAAAAAATACGGTGTGCCCAAGTCCTGGCACCAGATCGACGAGTTGAGTGAGCCCCGGAACACCGGCCTGTTTTCCCACGACAGCAAGGAAAATGCCGAGCAGCAGGAAGCGCAGCCCTCGCTCGTTGTTGCCCCCAATGGCGCATAAAGCCAGAAACGGAAGAGTAAGCCCGCAATAGCCTCCTAGGGCATACCATGCATCCAATTCGGAGCCGTAGAATATGGGACCGTTGATGTAGGGGAATAGCAGCATCGACCATGCCTGATGCGGCAGGGTCTCATCATTGATGCCGCCGTGAACACCGATGTCAGCATGGGGTAGGAATGTCAGAAAAGCGAGGAGTTGCGGGGCGGCAATCAAACCAGCCGTGAGGCCCCCAAGGCAGATGTGAAGGGCAAAGCGGGATCTGCTGCCAGGAGCAGTCTGGAAAAAGCGTAGAACTGCAAGCCCGAGCGCGATCAGTCCTAAAAGAAAGGCAGTTTCGGGAAAGCCTGCCAACAGGAGATAGGTCAGGCTTAGAGCAAGCCAGCCCCAATTCCCGGTTCGGGCACGTTCCACGCCATAGAGAGCGAGAGGCAGAAAGGCGAGGGGTTCAGACGGGCCGTCCGAAGCCCATGCATAGGTGCCGTTGAAAGCATAGAGCAGGCCACCGATCAGCGCGGCGCGCGGATCGAGGCGCAGCTGTTTCAAAAATGCATATGTGGACAGGCCCGCGATGATTTGCAGAGTGCACTTCATCATCAGGAGACCATTCGGCAGCCCCAGAAACAGCACGAATGGTAGAAAAAATGCGGCAGGCTGGTATTCGCCCGCCAAAGGCATGCCGACACCGCTGTAGGGATTCCACCAGGGAATGACACCATGCACCCAGTCGTGCGCCACAAGTCGGCCGAGGGCTTCTACGAAAACGCCTGCGCAACCGTCGATCCAGCCTGGATGTCCCGGGATTAGTCCCTTCGCGGCATTCGCAGAGTTCTGCACCATTAGTGACGTCGTCATCATTGGGTCGCTGGAGCGTAATCCGAGCCACTCCGGCAGGTAGAGGCAGATTGGCAGGAGGATCAGCGCGAGAAAGTGAGAGCGCGGCCAGAAGCGACGCGTTTTCTGGGGCATGGAAGCTCCGCCGGGAGGATTGTGTTCTTTGCATAACTACAGCCTTCCGGTCCTTCAAGAGATTGCGCTGTGACGCGTGACTATGATCGCATCCGAAGCTATGCTTGGAGCAGCAGGAAACCCAAAGGCCAGACAGGCTGCGTACCTTAGCGCCCTTTGATGGAAAGCCTTTGTCCTGGTTAAGGTATTGAGAAAACACGTTATTCGTGCGTCTGTGGCTTTTCCGTAAGGAGAGGTAAGGTGCACTGAAAACGTGTCTTTGAGGAAAGTAAGGTCATGAGCAACACGACCCCGAATGCTGGCGAAACGCCAGCGACCGAGCAGCATTATGACCTGATGACTGCGAACCCGGTGTACAAACCGTTTCGCTACCCGTGGGCCTATGATGCTTGGCTAACCCAGCAGCGCGTTCACTGGCTCCCGGAAGAAGTGCCGCTGGCTGATGACGTGAAGGATTGGCACCGTACGTTGACAGAAGCCGAGCAGCATCTCGTGACGCAGATTTTCCGCTTCTTCACGCAGGCGGACGTGGAAGTGAATTCCGCGTACATGAAATATTACAGCCAGGTCTTCAAGCCGACCGAAGTGCTGATGATGCTGTCGTCGTTCTCGAACATCGAGACGATCCATATTGCGGCCTATTCCCATCTTCTCGACACCATCGGGATGCCAGAAACGGAGTATTCGGCCTTCCTGAAGTACAAGGAGATGAAGGACAAATACGATTTCATGCAGTCGTTTAACATCGACAATAAGCGTGAAATTGCGAAGACCATGGCGGCATTTGGCGCCTTCATGGAAGGGCTTCAGCTTTTCGCATCGTTCGCGATCCTGCTGAACTTCCCGCGCTTCAACAAGCTCAAGGGCATGGGACAGATCGTCTCCTGGTCGGTGCGTGATGAAACGCTGCACTGCCTGTCCATGATCCGTCTGTTCCGCACGTTCATCCGTGAAAATCCGGAGCTGTGGACGGAAGATTTCCGTGAAGAACTGAAGGAAATCTGCCGCACGACCGTTGAGCATGAAGACGCGTTCATTGATCTGGCCTTTGAAATGGGTCCGGTTGAGGGAATGTCCTCGGAAGACGTCAAGCGTTACATTCGCTTCATTGCGGATCGTCGTCTGACGCAGCTTGGTCTTGATCCGGTTTATGGTGAGGAAGAAAATCCGCTCCCGTGGATTGATGACATGCTGAACGCTGTTGAGCACGCCAACTTCTTCGAAAACCGCTCTACGGAATACTCCCGTGCCTCTACGTCCGGCACCTGGGAAGAAGCCTTCGAAGGCAGCGTCTTCGAATAATCTGGGGATAGAGAAGAGTCAGCTTTCGGGCAGACTCTCTCCCCGTCGCAGAACCCGTTCGGCCGCATCGGTAAAGCGGCCATCCTCTTTATGCAAAACCAGTCCCGGACGCAGGCGAAAGATGCCTTTGCCGCCGTGGATGGCCTGGATCAGCACCAGCTTCGCTTCCCGCCCCTGTTTGGGCCAGAAGGGGTAGAGCTGGAGTGAACCGCCCCCGTTTTCCAAAAGCGTCTGGCAGGCTCTGTCCGTGATCGCTGCGGATACGATAAACGTCAGTGTACCACCGGGCAGAACCCAGCGGGTAAGGCTGCGGATCCACGCCTGTGGGTCGGTGTCTTCTGCGCTGAGGGCCAGCCGCCGTCGTTCGTCAGGGGAGGGCGTACCATGCGCGCTGTGCCACGGAGGATTGGCCATCACGTGATGGAAGCGACCATTGGCTGTCGGAGCCAGAGCTCGCAAGGATGATGGGATCGTCGGGAGCACGGCCTGAAGAGCCGAAAGCGATGTTCGCGAGTCTGGAAACGGGTTGTTCAGGAAATTGTGAGCCGCCAGTTTTACTGTGTCCGCATCTGCTTCAAGCCCAATGCCGCTCGCGCCAGCAACGCGTGCTGCAAGGCATAGCAAGCCTGCGCCTGCACCGCATCCTGCTTCCAGAACAGTCTCTCCGGCTCGTGCAGGAACCGCTGCCGCCATCAGGACAGGCTCAAGTCCCGTGCGATAGCCCTTCCGAAATTGTCGGTAATGGAGTCGTCCGTTGAGCAATGTTCCGTCCCTTTCGTTTTCAGAAAGGGGGGAAGTGCTCTTCAGATGGGCCTTAGGGGGCTGCAATGGGTTGACCACCTTCCTGCTGCCGCTCATATGGTCATTCCAACCTGTCGTCCGGCGTTAATATGGCCTGGTCGCTTTTCCAGACAGGAAGAACGAGCAGGGATACGCCACATCATATCGTGCCTGCACGGTCCTGGGCAGTCCTGGGATAGTGTGCAGGAACTGGAGTAAAGACCCTTGGATTCTGCCGCACCGGATGCTGCCGTGACCGTTGATAAAGCTGTGGTTCAGGGTACAGGTGGCGAAAGCGCACTGTCAGCGCTGTCAGCCTATCTCGAAGAGGACATGCTGGCTTGCAACCGCGCCATTATCGCGCGGATGGAGAGCCCTGTCCCCCTGATCCCGCAGCTTGGCGCTCACCTGGTGGCTGCTGGCGGCAAGCGCCTTCGTCCCCTTCTGACGCTCGCTTCAGCACGGCTGTGTGGTTATCAGCCAGGCCCTGATCATCAGCGTCATGTCGGGCTCGCAGCCTGCGTGGAGTTCATTCACACCGCAACTCTGCTGCATGATGATGTGGTGGACGAGAGCACGCTGCGTCGCGGTCTGGCTTCAGCCAATGCCGTGTTTGGCAACAAGGCGTCCGTTCTGGTGGGGGACTTCCTGTTCGCCCGTTCGTTCCAGCTTATGACGGCAGACGGCTCCCTGAAGGTCATGGCGATCCTGTCAGATGCGTCTGCAACGATTGCTGAGGGCGAAGTCCTTCAGATGGTTGTGCAAAACGATCTCACGACGCCTGTTGAGCGGTATCTCGAAGTCATTCACGGCAAGACGGCCGCACTGTTTGCGGCGGCCTGCCGCGTCGGTGCTGTTGTGGCCGAGCGTCCGGATGCCGAAGAGGATGCTCTGGAGCAGTTTGGCACCAATCTTGGTATGGCGTTCCAGCTTGTTGATGATGCTCTCGATTATGCCGCGGACCAGCAGGTTCTGGGCAAGACGGTCGGTGATGACATGCGGGAAGGCAAGATCACTCTGCCAGTCCTGGCTGCCTATGAGGCCGGCTCACCGGAAGAGCGTGTGTTTTGGGAGCGCGTTATCGGGGAAGGCGAGCAGACTGAGGAAGATCTGCCTCACGCGCTGAACCTGATTGCGAAAACAGGTGCGATCAATACGACGATCGCCCGGGCGCAGGTTTATGCAGATGCAGCTGTTGAAGCCCTGTCTATTTTCCCGGATAGCGAACTGCGTCGCCTTCTGATTGAGACAGTTCAGTTCACCGTGAACCGGGCGCGCTAAAAATCCCCGTTCTGCGTCGGCCCCTTTGGGGCTGGCGTAGACTTTGCTCTCAGGCCGTCAGTGCGAGCGGGCTGAAAAGAGACCATTCCGAAAAACCTAAACGGCTTACGGCGGCTTCCAGGCGCGGCGCATTGAATGGTGCGCTTGTCATAAAAAGCCGGGGCGGTGCTGCGACTTTGTCTGTTGCGATGGGGGCGAGTGTCTCAAGCACAGTCCGCACCTGACGGGCGACGGCTGGTGCCGGGTCAAGCCAGTTCAGATTGGGGCGTGCAAGGCGTTGAAACGCTGGCATCAGGAACGTGTAATGCGTGCAGCCAAGCCCGACGGTATCGATGTCCTTGCCATGAGGCTGTTCGAACAGGCAGGTTAGTTCGCGTTCGACGTCTGCATCCGGAATGGCATCGCCCAGAAAGGCGCGTTCGGCCAGATCAGCCAGTCCACGCGCACCATGGGTGATGAGACGACAATCCGAGGCAAACTCTCGATGCAGTTCCAGTACATAGGGTCGCCGAGCTGTTGCTGACGTAGACAGCAGGCCAACGGTCCGTGTTGTGGAAACACGTCCAGCCCAGCGGATAGGGGGGACGCATCCGACAACAGGGATGGAGAGACGTTCCCGGAGTGCTGGCAGTGCAATAGTGCTCGCCGTATTGCAGGCAATCACCAGAACATCTGGCTGGACGTCACGGCAGGCTGCTTCGAGCAGGCTGACGATGCGGCCGGTCAGGCGATCATCAGGTTGTTCCCCATATGGAAACAGCGCGGTGTCAGCCAGATAGTCGATCGTGAGGGAGGGGAGGATGTCGCGCAGAGCCTGAACGACACCCATCCCCCCGATGCCCGAGTCAAAAACAAGGCATCGGGACAAAAGGGCAGGAGAGCCCACGGACGTCAGCCTTCTGCTTTGGCCTTGAGCGCCAGCGCTTCTTCGGCGCTGCCAACACCGCCGTGCTTGCGGGACCAGCCACAGGGATCTTCAAGGAAGCGACGAACCTCGGCACTGTCCTTTTCAGAGAAATAATCGCCGCCTGCACAGGCTTCGAGAACATCCCACCAGGTGCACAGCGCGTGCAGGGAGATGTCCATGTCTGCCAGCGTTTTGTGGGCGCCTGGGAAGACACCGTAAAAGAATACGACGAAGGTGTGGTTCACGATGGCGCCTGCATCGCGCAGGGCATTGGCGAATCGGATCTTGGATGCGCCGTCTGTCGTCAGGTCTTCGACCAGCAGGGTGCGCATGCCATCGGGCACATCACCTTCGATCTGCGCATTACGGCCAAAGCCCTTCGGCTTTTTGCGGACATACGCCATCGGCGTCATCATGCGGTCCGCGATCCACGCAGCGAACGGAATACCTGCTGTCTCGCCGCCGACAACAGCATCGATGCTTTCATAGCCGATGTGGCGGCCGATCTTCTCGACAGCCAGTTCCATGATCTTGGTCCGGGCGCGTGGGAAGAAGATGATCTTGCGGCAGTCGATATAGACCGGGGACTTCCAGCCTGACGTCAGGGTGTAAGGCTCTTCCGGACGGAAGTTGACGGCCTTGATCTCCAGAAGGATGCGGGCGGTGGTCAGGGCTGCGTCCCGGTCCCACTGGGTGCGACCCGCGATCGGGCTCTCTCCATGTTGTGTCATGCTGCTCTCCACTGACGTCGTTTTCTGTGGTTTACCGGCCACAAGACACAAAGGGTAGTGCCAAATTCGTACGCACTTGTTGCTGTTATAGGGAGACCCAATCTATGCTTGCGCAGTCAGGCCTTGCCCCCTAAGGAGTAAGACCGTTTTTCCTCTTCTAAAGCAGGATCAAAAGTGAGCATCGAAACCAGCCGGATCGGCCGGAAATGCGAACGTGCTGTTGTCACAGCCTATCAGGAACTGCGTGAGGTCGGTCAGCCGGACATGCAGGCCTTTGCTGCATGCACGACGCTTTACCGCATCCATCATCCTGAATCTTCCATCACGGAAGCACGCCGCCTTGTTGCGGAATGGATCGACCATCACGTTGTCCGCAAGGCTGATGGCCAGACTCCGGGCTGCGATTGCTAATCCAGCCTGTGTGACAGGGGCCTTTCAGCCCCGGTCACTCATGGAAACAAACTCCCGCTTTGTTTCCCCTACATAAAGCTGGCGAGGGCGCGTAATCCGCCCGGCCGGATCTTCAATCATTTCTTTCCATTGGCTGACCCACCCCACTGTCCGCGCAACCGCGAATAGAACAGTGAACATGCTTGTCGGAATTCCGAGAGCTTTCAGGATCAGACCTGAGTAGAAATCCACATTCGGGTAGAGCTTACGGCTGACAAAATAATCGTCTTCCGTGGCCACTCTTTCCAGTTCCTTGGCAAGGTCGAGCAGCGGATCGCGCTCCAGGCCAAGCTCGGAAATCACTTCATGGCACGTCGCTTGTAGGATTTTCGCGCGCGGATCGAAACTCTTGTAGACGCGATGGCCAAAGCCCATCAGACGAACACTGGAATTTTTGTCTTTGACCTGCTCCAGAAAGGCAGGGATGCCTTCACGGGTTCCGATGGACTGAAGCATGTTCAGGGCAGCTTCATTGGCCCCTCCATGGGCAGGCCCCCAGAGCGCAGCAATGCCGGCAGAGATGCAGGCGTATGGATTGGCGCCGGTAGAACCAACCAGTCGAACCGTTGTGGTTGATGCGTTCTGCTCATGATCGGCGTGTAGAAGCAGGATCCGATCCATGGCGCGTGCCAGGACCGGGTTGACCCGGTAGTGGTTGCCTGGTCTGGCGAAAAGCATGTGCAGGAAATTCTCGGAGAACGACATCTCTTCATCCGGATAGATGAAGGGCTCTCCGATGGAGTATTTATAAGCCCATGCGGCGATGGTGGGCACTTTGGCAATCAAGCGGCGGGCAGAGAGATCGCGGTCTTCGGCCTGTGAAATATCCAGACCATCATGATAAAATGCTGATAGCGCGCCGACGGTGCCGCACAGGATCGCCATCGGGTGAGCGTCGCGGCGGAAACCGTTGAAGAAATTCCGGATCTGCTCGTTAAGCAGCCGGTGGGTGTTCATATCAGCCTGAAAAGCCTGATATTGCGCCGTTGTCGGCAGCTCTCCGTAAAGCAGCAGATAAGCAGTTTCCGTGAAGCTGGCATTGAGAGCCAGGTCTTCAATGGGATAGCCACGGTGGAGAAGCGTTCCCTCATCCCCGTCAATGAATGTGATCTTGCTGGTGCAGGTTGCCGTTCCCGTCAGGCCGGGATCAAAGGAAAATATACCAAGCTGCTGTTGGATTCCACGCAGATCCGCGACGTCCGGTCCCATGGTGCCCTTCAGAAGAGGGGCTTGCATGGAAGCGCCGCCAGCATGAAGGGTAGCAGTTTCGGACTTTGGATCGTGCATGGAACAAGCGCCTGTCTGGCAGAGTGACGGGAAGAGTCAAAGTTTAGGGTGTAGGGGTTTTCCCTGTCCAGAGACACTACCTGTCGGGCCGTCGAAGGCCTCAAAAAAAGCAGGGAAACCTAAAAATTGGCGTGAAACCGCGCGTCTTAAAGTTTTTGTTAATAAAATTGTGTTTTTGAATGCGTTTCCGCTACAACCCGCGCTCTTCACATCGTCAGGTTTAGAAAATCTGCGATTTCCTTTCCCGTCAAAATCAGGATCTTCATGTCTCAGATAGTTTCTTCAGGTCAGGCAATCTCCGGGGGTACCGTCAGCGGAGAGGGTAACATTCTGACCGTTGAAAATGGTGGCTCTATTCAAAGGGTAACCGTTGTGAGCGGTGGTGCTGTTTCTGACGAAGGAGAAGATCGTTTTCTGACCATCAGTAATGGTGGAACCCTGACAGTCGGCTCCGCAGGTAGATCCTACAATACGACTGTTCTGTCCGGGGGGCTCCAGGCCATTACGAACGGCGGCCATGCCTATAATGTAGCCGTCAGCAGCGGCGGAATGCAGGTTACGTCTTCAGGCGGCCAGTTAACCCATACACAGCTGAACCCGGGCGCTACTCTGTCGGCTCTGCCAGGGTCTATTGTCGATCATGCTGAGGTCCGCAGCGGAGCCTCGTTCTATGTCGCGTCGGGAGCAATTGCCGATACAACAGTCATTTCCTCAGGTGCGGTGCTGACACTGCAAAGCGGAGGCACCCTGAGTGAGACGATTTTGTTGTCAGGTGGACGGATTGATCTGGACGGACTGAGCTATTCGGACGGAGAGACGGCGACGTTTGTCAGCAGTGGAGGCGCTTATTATCTGAACGTCACATCTGCTGGAAACACCATTTATTCCACACGGATGCAGGGCGATTACAGCAGCAATGGTGTAACCCTGACAAAAGATGATGACGGTTCAACAATCGCTGCGCTTGGGCCGGTCTGCTTTCTTGGAGGAAGCCTGATCCAGACACCGGCTGGTGAGGTCGCTGTTGAAGACCTGCGTGCCGGAGATGACGTTGTGGTCATTCGGGATGGTGCCGAGCAGGTTGAGCGTCTGAGTTGGGTTGGCAGTAAGAAAGCGCAGGTTCGCCAAGGGCCACATCTTGATATGGCAGGATATCCCGTCCGCATTTGTGCAGGTGCTGTGGCCGAGGGTACCCCCCATACGGATCTGCTTCTGACGCCAGAGCATTGCCTCTATCTGGATGGCGTGTTCATTCCAGTGCGTATGCTCGTAAATGGCGGCAGCATTGCTTACGCAACAGACATTACGTCCTATGACTACTACCATGTTGAGACAGCCCATCATGATGTGATCGTGGCAAACGGTCTGAACACAGAGAGCTATCTCGACACAGGAAATCGCAACAGCTTTGCTCAGCCAGGGAGCATTACTCACTTCTCAACTGTTACGAAAAGCTGGGTGCATGACGCTTCTGCGCCACTGGTGACGGATCGGGCAGTCGTAGAGCCTGTTCATGCCCGTCTGGCTCAGCGCTCTGAACAGCTTGGGCTCACTGTTGCGTGCGCAGTTCAAACAACGCGTGCACATGATTTGCACCTTGAAACGCAAGCAGGCCAGCGCATTGCTCCCATGCGGCAGATTGAAGGACGCTTCCTGTTTTCGCTACCGAGTGGTGCGCGTGCTGTCCGTCTGGTGTCACAGGCATCTCGGTTGTGTGATTCGGTTGGCCCCTATCTGGATGACAGGCGGGTGCTTGGTGTTCTGACGAGAGCAATCCGTCTCTGGGATGGGCAGGGCATGCGCGAGCTTATGCTACTGCAACCTGAACAAGCTGACGGTTGGTATGCCGCAGATCCGTCCGGCATGCGGTGGACGAACGGCAGTGCTCTCCTTGAACTTGGGCTGCGTTCAGCGACGGAAGCCGGAGTGCTCGAAATTGAGGTGGTTGAGGCTGGACCTTATGTAAAGCCTGAACCTGCCGAAAGGCGCCTTACTCTTCTCTGCGCCTGAATGTAATTGATTAAGCCAGTCAGGGCGTAAGAACCTGACTGGCTTGAACAGTGGAAGGTCGGACATTGACCCAGTCTTCTGCTGTCTGAAAGACTGTCAGGGTTGCTGGTGCATATCCGTGTCTCAGTGCGGCAAAGGCGTCATTCTTGAGAGCGGCTCCTGCAAGATCATGCGCCAACGTTCCTATGGCCGGATTGTGCCCGATGAGGAGCAACGTCCGGATATCATCCGATGTCGCGTGAATGAAACCGTAAAGGGTGTCGAGACCTGCTCCGTAGAGGTTGCCTTCAATCTGCGGAATAATCGTATCAGGCAGAGCGGAAAGAACGCCCTTTGCCGTTTCCTGTGTTCGACGGGCGGAACTGCAAATCACCTGAAAGGGATGAGGTAGCTCCAGCCCTGCAAGCTGAGCACCAATTCTTGCCGCCTGTTGATGGCCCGTCGCAGTCAGTGGCCGCTCGATATCACCCGCTCCCGAATAAAGATGGGGGCCGGCTTCAGCGTGCCGCAGGACGAGGAGCAGGCGTTCGGCCATTCAGCGTGTACCGTGGGTTTGGGCGGCAATCGCTTCGTGATGTCTAATGACCTCCCTGATAACGAATGCCAGAAATTTTTCAGCAAAATCAGGGTCCAGATGTGCGTCCCGCGCAAGCTGGCGCAGGCGTTCGATCTGCCGGGCTTCACGGTTGGGGTCCGCGGCGGGCAGGCTGGAACGCGCCTTGAGTTCGCCAACAGCCTTGGTGCAGCGGAACCGCTCTGCCAGCATATGAATCAGGGCGGCGTCGATATTGTCGATGCTGGCACGCAGGCGCTCAAGTTCTGCGAGGGCGGAAGAGCTGTCAGAAGTCATTGATATCGATCCATGCAAGGTGGCCACCTTTTCCTGCGCCCAGATCCGTGAAGACAGCCGTGCCGCCAAGACGCCCCGTCCGGCGCCAGGGGCGTCCGTCAGTCGAGCGGCGGTCATGGCCGACATAGACCGTCATTCCGTCCGGAATGCGGTTGATCCAGGTGAGGCGGCGTTCGGGATATCCGTCCGGCTGCATGCGGCCGGTGGTTTCACCAAAAAGGGCGCGAGAGAGGGGGGCAGACATTTCGCCCAGACCCGGAACAGGCGCTTCGGACAACATGGCGGTATGGAACCCGCCATGCACGAATAATGCCCGCCCGAGCCGCAGCCATGTCGGGGCTGCAGCAATCGCCTCATAGGTGCGCTGCTGAAGCCCTTCATATTCCGGCAGGGAAAACTGCCGAAGTGTTTCTTCAAGTGGCGGATCACGCCTGAGGCGACGACCTTCCAGCGCCCGCCCCAGCTTGCGGTCATGATTGCCGAGAATAAAAAGCCCGCGATCTGTTTCCAGCAGATCAAGCATCAGCTCCATCACGCCGGCACTGTCTGGGCCGTGATCGACCAGATCTCCCAGCTGGATGACGAAGCGCTCAGTCGCAGTCGCGTGACGGAACGCGTTCAGATCACCATGCACGTCTCCCACCACACGAATACCGTGTTCACGGATTCGCGTCATGATCGGGGCGGGGAGAGGTGGTTCGACGAAAATGGGTGCGATCTTTCAAGGCGTTTTGTCTATCAAAAGGCTTCAACGCCTTAACGTCAATTTTCGATTGAAGAAAAAAGACGTTAGCCTTCGACAAGGGCAGCAGCGCGCCCCAGATCAACCGACAATACCCGGCTTACACCACGTTCCTGCATCGTAACACCATAAAGCCTGTCCATGTGGGCCATGGTAAGCTGATGATGGGTCACGACAAGGAAGCGCGTGCCCGCTTCCTTGGTCATATCTGCCAGAAGGGAACAGAAGCGTTCCACATTGGCATCATCCAGGGGGGCATCGACTTCATCCAGCACGCAGATGGGTGCAGGGTTGCAGCGGAACGTCGCAAAAATGAGGGAAAGTGCCGTCAGGGCCTGCTCGCCGCCGGAGAGCAGGGAAAGGGTGGAGAGCTTTTTCCCCGGCGGCTGAGCAAAGATTTCCAGACCAGCTTCCAGCGGATCATCACTGCCGACCATACCCAGATGCGCGCGACCCCCTCCGAACATCCGTGAGAACAATGACTGGAAATGCCGGTCCACTTCCGTGAATACGGCCAGAAGTCTTTCGCGTCCTTCACGATTGATGGTCCCAATGCCGCCACGCAGGCGGTTGATGGCGGCCGTCAGTTCTTCATGCTCGCGGGCAATGGTCTCGGCGGTCTGCTTGGCGTCCTGATACTCTGTCTCGGCCCGTAGATTGACGGCTCCCAGATCGTCCCGCTCACGGGTGAGGCGGGAGAGCCTACGGCGGGTGGACGTTTCGGCCTGTTCGGACAGATCAGACGGATAAATGCCCCCTTCTGGCGGGTCGCTTTCTGTCAACAGACGCTCACGTGCTGCCACGGCCTGTTCGGCGCGTTCGGTCAGCCGGGCAATGGCTTCACGAGCCGAAGACAGAGCTAGGTCGGCATCCCGACGACGTTCCTGCGCAGCCTGACCAGCCTGATCGGTGGCTTCGTCCTTTGCGCGGGCCTCATCATAGGCTGTCTGGGCCTTCTCAAGATCCAGATCCTGTTGCTTCAGCGCGGCTTCGAGGCGAACCGGAGTATGGGCTGCTTTGTTCCACGCATTTTCCAGCGTGTTCCGGCGCTCTTTCAGTTCCGCATGGGATTGAACGGCCAGAGAAATCTGCCCCTCAAGGTCGGACAATCGTCCTCTGAGCGCCGCGATGCTTCCGTTCAGGCGCATATCTTCCAGCGCAAGACGAGACAGGCTCTCCTGAACCGCCTGAAGCGCCTTCCGGGTTTCTTGCAGTTCCGCAGTGCCACCTAGTACGTTTTGTTCCAGAAGCGCCGGGTCTGGACGCTCTGCAATGGCAGCGTCCTGCGCCTGATGGTCCTTTGTGAGCTTCTCGACGAGCGCTTTGAGCTCCGCCGCACGTGGAGCAAGTGCCGTGCGCCGGGCGAGGGCTGCCGTTGCGGACTGGTCCAAAGTTTGCAGTTCGGCCGAAAGGCGATCTGCCTTCTGGCGGAGGTCGCCCGTGGTCTTGCTCGCGGTTTCAAGCTTCTGCCGGGCGTCCTGATGCTGCTGACGGGCGACCGCGTCACGGCGCTCCAGATCCGGAAGATCTGGTCGATCTGTGGCGATTTTTGTGGCTTCAAGCTCAGCTTGAAGAGCGTCAATGTCCCGCTCCAGCCGCGTCAGAGCGTTTTCCAGTTCCTGAAGGCGTGTCTGTGCTGTCTCATGACGCAGAATGGCCTGATCCAACGTGCGATCAGCCTGTTCAGCCTCTGTCCGGGCCGTCTGGAGATCCCGCGTCAATACTGTGAGAGCCGTTCGAGTCCTCTCCACGACCTGACCCGCCTGTTCAGCCGTGTCCGTCAGAGCTGCCGGGGAAGGATAAGCATCATAATCGGCCGCCGCTTTGTCAGCGTCCGAGCGTGCGCTTTTCGCAGCGGCCTCGGCGTCTGACAAACGACGTTCTGCTTCGTCCCATCGACCTTTTGCCAGTGCAGCCTGCTGTTCGCGTGACGAGAGCTGCGTGCGGGCCTTGCTCAGTTCAGGCTCCAGCCCCGAACGTTCCGACCGAAGACTTTGCAAGGTCTGTTCCGTTTCGACGCGAGTGCGCTGGGCTTCTTGGAAAGCGCTCTGTACGGCCGGAAGCCCCTTTTCCTGCTCAGCGAGAAGGGCGCGGGCCTGTGTCAGACGTTGTCTCTGCTCCAGACGGGCGGCTCCGGCATCAGGCGCGTCCCCCGAGCGAATGAAACCGTCCCATCTCCACAGAGCGCCATTCCGGCAGACAAGCGCCTGGCCGGGCTGGAGATGCGTTTGAAGAGCGGCACCTCTACCGGGATCATCCAGCAGGAAAACAGCGTCCAGACAGCGTTTAACAGCGTCTGGCGCCGCAACCAGAGACGAGAGAGGCGGGCAGGAGTCAATCTGTGAGTTCTCTAGTGCCGTGAGCGCAAGCCACCGACGGTCGGCTGCGACGGTCGTGGGCGCGAGCGAGGCATCGAGCCCATCCGCCAATGCCGCAGCGACGGCCCTTGCCAGATCCGCAGGAATATCAAGCCTGTCTTCTAACGGGTCTGGCTGCGCGGCGACGGCGGCGAGTGTCTGTTCCAGCCCTCCACATTCCGAACGAAGGCGCAGGATCGTGCTTTCTGTGCGGGTCAGAGCCTCACGGGTAGAGCTCTCAGCTTCGGACGCGGAAGAAAGAGCTTTTTCGGCTTCGGAAAGAGCGCGCTGAAGGGCATCCAGTCTCTCTTCCAGACCTGTGACGGTTGCTCGAAGGACGGCTACGTCAGTGTCCGGTACGAGAGTTTTCGCGGCGGTATCCCGCTCTCGAAGAGCCGTTTCTGCACGCTGGGCTGCCTGACTGGCGACCTGCTGGGCATTGTCTTTCGCACGGAGAAGGCCTTTATGGCGCTGAACGCCTTCCTCGGCCTTCGCGCGGGCTTCAAGCCATGCCGCATTGGCCTCATCCAGAGCCTGACGCGCCGCGCGTTCCCGAGCAGAAATATCTTCAAATGCCTGCAGGGTCTTTTCCCGCTGAGCCTGAAGCGCGCCGCGCTGTGCATCCGTCAGTAGAGCGACTGCCGTCTGAGCATGAACGGTGCGGTCCTGAGACAGGCGGTCTGTCGCGGCCTGAAGCCGGCGCTTCAGATCCGCCTCGGTCTTTTCCAAAACAGTCAGGCGTTGCCGTCCGTCTTCGAGGGTGCGGCTCTGCAATTCCATTGCCAGACGCGCATCCTGAAGCGTGGCAAGAGCCGCAGCTTCGATCTGTCTGGCGTCCTCAGATTCACTGATGGCGACGTCAACCTGTTGGCGCAGGCTCTCCAGAGCATCATCGTCCGGCCGATCTTTCTCCAGCGCAGTCAGTTCTGCTTCAAGCGCCTGAAGAGCGCCTGTTTCGGCATCAAGTCGCGTTGTCAGAGCATCCAGAGCGCTTTTCAGCCCATCGCGGCGGATCGCTTCTGCGTCCCGCAGACGGACTGCTTCTTCCAGAGACGCTGCCTGCGTTCGCTCAAGTGCTGCGAGCCGGTTCTGCTCTTCGGTGGCTTGAGCGCGCTGTTCAGGAAGTTGGGCGCGTTCCTTTTCCTGCGCTTCCAGATCTGCAAGAGCGGCCACCTGAGCGGCTCGATCCTGCGAGAGCCGTTCCGTGCTTCGGGCAAAATCTGCCTCCGCTTGCTGGAAGCGTGCCAGTGCTTCGGCCTCTGCTTCCCGCGCACGTGTGACGTCCACTCGTGCCGTTTCAGACTGGACTTTTAGTCGTTCAAGAGCGCTGCGAAGACGGTCTGTTTCTTCTCTGGCCTGTGGGGTGGCTTTGCGAGCTTCGAACTCCGCAATGGTCGCGTGCTCGGCTTCCTGTTCAGCTTTGCGCAGAGCTTCACGGGCCTTGGCCAGATCATCCTTGCTGCGCTGTACGGCAAGATTGGCGCGGGCATGGAGAAGCGCATGAAGCTGAACCTCGGCTTCACGCAACTTCTCGGAGAGCTCACGATATTTCCGGGCCTGAACGGTCTGCTCTTCGAGACTGCCGAGCCGCTCTTCAATCTGAAGGCGCAGATCTTCCGCACGGGAGAGGTTGGTCTCGGTCTGGCGGAGTTTCAGTTCCGCATCATGACGGCGGGCATGAAGGCCGGTGATGCCAGCAGCCTCTTCCAGCAGAAGGCGACGCTCTTCCGGCTTGGCCGCGATAAGCTGGCCGACACGGTTCTGGCTGACGATGGCGGAACTGCGCGCACCGGATGCCAAATCGGCAAAAAGCGTCTGCACGTCACGCGCACGCATGACGCGACCGTTGATGCGGTATTCGCTGCCGGAGCCACGCTCTGCACGACGCGTGATTTCGAGGTTTTCAGCATCCTGAAACGGAGCAGGGGCAAGACCCTTGGCGCCGGTCAGATGAAGCGTGACCTGAGCAATGTTCCGGGCGGAACGTGTGCCTGTTCCGGCAAAGATCAGATCGTCCAGCTCGCCGCCCCGGAGGGCGCGGGCGGAGGTCTCACCCATGGCCCAGCGCAGGCCTTCGACGACATTGGATTTGCCGCAGCCGTTTGGGCCGATAATGCCCGTCAGGCCCGGAAGGATGTCAACGCGCACCTCATCGGCGAAGCTTTTGAAGCCGCCGATCGTCAGGCGGCTGATCGTCGTGGTGTGAGTTGACATCGGTGTTTGTGAAACGTCCGGAAAGAGATCAGGACGCCTTGGCGACCAGATCGGCAAACTTCTCGTAGGTTTCCGGGTCCTGATCGTAGTGCGTGTTGTTGAAGCGGAAATACGGCGTGCCCTGGATGCTGTAGGTATCTGCGTCCTTCTGTACCTGATTGTACATGGCCTGCATGAATGCTGTGTCTTCGCTGACGCTCTTGAACTGGGCCGCAGAGACGCCGGCTAGAGCGGACATCTGCTGCAGACGCTGCATCGGATCGCCACCGGAAGCAAAGGCCCACTGCATCTGGCTGGAGAGCAGCGCTTCAATGAACGGGACATACCGCTCTTCCGGCAGGGAACGTGCCACCATGGCCGCCGTCAGGCCGACGCGGTCACCACAGAAATCATGGAACTGATAGCGGATCTTGCCGGTATCAATGAGTTGTTCCTTGATCTTCGGGAACTCTTCTGTTCCGAAATGGGCGCAATGCGTGCAGGTCAGGGAAAACCATTCCTGCACCAGCACCTTGGCATTCGGATTGCCGATAATGCGCGGTCCCATGCGCGGGTCATTGGCGGGAAGGGCTGGCGGCGCATCTGCCGCACGGGCTGCCGTACCAGCCACGGCAAGAGCCGGGGCTGCGGAGAGAATGAAGCGGCGGGAAATCATGGGGCGGGTCATTCAGGAAGCCTTTGCAACTGCTTTGGCGAACGCATCATAGCTGGAAACGACATCCGGTGCCGGAGCGTCATTGATGCGGAAATAAGGGGTACCCTGGATCTGAAGGAAAGCACCATCGCGGTCCTGCCGGTTCACGATAGCCTCGCGCAGGGCATTATCGGCATTGATCTTGTCGAACTCAGCCGATGAGACGCCTGCCATGGCGGCGCGCTTTTTCAGTTCCTGCACCGGATCGATGTTCTGCGCAAAAGCCCACTGGTCTTGCGTGCGCAGCAGATCATCCACGAAGGGCGCGTAGCGGTCTGCAGGAAGGGAGCGTGCGACCATGGAGGCGAGGAGTGCAACCTGATCCAAAGGGAAGTCATGATACCGATAACGGATTTTCCCGGTATCGATCAGGTTGGCCTTGATTTGGGGAAAAATAGTCTGTGCGAAATGAGCGCAGTGAGAGCAGGTGAGCGAAAACCACTCATCGACCTGGACCTTGGCCTCCGGGGAACCCAGAACACGCGGCCCCATACGGGGATCAGTTGGGGGAAGTCCATTTTCTTCCGCGCGGGCGGAAGAAAATGATGTCACTGCCGCAAGGGCAGGCCCGGCAATAAGAAATGCACGACGGCCAAGGGTCATGGACAAGGCTCCACTACGGACAAGATGTCCTACTCACAACGCTGATCTGGTTCAGACGTCAAGACCCGCGTTCGTCATCCTGCTGTCCAGTATCCGGCAGGGGCTTCTTTTCCCAGCCTTCCGGTACCCGCATCCGCAAGGCGCGAATATGGCGCGCATCGGCATCCAGAACGCGGAATTCCAGCCCGCTCTCATGGGTCAGAACTTCGTCTTTTGCCGGAACATGCTCTGCCAGACGGAAGACAAGTCCACCAACTGTCTCGATCTCGGCTTCGCGCTCGGCATCCGTGAGAACAGCCCCTAGCCGTTCCTCAAGCTGGCGGACGGGCAGACGGGCATCAATATCGAAAGAGCCATCCGCGCGTTCTACCCACGGGGTCGTGACAGGGTCGTCGTGTTCGTCCGAGATATCACCCACAATCGTCTCGATCAGATCTTCGATCGTGACGAGGCCGTCGATGCTACCGTATTCATCAATGACAAGGGCCATGTGCATCCGGCGCTGACGCATCTGTAGCAGCAGGTCAAGCACCGGAATGGTCGGAGCAATCATCAGAGGCTGACGAAGAAGCGGGCGGATGTCGAACGCCTCAGGCTCATCAACATAAGCCACCAGATCCTTCACATGGATCATGCCAGCGATATCGTCGAGCTGGCCGCGATAGACTGGCATGCGGGAATGGTTTTCCCGACGCATGTGATCCAGGGCATCGTTGAAAGAGATGCTCTCTGACATGGCAATGATATCTGCGCGCGGGATCATCACGTCATCTGCCGTGATGTCCCGCAAGCGCAGGACATTCATGATGAGGGCACGTTCCTGTCTGTCCAGTTCCGGCTCGTCTCCCGTTTCCTCGAAAGGCTGGGCGGCTTCGTGAACGAGTGTCGCGATGGACTCACGCAGACCCTGATCGCGGTTGCGTCGGCCGAACAGTCCGAACAATCCGCGAGAGTTCTTTTTACCGTCGTCTGAACGGTCCGTAGTGTCTTCGCTCATGCCCGTCTTCCTGCCTGTCGCCATGGATCGCCAAAACCAAGCTGGCGCATCGTGCGGGTTTCAACCCCTTCCATGTCCCGGGCTTCGCCGGGAAGATAATGATCGTATCCTGCAAGATGCAGGGCCCCATGAACCACGAGATGGGACAGATGAGCGCGCATGCTGCGATGGGCAGCATCCGCTTCTTTCCGGACTGTCTCGTAACCCAGAATGATATCTCCGCCGTGAAGGGGAGAGACCGGCTCGAACGTCAGAACGTTCGTGGGTTTGTTCTTGTTACGGAAGCGGGCATTGAGCCGCTTTACGATCCGATCTGTCGAGAGAAGAATCGACGGAGCAGGAGACCGGCTGAAATCCGGGCCGCCCTGGCGGGCGACGGCGGTGAGCGCACGACGGATTGTGCGCTCGGTATCAGAGACCGAGGAGCGCCATCTGGCGTCCTCGATGATGATGTCAGTACCGGCGTGACGACTTGGAGGTTCCATTGTTATCCCGGCGCGGCCGATCCCGGAAATTATCCAGGGGGGCAGGCGCTTTCTGTTCATAGGCATCGACGATACGGGCGACCAGCGGATGGCGCACCACATCAACGGATGTAAAGCGAGTGATGCCGATTCCCTTGATGCCTTCCAAGGTCTCGACGGCTTCCCTTAGCCCAGATGATACCCCGTTGGGCAGATCAATCTGACTGAGGTCACCTGTAACAGCCATGCGTGTGCCTTCACCCATGCGGGTCAGGAACATCTTCATCTGGGCTGGGGTCGTGTTCTGGGCTTCATCCAGAATGACGAAAGAGTGGGCGAGCGTTCTGCCGCGCATGAAAGCCAGCGGGGCAACTTCGATCTCGCCCGTGCCCATCCGTCGCACGACCTGGTCACCCGGCATCATGTCATTCAGGGCATCGTAAAGCGGGCGAAGATAGGGGTCGATCTTTTCCCGCATGTCGCCGGGCAGGAAGCCCAGACGCTCGCCTGCCTCAACAGCTGGGCGAGAAAGAATGATCCGGTCCACCTGTCCGGCAAGAAGCATGGCAACGCCCTGAGCAACAGCCAGATAGGTTTTGCCGGTGCCAGCTGGGCCGATTCCAAAAACCAGATCAGTGCGGGCCAGCATTTCCATGTAAGCGGCCTGCCCATGAGAGCGGGGAGCAATCACACCGCGCTTGGTGCGAATGGCCGGAAGATCGGTCAGAGGAGCAGACGCAGGAGAGGTCTGGGAATTTTGAGGGGCAGGTTTGTGCTGACCTGCTTCGCGACGAGGCTGTTGCTGCCTGGAAGGTGGGGCCGGGGGAACAGCAGCGCGTTGGCGTTCGTGATGCCGTGTAGGCAGCGCAGTCATCCGGATCACACCATCAACCTGAGAACTGTCGATAGTGCCGCCCTGTTCGAGCTGATTGTACAGCGCAACGATAGCCGCCTGAGCGCGGCCTACGGCATCGGTTTCGCCTGAAATGGCGATTTTGTTGCCGCGGCATGAAAGCCTGACATTGAACCCCTCCTCAAGCTGGACGAGGTGCCTGTCATGATCTCCCAGAAGTCTCTGAAGGAGAATATTGTCATTGAAGCGCAATGCGACGGTGCGATTGCCTTCGGTACCACCAGGGGTGGCGACGGAGCGCGTCGGGGGCGTTGTCAGCAAGCGGAGGCTGTCTCCCGGATGAGGGTTCCACCAAGTGAGTTGGTCATGCGAGTGGTGATGGCGACCTTGGCGATGGTGCCAATCAGATGGTCCGGCCCTTCGAAATGAACGGGCTGGAGATACGGAGACCGTCCGGAAAGCTGTCCTGGCTTGCGGCCTTTCCCCGTAATGAGAATATTCTGAACCGTGCCGACCATGTCTGCATTGAACGCATCCTGCTGTTCACGCAGAAGGGCCTGAAGCTCTGCCAGGCGACGGGTCTTCACGTCTTCGGCCACCTGAAAAGGCTGGCCCGCGGCTGGGGTGCCAGGACGGGGGGAATATGTGAAGCTGTATGCCATGGCGAAGCCGATATCGCGAACAAGCTGCATCGTGGCTTCAAAGTCTTCTTCTGTTTCACCGGGATGTCCCACGATAAAATCAGAAGACAGTGCCAGGTCTGGACGAGCTTCCCTCAGCCGACGGACACTCTCGCGATATTCATCCGCCGTGTGGCCACGGTTCATGGCTTTCAGGATGCGGTCGGAACCACTTTGAACCGGCAGATGGAGGAAAGGCATCAGGGCACGGTTATCACGGTGCGCGTCAATGAGGCTCTGGTCCACATCGCGCGGGTGTGAGGTCATGTACCGGATGCGGTCCAGTCCATCCAGTTGGCCCAGCTCGGCAGCCAGCTCAGCCAGTGTTGCGCTTCCGCCCTGGCCATTGTCACCGTGATAGGCGTTGACGTTCTGCCCCAGCAGGGTGATTTCCCGCACGCCTGCAGCAACCATCCGGCGGGCTTCTGCCATGACCGATGAAACGGGGCGGCTGGTTTCCGCGCCTCGCGTGTAAGGAACAACGCAGAAGGAACAAAATTTGTCGCAGCCTTCCTGAATGGTCAGAAAGGCAGTGAGATTGCCTGAAGATTGCGGCGCAGCTTCGGCGGGCAGGAAGTCAAACTTCTGTTCGGCCGGGAAGTCTGTTTCGATGACAGCGCCACCAGCGCGTGCCGCACGGGCGACCATTTCCGGAAGGCGATGGTAGGTCTGTGGCCCAAGCACCAGATCGACGTAGGGCGCACGGCGAAGGATTTCTTCTCCTTCGGCCTGCGCCACGCATCCGGCGACAGCAATGATGCTGCGATCCTGACCCTTCTCAATTCGTTCATCACGAATTTTGCGCAGCCGTCCAAGCTCGGAGAAAACCTTCTCCGTTGCGCGCTCACGGATATGACAGGTGTTGAGAATCACCATGTCAGCAGCCTCAGGCGTGTCGACAGGGCCATATCCCAGCGGGCGAAGAACATCCGCCATGCGTGCGCTGTCATAGACATTCATCTGACAGCCCCACGTAATAACATGCAGGCCATGACGGGCACGTTCAGCAGGGGCGGGCACGGAAGCGGAAGTCTCGGTGGTCACGGTTTCAATCCGGGGCTGGCAATATCAGGCACACACATCAGGGCTGGAGGCTGCGGGGTCAAGCCCGCCCCGACAGAGGAAAGGTCAAACATGAGAATGGACCGACATGTCAGACTGGCCTGAAGCGGCATCACCATCTCCGGATGGACGCTGAATTGCTCCCATCGATGGAACTGAAGGTGACGCGGGGCCAGCCTGCAAGTCAAGACAAACCTTGGTTTGATCCAAAGATAATGAGGTTCAGTTCAGGTCGTCAGGAACAAGTCCCTGCCGAAGCTTTGCCGCGCCCTCGCTGACGGCCTTAAAGGTGGCATTCGCCAGCTCTTTCCGGGAGCGGAAATTTTCTGGGTCTAAGGGGGGATGTAGCAGAATTGTCGCACGCATAGAGCGCCACTGGCAGAAGGACCACAGATGAGGCGTCAGATCCATATCTCCGTACCAGGAAAAGACGGATCGACGGCTACGGCCAACAGGTAACCCTTCCAAGCGATCATAAACAATCGACACTGGCTGAACGAGGGTTGAAGGGGGTTTCGGCATGCCAACCTGATCCAGCCGTCCCGGCTTCGCGACAGCAAAGAACGAGGAAAGAAAAGGCAGAACGCGGGAGCCGTCAGTAGATGTCCCTTCAGGAAACAGGACGATGTCGTCTCCGTCCCATAGGCGTTCGGTCATTTCCTGCAGTTCTTTGCCGGTATTCTGGCGGTTGCGACTGACGAAAATTGTCCTGCCCAGCCGGGAGATGGTTCCGATCAACGGCCAGGATCCCACTTCACCCTTTGCGACAAAGACCGTGTGAAGTGCGCCACCGACAACAGGAATATCCAGCCACGAGCAATGGTTCGCGACATAGATGATGGGGCGCTCGCCCTGTTGCACATCCTTGGCGTTAAGGATTTTTCCGGCTCTCGTTCCCACGATGCGGACCTGCAAGCCAAGAATGCGGCAGATCATGCGCCAGAATATCCGGGGCACCCGAACCTTGCCGGAGCCTGGAAGACGGATGAGTACAAACTGGATGGTAGAAACCCAGAATGCCCAGATCAGCACGGCCGCAAGCCTCGTCACGCAAGCGGTGCGACTGAAAGCAGAGAACTGGGTCATTGCCTGTTCGTCTGGAAAATTGACACTTTCGTCAATGATCGGTCGGTTATGGCGACGGCGGCCGAGTGGTGGCTGAGCATCAGGATGGGGCATGGGTGCTGAGTGATAAGGATTTCAGGCGGCGGAGACAATCTCGTTTGTCTTACGAACGTTGTATGCGTGTCTCAAATGGTCTTTCTATCATGGACTTGACAGTGCGCTCTGGGGTACTGCCACAAGGGTATGCGGCCACATCTGATCGGTTCGCTTTTCGTGGTTCGACCTTCTGGGGTCGATCATTTCTCAAAACGGATTATCAGGACCTCCGGTGAAGTCACGCGGTCGCTCATCTGCTGTTTCTCTCTCTCTTGCCATTGGGGCAATGGCGGCGTGCTGTCATCCGTCCGGAGCCAGGGCAGATACGCCTGTTGCCGGGGAGGCGACAGAACAGACCGTCTCTTACAAGGTCACGATTCAGCCGACCAAAAACGCTGACCTTGATGCCGCTATAAATGCATCCTCCCAGTTGCAATCTCTTCAGAACACGCATGCCGTTGGACCCTATGCGCTCGCTGGTCGTATCAGGTCAGATTATGACCGCGTGGATACGGCTCTGCAGTCTCAGGGGTATTATGCCGGGACGGTTACAATTCTTATCAAGACGGGAGCACGAGAGTTAGACGGACGTGATCCGGCCGTGCCGGACGTGCTGAACACTCTTCCCAAAGACGCCAAAGTCACCATCACGATTTCCGTCAGCAAGGGGAACCAGTTCCGCCTTGGAAAAATTATCCTGACGACACCGCCACCGAAAGCAGAACCTCAACCAGACGTTTCTGGCGCTCCGAAAACAGCGCCATCCCCCAAAGGAAGTGCGACCCCGGTCTCGAGTAAAGCTCAGACTGCCGACAAAATGGGAGCGGTTGATACCTCTGGGCAGGCTGCGGAGCAGGGAGTGCCGGTTGAGCTTACATCTGACGAACAGAAGGCCTTTAAGCTCAAGGCGGGCCAGCCTGCGATTGCTTCGGACGTTCTGGCTGCCCAGGGCAACCTGCTGACCCAGTTGCAGGAAGAGGGTTACGCCGTCGCGGATGTCTCTACGCCGCTGGCCTATCTCCAGCCGCATGATGAGACCCTTGATATTGTCTTCCGTGTGGGGAAAGGGCCGAAGGTTGTCATCGGTCCAATCGGGATGGATGACCTCAAGCGTGTGCATCAGTCCTTTCTGCGGCGGCGTCTGACGATCCGGGAAGGGCAGCTTTACCAGCCCTCCAAGATTGAAGCTGCCCGTCAGGATCTGGCAGCAGTCGGCGTGTTCTCTTCTGTTCAGGTGCATAATGCGCCGCCCATCATCACACTTCCCGCAAGCCAGACGCTCATGCCGGGCGTTCTTCAGGCCATGCCGGTCAATTTCAGCTTCAAGGAAGCAAAAAGACGCACTGTTGCAGTGCAGGCCGGGTACTCGACGGATCTCGGTGGGCGTGCCGGTGCAACCTGGACGCACCATAATCTGCTGGGCAATGCAGAGCAGCTCAAGCTCACAGCTCTCATTACGGGTCTTGGAGGATCAGCGCAGCAGGGGCTGGGCTATGACGTTTATGCGGACTTCAGCAAACCGGACTTCCTGCATAAGAACCAAAACCTGAGCCTGCGTGTCGAAGCTATTCGTCAGCTTCTGTACTCCTATCATCAGACCGCCTTCCTCATCCGTGGTGGCATCGGACGTCGTCTCGGCAAGTTCTGGTATGTGTCCGGCGGCCTGATGGGCATGCAGGAGCAGATCCAGCAGTTCGGCGATACCCGGAGCTACTTCATCGTATCGGCGCCTCTCAGTGCGGCCTACGATAGCACCCAGCTGGAAAATCCGATTGATCCGGCCACACACGGTGTTCGGGCCTCTCTGTCTGCCACACCTTCTGTGTCGCTGGAGAACGGAACATCGTTCTTCACACTACTGTCCGCGCAGGTCTCCACTTATTTCGATCTGGCCAAGATCGGCCTGACAAAACCTGGCAAGAGCGTTATCGCGGTTCGTGGAACTGTTGGGTCTGTGCAGGGCGCTTCGACGTATCAGATCCCGCCAGATCAACGGCTCTATGCGGGTGGACCGGCGACAGTGCGTGGCTTCCGATATCAGGGTGTAGGCCCGCAATACGGTCACACGAAATATGCGATCGGTGGCACCTCTCTGGATGCTGGGACAGTTGAGTTCAGGCAGAGATTGCCCATGAACCTCGGTCTGGCAGGGTTCGTGGATGCCGGACAGGTCGGCACAGGTTCCCGCCCCGGACAGGGAACACTTCGTGTGGGTTATGGCGGAGGGGTGCGCTATTTCACCCCTATCGGGCCAATTCGTGTCGATGTCGCGCTGCCGATGAACAGACCGGCCTATGGCGACAAATGGGAACTGTATATTGGTCTTGGAGAGACATTCTGATGCGCGCCCGCAGGATTATTCTCTGGATCGTCTCTCTTGTCATTGGCGTTCCGCTCGGGCTGGTTGTCCTGGCGCTCGTTGTCGTCCTTATCGGGATCAATATCGGTCCGGGCCAACGCCTGATTGAACAGAAGGTCAGTCCACTTACGGGTGGAATGGTGCAGATCTCCGGCCTGTCCGGTGCGCTTCCGCAGCATCTGAAGCTTGCGCGGCTTGCAGTGAAGGACAGCAAGGGCGTCTGGCTCGAACTGGATAACTTTGAACTTCGCTGGTCGCCCCTGTCCCTTGTGGGCATGGATGCACACGTCAAGGTTTTGAGCGCTGAGCGCCTCGCTCTTCTGCGCAAACCGATTTCTGACACAACGGCAGAGACGACTGAAACCCAAGCCAGTTCCAGCCCATCAAAGCTGAATATCCAGGTTGATCTGGATGCTCTGAAAGTCAGTCGGATCGAAATTGGTCCTGATTTCACGGGCAAGGCAACGCTGTTCAGCCTGAACGGTCACGCTCATATTGCGTCTATCGCGCCGTTCCTGAATGGCGTGACGATGCAGACACTGCCCAAGATGGACATCGCCCTGCAACTGGCCCGTCTGGATGCAGCCGGAGGACTTACGCTTTCAGCCCAGACGCCGAGAGATCGTTTGGCTCTCGCCGTTACCTTCAAGGAAGGTGTCAACGGCTTTGCAACCACACTCGGACAGCTTCCGCAGCTTGATCCTGTGGACATGCATCTGAACCTTGCAGGCCCCCGCACGGCGGCGGCCCTTGATTTCGGCCTGAGTGCTGGACCGATTACGGCATCTTCCACAGGGCAGATCAATCTCTACACCAACATCGCGAACCTGCACGTCAAGGCCAATGCCCCTGCAATGACGTTGAAGCCTGGCATTGGCTGGAATGCGATTGCCCTGAACACGGATCTACATGGTCCGCTCAAGGCTCCTGCCGGACAGGGGCTTCTGGATATTGATGCTCTGACTGCTGGCGGCGCATCCGTCGGCCATCTGCACGCGACGTTTGATGGCACGGAAGCCGCAAAGCCAGAAAATACCGTTGCACATCTGCAAGCTGCTCTGGATGGCCTGCGCATTCCCGGAAGCCAGCCAACACTTCTGGCTTCGGCGCCTCTGACACTGGATGTGACGGCTCATCCTCTGGCAGCGACACTTCCGGTTGTCGCCAAGATTGACCATCCTTTGATGCACGTCGCAGCCAATGTTGATGTCAAGCCAGCGGCCAAGGGCCATGTGACACTGGCGCTGCCAGATCTGCATCCTCTTGCCGCGATCGGAAGTACGGATCTGAGTGGTAGTGCGGCCCTTGCGGCTGACTTCGCCATGCCAGTGACCGATCATGATGATCTGACACTTGCGAGCTCAGGCACGATCTCTGTTACGGATGGTCAGCCACAGGCTCTCCATCTGATTGGCAAGGATGGTCATCTGGCGCTTCAGCTCAGCAAGTCATCCGCCAATGTTCTAACGGTGAAGAGCTTTGGTCTGGACGGTCAGGCGCTGCATCTTCTGGTGTCTGCCGTTGTTGATCTGGCGCATGGCAACACGATGCAAACCAAAGCAACGGTTGCTCTTCCTGATCTGCGGCAGGCCAGCCCGGCGCTTCTGGGCAACATGACCCTGACGGCAACCGCCGATGGCCCTACCGATGATCTGGCTGTCAAAGCAGGGCTTGAGGGTGAGTTCGGTACGAAGGATGTCGCCAAGGGCCCGGTCGCGCTGGATGCTGATTTCCAGCATTTGCCCGGCCGGCCGCAAGGTACCCTGACGGCACATGGAACACTGGATCATGCCCCGCTGGAGCTGGATACAGCTGTTCAGAAAACGGATGACGGTGCTTTCCATCTCGATCTGAACAAATTGAGTTGGAACAGCCTGACGGGGCAGGGAAAACTCCGCCTTCCGAATGGCGCCAAAGTGCCGCTGGGTGATCTGGACGTCAGCATCAAAAATCTTTCGGATTTCCAGCGACTGATCGGGCAGGCCATCAAAGGCCATCTGGCGCTGTCCATTCATACAACTGAACCGCAGGGCGCGCCTCCACAGGTTAAGCTGGGACTGGACGGTGCACTCGGTATGGCTCAGGCCAGTGTGCAGGCTCTCAATCTAAAAGGAACGATTTCCAACCCGATTGATGATCCTGCTCCAGATCTGGCGCTGGATCTAACGGGTGTCCGCTCTCAGGACATCACCGGCAAGGCTCATGCCACAGTCAAAGGTCCTCAGTCCGCCATGGCGGTGACCCTGAATGGCGCCTTTCAGAACGTCATGGGTTCTCCGGCCAATGTGGATACAGCTGTTCTGCTCAACCTGCCCAAGAAGACGGTGCGTGTGGACCGTCTGACGGCCATGGCCAAGGAAGAGTATATCCGACTGGGTGGCCCTGCGAATGTCTCTTTCGGAGATGTCATGGGGGTCGATCATCTGCGGGCGACACTGGCCCCACAAGGTGTTGCGCCAGCAACGATTGATATTGCCGGGTCCATCAAACCTCGTCTGGCTCTGACGGCGACAGTTGACCGACTGACGCCTGCCATAGCCAAGCCTTTTGCCCCCGAACTTGCTGCCAGTGGTGTCATTTCTGCGAAGGCCAATCTGGCGGGAACGATTGACGCTCCTACCGGGACTGTCGCGCTGACGGCGCATGGCTTGAAAATGCAGACAGGCCCCGCAGCATCACTGCCAGCAGCCGAAATTCTGGCCAATATCGGTCTGGCCGGAAAGACTGCCAAAGTTGATGTGACGCTTGGAGCAGGGCCGAAAGTTGCCTTGGCTGTCCGAGGGACGGCGCCTCTTTCCAAGGAAGGAGCAATTGCACTGGCGACAACAGGTCATGTCGATCTTTCTGTTGCCAATGGCGTGCTCGGTGCGAGTGGAATGGCGACGAAAGGGCAGGTTGGCATCAATCTGAACGTCGCCGGGACGGCCAGCCAGCCACGAGCGACGGGGCGTGTAGAGCTCCAGAACGTTTCATTTGACCACTATGCACAGGGCGTTCGTCTGACGGACATCAATGGTGCCGTTGTCGCTTCGGGCGATAGCCTCACGCTGGAGCATATTCTGGCTCACGCTGGGCCGGGAACGATCGCACTTGACGGTACGGTTGGAATTTTCCGTCCCGGTCTGCCGGTGGACATCAAGGTTATTTCCGACAAGGCCCGCCCTGTCTCAAGTGATCTTGTAACAGCCGTCATCAACACGGACCTGCACATCCACGGTCAGGCCACGACGCGTGTGGATGTGGATGGGAAGATTGTTCTACCAAGCGTGACGGTCAATATTCCAAACTCGATGCCAGCATCGGTCGCGCAGCTTGACGTAGTCCGGCCGGGGCAGAAGGCACCTGACAATACCAGCAGCCTCATCATCGGGCTGGGGATTGATGTAATTTCGCCGGGACAGTTTGTGGTCCAGGGGCATGGCCTGGATGCGGAAATGCAGGGCCGCTTGCATGTGCGCGGCACGAGTAGTGCCCCGTCCATTACAGGGGGGTTCGATCTCAAGCGGGGCAACTTCAATCTGGCCGGAATTAACCTGAACTTTACGCATGGTCGCGTCGCGTTCAACGGAACAGGCGTCAATCACAAGCTGGACCCGACACTGGATTTCCGCGCGGACCGTAATGCCAAGGGGACGCTCGCGAGCCTTCTTGTCACGGGTTATGCCAGTGCGCCGAAGATCGACTTCTCGTCTGTACCGACTCAGCCGCGCGATGAAGTCATGGCCATTCTGCTATTCGGAACGGATGCCCATTCACTTTCCACAACGCAGCTTGCAGAGCTTGCTGCCGCCGTCGCACAGCTTGCCGGCGGGTCATCATTCGATCCACTTGGGAAGGTGCGGAATGCCCTTGGTCTGGACCGACTGGCTGTCGGTGGGGGTGGTGGCGTTGATAACGGTGGGACCAGCGTGGAAGCGGGCAAGTACGTTATGAAGGGCGTGTATGTCGGCGCAAAACAGGCCACCTCTGGCTCCGGTACGCAGGCTCAGGTCCAGATTGATCTGACCAAGCGGCTGAAGCTCAATACGACAGTCGGGACGGGCGGCCAGGTGACAGGCTTCACCACGCCAGAGAACGATCCCGGCTCAAGTGTGGGTCTGTCTTACGGATTTGATTACTGAGCCTGAACAGCGTCTTCCAGAAGGGCCTTCACGCGGGTCACGACGTCCGACCATTCCCGGAAACGGGTCTGGCGGACGATCCGCATCTGTGGATACCACGGACTATCTTCGCGCTCGTGGAGCCAACGCCAGCAGTTGTTGAAACGGTCCATCATGATGACCGGTTTGCCTAACGCTCCAGCCAGATGAACCATGGACGTATCCACGGAGATGATCAGATCAAGGCAGGACACCAGGGCGGCTGTGTCGTCCATGTCCAGACACTGGGGCATGAAGTCCACCAGCGGGGCCGGGAAATCCAGGCATTGAAGCGCTGCGTCATCTTTCTGCAGGGAGTAGAATGTAACGCCCTCTACATCCGCGAGGGGTGCCAGCGCCGCAAGAGGCATTGACCGCTGACGGTCCACCATCTGCGCGCCAGTGTTTTCCGGGCGTGCGCCGCCGGCCCAGACCAGACCAACACGCAGGTTACGATCCGCCTTCAGGGATTTCTTCCACTGAGACGCCTTGCCAGGGTCAGCCGTCAGATAAGGCACGGGAGCGCCCATGGCGTCCGGTGTGGCCGAGAATGCGCGGGGAAGACTGATGAAGGGGCAGTGATAGTCAAAAGCAGGGGCCTCGCCGCCATGCTGAACAACGGCTACCCCTTCAACGCGACGGCACAGATCTGCCAGTGTTGAAGATCCCCAGATGTGCACAACTGCACCTGTTCGTGCCAGCGCAGGGATGTACCGAAGATACATCAACGTATCACCCAATCCTTCCTCTTGCGTGACGAGCACGCGCTTGCCCTGAAGATTGAGAGTCGGGGAAATGTTGGGCAGGAGGGTGTCTTTGGGCAGGTTGGTGTGCCCGGGGACGCCAAAACGCCACTCATGTTCTGTCCATCCTTGCGCCATCCGGCCACTCTTGAGCATGGCAATAGAGTGATTCAGTCGAAGCGCAGGTTCCTGAGGGGCAAGCGGTATAGTCTCTCGATAGACATTTGCCGCTTCCTGCAGCCGACCTATGTTGTTCAGGATCGCGGCTGTATTGCAGCCGATCTTCCAGTCTTCCGGATGCTTGCGGCGGAGGTCAGCCATGATGGAGAGTGCTTCGTCAAAGCGGCCCTGTTCCGTCAAGTTCATGACCAGAAGATTGAGCGTTCCCTTCTCATTAGGGCGTCTTCGCAGGCTATCGCGGAAGGCCACATCTGCTTCGTCGAAGCGTCCCAGATGCATGAGAATAGTACCATAGGCATCCAGAAGACGTGTGTCTTGCGGGGAAAGGCGACGGCATTCCTTGATAAGCAGGAGCAGATCAGCCCGGCGACGAAGGGAAGCTGCTTCCTCAATGAGGGCAGTGATGGCATGGCCGCCGAAAGGCTTGCTCGCGGCTTCAAGTTCTATTGCAGCCTGCGCATACTGAGCGGAACGGAAAAAAGCACGCCCCTTCGCCAGATGAACAGCATCACTCGGGGGGAGTGGCCCCAGAATGTCCAGTGCCTGCTTCGGATTGCCTGCCTGTATGGCATTTTCAGCGCGGGTGAGGGCCTCACCGTCCGTCGTGGAAGTACTTTGGCTAGCTGTCACAGTGTTTATCCTGAAACAGGTTCAGCCATCTCCCGAAGTGCTTTCAGAATGGCTGCAAGCGAATAAGGCTTGGAGATAAAGCGGGCCAGAGCCGGATTGTCAGAGGCTTCATCCCGCCGAAGGTCCCCATGACCACTAATGTAAATCACGGGGAGATCAGGCCATTTTTCTCTGGCCTGATGGCTGAGGCTCATGCCGTCGCCATCAGGAAGAGACATATCTGCCACGAGAGCATCAAGGCTGCTTTCAGCGGAAATACAGGCAATGGCTTCCGCGCAGTTACTGGCTTCCCTCACTGTAATCCCACTGTCTTGCAGAAACTCCACAAGACAGGTCCGGATCAGAAAATCATCTTCAATGATGAGAACAGTGAGGGAAGATGTCATAAATTACGAGGACCAGTTCTTTTCAAAGTCACCATACAACGTCAGGCCGCCATCAACAAAGAGGGTTTGACCCGTGATGTAGGTGCTGTCTTCGGCGGCCAGGAATGTGACGGCATCCGCGATCTCACGTCCTTCGCCCGGGCGCTTCATCGGAATGTGGTCAGCCACGTTCTTGTACTGCTCTGGATCGTTGATCCAGGACATGTTGATCGGCGTCACGATTGCACCTGGTGCGACTGCATTCACGCGGATGCCTCGGCTTGCATATTCCAGAGCCAGCGTGCGGACGATGTTGCCCACGGCGCCCTTGGAGGCGGAATAACCGAGATAATGAGGCTTCGGGATGATCTGGTGCACAGAGGAGTTCACGATGATCGCGCCCTGAATGCCGTTTTCGAGCCAGTACTTGATGGCTTCGCGGCAGGGCAGCATCACGCCCGTCACATTGACGGCCATCACGCCTTCAAAGTCTTCCAGCTTGATGTCTTCAGACGGGGAGGGGATCTGATAGCCTGCATTGCAAACCAGCACATCCAGTCCACCCATGGCCTCAATGCTTTCACGCATCAGGCGGCGGACGTCTTCTTCCTTGGAGATGTCACCCGTGGCGATCGGGTGTTCACCGCCAGAAACCTTCGGAAGCTTGTCGCGGACAGCAATCAACTTGTCTTCCTTGCGGCCATTCAGCGCAACCTGAGCGCCTTCTTCTGCAAAGCGTAAGGCTGTTGCCTCACCAATACCTTGGGACGCACCCGTAACGAGTACTTTCTTGCCGGCGAAACGATTGCTGTAAGGGGCGGGCATAGGTCCTCACCTCTCCTTGAACGTCAGTGATTTAAAAATGGGATAGGGCATCCAGGAGGGGCCTTCCGTGTCGCCAACGCGGAAACGGCCTGAAGGATGCTTTTCAAACTGTGATGTTTTCGTAATTACGCGAAGACATCACAGAATTCTGGAAGGCTCAGGCGGCCTTCATGGTCTTGGTCAGGCTCTCAAGGACCGTTGCGGGGTCCGTATTTTCGAGAACGGCAACTTCCGCGACAAAGCGCTCCTGTGCAGCTTCGAAAAGCTTACGCTCAGAGAAGCTACCATCAAGGCTGTCGACGTTACGACGCAGGTCACGAAGAACTTCCGCAATCTGGATCAGATCACCGGAGTTGATCTTTTCCTGATAGGCGACAGCACGACGGGCCCACATGCCTTTGCTGACATGCGGCTTGCCCTTGATGACCGTCATCGCCTTGTCCACGATATCCCGCGTGACGATCTTGCGGAGGCCAGCCTTACGGGCCTTCGCAAGCGGAATGCGGAGCATCATCTGATTGCCGGGGAACGAGATCTGGATCATCTCGATCATGGTATCGGCCACTTCGACCATACCAATCTTTTCCACGCGGCCTACGCCATGTGCGGCATAGACGATGGAGTCACCTTCGCTGAACGGGTCAGTGCCGTGTTCAGGGTCGGTTTGACGGGCGGTGTACTTGGCTGCGGCACGAGCCATTTCGTCGGTCATGCCGCCCTTCGGGGGGGTCTTGAAGGTGTTCATAGCCACGGATGATACCAGAAAAACCCCCTCCTGTCCTGCACTATCATGTCCAATCAGGGCTGAACGCCGTGCTTGGACTGAATGATGCCAGGAGCAGGCTCTCCAATCGGCTGAAGCAGGTCACGTTCGATTGTCCGCGCCATCGTGTGCATCGGGAGGGCATGAACGCTGGCAATAAACGGCTCCTGCAGGTCACGACCACTGCGATCCAGCATCTGGAACAGAAGCCCGATGACACTGGAACCAAGCGGCGTAATCCACCCCAGGGTCTGCACCGCAGAAAGCGGCAGAATGATGCAGAAAAGATGCGTCGCGATTTCAGGAATGACCGAATACTGCACCGGGAGCGGCGTATTGCGGATACGCTCAAGGCCGCCCTGCGCATTGGCGATATCAGACAGGATGCGATCCACGGTGCCATGGACGGCGCCGTCAATATTCTTGAGAGCCACTTCCTGCTGTACACCAAGGCCAATTTCGTAAAGCAGGGCGTTGGCCGTGTTGGAGCAGGCGAAGACTTTTTCACGGATGTCGGACGGAAGGAGGCGATCTACTTCCTCGCCCGTCTTGTCGCCACGCAGAGCTGCGCGCAGGACGTGCGGGTAGGCTGCCATCAATCTGGCCAGGTCAGGTCGCCCGCCGAGGAGGGATGCAGCCTCACGGCCAAACGACCGGCAGTTGTTCGTGATGGAGCCCCAGAGGGTTCGTCCTTCCCACCACCGGGCATAGGCCGCGTTGTTGCGCATGCCCAGAAAAATGGCCAGTGCAGAGCCCATGAGAGAAATTGGCAGCGCTGGCTGGTCCATCCACTCCTGATGATAGATCTGGAAGAGAATGACGACCACGAGGTCCCAGAGCGCCAGAATCAGAAGAGGTGGCAAGGACTCTCTGAAAAGAATGGCTAGCCCGTGTTGGCGATTGACGATCAAGCCTGTGCTCCTTGCCTGAAAACGGTATGGCCGGTGAAACTAACCGTGAAAAGTGTGACCGGCCAACACCAAAAGATGTCCACTCTCTTGCACTCTTTTGCCACTCGAACCGGAAAAGAAACCTTTCAAGCGTCAAGTGTCAGGGCAGGAGAAGAGTGTAAAGCGTAACGCGGCTCTTGCGTCCCGTTTCCCTCATGAGACACTTTGTACACATATATCAGGGAGCCAGTTCAGATGGATGTCATCGCCGCGATTGCCTTTGAGGCCGGAAAGCCTCTTGAAATTGACACCGTGCAGCTTGAAGGCCCGAAAACGGGTGAAGTTCTGGTCGAGATCAAGGCGACTGGTCTGTGTCATACGGACAAGTACACGCTGTCCGGTCAGGACCCTGAGGGCCTCTTTCCGGCCATTCTTGGGCATGAGGGTGCGGGCATCGTCCGGGAAGTGGGGCCAGGCGTCAAACATCTGAAGCCGGGCGACCACGTCATACCGCTTTACACGCCGGAATGCCGTGAGTGCCCGTCCTGCCTGTCTCGCAAGACCAATCTGTGTACGTCCATCCGCTCCACACAGGGCAAGGGCGTCATGCCGGATGGGACATCCCGGTTTTCATACAAGGGCCAGCCCATCCATCACTATATGGGGTGCTCGACCTTCGCGAATTTTACGGTTCTTCCGGAAATTTCGCTTGCGAAAATCCGTCCTGACGCTCCGTTCGACAAGGTCTGCTACATCGGTTGCGGTGTCACGACGGGTCTCGGGGCAGTCATGTTCACGGCGAAGGTGGAGCCGGGATCGACTGTCGCGGTGTTTGGGCTTGGCGGGATTGGCCTGAATGTCATTCAGGGCGCCAAGATGGTCGGGGCGACACGCATCATCGGTATTGACGTCAATCCGGCCCGGGAGCAGATGGCCCGCGAGTTCGGTATGACGGATTTCGTTAACCCCAAGGACCTGGGCCCGAACGGTGATCTGGTGGGGCATCTGGTTGAGATGACCGGCGGCGGCGCCGACTACACGTTCGAATGTGTGGGGAATGTCACCCTCATGCGGCAGGCTCTGGAAAGTGCTCATCGTGGCTGGGGTGTGTCTTGCGTGATCGGGGTGGCCGGGGCAGGGCAGGAAATCAGCACGCGCCCATTCCAGCTTGTGACGGGTCGCCGCTGGATCGGTTCAGCCTTCGGTGGGGCGAGAGGCCGCACAGATGTTCCCAAGATTGTAGACTGGTACATGGAGGGACGGATCGACATTGATTCCCTCATCACCCACAAACTCAAGCTCTCCGAAATCAATCACGGTTTTGACCTCATGACGCGCGGCGAGAGCATCCGCAGCGTCGTGGAGTATTGAGCATGACTGATGTTGAGACGCTGGGGCAGCATGCCTGTTGTGGCGGGTCTGTCCGTTTTCTAAGGCATCAGTCGGCTGAGCTGGGCGTGCCTGCAACTTTTGGGATTTTTCTGCCCAAAGAGGCTCTGGCAGGCGAAAAGGTTCCGGTTATCCATGTTCTCGGCGGTCTGACCTGTACGCATGAGACTTTTCTCATCAAGTCCAATGCCGTGCGTTTCGCAGCGGAACACGGCATTGCGCTTGTGGCGCCTGATACGTCTCCGCGGAACACCGGAACAGCCGGGGAAGATGATGAATATGACTTGGGAACCGGGGCTGGGTTCTACGTGGATGCAACGCACGCGCCATGGAGTGCCCATTACCGGATGGAGAGCTACATCCGGAAGGAACTTCCCGCTCTGACCGAAAGCCTGTTTCCGCTGGATGGAAATCGGCGCGGAATCATGGGCCATTCCATGGGCGGCATGGGAGCTCTCAATCAAGCTCTAAACCATCCGGAATTCTGGAAAACAGTTTCAGCCCTCGCGCCCATCTGTCATCCCAGCGTTATTCCCTGGGGGCGAAAAGCCTTTGATGCCTATTTCGGCGGAGACCCTGCGAAGTGGAAGGAATGTGATCCCACGCTTTTACTGCGGAGCGGGCATAAGCATCCAACGTCAATTCTCGTGGATCAGGGGCTTCAGGATCAGTATCTCGCTGACCTCCGTCCGGACGCCCTTGTCGAAGCCGCAAAAGAATGTGGGCAAGAGCTGGAAATGCGCCGGCATGACGACAGTGACCATTCCTACTGGTTTATCCAGACCGTCATTGCTGATCATCTGAGCCATCACGCCAAAGGACTGAAGGCATGAGACGTCTTGTAGTTGCCGCCCTGCTTGTTCTGGGGGGCTGCGTCTCGTCGCAGGCCCCTGTCGGGCCAGCCCTGACGCCGGTCACGCATGCAGATTTTAGCCACGATACACTGGCCCTGACCTGGCAGCCCGGCTTTTGTGCAACGGGCGGAGGATGCCTCACGGGGCAACCTCATAACCATCTGATCGGGCTGCATGGGCTCTGGGCATCCGAGCCGCATGCTCTGGAAGCGCAGGCGGTGCCGGTGCAGCAGTGGTGGATAAAGGGGTGCGATATTTATGACCATGACGATGCGCCGCCAAAGCTTCAGCCTGCCACTGAGAGTGCGCTGGCAAGCGTGGTGCCACACCTCAAGCACCCGCTGCATGTGCATGAATATACCAAGCATGCGCGTTGTTTCGGATATGACGCTGACAAGTTCTTCGTTACGTCCATGATCCTGCGGGATCGTTTTGCGTCTTCAGCCTATGGGCAGTGGCTCGCACAGCATAGCGGCTTCCAGGTGAAGAAAGACGATCTGCTGTCGATGTTCGTGCAACTCACTGGTGTTCGGGAGGAAAGAGCGCTTCAGTTTCAGTGTGAGCCTGACCACGAGGGGCGCGTTGTCCTGACGCAGTTCTGGTTCACTCTGGACCCGAAGAAGCTTTCAGTCTTTCCGGGGAATGGTGCTTATCTCTCGTCCCCGCAGGTGCAGGACAATTGCCCGGCAACGTTCATGATGCCGGGTTGGCCGCTGCCGGGAGCAGCGGTGCCAGTTAACGTCAGTCAGTGACCGTATAGTTCTTTGGTACTGATTTCGGGCTGTGCGGTGTCGCGCAGCCCGTCTGGTGTAACGCCATGATAAAAACAGCTGCGACGCCCGGTGTGGCAGGCGACGCCAGTCTGATCCACAATCATCAGGACGGCATCCATGTCACAGTCCAGACGAGCTTCAAGAAGATGCTGCTGCTGGCCTGACGTTTCGCCTTTGCGCCAGAGAGACTGTCGGCTCCGGGACCAGTAACATACACGCCCCGTCAAAAGTGTTTCACGCAGAGCATCCGCATTCATCCACGCAAGCATGAGAATGACGCCTTTCGTGTCCTGCGCGATGGCGGAAATCAGACCATTCGCATCGAACTTCGTCTGGCTGACAATGTCATCGACGATGGCGGGGGCAGGCGGGGTATAAGTCACGAACGCATCTCCAGAGGGAACCAGTCAGGCCACACAACGGAGACCGGTTTGCCCTCAAAAGCAAGGTCTGGCGACAGCCACGCTTCACGTCGGAGGAGGGCCAGAGCGTGCGATCCATGGCGCGAGCGCAATTCACCGACCTCTTTGTCACCCATCGTGAGAATGCCACCTGTTTCTGGAAATGTCCCGTCTTTCACCGTGACTGGCAGGATGCGACGGCGGAGAAGGCCACGATAATGGGTGCGCGCCGTCAACTCCTGCCCCATGTAGCAGCCTTTCTTCCATGACACGCCGTGCAGCAGGTCCAGATTGGCTTCGAGTGCGAGTGTTTTTTCGCTCTCGAAATCGTCCGTGTCTGGAAGGCCAAGAGCGAGGCGTCGGTCCAGCCAGTCATGGCCCTGTGTGGGTTCGACAGGTGATTGGGAGACAATCGCGCGCCATCCGGCATTCTCGCAGCGCGGGTCGGGCGCGGAGCAGAGCGCTTCAGATGGTACCGTGTCAGTGGCGCCAACAATGACATGCAGCTCTGTCAGTTCGATTTTGACATCCGCGCGCAGACGAAAGCGGGACAGCTTTTTGGCCAGCATTCCTGCATGCTCTGATGGACAGTCCATCAGGATGCGGTCGCCATCGGTGAAGAGAAAAAACTCGCTTAGCCATCTGCCCTGCGGCGTCAGAAGGGCACTCCAGACGGCCTTGTCAGGGGCCAGTGTCTGAACGTCATTCGTGATCAGCCCTTGCAGGAATGAGGCTCGGTCAGCGCCTGAAAAGGTCAGAACAGAGCGGCGGGGGAGCAGTTCAATCATGGAAGGCACCAGGGCATGCGTGAATGAAAGGCGAGGCAGACATGCAGACGGATGATATGCTGCCGTTTGGAGGCGAATGAAAGAGGACTTGTACGATACGGATTAAGATGCCTCTTTGTACAGAGCAAGAATTGACGAAAGTTTATTGGAAGCAGGCAAAAAACCTGCGGGTTCGAGCGTTCGTTCAGTGTCGTATGGGTTGCGGCAGATGAATGGGCAGGAGATATTGTCATGTCAAAGCCTGTCAGAAATACCATCAGACTATCCGTAGTTCCGGAGTAACACGCCCTTGTCAGCTGCCGAGATTGTTGATCCGACACGAAGCCCCGCCAGTAGCCGGCAAAGGGTTCTGCAGTTTCTTGGGCCTATTGTTGGTGTGTCGCTGGTCATTGCGGCCATTATTACGATCAGCCTGCACAACTATCGGACCACCCGGCAGGGCGCGATTGCGCTTTCCTCTGATCTGCTGCGCAGTCAGCAGAAGTATGTGACGGAAGAGGTCCGGAATTACCTTTCACCGGCGTCTGACAGCGCAAGTATTGCTCCGGACATGTTCGGCTCACCGCTGACGGATGCGTCACCAGACTCGTTCATGCTCTATGGCCGTTCCATGCTGGCCCATACGCCTCAGGTAGACAGCTTTTATCTGGCCAGTGATCAGGGCCAGTTCTGGATGGTGACACGGCACGGCAAGGACTACGAGCAGACTCATTTTCAGGTCGAGAATGGCCATGAGGTCTATAGACACACGTATGTGGATCAGAATGGCACGTATCTGAGTACGGCTTCAGATCCGGCTGACAAATATGACGTCACGGTGCGCCCGTGGTTTCAAGGGGCCATCAAACGGATTGGACGGGGAGACGGGGCGCTCTACTGGACCAATCCTTACGCGTATTTGGCGGCTCGCGAATTTACCATTACCGCTTCCATCGCGTTCCCGATGAAAGATGGGCATCGCGCAGTCTTTGCCACCAATATCTCCCTGAACCGGCTGACATCTTTTCTCAACGAGCTTCAGGTTGGCCGCAGTGGTCGAGCCGTGATCGTGGATATGAAGGGGCAGATCATCGCCGGGCATAATATGAGCGAAGACGGATCGGAGCCGTCTTTTGATCCCGCTCATATGCAACTCGATCCAAAGACGCAGCCTGTTTTCATTCGGGCCCTGAATACCTTCAAGGTCAAAGGACCTGGACCGGGCCTCGTGACGGCGCGCAACAAGAATTACGTCACCATCGCCGCGACGCTTCCTTTCGTGCACAGGCGCTGGGTCTTGTTGCTGAACGCGCCGGAAAACGATTTCTCGGAATTTGCCATTACGGCGCGTCGTCAGAACCTCTGGTTTTCGGCTCTGGTTGTTGGACTGGCGTCTTTGCTGGCCCTTGGGTTGATCATACAGGGGCGTCGTATCGACCGGCTGCGCAAGCGGATTGAAGTCGGTCGTGAGCAGATGCGGGCAGAAAATGCTTCTTTGTACGAGATTGCCAGTACGCCAGATCTGTTCGAAGCGTCTCACGATGTCCCGATCCTGACGGAAGCTCTGGCGGCGCGAACGGGCTCCCGGCGCGCCAGCCTTTGGCGACTGCTTCCAGATGGAGAACGCCTACTGTGCGAAGATGCTTTCGATCCTGTGCGGGATGTCCACAGCACAGGTATCGAGATTACGAAACGCGAGCACAGCAAGCTTTTCGATGCCTTGATGGAAGGGCATTCCCTTTTCATTGAAGATGCGCGTCAGGACGAGCGCAGTCAGAATTTCCAGCGCATCATTATGCGGGCCGTGGATGCCAGGTCGCTCGTTTTTCATCCGGTTATGCGGGGGCATCAGGCCGTTGGCGTCATTATTCTGGAAGACCCATCCAGAGCAGACGCGATGGAGCATATTGTCGCGATTGTTTCGTCTGTCGTGGCACTACGGTTTTCCCAGGCTCTGGATCAGGGAGACCAGCAGGCTGGGGCGCGTCCGAGCGTGTCGCATGAGCTGAAAGACACGCGTTACGATGAGGGATTCCTTCTGCCACCGGGTTCGGGTGTTCAGGACGGCGTGGTGCCAAGCGGGATTTACCCGCAGGTGCCAGTCATGGTGATTTCCTTTGCTGATCCTTATGCAATGGATCGCCACAGCGCCGAACGGGCCATGAAAGTTGTCTCGTCGCTTAGCGAAGACATTCAGCGCATTGCCCGGGAGACGGGGCTGTTCTCTGTTCAGGTGGTGAGTAACCGTCTGGTGCTAGTCGGCAGATGTTCGCAGGAGCCTGATCCTGGCGCGGTGCTGCGTCTGGCAGATGCTGCGGTGTCCATCCGTGAAGCCTGCCTGTCCCTTCTGGCGTCCGTAGATATTGATCCGGTCTTCCGCGTGGGTATTGATGTTGGGCCTGTCATGGCGGCGATGCTGGGCAAGGAACCGTCGGTTTTCAATCTGTGGGGTGAGGCCATCAATGTGGCTGAGCTTCTGGCTGCCAGTGCGCCTGATGCCGGGACAATTCAGGTTTCGGAACAGGCTTATATCCAACTGAGGGAGCATTTCCTCTTCAGAGCCAGAGGCATGTTCTATCTGCCGAACAGCGGCGTGACCCGCAGTTTCATTCTGGCGGGGCGGCGATGAAAACCCGTTTCGATCGCATTCCGCGCGTGCAGAACGCTTTGGGTACTTTGGGATATTTTACCCGGACCCAGATGCGGTTTACCCTGATGGTGATTGGTGCTTCCTGGGGCGTCATTCGTGTTGGTCTGTCGCCCACGTCCTGGCGCCGGACTGTGCGGATCGAATTCTGGCATTCTCTTCAGCAGGCCACAGGCGGCGGTCTTCTCAGTGTGTTGGTGACGGCCGCTCTGACGGGGTTCGGGATTGTGGCACAGGCCGTTTACTGGCTGGGTTTTGCCGGGATGGCCCAGATGACGGGCTCGATCCTGTCTACCGTGATGGTGCGGGAGATTGCTCCGGTGCTGGTTGGCGTCATTCTTCTGGGGCGTTCCGGGATGTTGATGCTGACGGAACTGGGAACCCTGACGACGGGTGGTCAGATGCGCGTTCTGACGGGGATGGGGATTGATCCGTTCGTGGCATTTCTGCTTCCGCGAAGTCTGGCCATGACCATCAGTGGGTTCACGCTGGGCATCATCTTCAGTTTGACGGCATTGCTGGTCGGTTATGCGGTGTGTCGTGTTGAAGGTGTCATCACCATGCCGGTCTGGGCGTTTCTGGATCAGGTGGTGAGTAGCATGCACCCGGTCGACTATTTTGCCATTCCGGCCAAATTCATTTTCAGTGGCTTTGCGGTGGGTGTGTGCTCCTGCCTGTCCGGGATGGATGCCACAACCGAAGACGATCTGTCCTCGCTGATGCCAAGAGGATTTGCGCGTGGCATCCTGTCCATCATGACGATTAACGTCGTCCTCAGCGTCTGGCTCGGTTGATATGGCCGACGAGAAGACAGTCCCACCTGCTGAACTGAACATCCTCGATCCTATTCTGGAGTTGCTGGATGCCCGGCCGCGCTTTGATGGCAGTGGTCTGGCCTCTGTACGCTACAACCTGCGCCTGAACCCGGGTGACTGTGCTCTCATTGAATGTCGGGATATGCAGCAGGCCAGCCTGTTCTCCGATATGTGTGTCGGGCTGGTGGATCTGGAAGACGGTATTGCCCGCTGTATGGGCCTTGAGTGGTCTGATCTGGACGAACGGCGTGCTGCTGCCCTTCGGGGGCGGATTGGTCGAATGGTGGCCAATGGCGGCTGGATTGACCTGTATGGCACCTATATGAACATCCTCTGGCCACAACTGCATCATACTCGGGTGCCCGAGGAACGGTTGATGCAACAGGCCGTGCAGTTGGGAATGCAGTTTGGCTTGCCCGGCCTGCCAGTCGTTTCTCCGGGCAAACTGTCTCCTCTGGATCGTTGCCGGGCTGACTGCGTGCGTGCGTTTCTGGGGGAGCCCGCGCTTCTTCTGCTGGAAAATCCGATGGGAAGTGCCAACCCTCCGCTCATGAACGCTTTTCTGTCTGCTCTGACGGATGCGCGTGACCGGGGCTGTGCTGTTGTCTGGCTCGCCCCGAATGACAGCGCCTGGGGGGCTTATGAAGCGGATGCGACCATTCGCCTCCGACTGTATGATGATGGACTGTTTTCGATGCGAGGGTCTTGATGTTCCGCGTACGCCGCCCTGACACTGCCCGCCCGCTTTTCCAGAACCGCTATGCGGATGAATGGGTGGGATTGCTGGTTCTTGTCACCATCGTCCTCTTCGCTGTGGCTGTGGCAGAAGCCGGCTTTCTCAAGCAGTGGCTGACACCCGAGAAGAAGATCCACTTTGTTCTGCCGGAAACCGGCGTGGCGGGGTTGGCTATCGGGGACGACATTGAGATCATGGGTGTTCATGCCGGTGAAATCCGCCATCTGGATTTGAACAGCACTGGCCGGATGTATGCCGAGGGCTATATCGAGCCGCAGTTTGTGCCCTTCATCCGTCAGGATAGTTCTGCGGTGATCCGGCATCGTTTCGTGGTGGCAGGTGCCAGCTATATCGAGTTGGGCCGTGGCCGTGGGGAAGACATGGACTGGGGCTATGCCGTGCTGAACGCGACAGTGGAGGCAAACCCGGCAGACGTGATCACCCAGACGGTTACGGACCTGAGAAACAAACTCGTCCCCGCAATGGATAGCGTTCAGGCCATTACCAAGCAGGTCAATGACATGCTGACGGACATGCGGGCCGGCAAGGGCACGGTTGGCGGGTTGCTTTCGAAGGACGATACTCTTCAGAAAGCCAATCAGGCGCTGGAAAATCTTACAGAAGTTATTGCCCGCCTTCAGCCGATCGAAAAGCAGCTTGGGGGTGTCATGACGAAAGCTGATGGCACGATGGATAATGCCAAATCGGCCACGGACACCCTTCGCAAGAGCATGCCGCAGGTGCAGGAAACGATTACCCATGCCAGTGCCGCAACGGCCCAGCTTCCTGCGCTCATCACGCAGGCGGAAGCGAGTGCCAATAGCCTCCGCAAGCTGACAGATCAGCTCAGGGGCCTATGGCTGCTGGGTGGTACAGCGCAGAAAGCTCCCAGTCACCGTCTGCCAGCGGAGGCTGTCCGTCCATGAAGCGCATGATTCTACTGTGTCTTGCCATGGCGAGTTGCTCGTCTGTAACCAAGGGGCCTGATCCGGACCAGGCGTATGAAAACGCCATGGACACCGGGCGGAGCGCTTTCGAGCTTGGACATCCAGACCAGTCCGAAAGTCAGTACCGTGCGGCGATGGATCGTGCCCTTATTCGGGATGATGCTGCCCAGATTCATGATGCGGGCTTTAATCTTGCGACGGCCCTGCTGGAAGAAAACAAGCCTGCCGATGCTTTGACAGCACTCGATCATACTGGGAAAGCTCTGAAGCTGCGTCAGTACAGTCAGACCAGTGATCTGGAGCTTGTCAGAAGTGCAGCGTTATATCGGCAGCATGACCTGACGGGTTCTGAGGCGTCTGCGCTCGTGGCGCTTCAGTCGCCTGATGTAGGCATTCGTAACCGTGCGGCTTATCTGGCTGGTCTGGGGGCCGCAGATCAAGGTAACGTAACACAGTTGGCCCGCATGGAAGCGGTACTGGCTCCCTCAAAAGAGCCTGCCGCCATGCTGGATCATCAGGATCTGGCTGCGCGTTTGGCACTCCTGAATCATGCGCCAGCACTTGCGCTGGAACAGGCCATGTCCCTGGCACAGAAGAGACGGGATGCGCAGGATTATGAAGGGATGCGGCGTGCTCTGCTCGTTGCCGCTCAGGCTGCTGAAGCACAGGGTGACATGAATACCGCTGCTGCTTTACGACAGCAGGAACTCTCAAGCCGAAGCGTGCAGCAGACTGGCCATGTGGAGAAAGCCTCCATCACGGTCTCTGCCGTGAGTACGCCTGCAGCAGCCATTCGCTGATCAAGGAAAAATTTTTTCCGTCATTGCCAGAGCCGCCCCTCTCATTCGATAGTAACGAAATCGGAACGAGAGGGAGAGAAGATGAGGCATATATCCAGGCGAATGGTTCTTGGGTCTGGAGCGGCCTTGCTGGCTCTGGGGCGGACGCACAGGAGTCAGGCGCGGCCTTATCGTCTTCCGTCAGCCGCCGTGATGGCCGCGGATCGATTGCGCCCTCAATATCATCTGATTGCTCCTTATGGGTGGATGAACGATCCCTGCGGCCCGGTCTGGGTCAATGGTCGTTATCATATGTTCTATCAGTGGGGGCCGGATAAAGCTGCGTTTGGAAACATTCACTGGGGCCACGCGACCAGCCCTGATCTCGTTCACTGGCATCACGAACCCGTTGCAATGAGCCCTGTTCCCGGGGGGCCAGATGCCCTCGGAGTTTTCAGTGGTTGCGTTGTGATCGTTGAAGATCAGGCGATCGCTTTTTACACGGGTATTGAGCCATCCGTGCAGTGTACGTCGACATCTGATCTTCAGATGATGCACTGGAAGCAGAACCCTGTGCCCGTTCTGTCCGAGCCCCCGCCGGGACTGCATGTTGATGGATTTCGCGATCCGCTCGTCTGGAAGGATCACGAGGGATGGCACATGCTGCTCGGCGCCAACGTTCGGCAATCCCAGTTTGGTCCGGGTGGGGTCATTCTGAAATACGATAGTGAGAATCTAAAAGACTGGACCTATCGCACTATTTTCTATGGCCCCACGCATCTGCCTGGCGCTTACGACGATGCCATGGAATGTCCGGACTTTTTTGCGCTCGGTGACACCTGGGTCCTGATCTACTCGCTGGGCAGCACTGTTTATTATGCTTCAGGCATTTACAGCGAAGGTGCATTTCATCCGCGCATTATTCAGCCTCTTGGATATGGCTCGTTCTACGCCGGACGGACCATGTTGGATGAGCACGGGCGGCGCGTTCTCTGGGGTTGGGTGCCTGAGAAGCCTGAGCGCAGTCATGGGGCCATGGAAGCGGGCTGGAGTGGTGTCATGTCTTTGCCGCGGGTTCTCACGGCTGACGGGGATGCCGCTCTGCGTCTTGCACCCCATCCCAATCTGGCTGTGTTGGAAGGCCCGCATTTCCGCCAGCTCACGCCCTCGTCCTGGGCCGCTCCCGATGGACCGAATGGCCGAATTCGTCTGACCTTTATCGGAACCGAGGCCGGGCGCCTGACATTTGGAGGGGAGGGGCCATTTCTGGAGCTTGATTACGATCCATACCGGCCCGGAAAAGAATTGATGGCCAATGGAGATTCCGCACCCTTGCCATTGGCCGCCCGCAATATGCTGGATATTTTCGTAGATGGTTCGGTCGTGGAAATTTTCACCTCTTCAGGTGTCTGTCTCACGACCCGGGCTTATGGAAATACGAATGTGGCCTTCAAGTTGTCTGTGGAAGGAACATTCCGTGAGGCCGTTGTCTCTGCCCGCGCGATGAGCCCCATTTCTCCAGATCGCCTGACCAGTAGCCCGGCCTGAACATTCAGGCCGAGGCTCTTGCTTCCACTTCGATCAGGGCCAGACCTTCAGCGACAGAGACGAATTCTGATCCGCCATCGACCCGGCTTTCACCAAAGCGATCCGTGAACAACTTCCGAACGGCCGGAACAAAAGACGTGCCGCCGGTGAGGAAGACGTGATCGATATCGTCAATGCCGAGGCCTGTAACGTTCAGGGCATCGTCGATGGCGGCTGCGAGTTTTTCCAGATCTGGTTTGATCCAGCTTTCGAAATCTGCACGCGTGATGGTCTGCTCGATTTTCAGGTCCCGGTGGCTGAACTTCAGGACCGTGCTGTCGTGCCGTGAGAGATCGCTTTTGGCCTGACCAATCGCCCGATACAGGTTCTGGCCTTCCTGATCTTCAATCAGACGCAGAAGATTTCGCAGCTTCTGCGGATCAGAAGCTGTCTTTGCGACGTCTGCAATGCTGCGAAGAGTTTGAGGGGTCCGCATCAGAGACAGGCGATGCCAGCGCCCGAGGCTCGCATACCATTCAATAGGGACGGGAAGAGGCTGCCCACCCATCACCCGATATGTCGTGTCCCGACCAAGTGCGGGTGCGACGACATTGTCGATAATACGGAAGTCAAACTGGTCTCCCGCAATCCCGACACCGGAATGACCCAGTGTGACGGTGCGCGGTGTGCCATGGGGGTCAAAGCGCATGACAGAGAAATCGCTTGTGCCGCCGCCGAAGTCTCCTACCAGCACGGTTGCTGGTGCATCCAGTCGCTGCATGAAGCGCCAGCCCGCCCCTTCGGGCTCAAGTACGACGTTCGGCTCAGCGAAACCTGCCTCGACAAAGCTTTCCTTCAGGCGCTTCACACCCAGATTGTCGTCGGCCAGTTCACCCGCAAAGCGCACGGGCCTGCCGATCGTTGTGCTGACCTGCTCTGGTGTAATGTCGGCCTTGTCCATCAGGGAACGCAGGAACCGGGCGATCAGGTTCTGAAGCGTCATGGTCGAGGCAAAAACACGTGTCTCGCGGAATGAGCCTTGGGCCAGATAGGTCTTCATGGACATGATGAGGCGGCTTTCTGCCGGATCATCCAGATAGGCTTCGATGGCATCAAGCCCGATGGCGTCCTGAAGAACGCGTCGATTGCCCTCCTGATCCATCCAGAGACAGAGCAGGGTGCGGCAGGTTTCGGAAGACGGGCTGTCAATGAAGTTGAAGATGGCAGGCTGCGTGTTGCCCTGTTCATCTGCGATGACGACGACACTATTGGTCGTTCCAAAGTCGATGCCGACGCGAATTTTTGGCGCTTTAAGAGGTTGCGTCGTCATTTTGGCTGGTCCCGTCCCGAATTCGCGAAGGGCGAGGGTTTAGGAAAGAACGGCTACGAGGCCAAGGGAAAAGTTGAAAAATGGCTTTATGAAAGGCGCAAAATGTCAGAGTGCGCTGTTTTTTGCTTCATCGTAAAGACGTTGAGAGTCCTGAATGTCAGCCATATGGGTTTCAGCCCAGTGCGTGAGGCTTGAAACAGCCTGGATCAGGGTCTCTCCGAGAGGTTTGAGGCTATATTCAACAGTGACAGGCACGGTTGGATAGGCTTGCCTTAAAATAAGCCCGTCGCGCTCAAGGTTTTTCAGCACCTGAGACAGGATTTTCTGCGAAATCCCATTGATGTCCCGCTTGAGGACATTGAAGCGCACAACATCATTCTGAAGGCGGTCCAGCACGAGAAGAGCCCATTTGTCACCAAGCCGGTCCAGCACAAAGCGTGTAGGGCACTCTTTTGCATAGACGTTGAAGCAGAGGTTTCGTGTGGGGGTGTCTGGTTTCTGCAAGGTAACCATGTGTCTGGAAAGTGCCTTCTTGTCCCGAATTTGCTAGCATAATACCACGAAGACTGTTGGTATCCAATGGATACCACGTATCGTATGAACTGGTTTGAAGGACAGGAACGATGTCTAAAGTTTTGGTCGTCTATCATTCGGGATATGGGCACACCAAGGTGGTGGCGGAGCATGTGGCTCAGGGAGCTCAGGCCCAACTCGTGGCGATTAGTGCTGACGGCGAAATTACCGAGGCCGAATGGGCTGCGCTGAATGAGGCGGATGCCATCATTTTTGGAACGCCGACCTATATGGGCAACGTGAGCTGGCAGTTTAAGAAATTTGCGGATGCCACATCCAAGATCTGGTTCACACGTGGCTGGCAGGACAAGGTGTTTGGTGGCTTCACGAACTCCGCCAGCCCAAGTGGGGACAAGCAGGTCACGTTGATTACGCTCCAGACACTGGCATCCCAGCATGGTGGGATCTGGGTGAGTTTGGGTGTTCTGCCATCCAACACTCTTGATGCGACAGGCGACGACCCGAACAATCTGGGCGGGTCAGTCGGGCTTCTGGCGCGCGCTCCGGCAAATGCGGGTGTCGATGGTGTGCAGAAGGGAGATCTGTTGACGGCTGAGCGCTATGGCCGTCGTGTGGCTGATATTGCTGCGCGTCTGAAAGCTTAATCGGTCACAATGAGGGCGAGGCGCACAGAATGCCTCGCCCTTTGTTTGTCAGGACAGAGCTGCTTCGTAGGCAGCGACGTCCGGAACGGCAGGACGCAGTGCGCCCATTTCTGCTTCAGACTGAACCATCGGCGTCATGCCCAGAGCGGACAGAAGCTGACGGTCGCGGTGTTCAGCAGGGTTTGGCGTGGTCAGGAGCTTTTCACCACAGAAGATAGAGTTGGCACCTGCGAGGAAGCACAGAGCATGTGCCTCATCCGTCATGTTTTCACGTCCTGCTGCCAGACGGACATGGCTTTCCGGCATCATGATACGGGCTGTGGCGATGATACGGACGAAGGTGATCGGATCGACCGCTTCAGCTTCACCTAACGGTGTGCCTTCAACGCGAACAAGCAGATTGATGGGTACGCTCTCGGGATGCTTCGGCAGGTTGGCGAGCGTCATCAGCAGGCCGGCGCGGTCGGACAGATCTTCGCCCATACCCACGATTCCGCCACAGCAGACATTGATGCCGGCATCGCGCACGTTGGAGAGCGTATCGAGGCGCTCCTGATACGTGCGGGTTGAGATGATGGAGCCGTAGAACTCCTCAGAGGTGTCGAGGTTGTGGTTGTAATAATCCAACCCGGCATCTTTCAGGCGCTGGGACTGTACGGAGTCCAGCATCCCGAGCGTGACGCAGGTTTCGAGACCAAGGGACTTCACGCCCTCGATCATCTCACAAACGGAGTCGAGATCGTGGTCCTTCGGGGAGCGCCAGGCAGCGCCCATGCAGAATCGGCCTGCGCCTGCTGCCTTTGCTGCACGCGCCTCGGTCATCACCTTTTCGACGGCCATCAGACGTTCGGCCTTCACGCTTTTTTCGTGTCGGGCGCTCTGCGGACAGTAGGCGCAGTCTTCGGGGCAACCGCCTGTCTTGATCGAAAGAAGCGTGGAAATCTGCACTTTTGTGGGGTCGAAATAACGACGGTGCAGTTCCTGGGCGCGGAACATCAGGTCCGGGAAGGGGAGGTTGATCAGCGCTTCAACCTCGGCGCGCGTCCAGTCGTGGCGGACGTCTGGCTGTGTCATTTTCTGAGCCGTCACGGGGCTTTCTCCAACGTTGTTGCGTCACACCTACCCAAAATGGCCCCGGCGTGTCATCTCATCGTCATGATTATGAGCCGGAAAACGGACGAGGCAAAGCGATGAAACACTGGCGTATCGAGCAGATGGACTGGGATTCCTTTGATCCATCCCGCGTGGACCCGGATATCATTCCTCTGGTGAAGTCTGCTTCAGTCGTTGAAAAGAATGGGTTGGACTACGCTGAATATTTGAGACACGTCTTTGTGGGAGACCCGGATTTCAGCGCAGCAACAGCCAACTGGGCAGTGGAAGAAGTTCAGCACGGAGATGCTCTGGGCCGCTGGGCCATGCTGGCAGATCCGAGCTGGGACTATGAAGAGGCGTTTGAGCGCTATCGCGCAAGTTACAAGATTGATGCAGACGTTGATGCGTCTATCCGCGGGTCCCGCACGGGCGAACTGATCGCGCGTTGTATGGTCGAGACGGGAACGTCGTCTTTTTACACGGCGCTGGCGGATGCGACGGATGAGCCCTTGCTGAAAGCCATCTGCAAGCAGATTGCCGCCGATGAATACCGGCATTTCAAACTCTTCTATGATCACATGCATCGCTATCTGAAGCGCGAGAAGCTCAGTGTCTGGGCACGGACACGCATTGCTCTTGGGCGTGTGACCGAGAGTGAGGACGATGAGCTGGCGTCCGCCTATCACACGACCAATGAATCCCCGGATATGCCCTATGATCACAAGCGCTGCATTGCGGCTTACATGTCCAAAGCCATGGGATTCTATCAGCAGAAGCACATTGATCGTGTGACGGCCATGATCTTCAAGACAATCGGCTTCACCCCGCATTCCCGTTGGCAGAAGCTGGCAGCGAATGGGGTGTATCGACTGATCCAGTGGCGCCGCAAATCGTTTCAGCGTCAGATCGCGGCCTGACAGTTCGCCAGACTTACGGAAATTCACAAGACGGAAGGGGCCGTTTCGTGCCATGAAGAACTGCATTTTCTGTCTGGTAACTGGAGCTTGAGAATGGACGTTCGACTACTTCTGTCCCGTCGCTTTATCTGGGGAGCCGCTGCCCTTCTGTCCATCGCAGGGCTGTCACAGGGCTTCTCAGCCAAAGCAGATCCATACTCCTTGCCGATCGCGACGTCAGGCCCGGTGACAAGCGATACACCGGCAGCGGCAACGGTTGCCTCCCAGCAGCTTGCCCGACAGGTCGGATACGCTCAGTTCACAGCGGCTGACTGGCGTGTGGGGACAGTGCGTCACATGGTGATGTTCCGTTACAAAAAGGACGCCACGACGGCACAGCGTGCGGAAGTGTCCGGCCGGTTTCTGCATCTTGCACAGGACAGTCGTCGTCCGGACGGCCGTCCCGTAGTGGTCAGCATTGAAACCGGGTTTCAGAACAGCGGCGAAGGTGTAGAGGGTGGTCTGCAGCAGGCATTTCTCGTGACGTTTCGCTCGGAAGGGGATCGGAACTATTACGTTGGTAAGCCCGTCGTGACAGATCCGGCCTTCTTCGACCCCGCCCATGAGGCCTTCAAGGAATTTGCCGGGCCATATCTCGATAAAGTCATGGTTTTTGATTATGACGTGCTGGCTGTTTCCGCTCCGGCTGACAAAGCACGCAAGACAACCCGCAAAAGCGGGAAGTAACAAAAAGTCTCCGTTTGTATGGACGACCTTTTGACGAAATGATCTTTTATGCCTCATGCTACGGCGATCGCCAGAACATGAGGCATAATGTGAAGACTACAGTTTCTGTTAAACGCCGCCTGACGCAGGGTGCGAGTGTGCTTGCACTGGCTATGGGCCTGACGGCCGCTAGCGCGCAGGCCGCCGGTTACAATTCAGGCTGGGGCTTTGATGAAGCCGGCATGAACCATAGCGTCAAGCCAGGCGACAATTTTTTCGAATATGCCAACGGCACGTACCTCAAGAACCTGAAAATTCCGGGGGATATGAGCAGCTACGGCCCGTTCCGTATTCTGTATGAGCTGTCCATGGAGCGCCAGAAGGCGATCCTGAACGAAGCGCAGAAGCATGTTTCTGCCGAGCCGTCTGACGACATGGGCAAGATTGGCACTTTCTACGCCAGTTATCTGGACCAGAAGGCGGTTGATGCTCTGGGAGCCAAGCCGCTAGCCGCGGATCTTGAGAAGATCCGTAAGGTCAGTGATGCCAAGAGCCTTGCAGAAGCGTTTGGTACATCTCTGAAGTCCATGGCGTTCTCGACATTCCAGATTGGCGTTGAGCAGGACCAGAAAGATCCGGAACACTACATGCTGATGCTCGATCAGGGCATGAGCATTGGTGTCAGCGGTGGCCTGGGCCTGCCCGATATCAGCTACTACACAGACCCGAAGCTTGCCGACAAGAAGAAGGCCTATCAGGCTTATGTCGCCAAGATGTTGACGCTTGTGGGCTGGGCTGATCCAGCCAAGAACGCGCAGGCCGTGGTTGATCTTGAAACGGCGCTTGCCAAGGTTGAGATCCCCCGCGACCAGACGCGCGATCCGCTCAAGCTCTACAACCCGATGACGGTCACGCAGCTACAGAAGATTGCTCCGGACTTTGACTGGGTCACGTTCCTGACGACGGCAGGGCTTCCGGCTGCAAATATTGCCGATCGCAAGGTGGACGTGCGTGAGCCCGATGGCATCGCTGCCATGTCCCGCGTTCTGAAGAAGGCTGATTACAGCGTGGTTCAGGCCTGGCTTGCCTTCCATCTGGCCGACAATGCCGCAGCTTATCTGTCTCACGATTTCTCTGACGCGTCCTTTGACTTCAACAGTCGCACGCTGTCAGGCGTGGCGCAGCAGTCTCCTCGTTGGAAGCGTGCGACACGCGTGACCAATGGTGCCATGGGCTGGGCTCTGGGCAAGATCTATGTTGCCCGTTACTTCCCGCCGTCAGCACAGGCTCAGATTACGGAGCTGGTGCAGAAGGTGAAGTCTTCCTTCCATGATCGCCTTGAGCACAACACATGGATGGACGAGCAGACCCGCAAGGCTGCTCTGAACAAGCTGGATCACTTCGCCATTCAGGTTGGCTATCCCAAGAAATGGTGGGACTACAGCAACCTCGTGGTTCGTCAGGGCGACGTGTATGGCAATGCCGTGCGTGGTGTGGCGTTCAACTGGCAGCATGAGGTGGACAAACTCGACAAGCCGGTGGATCGTGACGAATGGGGCATGACGCCGCAGACGGTGAATGCCTACAATGATCCGACGATGAACGAGATCGTTTTCCCGGCTGCCATCCTTCAGCCGCCGTTCTTCGATCCGAAGGGCGATATGGCTGTGAATTACGGTGCCATTGGTGGCGTGATCGGTCATGAGATGAGCCATGGCTTTGACGACCAGGGCCGTCATTATGATGAGCATGGCCGTCTGAATGACTGGTGGACCAAAGCATCCTCTGATGCTTTCCAGAAACTCGCGGATCGTCTGGGTGCACAATACGACGCGCAGGAGCCCCTGCCGGGCACGCACGTGAACGGCAAGATGACGATGGGCGAGAATATTGCGGATTCCGGCGGGTTGAACCTCGGTCTGCAGGCTTATCATGACTCCCTGCATGGCAAGCCGCAGACAACCGTTCATGGTCTGACAGGCGATCAGCGCGTGTTCCTGGGGTGGGCACAGGTGTGGCGTGAGAAGGATCGTCCGGATGCGCTGCGCCAGCAGATGCTTTCGAACGAGCATGCCCCGGCCGTCACGCGTGTGAACATGCCAGCGCATAATATTGACGCCTGGTATGACGCATTCGGCGTAAAAGAGGGCGACAAGCTCTATCTGGCCCCGGATCAGCGCGTAAAGATCTGGTAAGGGTCGTGACAAAATGAAGCGTGAGGCTTATCCACGGTCTCACGTTTCAATTTTCTGACTGACGGACTGCCTCATGACGCAAATGACGATCGGCCATCTGTACACCTCGCTTCATGCCGGGTGTGCCAGTGCGGTCGCCCGTGTTCTCGAAGCGCATGAGGTGGACGTCGAGTTCGTAGACCTCGATCCTGAAGATGTGGCTGAAGCCATGGAGCAGGGCGAGATTGATCTTCTGGTCTCTGCCTGGTTCCCGCGTGATGAAAAATTCGCTGGTCCGGGCTTTCGTGTGATCGGGGATCTGTATCAGCCGCAGATTTCGTTTGCTGCGCTGCGTGCGCTCGGTCCTGTCAATGCGCTGACATCCGCTGAAGTGGATCGGGTGATCGTTGCGGATGACAGCCGCGAGGTTCTTGAAAAGGCACTCAAGCAGCTTCCAGCTCTCTCCTCCCTGCCGCTTGAAGTCGTTGGAGAGGCCGCTCTGATCGGTCGTCTGGAAAAGGCGCAGGCTGACGGGGAATCTCCCCTTGTTGTCGCCACTCAGCCTCACGCTGTGTTCCATACTGCGTTGCTGACGCTGGTTGAGGACCCTGACAAGCTGCTTGGCGGGGAAATGTCTGCGCGCATGGTTCTGCGGGAAGATGTTGCGCGCAAGGCAGACACGGATCTTCTTGACGAGTTGTCCGAGATGATGCTCGGCAACAAGGTCATGAGTGCGCTGGATTATAATATTGGCGTCGAAGGGCAGGACCCCGATGATGCTGCGGAAGCATGGCAGCGTGGACGCCTTATCCCGCGGGACGCCTGATGATTTCAAAAAAGGGCCGGACTTCTCCGGCCCTTTTTTGTATCTACAGCCTTAGCGGTAGACGAGGCCGCCATCGATCAGGATGGACTGGCCAGTAATGTAATCGGAATCTTTGCCCGACAGGAATGCGACGAAGCCCGCAACGTCGTCCGCTGTTTCGACCCGTCCGAGAGCGATACCTTCAACATACTTCTTGTACGTTGCGCCCAGTTCAGCACCGGTAATCTCAGACATGCGCTTGTCGATCTCGACCCACATATCCGTTCCGACGATGCCCGGGCAGTAGGAGTTCACGGTGATACCGAAGGCGGCCAGTTCTTTGGCGGCCGACTGCGTCAGTGCGCGAACTGCGAACTTTGTGGAAGAATAGATCCCGAGAAGGGGAAAGCCTTCATGGCCAGCAATGGAGCAGGCATTGATGATCTTGCCCTTCTTGCCGGTCTCTTTGAAAATGTTGGCTGCAGCCTGGATACCCCAGATCACGCCCTGAACATTGATACGGTAAATCTTCTCAACTTCTTCCTGGGTGACGTCCAGAATAGGCTTCACCTGGCAGATGCCGGCGTTATTGACCATGATATCGAGGCCGCCCAGCTGTCTGGAGGCTTCTTTCAGGGTCTTCTGAAATTCATCGCGATTGCTGATGTCAGCCGTCAGAGCGATAGCACGTCGACCAAGAGCCTCAACTTCCTTGGCAGCCTGCTGAACGGTTTCCTGTTTGACATCCAATAGAATAATGTCAGCTCCTTCGCGCGCCAGACGAAGAGCGATGGCCTTGCCGATACCTTGAGCCGCCCCGGTTACAGCGGCAATTTTACCAGAAAGAGACATGCAGAAATTTCCTCTCTCTTCATGCGCCACGAAATGTGGTTCGCGTGAATGGTAAACGTCTTCTGCTCTCAGGCTTTGATTTTCCACAAAAAAAGACATGTTTTCGAAAATGGGCACGCAAACGTGTTTCATGTGAAAGAAATATTACATAACTAATTTTCTAAATTAACGCTTTTGTATATATTTGAATATTAATATAAAATGTACTTCACTTTCACAAGTATTTTTACTTTAAAACAAATAATAAAAAATATTTTAATTATTTTATATTTGTGAATTATTAATCAAATTTACGAGAAATTCTAAAATGTTAATTACGCTACAATGCTCCGTCGCGTAGGGATTTTGCATGCTCACTCTGGATCGGGCGCAATTCGCTTCAGAGGTCGTGATGTAACATTATTCCTGTTCAAATAGGGGCGCCAGATTTGCATCTTCGTGTGCTGGGTTATGCTCTGAAAAGCTCATGGTTCGTGTGGTTTTTCAGTATTTTCGTCTCGCTGCCTGCTTTTGCTCAGGTCATGGACCGCGATATTGGATCTGCGCCAAGTCAGTTGGTTTCAACGCCTCTTCCTGTGCACGCATCGCGTGAAACAACCGTGCCAGCATTTTCCCATCCCGAGGCTATCGTCTCCAATCCCTTGTCAGACTGGCTGCGTAAGCGTGGCATCAATTTCCTCGTCGATAATACGAATGAATTTGCCGGAGCGATAACGAAACCGACGCGCGGAACAACGCCAGGATTTGAAAACTACAAGCAGGGCGCGAGCAATGCGGGCCAGTATGCCATGCAGCTTGATGTCGACTGGGAAAAACTTGCCGGTCTGCGTGGTTTTGCGACGCACATGATTACGGTGGGTCGATACGGTACGACGGCCAATCGCATGTTTGGTGACTGGCTCAATCATGCCTCCGAAGATTATGGCGGTGGCGGAAATGTTGTCGTGCATCTGGTCTATATGTACGGCGAAGAGACGCTTTACGGTGGACGTCTGGCGATTGCGGCTGGTCGTATGTCAGAAATTTCGGATTTTGCAGCGAGCCCTTTGTTCTGCAATTTCCAGAACGGTAGTTTCTGCGGTCGTCCCAAAGGGATTACGGACACGAATTTTGACGCGGGTTATCCTGCTGCAACCTGGGGATTTCGGGTCCGGGGAAGGCCGGTGCATTCTGTCTATGTTCAGACAGGGGTGTATCCGATCGAAAACGGGATTTATCAGGTCTATCAGCATCGAACCGGATTCAAGTTCAATGGGGCCAATATCATCGGTTATACGGCACCGATCGAAACAGCCTGGGAACCGGTTTTCGGGCATGGCACCTTGCCGGGTCATTACAAATTCGGGGCCCAGCTCTTCAGTACCCCGCAAACTGACAACTATTACGATCTGTATGACGGTTCTTATGCAGAGAGCGGACTTGCGCATAAAAAGCGAAGCGCGTCCTGGTCAACATGGGTCATGCTGGATCAGCAGCTGCTGCACTACCGGGCAAAGGGCTCAGGCCTGACGGCGATGACGGGGCTTATTTACAATGATCCCCATACGTCCCTGCGCCGGTATCTCGTCTATGGCGCACTGATTAACCGCGGATTTCTGAACTCTCGACCCTACGATACGCTCGGATTTTCTCTGACCTACACCAAGATTGCATCCGGTGTGAGCCGAAGTGAGACTGCGCTGATCCGTAAAGGGCAATCACTTCCCAATCATGCGACAGGTGTTCAGCAGGATGCGGTCGTGATGGAGTTCAACTACGCTATCCACGTTGTGAAGGGGGTGATTTTCACGCCTTTGTTTGAGTATTACATTCACCCGAATGCCCAATACAATCTGCGGGATGCCGCTCTTTTGGGATTTAAGAGCCATATCCAGTTTATGTGAGAACTCTTTCTTGTGTTGTATCTGAAAAGCGCGGGGCAGAATTTTTCAGGAGGCGGCGGCTTGGTTCTCTTGTTGGTGGAAGTGCGTTAATAAATCGTTACTGACATGGCGTAACGGTAGAAGAATGACCCACTCCGACAGGACGGATGCTGTTTTTGAAGCCTTTCACGGGCTTGCGGATGAAGAATGGCTGCATGTTCTGGTCTCGTCCCTTGGCGGACATGATGTGCGGGGCGTTCGGATGCCTGAGTTTCCCCCGGATGATCTTCAGCGTGAAATTCATGGGCATCACGGGGAGGTTTCCATTCATGAGGCGCATGTCTTTTATCGAGAAATAAAAGCGTATTGCGCCTACGCGGGAAGACCTGTGAAGCCCGAGACTTCCGTTCTTGATTTCGGATGTGGGTGGGGGCGGATGGCACGCCTTTTCATGAAGGACGTGCGATCACAGTCCCTCGTCAGCGTCGAGCATACGGACCGCTTTCTCATGGCGGCACGGCGCGCCAATCCATTTCTTCCCTTCTTGCAGGCCGGGCTGGTGCCACCATTGCCGCTCGTGCCTGGTACGCTGGATCTGGTCACGTCCTGGTCGACATTTTCACATCTGGATGAATTTTTGGCCGGCCACTGGATGAGGGAGTTTCATCGGCTTCTGAAGCCAGATGGATTGGTTGTCTTTACGACGCAGAGTCGGCGGTTTCTGTCATTCTGCGCGGAGCAGCGCTTGCGTCGTGCTTCTGGGATGCGACTGGAGCATCCATGGCATGAAGCCTGTGCAAACAGTTTTGTGGATGAAGCCCAGGCGAATTCACATTTTGAGGCTGGACGGTTCCTGCATGCCGCGTCTGCAAAGCGCCCTCAGCCTCAGGCGCATTATGGAGAGGCCATCATACCACGGAATTATATTCTTAAAGCTTGGGGCGGTATGTTTCGCCTGATCGAATATCTGGATAATCCGGTAAGGCTGCCGCAGGTTCTGATTGTTCTGCAAAAAATTGAATAAGACATCATTTGTTGTAAAATAAACTCATGACCTATCGTCTTCTGACGGGATGTTTCATCGCATTCCTTTCCTGTGTCGGGCTTCACGAGGCGCACGGTGCTTCTGAGGAGCATCTTATTGTCGCTGGCCGACATGACGTGCGCGTTGCGACATATCAGGACATCGCACGTATCTATGAGCGGTTTGAGCGCTTTCCGCAGGCGGCAAAAGAGGGTCTGTCACTCCATTTCACAGGCGAGTTGCTGCCTGACCATGATTACCCCTCAAAAGCGCGGCTTATGGTTCATAGCCGGGATGGCGATATTCCCTTGTTCTTCGGTCAGGACCGGGACATGCATTTTCCGCTGACAGACCGCCTGAAGGCAGAGAACCCGCCAGTCCTTCAGACAGAAGCCATCGGGCATAATGTCAGAACGGAGCTGTCTCTGGTGGTCGCGTTGCCTGCGCAGCAGACATTTACCGGCATAGAGGCTCGTCACTGGCTGCGCCAGGTCAATGCGTGCATTCGTGATCTGACGGGTGTGATCTTGTCCTGGTTCATGCCGGATGCTCATCGGCTCAAGATAGATATTGCTCCGGGAGCGAATTTTGAGGCTGTGACGAGCGGCACCGTTCGGGTGCTGGCGTCAAACGTGAGCAGGGAGCCAATGACTGTTCTGCTTCGGCCGCAGGACTATGCAGAGGATACGGTATTTCGTTCCAGCAAGCCTTTTGGGCGGGTCCGGGTTAAAATTCCCGGTGAGGCATACGCGACATTCACACCTGACAGATAAGGCAGAATTTGACAGATCGCGTGTGAAACAGCATCACCCTGAGCCTGTTTTTCATGCCAGCAGGGGGATCCATGTCGGTTCACGCTTTTGTCTTTCCGGGTCAGGGCAGTCAGTCAGTCGGAATGGGGCAGGCCCTGCATGATGCCTTTGCTTCATCCCGCGCCGTTTTTCAGGAAGTTGACGATGCCCTCAGAGTGCATCTGTCAAAGCTGATGTTCTCCGGCGAAGCGGACGAACTGACAAAGACCGAGAACACGCAGCCAGCACTTTTTGCTGTATCGCTCGCTGCAGTTCGGGCCCTTGAAACCGAAGGTGGCTTCAAGCTGGCAGACAAGGCCGCTTTGCTGGCGGGTCATTCTCTTGGAGAATATTCTGCTCTTGCTGCTGCTGGCACGCTCGGTATTGCTGAGGGTGCCCGTTTGCTGCGTCTGCGCGGTCAGGCAATGCAGCGGGCTGTTCCTGCAGGTGAGGGCGGCATGGCAGCCCTTCTCGGAGTTGAGGCTGAGCAGGCGCAGTCCATCTGTGAAGATGCCGCCGAGGGACAGGTCCTTGAGATCGCCAATGATAACGGCGGTGGCCAGATCGTTGTGTCTGGACACATGGATGCCGTGGATCGCGCCATTGCCCTTGCCAAGGAGCGTGGCATCAAGCGGGCTGTGAAACTTCCGGTCTCCGCGCCGTTTCATTCGTCACTGATGGCGCCTGCCGGTCGTGAAATGGCCGAAGCGCTGGCAACGGCTACACTGAATGCGCCGAGCGTCCCGGTTATTGCCAATGTGACTGCTGCGAAGGTCACGGATCCTGATGCGATCCGCGACCTTCTGGTGAAGCAGGTTACGGGAACTGTCCGCTGGCGCGAAAGCGTTCAGGCCATGGCAGCCATGGGCGTGACAAATATGCATGAACTGGGAGCCGGCAAGGTGCTGTGCGGTCTGGCGCGTCGTATTGCTCCTGACCTTGCCACGGACAATGCTGGCACACCCGCTGAAATCGAAGCCCTGCTCAAGGCTCTGTAAGGACAACGAACCATGTTCTCTCTTTCTGGCAAGATCGCACTCGTCACGGGTGCATCCGGTGGCATCGGTGCAGCTATTGCCCGTCAGCTTCACGCCCTTGGCGCAACGGTTGTTCTCAGCGGCACGCGTGAAGCGGCTCTGAAGGAACTTGCAGATAGCCTTGGCGAGCGCGCCCATATTGCTGTTGCCAACCTGTCGGATGCGTCTGAAGCTGATGGTCTTGTGGCTAAGGCTGAAGAAGTAGCCGGGGCTCCGCTGGACATTCTGGTGAACAATGCGGGTCTGACGCGCGATACGCTTGCCATCCGCATGAAGGACAGTGACTGGTCGCAGGTCATGACGGTGGATCTGGAAAGTCCGTTCCGTCTGGCTCGCGCTGCCCTTAAGGGTATGCTGCGCCGTCGCGCTGGCCGCATCATTTCCATCGCGTCAGTTGTTGGAACGACAGGAAATGCGGGTCAGGCTAACTACGCAGCGGCAAAGGCTGGCATCGTTGGCATGAGCAAGTCTCTGGCTCAGGAAGCCGGTCCTCGCGGTGTGACGGTCAACGTTGTGGCTCCTGGTTTCATTGAAACGCCGATGACGGATGTGCTGTCTGAGGGTATCCGCGAAAAGCTGGTTGGCTCCATTCCGCTCGGTCGGATGGGAAACCCGGATGACGTGGCTGCGGCAGTGGTGTATCTGGCTTCTGACGAGGCTGCTTGGGTCACGGGAACGACCCTGCACGTCAACGGTGGTATGGCCATGGTCTGAGACGCTTGGCGTTTCAGGTCAAAGCGTGCTAATCGCGCGCTGCTTTGCCCGGTCTGATGAAGGCCGATGTCCGGTTCGGCCGGTGGCAACGCCTTTCCGAAAGGAGAGGTGGCCTGCGCTGGAAGCCCTGATGGGTTCCCGGACTGGCAGACGGCAATACGAGTTTTTTGTAACGCCCTGAACGGGCAGAAGGAACAAACAGATGAGCGATATCGCTGACAAGGTGAAGAAAATCGTTGTCGAGCACCTCGGCGTTGAAGAAAGCAAGGTCACGCCGGAAGCGTCTTTCATTGACGATCTGGGCGCAGACAGCCTCGACACGGTTGAGCTGGTCATGGCTTTCGAAGAAGCTTTCTCCGTCGAGATCCCGGAAGATGCAGCCGAGAAGATCGCCACCGTCAAGGACGCGATTGACTACATCGAGAAGCAGAAGGCTGCCTAAGGCGCTTTCGGGACTGGTCTAAGGCTGGTCCCATCCCGCCTCAATTACCAGGGGCGGATACACGGAGCGGTCTTCAGGCCGCATCGTATGGTCGTTTACAACGTGAGACATGAGGCATCGATGAGCGGGAATGCAATCAACGGAAGACGCGTCGTCGTTACCGGAATCGGTGTTGTCAGCCCACTTGCGGTGGGTGCGGAACTGACGTGGAAGCGTCTGATCGAAGGGCAGTCCGGTATCGGGCGTATTACCCATTTTGATCCTTCCGAACTCCCTGCGCAGGTCGCTGGTCAGGTTCCTGAGGGGCCGACCGAAGAAGGCGGTCTCACGCTGTCTGACTGGGTGCCGGTCAAAGACCAGAAGAAAATGGATCGCTTCATCCATCTTGGTCTGGCCGCTGCCATCCAGGCCGTCGAAGACTCGGGCTGGAAGCCTGAGAACGAAGATGATCGCTGCGCCACAGGCGTGATGATCGGCTCCGGTATCGGTGGTCTGCAGACGATTTATGAAGGTTCTCTGACAGTTTCGAGCGGCAAGGCCCGTCGTCTGTCACCGTTCTTCATCCCGTCTGCGCTTATCAATCTCATTTCCGGTCACCTTTCGATCCGTTACGGCTTCAAGGGACCGAACCATGCTGTCGTTACAGCCTGCGCTACAGGCGTGCATGCGATTGGCGATGCGTCCCGTCTGATCCAGTACGGTGATGCAGACGTCATGATTGCCGGTGGCGCGGAAGCTGCCATCTGTTCGCTGGGTATTGCCGGTTTCTGCTCGGCGCGTGCGCTCTCCACTGGCTCCAATGAAGATCCGACCAAGGCGTCCCGTCCGTGGGATAAGGATCGTGATGGCTTCATCATGGGTGAAGGTGCCGGTGTGGTCGTGCTGGAAGAGTACGAACATGCCAAGGCTCGCGGTGCTAAGATCTATGGCGAAATCGGCGGCTATGGTCTGTCCGGCGACGCTCATCACATCACAGCCCCGGCTGAAGGTCATGAAGGCGCGTTCCGTGCCATGAAGGCCGCCCTGAAGAACAGTGGCCTTCAGGCGTCGGATATCGACTACGTCAACGCGCATGGCACCTCCACCATGGCTGACGATCTGGAACTGGATGCGGTCGAGCGTTTCTTCGGCGACCATGCCAAGAACCTGGTGATGTCATCCACCAAGTCTGCCATTGGTCATCTTCTTGGCGCAGCGGGTGCTGTGGAGGCAATCTTCTGCCTTCAGGCCATCCGCGACGGCATCGTGCCGCCCACGCTGAACCTTGAAAATCCGGCACGCGAGAGTGTAATCGATCGTGTGCCTCTGAAGGCTCAGAAGCGTAAGGTTGATGTCGCTCTGTCCAACAGCTTCGGGTTTGGCGGCACGAATGCCAGCATTATCCTGAAGCGCTGCAAGGACTGAGCGGAGTCGTTTTGATTTATGCCTGAAAGCCAGCCGGACGGCGAAGAAAACAGAAAACCTCTTCTTCCCCCCAAGGCTGGCCGTAAGCTGGCAATCTTCATGGCGCCGCTGCTCTTTGTTGCAGCAGCGGTGGCCGGATACGGTCATTACACTGATCCAGGTCCGCTTCCTGAAACAAAAGCCTTTGTCATTCCGCGTGGTAACAACGCGACGGTTACAAAAGCTCTTCAGGATGACGGAATTCTTTCCCCAACATGGTCATCCGGAGCCTTCTTCCGGCTATCAGCCTTCCTGACTCATCGGGATGGACAGATCCATGCGGCGGAACTTCAGTTCCCCGCACGAGTGTCTGTGGCTCACGTGCTGGAAATTTTGCGGCACGGCAAACCTGTCTCCCATCAGTTGACTGTTCCTGAAGGTCTGACTGCGCTGAAGATTGCGGATATTCTTCGCAAAGCACCTTTCCTGACGGGAGACGTCCCTCAAATCGTGGAGGGAAGCGTCCTTCCTCAGACGATTGCCTATGTCCGTGGCACCGCAAGGCAATCCATGGCTGATCGCCTGAAACGCATGATGGACGCTCAGGTGCAGTCCATCTGGGACAAGCGTGATGTGGAAGCCTTGGATGGTCTGATTGAGAGCCCGCAGGATCTTGTAACTCTGGCATCACTCATTGAGCGGGAAACAGCAGTGCCGGCCGAGCGTCCGATGGTGGCGCGCGTCTTCCTGAACCGTCTTAAACTTGGCATGCGCCTTCAGACGGATCCAAGCGTTATTTATGGGCTAAGTGAAGGTCTGGGGACATTGGATCGTCCTTTGACACATGATGATCTTCAGGTCTCTGGCCCATACAATACCTACCTGGAAACCGGCCTACCACCGGGGCCAATCTGCTCACCGGGTAAGACGTCTCTTGAGGCTGCGGCCCATCCGGCCGAAGGGAAAGCGCTATATTTCGTCGCGACGGGCGAGGGTGGCCATAGTTTCGCTGAGACACTTCAGGGGCAGGACCGGAATATCCGCGCTTACCGAGGAAAAGTCCCAGTGGTTCCACAATAAAAAAGCCCCGAATTTTTACATGCGGGGCTTTTTTTGTCTTACTTCACAGGGTTCAGTGAGGAACTCTGCACACCCCGCGTTTGGGTGCTGTAAGGCTTTGAGGTGTCGTAGTTGCTGGGGTAGGGGCTGCTGCTTACGGGGTCGATATCCGTTGACGTGCTTCCCTGAGAGGCTGGAGCCGTTGCGCTTGTTGAGCGGGCCGTGGATGCCGTTGGTAGTTTCGCAATGTTCATCATCATGCGACGAAGCGGATCGGCAGACGGATTGTTGACGCGCATCGTCACGATAATGTCTTCAGGACCAACAGCCTGATTGTAGTACGCGCGGTTCGCGCCGCTATCCACTGTCAGCTTGGAGCCACCAAGTGCTGCGCCCGCATACAGGCCCTGAGCCTTCTGTGCCGCATAGATGTCCGTATTCTTTGCACCGGCCGTGCTGCTTTCAACACCAGTTCCGATCGTGGCGAAAGAGGCGGATGCTGTCGCATCAAACTTGAACTGGCTATCCAGCAGGGCCTGAATGCCGCGCTGGGACATGATGAAGAAAATCATCTCGGAGTTCTGGACGCCAACCTGAACACCCAGAGACCCCGTGCTCAGACGGTAAAATGCCGGATCAGACCATGACCCACGCGCATCGCGGCTCATGAGAACGCAGCGACCGCCAGAGCCTCCCAGACCGAAAGACATGTTCAGAACAGACGGGCACACCATGACGGCTTTGGCTTCCGCCAGAAGCTGCTGTGAGCGGGATGTCGAGGTTGTTTTTGCAAACAGGTCCTGAACAGCCAGCGTCGCTTTATCCACAACGATCTGCTGTTCGCTTGCTGTCGTGGTGGTTGTGCCAGAACACGCAGCGAGCGTTGCACACCCTGTGGCGGCAAGAACGGTCGAACGCAGGAGACCGGACAGGGTCATAAAACTTACCTTCTGCTAACGGCAAAAATAGATCTCCCCGCACTATGCGTGAAATGAGGCCAAATCACGAGTGCGGGGGTGGCAGGTCGTGTCAGATTTCCACCTTCACGGCGTTTGACAGGGTTTGGGCGATACCGGGAGCCGCCGCGAGAATAGTGGCGCCTCCTGTCAGGCCGCCTGTCTGAAGGAACGGAGAGACGGTAGCGCCAGCTTCTTCAAGAATGATCAGTGCTGCGGCGACATCCCAAAGCTGGATCACGATTTCAAGGTAACCATCGCTGCGGCCACATGCGACGTCCGCCAGTGCCAGAGCCCCGGAACCACCTGAACGCGGCATGGCGCCCAGAGACATGATGGCACCGATTTTTTCACCAAACAGTTCGGTCGACACCCTGCAGGACCATCCCATTTCGATCATGGCTTCCTGCGGGTTGCTGATAGGGGAGGCTTTGATGGGTTTTCCGTTCAAAAAGGCGCCTTTGCCTTTCTGAGCAGTGAAAACTTCGTTGAGGGCCGGAGCCTCAATAACGCCAGCAACGGGTACATTGCCCTCAAGCAGACCCAGCGACACGCACCACCGGTCTCGCCCGCGTGCAAAATTGGAGGTTCCATCAATCGGGTCCACGACCCAACGGAACTGCCCCTCACGTGTCAGGCCGCCTTCTTCACCCTGAAAACCATCTTCCGGGAAGAGCTCCTGAATCCGGCGGCTAACGAGCGCTTCAACCGCTCCGTCTGCTTCCGTCAGATAGTCCTGACGGCCCTTTAGGGTGCCGGTCGGGCCACCAGGCTGAGGGCGCATGGAAAGGGCGAGGGCCGCTGCGTCCCGGACGACACTGCGGGCGGCTTCAAGACGGACGGCAATAGGGTCAAAACTCATGGACATATCCTATTCTGTGCGGCGTGCTGCGCGCAGGGAGGCAGTGATGGCCGGATCCTCAAGAGACATGAGGCGACTGGCGGCCGTGGTGGCAAACAGGTGCAGAATTGTCCGCCTACGTGCCGGTGCGATCCGGTGTTCTGCGGGGTCACGGATGATGGCGCATTCTGCTACCACACTGTGGAAGAGGCTATTGGGCACCATGCTGAGGCTGACAGTGATAATGCCAACGTCCGGAGGCAGAACTTCCAGCGGAAAGCCATCATCTACGGCAAAATACAGCCTGTCAGACCAGTTCCTGTAATCCGGCCATTTCTGATCTGTCTGGAAATCGCGGAGTCCGGATTTGATCTCAATGCAGCAGAGGCTGTGATCGGGCAGGAGGGCCATCACGTCTGCGCGACGCCCGGCCGAGGGAAGAGCAAATTCGTTGATTGCTGCCCAGCCCATGGCGCGACATAGCCCCAAAACAGCACGCCGGATGGCAAACTGTCGTTCAGGGAAACCAGGCGGGATCTCGGAAAGGACCGAACTCATGGTTCCATATTGCCCGGATCTGCGCTTTACGTCTGCCCCTGTTCGCGTTTTTCAAGGAGAGTCGGCATGCCGTTTCTACGCACGGACCACTGGCGTTGCGCCATTATCCACGCTCCTCTGGCGGACCTGATCCGAGCGGGTAGTCTCAACGGGTTTGAGGTGACGACCCTGCCGGATATCGGAGACCACCGTTTTTTGGCCGATCCTTTTGGTCTCTGGCGGGACGGAAAGCTGCATGTTTTTGCGGAAGCCTTCGACTATCGAAGCCCCAAAGGCACCATTGATGTTCTGGTCTATGACAGGACGGGAAAGCTGATTCAGCAACAGCCTGTCCTGCGTGAAGACTGGCATCTGTCCTACCCGTATGTCTTTGAGCATGGGGGGGAGACGTACATGTTGCCCGAGGCCAGTGCTTCCGGTCGCCTGACCCTGTATCGGGCCAAAGCTTTTCCGTTGGAATGGGAAACGGTCGAAGCATTTGATTTCCGAGAGGCCGCAATTGACGCCACGCCGTTCCATTATGCCGAGCGCTGGTGGATGTTCTGGACGCCCGCAGGCACGCGAGATGAACGGCAAAGCGCTCTGCACATCTCCGTAGCAGACAGTCTTACGGGGCCGTGGACACATCTTGGACTGTTTTTGAGTGACCGTGCGGGAGCGCGTCCGGGTGGTACTCCGGTTGTTGTTGATGGAGAGCTCTTCCTTCCCACGCAAGACTGCCGTGACACTTATGGCCAAGGCATTCGTCTGCTGAAGATTGAAGGGCTTGAGCGCGGGTTGCCGAAAGTGACACCAAGTGATGTGCTGGATGCGCCTGCCGTGCTGCGCCGTCGTTTTCCGGACGGTTTCCACACGCTCTCAGCCGCTGGGCAGGTGACGCTTGTTGACGTCAAGCGTGTTGGAATTGGCCCACGTCGGGATCTTATGAATGTGAAGCGTCGTCTGGGGCTGGGTTAAAGCCAGGAATTCGGTCCAGAACGGCATTTCCCTGACGCAGAAACGCCGTCGGGCCGAACCGCTCCAGAACACGCTCCCGGGAGAGGCGCCCCATGGGTTTGAGCTTTCCCGGTGTCATGATGAGTTCAGCAATCGCACTGGCCAGAACCGGGGCGTTGTTGAACGGGACCACAAGACCGGAATGCCCGTCTTCCATGGTGTGAGGGATTTCGCCGGCTGGCGTGGCAATCACGGGCAGCGCGCAGGCCATGGCCTCATGGGCGGCAACGCACATGCCCTCCCACTGGGACGGCTGAACATACAGATGCAGCGTCGACAGAAAATCGAACGGCTTGTCGCAATGCCCCAGAAAATCGACTGGGAGTTTTTTTTCCTTGGCAATCCGCTCAAGTGTTTCTTTTTCGGGACCGTCTCCTGCAAGGAAAAGTCGGTAGGGCGGCAGGTCCGGGTGGTCGCGGAGTAGATCCAGGGCTTCAAAAAGCAGATCATACCCTTTGACGGCATGCAGTCGGCCAAGACTGCCGATACGGACGGTCTGTCCCTTACGCCAGGCTTTTGCCTTCGGGCTGTGAGGATTGGCACGGAAAATCGGCCAGGAAAGAACGCGGTTCCGTAGTCCCAGACTTTTGCGGGCAAAATCCTCAACCGTAGGGGAGTCTGCAATCCATAGTTCCGCTTTCCGGCACAAAAGCCGGAGCAGGAGGCTGTTGGCGGACTTCAACCGGGCAGAATGCTGCCAGTGGACTGCCGGGACACCAAGCCTGTTGGCTGCGCGCTGGCCGAGGAGTGTAGCTCTGGTCAGGGACGTCCAGATCAGATCTGGCTGGAATGCGTCCATTTCATCGCGCAGCCAGCGCCAGGCCGCTAAATGGTCTTTGTTGCCACCGGACCGCACACGAACCTCAATGCCGTGGCTTTCCAGAACGGGAATGGCCAGGCCATCACGCTTTTCAAGGCTGAAAACTGTGACTTCGCCACCTCGCTGCTGGAGAACGGAGACAATGTCCGGAATGGGAAGCTGCGCGCCACCGCATTCGAGCGAGTTGATGACGTAAGCAATTTTCATGAAGACCGTTGTGCCAGAAGCTGTTCAGCGAGTGTCAGGTCAGAAGGCTTATCGACATCTACGGCGGCCTGACCGTCAGAAAGCGGCACGAGACGTATTTTCGCCCCCGTCAGAACTTCGATCCGACGACACAGAGCCGTGGAATCCAGGCGGCCTGTCAGTGCCCGAAGAAGTGTTCCAAACCCAAGTGTTCGAGCCATTCTCAGGGGGCGTTTGCGGTCTTTCTGAAGCCGCTTCCACAGTTCGACCACTTCTGCAGCTTGTGGTGTGCCCATCCAGAAGAGATTACATCCGGAAAAGCTCATATCCGCGAGGCGAATATAAGTGCGCATCGTGGTTGGGACGTCGCGCTCTACAGTTTCCCGCAGAGCGACGCCCACAGCCAGATCACATCCAGCCGTTTTACCAAGAAATTCTAAAATCCATTCTGGACGCAGCAACGCGTGATCAGCCGTTGTCACCAGGCAGGGCGTTCCGACCTTGGTGAGAGCTTCCGCAACGCTTTCGCTGGGAGACGGTGCCGATTGGAGAACATGGGCTTGGCCGGAAATGTCCCGAATACGGTCTGGTGTTTCAATGCTGACCGTAATCGGCCCGAGAGCAGGCATGCTCTCCAGCACGCGCAGGACGCGCCCCAGCATGGGTTGGCCGCCGACCGGAAGGAGCGCTTTGTGCGAGACTTTCCCGAGTTGTGCCAGAACATCACGCTCACCATCACGAGAACCAGCGAGTACGAGAACGGGAAGGCTCACGCTGTGCGGCTGTTGTCTGAGGTCGGGCGCGCACCATCAGGACGATCCTTTGGCGGAGAGCCCGTTAGGTCCATAACCCAGGGATAGCGCTTGGCTTCATCCAGATCGTAACCGAGATTGAAGACGTGCTGGCTACGCGCACGCTCACGGGCTTCACCGTAAAAACTGCCAAAAAAGCGGTCTGGTACGTAGTTCGTGATTCCGTAATTGCCGTTCTCATCGTGGAAGTGATGAAGCACGTGGAGTTGCTTGATCCGCGCAACCCATTTCCACTGCGGCTTGTAGGCCAGATGCTGGATGCAGTGAAAGAACTCGTAGATGCACGTCATGACGAGGGCTGTGGACAGGGCGCAGAATGCTCCGCTCCAGCCACAGATCAGGTATCCGATCGGCATGGTGATGAGGCCCATGGTCGGGATGGTGTTCAGAGGTGAGCCGAACAGCACGTCGAGCAGATGGGGGTCCTGATGATGATCGAAGTGGATGCGCTTCCAGAGCGAAGCGGTCCAGTGGTTCCGATACAGCCAGCGTCCATGCAGGATGAAGCGATGGATCATGTACCAGGCCAGCGGATACACCACGATCACAACCGGAACGGGGATCAGCGTTGTCAGCAGGCTATGGGAGAAGTGAAGTGCTGCGAAAGCTGCTGCAACGATCAGTACGAAATACAGAAGAATGGTCGGGTAGGTGAGGTAGGCAATCCACAACTGGGGCAGCGACATCTTTCCGAGGTCGAAGCTGCGCCCCGTGCGGAGGGACGACATGTTCTGCCATGGTTTGGACTTGCTCATTTTTCCTCCATCCTCAGGACCCAGGTCAGCCCGAGAAGGGCACCCAGAAGCGGGCCCGCGCAGGCGGCCAGCGGCGCACCAAGCGTTCCGGCATTGCCCAGTGCGGAAATCATTCCCTGCAGGATCACGAAGCCCATTCCCGCGGCCAGCACATAGACCGGAAGCGGGTTTCGAAGTCCTGCCCGAGGGGGGATATAGATCACTGGTAGCGCTAATAAAAGCATTACTGCGACCTGCAGCGGAAGAATAATGCCACTGAAGAGCGCCATGCGGTACGTGGCGCGTGGAAGACTGGCCGGTGCCCCCTTGTGGAGGATCGCCCTGATCTGACTTGGGGTCACGGCGGCGTTATCTTCCGACAACGTCATGATCATTGATGGCGTCGCCGGAATGGCAAAATTATTGTCACCACCCGTGATTTTTACAAAAGCGCCATTGTCCGTCAGCGTGAGGTCCTGCGCTCCGGTGGGGTGCCAGTCCTTACCATCATAAGTCAGGGTTGCGGCGTGCTCGGTTCCTGTCAGAAGACCGCCAGGATCACGGTTATAAATGGTGACATCCCGAAGGAAAGCACCACCGTTGGCATACTGGCCGATGCGCACCAGAGTCGGCCCGGCGCGAAACCAGAGAATGCGTTTTACGGGCGTGTCGGGTTTTGCTGCGTCAGGGTCGGTCTTGTTCCACCATGTGGCAAGCGCATTTTCGCAAGGGGGAATAAGCCAGTATTGCATGGCTGCCCCAGTGAAACCCACAATCAGGACGGCAGGCAGAAAGCGCTTGTAGAGATTGATCGTAGAAAGTCCGGCGGCGCGCAGGGCTGACATTTCTGACGACAGCGTCATCTGCATCAGGAGGAACAAGGCCCCGACCATGAATGCCAGTGGCATGATCTCAACGCTGAGTGCAGGAAGATGCAGCAGCGCAAACGTCAGGATGCCTTTGAAGCCCAGATTCCGGTTGAGAATAGGCGTAGTTTTTTCAAGAAGAGCGAGGATCTCAAGCAAAGATACCAGCACGCCGCCACAGAGCATGAAGCGCCCCAAAAGCGCGCGGTTCAGATAGCGGTACAGAACATATCGAGGTGCGTGGGCGGTCATGAGGGGCGAACCAGTTTGCGGCGTTTCCAAGAGCCGCGTGACCGACGCAGCAGAGTGGCGGGACAGCCAATGCAGAAGATCGCTTCAGGCACCCAGATGGCAAGCCAGATAGGGAGGCGGCCAGTTGCGGCCAGGCTATGTCCAAACATGAGCATCTGATCAAAGCCGACAAGGATACCGGAAACGGCAATCAGTCCCCATACGGACTTTCTGCGTCGTGAGCCAATGGCCAGCGCCACAGCCAGAGGTGGGATGAACGGGATGGCAAGGGCGTGGGCGATGCGGAAATCTATTTCTGCCCGTAGCGTCCGGTATTCGATGCCGGGGACGCCATAACGCAGGTCATGCGCGAGTTCAAAGAGCGTCAGTTCCCGCTCGTCAATTCCTCGGGAGCGGAAAGATGTCTCTTTCGCCGGGTGATCAATAACCCGAACGACGTGGGAAAAATGCGTCACCGTTGGTTTGTGGTTCGTCGCCCCGGGAAAGGGATCATCGACGATTTCGCCGTCCCAGAGATCCATCTGCGTGCTGCGTGTCTTGTCCGAAATTGTGAGCATGCCCCTGCGGGCCGTAATGATGTGGGCAACGCCTTTCTTGTTCACTTCCCGGATGAAGACACGCTTCATGTGTGTGCCGCCATGACTAACACTGTCTGCGGTCATGACTGCCGTGTCAGACGTGGATGCGAACATTCCTGCCTGAAGATGGGGAGCCCAGCCGGTATGGGCTGCAAAGTAGAAGCCTGCCCGGTAATCATATCGCGCAACCGGCTGAATATAGCCGTAGAGCAACACGCTGACAGCACCCAAAAGCAGGCCTACAATCATGAAAGGGCGGCTAATCCGCAGGAGCGATACGCGACCAGCCTGAAGGGCATCGATCTCGTTGTTATCACTCATCCCGTGAATGGTGAGAAAGACCGAGATGCAGAGTGCCGCAGGGAGAGCAATCCCGAAATAATGAGGCAGGAGGTCAGTGAGCAGCGCGATACAGGTCGCCAGCGAGCTTCCTGCTGATGCCAGATAGTCGAACAGGACGAGCAGGCGCTCCAGAAGAAGCGCCACGAGCATGGCGAACAGCGCAATGACGAACGGTGGCATCATCTGCCACAACAGATACCTGTCCAGAATGGAAGCGCGCTGCTTCATGTCGCATTGCCTTGAGGGCGGAACCAGGACGCCTGTTCCGTGATGCTTCCATCCGGCCGGTGACGGGCAAGGTCAATCGTCCAACCGCTCTTTCGAGGCCGAATGCTCAGATGATTCCAGCAGGCCTGCCGATGGGCGCGTTTATCCGTCAGAGACGCTGATGCGACACCAAGCAGCGGTATGTCGGTTCCGGCAATATGAGTCAGAGTCGCATCATGGGAATGCCCGTGCAGAACGATTTCCGCGCCCGTCCTCTGTAGAAGCTTTGCCAGAGCGGGATGATCAAGCAACGACTTCCGCCACGGCACAAGCCCTCTACGGGGCGGATGATGGATCATGACGACGCGACAGAGCCCGGCATCGCCCAGCTGGTTCAGTAATGCTTCCAGTCGGGTGAGCTGTCTGCGGCCAACGCGGCCGTATGCCATGAAGGGCGGGGTCGGAATGCCGGAATTTACGCCGACAACCGCAACGCCATTGTGGATGCGCGCGTACGGGTAAGTCGCTGCCGACCATTTTTCCCATTGCAGGATCCCCTTTTCTGGGGACTGCCGGATCATGTAATCATGATTGCCTGGAATGACGAGTGCCGGCGCGGGTAGTTTTTCAAGCCACTCGGCAGCCAGGGTGAATTCCGCAGGTGTGCCAAAGTTTGTGAGGTCTCCGCTGACAAGAACGGCATCCACGTCAGCCTTGGCGATGTCCTGTACAATTGCCGCACATGTGGCCGCCAGATGAACGTGCTGGCGGTGTTTTTTCCAGGAAATGAGACTCAGGGCCCGCTTGTTCAGAGCCTCCCACCAGCGCACTGGAGGCGGGGGGAGGTGGGGGTCCGAAAGATGGGCCAGAACGACGGCGCACGTCTCCCGCTGAGAAGACGTTTCTGCGGGAAGATCATGGGGCATTGGGAAAATAAAGCCTTGTCAGTCTTTCTGCCGGAAGGGGAAGCTCGCATTCTGGCCGAAACATCATAGCCGTGCTAGACCCGCCCGCATAGCTCCGAACAAAAACGAAGAATTCCCCCTATAGTGCGATTTGCCCTTATTCATAATGCTCGCAGCCGCAAGAACCGGCGCGGCGGTTCCGTATTCGCTACGGAGGCCAAGGCGCTTCTCGGAGAGAATTTCGTTCCATCAGACAGCCGTGAAGGAATGACAGAGCATGTTCATCACCTTTGCAGGCAGGGAGTCCGAACCATCGCCATTGATGGTGGAGACGGAACCATCAGCGCAGCGCTGACAGCTATCGCCCGCGCATACCCTGCTGATCGTCTTCCGGACATCGCTGTCATTGCCTCGGGGAACACCAACCTCATTGCGGGTGATGTCGGGTTTGGGTTGAGGGGAATGGAAGCCATTGATCGTCTGGAGCAGGGAGCCGCCATGCGATCAAGTACTCGCACGCCTATCTGCCTGTCTTGGCCCGATACCGACCGTAAGCCGGTTCTGGGATTGTTCGGGGGCTGTACAGGCTACGCGAGAGCTGTCCGTACCGCGCATTCTCCGACCGTCGTGCGGTTTGCTCCGCATGATCTGGCCGTGGGTTTCACGCTGTTCAGCACAGTTGTCAGTCTGCTCTTCCGGAAAAGCCGCAAGAGTTGGCTGGCGGGCGAGCCTTTACGGGTTGAAACGTCTGGTCATGCTTATGATGGGAACAGCTTCATGTTTCTTTCAACGGGGCTGTCACGACTTTCCCACGGAATCTGGCCGTTCTGGGATGCGGAGCCGAATGTGGAAGGTCTTCGATATCTTGACGTCAGCGCTTATCCGGAAAACCTTGCCCGCGCGACTGCTGCGCTGCTGTGTGGGCGAGCGCCTCGCTGGTTGCGTCGTCATCCAGACTATGTGAGCGGTCGGACAGATGACATGATGCTTGAAACCAGAAGTGATTTTGTCCTCGACGGGGAAGTTTTTACGCCCTCAGAGAGTGGACGTATTCGCCTTGAACGTGGGCCTGCCTTCCGTTTCCTCCATGCCTGATGCCCTTGAAAAACTCCTGATCAAAGAGTTGACGACGCCGGTTGATGAGGGGGCTGTCGCTTTCGCAGATGCTTTGGCCCGTGCGTTCCCGCGTCCACCTCTGGGTGTTCTGTTCTATGGGTCAGTACTTCGTGCAGCGGACCCGGAAGGCATTCTCGATTTTTATATCGTGACAGAAAGCTCGAAGGATTTTACCGGCAGTGTGGTCGCCCGAACGGGCAACCTGATTCTTCCTCCGAATGTGCGCTACGCGGAGTTCAAGGACGGTAGTCGCACGTTGCGGGCAAAGATTGCGGTGTTATCGCGGGAGCAGTTTGAAGAACGCACATCTCTAGGCGCACTCGATACGACACTATGGGCACGTTTTTGTCAGCCTGTACGTCTGGTCTGGGTCCGGGATGAGCGCGCAGCGGACGTATTGCTGGACCTGCTGGCAAGGTGTGTGACGACGGCGTCCTGTTGGGCAGCTCTTCTGGGCGCTCCGCGCATGACAGCCCTTGAGTATTGGCAAACACTTTTTGCTCATACCTATGCGTCTGAATTGAGGGTTGAGAAAAAAGGGCGCGGGAACAGCCTGCTCGCAGGCCAAGAGAAGCGGTTCAGTAGCATGCTGACACTGGGATGGGCGCGTGCGCATCTTGGTTATGCTGCATCGGGTCAGATGCTTGAACCTACAATATCGGCAACCCTGCGCAAACGAGCGGCTCGCCGGTGGGCGCTTGTTGGGACGTCAGGCAAACCGCGAAATGTCGCCCGACTGGTGAAGGCTGCTTTTACTTTTGAAAATGGCGCGTCTTATCTGGCATGGAAAATTCAGCGCCATACAGGGCTGGATCTAGCCCTTTCTGATTTTGAGCGTCGCCATCCCTTGCTAACTTTGCCTGCGTTGCTTTGGCGTATGAAGCGCTTACGCAGAGCTGTCTGACGTTATTTTTCAGGATAAAGCCCACAGAAAAAGGGGACTGTCCCAGACAGTCCCTTTTTTGCGTTTTAAGCGACGCTGTACTCAGTCTCGAAAATGCTCGGCGACCTGCTTGAAGACAGCTGTTGCCTGATCAATTTCTTCCGGGCTGTGAGCGGCCATAACCGAGCAGCGCAGTAGCGGACGGTTGTCAGGCGTTGCGGGCGGAAGAGACAGATTAACATAAACGCCGTTCTCAAGAAGGGCATTCCAGAACCCGACAGCCTGAGGCACCGTTTCCAGCGTTACGGCAACCACCGGCGAAACATGCTCGCCTGTCTGGAGGCCTGCGGCCTTCAACCCGGCATGAAGACGTGCAGCATTGTCCTGAAGGCGGGTGCGAAGTTCTGGATGCGCAACCATATCATCAAGAGCAGCCAGCGTTGCCGCGATGATCTCCGGGGGGAGGGAGGCCGTGAACATATACGGGCGAGAGCAGAGGCGCATCAGATCAACGCCATCATTATCCGTCACACAATAGCCGCCCACTGTCCCGAGCGACTTTGAGAACGTCCCGACCACGAAGTCGATGCCGTCTTCACAGCCCTGAAGTTCCGCAACGCCGCGACCGTTTTCACCCAGCACACCAAAGGAATGTGCTTCATCAGCCATCAGGTAAGCACCATGGCGCTTCTTGATTTCGACAAACTTGTCCAGCGGGGCAACGTTCCCCGTCATGGAATAGATGCCTTCTGCGATGATCAGCTTGGCGCCAGGATGATCGCTCAGGCGTGCAAGGCGCTTCTCAAGATCGACCGGATCATTGTGGCGGAAACGGATGACCTGCGCACCAGACAGTTTTGCACCGTCATAAATGCTGGCATGGCTGTCTGCATCCAGAAGCAGCACATCGTCCTTGTTGACCAGCGCGGAAATCGTGCCGAGGTTGGCCTGATATCCCGTAGAGAACACCATGCAGTGCTTGCGGCCGAAGAAAGAAGCGAGGCGCTCTTCCAGCTTGCGATGCAGGCCGAAAGTGCCATTGGCAATCCGGGAGCCCGTTGTGCCGACGCCCATTGTGCGGGCTGTCTCAATCGCGGCTTCCGCTGCGTGTCCTGACTGGCTGAGGCCCAGATAATTGTTGGTTCCGAACAGAAGCGTCTCGCGCCCCTCAATCAGACCGACCGTGGCTGAGAGCGGGCGTTCAATCACGACCTCGAACGGGTTGCGTGGCGAAACCGCCGTCAATCCGTTATAGGCTGCCCGGAGGGCGGCGTGTTTTGCAAAGATGTCAATCACGCGTGGCTTGCCTTCAGCGTATGAAGGCAAGCAGCCAGATCGTTGATGGTGCGGATATCTGCCAGCTTGTCGAGCGGGACAGACACGTCCAGCTCATCTTCAATTTCCATGACGAAGTTCATGACGGCGAGGCTGTCAAAAGCCAGATCTTCGACGATCTTGCTGTTGCCATTGATGTCCCGCGGCACTTTCGGGTTGGCAAGCAGCTTTTCTATGATCATTCCGGAGATGCCGGCGACGCTGTCAGTCATGGAATTGAACTCTCGGTCTTACTATGCAGTTTGTGAGCGCTTTATGCGTCAAAGCACGTCTGTTCGCCACCCCCTCCCTGAGCAGGGAGAGGAAAAGCGGTCAGGTGTGTCCGTCAGGCTGCGGAGTTGGTTGGCTCAGTCTGCAGATCGAACTGACCTGACAGAAGCATTGTCTTGGCACGGGCACGCGTCAGCTTGCCGGAAGACGTCTGTGGAAGGGTGCGGGGCGGAACCAGAATAACCTGCACGTCCACACCATGCTGACGGCGGAACAGGCTCGTGACTTCATCACGGAGCGTGTTGCGATTTTCTTCTTCCGTTGCACGGCACTGAACAAGTGCGACGATATTCTCGCCTGTCTCCGTTTCCAGAGAGAAAACTGCGACATCGCGGGACCGGAGTGTGCTGATCTCGCTCTCGGCAGACCATTCCAGATCCTGCGGCCAGATATTCCGGCCGTTGATGATGATAAGGTCCTTGGCGCGGCCTGTTACGACAATCTGGCCGTTCAGGTGGTAGCCAAGATCGCCAGTGTTCAGCCACCCATCAGCATCGAGAACCGCTTCTGTCTCTTCCGGCCGGCGGAAATAGCCACACATGAGGCTCGGTCCACGGACGAAAACACAACCAACGTGGCGCTCAGGCTGAATGTTACCGAGCGGGTCACGGACTTCAATCTCGTGCTCAGGAAGGGCTTCACCGCAAAGCACAAAAGTGCGGAGCGCGTGAGAAGGATCATTGGAAGGCTTGGCGAGGCCGTCTTTTTCCAGCGTGCGCAGATCGATCGTGTCGGTCTGAATGCCGGTGTTGAGCGGGGCAAAGCTGATGGCCAGGGTTGCTTCGGCCATACCGTAGCTGGCAACGAACGCGCGGGCATCAAATCCATTGGATTCAAAACGCTCGGCAAAGCCTTCGAGGATATGGTGGCGGATCATGTCGCCGCCGATCCCCGCAATGCGCCAGCAGGAGAGGTCCAGATCCGCCTGGCCACTGCGACGCGAACATAGCTCGTAGCCAAAGGAGGGGCTGTAGGCGATCGTGCCGCGATTGCGCGAAATCAGGTCCAGCCACACATGGGGGCGACGTGCGAATTCGCGGGTCGGCAGCAGATCAACCGTTAACTGGCATGTCAGGGGGGTCAGGAAAAACCCGACCAGGCCCATGTCATGGTAGAGTGGCAGCCAAGACACGCAGCGATCATCGCGGGGATCTTCTGCGGGATAAACCTTGAGACCGTCACGGGCAATCGCGCGTGCATTGGCCATTCCAGCAGCCTGAGTGACAGAAACGCCCATGGGGAAACGGGTGCTGCCGGACGAGAACTGGAGGTAGGACAGATCTTCGGATTTGATTTCCGGAAGCTCTACATTGGCTTCGGCATGACGGTAGAGGTCAGCGGGGGAGCCGCCGAAAACCAGATCCAGACCCTCAACGATCTCCGATGTCCAGCTTCCGATTACGTCCGGAACCACAACAGCGCGTGCTGCAGCGCTCTGGATCATGCCACGGAGGGTGGAAACATATCCTTCACGTCCGCCAAAAGCGACAGGAAGCGGCAGCGGAGCAGGAACAAGTCCTGCATACTGGCATCCGAAGAAGATGCGGGCAAAATCACCATCGCTTTCTGCGACGATAGCCACCCGGTCTCCCGCTGCCAGCCCGAGGCCGAGCAGGCGCTGTGCCATGGAGATCGCCTGTTCGCGGAGCGTTCGGTACGGCAGGGCTTCGAGCAGTTGTCCGCGGCCGGAGTAGATATTGAATCCACTTTCGCCTTGGGCTGCATAGTCCAGGGCTGCGGCAAAGCTCGTGAAGTCCCCGTACCGTCTGGTCAGGCCAGAGCGGCTCGGCGTCGGAGCGGAGGGAAGAGTTGGGTTCTGGGTGTCCTCGGTCAAACCTAGACTAGCTCCATTAGGATCGCCGGACATCAGGCGGCCTTGTGTAGAAAGTTAACTATGGCGTCCGCTGCGGCAGGCGCCGTGGGCTGTTCGCCCAAAGTTTCGAATGTCTCTAGTACATATTGGCGCTGGGTCTCAAGAAAACGTGAGTGTGTGTCAAACGCCTTCATGATTTCCTGTTCAGGATTGGCAATATTATCCGTCACCGGGCCGAGCGTCCACGATTGATAATTCGGATTGTCCTGCCAGTCGGCTTCATGCGCATTCAGGAACAGGCAGGGGCGCGGTCGTATCATGAATTCCGCCACCTGACTGCTGACATCCCCGAGATAGAGATCTGCGCCCATGGTATAGGTCATGTCGATACTTCGTTCGCTCCCTGGGTCGATCAGCATATGGGACAGACCCGCATATTCTCGTCTGAGGGCTTCTCCTTCCGGGCGGTGGTTGTCAAACAGCCGGAAATGAGGAGCAAAGATCAGGTTGTACTGATCCTGTGCTGCAAAAAAATCAAGCAGCTTCTTACCCATCATGCGCCATGACGAGAAACGCTGCACGAAATGCGGATTATACAGGATTGTCGGCCGACCGTTATTAAAAAGCGGTGGCCGACGTGCATGCATCCGACGAACCAGATCAAACTTTGCATATGTGCCACGGTGATAGAAGCCGGGACGGATGATGCCTTTTTCCAGCATCCGTTCTTCGACTTTACGGCCGGGAACCAGAAGATAATCAAATTTTCTGAGATGCTTGGCAAAGCCGATGGCACGATCGCCGGCGCCATGACCCGTCCAGATCATGCGGGGCGCGCGAACACCCATGTGTCGAAGCTGAAGAGAGGTTGCTTCGGGAACGATGATGGCATCGAAGCCCTTGAAATACTTCCGGGAGAAAAACAGCCCCATGAGACGGTCAAGGACTCGTAGCCCCTGCGCTTCAATCCGATGCCGAAGTGCATCTGAAATCGGAAGCAGGTCAAACTGAACGCGTGACTCCGGATAAAGCGTAGCCAGGGACCGTGCGAGCTCGAGATGACTTGCGGTCAGGCAGGCAATATGAACAGCGACTTCTGGGTATCGCGCCGACATTTCCAGCGCGATTGGTAGGGCATGTAGGGTCTGGTGCCTTTGGGCAATCAGGGGAAAAACGACTTTCATGACTGGGGAACCGTTCGCAGAGGAGGCGTGCGAAGAACCAGAAAAAGCTGAAGACCGATCAGGAGCATGACGCCGCACAGTGTGATGGGCCCTACGCCGTCCAGACCATATCTGCGGACAACGAGCACAAGCCCCGGAAAAAACAGCAGGAAGTCCAGAAAGCGGGCCGACGTCGCAGCGCCTGAACGGTTTGTCGTGAACAGGAGGGGCTCAAGCGGCAGGCCCCAGACAGCAACAACTTCGGCCGCGAGGAGCCAGAGTGTGACCGGCATTGTCTGTGTTGCGCCTGTCGGACCGATATAGAACTGCAGAAGGGGGCGGCCCGCCAGAAGGGTCAGGGCAAGCAGGGTTGTACCGATTCCGCCTGCTGCAAGAGCGACCTGAATGGTCAGGCGATAAAGTTTTGTCGTTGCTCGATCGCGCCAGAGGCGCGCCATTTCCGGATAGACGGTCGTTTGAATCAGCGCGGCCGGTTTGGCGATACCTGCGGCAATCTGGCTGGCGACCCGGTAGTATCCGGCGCCTGCCGGGCCGACGAAGGCTCCTACTACAAGTGTCCCTATGTGCCCGAAGGTCAGGGCGAGGGCAGAGTTGATATTCGTGGACAGCGCAAAGCGCCGGATGCCCAAATGGGTTCGGAAGAAATGCCCATTCAGCAGGTCAGGGATTAAATTCCATAGTTCTTTTGTAAGGCCACGCGTCAGATCTCGGCGGAGCAGTTCTCGAACAGCCATAAATCCGAGCGTCGCCCAGGCTGCAAATTCAGCAAACATCCAGACGACTGCCAGTGCGGGTACTGACGCCCCTTTTATGGCGAGGAAGAAAGTACCCACGACACGAACCAGGGTGGCCACGACACCCTGAATGGAAATCAGATCATATCGGTTGAAGATGCGCAGAAGCCCTGTGGGCGTGGCGGACGCCATGAACAAAATCGAAAGGCAGAATATTATTCCCGTCTGGTGAATTTCAGGCGGCCAGCCAAGCATTTTCATCGCAAAAATGCTGATGAGAAGGCCACCGATAAATCCGAGCAGGCCTCCAAGGCCGTCCAGAAGAAAACTGAACGCAATGATGCGCTGAAATCCTGTCCGGTTTCCGTCTGTAAGGGGGCGGAGGCCGTATTTCAGAACAGTCTGCCAAGACTGGAAATCTACCATATCACCCATTGTACGTGCGAAAGCGTACATCATGGCGATAAGACCAAACCCATAACTTCCGAGAAGATGTGTTGCCATCCAGATATGGAGGAGACTCAGAGGGGCATTTATGACACGCCCTCCAAGCAGCACGCCGACATTGCTCATGACGCGTCGGACACCAGCCACTTTCGGGAGTTGTAAAGGCGGTTCTTCGGCCGGCATCAGGCGCAGGGAACTTTCATGGCTGTCAAATCGTTGTCACAAATTCGCTTCACACATAGGGTCTCAAGCGAAAATCTAAACTCACATTTTATGACCAAACGTTGCATTCGGCTTTACAGGTTGGTGTCCAATAAGCGGTTTGGAATGAGAGCGACAAGCGAAAAACGCGCAGAATTGTAAGTGTCTCAAGCGATTACAGGCGAGGTCACATTTCGTGTTTGTGCCTAAGGCAACGGTTGCTCAGCCCCTTGAGCGCCGTCCTGCCAAGAAGGCGTGATGAGCAATCTCAGAGCGATTTGCGAAGGGACAGCCCGATAGTCCGACCCATCGGGTCCATGAAAGCGGGTTGGTAGCCGGCTGGGGTGGCGCCGGTTCCGTTATGAACGTGAATGCGGTTGTTCGAGACATTATCCAGCGACAACATGATTCTAAAATTCTGAGCCCAGTTGCTGTGTTTCCAGCGGGGGACGTCTCCCAAAGTGACGAAAACCGAAAAATCCAGGGTCGCGAGGCTACTGAAATACAGGCTGCCTGCGGACGTGCTGCCCAGAGTTGATGTGCCTGATTGCCACTTACCATCCAGCCGGATGCCAATACCATTTCGATACGCGCCTGCCTGAAGTTCCACTTCATGACGGGGTTTGCCGCCAAGGCCACCTATCGTTCCGCCGTTTAGGAGGTCTATCGCGGGGAGGCCTGATCGTAATCGGACGGTATCGTTCAACCGCCAGACCTGGGTCAGGACAACGTAATAACGGCCCTGCGTGGTATTGCCTGGCCGTCCTTTACCATGCGCTTTGTCAGGCTTATTTCCGAAAGGACGTGAAAGCGAGAAAGTGGTGTTCCATTCTGTCCGTTTCTCATAGTCGGCGTTGACTGGCCTTAAATCCACACGTTCCAGAACGCCGTCAGCATCTCGTTGGTAGTTATCCGGGAAAGCATCCTGAATGGCTGCGGTGGCAGTCGGTAAAGACAGAACCGGATTGTGTGTGTTGTCGTGCACGTAATTGATGTGCAGTCGTGATCCGTCCAGAAACGGAGGGGAGAGGATGGCACCTAGGCTGATTTCATGTCGATCAGCGGACCGCAGGTTCCGGTTGCCCCCAGATACAGTCGTGACCTGAACGGACTCTCCGCGCACGTAATCGTATGTTGTGACGTTCGGAGTTTCGATGATGGGCGCCACCAATGACGAGGCCGCGGGGGCTTCTGTCTGTTCAGTAATGGAGAGCGGAAGCTGGATCCATGTGACAGGTGCCCATGTAATTCCTCCACCGACGGTTCCCAATGTCCCGAAGTGAGACACCTGGCTGACTGCACCGTTTACATTGGCATCCAGCTTTTCAAGAAAAGACAGGAAGTGGTTCTTTCGGCTTGCGATTGGGAGGTCGCCGTTGATCCGAATTGTACCAATATCTCGGCTGATGGCCGCGCGAGATGTCACATTATTGACGGTGGATACAGCGTTTTGCTGGCTGAGTGTTCCCGTGGCGGCAATGCTGGTGGAGGCATCTCCAGCAGGAAGCGTAAAAACCGGACCGGAAAGCAGCCCGCTGATCTGCCCCTGATGGCTTGTGGTGCGGCCGTGATTGATGAGGCGCGTGCCTAACCAGGCTGGGGAAACTGTTGTCCATGGGTCGAAAGAAAGGTCGTTGGAATTCAGGGCTGCTTGGGCCGTTGTGAGCGAAAGCCCAGTCTGGCTGTTCGTGACTGTTTGGGTGTAGTCGTAGCTGCCCTTGGCATTCCACTTCCAGTCACCGAGGTTCCCATTGAAATTAAGGCCGGCGTGTCCTGTTTCGGTATGTGCCGTTTGCTGAAGGGGGGCGATGTTTCCAAAGCTGCGGAAGAGCTGAACAGACTGGGTAAATGGTGAATAGAAACTTCCGCTGGGCAGCGTGAGTACGCCATGGGGTAGACCCTGCAGACTGATTTGATCCTGATGATCAAAGCTCACATTGAGAGACGAGCTGATATTTTCAGTGATACGATCAGCGTAAACCCCGTTCAGGTTCAATTCGTGTTTGCGTGGCTGAAGCGTATAGGCTGAGGCATTCGTGCTGGTATTCGGATTGTTCGCGTAGGGAAGAATATCGTCCAGTGTTGCGGCCTGCCCGAAAGGCAAGGATGGGCTCCCTGCGGTTGTGACGGTCTGTCCGGAGAGTGCGTCAAGGGCTGGATCCAGGCTGGTGCCATCGGACGTACTGAGATTGCCCTGTGTGGCATAGAGTGAGTTTGCCGCCGGGGGAGCCACGCTGCGTTGGCTGTCTCTCAGCCATGAACTGGCCGTGTAACGAGCGCTGAGGTTGATGCGACGCTCGTCTTGCAGGCGCGTGAAGCTGAGGGAAAGAGCGCCATTTTCTCCTCCCCCATCCGTGGATGTTTCGCCATATGCGCGCGCACGAACGGACCGGAAGTGTTTGACGGTGATGATGTTGACGACGCGCTGGTCTGCGGCGTAGCCATAACGGAGGGCTTCTTCTTCCGTAAAAATTTCCACACGTGCAATTGCTTCAAAGGGAAGGTCATTAACCTCCTGAAGGCCGGAAATTCTTTTGCCGTTTAGGAGAATAACGGGGGCATTTCCCGTTGCACCGCGACCAGAGCGTGTTTCGGGGGAAATTGTGCTCAACAGATCCGTTACGGTATCGACGCCATAGGATTTAATCTCATCTGCGCTGATCTGCATGAGTGGCTTTGGCGCACCAATAACGGCTCCTTCCGGCTTGTGGCCGGTGACGACGATATGCTCCGTTGTGGATGTCGTGCTGCCGGATGCGTTGGAGGACACTGCGCCCGTCGTATTGGCGCCTTGCGCTAGAGCCGAGCTACAGGAAAGAGCGGCGCTGAAGCCGCAGCACGTCAGCTTTTGGAGGGTTAATCGGCGGCGTGTAGCGGCAGGAATGCCAGAATGGTGGCTGGTCATGCAGTGGCCTGCCGATCTCCTGTAATGCGAGTTTGTGGGCTCCGTTTGTCTTTGGAGCTGGAAGGAGCGTCTGGGACTACCTGACGCAGAACCATGGTGGGGTATTTTGGGGGAAACTGTTTCTTTTTGTCGAGAAACAAAATTCTCCGAAACAATCAGCGTGTGTTCAGACTTTCTCGGCGTTCCGCATGGTCTCACTGTCAATGACATCCCGGATCGCGCGAGTTAATGCCGAGTGATCGGTATAGCGGCGTCCATAAGTCAGATTGAACTCATGGTCGAAGTCCGGCGGATTGATGCCGGTATTATGCTGAGAAATTGTTTCGAGTTTGTCGAAAGCCTTGGCCATCCTGGCTTCAGGGCTGGAGGCATTTTCGTACTCATCCCAGAGCTCAAGAAACTCCTCTTTCAGGTGGTCTGGAAGAGGGGCCATGACGGTCAGGAGATCTTCGCGTTCCTGTTGGGACTTATTGCTTGAAGCGTCAATGGAAATGGCAGGAATATCGCCATGGATCGCTTCGCCCAGATCATGGAGAATGCAAATTTTGAGAAGGCGCAGCAGGTCGATGCCTTCAAGCTGGTCAGCGAAGGTCATAACAAGAAGGCATAAACCCCAGGTGTGTTCTGCGGTGCTTTCAGCCTGGCCACCCAGAGTAAAGGCGCGGCGGAGAACATCTTTGAGCTTGGAGGCTTCACGGAGAAAATCGAGACGCTTCTTGATCTCGTGTGTAGTCATTAAAATGGGTCCTGACGATTGGAAATTTGAGGCCAAAGTCAGGCCTGATTTTGAGAGATGGCGTCCTGTCACATCACCAGCGCGTAAAGCACCAGATATCCGGCAATCACGAGTAAGACCAGAATTCCAAGAAGGACTGGAAAGCCCATGCCGTTCTGGATCGATTTGATCGCCTTAACGATAAATTCAGCCATCATGTCGTACTCCTGGCACGAGCGCAGAGGAACGGTTGTCCTGCACTCATGGGAAATTATATGCGAAAACGGTTAAAATGGTAACTCCCTGTCAGGGAGGGCCAGAAATGTAACCGGGCATTTAAAAGATGAGTTGCATTTTGTTCCGACATTGCGCCGGAAAGCAGCCATATTGCTTGGGTATAATCTTTGCCAGTTCAGTCTTTCGAAAAGGTTTGATCCATGAAGCGTTTTGCAATGTTACTGCTCGCTTTCGGTCTGACGGCACCGTTAATGGCGTGTTACGGGCCGTATGATCACGGGCGGGGACATCATCATCATCATGGGGGCCGAGGCGGACCCTATGTAGGCGGCGGGGGTGGATACGGTCGTCGCTGACCGTTACCTTTACAGGAGGGCGGCTCCAAAGCGGTTTGTCGTTCTTCTGAGGTTATCCTGTCTTTGCCTGTTCAGGGTGGCCGTGTAGGGAAGAGGAGCAGCGTTCCGTTCTGGAACTGTTATTCTGAACGCACATGGATATAGAGATGCCCGCATCCGGGGTTGAGACAGGCTGGTTTCCCATTTCCCTTCGTCTGGAAGGTGCACGCGTATTGCTGGTTGGTGGCGGTGAAGTTGCCGTCAACAAGGGCAGGCTTTTGCTTGATCACGGCGCGCATATCGAGATTGTTGCGGAAACCCTGAATACTGTTGTTCAGGAGTGGGTGGATGCGGGATTGGTACGGCATGTAGGTGGCCGTGTTGATTCCACTATTTTACAAACTGTCATGCCAGGATGTCGTCTGGTTTATGCGGCGACAGACGATCGGAGCGTCAATCGCACGGTCGCTGCTCTCGCTGATACATTGAACATTCCAGTCTGTGCTGTTGATGATCCGGAACCCTCCACGTTCATCACGCCTGCGCAGGTTCGGCGTGGGGCGGTGCGGGTTGCAATTTCAACAGCCGGCGGAGCACCGGTCTTGGCACGCCGACTGCGCGAACAGATTGAAAGCTGGATGCCTCACGGAACCGGGCAACTTGCAGCTTACATGCAATCCCGCCGGGCGCGCGTGTCTGCCCAATATCCGGAAGTTCAGGATCGGAAACGGATCTGGGAAGATTTTCTGGATGGAGCGGGCGCAGAAGCTGCATTGGCAGGCGATGAAGTGCGTGCGGATGCTGTGCTTGATGTGCTCTTGTCAGCACAGCGGGCAGCCGGGGAAGTCTGGCTTGTGGGGGCGGGGCCGGGAGACCCGGATCTTCTCACATTGAAGGCACTGCATTTCATGCAGAATGCTGACGTGGTGCTTTACGATAATCTGTTACCGAAAGTGTTGCTCGAACGTGTTCGACGTGACGCCGAACTGATTTTTGTGGGTAAGCAGCGTAATCGCCATGCGATGCCTCAGTCTGAAATCAACAATGAGATGGTCCGTCATGCGAAAGCCGGTCAACGGGTTCTGCGGCTGAAGGGGGGCGATCCGTTTATTTTTGGACGTGGCGGCGAGGAAATTGAATCTCTGGTCGACGCAGGTGTGTCTTTTCGCGTTGTGCCGGGCATTACCGCAGCAAGCGGATGTGCGTCCTATGCGGGCATTCCACTGACTCACCGGGATTGTGCTCAGGCCTGTCTGTTTGTGACGGGGCATGCACGAGCAGATGGCGTGCTCGATTTGCCTTGGGACGATATGGCTGACCGCCGTCAGACTGTCGTTATCTATATGGGGATTTCGACGTTACCTGCCCTGATGGCGGGTCTGATAAAAAATGGCCTGCCATCAGATTGGCCTGCGGCTATCGTGGAGCGGGGAACCCAGCCGGGGCAGCGCGTGTTGACGGGAACACTTGGAACAATGGCGGCTCAGGCAGCCGAAGCGCAGGTCTCTTCGCCTGCGCTTGTGATTGTGGGTGAGGTTGTTCGTCATCGCGTTGTTTCACCGTGAACAAAGAGCTGCGCGTAAGCTGCATGGCTCCTGTTCTTAAAAAAGGCCTTTTTTCAATAGGCTACTCTGTGAAAGGTCTTACAAGCGCCTGAACTGGAGATGACCCCTTATGCCCTCACTCACCGCCATTATCACGGAAATCGCAGAGGAAATGCGTGCCGAGACAGACCGGGGGCAGGTGGCAAACTATATTCCGCCTTTGGCAAACGTCGATCTTGGCCGTTTTGGAATGGCCATTATCGATGCAGAAGGCGGCAGTCACATTGTTGGAGACGCTGAAGAAGCCTTTTCCATTCAGAGCGTCTCAAAGGTTTTTGGCCTGACGTTGGCGCTTAATGCTGTGGACGCCGGGCTCTGGAGCCGCGTGCGGCAGGAGCCGTCAGGCAGTGCGTTCAATTCAATCATCCAGCTTGAAAGTGAAAACGGAATTCCGAGAAATCCGTTCATCAATGCGGGGGCAATTGTCGTATCAGATATTCTGACGTCCCAGTATGGTCTGGACGGTGCGCAGAATGAGCTTCTGGGCTTCCTGAAACCCATGAGCTCAGATCCGGATACCATCCTGATTGACCGGGATGTTGCGCGGCAGGAAGAAGAAACCGGATTTCGCAACAAGGCTCTGGCCAATTATATGCGGACGTTCGGGAATATTCATAACCCCATTGATGAAACGCTGGACCTGTACTTCCACCAGTGTGCGCTGACCATGAGTTGTAGGCAGCTTGCAGAAATGGGCACCTATCTTATGACGGGCGGTATTAATCCCAGAACGGGCGAGCGTGTCATTTCCACGCGAAATGCCCAGACCGTACTCGCTCTGATGATGATGTGCGGACATTATGACGGGTCCGGATCTTTTGCGATCAGGGTTGGTCTGCCAGGGAAGTCGGGCGTTGGCGGCGGTATTCTGGCTGTTGTTCCAGGCGTGGCATCTGTTGCGGTATGGTCACCCGGTTTGAATGCGCAGGGCAATTCACTATTGGGAACACGTGCTCTGGAGCGTCTTGTTCAGCATACGGGATGGAATGTTTTCCGCGCCAGTCACTGAGCTGAGGCGGCTTATTTTTTTATATATCACTGAAAAATATCGATATTTATGGAGGTGTGTTTGCCTGCCTGCGGGGTAGGCATTCTTTGATGCAATTCCCTTGATGACTCCTAATTGACAATAATTATCAATTGCAAATATGAGGGCTCCAGTTCCGATCCTCTCTCGGTGAGCCTGCATGTCCTCTTCTGTTGTTAAATATACTGTTTTTCCTGCTCTTGTGCTGGCGGGGCTGACATCCGCTGCCGTAGGAGCAGATGCGTCCGCGGTCTCGGATGAAGCTCCGTCCAGGGGCCAGAAACAACTTCAGAAAACCGGGCAGTCGCAGCCATCAAAGTCCAAGGCAGAAGTCATTGTTGTGACGGCGACGGGCATGTCTCATGCGTCTTCCGCAACAAAGACCCGCACGCCCATTATTGAATCGCCTCAGTCAATTTCCATCGTCAGTCGCGAAGAAATTGAACTGCGTGCGTCTCCGACCATCGCCGATGCTCTTGCTTACACGGCAGGTGTGCAGGCTGAGCCATCTGGTATCGACAGTCGAGTGGATGAAGTGTCCGTGCGCGGGTTTGGGGCAGGCGGGTTTTCATCGAACAATAACTTTGTGGATGGGTTGCGTTTGCCTTCAGGCGGGCAGTGGACCCGAACGTCCTTTGATCCGTTCGCACTTCAGCAGATTGAAGTTCTGAAAGGGCCTTCCGGTGCTTTGTATGGTCAGACGGCACCAGGAGGAGTGGTGAATCTTGTCACCAAGCGCCCGACAGAAAAAAGTGAAGGCGAGTTCTTTCTACAGAGCAGCGGCTTTACGAACCTGTCTAACTGGCAGGGGCAGGCTTCCGGTGATGTTTCCGGCCGACTGACCCATGATGGCGCATTGACCGGTCGAATTGTTGGCCTTGCGCGCTATGGTGACACTCAGGTCAATCAGGTGCGCACGGGACGATATTACATTTCCCCAAGTCTGACCTGGAAAATCACACCCAAAACGGTTTGGACTTTGCTGGCGCAGTATCAGCGTGATCAGGGTGGCTCTACGTTCCAGTTCCTGCCAGCAACAGGCACACTTTACGCATCCAAAGGCCGCCATATTGCAAATGACGCGAATATTGGTGAGCCGAACTGGGATACATTTGATCGCAATCAGGCTCTGGCGGGCTCATTTCTGGAACATAAATTTAACCGTTTCCTGACGGTCCGAAATAATACACGCTATACTTATCTGAACACGCTTTACAGAGCGACAGTGCTTTCCGGCGATACGCTAGCAAGATGCGCGGCAACAGTCACAGGATGTATTGCTGGCGAAACAGTTAATCGCCGTGCCGTGGAAGGCAGAGGCCAGTCTCAAGGTGTCACGACCGATACACAACTTGAAGGGCATGTTCGCACAGGGCCGGTGAGGCATTTACTCCTGGTTGGCACAGACTATTTTTATACGAACTGGCGTCATAGTCGTGATCTGGTGGCATCATCTTACGTGTTGCCCATTCTGAATATCTTTAATCCACAAGCACGTGGAAGTGCTGGCTATTCAGATAACCTCAATCCACAGATCTATACGGCGACGATAAGTCGTCAGAACGGAATTTATTTCCAGGATCAGATCAAGTTTAATCGTCTTCGGGTCACGATTGGTGGGCGTCAGGACTGGGCGCATGATGACACGCTGAACGTTCTCACGAAATCTCGTTACATCACGAATTCCAACGCGTTCACCTGGCGAGCAGGTGCCGTTTATATGTTTGATAACGGTCTGGTGCCTTATTTCAGCTACGCTCAGTCGTTTCAGCCACAAGTCTCTGACCCGTCGACGTCTCTGGGAGGAAAGGCTTTCAAGCCGACAACAGGCGATCAGTATGAAGGCGGCATTCGGTACCAGTATGGGAAGAGTATCTACGTCACTTTTGGTGGCTACCAGATCACTCAGAACAACATGACCACTTATGATCCGAATGGCACGCTTTGTGGCACATCAACGTGCCTGGTTCAGACGGGGCAGGGCCGGGTTCGTGGGCTGGAACTTGAAGGCAAGGCAAACCTGCCGTGGGATATGTCCGTAATCTTTACCGGCACCCGCAGTGAAGCAAAGATCACTCGCTCCAACACGGCATCACAGGTCGGTAATTATCTTGGACAGGCTCCCAAGTGGATGGCATCGCTCTTTGTGGATCAGCGCATCCAGCATGGGACATTCGCTGGCGTCGGTCTTGGTGGTGGGGTTCGTTATACGGGCACGAGTTTCGGGGATACTGCAAATACACTGCATATTCCAGATTACACGCTGTTCGATTTATTTCTTCGATATGATTTCGCAACGGCTCATCCGCGTTACAAAGGTCTGTCCTTTTCGTTTAATGCCCGGAACATTGTCAACAAGCGCTTTGTCGCAACCTGCACCGCCCTTTCGGCCTGCTATTACGGACAGGGCCGTAACCTGACAGCCCGTCTTGAATACCGTTGGTAATCTGATGGGAACGTTATGATGACGACAGGGATTGCAATGGTTTTGGGGGCGGGGGGTGCTGTCCTGCTTTATATGGCCTCACCTGCTCAGCAACTGTGCACGCGACGCCCGGCATTTCGGGGATGTGTGGTTTCAGGATGTGTCATGCTCAGCATATCGTTGCTTGTTCTTCTGGCTACCCAGGGAAGCGGAACGGCAGTTTTTGAGTTTCTGACACTTCTTATGAGTGTCTGGTCTTTAGTGCCTCTGGCTGCTGCTGTGTGGCGAAAGAAAGTGTCATGACAACAGTTCCTGCAATGCTGACAAGCCGAAACTGGTTTCCAAAAGCGAGCGCAGGCCTTGTTCTCGGGCTGACGCTTTCTTGTGCTCTGATGGGTGTTCTCGGGTTGGTATCACATGTTGATGGGCAGCCTCGTGCAGTTGGTTCGCAGTTCCTGATGTGGCTCATAGTGCCAGTCTGGACAGGAATTCTTGGGACCTGTTTTCTATTTCGGTCAGGTTGGCATGCCTGGGGTATGCTCGGTCTGGCAAATGCGGTGCTCTGGGCCGTTTATATGGGTGTGCGGAGTATGGTATCGTGAAAATCCGCTCTGATATCGTCCGGATGTATCGCGAGATCCATAGTTGGGTCGGAATTGTCTGCGGGCTTTTTCTGTTCGTCGCATTTTATGCTGGATCAGTAACAATGTTTGAGCGGCCCTTACAGGATTGGGCCTCTGCACCAGTTGCCTTGCCGCCGCCCGTTGCACTGGAAAAAATGCCTGCACTTCTGGAGAAGACGTTTTCTGCGCATCCGGAGGCGCGACGCAATTACACGATTGTTCTGCACCCGACCGCGTCTCAGCCTGCGTCACTGGTCTGGGGGATGCCAGGAAGAATGCACGGCCCATCTTCTGCCAATTTCTCAGCACTTGCAGCAGACGGCTCTCTGGTAACGGTGCGTAAAGAGCCATCTCAGGCTGCATATTTCATCAATGTTCTGCATCAGCAGGTTGGGCTTTCGATGCCTCATAAAGCCGGGCGGCTTTTCATGGGTGTTATCGCGCTGCTGTATGCTGTTGCTCTGATTTCAGGAACGCTCGTTGTTATTCCTGGGCTGATCAAAAACCTGTTTGCAATTCGCCTTGGTCAGAACGTCAAGAGAATGTGGCTGGATATGCACAGTATGCTGGGCCTTTTTTCCCTGCCGTTTCATATCATCATGGCGCTCACCTCTGTAGTCTTTGCATTTCATGACGAGATTTACATGGCTGAACAGGCGCTCCTGATACAACCTCAGGTGCAGCATGTTGCGTCCGGTTCCGGGCGCGGGCAGCATTCTCATAATGGGTCAGAAGATTTTCGGATACCTCTCGATCCGGGTCAGATTGTCAGAACTGTTGCCTTGCAGGCGCCAGGATTTATTCCTGAAACGCTGGCTTATAGTAACAGTCATGGTAGCCGCCTCGCTCTGAGAATAACGGGACGTGATCCGCGATATGGTGCACGTGGGGCCGGTGGCGGATTTGCTGGCGTAGATCCCTATAGCGGCAAGCTTGTATCAACAGAGTATATGCCCGGCCATCAGACTTGGGCCCAGTCGGTTCTGACGTCATTTTTCGTTCTGCATTTTGGAAGTTTTGGCGGACAGGGTGTTCGCTGGGGGTACGTTCTCCTCGGACTTGGAGGCGCGTTTATGTTCTATGCCGGGAACCAGCTCTGGGTAGTGTCTCGCAGACGTCGTGAGCGTGGAACCGGACGTCTGGACGATACGAGATCAACACGGATTCTATGCGCGCTGACGATCGGGTGTTCGCTCGGATGCGTAGCAGGTGTATCGGCTGTGTTGTGTGTCGCGCCTTTGCTTCCCGCGAGCGGCCAGATGACGATCGTGCAGGGTCTCTATTTTGCGATTTTTCTGCTGTGTATTGGGATAGCGTTCTGGCTCAAGGAACGAGAAGCTATTCGCGTGCTTCTGGCATTTTCCGCAATTCTGACATGGATGATGCCGCTCTCTGCATTTGTGGTGACACCATTCTTCTCCATGCAGGCTTCGGCATTGGCTGTAGATGGGTTCGCCATTCTTTATGGCGCATTCCTGATGCTCTGGGCTGTGCGCCCGGAAGCTGGTCAACCTGTTCTGCGTCGCAAGTCTTTCTCCTCAGGCCCCGAGAGGGCCTGAGGAAGAACGTTTTTAGAAGTCGGACACAATAGAGAAATATGTGCCCCGTCGTTGTCCGTACTGGGCCTGATAAATACCAACGCCGCTACCGTCTCGAAGCTGGTAGCGCTTGTCGAACAGGTTAACCACATCGGCACGGACCTTGAGGTCATGACCTAGTGGGACGCGGGTGAACGTATATTGATACCCGATATTGAAAATGTCGTACTGGGGCTGTTTTTCCAGATTGGCAAAGCCACTTCGCAGTCCATAGCCATACAGGAAATCTACATAAGCCAGATGATGCTTGGTGGAATAGGACGCGCCTGCGCTGGCTGTATATTGTCCTTGATGGTCAAGTTGGATGGCATGTGCGCGGATGTAGCTCAGCTCTTCCGGATCGAACTGGTATTCCGCTGAATTAATCTCGCGTGCTGCCGTTTTCACGAAAGAGAAATTGCCAAACAGCGACCAGGGGCCTCGTCTCCAGGAACTTCCAAACTCCGCGCCATAGACGTGGCCACGGCGATAGCTGAAGGGAGCGAGAATAACCGCGCGACCGAACTGCCCAAGATCTGTGAGGTTATGTGCCCACTTGCTGTAGGCATCGACTGTAATCTGCAACTCGGGCGTAATGTGTTGCAGGATACCAGCATCCACGTAGTTGGATGTTTCAACCTTTGTTGGCGTATCTGTCAGGTTGGCTGCTGCATTGGTGGTGCCAGCAAAGCGCGCCAAGGTGGACGGATAGACATATTGCGGAGAAGGCGGCGCGAAGAACCGCGAATAGCCGATATGTAAGGTAGTGCTTCGGAATGGCTTCCACACCAGATTAGCGCGAGGACTGAGCTGTCCTTCATTTCCGAAAGACGAGGCAAACCGATCATAGCGGATGCCATAGTTGAAGGTGAGCTTCCGTGTAATGCGGTACTCATCCTGCACGTAAGCGCCTGCTTCAACGGACCAGTTGCCTGTATTGTCAATCAGGCGGAGCGGGGTGGACGATGTCTGTTGGCCGTCTTCGCCCACTGGGAAGGCAAGGGAGTTGGTATCGAGGCGCTCGGATGTGTATTGGCCCAGAAGACCGGCTCGAAGAGTATGGTGCGGAGCGATGTCGTACGACAAATCAAACTGCGCGCCTCCAGTGGTGAAGTCGTTCACTTCATGTTCGGCCACCCCTTGAAAAATAAGGTCCCGCGCTGGATCTGGCGTATAATCGATGCGGCCGTAACGGAAATACGGTGAAAGCTGAAGGTTCAGTTTGTCCGCGCTGTGTTGGTATGACACCACGGCGTAATAATTCTGCTCTGTCTGGCTGTCATCCAGAAAGCGCGATTGAACGGAAGGGTGTGACCAGTCTGTGCCTTCAAGCTGGTAGATTGGTTGCAGGCCCGTCGTATTAGGGAGCTCAAAGTCGGCGTAAGATGCGCTTGTCAGGAGCGAGATACGGTCGTTGTCATTCAGCTTCCACGAAAAATAGCCAAATGCTTTTTCCTGCTGTGTCGTATCATGCGTTGCCCGGAAGGACGCTGTTGGGTTCTCGATACCGATATTATTTCGGTTCATCGAAAGCGTTGTAAAATACTCGAAGCGCCCTTTTGAGCCGCCCAATTGTAAGGACGGTGCAAAAGTATTGTAGCTGCCACCATAGAGTGAAAGCTGGTTGTTTTTCAGGGTGGATCCGCTCTTTGTGTGAACGTCTACGATCCCTGCCGTTCGGAAGCCAAACTGGGCGGGAAGTGTTCCGGTCAGAAGGTCAACAGACTGGATAATGCGTGTATCCAGTTCCTGTCCGAAACCATTCAGACCTTCCGGAAGCAGGACGCCATTCACCCGGTACGTCAGGCCACCATGTTCGCCTCGGACATGAACTTCTCCGTAGCTGTCCTGCACGACGCCGGGCATTCTGAGCATGATCTGGCTGAACGAAGCATTCTGCCCTTGAGGGGTTGCCTGAATCTGTCGCTGGTCAATGCCGTAAGAGACTGCGCCAAGACTGGGGAAAATGCGTCCACGTGCCTGGTCCAGATGTCCCATGACCGTGACGTGCTCAGCGGACTTTCCTTCAGTCTGAGCGCGTTGCTCCTCGGTTTTTTTTGCGGCTTTTTTCTGATGTGCGGTCGATGGTGATGTATCAGCAGCAAAGACATCCGCACCCAGGAGGCCGGTGAGGAGTGTTGTTCCTGCGATTGCAACCCGAAAAGGCGCAACTGAAATTCTGGATTTTGCGATATGCTCTTTAATATAGCATTTGCTATGTCGTGGAGCGATTTTAGAACGTAAAAATGCTGTTGCCATGGCTGGTTTTCAATCTTGTCAGGAGGTGGCGTTCAGCCCACCAGAGTGTCGTACAGAAGCTTGAAGTTCAGGATGAGGATAAGACCTGCGACGATCCATGAGAGGGTAGTCATGAAGCTGCTGATGGTAAATTCACCCATTTTGCGACGATCAGAAACGAACATCACCAAGGGAATAACTGCGAAAGGAAGCTGAAGGGACAGGATGACCTGACTGGCCATCAACAAGGCTCCCACACCATGGCTTCCATAGAGGACAGTTACCACGGCCACGGGAATGATCGCCAAACCGCGGGTCAACAGTCGTCTTGCCCAGTGTGGGATATGAAGGCGCAGGAAGCCTTCCATAATGATCTGGCCTGCCAGCGTTCCGGTAACGGTGGAGTTTGTTCCGGCTGCCAGCAGGGCCAGTGCGAAAAGCGTGGAAGCTATGCCAAGGCCAAGAATAGGGGAGAGAAGATGATAGGCGTCTTCGATCTCGGCAACGTTCTGATGGCCTGTTTCGTGGAAGGCAGCCGCGGCTACAATAAGAATAGCTGCATTGATGAACAGTGCGAGCATCAAGGCAATTGTGCTGTCCCAGGTTGCCCAGCGAATGGCATCCCGACGCCCCACGGGCGTCCGGTCATAGGCGCGTGTCTGAACGATGGAGGAATGCAGATAAAGGTTATGCGGCATAACCGTAGCGCCAATGATGCCAATGGCGATGTAAAGCATTCCCGGCGTTGTTACGATTTCCGGCGCTGGAATAAGACCTTTGAGAATTGCCGCAACAGGAGGGGCTGCCGCAACAAGCTGCACACCAAAACACACGGCAATGATCGACAGCAGGCCGATGACGAATGCTTCCAGATAACGGAAGCCGCGCCCCATCAGAAGCAGAACCACGAAAGCATCCAGAATGGAAAGGAGTGCTCCGCCCAGAAGCGGCAGGCCGAAGAGCAGTTGCAGCGCAACGGCCGTTCCGATCACTTCAGCCAGATCGCATGCGATAATTGCCAGTTCGCAGGCCAGCCAAAGGACGATGTTTAATGCAGGGTTGAAATTATCGCGGCATGCCTGCGCCAGATCCCGGCCTGTAGCGATGCCCAGCCGTGCGGCCAGAGCTTGTAGAAGGATAGCCATCAGGTTGGACAGCATGATGACGCATAGCAGCGTATATCCGTATTGCGCGCCACCTTGCAGATCGGTCGCCCAGTTCCCCGGGTCCATATATCCAACCGAAACCATGTAGCCAGGGCCTACAAAAGCAAGAAAACGCTTTAGCCACGTTGTGCTTCCGTCAGGCACCCGAACGCTCGAAAAAACCTCAGGCAGGCTTGGTCGTTCCGCATCGTCATGGCGCGAAAAACGCCAAGCCGATTTAGTCTGAGGCTTCTGAGTGGGGGCATTGGAGTGCTGGCTGTACATGAGAATGCTATTCAATCGTGGAACGGAAAAATATGCAACATGCTATATTCATGAACGTTGTCTTTATTTTTTTTGCGAGAAGGCTAGACCGGTGGCCTATGGAATTAATGGGAGGAATGTTTTATTCCGGCGGGAATAATTGACTGAGTGGTTATCTTGAGAATGGAACAGAAGAAAAAACGACAAAAATCTCTGGTGGACATGCAGCTCCACTCAGAAGGGTTCAGGGCGAACCGGGCTGCCAGGCAAAAGGTTCTGGTGGAAGATTATGTCGAACTGATTTCTGATCTTCTGGCTGAGGGGCAGGAGGCGCGGCAGGTGGATATCGCCGGGCGTCTGGGCGTTTCTCAGCCTACGGTGGCTAAAATGCTAGCGCGTCTGTCAGCGGAGGGGCTGGTTACGCAAAAGCCTTACCGTGGGGTTTTTCTGACGGACACAGGGGAGCAGATGGCCCACAAGGCGCGTCACCGGCACGGAATTGTGGAAGCGTTTTTATTGGCTTTAGGGGTTAGTGAGGAAAACGCCCGGATCGATGCTGAAGGTATTGAGCATTATGTTGGGCCGGAGACCCTGTCAGCTTTTGAGGTTGCTCTCAAAGGCGGGCTGGCACAGTTCACTGCAAAGGTGTCTCAGGACCGGCGGCGAAACTGAGTATTCAGTTGCGCTGGCGTCGTGCGAAATGACAGCTCGATGCGAAGCGGCAGACGGAGCAGACAACGGTGATGGACGGATCCTCATTGAACAGGCAGTCCTCGGACCGCTCCATTGCGTAACCCTTTGGGGGAGGGTTCTTCTGAAAGGTTTCCACAATCTGGTGCATCCAGAGCTTTAGTCGCTCAGGGATGTGCTCATGATGATCGAGCCACCATTCCACATCACTCTGCGGGCGATCAATCTGGGTTGCGAGGTCCGCGGGTGTCCATCTCGTGACACTCAGGAAGTCGTTTAACGTTATGCTGCACATATCAGCATCTCCTGTGTCTCGAAGAAGATCTGACGATGTCGTACGCGGAGTTTGTGTTTTTCGTCAATATATCGTTAATTTCACTCCTGAAGGATGTGTTATTTTTTGAAACGTATTGTTGGAAAATACCTCACCGGGCGATAAAGAGCCGCTTTTGGGTTCAATACCTACGGGCGGTACAGAGCCATAAGGGTTTCTGTAGAGAAATGAGTGTCAGGGCTTTGCATGGTTGTCATGCAAGACTGTAACTTTGATATTTCTCGGGCGGATTGTGTTCGCGATTTCGTGAAGAGATTGCGGGCTTTGGGCCCGCAATCTGCCCCGCCTTATTCTGAAGGGAGGGCATAGGCGATAACATAATCGCCACGATTCTTGTTGACGCCTGAGCGGGTGAGGCCACCTGCTGTGACAACAACGTATTGTTTGCCAGTCTTGTCAGAGACGTAGCTCATTGGAGCGGCCTGAGATGCGACAGGAAGGCGTGCTTTCCAGACAACCTCGCCAGTATCCGTATTGATCGCGCGGATATAATTGTCGAGCGTTCCTGCGAAGAACACCAGGCCGGTGCGCGTTGCCAATGGACCGCTCATTGTGGGCATGCCAAGGGGAATCTGCACCCCCGGGACAAAACCGTGAATTGGCATGTCCTGGATTGTTCCGAGAGGCATGCTCCATTTTACCTTGCCGCTTCGCAGGTCAATGGCGTTCATGGTGCCGTAAGGTGGCTTGCCGCAGGGTAGGCCGAGTGGGGAGAAGAACATCGAGCGCACGACGCCCCATGGTGTGCCCTTTTGTTCGGAATATTCACCCTCAGCAGATGGCTTGAGGCCAATCCTGCGGGCTTCATCCTGTTTGATGAATTTTGCCCACTGAATCATGCGGATATCATTGACGAGAAGTGTTCCGGTGCTTTCGTCCACGGCGCCTCCGCCCCAGTTAATGCCACCGTAATAGCCAGGATAAATGATGCTGGCCTGCTTCTCATTGACAGGGGTGAACTCGCCTTCATAGCGATAGGACGCGAACTGCACCCGGCAAAGAAGCTGATCGAAAATGGTGCCGCCCCACATGTCGCTCGCTTTCAGGCGCTCGGCTCCAATGGATACGGCTGAGTAGGGCTGTTCCGGTGCCAGATACTGCCCTGCTGGCGCTCCATCCTGTGGGACCTTGCGCATTTCTACTGGAAGGATCGGTGTTCCATCGCGGCGATCCAGAACAAAGATCTGTCCGCGTTTGGTCATGGCAATGATTGCGGGGCGTGTGCCTCCGTGGCCGTCTGGAATATCATAAAGAATAGGTTGGGCAGTGGCGTCATAATCTACGAGATCGTGGTTTGCTGTGCGGAAGTGCCAGCGTTCCACGCCGGTTTTTGCATCCACGGCCACGAAGGCGTCATTATATTCATCCGAAGCCTTGCTTCGGTCGCCGCCCCAGAAATCAGGTGTCTGATTGCCAAGTGGAAAGAAAACAAGATCCAGTTTCGGGTCGTAGCTTGCCGTACCCCATAGATTGGGTGTTTCGGCAGGGTAGATTTCTCCTTCTGCCAGCGGTGTGGTGCCACGACGAGGATTGGTCGCATCCCAGGCCCAGACTTGTGCGCCTGTGCGAACGTCATATCCGCGAACGACGCCTGAGGGTTCGCCAGTGCGTTCATTGTCGGCGATGCGGCCACCAACGACAACAATATCGCCAGCGACGAGGGGTGCGGCTGTTGGATAATAAGATCCGGGGGCGGTAGGCCCTAGGCCGGTCAGGAGATTAACGGAGCCATTGGAGCCAAAGCTGTCGCAGGCCTTGCCCGTGCGGGCATCAATGGTGATGAGACGAGCGTCAATGGTTGTCAGGACAATGCGAGACGCGCAGGGGGCATTTTCATCTGATGCGGTGCTGTCGTGCCAGTATCCAACGCCACGGCAGCGCTGCCAGACCTTCGTCTGGGCATGCGGGTCAAACTTCCATTTCTCGGTCCCTGTATCAGGGTCAATGGCAGAGACAATGTTGTGCGGAGAGCAGATATAAACCGTGTCCCCAATCTTGATGGGGGTGCCCTGAAATTCCGCGCCATTGATGGCCATGTCGCCGGTACGATATGTCCAGGCAACGTTCAGTTTGCTGACATTTTCCCGATTGATCTGGGTGAAGCTGGCGTAGCGAGTTCCGGACGTTGTGCGCCCGTATGCTGGCCAGTCATGTTCTGTCTGATCAGGAGCCGTAGCTGCTGCTGTTTCTTGTGAAGGTGTAGGACCGGTGGGGGCAATGGTTGGGTGGACGCGGAACATGCCCGCGATGAAGGCAAAAATGACAACGCCGAGGCTGCTGGCGGCAAGACCGGTTGTTGTGCGTGTAAAAAATTTTCTTCCTGGTCCACTGAGCCAAGGGGCCATGAGGATGGCCACGAGGGCCACGAAAAGAAACACGATCAGCCGAGAGAAGCTCGGCCAGAAAGCAAAACCGACTTCACTGAGAGACCATAGAAGTGTTGCGGCCAGAAGGCCCAGCGCGATCCATGTGGACAGGATATTCCTGCGAAACATGTAAAAACTGCAAACGGCTAGAGCGATCCCGGAGAGCGCGTAAAACCAGGATCCACCAAAGGCAATGAGGCGACCGCCTTCGTAAATCAGAAAAGCAGCCATCAATGCGCCCAATGCTGCAATGATGCTGGAAAGAATTTGCGGAAGCCGCGTCATGAAAAGGAGCCTCCTGCAAATGGAAGGTTGGATTTCATGAATAAACTAGCGGGCAAAGAGTTTGTTGGAACCCTTTGCCAGAGAGAGGCAAGGCTGATGTATATCATGCTGAAAATCCTTCGATCAGGACTGATCAGCATGATGAGTGGCATATTTATCGAAATGTTATATATAACATCGATGTGATGCTATATATCTACTTCAATCAAGATGGTATCAGTTTCTGCGTGATATATTTTGTATAATTCGTCGTGGGTTTGTTATTTGTTGCTCTACTCACTGAGCGTTAGACTGTCAGCCGCATATTTCGACGTTGATACCGTCGTGCGTGAGGGCCTTGCGAATGGCGGGCTTCAGTTGTGAGTCTGTCAGAACAACATCGAAATCGCTTAATGCGGCCAGTCGGTGAAGGCCACCCTTGCGGAACTTTGTGCTGTCAACGAGAAGGACGGTCTGGTCCGCAATCTGCATTAGCGCCTGTTTGACTTTCACAACGTCCTGATCGTTCTGAAACGCCGTTTCGTTGTGGATTATGGACGTGGACAGAAACATCGTATTGGCGCGGAGTGATTTTGCTGCCTGTTCGCACACGAGACCAAAAAAGGCATTTCTTGGCTGGTTGTAGTCACCGCCAAGGCAAATGAGTTTCAGGTTGGGGTAGGGGGAAAGTGCCTGAATAACGCCCACAGCATTTGTGATGATGGTCAAGGGGGCTAGCGCTGGCAGCAAAGGCAGCATAGCTGCGACTGTCGTGGAATCGTCCAGGACAAGAATTTGCTCAGGCGTAATCATCGAAATAGCCCGCTGAATGATCGACTCTTTCAGATCGGGCGCGCGTGACTTTCGGAAATTGACGGTTTTCTGAGTGACGACGCGATTCTTGAGAACAATACTGCCGTGCAGCTTATCGATCAGTCCTTGGGCGGCCAGCGCGTGAGCATCACGGTGAATTGTCATTCTGCTGACGTCAAAACGCTCAGACAGATTCTCGATTGTGGCACTTCCTGTCTCTAGAAGGACGTCGAGGATCTGCTGCTGACGGGCACTGTTGTCCCTGCGTTTGCTGAGAAGGACGGCGGGGGAGGTAGCTGGAACGCCCGAACCATCAGTCATCTGTCAAAAAGATCCTTGTCATCGGGTAAGGCCAATTATGGCATCGCGACATCTACATACCAGCGCTGACCAAATTTGTAATGTTCTGATCTGCTCTGCGGTGTGCTTTTCACGGGAATTATCACACAAAGATTCTTGACGCTGGAAAAGTGATATTTATCACATTGACGGCAGCATGATAACACTTATATCACCTAATAATAACATTTATGGTGTTATCGGTTGAGCGATTTGCTAAGGCCGATTGCAAGAGTGTCCGGAGGGCGAAATGCGCCAGGATTTCACGATCGGGATCGATTGCGGTTCTACCACGACGAAGGCTGTCATCTTCTCGAAGACAGGTGGAATTGTAGGGACCGGCCGTCGTCGTGTTCCCCAGCATATGGACGAACCGCGTCACGTTGAGCGGGATATGCATGAAGCATGGCAGGCTGTTGTGGAAGCCGTCCGAGAAGCCTTGGACGTTTCCGGACTGAGCGGGGATGATATTGCTGGCGTTGGGGTGACGGCACACGGTGACGGACTTTTTGTTCTTGACCGCTCAAGGCAGCCATTGGGTCGAGGGATCATGTCGCTCGACAGTCGGGCCACGGAGATTCATGACGAATGGAAGCAGGAAGGCCGATTGGAGAAGATCGTCCCCATTGCGGGGCAGCGTCCTTATCCCTATTCCGCCACGACCCTGCTGGCGTGGATGAAGCGTCATCAACCAGCTCGTTATCAAGCCATTGGCACTGTCTTTTTTGCCAAGGACTGGATCCGCCTTTGTCTGACAGGGGAAATTGCGACAGATCTGACAGAGGCCAGCACATCTTTCACGGATCTTTACACACAGGATTACAGCGACAGCATCCTTGATGTGCTGGATCTGCGTGAAATCCGCGGGGCGCTGCCCAAAATGCTACTGTCCTGTGACCAGGGGGGAACGATCACGGCAGAAGCTGCTCGTGCGACCGGCCTACGGGAAGGAACGCCCGTTGCTGTCGGGTTGCATGATGTGACGGCGGCGGCTGTAGGGTCAGGTTACACACGACCAGGTGATCTTTCGATCACGGCGGGCACTTTTTCTATCAATGAAATTTTCCGCAGTCGGCCTGTCATAGGTGATGGCTGGTCCTGCCGCGCAGGCTATCGGCGCGGGTTGTGGAACTGCATGGCTATTTCGCCCGCGTCGTCCAGCAATCTGGAATGGCTCGCGCGCATGCTTCTTCCCGAGGAAAAAGAGGCCGCTCAAGTTCTCACAAAGGAAGTTGAGGCGAAGCTTGGGCGTTCTCGCGGCGAACGACCGATCCCGCTGTATCATCCGTTTCTTTTCGGATCACCTTATGAGGCACCGGCAAGTGCATCGCTATTCGGGGTGCAGTCCTGGCATGATCGAGCGGATCTGTTTCAGGCGATGATTGAAGGGACAATCTTTAACCATCGCGAGCATGTTGAAACCCTGCGTCAGACAGGTGCTGTGCATCGCCTTGGTGTGTCAGGCGGGGGTAGTAGCCAAGCATCTATTGCCCAGATGTTTGCGGACATCCTCAACATGCCTGTCGAAATTTCCAGTGTTCGTGAGGCGGGAGCATTAGGAGCTGCTCTCACAGCGAGTGTAGCTGTCGGGCTTTATGGAGATCTTGAGGAGGCGGTGGCCGCTCAGGAAATTCCGATGAATATTTATCAGCCGGATCCCGCTCGCGCACGAATCTACGAGGCTATTTATCGCCGATATGTCGCATTGACGTTGGCGATGAAGCCTTTCTGGTCTGGTCTGTACGAGGCCGGTAGCGAAGTCAGCGGCGAACCGGAAACTCCCGTGGGACCGGTCATGAATTATGCGCTCTCAGCCGAAATCGCGAAGGAAATGCATTCGTGAAGACACTTTCAGCCGTGCCAGATAATGCCGAATTTGATGTCGTCATTATTGGGGCGGGCATTAATGGCGCTGGCCTGTTTCGTGAACTGGCTCTTCAGGGCGTGAAGACGCTCATTCTGGATCGAAGCGATATCTGTACGGGGGCGTCCTGTGCACCATCTCGTTTAATCCATGGTGGCATCAAGTATCTCGAAACGGGCGAGTTCAAGCTTGTGGCGCAATCGACGCTGGAGCGAAATCTGCTCTTGCGGAATGCACCGCATTTCGTTCGGCCATTGCCGACTGTTCTACCAATCCGCACCTGGCTTGGGGGAATTGTCACATCATTTCGTCGCTTCCTGAACCTGGGTGGCAAAATGACGGATCGTGGCGCGCTGGTTCTGGAAGTCGGACTTCAGATCTACGATTTCCTAGGACGCCGTGCTCGCGTCATGCCACGACATTCCCTGTCTCTTAGCCAGAAAACGCGCCGTGAATGGCCGCATATGGCTAAGGATGTTGTGGCAACAGCACAATATTACGATGCTGCGATCACGCAGCCTGAACGCCTTGGATATGAGTGCGTGCAGGATGCACTGGAAACGGCTCCGAACTGTGAGGCCGTAACCTATGTTGTTCCAGAGTCCTTTCAGGGCGAACAGCTTGTCTTGCGAGATGTGCTCACCGACGAGGTGCGAACGGTAAAAACACGCGTTTTGGTCAATGCTGGTGGTGCTTGGATTGATCAGATCAACGCGATCCTGGGTCATCCAACGAAATATATTGGCGGTACCAAGGGGTCTCATCTGCTGCTGAAGCATGATGAACTGCTGCGAGAACTGAAAGGCCGGATGGTCTATTTCGGGACGCCGGATGGACGGATCTGTCTCGCATATCCGTTTTTTGGGCATGTCCTGGTTGGATCTACCGATATCCGGATCGACGATCCGGACAAGGCTGTCTGTACGGACGAGGAGCAGGATTACATGCTGCGGATGCTGGCTGATCTGTTCCCCGGTTTCCATATCGGAAGCGAGCAGGTCACCTACCGTTATAGCGGCGTTCGTCCGCTACCGGCCACCAATGCGGCCGATCCATCTGCGATCAGTCGCGATCACATCGTTCATGAAGACAGGCTGGGTGCGACGCCTGTTCTGTCTCTCGTGGGTGGAAAATGGACGACTTTTCGCGGGCTAGGTGAAGAAGTCGCGGATCGTGTACTGGCGCTGCTGGGGCATCCGCGAAGCACGTCAACACAGGAATTGGCCATCGGCGGCGGCCGTGGTTTCCCGCAGGCAGATCAGCATACCGCCTATCTGGACAGGTTTGCGACGTCTTTTGGGCTGCCGCGCCCGCGTGCGTCCGTGCTGCTCGACCGGTACGGAACGCTAGCCAGAAAGATCGCAGCATTTTGTCAGGAGGTGGCAGACGCCCCTCTGCGAACGCTCCCGTCCTACACCCGTCGTGAATTGATGTTCATTGCTGAAAATGAACTGGTTCGGCGTCTGTCGGACGTTCTCTACCGTCGCACGACAATTGCACTCAGTGGCGCCATGACGCCGGCAGTCGTGCAGGAGGTTGCAAACATCATTGGAGGAACGCTGGGCTGGGACGAGCGGGAAGCCGCCCGTCAGGCTCAGGATGCATGGAGAGAAGGGCAGGAACGCCACAATCTCCGCGATCAATTTCCCCTGTCATCTGAACCCCTTGAAACTCTGAAAGCTTGAGCCATGAACCGCTACGAAGAAAAAATTGCACGCATGCGCGCTGGCAAAGACACGCGTTATGATTTCATCCTTGCGGATGCCAAGGATTCAGACATGGCAGCGGGCATCAGCGCGATGGGCAATCGCCGTAATCCGCGGGCTGGGCAGTCCCGGTTCCGGACGCGGCCGCAATATTTGTCCGAAATCCAGTCCATTATCCGCCAGGATATTGTGGATATTATGTTGACCTCGGTCTCCATTCTGGAAGATCTGCTGGAGCGTGATGCGTTCGAGGGTACGAAAATCCAGAAGGCGATCCGTGCCAACGATACGACGGACCTGTGGCGTGGGCGTGGTGGACACTACCGCGCGCAAAAATCTGTTCCGTTCCGCTCTGCATCGTTGGAGCGGGCACAGACAAATCTTGGCCTCTATTCGATGACATTTAACGGTGATGTTGATCAGGATACGCTGGCTCTGGAAGAGTTTGCGCGCTTCCGCGAAGAAGCCAAAATCAACGGGTTCTCTTACTTCCTCGAAGTCTTCAATCCGAATGAAGGGCATATCGCGCCAGAAGATTTCGGGGTGTTCCTGAATGATATGGTTACCCGTGCACTTGCTGGTCTTCGCAAAGAAGAGAAGCCTGTCTTCCTGAAAGTGCCGTTCAATGGCAGCGAGGCTTTTGCGGAGCTATGTGAATATGACCCGAGCGTTATCGTCGGAATTATGGGCGGCGGAAGTGGTACGACGCGCGATTGTCTGGAGCTGATTCATCAAGCCCAGAGCAGCGGTGCTCGTGCAGCGCTATTTGGTCGCAAGATTGTGGATGCTGCGGACCCGCTTTTGCTGATTGAAGCCATGCGCCGCGTCACGGATGGGGATCTCTCTCCTAATGAGGCAACGCATTTCTATCATGATGGCCTTGCCCGCAAAGGAATTGCCACACTTCGTCCTGCGGATGCCGATAGTCTGGTGACGGAGAGTGTTCTTCTGGAGCGGGCAGCTTAAAAACTTACAAGGGCAATAAAGTTCCTGTTTTCAGCATCTTCGTACCTGCCTTTAGGGCCCTCCTGGAGAGCGGGTACGGAGAGTTGAATTGAAAATATCATTCATTTCGGAACTTCATGTCTTTGGAGTGTTATGATTTAACGCTAAACATGGCTTAGGTTTAGCGATCAAGATTCGATGGTCGCTGCCTTCTTTCGGGAGATGAATGGTGACTCGCAAAACAGTCTGGATCGGTACGAACTGGAAGATGAACAAGGGACCTGCCGAGGCCTTGGCTGCTGCAGAAGCGCTTAAGGCCTATCGAGCGCCGGATGGCGTGAAGCCCTTCATCATCACACCATTTACGTCCCTGCAGGCTGTTGCGAGTGTTCTGAAGGACGCGGACGTGCTCGTCGGTGCGCAGAATATGCATTGGGAAGAGAGCGGTTCGTGGACGGGTGAAATTTCTCCCGCCATGGTGAAAGAGTGCGGGGCGGATATCGTCCTGATCGGCCATTCGGAACGTCGTCAGCATTTCGCGGAAACGGACTGGACTGTTAGTCGCAAGATGTCTGCGGCACTTCGTCATGATTTACGGCCTTTGCTGTGCATTGGCGAAAGCCTTGAAGAGTACGATTTCGGTGTCACGGCCGAAACTCTCGCCCGACAGCTCAAGATTGCATTGCATGATGTGGCTCATGCAGATCTCCCGAAAATTCTGATTGCCTATGAACCGATCTGGGCGATCGGTGCAGGAGGGCGCGCTGCCGACACTGACTGTGTGGCAAAAGTTCACGCGGGGTTGCGGGCCGTTCTGTGTGAAATTGCCGGGAAGGATATCGGTGATCGCGTACCGCTACTCTATGGCGGAAGTGTCACGCAGGATAACGCCCGTAGCTATGTGAACCAGCCAAATGTGGATGGCGTATTTGTGGGGCGCGCAGGCTGGTCAGTTCCAGACTTCGAAAAGCTGATTGATCGTGTGATCGAGGAAAGAGCACCTGCATGATACCCGATATCCTTCATGGAAGCCGGGCTCTGTCCGCGCGGCGTCAGGCTGTTCTGGACTATGTCACGGCGCATGGCTGTGTTCTGATCCAGGATTTGCTGGTTCAGTTCACTATGACCCGCGCAGCCATGAACCGTGACCTCCACGCGCTTGCAACGCAGGGCCTGATCCGTAAAGTTGGTGAAAGCGTTACGACGCTCTCCAATGCTGTGGCGGCAAGCAGCATCATGCTGCGTGCTCGCCAGGCTGTGCAGGAAAAGCTGGGTATTACAGCGATCGCTGCGGGTTTGATCGAAGAAGGCGATACGATCGCTTTGGATGACTCAACAACATCGCGCTTTTTATCCGAACGCTTGCCGGCAATCGGTCAGCTTACTGTTGTGACGAACAGTCTGGGGATCAGCACGAAGATTGGGCGTTCTCGTGATATCAGCCTGATTGCGCTGGGTGGACGATATAATCCAACCTTTGATGCGTTTCTCGGGGTTTTGTGTGAACGCAGTGTCACGTCGCTTCGGATCAACACATTATTCATGTCCACCTCAGCTATTCACGGACTTTCGGCCTACCATCAGGATGAAGACCTCATCAAAGCCAAAAGTGCGCTGATGAACATGGCCGATCGGCGAGTTCTGATGGTGGATAGCCGTAAATTCGGAATCAGTGCGCTCAATCATCTGGCAAATCTGACGGATTTTGATGCCGTCATTACGGACTCTGGCCTGCCAGATAATGTCGCGGACAAGATGATGGGAGCGGGCGTCAAACTGCATATTGCAGACATTTCTGCCAAAGACATGCCAATAGCTATGATGGCCTGATCATCCGTCTTTCGAAATAATGCAGAATTTATCGCATCTTAGTTCGGTCTGACGTACAACTTGTAAAACGTATGGTCTGGTTTTGATTGACGCTGGCATTTTTGTGACAGCATTTCGGCCGGACCATCTAAAACCAAATGCTTTTTATATTGTTCTGTATCAGGAGTATCCTGAGACAAGTAAAAGCAAGGACGGTTTATGACTTCCAGTCATTGCAGCGGATTAATTGTCGTGGACAAGAAGGGCGCACAGCTTCTTTTCCTGGACCCGATAACGCTCGAAGTGCTGGATCATATTGGCGGCATGCCGAGCCTGCCACATGAACTGGCCATAGATAATGGTCGTGGGCTCGCATTTGTACCAGCCTACGGAAATGGTTTTCACGGCAACAATCCTGTCCCAAACCATTTCGTTTCAGTTATAGATCTGCATGCAAGAACCAGATTTTCAGACATTGATCTGACACCTCTTGAATCTCCGCATACGTTGCGTTTCGGTCCAGATGGTTTGCTGTATGTCTGCTGTGAGGCAAGCGCTGCCGTGGCGGTGATAGATCCGGAGACGAAGAGAGTAATACGTGTTCTGCAGGCATTTTCCCGGAATGCACATAGGCTCGCTGTTCTTCCGCAGCGTAAGCTTATCGTCACGGAAAACGAAGAAGATGCGACACTGACGGTTCTGCGTATTGGCGATGATAGCTTCAGGCGTACGATTGTTCTTCCTGCGCCCTCTGCTGGTATTGATCATCTGCCGGATGAAAAATTTCTCGTGGTCAGCAATGCCTTGCATCCTTCGTTATTTCTAATGGATGTCGATGGGGGAGAGCTGCGTCAGGAAGTTGAACTGAAGCATCATCATAAAAGTGCACAGATCGTGCGGGTTAGCCCCGATGGAAAATGGCTTCTTGTGATTGGAGATTTTGAACCGATTGTAACATTGATCAGCCTTCCTCAATGGGACCAGTACCCCGTTCCCGTTGGTCGGAAACCGATGGATGCGGCCTTTAGACCCGATGGCACAACAGTGCTTGTGGCGAATGAAGATGATGGCACATTGACTGAAATCCAACTTTCCAATCGCAAGGTGCTGCGAACAGTGAAAGCTGGCTTCGGGTGCGAGACACTTGGTTTTTTTTGAAACACCGTGACGTATTCTGGCGTGGGTCACGGTGTTTCAGGTCGGGGTTCTGACGCTTAGAAATTGATGAGCGTTGTCACTTTAAAACTGCGGCCGGGCTGCGTGTAATAGGACTTGGGAACGCTAATGCTGTCAGGTACATCCAATGCATTATAGTAACGTTTGTTGAACATATTATACATGCCGGCCTGCACGCGCAGGTTCGGGAAGAATTTTGGCGAGTACCAGCCTGTTAAATCGAAGAGTGCATAGCCCGGTGTCTTGTTCACATTAGACGCCATGTTCTGCACCTTGTTGCGTGCAGCCGCGAATGTCGTGGAGAAATTGGCGCCCCAGTGTTCCCGATTGTAGGCTACGCCCACAATTCCGCGGAATGGTGCAACCGAGTTCAGGTGAACATGTTCATCGGTATCCTGGCCATCAGAATAGGCAAGGGACGTCCATACCTGCCAGTAATTGGCGAAAGTCCAGTTAGCGCGTGCTTCTACGCCGTAGATACGGACATGCTGGCGGTTGACGTATTCGAAAACACCAAATGGGTAGTATCCGCCGATGCCGGCGGCTGCCGCTGTTGTCGTGATCGTATCGATGAAATTGTGGTAGTAATTATCGAAGAATGAAATTGTTGCGCCGCGTTTGGAATCTCCATATCGCGCCCCGACTTCCCAGCCACGACTGGTCTCGGGTTTGAGGTTCTGGTTCCCGATCGAGACATAGCTGCCTGTACCACCATAGGTCAGGTACATTTCTGTTGCGGAGGGCGCACGGAAAGCCTGTGAGTATTGTCCGTAAAGCGTAAGGTTTTTCAGCACCCGGGCTTCGACCAGAACTTTCGGAGAATAATGCGAGCCGCTGGCCCCGTCCGGTGTACCTTCATATGCGGCATTTCTAGCATAGCTTGCAGTGTATTGTGGGCTGCGTCTGTAATGATCGAAGCGGAATCCCGGCGTAACGTGGAGCCATTCCATTTTCCCGAAACCAATTCGGTCCTGCACTATCGCTCCAAGATCTGTGCCATGAACATCAGGCATATCGGACTGGTTTACATGCAAGAAACTGCACGAATAGATCCGTGGGCTGCAATTATCGAGACCCGCAGCATATTGGCTGGTGTCTGTAATATAGGCTTCTCCGCCAAGGGTAATGACGTGATGGAATGGGCCAGTGAAAATATTTGACGTGATGGAGCCGGTTGTTCCGTATGACTGAACAGCTAGATTGCTGTTCCTGTCATACTCCCCAATGGGAGCTGTCAGTCGAGTGGCGGCTGTGTCTGTGATTGAATTAACCTTTTGCCAGTAAGCAATGAGATGCGCTTCGCTGATAAAGGCTGTGGGCTTCTCAGACTTATAATCGTAGCTACCGGAAACGCGCGTGCGCTTGCTTTCTTCCAGTGTGTGATAGCGGCTGTAAGTTGAGCTGATACTGCTCAGAGTATTTTCGTTGTAATTCCGATCAAACACTTCACCCGTTAAGCCGAAGCGATGACCGCCTTCCACGTATTGATGAATTTTACCCAGGAAGTTTCCTTGTGTGTAGGAGGCTGGATCTTTGTCTGATCGTGTGGACCCAACGCCGCCTGTGCCCCCCATATTTCCGGTTTGGCTGCCGGTCTGATAGCCGCCCTGAACCAGGATCATTGTGTTATGATAACGTCCGGCAAGAGCCTGGTTGAGGTATCCACTTTCGCTGGAGCCATCATATGTCAGCTTGGTCAGGCCGCCATAAGCCTTGTTGCCTGTCAGAAGGTCTTCCGGGTCCAGCGTTTTGAGTGAAACAACACCGCCGAGTGCACCTGTTCCGAAAAAGCCGGAGTTCGCGTTTTTGACAATGTCGATCGAGCCAAGAGAATTGAAATCGTAGGATGAAACACCGCCGCTGACACCACGTGCGCCGTCATTCGCCCAGATCGTTCGAATGCCGTCTATGGTGGTGAGAATGCGGTTCTGATCCAGCCCACGCATATTAATGCTGAGATTGTTATTGTTGTAATTTACTCCCGCGTCCACGCGACGAGCATAGTCTGAAATGCTGTCAATCATGCGGGACTGAAGTGTTTTAAGCGTTGTTGTCAGAGTCATGACACGCGGTTTCCCGACGGCACTATAGTCCGCATCCGGGTCAACTTTCATTGACCCAATGATGTCTGCAACGGCCTGCCCTCGAACATGGAGGGGCTTGAGCTGAACTGTAGGCGCCGCTTCGGCGTGCGGTGGAATGCTGTCTGTTTTTGCATCTCCGACATTCTCCAAGCCGGTGCCGGACTGTGCCTGAGCAGACGGTAACGATGCAAAAATACAGACCAGCGCGGAGGTCGCCAGCATGGGCTGTCGCAGAAAACGTGTTGGACGAACGCTATGTCTGCTCATGGAAGCCATCACCCTTAAATGAGAACCGGTCGCATCTAATGGCGAGGGATTTTTATAGCGTCAATCTAAATGATAGTGATTCTCATTTTCATTGAAGGTGCCGGATGAATATGCCACACAGAGCCGCGTCGACTCTTTTCTTCGAGAAGGCGAGCCAACGATTCAGGTATTCATTCCGGCTGAGATCAAAAGGAGAAATGGCGGATATGAGCGCGTTTTTCACCGACAATACGCTGTCCCTGGCGCTCCGGGAAAAGACAAAATCCATTCATGACCGGACCGATCATAAGATCATGTCCATGGGAATTTTTTCCAGTCTGGATGGATATCGGATCTTTCTTTTGTCTCAGTATGTTTTCCTGCGAGATATGACAAATATTTACGAAAACGAAATATTGCGAAATCTTCTCCCTGATCTTAAGGCGCGTAACCGCTTTCCCTGGGTGGAAGCTGACATGAGAGATCTTGGTCTTACTGCCCCGATGGCGCATCGTGGGAATGTGATTCCGCTCAATCCTTCGGTTGCCGTAGGTTGGTTATATGTCGCGGAAGGATCGAAGCTTGGGGCGAATATTCTGTCCAAGATGGCGATGGCTCTGGGCCTGACAGAAAGTTTTGGAGCTCGTCATTTGGCGCCAGCCCCGGAAGGGCGGGGCTTATCGTGGAAAATGTTCAAAGCGGCAATCGATAACGCAGAACTGGACCGGGCTATGTGTGTTGCTGCGGCTGAAGAAGCCTTTGCGCGCTTCTCCAGTTGTATTGATCAGATGGTCGCTTTGAGTTCTGGGCGTGATTTTTCGTTCAGCCGGAATGAAAGAGCTAGCCTTTAAATGAGAATGACTTTCGATTGCATGGTTCCAGGCGACAGATGTTTCTTGATGCGAGAAGGGCAGGGGCGATGAATGGATTTGGTTTGGAACGCCGCAATTTTCTAAGTCTGATCTGCGCCAGCGCTTTAATGCCATCCTGTCTGCATGCTGCAACCCGTATGGTTACGGACAGTCGCGGTCGTCAGGTTGTTCTGGGAGCCGCTTCCAGAATTGCCTGTATTGGAGGAACAATCACCGAGACGCTTTATCGTCTTGGGGCCGCCGATCAAATTATCGCCGTTGATACGACTTCGACCTGGCCGGAAACTGCACTGAAAGATAAAAAATCTCTGGGCTATATGCGAGCCATCTCCTCGGAAGGGGTTTTATCCGTAAAGCCGGATCTCATTCTTGCGATGGACGCAGCAGGCCCGGCCGATGCCATGTCTCAGTTGGTGGCGTCAGGTATTCCGATTGTGTTTGTCGATTCAACGCCTTCGCCTGACGCTATTATCGGCCGGACGCAGTTTCTGGCAAAAGTTGTGAACCGTGAGCAGGCGGGCACGCAGCTTGCTCAGGATATTCAGCAGAAGTTTTCTGCTCTTAAAGACTGGCGCGACACACATGCTGCGTCACCGCGCGTCCTGTTTATTATGCGCATGACGAATAACCGTCCGCTCGCGGCGGGGCGTGGCACCGCTGCCGATGCCGTTATCCGGCTTGCAGGAGGCGTCAATGTCGGAGCGGATCTGCAGGGCTACAAGCTCCTGAACACAGAATCCCTTGTAGCCCTGAAGCCCGATATCATTCTCACAATGAACCAGGGGGGCGAGGATATCCGCAAAGCTTTCTTGAGCGACCCCGGATTCAGTTTGACGCCAGCGGGGCAAAAAAAAGCCATTGTAGAAATGGAAGGGGAGCGCCTTCTAGGATTTGGTCCGAGAACGCCCGAAGCTGCGCTGGATCTGGCACGACTGATGGCAAAAGCGGAGCATCCTGCGTGAGGGCAATGCGCGTGCATGCGGGCTGGATCTTACTATCGCTTCTGCCGCTGCTAATTCTTGTCATGCTGGTCGCAGTCGAGGTTGGTGCAAGCGGGGCAGGCATTGGTACGCTCCTGCATGCACCGGACGTTGCGACCAGAAATCTAGCCTGGATGGTGATCGCGCATATTCGTGCACCACGTGTCGTGCTCGCCGCCATGGCTGGTGCAGCTTTGGGGGCCGCGGGTGCAACGATGCAGGGGCTTTTTCGGAATCCATTGGCTGATCCGGGGTTGATTGGCGTGTCTTCCGGGGCGGCTCTGGCTGCTTCATGCGTCATTGTACTGGGCGTTGATATGGCTCAGTCAGGGTTTCTAAACGGTTGGGCCGTGCCTTTGGCCGGAATGCTGGGCAGCTTTCTCGTCACACTCCTCCTTTACGTCTTTGCGACCCGCGCTGGCATCACCTCTGTCACGACTGTTCTGTTGGCTGGCGTCGCGTTCGGAGCTTTTTCTGGTGCATTGACGGGCATTCTCATTTTTCGTGCCAACGACACGGCGCTGCGAGATCTGACGTTCTGGACTCTTGGGAGTTTCTCGGGGGCAAATTGGGAACGTATTGGCCTGCTCTCGCCATTTCTTGTCCTTGCAGGCGTGATTGCGACACGTCTTGCTGTTCCTCTGAACGCCATGCTTCTGGGTGAAGCAGATGCTGCTTTGATGGGGTATCCTGTCGAGCGGACAAAACGGCTGGCAATGCTGGGGGTGGCTGCATCCGTCGGGCCGGTAGTCGCGTTTGTGGGCGCCATTGGTTTTGTTGGCGTTGTAGTTCCTCACCTTGTGAGGTTGGTCACCGGTCCAGACCACCGTCTGGTTCTGCCTGGCAGCGCTCTTCTTGGGGCTATTCTTCTCACTGCGGCTGATACGATTGCCAGACTGGTTGCGGCCCCTGCGGAACTGCCTGTTGGCATAATTACCGCAGCACTCGGAACCCCGGTCTTTGTCTGGCTTTTGAGCCGCATTCATGGAGCGGACATTCCATCATGACACTGGAAATTCAGAACGTCTCAGCCAGAGCAGGTGGTCGTGAGATTGTTCACAACCTTGATCTGGCGCTCGCGGCAGGAGAAATTGTTGCTGTTGTGGGACCTAACGGCGCGGGCAAAAGTACGCTCCTGAAGCTCGCATGCGGCTTGATGTCGCTACATGGCGGTGAGATCCGCTTTGATGGCTCAAAAATTGGATCGCTTTCCGCAGGCGAACTTTCTCGCCGCCGGGCGCTCTTGCCCCAGGAGTGTCCGATGCGCGCGCGCTTCACGGCGCTGGAGCTGGTTCTTATGGGGACAGCTATTTCGGGGCAGGGCCGCCCGATGGCTGCGCGTGTTGCGATTGCACAGGACACGCTGGATCGCGTCGGGCTGTCATCGTTCATGGAACGCGACATTATGACGCTATCCGGGGGGGAAAGGCAGCGCGTTCATCTTGCGCGGGTGCTGGCGCAGCTTGAGGCCGCAGCGCGGGACGGCGTGCCCGGCTGTCTGTTGTTGGATGAACCTTTGTCCGCACAGGATATGGCACGGCAGCGCCTCATTCTTCAGATTGCAAAGATGCATGCCGCGCATGGCGGAAGCGTGTTGCTGGTTCTGCATGATCTGAACTGGGCTGCGGCCTGTGCCGATCGTATCGTCGTTATGCATCAGGGGCGGATACAATCACACGGTCTCCCCCGTGACATCCTGACTTCTGAACTTCTCCACGACGTTTTTGGGATTCCTGATGGCTGCATTCATCAACATTGCAGCACGGGGCGTCCGTTCATTGTTCCGCATGATCTCGTCATGCCGGAAGATATCAACAAGAGAGAGACATCATGTATATTGCAATGAACCGTTTCAAGGTACGGCCTGATAGCGAAGATGCTTTTCGGCAGCGCTGGCTGGAGCGGGAGGTCCTGCTGAAGACCGTTCCAGGATTTGTCAGTTTTCAATTCCTGCAGGGGCCAGCCAAAGAAGATCATGTTCTTTATGCGTCTCATACGGTCTGGGAATCTTATGAGGCCTTTGTTGGCTGGACACAGTCTGAGCAGTTCCGCGCTGCTCATGCGGGCGCCGGGCAAGGCAAAGTGCTGACCGTAGGGCCGCCAGTCTTTGAAGGCTTCAAGGTTCTTCAGAATATCGAAATCTGAAATGTCTTTGATGGTGGGGTGATTAAAAAGCGTCACGGGGTCTGTCGCTGACAAAGTTCGTGATTGCGCGTTTTTGTTCGTGTTGTCACACTGCTCTGTAAATCACTTCAGGTCAGTGTACATGAGCAACCCCACCATCAGGATCAACCCTCGTCAGGAACAGATCATCCGACTGGTTCGCAGTCAGGGCTATGTGTCGAACGAAGACATGGCACAGCAGTTCGATGTGGCGGTGCAAACCATTCGGCGGGACATTGGGTTTCTGGCAGAGCAGGGGCTACTGACTCGACATCACGGCGGAGCGACACCGAACTCCACCATTGAAAATATCGCCTACAATGAACGGCAGATACTGAACCTGAAGGCCAAGGATGCGATTGGCCGTTGCGCGGCGTCTCTCATTCCTGACCGCTCGTCCCTGTTTATTAATATTGGTACGACAACCGAGGCTTTCGCTCGTTCTCTCGGCGGCCATCGGGACCTGCGGGTCGTGACTAACAACCTCCATGTTGCGTCTCTTATTTCCGGAAGACCTGATTTTAGAACCGTGATCGCAGCGGGAGAGCTCCGTCCCAAGGACGGGGCAATTCTGGGCGCTGCTGCGATTGAGACCCTGGATTCTTTTCGGACAGAGTTCGGCGTGATCGGCATCAGTGGTATCGCAGATGACGGGACATTGCTGGATTTCGACCTGAATGAAATTCAGTGTGCCCGTACGATTATCCGAAATTCTCGCCGTGTTCTGCTGCTGGCAGATCATACAAAATTCAGTCGGCAGCCCATGGGGCGCGTGGGTGGACTGGCAGATATTGACGATCTGATTACCGATCGCCCCGTCTCGGACGCATTTCAGGCGCTTCTGGACGCGGCAAATGTGACGCTACATATCGCTCAAACATCACAGTAGTGCGCGAAAAAAAGAACACTAATCTGTTATAAACCGAAGATCCCTCTTTACTTTATCGTTCAATATGCGCGAAAACGAACATCAGATGCTCGTTTTGGAGCGTGGTGGCAGGAGATTGTTATGTCATCGATTCGTGAAGTTTCGCCTTCAAGCCCGCACAGCGCGCCTTATGACGTGCTTGTGGTCGGTGGGGGCATCAACGGCTGCGGCATTGCCCGTGATGCCGCAGGCCGTGGTGCGAAGGTTATCCTTGTCGAGCAGGATGACCTTGCAAGCCATACGTCTTCTGCCAGCACCAAGCTGATCCACGGTGGTCTGCGATATCTGGAATATTACGAATTCCGGCTGGTGCGTGAGGCCCTGATTGAGCGTGAGCGTCTGTTAAAGATTGCGCCGCACATCATCTGGCCGATGCGTTTCGTTCTGCCACACTCCAAGATGCTGCGTCCTGCCTGGCTGCTACGGACCGGCCTGTTCCTGTACGATCACCTGTGCACGACCATGACGTTGCCGAAAACGCGCGCGGTGAACCTCCGCACGGACGTGACGGGGCGCCCTCTCAAGAGCGAATACGTGCGTGGGTTCGAATATTCCGATGGCTGGGTGCAGGACAGCCGTCTGGTTGTGCTCAATGCCATGGATGCCACCCGTCTGGGGGCCTCCATCAACACGCGCACCAAACTTGTGAAAGCTGAACGTGGGCCACAGCTCTGGACCGCAACGCTTCTTGACCGCGACAGTGGTGAAGAACGGACAGTTCAGGCCAAGACCATTGTGAATGCAGCTGGACCATGGGTCGCAGAGCTTCTTCAGGATCGTGTTGGCGTGCAGAGCCGTAACAAGGTGCGTCTCGTCAAGGGAAGCCACATTGTGGTGCCACGCCTGTTCGAGAGCAAGCAGGCTTATATCCTGCAAAATCCGGACAAGCGGATTGTGTTCGCGATCCCCTACGAGCAGGATTTCACGCTCATTGGCACGACGGACGTTCCCTGGGAACAGGACCCTGGCAAGGTTGAAATCTCAGGAGATGAAATCAAGTATCTTTGCGAGAGCGTCAGCCGCTATTTCCAGAAGTCAGTCAGTCCGGATGATGTGGTCTGGACGTATGCCGGTGTTCGTCCGCTTTATGACGACAACTCTGGCAATGCCTCCGCTGTAACGCGCGACTACGTGCTGGATGTTGATGCGTCTGGTGCGCCGATCCTGTCTGTTTTTGGCGGCAAGATCACGACGTTCCGCAAGCTGGCCGAGCATGCACTTGAAAAGCTGGTTCCACATCTTCCTGTGCTGGGCGGTCCATCCTGGACTGCTGAGACGCCATTGCCTGGCGGTGATTTTGCACCGGCTGATTTTGACCGTCAGGTGGCGAAGCTGCAGGCGTATGCGCCTCATCTGGCCCCTTACACAGCATGGCGGCTCATGCGGAATTACGGTTTGCGGGCGTTTGATATCGCTACGCAGGCAGAAGCCGATATGGGGCAGTGGTTCGGCAAGACACTGAGTGCGCGCGAAGTCGATTATCTGATCGACAACGAATGGGCACGGTCTGCGCAGGACGTGCTGTGGCGCCGCTCGAAGCTGGGTCTGTTCATGACCGATGCCGAGAAAGCCGCACTCCAGACCTATATCGAGGAGCGTGCCGGAACAGAACGTTCGGCTGGCTCCGAGACCTCCGGAACATGGCGGCAGGACGTCGCCTGATCTTTCCTTCAATTCTCATGTCGGACATCCGGTCATGTCAGAGAATAAACGCTACCTTGGTGAACTCCTTGCTGAGTTCTTTGCTGTCGCCATCATTATTCTCTTCGGAGATGGCGTCGCTGCCATGTATTCGCTTTACGATCCCAGCCCGTACAAGACGGCCTACTGGGGCGTCTGTATCGTCTGGGGGCTGTCCGTTACAGTTGCGATTTACGCGACCGGGGCAGTCAGCGGCACGCACGCCAACCCGGCTGTGACGCTCTCACTTGCGCTCTTCCGTGGGTTCTCATGGAAGAAGGTCGTACCCTACATTGGTGCTCAGGTTCTGGGTGGTCTGGCGGGCGCGGCACTTGTGTACTCGCTCTATGTGCCGGTCATTGACCACTACAATGCGGCTCATGGCCTGACGCGTGCACTGGATGGCGGCTCTGCTGGGGTGTTTTTCACGCATCCGGGCGATTTCATCAGTGTCGCTCATGCGTTCTGGGATGAGGCTGTTCTGACCGGTATTCTGGTGTTCGGTATTTTCGCCGTGACCTGCCAATACAATACACAGGCTCCGCAGGCGAATTCCGGTGCGCTGATCATTGGTCTTCTGGTTGCAATCATCGGTGCGTCTGCCGGGTATCTGGAAGCCTGGGCCATCAATCCGGCTCGTGACTTTGGTCCACGCCTGTTCTGCTTCTTTGCAGGGTGGGGGCAGGCTGCCATTCCGGCTCCGTCTAACTACTGGTGGGTGCCAATTGCAGCGCCAATGGTCGGTGGTCCGATTGGTGCCGCGATCTACCAGTATGGTCTTCGCCCCTTCATGCCTCGGATTTCTGTGGTAGCATCTGCGCCATCATCTGAAGCGCTAAACCTGGCCGAGCCTGTGCTCGTCGTTTCGAACCCTTCCGTACCTGCCTCGACAGGTCCCGTCATCGACAAGGTCTCTTGATCTGTCCGTTTCCGGAGTAAGTAGCATGGCAAAGAAAGACTACATTCTCGCGATCGATCAGGGCACGACATCGACCCGCAGTATTGTTTTCGACAGCAATGCCCGCGCCGTGTCCATCTCACGTAGCGAATTCCCCCAGCACTATCCTGAGCTGGGTTGGGTCGAGCATGACGTGGAAGATATTTGGGAAGACGTTCTCGAGACGGCGCGTGAAGCGATTTCCACAGCTGGTGGTGTTGGGCGGATTGCTGCGATTGGCATTACCAATCAGCGCGAAACAGTCGTGGTCTGGGATCGCAAGACCGGCAAGCCCATTCATAATGCGCTTGTCTGGCAGGATCGCCGGACGGCTCAGGAATGCAATCGCCTGCGTGAGCAGGGCGCCGAAGAAATTGTTCGTGATAAGACGGGCCTTCTGCTGGACCCGTACTTCTCAGCAAGCAAGATTGCCTGGCTTCTTGATAACGTTGCAGGTGCCCGCAAGCGTGCTGAAGCAGGGGAACTGGCCGCGGGCACGATCGACAGCTTCCTTCTGTGGCGTCTGACGGGTGGCAAACGCCATGCAACCGACATCACGAATGCCTGCCGTACTTCACTGTTCAACATTCACACCCTTCAGTGGGATGATGAACTGCTGAACCTGTTCAATGTGCCTCGTGCGCTTCTGCCTGAAGTCCAGGACAATAGCGGCCTGTTTGGCAAAACAGAGCCTGACCTGTTCGGTGAGTCCATCGTGATCGGTGGTATGGCGGGTGACCAGCATGCTGCTCTGATCGGGCAGGCCTGTTTTGAAGAAGGCATGGCGAAAGCGACCTATGGTACGGGCTGCTTCATGCTCCTGAACACAGGCGAAAAGCCAATTCAGTCCAATAACCGTCTGCTGACAACCATTGGTTACCGGATTGGTAACAAGACGACCTATGCTCTCGAAGGATCCATCTTCGTGGCAGGCGCCGGCATCAAGTGGCTGCGTGATGGTCTGCAACTGATCACGCATGCGTCACAGACCGATGATATGGCAACCCGTATTCCGGACAGCCATGGCGTTTACATGGTGCCAGCTTTTGTCGGACTTGGCGCGCCACATTGGGATCCTGAAGCCCGTGGCATGATCTGTGGTCTCACGCTGGGCTCGACGCAGGCACACATTGCCCGCGCGATGCTGGAATCTGTTGCGTATCAGACCTATGACCTCGTTCACGCCATGCGTCAGGACGGTGCGATGCGGGCCAAGACGTTGCGTATTGACGGTGGCATGGCCGCTAACGACTGGTTTGCCCAGTTCCTCGCCAGCATGCTCAAGGCCGATGTGGAGCGCCCTGTAAACGTCGAGACGACGGCCGTTGGCGCTGCTTTCCTTGCCGGCTTGTATGTTGGTGTCTGGGGTAGCCTGGAAGAAGTTGCGGCAACCTGGGCTCAGGAGCGTCTGTTCTCTCCGCGTATGGATCCTGCACAGCGTCGCATCATGCTGGACGGCTGGCAGAATGCAGTTCAGCGCACCCTGACGCCGCATGCGGCAAGTGCTGCCCCGGTGCGCGCCAGTAAGCCAAAGGTTGATACAGTTCAGGCAGCCTGACCGCTCTTCAGGTCTGCTTGATATGGCCGGTCTATTCGTCGGGGGACGAAGGCCGGCCTTTTTTATGTTCTGGGTCGGACAGGAAAAATTGGAATTTCAGGCGGCGTCCGGTGATGATGGCTGATCGCGTTCCAGCCAGGCGAGTGTGCCAATTTGTGCTGCCGACGCGAGGGTCACAAGATAATTGAGGCAGAGAAAAGCTTGAGTAATGAGGCTGATTGTTTTCAGTTGGCTCAGCTGAAACTGGTCATGAATGAGCGTAAAAGCCAGTAACAGAGGCATGATGACAGCTCCTGCACTCATCACGACGAGGGCAGAGTTTCGGCATGTCAGGATGGTTTGCTGCTCTCGTTCATCCCTGTCCCAGGCACTCAGTCTGTATAAAGGATGCTGCAGTTTTATCCGGGCGCAAATATTCAAAAGAAACGTTCCGCTAATAAAAAATACTGACATCATCCAGCCGGGGCTCAGCAGGAATATTGCACTTGGGAAAAGTATGGTCGCGCAGACTGCAATCGTGACAGGTTTCCAGAGGGGAATTGTGCTTGTCGGTGACACGGGTGTTCCGTCTGGAAACAGTCCCCCAAGCCAGAAAACAGGACGGCCAATGATATTGGCTACATTGTCCATGACGCTGAAAAATTTGTCAGTGGGGCGAGGAGAGAATGTCACTGTTTTCCAGCCTCCATGCGCGCGCGCATCTGTTCGACAAGTGAATCAAATGGCGTCAGAGAGAAAACCATTTCGACCTCTGCTTTCAGAACCGCACAGATCTTCATCGCGAGTTCCAGACTGGGTTTGTAATCGCCGCGTTCCAGATAGCCGATCGTCTGGGGGTTAACCTTTACGGCTTCAGCGAGGTCTTTACGCGAAAGACCTCGTTCAGCCCGGAAGAGAGCAATACGGTTATGCATCAATGTTGTGTATACACAACGGATGAATGCTTTTCTACAATTTTAGACGCACTCAGGCATCAATATTCAAGGTAGCAGCGGTGTTCGTACGTAATTCGCGGCAAAGGGTAGCGTTCTGTTTCAGATCCACCCCATAAGCTGGGAAAATCTCTTTAAGACGTGGCAGCCACTCATTTGGAGAAATCTTCTGAGAAAAGCACTTTTCCACGACTTGCAGAGCTACTGAGGCTGCGATGGATGCCCCCGGCGATGCACCGAGAATTGCAACAAGCGACTGATCGGAACTGCGGACCAGCTCTGTGCCGAAGCGCAGGACACCATGAAGGCCTTTGTCCGGCTTGATGATCTGAACACGCTGCCCGGCCACAATTTTCGTCCACTGGCTTTCATTAGCCTGAGGGTAGAAGTTCAGAAGGGACTGGAAGCGCTTGTGGTTGCTCTGTGTTACTTCGCGCACCAGATAGTTCAGGAGCGAAAGATTGTCTTTGCCTGCGGTCATGGCGGGAATGATGTTGCTGTTGTTCAAGGAGTGGAAATAGTCCCGCCAGGAGCCGCTCTTGAGAAACTTGGTGGAAAAACCCGCATACGGACCAAAAAGAAGGCAGGATTTCCCGTCGATCACCCGCGTATCCAGATGTGGGACAGACATCGGGGGAGATCCGACGGGCGCTTTTCCATAAACTTTCGCATGATGGCGCTGCGTGATGGCAGGGTTGGTGCATTGCAGCCACAAGCCGCTCACTGGGAAGCCTGCGTACCGGCGTGCTTCAGGAATACCGGATTTCTGAAGGAGGGGCAGTGCTGCACCACCTGCGCCGATAAAGACAAACCGCGTCAGCACAGACCTGTGCGCCCCCGTTTGCATATTGACGGCAGTGACACGCCAACGACCATCGGTTGTTTTGGTCAGGTCCGTCACGCGATGACGGTAAAAGCTGTGGAAGCCGGTGGTGTTTTGCATGCCAGAGAGAAGGCTTCTGGTCAGGGCCCCGAAATCGACATCCGTTCCGCTTTTAATGCGGGTTGCTGCTACAGGAATGGACAGATCCCGACCTTCCATCGCAAGAGGTGCCCAACTCGCAATCACTGCAGGATCTTCGCTGTATTCCATCCCGTCAAAGCAGTGGTGGCCAGCCATGGCGTTGTAGCGCGCTTTAAGAAAAGCAACGTCGGCCTCGCCCCAGACAAGGCTGACGTGAGGGCAGGCGTGAATGAACGTGCTCGGATCTGCAATGCGGCCCGTCCGCACCCAATGCGCCCAGAGCTGGCGGGAAATATCGAACTCGGTGTTGACCGCCAGAGCCTTGGAAATATCCACGCTGCCATCTGCACGCTGCGGCGTGTAATTCAGTTCACAGTTTCCTGCGTGCCCGGTCCCGGCATTGTTCCAGGCCTTTGAACTTTCCTGCCCACACTGCTCCAGTGTTTCAAACAGCGTAATGGAGAGTTCGGGGGACAGTTCTTTGAGGAGGGCGGCGAAAGTTGCGCTCATGATGCCGCCTCCAATCAGAACGACATCCGGGAACGCGGCAGAAGCTGAAGACATTGCAGGCAGGGTCCGTAAAAGCAGAATATCAGAAGGGTGGTGTTATCCCCGATAAACGGGCCCGTTGGGAAGCAGCTTTCCCGGATTGAGAATATGGTGAGGGTCCATCGTATTCTTCAGCGCACGCATGACGCCGAGTGAGCCTTCACCGTGCTCCTGAGCCAAAAACTCCAGTTTCCCCAGTCCAACACCGTGCTCGCCACTACAGGAACCCCCGAGAGCCAGCGCCCGACCGACAATTTTCCGGTCCAGATCCAGGGCTTGAGCATAGCCGTCCGGGGAATGTTCGGTGATGATGAGCGTATGGAAATTTCCGTCTCCGACGTGGCCGAGAAGCGGGGCCTTAAGACCGGATGCGGCAATGTCGCTTGAGACACCGGCAATCAGTTCCCCCAGTCGTGAGATTGGAACAATGCAGTCTGTTGAGATGACCCGGGCGGTTGGATCGATGGCCTTTGCGGCCCAGTAGGCATCATGGCGCGCTTTCCATAGACGTGCCCGGTCTTCCGCGCTTTCGGCCCAGGCAAAACCAAGCCCATTGTTTGCGAGAGCAATTTCCTGGGTCGCTGTAACCTGTTCCTGTACGGCAGCAGGCGCGCCCGCAAATTCAAAAAATAATGTTGTAAGAGGGCGATAGCCGGTCAATTTGGAGTATCGGATGGATGCATCCATCTGAACACTATCCATTAATTCCACACGGTTAATCGGAATGCCGCATTGGATGATTTCCATTGCAGTCTGAACAGCATCGTTCAAAGATTCAAATTGGCAAACTGCAGCGGAGAGGGTGTCAGGGCGGCCATGCAGCTTGAGCTGGATTTCCGTAATAATCCCGAGCGTGCCTTCAGAGCCGATGAAGAGGGACGTCAGATCATAACCGGTGGAAGATTTGCGGACGCGCCCTCCGGTTCGGATCACTTCGCCTGTTGCAAGCACGACAGTCAGACCCAGCACGTTTTCCTTCATCGTGCCGTAGCGCACGGCTGCCGTTCCGGAAGCGCGGGTCGCGCACATGCCGCCCAGCGTAGCTTCACCGCCCGGATCGACAGGGAAGAAAAGTCCGGTATCGCGGATTTGTGTGTTGAGAGCCTGTCGGGTGAGACCAGCCTGGACGCGGCAGTCCAGATCCTCCGGGTTTATCTCTACAATGCCGGTCATGCGGGAGAGATCGAGGCTGATGGCGTGTTCTGGCGGCGTGACATGCCCTTCAACAGAAGTGCCAGCACCAAACGCGACTAAAGGAACGCGGGAGGCATGACATTCCTTCAGAACGGTTGAAACATCGTCCGTGCTCTCAGCGAAGATGACGGCTCCAGGCAGGCGAGCTGCTTCCATGGCTTCGCCGTGACTGTGTTCTTCCAGCACGGAGGGGGCTGTGCTGATCCGGCTTCCCAGTGTTGCAGCGAGCCGGGAAAGAACAGTCTGAAGGCGTTCTTCAGCGGAAGGAGAAAGAACCGTCATGGAATATCCGAAATGGAAAGTCGTCAATTTTGTAAAATTATTATAAATCTGATGACTGAAAAGACAATCTATATGCGGTGTTGTCCCATGCTCCAGATAAGAAAAACGCCCCATGTTGGGGCGTCTTCGCGGAAGTGTAGGCTGAACTCAGGGTTAGTTGGTGCTGCGTCTGTCGAGAATGAGCAGAAGAAGATAGGGAAGAAAGAAATACAGGGCCATGACCACCATGAGTGGTTTGAGCAGCCAGCCCATATCTGCATGCAGGACAGAGCGGCTGAACATGTTGGCCAGTCCTAAAAGACAGGCCACGCAGAAGAGGCCAAAAAAGTTGGCGAAGAAGCCACGTTCACCGTTGATGAGTCGAAGCTGGGCAAGAAGCCCGCCGATTTGCTGTGATGCCATGACCGTGGTTCTCCGTTGAGTCAGACAGTGAAGTATTTGGCGCGCGGATTCAGCACCACGAGAGCAGACGTTGACTGCTCAGGATGAAGCTGGAACCCGTCAGACAGGGAAATCCCGACGCGCTCGGCATCCAGAAGGCGCAGGATTGGCTCCTGATCCTCAAGGCGAGGGCAGGCAGGATAGCCGAAGGAATAACGTGACCCACGATAGGACTGGGAGAGCATTTTCTCCATGTCACGATCATCTTCCGCCGCAAAACCAAGCTCTGCACGGATCCGTTTGTGGGTGTATTCAGCCATGGCTTCCGCCATCTCGACTGAAAGGCCATGCAGATAGAGGTAATCCTGATAGCGATTGGCCTCGAACCATTCCCGGGCAAGGTCTGATGCTTTCTGCCCAACGGTGACAACCTGAAGCCCAACAACGTCGCGGTGCTCATCATTGATGTCACGCACGAAGTCCGCGATGCACTCGCCGTCGTCCTTCGGCTGGCGGGGCAGGGTGAAGCGCGCGGCTTCAGTCTTGCCGTCTTCTTCAAACAGGATCAGGTCGTTTCCGTCACCGGCGGCTTTCCAGTATCCATAGATGGCCTGCGGGCGCAGGATTTCCTGCTCCGCACTGAGCGCCAGCATGCGCTTCAGGACGGGGCGAAGTTCCATCTTCGCATACTCCATGAACTCCTCAAGGGAGCGTCCCTGTTTCCGGAAGCCCCACTGGAACTGATAGAGTGAGCGCTCATTCAGGAACGGCAGCACGGCGTTCGGCGCAGCTTCCACAACCCGGGCGCCCCAGAAAGGTGGCGTGAGAGGAGGCAGTTCGCCTGAGATCCGATTGCGACGCTCCCGGGCGGCGGCGGGATCAACTGTGCCGAAGCCACGCGTTTCAGCACTTTCCGGAGCACGCGCATTCTTGCGGCTTGCTTTGCCCGCACGGCGGCTCTGAATTGCTCCCAGATAGCCGTCAAACTCTTTTTGCGCGATCTTGTCCATCAGGGACAATCCATCAAACGCATCTCTGGCGTATGCGACGCGGCCTGGCTCGCCATCTCCGTAAGATAGGGCGCATTCTTCTTCGACGTAGTTTCGAGTCAGAGCCGCGCCACCGAGAATCACGGGAACATCGAAGCCCTGCCGTTTCATCTCCGCGAGGTTCTCGCGCATGATAACGGTGGATTTAACGAGAAGCCCTGACATGCCGATAGCGTCAGCATTATGTTCCTTGGCCGCAGCCATCATGTCAGCCAAGGGCACTTTGATGCCGAGGTTGATCACCTGATAACCATTATTGGTCAGGATAATGTCCACAAGGTTCTTGCCAATGTCGTGGACGTCACCCTTCACTGTAGCAAGAACCATCGTGCCGCGATGCTGGCCTTCTTTGCGCTCCATGTGCGGCTCAAGCCAGGCTACGGCTGTTTTCATCGTTTCGGCAGATTGCAGCACGAACGGAAGCTGCATTTTGCCAGATCCGAAGAGTTCGCCCACGACTTTCATGCCGTCCAGCAGAACGGTGTTGATGATGTCGAGCGGGGCCATATCCTGCATGGCGGCGTCCAGGTCGTCCTCGATGCCTTTACGGTCCCCGTCTACAATCCGGTCCTTGAGGCGTTCCGCTGGTGTTTCAGCGCGGCGCTTCTTGACGGCATCCGCAGCTTTTCGGCCAGCAAAAAGCTCCAGAAGCTTCTGGAGCGGATCATAATCGGCAGTCCGACGGTCAAAGATCAGGTCTTCCGCGACTTTCACTTCTTCCGGTGCAATCAGATGTAGCGGACGGATTTTTGAAACATGTACGATCGCGCCGGTCATGCCTGCTTTGACGGCATGGTCCAGAAATACTGAATTCAGAACTGCACGTGCCGCAGGGTTCAGACCAAAGGAAATGTTCGAAAGACCCAGCACGATCTGGATATCAGGGAACTTATCCCGGATCATCCGAATACCCTCAAGTGTCCAGACGCCGAGCTTACGGTCGTCTTCCATGCCGGTTGCGATGGTGAAGGTCAGAGGATCGATCATCAGGTCGGACTGGGGCAGCCCGTACTGATTGCAGGCGAAATCGACCAGACGTTCTGCAATGCGCAGCTTGTCTTCTGGCGTCTTGGCCATGCCCACTTCGTCAATGGTCAGGGCAATCATCGCGGCGCCGAACTTCTTTGCCAGCTTCATGCGGGCATGCGCCTGCTCTTCACCATCCTCAAAGTTGATTGAGTTGATGATCGGCTTGCCACCATGCCGCTTCAGAGCGGCCTCAATGACTGGCGTTTCGGTTGAATCGATGACCAGAGGCGCATTAACGGATGACGTGAAGCGCGTGACGACTTCGTTCATCTCCGCGACTTCGTCTCGGCCAACGAAGGCGGTGCAGACGTCCAGAGCGTTGGAGCCCTCGGCAGCCTGTTCCCGGCCAACAGCGACGCAGCCATCCCAGTCGCCCGCTTCCTGAAGTTCACGCCATTTCTTGGAGCCGTTGGCGTTGCAGCGCTCGCCGATGGAGAAGTAACTGTTTTCCTGCCTCAGCGGCACCTGAGAGTAGAGGCTGGATACAGACGGCATCCAGATCGTGCTGCGCTTGACCGGAGCAGGACGGTATTTTTCGCCACCCACGCGGCGCAGCATGCCGTCCAGAGCCTGAATATGAGGAGTGGACGTTCCGCAGCATCCGCCAATCAGGTTAAGGCCGTCTTCACGGATGAAACGCTCCATCCACACAGCCATCTCGTCCGGGCTGAGCGGATAGACCGTTTTACCATCTACCAGTTCCGGGAGACCGGCATTGGGCTGCATGGAAATCAGGCCCGGCCAGTTTTCAGACAACCAGCGGACGTGCTCAGCCATTTCCTGCGGGCCGGTCGCACAGTTCAGGCCCAAAGACGGGACGTCCAGCGCGTTGACGGTTGTGGCTGCCGCAGCGATGTCGGGTCCAACAAGGAGGGTGCCGGTGGTTTCAACCGTCACCTGTACGAAAATGGGAGCGTCGGACCCGAGTTCGATCCGTGCGGCTTTGGCCGCGTTGACGGCAGCTTTGATCTGGAGCGTGTCCTGACACGTCTCAATCAGGAACCCATCGACACCGCCGTCAATCAGGCCACGGCACTGTTCAATCAGCCCGGCTTCAAGCGTGTCATAATCGATGTTGCCAAGTGTTGGCAGTTTTGTGCCGGGGCCGATGGAGCCCATGACGTAACGATGGCGGCCGTCGCAGAAGGTCTCCGCGGCCTCTCGGGCCAGCGTGGCAGCAACACGGTTAATTTCGCGGCTGCGGTCCTGAAGGTCGAACTCAGCAAGCGTGACGATCGAGCCACCAAACGTGTTGGTCTCGACCATATCCGCGCCAGCTTCGAAATAGCCGCGATGAATTTCACGAACCAGCTCAGGGCGGGAAAGATTCAGAATTTCCGTGCAGTTTTCCTGGCCCCAGTAGTCTTTTTCTACTTCCAGATCGAGCATCTGCACGCGCGATCCCATACCACCGTCACACAGCAGAACCTGGTCTGACAGGGCATCAAGCAGATGGGGACGTGAGGACATTGAGGCGCTCTTCAGGAATAAAATCAGGACAGGATATTATGCCAGGCAGTCGGGCCCAGCATGGAGGCCTGCCTGTATAACGGTTGAGGGAAGCTGCTGGCAAACCGGATCTGTCCTGTCCTTCTTTTGAGAGGCCTGTCATATGTGGTGCATCTCCCTGAATTGGGAATCCCTTCTCGCGGAACAGCAATGACAAATTCAGTTGGTCGTTTCCTTCCACTCTTTATAGCAGTCGCCATTCTGTCCTGGGCCAGTGCGTATCCGGTTGTGCGTATTGCCCTGCATGACTTCGCACCTATCCCGCTCGCGGCCGTACGATATGCCATCGCCGCCATTGCTGCGGGGGGCTGGTTGCTCTGGAAACGTCCAACTCGCCTGCAGAAAGCGGACATCCCGCAGGTTCTAGGATGCGGTGCGGTGGGCATCACGCTGTACAATATCTTTTTCAACTGCGGCGAAGTGACAGTCTCCGCAGGGGCTGCGAGCCTCCTTATCAGTGCGGCGCCTCTTATGGCCGGACTGATTGCCATGGCGTTTTTGGGAGAGCGCATGTCTCTTCTGGGATGGGCTGGGTCCATTCTGAGTTTTGCGGGTGTTGTCCTGATCGCCCAAGGGCAGTCTGGCGGATTGTCTTTCGGTTCAGGTGCGACATTCGTGTTTGGAGCCGCTGTTTGCGGAGCGCTCTACACGAATCTTCAGAAAGGGCTGATCCGCCGGTACGGTGCTCTCACAACGATCGCTTATATTTTGATCAGTGGTGCTCTGTTCCTGCTGCCATGGTTGCCCGAAGGCTTGGCCAGTTTTGCTCATGCATCATGGGCAGGCCGGGCGTCTGTTTTAGAACTGGGTATTTTCCCCGCTGCAATCGGATATGCTGCCTGGGCTTTTGTGATCGGGCATCTGGGAGCTACGCGGGGGGCAGCCCTGCTATACCTGCTGCCGCCTGTAACGATGGTTCTGGCCTATATTCTGACCCATGAGATTCCGACGTTCCGGACACTCGTTGGCGGTGCCATTGTTATGGCTGGCGTTATTGTCACCAACACATGGGGGCGCCACCCTGTTACGGTGCCGACCGGTCGGTTGAATAACTGATGTCTCAGCTCTTTCTCTCGGTCGTAACGGACCTTTCCGACTGGCCTTTGTCGCGGAGGGCAGAGACTGTTCTTGTTGCGGATATGCTGGGAGAGGGATGGTCAGGCGTGGTCTCTTTGCCGCCGCCTTCGCCATTTCGCAAAAGACACGGAATTGGGTGTTCTTGCTGTTCCCGCGATGGGCTGTCCATGATTCTGGCTCAGATATTCCAGGAGCATGTAACAGGAGCTAGACCCGCAATTCGCGGAGTTGTTGTTCTGGTGAGTACGCAGGAGAGGCAGGACGTTCTGCAAATGCTTGAACAGGATGTGCTGGTGAGAGCCAGATATCGCCTTCAGGATTGATCAACTACCCGTTCCCATGGAGGAACGGGTGCATAACGTGCGGCCAGGAAATCAATCATCACTCGGACTTTGAGTGGTACGTGCGTTGTCGGCACATAAACGGCATGCAGATCTGGCCCTTCCAGCAAGGGGAGATCCAGTGTGATAGGTTTGAGACGGCCTGACTGAAGTTCGTCTGCGACAATGAATGTCGGCTGATAAAGAATGCCCTGACCCGCCAATGCTGCCGTGCGCAAAACGTCTCCATTGTTGGAGCGCAAACTGCTTCTGACAGGAATGGTCCGCTCTCCCTGGCGCCCGAAACTCCAGCGTGTAGTGCCTACCGGATCGCTGAGGGTGTAGCCGAGGCAGGTGTGGTGCTCGAGGTCACTGACTGTAGTCGGAGTGCCGTGTTCGGCCAGATAGGAGGGGGCGGCGCAAAGCGTGAAATTGATATGTGCCAGACGCCGGGCTTTGAGGCTGCTGGGTAGCAGATGACCGATCCTGAGAGTCAGATCCCAGCCTTCGGCAATGGGATCCACGCGCCGATCATCTACGCCCAGTTCGACTGTCACCAACGGGTATTTCTGGCTGAATTCCGGTAGGAGCGGAGCGACATGGCGAATGGCAAAAGACACAGGCGTGTTCATACGGAGCAACCCGCGGGGCTCAACAGCGGCTGCGGTAACCTCCTGTTCCATGTCCTCAAGGCTGCTGAGGAGTTTCTGGCACCGATCGAGATAGAGTTGCCCAGGTTCTGTCAGTGACAGGCGGCGCGTGCTGCGATGAAAGAGGGCCACGCCAAGATGGGCTTCAAGAGCCGATACGTGCTTCGTGACCATCGTCTGTGAAAGGCCCAGAGACCGTGCTGCGGCAGCAAAGCTTCCTTGTCCCACCACCCTAACAAAGGCTTGCATACTGGTAATCCGGTCGAGCACTTCACACTCCTGGTGCCAGATGACTTTCCTGTAGTCAGGATTATCGTTGTCGCAGTTTGATGACAACCTTCGCGGCAGATCGACTGACGACGGAGTTTCTCATGACGGATAATTCAAGGCAGACAGGGCCTGTAGAACGCCAGCCTGCTATTTTTATTCCTCATGGGGGTGGTCCCTGTTTTTTCATGGAATGGCCGGATGTCTGGGATCGAATGGCGGAGCATTTGCGTGGGGTCGCTGCTACGTTGCCTCAGCGTCCCGCTGCTTTGGTCGTCATGTCAGGGCATTGGGAAACTGACCGGGTTACTGTGACAACAGGCACCCATCCCCAATTGATCTATGATTATTACGGCTTTCCCGCCCACACTTATGAGCTCCAGTATCCGGCCCCAGGCTTTCCGAAGCTTGCTGAACATATTCAGAATCTTCTTGCAAAGGCGGGAATTGCGAGTGGTGGAGATGCTTATCGTGGGTTCGACCACGGAGTGTTCATTCCGCTCATGTTGGCGTTCGAAAAGGCCGATATTCCTGTCATTGAGATCTCGTTGCCGCTGAACGCGACGGCTAAGGCCGTGATGGAAATCGGCAGAGTTCTGGCTCCACTCCGGGATAAAAACGTGCTGCTGGTGGGAGCGGGCATGACCTATCACAATCTGCGACGCTTCCTGCGCCAAGATGCAGAAGCTGACGAACAGTCCAGGCATTTTGATGATTGGTTGCACCTGGCTGTGGAGGCGGCGCCTGAACAGCGTGAGTCCTTATTGGCGAGATGGGCGGACGCTCCTTTCGCCCGGGACTGTCATCCGAAAGCCGAACACCTGTTACCATTGATGTTTGTAGCAGGAGCAGCCGGAACGGACCGGGGTGTCCGTGATTATAGTGATACCGTCATGGGGAAGGCGTTGTCCGGCTTCCGCTTCGGTTGAACTTGCTTTTGTTTCAATTCAAAAAAGAAAGATCTTCCCATGAAGAAAATACTCTCTGGTGCTTTTGCAGCTCTTGCTTGCGCTGCGGTATCCACGACTGCCTTTGCCGCTGCGCCGGCCGATGTGAAGAGTGGCTCTTACAAGGTTGAAGCTGGTCATACCCAGGTCAATTTTTCAGTCCTGCACTTTGGTTTTTCCTACTATTCGGGTCAGTTTTCCAACGTGAGTGGTAGCCTGAAGCTGGATGCCAGCCATCCGGAGAACTCAAAGCTTTCTGTGACGATCCCGGTCTCCAGTGTTGCGACATCAAGTACGGTTCTGACTGACGAACTGAAGAATAACGAGTGGTTTGATGCTGCGAAGTATCCGGATGCGACTTTCGTTTCGACGCAGGTTTCACCGGTAGGTGCCGAAGATGCTGTTGTCAGTGGCAATCTGACACTTCATGGCACGACGAAGCCCGTTGTTCTGCATGTGCACTTCGTTGGCGCTGGTGTGAACCCCATGGACAAGGCCTATACGGTTGGCTTCCAGGCTAGCGGAACAATCCATCGCAGTGACTTCGGCGTCAAAAAATATGTTCCCTATGTCGGCGATGACGTTAGCCTGACGATTGCCGGAGCTTTTGAAAAGCAGCCCTGAGATATCCCATAAAGAAGGCGGGATATTTCCCGCCTTTTCTCAGTTGAGGAATGCGCTCATTCTGTTCCCTGCGTCTTCGCGCAATGGAGAAGTGACTATGAAGCTCTATTACAAGCCTGGTGCGTGTTCGCTTGCCGCGCATATTATTCTGAATGAAATCGGTCAGCCGTACACCCTTGAAAAGGTAGATACGACGACGAAGAAGACAGAGACCGGCGCAGATTATCTTGCCATCAATCCGCGGGGAGCCGTTCCGGCAATCGAGATAGAGCCGGGTGTGGTCTTGACCCAGAATTCAGCAGTTCTTCAGTATATCGGCGACCATTCGGATATTCCGGCTTTTCAGCCAGCTTATGGCTCTCTGGAACGAGCCAGGCTGCAGGAAGCTCTCGGGTTCTGTGGTGATCTGCACAGCGCATTCGGCGGCTTGTTTGCCCCGAACCTGACGGAGGACGCCGAGAAGTCTACTCATGAGCAGATCCATCGGCGGATGACGCAGTTCGAAGATATGCTGTCCGACGATAAAGCATACTGGCTGGGTGACGACTTTACGCAGGCAGACGCTTATGCGGCTGTTATCATGACATGGGCTGTTTTCAAGAAACTGGATATTTCTCATCATCGCAAAGCGTGGGCATTGCGAGAGAAGATTATGTCTCGCCCCTCCGCTAAGCGGGCGTTGCAGGAAGAAGGCTTGGCCTGATCCTGCATCATGCAGAGGGGGCGATGCATAGCCCTCTCTGTTGATTGTAAAACTCAATGTCAGCGAATGCTGTCGATATGATAGCCATTCGACATTCTATATGTGACGAGAAAATGTTTTCTTGTCTTGTGTGTTTGATACCAGTCATCTGTGAAATAATTACTGATCATTGTTCCGTGCAGGTCGTACGTTATTTTGTAGGATGTTGATGCACCTAAACCAGCATTGATTTTTTCGATCGCTATAATTTTAGCGATGGTGACGTGCGTGATGGAGTCATCCCCGGATACTTTTTGCCATCCGAGCCATCCAAATATTGCCAAGGTCATGACAAGACAGATGGCAAAGAATAAACCCATCCATTCTTTTTTTTGAGCGGATAGAGCCATAGAGAGCCTTCTTCAGGTGAGTAGAGATGCGCGATAGTTAAAGTATATTTGCACATATCTGCTTACACTTCTGATGACACGTAAAATATTTTTTCTGGATTTGTTTTAATGAGCTGCAAGCTGAAACAGTCGATCTGTAGCGGGCAGGTGATGCATCACTGATGCAGCAGAAAACGTGCTTTTAGGGGGGATGAATTTATGCCTTACCGTTCGGGCATAAAAAAAGCCGCTCCGAAGAGCGGCTTCTCGCACAGACGAGCTGCTGATTAAAGCTTCAAAGAGCCTTAATGCTTACTGCAGACGTCTTGCCGTTACGGCCAGCTTCGAGCTCGTAAGAGACCTGCTGACCTTCGTTGAGGGTGTGGATGCCGGCACGCTCAAGTTCAGAGATATGAACGAACGCGTCCTGACCACCATTGTCCGGCTGAATGAAGCCGAAGCCTTTGGTGGAGTTAAACCATTTTACGGTGCCTGTTGCCATAACGAGGCTCCTTTTTTAACAATAGCGGTCGTGCACAAAACACACACGAAATCATAACTTTTACGGAGAAAGAATGGCGCAACATGCGCCGGTTACCCCAGTAAAAGCACCCGCTAAAAAGACAATGAGGGTATTGTGTTTGAGATGCAAGGGAAAATATCGGGAAAGAGTAAAATAAAATGTTACCCGGAAGGGAAATTACTACCCAAAGGGTAAGTTTATTTGTTGCGATTATAAAAGATAATGCACGCTATTTGTATGAATTTTATGCATAAAAAATTTTATTATGTTTGTTTTGTCTCGAATGGTCTGAAAAAAACTGTATGCGCGTAAGAGCGCGGTTTAGTCGATACTCACTCTCCGAACACCGCCCGGAACCTTCGTTTTTGCGTCGCGGTGGACGAAGGGGGCGGAAGCCGTGTTGTAGTCAGGGTTCTCTGCCATCGCCTGAAGCGTGGTATCATCTCTGAGATCAAGAGGTCTTGGGTGACCGTTATTGCTCTTCTGTGCGGAAACCGCGCACACCTGCATTGCATGACTGAAAGGAAGAGGATTGCCCTGCGTGCCGGTCAACATCTGCTCTCGCACACAGTGACTGTCTGTATGACCTGTTAGCCAAGGAGCTGATGAGCAGGCCGAGAGGGAAATAAGGGCAAAAAGAGAGAGATGGCGCATGAGCGAAAGTGTACTACGGGACAATCTGGGTCGCAAAGAAAACTGACGTTTGAAGATATCTTTCTTAATAGCGTCGTTTCAAAGACCGGAAATGTATGCAGTGCATGGGAGGGAAGGGTTCAGCACTTCTTAATCGTTCGTCTCCAGCGAGACTGACAGGTTTCTTTTGAGAAGATTTGAACCTTTGACGCGATAGGGAATTTAATATTCACCCTGTAGGAGGCGAACATGTCGATCCTGATCAGTACCCCAATTTCTCAATATGCGTTCCAAATGGACTATCCGGGCACGAAAGATCCATTTCCGGATGGTGATCCGATGGTTGATGACCCATCTGAGGAAGAGGAAACTCCCGAGCCTGATGAATGGCCCGACGTTGAGTTGCCAGAAGAGCCAGGGCCGTCGCCATATCCGCCGTTTGGAAGGAAGACGATTGGTGCAGGTGCAGTGGATCTACCCAATCCGCGACCACCATATCCACCAGCGCCGCCTTCACCTCTGCCAACAGATCCGCCACCGCGGGAAGAGCCTCCTCAACCTTTGAACTGAGCAGTGCTCCTCAAGTGTTCTTTTGTATGGTTGGATATAGGTTTATTGAATCTCAGGTTGCCGAGGAGCAGAGCGCGATCATCAGTGGATGCCACCTAATAAGAACCTAAGAGGCGCGCCATCTCCGACGCGCCTCGGGCTAAATCAGTATCTAGGTCCAGGGTATGGAGCAGGTGCGACCTGAGCTGGACCATATGTTGGGTAAGGTGTGGGGGCTACGACCGCCGGACCGTTCACGTTGCCCATAATGACGTTGGAAATGACCCCTGTTGTGATTGCAGCGAGGAGAAAGCTGCCACCGTAGTCAATCCAGCGATATCCTGGAGGAGGGGCATAGAGGCCTGGATATCTGCGCCAACTGTCAACAAATACTCCCCCTCCATTATAACGGTCTCCCGAGCGCCACATACCACGATGCGGACCGGCACCACGGAAACCGTCGCCACCGGGGCCTCTATGACCATTTCCGCCAGGCCCACGTCCTCCGCCACCTGGGCCTCCACGGTCGTGATATCCACCGCCGCCGGGGCCGCCGCGGTCACGACCACCCGGGCCACCTCCGTCGCGATGCCCTCCATCGCCACCCGGGCCTCTCTGAGCGTTCGCTACGGCCGGAGCAATGGCAAGTGCCAGCCCCATAAGCAGAGCTACAGATCGTTTAGTCTTGGTGGACATAGAAAACTCCATTCGTAATGCATCATCAAAGGTCTTCTGATGTGGCGAAAATTGGTCCCAATTGTAACAGAGAGACAAAACTGTGGAATTTGGTGTCAGACTTGCCGGGAAATATGTCTTAGCAATGTTTTGATATTGCTTATTCGGTAAGACCGCGGCGCTTCCTTCGCGAACTCCCTGCCATAGAGGAACGTCCATCGGACGCTCTATCCACTTTGTTTCTCGAGGAGGCTGCAATTTTAGCGTCCGAGAGAAGGCCCAATTCGAGACTCGCGGATCACATAAGAGCATTTCCAAACAAGCAATAAATGCCCGTTGGTCGCAGCTTCAGGCAAAAAACGGGAAGTCCGTTTGAAACAATATTTTCTGAAGATGAAAGGGGCTGTGCAGGGCAGAGGGACTGAACTATCTGGGCCTGATTTTCATGGGCCTGATGCAATGCGTCTCAAGGGGCGTGACCATTGAACGACTGGATTTTCTGGATATGACTTCGCCTTATGGTCCTGGGTTGCGTCACTCTCACGCAGAAGACGTCTATGCTTTTTTGATAGGCTGCTCTCTGATTGTTATGGGGCTGATGTGTCTGCACAAGGCTGGGCTTGTGACCGGCGGGGTGGCGGGTATCGCTTTGTTGCTGTCATACATCGTGCCCATGACGCCCGGAAATCTGTTTACGGTCATTAACATACCGTTTCTTCTGTTCGCCGTTCGCGCCATGGGGCCACGTTTCGCACTTAAAACGACAATTGCCAGTTTCGGCATCACCTTGCTCGCGAGCGTTATCCCAAGTGTCATGGAGCTTTCCTATGTCCAGCCTCTGTTCGCCGCCATATTTGGTGGGACAGTGATTGGGATGGGTATTCTCTCGTTGGCTCGTCATCAGGCGGGTGTAGGCGGGACAGGCGTTATCACGCTCTGGCTTCAGAAAAGCCGTGGCCTTAACGCCGGCCGCGTTCAGATCATGATTGATGCAGCCATTCTGACGCTGTCTGCTTTCTTTTTGCCGTGGGAAAAGGCTGTGCTGTCAGCCGTAAGCGCTTTTGCCATGAGTAGTGTGCTCATGGTGTTTCATCGGCCTGGACGATACATCGGTCACTAGAAGAAAGGCGCGCTTTCGGCTTTCAAAGGCTTGTCGAGGCAAAACTCATCCGACGATCTCAAGACTGAAAATGGGGCTTTGTGCTCCCGCGCGCAGCCAACTGTGTTTCTGAAGAGACAGTGCCCCTCAAAAAATTGCCCTAGGCTGTAGATCGCGTAAACTCAAATTGTGGCACTGAGTGCCAAAATGTAGAAGGTGCGAAGAATTTAGAACAACGAACAGGATTCAGGCATGAAACTCTCGCGGCTGGCTTTGTACCTTCTGGCTGGATCTGTCATGGGCAATGTTCCCTCTTATGCGGCAGAAACCAAAGAAAAAGCTACTCTGGGAGCGGCCGCGAAGAAGTCTGTACGCGCGTCTGAACCTGAGAATATCACTGTTCATCGTCGTAACGGAAGTGGCACGGCAGCAGAGTATCGCACGAAGGAAGCCTCTCTTGGCCCCCTTGGCACGCGATCCATTCTGGATACGCCGATGTCTGTCACGGTGGTGCCCCATGATGTTCTGGTCAACCAACAGACCAGAAACATCAATGATCTGATTGCATTCGTGCCATCTGCCCAGCTTGAAATGCGCGGTGATCCGAATACCAGTCGGCCGCAGTCCCGTGGGTTTGAGGGCGACGTTATCGCTAACACGCGCATGGATGGCCTCAACATGGTCATCACCACACCTTATGCTGCGGAGCAGTTTGATAGTGTTCAGGTTCTGAATGGTCTGGCTGGTGCGGTGTATGGTCCGCAAAATCCAGCGGGCACATTTGACTTTACCTTGAAGCGTCCGACAGACCGGCAGACAGAGCGTTTTGTTGTGGGTGTTGATTCCATTGGAGCACCCATGGAAAGCCTCGATGTCTCAGGTCGGGTTGGCCACAACAAGTGGTTCGGCTACCGCCTGAACCTGTTGAACCAGAACGGAGAGGGGTACGTCGCAGACTCCCACCTGCGGCGTAACCTGGTGAGCGGTGATTTCGACATTCATCTTTCACCGAAGACAGTCATTCAGATTGATGCCAGCCAGTACACATATGCCCAGCGCGGCTATCCGGGTGGCTTTTCGTATGCAACGACTATTCAGCTACCGGATGCTCCAGATCTTAGCCAGAAGGGATATGGTCAGAAGCAAGCCGGTTACAATATGGAAACCGATACTGCCCTGATGAAGATCATTCATCACTTCAATGATGACTGGAGCCTGAAGCTGGGTGGGATGTGGCAGAATGCTGCCAGAAATGTTTTCAGTACGGGTAACCAGCTGCTGAACTCTGCGGGACTTTACCGTCAGACAATCTCAGCTGCGACGACGGCGAATGATTTCGTGGCAGGCAGCAATACGGCTTATTTGAATGGGTCGTTCCATACGGGCTCACTGAAGCACCAGATTGAGATTGGAACCAACGGTTACGTCATGGGGAACTATAACCCGACGTCATCGACCGGCACTTTGACCCTGGGACAGGCGACAATCGGCAACCCACAGAGATTTCCGAGTGCACAGCCTTATTATTCCGGACGTTATAAATCTGCCGATACCATGACGCAGTCCTTGTTGGCCGGGGATACGATTTCTCTGGGCAAGCACTGGTCCATCATGGGAACGCTGGCCTGGAGTTGGCTGAGCACCAACAACTATGCAACGAGTGGCACGAAAACGTCGTCCTACAGCCGTGCTGCTGCCTTTAGCCCGATGACAAGTCTGCTTTATAAGCCGGCAGCCAATCAGACGGCTTATTTCACCTGGGGGCGGTCCTTGCAGGCTGGTACTTCGGCGCCGGCCGGTGCTGTGAATGAAAGCGAAGTGACAGCTCCTCTGCGTTCAGAAGAGTATGAGGTTGGTTACAAGATTTTGGTGGCCAAGAGACTGCAGCTGAATATTGCTGGCTTTAGAATGTCTCGCCCATTCGCCTATACAGACCCTGTTACGTATGTTTATTCCAATTACGGTGTGCAGCGGAATTATGGCGTTGAATTCCAGGCCTCCGGAAATCTGACGCAGGATCTGAGTATTCTGGGCGGTATGACCTGGCTGGATGCTCAGTTGCTGAACACGGGTGTGGCCAAGACGTCCTACAAGCAGGTTGTTGGCGTGCCGCCTTTGATGGCGAACATGTTGATTGATTATCGACTGCCCTTTCTTAAAGGCGGTGCTGTCAATGCGAACGTGCATTACATGGGGCGCCGGGCAGCCAATGTCTATAACACCACGTTTGCTCCGTCTTATGTGACGCTGGATCTGGGCGCGCGCTATGCAACGCACGTTTATCACCAGCCTCTCGTGTTCCGCTTTGGCGTCGATAACGTCACGAACCAGAGCTACTGGGCTTCTGTTTACCCGTCGAGCATCAACGGTGGTGGAAGCGCTACAAACTCTGCGGTTGCTGGCCTGCCACGGACGTATCACTTCACGATTGAACTGGATCTCTGAGGCAATAAAGCCCTTTCAGCCGAGGCTGAGAGGGCTGTCTTCCATCCAGAGAAGAGGATGGAACGTGAAGGCACGGCGCAGGATATGTTCCAGATCTGTGCGGCCTTCGGTCTTCATCCATTCGTCTACAGCTGTGCGATAAGTTGCAATCGCGGTCCGCGCAATCAGTCGTGCAGCCAGTGATGGCATATCTGTTGGGGGGAGGCGGTCCATGAGGGCTTTAGCAAGCGCCTCTTCCCATTCCTCATATTTTTGCAGACTGACACTCCGAAGTGCAGGTTCGTGTTCAAGGAGTTGTACGAGCGCGTAGGCGTATTCCCGGTTGGCGGTGATCCGTCGAACAACCGGAAGAAGGGCCAGAAGGACCATGTCCTGCAACGAAGCATCCGGACTGGCAGACGCAATCGCATCATTAAATGCCTGAGTCATGTCGCTGGTCCAGGCGAGGATGATGTCCCCCTTGCCTGAAAAGTATCGGAACAGTGTTCTGCGGGAGACACTGGCAGCTTCGGCGATTTGCTCGACAGACGTTTCTTCATATCCCTGAGTAGAAAACAGCCGCAGTGCCTCCCACGCTAGGGCCGTCGCGGTGCGATCCTTTTTGCTTTGCCGCCTGCCGAGATCTTTTTTCTTGTCCTGTTCGCCATCCATCATGGTCCGACGGTCTTCCAGTAAGCGGGGAATATCATCTTGGTGTCGTCCAGAAGGTCATCATGATGGCGTGTGTGTGGGAGCGAGGCTGCCCGGGGTATGGTTTGTCGCGTCTGTATAACGCCTGGCGGCGGCAAGGGCAGTGTGAAGTTCTTCAAAAATATTTTCTGGACCGATTGCAGCTGTCAAATGATGCCGGTTCATATCTGCCCTGAGATCCTGGCTTACGCGCCCAAAAATCATCGTCACCTGCCTCTGTTTGAGTGTTGCGAGTAACAGGCGCAGGTCGTTGGCTGCCGAATAATCAATATCCGTGATCGGGCTGCATTCAATGAGAATGCAGCGAACGGGGTGCGGGGCATCGCTAAGCAACGTCAGGATGTCTCGGTTGAAGCGAGTAGAGTTGGCGTAGAACAGGTCCGCACAAAAGCGGAAGATAATGAGTCCAGGCTCACTCTCCAGGCCCCCGCGGGCTGGAACGGCTTCTAGTGTGCCCAGAGGAGTAAAGGGCTGGAGAACGGCCGTGTGAGGATCGTAACTATGGCGCACATGACGAAACAGCGACAGGGCGATGGCGGTCAGAACGCCCTGTTCTACTCCGGCGCCAACAACGACTGCCGCCGTCACAAGTGCAAGCCAGAACTCTCCCGGGCTTTCCTGACGGATTGAGAGCAGTGCGCGGATTTCGATCATTCCCAGCGCGACAGTGAAGACAATCGCGGCGAGTGCGCATTGTGGAAGGTATTGCAAAGGTGTGGTGAGGAAGAGGAGCACGATCAGTGTGGAAAGAGAAAAGACAACTTGTGCCACCTGACTCCGGGCACCTGCGCGTACCGCCATAGCTGTCTGGGTTGGGCTGCCGTTAACCGTGAAGGTACCACTGACTGCTGCAATTATGTTGGCAGCTGCCAATCCCGTCAGATCCCTGTTCTCATTCAGTTCTTCGTCGAACTGTGTTGCGTACACGCGGGATGTCGCAGCGCTTTGGGTGATGATGACGAAGACGCATGAGGCTGCCACTGGAAAAAGCGCAAGCAGTTCATTCCAGCTGATAATGGGTATTTGGAAGGTCGGCAGTCCGCTTTGGATAGGGCCAAGCGTCGAGAGATTCCGCGTCAGGAATGGGACTGTTCTGTCTGCTAGAATAGCGCCAATGACAGCCAGTAATGCGGCAGGGCATCGTGGGAAAAACCGGTTTAGAAGGAGCAAGCCGCCCACGGTGGCACCGGCGGTCAGGGTGGATGTCAGGTTGAGATGAGCGGCCTGAGTGAGAGTTTCGAGCACCTGCATCGCGGGGTTATGCGATGTCGTCTGGATGCCGAGCATGTCGTGAAACATGGAAATGGCGATCTGGACGCCGACCCCTGTCATGAAGCCAACAAGGACTGTTCGAGAAAGAAAGTCTGCCAAAAAACCGAGGCGAAATAATCTGGCGGCCAGAAGCAGCATTCCGGCAAGGAGCGCGGTAGCGCTGACCAACGCCATGTAGTGTGCGCTTCCTGGTGCAGCCATGGCTGTAACAGCGCCAGAGAGAATGGCCGCAGTGGCGGAATCTGCCGCGACAAGAAGATGTCTGGAAGAGCCGAAGGCGGCAAAGCCCACCAGAGGCAGAAGAACTGTATAAAGCCCGGTGACGGATGGCATGGCCGCAATGCGGGCATAACCAAGGACCTGCGGGATGTTTGTAAAAGCGAGCGAAAGCCCTGCCAGAACATCGGTTCGCCATGATGGGGGAAGCTTTCGGCGCCAGGGAAGCTTCATCACATTAACCTCGCAGGACAACGACCAGCTTTTGTTGGAAAAGCTGGTCGTGCCGGTTGGTTAGCCCTGAACAATAGCGATCAGAACTTCCACAATTTCTGGATCAGCCAAGGTGGAGAGGTCCCCAAGGCCATCAGTCTCGCCGCAGGCAATTTTGCGCATCAGGCGTCTGACATTTTTGCCAGATCGCGTTTTTGGAAGATCAGGGACGATATATACTTTTTCTGGCACCGCATAACGCCCGACTTTTGCAGCTATGGCGCGAACGGCAAGCATTTCCAAATCCGGATGGGACGGATCACGGGCCACAGCATACACGACAATGCCCTGACCTTTCAGGTCATGCGGAATACCAATCGCGGCACTTTCAACAATCGCATGTTCTGCAGCCAGTGCATCTTCAATCTCGGCAGAGCCGATGCGATGCCCAGAAACATTGATGACGTCATCAACCCGGCCCGTGATCCAGTAATAGCCGTCTTCGTCGCGTCGTGCGCCATCGCCCGTAAAGTAATGGCCGGGGTAGGGGCGAAGATACGTTGTTTCAAAGAGCGCGTCGTCATTCCAGATCGTCAGTGCGCGACCTGGCCATGATCCATCAATGCAGAGCACACCTTCTGTTGCGCCCTCCAGCGGATGTCCCTTGTCGTCAACCAGGATGGGATTTACGCCCGGAAGTGGGAGTGTTGCAGACGCTGGCTTTTCTTTGACAGCGCCTGGAACGGGCGAAATCAGGATGCCACCGCTTTCAGTCTGCCACCAGGTATCTACGAAGGCACAACGCCCACCACCGATGACATCATCGAACCAGGACCATGCCTCCTGACTGATCGGCTCACCGACAGTTCCCAGAACGCGCAAAGAGGTCAGGTCGTATTCGCGGGGAACATCGTTTCCTTCGCGCATCAGGGCACGAATGGCGGTGGGAGAGGTATAGAATGTGGTGACCTTATGGGCCTGAATAACATCCCACCAGCGACCGGGCTTCGGATGAGACGGCATGCCCTCGAACAGGAGAACGGTGCCGCCGTTCGAGAGCGGGCCATAAACTACGTAGGTATGACCGGTAATCCAGCCGATATCGGCCGTGCACCAGAACACATCGCCAGCCTGATGGTCAAAGACAAGTTCGTGTGTGTAGGAGGCCCAGGTCAGGTATCCGCCTGTTGCGTGGACAATGCCTTTTGGCTTGCCTGTGCTCCCAGACGTGTAAAGTAGAAACAGTGGGTCCGTAGAGGCCATCGTTTCAATTGGGCATTACGCCGAAGCCACTGCCAGCAGTGGATTGAGCATGTCATCACGGCCCGCCTGCATGGGGACGGGTTCATCTGTGACACTGACGACCAGAACGTGTTTCACAGACAAGCTGTCCGGGCGCAGGCTCAGCGCAGAATCCATCGTCGTCTTGAAAGGGATGCGTTTCGCGCCACGCCGCCCGACATTGGCCGTGATGACCAAACTGGCGCCACTGTCGGCCAGTCGGTCTGCAATAGCTTCCGGCGAGAAGCCTCCGAACAGCACGACATGGATAGCGCCCAGCCGTGCGCAGGCTAGCATGCTCACGACGCCTTCGATTACCGTTGGTAAGTGAACGGCAACGCGGTCACCCCGACGAATACCATGATCTCGCAGAACATTTGCCAGACGGCATACGCGCTCATGCAGATCACGATATGTGAGGCGGATGATGTGCTCTGCTTCTTCTGCCTGCCAGATCAGCGCGGTCTGATCTCCACGTGTTTCCAGATGGCGGTCCAGGCAATTGAAGCTGGCGTTCAGCGTTCCATCTGAAAACCATCCCGTCCCGGTGTCCTGCGCGCTGGATGGAGCTTTAATCCAGTCCAGCCTTTTTCCCTGATCCTGCCAGTATGCTTCTGGATTTGCTCGGGCGGCATCCGTTTGTGCACGATAATCTTCAGGGGAGAGGCGAAACGCACCAGCGCGATAAGGGGTGGACATAAACGGAATGTGCTCACTGACCAGAAGCTGAAAAAAATAGGGTGAAAACCTGTATCTTAAACAGAACCACAAATCCAAAAGCAAAAAAGCCTGTTAGCTTACAATGCTGTAATTTCTGGCCGTGAGGCTGGGAGCGAGCGTTTATGGAGCGTCTGTTTCGGGATGCATTTGCATCAGATAAGAAACGGCATCTTTCCAGTTGGCGACCCGCGGCGACCATTCCACATTCAGATTATGGGGAGCGGAAAACAGAATGCCCTGTCCTCTGAAATTCTGAAAATGCCGCACATTATCGTCGATGAGAAAATCGGCAGCAAGAATGCTTTTGTGCCCACAGAAGACGATGTTCAGAGTGGGAATGAAGGGAAAGTTTTTCTGTAGCCACTGGAATTTGGGCGCGCAGGAGGCTGGATATTCCATTGCAGCGGTCGTGATAAAAATGTCGAAATGCTGGCTCAGAAATTCCAGTGCATTCTGTGCGCCGGGCATAACGTCAAGGTCACCGAAGAATTGTCCGTCATGCAGCAGTGCCTGCATTCCCGCAGCATGTTCCGGAGTAGCCAAGTCGCCTAAATGGCGTCCTCTCAGTTCGTTTTCTGTCCACTGATAGCCGTGGACATCCTTGTACCAAAGACGTTGAGCAGTAAGTGCGTCTGCAATGACTTCATCCATATCGACAGCGAGACGGGGGCGAAGGTTTTTCACGATACAGGGACTCCTGAACAGAGTACGGAGAGCGAAGTCTCTTCTGTCCAGGAGGGGAGGGCAAGCCACAGGGCGCAACCGATTACAAAAAATGAAGGAGGCTGCGCTATGCTCTGTAATAAGGTTGAGTAAGGATCAGCTGATGCGCCGACCTTCGTTCAGGCCGTAAAATACAAAGTGCATCAGAAGGTCATCTTCGTATTCCAACAGATCCGGATTGGCAGCGCGATACTTTTCAGGGTCAAAAAAGCGGTTGGGCTTTCTACCTTCCCGATAACCCGCTTCCCGGTAATGCGTTGCCGGGTCAAGGCCTGAAGCTGCCACATCCGGGTACTCACGCATGTACCATGTCTTATCAAAGGCACAGACCATGTCAGGGAGGAACGGCCCACTCGTGGGAACCTCTGCGGAAGCGACAGGCTCTACATCAACATATGAAGCTTCGATAACGGTTTCTGGAGTGGGCAGCGCCGCTTTTTTGCTTCGAGACGCCGCTGCGGCTTTTTTCGTGGCTGTGCGAGAGGAGGTCTGTCGATTGGCAGAGGACATAATTAGACTTACCCTGTCAGTTGAAACGTTTCTGGCGCGGCTGTGGAAACCTTGAAAAAAAAGCTGCTACGTCTCCATCGGCTCAGGAAATCCTAGCTTAGTAATGAAACTATTAATATGGGAAATTCATCTCCCTTTAGGAAAAAAATAACCATAGGCGATACGATCCATATGTCGGTTATCGCTTGGCTGGAGAGGCAAATTCTTTACGGCTACTGACGGCGTTGCAAGCCTAATGCTAAGAAATTTTTCCCAATTTTACCGAGATCAAACCTATGCCAACGACGAAATCCCTGATCCTGTCATTTGGAAGCATCAATATTGATGTAACCGCTCGGGCTACCCGTTTACCTCGACCTGGGGAGACTGTGCATGGCGAAAGCTACGCTGTCATGCTTGGCGGTAAAGGCAGTAATCAGGCTGCGGCAGCAGGGCGCTTGGCCGCTGGCTCTGAGGTGCGGGTCGCTCTGGCGGGACGCATAGGGCAGGACGGTTTTGGTGCACAGGCGCGTCAGGAACTGGAGCGTTTTGGAGTGGATCTTTCTCCCCTGCGAGAAGATGTTTCTCACGCCACCGGAATTGCGTTGATCGGGATTGATGGGAGCGGAGAGAACTGCATCACTGTGGTTGGTGGCGCGAACATGGCGGTAGATGAAACCGACGTTGAAGCGGCATCGGAATGGCTCGAGCGGGCAGCCGTAGTTCTCTTGCAACTTGAAGTACCTCAGAAGGCGGTTTTAGCTGCAGCGTGTAAGGCGCGGGCTAAGGGAGCACTGGTTGTGCTGGACCCGGCACCAGCGCCGGAGCACGGTCTTCTGGAAGCACTCTGGCATGAAATCGATGTTATTACGCCAAACGAAAGTGAAACCTTCCAATTGACAGGTATTCGTCCTGAAACGGTAGAAGACGCGGCAAAGGCAGCGAACTTACTTTTGGCAAAAGGTGTAAAAGCCGTCCTCGTCAAAATGGGAAGCCGTGGCGTGTTTTGGCATGATGGAACACGTAGCGGCCATAGTGCGCCATTTCGCATCCAGCCTGTTGATACTGTGGCAGCCGGAGACTGTTTCAACGCCGGGCTGGCGTTCGCTTTAGCGCAGGGGAAGCCTCTTTCCGAGGCTGTCCGCGTTGCGTCTGCCTGTGGGGCGCTGGCAACGACGCGTCATGGTGCTGCTGACGCTGCACCCGAATGGGAGGCGGTGGCTGCGTTGATGAATGCACAGCCAGAGGCATGAACTGAAACAGGAAGGTCTGTTTCAGGCCTTCCTGTTCAATATTTTTACATAACTGGAGCAGAGGTTCCGATTTTTACAGCTAACTGGTTGACGAGTTCACGCGTCAGTGCTGCGGTTCCATCATCGGTAGCCACCGATCCCTGGGCACTGAAGCTGGCGCGTTGGCGCACAACAGGGTGGTGTTCGTCAGTTGGAACAAAGGACCAGTCAGCCTCCAACGTTCCTTGACCAGACTTCGTAATATCGAGACGGTTGATCGTGATGACCAGCCGCGTTTGCGGTGACCCTGCGGAAGGGTGTGTCGTTACGAAAACTGAAGGCCAGCTACGAGACAACTGCGCCGTCACGAGATCTGTAACGCCCCTGGACAGGCGGCTGGCCCATCGTCCATTCGCGCTCCGGTCCAGTAAATCTCCATCGCGGACAAGAATATCCTGGCTGTCGAGATAATCAGGAATAATGACGGGGTCGACGGCCAATATAGTCTCTGGTGCCGTGCTGGCGGGCAGATTGCTTCCGATGGCAGGGGCTCCCAGAGTGTAAAAACGCACTGGTGGGGACGAGCAACCGCTGAGCAGCAGACCAACGAGGGCTAGGGAGGCGAAAGGTAGTCTCATCAGTGGCGTCCCGTCAGGAGGAGTTGCGGATTGCGTTCTACGTCGTTTGCGAACCCTCGCAGAGCAGAGGCTGCCGCAGCGATATCGCGCAGGCTGGCTTCCAGATTGGCTCGGTCTGTCGATCGTGGAGATGTAATGCTCTGAATATTATTCAGGCTTTCCCCGGCCTTCTGGATGGTTTGGTTACTGCTTAACAGCAGAGCCTGGAGTTCCTTCCCACGCGCAGTCAGTTGGTCGGAGCCAGCATCTGCAAGTCGGTTCAGACTGTTGAGAGTATGTTCCAGCTCGGGTTGAAGATGCGTGACGAGGTCTTTGCTTGCATCAATCATGTCCCGACTGTGATCGGATGTTGCACGGATGCTTTCGATCAGTGCAGGCATGTCTCTGTCCAGTTTGTCGGAAAGCTCCCGGACGGCTGCAAGGGTGGCATTGGCATTGTCGCCAAGTTGCTTGAAGGGCAGATTTTGCAGAGTTTGTGTCATCGCCTGAATGGACGACTGCTTTGTCGGAATTTCCGTAACTGTCGCAATGTCAGGATGCAGAGCGGCTGGCGTGTCAGGTGCAAAATCCAGATCAATTTCGGAAGAGCCGGTGACGAAACTTTTGAGATTCATTTCCCCTCGCAGGCCCTGTGACACCAGATCCCGGATTGTTGGGAAGTGATGAGCGCTGCTGTTGGTGAGGGTAATATTCTCTGGCCGCATCGTGATGTAGACAGGGATGTAAGCGTCTCTTGTCTGTGGGTTATATTCGATAACGACCTTGTCCACCGCTCCAACCTGCACACCACGGAAAGTGACTGGCGCACCCACGGATAGGCCGGAAGATGCTCCATGGAAAATAAGGACGGCCTTTTCCATGCGGGTGAAGGGATGGAAGTTGCCGAACAGCACGAAGGCTGCCACGCCAAGGCCGATCCCACCAACAACAAAGGCGCCTACGAGAGCCTGCTTGTTCATCAATTGCGTCCTTCTTCGTTGCGTTCCCGATGCATGAAAGCATGGACCTGAGGTTCGTCGCAGTGGTCGCGCAGGTCCCTTGGAGAGCCGTGTGCGATGGGGATTTTGCTTTTTGCGTCCAGAAATATTCCGTCATCGGCGATGTGGAACAGACTGGAGAGTTCATGGCTGACGATAACGACGGTCGCACCGAGACCATCTCGGAGATTGAGGATCAGGTCATCCAGACGAGCTGAAGTGATTGGGTCCAGACCCGCAGAGGGTTCGTCAAAAAACAGGATATCCGGATCCAGTGCGATTGCTCGTGCCAAACCAGCACGTTTCCGCATGCCGCCACTGATTTCTGACGGAGACATGTCTATGGCTGGCAGAAGACCTACAAACCCCAGTTTGAGTTCTACGAGCCGACGAATGACATCTGGTTTGAGGTCCGTGAACATCTGAAGGGGAAGGGCGACATTTTCCCCGAGAGTCATGGAACTCCATAAAGCGCCGCTTTGGAAAAGAACGCCGAACCTGTGGTTGAGCTCTGTTCGTTCTGCTTCAGTGCCAGACCAGTAATCTTCGCCATCGACCTGATATTCGCCAGCGGTTGGGCGAAGGAGGCCAATCATGCTTTTCAGAAGTGTACTCTTGCCGCAGCCAGAGCCGCCCATGACAGCAAAAATGCTGCCCTTTTTCACTTCAAGTGAGATGTTCTTCTGAATGACTTTGGGGCCAAATGCGAGAGTGACATCCTGCATTGAAAGAACAGTTTTTCGGGTATCGGTCATGCGTCAGATTCCCAGCACATCGGCAATAACGGCAAAAATGGCGTCAATCGCAATGACCCCGACAATTCCCACCACAACAGCCCGGGTAGCCGCGATGCCGACATCAGCGGCTGATCGTCCAGCCTTCAAACCAATCCGGCAACTAGTGAGGCCGATGAAAGCACCGAAGACAATGCTTTTTACAAAGGCGAAAATGAACTGACCGATACCGAAGGAGGTGATTGTCTGATGGAAATAGCCAGCAGCCGTAATATCCAGCATGGAAATCGCGACCACGAACCCTCCCAGCATGCCGATCAGACAGCCGTAGAGGTAAAGAAATGGCATCGTGATAACGAGCGATAGAACTGCAGGAAGTATCAGATACGTGGATGTTGGAATGCCGAAGACGTTGAGGGCATCAATTTCCTCATTGCCCTGCATGGTGGAAATACGCGCTGCGTATGCGCCTCCGGTTCGTCCTGCCATGATGATGGCGGTCATGACGGCGGCCATTTCGCGAACCATAGCGATGCCAACAAGGCTTGCGACGTAAATACCAGCAGCAAATTTCTGAAGCTCGACTGCACCAACAAAAGCCAGAATGGCGCCAATCAAAAAATTGACGATACCAACGATTATTAATGCCTGAGGACCGGCATTGGCCGTATCACTCAGAAGATCCGAAAGTCGCATCCGACTTCGCCCTGTCAGGGCCTGAAGACCTCCGCGAAGTGTCATGCCGCCCAAACTTGCAACAGTGCCAATTTCAGTGAGACTGCTGATCGTGTGGCCTCCGATCCGTTCAAGAACGGGAATACGCTTGGCTGCTGCTGGAGGAGGGCCATCAGCGGCGTCTGGTAAGAGCGCGAGAAGCTGCCTTACAGGGGGCGGCAGGCTTTGAGCATCCAGAGTAATGTGTTTGTCGTGCCCACTACGTTTGATGTCCCAAAGAAACGCGATGAGACCTGTGTCCCAGTCGGTGATGGGAGACATATCAAAGGTGAGGGTGCTGTCATTGGGGACTGTAGACAGTCCGTCTTTCGGAAACTGAGGAATATATCCTGTTCGTGCCAGCCACGCGCCCTTGAGTGTCAGAAGAGGGGCATTCTCTTCCGATGTAAGGCTCCATTGAGGAGTTTGAGAGGGGTCTAACGGGGCAGGTGGCTTTTGCAATTGCGTCACGCCATTTCAGTCATTTTAGTCCTCATCCTCTCTACGAGGTCAGAAGCCAAGAGGAAAGGGGTAGGCCGAACCGTTCGGTCATTTTAATGCAACAAGTGTATCAAGAGATTCACTTGTGAGCAGTTTGGAAGGGTGAGAAAAGCAATCAGACTTCATAACGTCCGAGATGGTTTTGCTATGCGCACCTGGCTCCTTTCTGTCCCTTTGTTCTGTGCTGTTACGATAAGCACCGCTTCTCAGGCACTTGCCTGGGGGCCTTATGGACATGCGATTGTCGCTGATATCGCTCAGGATCGCCTGACCCCAGCGGCCGCCAAAGCGGCGACCGCGCTTCTGGCTCTGGAAGGTCATCAAACGCTGGATCAGGTTGCGTCATGGCCAGATACAATTGGACATGTTCCCAAAAAGAAGGGCGGCGCACCCGAGACGCTGCTCTGGCATTACGTTGATACGGATGTGTCTCAGCCGGCGTACGATCAGGCGCGCGATTGTGCGGACGGCAATTGCGTTGTCGAGAAACTGCCAGAGTTGGAAAAAATCCTCGCTGATCACACGGCGTCCCCACAGCGTCGACTCTATGCTTTAAAGTGGGTTGTGCATCTGGTTGGTGACTTGCATCAGCCTCTGCATGCTGCCGAGCGTGATCATGATAAAGGCGGGAATGCTATCCGGCTGTCATATTTTGGGGATACTGCAAACGGCCATATGAATCTTCATGCCCTCTGGGATGAAGGCGTCCTGGATCGCCAAGCTAATTTGGTTGTCGGGCCTCATTATTCCATCGATTTTGGTCATGCTCGCGAGGAAGCCACTCGGCTCGGCGCCACGATCACACCTGATGAGACAACATATTGGGTGGCTGATCTTTCCGGCGGCGATGTTCATCATGCCGTTATTGATTGGGCTGACGAAAGCCACTCTTTGGCACGGTCTGTCGCCTACGGTGCTCTTCCACAGGTCAAAGGGGCGGATATCAAGGAAGCCTATACGGCTATCGCCTGGCCGATCATCCAGCTTCGGTTGCAGCAAGCAGGTGTTCGTCTTGCTGCGATCCTGAATACAGCAATGAGCGATCAGTAAGTTTTCAGGTCCATCTCCAACGCAGTATTCTGCGTCTGGTAAGAGAGCCCCCTTATCTGAATTTGTTCTTACACGAATTCAGATAAGGGGCTTTTCTTAAAATTATAAAATTACTGAAGCTGAGGGAGGGTTGCTAACGCATCCGTAGCAATAACGCTTCGATTTCTTCCTTCAGCCTTGGCATAATATAGAGCCCGATCAGCATCCTCGATGAGGTGTGTATAATCAGGGTGCCCATCAAATGTGGCAACGCCGATCGAAACAGTGACGGAAAATGAGGAGCCGGTTGGCTGGGTTAATATGTGCGTGACGTTCTCACGAATATGCTCAGCAACCTGAAAAGCTCTTTTTGTATCTGTCTCAACTAAAGCGATCAGAAACTCTTCTCCGCCATATCGGAAAATAAAATCGCTTGTCCGACAGGATGAGATTAATTTTTCGGCCACGCTTCTTAAAACAGCGTCTCCACCAGTATGGCCGTAACGATCATTAATTGATTTGAAGTGGTCAATGTCGATCATGAGAATGCTGAATGGAACCTCTCGGCGCATAGATTGAGCCACTTCTCGCGCCATGATCGTTGGTAGAAAGCGCCTGTTGAGGGTTGAGGTTAAAGGATCGCGTCCGCTCTCAAGCGCCTCACTCTCTTTGAAGAGGTCATCCATTAAAAAACGGATTTCTTCTATCTGGGCTTGTAGTTCGTGAATGCGAGCTGTGTCTGGGGGGACCTGAGCAGAGAGAGCTGGAATAAGGACCCGATCAATGCGGCGCATTGAGGTGCGAATATGCTCGATACCCATTGTATTCGGGAACAGCAGACTTCCCTTGTGATTGAGCCAAAGCCCAAACCCTGAACTTTCCAATGAGGGGAGGGGAGGGGGAGCATTGCAGCAAATGGCGAGTAATATCTTGTGACCCCAATCAAGGAGTGCAGCACGCTGGACCTCTCTTTCAAGAGTGACATCCTGCCCAAGGGTCACAAGACGGTATGCCTCGTCTGTTTCGATTTCTTTCTGAAGATCCCTCACAAACTCTCGGCTCATCATTTCGATAGCCAGATCCATCATGTTCTCGATGTAATCGATGGCTGTCGATAGATCCGCGGGTGTGAGGAAAATCTCGAAAAGCAGTTTTCTCAAAGTGTTTTTAAGAAGGCGGGCTCCATGCATGACGACATGCATCGGGACGCGCATCCGGGCGTGAACCAGTCCAATCCGACGCTGCGTCGCTACAAGCTGTGCGAGGTCAGGCGCTGTAGATGAGAAGAGAGATTGCAGCCATCTCAGCAAAGCGGAATGAAGGTGGTCGTTAACAATCTGGTTGGAGAGAAAAGGTGTGGCTTCTGGATGCGTCAGGAGCGTCGAATAGAAGACTTCCACACTCTCGGCAGCATGTTTCTCTACCATATCAGCGACGGCTGAACGGATAGCGGGGTCAATGGCATCTATAATGAGCTGCCACTCCACTTCATCTGGTGAAAGTTGTTGGCTGTTTGAGAGAAGTGCATCAACCGTCATCAGAAACTCCAGAAACGAGAACGGCTCACAAAATGTGTGTGGCGTGCCGCACGCCATATGATGATCCACTATAAGCGTTAAATTCAGGTGAGTAACGTCGTGGAAGGTATGACGGACTAATGCGGCTCCAGACGGCCGAGATCAGAAGCCTGTTTTTCACCGATTTGCAGGATATGAGCGGTGGCGCGGTGGGCAGGATGGCACTCTTAGAAAATGGCTTCACCAAGTTTTTTGATTTTTATATGATTTTTTGATTGACGGTGTGTGTAGGTGGCCGTATAAGCCCGTTCACCGACGCGGCGGGGCCTTCTTCGAGGGTCTGGC
>NZ_BLJQ01000002.1:0-438746 GCF_014132155.1 Gluconobacter sp. Gdi
GCCAGACCCTCGAAGAAGGCCCCGCCGCGTCGGTGAACGGGCTTATACGGCCACCTACACACACCGTCAATCAAAAAATCATATAAAAATCAAAAAACTGACTTTTTATGAAAATCCTTGAACCATTGGGCAAATTTCATGACCCCGTCCTCAAGCGAGACGCTCGGGGTCCAGCCACATAACGCTTTCACATCCTCTAAGCTTGCCCAAGTTTTCTCCATATCTGCCACGGGGCGAGCTTGATGTTCTATGCATGCAGATCGCTCGAGATGTTTTTCCAACAGCGCAATCAGTGTCGTCACTTTTTCCGGGCGATCTCCCCCCAGATTCAAGATGCGCGCCTCACCCACTTGAGGAGGAACGTCCGTGATCGAAAGAACACCCGATGTGATGTCATCTATATAGGTGAAATCCCGAGACAGTCCTTTTCCCTCGTAAAGGGTGACCGGACGGCCCTCGCAGATAGCTTTCGCGAAACCGTAATAAGCCATATCTGGCCGACCCCACGGCCCATAGACGGTAAAGAACCTCAAGCCTGTCTGTGGAATACCGTGAAGATAAGCATATGCGGAGGCCGTGAGCTCACCTGCGCGCTTTGTAACCGCATAAAGTGAACCCGGCTCATCCACGCGATCACTCTCTTTGAAAGGCAACGACTGGTTGCGACCATAGACTGAGGACGAAGACGCATAGACAAAATGCTTCAACCTTTTCAGGCTTCTGGATGCCTCCAGCAAAACAACCTGCCCCATGACATTCGCTTGTACATAGGAATACGGGTCTATGAGTGAGTATCGAACTCCCGCCTGAGCTGCCAGATGAATGATGACTTCAATATCAGAATGGCCATCAATGACTGATCGCATAGCCTCGCGGTCAGACACGTCCTTCTGCTCGAACACAAACCCTTTTTGACACGTCAGTCTGTTCAGGCGCGCCGTTTTCAAGAGCGGGTCATAATAATCATTCAGCGTATCAACGCCGACTACCTCCATGCCTCGCGCCAGCAAGGCATGCGAGACGTGAAAACCGATAAATCCCGCTGCCCCGGTAACTAAAACCTTCACGTATCAGTGCTTCAGTGCCGGGCTACTTACGGTATCCCCTACGCGGATACCCAACTCTTCCGTAACCCCCCCAGCAAGCTCAAGCGTGTTGGCCACAACCCCGTCACTGCTCAGGATTGCCTCACTCAGCGGAACCGCCTTCTCCGCAATGGCATGAACATGATTGGTGGAATCAATGAAAACGATATCGAGGGATACCAGTGTGTTTCTCATCCACATGTCCGAAACCTGCGGCTGCGGCCAAAGGAAAAGCATTCCCTTGTTTTTGGGCAGCTCCTTGCGGAACATTTCGCCGACTTCCTGTTCCCTGTAGGTTTTGGCCAACTCCACCGTAAACGAGTGCTTAACTCCGTCTTGCGTCGTGATTGTCAAAGGTGCTGTCGGAAGAACAGGCTGCGCCTGACGAATAGGTTCTTCTGCGGCACAGGCGGAAGCCGTCATACTGCCCGCGAGAACACCTATCGCACCTAATATGGAACAAGCCATTACACGCATGGGAAACCCTCTTTGAAATTTATCGTTCAGAAACAAGAAATGGATTGGACCGGCGTTCTTCCCCAATGGTCGTAGGCATTCCATGCCCACACAGCACCACAGTCTCATCCGGCAAACTCATGAGATGTTGGCGAATACCTGCAATCAGCGCAGGAGCATCCCCATAAGCAAAATCGGTTCGGCCTACCGTCCGGCGGAACAATGTATCGCCAACAATGGCACGACGACTGCCATGATCCACAAACACGATATGTCCTGGCGTATGTCCGGGAATATGACGCACCTCGATATCATGGCCCAGAAGTTGGAGTGTCTCACCGCTTTCCAGAAAGCGGTCCGGAACAACACTCACCATCCCTGTCATACCAAAATGCGCAGCCTGTTTCTCAATACTACTTAGCAGGAACGCATCACGCCGATCTGGCCCGAGAACAGGCACAGGATCTGATTGAATTTTATTCAGGCGTTCCCGGAGCTCATCAGCGCCGCCAGCATGATCAAGATGTCCATGCGTAAGAAGAATAGCCTCAACCGTCAGCCCACGGAGCTGAGAGAGCAGTTCATCCACATCCCCCCCTGGATCGACCACCACGGCATGGTTCCGTTCGTCCCAGAGGATCGTGCAATTCTGCCGGATCGGCGTCACAGGCACTCTTTTGACATTCAAAGGGACCACGGTTTTTTCTCCCGCACGGCCAGTTTAGCGATACCTCCCGGCGATACCGCGTCCCACCCCCTACGACAAGGGAGCCAAGAGGTGATTGACCGCTTCTTAAAGCCGCCTCACTCTGGGGCTTTCCAATCTCGGGATCAGGATACCCCCATGAGCCGCATCATTCGCACAGAACCCAACGCCATTCTTTCCAAGGCTGTGGAATATCATGGCTTTGTTTTCACTCAAGGCGTTGTCGCCTCAGACCTGTCACAAGATATCGATGGCCAGACCAAAGACGTCCTGGCTCAACTCGATGCCATTCTTGAAGAACACGGCACAGACAATACCCGCATTCTTCAGGCACAGATCTGGCTTAAAGACATCGCAGACCGCAATGCTCTCAACACGCACTGGTCCGCATGGCTCCCGGAAGGACTAGCTCCTGCACGCGCCTGCGTTCAGGCTGTCATGGCTGACCCACGCATCCTCGTGGAAATCATGCTGACAACCACGAAATAAGCCACCCGACCAAATACGGCACAATTAAGGCAGAATGCGACACGAGAAAGATTTTCATTAGAAATGAAAATTTAACCCTCAGTGATGCATTCTGCCCTTGTCAGGGTTGCATGAAGATTGTTAGCTCCCTGTCACCCGAACGACACAAGCCTATTCAGGATCAAAAAGATCGTGACGCATAAAAGTTGCCGGAAAACATTTTTCTCTGCCCTGGCGCTCTCAGCTGTCATGTTCTTTGCGAGTCATGCACAGGCCAAACACCTTCGTGGTTCACATGGCGGTCATAGTGTCTTCCGCTCTCATCGAGCCTCTCATTCCTACCACCACACCTTTTCAGCGGCGCACGTTATTCAGTGCGTAGCTTACGCTAAGGAAGCTTCTTCCGTCGTGCTGCACGGCAACGCACGGGACTGGTGGTATAACGCCGCGGGCCGCTATGCTCGTGGTAACGCTCCTGAGGCGGGATCAGTTCTAAATTTCCGTGGCATCCGTCGTATGCCTCTGGGTCACGTCGCTGTTGTCCGTTCCGTCGAGAACAATCGCACAATCTACATTGACCAGTCTCACTGGGCGTCCAACGGCATTGCACACAACGTGCGCGTCGTTGATGTGTCACCCAACAATGACTGGAGTGCAGTCCGCGTTGCCCTCAACGACCGTAGCGGCCGTCTTGGCAGCATTTACCCGACATACGGCTTCATCTATGGCCGCGCAGACGATGGTCGCCAGGCGCCGCAGGTCATGGTCGCCCGCGAAAGCCATGCAACCACCTTCCGTCATCGTGCGATCTTCAGAGGATCGAATGCTCTGAGTCATCCGATGAGCAACACAGAAGTGGCGGAAGCCCCGGACGATGCCTTTACATCTGACGCGCCGAACCGGTCTATCCGATAAGAATACTCCAGAAGCGAAAAGCGGGGCTAAGTGCCCCGCTTTTTTTATACCCAATCGCTCAGAAACTGCTTAATCAGGCCGGCTATCTTTATGATACGGATGGTTCGAATTGATAGCCTGAGCGCGGAACACCTGCTCGGCAATCATCACGCGCACTAGCATGTGGGGCCAAGTCATCGCTCCGAGAGCAATAACGGCGTCGGCTCTTTGGATCACTGATCCATCAAGCCCCTCTGCTCCGCCAATCAAGAAATGTACCGGACGGCCAGTTTCCTGCCATCGAGAAAACGTAGCCGCAAACTGCAGGCTGCTAAATGTCTTTCCTCCCTCATCGAGGGCAACGACAAAAGCATTGTCAGGACAGGCCCCCAGAAGTCCGGCAGCGTCTTTGCGCTTCTGCTCCATGACAGAGCCTTTGGAGGGCGCAATCTCTGTCACAGTCAACGCAGGCCGAATCCGGGCAGCGTAACGGTCGAAAAGCTCCCGTTCCGGGCCGGACTTCAGTCGCCCAATAGCAACGAGCTTCATTCAGCCCTGCTCTTCGTCCTTACCGACAGCCACTTCGGATTCGCTCGAATCCAGATCAGAGCCCCACATCTTCTCAAGAGCATACAGCTCGCGGCTTTCTGGCTTGAAAAGATGAACAACAACATCTCCCGTATCCAGAAGCACCCAGTCGCTGCCATTCGCGCCTTCAACCAGAACCCGGTTGAAGCCGTCTTCACCCAGCTTCTTCTCGATGTGATGCGCCATGGCTGCAATCTGCCGATCTGCCAGACCCGTTGCCACAACCATATGGTCTGCAAAGTTGGCACGGCCAACCAGATCCAGAACCACAATGTCCTCTGCCTTGTCTTCCTCAAGGCTGCCCGTGATGATGGACAGCATTTTTGTCAGAACATCAGGCTGCACAGGCTCGCGCTTGACGGCAGTCTTCTTGGGGCCAGCAGCAGCAGCCTTCTTGCGAGGCGTTCCAGGCACCTTGGCAGCCTCGGCCAGTGCCGCATCAGGGGTGCTGGTTTTCCGACGCGTGGTCTTGGCCTTCGGGTCGGTTGAGGTCGTCTTGGTGATGGCTTTTACTCCTGATCCGGTTCCAGACAGATTTGCCCGGACTCTCGCAACGCTGTAGCCGATATATCGTTCTGCGGCGCAGAAAGGAACGTCCATGCGCATCCTTTTCTTTGCGCCAGTATAGCAGCCTCCCTAGAAGGCCGTCGATTTCGCCGTAAAGCCGACGCCGCAGCCCCGTGCAAAGCAGGCGTTACACTCCCTGGCCGCGGCAGAATCGCTATTGGCACCATACGGGCCAGCATCCTCCAGTTTTTCCAGCGAGAGAATTGCGCCAGCCCATCCGCTCCCATCAACCAGACAAACTGAACATGAGGAAAGCGCTTCTGAAGCAATGCCACAGTCTTCACTGTAAAACGCTGTTTCAGCCTTGCTTCTATATCCGTAGCACAGATTCGACGGTCATCAGCGATCTTCCGGGCTGATGCAAGGCGCGCCCTGAACGATCCCATGCCCTTTCGAGGCTTGAGAGGATTCCCAGGTGAGACCATCAGCCACACCTGATCCAACCGCAGAGAGCGCAACGCCTGCTGAGCCACCTTCAGATGACCATAATGCGCCGGATTGAAAGAGCCACCCAACAGCCCAATCCGCATACGTCGGCCATCGCCAAACGTCGGGATCGTATTCAGCCTCGCACCTGTCCGTTGCCAAGCACTTCATAGCGATAACACGTCAACTGTTCGAGCCCCACCGGGCCTCGCGCATGCATCCGTCCCGTGGCAATGCCGATTTCAGCCCCAAAGCCAAATTCACCACCATCACAGAACTGAGTCGATGCATTCCACAGCACAACCGCACTATCAGTCCCATTCAGGAACGCGGCGGCAATCTCAGGATCTTCAGCGATAATCGCTTCCGTATGAGCACTGCCATGACGCGCGATATGGTCGAGAGCCTCCTCAACGCCATCAACAACAGCGATGGAGAGAATCGAATCCAGCCACTCCGTATCGAAATCGGCGGCACTGGCAGGAGGCAAGGTTGAAACTATAGATCTGGCAGCCTCATCCGCCCGGAATGTGCAGCCCTTGGCAGCCAGATCATCCACAATGTGCGGCAGGAGTGACGGAGCAATCGCCCGATCAATCAGAAGCGTTTCTGTCGCCCCACAGATTCCCGTACGGCGCATCTTGGCATCCAGAAGAACCCGACGCGCCATCTCAGGATCAGCACTGGCATGAACATAGGTGTGATTCAGTCCATCGGCATGGGCCAGAACAGGCACCCGCGCCTCACGCTGGACGCGTTCCACCAAAGATTTTCCACCACGTGGAATGATGAGGTCCACGCCCTCAGCAGCCTGAAGGAGCGCACCCACAAGAGTACGATCGGCAGACGGCAAAATCTGCACACAAGCCGGATCAAGACCCGCAGCCGTCAGCCCTTCAACCATCGCCGCATGAATTGCGCGCGCCGAATTCAGGCTTTCGCCTCCACCACGTAAAATGACAGCATTGCCAGACTTGATGCAAAGAGCCGCAGCATCAGCCCCAACATTCGGCCGGCTTTCGTAAATCATACCGATGACACCGAGCGGAACAGCAACACGACGGAACAGCAACCCGTTAGGGCGCTCCCATTCTGCAAGAACGCGTCCAAGCGGATCAGGCAGCTTTGCAACGTCTTCCAGACCCTTTGCCATGGCCTGAACGCGCTCAGGCGTTAACGTCAGACGGTCCCGGAATGCAGCAGTCCGATCATCAGAAAGCCCGGCTAGATCCTGCTCGTTTGCCGCAACGATTGCTGCGCTGTTGGCACGAAGTGCCTGAGCAGCAGCATTTAGTGCCAGATTACGCGTCGCCTCATCTGCTCGCGCCAATCCACGAGCAGCCTGACGGGCCTTATCCGTCAGCCCTTTCAGAATAGCCGCAGCGTCAGACATTGAATCGGAACAGGAGAATATCTCCGTCCTGCACAACATATTCCTTGCCTTCGATCCGCAACTTCCCAGCCTCCTTAGCGCCTGCTTCACCATTGCAGGCCACATAGTCGTCAAAAGCAACTGTTTCGCAGGCAATGAAGCCACGCTCGAAATCATTGTGAATGACAGCAGCAGCCTGAGGCGCCTTCACACCTGCCGTAATGGTCCAGGCACGCGCTTCCTTAGGGCCGACCGTGAAGTATGTCCGCAGACCCAGCAGGCGATAGCCCGCTGCAATCACGCGATCCAGACCACTGTCGCTCAGACCAAGCCCCTCAAGGAACTCCGTGCGATCTTCCTGCGGCAACTGGCTAACCTCAGCCTCAATCGCAGCAGACACGATCACAACGCCAGCGCCCTCCTCCTCAGCCCGCTTCCGAACTGCCTCAGAGTGAGCATTGCCGGTCGCCGCAGCAGCCTCCTCGACGTTACAGACATACAGAACCGGCTTCGTCGTCAGAAGCTGAAGACGCGCAGCCTCACCTTCCTGCCCCTTCGGCACGGCGGTGCGGGCAGGCTTGCCATCACGCAGTGCCACAATCAGCGGCTCCATGAGCTCAAGCTGCGCCTGTGCTTCGCGATCATTTCCACGCGCACGCTTCTGAAGATTGATCTGGCGCTTCTCAAGGCTTTCCAGATCAGAAAGCATCAGCTCGGTCTCAATGATGTCCGCATCCCGAACCGGGTCGACCCCACCTTCAACGTGGGTGATGTCATCGTCTTCAAAGCAGCGCAGAACATGAATGATCGCATCCGTCTCGCGGATATTCGCCAGAAACTGGTTTCCCAGCCCTTCACCCTTGGACGCGCCACGGACCAGACCCGCAATATCAACAAACTCAAGGCTGGTCGGAATCTCTTTCTGGGACTTACCAATCTTCACCAGAATATCCAGCCGAGGGTCCGGCACGGCAACACGGCCCGTATTCGGTTCAATGGTGCAGAATGGGTAGTTCGCTGCCTGCGCTGCGGCTGTTTCCGTCAGAGCATTGAACAACGTGGACTTGCCAACATTGGGCAGACCAACGATGCCGCAATTGAAACCCATTGTGCTCTCCATCTTTCAGGCCGCCACATCGGTCAGCCCAGTCTCAGAATTCAGTTGCCCTGTGTTCGCAGAATCCACGCCCACGGACAACACCTGCACCCTGCAAAACAGGCAGCAGAGTACGATTCCCGCCCGAGAACTCTCTCTGGCAACGATACCCGCACGTTATAACAGTGAAAAAAGCTGACCATAAGAGACCTGAAGTCTCGCGGCACTCAGGCCGTAAGCAGCGCCACTTTCGTCATGAACGCTTCATTCTCGCCCTTGGCCAGAATAGGCGCAGCATCCGCAACTGCCTCAAGCCACCGCTCAAGCTCCGGCTCTTCCGCCTTGGCGAAATTCCCCAGAACATGCCCGTGCACCCGGTCCTTATGCCCCGGATGGCCAATGCCCATCCGCACACGCCAGTAATCCGGTCCGGGAAGACAGCGATCCATTGAGCGAAGGCCATTATGCCCAGCCGCTCCGCCGCCACGCTTGATGCGCAGCTTGCCGAAAGCAAGATCGAGTTCATCATGGAAAACGGTAATGTCGGCCTGCGCGATCTTGAAGAACTGCGCGGCCTGCTGAACGCTGTCGCCCGACAGGTTCATGTAGGTCATCGGCTTGAGGAGCAGAATTTTCTGCCCCCCAATAACGCCCTCGGAAGTCTCCCCCCGAAAGCGCTTGCGCCACGGGGAAAACCCGTGACGCCTGGCGATTTCATCAACCGCCATGAAGCCGATGTTATGTCGATGACGGCTCATCCCCGGCTCGGGATTGCCGAGACCGGTCCAGAGCCTCATGACTTACTTCTTCTTTGCGCCCGGCTTTGCGGTAGCTGCAGCAGCAGCGGCAGCAGCCTTGGCAGCAGCTTCAGCTTCCATTTCCGCATCAATGGTCGGCGGAGCGATAGAAGCGATCACGAGATCAGCAGCCTGATGACCCGTCAGCTTTACGCCTTCCGTGCCCTTCAGGTCGGACCAGCGAACGCTGTCATGAATGTCGAGGACACTCAGATCAACAGTGAAGCTTTCCGGAATGCTGGCTGCATCAGCAGCAACGTCCACGGAATGACGGACAACGTTCAGAACGCCACCGCGCTTGATGCCAGGAGCCTTCTCTTCACCAACGAAGATGATGGAAACCTGAACATGCACCTTCGTGCCAGCTGCAACGCGCTGGAAGTCGATGTGAATCGGAGCATCCGTCACCGGGTGCAGCTGCACGTCACGGATCAGGGCTGCAACCGGCTCTGCGCCTTCTGCTGCCAGGTTGTACACGCGGGAGGACCAGCCACCACGGTGCAGTTCCTTCATGATCACGCGCGGATCAAGAGCAATGATGGAAGGCTCCTGCTTGCCACCATAGATTACTGCCGGAACCAGCCCGGCACGTCTCGTTGCGCGCGCTGCCCCCTTACCAGCCTTCGCGCGCGTCGAGACAGCAAGTGTCGTCAAATTAGCCACTGTTACGCTCCTGCGTATTGAATTTTGTCACCACACAGACCTCCAGGGGTGCCTGTGCGAGCGGCGAAATAGCGGAAAACTGCGCCACACACAACCTTTTTCCCAGATTCTACCTTCCTGATACCCTACCCCAACCATGGCTGGACCCACGCCCAAACCGCCAGATAGTCTGTCACAGTCCCCATAGTTGCCTGCGTCCCAGAGAATCCATGAGCATCGCCCTCCGCATCGAACATCTGCCATTCACACCCTTCCATCGCCGCCTACTGATCCTGGGGGGCTGCGGATATATGTTCGACGGCCTAGACTCGGCGATTGTAGCCTTCACGCTCCCCGTTCTGAAAACGGAGTGGCATCTGTCTGGCCCCTCTCTCGGCCTTCTCGGAAGCGCTACGTATCTGGGCTACGGCATGGGCTCGCTCCTTGCTGGCTGGTGGGCCGACAAATCAGGACGCAAATCCGTCATGATGAGCGCCCTTGCCCTCTACGCTATCGGCTCCCTGTTTTCAGCTATGTCCAGCTCCTTCAGCAGCTTCTTTTCAGCCCGTCTTCTTGCAGGACTAGGCGCAGGCGCGGAAGCAACCATTATTGCGCCCTATCTGAGCGAGTTTGTCTCTTCCCGCTATCGAGGCGCCTTCACGGCAAGTCTCACCGGGTTTTATTCGTTTGGATACGTGACAGCAGCTATTCTCGGCTTCATGCTCGTTCCATCGTCTCCTGACGGCTGGCGGTGGGCCTTGATGGCCACAGCCCTGCCTGTCCTGATGCTATTATGGTGGAGGCGCACCCTTCCGGAATCTCCAAGATGGCTGGACCAACGCGGGCGGACACACGAAGCCTGCCATATCGTCGGACTGATCGAGCAGAGCGCAGGTCTGGCCCCAGGTCTCACAACGACATCACACTCAGAGCCGCAGGCGATCCGCCCCCTGAAGGACCTGTTTGCTCCAGATCTCAGACGCTCAACTCTCATGAGCTGGGTCATGTGGCTGACCATCACTTTCTGTTTCTATGCGTTCTTCACATGGATCCCCACTCTCATGATCGAACGCGGCATGACGGTCACACGCAGCTTCGCCTACGCCATTTCCATCTATGCAGCCCAACTCCCAGGATATCTTGCTTCGGCATATTGCACCGAACGGCTCGGCCGAAGAACGGCCGTAGCAACCTTCATGATCGCTGGCGGGATTAGCGCCATCGGCATGGCGGCCAGTCAGACCCCCGCTCAGGTTCTGGTCTTCGGCATCCTGCTGTCCATGTTCATGAACGGAACCTATGGCGGCATTTACGCTTATACACCCGAGCTTTTTCCGACAGCCCTCCGAGGGCGGGGAATGGGTCTCGCCTCAGCTATTGCTCGGCTAGGCGCCATCTCATCGCCCGTCCTGATTGGCTGGATTTACCCCGCAGCAGGTTTCCCCGGCATTTTTGGCCTCACAACCTGCCTGCTCCTGCTAGGCGCGAGTGTCACATTGCTGTTTGGTCCCAAAACTGAAAAACGCCCGCTCGATCAGGAGCAGGCGTTTCCATAATTTACCAATACTTTCAGCACATCAAAGCATCGGCATCCCACCATTGACCGCCAGCAGCGCACCAGTCGTGTAACTATTCAGTGGGTCTGCAAAATAAACATAGGCACCCGCAAGTTCTGCTGGCTGACCCGGACGGCCCAGCGGGACATCAGAGCCCACTTTCTTCTGTGCCTCTTCAGGCATCCCCGTGGCAATGAAAGGCGTCCAGATCGGTCCCGGCATAACGCCATTTACACGGATCCCGCGCGCCGCAAGCTGCTGCGCCATACTAACTGTAAAATTCGCAATCGCCGCTTTTGTCATGGAATACGGCACCAAGATCTCGGGAGGGGTTTTTAGATTAACTGAAGACGTATTGATGATGGATGCCCCTGCCTTCAAATGCGGCACGGCAGCCTTCGTCAGGTAGAAGAGTGCGTGCGTATTCGTGTCAAAATGCCGCTTCCACTCCTCCTCACTGATATCCTCCAGATGCTCCGCCCAATTCTGGAAAGCTGCATTATTAACAAGGACATCGAGATGCCCCAGCTCCGCGAGAACCTTATCTATAAGAGCTGAGCAATGGGCTGAATGCCGAATATCTCCGGGCAACAACAGACAACGACGCCCCTCTGCCTCAATCTGGGCCGCAATCTCCTTGGCATCCGAGCTTTCGTCTTCAAGATAGGAAATGGCAATGTCCGCCCCCTCCCGTGCAAAAGCCAGCGCAACAGCACGCCCGATACCAGAGTCACCACCAGTTATCAGAGCCACTTGTCCCTTCAGCTTGCCAGCCCCCTTGTAAGTCTTCTCGCCATAATCGGGCTGAGGCGTCATCTTCGCTGAGAGTCCTGGAAAGGGCTGACTCTGCGCTTCAAAAGGCGGCCGAGGATAACGGTTGCGAGGATCGACAGGCATTCAAGCCTCCTGCTCTGCGAAAACGATGCAAGTAAGTCTCTAACGGTCCGCTCTTTCTTTCAGTTCAGAACATTTCCTCAAATTATTTTCCGGAACATTTGCCCTCGTCTCAGACTTCTAAAGTGACAGATTTCCAAAAAAGGAAATCAACGCACAGGAATTGAATCGAAACACCCGGCGTTATTTGCGCCGGACATTCGAGACGACAGCAGATCGGACCGAACCATGAGCGACACGGCAGACAAACGCACCACCGTGACCATCGGTGACCAGACCTTCGAGCGCGGCCCTCAAGGCGCAACCCATCAGACCGCAGAGGGCGACGCACCGACCCTGACAACCCAGCAGGGCGTTCCCGTCGCAGATGACCAGAACTCCCTAAAAGCAGGCCCACGCGGCGGAACGCTTTTGGAAGACTTTCATTTCCGGGAGAAGATCTTCCACTTCGATCACGAGCGCATCCCCGAACGCGTTGTTCATGCTCGCGGCTACGGCGCTCATGGCTTCTTCGAACTCACAGACTCCCTGTCTGACTACACAACTGCAAGCGTCCTCGGAAAAACCGGCACCCGCGTCCCGGCATTCGTCCGCTTCTCAACCGTCGCAGGTGGCAAGGGATCATTCGATCTCGCCCGCGACGTCCGCGGCTTCGCCGTGAAACTCTATACCGAACAAGGCAACTGGGATCTCGTGGGCAACAACATGCCCGTGTTCTTCATCCAGGACGCCATCAAGTTCCCCGACATGGTGCACGCCGTAAAGGAAGAACCCGATCGCGGCTTCCCGCAGGCGCAGTCCGCCCATGACAACTTCTGGGATTTCGCATCCCTCTCGCCCGAAACCGTTCATATGCTCCTTTGGATCATGTCAGACCGGGCCATCCCCCGCTCCTTCCGCTTCATGGAAGGCTTCGGTGTCCATACCTTCCGGCTCATAAACGCCGAAGGAAAATCCACCTACGTGAAGTTCCACTGGAAGCCGAAGCAGGGCCTTCAGTCAGTCGTCTGGAATGAAGCCGTCAAGATTAACGGCGCCGACCCTGACTTCCACCGTCGCGACCTCTGGCAGGCCATCGAATCCGGCGACTATCCGGAATGGGAACTGGGCGTACAGCTCTTTGATGACGCCTTTGCCGACAAATTCGACTTCGACATTCTGGATGCGACCAAACTCATCCCGGAAGAACTCGTCCCCGTGCGCCGAATTGGCCGCCTCGTGCTGGACCGCATGGTGGACAACTTCTTCGCCGAAACCGAACAGGTCGCCTTCTGCACCCAGAATGTCATCCCCGGTATCGGCTTTACCAACGATCCCCTCCTACAAGGCCGGAACTTCTCGTATCTGGACACACAGACAAAGCGTCTCGGTGGCCCGAACTTCACGCATATCCCCATTAACGCGCCCAAATGCCCATTCCACAACTTCCAGCAGGATGGCCACGCTGCCATGCACAACCCGAAGGGCCGCGTGAATTACGAGCCCAATTCCTGGGGCGCAGGTCCGCGTGAAAACCCCAAGACCGGCTACAGGCACTTCCCCGATGACAACGGTCGCACGACCCGCGAGCGCGGTGAACTCTTCGCCGATCACTACAGCCAGGCACGCCAGTTCTACATCAGCCAGACAAAGCCCGAACAAACGCACATCAAGAACGCGTTCGTCTTCGAACTCAGCAAGGTCGAGACGCCAAACATTCGCTCCCGCGTCATCGCCCATCTTCTGAATGTGGATGAAACGCTGGCCAAGGGCGTGGCCAAAGGTCTGGGCCTGAAAGACCTCCCCGCCCCAGCTCCAGCTGCCCGTACACCCATCACGGATTTGGCCGCCTCAACAGCGCTCAGCATCCTCAAGAACGGCCCCGAATCCTTCGCAGGCCGCAAACTGGGTGTCGTGATTACAGAGGGTACGGATGCGGCCTTGCTGGATGCACTCCAGAAAGCCGCAAAGGCGGAAGGCACACTGATTGAACTGGTCGCCCCCGTTGTCGGCGGCGTAACGCTGACAGATGGCAAGACCATCCCGGCTGGCCAGAAAATCGTCGGCGCCCCATCCGTGCTTTACGACGCCGTCGTGCTGCTCTCTTCCGTGGAAGGGACAAAGCTTCTGAGCAGGGAAGCAACAGCCCGTGACTTCGTGGCAGATGCGTTCGCCCACGCCAAATTCATCGCTTACGGCCCGGACGCTGCCCCCCTTCTGGCAAAAGGCGGCATCACGCCCGACGAGATGGACGATGGTGTAATTGCCATCAAAAAGGATAGCGATTTTAAACCCTTCATCGCAACCTGCCGGAAACTCCGCTTCTGGGATCGTGAAGCCAAAACCCACAGCGTCTGACACACAAAAAGAGCCGGGGATTACTCCCCGGCTCTTTTTTAATGCTGAACAGAGGCCGCAACCCGCCGATCAGCTTCCTGCCGAACATGCGCAAAATCCTGCTTCAGCGGCTTTCCATGCTCAACCAGCAGCACGCCCCCCACATACACCTGCTCCAGATTTTCCTGAGCCGCCGCAAAAACCAGCGTGGCATACGGGTCAAACACATACCCAAGATTGGTCGGATCAATCACAAGAAAATCCGCAAATTTCCCAGCTTCCAGGCTTCCAAGCCGATCCCCGACTTCCAGAACATCCGCACTCCCTCGCGTGTGCAGGCGCACCACATCATACGGGCTCATGATCGCGGCACTCTGATACTTGTCCCGGATGGCATAAAGCCCGGTCCGCATGTTCTCAAACGGGTCTGCCAGATCCGCACTGGCTTCCCCATCCTCTCCCATACCAACCCGCAAACCAGCTTTCAGATAGGCCGGAATATCCGCCGTCCCTGACGCCAGACGACCATTTGAAAGCGGATTCCAGACCATGGACGCCCCAGCCTTTACGGATCGGGCAATAATCTCAGGCGTCGTATGGATGAAATGCCCGAAAATCAGATGCGGCCCGAGAATGCCTTCATCCTCAAACCAGCGGAACCGGGCCTGCTGAGCTGAAACGTTCTCAGGTGGCTCCAGATAATGACTCTGGTTGGACAGATGATACTCCCGCATCAACGCGCCTTCGATCTTCGCAACGTCTCCGGTGTCGTGAAATCCCGTCCCACCATTGATCATCACGGACAGGAACGTGGATCCCACATGCTGCCCGGCGGACCACGCCAGAAAATCGTTCACATGTTGTCTGGCTTTAGCAAGCGACACATCGCCCTTACTCGGCAATGGCTCCAGACCATGCACGAACCGAATTCCAGAAGCCGTCTCTGCCTGGAACTGCAACCGGTCCGTCGCCTCGACAACAGCAGGGTTCGCCCCACCGTAATTGAAATTATAAGCCGCAGTCACACCATGCGCGAGATGGTCGAGCGCCCCATCCAGCGTGAACCAGTAGATATCTTCAGGCCGCGCAACGCTCGCTTTTCCGGAATACAAAGCCTCAATCCAGCCCATCAACGTCTGATCCGCCGCAAGGCCACGATACGCGGCCTGCCAGAGGTGGCTATGAGCGGAAATGAACCCTGGCATGACCCAATGTCCATGCAGATCCACATCCTGATCCGCTTGAAGATCCTTTGGAGGAGCACCGGAGCCGATTTGATCGATCACGCCATCTGAACGGACAGAAAAATACCCTTTAAAAGGCGCTTTCTGCCCATCGGCCATTGAAAAGATCAGGGCGTTACGAACCAGAAGATGAGAGGGTTTGGCGTAGGCGACGCCCCCGGCACAGGCAGCCACCAGCATGGAACAGAGAATCTGAGCAGGACGAAGCATTTTCATACCGGAACGATAACAGTCCCAGCGATCCGCACAAGCGCTGCGGCACTCTGCAATACTATGATGAAACGCGAGGCCGGATTGCTGAGATCTGGTGACCAATATGGCCACCGCCTGCGAGTGTCCGTCGGCGGTGGCTGAAGAACCTCTGGTCCGTCAATGTATCCACACCCAGTACTTCAACCTGCTGAACACCAGCAGCTTTCAGCCGCGCCGAGCAGTATTCTGGCAAATCGAACATGAAATGCCCTGCCCGCTCTGCCACACGGAAAAACAGGCCTGCGTTCCCGTCCTGAGCCAAAACGGCATCCCGCATATCCGGGCCAACTTCATAACTCTCAGGCCCAATGCAGGGGCCGACTACTGTCCGGATATTCTTGGCGCCCAGAGCTTTCATTTGCGTCACAGCAGATTCGAGAACGCCACCTACTGCTCCACGCCATCCGGCATGCGCGGCTCCCACAATCTGTCCATCCTCCGAAGCGAGAAGAACAGGACCGCAGTCTGCCGTAATCACTCCAACCCCGACGTCAGGGCGATCCGTCACCAGCGCATCGCCATCCTGCCCACGCCCCATAGCCCAGAGAACCGTCTCCCGGGTCACTGGAACCGTAATGTCACTATGCGTTTGCTTCAGACCCAGAAGCTTTTCTGGCTCAACCCCGATCTGCCGCGCAACACGCGCACGGTTTTCGCTCACGTTCGCCAGATCATCAGGAGACGACAGAGAGCAGTTCAGGCTGTCATAAGGTTTCGGGGACACGCCGCCGAGGCGCGTAAAAAAGCCATGTGGCACGCCAAGACCATTACTTCTGAGAATAGCCTCAGACATGTGCGCTCTCCTGCGCCGGACGACGAAGGGCATACGTCATCAGACCCAGCCCAGCGAGCGCCATCGGAATACACAGGATTTGCCCCATCGTGACCCCACCAGCCAGAAAGCCAATATTCGCATCCGGCTCCCGAAAAAACTCACAAAAGCTCCGCGCGCAGGCATATCCAAAGAGGAATAACCCTGACAGAAATCCGAAATGTGCCCGCAATCTTGGACGGGTTGCCGCGAACAGCATGACGCACAACAGGAGAACGCCTTCCGTCAACGCCTCATAAAGCTCGGAAGGATGCCGTGCCACGGGCCCACCTGTGGGGAATACCATGGCCCACGGCAGATCAGGCGATGCTGGACGCCCCCACAGTTCCCCGTTCACAAAGTTGGCGCAACGACCTAGCGCCAGCCCAATCGGAACCACCGGCACGATCCGGTCCGCAAAAGCCAGAAAACTCAGACGGTTTTTCCAAGAGAAGAACGCCAGAGCCAGAATGACGCCCAAAGCCCCACCATGAAACGACATTCCGCCGTCCCACGTCTTGATGATGTCCACTGGATGCGCGAGATAATCCAGAGGTCGGTAGAACAACACGTACCCAAGACGACCACCCAGCAGAACACCCAAAATAGCGTAAAACAGGAAATCATCGACCTGTTCACTGGTCGCTACTTCCGGTGCCAGCCTGTTCAATCGTCTCGCAATTGGCAACGCAATGATGAACGAGACCATATACGCCAAGGCATACCAGCGCACCGGCAGCGGGCCGACATGAAACGCAACGGGGTCAAACCCAGGGAACATCAAGGGCTGGCTCAAAGGTTTGACTCCGCTTGGGAAAGATAATCACGCACATACTGCCGTATTCCGTCTTCAAGCGACGTAAACGGCGCATCATATCCTGCCTGACGCAAACGGCTCATGTCCGCACAGGTGAAAGACTGATACTGCCCGCGAAGCTTCTCAGGCATCTCAACGAATTCCACGTCCCGCGCCCGATGCGCAGCGTCACAGACTGCATGCGCCAGATCCAGATAGCTCCGCGCCACACCGGCTCCGCAGTTGAAAAGACCACTGACATCCGGATGGTCGAAAAGCCATAGCATGACATTCACAACATCCCCGACCCAGATGAAGTCACGCTTCTGCTGGCCATCGGCCATTCCTGGAACGTCAGATTTGAACAGTCGTGCCGCAGCACCTCGCTGAAGATCATCATACTTGACCTTCACGACGGAGATCATGGACCCTTTGTGATACTCATTCGGGCCATAAACATTGAAAAATTTCAGTCCAGCCCACTGCGGTGGGGCCGGATGCCCAGCTTCCAGCTCACGCTTTACCCACAGATCAAAAACCTGCTTTGACCATCCATAAAGGTTCAACGGTCTGAGATGATCAATCGCATCCAGCCCGTCACGGAACATCTCAGGCTGGTCTGCGGCGCCATATGTCGCCGCAGACGAAGCGTAAATCATCCGGACATCGTTCTGGGCGCACCAACGCCAGAGAAACTGCGACAACGCCACATTAGTCGACCAGACAAGGTCTCCGTCTCGTGCAGTCGTTGCGCTGATCGCGCCCATATGAAAGACCGCTTCGATCTTTGGCGCTGTCTCGAGGAAACTCGGGAGCGCCTCAGGCGTGATGATCTGATCCGGCGCATGAGACGCGAGGTTGCGCCATTTTACGCCCTCACGAAGCCGGTCCACAACAACCGTCCGCAGCCCGCGCTGACGCAGGGCGGCATGAAGGCACGATCCAATGAATCCGGCTCCGCCGGTGACGATAATCATCCTTCCTGTATAGTCTGCCCCCGAAAACGATCCAAGCGACGCGCCACACACGACACGCCGCCTCTCTGCAGGAGTTTCTCCCATGTCTGACAGACCCCGCTTCTTCGACGACCTCGCAGGCCTTGCCGGCAATGCTTTTTCGGCTGTCACCGGTGCCCGCGAAGAACTACACTCCATCATCCGCACCCGCGTTGACGAAGTCCTGACCTCCCTTGAACTGGTTCGTCGTGATGAGTTCGATGCCGTTCAGGAAATGGCGACGCGCGCGCGCATGGCACAGGACGAAGCAGAAGCCCGCCTTGCTGCCATCGAATCGCGCCTGACAGCACTCGAAGACCTCGCAACTGAAGAAAAGGGTGGCCCTCAGGGCTAAAACGGTCGCTTTCGCTGCGATCCTGATGCAACACATCTTCGTACGAACTGCTTGAAGCTGTGCGTGATACTTGCACACTTCACCAAGGCCACATAACGTGATCAACGTCAGGAGAGGTCATTCCCCTCCTGGCCGCAGACATCTGGAGCGCCGCACCGGTGCATGACCGGTTCCGGCCTCCACGGCCTTGGGAGATCCGACATGCCTGCCCTGAGCACCTCACTCACCACAGAAACAGAATCCCATCCGCTTGACCTCATGGAACAGGTCATGGGCCTCTACGAATGGGAATTCGAGCGCCTTGGCCAGTCCGAAATGGCGGCTCAGGCCCCAGGTCAATGGTGTGACTACTCTCTCTATTTCACCTGGTCAGACGAGCTTTCAGCCCTGCATCTGAACTGCACGCTGGATCTACGGTCCCCCACAGCACGTCGATCGGACGTGCATGAACTGGTCTCCCTCGCCAACAACAAGCTGTGGGTTGGTCATTTCATTATTGATCCGGAAACCGGTGTTCCCTCCTTTCGCCATACGCTCCTGATGCGTGGTGTCTCAACCCCTCCAGGTGAAAGCATGGAAGACCTGATCGATATCGCAATGTCAGAATGTGAGCGCTTTTACCCCGCCTTCCAGTTCACTCTCTGGGGCGGAAAATCTCCTCAGGATGCACTGGACGCTGCCATGCTTGATTGTGTCGGAGACGCATGACCTTGCCATCAACACCTTCAATTCTGCTGGTTGGTTGTGGAAAACTGGGAGGCGCGCTTCTCGACGGGTGGCTCGCCTCTCCCACACCTCCCCATATCATTGTCGTTGATCGACACAGATCCAGTTCGGACGATACCTTTTCAGTCGTTCGAGCCGCGTCTGACATTCCATCGACCTTTACGCCGGATATTATCGTCCTGGCCGTAAAACCTGCGGCAGCGGAAGAAGCAATCAGTGCCTTAGGGGAGTCCTTGGGCTCTCGCATGAAGAAGGCTGCACTGCTTTCCGTCATGGCCGGCAGAACCTGTGCCGCCCTGTCAGATGCGACATCTAAAAGCGGCGCCACTCTCCCCATTCTTCGCGCCATGCCGAACACCCCTTCAGCGATCGGCGCAGGTATCAGCGGCTTCTATGCGTCTCCTCAGGCGACAGAAGAACAGACAAGCCTCTGCCACGAACTTCTATTCGCTGTTGGCGATGTTGTCCGCGTCGATAGTGAGGAAGACCTTTTAGCAGTAACAGCCGTCTCCGGCTCAGGTCCTGCGTATGTGTTTCTTCTTGCTGAACTGCTCGAAAAAGCTGGAGAAGCACACGGCCTTTCCCAAACGACAGCACGCCGTCTGGCACGCGGAACAATCTACGGTGCAGGCCGGATGCTGGATGACATGCCTGACGACGCGGCCGATCTGCGCAAAGCTGTCACCAGCCCGAACGGAACAACCGCTGCTGCCCTGAATGTTCTCATGGCTCCAGACGCATGGCCGTCAAATATTTCAAAAGCCATTGACGCGGCCACAAAACGGGCCGACGAACTCGCCGGTTGATCGTTTCTCTCTGGTGGGAACTTGCTGACACTGGCAAACGCTCCCACCATTAAGAAACAAGATTTCTACAGGAGACCGGCATGGAAGAGCGGCAGGACCCATTTGATACCGATGAGCTGGCATCAGACAGCACACCGGAACTGGACAGGGAAGCCTTCGATATTGCTCTCCTCCAGTCTGCCTTGAGTTTGGCTGGCTCAGACGGCTGGCACCGGTTTTCTCTAGTTGATGCCGCGCGCGAGGCAGGTCTGCCTGTCGATGCTGTGCGCTCACGCTATCCGGTCAAAGCACTGCTGCTGCTGCGCCTGGGACGGCTCGCCGATGAAAGCGCACTCCGCGACGAAGGAAATGGCGGCACACTTCGCGAATATCTTTTCGACCTGATGATGCGCCGATTCGATATTTTCGAAGAATATCGCACAGGCGTCAGGGCTGTCCTGCACGCCGTTCCCTATGACCCCGCTCTGGCAGCCCTGCTCGCCGGAGCAACTGTGGATTCCATGCGCTGGCTTGCTGACGCAGCAGGCATGGACTGTTCCGGTCTTGGCGGCATCTGGCGCATTAACGCCCTGACCGCCGTCTGGGGACACGCGCTCCGGGCCTGGGAAAAAGACGAAAGCCAGGATCTCGGAAGTACAATGGCGGCCTTGGATCAGGCCCTCAACCGAGCCGAGCGTCTGGGTATCCTGAAGGCATCAGCCCGTCGCAAAATGGACGAAGCCATGCGCACTACAGGGCTGCCAGATCACGAACTGGAACTTGAATTCTGATATTGGGCTTTACGAGACGCATTGGTTCGGATTAAAAGCCGATCCATCGCGTTCGTAAACGCGATCTACTGGGGCGTAGCCAAGCGGTAAGGCAGCGGATTTTGATTCCGCCATGCGGAGGTTCGAATCCTCCCGCCCCAGCCAAACTTTCTATAAATTCTGCTTCAATCCCGGGCTTGCCTTGAATCGGACCGTTCGCCCGGCAGGAACCTCAACAGGCTCTCCTGTCCGTGGGTTTATGGCATGACGTGCTTTTGTTTCGCACACAGTGAATGTCCCGAAAGAAGAGATAGTAAATCCCCCTTCGCGCTTTAGTTCATCAATAATAGCATCTACAAGATCGCTGGCCGCACGCTGTGCAGCGACACCTGTACAGTCGATAGAGTCCTGAAGAACGGCTGCGAGAAATGCCTTACTCATGGGCGCATGCTTCTCCTCTTTTGCGGACCTATCTCAGGATGTATCTTCAACACCTGAACATTCATCATCTTTTACAGCATTCCTCAGTATTTCTTACAATACAATCGGGCAACGATGATATAATCGCGCAAACAGCGTTAGCGTTCCATCGTCAGGGATTTCATGTCGCGTTCTATCTGCCTTTTCGCCTATCACGACCCATCAGCAACACTGGCTCCACACACCAGACACCTCCTGAGCCAGATTGCAGGATGCGGGTTCGAACTTCATGTCGCAGTCTCCGGACTGGATCCAAATGACACAGCGAGAATGACAGCCCTCGAAAACAGCTTTGCCTCCGGTCCGATCCCGATCAGGGCTAACCTGTACGCCAGAAAGAATTCTGGTCTTGATTTTGGAGCCTGGCAGGATCTGCTCAATAACCACTGCGACGCGGGAGCGAGTGAAATCCTCTTCGCGAATGACAGCGTGTTCGGGCCCATGACGCCTTTACGGCCCATTATGGAAAACATGCGGGCCACCCGCTCCCCTATCTGGGGCATGGTACGATCAGAAGCTATTACAGCTCATCTTCAGTCCTGGTTTCTCGTCATGACACGCGATGTTCTCGATCATCCCGCCATCAGGCGCGTGTTCCAGCAGCCATTCAACAGTATGAGCAAGCCGGAAATCGTCTTGCATGGTGAACTCGGTCTCGGCTTGGCCATGCAGGCCGCCAAACTGGATATCGCAGCTTCATGGAGCAGCACACGGGGGCTGGCACGCCTTTTATCCTTGAACCCAATGCATACAGATTGGCGCACTGTGCTCCACTCAGGGCAAGCACCGTTCATCAAGACAGAGCTTCTGCGAGATAACCCAAGCGGTGTCGCGTCAGTCCATCTGTGGCGAAGCGAAATTCCTGACAAAACCTTTTTTGACCCAGACTGGATCGCACTCTATCTGGCCAATAATCCACCGCGCGTTCAGCACAAGAAGGCCGGTTTCCGGGCACGACTGGTGCAGGCCCTTGCCAGTGAAGACAGACTGCGTGCCTTACCAGCTCTTTTAATGGGTCACTAACTTGGTTTTACGCTTGGCCACGCGCTCCAGAAAGCCTAGCACCTCTTCTGTCTGCGCCTCATACGTTGCCAGATCGCCCTTGAATGGATTGACATATCCGTCAAACTTTTCGGCCTGATTGAGCAAGGCTTCAACAGCCGCCGCGAGTGTTTCAGGACGCCCATCAAGAGGAAGATGCGTCCCGTTGATCCCGTCCACAACATCCTCTGACTGTCCCCCTGGAGCAGTCGTCACAACCCAGACGTCGCGCGCCAGAGCTTCACGAACAGTCAGGCCATAACTCTCTTTCCATTGGGAAGGAAACAGAAGAACATCAATCTGATCATAGAAGTCATCGAGTCCAGCCTGCGTGAAGGCAGGTACAATTTTTAGATCCCCTTTTACTGACCAGTCTTCAGCATGAATGGACCTGAAACCAAGATTGATCTTGTTATCAACCAGAACCAGCTCCCAGTCAGATCGCTCAAGAGACTCCATACATTTTTTAAGCTGTGGATATCCCTTTACTGCCTCAGTTCCGCCAACGAATCCGAAGCGTAGCCGCGAGCCCGGAATTCTCTGGCGACGAGAGCGTTCAGGCCACCGAAAGCCATTCCTGTTCACAACGATCCGCTCCGGCTCGACGCCATTAGCAAGATAGAGCTGACGATGCGCCTCAGACGGACTTATCAACAACGCCGCCTCAGCCAACGCCTGATGCATGATCGTCACGCGATCCCGTAAGTGTCGGGCATGAGGTTGGCACATCTGGCAAACCTGCTGGTCAATACGGGTCTGGAAGCAGTAATGCCCATCTTCCCGGACCATGAACTGCCGGTCGCATAGCCACCACGCATCATGCAGTGTCAGAACATACGGAACCCCGCGCTCCTGACAGACCCGCAACATTGCAGTACCCAGCCCCTGAGCCGCATGCACATGCACGACATCTGGCTGATAAGCGTCTAACCAATCGGCAAACACCTCAGCCATCTGCGGATTGTCGAGAGCTCCTATGAGGTCCGTTCCCTCCGGAATCACCGCGGATAACACATCCGTACCGTTGATGACGTAGCGAATACTTCCTGACAGATTTTCGTCCAGCCGTGGACGAGACGTCATGACTCCCACTTCAACACCACGCTGCGTGAGCCTTTCTGCCAACTCCTCTGCAACGATCGTCGCCCCTCCGAATGAGCGTGGAGCGTAATAGACATTTGCCATAAGGACGCGCAAAGCGTGCCGATCCGGCATCACAGGCATACCGAAAACAGCCTGCCCCTGCGTAACCGCCATCGCATCGGGCGCGTACCGTTCCATCACATCCTGCAGGGCCTGAGCCGCAAGGCGCCGACGCAGCGGTATATCTCGGGCCAAGGTCAAAAAACTCTGTTTCCAGTCATCATCGGTGACGGCCAGCAGACCATTCTCGCCATGCCGCATCACAGAGAGAAAAGCACTCCGGGGGGAGCAAACCGAAGCAACCTGGACGACTGCCGCCTCCAGAAATTTGATATTGCTTTTGCAGTCGTTGAAGAGCGTCGGTTCCAGAGGTGCAATGGCAATATCCGTTCGGGAAAGCACGCCCAGATAGTCGCGATAGGACAACTCAATGAGCCGCTCTACACGGTCTCCAAACTTATCAAAGTCACCCGAAAGCTTGAGTTGACCAATGACCCGCAGACATAACCGCGGCTCATCTTCCATCGCAGCAATCAGCCCAGCCTGAGCCTGCCGAAAATCTTCATCGTGCGTATTGGTTCCTGATCCATAAGAAACCCACACACGCTCTATATCCGTACCTTCATGGGTAGGAAGAGACGCCGCGATCTCAATCGTCTCATGATCAAGAGCATTTTCCAGCACTGAAACGTCTGTAAGGCCTGCGTCCAACATGGCTTGCGCCAATGCCGGGGTCGAAGCGATGCCACGGCCACACGCAAGCATACAGCGCCGGAATAAGGTAACACCCGACATGAGCAGATCCTGCTCTGCCTGCGGCAAACTGCTGATGTTCCCATTCTGAAGATACTCTTCAGCATCGAAAATAAGATCATCCACTTCCCACCACGGCTCAAGACGCAGGCGGTGGGCCTCGGCGACCAGCTTCATGACAGTCTCGAAGCCAGGAACCCTGTAAAAAATAACCCGCGTACAAAGCTGTAACCCAGACATCGCAACACCAATGTCCCGCCAGTCTACAACCTGAACAGACCATCCAAGGCGTTCCAGCAGATCCCGCTTTTGCCACACACGATACTTCGCACACTGCCGCAAAGAAACTTCTGCAATAATCAGAACTTTCGGGGCCAGTGCGGTCGCCGTTTTATCGAGTGGATCACTGTAAACGGAAAGCCCCGACACAGCTTCATCTGGAGAGGCCTTCTTGGCAGAGGTAAGAGAATCAGAAACTTTCCGCCCGTTCTTTCTGCCGGAACGAGGCAAAACCTGACGTACCAGAGCATTCCCTAAAGCACTGGCGCCCCCTTTGCCCCAAAGTTCGAGAACGCGGTCAGGCAGGTCTTTAAGAGACCTGCCAGAAGGCAGACGACCTAGCGTCAACCCTCTTATGAGCCTCAGTGGAGCAGTAACCCGCCATGAGAGGGAGCTCTGAACAAGAGCCATCTGCTCCCGGAGGTGCGTGTTCTCAATTTGCAGTCCCTCAGCCCTCATTCCGTTCAGACGTGCAGAACTGCGGTAACTCTCAAGTAGGACCCGCCGCGAATCTTCTTCGGCTGCCTCTGGAAGGAGTGTCACGTTGGAACCGGGATGCACTGTCATCAAAGAAAAGGCCAAAGTCTGGAAACGAAGAGGTACAAACAAAAAGAGCTGGGTTCTTACGAACCCAGCTCCCTTCATGAATGCTGGCGAACCAACAGACAGGGTAGATCAGCTCAGATTGAAGTTCGAAGCCTTCAGATCCGTAACGCCAACAAACGTGATGTTGGAGCCATCGGACAGAGCAATGGTCGTATTGCCACCGGCAACAGTTGCATTGGACAGAACGTTCTCAAGCCCACCGTTGTTCTGAAGACCGTACTGGTACAGAGCCATCAGGTTACCTGCTGCGCTGCCAAAGTCACTGATGGTGTAGTTGCCACCAGCGGATCCCTTGTTCAGAGCAAACAGGTTAGCAGAGCCGGAACCACCCTCAAGGGTAGCATTGCCCGTTCCACCAACCAGCGTATCAGCACCGGTTCCGCCAATGACGGTCGTGTTGCCGGTACCTGCGAAAGCCTGCAGAACACCGTGAGAAGACGCAGCAGAGATTGCTTCGTCGCCCTCGTTGCCCACGAACAGGCTGTAGCCGGACGTGCCATCGAACTGAGCGTTCAGGCCGGATGCACCGAACATGGTGGCATTGCCAGCCGTGATGGTGGTGTTACCCGTACCGTTCAGGAAGGACAGGGAGCCACCGACACTGATGCTGTTGCCAGTACCCCGAACCTGCTGGAAGTCACCTGCAGCAGAAATCGTATCGTTCAGGCCACCAGCAACCGTTGCGGTCGTTCCAGTCGCGAAGTACGTGCTGGAGCTGCCACCCGTGATAAAGCCGTTGCTGCCAACCGTTACGTTGTTGTCGTACGTCGTGTCATAGACCGTGGCATTGTTGCCAAGAGTTACGACCGAGCTGCCACCCAGAAGGGTAACAGTGTCCGTACCAGCAGAGCCATCAATCGTGTCCTGGCCTTCAGAACGAACAGCGTTCGTACCTGCACCCAGGGTAATCAGGTTATTGCCTGTTCCGCCACCGATGGTGTTGTTACCATCTGTCCCGGAAATCGTGTCGTTGCCCGACCCTGTAGCAATGTTCCAGTTACCGGTCTTGCCCGTCCCCGTGAACGTGTTGTCACCAACACCACCGATGAACGTGCCGTTCTGGTTTCCAGCCTGAACCGAAACGCCAACCCAGCTACCTGTCAGCAGGCTGATGTTCGAAGCGGTATCATTGGAAAGGTCAATTGAAACAGCGCCATTCAGTGTATCTGTAGCGCCGTATGAACCGGCGGCGATGTAAGCTACATCCCCGTCGATGCTATAGCTGCCGCCCTGAGTAATAACGCCCTGAGAAACGCTTGCGTCGCTCAGGCTGCTGTTACTGCCTGGAACCAGATCATAACTCGTCAGACCGCTAACACCAGCGATAGCAGACAAATATTGACTGGCCAGAGCGTGGGCCTGCGCACCGTCGACCGTGACCGCAAGGATCCGGCCGGAGGCGCCAACCACGGTAGTGATTGCCATTACCATGCACTCCTAAAAAAAGGTTGCCTCGCACTGGCGGCCCTCAGACCACCCAAATGATCGAGTGACGAGTCTTGCATATACCAAAGCCTATTTACCAAAAGCAATAAGGATTTGACGTATCTGTGCAAGACCTACCCGAGCATCGGAGCAATATAGAGACCCACTCACAGTGCAATTCCCTACTGTGATTTGAAAGACACAGAAAGGCTGGGGCAGGAATGCCCCATCACAGAAGGGAGCATTTTACGAATGGTTGCAATGACGGGATAAACTTTACAGCACGCAATCAATAAAAAATTAAAATACTTCATAAAAAACAAACAGAAATAGGGATTGTGTCTCTACAATGCCTTAAGATGTTTTCACACCATACCTTTACGAATCTGTAAATTGCACCTGTGACAAACCCATCCTCAACCTCCCCCTCGCCCTCTCTGCAGGATAGGTATCTGGCCGAATTAGCCAATTTTCTTATCCAGAGGCCCTTACCCGAGAGAAATTCAGGCCCCCAGGGAGATGGGGCTGACCACGCCGCCAGAGCAATTCTCTGGCTAGGAAGCGTCTTGCAAAATGATGCCTTCCCACAGGTGGCCACTATCCTTTTGTCTCCGGCGCTGGATGATGAACTTGGCTCCCAGCTCAGAGCTTGGCAGGAACTTGAAAGTCATCATTCAGAAAGAACATTCGCGAGAATCCACAGCGATGGTGATTCCGGCATATTGCTCTGTCACCGAACGCATGAGGAACAATGGGCAAAATCCAGTATTCCCGTGGTTCTAGTAGGGAAAACAACTCAGAGCCGCCCGAATGAAGTCGTTCTGTCAGACCATATTGCGCTCCGCCCAGCAGGGACGCATCCCTTCATTGAGCTTTTGGTGGGTCAGTCCGATAAATCCCGTGATTTCCGTCACAGGGTTCGCCAGCTTTTTGCTCATGACCTAGCCACACGCCAGAACGCCGCAGAGCTTCAACGATACAAGCAGGCTGCTGAACATGCAGAACACACAACTCACGCTCTCCGGATCGAGAGCCGGTGTCTCTCCAGAGGCATCCGCATTCGAGACGAAAAGATTGCGTCCCTGACGCATATTCTTGACCCGATACGCCAGGAACGTGACGCTTTCCGCGTAAAAATGGCGGAAGAAAACCACAGGCGGACAACGATCGAACACCATTATACAGAAAACCGCGAGGGTCTGGATTCCCTAAGAATCTTTCTGTCGCAACCCGCACCTTTATGGCGCCGGGTTCTTCGGGCTTTTCGAAAACCCTTTATTCCACATATCCCAACACTTCCTGAGCCTCTCGCCTTGCAGTCTTGTTCAGAGCAGGAAGACTTTTCATCTAGTACGTCTTTCGCTCTGGTAGAACCTTCTACAGTTCCCGATGATGGAACCTGTTCGCCTGAAGTCATACAGCGCGTTCTCTTCATCGCCGGTGAGCCCGATACACCTGGCGTTGCCTATCGATGTGACCGAAATGCCGAAGCCGTCCGTAACGCAGGATATGAGGCACGTATCCAGCCTTGCGCCACAGTCGGGTACGAAGACATCCGCTGGGCTGACGTCATGATTTTCTGGCGCGTGGAGTATAGCGGCCACGTCAGCACCATTCTTGATCTGGCGCAGCAGGAAGGCGTCAGAACCATTTTTGACGCCGACGATATCGTTTTTGTTCCACATTACGCGCGTATCGACTTCATTGACGGCATTCGCTCTGTGGGCGCGACGGAAGAGCGCATTGAGCGCTGCTTCGCAGACATGCGCCGGACTCTTGTGCGTTGTGAACAGGGATCAGCAACAACCCGGGAGCTGGCTCTTGCAATGCATGAGCTGCGCCCCGTCATCCATCTTCTTCCGAATGTCTATGACCATGAGACACTGCGTCGATCCCGCCTGGGCTGTCGCCTCCGCGGAGAGCCTGGTCGTTCAACATCTGACGACGGACTGATCCGCATTGGATATGCTACGGGTTCTCGCACCCATCAGCGTGACTTCACCATTGCTTATCCTGCTCTGACCAGTGTGCTGAAAGCACGCCCCAACACGCGACTGGTTCTATTCAGGGAAAAAGACAATCACCGTCCCGTCCTTCTGATGGAGGAGTTCCCGGCTCTCAAGGCCGTAGAAAGCCAGATCGAATGGCGAGATATGGTTCCCCTTTCCGAACTTGGGGAAGAGTTCGCCAGATTCGATATCTCCATTGCGCCACTGGAAGTCGGCAACATCTTCTGCGAAGCCAAAAGCGAGATAAAATTCCTTGAAGCCTCTCTTGCAGGCAACGCCTCCATCGTTTCTCCAACCGGCCCATTCCGTCGGGTCGTAAGAAACAATGAAACCGGCCTCCTGGCTGAAACCCAGGAAGAATGGACCAGCGCGCTCCTGAAACTGGTCGACAACCCCGATCTGCGCCGCACTCTGGCCCGTAACGCCTATCATGACGTTCTCTGGCCCTTCAGCCCGGAAGCTCAAGCCCGGCGCATGGCACTCGCCCTGTCTTCCCTCAACGGCGATGTGGAAGCGGCTCAAGCGGCGGAAACTCTTCTGGCCCGCGGCCGCGTAAAGCCTCCTGCGCTGCCGGTCGTTCCAGAGAGTGAAACGCTCTTCCACCATGACATTCTGGGCGAAGCAGACGTCACAGTCATCGTAACATCCTACAATTACGCCAATCACGTTCTGGATGCTCTGGATTCCGTTGTTGCCCAGACACTTCCAATCCTGGACCTTATCGTGGTGGATGATGGGTCAACGGATGAATCCGCTGACCTCATCAGGATCTGGATGGAACGGCACACCGGCCGCTTCAACCGCCTGATCTTCAGACGGTCCATTCGCAATGCAGGGCTGGGTGGCGCACGAAACATCGGCATGGATGCTGCTGAAACCCCGCACACTCTGCAATTGGACGCCGATAACATCCTGCGCCCGGATGCTTGTGAAACACTATTGGCCGCCATGACATTTGGCATCGCCTACGCCTATCCGCTGATCCAGTGCTTTGACGAGAACGGGCCACTCGTCACAAAGAAGACCCCTGATCTGATCACACCACCCGGCGCACCTGTTCTTCTCGGCGATCTACCCTCGAATCCCCTGACACTGGTTTCAGGCAATCGCATTGATGCCATGGCCATGGTCGCCAAATGGGCGTGGGCAGCAGCCGGCGGCTACTATGTTTCACGTGAAGCAATGGGCTGGGAAGACTATGATCTCTGGTGCACTTTTGCTGAACTCGGACTACCAGGACGACAGGTTCCAGCCGTTCTGGCGGATTACAGGCAACACAGCAGTTCCATGACCAACGCATCGACAGAGCGGACCGCCCACAAAGCGCGTGTCGTTGCATATGTGCAGGACAGACATCCCTGGATTAATCTGACCGCAGAGAAGGCCCATCAGAGAGCCTGACCTTCCCCGATCAGTCTTTCAGACACAAAAAAACCCGGACAGTTTCCTGTCCGGGTTTTTTCATGAACAGGCCGGATCGCAAGATCCGACCAACTCACAATCAGAACGGTGCGTCGATATCCACGACATCAATCAGCTTGTGATTCACAAACTCCTTGATGCCCAGACCAATCAGCTCACGGCCATAGCCAGAACGAGCCACACCACCAAACGGCAGATCAGCCTTCACCATCGTGGGATGGTTCACATAGACCATGCCCGTGTGGATCTTCTCGGCAACCTTCACGCCACGCGCCGTATCCTTGGTAAAGACGGAACCGCCCAGACCAAACGGAGAGTCATTGGCAACGCGGATCGCCTCAGCCTCGTCCTTCACACGATAGAGCTGCGTGACAGGACCAAAGAACTCCCAATGACGGGCTTCATTGTCGCCATGCAGGTTCGTCATCAGCAGCGGCTGGAAGAAGGCACCCTTCTCAGGAACCGGTGCGCCGATCACTTCAACAACAGCACCGTGCTTCTTGGCTTCTTCAACCTGAGCCTTCAGATCATCAGCAGCCTTCTGTGAAGACAGCGGCGCAAGCGTCGTAGCCGGATCCATTGGATCACCAGCCTTGAACTTGAGAACCTCAGCCTTATAGATCTCCAGGAACCGGTCGTAGATGGAATCTACAACGATCAGACGCTTGGAAGACACGCAGACCTGGCCTGCATTCCAGTGACGCCCGAAAGCAGCCCACTTGGCAGCCTTTTCAACATCTGCATCTTCCAGCACGACAAATGCATCGGCACCGCCGAGTTCCATCGTTGCCTTCTTGAGCGCCTGACCAGCTGTGCTTGCCACAATTGCGCCCGCACCTTCAGAGCCGGTCAGCGCCACACCACAGACGCGCGGATCATTCAGGATCACAGCCGTATGGTGACGGGCAGCATAAAGATTGTGGAATGCGCCCTTGGGCAGGCCAGCCTCGATCATCAGGTCATCGAAGATGGCAGCACACTGCGGCACATTGGATGCATGCTTCAGCAGAACCGTATTACCGGCAGAGAGCTGAGGCGCGATGATGCGGGCGATCTGGTAGTACGGGAAATTCCAAGGCTCAATTGCAAAGACAATGCCCTGCGGCTGATGGATCAGGATGGCTTCGCCTTCCTTCGGATCAGCAACCGGAAGCTTTTCCGGCTTCAGAAGCTCTTCAGCGTTCTTGGCATAATATTCGAAGATCTCAGCGGAGAGAATGGTCTCCAGCTTTGCTTCTTCATAAAGCTTGCCCATCTCAAGGGTGAGAAGCTTCGCATATTTATCGATATCACGGCGAAGGATTGCGCCTGCAGCAGCCATAACCTTGGCGCGGTCTGCAAAGGAAACGTCGCGCCAGCTCTTAAATGCCTCATATGCGTCGGTAATCGCCTGCTGCACTTCCTGGTCAGTTGCTTCCGGGAAGGTTTTAAGCGTTTCACCCGTATATGGATTGGTCGTAGCGTAAGCCATGACGGAAAATCTCCGTTGAATAAAATGGTACCCAGCATATTGGCATGAAAGCCATGGGACGGAACCCCCAACCCCTCAAAAGTTTGAAAGTTCACATAGCCGTGTTCTGTTTAAGCTCTTCCAGCCATGCTCGTGCGTTACCATCGGACGGTGCCCTCCAGTCTCCACGCGGAGAAAGAGAGCCGCCAGCAACGATTTTCGGCCCATTGGGCATGGCCGAGCGCTTGAACTGACTGGTGGCAAAAAACCTGTGGATAAAAATCCTTAACCAGTGACAGATTTCTTCCAGATCATAGGATTTTCGCCGGTCTTCAGGAAAATGCATCGGCCAGGAACCGGTTGTAACACTTCCCCATGCCTTTTCAGCCAAAAAGGCGATACGTGACGGGCGAAATCCATACCTGAGCACATAGAAAAGCGTGAAATCCTGCAAGGCATACGGGCCAATCATCTGCTCCGTACTCTGAATTCCCTGCCCCACATCCGGGACGAGTTCCGGGGAGATTTCAGCATTGACGATCTTCTCCAGAACGTCTGGTGCACCACCTTCCAGCCTCCCTTCCCGGACCAACCAGCGAATGACATGCTGGATCAGCGTCTTCGGCATTCCAGCATTCACATTGTAGTGAGACATCTGATCCCCGACACCATAGGTGCACCACCCCAGCGCCAGTTCGGAAAGGTCACCCGTCCCGATGACAATGCCGTTTCGATGATTAGCCAGACGGAAGAGAAAGTCCGTTCTCAGTCCTGCCTGCACATTCTCGAAGGTGATGTCATGAACCGGCTTGCCCTCTGCATAAGGATGACCAATGCCCGCCAGCATCGTCTCGGCCGCAGGCCGAATATCCAGCTCATTGGTTTCTACGCCCAGTGCTGACATGAGCGCATGAGCAAGCCCACGACTTTCGCTGCCAGTGGCAAATCCGGGCATCGTGTAGGCAAGGACATGCGTCCGGGGCCAGCCAAGCTCATCAGCAGCTCTGACAGCAACCAGTAACGCCAGCGTACTATCAAGGCCGCCGGAAACACCAATGACAGCACGCTGCGCACCACTCGCCTGCAACCGCTGACGAAGCGCGCTCACCTGAATGGTCCAGGCTTCGTAGCAATCCCGAGCTAGCGTCTTCGGATCAGAAGGGACAAACGGAAATCTTGCAACGTCGCGCTTTAACCCAAGGTCTTCCAGTGGGGCAGACAAGGCGAACCCAATGGTTCTAAAACGGTCACGCCCGACACCAAACTGGCCCGTCCGCAAGCGCTCCTGCCGGAGAAGATCAAGATCCACATCCGCGACCACTAGCCGCTCTCCCTGAGGGAAGCGATCTGACTGCGCGAGAAGACGCCCATTCTCGTGAATGGAAACCTGACCATCCCATGCCAGATCAGTGGTGGATTCCCCTTCCCCAGCCGCTGCATAAGCATAGGCTGTCAAAGTCCGCATGGATTGAGCCTGGCACAGCAGAGAACGGTCATCTGTACGGCCAATTGTAACTGGCGACGCAGAAGGATTGAGAACAACACTCGCCCCCGCCTGAGCCAGCATTCCGCTGGGAGGGTTGGCCACCCACAAATCCTCACAGATCTCGACGCCCAGCGTCAGACCCGGCAGATCATGCGCTTCAAACAGAAGGTCCGCGCCAAACGGAACCTCAGCGCCACCAATCCGCACCAGTCCGGACGTTCCCAAGCCAGACGTGAACTGTCTGGGCTCATAAAACTCTCGGTATCGTGGAAGATAGGACTTGGGAATAACGCCAAGAATACGCCCACGATGAATGACTGCTGCACAATTATAGAGCAACTCCCCCCGGCAAAGCGGCAGCCCGACCACGGCAACACTCATCAGGTCAGCCGTCTGCCTGGCGAGCCATTCCAGGGCAGTTCGGGCACCATCCAGCACCACATCCTGAAACCGCAGATCATCAAGCGTGTAGCCAGTCAGCCCCAGCTCCGGAAAAACAACCGCAGCAACACGCTGTCGGTCACAGTCCTTCAGAACCTCAAGAACCCTCTCCGCATTGGCTTTTGGCTCGGCCAGAGAAACGGGAAGCGTACAGGCCGCAATCCGGGCAAAACCCTGATGATAAAGTGAGCGGAATCTGGTCATGGTGTCCCTCTCAGACCCAGGCGACCCGGAAAGCGGGCGTCACGTTTTAATGTGTTCAACGATACAGCCATTACGAAATTGAACCGGAGCGTCTTTGTCCCGTTCTGCCTTGCTCACCCCGTTTCTCCAACTGGAGGAACATCATGACCCAGGAGACTTACCAATGGATCTGCTTCGCTGGACGGTTGTCTTCCTCATCCTTGCCCTGTGTGCCGCCGTGCTTGGGTTCGGTGGGATTTCGGCAGATTTCGCCTATATCGGCAAGATCCTGTTCTTCATCTTCCTCGTACTGCTGATCATCAGCCTGATCTTCGGTCGCGGTCGCCCGAGACTCTGACAGGTTTCAGCCTCGGGAGCGCAGCATGCGCACGCTTCCGAGGCTGGCCACCACAAAAACGACTACAGCATACAAACCGCCCGTTTCCGTCATGGAAATCGGAAGGCCGAATAGATAATCCGGCGAATCACAGGGCTTGTTCGGCCGGGCCGGCATCGCTGCCATCCAGTCCTTGAAGCTACCGCCATGAAAAACCGGCGCGCGACATTCGGGAGCCGGACTTGGCCAGAACTTATGTTCAACGCCAGCATGCAGAACCGCCAACCCAATACTGACAGCAAGGCACAGCAGCCCCGCGAACACGGGATATCGTGCGTAACGTCGCGGCAAAAGCAACGTCAAAGCGCCAATCCCGATCAGAACGCGCCAGGGCCTCCTCTCCCACAGACACAGTTCGCACGGCGCCAGCAGAAGCCGGTGCTCCGCAAACCATGCCGTCCCGAGCGCCAAAACCCCGGCCAGAACGAACAGCCCTCCCAGTATCCTGGTCATATCGGGCTGCTTCGTTCCGGTCAGAGTCATGTGCGAGAGGCCTCCAGGCTATCTAGAAACTGCTTGGCCCAGCTTCCCGCTGTGTTGCGAGAGACTTCGCCGTAAAGTGCGGACCATGCCTCATGACGGGTCTGCACGTCCATGGTGAGTGCCGCATGAAGTGCATCTGCCATCCCCTCAGCGTCCAGCGGATTGACCTGAAGCGCCTCTGGCATCTCAGGTGCTGCACCAGCGAACCGTGACAGAACCAACACGCCCGGATCCTTGGAATCCTGAGCCGCGATAAACTCTTTGGCGACAAGATTCATGCCATCGCGTAGCGGTGTGATGTAGCCGACATCGGACACGCGATAGAGCCCCGCCAGAACATTCCGGGAAATCGGCCAGGTCGTATAACGGATCGGCACCCAGTCCGGCGTGCCATATGCCCCGTTGATCGTTCCCACCAAGCCATCAAGCTCTTCCTTTAGAAGACGATAGCTCTCAACGCCTGTACGGGAAACAGGCGTGATCTGAAGGAACGTTACCTTGCCCCGATACTCCGGATAATTTTTCAGGAGCATCTCGTACCCCCGCATCCGCTCGGGCAGACCTTTAGAATAATCCAGTCGATCCACACCGATAATCAGGCGCTTCCCAACCAGACTGTCCACAATCTGCTCCACGTCTTCCGTGGATGCACTTTCAATGGCCTGCTGCCTGAAACGGATCGGGTCAATCCCGATCGGAACTGCCTCTACTTCTGCCTTGAGACCATATTCCGCGAAACATCCCCGAAGGTTCTGGGCATCTTCTGGTGTCTGCACACCAATTCGGTCACAGCCCGCCAGCCCCTTCAAAAGGCGCTGCAATTGCGGCAGGAGACGCGCCACACTCCAAGGTGGAAAAGGAATATGCAGGAAAAAGCCAATCCGGCCCTTGACCCCTCTGTCCCGCAGCATCTCAGCCAGCGGAAACAGATGATAATCATGTATCCAGATCGTATCGTCCTCTTTCAGAAGAGGAACCAGACGATCGGCAAAGACGGCATTGGCTTCGTAGTAAGCCTCGCAATCTTCACGCGTGTAACGGATCAGCTGCGTTCTGTAGTGGCATAACGGCCAGAGAACGCCATTGGAAAAGTTCAGATAGAACCTGTCATACTGCCGGGGCGTCATATCAAATGTGGCATAAGTCACATTCCCAGCACGGTCCTCCATGACAGGCCGGTCCAGTGCGTCTTCGCACTGTTCCCCGGACCAGCCGAACCAGAGGCTGTCCCGTGTCTGAACAGCATCATACAACCCAACAGTCAGACCACCCGCAGGCTGCGTCCGTTCTCCGGGCGCTGGTGTACGATTGGAAACAACTATCAGGCGCCCCATCCATGCCCCTCCGATAAATCGTGCAGCCACCGGCGGAACGTGACTGCATCAGGAAAATCATCCGGAATGAGCCAGCCAGCACCGCCCATCTGGCGCGCAGCCTTCACTCCGTCCATGTCTGTAACGTCATCCCCGACAAAGAGTGGCAAGCGACCGCGAAAAGGATTTTCAGACATCAATTCCCGCACGGCTCCCCCCTTGTCCACGCCCAACGGACGAAGCTCGATAGCCATGTGAGCGTCCTGCAAACGGAAACCGCCAGCTTCCGGCGACCATTGCTCCGTCAACGCCCGAAATGCCGTTTCAGCCTCCGGCGCCTGACGATAGTGCAGGACCATTCCAGCCTTCTTGCGTTCCACGCTCGCACCGGGATGCAAAGAGACAATATCTTCCGCCTTCTGCAGCCAGTCAGCTGGCACAGAGGGGAGAGCAGGATGGGTGATGTCTTTTTCAGGTGAGGTCCGCACGGCCACTCCATGCTCCCCCGCTACGGCATGAGGAATACCGGGCAAAAAATGGTCGATCTGGGCAATCGGTCGGCCAGTCACGATAGCCAGCGCTCCGCCGAGCATATCTTTCAGGCGAAGGAGATCGTCTGCCAGTCCAGGAGGAACAATTACACTTTCAGGAGTAGGAGCGATATCGACCAGTGTTCCGTCGAAATCCAGCAGGATTGCAGCTTTTGAAGGCGGAAAAGGAATCTGGATCATGAGTAGGCTTCTCTTTCCAGTTTCAGGGGTACCCCCGCTCCGCCCACTCTTTATTCCAGGCCGGGATCGGCTGCGGGAGGAGGCAAGGACGGTCCGGCTGATGCCGGTGGTGCGGGAGGCACAAGAGACTGCGCGCCACCAGAAGGTGGCGCGAGAGGAATCGGTGCGTGGCTGTCTGGCGCCAGCGGAACCGCTCCTCCTTCAGATGATGACGAAGAACCGGACTGGTCGGTCCCCCCTTCATCTTCCGTTGCTATCGTACCGGCTAGTTGAGGCGCTTTTATGACGGGCAGCGGTCCAGCGTCCGGCGCAACACGATCTCCCGTGCACGCCACAACACGCACATCATAAAGCGAGCTGCCATAAGTCCCGAGAGATGGCTCATTCTGCAACATCCATCCGTCGAAGGGGGGTCGAGCCGAATCTCCCGAATCACGCAGGTGCAGCAACGCACCGGAATCAGCCGGCAATGTTTCCGGACGACTGACACACGCCTCAACCGCCACCGAAAGCGTTCGGTAGGAGGCATTTGCGCCCACCGGGATTGTCAGCGTTTCAATATGGGCATCCAGCCGATCCAGAACACGAATGACAGCCTGTGTCCGTCCCTGCCAGGTATTAGCCGGGTACATCGCCGGGGGGGCAAGCCCTACAGCAGCAAACGCCAATGACGTTACAGACAGAGCCAGAAGCGCCGTACCGGCAAACAGGAACCGATTGGTCATGATCAGGCGTTTCCTTGGGATTTCGGGTCCACGAGATCGGCAAGCATGGCGATGAAGGACTGGCGCATGGCATCTGGGGAAACACCCATCAGAATACCGTCCTCAAACGCATCCTGTAGGGCCTGACGCAATTCGGCATCGTTTTCTCTCAGCACGCGCACTTTCTCGACGCAGGCCACTGGCTGCCCATCACGATCCAGCCAGGGAAAGTCCTCGGAACTCACGGCTCGTCTGACAGGCCACCAGCAGGCTTCTGGGGCTTTTGAGCCTTCTGAAGCGTATCCGTGACCGAAAAGATGAATTTGCTCAGAAGCTGCTCAAGACTGATAGACCCCTGCGTCTCCGTCAGCGCCCCGCCAGCCTTGATAAGAGCGTCAGCGCCACCCGGTGATAGCGCAATGTACTTTCCGCCCAACAGACTGTCAGACGTGACAATCGCGGCAGAATCCGTTGGCAGCTTCACGTCCGGCGACAGTGTGAACGTCACCTGCGCCTGAAAAGTCTTCGGATCCACGACCTCAGACATCACATGGCCGACGGTAATTCCAGCCAGACGCACATCTGATCCGACATTCAGACCATCAATCTGGCTGAAAGACGCATGAACCTGGTAGCCACCATCATCATGACGATGGTGACCCAGCATCGCCAGAACCAGCATCCCGACCAGAAAGACCAGCACCAGAAACCCAGCCAGAAGCTCAAGCCGATCGTGGCGAGCTGCGGCAGGCGCTGTTCCCGTGGCTGCGCTCATGACATCACCTTCGAAAAAATCATTTTCCTGCACTAGCGGACTCCATCGCCGCAGTCCAACCCTCCCTTTGGAAACAGAGATTATCAGCTTGGGAAAATGTTATCCCCCATATCCCCATGTTCCCACCCATTAACCCGGTCAAAAGGCACGTTTTCCCGCTTCCGGGCCACCGGAACGCAGCGTAGATTCGCAGCATGACAGCCCGTCTTCATTGGACCGGCGTTCGCATGAGAACGCTTCGGGTCACCACCGATCCGGACGACAGCGCCACGCGCTCCGTCACCCTTCCGGCCGCCTGGGAGGATGATGCCGCGCAGGCACTGGCCCAGATCACGCAAAATGGTGGCCCCATCCGCCTTTCGACGGAAGCGGCACGCTGGGTTGACACAATTGATGCGTGTCCGCCTCTCCCCGGGACGCCAGCCAATGCCCCCTCTCCTGCCCGGAGCCTGTCTTATCTTCTGCTGATGCGTCAGCTCGCCCCCAACATTGCCCTGTGGGAACGTCACCCGGACGAAATTCCAGGTTTTGTTGTGCGACTGTCTGGCTTTGTTCAGGAGGACGGTTTCGCACCAGAGCATTTCGTGGCCTGCCTGAAGCTGGCCTGCGATTCCCTGCGTCGACTTCACGCAGCAACACGCGTGGAGCGAACAGGTGAGCTGCCGCTCTTTGACATGCCCGCTGATCCGTCAGAAGAACCCGCAGGCATTATCCTGCTAACGGACCTGGACGCTTGCCTCGCATCCATGGGGCTCGACTATGACAGTGATGCAGGACGAGAGGCCGCCAGAGCCATTGCAGCACTGGCCACGAGCATCGCACATGCAGGCACAAATCTCTCGCTCCCGACCATTCCAGCCTGCGCATCCCTGCCGGGGCTACGCGCTCTCGCGGCAGAGGCCTGCGCGGCCATGGAAGGCCAGCATCTTTCCCCGGTGGAAACGGGATTTTCTGGACCCGGGCCTGTCGACGCACTTCTAGGTGTTGAATCCTGTGGGTTGGCGCCGGTCTTTTCGCCCCTGCGAAGCGATGGACATCTCCGCGCCTCGACCCTTGCCAGACTGGCTTACAGAGGCCTGACACCCGAATCCGCCCTTGCCATGGCTCTTGCTGGTGAAGCTCCCCTTCCTCCGACAAGGCCGGAAGCCCATGCCGCCATGCATAAGGCCATGGAACGCTCCGTCGATTTCCTTCCGGAGTTGCCAGAACCCGAACTGGCGAATCTGCGTGCCAGACTGGAACGTGGTGCTCGGCGTCAGCTTCCAATGCGTCAAACCGGCTTCACTCAGCGCACTGCTGTCGGCGGCCACAGTCTCTTCATGCGCACGAGCGAGTTTGAAGACGGCACCCTGGGTGAAGTCAGCATCATCCCGACCCGAGAAACGCCAATGGCCCGGGGTTTAATGGATTGTCTCGGGCAGGCTGTCAGCATCGGTCTTCAGTTTGGTGCCCCGCTGGACGCTTTTGTCGAACGATTCGCTTATACCCGCTTCGGGCCTGCAGGCACGGTCGAAGGTGATCCGGGCGCTGCCTACGCATCGTCGATGCTCGATTACGCCTTCCGAACACTTTCGGAGGCTTATCTCGGTCAGCACATGCCAGACGCACCACAGATCGAACCCAACGCGGAAGATACATCTCCTATGTTGCCGTTCGATCATTCGTCGGGCGATACACCCCGCGGTCGACGCCTCAGACTGGTGAGTTGATGAAAATATGGCGTCTTCCGACGTCTGCGCTGCTGGAATACATTGACAGCCTGCGGACACGTCGGTAGCTAGCGCCTGCGCTGAGAAGGAATCCGGTCATTGTGCCCGGTGGACAGGATGCGCACAGGGTAAGGGATCAGACAGCGTGGGACACGCCCCTTCCGACGAGGATGACAGCTTTGATGTGCGCCTGAAGCGCGCAAGCAAAAAGCTTGATCCCCACGCGGAAGAGTTTTCCACAAAGTCCTCCGATGGAGATGCGGGTTCTATCGCATCTTTCGGGGTTGCGATCCGGGTCGGAACGGAGCTCGTAGCCGGTCTGGCGGTTGGTGTGGCATTAGGCTACGCTCTTGACCGCTGGCTGGGTTACAGGGTTCTTTTCCTTCTGATTTTTGCCCTGCTAGGTTTTGGTGCCGGCATGATGAATGTCTGGCGGGTTTTGAATGGGCCGGGCATGGTGCCCGAGCTGAAAGATGACGGGAGAAGCCAGCGTGGCAGCCGGATCGACGATTGACGCGCTCGGACAGTTCGAGCTCCATCCGGTTCTCGGATCTCTGGGCGAAGCTCTGCGGTTCTCACAGTCTCCACTGTTCATGCTGATCGCCGTTGTGCTGGTGCTCGCATTCCTCTTTATCGGAATGCGCCCAGCCTCCGTCGTTCCTGGCCGTCTTCAGGCCGCAGCCGAAATTGGTTACGACTTCATTCATGACCTTGCCATCGGCACGATGGGTGAAGAAGGCGCTGCTTTCTTCCCGTTCGTGTTCGCTCTGTTCTTCTTCATTCTCGCCGGCAATTACCTCGGCCTGCTTCCCTTCTCCTTCACCTATACAAGCCATATCGCAGTGACACTTGCGCTGGCCGTAACGGTGTTCGTGATCTCGATCCTCGCTTCCCTGCGCTTTCAGGGCCTGGGTTTCTTCAAGCACTTCATGCCAGCTGGCGCCCCTGTGTGGCTGTCGCCGCTGCTCGTGCCGATCGAGATTCTTTCTTTTCTTTCTCGCCCCGTCAGCCTGTCGATCCGTCTGTTCGCCAATATGGTGGCCGGTCACGTTCTGCTCGAGGTGTTTGCCGGCTTCACAATCATGCTCGCCGGTCTGGGCTTCTTCGGTCATATCCTGGCCGTTGCCCCGATCGCGATCAACATTGCGCTGACGGCTCTGGAATTGCTGGTGGGTGTGCTTCAGGCATACGTTTTCGCCATTCTCACCTGCATCTATCTGCGCGAGGCCGTCGCTCACTGAGCGCGGTTTTGCACAACCCCTGTATCGACCCTAAAGGAACCTGACCATGGACGTTCAAGCCGCTCGTGACATCGGCGCCGGTATTGCAGTAATCGCCCTCGCAGGCGTCGGCATCGGCCTCGGCAACATCTTCTCGACGCTCGTGAGCTCCATCGCTCGCAACCCGGCTTCCCGCCCGCACGTTTTCGGCCTCGGCATGCTCGGCTTCGCGCTGACGGAAGCCGTTGCTCTGTTCGCGCTGCTGATCGCCTTCCTGATCCTGTTCGCCTGAGGTCGAACATGCACCGCACGCCACGTCTTTTCCTGTTCGCCGCTCCGCTGGCGGCTGTGCCGGGCCGAGCTGTGGCTGCGGGCATGCCGCAGCTGAACGTCCATGATCCGCTGCTGATCGGACAGGTCGCCTGGGGAGCCGTCATTTTTGCCGGCTTCTATGTCGTCCTTAGCCGTTCCGCTCTGCCGCGGATCGAGCGCGTGCTGTCGAACCGACGCACCCGCATCCAGAATGACCTCGATATTGCCCGCCGTGCGAAAGCCGAGTCCGACCGCGCAAGCGCCGAACTCCTGAGCACCCGCCATGAAGCGGCCGCACAGGCCCGGGCCAATGTAGAGCGCATCCAGAATGAGGCTCGCCTCAGCGCTGAAACGCATGCACGGGAAACCGCAAAGCGTCTCGAAGCTGAAGTCGCAAACGCCGAAGCCCGGATTGCCCAGTCCCGCGAGCAGGCTCTTTCCAGCCTCCCCGCGATTGCCACTGGCACCGCTCAGAACCTGGTTTCCCGTCTGATCGGGGAACAGGATGAACAGACTGTCGCCAGCGCCGTGAAACGCGTCAGCGCCTAAGGAGACGACGATGTTCCAAGAACCCCGTTTCTGGACTGCTCTGGCATTTGTCCTCTTCTTCGTGATCTTTGGTCGCAAGCTCTGGGCCGTCATCACGAGCCATCTTGATGCCCGTGCAGAAGGCGTTCGCCGCGATCTGGACGAGGCAGCCCGTCTCCGGCGTGAGGCAGAGCAGATGCTCGAAGATGCGACCCGCGAGCGTGAGAAGACGCTGGCAGAAACGCAGGCCATGATTGCCCGCTCAGAGACGGAAGCTGCTGCTCTGGCAGAACGCGCCCGTCACGAAGCAGAAGCAGCGGCCGGCCGTTACGAGAAGATGGCGCACGACCGGATTGAAGCCGCAGAGCGCGCTGCAATCCGTGAAGTTCAAGAGCGCGCAACAGCCATTGCCATCTCGGCAGCTCGCGATGTTGTGGCCTCCCGTCTTTCCGAAAGCCCGGACGTTGCTGCTAAGCTGATTGAGCAGAGCATTCAGAACCTTCCGGAAGCGCTGCGCCGTTCTGCGGCCTGAGCTTATGACATCCGTCCGCCCATCCCCGACACCCGTGACTCTCTCCATTGTCATGGCTGTCCTGAATGAGGCGGACAATATTCTTCCTGTCTGTCAGGAGCTCGCAGGAGTTCTTGGTCGACTCCCTGAAAATACTGAAATCCTTGCCATTGATGATGGCAGCACGGATGCAACCGTCGAGAAGCTTCTTGAAGCACGACGTCAGTATCTTCCAAGCCTCAGAATCATCAGTCACCCACGTCGTCTTGGAAAGTCCGCAGCTCTAAGAACTGGAGCGACGGCGGCCTACGGCGAATGGATGGCAACCATAGACGGCGATGGCCAGGACGACCCTTCCTCCATCATCCGTATGCTCGAACTGGCGCGTAACACCAACTCTAAGCCACCCTTGGTGGTAGGAGTTCGTCGTAAGCGAAATGACCGTCTTTCACGACGCATTGCCACAAAGCTGGCCAACGGCTTACGCCGCCGCCTCCTAAATGATGGTTGCCCGGACACCGGGGCGCCTCTCAAGCTTTTCTCTCGCGAGATGTTCCTGCGTATTCCGCAGTTTGAGGGTGTACATCGCTTTCTACCGGCCCTCCTTGGACACTATGGCGCCCCGCTGATCTGCCATGAAGTTCAGCACCGTGCTCGTCTGCACGGCTCATCAAAATATACCAACTTCAATCGGGCTCTTGTTGGCATCCGTGATCTTCTGGGTGTCATGTGGCTACAAAACCGAACCCACCTGCCCGATCGTCTGACCGAACACTGATCCATCCTTTAACGAGGATGGCCTTTCAGACACTTTCCGGCCACCATTCTCTGATGGACCGGAACGGAGCCTCTGCATGAAACTGACATTCCGGCATTATGCCCTCCTCGGGCTAGTGGCCTTTCTGCTTGCCTTGCCGGGACGCATGACATTGCCCCCGCTGGATCGTGACGAACCACGTTATATGGAAGCGTCAGAGCAGATGCTCACGTCCGGAAATTTCGTAGACGTCCGCTTTCAAGACCAGCCACGCTATTTGCAGCCGGCTGGCATCTACTGGCTTGAAGCCTCTTCTGCAAAAATTGCGGAAGAACTCTTTGGCTCAGACGTCCTTCGCAAAACCTGGCCCTATCGCATTCCAAGCCTCATAGCCGCCGCCCTTATCATCCCCCTGACAGCCTGGATGGGAAGCGCACTTTTTGGAGCCGTTACCGGTCTGATGGCTGCGGGCCTCCTGATGGTTTCGACGCTCTTTGTCGCCGAAAGCCATATGGCGACAATCGATACAGTCCTACTCCTGGATATCCTGTGCTTTGAAGCAATGCTTCTGAAGGCATTTCTCGATCGTCAGAAGAACAGTCCGACATCTGTTTGGGTTGCGTGCGGTTACTGGCTAGCGTTAGGCGTCGGCCTAATGCTCAAGGGCCCTGTTGTTCTCATTCCAGGCTTTTGTACCCCACTGGCCCTATGGGCTGTCGAACGTGATCGAGAGTGGTGGTCCAGACTGCGTCCGCGCTGGGGTTGGCTGCTCATGCTTGCCGTAGTGGTTCCTTGGTGTGTCGCGATTGATGTTGTCAGTCATGGGGACTTCTTTTCACGCGCCATCGGCCGTAACTTTCTGGGGAAAGTGGCGCATGGACAGGAAGCTCACGGTCTACCACCAGGGTTCCATCTTATTGTTTTTGCGCTGGCATTCTGGCCTGGATCTTTTTTTGCTGCTTTGGCAATTCCGTCAGTCTGGAAAAATCGCAAACTGCCTCAGGTCCGGTTTTTGCTGAGCTGGATTATCCCGCACTGGCTGGTCTTTGAACTAATCGCCACGAAGCTTCCGCATTACGTGCTCCCAACATATCCGGCCATTGCAATCCTGACTGCTGCGGCTCTAACGATCTGGGGTCGTCCAGCTCTTTCCAAATGGAGCAAAATCGCCCTCGGACTTTACGGCGTTATATGGGGGATAGTCGGCTTGGCGTTCTGCTTCGCTGGCACGGTCGTGCTGTATAAAATGGAGCACATGTTTTCGATCCGTGAAGGCCTGGCTCTCTGTGGAGCACTGCCTCTCATGGGAGGAGGAATTCTTCTCCTGATGCGCAATCATCGGCAGCAGGCTGCATTCTGCGCGATGGGAGCCGCTGTCATTGCACAAGCCGGCCTCTTCCTGGCTGTCATCCCAAACCTTCAAACCATTCGACTGGCTCCACGAGTGGCGGCACTTTTTGAAGACGTAAAACCATGTGCTCAGACTGTACTCGTCTCGACGTCCTATTCCGAGCCAAGCCTTGTTTTCCTCGTAGGTGAACACACGCAGTTGATCGGCCCGGCAGCAGCAGCAGCTTACCTCCAACAGAACCCTCGCTGCACCCTTGCTCTCGTAGACCGCAAGGACGAAAAGATTTTCCGTGATGCCCTTAACCGGACGGACCTCAGCGTCGTGGAATATGGACGTATCCAAGGCCTGAACTACTCAAATGGCCATCATCTTGACCTGGGCCTGTTCGCCCCGGACTAAATTCCTGGAAATTGCCATGGTGGAGCTGAGGGGAATCGAACCCCTGACCTCCTCATTGCGAACGAGGCGCTCTCCCAACTGAGCTACAGCCCCATGGCACTTTTGATAGTTCCCATCAGCCCGGTTTCTGTCAAGCAATCCAGATGAGGTTGTCCTGTCTCGCCGAGGCAGATACAAAACCTGTTCCTGGCTGGCCGCTTACCCGGTCTTCCGCGTTTTCCGACGAGGTTTTCAGCATGCTTGCCCTGCACGCCATTATCCTGATGATCATTCAGGCATTCGTATGGGCTCTTCTGGCTTACTGTATCCTGTCCATGCTGCTGGGCTTTGGCGTGCTGGATATTCGTAACCGGTTTTTCTACTCGCTCTTCAACACCCTCGCGCGCGTCGTCGAGCCTATTCTGGCCCCTATTCGAAATATCCTTCCCAGCACAGGCGGCATGGATTTCGCGCCGATGGTCCTGCTACTGGCAATCCAGTTTCTGGTCTATCCCCTCGTCAACCGGGTATTCGCCATGCTGATTTACCACCCGGCTTTCTGAGACTTACCTTACTGCGCGCCACACTTCTTCCAGCGCATCAGCCAGATCATTGTGTGGTTCGCTCCACAGGCCTGAATGCGCCGGTGGTTGCATCCAGGCGCGCCACCTTTTTCCAGCCTCACGTTCAATACGAACAGACCAGTCTTCAGGCAAGCGGCTCAGCACCCGCTCCATACGAACCTGACTGGTCAGTGGCTTGGCGTAATTATGCCCCATGGTGGAGCTCCTTTCACAACGTGAACTCCTGAGCTGCAATATCCGGAAATGAGTTACGGCTACTTTTAAGAGCCGGGAAGCCGGAGAGCTTTACCCTGTCAGGCTGTGCCACCTACCGTCAGGCCAGACAACTTCAACGTCGGTTGCCCCACTCCGACAGGAACGCCCTGACCAGCTTTGCCGCATGTCCCAATTCCTGGATCAAGCGCCACATCTGACCCGATCATCGAAATCTGGTTCATGGCATCTGCACCATTTCCAATGAGCGTCGCCCCCTTCACCGGGCGCGTCACTTTTCCATCTTCAATCAAATAAGCTTCAGACGCGGCAAAAACGAACTTCCCGGACGTAATATCAACCTGACCACCGCCAAAGTTGACGGCATACAGTCCACGCTTTGTAGAGCGGATCATCTCGTCGGTCGTCGCTGTTCCTTCAAGCATCACCGTATTTGTCATACGTGGCATAGGAGCATGAGCGTAAGATTCCCGACGGCCATTTCCCGTAGAAGACACACCCATCAGACGGGCATTCAGGCGATCCTGCAAATAGCCCGTCAGAATACCGTCTTCGATCAGAACAGTCCGTCCTGTTGGAGTCCCTTCATCGTCGATGCTCAAAGATCCCCGACGCTCCGGCAGTGTGCCATCATCAATAACCGTCACCCCAGGAGCAGCCACCCGCTTCCCAACCATGCCGGTGAAGGAGGATGTTCCCTTCCGGTTGAAGTCCCCCTCCAGACCATGGCCAACAGCTTCATGAAGCAGAATACCTGGCCATCCTGGCCCAAGCACCACATCCATTTCTCCTGCAGGTGCCGGCGCTGCATCGAGGTTCAGCAGAGCCTGCCTCAGAGCTTCATCAACTGCTGCTTTCCATGTTGCGCCATCCAGAAGACGATCCAGTTCATACCGTCCTCCCTGTCCATGACTGCCACTCTCGCGACGACCGTCCTTTTCAACCACGACCGATACATTCAGACGGACCAGCGGACGAAGATCCGCAACGCGATCTCCAGCATCCGAACGCCGCATAATCTGCACGGCCTGCCACTCGGAACTCAGACTGGCACTGACCTGAACAACGCGGGTATCTACACCACGGGCATAGGCGTCAATTTCGCCCAGAACCGCCGCACGCGCTGCAAAGTCCGTTCCTTCCAGCGGTCGGGAATCAGAATAGAGACGCTGATTGGTTGATCGCGGGCCCGGCGCCATCACGCCACTTCGTCCCTGTCGCACGGCACCGACCGTGCTAACCGCACGTGCCAGAGCGTCTTCACTCATTTCATCAGAATGGGCGAAAGCCGTTTCCGTTCCCAAGACTGCGCGCAGACCGAAGCCTGAAGAGGTTGTGAAACTCGCTGATCGGATTGTTCCATCATCCAGCGAGATCCCCTCATTTTCGCGGTATTCGAGAAACAGTTCTCCATCATCTACCCCTGCCAATCCCTGTGCAACCAGTGCTTCGGCACCCTCCCGCGTCAGCCGGGAACCGGGGCGGTCAAAAAACAGGGCATCAGTTGTGGCAAGGGCTCCCAGCGCATCTGCGGCAATGGACATCGGGGTAATCTCCTGGCTGAGAGGATGGTGAAGAACTAGAAATGGGTCATAGCACGCGAATTGAAAGAGGCCGCCTTCAGGTGAGTGCTTTTTCGAGGCGACGCAGGGCTTCCTGAAGAATTTCCGGCTTCTTGCAGAATGCAAAGCGGATCATGTTGCGTGGCGGTTCAGGGCTCTCTGGGTCATAAAAGGCAGAGACCGGGATTGTCGCCACGCCTGCGTGTTCAACCAGCCATTCGGCAAACTCCACATCCGTTCGTCCCTGAGCATGACGTGACGTATCCGCCACGACAAAATAACTTCCATCTGCGGGAAGTGTCTCAAAACCGAGGCGATGCAATCCTTCCACAAGAATGTCTCGGCGCAATTCCAGGTCAGCGGACAAACTTTTGTAGTAGCTGTCGTCCTTATTCAGACCATGCGCCACGGCGCGCTGAAGATTAGGAGCCGTGGCAAACACCAGCACCTGATGAGCCTTGGCAACCACAGACGCCAGAGCCGCGGGCGCTGTGACATACCCGACTTTCCACCCTGTCAGAGAGAAGCTCTTGCCTGCGCTCCCAATGCGCATGCAGCGCTCCCGCATGTCAGGAAGCGTCATGAGGGGAATGTGTTTCACGTGAAACGTCAGGTGTTCGTAAACTTCGTCACAGATCACATATGCATCATGTTCCTTCACCAATCCTGCAATCAGCTCAAGTTCAGTCTGTGAAAAGACCTTGCCCGCAGGGTTCATCGGAGAGTTCAGGATCATGGCTTTCGTTTTGGGGCCAAAAGCTGCACGAAGCTCTTCTTCGGGAAGCTTCCAGTGTGGCGGCTGAAGACGGACGCACTTGGGAACTGCGCCGATCATCTTGAGCATGGGAAGATAGGTGTCATAGAGGGGTTCGATCAGAACCACTTCATCACCAGCTTCCACAACAGCCATCAGGCAGGCTGCCAGAGCTTCCGTTGCTCCGGACGTCACAACAACTTCTGTCGCCGGATCAATCTCAAGCCCATAAAAACGCTGGTTTGATTCAGCGACAGCCTGCCGCAGCTCCGGCAACCCCGTTAGCGGCGCATACTGGTTTCTATTATCCTTCAGCGCCTCAGCCGCGACGTTGATAATATCCGCCGGGCCTTCAGTGTCCGGAAAGCCCTGCCCCAGATTGATTGCATCATACTTGGCAGCAAGCTGAGACATAATCGTGAAAACGGTCGTGGGCAGCGAGGACAGATAGGTATTGGGCGTTTTCATGGACCAGCGCTTTTAAGACATGGAACGGAAGAGAGACTTCACCATTGCAGGACCCGCACGTCCTGAAAAGCCATTCCCTGCGCTTTGGTCCTCACCTCACGTTCTCAGTTGAACAAACGTCTTTTTTGGAATCAGTACCCGCACAGTAACTATGGAATTCCCGATCAATAAAATTTTCCCGATCGGACAACACCCCGGCAAGTCAGAGCTTCCCCATCCCTGATCGGCCAGAAAAACGCGTCCAATCAGGCCAAGTGCCATTTTGAGACACTTTCTTTCTTCAATTGATGATGAAATGAAGGTGTATGTCGTACTCGACAGATGGGAAATTGTCCCGTAATCGTTTTGAAGCCGTTCACACGATGCAAGGCGACAGATCGATGGCCAGAAAAGCCCCTACTTCCTCCACCGCCAAACCGAAAGCTGCAGCTCCACGCCGCGCTTCCGCCAAGGCTGCTTCCCCCAAGACAACCGCCGCAGTTGGCAAGCCACCAGCACCGAAGCCCGAGGCCGTTGCCCGCGTTTTCGAGATGATCCAGGAACATGCGGCTGAGTTCGTCGATCTGCGTTTCACCGATCCCAAGGGCAAGTGGCACCACACGACCCAGACGGTCTCCACCATTGAAGACGACACGTTCGTTGAAGGCTTCATGTTCGATGGCTCGTCCATCCAGGGCTGGAAAGCGATCAACGAGTCCGACATGGTTCTGCTGCCAGATCCGGAAACGGCCGTCATGGACCCGTTCTCCGCAAAGCCGCAGCTGATCCTGTTCTGTGACATTATTGATCCCAAGACAGGCAATTTCTACAATCGTGATCCCCGCTCCACAGCCAAGCTTGCAGAAGCCTATCTGAAGGAAGCCGGCTTCGGCGATACCGCTTTCTTCGGCCCGGAAGCTGAGTTCTTCATCTTCGACAACGTCCAGTTCGGCACTGGTCCGAACTTCGGCACGTACCAGCTCGACAGCATCGAAGGCCCAGGCGCCTCTCTGAAGGCCTACCCGGAAGGCAACATGGGCCATCGCCCTGTCGTCAAGGGTGGTTACTTCCCGGTCCCGCCAGTGGACAGCGAGCATGACCTCCGCGCCGAAATGCTCTCCACGATGGGCGAAATGGGTCTTCCGATCGAGAAGCACCATCACGAAGTTGCACAGTCCCAGCACGAGCTTGGCACGAAGTTCGACACGCTCGTGAAATCTGCTGACTTCATGCAGATCTACAAGTACTGCGTGCACAACGTCGCCCACTCCTACGGCAAAACGGCCACGTTCATGCCGAAGCCGATCTCGGGCGACAACGGTTCCGGCATGCACGTTCACCAGTCCATCTGGAAAGACGGCAAGCCAACCTTCGCTGGCGACAAGTATGCGGACCTGTCCGAAGACGCACTGTTCTACATTGGCGGCATCATCAAGCACGCCAAGGCTCTGAACGCGTTCACGAACCCGTCTACCAACTCCTACAAGCGCCTGATCCCAGGCTTTGAAGCGCCCGTCCTGCTGGCTTACTCCGCTGCCAACCGTTCAGCTTCGTGTCGTATCCCGCACGCCACGAACCCGAAGGCAAAGCGCGTTGAAGTCCGCTTCCCGGACCCGATGGCAAACCCATATCTCGCGTTTGCAGCCATGCTGATGGCCGGCCTTGATGGCATCCGCAACAAGATCCACCCTGGCGACGCCATGGACAAGGATCTGTATGAGCTGCCGAAGGAAGAGCTTGCTCAGATCCCGACGGTCTGCGGTTCGCTCCGTGAAGCCCTTGAAGCCCTCAAGGAAGATCACGCATTCCTTCTCGAAGGCGGCGTTTTCACCAAGGACCAGATCGAGAGCTACATCGACATCAAGTGGCCTGAAGTCTACAAGTTCGAACACACACCCCACCCGGTCGAGTTCGAGATGTACTACTCGGTCTAATCCGAGCAGACTTCTGCAAAACGGAGAAGCCCGGCCTTTGCGCCGGGCTTTTTCGTACCCGCTTTCCCTGTTACGGCACCCGTCATGATGCATCCCGCTTTCGAGGCTTTCTCAACTTCTGTCCTGCCCATTCTGGATATTGCCGGAACGGCCGTCTTCGCCGTTTCAGGAGCCCTCGCCGCAGCACGGGAACGCCTGACAATCCTGACCTTCATGTTCTTCGCCGCCATTACAGGTGTTGGCGGTGGAACCGTGCGCGATCTACTGATCGGTGCACCTGTCTCATGGATGCACAACTCCACTGGCATCACGGTCTGCATGGTCTGCGCCCTGCTCGTCTGGTTCACGCCAGGTCGCCTCTGGTCCGAGCGCGCCGTAGACTGGTTCGACGGAATGGGGATTGCAGCTTATGGCGTATATGGCGCAGCCAAAGCCATTGCCTATGGCATCCCACCGGTTCCAGCCGCTCTGATGGGAATTGTCAGTGCCTGCATGGGAGGCATTTTTCGCGATGTTCTGGCTGGCGTCCCATCCATCATCATTCGTCCAGAACTGTATGTTACGGCCGTTGCCCTCTCATCGTGCAGCTATGTCCTCCTGACAAAAGCAGGGTGTGACACCACACTGGCAGCTGCCATCGCCATTTTCGCAGGGTTTGCCCTTCGCGCACTTGCTCTTCTCAAGGGACTGTCGCTGCCGCATTATCGAAAATAGCCCCTCCTCACGGAAAAGAACGTCCGCTCATGCGCATCGCCCCCGTCCTGAAGGGACTTCTAACCGCTCTCCCTCTGCTTCTTTGTGGCTCCATAGCGCAGGCCTCAGACTTTGATATCGTCGTACTGGGAGCCGCCGGGGGCCTGGATGACGGAACGTTAAGCGCCTACCTGATCCGGCCTGAAGGTTCTGATAAAGGCGTTCTCTGCGATGCGGGAACAGTTCTGCATGGCCTGAAAGACGCCGTAAAAGTGGGGGCGTTCAAAACCCTTTCCCTCAAGTCCGCAACACTGACTCCGGAAGGGGAAATTCTTCGCACGACCATTGCGGCCTATCTGATCAGCCATGCTCATCTGGATCATATTGCTGGTCTGGTCGCCATCTCCCCGGATGACACACCCAAACCGATCATGGCTCTCGCATCCGTCAATGCCATTCTCGCAGACCATATCTTCAACTGGCAGGTTTGGCCCAACATGGGCGACCAAGGCGTCAAACCCCGGCTCGGCACATACCGCTATGACGATCTAACACCCGAGAAGCCAACACTCATTCCCGGGACATCTTTGCAGGTTCAGGCCTATCCATTGAACCACGGTGGTGTGGAATCGACAGCATTTCTGCTCACAAACGGCCAAGACGCCCTGCTCTATCTCGGAGATACCGGGCCAGACGCCCCACAGCACTCAGATCACCTGCATCGTCTCTGGCAGGCTATCGCGCCTCTTGCGCGTCAGAAACATCTCCATGCCATCATGATAGAGTGCTCTTATGACAACTCGATTTCCGATAGCCACCTGTACGGACATCTGACGCCGCACTGGGTAGAGGCAGAACTGGAAGACCTTCAGCAGATCGCAGGCGTTTCGCTCAAAAATCTGCCCGTCGTAATTACGCACGTCAAACCGACACTCAGACGCCAGCAAGATCCCGTTCTGCGCATTCATGAAGAACTGGAAGCGGGCAATACAACAGGCGTCCACTTCATTATGGCAGCTCAGAGCCTGCACCTCAGGCTCTGACCGCCAAAGGCAATCTCTCAGTCAGCCAACGACGTCAAAGCCAACGTCTTCCACTGTCTCTTTCAGCGCTGCCGTAGAAACCTTGGCATCGTCATACTGAATGACAGCCTGTGCTGGCTCCAGGGTCACATCCGCAGCAGAAACGCCAGGAACAGCTTCAAGGGCTTTCTGGAGCTTGCCTGAACACCCTGTGCAGGACATGCCTTCGACCTGAAATGTTACGGTTGCTGTCATGGGTGTCTCTCCTTCGTGCATGGTTTGCCGCCCCAACAGCGACACACCAGAAGAGACATATTCCCGCTGGAATTGAAACAGCTTTCAGATCGCGTCACTGATTTCATCAAGCGGCGTCACCTTCATCAACTGCACCGAAGCGTCCAGACGATCCAGCAACGCGGCAAGAGACCGGAAATGCGGCGTCTCCAAATGCTGCTCGAAAGCCTCAGTCGAAGCCCAGCGCTCCTCCGCCGTGAAGCGTCCTGCATGGTCCTGATCGCGGCTGATTACGTAGCGCTGGCAGCCTTCTTCCGCACGGGATGCAACAATGCAGCGTACCAGTTCCAGCTCCAGTTCTCGTGCCTGGTCAGACGATACAGTTAGAATGGCGACAACACAGGCAGCATGACTCACGATGTTTTCCTCACAAAAAAAGATACAGGAGCTGGTTCCCATCGGTAAACTGATGGCCCTCGCCCCTGTGCGCTGTCATTTCTACAAGATACGTTTTCTGAAATCTCCCCATGTTTCACATGAAACATCTTCCTGAAGTTTCCGGAGGCACCTATTCATGAGTCTTGAAAGCGTAAGGACTGATCTCGCCCAGCGCGCGCCTGATCTCTCCATCATCGTGACGGAGCGTTCCACGGCTACCGTTGAAGAGGCTGCTGCCACACACAATGTCGAACCCGACCAGATTGCCAAAACACTCGGCGTGAAGGTCGGGTCAGGGCCACAGGCTAAAATTGCCCTGATTGTCATGGCAGGAACCAAACGTCTGGATAATCGTCTGACAAAAGACGCTCTGGGAGGGCGCCCCCGCTTCCTTAACGGAGACGAGGTGCTGGCACTTACAAGCCATCCGCCCGGCGGCGTTTGCCCCTTTGGACTATCAGAGCCACTTCCCGTTTATTGCGATGAGTCTCTTCGCGCATTTAAGGCAGGTGCCACCAATGCCTCCGTCATGCTCACCCCGGCGCGTCTGGCAGAACTGACGTCTGCACAGTGGGTCACCGTCACATCCTGATGGACGATAACAAAAGGCGCCCCTTTTGAGGGCGCTTTTTTTTACTCACAAAACAGATTAATATTACGCGTCTGCGTAAGTCGAAATATCCGGGCACGAACACACCAGATTCCGGTCGCCCCACGCGTTATCCAGCCGTCCGACAGGCGACCAGTACTTGGACGTGTTAACCCCACCCGGGAAACAGCCCTTCTCCCGCGCATAGGGGCGACCCCACTCACCGGCCAAATCAGCCGTCGTGTGAGGCGCAAACCGTAGCGGACTATTCTCTACGGCAACTGCCCCCGCTTCCACATCTGCAATTTCTGCCCGAATGGCGATCATCGCATCGCAGAACCGATCCAGCTCGACCTTCCCCTCAGATTCTGTCGGCTCGATCATGAATGTCCCCGCCACCGGGAAACTGACCGTCGGGGCATGGAACCCATGGTCAATCAGACGCTTGGCAATATCGTCCACCGTCACACCAACTGCATCCTTGATTGGCCGCAGATCAACAATACACTCATGCGCCGTAAAGCCATTGCTGCCCCGATAAAGCACCGGGTAATGCGCTTCCAGACGCGCCGCGATGTAGTTCGCATTCAGAATGGCTATTTCCGTCGCCCGGCGCAGCCCGTCATCGCCCATCATCATGATGTACGCCGCAGAGATCGGCAGAATGGACGCTGACCCATAAGGCGCAGCAGAAACGGCAATTCCGTTCTGTCCCGGCAGATACGGCGCCAGATGGCTGCCCACACCAATCGGCCCCATGCCCGGTCCACCACCGCCATGCGGAATGCAGAACGTCTTGTGCAGATTGAAATGCGAAACATCAGCCCCGTACAGACCCGGCCGCGCCAGACCGACCTGCGCATTCAGGTTCGCACCATCCAGATAAACCTGCCCACCAGCCGCATGAACAAGATCACAGATCTCGACAATCCGCTCCTCAAACACACCATGCGTGGACGGATAGGTAATCATGATGGCCGCCACACGGCCGTCATGCTGCGCAATTTTCGCCTTCAGATCCTCAACATCAACGTTGCCATTGCTGTCACAGGCCACAACAACAACACGCATCCCCACCATGTGGGCGGAAGCCGGGTTCGTTCCATGGGCGGACGCCGGAATCAGGCACACATCCCGATCCATATCTCCGCGCGCCTGATGATACCCACGGATCGCCAGAAGGCCCGCAAACTCACCCTGCGCACCAGAATTTGGCTGAAGCGACACAGCATCGTAGCCGGAAATCGCACACAGCGTCCGCTCCAGATACGCAAACAGTTCCGCATACCCAGCCTGCTGATCCTTCGGCGCAAACGGATGAATCCGCCCAAATTCAGGCCAGGTGATGGGAATCATTTCCGCCGTCGCATTGAGCTTCATCGTGCAGGAACCCAGCGGAATCATCGTCCGGTCCAGCGCAAGGTCCTTGTCAGACAGAGACCGCATATACCGCAGCAGATCCGTCTCCGAACGATGAACATGGAACACCGGATGCGTCAGCAAAGCCGCCTGACGGGACAGCGCCTGAGGCAGACCTTCTTCAACAGAAAGCTCGCGCTCCAGAACCGCAACACGCGCCTCATCTGCCCCGAAGCACTGCCACAGCGCCCGAACGGTCGCCGGCGTTGTCGTCTCATCACAAGACAGACCAATTCGTCCTACGCCCGCATCACGCAGATTGATCCCGGCGTCTAAAGCCTTAGCAATGATGCCCTGCGCTTCGGAGCCAACCTGAACCGTGAGCGTGTCAAAGAACGTTTCCGTCTCAACCGTCACACCCAGAGCCTTCAGCCCCGCAGCCAGAATAGCCGCCAGACGATGCGTACGCCCCGCAATCGCCTTCAGCCCTTCCGGTCCATGATACACCGCATACATGGACGCAATGACGGCCAGCAGAACCTGCGCCGTGCAGATGTTGGACGTCGCCTTCTCGCGGCGGATATGCTGCTCACGGGTCTGCAACGCCAACCGATACGCCGGGCGCCCGGCGCTATCACGGGACACACCGACCAGACGCCCCGGCATGTGCCGCTTGTAAGCATCCTTCGTCGCCATGAACCCGGCATGTGGGCCACCACCGCCCATCGGCACACCATAACGCTGCATGGACCCAATGGCGATGTCCGCGCCCAGAGCCCCCGGGCTTTCCAGCATCACAAGAGCCAGCGGATCACACGTTACGGCAACAATACCGCCCTGAGCATGAACAGCCTCAATCACACCGCGCGGGTCACGCACAGCGCCGGACGACCCCGGATAGGAGAGCAGCGCACCAAACACAGACGCCGCATCCAGATCCGTCGCCGGATCACCAACCACAATCTCCCAGCCCAGCGGCTCGGCCCGCGTCTTCAGAACAGCCAGCGTCTGCGGATGCGTATCAGCATCTACGAAGAACCGGTCGGACTTGGACTTGCAGACACGCTTGGCCAGCGCCATCGCCTCTGCACAGGCCGTGCCCTCATCCAGCAGGGACGCATTGGCAATATCGAGCCCCGTCAAATCAGCCACAAGCGTCTGGAAGTTCAGAAGCGCTTCAAGGCGTCCCTGACTGATTTCCGGCTGATAAGGCGTGTAAGCCGTATACCAGGCCGGATTTTCCAGAATATTGCGCTGAATCACAGGCGGCAGAACCGTGTCGTAATATCCCTGCCCGATCATGGACGTCAGAACGCGGTTCCGGGACGCAATCTCCCGCAGACGCGCCAGAGCCTGCTGCTCCGTCAGCGCCGCGCCAATCCCGTGGTCGCCGCGATCAAGAATGGCTTTTGGAACCGTCCGATCAATCAGATCCTCAAGGCTGGACGCCCCAATCGTCTGCAACATCTCCGCAATTTCAGAGGAGCGTGGGCCAATATGGCGGGAGCTGAAGTCTTCGGTCTGTTCAGGCCACAGGATCGTCACGGTATCGTTCTCTGGAAATCTTGATGGGCAGGGAAAGAAAAATGGGTCCGGCAAAAGCCAGACCCATCACAGAACGTCAGAGGCTCTTGTACTGCTCTGCCGTCAGAAGGGACGTCACGTCATCCGGGTTGGAAACCTTCATCTTGAAGATCCAGCCCTCACCTTCCGGGTCATTACCAACCAGCGTCGGCTCGTCGGACAGCTTCGTATTGAAGCCCGACAGCACACCGGCAACCGGAGCATAGATGTCAGACGCCGCCTTAACGGATTCCACAACCGCAGCAGCATCGCCAGCCGCTACGTCCGTACCCTCGTCCTTGGCTTCCACGAACACCAATTCGCCCAGCTCTTCAGAAGCATGAGCCGTGATGCCCACAGTTGCTTCTTCCCCGTCCAGACGGATCCATTCATGCGATTTGGTATAATAAGTCGTCATCGCTGCTTTTCCTTGGCTTAACGCTTGAAACCGGGCGCCACGAACGGCATCGCCCGAACATGAACCGGAACGAATTTTCCACGCAGTTCGGCAAACAGTGCCGTGTCATTCCCTGCGTAATCTGTTGCGACATATCCCATCGCCACCGGCGCCTGGACCGTCGGGCCAAACGCCCCTGACGTCACCAGACCGATCTCTTTCTGGCCTTCCGCATCCGCAAAAAGCTTCGCCCCCGCACGAACAGGCGCACGCCCCTCCGCCATCAGGCCAACACGCTTGCGGCTGACACTTTCACGAGCCTGACGCAGAACGATCTCCGCCCCCGGATAGCCTCCTTCACGAGAGCCCCCTTCGCGCCGGGCTTTCTGAATAGCCCAGGCCAGAGACGCTTCAATCGGCGTGGTCGTCGTATCGATATCATTGCCATACAGGCAAAGCCCCGCTTCCAGACGAAGCGAATCCCGGGCTCCAAGCCCAATGGGCAGAACCTGCGGCTGAGCCAGCAACGCCCGCGCAACAGTCTCCGCATCCGCGGCTGCACAGCCAATTTCGTAACCATCTTCCCCAGTATAACCCGAGCGCGACAGCGTCACCGGAACACCAGCAAGCTCCGTCTCGATCACGTCCATAAAGCGCATCTCTGCCGCTGCCGGGCAAAGAGGAGCCAGAGCGTCCTGAGCTTCAGGTCCCTGCAGCGCCATCAGCGCGCGATCAAACTGCCGCGTCACAATGCAACGGTCAGAAAGAGCCGCTTCAATCAGCGCCGCATCCTGCTCCTTGCAGGACGCATTCACCACGACGAACAGATCATCACCCATATTGGCGACCATCAGATCATCCAGAATGCCTGCAGCGTCATTCGTCAGAAATCCGTAACGCTGCCGCCCCTTCGCCAGCCCCGCATAGTCAGCCGGAATCAGGCTTTCGAGTGCGAGCGCAGCGTCCCGGACATCACCATTTCTGGCAGCAATCCGGATTTGCCCCATATGGGAGACGTCAAAAAGCCCAGCCTTGCTACGCGTGTGCAGATGCTCGGCCATCAGCCCGGCCGGATACTGAAGCGGCATCTCATAACCCGCGAATGGCACCATTTTAGCGCCAAGTTCCAGATTGAGAGCATGGAGAGGAGTACGCTGGAGAGAGTCGGTCATAGGGTAGGTCCGGCCCGGTCAGAACGTGAAGGTGCAGACGCGCCCGGAGTTTCCGGATAACGCCGCCCCTTCTGTCCTTTCGCCTGAGATCGCTATCCCGTCGGCGGGTACGTCAGGCGCACCTCTCTCCAGAATTTACCGACCAACTCGGTCCTTTGGCCTGAGAGTTTCCGGGGCGGTTGCTCCTTCGGCGCCAGCCATGAAGGCCAGTCTCTCCCGTATTGGTCGGACTCGATCCTGCCAGTTTCCTGATCTCTTCGCAATCGTTACGGTTAGTTCTGCGTTACGATTGCCGCATACCTTTGTAACCAGAACGGGAGAACTTTCATGGCTGGCGAACTGACTGTCATTGCAGAATTGTCCATCCCCCCAGAAAATCGGGAAAAATTCCTTGAAATGTGCGCTTATGACAGCAAGCATTCAAACGCGGACGAGCCCGACTGCCATAGCTTTGACGTGATGACATCCAACGAAGATCCGAATCTCATTGTGCTTGTCGAAACCTATCGCGATCAGGCTGCCTTTGATGTGCACCTCAAAACGCCGCACTTCCAGAAATTCGCAGAGGCTGTAAAAACCCTTGGCGCCAAGGAAAACAACGTCCGCTTCTTTACAAGGACGGCACCCTGATATGCGCTTCTCGCTCAAAAACAGCGTCTATGGCGCCACTCTTCTCCTATTGGCTGCATGCAGCGCGGAGCAACCGCAAAAGCCACATCTCATAGGTCTGGCAAACCCGGCCAGTGTCTCCTGCACAAAGCGGGGAGGAACTCTGGAAATTATCAGTCAGCCGGGAGGACAGATTGGGATGTGTCACCTTCCCTCCGGACAGACCTGTGAAGAATGGAGTCTGTATCGCGACCATCAGTGCAAGCCCCTACCACATACCTCTACGCCCTAAGCGGTTCCTCTCGTTTTCCTGATTTCCAAAGAGATCAGGAAAACCGCTTTACGATACGAACAGTCTTTTCAGATTAAATACATAACATGTTATGTATGTTATCCACATTATCCACCTGAAGGCAGTTCCTCATGCAAAATCAGGCCCCTTGCCTCTCCATAGGCTCGCTAACAAGTAAGACCGGGCGCCTTTTCACGCGCCTGATGGAACAGAAACTCAAACCTGCCGGTATGCGCGCAGGCCAAATCCCGGTCTTCCTGGCACTCGGAAAAGGTGAAGTCCTTACTCAAAAGGTGCTCGCCGAACTCGCAGGGATTGAACAGCCCGGCATGGCAACGCTTCTGGCACGCATGGAACGGGACGGCCTGATCGAACGCGAACCCGATCCGGACGACAAACGCGTCAGTCAGATCCGACTTTCAGCAGTCGGCCTCACTAAAAGCCAGCAGGTTATTCCGATTATGGAAGGGGCCAGCGAAGAAGCCTTCAAAGGCTTCACTCCGCTGGAAAGAGGTATTCTCATTACGCTTCTGGAACGCATGAGCAGCAGCCTCGAAAGCTGTCTTTAAGATCCCTCGCTCCTAAAAGAGCGAAGGATCAGGCCTTACTTCTCCGTCTTAGGAAGATGCTCGGCAATATACGGCGGCAGATTAAAAGAGCCGACGTGAATTTCAGGCGTCCAATAGCGTGTCGTGCCAAGAATCTTGGCTGCGTCTGCACGGCCGCGGATCTGCTCCAGCGTCTGCGTGTTCGGAGCCTGGCCTTTGGAAGCCATACCCAGCGTCATGAAACCGCCGACATAAGTCGGGACAGCGGCAACATAAGCTGAAACATGCGGGAAGAATTTCGCACGACGCAGGCTCGTCTCATACAGTTCATCAGACTGCATGAACGGGACACCACACTGGTTCACGATCAGACCTTCATCCGACAGGATACGTGCGCAGTTGCTGTAGAATTCGTCCGTAAACAGAACTTCACCCACGCCGATCGGATCCGTGCTGTCCACGATGATGACGTCAAAAGAGCCGTCAGCAGCCTTGGCAACATAGTCGATACCGTCACCAACAATCACTTCAGCGCGCGGGTCGTTCCAGGCATCGCCCGCAATGTTCGGCAGGTGCTGCTTGGACAGTTCGATCACAGCACCATCGATTTCCACCATGACGGCTTTTTCAACGGTCTTGTGCTCAAGAACGCGACGCAGAACGCCACCATCACCCGCACCAATGATCAGAACGCGCTTCGCACACGGATGGGCCAGCATCGGAACATGCGTCAGCATTTCCTGATAAACGAACTCATCGCGTTCCGTGATCTGGATAACGCCATCCAGAACCAGCACACGGCCATGGCTGGAGCTTTCAAAGACAACAATGTCCTGGAAATCAGATTTTACGCGCGCGAGCTCGCGCGTTACGAGAAAACGCTGTCCCCAGTCCGGGTACAGGGTCTCGTTGATCCATGTTTCAGCCATGGTCATCGGTTCCTTGTCGGGATTGAATAGCAGAGTAAAGACCAGCCGGCTCGGCTGGCCCCTATCCGAGAGTCAGGCCGCGCTAGCGTTCCTGTCCTGCACGCGTCCACGGCGTACGGCATCGACTTCGATGCGGCCAGCCTGGAACAGGCGCTGCATGACCGGAATCGAAAGATTCGGATCACAGGCGCCACACATGAACACATCTACCGCAGCGTAATTACGCTCTGGCCATGTGTGGATCGAGATGTGACTTTCCGCCAGAACCAGAACACCAGACACACCACCATTCGGCGTGAAGTGATGGAAATGGCTGTGCAGAATCGTTGCACCGGCTGCAATAGCACCCTCGCGCAGCGTCTCATCAATCCGTGCTGGATCATCAAGATTCCGGGCATCCCAGAAATCGATCAGCAGATGATTACCGGCATAGCGTTCGCCATCCCGTTCAATAAAGTAGTCTTTGCGCTCCTCTTCAACAGAGTGAGCAGCGCTGTTCTGGATATCTCTCGGGAGTTCCGATACCATCCCCAGTTGAGCAAGTGCGTTCATCACGTACCCCCAAACCAGTAGACAGCCTGTTGGGCGAAATCGCCCCCTTGGGCCAAGAAGCGCGGTAGTTAGAGCCCCCTTCCTGCGGATGCAAGGGTTTTCTGGCCTGATTCGCGAATATGTCACATTCCCTGAAAAAGCAGGGCCGACATTGCCGACCCATCCCCCGTAGCCGGTCGCCCTAAACAAGAACTATCTTTTGGGAATCAGGGGTAAAACCGCTCTCAGAACATCCAAAAAAGCGGCAGGCCTTTGGGATCACCCTTCACTTCAACGTCTTTTTGCCTCAGCAATGGACGCTGACCCTTGGCTAGAAATTCAGCGTCCTCTACTGCACAGCGCATAAAAAAACACGCACTCCAAGGCTGAAATATCTCAGCCTCGCAATGCGTGCTCTTCATACCCCCTAGCCGATAGCGACTAAGGGGATCTAATCCGTAAAGATCAGTTCTTGGCCTTGTCGACCAGCTTGCCCTTGGCAATCCACGGCATCATCGCACGCAGCTTCTCACCGGTCTTCTCGATCTGGTGAGCGTCATTGCGAGCGCGGATAGCCTTGAAGCCAACGCCACCAGACTGATTCTCAAGGATGAAGTTACGAACGAACGTCCCATCCTGAATGTCCGTCAGAACGCGCTTCATCTCAGCCTTCGTTTCCGGCGTGATGATGCGCGGACCCGTCACGTACTCACCATACTCCGCAGTGTTGGAGATGGAGTAGTTCATGTTGGAAATGCCGCCTTCGTAGATCAGATCCACGATCAGCTTCATTTCGTGCAGGCACTCGAAGTAAGCCATTTCCGGGGCATAGCCACCTTCAACCAGCGTCTCGAAACCAGCGCGGATCAGGTCAACGACACCACCACACAGAACAGCCTGCTCACCGAACAGATCGGTTTCGACTTCTTCCTTGAAGCTCGTCTCGATGATGCCTGCACGGCCGCCACCATTTGCGGAAGCGTAGGACAGAGCGATGTCCAGAGCCTTGCCAGAAGCATTCTGAGCCACAGCAACGAGGGACGGAACGCCACCGCCACGCTGGTATTCGGAACGCACCGTGTGGCCCGGGCCCTTCGGGGCGATCAGGAACACGTCCAGATCCGGACGGGCTTCAATGATGCGGAAGTGGATGGAAAGACCATGTGCGAATGCAAGAGCTGCACCCTGCTTCAGGTTCTTCTCAAGGCTGTCCTTGTACAGGGCGCCCTGGCCTTCATCCGGCGTCAGAACCATGACCACATCGGCCCAGGCAGCAGCCTCGTCCGGGGACATGACCTTGAAACCAGCCTCTTCTGCCTTCTTGACGGCAGAGGACGTCGGACGCAGGCCAATGACAATGTCGGTCAGGCCGCTGTCACGCAGGTTGTTGGCATGAGCGTGACCCTGGCTGCCGTAGCCAATGATCGCGACTTTCTTGCTCTTGATCAGATTCAGATCGGCATCGCGATCGTAATACACCCGCATCAGACATGTTCCTCGTTAACGTGAAAGACAGAAGGGCCACGACCAATGGCCGCAATCCCCGTGCGCGAAACCTCAGCCAGGCCAAGGGGGCGCATCAACTCGATAAAAGCGTCGATCTTGGAGGGAGACCCCGTCAGTTCGAACACAAAACTGGTGGCCGTCGTATCAACCGGGCGCGCCCGGAAGGAATCTGCAATCCGCAGACCTTCCGTACGGTTTTCGCCGCGGGAGACGACTTTCACCAGAGCAAGCTCACGGCCCACATACGGGCCTTCTTCCGTCAGATCACAGACCGCATGAACCGGAATCAGACGCTTCAGCTGCGCCTTGATCTGCTCAATAACCTGCGGGGTGCCCGACGTCAGAACCGTAATGCGTGACAGGCTGCGCTCGGCATCCACCAGCGCAACCGTCAGGCTCTCAATGTTGTAGCCCCGGCCTGAAAACAGACCCACCACGCGGGCCAGTGCGCCACTCTCGTCCTCAATAAGAACCGAGATGACCGAATGTTGGATTGTCTCCGTCATCAGACCAGCATCATCCCTTCTTCGGTCAGACCTGCGGCTGCGGAATCCTGATCCGGGCCAAGCAGCATCTGGTTGTGGGCCGCACCCGATGGAATCATCGGGTAGCAGTTTTCATTTTCCGCCACGCAGATATCCGCGATGACAGGACCGTCATGCTCCAGCATCCGGCGGATGACATCGTCCAGCTCACCCACGCAGGTCGCACGCATCCCGGTTGCCTGGAACGCTTCTGCCAGCTTCACAAAATCTGGCAGCGCCTCGCTGTAAGACTGGGAATAGCGTGACCCATGCAGCAGTTCCTGCCACTGGCGCACCATGCCCATATACTGGTTGTTCAGGATGAAGATCTTCACTGGCAGACGATACTGCGCAATCGTCCCCAGTTCCTGAATGTTCATCAGGGTCGAGGCCTCACCCGCGATATCAATCACCAGCGCATCCGGATGCGCAACCTGCGCGCCCACAGCAGCTGGCAAACCGTAGCCCATCGTTCCCAGACCACCAGACGTTAGCCAGCGGTTCGGCTTGGCAAACTGGAAGTGCTGGGCCGCCCACATCTGATGCTGGCCGACCTCGGTGGACACAAACGTGTCACGCCCCGTTTCCATCGCCATTTCGTACAGGCGACGAACGGCATGCTGCGGACGGATCACCGCAGACGGCGTCATGTCCTGCGTGAAGCCGAAGCCATCCACGCTGCGCCAGGACGCAATCTGGTTCCACCATGTGCTCAGATCAGGTGCCAGCGTATCGTCCCATGCGTCCAGCAGCGCCTGAAGCGTATCGCGAACATCACCTTCCAGACGTACATCCACACGGATGATCTTGTTGATCTGGCTCGGATCAATATCCGCATGAACCTTGAACGAATTCGGCGAAAACGCGTCCACACGGCCCGTCACGCGATCATCAAAACGCGCACCCAGAGCGATCAGCAGATCACAGCCATGCGTGGCCATGTTCGCCTCAACAGACCCGTGCATGCCCAGCATACCGAGGAACTGCGGATCAGGAGACGGAAACGCTCCCAGCCCCATCAGCGTGGACGTCACCGGGAAACCCGTCTTGCGCGCCAGACGACGCAGCAGCTCAGACGCTTCGGGACCGGAGTTGATGATACCACCGCCCGTGTAGAACAGCGGGCGCTTGGCCGTCTTCATGGCCTCGACCGTGCGGGCAATCGCCTCTGCATCCGGCCCACCCTGATGGCGGAAACGCTTCAGCCGGGACATGGCAGGCGCCGTCAGCGGAGCCTGACCAACCGTGATGTCCTTGGGCAGATCAACCAGCACAGGCCCCGGACGACCGGAACGCGCCACCTCGAAAGCTTCACGCACAGTCTGGGCCAGAGCGCCCGGCGTCCGCACCAGATAGTTGTGCTTCGTGGCCGGGCGGGTAATGCCCGTTGTGTCCGCTTCCTGGAACGCATCATTGCCAATCAGCTTCGTCGGCACCTGACCGGTCAGGCAGACCAGCGGGATCGAATCCATCAGCGCATCGACAAGACCGGTCACGGCATTGGTTGCGCCAGGACCGGATGTCACCAGAACAACACCAACCTTGCCCGTCGAACGCGCATAGGCCTCAGCCGCATGAACGGCAGCCTGCTCATGACGGACAAGAATGTGGCGGATACGGTCCTGCTTGAAGAGCGCATCGTAGATTGGAAGGACAGCGCCCCCCGGATAGCCAAAGACTACCTCTACGCCCTGTTCATCGAGAACGCGCAGAAGCACCTCCGCGCCATTCAGCGCCTCGTTGCCTGTTGTTGCGTCTCTTTCAGCAGAAGCCGTCACCGTATCCTCCTAAGGGGTATGAGGCGCGGGATTTAGGACAGTTCTGTAGGATTCGTCAACTCGCTCAGATATAAAATTCTCAATTTTTTCGTGTTCTGTTTTCGATTCTTGCGCAAATGGGGTGTATCTACGAAACGAAACCATCGAATTACCCTCTGATCCCAAGGCATGATGCCGAAACCACGTCGCCTGTCGGCGCGTATATCGGCCTGTCGCCAGAACAGCAGCCTGTCGCGCAGCCTCGATCGTCACGTCACCCTGCAACACCGCAGCAAGCTCAGGAACCCCATGCGCGCGCATGGCTGGCAATACAGAATCCAGCCCCCGTGCAACAAGTTGACGCACTTCATCCAGCGCCCCAGCCTCAAGCATCTGGCCGAAGCGGGCATCAAGAGACGCCCGCAATTCCTCCCGTGGCGGATCAAGAAGAACGGAAACAAATCGGCAGGGAGCCGCTGGCAGACCGGGTTGAACCCGCCACCAGACAAGACCATGCCCCGTCCCACGCCAGACTTCCCATGCTCTGGAGATACGCTGCGTATCATTCGGGCGCAGCGTGGAGGCAGTTTCCGGATCTACCTCCAACAGCTTCTCATGCAGAGCTGCCGGGCCAATGTCCTGCGCCAGCGTTCGGGCTTCCTGTCGCGCGCTCTCCCCCGGGTCAGGCACTTCCACGAGACCATCTGTAAGAGCGCGGAGATACATGCCCGTACCTCCACACAGAATTGGCAGACGACCAGCCCTCCAGGCCGCGTCCATTTCGGTCAGAGCCTGCTCGCGCCACCAGGCCACACTTCCCGGCGTCGCCGCATCCAAAACACCATACAAACGGTGCGGAACAGCCGCCTCATCCGCTGCATCAGGGCGCGCTGTGAGAATATGAAGATCGCGGTAAACCTGCATGGAATCAGCATTAATCACTGTTCCATTGAAGGTCCGCGCAAGATCAAGAGCCAGAGCAGACTTGCCGGAGCACGTCGGGCCAGCCACAATGATTGCTGTCTTTGGGGCGTTCATTCCCCTGTTCCTGCCACACGCGCTGGATCGTTACGAGAGCTTATGTCCCTTCCTTCCGTTCTGACACTCATTGCCGACCGCAAGGCTGGCCCCCTCAAACCAGAAGCCATCGACGTCGCCCGCTCTCTGGTGAAAGGCAAAGCCCCTATCGTTCTGTCTGAAGGGGAAGCCGTCGATATTCCATGCCCTACGCCTGGGCCCGGCGCCGCAAGCGCCGCAACAATCCGCGCAACGCTGGCCCCCTATCAGGTCGACACACTGCTGCTGAAAACTCGTGGCCGTCGTAAAGCTGTTCTCGTCGCAGACATGGACAGCACCATCGTGACGGGAGAAACGCTGGATGAAATGGCCGCAGCTCTTGGTGTAGGCGAGCAGGTTGCGGCCATCACCCGAGCCTCCATGAATGGAGAGATCGACTTTGAAACGTCCATTGAACAACGCGTTGCTCTGCTCGCAGGAAAATCAGCGTCTGTTCTGGAAGACGTCTGGAAGACTGTAACCCTGACGGACGGCGCAAAAGAGCTCGTGCAGACCATGCGCAAGCACAACGCGCGCACGGCTCTGGTGTCAGGTGGCTTCACATGGTTCACACAACGTGTGGCAGAGCTGTGTGGCTTCGACGAAAACCACGGAAATATTCTTGATATCGTTGATGGCAAGATGACCGGAAAGCTCGGCGGCCCGGTTCTGGGGCCAGATGCAAAGCTGACTCACCTAGAAGCCCTGACAACTGAGCGGGGCGTTCAACTTCGTGCTGCGCTCACAACCGGTGACGGTGCGAACGATATTCCAATGCTGGCCAGCGCCGGGCTGGGTCTGGCCTTCCACGCAAAACCGAACGTGAAGAAGGTGATTGGTACGCAGATCAATTTTTCAGGTCTGCGCGCACATCTGTTCGCTCAGGGATACCGCGCCGCCGATTTCGTCACTGACTGACGAAAAGGCCGCGCCTTTATACTCCCGCCTCAATACCCCCAAGTATAAGGCGGGGCACCACCGTAGTAGGCTGGCGCTCCATAATATCCCTGCGGAACGGCATACCCGCCAGCAGGAACACCCCCCTGATACCCGCCAGGGTAGTATCCGCCGGGATAGGAATTGGCAGCGCCTTCGATCGCCATACCGGCTGCAACGCCAAGGGCAGCACCAACACCCCAGCCGCCCCAGCCCCAGCCGCCGCCCCAGCCCGGCGTACCCCAGCCGTAACCGAACCAACCCGGTCCGCCCCAGCCATTCCACCCCCCCCAACCGGGCGTGCCCCAACCGACGAAGCGCGGGCCACCCCATCCACCGCCCCAGCCACCATATCCAGGACGAAAGCCCCAACCGGGGCCTCCACGATAGCCGTAGCCACCTCCCGGGCCACCACCGTAACCGCCACCACCACGAAATCCGCCCATCCCGCCACCTCCACCATGGAAGCCACCACCGCCCGGACCACCCCCACGCTGCGCCATTGCCGAAAACGGTGCAGCGCCGATCAACGCAGCAAGAACCAAGGCTCCAGCAGATTTTTTCGTGATGTTCATGGCTTGTCTCCTTGGAAATAGCCGCTTTCAGCTTTCCATATCGTCAGAACTCTGGTCCCTGAAAAGGGCTCTTTCAGGGCATGAAACAAGTCGTTTCACGTGAAACACTTCTGTCACCGACGCCTGCGGCCACCCCGCGCTCCGATATGGCCACCAAGGCGTTGCAGGGCATCCCGCAACTCGTCATCTTCAATCTCAGGAACATCAACCTGAACGGGCTTGGGCCTTGGCGGCTTCGGCCTCTCAAATGCTGTCATGTCCTGAACAATCTTCAACCGAAGAATGAGATGCTCTCCCCGCAGACCACAGGCTGTATTGATCCGTTCAATGATCTGAGGTGCGAGATGCTGCAGTTCCATGGCGATCGGCCCCGAACATGCCAGCGTCAGAGACCCTGCCGACAGTCGGCGCGGCTCAGTCACACGAGACAGACGTGGACCGATAAAATCTTCCCAGTCCATGGAAAGCCGAACCAGAAGCGGAGACTTCTTCTTGAACGCCGGTTTGGTAATTCCCGGCACCAGAGCGCCGATCTGCCGCGCTCCTCCACGCTTGGGAATCCATGCGGGCTTTTGGTCCATGCCCGCTGCCCGACCACGAAGGTTCTTGTCCGGACCGTGATCCTTCGTCATATCCCTCTCCGTGACTCCTGATGCTTCCGACCTGCTCCGCTGGTACGACACTCACCGCCGCACCCTTCCCTGGCGCAGCCTCCCGGGGCAGCGGCCTAACCCCTATGCCGTATGGCTGAGCGAAATCATGCTTCAGCAGACGACCGTAAAGGCTGTCATAGCCTATTACGAACGCTTTCTCACGCATTACCCGACCGTGCAGGAACTGGCCGCAGCCCCACAGGAAGACGTTCTCTATCTTTGGGCCGGGCTCGGCTACTACGCCCGTGCCCGTAATCTCCACGCCTGCGCCAAACGCGTTGCAGAACTCGGGCAATTCCCGGACACAGTCGAAGACCTCCTGAAGCTTCCAGGCATCGGGGCCTATACCGCACGCGCCATCGCCGCAATTGCCTTCGGCCGCCCCGTCGTACCGGTCGATGGAAATGTCGAGCGCGTGACATCACGCCTTTTCGGCATAGAAAACCCTCTCCCCGCCTCGCGCCCGCTTCTGGCCAAACAGGCAGCGCTCCTCAACCAGTCAGCAGAAGCACAGGATCGTCCATCAGACTTTGCCCAAGCCCTGTTCGATCTTGGGGCCACAATCTGCACACCCCGCAACCCATCTTGTCTGACATGCCCCTGGCGTCCATCCTGCCTTGGCCATACCAAAGGAATAGCGTCCACCCTTCCCCGCAAAGCGCCCAAACAGGCACGTCCCACGCGTTACGGCGTGCACTTTGTCCTTCTGGATACAAGTGGGCAGGTTTTGATGAGAACGCGCCCTGAAAAAGGTCTTCTCGGCGGCATGGACGAATTTCCGGGGACGGAGTGGCGCGAGACCCCCTGGACTGAAGCTGATGCCATGAACCATGCCCCAACACTCGGGCCGTGGGCTCTACGGGGAGAGGTCACTCATGTCTTTACCCATTTCACACTTAAGCTCATGGTTTACGCAAAGACCCTCCCTGCGGGACATAATGCAGGGATCGACCCATCCTTTGGCGCGTTTCGGTCAACAACACGCGCAGCATTGCCAGGCGTTATGAAGAAATGCCTCGCCCTTGCAGTTACTGATATGGAGAAAAAATGAGCCAGACTTTTCCCAAAACCCAGGTGTGGTTCATGGACTGGCACAGCCGCGTTCTGGATCATGACCCGATCAGCGACTATTTTTCTCCGACGCCCTTCCAGCCTGGCGTCTATCCCGGCATATCCGCAAAGATTGCCCCTCCCCTAAATCTTCCTTGCGACATCACTTTTGAAAAGCGCGTTTCAATGCCGCGGCCGTTGCCCGTACTTGAAGCTCTGGACGCGGGAAACGGTCTGATTATTTTTCAGGAGAAAGAACTTAAAACTTTCCTGATAAGTGCCCCTGTTCCCGGCAAAGGCAGAATTGGCACAGACTCTACGAACCCTGGGGAATGGGAACGTTTCCTGCCCATGACGGAAGACACCATGCGTGGCCTGTCCACTCTCTTGGTTTCTCAAGCCGCAAGCCTGATCGACGTGGAAACAGGCAAGGTTCTTTCCACCATCAGGCCCGGCGAAGGCTTCCTTTGGATGCTGGGAGACACGTCTATTCCCCTCACAGCCAACATCCAGAATATTGAACAGATCGGGAGGCTGCCAGCACGGCATGAAGCCGAAATCTCGTTTATTCGAAACGATGATCAGCCTCCTCTCCGGGTTCACGTCAGACGACCTGGCTGACACATCAAGACACGGATTTCACGATTGTCGTGAGGTTTTAGGATTTTGCAGACCTTTCAGGGCTGAACCTGCGTTGCTTTTCCTGAACACCCTTCAGGGAAAGCAGCGACAATGCCTCAGACTCCGTCCTCTGACCTCAAACATCTCCTCCCTTCCGAACTGGATACGGGAACAGTCGAAAAGGGCCAGATCACCTTCGGTAACTGGCGCGGAGACGCCGACGTCCCTGAAGCACAGCCCCCTCATGCACTCCCCCCGTCCGAGCGGGTTGGGTTCGCCGTTATGGGACTGGGACGGCTGACTCTTGGAGAAATTCTTCCATCCTTCCTTCAATGCCGCCTCGCCAAACCTGTAGCGCTTATTTCCGGTCGCAAGGAAAAGGCCAGATCCGCGGGACATGATTATGGCATCAGGGAAGAGTCACTTTTCACCTATGATGAAATCCACAAGCTGGCAGACAGGCCCGATATTCAGGCCGTTTATGTCGTCACCCCCAACGCACTCCACGCTGGCCAGGTCGAAGCCCTCGCAACAGCAGGCAAACATGTCCTGTGCGAGAAGCCCATGGCCAACTCAAGCGAGGACGCCAGACGCATGATTGAAGCCTGCCATGCCGCAGGTGTGAAACTCATGATTGCCTATCGCTGCCATTATGAACCCTTCAACCAGCTTGTCAGAAAACTGGTTCAAAGCGGGGAGCTCGGCCGGCCCAAACTCGTCGAAGCCATCAACACACAGATGCAGGGAGACGCCGATCAGTGGCGCCTCAAACCTGAACTGGCTGGCGGAGGAGCCCTTCCGGATATCGGCCTCTATTGCCTCAACGGCACGCGCGCGGTGCTCGGAGAAGAACCTGAGAGTCTGTTCGCACAAATGGTCAGCCCTCCCGATGATCCACGCTACAGAAACCTGGATGAAACATTCTCTTTCATGCTCCGCTTCCCGTCAGGCGTCATTGCCAACTGCGCGACCAGCTATGGCGCACACGAAAGCAAAGACCTTCGTATCCAACTGGAGAAAGGGTGGATCACTCTGGAAAACGCCTTCGCCTATACAGGCCACCGCCTGCGGATCGGACGACGCCAGGGCGACCATAAAGCCGTCAGCGAATGGCACATCCCGGCCGGAAACCAGTTTGCTCTGGAAATCGACCATTTTTCCGAATGCATTCTCAAGAACCAGACACCCCGGACGCCCGGTGAAGAAGGCCTGCGGGACCAGAAACTGATGGAAGCGCTCTACCATTCCGCCAGAACCGGTCAGATGATCCATCTGCCTAAAAACGCGTTGTAAACTCACTCCCAACCACGCTCACCCCTGGCATGAGATGGAACCCCTCGCCGCTCAGGCAGTTAGGATATCTGCTATGTTCAAACTTTCTTCTGCCCTTTCCGTCCCGACAGCCCTGTGCCTTGCAGCATTTGGCCTTGCTGGCTGTGTCTCTGAACCGATGAGTCCGCCGGAACAGCAACTCGCTTCTGCGGGGTTTGTTAGACACCCAGCCAATTCCCCATCACGCCGGGCCGAGCTTCAGCTCATGCCACAGCATGTCTTTCTGACCCGGACTACACCGGAAGGCCTGCGTTACATCTACGCAGACCGGGACATCTGTGACTGCGCTTATATCGGCACGCAGGAAGCCTTCGAGAAATATGCAGCCCAGCAGCCTCATGGCGTTCCCACACTGGGCAAAACTGCCTCAACGGCTGCAGAACAGACGCCCCTCAAGGCGGCCACTCACTGATCATGGCTCCTGAAGCGCGGAAGACATGATTTTCACCGTCGGACATTACCTTGCGGAACGTCTCACCCAGATTGGCCTGAAGCATCATTTCGCCGTAACGGGAGACTGCAATCTCGTCCTGCTGGATCAGCTTCTCGCGCACGGTGGCATGAAGCAGATTTATAGCTGCAATGAGCTGACTTGCAGCCTCTCAGCGGAGGGCTATGCCCGCGTCAACGGTGCAGCAGCCGCAATCATCACCTTTGGCGCTGACGCCATTTCTGCCCTGAATGGCATTCGCGAAGCCTATGCCGAAAATCTGCCGGTCATTCTGATTTCAGGAACACCCAACACGCGTGACCCGAGGTCAGATCTTGCCCCCCTCCGCCAGATCGGGATGGTCCGCCACATTACCGTAGCCGCAGAAATCATCACTTCGGCTGAAACGGCGCCGGCACAGATCGATCACGTTATTCGAACGGCACTGCATGAGAAAAAACCCGCATATCTGGAAATTGCCTGTCATATCGCAGACCAGCCGTGCGTAAGACCCAGTCCGGTTTCCTCACTCTGCTCCCATCCGGCGCCAGATTTGGAAAGCCTGAATGAAGCTGTAGATGAAAGTCTCTGCTTCCTCGAAAAACGGAATAGAATCGTTATTCTTGTCGGCAGCAAGCTTCCGGCAGCTGAGGCACTTGAAAACACAACAGAACTCGCTGACGGCCTTGGGTGCAGCATTACGGTTGTGAGTGCTGCCAAAAGCCTCTTCCCCGAAGAGCATCCGGCTTTCCAGAGCATTTACTGGGACGAAGTCAGCAATCCAAGGACAGAAAAGATCATTCATGAGGCGGATGGAATCATCACGCTCGCCCCAGTCTGGAATGATTATTCCTCCGTAGGCTGGCAGAACCTTATTCACGGCGAGAACGTTCTGGAGATCAACCCAGATCGTGTCACGGTCAATAATCGCACTTTCAACGGCTTCTGCCTTAAGGACTTCGTAAGGGAAATTGCCCATCGCTCTCAGGGCAGGCCGGCCTCTTCAAAGGAGGACTATCAACCCTGGTTTTTTCCTTTAACGACCCCGATGACCAACGATGAAACAACACGTCAGAGCAACATACGTCGCAGATCTTTTCCAAGAGGAACGCAAGCCGAGGACGAAATGCCGTGGCAGCCCCAACGTCTAATGGCCACCACGTCCTCATAGTCGATCCGTACCGGAAGTCCTCTGGGTATAGCGCGCATCATTATTGCTCTCGCAACGCTCTACGTCATCAAAACCGAAATTCACGCGACGGCTTATATAACCAGAGCTACACGCGGACCCTGCCCAAACCTGCAGAAGCCATCAGAACCGTCCGGCCTACTCTGCATTGTTAATTAGCTGAGACAGGCGCGCTGCTTCCACAAATTCACCCCATCACGGGAAAGCTGATCCGCCTTCCCATCCCGAAATCACCACCAACAGACCGCTACAGATTTAGTCCGAGGGTAGAATCTTTATATCTTCGACCCCGCCGATAAAAACCTGCGTCTGATAATAAATGCTACCAACGGTGCCATCTGCCTTGAGCCGTCCGACAGGGACTTTTTTGGCCAGACCTGAGGCCCGAACCCGACGGTGCATGAAATACTGCTCTGCCGTCTGGGACGTCCCCTGTAGCAAGTCGTTTGCCGTGCTTTCGTGAATGGCGATGATGAGCGTCGTTGGATCCCGATAATTATCGGCAGAATCTAGATAGACCATATTGTCTTGTCGGCCGACGCGCTGGACAGTCATCTCAAATGTGCCAACAACACCCGTCGGGTCTGCCGCTGCCGCCGCAATAGCCGTTTTGGGTGTGTACACATCCGGTGAACACGCAGCCAGACTGACACCCAAGACGCCAAGAGCAATGGTCTTTTGAAAACGCGCTATCACTGTCCAGTCCCCATCATCAAGCACAGCCAAAATAACTGTATCTTTTCGTAACAGATACACAGACTAACCGCTTAAGCGACAAGGCCAAGACCTTATCCCGCGAAATTTCCAAGAATTTTAACGCTGCGAAGCCTTCAGAGAAGACGTGCGAATTTCATGAACAAAAACGTCACACTCATAAAAACGAAGCAGACAAAACCGGCCTCAACAGTTCCCCACGCTCCCTGAGCCAGAAACATTCCCCCGGTATTCATTCCGAAAAAACCCGTCACGAACGTAGCGGGAAGCATCAATGTCGTTCCCACGGAAACGATATAGAGCCGTCGGTTGGTTTCTTCCGCCTGATTAGAGCCCAGTTCGTCCTGCAATGACCGGGCACGATCCTGAAGCGCGATAAGATCGTCCAGAGCAGCGTGAACCTGACGTTCCGCACGATCCCGCAGTTCATCTTCCGCCCAGTCTGGGAGATCCAGATCTTCGTCTTTCAGAACGCGATCAATTGGCGTCACAACACGACGCAGCTCCGTCGCCCGACGCCGCACCTTACCAACAATACCGCCCAGATGACCAAGATCAGAACGATGCTCGATCAGTAGAAGAGCATCTTCCGCACGATCCAGATCATCATCAAGCTGGCCAAGCTGGCGCCTGACTGTTCCCGTGAACTCGCGCAGAGCACGGTCAATGATTCCTGCAGGCGTCGGCGGAATATGGTCGGCTTTCAAAGACCGGTAAGCAGCGCCAAGAACCGGGATCGGATTACGCCGGGTTGTAATCAGGAGATCCGGCCGCATCGCAAAGCGCCATGCACAAATCTCCCTGTCATCTTCCGACAAGGCATCATCAAAAGCTGGCAGTGCGCCCCAGATCAGGTCATCCGCTGCTTCAAGCGCAATCCCATATTCCGTTTCTGCCAGCATCCCGCACACGTCTTCAGGCAGATCTGGCAGATGTGCGACGAACGACCGTGCTGAGCTGTGGACCGTATCAAAGTGAAGCCAGAACCAGCCCTGAGACGTCAGCTCATGGCCGGGCGTCAGAAGATCTTCAACTTCTTCCTGCCCCAGAGGTCGCAGGTCTTGTCCAGGCACAGCATGGACAGCCCATACCAGCCCATTCGCAAACGCAGGCTTCCCCGTCTCCTGATATGCAGGATCGATCACCGTGAAAGGAAAATTGTAGGTGGAGTTCTCTGACACGGCATCCTCCTGTTCTTCAGGGGGTATTCTGGACCTTCGTCGGCACTGAGCAACACGACAGAAGGTGATCTGCCGTTCTCTGACATGGCCGCACAGCAGACGCAATATGCTCTTTATGGCAACTGTTACGCTGGCCGGGAGTTAACAGATTATTCCTGGAAGAGCCAGCTCTTCACCATCAAAGGAAATATCATCATGACTTTTCGCCTCAAAGCTTCCCTGCTTGCCACTGCTGTTCTGATGGCCGCTCCTGCCGTGTCCTCAACAGCATTCGCACAGGCCATCAGCAGCCCAAGTAACGACCAGACGCAAACGGCCAACACCGCAGCGCAGAAGGCCCAGAACTCTACCATCGATCAGCCGTCCAATCATCTGCCAACCAATCCCAACACGATTGAAGAGCAACCGGATCAGCCCGCGCCCAAGGCTCCCCATGCCATGTCGGACACCACCAAGCAGGGCAAGACGGAATACAAGCACCACCTGAAGCGGACACATCAGCCGCACCTGACGGTAAAAACCAAGCCTGACACCACACAGCCGAACTGACACAGGTCAGGTGCGACGGAGCCACACTTTGCGTGGCTCCGCCAAATCTCTATACCTGCTGCCATCAAAGACGGGCAGTAAGGGCCAATCATGACCACGCAGGACTACAAGGTACACGACATCTCCCTGGCAGACTGGGGCCGTAAGGAAATTTCCATCGCTGAAGGCGAAATGCCCGGCCTGATGGCACTTCGCGAAGAGTACAAGGACTCCCAGCCGCTTAAGGGCGCCCGCATCGCTGGCTGCCTGCACATGACCATCCAGACCGCCGTTCTGATTGAGACGCTGACGGCCCTTGGTGCCACGGTCCGCTGGTCGTCCTGCAACATCTTCTCCACGCAGGATCACGCCGCAGCGGCCATCGCCGCCGCTGGTATTCCGGTTTTCGCCTGGAAGGGCCTGACGGAAGAAGAATTCAACTGGTGCATTGAACAGACCATCACGGGTCCGGACGGCTGGACGCCGAACATGATCCTCGATGACGGCGGCGACCTCACGGTCATGATGCACGACAAGTTCCCGGAACTCCTGAAGGACGTTCGCGGTCTTTCTGAAGAAACGACGACGGGCGTGCATCGCCTCTGGCAGATGGCCAAGGCTGGCACGCTGAAGGTTCCGGCCATCAACGTGAACGACAGCGTCACCAAGTCCAAGTTCGACAACCTGTATGGCTGCCGTGAGAGCCTCGTGGACGCGATCCGTCGCGGCACAGACGTCATGATGGCTGGCAAGGTTGCCGTAGTTGCCGGTTATGGCGACGTGGGCAAGGGTTCCGCTGCTTCCCTGCGCAACGCAGGCTGCCGCGTTCTCGTGACCGAAGTCGACCCGATCTGCGCCCTGCAGGCCGCCATGGAAGGCTATGAAGTCGTCACCATGGAAAACGCAGCTCCGCGCGGCGACATTTTCGTCACCTGCACGGGCAATGTGGACATCATTACGATCGACCACATGCGCGAAATGAAGGACCGTGCGATCGTCTGCAACATCGGTCACTTCGATAGCGAAATCCAGGTTGAAGCCCTGCGCAACTATCGCTGGAACAACATCAAGCCGCAGGTTGACGAAGTCGAGCTGGCCGAAGGCCGCCGCATCATCCTGCTCTCCGAAGGCCGTCTCGTGAACCTTGGCAACGCCACAGGTCACCCGTCCTTCGTGATGTCCGCTTCCTTCACCAACCAGACGCTGGCCCAGATCGAACTCTGGACCGCCAAGCCGGGCCAGTACGAGGTGAAGGTTTACACTCTGCCAAAGGCTCTGGACGAAAAGGTTGCTGCCCTGCACCTCGCAAAGGTCGGCGCCGAGCTCTCCAAGATGTCCACGAAGCAGGCTGACTACATTGGCGTTCCGGTTGCCGGTCCGTTCAAGCACGAAGAATATCGTTACTGAGCGGAACAGGTGACACGGGGTAGGCGTTGTCTACCCCGACACTGTTTTTCAAACCGTCAGGAGAATTTCCTATGGGTCTTTTCAGCTCGATCATGTCCAAGATTTTCGGACATGCAGAAGCAGCCACGCCGACAACTTCCGGCACGGCTGATGCACAGGCTTCCGCTGGCGCTCCGGCTGCCGCAGCCCCAGCGACACCTGCAACTCCAGCTGCACCAGTAGATGTGGATGCCGTTCTTTCGGATCTGGCATCCAAGGCTGGCCAGCCGCTGAACTACAAGACCTCGATTGTGGATCTTCTGAAGCTGCTCGGCCTCGACAGTTCCCTGGAATCACGCAAGCAGCTTGCAGGCGAACTGCACTACACGGGCAGCACGGATGACTCAGCAACGATGAACGTCTGGCTCATCAAGCAGGTCTATGCCGAGCTGGCCAAGAACGGTGGTAAGGTTCCTGAAGGCTGGGCTCACTAAGCCTTTCCAACAGGATCAGTTACGAAAAAGCCCGGATGTTCTCATCCGGGCTTTTTTTATTTTTCACTGCGTAGAAAAAAAATGGGCCGCGAAGGGGACAGTGTTAAGGCAGACGTCTCGATATCAGGCGCCCTCCCCTGACGCAGCTCTGCCAGAGACTGGTGGAAAACCCTGATCCTGACATCCCGTGAGCCATCTGCGTGACGCCAGCGTTCGAACGCCAGAACGGTATTCGGGGCCGTAGAATCCGGTTGATCGGGAAAAGACCAGTCCAGCCCGAACAGGGCCATCATGGCAGCCAGATTGGTATCGTGGCCGGCCAGAACAAGCACCTTCGTGGAAGGCGATATCCCGGGGATAGACCGAACCGGGCGATCAGACAAAAACGCACGAATACTTTCCGCCATCACCCCGTTTCTGGCGCGGGCATATTCGGGCAGACGCCTCAGAAGATGATTTTCTGCCTCATGCGCGGGCATAACAGCTTCCAGAACGTGCGGCGCATCTTTGTCAGCCACCTCGAAGTCAGCCAGAGACAAACCTTCTGCATAAGTCAGCAACAGACTTTCTGCGGCCATGCCTGCCGTTACGAAGCCACCCTGAAGATTTGGTGCTCCTTTTTTCCACTCATTCTTCGTTGCACCTAAAAAGCATTGCGGCGACGAATTACTCTCCGAGCATGCTTCCGGCGCCATGAGCGACTGAACGGCTTTCAGAGCGTTATGAGAGGCCGGTTCGGGCAATGTCTTCGTGGCGGCTGCAAATTCTTGCTCCAAAACTCCACGATCAATCTTGCCTGCCTGAGTGCCAAGCGCATTAAAAACCGGATCGACACCTGTCGTCGCCCAATGGGCCTTTATGGCGCATCCTGGGGCTATTTCTTTGGCCCAGACGTCCCCCGTCTGTCGCGTCCGATGATCAGCCGTATCAGCCCAGACAACAGTCTCCTGCTCCAGGATCTGACACGTCTCGGCGCCCTGAAACAGAGCGCTTGCGCTATAGTTTCTCTGAACAGCCTGCACCATCGCTGCCAACGCTGCGGCACCGTGCTGTGTCATTTCTCCAGGCGCTACAGACCATGTCTGCCAGGTATGACCCGTCCGATGCTGCATTTCCTGCGGCGAGAGCGTCGGACTGCGGATCCCGTGTCGGCCGAGAAAAACGACTTTTTCGAGAACGTCTGGCTGCGCCTGAGAGGCACAGCCCCCCAAGGCGAACAGAAGAGCAAGCGAAGACAGTCTCCGCATCATGGCATCGTTGCCGTCATGTTGAAGAACACGCTCCGGCCAGCAATACGCCAGAACAGTGGGGCATCTCCATAAGACTGATTACCCGCAAAGTCGCTGATGGCGCGGTTGTCGAACAGATTGGCAATCTTGATGCTTGGGGTCACATTACTGAAAAATGAGCCAATATGATGAATACGCCAGCCCATGGCGAGATCCGCCGTCACAGTGCTTCCAATTTTGTACTGATTTTTGAAGACCGTATTATCTGCATCATCAGTCGTGCTGTCCAAGCCCCAATGCGTTCCGGCATATTTTCCCATAATCGAGAAATAGGGCCCATGTTCACTCTCATAGAGCAGCCCGAAAGACGCCAAAGCGTTTGGACTTTTAGCAACGCGAACATTGCTGTGCTTATATTTTGCGTCATTGACGCTGTAGTTCCCATAAAGGGAAAAACCGTAACCAATGACATATTGCCCTTCGAGTTCAATTCCTTGGTAAACTGCACCACCGCTATTCACATATGTCGATGTCGTACCGATATTGGGAACCTGAATCTGCGCCGAGGCAATATAATTCGAGAAATTGATGTAATATCCATCCAGAGAAAGCATCCAGTTGCGGCCATGATATACCGATCCCACCTGATAATTCATGGTGGTTTCAGGCTTTACATTTCCAACGGAACTAACCTGAAAAACAGACAGTGGTGGCGCGAGAAAGCCCCGTGCAACCTGAGCATAAGCACTCCAGTTTTTCATAATACGTTGATTAATTGCAATGGATGGTTGCCATGATCCATAGCTTTGCGTGTCTTTCAGTGGGAGCTTTGTCCCCTTATTAAGGCCTGCATCATAATCTCTTTTGAAAATGGAATATTTTACACCCGGCTTAATTGTCGCTCCTGCCCACGGATGAAAATTCAGCTCCAGATAAGGTTGAATTGTCGTGTTCAGGTCTGAAATATCATAGCTATATGCTGAACCATTTTTACCAAGAACCGGAACGGAATTCTGGCTCAGCTCAATGGCATACGTGTAGCGACGATCTTTTTGAACGTCAGCCCAAACTCCCAGAAGAATATCGCCGTAAGACGTATGCCCTTTCAGACGAAGGGTATCGCCATATGTCCGATACGCCGCATCTGCGTATTTTCCAGGAATATCGTTTTTATAGGTCGCCACCTTTTTTCCGGCGGCACTATAAAATGTCACACCGTTTGCTGCGGTATCACCCTGACTTGCGTCTGTGCTTTCAGAATAATCATGCTCAAAGCCACTGGTGTAAATCTGATTTTCTAATGTGAGCCAGGACAGAAGCTTTGTTTCAAGGGAGATATAATCAAAATCAGATGTATAAACGCTTGGCTGATACCCGTAATAACACTGCTTCGATGGGTCATTGCATAACCCGTAGTTCTTTCCATATTTTTTATAATCGTCCAGCGTGGCGCCCTAGGTCGTGTACTGCCATTCCTTGTTATACGTCGTTTCAATCGTAAGCGTTGTTTCTGGCGCCAGATCGATAACATCCTTGAACATCAGGTTGCTGCGACGCTCAGAAGAATTGGTCAGATAACCATTGGTTTCCTCGTGCTGCATATCGATAAAAGCACGGCCCATTCTGGTTTTGCCTGTATCGAACTCAATACCACCTGCGCGAGTATTGAAACTACCGCATGTCCCGTAAAGCGTTGTCCCCATCCGCGCCGCTGGATTTTTGGACGTAAATCCCATGGTTCCGCCGAACGTCGCATTTCCAATCGTTGACGCTGTGCCAGGCCCACGATCAATCTGCGCCTCCCCCAAAAAGTGAGAGATAAACAGTGAGGACGTCGTATGGCCCATATCGGAAGCGTTTCCGAAAGGAATGCCGTCGAATGTCATATTATATTGGCCGTCCTGAAAACCACGCAGACTCATGGTTTCAGCTTTTCCCATTCCCGGCCCATTCGGGTTCTGAGAAAATACGCTTGGCTGGAATTGAATAATATCATCAACGCTTGCGAGCGGAATAATATTATTTGCTAAAAAAACCCGACCGAATTTTTGATGTCGGCTGCGTAATGTCCAGTGAAACCGTTGCGGGAGCGATACATTCAGCATACCCAAGAACTGTGAGCTTTTCGACCTTCGGCTTTTCTTTGGAAGCATTCTTTTCGGTGTCAGCCTGCTTGAGCTCTGCCGCGTTGGTCGTTGAACCAAAAAATATCGCCGCAGCCATAACGCCTGCCTGCAGGACGAATTTTTTTCTGGTACTGATCATTGGAATTGTGCGCTCCCGTGGAATAGAGAACGCTCATTACTGTTACTACCCAGCGCTGAGAACAGTAATTACCAACCTGTAATATAAACTTCATACGAAGTACCAAAATCTGTCATAAACATGATGAAACATTTTGGTGTTGGAATGTATCAGGGTAGCGGTCGCTTGTCCGCGATGGGGTCAATCTTCGGCTCCGTCAATGGGCCGGAATCCACTACAACAACCAGATCTCCCGCGATCGGGGTCGCCTCCCGGTCCTTGGGCAGGAGTGCCGCAAAGCGTGGATCATAGCTGGCCGCCTGTTCGTAAAGCGCATCTATCAGACCATAATGATCCATGAAGCGGTTCATCGTCGCTGGAATTCGGATACACCCTTCAGACGCAGAGTGACCAAGTCTCCACTCGAGAAACTGTGGGTCCGTAGCGTGAATTTCCAGCCGGATCTGCCCGGTTTCATGTTTTGGGAGCCAGCCCTTCATTGCCGTCTGCCAGCCCATATCCCAAACACGAGATCCTTTGGCACCAATCCCGCGGATACCATATTTGTTTTTTGTGCCTTCAGCGCGATAGCCCAAGCGGTCGGCTGAATTTTGGAAAACGCCTGTCGGAGTAATGTAATAGTATTTCCGGCCTGTTGTTCCTGTTGAAACAGGAGTGCCTCCTAGGGAAACCCAAGGTTCGTCTGGTAATGCCAGAACAAAATCAAGATGCTGAATTCGCTCATTCCGATCCACAACCATAATCAGTTGAGGACGTGATACAGGCTGATTGGCCTTTGCAACTTCAGCCTGAGCAAGAGAAACAAAAGCGTCCCGACGGTCCTGCTTATACGTGGTGAATCCCTTCACCGTCTTCGCCATCATTTTTACAAGGCGTGCGGCTTCCTTATGAGCTTCCGTATTGCTGACAATAGGAAGAGGCGGAATCTGAACTGAAGGAACCACCGGCGTCGCATCTGTCACTGGATTATCAGCTGGCAGAGGAACAGATACATCTCCGTTTTCCGTCGGCGTAGCGGGGGTTGGGTCGGCATGTGCGCAGGCCGACAACAAAGGACCGCCACCGCATAATGCGGTTGTCACGACAAAAAGTCTGGCAGAGCGATACAATGTGGAAACAGGCCGCATGGACAGGATTACCCTCGGTTCATAATGGTTCAATGAACGCGGGGGATCGGCAGAACCGTCCAGCGTTCAGCGGGAGACGCCACGCCTTAACGCGCCATCTCCCCAAAAAGTCACAGGTCGAGCAAGAGGCGTCTTGGATCTTCAACAAGCTGCTTCACTCTAACAAGAAAACTGACTGCTTCCCGACCATCGACAATTCGATGATCGTAGGAAAGTGCGACATACATCATCGGCCTGACAACAATCTGACCATCCCGCACAACGGGTCGATCCTGAATGGCATGCATCCCCAGAATACCCGATTGCGGAGTATTCAGAATCGGCGTGGACAGAAGTGAGCCGAAAATGCCTCCGTTCGTTATGGAAAACGTTCCAGAAGAAAGCTCATCAAGCTTGAGAGACCCAACTCTCGCACGCTTTCCATAGTCGGCGATCCGACGCTCCAATTCGGCGAAGCTCATCTGATCGGCTTCATGCAGAACCGGGACAACAAGCCCCCGTTCCGTTCCAACGGCAATGCCCAGATTGACGAAATCGCGATAGACAATTTCATCGCCCTCGATCTGGGCATTAAGTGCCGGATAATCCTTCAACGCTCCAACAACAGCCCGGGCGAAAAATGACATAAAGCCCAACCGGGCACCGTCATGCTTTTTTTCAAACTCTTCACGATATTCTGCCCGCAGCGCTTTTGCCGCTGACATATCAATTTCATTGAACGTCGTGAGAATGGCAGCCGTATTCTGAGCCGCTTTCAGATTCCGTGCGATAGTCTGACGAAGGCGCGACATGGGAACACGACGCTCGCGACCATCATCTGCCCTTGGCGCTGAGGGAATTGGTGCTTTGGCCGGTGCAGCAACGGGTTCCGGCTTCGGAGCAGCAGCAGGCAAAGGTTCGGGGACAGGCGGCGTTGAAACCGGCTCAGGCTTTGCCACTTCAACAGGCGCAACGGGAGCGACAGCCGGCGCTTCAGCCGTTTCGTCCACTTCTCCCAGAAGACCCCCTATTTCCACCTCTGTGCCAACCGCGATGCAATTCTCCAGACGCCCGGCAGACGGGGCCGTCACCTCAACGCTGACCTTATCTGTCTCAAGTTCGAGAATGGTTTCATCGTGCTGAACATAGTCGCCAGACTGCTTCAGCCACCGCGCGACGATTGCGGTCGTCAGGCTTTCCCCTAGCGCCGGTACCCGGATTTCGACCGCCATCGTCACTCCTTACTTGCACAAACATCCCGATCAAGGGATGGATCTCTATAAAATTCCCGTTCCGTCGGACATACGACAGGATCACAAAAACAGGATAGTGCATCTTGCGGCCAAACGGGAGCCAGGAACTATCCCTATGCCGGGACTTTGAAAAGAAGAGCAAAGGACACCGTCATGCCCCTTCCCTCGGATTATCCCGAATTTATTGCATCCGATCATCTTTCTGGAAGAACGCGCGACATTCTCGTCACGCGCCTTGAGGACGACCTGTTACAGGCGCCACGCGTCCTTTCCCCAAAAGCCTTTGCGGTTCTTGAGGCCATCCTGCCGGTTCTGCTTCCTCAGGAAGATATTCTGGGAAACAGTCCCCTTAATCTGGCCGTCCGCATAGATACCGCTCTTGCCGGACCACGCGACGGCTGGCGGTTTGCCGAACTTCCTCCAGACGTCACAGCGTGGGAGCAGGCATTACTGACTCTGGATGATCTTGCCCAAGCTCAGCACAGCATGCCGTTTCCGGCGCTTAATGCTTCAGCGATTGGTCAGACGCTCGACGAACTCGCGGAAGGACGCCACGGCATAAGCGCGGCGAACCGCCTGACTCCTGAGCAGATGCAAAAATGGTCATTCGATCTCCGGGCAGACGCGATTGAATGCTTCCTTGCCGATGCTCGTGTTCAGGATGCACTGGGAATTTCCGCCAACCTCAACGGTGGGGATAATGTGTTCCAAGGGTTCCAGACTGTTGAGGCCAATGAGCGGGAATCCTTTGAACCCTCACCCAAAATTCCTTCAGCCAAACCGTGAGACAAGACCCTTCCATGAAGACCTATGCCGAAACAGAGATTCTGGACGTCATTGTCATTGGGAGTGGCGCAGGTGGCGCTCCTCTTGCCGCTCGTCTGGCCCAGGCCGGAAAGAGTGTCCTGGTCCTTGAAGCTGGCCCGAGCTTTTCACCCTCCCGTTATACATCAGACGAGATCGAGGCGCGCGAAATCTACTGGCTGCATGAACGTCTGTCTGGTGGCCGCAATCCTCAACCTTTCGGTGGAAATAACAGTGGCACTGGCGTGGGCGGCTCCCTGCTACATTACGGCGCTTTTCTACCCCGCCCTCATGCTGGCGATTTTCGGCTTCATACTGAAACCGGCCGCAGTGTGGATTGGCCCTTTTCTTATGAAGAGCTCCTCCCTTACATCGAAGAGGTTGAAGCTTTCATTGGTGTCTCGGGGCCATCCAACTATCCGTGGGATCCTGCCCGGCGTTATGCTTATGCCCCCCCACCAGCCAATCCGGCTGCGATGAAGATGCGGGACGCCTGCGATGCCGTTGGCATTCGTCATGCTGATGGGCCAACGGCTCTCATTACGCGCGATTTCAATCAGCCTCATTTTGGAACTCGTAAAGCGTGTGCAAATTGCGGCGCATGTCATCAGGGCTGCCGCAACGGGGCCAAGTCAGGCGCAGACAATACGTGGCTTCCACTTGCTGTCGCGCATGGTGCTGAAATTCGCTCTGGATGCCACGTCCATACAATCGAGACCAATCAGGCTGGGCGCGTCACCGGTGTCGTCTACACTCGAAACGGTGAAAACGTCCGTCAACGCTGTGAGCGCCTTGTTCTGTCTGCTGGTGCTGTCGAAACGGCAAGACTGCTGCTTCACAACGAACTGGCAAACAGCTCCGGACAGGTCGGTGAAAACTACATGACCCATATCTCGACGCAGATCTGGGGAGAAATTGATGAGGAGGTACGCCCGAACCGGGGTTATCCGTCCCTCACAATCACAGAAGACATGATGCGCCCTAAAGATGCCGATTTTGCGGGGGGCTATCTTATTCAGTCTCTCGGAATGATGCCCATCACCTGGGCCTCCAATATTGCACGTGGGTCAAACCGTCGTGGAGCAGATCTCGTAAGAACATTGGCCGGGTACAACCGCAGTATCGGCATGGGGATTCATGGTGACTGCATGCCCAGCCCTGAAAACCGGGTTGTTCTGTCAGACGAAAAGGATGCCCTGGGTCTGCCAAAGCCACTCATTACCCACAGCTACGGCCCAAACGAACTGGCAATGCACGCTCATGCATCGCGTCTGTTAACGCGCATGTGGCAAGCCATCGGAGCCAAGGATCTACGTCTTCTTGATCGGGCAGCCCATATGATGGGAACGGCACGGATGGGGACGGAGTCTGGTTCAGCCGTCGTTACCCCATACGGCCAGAGTTTTGATATCGACAACCTCTGGATCAGCGATCATTCAACCTTTCCCAGTGCGACGGCCGCCAATCCGGCCCTGACCATTATGGCCCTGTCTTTGCGCACCGCAGATGCCATGTTGAAAAACTGATTTATATCAAAGTGACACCCCGAAGCGCACGAGGCTTGACACCCCTTTATGCGCTCCGGTAATTCGAGCGTGACTTCTTGGTGGCTATCAGCTGCCCGGTCTCCTTTCCTAACCGGATGATGCCCGTTTGCGATGCCCGGCCCTTTATGGGTGTCAGACATCCCGAACCACTGCTTCCGATCCAGTTCTTGCATCAAGCAGGCACATCCTCCCCCATTAAGGTCTGCCCAACGGGCACATAAGGCGCGCCTTTCATGCATCTCGCCGAACTCAAGAAAAAATCTCCGGCCGATCTGCTGGCTTATGCAGAGGAACTGGAGATCGAGAACGTCTCGTCCATGCGCAAGCAGGACATCATGTTTGCCATCCTCAAGACCCTTGCCGAGCGCGATCAGGCGATCTACGGCGAAGGGACGCTGGAAATCCTGCCAGACGGTTTTGGATTCCTGCGCAGCCCGGAAGCAAATTACCTTCCCGGCCCTGACGACATCTACATTTCCCCGACCCAGGTTCGTCGCTTCGGCCTCCGCCCCGGCGATACCGTCGAAGGTCAGATCCGTGCACCGCGTGACGGCGAGCGTTACTTCGCTCTGCTCAAGGTCAACACCATCAACTTCGAAGACCCGGACGTTGTCCGGACGCGTATCAACTTTGACAATCTGACGCCGCTCTACCCTGAGCGCCGCCTGAAGATGGAAGTTGAGCAGTCCGAGCCAGCCGCCAGCGAGTCTTCTCCGCGTAGCAAGGGCAAAAAGGACCAGCGCGACTACACCCCGCGTGTAATCGATCTGGTAACGCCAATCGGCATGGGCCAGCGTGCCCTGATCGTTGCTCCGCCCCGCACGGGTAAGACCGTGATGCTCCAGAGCATCGCTGCGTCCATTTCAGCCAACCATCCTGAAGTCTTCCTGATCGTTCTTCTGATTGATGAGCGTCCGGAAGAAGTGACGGACATGGCGCGCTCGGTGCGTGGTGAAGTCGTGTCCTCCACCTTCGACGAACCGGCAACACGCCACGTTCAGGTGACGGAAATGGTTCTCGAAAAGGCCAAGCGCCTCGTCGAGCACAAGCGCGACGTGGTCATCCTGCTGGACTCCATTACGCGTCTTGCCCGCGCCTACAACACCGTCGTTCCTTCATCGGGTAAGGTGCTGACAGGTGGTGTGGACGCAAACGCCCTACAGCGCCCCAAGCGCTTCTTCGGTGCGGCCCGTAACATTGAAGAAGGTGGCTCACTCACCATCATCGCAACGGCCCTGATCGATACGGGCTCGCGCATGGACGAAGTGATCTTTGAAGAGTTCAAGGGCACCGGTAACGCCGAACTCATCCTGGATCGCAAGCTTGCAGACAAGCGTACCTTCCCGGCCATCGACATCACCAAGTCTGGCACACGTAAGGAAGAGCTTCTTGTTGAGCGCGGTGAGCTTTCCAAGATGTGGGTCCTGCGTCGCATCCTTGCCCCGATGGGCACGATGGATGCCATGGACTTCCTGCTGGACAAGCTCAAGTACAGCAAGTCCAATCAGGACTTCTTCGACGCGATGAACAACTGATCCTGTTGTTTGCATCACAAAAAAAGGGGAGCCATGGCTCCCCTTTTTTATTGGGCTTTCTCACTCACCCTTTTCGAGATTGAGGAGAATTCTCTTGTCTACAACACCATTCAGGCCCGAATAGCCTCCAAGCCCGTTTGTTCCCACAACACGATGACACGGGATCAGAACAGGGATCGGATTCGCGCCCATTGCTCCGCCTATGGACCGGGCTGATCCACCAGCCTGAGCCGCAATCTGGGCGTATGTTCGGGTCTCTCCGTAGGGGATTTCAAGGATTGCCTGCCAGACCTTCTGGCGATACGGCGTGCCATATGGAGAGAATGGCAGACTGGAAAAATCTACCTTTTCGCCATCGAAATACTGTTCGAGCAGATCCCGAACTTTTACGAGGAGCGGAGTCTGCTCCTGATCGCGTCCCCATCCCCAGTCGAGGGCGACAATACGCCCTTCGTCTTCACTGATGGTCAGGGCACCCAAGGGGGAATAACAGGATAGCTGTGGCATACAGTTAGGCTGCCCGATGCCTCGGAAAGCGTCAATCATGCTTCCCTAAAAGAGTCCCGGTAAAAAAAACGTATGCATGCCCTGCATATTCCGGGAGGCCGATATTCTCAAAAAACATATGGAACTATTTTCGTATCCTTTCCTGAAATACTCTGCAATCTGTTGGGAAATAGCCATTCGTGTGTCAAAAACGCGACAGGATGCCCCATATGCAGGTCATTAGTTTTTGAGAACAGTTCTCATCTACTTGTTTTCAGATTTTTGCCAGCATAACGATCACGGAAACGTCAGAAGCCCAGTTTTCTATAAACAATAAGATAAGGAGTAGTAAGTTCTCGTGATGCTGGTTTTCCAGGCAACTTGAAAAACTGATGATTCCTTACCTGTAAGGCATCTATCAGGACTTGAGCGGTCCGGAATGTCAGCAATAAGAACAGTCTTTGCAAAAAGGACAGTCGGATCATGGTCTCTGGTCTACTGACGCCGATCAACGTTACGAAGAAGCGCCTTCTAGGCTGCGCAGCCGCACTGGCATTCTGCGCAGCTTCCCCTCTTGCCCTCGCTGAGGACACCGGTACCGCCATCACCAACGCCGACCAGCATCCAGGAGACTGGATGAGCTATGGCCGGACCTATTCCGAGCAGCGCTACAGCCCGCTGGACCAGATCACAAAGGACAATGCCGGCAACCTGAAGCTTGCATGGCATTATGATCTGGATACCAATCGTGGGCAGGAAGGTACGCCGCTGATCGTCGATGGCGTCATGTATGCCACGACCAACTGGAGCAAAATGAAGGCTCTGGATGCAGCAACAGGCAAACTGCTCTGGTCCTACGATCCAAAAGTTCCCGGCAATATCGCTGACCGCGGCTGCTGCGATACGGTCAACCGTGGTGCGGCTTACTGGAACGGCAAGGTCTATTTTGGCACGTTCGACGGTCGTCTGATCGCTCTGGACGCCAAGACCGGCAAGCTGGTCTGGAGCGTTTACACGGTTCCAAAGGAAGCACAGCTCGGTCACCAGCGCTCTTACACGCTTGATGGCGCCCCGCGTATTGCCAAGGGCAAGGTCATCGTCGGCAACGGTGGTGCAGAGTTCGGCGCCCGTGGCTTCGTGACGGCGTATGACGCTGAAACGGGCAAGCTGAACTGGCGCTTCTTTACCGTTCCGAACCCCGACAACAAGCCGGACGGCGCCGCTTCTGACGATGTGCTGATGTCCAAGGCTTACCCGACATGGGGCAAGGGCGGCGCATGGAAGCAGCAGGGCGGCGGCGGTACCGTCTGGGACTCGCTGATCTATGACCCGGTCACAGATCTTGTCTATCTGGGCGTCGGTAACGGCTCGCCATGGAACTACAAGTTCCGTTCTGAAGGAAAAGGGAACAACCTCTTCCTTGGCAGCATCGTGGCCATCAATCCTGATACCGGCAAATACGTCTGGCATTTCCAGGAAACGCCGATGGACCAGTGGGATTATACCTCGGTTCAGCAGATCATGGCGCTCGACATGCCGATCAATGGCGAAATGCGCCATGTGCTTGTTCATGCGCCAAAGAACGGCTTTTTCTATATCCTCGATGCCAAGACCGGTAAGTTCATTTCCGGCAAGCCTTACACCTACGAGAACTGGGCCAATGGTCTGGACCCTGTAACGGGCCGTCCGAACTATAACCCCGACGCTCTGTGGACGCTGAACGGCAAGCCTTGGTATGGTATTCCGGGCGATCTGGGTGGTCATAACTTCGCTGCCATGGCTTACAGCCCGCAGACGAAGCTGGTTTACATCCCGGCCCAGCAGGTTCCGTTCGTCTATGACCCGCAGAAGGGTGGCTTCAAGGCTCACCACGACAGCTGGAATCTTGGTCTGGACATGAACAAGATCGGCCTGCTGGACGACAACGATCCGCAGCATAAGGCTGACAAAGCCCAGTTCCTGAAAGATCTGAAGGGCTGGATCGTGGCTTGGGATCCGCAGAAGCAGCAGGCAGCGTTCACGGTTGACCACAAGGGTCCGTGGAATGGTGGCCTTCTCGCCACGGCTGGCGGCGTTCTGTTCCAGGGTCTCGCGACCGGTGAATTCCATGCCTACGACGCTACGACAGGCAAGGATCTGTTCAAGTTCCCAGCCCAGAGCGCCATCATTGCTCCTCCGGTGACCTATACGGCTCACGGCAAGCAGTATGTTGCGGTTGAAGTGGGTTGGGGCGGTATCTATCCGTTCTTCCTCGGTGGCGTAGCCCGGACCTCCGGCTGGACCGTCAACCACTCACGCATCATCGCCTTTGCTCTTGATGGCAACGATAAGCTGCCTGCCAAGAACGAGCTTGGATTTGTTCCGGTGAAGCCGCCTGAGAAGTGGGACGAAGCCAAGACCAAGGACGGTTACTTCCAGTTCCAGACCTATTGTGCAGCCTGCCACGGCGACAACAGCGTCTCTGGCGGCGTTCTGCCTGACCTGCGTTGGTCCGGTGCGATCCGCGGGCCTGAGAAGTTCTACAAGCTTGTCGGCAAGGGTGCTCTGACGGCCTACGGTATGGATCGTTTCGACACGTCCATGTCTCCGGCTGAAATCGAAGACATCCGCAACTTCATCGTAAAGCGCGCCAACGAGTCCTACGCAGACGAAGTCAAGGCCCGAGAGAATGAGGCAGGCGTCCCGAACGACGAATTCCTCAACGTCCCTCAGGGTTCGGTTGCGCCTGCAACGCCGGACCATCCGTGACGGGAAACCGTCACGCTGAAAGGAATGACGTGACATGCTCAAGGCATTAACTCGGGACAGACTGGTATCTGAGATGAAACAGGGATGGAAATTCGCGGCCGCAGTCGGCCTTATGGCAGTGTCTTTTGGCGCTGCCCAAGCCCAGGACGCTGATGACGCCCTGATTCAGCGCGGTGCCTACGTGGCCCGCCTGTCTGACTGCGTCGCCTGTCATACCGCACTACACGGCCAGCCTTATGCTGGTGGTCTGGAGATCAAGAGCCCGATTGGCACGATCTACTCCACCAACATTACGCCGGACCCAAAATACGGTATCGGCAGCTACACGCTGGAAGACTTCACGAAGGCGATCCGCAAAGGCATCCGTAAGGACGGCGCAACGGTCTATCCGGCCATGCCGTATCCTGAGTTCGCCCGCCTGTCCGATGACGACATCAAGGCCATGTATGCCTTCTTCATGCATGGCGTGAAGCCGGTCGCCCTTCAGAACAAGCAGCCGGACATCTCCTGGCCGATGAACATGCGCTGGCCGCTGGCCATCTGGCGCGCCATGTTCGTGCCAACCGTTACACCGGGTCTGGACAAGAGCATTTCCGATCCGGAAGTGGCTCGCGGCGAATATCTGGTGAACGGCCCGGGCCATTGCGGCGAGTGTCATACACCTCGTGGCATGGCCATGCAGGTCAAGGGTTACACGGCCAAGGACGGCAATGCTTACCTGTCCGGTGGTGCCCCGATCGACAACTGGATTGCACCAAGCCTGCGCAGCAACAGCGACACAGGTCTGGGCCGCTGGTCTGAAGACGATATTGCTGAATTCCTGAAGAGCGGCCGTATCGACCATTCCGCCGTCTTCGGTGGGATGGCTGACGTGGTGGCCTACAGCACGCAGCATTGGACTGATGACGATCTGCACGCCACAGCCAAGTACCTGAAAAGCATGCCTGCCGTGCCTGAAGGTAAAAACCTTGGTCAGGACGATGGCAAGGCAACAGCCCTGCTGGAAGCTGGCGGCAAGGGTGATGCGGGCGCAGAGGTTTATCTGCATAACTGCGCCATCTGCCATATGAATGACGGTACAGGCGTCAACCGTATGTTCCCGCCTCTGGCTGGCAATCCGGTTGTCATCACCGACAATGCAACGTCAATGGCCAACATTGTGACCTTCGGCGGCATTCTGCCTCCGACGAACACAGCACCATCTGCTGTTGCCATGCCGGGCTTCCGCGATCATCTGTCTGACCAGCAGATCGCTGATGCCGTCAACTTCATGCGCAAGAGCTGGGGCAACCAGGCTCCTGGCACGCTGTCTGCCGCAGACATCCGCAAGCTCCGTACAACAGGTGCTCCGGTTTCCACAGCAGGCTGGAACGTGTCATCCAGAGGCTGGATGGCTTACATGCCACAGCCTTACGGCGAAGGCTGGACCTTCTCCCCGCAGACGCATACGGGTGTGGACGAGGCTCAATAAGCCTCTTCTGACCCTATCGGTCTGACAGAAACGGGCGGTCCGGAAACGGACCGCCCGTTTTCTTTTGTGCAGGCCGATTTCACATGACGACGTCCTGCATTACATAAAGGGGCATGAACCCCTTTTCTTCCTCGGACCCTCAGGTCATTTTTGCTCTGGCCACAGGCGCAGGCCGCGCAGCGATCGCCATCGTGCGCGCCAGCGGACCGGGAAGCGCCTCTATTCTCCAAAGCCTGTGCGGGTCCTTGCCCGAACCTCGGCGTGCCAGCCTCCGGAGCCTTCGCCATCAGGACGAGGTGATGGATCATGCTGTGGTGCTCTGGCTGCCAGGGCCAAAATCGTACACCGGAGAAGATGGGTTCGAATTACACCTGCATGCAGGTCCAGCCGTTATTGCGTGTGTCGCTGACGCCCTGACGGATCTGGGCGCCCGTCCTGCAGAGCCGGGAGAATTCACAAAGCGCGCCGTGCAGAAGGGCCGACTGGATCTCCTGCAAGCAGAAGCCATCGCAGACCTTGTCGATTCCGAGACTGAAAGCCAGCGCAAACAGGCCCTGCAACAAGCCGATGGGGCGCTAAGTCGCCTTTATGATGGATGGGCTCAACGGTTAAGGCTTGTTCTGGCCCATCAGGAAGCTCTGATCGACTTTCCTGATGAAGACCTTCCCCCCGAGGTGGAACACACTCTTCTAGCCGAGATGTCCGCTCTACATGACGAGATGTCCGCTCATCTTCAGGACAACCGTGGAGAACTGATGCGACAGGGGCTGACGGTTGTGATCGCAGGTTCGCCAAACGTTGGAAAATCAAGCCTTCTCAATGCGTTATCCGGATATGACGCAGCTATTGTCACTCACCGCGCAGGAACAACACGGGATGCCATTGCGGTAGACTGGGTTCTGGATGGTGTTCGTCTTCGTCTGATCGACACCGCCGGGCTACGGGAAACTGAAGATGAAATTGAGGCGGAAGGTATTCGCCGGGCACTGTTTCACGTGAAACAGGCAGACGTTATTCTACACCTCATTGGGCCGGATGAAGCAGCCGATGCCTTGGCTTCCGATGAAATTGCAGTCCGAACAAAAATCGACATCGCACCAGCGCCCCCGAACATGCTAGGCATCAGCACCCAGACGGGTGAAGGTCTGTCAGAACTGCGAGCCTTCCTGACCCAACGGGTCTCAGCGATGACGGCCAATGCCGGAGCGCCGCCTTTGACCCGTGCGCGCCACCGTGCAGGCATTCAGGAAGCTGTTACACATCTGGATCTCGCCCGAGGTGCCATGTGGCCCGAGTTGCGCGGAGAAGAATTACGCCTGTCCATGCAGGCTCTGGGACGTCTGACAGGACGTGTTGATGTTGAATCCCTGCTCGATGCAATTTTCGGGCAGTTCTGTATCGGGAAGTAAGTTTTGAGCGATTTCGATGTCATCGTGATCGGCGGCGGCCATGCTGGTTGTGAAGCAGCAGCAGCGTCAGCGCGCTTTGGGGCCAAGACGCTCTTGCTGACGCACAAGCTCGAAACCATCGGGGCTATGTCTTGCAACCCAGCCATCGGCGGCATCGGCAAGGGACATCTCGTGCGTGAGATTGATGCACTGGATGGCCTGATGGGCAAAGCCGCTGATCGCGCTGGCATCCATTTCAAGCTGCTCAATCGCTCCAAGGGACCGGCTGTCCATGGCCCGCGCGCGCAGGCAGATCGCTCCCTTTACAGAACGGCCATTCAAACCCTTCTGGCAGAAACACCTAATCTGACGATCATGGCTGGAGCTGTTGGAGATCTGATTGAAGAGAACGGGCATATTCGTGGTGTGATCTGCGAAGATGGTCGGTCTTTCCGCTGTGGCGCCGTGGTGCTCACGACGGGCACGTTCCTACGCGGTGTCATCCATGTCGGCCACGAACAGCAGCTTGCGGGGCGCATCGGTGAAGCGCCCGCTACCAAGCTGGGAGAACGGTTGGAAGCTCTGAAGCTTCGTATGGGCCGCCTCAAGACTGGCACACCACCACGCATCGCCCGCGACAGCATTGACTGGGAGAGCCTGCCTGAAGATCGGGGTGATGAAGTTCCAGAGCCGTTCAGCCCTTTGACGGGCAGCATCACCAACGCCCAGGTCTCATGCCGGATCAGCCAGACCACGCCGGAAACGCACCGGATCATTAACGAGAACCTGCACCGTTCAGCCATGTATGGTGGTGCGATTGCAGGCCGTGGGCCACGCTATTGCCCGTCTATTGAGGACAAGGTTGTCCGTTTCGCAGAGCGGTCTTCCCATCAGGTTTTTCTTGAGCCCGAAGCGCTCTCTGGAAATCCCGGGGGTGATCTTGTTTACCCGAACGGTATCAGCACCAGCCTTCCCGCTGATGTTCAGGCCCTCATGATCGCTTCGATGCCAGGGCTGGAAAAAGCGCGGATCGTCACAGCCGGATACGCTGTGGAGTATGATTACGTCGACCCGCGAGAACTGATGCCCTCACTTCAGTTGCGCAGCCTGCCTGGCCTCTACCTGGCGGGGCAGATCAACGGTACGACAGGCTATGAGGAAGCGGGCGCTCAGGGCCTTCTTGCTGGCCTGAATGCCGCTCGCGCGACCGCCGGAAACGATCCGCTCATTCTGGATCGGAGCGATGCTTATCTGGGTGTCATGATCGACGACCTGACATTGCACGGCATCAGCGAGCCCTACCGCATGTTCACGTCACGGGCCGAGTATCGCTTAAGCCTCCGGGCTGACAATGCAGACCTAAGACTTACGCCAAAAGGCATGGACGCTGGCTGCATTCTATCTGAACGCGCTGAAGCCTTTACCGACATGAAAACCCAGATTGACGCAGCCATGGCACTGGCAGCATCGACGACCTTCCTGCCCCAAGCCCTCAAGGACGTCGGGTTTGAGGTCTCTCTGGATGGGCGACGACGCAGCGTTCTGGATGTTCTGGCCAGCAACGGCGATCATTCGAAGGTATTGGATCTAGCGCCATGGTTTGGTGCCCTGCCTCTCCGTATCCGCCGCCATGTGGAAACGGAAGCTCGCTACGGCGGCTATCTCCAGCGGCAGGATCGCGAGATCAAGCAGCTTGCATCTGAAAGCGCCATCGCTCTTCCGGACAATCTGGATTACAACGCTATCGGCGGCCTGAGCAGTGAGATGCGTGAGCGTTTTACTCAGGCACGACCAACCAGCTTTGCAGCTGCGCAACGTGTGCGAGGTGTAACCCCCGCTGCGCTGGTTGCCCTGCTGGCCCATGTAAGGACCCTGTCATGACCACCGTTTCACGTGAAACGCAGGAGAGACTGGAACGCTTCGCAGACCTGCTCGTGCAATGGAATGCGAAGATCAATCTGGTCAGCCCAAAAGATCTGGGCCAATTGTGGCCACGCCATATTCAGGACAGCCTGCAACTCGCAGACATGATTCCTGCCGGTGCAACCATTACTGATCTGGGCTCAGGCGGAGGCTTTCCTGGCCTTATTCTGGCAATCGCAACAGATAATCCTGTGACGTTAATTGAGTCCGATCAGCGGAAATGTGCCTTCCTCCGGGAAGCTGGTCGCATCTGCGGAGCCAAAGTCACGGTCATTCCGAAGCGCATTGAAGCAGCAACCCCGCCAGAAGCCGACATCATTACAGCCCGTGCGCTGGCCCCGCTGGTCAAACTGCTCGGATGGGCGCGTCCTTTGCTGAAAGAAAACGGATTTTGTCTGTTTCTCAAAGGCATAAAGGCGCAGGATGAGTTGACCGAGGCAAGCCGTGACTGGCACATGACATCTACCATTCTTCCCAGCCGCACCGACCCCGGCGGAGCCATTATCAAGGTCAGTGATTTCAAGCGTGTCGTCTAATTCCGTATCCCCCACCACTCGCATCATTGCCGTCACCAACCAGAAGGGTGGTGTTGGCAAAACCACGACCACAATCAATCTAGCTGCTGCGCTGGCACGGAAACAGCGCGTCCTGCTCGTTGATCTGGACCCTCAAGGCAATGCCTCGACCGGGTTGGGCATTGAGTATGATCAGCGGAATATTGGCACGTATGCCGCCCTGATGCAGGAAGCAGAGCCACACGCTCTCGCACAGCCGACAGAGTTCGAAAATCTTTCGATTATCACCGCCAATAATGAGCTGGCTGGTGCTGAACTTGAGATGATCGCAGATGAGCGTCGTGAATATCGTCTAAGGGATGCTCTGCGCTCCCTTGAAGGCGACTACGATACCATCCTGATCGATTGCCCGCCCAGCCTTGGCCTTCTCACGCTCAATGCCCTCGTCGCTGCAGACAGCGTTCTCGTGCCGCTACAGTGTGAGTTCTTTGCGCTGGAAGGGATCAGTCAGCTTGTGCGCACCATTGACCGTGTGCGTCGTGCCTTCAATGCAGATCTGCATCTCGAAGGCATTGTGCTGACCATGTACGATCGGCGGAACAACCTTTCAGAACTCGTGGCACAGGATGCACGAGGTTTCTTTGGTGAGCAGGTTCTCGAAACGCTAATCCCGAGAAATATTCGTATTTCCGAAGCCCAGAGTCATGGCAGCCCGGTGCTGAACTATGATGCACGCTCCACAGGCGCAGTCGCCTATGTGGCACTGGCGGACGAACTTCTGAAGCGAACCGAGAACAGGACAAAGGCGTAAGCTGTGATGGCCAAAAAGGATACTTCTCCGCGCCTCGGTCGTGGTCTTGCCGCCCTTCTGGGCGATCAGGCTCCCCAGCTGGCCCGTGCTACGCGCGCCAATGCGCCTGTTCAGCAGCATACGTCCCTGCCTGTTGATGTGCTGGAGCCCAGCCCCTTTCAGCCCCGTCAGGACATGAACCCTGAGCGACTGGAAGAACTGGCCAATTCCATTCGGTCCCGCGGCGTTCTGCAGCCCCTCCTCGTCCGACCAGACCCGGCCAACCCTGAGCGATACCAGATCATCGCTGGCGAGCGGCGGTGGCGCGCCTCTCAGCTTGCCGGACTGCATAGTGTCCCCGTGCATGTGCGCCAGCTGGATGACACGGATGCCATGGCAGCCGCGCTTGTGGAAAACCTTCAGCGCGCCGATTTGAACCCGATCGAAGAAGCTGAAGGCCTTCAGCGGCTCATCACAGATTATACCCTGACGCAGGAAGAACTGGCCGGCGCCGTCGGAAAATCCCGACCTCACATCACCAATACCATGCGCTTGCTGAACCTGCCGCCAGAGATCCGGACCCATGTTCGCCGCGGTGAACTCTCAGCCGGACATGCCCGTGCCCTTCTGAGCCATCCAGACCCGATAGCTGCGGCCAAAACTGTTTTGGAAAAAGGACTGAATGTCCGCCAGACAGAAGCTCTTGTCGCTGAGAAATCAGAGAAGAAAGCCGTTCAGAAAAAGCGCCGGGACGCAGAGATTGTCCAGATTGAAGAAGATCTGGCTCTCCGGCTGGGACTTAAAGTCCACATCGCTTACGACGGAAAAAAGGGCGGCTCGCTAAAGATCGATTACCGATCTCTTGAACAGTTTGAGAGCCTCATGCGTCTTCTCAACCGGGAATAAGAGGCGGTTATCAAAGGGAGCCATCATTTTTTTGGATTTTATTCATTATAATCTGAAAAAACCCCTTGCAAGCATTCCCGCTTCCCCTTTATAAGGCGCCTCACCGGAAACGGAGCGACGGGCACATAGCTCAGTTGGTAGAGCAGCTGACTCTTAATCAGCGGGTCCAAGGTTCGAGCCCTTGTGTGCCCACCAAGCTCCGTTTCCGGTCTTACCCTTGAAAATATGCATCTCAAAGTATTTTATCTGGATTTTCAAATCTGGTTACTCTCGCTTTTAGAAAGCATTCGCTCGAACGTTTTCACAAAAATTAAAATAATAGCCCCTTAGAAGAGCTTTCTTTGGTGATAATGAAATATTCCTATCGTCTTTTTTGACGACAAAAAGACGATAGGAAAACGCTTTAAAGAATTTCTGCTCTGCCTTATTCGCAGTTCTGACATACAAGCTTCTGCAAGAATACCATTACGCATCCTATATTTTGGCTGCACTCGGCGGCTGCCTGATGCAATGGATCATGGATGTGACGCGCTCGCTTAAAGAAAAAGAATACCTGACCAAGACCTCCTCAGAGGCATCCCCGGTTTATCCCCGAAAATCTGGCAGTTCGTTAACAGCCACAACACGCCACAACCCATTGATACGCTCGATAATCGAAATCGACAGATTTTGAATAGTGAAGCGCAGAGCAATATCAGGGTGGATGGCAAGAGCGTGTGAAAGTGCCGCCCGGATCGCGCCACCGTGGCTCACAACAACCATATCCTGACCAGCATTTGCGTTGGCAAGATCTTCCAGGCCATGGGAGACGCGCGCACAAACATCCAGCATGCTTTCTCCGCCCGGCGGAAGCTCACTGGCTGACAAAGACCAGAATGGATTGGGCGGCAGCGTCAGCAGAGAGAGAAACTGATCGTGCGGCGTTCCGTGCCACTCTCCGATAGATTGCTCAATAAATCTTGGATCAACCGTGACGTCAGCGTGGGTAAACGCTCCTGCGCAGCGTATCTGTGCGGCAGTGTCACGTGCCCTTTGAAGCGGTGAGGTATACCAGACAGCATCAGACGGCAGACGTCTGGCCAAAGCAGCGTATCCACCCTGCTGGCTCGCCATCGCATCCATGCAAAGCGGAACGTCCATCGCGCCATACATGGTCTTGCGCGCACTCGCCTCTACAACGGCATGTCTGATCAGCCAGAAGCGGGTAATACCGCGTGGCAGTTCAGGCGTATCAAGAAAGTGTCCATGAGGGACGGCTTGGTCTGTCTGTGTCATGAGAGAGGCGCGTAACGGGGAACAGGGTTGGCGTCCAGAAGAACGTCCCAGTTTTCCAAAATGAGCTCAAGTTTGGCAAGCACCCGTTTCGCGTCTGCACACTCCCGCTGCAAGCGCTGCTTTTCATCCAGACCTTCGTGCGATGGCTCGCCTGAGACCAGACGCGCGCCGCCACACAATCTCAAAGCTCCGGCATGACCAGTCACCAAGGGATGTGGAACCGGAACAGGCTGGCCAAGAACACAGAGAAGTGCTGGCTCGCCCTCCCCTACCCATGGTGAAAGATCTGCATTGAGCCACCGATGCAACTTACGCGCATCTTCCAGTCCGAGAGGCGCATCCGGATTTTTGGGATCTTCCACCAGAAATGACAGAATGGTCGGCACAGCGTCCCACCGACCATCATCAGTAGGTTTCCCGACTGGCAGTAACGTGCAGGTAGGACTGGCCTCTACCAGCTTAACAGCCTCGGTCATGAAATCATTGAGTCTCTGGCGGATCAGGGAATCAGGAAGCGAGAAGAGCGCATCCATTTCAGCGAGAGCCGCATGCCAGCGTAGGGCCAGACCAATATTGTGACCATTATTCAACGCGTGCCTGTCAGCCTGCTCAGGCCACTCGTCCCGATTTCCATAAGACTTCAAGCCTTTGGGGAGCGAAAGCGATGACATCTTCTCCAGGATCACATCTGGCACCAGAAGTGCCCCACAGAACGGTGGTCCAGTAAAGAATTTTGACCCCGTGATCATAACCAGCAGACCATCTTTAACCCATTCTGAAACACGCGATGGGCTAAGGCGTGCCTGGCAGGCATCTACAACAACACTGAGATGCTCTCCCAATTCAGTCTGCAACTCTGCAACCGTTTCCATATCAGGTGCAGCAAGACCCGTTTTTGACTGATCCAAACGATGCAGCAGGACGTGTCGGCCAGCCTTCACTTCTCGTCGGGCCAACTCCCTACATTCCGCATTAATGTCTTCAAGCAGACGCGAGGTTCCATCCTCATTCCGAATGGGAACGCCAAACAGTTGTGTGTCTTCGGGGAATCCCTCAATCAGTTCCCCCTTTCCGACTGTCGTAGAGCATGCGCTATCACCCGCGAAGTGACGCCCACGAGCGGCCAAGGGCACCCCACTCCCTGTCTCATCAGGAGCCAGAAGAATGGAACTGACTGGTCGATCTGTTCCGGCCGCCACAAGAGCAAGCACAGCAAGTTCACAATCCGTGCCGGATGCGGACAGAAGAACGGCATCTTCCGGCAAACCATAATGCCGCCCGATACCTGCACGCGCACTTCTGACAATGCTTTCCTGCACGAGATCCGGGTCCTGCTTTGACAGGAGCGCATTCATCATCATGCAGCGCGCAAATTCAGCCCCCCCAAAACCTCGTTCTGACAAAGAGGATGCCGTGGAAGAACCAAACGTCACGGCCCATGGGCGTGGGCGATGAGAACAAGAATACTTGTTCAGGCCAGTTTCGGGGTCAACGGCCAGGCGAGAATCCCCGCCACTACTCATCAGTGTTTCTGCCGGGGCCATAACGTGCCACAGCCGCACAAGAACGGGTCTGAGGCGCTTTGCGTCATCTTCGGTGAATTCCGGAGGATTTGACAGGTGGTGCTTCAGGCTAGTCCAGAGTGCCAGAAGCGTTGTGCTGTCCGGAACGTCTCCCGCACAAAGAGCCAATTCCCGTGGAAGCGGATTGACCGCATTCGTATCGAGCGCATGAAACAGCGCTGCGACACGGGCAGCAGCAAAGCTCGCAAGACGGACATCTGCCCCATTATGCAGAAGTCGAAAGAGTTCAACAGCCTGGCGAAGAAATGTCGGCGCTAAACCGGGCGTCCGCAAACATGGTTCACCTAGTTTCAGACATGCTCGCCCCGTTACTGAACTTGGTTCAGACAGGAGATTCTCACCCAACTGAAAAGACTGCTCCAGCGAAATATCAAGCTCGGGCATAAGCCCTGCAGCCACGACCCGCAGATCCGGACGTTCCAAAACGTCTACAAGCGATCGGGTCAGTATATCAGCCAGCATACCTCTAATCTCCTGCCTAACAGGAATGTCTGGGTAGCTCATTACGGAACTCGGGGCGAGGCCTTAATGGTTACGGCAATTGGTTTCACTAAATATTACCACAAGCAAAATTTGCGCCTCTTGTACAACACTGTAAGATACTTCTTCGTGACGGGGCTGAAGCTCCTACCGTGATGTTAAGAGGTTGAAATGCGGATATTGTTGACAGGCGGTTGCGGCTTCATAGGTTCGGCCGTGGTGCGTCATATTATCAGGAACACTGAACACAGCGTTCTGAATGTGGACTGCATGACATATGCAGCGTCCGAAGACACCGTAGCCGAAGTCGCTTCTGATCCGCGTTATTCCCACGCACGGGCGAACATCGTAAATGGCGTTGAAATGCAACGCCTTTTTGAGGAATATCGCCCGGATGCCGTCATGCATCTGGCTGCTGAAAGCCATGTAGACCGCTCGATTGATGGTCCTGGCGTTTTCATCCAGACAAATATTGTCGGCACTTACTCTCTCCTGGAAGCTGCCCGGAAATACTGGAGCAATCTTGGAAATGATGAGAAAGCGGCTTTCCGCTTCCATCACATTTCAACGGATGAAGTGTTTGGCCATCTAGAGCCAAATGATCCGCCTTTCACCGAGACGACCCCTTACGATCCACGCAGCCCCTACTCCGCATCAAAAGCCTCTTCCGATCATCTGGTTCGTGCCTGGTATCATACCTACGGTCTGCCAACTTTCGTCACCAATACGACCAACAACTACGGCGTCTGGCACTTCCCGGAAAAGCTCATTCCGCTCGTGACCATCAATGCCATCGAAGGTCGTGAATTGCCGGTGTATGGCAAGGGTGAGAACATTCGCGACTGGCTGTTCGTTGAGGACCATGCTGAAGCTCTCGTTCGCGCTGTCGAAATTGGCAAGCCCGGTGAGACCTATGCCATCGGTGCCCGTCAGCCGCGCACGAACCTCGAAGTCGTCAAGAAGATCTGCGCCGTTCTGGATGAACTCCTGCCAGACCCGGAAGGCCCGCGTGAGCGTCTGATCCGTTATGTGACAGACCGTCCCGGCCATGATTTCCGCTATGAAATCGACCCGTCCCATGCCGAAAAGGAGCTGGACTGGAAAGCCAAGAACGATTTCGAAACTGGCATCCGCAAAACGGTTCAGTGGTATCTCGACAACCGTGACTGGTGGGAAGGAATCCGCTCCAAGCGTTATACGGGACAGCGACTGGGAACACGCGCATGAGCACGATCGAGACGAAGCCCATGAAGGGCATTATCCTGGCTGGCGGTTCGGGCACACGCCTGTATCCCATGACGCTTGCTTCCTCAAAGCAGCTCCTGCCGGTCTACGACAAACCGATGATCTATTATCCCCTTTCCACGCTGATGCTGGCGGGAATCCGGGATATCATGATCATCACGACCCCGCATGACATGCCGCAGTTCCAGCGTCTTCTGGGCGATGGATCACAGTTTGGCGTGAAGTTTGAATACCGGGTTCAGCCGTCCCCAGACGGTCTGGCACAGGCGTTTCTGATTGCCGAAGATTGGATCCAGGGCGCTCCTTGCGCACTCGCTCTCGGCGACAATCTGATCTTCTCCGAACATCTGGGTGTGCTGCTGCGCGCAGCATCGAACCGGCCGGAAGGCGCAACCGTCTTCGCCTATCAGGTCCGTGATCCTGAGCGCTATGGCGTGGTCTCGTTTGATGAAAGCGGCCGAGCTCTAAAAGTCGAAGAAAAACCAGCTCAACCGGAATCCCATTGGGCCGTCACAGGTCTGTATTTCTATGATCATCGCGTTGTGGATTTCGCCAAGAAGGTGAAACCCAGTCCCCGCGGCGAACTGGAAATTACCGATCTCAACCGTATGTATCTTGAAGAAGGTACTCTGCAGGTTGACCGCCTTGGTCGTGGCTGTGCCTGGCTTGATGCTGGTATGCCAGATAGCCTGATGCAGGCTGGAACCTTCGTTCAGACCATTCAGTCCCGTCAGGGCATGCTGGTTGGCTCACCTGCTGAAGTCGCGTTCCGCAACAAGTTCATCAACGCTGACCAGCTTCGTGCCCATGCAAAAAAAATGGGCAAAACAGAACTCGGCCGCCTTCTGCTTGAACTGGCAGACCACGCTTCCTGAACTGGATGTCCAAAACGCTGTCTGAATTTCCCAGACAGCGTTTTTTCTGTCCCCTTTCTGTTTTGTCTCCGCTCCCGGACATCGTTTATAAAAAGGAATTCGTCATGAAGGTTGAACGTCTCGCCATTCCAGACGTCATTCTCGTCACGCCGCCACGTTTTAGTGACAATCGGGGTTTCTTTTCGGAGACCTACAATCTCGATCGTATGACAGAAGCGGGTATCAACCTTCCGTTCGTTCAGGACAATCAAAGCCTGTCCTGCGAAAAAGGCGTTGTTCGTGGACTTCACTGCCAGCTTGCCCCCTATGAGCAGGGAAAGCTGGTTCGTGTAACACGTGGCGCGATCTGGGACGTCGCTGTGGATGCTCGCACAGGCTCACCAACATACGGTCAATGGGTGGCCGCTGAGCTTTCTGCTGAAAACTGGTCTCAGCTCTGGGTGCCGCCGGGCTTTCTGCATGGCTTCGTGACTCTCGAAGAGAACACGGAAGTTCAGTATAAGTGCACATCGCTTTACAGCAAGGTTTCCGAGCGGGCCGTCATCTGGAACTGTCTCGACCTGAACATTGATTGGCCCATTTCCGAAGAAGAAGCCGTCCTTTCCGACAAGGATAAGGTCGCTCCACACTTCTCCGCAGCCAAGGGCTGGTTCTCTTACGAAAAGTGAGTCGCATTATGTCCAGCACAGGTCCTATCCTTGTCACGGGCGGCAATGGCCAGCTTGCGACGTCTCTTGCGAACATCGGGGGTGATCAGATCATCCGTGTTGGGCGCCCGGAGTTCGACTTCGACAAACCGGAAACCATTTCCGCAGCGATTGAAAAATACCGCCCTGAAGCTGTCGTAAATGCAGCTGCCTGGACGGCCGTTGATCTGGCAGAAACGGAAACAGCTGGAGCCGAGCGCGCCAACTGCTCAGGCCCCAAGGCGCTCGCGGAAGCCTGCGCAAAGGCCGGCATTCCGTTCATCCATGTTTCAACGGACTATGTTTTTTCTGGTGACAAGGGATCTCCTTACACGGAAGAGGATCCTACAAGCCCTGAAACAGTCTATGGCAGCACCAAAGCTGACGGCGAACAGGCTGTTCTGGCGGCAAACCCGAAGAGCATCATTCTTCGGACCTCCTGGGTTTACTCCGCTCACGGCAAGAATTTCGTCAAGACCATGATCAATGCCGGCGCTAAAAATCCGGCGCTCAAGGTTGTTGGCGATCAAAGCGGCAACCCCACCAGTTCTGACGATCTGGCTGATGCTATTCTCGCTATTCTGGCCCTCATCAAAAAAGATGGCTGGAAGCCGGAATTTGGTGGCATCTATCACGCCAGCGGCACAGGCGAAACGACATGGCACGGTCTGGCTGTTGCCGCGCTCGAAGAAGCAGAAAAGCATGGTCAGACCATGCCAACAGTCAGTGCAATCCGGACGGAAGACTGGCCGACCCCTGCCAAGCGCCCGCAGGATTCCCGACTGGACTGCTCGAAACTGCATCGTATTTTCGGTGTTCGTCTGCCAGAATGGCGTGAGAGCGTGGCGCGGACAGTCCACCGGCTTTTCGCAGCAACCTGAGAATAAGGGGTCATCCCAGCAACCTTGCAGGATGACCCTAGTTTCCTGACCCGTTTCAACCAAGGATATTATGTCTTCTCCCCACTCCGGCATTCGCCGCTGGAATCCACAGATGATACGGGGAGGAGCAAGCCAGACCGCCGACAGGACAGACCGTGTCGCCATTCTACTGTCCTTGCATAACGGCGAAACCTATCTCAACGCTCAGCTCGACAGCATTCTCGCCCAGACCCACACGGATTGGGTCCTTTACTGGCGTGATGACGGATCAACTGATGCCTCCCGTGTGATCATGCTCTCATTTGAAGAGCATCGCGGTCACGGGCGTTGCATCGAAATTACATCCGTCATGGGCAATATGGGCGTAACGGGGTCTTATCTGCATCTTCTGGATTCCATTCCTCCAACGCCATTCGTAGCGTTCGCGGACCAGGATGACGTCTGGCAGCCCAAAAAGCTGGAATGGGCGCTGGAATGGCTCCAGAGACAGCCGCTCGATGTGCCCGCTTTATATTGTGCCCGTCAGTATCTGACAGATTCTTCGCTCAACGTGTTCAGTAAGTCGGCGTCCCTCAGCAGAACCCCTGACTTTGCATCCGCTCTGACGCAAAACATCGCAACCGGGCACACAGTTGTTATCAACGCAGCGACATATGAGCTTTTATATGAGCGACTACCTCCGCCCTTCATCCTGCATGACTGGTGGGCTTATCTCGTTACGATGGCCTCTGGCGGCAAAGTCTTTTTTGATGAGCGGTGTGTCAGCTATTACCGCCAGCACGCGCGCAACACCGTAGGAGCCAAACGCTCGCTTCTCAGCCGAGGCTTAAGTGCTCTCAGACGCGGACCCGGCGTCTTCATGACGATCTTTGAGTCCAATGTTCAGCATCTGCTCCATGAGCCAGATATCCTGACAGAAGACGCACAGACCCTTCTGTCAGAACTGGCCGGAGCCCGGACGTTAAGAGCCAGAATTAAAATCCTCTGGAGGCGAAGAGAACTTCAGCGCCAGACACGTTGTGAGACCGCTATTTTCCGTCTCTGGTTTCTTCTCGCGGGCCGACAGCCGACTCAAGGCTGAATATGTAGCTCGCGCCGCATGGCGTCCATGAAGGCCCCGTCATGCTCAGGACTGAACGGGCGCGCAGACGCATAATCATAAGCGATACTGGCTGCCTTGATGCGCAGGTCTTCAGGTTCTGAGGCATACCGCGGAACAATATGCGTATGAAGAGACGGTGCCAGATTGCACCATGTTTCGTAATTGATGCGGCTTGAAGCGGTAAGAGCCAGAAGAGCATCACCGACGGCAGCAACATCCAGAAGATATTGAATCCGCTCCTCACCTTTCAGGTCATTTAGGGAAGACACGACAGGATCAGCCAAGAGTTGGCAGTATCCTGCAAGCGGCTGCGTCTCACCGATCACCAGCCAACCAGATTTCATACGCCCAATGACAAACGGGTTGCTGCCACTTCGCGCGGCAACAACCCGTTTTGCAATAACATCCAACATGTATGTTTCCCTTCAAAAAGGGAAAGCTATCATGCAGCGGAGCGTGCGTCCTCTTCATCGTCTTCCGGCACAATGCGCTTGTTATCGCGAGTAGGCCGGAAACGGTTTTCCACCAGAGCGTCTTCAATATCTTCGAGAGAGGCACCTGATGTCTCTGGCACAAAGAAGAAGACAAAAATGACAGAAGCCAGATTGACGAAGGCGTAAAACCACATCGTCCATGTCAGACCAATTCCCTCTGCCATCGTAAGCGCTGTGCTGGTGACAAGCAGATCAGCCCCCCACAGAGTAGCTGCATGTAGCGAGGTTGCCTGACCACGCATGGACAGCGGGAACATTTCAGCGCCCAACAGCCAGCCACAGACCTGAATGCCACCAGAGTTGAACATCATGAACAACAGCAGGAACGCCACGATCAGATAAGACCCCGCGCTGCCTGCGGCCGGGTGAAGCATGAACATGATACCCAGACCAACCAGCGAGAGTGCAGCCCCCGGGCCCATGATCAGCATCAGGCGACGCCGACCGATCCGGTCTACGAAAAGACAGCCCAGAATGGTCATGATGCAATAAACGATCGCGACACCAAGCGAGGCCCAAAGCGCCGACGATGCGCCGAAACCAGCATCATTCAAAAATGTTGGGGCATAGTAGATCATCATCTCCAGGCCACCACACTGGGTGAAAAACGCCACGCCCAGTGCTGCGACCAGAGCCGGACGAACCCATGGCTGAAAAAGACCACACCACCCTCGGTTCTCCTGCTTGATACCCTCTGCATTCTCACGAATGGCTTCGACTTCCTTGCGAACAGCCCTTTTTGTGGTGCGGATACGGCTAAGATGAAGAATGGCATTCTTCATGCCTTCATTCTCAGCAGACCAGCGCGGGCTTTTCGGCATGAAGAACATGGATACGAAGACGAGGGCAGCCGGTATGGCGGCAATCCCCACCATAGGGCGCCAACCCCAGTTTGTGCGCTGGGTAAGACCGATAATGTTAGCAATCAGAATACCGAGACCGATGGCCACATTGAACATCGTCACCAGGCTTCCCCGCCGTTCTTGGGGAGCCAGTTCCGAAATATACATCGGCACAACCTGTGTGGAACCACCAACGGCAAGTCCAAGCACAAACCGTGCGGCAATGAGGCTCCATACATCCGGAGAGAAAGCACATGTTGTCGCGCCAAGGACAAAGACACCACTAACCAGACATGTTGTGGTGCGGCGCCCGAATTTCTCTGACAAAGATCCGGCTATAAAGGCTCCGAATACTGCGCCAAGGAGAATAGCCGAAGCTACACTTTCCTTCATTGTGGAGTTCAGATGAAAATCATCACCAATCAAAGGCAATGTGCCTGAGATGATGCCCGTGTCGTAACCGTAGAGACCACCACAGATTGCAGCAACCATAGCTGCAAGCATCAGGATCAATTTCGCGTTTGGTGAGACCTCAACCTGTGAGAGGTCTATCTGTTCACGAGCAGGTCGAGATGTTTTTGTATCATTTGGCATAATGACATTAACATATCGCAATCTATTCAGTTTTTCTGCATTTTTCTATTTTTTTGAAAATTAAGTGACTTTCCACTTATTCTAGCCATGAAAATCAGAACTCTATATGAATTCCAGGATTGCTCCGGAGGCCCTCGATGCTAACGCCTACACCTGATACCACCCGTGATGTCCCATACATCTCTGGCAGAGCCCTGATCATCATGCATATTGGTCTTGTGGCTTTTATCGTGCTTGTGTCCTCGTGTGCAGGAACACTCAACTAGCCTTGAAACGCGTCCAAACGTTCGCCAATCCGTAAAAAACTCCTGCTCCCAACCCAATCCAGAATGGAATAGGAATATCCGTTATCCAGGACAGCATCAGACCGCCCCAGGACAGGACAAGAGCGAGCAATACCGAAACCAGTAGTCCCATCGCCGGGCATAGCCCTAGCCTCAATGCCGTAGCCGCCGGGCCAATCATGAGACTGAAGGCCAGCAATGCGCCGGAGACCTCAGCACAGGCTGAACAGGCCAAAGCTGCTATAGCCATAAACCCCAGGGACGTCAGACGCACAGGAACACCACGCGCACGCGCTACTTCTGGCGTTAGGCTCGAAAACAGAAGCGGCCGCCCAAGAAAAACCAGCCCTGCCAGACAAAGAGCCGTCACTCCAGCCAGAATAAACAGCGTTAGAGTGTCAATTCCGAGCACATCCCCAAATAGCAGTGTCGTCGCCATGCTGGAGGCTCCGTTGGCCTCATGCAGGAACCAGGTGCCCACGCCAAGGCTGGCAGCAAGCACAAGGCCAATCGTGCTGTCTCTCTGAGGGGGAATTTTACCGCGTCCCTCACCTTCGCTTCCTATGGCAAGGCCTGCCAGAAGGCTGAAAGCAATCATCCCGAAGAGAGGCGAAACGCCAAGCCAGACTGCCCCTGCGGCTCCACTGAAGCCAATATGGGACAGAGCATGGGCGGCAAAAGCCTGTCGCCGCAGGCTCAGAAACCATCCCACAGTTCCTGCGAGAACAGAGACGAGCGTGCATCCCAGAAATGCATGCCGCATGAATTCAAATTCGAACATGCAACTCGCCATTTTCCAGAGCCAGAACGCGCGTTACCTTTCCTTCCAGCGCGGCAGTTTCATGAGATGTCATAAGGATTGAAACGCCAAGGGTCTGGGTGAGTGATACCAGCAGGGAAACAATCTGCTGCTGCGCGTCGTGATCCAGGGCGGCAAGGGGTTCGTCCAGAAGAAGCAGACCCGGTTGACCAGCAAGTGCCTGCGCCAGACAGACACGCTGTCGCTCTCCCCCTGACAGATGTCCCAGAGGCCGTTTTGAGAAAGAAAGTGCTCCAGTCAGGGCAAGAAGCCTCTCGGCCTCCCTTTTTCTTTGACCAAAACGAATAGGCACACCCCAGCGCGCACCATCCATGGCAGCCATCACATGACTGATCGCCGGGATCATGAGAGCCGCATCGCTCAAGCCCTGCGGCATGTATCCAATGCGTTCACAGGTCATTCCGGGTGGGAGGCCATCAATCAGGATCTGTCCTTTTTCGGGCCTTACAAGATCCAGACAGGCCCGCAGAACAGTCGATTTTCCTGCACCATTTCGGCCTGACAGAAGCGTAATGCCTTCAAGAGGTACGGTCAGGGAAACCTGATTTAAAACACGTGTCTGGCCTGCACAGAGGGTAACATTCTCAAGAACAAGGTTATCGGGACTGGCCATCAAGTGCCTGCTGAACGGACTGAAGGATCGACGAGACCCAGTCTTGCCATTGCTGGCTGACAGGGAGCGTCTCTCCTATCATAACCAGCGGCAGACCGCTGCCCCTAGCCCGCTCTATCATACGGTCAATCTGTGGAGACCTGACGGCAGGATTGACGATCAGAAATCTGATCTGTCTGCTATCGATTGCAGTTTCCAGTTGAGCCACATCGCGCGGAGACGGTTCGCTATGATGCATGATCGACAGGGCAAACCCGGGGTCAATGATCCTGAGTCCCATCGTCTGGATCAGATCAGCTCCCACCGGTTCCATGACACCGATGATAGTCCCGTCGTGTTTCTGCCTGATGGCCGCTGTCTGGCCAGACAAAGCATCAACCTGTGTCAGAAAGCTTGTGAGGCGACTGCGAATATCCGTCTGATCCAGGCCTCGCGCTATAAACGCGTCCGCCACGGCTGACGCCACCTTACGCACGGCGCTCAGATCGAGGAACAGATGCGGATTATCCCCTGCGCGCCATCCCGCTTCTTCGGCCGCAATAATTCGTGTTGCTGATGAAGGAGAAAAATGGACTGCCCAGTCATCGTAGGTCGCGCCATTCAGAACGATGACGCTGGCATGAGCCATGTTCCGCGCCATGGACGGCGTTGGCGTCAATTCATGTGGATCGATGCCCGGAGTTGAAATTAATGACTGTGTCTGGACGGCTGGTCCACCAATCTGCGCTGCAATATTACACCAAGCTGCCTCAACGCAGACCACAGGCAGCGGAGCAGCATATGCAAAAGGCGCAGTCAGAAGCGAACCAGCCAGAAACAGGGTTCGGACACAGCGCATGAGTTTCCCCGGACGGATGGAAAGGAAAAACGTTATAAGATAACATTCTTCCTTTGGCTATCCTCTGGACGGCGGCCTTACGTAAAGTTCGGTTGCTGCGGCAAGAACCTTACGCTGATACGCCATATTCAATGGCACGGTCCGCGAATGGTAATCTCCAATGGCGCGCATGAGATTCCCGTGTTCATTATCCAGAGCGGTGCGAAGGATCATCGCAGCGGCAGCAACATTGAAACAAGGCTCAAGGGCCAGTCGCGTTGCAATCTGGGCAGGGCTCTGGTGCAGCATGGATGAAATAGGAAGGATCCACCGCGAATTGATCTGCATGAGACCAATATCCACTGATCCATCCTTATTCTGGCTAACCTTGCCCATCACTCCACCCTCAACCCGCTGGATTGCGGGAAGAACACGGGGAGGAATGCGATAATGCAAAGCCGAAGCAAACATACAGGCTAGGAAACCAGCGGCCATGAAACCCTGTCATCTTTATTAAAGAAGCTCATAGTCTAGCATCCTCTGACCCTACCTGCCATCCTGACATGACAAGCCGAGAGAATAAGAGCAACAGGAATGAATACACAGGACACTTCCGCAACCCTGACCTTGGATGCTCTGTCCATACCCTATCAGCGTCGCATTTATGACTATGATCCATCCGCGGGGAAACTGGGTATTGCCGCCGCCAAAGCCCTTGGTCTTTCCCCGGATCATGTTCTCAAAACCCTGATGGTTCAGATTGATGGTCGCCCTGCCTGTGTTGTCCTGCCCGCTGATAGAGAGCTGGATTTTACACGTGTTGCGGCGGCATTCGGAGGACGAAAGGCTAAAATGCTGTCCCGCCCAGAGGCAGAACAGCGGACAGGGTACAAAATTGGTGGTGTCAGTCCGTTCGGCCAGCGCAGTATTGTACCAACAGCTTTTGATCAAAGTGCAATGGATGGACCGCCCATCGTCATCAATGGCGGAGACCGGGGCCTTCTTCTGGAACTTGGACCTCAGGATGCTCTCATAGCGACGAACGGTCTGATTGCAGACCTCGTTCGCCCACTGCCCTGAATTTGGACACAGACCTGATCCTTCATATTGAAAGGGTAAGGTCTGATCCGGCAATACGCACTTCGTGTGTAGAAACACAAAAATCGCAGAGCATAATTTCAGATTTTTTGGGAGAAACTGGTGGAGCCAATCGGGATCGAACCGACGACCTCCTGAATGCCATTCAGGCGCTCTCCCAACTGAGCTATGGCCCCACGTGTTTCATCTACAGCCCCTTTGGGGTGGAGCCGGATGAGCGCGGTATATAAGGATGTTTTCATCGTGACAAGCCATAAAAACACTTTTTCAGGCTAGAATCACGTTCTCCTGACGCAGCTTCTCAAGAAGCGAAAGCCGTGGAAGCCCAAGGATAGCATCCTGATCGCCCGAAATTTTGGAAAAGAGCTGAATACCCAAGCCTTCCAGCCGATAAGCCCCTACGCAGGACAGTATCCTGTCTCCCTCTTCCTTTAGATAGAGCTCCAGAAATTCATCGGAAAAGGCGCGCATCGTCATTTGAGGAGTAGCGAGTGTCTCCCAGATTTTCTGTGTCCCCCGATACAAAACAACAGCCGTCTGAAGAATATGCGTGCGGTTTCGAAGGCATTTAAGATGCGTCTTTGCCTCATTGAGATCCTCCGGTTTCGCAAAGGCTGTTCCGTCCAGATCGAGGATCTGGTCAGCAGCGATAATCAGACTGGTGTCAGACGATACATCGGCCGCAAGCCTCGCTTTGGCATCCGCGAGAGCCAAAGCCGTGTCTCCCAGAGATTTTCCTTCACTTTCACACTGCTGGCGCAAAGCCTCTTCATCCAGATCTACCGGTCGAACCTGAATGATCAGACCACTCTCTTCCAGAAGTACTCGCCGGGCACTCGAGCCACTTGCGAGGATTATGGAATTATTGAGCAAGGTCATAAGATGCGACTCCAAACTATCGACGGCGAGCACGAGTACCAGTACTGCGTATGACCCGGTGAAAAGATTGTGTCAGTACTGGGGTACATGGGGACAGTACTTGAAGTTTGCGGGAAAGTACCGAGTACCGTGGATTGTTGGGTACGCCCCCAAATTTTGGGGGTTGTACACAGGGGGTCTGTGAGCAAATCGGGATAGAATCCTGCACCCCCTTGTCCACTGCGGGTTTTGCAGTTGTACACAGTGTGAGTAAGACGGGGTACATTTTTAGAGAGCCGGGTACCCCGGTATCCACAGGGATCATCCTATCCTCCAGGATTTCTTTCTTATTTCTTTCATGGTTAGTGAGCGGCATGAATTCGGAAAACGCACCCCTCTCCCCATCCTCGAAACCGCTCCTGAGAGCTCTCAAGGGTGAAGCTGTCTGGCCCCCGCCGGTCTGGCTCATGCGGCAAGCAGGGCGTTACCTTCCCGAATTTCGTGCCATGCGTGACAAGGCCGACTTCCTGACGCGCTGCATGACTCCGGACATGGCTGAAGAACTGACCCTGCAGCCGATCCGCAGGTATGGAATGGACGGAGCAATTCTGTTCTCGGACATTCTCATTCTGCCCTGGGCAATGGGTCAGTCTCTTGAATTCATTGATGGTCGGGGCCCGGTTCTTGGCGCCATCCGTTCTCAGGCAGATCTGGAAAAACTTGATCCCAAGCGTGTACAGGAAGCCACGGCGCCTGTGCGGGAGACACTGTCGCGACTGAGTAAATCGCTCCCAGATGTCACGACATTGCTCGGCTTTGCTGGTAGCCCCTTTACGGTCGCCTGTTACATGGTTGAGGGCGGCGGATCGCGGGATTTCGCCAATACCCGCAAAATGATGCAAACTGATCCAGCGCTGTTTGACCGTCTGATTGAAACTCTGACGATCAGCACGGCAGAGATGCTTTGCGGCCAGATTGAAGCCGGGGCCGAAGCTGTCATGCTCTTCGATTCCTGGGCTGGAATTCTTCCTCCCAATGCGTTCCGTCGGTATGTGATCGAACCCACCCGGCAGATCGTGCGTCATATCCGGGAGAAGCATCCGGGAACGCCGATTATCGGTTTTCCGCGCCTCGGAGGGATCATGATACGCGAATACGCAGAAAAGACCGGGATCAATACGCTGGCGCTCGATACAGTGGCTGATCCGGCGCAGATTGCGGAGCTGGTACCAAACGTGACGCTGCAAGGAAACATGGACCCGATGGTCCTGTTTTCTGGCGGTGAGGCCATGGTGCGTGAGGCTCAGGGTATCCGGGATGCGCTTCGCGGACGTTCTCATGTTTTTAATCTGGGACACGGCGTCATGCAGCACACGCCCCCTGAAAATATCGGTGCTCTGGTTGAAGCGGTGCGCGCAATATGACCACGGCTCTGGATGCAGCAGGCCAGCTGAAACTGGTCATCTTCGACTGTGACGGCGTACTCGTGGACAGTGAGCGTGCGTCCTGTCGGGCCACAGCAGAATTCGCTCGGTCGCTTGGTCTCAAGATTTCAGACGATGAGGCTCATGACAGGTTTTCAGGTAAGGCACTCTCTCAGGTCGTGAAAGAATTAGAGCATGAAACGGGACATGCTCTTCCTAAAAATACGGCACTCAAAATGAGGGAAAATCTTGTACGCCTGATGCAAAAAATGGCAGAACCTGTAGAGGGTGCGCCAGAAATGCTGCAGGGAATACGTGGTTTACAACTGCCGTTTCGTGTTGGTTCGAACTCATCTGTCGTAGAGATGGACGCCAAGTTTGAACGGACGCAGATGACCACGTTTTTCGCGAAAAACCGGGTCCATTCAGCAAATGACATGGATGAGCCGAAGCCGTCTCCTGAGGTTTATCTGTACGCTGCAAAAGCAGAAGGTGTTCTGCCAGAAAGCTGTGTTGTGATTGAGGATAGTGACACGGGTGCTGAAGCCGCCCGGCGTGCTGGTATGAGTTGTGTGCTTCTTCGTTCAGAAGACCTCCCTCTGCCGGCATTTTGGCCAACGCCAGGCTTCGTCAGGATCGGTCATCTCTCCGAACTGGTACCGCTGCTTCGCAAGACACTTCAAAGCCAGAAAGAGAACTGATGGACTTTGTTGTTGATCACCTGAGCTGGTTCCTGTCCCTCCATATCATGGCCTTCACAGCCTGGATGGCGGGGACATTCTATCTGCCACGCCTTTACGTGTACCATACCCAGACAACGCCTGGTACTGCGGAGAGCGAACGTTTCAAAATCATGGAGCGCAAGCTTCTCCGTCAGATCATGACGCCTGCGATGATTGTTACCGTGCTCGTGGGGGGCATGATGTCGTCGGTGCCGGGTCTGGTGGACTGGAACAGCGGCTGGTGGTGGACAAAAGTGATCTGCGTTCTCGGCCTCATGGGGTTTCATGGGGCATGCAGCAAATGGCGTCGTCTGTTCGCAGAAGACCGTAATCCGTATTCCGAGAAATATTACCGGATCGCAAATGAGGTACCGACCATTCTCATGGTGATCATTGTCATCATGATCATGGTTCGGCCCTGAGACACGTCGCCTGTACAGATACGGCCTTAGAGAAGGCCGTATTTGACGCCAGTCATTTCTTCAGAAATTGCCCAGAGGCGTTTTGCAAGCGTATGGTCTGACGCAGCCTCTGGCAGCCCGGCGTCACCCGGGAGACCGGTTCTTTCTCCCTTGCCCAGAGGCCCATAATAACCTCCGTCCTGCGCTTCAGGAGATGCCAGAGCATAGAGAAGCGGCCAAGCCCCCTCCTCCACTGTCTGTCCCATCATATGAAACACAGGGCCGGCGAAGCTTCGGGCAATTTTACGACCCCAGCGACCAATCGGTGTACCATTCCGATCAAGCGAGCCGTTATTGGAGACAATATCGCTTGCTGCCCAGCCGGGATGAGCAGCCCGTGAATGAATGGGCCAAGGAGCTTTCTTGGCCCGACGGTCTAGTTCCAGAGCAAAGAGCAGATTTGAAAGTTTACTCTGCCGGTAACGTGCCATCGGATTGTAGCGGTGCCGGGCATTCAGATCACCAAACGGAATTTCACCCTTCAGGGCAGCAAGAGACGCGACAGTCATGATTGTCGCATTGCCCGCGGCTAATAGAGGGAGCAGCCGTCCGGTCAGAGCAAAGTGACCAAGGTGGTTGGTACCAAACTGAAGTTCAAACCCGTCTTTCGTGGTGAGCCGGGATGCAGGGCCCATGATGCCAGCATTATTGGCAAGAAGCTGAATGGGGCGTCCCTGCTCGCGCAAAGCGGTGGCAAAAGCTGCAATAGATGCCAGTGAGGCAAGATCCAGCACTTCAAAGCGGCCCTGCACACTTGGAACACGTTCATACAGGCGGTTAAGAGCCGCCCTGCCCTTCTCCAGGTTACGCCCACTTAGAATGATGGAAGCGCCACGTGCAGCCAGTCCACAGGCAATTTCGAAACCCAGACCGCCTGTAGAGCCCGTAATGAGCGCAGTCTGACCATCCAGACGGTTCAGATTATCAAGAGACCAGCTGGTCTGGGAAAGACGGGTCATTAGTGTTGTCCTTTTTCGTGGGCTCCGGCGGCTGAACGCTTTTCATCTTCTTCAGCCTGTTTGATGGCTTCTTCAGTCAGTCGTTTCTCGTTCTTTTTGAGAAAGAGAAACGCTCCTCCCAGACAGCAGGCTCCTACGACGGCCAGAGCAATTCCAACCGGCCCGGTGATCTTTTCGATCTGCTTACCGAGTTCATAAGTGATGAAGGCATAGCCCCCAGCCCAGAAGAGACCGCCCAGCGCGTTGAAAAAAAGAAACGAATGCCAGGGCATTCGGTTTGCTCCAGCCAGAAGAGCAACGAACACACGCAGAACAGCGACAAAGCGTCCGAGGAAGACAACAATCCCGCCGTGTTTGCGAAAAAGATAGCGGCCGAGCATCAGGCGCTCATCAGTCAAGCCGACTTTCTTGCCGTGTTTCTTCAGGATGCTGTAGCCAAAATGGTGGCCGAGCAGATACCCGAAATTATCGCCCATGATGGCGCCTGTCACAGCGGCAAGGGCAATCCATCGAATCTCTAGATGGTGCGTACTGCCTGCATAGAGGGACGCAGCGATGATGATGCTTTCCGCTGGCAGTGGCAGGCCCATGCTTTCCAGCATGACTGTCACGCCGATAACGCCGTAGCCATATTCCTGGAGCAGGTGATCGAGAAATTGCGTGAGATGAAACAGTGTCGTGATCCTGTGCGAATATGGCGGAAGGCAAAACCGCCAGCTACGATATTAGGACATCAGACACGGGATGAAAAATGACTGAGCTTTGCCCCCCTCACGTAGCCGGAAACTGGCCCTCCTGGGTTGGCCCTGAACTCGTGGCTGGCCGCACTCTTTCTTTCTCTGAACTCAGAACGGTTGAAGACTGGGTATTCTGGCAGGAGACCCGACCAGAAGAGCAAGGCCGCACGGTGATCGTCGGACGACGTCACGATGGAACACTCGTAGACCTGATACCGCCAGAGAGAACTGTCGGAACCCGTGTTCACGAATATGGTGGAGGAGCGTGGGATGTCCGCCTGAAAAACGGATATCCAGAAGTTGTTTTCAGTGATCGAAAGGTTGGCGGTCTGTGGTTCAGTAACAGAGAGGGCATGTTTCAGGCGTTATCTGGCGATCGTGCACCGGAAATGCGTTATGCTGATCTGACATGGGATACAGCCGGAGACGGTGTTTTCTGTGTTCGTGAAACGCATGACGAAGGTCTGCCAACAGCGGCGCTTGTCCATGTATCACAGTCGGGCCAGGAAACGGTTCTGGTAGACGGGGCTGATTTCTATGCAGCCCCTCGCCCCTCGTTGGATGGTGCCTCTCTGGCTTGGTTCTCCTGGCAGAATCCGGAAATGCCATGGACAGTCACCCGACTGTCTGTGGCACCTATTGATCGACCTGGCCTCAAGCTTGGACGAGCCATAGATCTGAGTGGTCAGACACCCTGCAGCATCATTGAACCGCGTTGGGGAGCAGATGGTTACCTCTATGCGACATCAGATGCTCAGGGCTGCTGGACGCCTGTTAAATTCGTGCATGATCAAACGGGATGGAAAGAGCAGTTTTTCCCAGAGGCTGGAGCTGAGATTGGTCTGCCGCATTGGGTCTTCGGACAAAGAACACTCACACCACTGCCTGACGGTCAGCTTCTCGCATTAGGAATTCGGGAAGGCCTCACTGGCGTTCTGCTCTTTGCAGATGGACATTGGAAAACTGTTCAGATGGGAGCGCCCGTCAACGTTCCAGAACGTCTGTCGAATGGACAGTTTGCCTGGATTGATGCCCCCGAAAACGCTCCACCTGCTTTGGCTATTGGTGACATGGATGGGAATTTCGAGCGTTTTCGCTCAAGTGTTGTGCTGCCTGATACGATTACGTCTGACGACATTGCCAAGCCTTCTCTGTTCTCTTTTCCAACAGCCGATGGATCGAAGGCATACGCGCTCTTCTATGAACCAGCGAGCAGCACGTCGCATCTAAAAGAAGGCGAAAAACCGCCTTTGGTTGTTATGGCTCATGGTGGTCCAACAGGGCGTGCCAATTCAGGCTTTGCTTTCAAAGTGCAATGGTGGACCTCCCGCGGTTTCGCTGTTCTTGATGTCAATTACCGCGGTTCAACAGGGTTTGGTCGCAAATACCGGGAAGCTCTAGACGAACAATGGGGTGTTGCAGATGTCGAGGATTGCCTGGCCGGTGTTCAGTCTCTGATTGAACAAGGTCTGGTTGATCCAACACGCTGCGTTATTCGCGGAAGCAGTGCGGGAGGCCTGACGGTTCTGTCAGCACTGGCACAGTCTGATCTTTTTGCGGCAGGCGCCTCTCTTTATGGCGTTACCGATCTAAGGGCCTTGGCAGCAGAGACGCATAAATTCGAAGCACGCTATCTGGATGGTCTGATTGGGCCTTATCCCGAAAAGGAAGCTGTGTATCTGGAACGTTCTCCTCTCACACATGCAGAGAAAATTTCCGTTCCTGTCCTGTTCCTGCATGGTGGTGCTGACAAGGTAGTGCCTCTCGCACAGGCTGAAGCCATGAGAACAAAACTGGCACAGTCTGATCTCCATGTTTATCCGGACGAAGGTCACGGTTTTAGAGCCCGTGAAGTTGTCGAAGATGCTCTTGAGAGAGAGCTGAGATTTTACCGAACTGTTTTTGCCACATCCGCTGATCCGGCCTTATGAATAAAGAAATCAAAATAGAAGACTTTATAAAAATTCGATTTTATTCCGGAATGGTGTGTCTAAATGTTCTGAATAAGAAATATTCAATTGGAAAGAATGAAATTGCTTTGCCGCGGGCGGCGCAAACATCATGCATGCCCTGCCCTTGCGTTTGATCCCGGCACAGGAGAGACTCAGCTTAACCGGTTGCGCATTTATCTGTTGGATGCGCAACCTGACATCCAAGAAATCATCTCATCGGACCTTCTATGAAACATCGCAAACTTGGACGCACCGGTCTTCAGGTCAGTGAAATCTGCCTGGGCACAATGACTTTCGGTCAGCAGAATACGGAAGCCGAAGGGCATGCGCAGCTCGATATGGCGCTCGATCAGGGGATCAATTTTATTGATACTGCTGAACTTTATTCCATTCCCCCACGTGCTGAGACCTATGGCGCGACTGAGACCATTGTTGGAAGTTGGCTAAAAGCTCGCGGCGGCCGTGACAAACTTGTTATTGCGAGCAAAGTTGTTGGACGCAGTTCTTCACCGTGGTTTCGGCCCGGCGGTGAGGAAGCCCGTTTGACGCCAAAGCAAATTCACTATGCTGTTGAAGGCTCTTTGCGACGTCTGCAGACGGACTATCTTGATATTTATCAGCTTCACTGGCCAGACCGTAAAATCGGATTGTTTGGTGAAGGTGGGACGACGTTTCGGGACGTGGCGGCAGCTAATGAAGTTCCGATTGCTGAAACTCTTGGCGCATTGGGTGATCTGGTCGCACAAGGTAAGATCCGTCATGTCGGTGTTTCCAATGAAACAGCGTGGGGTGTCTCACAATTCCTTGCGGCTTCGCAGAATGGTGGTCTTCCGCGGCTGGCATCCATTCAGAACGCCTACAATCTCATTAACCGGACGTTCGAAATTGGTCTGGCAGAGATGTGCCTGCGGGAAGATGTCGGGCTTCTGGCCTACTCTCCGCTGGCTCAGGGATATCTGACGGGGAAATACCTGAACGGAGCACGCCCTGCTGGCGCGCGCACCACGCTCTTTAATCGTGGTCAGCGTTACGAGAAGCCCGGTGTGGATGCTGCCATTGAGGCCTATCACGCATTGGCCCGTGAGGAAGGACTGGATCCGGTTCAGTTGGCTGTGGCTTTTGTGACGTCGCGTCCGTTCGTGACATCCAATATCATTGGGGCCACCAGCACGGATCAGCTTCAAACAATTCTGGACTCAACCCGTCTACAGATCACGCCTGAACTGGAAGCCAAGATCAACGCCATTCACCAGGTGCATTCAAACCCCGCTCCCTGAATTTCAACGATGCGGGCATGAGATCATGCCTGCATCTGTCAGGGGGCTGTGTGCGGCCCGAGCCGTCCAATGACGCGGAAAGCCGTCAGAACTGCAAACGTGCCAAAAATAACGACACCAAGAGACTGCCCAACGAGAATACCAATAGGGCCATAAGCTGAGCCGAACCACACAAACGGGATGGTTCCCAGTGTGGCGCGTCCCCAGTTGAAGCCGGTTGAATAGAAAGGGTGCCCAAGGTTGTTGAACGCCGTATTGGCGACAAAAAGCAGCCCGACGAACATATAGCTCAGGACCAGCCAGCAACAGAACAGGCGTACGATTTCCGCCCCAATACCCTGAACGTTGAAAAGCTGGAGAATGACATTGTGCCCGGCAGCAAGAACAAACCAGGTGGTTCCAACACAGAGCGCTGTCAGCTTCAGTGCGGCCATCAGGGCTTCACGCACCCGATCAAATTGTTGGGCACCAAGGTTCTGCGCCATGATGGGTCCGACAGAACCTGTCAAAGCAAAAACCAATGAAAACGCAACAGGCACAATGCGGTCGATAGTTGCCTGCCCTGAAACAGCATCCAGCCCAAACTGTGCCATGGCATGAGTTACGAACAGTGCGCCTGTTGGTGTGGCGAGATTGGTTGCAATCGCCGGGACGGCAATGCCGCCAATTTTTCGCATGGCAGGCTCAAAGGCTTCTTTCTTTGGCCATTCCAGCATGGCGTGCCCCCGAAGGTTCAGGAAGCCGCTCGCTGTAATGGCACATCGCGCCAGAATGGTGCTGATGGCTGCACCTTCCAGACCGAGATGCAGCACAAAGATCATCAAGGGGTCCAGCAGAGCTGAAACAAGCGCACCTGTCAGGGTAATGCGCATGGACCGTTTGGCATCACCAACTGCGCGCAACAGAGCTGACAGAGCCATTCCCAGACACACTAATGGAAGAGCTGGCGACACTATGTGCAGGAAGGTCGCAGCGTTTTCCAAAGCTGCTCCCTGAGCTCCAAGCAGCCTGAGAAGTGGCGTGGCAAAAACCGCCGTGAGCGTGCCGAGAACGGCCGCGATGCCAACCATGACAGCAATGAAAGCAGATGCGAGACTTCGGGCCTCCGCATGCTGGCGAGCGCCGATCAGACGACCAATGCAGGCGCCAAGTCCAATGGTCATTCCAATGGATACTGAAATCTGAAGAAAGCTTAGAGACGTCGCAAAAGCGATGGCAGCCGTCAGGGCAGAATCATGCAGGTGGGAGATGTAGAAGTAGTTCAGAAGATCGACAGCAAAAACCGCCATGAGGCCAATGGCCCCGGTTCCCGCCATGGTGATGACATGACGCATGATGCTGCCATGTACGAATCTCGCCGGCTTTATGGGAGAATCGTCAGGAATTCTGGGCTTGGATGGGTCATCTGATGGTACTGGCATGTCGGCATATACTGCCTCGTCCCGTGACAAAGAACCAGTGCCTGAAGTGCTTTGTTGGGAAGGTTTTCTGTCTGCCAGAAAGGAAAGGGAGCGTGGGAAGAAGAAGGAGGTTTTCCGCGAGTGTAAGGGTTTCGTTAACGCATGGTGTGGAACTGTCAGGTCAGATAACACCCGGGCGTGAGGCCCGAAGCCCAGTTTCTGCCGGAGTCCGCCATGTCGATCATCAATTCTCTCAACACGGCTGTCAGTGGCCTCAATTCCCAGTCACATGCTTTCAGCGATCTCTCCAACAATATCGCGAATAGTCAAACGACAGGATATAAAGCTGCAACAACAAGCTTTGCCGATTATGTGACGAGCAATGATCTGGCAAGCGACGGGGAGTCACTGAGCGACAGTGTGGCTGCGACAACCAGGCAGCATACTGACAATCAGGGTATGGTTGTTTCTTCCACAAATACGCTGGCGCTCGCAATTTCAGGCAACGGATTCTTCAACGTTGTCCAACCCACAGGAAGCACGACATCCAGCACAGCGCCGACGTTCAGCAGCCAGCAGTTTTATACGCGAAATGGTGACTTCTCACAAAATAACCAGGGATATCTGGTCAACACCTCGGGTTATTATCTGGAAGGGTATCAGGTGGGTTCAGAGGGCGCTTTGAGTAGCACTCTGTCACCTATAAAAATCTCTGATTCCGTTGCATTTCAGCCGACCAAGAGCACAACTGTTTCTCTGTCTGCTGCGATTGGCAGCACCTCTGGGGCAGAAGGAACCAATACATCTACGGCAACAGCCTATGACAGTAAGGGAAATGCTCAGGAGGTGAGCCTGAACTGGAACCAATCCTCCACGGATCCCTTGGTTTGGACTGTCAGTAATTCAGCAGATTCGAGCAATTCAGCCACAGTGAAGTTTAACAGTGATGGTTCTCTGGCGTCTGTAAATGGAGCGTCCCAGTCTACGGGTTCAGCGGCAACCTTTTCATATACGGGGCTGCCGCAGGATATGACTGTCAACCTGGGAACCATCGGGAGCACGTCCGGTGTGAGCCTGGCAACAGACAGCAGTAATTATAGCACCAATCCCACAATGACGACGGACAGCGTCACAAGCGGTACCTTCACGGGTCTGTCTATGCAAAGCGACGGGTCTGTGATGGCGACATTTGATAATGGGCTTTCCCAGCTTCTTGCAAAAATACCGCTCTCGACGTTCGCAGATCCTAATGGACTCTCTGCCCAGAACGGGCAGGCTTATACAGCAACGGCGTCATCTGGTGCACCGACAGTCAATGCAGTGAATACGAATGGGGCAGGGACGCTCAGCACCAGTTCCACTGAAAGCTCGACGACAGACCTGACCAGCGATCTTACCAAACTTATCGTCGCGCAGCAGGCTTATGGAGCGAATACAAAAATCGTGACCACTGCAAATCAGCTTCTGCAGACCACTTTGGCGATGATTCAGTAAGACCGGGTGAGGGGAACTCTATATCATGGGGCTGACTGATTCACTTTCAATCGCCGTCTCTGGCTTGCAGGCCGTCCAGTATGGAATGTCTACGGCTTCCCAGAACGTGGCCAATGCGTCTACTGCAGGTTACATCAAAGAAGTCGCAAACGTTCAGTCTGTCGTAAATGACGGGACGGGCGGCGGCGTACGACGCGCAGCAACCAGTCTGGCTACAAACGCACATATCCAGACTGCTTTATATTCCCAGAATTCAGATGTTTCCCAATATACGACAACAAGCAACGCGCTCTCTGTCGTCACGGCTCTACAAGGTTCAACCTCTGCAGATTCTGGTAGCAGCGGGACACTTTCTGATCAGTTGGGAAATCTTCAGTCAGCTCTTATTTCTTTGACCAGCTCCGCGTCCAGTTCGACCACCCAGAGCACAGTTATTTCTGCGGCCAATAGTTTTACCCAGTCGTTGAACACTCTTGCAGACACTGTGCAGGAGCAACGTCAGAACGCACAGGATAGTGTTGTCTCGTCAGTTTCGGATATCAATACCAACCTGACGACTATTGGCTCTTTGTCTACCAAGATCATGGCTCTTAAAGGGCAAGGGCTCGATACTGCGGATATTGAAAATCAGCGCTTTACGGCCTTGTCATCGCTCTCCAGTGAATTGGGTGTGAATTGGAAGGTTTCCTCCAATGGAGACATGTCCATTACCACGGAAGACGGTGTCACGCTCCCTACACACAATACGTCTTCGGGTTCAGCAGATGCCATTTCGAGCACGTGGCCTTTGACGACAGCCTCAGCGCAAATTTCAACCAGTATGAGCTACCCGGGTAACTCCGACGCTAATGCGATTCCAGCAATTACGCTGAACGGAAAAGATATTACTGGTCATCTGACGGGTGGAAGCCTCGGAGCTGATATAACGCTGCGAGATATCACGCTCCCAACGATGCAAGCGCAATTTGACTCTCTAGCCTATACCGTAGCCAGCCGCTTCGATGCGCAGGGCATGTCTTTATTTACAACATCAAGTGGCAATATTCCCGATGCGTCCCAGACGTCCATTGTGCCGCGGGGAAGCGCTGGTTTTGCTCAGAATATTCAGGTTTCCCAGTCCTATCAGGACGATCCATCGCTTCTTGTATCTGGTGAGACCGCAAGTAGCAGTGTTGTCCAGAACATTCTGTCTTATGCGTTTGGAACCACTCAATCAGATGGCACAGGACAAGTAGCCGCCCCTACCAATAATTTAGGTGTGACGGGGAAATTGTCTACCGGATATAGTGGAAGTCAAAGTCTTGTGGCTCTTGCGACGTCTTTGACAGCCAACCAGGCCGCGACAGCTAATAACGCAAGTAGCAGTCTTTCTTTTGCACAAACAACGCAGACCAATCTCTCTTCAAGCCTGGCAGGAACATCAACTGTCTCTGTCGATACTGAAATGGCAAATATCGTTACACTACAGAACGCCTATTCAGCCAATGCGAAAGTTATTTCTTCCGTACAGTCCATGTTCACCGCCCTTTTAAACGCTGTTGGAAGCTGATTATGACTGGAATTACGGCATCTTTTGGTTATAGCGGATTATCGAATCAACAGACGCTAAACCTGGCTTCGTTATCCCAGATAAAAGATAATCTTCAGGAACAAGCTTCTACGGGCGTGAAATCCAGCAACTACGCCCAGCTTGGAGACACACGTGCGCAGGCGCTGGCGCTTCAGCCTGCAATCACTCAGGTTTCGTCCTGGAACTCCAACGTGACCATGGCACAAAACAGATTAACGGTCACGCAGAGTGCAGTCAGCCAAATTTCGACGATCGCAGATAATTTGAATGAGACACTTTCAACCCTTGTTGGGAATGTTTCCTCAACGTCCATAAGCTCAGCGTCCGAGCAGGCTAAATCAGATTTATTATCCTTGGGCAACCTGCTGAACATGCAGGAAGGCGGAAGTTATATTTTTGCAGGGTTACAGTCTTCTACTGCCCCCGTAAGCACCATTCTAACTAACTCTAATCTCTCGTCTTCTATACAGGAAGCTGTACAAAGCATGGGAAATGGTGGTGCCTCAGATGTTCTGTCTGAGACGCTTTCTCTGGCGGGACAAACTAGCCAAAATCAACCGTTTTCCGCAGCGCTTTCGACTAATCCGGTCACAGCATCCCAGCAAAACCTGAAAATTACTGTTGGGAGTAATCAAACGGTCTCCGCAGGTATCGTTGCGACACAAGGAAGCACTTCTTCGAAAACATCAACAGGCTCACCAATCCGGGATCTCATACGAAACCTGATGGTGGTTGCTGCTCTTGGTTCTGATGATGCAGGGACCGCAGATCATACACAGCTGGTTCAAGGATTACAGACGACGAATGCCGGTGTCATCGAAGGGCTATCCGATATCAGTGGGGGCCTTGGAATACAGCAGAACAGCTTGACCAGTCAGAGTACGATGCTGGCACAGATGAAAGCCGCTCTGACCACCCAGCTTGGAACCGCAAAAGATGCAGATCTGGCGCAGGTTTCCGTCCAATTGAATGATACCAGCAATCAACTCCAGGCATCATATTCCATTATCGCAAATATGAAGGGTATGACGCTTGCAAGTTATCTCTGAACTCTGTTGAAAAATTGACCCTGACGTCGCATATCTTCGTTACTTTCCTAAGAGGAGATTGGTGACGATGAGTGCAACGCAAGGCCAGCCGGAACAGCATGAATTCAGTGCAGAGGTGGGGCGCCTGCTCGATCTTGTCGTGCACGCGCTTTATTCGGATCGAGAGATTTTTCTGCGTGAACTTGTTGCGAACGCAGCAGATGCGACGGACAAACGTCGGTTTGAAGGGCTGACGAATTCTGCTCTCGCTCTTCCAGAAAATGCGTCAATTCGTATTGCTCCGGAAAAAGACAAGAAAGAGTTGGTCATTTCTGACGATGGCGTGGGAATGACACATGATGAACTGGCTCAAAATCTAGGTACGATTGCCCGTTCAGGCACACGCGCTTTCGGTGAAAAACTAAACGCAGCCAAAGCTGAAGATCGCCCAAGTCTGATTGGTCAGTTTGGTGTTGGGTTCTACGCGGCGTTCATGGTTGCCGACAGGGTGGATGTGACGTCCCGCAAGGCTGGGGCAGACGAGGCCTGGACTTGGTCTTCAGACGGGAAGGGCGCTTTTACCCTGACGCCTTCCACCCGCTCTACGCCTGGCACTGACATTGTTCTGCATATGAAAAGTGATGCGGAAGAGTTTCTGGATAGCTGGCGTCTTCGGTCGATTATCCGCAAATGGGCCGACCATATTTCCTGGCCGATCACCCTGCGTGAGGTTAGTGAAGACGGAACAGTCGAAGAAAAAGCTGCCAACGAAGGAACAGCCTTGTGGCGCAAGCCGAAGGCTGAAATTACGCCTGAGCAATATACGGAATTCTACAGGCACATCGCGCGTGCCTTTGATGAGCCTTATGCAACTATGCACTGGCATGCAGAAGGGACGACAGAGTTCACAGCCCTTCTGTTTCTCCCCAGCGCTCGACCATTTGATTTCATGGAACAGTCTAGGGAAAGCAAGATTCACCTGCATGTTCGCCGCATGTTCATCACGGACGATGCAGATCTGCTTCCCAATTGGATGCGCTTTGTCCAAGGCGTAGTCGATACGGAAGATCTTCCGCTCAATGTCTCTCGTGAAATGCTGCAGGCAACCCCAGTTCTTGCTCGTATTCGCAAGGCTGTCACGAAACGGGTTCTGACAGAGATTAAAACTCGGGCCAAAGATGCAGATGCTGGATTTAACGCATTTTGGGAAAACTTTGGAGCTGTTCTGAAAGAAGGTTTGTGGGAAGATAGCGAACACCGTCAGGAAATTGCTGGTTTCGCACGGTTCCATACCACTCATGATGACAATCTAACGACGCTTGATGATTATATCTCGCGCATGAAGGATGGACAGGACGTTATCTACTTCCTGACGGGCGATAACCTTGAGGCTTTGAAGGCATCCGCACAGTTGGAGGGCTTCCGAGCCCGTGGACTGGAGGTTCTTCTCCTCGCGGATCCGGTAGATGCATTCTGGCCAGGGCGACTGCATTCATACAACGACAAAATTTTGCGGTCAGTCGTGTATTCTCATGGAGATCTTGAGAAGTTCCCTACGGACAGTGAGGAAACAGTCGAGGCAGCCAATGTAGACACCCTTGTTCCTGCGTTGAAGGAGGCTTTGGGTGATGCAGTGAAAGATGTTCGTAGTACGGTTCGTCTTACGGATAGCGCGGTCGTCATGACTTCTGAGGGCGGACCAGATCTGGCCATGCAGAGGTTAATGCGCCGGTCAGGCCAGGCTCTTCCAGAAACACTGCCCATTTTGGAAATTAATCCTCGTCACCCTTTGATCAAAGCTTTGGCTCAGCGTGTCGAGAATAAAGAAAACATTCAGGATCTTGCACGCGTGCTGTTGGATTTGGCTCGTGTTCAGGAAGGTGAACCTTTGCCAGACCCGACAGGTTTTGCCCGGCTGCTTGCAAAGCTGCTTGCTGGTACTTCTGCTACTTAATTGAGTGCTAGTAGCGGTCTGGACAGAAAAAAAGGCGGAAGATTACTCTTCCGCCTTTTCTAGGTAATTGGGTGACGAGTAATACTTTATCCTGTCAGTTTCTTCTGACGAAATTCCCTAGGCGAAAGTCCAAACTTTTGACGGAAGCGCCTTGAGAAATGAGCTGCATTTCTGAAGCCATGTTTGGCAGCGATCTCGGCGATGGTCATGGAAACGTAAGTGGAAGACTGAAGGTCTTTGTAAATCCTTTCCAATCTCTGGCTCAAAATCCACCCCGAAACAGCATCTGGTTCTCCATCAAAGAGTTGGTAAAGTGCTCGGGAAGAAATGCCATAGGCATCTGCAATGCTTTTTGGCGTCAGATCGGGTTCTTGCAAACGGCTTTCGATGTAGGATCGAATGTGTTTCTGGCGATGTCTACGTCGGCCTGCAACGCTGAGTTCCAGATCTAGAGAATCCAGAAGGGTTGTGATCAGAAGATCTGTCAGATGTTTGAACAGACGCGTTTGAGTCTGAGAAGGAGAGGCTTCTAAGGCGCCTTCAAGAATTAATTCACAACACGTGAAGAGAAAACGACCAGGTCCCGAGTGGACCTCAAAATGAACAACAGGCAGGCCGGACAACACGGGCAGGTGATTAAGCAGAACGCTTTGTGTCACAGATATAAGAATGTTGTCCGTAATTAAATTTTCATGCTCAGGACGGAACACCTCAGAACTATAAGATCTTCTGAGGTGTTCGCGATCTATATACAGGTTTCCACCGTTTTCTCGCGAGATTACGAAGAGAGCTTGTCCATTTTTGAAGTATGGAAAAAGGCTCTCGGGCATTTCTTGGAGGGAGCGTTGTTGTCTTTGGACAACCGGTTGCAAGCCAGAGGATGGAATGGCAAGCGTCGCAAGAGGAATGATGCGAGCGGGCAGCTCTGGGGAATGCCCTTTTTGGGTCATGGCAGAAACTCTAAGGAGCCTCCAGAGGAACACAGGAGTAGTCTGCTATAACGAAATTACTCATGTAGTGGAATGAAAATATGGAATTTCGTTTCATGTCGGCAGATAACATCTGAAAGATATTTATAAAGTATTCCTCGGATAGGATAAATTAGAGAGTCGTAAGATGGCCGAAATTTTTTGCGATATAGGCAATATGTTCATGGTGTGTAAAGAATAATATTTGAGTTCTTTTTGCTATGGAGAAAAGAAGTTCAAGTCCTGAAAGAGACCTTTTCTCGTCGAATGTTATAAAGAGATCGTCAGCGATAAAGGGAAGCTGAATGCCACGATCTAGAGACTGTTCTACGGACGCAAGGCGGAGTGCCAGATAAAGTTGATCTCGTGTACCTTCGCTCATGGCATGCACCGAGACGAGGGAGGATTCATCGGCAAGGAGACCAGATAGAGTCAGGTTGTCTGTTCCCGTGTCTTCCAGGGCAATCCCTGCATAGCGATGTTGTGTCAGATGTGAAAACATGGCCCCCGCTCTTTTCAACAAGGGGCCATGAGTCTCCTGACGCTGTTTTTCTACGAGACGACGTAACATCAGGCTTTGAAGGCGAAGAGAGACATATCGTGCTGCGCGATCGTTCAGGTCGGCTTCGACTTCCTGTATTTGCTCAGCCGTTTCATGCGATCCACTTTTATCCTCTAGGGTTTTTAAATTCTGACGGGCATCCCATAATTTTTTTTCAATTTCAGAATGCCTTTGTTTCAGAGAAAGATTCTGCTGTTCCAATTCATCCGACTCTTTTTCAAGGGTTTCGGGATCAGCCTGTTTCGCTTCTGATAGAAGAGTTTCCAGAGAGCGCCCGTTACCTGCAGAGAGAATAATCGCTTTCAGTTCTTCACGTCTTTGAAGAAGGTTGGCACGATGTCTGAGTTCGGTAGCGACACTATACAGGCCTTCTCCGAATGGAATTTCAAGCCGCGATAAAATTGGAGAAAGGGTCTGCTTTAGTGAAGTAAGTCGTGCATTGGTCGCGTCAAGTGTTTCCAGAAGTGTTGCCCGCTGCGCCATAAATTCTTCGCGTTTTCGTTCTGTTTCCTGAGCCTGTTTGAGTGAAGCGCACAATTCATCCAATGAGGTCGTATTATTTTTTTCGAGAACAAAATTGAGTGAATTTTTGAACTCTAGGATATCCGTATTATTTTTAAGCTGTTCGCTTTCTTCATTTTCCAAGCGAATTTGAATGGCTCGAGCTTCCTGTACATCCCCAAGGTCAACTTGGCGGGGACCAGCAGGATAGTGACAGGAGGCACAGGCTGTATCCCACTCGACTTGCCATAGGGCCAACTTATCCCGCAGCGCTTCAAGTTGATTTTCTTCAGCAGCAAGAGATGTTTCTAGTCTTTCCTGGGCCTGTTTTTTATCCCTAGCGGCTCTTAAACGATTTTCATACTCATCCTGGATATTTTGTGCATGTTGAAGACAGAGCGCAAAATTATCATTCTGAGTATCAGATATATAAGGTACTAACTCTTTGAGTGCCGAATGCTTTTGTTGCTGCTTTTGCTGCAGAATTTCGTAAACTCGATTCTGATCCTCTGATTTTGAAAGAGCATCGATTCTGGCATCACACCAACCGAGAAATTCTGCAGGCGCAAGTTCGGGCAAGCCGAGATATTTTAATTTCGCATACCAAGATTGCTGCCGAGATATCTGGTCTGATTTAATAAGAGAAACGGTTCTTTCAGCCTGCTCAATTTCTATTTTTATTGTGGTAATTTGCTGGCTAAGATCGTTTAATCGAGCAGACTTCTCAGCATATGCGTGCCGCCGATCCGCAAGTGTATCTGCATTTTCAAGCAAAACCGAGAAAGCGTTTAGAACGGATGATTCGGGATGCTGCTTAGTTTGCAGGAGGCTTTGAATTGATTCCCAAGCCGCATTACGCATCTGCCGCGCGTTTAAGAGCGATTCAGGAGAAACGGCTTCTCCATTTCTTTCCAAGGCATCGTAATCAAAACTTTTCTTCGAGAAGTCTTTTTGGAGCGTTAAAAGAAGATCACGTTCTTTGAAGTGTCTATCCTCAAGCTCACGCCAGACAAGGCACTCAGCGTCAATGATTGTTTTTTGTAGAATAGGCAGACCGTCAAGCGCTCTCCAGCGCGTAGATGGATCGGCGGGAGTCCAGGGAAGGAGACGATCAAAAGCGGCATTAGTGGCATGAATGGCAGCTTTTAGCGCCTTTTGCAGTTCTTGAAGATCATCATCAATGGCTCCAAGGTTGCGCGCGTGGTTCAGGCTGGCTTTTAAGCGTTGAAGATCGATCGTAGAAACACTCTTGGGTCCGTCGGACAGGGACTTTATGGCATCTTGCTCTTGTCTCAATCTCGAGATGCGAAGTTTTATTTCCTGCTCAAGAGTAATGAAATTTTCCCGCTTCTGAAGCTTTTTGTTTAAAGCCTCCAATGCGGCTGCGCTGGGAAGGCGGCAAGGGGAAGCATGATGACGCGCCCAGAATTGCTCCAACCAGATTTTGTCATTTCGAATTCGACTTGTTTTTAAGTTCGTATCGTTTTCGATCTTATAAATAAGATCGTTTCTGTTTTCTAATGAAATGATTTTCTCGCCATCATTCAGAATGGCGGATTTGTCCGGGAGTGATTTGATATATTCCGAAACCGTTTCTAATCTTAACTTTGTTTCGTTATCAATAGAAGTTTGAGTTTTGATTTCAGAGAGGATGGCTTCGAAGTTGTCGCATTCAGGGCTGGAAAATTCTGGGAGTTTGGATCCGGAGAGTTGCGATTGCAGATCTAACAATTGAAGGTAGGGGATGCTGATGTTTCTGGCGCGGCTATTCTCTCGCTGCCGCATCAAGAGACGCTGTTGTTCCGCGTTGCATTCTGAAAGAGCCTGCTCTTCTTTCGCTTGCGCTTCACGGGCAACAATCAGGTCATGAGGAAGGACGGCATTGCTTCTCAAGGCTTTATTGAGTTCCGAAAGGTCGCGCTTCGTCTTGAGAATTTCTGACTTGCTGCTCCCTTTTCTCCATTGGGTACTCGTTTCTTTATCAAGAGAGGTCATTAGACCCCCCAGACCGCCTATTCCCAGACCTGCTGATAGAATTTGGAGGCCGGCGTCGTCTTTGAGGCGTCTCATTTCTTCCCCGCCCTCACGGAGCCGGGTGTGGTTAAGAGCCCATCCAGCTTCGAAGCTTTTTGCGTCCAGGTCTCCCATCCAGCGCTTTAGAAGGTCATCACTTTGTGGGGTGAAATCGTCTGGCTCATAGAAAGTCTGTGTGCGTGCCCTTCGGCGCACGCCCTCCAGAACTTCTCCTTCATGGCTTACTTTTCCACCCACTCGCAGAAGGGGGGCAGCACTCATCCAGTCTGCGCTGATGTGATGCGGAAACTGGAAAAGAAAATCCCTTATAGCTGCAAGCATTGTGGATTTTCCGGCTTCATTATGCCCATGAATGACATGGAAATCCGCTTCCGATTCAGGGAAGGCAATGCTGCGATTTTGAAAGCCGCCATATCGGAAGAGGTCAAGACGATCAAACCGCATCAGGTGGTACTTCCCATAAGTCGTGCTCGTAAGGCAGATCTGGCCTCTTCCAAGGGCCAGTTGCTATCGTCAGCCATTAATGCGCTTTTCTCTACGCAGCTGGGTAATGCAGAAAAAAACATTTCAAACTCTTCGGGGAGCATGGCCAAAAACTCAGGATCGCTGATTAACTCTGCCAAAGCGGCATCTACATCGTGCAGTGTCTTTGCCGATGGTAGAGACGTCGTCTTGTTCCGGAGTTTTTCCAGCGCAATCTGGTTCTGACCTGTGTCCAGAGAGACAGCTATGCTTCGTAAGTCGTCTTGCCAGCATGTAGATGCACAGAGACTGTCATGAAGGGAGGATGCACCCGTTAACGTGACCCGTGCAATAACAGTACGTCCCTCTGCCTGAGTAAGTGCCTTCTCCATGTACCGTCTTGCAGCATGATTAATGTCCTCCATGTCATGCATGTCGGCTATATCTATGACGATATGGGTCCAGCGTACGACGTCACATGCGAGCGGCGTAACAGACTGAACGATGTTATTTTCGACAGTCACAAGTACCGCACCACACGAGCCTGTTTCGCGGATATGCCGGCCTTGCAGTACGCCTGGGAAAACGATCCAGGGATGGCGACAGACAATTTGTTGGGCATGAACATGCCCCAGAGCCCAATAGTCGTAGTGTTTGGATGTAAGTGTCTCTATGGAGCAAGGAGCATAGGTTTCGTGTTCGCCGTAGCCTGAAAGAGACGTATGCAGGACGCCAATATTGAACCAACCTGGGACAGGTGCAGGATATGCTGGCGTCATGTCTTTCCGAACATGTCTGTCCCGAAAGCTTTGACCATGTAGGGCTACCTGGATGTCTTCCAGCCGCACAGTTTCAGGAGCATCGTAACTGAAGTGATCAATGCCCGGGGGACGGGGAAGTTCACGTGCGATGACAGACTGGGCATCGTGATTGCCTGAGAGAGTGATAACTCGAATTCCAGCATTCACGAGACGGCTGAGCGACTTCATCATGTAGAGGCCGGTGCTGACGTCCTGCCAGCTCCCGTCATACAGATCACCTGCGAGGATCAGGAAATTTACCTTCTCTTCAAGTGCGGTATCGATAAGACGATCAAGAGCCCGTCGCGTTGCATTTCGAATTTCTTCCAGTGGAAGGCCCTCATAGCGGCTTAGTCCTTTAAGGGGGCTATCAAGGTGAATGTCGGCAGCGTGCAGGAAGGAGAAGTTGGGCATGCCAACACTCTAACCTGAGAGCAGAGTCGAACGAAGAGTGTTTCAGAAGGAGGCCTTGACGAGGCGAGACGACCCACCCTATGCCGGATTTATGGATAGTTGGACGGCCTACGGTACTGCCCCTCGTGAAGTGATTGCTGGAGGAGGACAACGACTTTCTCCAAAGCATAAATTTTCCTTGGTAACTACAGTCCGTTGGGAAACACCGTATATTTTGGAATGGCTTACCTATCATTTTTCGATAGGGTTTGATCATGTCTATATATATTGCAATGATGATGATCCGGCCGAACTTTACAATGAAATTCTTCCTTTAACTGTTGGACAAAATCCTAAAGTGACATTCGTTCACTATGGGATTGTCGGTGCCCAGTTTCAGATGTTCTTTCATTATTTACGCCACTACTCGACTGAAACCGAGTGGCATATGTTTTTGGATGTCGATGAATTTCTTTGCCTAAAAGATTGCGATGATATCGGGAAATTTCTTGAAAAATTTCCTCCGCTTGATGCTCTTTACTTTAATTGGTCATTTTTTGGTCATAGTGGGTATAAAACCAGACCTAAAGGTGCTGTGCTAACCAATTATATACGTCGCGAAGATGGAGCAACGCCTTTTACAAAAATTCTTGTACGTTCAGCGATGGTTCCGTACGAGGCTATATTTGAGAACCCGCATGAAGCTATTCATCATAACCTTCTTACTGTAGCGCCAGATCTCAGGACAATTAATGTTCTGGGAGATTCCATGAATGGGTACTATGACAATTTTCCTGAAAAAGCCTGGGCATATCTGAAGGAGAACCAGCGTAACCGCGCCATCGTGGATGTGGCCTTTATCGCTCATTACAATATCAAGTCTGAACAGGATTTTGAGATCCGGGCGAAGCGGAGCGTTGTCGGAAATTTCATTGCTCAAAAAACCTGGCAGAGTATGACGCAGGCAGAACGGGCAGTTTTTTTCTCCATGACGAATGCCGTTCAGGACACCTATCTAGCTGATTACTGGAAGAAATTGTCCGATGCTCGGCTAACCTGCGTTTTCCCAATTTCTACTTGGCCGCTGCTGTCAGAAGGTTGTTCCGCAACACAATCTTCAACGTTTTCGGAAATTTCTTCAGAGGATGACGCGGAAGGTCCTCTCTCGGGACAAATTGGAAATTTTCCAGCTCACCATACTGCTGAAGAGAAGAATCCCTGGTGGCAGGTCGATCTTCAGGAAAAAGCCTGTGTTCATGAAGTAAGGCTGTTTAACCGACTTGATTCCGCATTGGAACGCGCAGCTAATCTGACGATTTCCGTCTCAACTGATGGAGAATCCTGGACTGAAGTGCATCGCAAAGAAGATGGACAGATTTTCGGTGGTGCCGACGGCACACCCTATATCTGGACAACCCCGGAAGGGGTTAAGGCAAGGTTTGTAAGGATTACAGTTCTTGGCGAAAAGACATACCTGCATTTCAGCCAGGTCCAGGTTTATGGGAACGTTGACTGAAGCCCAAAAAATATAGTCTCAATGGTTGAGGAGATATTGTGTAACGATATCTGGAAGGTTCTCTTGCAGCGTTTCAGTCGAGGCTACTTCTTCACTACGGAGGCGCTCTAAAAGAGAAAGATCGCTGCTAAAACCCAGTCGATCTGCCAGGATCATAAGTATATTCAAAGATGCGATTTGATGAGCGCGGTAACTCACGTCTGTAAGAACGTTCTTGAGAAGATTACTTTCCTCGCCGGTGACCAGCAGACTGGAGACAGTGCTGAGAATGGAAGAAACCGTCTCATGGGTCGCGGGTGTGTGCCTGCCATGCCGGCTAAGAATCGCCGTAATGTCGCTGACATGCTGTCGGCGCAGGATGAGATCCTGCTTCATCTGGGCACTGACACTTCCATAGCGCTCACAGAATGGCAGTTCTGAAAGAACGGTTTCGATGGCTTTGGTCTCGATCGCCAGATGGTCCTGCAACCGCTCCAGATAAATATCCAGTGCTGTTGTTTCTGTGGACTTGGTTCTGCCAGCCATTGGTTTCCTCTAGCGTCACGATGACGGGATCTGAGCCTATATCTGTTCATGGCGAGTGAACTGTCAACGTCATGATCAAAATTGGAGAGCGGCATAAAAAAAAGTCCTCATGCCAAAGGCTGGCACGAGGACTGAATAACGCGGCGTCTGGTTCTGAATATCAGAAACCGGCGCTTACACTCGCAATAGCGGCGAATGGAGCTGCAATCGCATATGTTGGAGCAGAACCGCTGATAGTCTTGCCGAAGATACCAGTCTGCTGTTTTGCGTTGGTCTGAATGCCCTTGACGAAGCCCAGGTAGGCCTTGTCCGACAGATTGGAGAAGTTAATGCGAACGTTCGGAGCCTGCAAAAAGCCAAGGTTGCCGAAGCGATAGCCGATGTTCGCGTTCATCAGGACATAGCCCGGAATGGACTGGTCGTTCATGAACGTGGAGTACTGGCGGGACACATACTTCAGGTTGTAACCACCGAACAGATGGCCATCGTCATAATCAAGGTTGAAGCCAACCTGGAACTTCGGTGTTTCCGGAGCGAATTTGCCCTTGGTATGGAGATAATCGATGCCAGAGCCGCTACCAGCCTGAAGGTTGCTGCCCAGGCGGGCATCAACATACTCGAAGGACACATATGGGCGGAAGTAACGGAAGATTGGCCGCGTACCAATTTCAGCATCTACGCCGTTTGTTGTCTGACCGCCTGCATTGACGTTGGTGGAGACAAAGTTCTGGCAGAGGCTATCCAAACACTGGCTGGATGACATCAGACGGTTCGTGAAATCATAATGGAAGTACGTGATGGACCCCATAATGGTTTTGCCAGTGTAACGGTATCCAACTTCTTCTGAAATCGAGATTTCCGGGTTCTGGTTTAGGTTTGCCTGAGTTGCGTAGGCATGGCTTCTGGCACTGTAAACGCCAGCATCATACAGGGCGTAATTGGTTGGCATCCGGAAATTAGTGGCACCAGAAACAAAGATCTGGTTTTCAGGGTTGATCTGGTAACGGATGGCTACTGTTGGTAGCGGTTCCTGATACGTATGGCTGCTATTTCGCCCTGTAGAGGTATCCGGCAGCATATTCGTCCCACTTCTCAGAACGATTGCGTATTTGAAGCCAGCATCAATGGTCAGCTTGTTGTTCAGCAGCGACAGTGTGTCACCAATGAACATCGTATGCACGCGTGTCTGTGTCAGGCTATCGCGGAATTGGTAAGTCTGGCCATTGGACAGGATGGCATTTGCATCGCTCCCCCAGACATTCCAAGGGTTACCATCAGCACCAACGCCCGTATAAGGTGCCTGCTGCGCCTGCTTGGAATATTCGAACCAGTAACCGACCATCAGGCGGTTGTTGCCTGTTGTCAGGGTGAGCTTCGTGACAGCACCTGGGCGATACGTCTTGGTCAGGGACGGGTTGTAAAGCATCCGCCGACCTCCCGCGCCGTTCAGGGAGCCTGTTACAGACTGCTCACCATAATTCAGGGAGTCCAGGTTCGTGTAGCGACCACTTCCGCCGCTGCCATCACCATACCAGAAATAAGGCGTTTCAGTCAGAACAAGATGGTCTGTCAGCTTAAAGGTTGACGGTGCGCTGGCATAAATATTGGTGAACGGGTTCTGATGGAGCTTGTAATAAGAAGCGCCATTGTCAGACGCGGAGGGATCGTAGGAGGAGTTCCAGACAGTATTGGAAATCGATTGACCCGCTGCGTTTCGTCCCGGAGCAACGTAGCGATCCTTAACCCCGCGGCCATAGGCATCCCAAGAGGCCTTGTTCACGTTCGGGGTCAAGTAGTTGTATAGTCGGTTCCCCACGATCGCGAGAGAGACGCGGTTTCCATCGCCCCAGTCGTTCACGATCTTGGTTTCTGCGTGCAGCTTGCGGTTTGTCGCATCGCTGTTGTTCACGCCTTCCGTGGCATAGGAGCCTGAGAAGTATGCGCGGAGATTGGTGTTACCGATTTTGCCCGTATCCAGGCGCAGAAAGCCGCGGGTGTAATCATAGGACCCGTAGCTGACTCCAAGACGACCACCACTCTTCATGGTGGGATCAATCATGTACATATCGACCACACCGCCGGTAGAGCTGATATGTGGGCTGTCGAGGTCAGCGGAGCCCTGGGCTACGCGAACGGTACGAAGGTTTTCGGAGTCTACGATTTCCTGAGAGTAAACCGCGAAGTTACCGATGTCGTTGATCGGAAAACCTTCGAGTGTAAAGCCGATTTGGGACTGATCCAGTCCGCGCATGCTCATGGAACTGCCCGTCAGGCCTGCAGGGTCACCAGACGAAACGTTTGCACCTGGAAGCAGAGAGATCAGCTGCATTGGGTCAGCGCCAGGAACCTGCTTCTCGATGAAGTCGCGAGAGACGGCCGAGACAGATTTGGCGCTATCCTGCTTCTCCATCAAACCACCACCCACGGCACGACGCGTTACGCCATCGAAAGAATGACGGCCGCTGACGGAGACATGCTCTTCATGCACATCGGTAGGAGCCGTACTACCCATCATGGATGGAGCAGCTACTTCCGTTTTCGGATGGGATTTTTGAGACTGATGTTTCGTATCTGAAACAGGCGCTGCAAGTGCTGGCAGTGTGCCAAATGCGATCAGCGCAGAGGTCGAGAGGAGGCGTGTAAGGCGCATCGTCTGTGGGGTCTTTCTCGGCCAGGTGGGGTTGGTATGGCTGAGAAAGACCATGGTTTGAAATGATCTTCAATCAGATGATGTCAGTCACACTATGACATTTAGTGTGTATGGTAATTTCGCAACAATGCAGTCGTTCGGAAGCTATTTATAGAGCGATAGCTGTATGCTTTGTGACAGTTTAGAGAAAAGGAGAATATTTCTCTTTTCCTCTATTCTTGGCCTTACGGCCGTAACGCTTCGTCCTGTTGGTACAGCCTGCGGATTCTGCGTTCCTGAAGTGCCGTGACTTCGATTGCGTGCGGGTTCTGGTTTAAGTGAGGGATGATGTGTCCCTTCATGGCTGGAACAAGCTCCGGAAGCTGCGCAATTTGTTTCATAGGAAACAGGCGATCTACTTCCAGCTTTCCGTCTTTTCCGCAAATGTACCAAGCCTGCGGGCGGAAAACATGATCCACATCATATGGGGATGACTGGCTTTCTACATGTGTGATGGCATCATCCAGCGTATCGAAAGAGCGGTAAAGTGCATTGACAGAAGGGTGAATCCTGACCGTTGAAGTGCCGCCTTTTCTTGCAAAGGCCCACGCGGAAACAAATCGTTCTACCGGGTCGCGCCAGATGGCAAAGCTCGGTAGTTCTCTGGAGAGTTCCGGCGTAACATGACGATAGTACCGGAACGTCTGATGCATCATGGAACAGCCGTAAAGCTGGTTGCAGATGGATGTGCCCCCGTTCTTGGGAACATGAATAAACAGTGCGCCAGCACTTCGAATACATTCCAAGCGTTTCAGGCGCTTTTTGCCCAAGGGCAGGCGAAGATGCAGTTCTGCAGCCCGTTCGTGAATATCATTGAATTGCTGAACGCGGAAAAGTCGGCAGAGAAGGGATTGTGGAACGCCGTCTGGTACAGGCCTGAGTACCGACGATTCAGGAATTTTTTCCTGAACCAAGGTCGAGTATGACGGCATAGTCTGTAGCTCCGGTTTTCAAACTGGGGCCACACTGGTCTACGAACCTGAGGGGGTCAAAGACCACCTCGTGACAAAAGGAAACCTCTTTAACAACTCTGACATGAAGCTCAGGAGTGGGGCTTTGAAGGTGCTTCCAAACCGATGCGTTTTCCGTAATGGCGAGCCAGAAGCGTGCAGGTGAAAAGCTGGATCTGGTGATAGATCATGAGAGGCAGAACAATGATGCCTACCGAGGCAGAGGGAAAGATAACGCTCGCCATCGGAACACCAGAGGCCAGCGATTTTTTTGAGCCACAGAACTGAAGCGCGATGCTGTTTTCCGTGGATTGATTCATGCCCTTGCCCATGAAGTGCGAGGCCACCAGCACCAGCGCCAGCATGAGGCTGTCCAGCAATGCCACCTCAAGCAAATGAAGCGGTGAAACGCGGTGCCAGATGCCTTCGACAACGGCTGAACTGAACGCGGTGTAGACGACCACGACGATGGAGCCACGATCTGTGAACGAAATCAGGAATTTGTGGCGTTTGACAATCGGGCCAATCCATTTCTGAAGGATCTGCCCAAGAAGGAACGGAAGAAGCAGTTCCTTGGCAACGTCCAGAACGCTCTCAAGGGGTGAATGACCTGCACCAACGTGACCAAGGACAATGCCTGTCAGAAGAGGGGTCAATGCAATGCCTGCAATATTCGACACAGTGGCTGCGCAGATGGCCGCAGGAACATTGCCGCGTGCAATCGAAGTCAGGGCAATCGAGGACTGAACGGTTGAAGGCAGGCAGCACAGGAAAAGAATGCCAGCCCACAGATCTTCCCCGAACAGCGCATTCGGGAACAAATTGCGGAAGAGCAGATGCAGCCCAATGCCCAGAAGCGGGAAGAGAGCAAATGTGCAGAGCAGAACCGTTCCCTGAAGGCGCCAGTCGCGCACGCTTTCGATAATGGCGTGGCGCTCAAGTTTGGCTCCCTGGAAGAAGAACATCAGGGTAATGAGAACCGTGACGACCTGCTGCAGGATATGTTGCATTTCCCCGCGGCAGGGCAGGACGGAGGCCAGGATGATCGCGCAGATCAGGGCCATCAGGAAAGGGTCAAAGCGCTTCATGACGCTCTTATGTGCGTATTCGCAACGGACATGCAATGTCCTTCCTCTTTTTGAAGACGGGTACTTTCCTGAAAGGCTTCCGGGTTAAGCATCCTTCTGTATGGTGGAGGTATGACAGATCGAAACGACAGGCCCGAACTCGGGCGCCGCACGGCTCTGGCCAGCATTTTAGCCGCAGGAGCTGCTGTCGGCAGTAGCCGGATTGCCAGAGCCGCCGAGGAAACGCCGATGTCTGCAATGACCCCTCATCACGATGAACCCAGCAATTCCCATCAGGAGCCAGGCAATCATCCGGGGATAGCAAGCCAGCCCGTTGTCAGAACGCAGAGTGACTATCTCTATCGCCCAACGGTTCATTTCTCGCCGCAGACCGGGTTCATGAATGATCCCAACGGACTGATTTTCGATGGCCAGACGTATCATCTCTATTACCAGTACGACCCTTTCGCACCCTATGCGGGTCAGGTTCACTGGGGTCATGCAACCAGTACGGACTTATACACGTGGCAAGATCAACCTGTCGCGATTGATCAGACAGCCGCTGGCGAAGCGTATTCAGGGTGTGTGGTTCTGGACCGGAATAATGCTTCTGGTCTTTTCCCCCCGAAGGCAAGCTCCCCTACGCAAGGGGACACTCCACCTGCTCCCAAGACGGCAACGCAGGCGGCAGTTGAGGCCTTGGCTCCCGGCTTGACCAAGGCCACGTCGGATGTGCCATTTTCGCCGGAAAACATGGATGTTCTTGGTCCGGGGACTAGTGCTCCTTTCGGGCATGTTTTTGATCCACCAACAACCGCTGAACTTCCGCCAGCGGCTCCTTCGGTTCCGCCGTTACCATCCATGCCGGGTGGTCTGGTTGCTCTTTACACGCGCGCTACACCCCAGAAGCAGACGCAGTATCTGGCATGGAGTCCGGATGGCGGTAAGCGCTTTATCGATTACGAGCACAACCCTGTTCTGGATATCGGGCTGAACTCTTTCCGAGATCCGAAAGTGTTCTGGCACGAACCTAGTGGAAAGTGGGTCATGGTCGTCGTGAAGGCGCGGGCTCACAGGGTGGCCTTCTACGGATCAATTGATTTGAAACACTGGATGCATCTCAGTGATTTCGGGCCAGCAGGTCTGTTCGGCGTGGATTATGAATGCCCCAATCTTATTGAATTGCAGGTTGAGGATGAGGGGAAGGCATCCCGGTGGGTTCTGTTCGTTTCAGTCAATCCCGGTGGACCTCAGGGCGGAAGTGTCACGCAGTATTTTGTAGGGGACTTCGACGGTGAGCGCTTTATCCCCGAGAACACGGTCATAGGTCTGACGGACTTCGCCAAAGACAGCTATGCTATGCAGGTTTATGAAAACATGCCGGGCAACGAGGCCGTCTATTTCGCTTGGTTTGGGAACTGGCAGTATTGCGAAGAGGTTCCGAACAGAAGCTGGCGCGGTCTTATGACCCTTCCGCGAACCTTGTCGCTCAGGCGGGACGATATGAACTGGCTACGGTTGGTGCAGCGTCCTCGAGGACTGGAAACGCTGAGAGGCGAGCAGATTCCCTTTCGGGTTGAGCGTATTGCTGCTCAGAGCGGCGTTCAGGTCTCCATCCCCACAGGGCAGGCTATTGAACTCTCTCTGACGGTAACTGTGGATGAGCGTAGAAACCCGCAACCTGATGGCAACAAGGGGCGAGCGGGTCGTTTCCTGATTGTCTTCTCCAACGGTCAGGGAGAGTCTCTGTCTATCGGGTTTGACGCATTTTCAGCTCAGCTCTGGCTGGATCGCGGAGATCTGCATGGCTTTTCGCAGCCATTTTTCACGGAGAGGTTCTCCACGCCACTGACGGCAAACAGCCGACGTTTTTCGTTGAAACTGGTTCTGGATGCGTGTGCGCTCGAACTCTTCATCAATGATGGCTTGTCGGTTGGGACAGCTCTGGTGTTTCCTGCAAGTCCCTTGGATACACTCAGTCTGCAGGCAACAAATGCGGGTGCGACCATCGAAAATCTCAGTCTGTATCCTCTGCGGAAAACCATGGATCGTCCGACCGCCGTATGATCGCAAACAGCCAATGCTTCTGAACCGCGATACACGGCAGGCAGCGAAAGAGTAACAATGCATTTTACCCAGACCTTTGATGCGCACTCCTTTCTGGATACGTTCGGAAGCTATCTGGCTGCTTTTGTATTTGGGACGCTGATCGGGGCGGAACGTCAGTTCCGCCAACGGACCGCCGGGTTACGCACCAATGCGCTGGTCGCGATTGGTGCGTCTGCTTTCGTAGATCTCGCAGAGCGTATTGGCGGAGATGTCTCGGCCATTCGCGTGATTGCCTACGTGGTATCAGGCGTTGGATTTCTTGGCGCCGGCGTCATCATGAAAGATGGCCCCAATGTGCGGGGCCTGAACACTGCGGCAACACTCTGGTGCTCAGCCGCCATCGGTGCGTGCACAGGGTGCGACATGATTGCGGAAGCAGCTCTGCTGACCGTCTTTATTCTTGGTGCCAATACGGTGTTGAGAGTTCTGGTGAAATGGATCGATCGCCGCCTGCCGCCACAGATTGATGCAGTGGATCAGGAATGACGGCTCTGTTCATGAGTCTCGGCGCAGCTAAGACGAGCTAGGCTTTAAGGCTTAGCACAAACATATTTTTTGTTTTCTGGAAAAAATGGTGCCCAAGACCGGGATCGAACCAGTGACACTGCGATTTTCAGTCGCATGCTCTACCAACTGAGCTACTTGGGCACCGGGCTTAAGGTGAGACACCCGCTGCGGAAACGGGGTTTAGCTGATGATTCGCTCGGGATCAACCCTCAGTATGAGGATATTCTTCAGAGTCTTCTTCATTATCCTGCCTGAAGGACGGAACGCGGTAGTTACCGTTGAACCAGCGCCCCAGATCAATGTTTGCACAGTGCTGTGAGCAGAAGGGCCGAAAAGCCGGTTCCGTTGGACGATTGCAGATAGGGCAGGTGGCACTCATGACAGGCTCCAGCTTGCAGGGGATGCGTTTGGATCCATGACCAGCTCCAAGGGAGCGGCCCGGCGGGAAATGAAGTCGCTCATGGCTTCCGGATCGTTCTCCAGAGCCCTGACGAGAGAAATGGATGCTGTCAGAGTGCGACCCTTGCGGTCTTCTCGCAAAATGGTGCGGAGCACTGACAGCGCCCTCCCATGTGGGGAGGACAAAAGCTCATGCAAGGGAGGTCTGCGCCGCGGGCGAGTGATTTCCAGAAGGCCGGAAGGCGTGGCTCCGAGCACTTGCGACTTCAAAGGATCATCCAACAGGGCATTGCGCAGGAAGCTGACGAGGGCAGGTCTCTTGCGGGTTTTAACGCCTGCGGGATCAACCAGCAGCGTCCCTGACAGATTGCGGAGGCGGATCTGGCGCGCCAAGGCCGGAAAGCTTGCAACGTTTCCCTTGAAGTCAGGAGCGCTGGCGCTGTCCAGGTCTATGGCGATCAGGGCGGGGGTGGGAAAGATACTGGCTGTCAGTTGGCCAAGATCTGCAAATTCGGAGCCAAGTTCGTCAAAGTCGCTTTCCAGCGTGTCGTCAAAAGCCTGCTGGCATCGCTGAAACCGGGGGCGCAGTCGGGCCGGAAGGCGAGCGGCAACACCTGGCGCATCAACGTACAGAGGGGTGTCAGGATAGCGGTCTGCCAGCTCTTCCAGCGGTGAAGGACCGCATGCCAGAAGCGTCGGTGCAACAGGCATATCCGGCACAGACTCTGCTTTACGCAGGCGCAGGCCCTTGCCATTCTGTGCGGAGCGGCTGACGCGGACGGAGATCAGTTCTCCTTGAACCAGCGCGTCCCTGCAGGACAGAAAGCCATTGTCTCCGTTGTGGAGTGTGACAAAGGCCCCGCCCAGTGCGGGAGCGACCGTTTGGATGCGCGCAATATGCCAGTCATCAAACCCATCCGGAAGGCCGGGACGCCAAATGGCAGCATCCAGAAGGGTTTCATGGTCCGTAACCGCAATCCGCACATCGCCCGGAGAGCAGGCGGCGCGGATCTCGATCACGCGATCCACCCACCCTGACGACGGTGCTGCCCGCGCAGAAGCTGTGCAGTTTCGAACAACGGGAGACCCACAACAGCAGAGTAACTGCCGCCAATTTGCCGGATATGAGCTGCGGCAGCCCCTTGGATCGCGTAGCCGCCAGCCTTGCCCTGCCAGTCTCCGTTGGCGATCAGTGCGTCGATCTGCCTGTCAGTAAGGCGGTGGAACGTAACGGCCGTTTCCACAAGGCGCTCATTGGCCACACCGTCCGTCCAAGCAGAGGTGGGACGCAGAGCCACTGCGGTCAGCACTTTGTGGTTTCGGCCTGAAAGCAGCCGCAGACACGCGCGTGCAGTCTGTTCATCCTCCGCTTTGGGGAGAATGCGTCGGCCGACCGCAACGACAGTATCCGCACCGATGACCAGAGCTGCATCCTGACGCTGTGCTGCTGCATGGTCAGCTTTTGTTCGGGCCAGACGTTGTACCAGCGCGCGGGGAAGTTCTCCGGGGCGCGGTTCCTCATCCACATCTGTGCTGATGACGGCATCAGGCACGATTCCAATCTGCTTCAGAAGAGCCAGACGTCGGGGGGAGGCAGACGCCAGAACAAGCGCCGGGCGATCTGTCATGCCGTTTTCAGGCACAGGAGACTGGGAAATGGGCATACGCCGCAGTCTCTTACTTGAAGCGGAACGTGATCCGGCCCTTGGACAGGTCGTATGGGGTCATTTCAACGTTCACGCGGTCACCAGCGAGAACGCGGATACGGTTCTTGCGCATCTTGCCGCTCGTATGAGCGAGAATGGTGTGCTCGTTGTCGAGCGTGACACGGAACATGGCGTTGGGCAGCAGTTCCATGACGGTGCCGGTGAACTCGATAAGGTCTTCTTTGGACATGGGAATCCTTGCTTCAGGGACAGGGTAAAGGTCTGCGGATGGCAGTGGCCCCGATCGGAGCCTGAAAATCCAGTTCCGCTATGTGCGGACTGTCCGGCAAAAGGTCAAGCTTAACGCGGTTTTTCTGATGTTTTTGGCTGAAATGATTGTGGGCTTCCCACAGGACATGCGGATTGTCCATGCACCCGGTACGAAAAAGGTAGTGGAGGGATGGCACCTTGGTAAGGTGGATCATGTGAGCCTGTTCATGACCGTTTTCGTCGCAGGGGAGAGATATCGTAGCTTCAGCTACAGAGGTTTCTCTTTTTAAGGTCACAGAGAGCTATGTGCGAAGAGGAACATTTGCCCACCCCAATGAGAGGTGGGCAAAGACTTAGTGTGTGAGCTGGCCCAGACGAAGGGAAAGACTCAGAGCATGGGCATCCAGCCCCTCTGCCTGTGCGAGAGCAACCCCAGCGGGGCCGATCTTTTCAAGCCCGGCTTCATCCGCCTCAATGGTCGTTGTGCGTTTGATGAAGTCGAACACAGAAAGCCCTGAGGCGAAACGGGCCGTGCGGCTTGTGGGCAGAACGTGGTTGGGGCCACCAACGTAATCGCCCACAGCTTCCGGGCAGTAGCGGCCCATAAAGATGGCCCCCGCGTGGCGGATTTTTGCACTGAAGGCACGCGGTTCGTCGAGCAGCACTTCAAGATGTTCAGGAGCAAGCTGGTTCACAATCCGGGCGGCTTCATCCAGATTCCGAACGACAATGACTGCACCATGGTCTTCCCAGCTTTTGGCCGCGATAACGGTACGGGGAAGGGTTTCCAGCTCTGTCTGGACAGCCACCGTTACTGCGTCTGCAAACGCGGCATCCGTGGTGATGAGAATGGCCTGTGCCTGTTCATCATGTTCAGCCTGCGCCAGAAGATCGACTGCTGCCAGACGGGGATCATTATTCCCATCTGCCACAACGACAACTTCCGAAGGCCCGGCGATGCTGTCGATGCCAACATGGCCAAAGACCTGTCGCTTGGCCTCCGCCACGAACGCATTGCCTGGACCGACGATCCGGTCCACCGGAGCAATCAGTTCTGTTCCGTACGCCATGGCGCCCACAGCCTGTGCACCGCCGATCCGATAAATTTCTTCCACGCCACAAAGGCGGGCCGCGGCCAGAACAAGTGGGTTCAGCACACCATCAGGAGACGGAACACACATGGCCACGCGTTGCACCCCAGCGACGCGCGCGGGAAGGGCATTCATCAGCACCGAGGAAGGATAAGCGGCTTTTCCGCCGGGCACATAAAGACCCACGGCATCCAGAGCCGTCCAGCGCATGCCAAGGCGGATTCCTTCGTCGTCCGTGAAATCCAGATCCTTCGGCATCTGTGCAGCATGGAACGCTTCAATGCGCCGGGCAGCGGTTTTGAGAGCATCCATCAGGTCTGAAGGGACAAGATCTGCCTGCGTGGCAATTTCTTCCGCGCTGATGCGTAGTTTTTCAGCAGGCAGAGTCAGGCGGTCAAAGCGGGCCGTATAGTCACAGAGCGCCTCGTCTCCGCGCTGACGAACGTCAGCTAAGATGGCTCGGACCGGCTCCGCAACGCTGCGCTCGTCGCTGCTGCGATCTGCCAGAAGGCTCGCAAGATCCTGTTCAAAACTGGCGCTCAGGGTGTCGAGACGTTTCATTTTGACGCTCCCTCAGTGTTGAGGGCTGCCCGGAATCGCTCGATCAATGCGCCAATCTCTTCAGGGCGCGTCTTGAGCGCAACGCGATTGACGATCAGGCGGCTTGTGACGTGCGCAATGGTTTCGGTTTCCATGAGGCCGTTGGCGCGGAGAGTGGAGCCCGTATCAACCAAATCTACAATCACACTCGCCAAATCAAGCGTAGGCGCAAGCTCCATGGCACCATTCAGGTGTACTATTTCTGCATTCACGGCGCGGGACGCAAAGTGACGGCGTGCAATGGTCGGATACTTCGTGGCGACACGCAGGCGTGACTGAGAGGCTGCCGGATCTTCAGTGACGGATTTGGGGCGTGCTACGGAAATTCGGCAGCCACCAATCCCGAGATCAAGCGGTGCGTAAATGTCCGGATAGTCGAATTCCATCAGGACATCTGCGCCACAGACACCGATATGCGCTCCACCATACGCTACGAAAGTTGCGACGTCGAAAGAACGGACGCGCACAACATCCAGATTTGGATAGGAGGTGCCAAATCGCAGCCGACGGCTGCTTTCCTGAAGGCAGTCCGCATCGGGTTCGATGCCTGTTCGTGTCAGAACGGGGGCTAACGCCTTGAGAATCCGCCCTTTTGGAAGGGCAAGGATCAGCGGAGAACCGCTTCGGTCAGAAGTGTCCGTTCCGGTCTGAGGCGCTGTCATGGGGCGTCTGTCCTTGCTGTCCGCAGCCAATGAAAAGAGAACAGCAGCGCATATCACGAAGCGGCGGTCTTCCAAAATTTCTTGACAGGGAGGGTGCACATCGATGCATCTTGTATGCATGTCTGCAAACATAGAGACATTGCTGTTTCCAACCCCTCTTTCTGCTGCGAGTGGCCTGCCCCTGCGCGCACAGATGCGGGAGCGTATCCTGACAGCGATAGGGTCTGGTCTGCTCTCTCCGGGAGACCAGCTTCCCACGATGCGGGCGTTGTCAGTTCATCTTCGGGTTGATCTCAACACTGTGCAGCGTGCTTACGCGGAACTGGAACGGCTGGGTGCCATCGAGACGTATCGGGCGCGAGGCAGCTTTGTGAGCCAGCATCCTCCATCGGCCGATATTGATCGAAAGAAGGGAGAGCTCATGGATCTCGCTGCGGCAACAATCGCCCGGAGCCATGCCTTGGGGCTCGATCCAGACGCGCTCCTCCGGGTCATGCAGCACCTTCTTGAAGCGTCTTCGCCCACAATCGCGCCAGATACCAGCGCCGGAAAGGCATAGTCATGATTTCGTATCCAACACTTCCATCGTCCATGTCGCGGCGCAGCAATGGCCTTCCTGTCAATTCGGTGTCTATTGCACTGGCTCTCGGGTGTATTCTGGCCGGCGGGGGCTTACAGGCTCTGACCTTTAACCTCGCCTTCTCGATCATCGGCGTGGTGCTGGGCGTTCTCGTCCTTCTGTCTCTGAAGATGTGTAATTCCTGGCAGCGTGCTCTGGTCTTGCGCGCTGGTAAAATTCAGGGTTTGCGGGGACCTGGGCTGTTTCTCATCATCCCTTTTGTAGATCAGGTCACCGAAGTGGTTGATCAGCGGATCAGGACGGTTCCGGTGCATACGCGGCAAACCCTGACGCGTGATACGACGCCGGTGGATGTGGATGCTGTTGTTTTCTGGATGGTTCATGATCCACTCCGCGCCATCACGGAGCTGGATGACTACGAGGGGTCCGTGTCCATGGTGGCACTGACGACCCTGCGTGAGGTGGTCAGCAGCTCTGATCTTGCCGTGTTACTGGAGGATCGTCGCAGAATTGATGACCAGCTTCGGGACCTGATTGAGGTCAAGACGCGCGAATGGGGAGTCACGGTGCAGGCCGTTGAGATCCGTGATGTTCAGCTGCCAGATAATTTGCAGGATGCGATGAGCCGTCAGGCGCAGGCAGAGCGTGAACGTGCAGCGCGTGTTACGCTCGCCAGTGCCGAACGTGCTGTTGCTGTGGAACTGGCGGCTGCAGCCAAAACATATGAAGCTTCCCCGATTGCCCTGCAGATTCTTCAGATCAACCGCGTTTTTGAGATGAACAAAAACCGTGGAACGACCATCCTGATGCCGACCACCATGGCCGACGCGATGGGCAGTGCGACCGCCTTTGCCGCGGCCGTGCAGGCTGCAACGCAAACGGATTCTGAAGCACCATCAGCCTGAATCACGTCAGAACATGGCTTTTGATGAGAGGCTCCAGCCAGTCCACGAATGTTGTCACACGATCACCAGCGGAGTGCCTGTGTGGATATAGAATGGTCATGGGCAGAGCCTCTGCGCACCATTCAGGCATCACGCTGACGAGCTCTCCAGCCTGAATATGCTGCTGCACGTCATAGGCCGGAATCTGGATCAGACCCAGCCCGGCCAGGCAGCAGGCAATGAGGGCTTCAGCATTATCAACCGTCACACGACTGGGTGGCGAAGCGGTTCTGGTCTCTCCGCCCTCCTGCCATTCCCATTCTTCCGGTCGGCCAGTAACGGGGGATGCATATCGCACCACATAATGATCGTTCAGGGCATCTGGGTGGGCAGGGCAGCCAAACTGGTCAAGGTAGGCCGCACTCGCGACGTTGATCAGATTGAGTTCTCCGATCCTGCGGCTGATGAGACCGGAGTCTTGCAACGGCCCTACGCGCAGAACGCAATCTGCTCTGTCTTCCACCAGATTGATGGCTCTGTCCGTGACGCCAAGATCGACGGACAAACCAGGGTGACGGGATAAAAAATCGGGTAAAGCCGGAGCAACAATGAGGCGCCCGATCCTGCCCGGCATATTGACCCTTACGACACCACTGAGGCCGTCACGGTCTTTCCGGAACAGCGTTTCAATGTCCTCCACCTCTCCGATGACGCGCAGGCACCGCTTGTAAAAAGCCAGTCCGTCCTGAGTGGGAGAGACCGCGCGCGTGGTTCTGGCGAGCAAGCGTGTTCCTGCTCGCGTTTCCAGATCACGAATGGCTGTGGAGATGGTCGAACGTGGCATGTTCAGCATGTCAGCCGTGCGTGTGAAACTGGAGGTTTCAACGACTCTGGTGAAAATGCGGAAGAGGTCGATCCGGTCCAAAAAAATCTCCGCAGAGCAGGGCCCTGAGTTTGTTCGTGATTCCTGACAGGTGTCGTCAGGAATACAGCCTTTGTTGTGTTCCGTCAGACGGTAGCCTGCGCGTTCCATTTCAAAAACGCGGAGACCGGATCATGACAGATCACAGTATCAAAGGAAAAACGGTTCTTATTGCTGGGGGCGCCAAGAACCTTGGCGGCCTGATCGCTCGGGATCTTGCGGCTCATGGGGCTCGGGCCATCGCCATTCACTACAACGGTGCAGCCACAAAACCCGATGCGGACGAAACGGTCGCGGCTCTCAAAGCCCAGGGTGTGGAGGCCGTCGCCTTTCAGCAGGACCTGAGAGCCGCGGGTGGGAACACCAAGCTGTTTGCTGACACTGTGGCTGCGATTGGTCGGCCGGATATTGCGATCAATACGGTTGGCAAGGTGCTCAAGAAGCCGATGGCAGAGACGTCTGAGCAGGAGTTCGACGAGATGTTCGACGTGAACACGAAGTCGGCTTTTTTCTTCATCAAGGAAGCTGGAGAACATCTTAACGATAACGGCAAGATTCTAACGCTCGTTACGTCACTTCTGGGAGCTTACACACCGTTCTACTCCACCTATGCGGGAAGCAAAGCGGCTGTTGAGCATTTCACCCGGGCTGCTTCCAAAGAGTACGGTGCACGAGGCATTTCCGTGAATGCGATCGGTCCCGGGCCAATGGATACGCCCTTCTTCTACGGGCAGGAAGGTGCGGATGCCGTCGCATATCATAAGACGGCTGCTGCCCTGTCAGCTCTGAGCAAGACCGGCCTGACCGATATTGAGGATGTTGTCCCCTTTGTCCGGACGCTTGTGTCTGATGGCTGGTGGATGACGGGTCAGACCATTCTTGTGAATGGTGGATACACGACCAAGTAAGAAAAAAGGGCTGCCAGGGGTTTTCTCCCTGGCAGCCCTTTGCAGGCTCAGAATGTCGCGTTGATACGGCCGTAATAGTAGCCGCCGTTGATCGGCACCTGTGCAGAGTTGGAGTCATAGACAGCGGCACCGTAGGAGCTCAGCTCTTCTGGCAGTCTGCGGGGACGAATGTTGAAGACGTTGTTGCCGCCAACAGCCACATGCCAGTGCTCGTTGAAGCGATAGCCGACTTCAAGATCGGTCAGCCAGCGCGGTGTGTTCTTGAACTGACCAAAGCAGGTGTTGGAGTAACGAAGGGCAGCTCCTCCCGCAGCAGCACAGGTGGCAGAAGCTGGCGTCCAGTCCTGATAGGTCATCATGCTGGTGGTTTCGCCGTAACGCGTCTGACGCACGTTGATGTCCCACTTGCCGACTGTGTAGTAGGCGTTGAGGATGATCTTGCTACGCGGGTAGCCCGTCGTGAGATAACCAATTGTCTGCGCATTGAGCAGCGGGTTGCCGTTTGTATCGCTGGCAACATGATGCATGCGGGTACGGTTCAGATCCAGCGCCATGCTGAGGGCGAGATTACCGTAACGATGCAGGTGGAACGTGTAGTCAGCCTTGATGTCCAGGCCCTGTGTCCGCGTGCTGGCAACGTTGGCAAAGTAATAGGCCGAGACGTTGCTGATATCAAAAGAGTTGACGGGCAGCGCGTAACCCATGGCCTGAATGGCGTCGACAGCCGCCTGACCCTTCGTGGTTCCACCTTGCGAAATGCGGTTGCGCAGATTGATCTGATAGACGTCTGCCTCCACATGGAAGCCCTTGACCGGTTCCACGACGACGCCGCCACTGGAGCTTACGGAATATTCGGGCTTGAGCGGGCTGGCACCCAAGATCTGTGCTGCTGCGGAGCTGACAGGCAGAAGGCCACTGGCGCTGGTCGGGCTCACACTCATCGTGCTGTAGTGCTGCTCGGCGAGGGTCGGGGCACGGAAGCCTGTGCTGATCGTTCCGCGGAAGGCCAGCCAGGGCGTTGCGTCGTAGCGTGTGGAGACCTTGCCGTTCTGGGCATTGCCAACGTCTGTGTAATGCTCGAAGCGGCCTGCGAAATCCAGATCCCAGTGCTTCAGAGGGTGGAAATCGCCGTCGATATATGCGGCCCAGATGTTTCGGCTCCAGGAGCCCGCATTCTGTGGTCGCAGACCAGCATAACCCTGCGTACCACCAACTTCGTAAGAAGCGGGTTCACCAGCGACGATGTCATACATCTCGAGGCGATGTTCACCCCCAAAGGCAAGAACCATCGGGACGGTGTTGAAGATGTTGATCTTCCGGCGGAAATCCAGATTGTTGGTCCACTGGGCATTACGGTAGTTCAGCGCGCGCACAGTCGTGGGAGACCAGCCACACCCGGTGGAGGAATAATTGGCGACGTTGCCGTTGTTGCAGGTAGAGCCCAGCATACCGGTGTTGGCCGTGTTCTTGTTGCTGATCTTATCCTGATCTGCACCGTAAACCGTGCTCAGATCCCAGTCGAAGCCATAGAAATCATGCCCTTTGAGGCCGAGTTCACCGGCGTAGTCGTCTTCATCAATGACTTCGAGCGGAGAAAAGCCGGAAGGATACAGCGTTGGAGCAATGCTGGGGACACGGTAATTCTGAATGGCTTCGGCATGCCGATGGGCGTAGGTCACCTGTCCATACAGATCGATTTTTTCAGTAATCGGCTTCCCGAAATCAATCCCCAGATTTTCACGGGTTTCTTCGGGGGTGCTCATGATTTTGTTAGAATTTTTCGGCACGTTCACGGCATTGGCCACAACGCCTGTATAGTAGCCATTGGTGTTGGCGCCTGCCGGCCAGCTTCCCAGAAGGCGATGGTCATTCGCGCCAGCAACAAAGTGATCCGTGTGATAAACCTGCCCGCTGATGTGCATGAAACCATCATGGCCAAGTTTGAAGCCACCATCAGCATTGAGCTGATACTGCCATCCGTCTCCGTTATAGGCGTTCGCGCCAGTTTGAGCGGACATGTTCAGGCCGTGATTCTGCTTCTTGGTGATGATGTTCACCACGCCTGCAATCGCATCGGAGCCGTACATGGCTGCTGCGCCATCTTCCAGAACTTCGATGTGGTCGATCATGTTTGCCGGGATCATATTCAGATCGACTGGCGTGGAGCCAAATTGGGGCCCGGCGTTCTGTACGATGTTGGCTGTGACGTGGCGGCGCTTGCCATCAATCAGGATCAGCACCTGGTTTGGGTTAAGGCCACGCATCCGGATTGAGGACGTGAGAGCGGCGGTATCACTTCCCTTCGCAGAGACGTTGATCGAAGCATAGGTGCGGGTCAGGGCATCAGCCAGATTCATCTGGCCGGACCGTCGCAGCGTTGCGGCGGACACGACTGTTACCGGGCTCGAGCTGTCTCGAGCCCTTTTGTTACTGGCATGTGTCCCCGTAACGATCATGCTCTCATTGCCGCCTTCAGCAGCGTGATGCTGCACAGCCTGTCGCTTCACTGCCGTGGGCGTTGTTGCTGCCTGAGGCGTGGCATGACGATGGATGGTTTTGGGATGAGTATTCGCCGTTGCCGTACGTGTTGCGGCAAAAGCATGGGTTCCGACGGTGGACGCCAGGAGAGACGTTGTTGCGAAGAAAAAGAGACGCCTTGATGACATACCGTCGACTCCCAATAAGCTACGGTCTTCTGCAGCACCAACGCTGCTGTCATTATTCATAACGAACTCGTTACGTCTGGCTATGCAAATTCTGATACCGAAATGTTTTGTCATTCTGAAAAAGAAACAAAGGCCGCAATCAGTAAATTGCGGCCTTCTGGAACATTCAGATTTTGAAGATGTCAGGCGGTCTTGTTGAAGGCCGCTACAATATTGGAGAGGTTTCTCTGCCTTCGTGTCGCAAGCCGTGCAGCAGTCAGAACAGATCTGGCTTGAGAGATAGCTGTATCGAGGTCAGAATTAATGATCGTGTGGTCAAACTCTGCCCAGTGAGAAATTTCATCCAGCGCGGCTTTCATGCGCTTTGCAATTTCTGCCGGGTCGTCAGAGGCCCGTTTGTGAAGCCTGCGTTCCAGTTCTTCAAGCGACGGTGGCAGAACAAACAGGCTCACTACGTCTGCGGGGAGGGCGGCTCTCAGCTGGCGATGGCCTTGCCAGTCAATGTCAAAGACCATGTCATGACCGGCCTCTAATGCCTCCTCAACGGGCGCGCGTGGCGTGCCATAGCCACGGCCGAAAACTTCTGCCCATTCCAGAAGCTCTCCGGCGTCTGCCATTGTGCGAAAGGCTTCGATATCCCGGAAGTGGTAATGAACCCCTTCGACTTCCCCGGGGCGCGGCCCACGGGTCGTCACGGAAACAGAGTGCTTCAATGATGGCTCTGACGCACGAAGGGCGTTTGCAATCGTGGATTTACCCGCACCGGAGGGGGCTGAAATCACCAGGCAGACACCGCGTCGGGGCTGTTGGATCATGAGGGTCTCCTTGATGTTTCCTGAGGCAGGACAATGTCGCTGCCTCTAGCCTGAAAACCCCTTGTCTGACCAGATGTTCCTCAGGTTTCGGACTGAAGCTGGGCTGTTATTGCGCTGCTGAGAGACCGTCTGCGGGATCCGCCAAGGATGTGGCCGAGGGGGGCCAGAACCTCGATATGGTCACAGATGATCTTGAAAACGGCGAGCATCGGGACGGACAGGAAGGCGCCGGAAATGCCCCACATCCAGTCCCAGAACAGAAGAGACCCCATGACGAAAACCGGGTTCAGCGTGAAACGCCGGGCCAGAAGCATAGGGGTGATGGTTTCTCCTTCCAGCACATGAATCAGCAGGTAGATGGAAGGGGGAACCAGTGCATAAAGCAGGGACGGGAAGGTAAAGAGCCCTACAACGAAATAAACCACCATTCCGGTCAGGGGGCCGATGATCGGGATGTAGTTGAGCAAAAAAGCCAGAACCCCCCAGAGCAGGGGATTGGGCATGCCCGTTGCCCAGCACTGGATCATGTTCGCAAGCCCCACCAACAGGTTCATCATCGTGATGGTTGCAAGGTAAAGCGAGACATTCCGTTCGATCTGGGTCGTAATCTGAACGAGCCGACGCTTCTTCCGGAATGTGGGCATGATTTCCACAATCCGGCGTAGCAGTGTGTCCCCTTCCGTCATGAGGAAGAAGAGCATCAGCAGCATGGAAAAGAAGCCGCCTGCAATTTCCCTGGTGCCCGCGAGAACCGACGTTCCAAGGCGGCTGAGGGCATTCTCTCCACCAATCGGAGCCGCTACGGCATGAGAACCAGAGGGTCTGTAGCCGCCGAACATCCCGGAAAGCCGCATGTAATCCCGCTGCATGACTTCAATCGGCCCTCGCATGACGGCCAGTTTGCTCTGAAGAGCAGGGAGGGTCTGTGGTGCGCGGGAAATCCATCCCGCCGCGGGGACGGAAATCGTGGTCGCAATCCCTCCAACCACGCCAAACATGGCAACGATCAACAGAAGGGCAGCCAGATGTTTGGGAAGATGAAGCCTCTGCCGAAGGAAGCGCATAGGGGCGATCATCATCAGATTGACGACTAGTGCGAACACGAACGGCAGAAGAATGGGGGCTGTGAAGTATAGAGAGTAGAATACGGCCAGAATCGTCAGAATCAGAACGCAGATGTCCCGGACGTTCAGGTGCTGACGTAATATGTTACGGTCGAGCGTCGGATCTGGCAGCTCATCGTTATCCCGCGGAGGGGGCCAACTTGGGCCGGATGCATCCTCTTCCGGCGGAAGAGAGCCTTTCTGGCTGGAAACTGCGGAAGGCTCTGTCGGACGGCCGGACATGTTTGATGCCTGAAGCGGAGAAGGGTGACGTCAGGGTAAAAGCCCTGACAGAGGACACAGTTGCGTGTTCTGCCCAAAAACCCTCTTGAACTCCAGTGGGAAGAGGTAACTAAATAATGATCAGAGCTGGTGGGGGTCTGCCCTGCTGGCGAACCTGGAGCTAGGAGAACAGCCATGGCTTGGAACACGCCGAAAGTTACCGAAATTCCGCTAGGCGCAGAAATCAACTCGTACGTCTGCGGCGAGAAGAAGTAATTATCTTTTTCCTTTCGGGGAAAATGGCGGCCGCCTCCCACAGGGGCGGCCGTTTTCTGTTCATGCTTCCCAGACGGTTTTCTGAAAAATGATTGATGTCATCGTGCTCGGCTCCGCGGCCGGCGGTGGTTTCCCCCAATGGAACTCCGCAGCGCCGGGTTGTGTAGCCGCCCGCACGCGACAGGGCGCACGCCCTCGCACTCAGGCCTCCATTGCCGTGAGTGCTGATGGAGAGCACTGGTTTGTTCTCAACGCCTCCCCTGATCTCCGGCAGCAGATTATCGAGACTCCGGCCCTTCACCATCAGGGCAGTCTGCGCGGGACCCCGATCCAGAGCGTCATTCTCACCTGTGGTGAAATTGACGCCATTACGGGTCTGCTGACCCTGCGGGAACGTGAGCCTTTCACGCTCATGGGGAGTGACTCCACACTGGAGCAACTGGCGGCCAATCCGATCTTCGGTGCGCTCGATCCTGCAATTGTCCCGCGCGTTCCTCTGACGCTTGATGCGCCTACCGCTTTAAAGCTGAAGGATGGCAGCCTGTCAGGTCTGACGCTCACAGCCTTTGCTGTGCCGGGGAAAGCTCCGCTTTATGCAGAAGCCGAAGGTTCCCGACCTGATGAGACACTGGGTGTGTCCATCACGGATGGAAAGCAAACGGTTCTGTTCATCCCCGGCTGCGCTCACATCACACCAGAAATCATCGAACGTGCCGCTCAAGCGGATCTGCTGTTTTTTGACGGCACCCTATGGCGCGATGATGAAATGATCCGCGCAGGGCTGAGTCCCAAGACAGGTCAGCGTATGGGGCACGTTTCTGTCCGGGATAGTGGTGGCCCGGTGAAGTGCTTCGCGTCCTGCTCAAAACCGCGTAAAGTCTTGATTCACATCAACAACTCGAACCCGGTTCTGATGGAAGACAGTCCGGAACGCAAAGACGTCGAGAACGCGGGGTGGACCGTGTCCGAAGACGGCATGACTTTCAGACTGGAAACACCATGACACTCCTGACCCCTGATCAGCTCGAAGCTCGTCTCCGCCAGATTGGTGCTGAGCGCTATCACAACCGTCATCCGTTCCACCGCAAGCTGCATGACGGGCTTCTGACGAAGCAGCAGGTGCAGGCCTGGGCCCTGAACCGCTACTATTATCAGGCGAAGATCCCGGCCAAGGACGCCACGCTCCTTGCTCGCCTCCCGACCGCCGAGCTGCGCCGCGAATGGCGTCGCCGCATCGAGGATCATGACGGTACAGAGCCGGGAACAGGTGGTGTCGCCCGGTGGCTCGTACTCACGGATGGTCTGGGTCTTGATCGGGACTATGTGGAGAGCACGGACGGCCTGTTGCCCGCGACGCGCTTTGCTGTGGATGCGTATGTGAATTTCGTGCGTGATCAGTCCATTCTGGCCGCTATCGCATCCTCCCTGACCGAGCTGTTCTCCCCCACGATCATCAGCGAACGTGTCTCGGGGATGCTGCGGCACTACGACTTCATTTCTGAAGAAACGCTGGCCTATTTCACCCCACGCCTTACGCAGGCTCCTCGGGATTCCGATTTCGCGCTGGCCTACGTGCGGGAGAATGCTCGAACGCCAGAACAGCAGCGCGAAGTTTTGGGTGCTCTGGAGTTCAAGTGCTCCGTTCTGTGGTCCATGCTGGATGCGCTGGATTACGCGTATGTGGAAGGGCACATCCCGCCGGGCGCTTTCGTCCCATGAGCGTGACGGAAGAGACCGTCCTGTCCTTTGCGCGTGGTCATCGGTTGCAACATGACCGTGTTCGGGATGTCTGGCTTGTTCAGGCTCCCGAAAAGGCTTTCATTATCGAAGGCGCCGCCCCACATATCCTGGGTCTTGTGGACGGGGAGCTGCCTGTTGGCTCTATTATAGAGAAGCTGACGGAACAGTTCTCCGCCCCGCGCGAAGTCATCTCCACAGATGTTCTCGCGCTTCTTTCTGATCTGACGGAAAAGGGCGTTCTGCGCGCATGACCTTGCCCCAGCCACCGATGAGCCTTCTGGCTGAACTGACCCATCGTTGTCCGCTTGCCTGCCCATACTGCTCCAATCCGTTGGATCTGGAACGCAAGGCGGCAGAGCTGGATACGGCTGGATGGAGGCGGGTGCTTGAACAGGCGGCGGAGATGGGCGTCCTGCAGGTTCACTTCTCGGGCGGTGAGCCTATGGCCCGGCCAGATCTGGTCGAATTGGTGACGCTGGCACGAAAGCTGAATCTTTATACAAACCTTATCACCTCCGGCGTCCTGCTGGATGAAGCCAAACTTGATGCGCTGGATAAGGCCGGGCTGGATCATATCCAGCTTTCTTTCCAAGATGTGACGGAAGAGGGCGCCGAACGCATTGGCGGCCTGAAAGGCGCGCAGCCTCGCAAGCTTAAAGCCGCCCGGTTGATTCAGGCGTCCGGGATTCCCATGACGTTGAACTTTGTTGTTCACCGGGAAAATGTCGCGCGCATTCCACAAATGTTTGAGCTGGCACGTCAGCTTGGGGCTGGCCGCGTCGAAATTGCTCATACCCAGTATTATGGCTGGGGCCTCAAAAACCGCGATGCGCTGCTTCCCAGCAGAGAACAGCTCGAAGAGTCCACGCGTGCTGTAGAAGCCGAGCGTGAGAAGGGAGGTCTTGCCATTGATTACGTCACGCCAGATTATCATGCAGACCGTCCCAAGCCCTGTATGGGCGGCTGGGGGCAGCGGTTCGTGAACATCTCCCCGTCTGGTCGTGTTCTTCCCTGTCATGCTGCGGAAATCATTCCGAATGTGACCTTCCCGAACGTCCGGGATGAATCGCTTGCCGATATCTGGAATAATTCCCACCTGTTCAACATGTTCCGCGGAACGGAGTGGATGCCGGAAGCCTGCAGGGCCTGTGACCGCAAGGAGATCGACTGGGGAGGCTGTCGTTGTCAGGCGCTGGCTCTGACAGGGAATGCCGCCAACATGGACCCGGTTTGCAGCCGCTCACCATTTCATGACATCGTCGAGAAGGCGGTGGAGCAGGCAGAAACGCCTGAACTGGTTTACCGTCGCTTCTGAAGTTTTGTACCGAGTTTCCCATGCCCGTTCCGGACATTGACCAGTTTCACGCTATCTCCATTAGTGCGCTTGCTCACAAGCTTGCGGCGGAGGGGCGCAGCATCATTCATATGGAGTTTGGTCAGCCCTCCACTGGTGCGCCGAAGGAAGCCATTGAACGGGCACAGCATATTCTGGCGACAGATCCCATGGGATATTGGGAAAGCCAGCCCCTCAAGGAGCGTATTGCCCGGCATTACCAGGAGACCTACGGCGTCGCCGTTCAGCCAGAGCAGGTAATCCTGACCTGCGGCGCCTCTCCGGCGCTTGTCTTGGCTTTGACGAGTTGTTTTGTGCCTAGGCAGCGTATTGCGCTCGCACGACCGGGTTATGTTGCTTACCGGAATACGCTCCGCACACTTCATATGGTGCCGGTGGAAATTCCTTGCGGAGAAGCTGAACGCTTCCAGTTGACGGCCAAAGCCGTGGCCGAGCTGGAACCTGCACCAGACGGTCTTATTATTGCCAGCCCTGCCAATCCAACGGGGACAATTCTGCCAAACAGTGAATTGCAGGCTATCATTGATGTCTGCAAGGCCCGTGGAATCCGGATTGTATCAGACGAGATTTATCATGGTCTGAGCTACGGGGAGCCCGCCCATAGTGTTCTGGAACATGACTCAGACGCGCTTGTGATCAACAGCTTTTCAAAATACTTCAGTATGGCTCCGTGGCGGCTGGGATGGCTGATTGTGCCATCGGACAAGATAGATGCTGCCCGGGCGCGCATGGGAAATCTTTTCCTCACACCATCGGCGCTGAGTCAACATGCAGGACTGGTCGCTTTTGACTGTCGGCAAGAGCTCGATGGCCATATTGAGACCTATCGTCGAAACCGCGATCTGCTTCTTGAAGCTCTGCCCTCGCTTGGCCTGACGCATATCGCACCACCGGATGGTGCATTCTATATTTACGCGGATATTGGACATCTCACAGAGGATAGTCTGTCGTTCTGTCGTAAGCTTCTTCTGGAAACGGGGGTCACGACGGCGCCTGGTGTAGACTTCGACCCAGTCAATGGTAATCGCTTCATGCGGTTCAGTTTTGCCGTTTCCACTGATCGGATTGAAGAGGCTGTGCGTCGCATGACGCCTTGGTTTCGGCAGCAGGCCAACGAGAGGGCTTTAAGCCAAGACGACTGAGACCGTCTTGGCTTATTCGAGTTAGGCTACCGGCACGTTCCGAAGGAAAGCTACGCTTTCCACGCAGGCCGCGGCAGCTTCACGGCCTTTGTTCTCAGCGTCTTCGCGTGAACGGGCAACAGCCTGTGCTTCGGTGTAAGTTGTCAGGATACCGAACGCGACTGGTACTTCCGTTGCGAGCTGAGCCTGCATGATACCGATGGTTGCACCCAAGGAGATAAACTCAAAGTGCGCGGTGTCTCCCTTGATGACGCAGCCGAGGCAGATCACGCCTTCATATTTGCCCGATTTAGCCAGTCGCTGAGCAAGAAGCGGCAGCTCAAACGCCCCCGGAGCATCATAGACGTCCACATCCGTGATGCCGCGCTCTTCCATCCATTCGAGCGCCCCATTCTTCAGGCCACCTGTAATGCCAGTGTTAAAACGGCTGACGATGATCGCCATTTTGGGGGCTGGAGAAAGGCGCAGGTCAGGGGCGACGGGGATATGCTTGCTCATGCGGGCTGTTCCTGAAGGAAATGGCCCATCCGCGTCCGCTTGGTGGCGAGATAGGCCCGGTTAAAAGGGTTGGCTTCAATTTCCAGTCGCTCGCGGGACTGCACATCAAAACCGAAGCGAACAAGATTGGATTCCTTGTCCGGATTGTTCGTCAGAAGGCGAAGGGACGTGACGCCCAGATGCCGGAGCAGGTCAGCGGCTGCATCCCATTCACGGGCATCCGCGGGCAGGCCCAGAGCCTCGTTTGCCTCCACTGTGTCCATGCCACCATCCTGAAGCTCATAGGCCCGGATCTTGTTGGCAAGGCCAATGCCCCGGCCCTCATGACCGCGCATATAAATCAGCACGCCACATTCAGACGCCGAGATCCGCTCAAGAGCCTCCCGAAGCTGAGCGCCGCAATCGCACCGCAAAGACCCCAATGCGTCACCCGTGACACATTCTGAGTGCAGTCGAACCAGCGGGGTTCCCTGAGACGGATCTCCCTTCACGAGGGCCACGTGTTCGACACCGTCTACGGCCCGGAAGGCATGAATCTTCAGATCATGGCCACCGAAAATGCTGGGAAGAGCAGACACAGCCACCATTTCACCGGCAGCAGGGACTGGTGTGCTGATCAGTTGAGCATCATCCACGGAGCCACGCCCGTGCTCGCGGCACCACTCCTGCAAGTCCGCAATACTGACGACTGGCATTCCATGCTTTGCGGCGAAGCGGCGTAATTCGGGCAGGCGCATCATGCTCCCGTCGTCCGCCATGATTTCGCAGATCACACCAGCAGGCTCGAGGCCAGCGAGGCGCGCAATATCGATCGACCCTTCGGTGTGGCCGTTACGGGCGATTACACCCTCTGGGTGCGCGCGCAGAGGAAAGATGTGGCCCGGCGAAATGACATCGGCTGCTGTTGCGTCAGGGCTGGCAGCAACAACGATTGTCCGGGCACGGTCTGCGGCCGAAATGCCAGTGGTTACGCCTGTGGCCGCCTCAATGGAGACCGTGAAGGCCGTGCCGCGCGGGTCACGGTTGCGGCTAACCATGGGGGGTAGACCAAGACGGTCCACCTGCTCAGCTTCCAAAGGAAGGCAGACCAGACCCCGCGCTTCACGCACCATGAAATTGATGGCTTCCGGAGTAGCGAACTGTGCCGCCATGACCAGATCGCCTTCATTTTCACGGTTCTCGTCATCAACCATGACGACCATGCCACCTGCGCGAATGGCTTCGATGGCAGCTTTCAGGGATGGCTTCATGACGCAACCTTTCCAAGTGTAGGCGAGAAGCGCAGCAGGTTTTCGACGTACTTGGAGAGTACATCGACCTCCACGTTCATGCGTGTTCCGACTGTGAGGGACGAGAGGTTGGTATGGTCCCAGGTATGTGGGATGATTGTCAGACCAACCTCAAATCCGGACTGGTTTCCCCGAACAACATCATCATGCAGTTCGTTAACCGTCAGGCTGATCCCATCGAACGTGATGGAGCCTTTTTCCACGACATACTGGCGCAGGGCCTGTGGGACGAAAATGCGGAGGGCGTAAGAATCTCCGGATTTTTCGACACTGGCAAACGTCGCAACATTATCGACATGTCCCTGCACGATATGCCCGGACAATCGGGTATTGGCTGCGACCGCACGTTCCAGATTAACGCGGGAACCGGCTTTGAGCTGCTCGAGAGGCGTCCGGGAGAGAGTTTCGCCGCTCAGATGAAATGTTGCCACCCCAGCCGCATCGAACGTTTCAACCGTCAGACAGACGCCATTCACTGCGACGCTTTCGCCTAGCTCAAGATCAGGAAAGCCTGTCTCGACAGTCAGGTCCATGGCCTTGTCACGGAGGGAGACGGCTTTGACAGTACCCAGACGCTCTATGATTCCAGAGAACATGCGCTTTCCCTCAGCAGTCGTAGCGGGCTCTCGTCCCGCGATTGAAGTTCGATGTGATCAGTGTCGCCGTCTTTGCGGATGGTCAGCCAGTCGTCCCATAGACCAGCGTCGGACACTGTTTTCAGAAGGGATGGACCGGCTTCCACCATGGCCCAGTTCACGCCGCGCTCGGCCAGCATGGCAGGGACGGAGAGAAGGTCAGGAGTGACCAGAACCGTGAACCCGGCCTGTTCCATCCCGTTTTTCCAGTCTGCGGGCAGGCGCCCTTTCCGGTCACACACCACAAGAAGGCGTGGGCCTCGATCCGCGTGATCCGCTACCCGACGCACTGTAAAGCGCGGCTTGTCAGCCAGAACCGTACCAATGCCCGTGATGATGGCATCGGTAGCGCGGCGAAGACGATGAGCCAGCGTCAGTGAGGCTTCGGACGTGAACGTCGTCTGTCCCATCGGCGGAATCATCGTACCATTTGAATCCAGAGCCTGCTTGACGCTGATCCACGGACGATGACGAACGACGCGGCTCAGGAAAGGCGCCAGAAGGGCACGGCAATCGCGCTCAAGATCAGCCATTTCCGGGACATCCGAAAGGAATGTCACGCTGCGCCCGTTTGGCATCTCCCGCAGCCGCTCTGCGCCGCCCGCAGCCTGCGGATTAGGATCAGCAACGCCGATCCAGACATGCTCGACGGGACTATTGCGGAGCGCTTCACTGCAGGGAGGTGTACGCCCCGTGTGATTGCAGGGCTCAAGCGTCACAATCGCGGTGCGCACATCGCCCAGAACGCCGGCATCGCGAGCCTGTGCAAGAGCCATTGCTTCTGCATGAGGCTGCCCGACCCTCGGATGAACGCCGATGGTGAGAACACGACCTTCTGCATCGAGCAGTGCGCATCCGACAGACGGATTGGGAGATGTTGCTCCCAATGTGTCGGCCGCACGGTCAATAGCCATCCGAAATCCTGCTCGGATCTGGCTGGCACTGACGGCACTGGAAAAGGCGGTTTGTTTCAACAAGGCTGCGGTCACGGTCCCATTATTCGGGACGTTCGCAGGGCGCACGCCACCCTTAACCGATGTTCGCAGTGGGAGAGTGCGAAAATGCACGGTCCTCCCACCCGAGCAATCGGGCAAGTGCTGCGTTCTCTCTCATCCGGACTATGACCGTCGGCTCCGGAGTCTCACCGGATCTGCTTGACCCTTCCTATCCGTGGATAAGAAGGCGCTCGCGGGCTTAGGAGGGACCGAAATCCCTTCAATACCGCCGGTGGGGAGTTTCACCCCGCCCCGAGAACGTCTGTTCAGTCAGGAATATGAGACCGGGAAATCACAGATTACAAGTGGAATCGCACACAAAGAGACGTGAAAACCGCTTATGTGTCATATTTCGTAATCTTGTAGGTTTCCTTAAGCACCATAGAAAAAGCCGCCAGAGAAGACTCTGGCGGCTTTTTCTGACTGTTCTCCCTGAAGAGAGACAGCAATCAGTGCGTGGAGGCATCCGTGTGACGCTGAATGGCATCCTGCGTTGCGTTCGCACCGCGAGACACATTGTGGCCCACGGAACTGACGTCCTGACCAGCACCCCGAACAGTGTTGCAGGCCGAGAGAGAGACGGCGGCACCAGACAGTAGCGTCAGGGAAAGTGCAACACGGGCGACGGACTTGATGGACATTGGGTATAACTCCTTGAAGAAGCGTTCGTTATCGAAACGCTATTCGCGGAGGAAAGTTCATCCGCGACAAGACGTTTGTGTGGCCCGATTGTTTCAAAATGAAACAGAAATCGAACATGCCTTCGAGGGGTTGATCCGGTTAACCCAAGGTAAAGTCCGCCAGTTCATCTGCAAGTTTCTCGGGGTCAGGAATCCGGTAGTTCATATGAAAGCCACTTCCTGCGCCAACTGGCTCCAGGCCGGCACTGTCGTACAGATAGCGGGCGTGATTGTTGTTCGCCTTATCGACCAGGCACTGGTTGACCCACATATCCGGACCATGTGCCAGTGTGACAACCCTTCGTTGAGGGAAGAAGAGGCTCGTATGCAGATAGGCGTCATTATACCCGATCACGAGGGGATTTGACGCCCAGAGCTTGAGCTGATCCCGGAAAGTCATTTCACTTGGATAAACGGTTCCAATTCCCTTCGCTCTCAACGCGGACGTCAAAAGGCTTTCATTTTCCACCCTGACATTGCCCTCGGGCAGCTTCTCTTGCGAGAGAAAGAGCACGCGCCCCGGGTGATTCTGTTCGCCTTCGGGCAAAATTTTTCGCCCAATGCTGTGCGCCAGATCTGCAAAGACATCATAAATGAAGGAAAGCTCTTCAAATGCCGCCGCTGCAACTGTGATCCTTGGAAAGCGGACTGGGGATAAAACCTGCAGGAAATGATCTGCCGTCAGATCAAGGGCCGTCGTGATCGTCCTAAAGTAGCTCTGCGCCATCAACTGAGCCACAGATTGCGGACTGCTAAACACCAGCTTCAGGCGTGATCGTGCGTAAGGAGGAAGACCCCACAGGCGAGAGAAGACGTTGGCGAAGAAATAAGGATATGACGGATTCAGGTTTCCAAGGAAAAAATAATCAAACTCATCACTCAGAACCGGGCATGCCGGAATATCCGCACAATCTCTGGAACAGAGTGGTGTGTGAAGCGCACCTGCGCCGGTATAGAGCATTCCCTCAGGAACACTTCGGCCCGAGGGTTCGAAAAGTCCCCACTGCGGGGCAGTTCCAGGCGGGATAAAGACAGCATTTCTGACGTCCCGCTGGTTTGGGAGGTCCTGAATCAGAAGTCTCCGACCAACGAAACCCGTACAGTCTTTCAGGGCCATATCCCGACCTTTCCTGAAGCTTGAAGCAGCCTCCAGCAGGCCGCGCAGACAGTTCTTGAATGTGTTTCGCTTGCATCGGTCAGCACATCAAGCCCAACTTCCGTGCAAAGAATGGCTCAGAACTGATGACAGCAGGGGGGTGCGCTGTTAGAAAGCGCGCAATTCTCCCCCTGACGGATACCAGACGAGGCCGTTTCATGAAGATCGTTGCCTGCAACAGTAATCTGCCGCTGGCTCGTGCGGTGGCGAGTGAACTACGGCTGCCCGTGTGCAAAACCGTGGTCAAACGCTTCGCGGATGGCGAAGTCTTTGTCGAAATTCAGGAGAACGTCCGCGGTGAGGACGTTTTCGTGGTGCAGAGCACCTGCATGCCGACAAACGATCACCTCATGGAACTGCTGGTGATGCTCGACGCGCTGCGTCGTGGGTCTGCCCGCCGGGTAACGGCTGTCATGCCGTATTTTGGATATGCCCGACAGGATCGCAAGTCCGGCCCCCGTACGCCCATTAGTGCAAAGCTGGTTGCCAATCTGCTGACAGAAGCAGGTGCCAACCGTATCCTGACAATGGATCTGCACGCCATGCAGATTCAGGGATTCTTCGATATTCCGACGGACAACCTGTACGCGGCTCCGCTTTTCGTGCGTGATCTTAAAACGCGCCTTCCAGACCGGGAACTCATGATCGTGTCTCCTGATGTTGGTGGTGTTGTTCGTGCCCGTCAGCTTGCACAGCGTCTGAACGTTGATCTGGCCATCATCGACAAGCGCCGTGAACGCGCCGGCGTGTCGGAAGTCATGAACGTGATTGGCGATGTCTCAGGACGTTATTGCGTGCTGGTAGACGACATTGTGGACAGTGGTGGATCACTCTGTAACGCGGCCAATGCTCTCATGAGCCGGGGCGCGGAAGGCGTGGAGGCTTATGTCACTCACGGCGTTCTGACTGGTAATGCCTGCGAGCGCGTGAAAAACAGTCCATTGAACATGCTGACCCTGACGGACAGCATCCCAGCCACCCAGGCGCTGCTCGATACGCCAAACATTCGCCAGATTACGACTGCTAATCTTCTGGCTCGCGCCATGAGCGCCGTTGCAGACGAAAGCTCGGTTTCCTCACTCTTCGACTAAGCTTTCCCATCTCTGGAGGTTTCATCCATGCCGAAGATCCTGACCAAGCCTTACTGGTATCTCCGGCACGGTGAAACAGACTGGAACCTCAGAGGTCTCTCCCAAGGGCGGACGGACATTCCTTTGAATGCCACGGGGCTGACACAGGCGATCCGTGCAGGTCAGATTTTTGCGGACCTGTTCCGGAAGGGAGAAACACCTTTCGACCGGATTATTGCCTCCCCCCTCTGCCGCGCCCTTGTCACCGCAGAACACACTCGTGATGCCATTCGTGACAGCGGGGGGCCTGATCTTCCTCTGATCATTGATCCCGAACTCAAGGAAGTCTGCTTCGGGGTGCAGGAGGGGCAACCCATGGGAGAATGGTATGACCCATGGATTGAAGGTGGCTATACGCCCGAAGGTGCTGAAAGCTTTGCAACCCTTCAGGCACGTGCTGTTGGAGCGGTTAACCGCTCCCTGCAAACTGACGGAACACCCCTCTTTGTCGCACATGGCGCCTTGTTCAGAAGCCTGCGGGCGGGAATGAGTCTACCCGTCAATGTTCGTTTGCCAAATGCAACCCCGCTTTATCTGTCACCCTCAGAGGCGGGATGGTCCATTCTCCCTTACATTCCAGAAGACGCGTAATCTTCCTCTACCGCTTGGGTTCTTCATGGAATGGACCCCTGTTTCAACAAATGTTATGGTCTAGCTGAACCATAACTGTGCTACAGGCCATGAAGAACTTTACAATCAGAGTATCTCTGTACGGAAATACCGGGAACATCATGATGATGTATCTTTCGGCTCTGAAGCTTCAGTCGGATCTTGGTTATGGGACCATCTGCAATGTAAGAATTCCGCTTTTCGATATTTCAATTCCAGACATCGACACCAGAAATCAATTTGGCTTGCATGACACAGAGGTTATCAACTCTCGGGTTCATGGACGTGTCTCAACAGATGGTTACTGCCATATTGTCCCCCGCTCCAATGCGGCGTTTATCAGTCTGGAAGGGTATAGCCAGCATATCGACAATTTTCCTGATCGCAGAATTACGGACTATGATAAAATTTTCCCATACTGCTCCGATAATGAGCAGTATGGGGGGCCTGATGATCTTGTCATTAATATCCGTGGCGGAGAGGTTCTTTCGGGTCTGCATCCGGATTATACAATGCTCCCTCCGGAATTCTATGAACACCTCATCCAGAAAACCGGCAAGAAACCAATTTTCTATGGTCAACTGACGCCATCACCTTATCTGGACGAACTGAAACAGCGCTTTCCAGATGCACGTTTTATTTCCTCCCGCGGGGAGGCGCTTGATTTTGATTATATTCGTCGATCACACTACATCGTTCCAGCATTGAGTACGTTCTCTTGGCTCGCTGCGTGGCTTTCAGATGCCAGAAAAATCTTTTTTCCGGTCGCAGGCGTGATGTCACCCCAGCAGCATCCTTCATCAATGCTGCTGCCTTTGGATGACCCCCGATACGAATTTTATGTCTTTCCTATTTATCACTCGCGAGACATCGCGAACTATCGGGACTATCTCGATCCCGTACGAAGAACATGGCAATATGTTCCAGCAGCATCCATATTACAGAAACGCCAGAGCAACCGCCCCACACTGAATGACGCGCTCAGTGTTTTCAGTGTGGCAGATTATCTTGGAATGTACGGAGATATAGGGCTGTTTGGAACTTATGGAGCTGTAGGGTCAATCAATCATTTCTGTAGCGCTGGGTTCTGGGAAGGGAAACATCCCGTTCACCTGGACAACAAATACTATGCTACCGCTTACCCCGCTGCTGCCATGGATGTCGCAATGGGGCGTTACGATACGCTTCTGGATCACTATATTCTTGTAGGATCTAAGATGGGTTACACGCCACGAGCCTGAAAACCCGTTCGACACTATTACCCCTTGTGCATGCCTGCGAGGGCAATTAGGGCAGGAAGGACTTTGATTTACAAATCGGAACCTTCCTTATGATGCGTATGCGCTTTCTGGTGGCATTGACTGCGTTCAGCAGCCTGGTTGCCCCAGCCTTTGCCCAGCCTCAGCCAGAGCCGCTCCCTCTGCCTGCCGCCATCCCAGACCCGCAGGACAAGCCCTTTCCCGGCGCTCTGACGGTTGCTGTTGATGCGACAGACACGGCCCATCACGTCATGTCCATCCATGAAACGGTTCCCGTTCCGAAAGAGGCTGTAGAGAAAGGCGAACTGATCCTTCTGTATCCCATGTGGATTCCGGGCGATCATTCCCCAACAGGCGTCATTGAGCAGCTTGCCAGCCTGAAAATCCAATCAGGTGGCAAGACGATTCCCTGGAAGCGCGACACGGTCAATATCGCTGCGTTTCATATTCCCGTTTCCGCCACGACCCCTACACTCGACGTTCATTTCCAGCTTCTGTCTCCGGTTACGCCGGGTCAGGGCCGTGTCGTCATGACGCCATCCATTGTCAATGTTCAGTGGGATCAGGTTTCTCTATACCCGGCTGGGTATTTCACGCGGGATATTACGGTCAAGCCAAGCGTTCTGGTGCCGCATGGATGGCAGATTGGCTCTGCTTTGCGCGCCTCTGCCTATGGCGATGAAACCCACTTCAATGCAACGACCTATAATACGCTGGTCGACTCCCCGATTTATGCGGGCCGGTATTTCCGTAAGTTTGATCTGACCGGGCCGGATCATGTCCCTGTCGCGCTCAATGTTGTTGCAGACGATGCAGAATCCCTGAATGCAACGCCGCAGCAGATTGAAGCCCATAAGAACCTCGTCAAACAGGCTACGGCTCTGTTCGGCTCCCATCATTATGACCATTACGACTTCCTGCTCGCTCTGACGGAAGAGTTGGGCATGATCGGGCTGGAGCATCATCAATCCAGCGAGAACGCCGCTGCTCCGGGATATTTCACGGAATGGGACAAAACGTTCCCTGAGCGTGATCTGCTCGCGCATGAGTATACGCATTCCTGGAACGGCAAGTATCGTCGCCCGGCTGATATGTGGGCTCCGAACTTCAATGTGCCACAACGCGGGTCTCTACTCTGGGTGTATGAAGGTCAGACCCAGTATTGGGGAAATGTCCTTGCAGCCCGTTCAGGGCTTGTAACGAAGGATCAGGGCTTCGAAGCGCTGGCCTATATGGCAGCAACCTACGAAAACCAGACAGGCCGTCTGTGGCGCCCGCTGGAAGACACCACCAATGATCCCGTTATTGCTCAGCGTGCTCCTCTGTCATGGCGCGACTGGCAGCGTTCGGAGGACTATTATGTGGAAGGTCAGCTTGTCTGGCTCGACGCAGATACGCTGATCCGCAAGCTTTCCAACGGGCAGAAATCTCTGAACGATTTCGCGAAGGCCTTTTTCGGCACGAATAATGGAAGCTTTATCGTCAGCCCCTATCAGTTCGATGAGGTGGCTTCGACCCTGAACAGCATCCAGCCATATGACTGGGCCAAATTCCTGCATGACCGTCTGGACACTATCCGACCGCACGCTCCGCTGGATGGCCTGACAAACGGTGGGTACAAGCTTGTTTACACAGACAAGCCAACATCATTCATCAAAGCATCGGAAGCTGTTCGTCACAGCGTGGATTTGACGTTCTCGCTCGGTATGAGTGTCACACGTGATGGCAAAACAGCACGTGTTCACTGGATGAGCCCTGCATACAAGGCGGGTCTGGCGTCAGGAGAGACAATCCTGGCTGTTAATGACATGGCCTACACAGGGGATCGTTTGCGTCATGCCATCGCGGACGCACAAAAAGACCCGAAACAGCCGATCAGGCTTGTCGTGAAATCTGGCGAGCACATCAGCACGATTTCTATCCCATATCATGATGGCCTGCGTTACCCGCGTCTGGATCGCGTGAGTGGCACTCCCGATTATCTGGGAGCAATTTATGCACCACTGTAATGCAAACTGTTGAACAGCCCCGTATTCCTCTAGCGGGGCTGCCAGTTTGTTAGATATGTGTTTAAATGCGTTGGAAAGTTTAATTGATTCAGAACGCGCAATATGGTAGAAGAAAAGAAGATAGCCGACATATGTAACGGCTGTTTCAAGTAAAAATAGCAATAAATTCACGGTGATGGCCTTTTCCTCTTCTGGGGAAAGGGCTTTTTTTGTGTCTCGTCGTTACAGAAAATCTAATTAACAGAGAATTCGATGACGAAAAAAAATCTCTTAATAATTTCATCATTATTAATTCCTCTGCATTCTTTTGCTGCGTCTCCTGCGGCTTACAAAGGAACTGATGGCAGCTACCAGCCGCTTAAAGTGGTGTCAGCCGTTGGAAACAACGAGAAACCTGTCGTTCCGGCATATAAAGGAACAGATAATCAATGGCATGCCACAACAGTGGTCATGATGACATGCGGGTTGGATGATGCAGGTCATCCTGTTCCGTGCCAGGCTCCTACGGGCGTAGAATCCAATGCCGTGGTACTGGACAGTTCAGGGTACATCACGGCACCGGTCAGTGGTTCTATCGACAAGGGTACTGTCGGAGGCACACAGCTTTCAGGTCTTCTGAATACGCTTTCCACAACAATGGATGCCTTTCAGGCGAGCAACCAGAAAGACGTTCCTAACGGGGTGGTCGGGCGCGACGCCGTTGGGAATATTCTTTTTGCACAGCAGCAAAATAATAGCGGACAGACGGAGGCAATTCACTTCCACCCGGGTAATCCCTATATCGCAAATAATGATGTCTTTATCTGGTGTGACACTGCCACTGGCAGCGACGGCCAGGGGCATTGTCATTTCGATAATTTATCATATGGAAATACCTGGGAGTTTAATAACAGAATTTCCACCGGGACGGGAATTTTTGGTGCAGACGTCACGGTTAATGGGCAAAGCGTTGCTGACGCACTTGCAAAGCTGGATCGAACTCTGGAAGTTGGATACGAAGGACAGTCTGTTTATCAGAGTGCGACTACTACTCCTTTTATTACCATGTCCCGCAATCACTGGGATGCAGTAAACCAAAACCCTAATACACTGATGTTGGGTGGATCTACGGCAAATTCTCTTGTGCATCTGAAAGCCTCGTGTGCAAACACCAGTGGTGGAGATGAAGGCGGGTCCTGCTATCAGTTCACGGATATGGGGGGGCCAGAAATCAATAACCGTTCCGGCGCGGGTATTACGGACGGAATTAATATTGATGCCCGGTCCAGCGATGTTTCCCCACTGGATGCTTTGGGAGGAAATACTCTGGCTACAGAAAGTGACGGATCCTATCGTGTTGTAGGAACCTCATACAGCATCGGGACAGATGCTGCTGCCGGGGCCTCAAGCTTTACGCTGGTCGGTGCTCTAGGGTGTGGAGTTCAGGCGGCAAACAGTTTGGCAGGCTGCCAGATTTCAGGCCTCTCGCTGGCAGGAGCGTCCGGCACTGTGTCTTCTGAAACTGCAAAAATCACGCAGGCGGCTTATAACCCTTCGACCAACCTTACAACAGTCACTCTGCCATCCGGGTACACGTTGGCCTCCGCAGTGGCAGCCAGCACAGGTGTAACGGTCCAGTATCTGGCATCTGACGGAATTGCTCATGCCATAAGGTTCCTTGGGGCGAACGAAGTGTCTGTGTATCCAGCGCTTAATACGCTTGAAATGAATTTGTTTCAAAATCGTATGGCTATTTGGACAAATTACGCAAAAGGAATGAATAGCACGGAAGGGGGGTACAATCCTGATGCTACGAATGTGGATCTCCCGAACTACTATCTTGCCTATTTTTCTGGTTGGGATGCGGCCAACACTGATAGTGCGCACAGCACATTTTTTGTAGAGAGCGGATACTACCCAGGGACATCGTCCGCCCAACCGGGATGGTGCACTGTTGGTGCATGGGGTGCCGCTGCTACCGCAGCTCCAGGGCAAAATAGTGGAGACCAGATAGACAATCAGATTACTTATACCCACCCTGCTACCGGACAGGAAACCCACACTAGCCAGTATCATAATTATAGCCAGCCCACGCTTTTTCTGGGCATGAACAACAAGAATTTCAACAACTACAACCTTCAGTATCGCGTCGGAAAAACCGATAGCGTTACCCGTTCCTTCGATAATGAGTGGGACTTCTGGGCGAATCAGGATCATCCTGGCGAAGTGTCCATGAAGGGGCTCACCCTTGCCTATAATGGCACCTCAGGACCCTTGGCTAATGACAGCTATATGCTGAGGCTGTCAGGGGCTAATACTCTTGGTATCGGTCTTTGGGTAGGTGGCGTTATTCCAGGAGGCGAAACGATCAAGTCAGATAGTGGGTTCTTTGACGTCCGTAATCAGGCCAACATGTCTGCAGACGTTAATGCAACACAGCCAATCTCTATGATGGGTAATGGTGTTGTAAATGGGAAATACACAGAACTTTCGTTCTATGGTTCGCAGGATGGATCATCAGGAAACGGCTCCTTGCATCTTGGTGCGCTGGAAAGCAGTAACCCCAGTCTCCAGTACAACGCTGCTCCTCTTTGCGATGGAACGGCTTATATGCTGGATTCTGGAATCAGTGCCTCACAATGTGTGCAGGCTGGCCAGATCGTATTTGATCCTAGTGGGTATACCGGCGGTGTCGCTCTTGCTGTTGGCCAGGGCAGCAATACCAAGCTGGGACTTGTGACGGAATCTGATGGTACTGCGCGTGCCCCGGCCGGGCTTAGAGTTGGTGCAGGGAACGCTCCCAGCTTTTCTCAGGTAGACTCTCAGACGATCAGTCTGACCAATCAGGCAGGAGATACCAATGGGTTTCTGCGCCTTGCTGGTATCGTAACAACCGGGGTCAGCACGTTTGGTGGAGATACTGTTACGGCGACCACGGCAACAGCCAAGGCCTTCAGGGAAACGCTTTCAACACCATCATCCTCAACGGCGGATTGCACGCCTGGCGACTTCACAGATGACGCAAACTATCATTATGTCTGTGTTGCTTCGAATAGCTGGAAGCGTGTTGAACTTCAGAGCTGGTAACTGATTAACACTCCCTTTGCAGGGGATAAGGAAAATTGGGCTGTATTGTCATGCCCAATTTTTTATCGGCCAGTCATTGTGTGTGAGCAGATAGTCCCTGTCTGCCACACACAATGCTGAGCCCCCGTCGTTTAAACGGAAGCAATTCCAAAAGCGAGTTCCATGGAAATGGATGTTCTGAGGAATGCAGGAATTCCGATCCAGATTTCGCCCTTATGGTTCTGCGGACGCAAGAAATAGAAGTGGCGCATATTGCCTTCATCTTCCTGCATGATCAGCGGCCATGAAAAATTGGACCGCCCATCAGACCGCCTGACATTGTGCATGAGTTGTTCATGGGCGTGTTCAAAAGGCCGGCGCAACGAAAGACGGAACACCTGAGCTTTTTCTCCTGCCAAGGGAGAAAGAAACAGAATAGCCCGTGTATCTCCCCACTCGTGCCGTCCAAAAGCTTCGCCTTCTCGGCTCACCTGAAGAGAAAGGGTCGTATTGGAAGGCTCTTCTGCAACGACGGCTTCATATTGCAGACCATCGTGCATAGGGTCTGCGGAGAGAACCCACGCAGATGAAATTCCATCCTCCTGCATAGGGGTGCCCGGAAATGCGGGAGATACCTTCGTTTTTTCGCCCTGTGGAAGCAGAGAAGAGTAAATCCACTGAACGCGGCCCCACCGTGCATCGGAGCGCCAAAGGCGTGTCAAAGGCGTATAAACTTCATTTTTACGAACGGCATCAGAAAAGCTCTGGGTCAAAACACGGTTCAGAAACCGGTCATGATAAGCTTCCGGGGTCTCTTCATTGGAGAGTGTTTCCAGAAGAGCTCGGCTCCATGCGTGAGAAAGTGCGGCCGTTGGCGTGGAATCAGGATCCCGACTGAACCACTTGACCTGACACATATGAATAGGAAGTTTTCTCACAAATTCGAGAAGTTCCGGGAAGGCGACCTCTCGAATTGGCTCCCAAAGCATGTGGCAGATATTTGTAAATCTTCCCGAACCGAAGCTTCGAAAAAAAGTAACTGGCAAGAATTCTTCTAATGCAAGTGTCTTTTGGGTTGGATTTAAAAAGTATTCATCACATCTTTTTAAGATATTAATGCGTTCGTATAATGTGCCCCATTCTTCACTAGGGGCGAAAAGACCTTCAATCTGGTTGATGGACATGAAGAGAACATCCGCTTCCTTAATCAGATATTCTCTAAAATTTTCGGCTTCCTGAAGGTTGTCCCATACCCAGGCTTCTCCACGGGGAACGTCGTCTAGGGGAACGTCTATTAAATAGTGACGCGTCATGCCGACGGGCGCCTCGTCTTTTAATTCCAGACGTCGGACAGCTGCCGTGAAATCGAACGGGCGTACAAATAACCCGTTTGACGCGCAGGTGCAGAAATAATCAATTTTCCCCAGCGTGCGTAGTGCTTCGCCATAAGATTCCATATGGCCCAGCAAGAGGGTGCCACCCCATTTCTTGCGTTCAATGACACCATTAAAAACGTGGACACGTGGATTTGGTGTTAGAAGGTCAGTTGGTATCTGGCGTGATTTTGGAAAATTGATAAATATATGACAATTTTCAAAAGTAAAATTCAGAAAATTATCGATATAAACCGGTAGGAATCTGTCTTCTTCGTTGTAGTTGGTCGCGAATACTACAACCCCTTCAGGAGAAGATGAAAGCGTTTCAGGTACGTTGGTAGACAGGGTTGCTCGACATGGCTCCCCATAAACGCGGACACTTTTCAGATGGAGATGGTCCCAGTTATCCAGTCGAACTCTTACGAAGCGTCCGATAACGGGCTCTGGAAACACGACCTTGTAAGCAGTGTCGTCGTTGTCACCGAAAACGCTGTGATCCGTTTTCGAAAAGACGTCTTTCCAGGTCTGGCCGTCTTGTGAGACCAGAATTGAAAACATACGGGCCCGGACCGGCCAGAAAGATGAATTGTACAACACTACATCTGAAATGACGCAGGGTTCTTCGAGATCGACCTGCCACCAGGGAAACCACTCTGCAGCCGTTTGGAAATGAGCATCAGAGCGATCTGGCCGATTTGCATTGGCAGCATCAACGGTCAGTGGCAGCAGAATATCTGGATGCTTGGAACTCTGGGTAGCTGGTTTGCCGAGCGCGAGGTCAATCATATCAGTGTCAGATCTCAGACGGATAAGCTGCGGTTGGTGCGATAGTCCGGGCCTACTGAGAGGCCGACTTCTACTGTGGCGTTGCAGTGAATAGGAAGACCAAGCCAGACCTGCCCCTCTGCTCCGCGCGCTTTGCGCACAAAATAACGTTTTTCAACATCATCAAAATGCTCAATACGATCGGCGTAATCGACCGTGTAACCGTGTTCATCGTGAAAAACGGTTCGAGCCAGCGCATCATGTGGAAAACATTTCCCACGAGGGATGGAGAGACAAAAGACGGTGTCTCCCTGCAGGCCGGAAAGATAGAGATAGCCTTGCAGATGCACCCCTGAAACGGGCGCGCCGTCTTCTGTCAACGCGCTGCAGGATAGCCGTAAAATGGTTTCGGCCTCTGCAGTTTCCCGTACATTCAAGGCCACAGAGATACGTTGGTTTGTGGCTTCCATGAACAGATATGCTGGAGCCACCCGGGAAGGGGACCGCTCAGGGATATCCAATTCAATATGCTGGCGGTTGCATATCAGATCCCTGACGGACCAGTTAAAGCCCTTTTTCCCTTGTGCATCGGTCGGCCACCAACGGTTTGTCAGTGGGCCGAAATGTTCTGCTTCATACGCTTTTGCAAGCAGGGTTTTGGCAAGGGTAACTTTCTGGAACTGTTCGATATCACTGTGTTGGCTTTGACCCATTTCCAGAAGGCTGCGGCCCCAAGGTGTTGTCACCGCAACAGTGGACTGGGCAATCCGGGAGCGGTCAAACCACTTCAGTGCACAGAAATGATCCGGCATAGTGGGGACCATTTCCAGAAGGTCTGAAACCGTTGTCTGGCGGGTGCCTGACCAGAGAACACGACAGATATGCGTGTATTGGCCCGTTCCAAATCGATCGAAAATGGACGTTGGAAGCACTTCCTCGATAGCCATATAGTTTTCGAAGGAAATGAAGTCTTCCAGCCCTTCAATCAGGCTTTTGCGTGCATGGAGCTGGTCCCAGTCCTGCCTGCGCGCGAAAAGACCTTCGATCTGCGTCGCAGAGACCTTTTCTACGGCCAGTTTCTCCCGGAGATAATTTCCCAAACCGGTAGAGTTGCGAAAATGATGCCACATCCATGTCCCATGGTATGTCGGCTCCAGCACATCTACATCGAGATCTCTCTCATAGGCCCGCTCGCAGGCGACAGGAACACGACAGGCCAGCGGAAGCTGCTCGATTGCGGCGGCAACGTCCATTTTTCGGACCATGAGCCCATTGGAGGCCATGGTGGCGAAATAATCAAAATTGGGAAAAGCGGTTTGTGCTTCTTCAAAGGCTTCCAGATGCCCCAGAAGAAGCGTGTGCCCCCATTTCTCACGACGGATTTTCCCGTTGAAAACATGTACACGGGGGCTGATCGTCTTGATGTGGGGAGGAATTGCACGTTCAGAAGGAAAATTTAGCGCTACACAGACATTCTCAGGGGTGTAGGCCAGAAAATTGTCAATGTATTGTTCAAGGAACTCATCGCTTTCGTTGAAAAGCGTTGAAAGTACGACCTGTGAGTTTGCGGCAGTTTTTTTATAGCCGCGTAATGCCTCTTCAACTGTTTGTTCATGCCCTGTGAAAGCAGAAGTCTCAAAAACAGCTTTTTTAAAACTCAGGACGCCGAACGCATCATACCGAAGGCGGATGTGGCGAGCAGAAAATACCTGCTGAAAAGAGACTGAGGTTATTGCGCGGGTGTCGGGTTCGTAGAGAGGTTGTGTCCAGACAGGAAGCCAGTTTTGTCCGTCGTCTGAAATAAGAACCGTCATGAGAGGAGGCTGGTCTGTGCCTTCCAGAAAGCCTTCAAGTCTTATGCCTTCGACGCGAACGGGCTCTTTGAGGCTGATCTGCCACCAGGGAAACCATTCGCGCTGAGAGGAAAATTCTTCGTTTACCTGTGGAGAGGTCTGTGAGCTCGAAAGAATGCTGAATCCGGTAGTGATATTGCCCACGAAACTTGCTCCACCTTACCAAACGTCAGTACACGCGCCTGAAAGCATTATGCCTATTTTGACTATTCTTAAAGCGTCCAGCCAAAATAGGAAGAGGAGATCAGGGTGTAGAGACAGTTTTGATCTGCGTCTCCACATTCACGCTGCCATCAATCGATTTATCAACTGTATTGGGCAGAATGGCTGAAACAACACAGTCTCCGGTCTCTAAAGAGACAGGCAATGTCTGTATGCCATTAGCCTGCTTCATTACTGAATCAATCCCGTTACCATCCAGAACAATATCGAGTATTTTCTGCGCTGTGGGCTTTAGCGCATGAGAAGGATTGGGTTCAGTGCCATTACCGCTATGGTCATTCCACATGAACTTGTTTTCCGAATGGTGAGGAAAGGCTTGGTTACAGCTGCCCCGGCGGTAAACAGAGACAATTTCCCGAATGCTCCAGCGACCCGATTTTACAGGGGCTCCGGAAAATCCACTGGATGATGTGGCTGAGACGTTTCCGTAAACATCGAGGAGGAGCCCGGGGTGTAAGGGGCCCTTTTCTGAAACGGGAAGAACGGTATAGGCGTTGAGAACCGGGCCGCGTGCGGTGCTGGGCGTAACCACGAACTCTGCATCCAGTCCGTTGACGCTGTAAGACGGCCATTTTGGAGGCTGCGTGTCGTAAAGCAACGAGAGATTGCTGGTCATTGTATAAGGACGATTGGCAAAATCTGTTCCGTCAAAACTCATGAACAGGCAGCCGCCGGGTGGTAGGCGCATTGGAAGACCGGCGGGTAGTTTGATGGCCACAGGGATTGTCACGGTCCCTGGACCCGACTGTTTGACAATCAGCCCCGCCAGCCCCTGACTGGGGAAGCTGGAGAAAATTTCAGAATAGCTCCCAATCTTTTGGCCAGATAACGGGCATACGGACCGTGTTGTATACGCCAGCCCAAAGAGCGTTTCGGACCAAACCGGCTTATGTGTTGTCTTGTCCGGGCTCGTGGTTGTGGACAGTGTTCCAATCAGCCCGCGAAAGTTTGCGGGTGCGGGAAGGTTGGCGGGTAACTGGAACGAAAAAAGATTCTTGACCTGGAATGACGGGGTACTTTTCGTCAGTGTTGCCTTGAGCGGAAGAATTGATAGTTCTTCAGCATGGCTGGTGGGAAAGCAGGCAAAACTGCTGCCTGCAATCATGACTGCCGCAAAGAGTCTACCTGCCTTCAATACCGTTTTCCCACCTTTGATAGAGTAGCTGGACGTTCTCTGGTGTCAGTTCAGCGTCTCATGTCATAGTCTCTCTCGCAATAGACAATTGCGGTCACGACAGGGAGACGTTCTGTGTCCAGGTACTTATTAACCGATGCGTTACCTGCACGGCTATCACGCCGGTCTCTCATGGTTTCTACGGCGGCCGCTCTGTTTGGGTATTCTGCTCGTGCGTTGGGGAAAACGGGGCATTCCCCCCCAGCCTATCTTCTGATGTCTGATCCTTTCAGGCCGCAATCCCATCTGCTGCCACCTCATGGCTGGATGAACGATCCCTGTGGACCCGTCTTCGCAAATAACACCTACCACCTTTTCTATCAGTGGAATCCTGATGCCGCCGTATGGGGTAATATGCATTGGGGACATGCGACCAGCCGTGATCTGGTGAGGTGGGAGCATCAGGTCGTTGCTTTGTCGCCACAGCCTGATGGTCCGGATTCAAGCGGTGTCTTCACAGGAGATGTCGTGCTGGATGGACAGCAGGCAATCGCTGTTTACACCGGTCTGAAGACAGGGCGGGCGCCGGATCAGGTTCAATGTATCGCTACATCTGATCTCACCATGACGCACTGGCGGCAGGAAGCTCATCCCGTACTGCCAGTTGGGCCGCCTGGATTAAAGATCCGTGGCTTTCGAGACCCGAAAATCTGGCGTGAAGGCGATACCTGGGTCATGCTTGTTGGTAGCAGCATTGAGAACCAGGGGGGCGTCATCTTACGCTATGAAGGCCGTGATCTTCGAGACTGGTCTTATAAAGGAATTTTTTACGGTCCTTCGGATTTGCGGGGTGGTGATGATGCGCTGGAATGTCCGGATTTCTTTCGGGTGGGCGCCCGACATGCTCTGATTTTTTCCATTAACTGGGTCGTGCATGTTGTAACGGGTGATTACGTGAATGGAAAATTCCGCCCCTTAACGCTGGATGCGCTAGGCTACGGTAATTTCTACGCAGCTCGCAGTATGCTTGATGCTCAAGGGCGGCGTACGCTCTTTGGTTGGATTACTGAAAAGCCCTGGCAGGCAGGCGCTGCCGCGGATCGTGGTTGGAGCGGCGTCATGTCTTTTCCTCGGCTGCTTGTCACCGGGCCAGATGGAAAGGTCCGTTCTCATCTTCATCCCTCGGTTGAGGCACTTCACGGTGAGATTCTGTTCTCCGGATCTCCCAAGGAACCTGTAACGCTTCCAGGGCCGTGTGTTCGGATACGTGTCAGATTCGATGCGAACTCAGCGGGCGAATTGGTCTTCAGTCGAACTGATCGTTTTCTGCACCTTGACTACAATCCGCAGAAAACCGGAGCGGAAGTGTCCTGCAATGAAGATACAGTTCCGTTATCCAGTTCACGCTCGGCAGAGCTAGATATTTATGTGGATGCATCGGTCATCGAAATTTTCACATCTGACGGCTCTGCCCTTAATACAAGGGCTTATGGCGATCCGGGCGGCCCTTTTACGCTAAAAAACTCCGGATGTTTTCAAAATGCCGATTATGAAATCTGTCTCTTGAAGCCTGTATCAGGCAATCGGCTTACTGGTATTCTCTAGAAACCCAAGATAAAAGTGAAACTCAAATCCTCGGAGGCTGTGCTGAACTATGAAGCGTCTAGTTGTTGATCTTGATGATACTCTTACGAAAAACAACCCTGACCTCTCTTACAGTGATAAAGAGCCCAATCTTCCCCTGATCGAGAAGCTTCGGGAGTACAAGTCTGAGGGTTTCGAAATTCTGATCCAGACAGCGCGTAACATGCGCACCTATCAGGGGGCTGTTGGTAAGATCAACGCCAATACACTGCCTATCATCATCGAATGGCTGAAAAAGCATGACGTACCGTACGATGAGATTTATGTTGGCAAGCCGTGGTGTGGGACGGAAGGGTTCTATATTGATGACCGTGCCGTGCGCCCGTCCGAATTTCTCTCTTTGTCGCTTGAAGAGATCAATACGCTGATTGAGACGCACAAATGAGTGCCCCCTCCTCCATTGGTCTGATCACATCAGGCGCCTTCGTCGATCAAGAACTGGTTGCGGAGTTCGGCCTTTTACCCCCTTCATTTCTGCCGCTGGGCGTAGGCCGTCTGTATGACATGCAGATAGACTGTCTTCGGAAAAACTTCACCGAGACATTCCCTCTGTACATGACGGTTCCCGAGAGTTTTGACGTTCCGGCCTACGATACTCAGCGTCTGAATGAAAAGGGAGTTACCCTTCTTCCCGTTCCAGATGACATGCAACTCGGCGAAGCGATTGTTTACGCCATCAATGTGATCAACGCCTACAATACAGGCGTCCGCATTTTGCACGGTGACACCGTTCTGAGCCAGATCCCAACCCAGCTCGACGTGATTGCCGGTCACGCGGAGGGGGATGACTATTCGTGGGCTGCGATCAAACATAGCGACAATGTTATCGTCAGTTTGCAAACGTTTGAGGCCACAAGCGAGCAGAATACCGAAAATCCCGTTGCCTGCGGCTATTTCGCATTCTCCAATGGTGCAGAGCTTGTTCGCGCCATCAGCCAGGTGCGCGGTCGTTTCATTGACGGCATAAACAACTATTTGCAGCGTCGTCCCATGAAGATGGAGGAAATTAAGGAATGGTATGACTTTGGTCATATCCAGACTTATTTCCGCTCTCGTCGGCTCGTAACGACAGCGCGCGCGTTCAACTCCCTTCAGATTACCCGCAATACGGTTCGTAAGCTTTCGGCTGACACCTTCAAGATGAAAGCTGAAGCTGAATGGTTTGAGAGTGTTCCACCAAAGGTACAGCCCTACGCGGCGAGATTGCTGGACAAGGGGGAGCAGGGGCAAAGGGCATTCTATTCAACTGAATACCAGTACGCGCCGAATCTGTCGGAACTCTATGTTTTCTCTGCAATCGGGCGTGTTTCCTGGAAGAAGATCCTGACCTCCTGCGCAGAATTTCTGGAAATCTGTGCCGCGACACCTGGGGACAAGCCGAGAGACGATTACTCGCGGCAGCTTATGGGCAGCAAGACGGTCGAACGGCTGGAGCGGTTCGCTAAGGAAACCGGCTTCGATATAGAGCATGAACTGGTTTACAAGGGACGGAAGATGCCGTCTCTCTTAGAAATCAGCCGCCAGCTGGAAACGATGGTATCCTTTGATCCTGCAGCTTCATCTACCATGATGCATGGCGATTTCTGCTTCAGCAATATCCTTTACAACTCCAGAAATAGTCGTATCTCTGTCATTGATCCCCGTGGGTATGTCTTCAGCGAAAAACGCGAAATCTACGGTGATTGCCGATACGATATCGCAAAATATTCTCACTCAGTTGACGGACTGTATGACTTCATTCTTGCCGGTCGGTATGACCTGAAGCAGGATGGACTTTACAATTTCGACCTGAATTTCGATACGTCCTCTCATCGTCAGTGGCTGCAAAGCGCGTTCTCTGAAATGAGCATTGCTGGTATTTCTGTTTCCAGCGCAGAAATTCGTGCAATCACGACGTCCCTGTTCATTTCCATGCTGCCTTTGCATTCCGACAGACCAGATCGACAAAAGGCGTTCATCGCCAATGCCTTGCGTCTGTATTCGACTCTTGAAGGAAAAATCTGATGATCGTCATCCCGATGGCTGGTCTATCCAGCCGTTTTACAAAAGCCGGGTATACCAAGCCGAAGTATATGCTGCCTCTGGCTGGGAAAAGCGTGTTTGCGCATTCCATCGAAAGCTTTTCAGCCTATTTCGAGACGATGCCATTCATCTTCATCGCTCGGACTGTGGCAGATACAGAAGCTTTCATCAGGGCAGAAACAGCCAAGCTTGGCATCAAGGATGTGCGTATCATCATTCTTGATCATGAAACGGCTGGGCAGGCTGAGACAGTTGAATTTGGCGTCAGGAAAGCCGGGCTGGATTTGGAAACGCCACTGACAATCTTCAACATTGATACATTTCGCAAGGACTTCCGGTTTCCGGATGCACCATGGTTTAAGACCTCTGACGGGTATCTGGAAGTTTTCAAAGGCGAAGGGGCCAACTGGTCTTACGTTGGACCTGAAGAAAACAGCAATGAACCCCTGGCAGCCAGAACGACCGAAAAGCAGCCCATTTCAGATCTGTGCTGTGATGGGCTTTATCACTTTGCTCGCGCTAGCGATTTTCTGAATGCTCTCGCGCAGGAGCGTCTGACGCCTTCCTCTCCGGAGCTCTATGTCGCACCGCTTTATAATCACCTGATCAACGAAGGGCGTAAGATCCACTACGATCTCGTGCCTCAGGACGTGATTACGTTCTGTGGTGTCCCTGCCGAATACACAGCTCTGCTGGATGCTGTGAAGGACTGAACGATTTCCCCTCTGTGGCGTACCCTAGAGGTACGCCACAGAAGATCGTCATATCAAAAACGACCTGAGTGGCGCTTCGTCACCATGGTAGCAACGATTTCCCGAGAGCTTTCTGTGCTGCAGGAGTCATCCCCAGGTCATTACGGTTCCACCAGCCGCCGCCAAGGGATTGGAACAGACCCACACTATCAGAGAACCTTGCGCCCTGTGCCTGAACATAGGCCAGGCGCGCCTGAGCATGAGATTGCTGGGCTTGAAGCACCATCAGCTCACTGACATCTCCCAAGCGAAGCTGAGCCTGAGCGATCTTCAGACTCTTCCCCGTAGCAGTATAGGCACTCTCATTCGCCATCAACGCATCAGCATCAAAGTCCAGTGCATGAAGGCTGTCCGCGACGTCCTGAATGGCACTCAGGACTGTGGCCTTATAGGTCTCGTTGGCCTGTAGCAGGTTATCGCGGGCCTGCCGCTCGGCATGCAGCAGGGAGCCGCCCTGGAAGATTGGCTGCATGACAGTTGCAGCGATCGTCCAGTTTCCATACCCGGGTTTGAAGAAGTCGCTCATGGTCCCGACGGCTTGCCCTGGGAGGGCACTAAGCTGCACGTTGGGCAGACGGTTGGCGATCGCCACACCAATCTGCGCACTTGCAGACTGGATCTGCGCCTGTGCCGCTCGAATATCCGGTCGTTGATTCAAAAGGTCTGAGGGCAGGGAGACCGGCAAGGTCTGCGGAAGCGTAAACTGCTCAAGCCTGAAGGTCGGCAGCGGAGTATTTGGTGCCACCCCAACCAGAACAGCTAACTGATCCCGGGTTTGAGCCAACTGAAGATTCAGAGAGGGAAGGGTAGCTTCAAGCTGCGCGACCGAAGCAAGCTGCGCCACCATATCCTGTTCGGAAGCATCGCCGAACTTCTGTCGGGCCGTAATCAGCTTGAGGGCTGATTTCTGGCTGGCGATCAGATCCTGTGTCGCTTCGATCTGCGCACGAAGCGTGGCCTCGTCAATTGTTGCGCTCACCAGATCGGAGATCAGAGTGAGAGCGGTAGCTTCAAGCTGAAATTTCTGAATTTCAGCCTGCGCGCCCGCGGCCTCAATCGCTCGCCGCGTCCCACCCCAGAGATCCGGAACATATCCGATCGTCAGCTGAGCGGTATGAACATTATACAGCCAGGTGTTGTTGTTCGGAACCGGAGAGTAAACGCGTGAGGTCTTGTTGCGTGTAGGATTAAAAGAGGCCGAGACGGTTGGGTACAGACCAGCCCCTTCAATACGCCGTTGCTCCCATGCAGACTTCAGTCCTGTCTGCATGGCTTTCATGGACTGGTTGTTGGTCAGAGCCTGCTCAACAAGCGCATTAAGCTGCGGGTTGCGGAAGACTTCCCACCACTTTCCAGGAATATCTATGCCGCTCTGGAAGTGTTGAGCCACTCCTGTCCCGCTTTGGGCATTGCCGGACGTCCCCGCAAGCGGCGGAGCTTGATAGTTTACGTCCTTTGGAAGGTCCGGACGATGAAAATCCGGACCGACTGCGCAGGCTGATATCAGAACCGACCCTAGAAGGGCGATCGTATTTTTAAGAACCCGCTTCATGTCGGGGCTCCATTCTCTTCAGAGGGGCGCGGACGACGGGCATCCCGACGCTCCACCCACATTTCAAGCTCACTGAAATAGACGGGCAATGCAAAGAGGGTCAGCAGTGTGGCAATCCCAAGCCCACCTACGACGACTGTCGCAAGCCCACGCTGCACGTCTGTGCCAACGCCAGTTGCCAGTGCTGCGGGGAGCATGCCAGCGCTTGCAACGGTTGCCGTCATCAGAACCGGTCGGAAACGCTCACCCGCTCCCATAATCGTAGCATCCCGTACAGAACGGCCTTCGGCACGGTGCCGGTTGATGCTTGAGATCATGATGATGCCGTTCTGCACCGCCACACCGAAAAGGGCGATAAAGCCCACAGCTGTAGCGATATTCAGGGTCTCTCCACGCACATGCAGCGCAATCAGGCCACCCAGCGTCGCGAGCGGAACAACGCTTAGAATGAGCAGTGCCTGGCGGATTTTGCCGAATTCGATGAATAGCAGCACCAGCATCATGGCAAACATGACGGCCAGAGCAATGGCAAGACGCTTCTGCGCGCGTTCCTGCTGCTGGAATGTACCTGCCCATTCCAGGGTGTATTTCTGTTTGTCGTAATGCACCGATTGCTCAATGCGAGCCTGAGCATCAGCAAGATACTGTGACAGGGGACGCTGGCCATTATCGACCCGGATGGTGATCTGACGATGGCTCATCTCGTGAGCAATATTGCTCTCACCCATGCGCAGACCGACCTGGGCCACCTGGGAGAGCGGCACAAAAGCGCCCTGTGCAGTCAGTAGTGGAAGCTGCGAAAGACTTTGGAGATCCTGCGCGTCTTTCCGGGGAATCCGCAATGTCGCGTCATAGAAGCGATCATCTTCATAGACTGTGGAAATCGGGGCATCCCCGATTGCGTAGGACACGATATCCGAAATATCGGAAATATTGATTCCGTAGCGGGCAGCCGCAAGCCGATCAGCCGTTACGTCGATCTGGGGAATTCTGGGCTCCTGAAAGATCGAAGCCTCAGCCGTACCAGGAACCTTATGGAGGACATCTACAATCTGCTGTCCAACGTGGCGAAGTTCCTGAAAGTCATTGCCGTAGACACGAAGGACCAGTGGGCTGTGCGCCCCGCCAACAAGATCACTCATCTGATCTTCAATCGGCTGGCTGATACCGAAATCGATGCTTGGTATCTTCTTCAGCCGATCATGTAGCCGCTGGACGAACTGTGCCTTTGTTTCTCCCGAAGGCCATTGATCATAAGGCTTCAGGCCAACTGGCATTTCGATGTGAGAGGGCGTCCACGGATCCGTGCCGTCGTCAGAGCGACCCAACTGAGTGATGGCATAAGAGGTTTCCGGGAACTCTCTCACGGCATCCCGCAGTTCATTGGCGATCTGTTCTCCCTTCTCCATCGAAATCCCGGTCGGCATCTGGACCTGGAGCCACAGGGCACCTTCATCAAGATCAGGCAGGAACTCACGGCCGATCGTTGCCCCGAGGAAGACCACAGCCACCAGAGCGCCCAGACCTGCTCCGTAAGCAAAGAGGGGGCGATCAATGAAATGACCGAGCCAGTAGCTGTAACGACCATGCAGCCATTCGAGCGGGCGATTGCGCCAGATATGACGGGGTTTCTGAAGCGCCAGAAAGCTCAGCGACGGGATCAGGGCCAGTGCGCAGAGTAGCGCGCCCAATAGTGCGAAGCTGACGGTATAAGCCATGGGCCGGAACAGCTTCCCTTCGCTTCCTTCGAAAGCAAAGAGCGGGCTGTATGCCAGAATAATCACGAGCGTGGATGAGAAGATGGCATGCCCGGCTCGCTTGGCTACCGTCAGAACTTCAGAAGAGTCCAATGCTTCGGTGGGCTTTTCTTCACGAACACGCAGAATGGTCTCGGTAATGACGATGGCGCCATCCACGATCACGCCAAAGTCGACGGCACCGAGCGAAAACAGATTGGCGGACATGCCAAGGAAATGCATGAGCGTGAAGACGACGGACAGCGCAAGTGGAATGGTGATGGCCGTGACAACGGCGCTGCGCGGACTTCCCAGAAAGAGCGTCAGGATCACGACAACCAGCAGAATCCCCTCAATCATGGTTTCCGTGACCTTGTGGGTCGTGGAGAGAACCAGATTGTCTCGGTCGATATAGGGAACGACGCGGATATGCTGGGGGGCAAGCTGCGTCTGAAGCTTCGCAACCGTCTGGTGCAGGTTTTCCAGAACTACGGAAGGGTTTTCACCACTCAGCATGGTGACGACACCCTCAATGGTATCGGGGTTATGATCCTTCCCTAGAATGCCTTCGCGAACCTGATGCCCGAATTGCACCGTTCCGAGGTCCCGCACCAGCACGGGGACACCATTTCGCTGGGCTACGGCGATGTTACCCATATCTGCAAGTGAATGGATCATGCCGACACCACGAACGATGTAGGATTGCTCGCCTCGTGTGACGCGACCACCACCGGCATTGATGTTGTTATTGCGGATGGCCGTCAGAACATCTTCCAGGCCAATATTATAGCGGAACAGCGCGGAGGGATTGAGGACAAGCTGATATTCCCTCGTGAACCCGCCGAAATTATCAACGCTGACCACTCCTGGTACGTGAAGCAGGGCAGGAATAACCGTCCATTTCTGGACGTCCGACAACTGCATCAGGTTTTTGTCGTCTGACTCCAGCGTATAGCGATAGATCTCGCCCGTCGGGCCGGAAATTGGCCCTAGGGAAGGCTGCGCGCCATTGGAAAGCGGGTTGCTGGCAAGGATGGTTTCAACCTGCTGTCGGGCCCAGAACACATCTGTTCCATCCCGGAAAATCAGCGTGATGAGAGACAGCCCAAATGTGCTGGTGGAGCGACTGTCCGAAACACCGGGAACGCTGGCAAGCATGCGCTCCAGAGGGATCGTGACCTGCTGCTCCATTTCCTCCGCAGCCAAACCGGACTGCTGGGTCGTTACAAGAACGCTGACAGATCCAAGGTCCGGATAGGCTTCAACAGGCAGGACACGCCACGCAATGCTTCCCATGACGGCAAGCAGGACGGCGGCAAAGAAGACGATGTTCCGGCGCACGAAGCACCAGGAGATAAAACGTTCGATCATGATGGCTGGCCCGTTCCGGTCAGTCGTCGTTCAGCAGGATGGCGCCGCTGGTCACAACACGCTCACCCGCTGACAGGCCGGAGAGAACAAGTACATCGTCACCTTCGTCGTAATTGATGGTGACCTCACGCCGACGAAAAGTCCCAGGAGCAGTTTCGACGAAAACCGAAACCTGGTCATTGTTCATCAGCAACGCGGATTTTGGCACCTGGACAACATCGTTTTCCGAAACACTCAGATTGGCCGAAGCGAATATACCCGGCCGCAGCTGGCCGTTCGTATTGGGGCAAACAACGTAAACGTTGAGCCGCCGTGTATCAGGCTTCAATTCCGGGTCCAGTGTTGCAACCGGGCCGGAGCAGGTCTGACCGGGGAGGGCCGGGAACGTGACATCCAGTGTGGCTCCTGCCGTGATGTCAGCTATGCGGCTTTCCGGCACGGCCGCAGCGACCCACACGGAAGAGAGATCCAGCAGCGTCATCTGAATGGCCGTTGAGTCCGTGATGTTCTGCCCCACAGCCATGTTGGCGGCGGAAACAACACCATCAATGGGCGATACGAGAGGGACCTGTCCTTTTGCAGCGTAATCGGAGCGCGCGCCCAGAACCTGTAGCCGCTGATGGGTTCTCTGGGCTTCTGCTTCTGCCTGAGCCAGATCATTGCGTGCAGATTCGAGGTCTTTCACGGCATTTCCGCCAGCAGCGAGCACGCCGCGCGCCCGGTCATAGGCACGTTTGGAGAAATCCAGTGCAGCGCGGGCCCGACGATCGTCGGCCCAGGCCTGATCCAGATCGCTGGCTGCAATCGTCGCCAGTACCTGCCCACGTGAAACATGCTGGCCGAGCTGAACTGCCACACTCATGATCCGGCCCGTTGCTGGTGCCAGCACATTGACCTGATGATCGGGTATGGCAACCACCTGCGCAGGCAGAGTCACCCCTGCCGTGGCATGCGACAGGGAAACCGGAGCGATCACAAGGCGTTTCTGCAAAGGGCTGCCATCCCGCAAGACGAGACTACCATTCTGCCGGGCAAACATAGGTTGCTCGGGGATAGCCGCATGAGGCGGAGCGAAGAAATAGGTTCTCAAGAAAAGAACAAGGAAAACCAGACCCAGCAGGCCGAGAGCCAGAGCGCTGGCGCGCGCAACACGCATACTTTTTGAAACCCCCGTATCTGCCAGACGACCAATGCCGCAAATGCGGCAGAAGCATGAACCGTCCTGCTACTTCAGAACCCCGACGATTTCATGGCAAGCGCTACGTGACATAATCATCGGTCAGCATCACTAGAAGCTGAAAACTTGGATTTTCTAAAGGCTTCCAGCAACATATTGCAAAAATTTTATCGTTTTGACCCAAAAATTACATAAAAAAAGCAGCTCACTCCCAGAGGATGAGCTGCTTTGGCCGTCTTGAACTGCTGGAGCAGATCAGAAGCGGTATTCAATACCGGCTGCAACCGTGGTCGGGTTCAGACTGTCACGGGCGTGGATGTATGGGCCAGAAGCTCCGCCGCGCTCGTTGATGAAGGCCGGAACGGACAGCCACATCTGCTTGGCGTCAAAGTTGAAGAACCAGTTGCCGACGAGCTGATAATCAAAACCAACATTGGCAGCCGGACCAACCGTCGTACGCAGATCAAGCTTTTGAACCGCACCACCAGCCGGGCTGATATTGTGGAAGAACGCCAGCGTCAGGCCGACACCCACATATGGGTTGAAGCGCTTGTGCGGGCGGAAGTGCCAGGCCAGCGTCAGCGTCGGCGGCAGAACCCACGTGCTACCCAGATCAACCTTGCCCAGAGCCGTGTCTTCAGCGGCCAGTTCATGACGGGTGCTGGCTGCGATCAGATCCAGAGAGATATGATCCGTGAAGAAATATTCGAACGTGAATTCAGGAGCCACCTGATTGGTTGCTTTTACGCGGCCACCGATCACCTTCACGCGGGAAGACGTATCCTGCGGAAGAACACCCAGAGCAGACAGACGGATCAGGAAATCACCCTTGCCCAGACCGATCTTTGTGTTCGCGCAGGTCTCAAACAGACCGCAGTGGCCGGATGACGGGGGAATGATGTTGACCTGTGGTACCGGAGCCGCGGTCATCGGAGCGGAAACAGTAGCCTGAGGAGCAACGACAGGGGCCGTTGTCTGAGCGAAAGCAGGTGATGCCACCAGACCTAGGGCGGCGACCAGCGCAAGAGCTGAAGTCTTCATGTTAAAGAGGTTCCATCAACAATAGTTGACTTCACAAAGCACTCCTCCCCACGCCTCACCTTGACCTGGATCAAGTCTGGGGAATTATGTGCTATGGGTGTGGCGGCACAGCAAATGTTACAGGCCGGGAGAGTTCCAATCATCATGACATCAACGCGTATCCCGGACGAAGTCCACGATCGCTGTGCCCACTGCATTGGTCGCGAACATAGTATCTGTAGTGCAATAGACGATTGTGATCTTGCTATACTTGCCAGTGAATCTTCAAAAATGACTGTTCCGGATGGGCGTTCATTTATAGAAGAGGGCGAGCCAGCCCATGATTTTTTCGTTGTGACTGGTGGACGCGTTAAACTTTTTACACTTCTTCCAGACGGACGCCGCCAGATTACCGGTTTTGCTGAAGGTGGAGATTTCCTTGGGCTTGCAGCGTCCACGAGCTATGCATTCGGTGCAGAGGCGCTCGGCACTGCGGTTCTGTGTCGTTTTCCCCATGCGTCGATGCAGCGACTCACAAGCCGCTTTCCCAATCTGGAGCATCGGCTGCGTCAGGAAGCGTCTCGTGAACTGACCCTGATGCAGGCTCGTATGACCCTGTTGGGCCGAAAGACGGCGCGCGAGCGTCTTGCAACCTTCCTGATGGAGCGCGCCCGGCTGCTCTCAGCGCCAGTACCAGAGCCTCATGCGCCGATTGAGCTGGATCTACCCATGCCACGGACCGATATCGCGGATTATCTTGGACTGACTATTGAAACAGTCAGCCGTGTTCTGAGCGCCTTTAAACGGGAAGGTCTGATAAGCATTCGTGGCATTACTCACATTACAATTATGCAACCTGACCGCATCGCTATAATTGCGGAAGGCCTCGAATAGAAGTTTATTTACCGGGAAGCCACATTCCCGCCACGAAGTGCTGGTGTCTTCCTGCCAGATGATTACAGGAGACTTCATGAAAAACCGTATTTTCTTCCGTTCGCTTCTTGCTGTCAGCCTGCTGACCGGTTCGGTTTCAGTAGCCTCCAAGGCCTACGCAGCCGATCCGGCTGCAGCTACGCAGAGCACTCAGAATGACTTCCTTGGGAATCTTGCCCAGAAAGAAGACAATCTCAACAACCGCGTGAAGAACTACCAGACGCAATCTGCTGCGGCCCAAGCTGAGCGCACCCAGAAAATCCAGGCACTCAAAGACAAGTACGCGAATGCACCGGCCAACGAAAAAGCCAACATTCAGAACAAGATTAACAGCGAGCGTGACAAGCTGAATACAGCCCGTACCGCACAGACGGAAAAACTTCAGAAGCTGCGCAATGCGCCGCAGGAACAGAAGAACCGTCTGAATGCACTGGGCAAGAAGAGCCGCAGCGATGCGACGAACTTCCTGAACGGCGGTCTCTGAGACAGCCTCACCAGCCGGATTACTCCGGCTGGCATTCTTTCTTACGTTACAGAGAGCGAAACGCTTTCATAGCCCGGTCCCGACCTTCCTGAAGCTCGACGATCGGATGTGGGTAAGTCTTTCCCAAAATGACGCCAGCGTGGCGCAGTTCATTTTCCCGCGCGTTCCAAGGCTCGAGCAGTGCCTTTCCTGAGAGCTTCTTCAGCTCTGGCACCCATTGACGGATATAATCGCCGTCTGGATCAAATTTCACACCCTGTCTGGTCGGATTAAAAATCCGGAAGAACGGCGCGGCATCAATGCCCGTGCCAGCAACCCACTGCCAGTTCATGGCATTGCTTGCCCAATCCGCGTCCACCAAAGTGTCACGGAACCAGGCTTCCCCTTCACGCCAGTCAATCAGCAGATGCTTCGTCAAAAATGACCCGACGATCATTCTTGCCCGATTATGCATCCATCCCGTCACCCAAAGCTGTCGCATGCCAGCATCCACAACAGGAATGCCGGTACGTCCCTGTTGCCACGCTTCCAAGTCTGTCTGGCTCGAGCGCCACGACATAGATGAAAATTTCTGATTCAGGCTGGTCTTGGGCAGAAGAGGTTGATGAAAAAGGGTGTATTTCGCGAACTCTCGCCACCCGATTTCGGAGAGAAAAATTCTCGCGCCTTCTTCGGAAGCGCCTTTACGCTGAATCGCGGCCCAGACCTGCCGCGGAGAGACCGCCCCGGACGCCAGATAAGGGGACAGGCGCGAAGTTCCTTCACGCCCTAGCTCGTCCCGGCCGGTTCCATAACGGGTACAGTCATGCTTCACGAAGTCCTCCAGGTGCTCCTGTCCCTCGGTTTCCCCCGGCTCCCAGTTAGACCGCAACCCGGCGGCCCAGTCAGGCTGGGTGGGGAGGAGACTCTTCTCATCAAGACGATGATCCGGAAGCAAATCGTCCTTAACAGGGAAGAACGACAGGTGGGATGGCGCATCTACAGGATCCGGAACGTCCTGAAGCTGAAACGCTTTCCAGAAGGCCGTGAAAACGCGATAGAATTTTTCTTCCTTCGTGCGGACCCGTTCAGGATCCAGCAGGACTGTTCCCCATTCTGCCTTCGCCGAGACGTCGTTTTTGCTGAGCGCATCAGCAATACGGTCGTCCTGTTCCCGTTCTTTGGCATGAAACCGGTGATGCCAGAAAACGCAATTAGCGCCGGTTTCTTTTGCAAGCGCAGGGATCAGCGTCTCTGCGGAGCCATGAAGCGTCAGGAGCGCACCATGGTGTTGAGCCAGAGATTTTCTTAGCTCGGCCAGTGCGCCATGCAGCCACCACCGGGATGCCGCTCCCAGACGGTGGAGTGCAGGTGTCTCATCATCAAGAACGTAAACGCAGATCAGCGGTCGCCCGGTTTCCACAGCAGCCTGTAGGGCGGGATGATCGGCAAGGCGAAGGTCATCCCTGAACCAGACGATGACAGGGGATTCTTTAGTCTGTGACGCGCGGGCAAGCATTCGGCTCTCTTTCCGAGGGTATGAAAGGACTGAGGGTCAAAACCTCGAAAACAGCGCTCACAGAGTGCGTGAGCTGAAATTAAGCGTGCTTTGCGTCGGATGGTTTCACAGTTTGTGTCGACGCGGGCAGCGGCTTGTGCTCCCGGCCAGAATAATTGGTGATAATGGTCCGTACAGCGCCTGCAGCTTCTTCAGCAGCCATGATAGCCGTGTCGCCCCACGCATTATCCAGGGAATGAGCTGGAACATCGTGAAGCTGTGTTGCTGCCCCGGCTTCCTTGCCATCTGGTGTGATGACATGCCAGACGATCTCGATGTGCTGCATCAAAGTTTTATCGACTGTCCCCGCAGTTGTGACCTTCACGACGCCCTGAACCGTAAAATCCGCGTTTTTGGCGTTGGTCTGCACAGAGTTTGTCTTGTCGGGCAACGAGGCATAGAACGCCCGAGCTAGAGAGGTATTTCCGTCGCCGGGCGCTCCTTTAACGCCTTCAAAATAGATATGAGCGGCACGGCGCATGAGGCTGTGAGGGTCCTGCTGCATCATATCCGCCTGAATACCGGTCAGGAGATTGGCCAGTTCCGGAGCTTCCTGCATGGCGGCGCCCTTAATGGCCAACGGATCTCCCGCACTCCAGCCTGCCATATCAACTGGTGCACCATCGCCTTCAGCACGCGCTTTCCCCTCAGGCGTCATGATGACGTAGTGCGGCACTACGGCTCCGTTGCGGGTGCTTGCGCTCAGTTTCAGCCACCAGTCACCAGGTTTTTTCGGCTGGGCAATAGCCGGAACCGACTGCGCCACCATGGCTTCCGCAACGTCATGAGCCCACAGATTTGCAGCATCATCGGACAACAGGGACTCAGAAGATGTCGGAACGGCCAGTCGGGCAGGAGGCAGGTTTGCCGTTGCGAGCTGCCGGGCCTGTTGTCCCGGGTCCGAGAACGGGCGAGGCATGCTGAAGCAGCCAGCCAGACAGAGGGGCAGCAGAACAGGCAGAAAACGGCGCATCAGGGCTCCGGAACAGTGATAAAGAGACCGGCGAAGTGTAAGGGATCACTTCGCCGATGTCGAAACTGCGGATCAGCGGCGGATCAGAATGTAATTGATCGTCACATCGATATCGAAGTGATCGCCCTTCATGTCAGGCGGCACGGGCGGCAGTTTGGCCCCCTGGAACATACCCGTCGTGGCAGCATCCAGTGAGTAGGAGCCGGACTGGCCCGTTAGCCGGACTGTTTTCACATGCCCGAATCTGTCCAGAACAACATGGACAGAAGACGGACCATCCTCTCCGGCGCGGGCGGCATCTTCCGGATAATACATGTGAGACCGGATCCAGCGATCAATCTCGCTGCCGTAGTCTTCACTGACGCCCTTCACGCTGGTGCGTGTCTGATAAGGCGCGTTAATAGCGCCATTCATGCTGAGCGGCCCCAGCGACATGTCAATCGGTCCGCCCGATCCCGCCGCACGTCCACGACGATGCCGGTAGGGTGACGGCTGTTCACCGAAGGACAGATCCATCGGATGGGCGAGTGGATTGTTGTTCTGCGATCGGTTCGAGCGATGGGCACGATGACTGTGCGACGTCGTCTGCGTGCTTCGCTGGCTGGGTGCGGCGCCCGGCGTAACCTGCTGAGACGGCGTGGTTTTGGGAATCTCGGACGACGACTCTTCGGGCACAGGCGGGGCCGATGGCGTTTCAGGCGTCGGCACGGCAGGTGTTGGCGCAGATTGCTGTTGCTCTGGCTGCTGCTGTTCCTGCTGGGTTTCTTCTTGGCTCTGGGCAGGCGGTGGTGGCGGAGCGCCCCCCTGATCATTGGCGCGCGGTCCCTGCATGCTGCTTTTTGAGGGAGGCTGATCAAAGACCATCTCAACCTGCGGCTGCTCACTTCCTGCAGGTGAACCATGCACGCCCTGATGCTGCGTAAGCAGCAGGGCGAGGACTGCCGCATGAAGGCCAGCAGAAATGCAGAACGGAACAATAGGCCCCGGTTCCACAATGGTCTGTGGGCGCATCATGGGCGTCAGGACGGGACGAACCGGGCTTTTCGCAGGTGGGACATAATCCTTCAGCCGGGACCGGAATCCCTTCGGTGACTGAAGATGTGCATTCACAGGGCGTAAGGACGCAGCGAACAGCTTTGGCTCGCGACGCTCCACCTTGCCATTGGCAGACGGCATTTTCCCGCTCATAGGTTGCGGGCCTGCTCAAAAGAGGAAAGGTGGCGGCAAGTCATCGCCAGGCTTTATGCACCAGGGCGGGCGGGTTCGTCATCCGGCAGGCTGGTATCCGGTCTGGGGGTGGGCATCGCGTCTGTCACTATCATGGCAGTAATGGGCAGTTCACGAAAGAGACAAAGCGCCATGTTCCTGGCAGGAAAGACAGCTTCATGACAGACAGTCTCATATCGTGTCTTTCCGTTGATCCGGATGTTGCAGCCGCAGTTCGCAGGATTGGTCCCTGTCGCCTTCAGGGAAGAGGCGATCAGGAGCCATATGACGCCCTCCTCCGTGCCATCGCCGGGCAACAGCTCCACGGTGTGGCTGCGCGCCGTATCTTCGGGCGGCTATGCCTTCTTGGCCCTGAGGCGTCCGAGGATGGCACGCCTCCAGCACCTGATGCCCTTCTTGCTTTGTCCGAAGATGCTCTGCGTGCCTGCGGCCTGTCTGCCAGCAAGCAGAGCGCCATGCGGGGCGTTGCGCAGGCTCGCTTGGATGGACTTGTGCCCAGCCGACAAGATGCTGATGCACTGGAAGACGAGGACCTGATCCAGCGGCTTATAACCCTTCGTGGTGTCGGACGATGGACCGTTGAGATGCTGCTGATGCTGACGTTGAACCGGCCCGATGTGATGCCGGTGGATGACTTTGGTGTCCGGGAAGGCTGGCGCCGGATTAAAGGGCTGGACATTGCGCCGAAGCCCAAAGCCCTGAAAATTGAAACGCTTCCCTTTTCCCCACATCGCTCCGCGCTGGCCTGGTATTGCTGGCGCGTGGCGGAAGAAGGGCGAAAAACTGCTCCCAACGTGTTGACGGGTTAGTCTGGAGAGTTGGCCGGTTCGTTGAGGAACGTCATCATTTCAGCAATGAAAGGGCGGGGCTGCTCCGCATGAAGCCAGTGACCTGCGCCCTCCAGCGTTTGTATCCGGGCATGGGGAAACAGTGCCATGATCAGGGGGTGGTGCTCCGGCCTGACATAGTCGGAATTGCCCCCACGAAGGAAAAGAGCAGGCCCTTCATAAGGAATAGCCTGAATTTCAGGCCAATCTTCGATCAGACGTATCCCGTGCGTAATGTCATCAAATCCAATGGCCCAGCCCGGCGTGCCGTCGAGGCGAACATTCTGAGCCATCAGTTCCGCGACGGCTCTGCTGCCTGTGACGGGTTCCAGCAAGTCCAGCGCGCCACTCCGGGTCAGGTCTGGCGGAAACGTGATGGCATCCAGTCGGGCAATCATATCTCCATGGCCCTGCTGGGTCCGCGCGGGGGCCATATCAGCGACCATCAGGCGGACTACACGGTCTGGCTCTGCCAGAGCGAGCATCATTGCAACCTTCCCACCCATGGAATGTCCGACGACCGAAAAGGAATCGACCCCGAGATCATCAAGGGTTTCCAGCACATCGTGCGCCATGGCGGCGTAGCTAACGGGACCGTGCGGACTGTCTCCGTGATTGCGAAGGTCCAGGGCGATCGTCCGAAATGTCTGGGCTGCCTCACGCTGAAGAAAACCAAGATTACGGGCGCGTCCAAACAGTCCATGCAGGAAAACGACCGTTTCCTGTCCATCCCCGCGTTCGATGGCGTTGAGTTTCATGCATGATCCTTCCATGACAGCGGTTGATCGCAAGCAGCGTTCCAGCCAAACAGAACTACACCTGCCGCCGGGGAGACCTCTTGTCCACCAGTCCCACCCGTAACGAATTGCGTTTTCGCGTGAGTCGCCATCTGCGCGAGCTCCTTCGTCACCCCACTCAGGCTCCCGTGACGCTGCGTGCGATGGTGCGAGCTGACGAGATCTGGCTGACTGTTCTGGCTGCCGTGGTCGGGGGACTGTCCGGGCTGTGTGTTGTGATTGTTACAACCGTCACCCTGTTTCTTCACAGCGAACTATTCGGTCGCGGGAACACTGTGGACGGTCACCTTTCCGGCCTGACATGGCTCCCTCCATGGCGTCTTCTCCTCGTCCTGACACTGGGCGGCCTTGTCCTTGGAATATTCGGTGCGGTGGTTGCAAAAGTTATGCCACGCCGTCCGGTCGATCCCATTGAAGCCAATGCTCTGCATGGTGGTCGCATGTCTGTGCGAGACAGCACGATCGTTGCGCTTCAAACGATCTTGTCCAATGGCATAGGGGGCTCCATCGGCCTCGAAGCAGGGTTTACACAGATTGCCTCTGCTCTTGGGTCCCGCATTGGCCAGTCTTTCCGGGTCCGTCGTGAGGATCTGCGTGTTCTGGTGGGCGCGGCTGCTGGCGCGGCTATCGGTGCGGCATTCAACGCGCCCGTGGCAGGGGCTTTTTACGCCTTTGAACTCGTGATTGGCTCTTACTCTCTCGTCAGTTTGTCACCCGTCGCTGTGGCGGCTCTTGCCGGTGTGGGTGTGGCGCATCTGTTCGGTCACATGCCTGCCGCGGTTGTGATTGCAGACCCGGGGACCCTGACGTGGGATGGGAGTGTCAGTGTTGTTGTCATCAGCATTCTGTCTGCTCTGACCGCCATCGGCGTCATGTATTGTGTGACCCAGACCGAGGTTCTGTTTCGCAAGCTCCCTGGCCCTGTGTGGCTGAAGCCTGCTGTCGGCGGACTGATGGTTGGTGGGTTAGCAGTCATTCACCCATCAGTCCTGTCGGCGGGACATGATGCCATGCGAGTGGTTTTTGCGGGATGGATTACGCCCCGTCTGGCCCTTGGCCTGCTGATATTGAAAGCGCTGGCCTCCTGCATTTCCATCGGCTCCGGATTTCGCGGGGGGCTGTTCTTTGCATCTCTGTACCTCGGTAGCCTTGCCGGGACAGTGTATGGCGCGCTGCTTGAATGGATCGGCTTGGCGCCAGTGTCCCTGACGGCTTGTGCTCTGATTGGCATGAGCGCCATGGCCGTGGCCATCATCGGTAGCCCCATGACCATGGTGTGCCTGCTTCTGGAACTGACAGGCAGTATTTCCATGAGTGGTGCAACATTCGTGGCCGCTGTTTTGTCGCTCCTCACTGTGAGGCGTCTGTTCGGCTACAGCTTCGCCACATGGCGCTTTCATCTGCGCGGTGAATCCATTCGCTCTGCCGTGGATATCGGGTGGATGCGCTCTCTGAACGTTCGGCGCATGATGCGCGGACAGGTGCGAACCATCTCTTCTGACACCCCCCTGAACCGGGCACAGGCTCTTTTTCCGTTGGGCTCCGCGCAGAGAATTGTCCTGCTGGATCGGGACAGCCGCTATGTGGGGATGGTTAACGTGGCAGAGCTCCAGGCCGTTCCCGCGGCCTCAACGCCTGTTCAGAGCCTCGCCCATTTCGAAAACGCCATGTTGACGCCTCTGCTGACAGTTCGGGAATCTGTAGAGCTGTTCGAACGTGCAGAAGCCGATGCCCTCGTTGTCGTGGAAGATCTTCAGTCCCGTCAGGTGGTTGGTATCCTGACGGAACAGCACGCTCTGCGTCGCTATGCCGAAGAGCTTGAGCGCAGTCGCCGAACACTGGCCGGCGAAGAGGGATCAGCCGTGTGACGGTTCACCCTTGGCATTGACGTCTATGCGCTTCAACATGACAGTCCATTCACAGGAGAACACTCATGTCCAACACCCCTGAAGATCGTCTCGCCGCCCTTGAAATCACGTTGCCGGAAGCTGCTGCACCGGTTGCGAATTACGTCACGACTGTCCTGACAGGCAATCTGCTGGTCGTTTCGGGGCAGCTTCCTCTCGTGGATGGCAAGCTGCTCATTACCGGCAAGCTGGGCGACGAAGTCTCTAATCATGCAGGTGTAGCCTGTGCACGCGCATGCCTCATCAACGTCATTTCCCAGGCCAAGGCCGCTCTGGGCGGTGATCTGTCCCGCATCAAGCGGGTTGTGCGTCTCGGCGGTTTCATTGCCTGCACACCTGAATTCACGGAACATGCTGTTGTCATGAACGGTGCGTCCGATCTCGCGGTTGAAGTCTTCGGAGATGCAGGTCGTCACGCCCGTTCCACAATCGGCGTTCCAAGCCTGCCAGTGAATGCACCGGTTGAAGTGGAAGCCCTGTTCGAAGTCGTCTGATTTCACCGGACTGGATGGGCTTCTTTCCCATCCAACTTCATGGAAAAGACAGCAAAACGTTGTCTTTTCCATGCCTGATCAACACGTTTGCCCTATGGGTTATGTACGTTTGCAGGATCAGCCGTCATGAGCGCCTCTACTCCCCCACCATCAGAAACGACTGAGTGGACGCTGACGCTTCATGCGTCCATCCATGAAATCGGCCCGGCTGAATGGAATGCATGCGCCGGCGACGAAAATCCGTTTGTGTCCTTCGGGTTTCTTTCGGCTCTGGAAGACAGTGGATCCGTTGCGGATCGAACCGGATGGCTTGTCAGACATGCTGCACTACGCGCTCCCAATGGAACGATCGCAGCGCTCGCTCCTCTCTATGGAAAAGCCCATTCCATGGGTGAATATGTCTTCGATCAGTCCTGGGCCCGGGCCTATGAGGCTGCTGGAGGGCACTATTATCCCAAGTTCCAGTGCGCGGTTCCGTTTTCTCCAGTCCCCGGTCCGCGCCTTCTTGTCCGGCCTGATCAGGTGGAACCACAGGCCGTCGCACGAGCGCTGGCATCGGCTTTAATGCAAGCGGCCGGGCAGCTAGGTCTGTCCTCCGTACATGCGACATTTTGCGATGACGCCTCGATGGAGGCATTTGAAAGCGCTGGATACCTCAAGCGCTTAGGCATTCAGTATCACTGGCAAAATCAGGGATATGCGTCTTTCGAGGATTTCCTGAATGCCCTGTCATCCCGTAAGCGCAAGGCCATTCGCAAGGAACGAAAAACAGCCCAGACCGCTGGCCTTACATTCGTGACAAGGCAAGGAGCGGACATTACCGCTGCGGACTGGAAAGCCTTTTATCGATTCTATCAGTCTACGGTCGATCGAAAATGGGGGAGTGCTTACCTGTCTGAAAGCTTTTTCCCGATGCTTTCAGAGCGCTTAGCCAATAGCGTCGTCCTGATGCTCGCGGAGTATGAAGGTCGCCCTGTGGCGGGGGCCCTGAATCTGATGGGGAAAGATACTCTCTTCGGGCGCAACTGGGGATGTGACGGTGAGTGGCCCTTCCTCCATTTTGAGTTGTGCTACTATCAGGCCATCGATTTCGCCATTGCCCATGGGTTGACCCGTGTGGAAGCTGGCGCTCAGGGGGAACACAAGATCCAGCGTGGCTATCTGCCAGCTCTTACGCGCTCTGCGCACGCCTTTTTGGATCCAGGACTAGGAAGAGCTGTTGCGGCTTTTCTTGAAGAAGAGCGGAGCGCTCTTCTGGATGAAGCCGAAGCCCTGGCAGCAGGCTCTCCATACCGTCAGGACGACTCGTCCTGACGGGTGCAGTTAACGATTGGGAAAGGGTCTGACAGTTAAGCTTCCTCCATGACAGTGGAATGCCGGAGCTTCAGCCGTGGAGAACAGCACCTATATTGCCCTTTCGCGCATGGATGCCCAGCAACGCGCCATGTCGGTGGTGGCAGACAACATGTCCAATGCTTCCACGGTTGGTTACAAACGCGAAAACGTTCTGTTCAGTGACTACCTTTCCCGGCAGCACGGAAGTACCCAGCCCACGGGCGCTGAGACCCAGGCCTATACTCAGGATCGCGCGACCTATCGTGACTTCCAGCAGGGCGACATGCAGCAGACGGGAAACCCGCTCGATCTTGCCTTGGGTGGAGAAGGGTATTTCCAGGTGCAGACCGCCAACGGTGTGCGACTGACGCGCGCTGGCCGCTTTGAAAAGCAGCAGGACGGAACGGTCGTTGACGAAAGTGGTAACGCCCTTCTGGACCGGGAAGGGCAGCCCATCGTGCTGCCCGCAACGGATCATCAACTCACCATTTCTTCGGACGGTGTCATAACCACTGAAACCGGTGAAACCGGGCAGATCGGTATCGTGACTGCACGGGACAATAACACTCTCCAGGCTGAGGGCAGTCATCTTCTCCGATCAGACCAGCCAACCGATGCCGTGGACAGGCCTTCGATCCTGCAAGGCATGGTCGAAGGCAGTAATGTGCAGATGATGTCCGAGGTCACGAAGATGATGGATATCCAGCGCAATTTCGATTTCATGGCGCAGTTCGTCAACGCCGAGGCGACACGTCAGCAGAACGCCATCGATAAAATCGTTCAGGTCTCCGCCTGACAGACGTCCTGACGGGACAAGGATTAAAGCCACATGCGCGCACTCGATATCGCTGGAACGGGCATGCAGGCCCAACAGACCAACGTTGAAACCATTTCCAACAACATCGCGAACATGAGTACGACCGGATACAAACGGTCCCGTGCTGAGTTCCAGGATCTCATCTACCAGAATATCCGTCGGGTCGGCACGAGTTCGTCTGATACAGGCACGACTGTGCCTGCTGGTGCACAGGTTGGTCTGGGCGTGAAAACAGCCGCTATTTATCGCATCAACGATCAGGGTAGTCTTGAACAGACCAGTAACTCTCTGGATCTAGCCGTGCAGGGCAAGGGATACTTCCAGATCCAGCTACCCTCCGGACAGTTGGCTTACACGCGAGACGGCACATTCTCGATGGACAATACGGGATCGCTCGTCACAGCAGATGGTTACCAGCTAAGCCCGACCATCACGATCCCCAATAACGCCCAGAGTGTCAGCATTGATCAGTCCGGGCAGGTCAGCGTAACCGTCGCCGGGCAGAACAATTCAACGGTTGTCGGTCAGCTCCAGCTTGCGACCTTCACGAATGAAAATGGCCTGGATGCGATGGGTCAGAACCTGTTTACGCCCACCACAGCTTCTGGCGATGCGATGCTCGGAACCCCGAACACAACGGGCTATGGCAGTGTCATGCAAGGCTATGTTGAAAATTCGAACGTCAATGTTGTGACGGAAATCACAGATCTCATTACGGCGCAGCGTGCATATGAAATGAACAGCAAGGTCATTACGTCAGCAGACGACATGATGCAGACGCTCAACAATCTTGGCGGCCGCTAACCGTGAAAGGAGGGTGGTGGCAAGTCGGACTGCTGGTGTTTTCAGTTGTCGCAACGGGTTCCGTCCATGCGGCCACGCTCCGCACGAATATCAGTATCGATCATGCCCGTGTTCATCTTTCCGATCTGTTTTCAGGCCTGACGTCAGCGCAGGATGCCGATATCGGAGACGCTCCTGCACTTGGCGCGAATTATGTTGTAGGTGGCCCGCAACTGACAGCGATTGCTGCACAGTTTGGTGTGGACTGGCCAGACGCATCCCCTTTGGTCTCCACAACCGTGACGCGGGCAACACGTTTAATCGGGGAAGATGATATTCTACCGGTTTTGCGCCAGGGGCTGGATCTGCCTCAGGATGCACATGTTGAAATTACCCTAAGTGGTTTTCGGCTCGTGCCGGTTCCTGCGCAGGAGCAGACGGTTCCCATTCTTCTGCATCTGGAGCGTCCACCACGAGGGGGTGGCCATTTCAATGCTCGTATGGAAGTTCCATCCAGATCGGGTGGGAAAGCAACATCCTTTTCGGTGAATGGCTCTGTGACCATGGAGGTCCGGGCCGTGACGCTTCGTCATGGGCTTCGTCCGGGGCAGCCTGTGCTGCCTGAAGATGTGAGTGTTACTTTGGTCCGGTCATCCGATGTGCCTGAAGACGCGTTGCAGACCGTTGATGATGCAGTTGGCCTGGAAGCAAGAGGCAGTCTGTCTGCGGGACAGGTTCTGGCATCCTCGCAACTTGTGCACCCTCAATTAGTGCGCCGGGGATCGCCCGTGGTTCTGTCGTACACCTTGCCGGGAGTTCGCCTGACAGTGTCAGGAACTGTTCTGGAGGCAGGCGGCAAAGGCGATACTGTTCATATCTACAATGCCAACAGCCACATGGTTTTGACGGGGCGCGTCATCGGACGAACTGAAGTAGAAGTCATCCCGGACATTGCCCCTCTTTCTGCTGACAGCCGAAACCGTCCCGCAGCCATGAGCTTGCCTACGTTATAAAGAAGCCTGAAACGCTGATACATTTCAGGCTCCAAAATGAACAGCAGTCCGCTCGTCTGGCTTAACTCTGGTTCTGCACACTGTTGGGCATAGCGCGGTGCTGGAAGAGCTTTCCAATGCGGAGCATCATTCGCCGGACCCATTTTCCAATCGCATCCATCCAGAGATAGACGATCGGAGTAGTATAAAGCGTGAGCAACTGACTTACGATCATGCCTCCGAGCACAGAGACGCCCAGCGGGGCTCGCATCTCGCTCCCGTAACCATGTCCGATGATAAGCGGTACGGCACCGAGGGCCGCAGCGAGAGAGGTCATGAGAATTGGGCGGAAACGCGTGATGGATGCTTTGAAAATGGCATCCTTGGGCGACAATCCATCATGGCGCTCTGCATGAATGGCAAAGTCGATCACCAGAATAGCGTTCTTTTTCACAATGCCTGTTAGCAGGATGATGCCGATAACAGCAACAACGCTGAAGGGCATTCCAAAGCACCATAGCCCTATGATGGCGCCAATGCCGGCAGAGGGCAGCGTGGAGAGAATGGTGATGGGATGAATCAGGCTCTCATACAGAATGCCAAGCACAATATACATGACGGCAATGGCTGCTGCGAACGCCAACAGTGCATTGATCATGACTTTGGTTGTATCGCCCGCTGTCCCGGTGAATTCGCCCAGAACACCTTCTGGAGCATGGGTGCTTTTTAGCGTGTCCTGAATGAGCTGAACACCTTGGGCGTAGGTCACGCCGGGCGCCAGATCGAAGGAAATAGCGGTCGAATAGTACCCCGAACGATGGGTGACATCGAGCGGCTGCTGTTTCCAGAGAATGGAAGCCACGTTTTCAAGCGGGATCATCTTTTCTGTCGAAGACGATACAGCGGCACCGCTGGAACTGTTGCCGGAAATCTGGTTGGCCAGTGAGTTCTGAATGGACGCCGTTGCAAGAGATGCAAACGTGCTTTCAGTTCCGCTGGTGGAGGCCTTGGCTCTAATCAGGTTGGACGCCACACCACCTGCCGCTGTGCCAGCAGAAGTTGAAATCCAGACCTGATGCAGCATGTTGGGATCAGTTCGATACTGCGGCCCCAGAACCATGACGACCCGGTGTGTCGTCAGGGGAAGGTGGATCGTGGAGACGATGGTCTGGCCGTAGGAATCATATAGAACATTCTGGATGAGCTGCGGTGTGATGCCATACCGTGCTTCCGTATCGCGATGGACCGTGACGTAAGCAGCGACGGACTGGCTTTCTGTCGCAGAAGAAAGGTTGACCAGCTTTCCTGAGGCCCGCAGCGCCCCAAGCATTTTGGGAAGATAGCCCGTGAGGCTGGCAATATCTTCACTGCGCAGAACATAGCGGTAAGCACCGGTGTTCTTCTGGCTGCTTCCCCCTTGGCTATTGCCGCCGACATTCCAGAACATCACGTCTGCTCCCGGTTCAACGGGAACAGCCTTGCGAATACGGGCCAGCACTGTGGCTACCGGAGCGCGCTCGCTTTTTTCCTTCAAATGCAGGTAGAGCTGGCCGGAGTTTTTATCGTTACTGAAAATAGTCGTGGATGTTACGTCCGGGTCCCGCTGCACGATTGCACCGACAGCACGCAGCCTGCGGTCAATTTCATCAAAGGACATGGTCGCATCGCCTTGGATGCGACTGCCAATCAGGGAAATATCCTGCTCAGGGATAAATTCCTTGGGCATGACGATGACTGAACCCACGAGCAGGATAAAACTCAGGGGAAGGGTCAGACCCATAAGGATCGTGTGCCGCAGACACCAGTGCATGGAGCGAGCGTAAAGACGTACGAGGCCATCCAGCCCCGCTTCAGTAAAGCGCACGATGGCGCCTGTAAGACCCTTACGGGGAGCGGTCCCATGATCAATTTCAAGCATGCGGGCGCACATCATGGGCGTCAGGGTGAGGGACAGCCACATTGAAATCACGATGGCTGAAATCATCGTCATGCAGAACTCGAACATGATCGAGCCTGCAGTACCCGGCAAAAACAGCAGAGGAATAAACACCGCTACAAGCGAGGCACTGATGGACAGGACCGTGAAGCCGATTTCTGACGAGCCAACAATGCTGGCTTCGTAATGATCCATCCCGTCTTCAATGTGCCGGGCAATGTTCTCGAGCACCACAATGGCATCATCGACAACGAACCCGACAGCGATCGTCAGGGACATCAGAGATAGAACATCCAGAGTAAAGTTGAAGTAGGCCATTGCGGCCAGCGTGCCGGACAGGGCAATCGGCACAGTGACGGCCGGGATGACAGTGGTCATGACCCTGCGGAAGAAAAGCAGGATAACCAAGACCACCAGAATGACGGAAATGATGAGGGCGTCTCTCGCATCATCAAGGGCAGCGCGAACGGAGCGGGATGTATCCAAGCCAACAGTTAATTTGACGCTACCCGGCAGACCCTCTCGCAGTTTGTCCAGATTAGCGTTGATCCCATCAACGATCGCCACTGTGTTGGCGTGGGGCTGGCCGGAAACGATGAGCGTAATGGCCCGGTGACCATTGATGTAGCTCGTTTGATAAACGTCCTGCACACCATCGTAGACGTTTGCGACGTCCTTGAGGCGGACGGGATACAGTCCGTTCCGGTAGCCGACAATCAGATCCCTGTATTCGCTCGCTTTGACGGCCTGATCATTGGTCGACAGCAGCATGCGTGTGCCATGACTGTCGATGAAACCCTTTGGGGTGAAGGCATTGGCAGAGGCGAGGGCCGAGCGGATATTCTCAAGCCCGATGCCCCATTTATACAGAGGTCCCGGATTAAGCTCCACACGAACGGCCGGGTTCGATGAACCAACGACCTCCACGCGGCCTACCCCTTTGACCTTCGCCAGATAAGGTTTGACCTGAATATTGGCCACATCATAGAGCTCGGCCTGTGTCAGCTGGTCTGTCGTGACACTGAGCAGGTAAACCGGGAAACCACTGCCATCCAGTTTGAAGGCCTGCGGATCATCGTCGAGTGTGCCAGTGGGAAGATCGCTGCGGGCAGCCCGAAGAGCTGCCTGTACGTCTCGCAGGGCACCGTCAATGTTCCGGGAGGACGAGAACTCAATGAAAATCTGCGCCTGACCCTGGCTCGTGTCAGACTCAATGCTCTTCACATCGGCAATGGAGCCAAGACGCCGCTCCAGCGGGGTCGTGACAGATGTTGCCATCTGCTGCGGGTCCGCACCCGGCTGTGATGCCACGACCATGATATTGGTTGTGGTGGCATCAGGCATCGTCGCAACAGGCAGAAGAGGATAGCAGATGACGCCGGCCATGAAGATGGCAAGAGACATCAGGATTGTTGCGACGGGGCGGTCAATGAAAAAGCGGCAGAAATTCATGCCGACAGCTTATCCCCGATTATGGTCTTTGGGTCATTACTATTAGGACACGAAAAGTCATTTTCGTACCGTGAGAGTGGTCAGTAATCGGGCATTCCGCCTGGTTGGGATGAAGGCTGCCTGCAATAATAAAGTTCAGCTAGGCGCGGCGGCAAAAGGTCTGTCAGGCGCGCTCCTAACCCCAGCCAGAAGGGAAACATAATTCGCCTCTGACCGCGCAGGGTTCCGCGTAAAATGCGACGGACGGCCTTGTCTGTGGAGACCAGCCCCGGCATGGGAAAACGATTGGCCTGTACCATCGGGGTTTCCACAAAACCGCAACAGACGCTTGTAAGTGAAATGCCCTGTCGCTCCAGACTGGGCGCACTGGCAACAATAAAGCGATCAATTGCAGCTTTGGACGCTGAATAAGACGGTGTGCCGGGATAAGAGACGAAGCTCGCGACCGAAGACATCACACAGATGCGGCCTCGCTGGCCATTTGCATCTGGTTTCTGCTGTCGCATCTGCTCGATCGCTGGAAAAACGGTATTGAGGGCACCTGTCAGATTCGTCTCGAAAATGGCTCTGGCGTGCTGTTCCCGTTCCGCGACCAAAGGAATATCCCCAGCGGTAGGAGGAAGGCCGCCAGTCAGGCCCGCGCAGGCAAAGACCATGTCCAGTCTGGAGGGTGCAGACTTTTTGATCCAGTCCTCCATTTCTGGTCGGTCTCGAACGTCTAGAGTGCGCGTGTGAACCGTTGAGCCCAAGGGCTCACACTGGGACTTAGTGAGCGCCAGACCTTCCGGATGGATATCGCCCAGAGACAGGAACTGCCCAGGCCGGGAAAGGCGCCGTGCCAGTCCCTGACCAATTCCAGAACCGGCTCCTGTAATAAGGATCGTCATTGTGCGGGGCAGTTATTCGCGGGCTTCTGTCCGGCAAGAAGGGTCCGCGCGAAACTGTGGGCGTCTGTCGTGACAGCAGGCAGGGTGCCGCTGTGGCTGGCTCCGCCATAGGTTGTGTGGCTGACGGAGGTGCCTGCTGCACACAGCGCATTCACCAGACGACGCTGCTCGGTTGGGGAGGAATGCAGATCCTGCGCGCCCGTCGCAATCATGACAGGCGTTGAGAGCGACAGGGACGGATATTCAGCCCATTTCAGTGCTGGCGCCAATACAGCATCGGCGCCGGGCTTGAGCATCGTCGCGGGGGTCAGGCCTGAACGATGGACCAGCGGAAAAAAATCCGAGCTGCATGTGTTTGCGGCATCGTGCATGAGGGCAAGAGCCCGGTTTGTGAAGACAGCGTTGGCGTCAAACGATGGGTCGGCCTGAGCCAGAGACGCGCCAAGAGACAGGAGCTCCGGAACAACTGGGGAAAAACTGCGCGGATTACGAGGATGCAGAAGATCCTGAATACCCTGCGCATCCAGATAGGGCGGGGCAACAGCGATCGTTCCCAGAATATGCAATTGAGGCGCGTAGGATGCCGCCATTGCAGAGGCCGCCAGAGCAGCCTGAGCGCCTTGCGAATGACCACTGAGAAGCACTGTCGTTGAGATCGAAGGAAGGCGTTCGTGAGCAGCTCGCACGGAATCCAGGACGCTCATCCCTTCTGAACGGGCATTGAGAAGCAATGCCTCGCCGGGCTCCCCAAGACCCGGATAGTCTGTGGCAACGATCGCAAAGCCCTGTCGCAGCCAGGGACCATAAAAGCGTTCCTGCACAGTCCCGAGGCCCATAACAGAAGGCGCACATGTCAGATGCAGGCCACTTTCTCCATGAGCCCAGGCCAAGACAGGCCACCCACCAACGGGCGGCTTGCCTGCGGGAACCAGAACTTCCGCTGACACCCGAACAAGCTGCTTTGGATTACGGGCATCTGCGCTGCGATAAGTGAGGCGCCAGGCCTGGCCCGGAACATGGGAAATCATGTGATCCAAACGCATGGCTTGACCCGCTGCCACCGGCACGCTGACGGAATAGGAGTCTCCGTCATCCTGCGATGCACAACCGGACAGGGCGGCACCGAGAGAGGTAAGGCTGAAAAGTGTAGCGCCCATCGTTCGGCGGAAGCGAATGAATGTCATGGTAACTCATGGTCTCCTGAGGAGGAAAACGCATCATAGCAGCGCCGGTTGTCTCCGGGGAGCCATCCTGACTTGGAGGCGAGGCCATCCGGCGCTACAGAAGATGCCACAGAAGACAGAAAGGAACCGACTATGAGCGATACCCCTCCCGACCGCCTGTGCGCCAGCCCGGACAGCCCATACTACAATGAAGACGTGCTGAACCGCGGCGTTGGTGTTCGCCTCAAGGGCGAAGAGAAGACCAATGTTGAGGAATACTGCATCAGCGAAGGCTGGGCCCGTTTGTCTGTTGGCAAGGCCGTGGACCGCAAGGGCCGTCCGATGACCCTGAAGGTCACGGGGACGGTTGAGGCCTGGTTCAAGGACGACGAAAAGGACGCATGATGACGCAGGTCAGCCCCCGCCGGATTATTATCGACACGGATCCCGGTCAGGACGATGCCGTGGCGATCCTGCTGGCGCTGGCCTCGCCAGAACTGCAGGTCGAAGCGATCATGACCGTTGCTGGCAACGTGTCGCTCGCCCAGACCACGAAAAACGCCTGCGCCCTGCTCGAACTGGCAGGGCGTGAGGATGTACCGGTTTTTGCCGGTGCCGCACGGCCTCTTCATAAGGCGCCGATCAGTGCGGAATACGTGCACGGTGAAACCGGAATGGGGGGCGCTAACCTGCCAAACCCTCGTCTCCGTGAGCAGCCGATGGACGCGGCTACCCATCTGATCGATGTGCTGCGGAAGGAGCCGAAAGGCGCCATTACGCTGGTTTGCCTGGGTCCTCTGACCAATCTGGCACACGCCCTGACGCACGCCCCGGATATTGCGCCCAAAATTTCCCGGATTGTCGCAATGGGTGGCGCGCAGCGCGAAGGTGGAAACATCACACCAACTGCGGAATTCAACTTCTTCGTTGATCCCCACGCTGCGAAAATCGTGATGGGTGCAGGCATTCCTGTCACGCTGCTCCCGCTCGATGTGACCCATCGCGCCATCGCGACTCCTGCGCGGCTGGCACCGATTGCTGCGCTCGGAACACCTGTGGGCGATATGGTTGTCCGGATGCTGGGTGCTGAAGACCGCTTTGAGAAGCTGAAATATGGATGGGAAGGCGGTGCACTCCATGACCCGCTGACGATTGGCTGGCTGCTGCGGCCAGACCTGTTCTCCGGACGGGCCTGTAACGTCGAGATCGAGATTGAAGCACCGCTTTGTCTGGGACAGAGCGTTGTCGATCTTTGGAAGGTAACCGATCGCCTCCCTAATGCGTTATGGATTGATCACATTGATTCCGACGCGTTCTACACTCTTCTTACCGAAAGACTGGCCCGTCTGGTTTAGGGTCTTCTTTTGTCAGCCCATGACTCTGGAGCATCGAACATGACAGATTCTAACCCGCAGGATCGCTTCTCCGTCGTCATCGTTGGTGGGGGTGCTGCAGGTATCACCATTGCAGCGCAGCTTCGACATCAGCGACCCAACCTGTCGATTGCAATCATCGAACCGTCTACGACGCACGCCTACCAGCCGGGCTGGACGCTGGTTGGAGCCGGCGTGATGACGCTGGCGGAAACGCTCCGTCAGGAAGGTGGCCTGATTCCGAAAGACGTGACCTGGCTGCGAGACAGTGTGGTGTCTTTCGATCCTGACGTGAACACGGTGACGCTCGAAAGTGGCCGTGTAGTGGAATATCGTCGGCTGGTTGTATGTCCCGGGCTTCAGTTGGACTGGGATAAAATCGAGGGACTACCCGAGACGCTGGGCCGTAATGGCGTGACGTCCAACTATTCCCGTGAAACGGCTGCCTACACATGGGAATGCATTCGTCATCTTGATGGTGGAAAGGCGCTCTTCACCCAGCCTCCTATGCCCATCAAGTGTGCTGGGGCACCGCAAAAGATTGTGTATTTGGCGAGCGATCACTGGCGCAAGGAAGGGTCGCTTCACCGCACGGAAGTCGATTTCTGCATGGCGGGCGACGCGCTGTTTGGCGTGGCCTACTACGTGCCTTCCCTCCAGAAGCAGATCGATTTTTATGGAGTCAATCTTCATAAGAAAGAGAACCTCATCAAGGTCGATGGGGAGAAACGCGAAGCCACCTTCCAGATTGTTGGCGCGGACGAAACTGTTGTTCGTTCATTCGACATGCTGCACGTTGTTCCGCCACAGTCCGCCCCGGACTTCGTCAAGAAAAGCCCCCTTGCCAATGCCGCTGGCTGGCTGGATGTAGACCCTACAAGTCTGCGTCATGTGAAGTACGATACCGTTTTCGGCGCTGGAGATGTTCTGGGCACAAGTAATGCCAAGACAGCTGCTGCCGCGCGCGAGCAGGCTCCCGTTGTGGTCGCGAACCTGCTGGCTTCTCTCGACGGCCGCCCTCAAACAGGGGCGTATGATGGATATGGTGCCTGCCCACTGACAGTGTCTTACGGCAAAGTCGTGTTGGCAGAGTTCCTGTATGGCGGGAAGGTTGCTCCGAGCTTTCCGTATGATCAGCGGAAACCCAGCCGCTTTGCTTGGCTCCTGAAAACCGAAGTTTTCCCCCGCCTGTACTGGCATGGAATGCTCAAGGGGCATGATGTCAAGGTCAAGCACAAGGTCAAAGAAAGCGCCTGACCATATGGGTTGATAGAGGAATAAAAACAGGCCGGGAGAATATCCCGGCCTGTTTTTATTTTTTTTCAAGAAGGGTAGGCTTATTTAATAGGCCCCCCTCTTAAATTTACGCCTTAGAGAGACACATTCACACCGAAATGGAACGATCGCAACACAAGTCCCTTCTGGCTCCATGCGGAGTTGTACAGATAGGAGCCATACGTCGCGAAGTCGTATGGGGCTCTGAAACCAAGCAGGTTATAAACGTTCGCGTAGACGCTCCAACGACTATTGATCCGGTAGTTGACGTTCAAATCAACATCCCAGAATGCCTTGGTATGGCACTGGCTAGGCGTATAAGCCTGCTGGATGGAACTGAAGCTGGAGCAGGTATTGCGGGTTCCTGGGCCCGTTTGATCTTCAGCCACCGTCTTGTAGCCGCTGGTGTAATAGACCGTCGGCGTAACAGCGAGGCTTTTGTAAATGAAGGTGTTTGACCAGTTTGCGCGCCAGCGAGGCGTTCCCGACGCTGAAACGGCACCATAAGGACCAATTGTTCCAGCATAATGCTGCACCTGCCCGTCAGGCGTTGTCAGATTAAAGCTGTGAACATACGTAGCGCTGCCAGTGCTGATCCAGCGCACATCATGCAGGACACCTGGCAGACGGGATGTTGCAGAAACTTTGAAATCTACACCATCTGTGACGACCTTATTGGTGTTCAGGTAGCCAAGATTAATGAGGGCAGGGCGTGGCGGCGCATCCGGATGCTGTGCGTCGACGATTTCAGGAGTAACGCTGACGCCAGCCGGAAGACTTTCACCGGCCAGATAGGCTTCAGCAACGGAGGTGGTGCTGACTGGGTTTGGTGCGATGTAATTTGATTTCTTGATGTAATAGTAATCGAAGCTAAAGTTTAGCCAGTCGGTTGGCTTGATTAGAGCACCACCAGTGAAATTGGTGGCAATTTCTGGTTTCAGGTTCGGGTTGCCAGCAACATTTGATCCGATGCTGTATGATTGAGCATAGGTATCCGGTGTCCCGTTCGGGTTTAGATGCTGGTTAATCCAGGCCTGATTGCGGGGCTGATAGGTCGTGTAACCGACGTTGGAACCGCCCGTTTCTGCAAAGCTTGGAACGCGGAAACCACGGGAGAATGTGCCGCGTAGTGAGAACTGCTTGACGGGGGTAAAGATCAGGCCAGCCTTCGGCGTGTAGTGGCTAAAGCCTTCTGAATAATGATCGTATCGGCCAGCAATGTTGCCAGACAGCATTTTGTGGAACGGAAGACCGAGCTCGAAAAAGCCGGATTCAACCCAACGGCTGCCTTGCGCATTGAATGGATTGATCGCACCTGTGTACTGCGCTGTCGGATCGGACGGATCGTAAGGGTTGGCACTGGGGTCGTTGAGAGATTCGTAACGAACGTTGCCACCAATCGCGAGATCGACCGTTCCACCAGGCAGTTTGAACAGGCCTTTGCTAAGCGACATTTCTCCAGAATATTCCTGCGTGCGCGCATTCATGACGTTAGGCGGCGCAATGGCTTTGCGAACGGCATTGGTATTTTTGGAGGGGTCGACGAAGTTGTAGGTGCCATTGGTGATGGCATCCTGAATTCCGCGAATTGTCGGAACGCCCAGAATGGTCTGTTCAAGCGTTGTGTTCATGCCGACGAAATTAACGTCGTAATTCCAGTCAGAGCCCCAGTTGGATGCGGCGGAGCCATTGTAACGTGCGGAGCCGCGGAAATTCTGGCTCAGCTGGGTGTTCACGCGCTGAATATCGCTGAACATACCAATGACCTGCGCCGCCTGACCCTGCGCTGCAAATGGGTTGTTGGGGTTAAGCGATCCATCAGGCAGATACACCGGCAGGGGCGTGCTCAGTGTATTCGCTGCTCGGGATTGAGACTGCGCGCGGATACTGACAGGTGTACCTGTATAGGTTGAAAGAGCCTGAGAATAGGTAAACATCGCGGTCAACTGGGAGCGCGGGGTGACCTGCACGGTTGTATGAATGGTTGCGTTGATGCGGCGCAGGGACGGAGAGACCTGTGAATAATCGCCCACAGCATTCTGAGTGCAGGCCTGACTGATGGAACCTGCTGGCGTTCCTGCCGCGTTTCCGCTGACCAGGGAGCCAAAAGAGCCGCACCCAGCAGCAGGGTTCAGAAGTTGATAAGCTCCAATACCTCCGCGACCGCCATCACTCGGGCGGACGACTGTTGCAGGCGTGGCACCAAAATTCGCAATGGAGCCATCAGATGCAAGAACGTTTGTGTTTCCGTTTTCGCCGCCGAGTTTGGTCAGATCTCCGGTTTTATAGGGATAACCAAGTTGACGGTTATAAAGGGCATCGTCCTGCTGGTATTCGGAGTTGATATAGACGTTATATCCATCCCGGTGCAGATCACCGAAGCCGTAGGTTGCATAAAGCTTCTGATGTCCGGTATCGCCGCGTTGAGACAGGCCACCCTCGGCATTGCCTTCAAAACCCTTGATTTCTTTGCGGGTCACATAGTTGATGACACCAGCAACCGCGTCGGCACCGTAACGGGTAGCCGCACCGTCTTCCAGAACATCAGTGGATTCCATGATGGAGGACGGGATCCAGTTGGTATCGACGAAGTTGCGCTGTCCGTCATCCGAAAGGGGATAATAAGACAGTCGCTGCCCATCCATCAGCACCAGCGTTGAATCGGAACTGAGACCACGGAGCGAGGGAGCGGAAGCGCCACCTGCGAAAGCGCCATTGGCGGAGAAAGCGTTGGTCAAACTGCCCGCGCCGTTGGAGGACAGGGCCTGCAATGCGTCTGTTACGTTGGCAAATCCACGCCGCGCCATGTCTGCCCGGCTGATATGCGTGATGGGTGACATGCTGTTGACGTTGGGATCATGCAGCAGCGAACCGGTCACCGTGACATTTTCGGAGCGGACAGACTCGATCTGTTGCAGATCCTTTTTCTGCACACGCGTAACTCTCGATGCCGTAGCAGTAGAGCCTGTTGGTGGAAGTGCAGGAACTGACTGCTGAACAGGAGCAGTAACTTTCGGTGCACTCTTTTTGGTAGTGGAATGTTGTTTGGCAGGAGCCTGCGCATGAGCTCCTGCGACTGGCAGAGCACTATATGAAATGCCTGCCAGGAGCGTAATTTTTAGAAAACCTGTTGGCATGCTCCGGAAAATCCCGGCGCGACCTTGCTTGGGTGGAGACGCTGACATGAAAAGCGGTTTCCTTGCGCGTAACGTTTTAACTGTATCTTCGGTTACAAAATTGAAAGGAAACGTCACTGCTCCGCAATAGAAACAAACACATCCAGCATCAAGAATTTCTAATGTGTGTCATAACCGACACTATTGTTTCAAAGTGTGTTATACTTCTGTATCGCAAGTATTGGCAAGTGTAGTTCAATATAACTACGGAATGTTATCGGATAAAAAACTCCCCTTTTTAGGATAACAAACAGAGTTTTCTCCAACCCACTCTGAAACCATCACCTCATTTGAACCGGCAGGGCTGATCTGTGGTCGGCTGTTCATTAGTCTGAATGACCATGAGTGTCACAGCATCATCGCCGACATTTCCTGCAAAATGTCCGATGTGACCTTGTGAGTCCTTACGGCTCATTTGGTCTTCACCCAAAGAAACATCCCCTGGTCCCATCTCGACACGTGTTCCGTCCATTGCGGTAACGTACCATGTGCCTTTGAGAGGAATGATCCACTGGACTTTCGGGTCAGGGTGCCAGCTTCCATCCCAGTGTGGAGGTTGCACGGTAGAAATGATCTGGGCCTGTCCGCTCTTGAGGCGGTCCTGCCATTGCGGGCCTGCTGGCTTGGACATGGTTTTCAGAATGTAATTGTGAAACGGACAGCGCGTCATATGGCTGACGCCATTATGGTCCGTCCAGTTGTGCCAGTAATATGCTGTGGGAGGTGCAGGATCTGCAGCTTCAGCCGCGTGACAAAATGCGGTAACGCCAAGAGCAAAAGCGAACAGCAGAGAGATAGGGCGCATGGCTTATTGTTCCTCATGTCGTGCTGGGGGCTGATAGCGAGGCTTTGGGGCGATATCGTCAAAGCGGCTGCGTGAGGGCGTGGACAGAAGCTCGATAATCATGCCCCACGGCGCACGGCCGTAGCAGAACATGTTACTAGGGCCAGCTTCGAGAGAAGGCTGCCCCTGTGGCTCTGTCAGAAGTTCGCCACCCGCTTTGGTGAAGCGGGTGCAGGCCGCATGAATATCGTCAACATAGACGGCAAAGTGCTGTACGCCGAAGTCACAGGCGCGGACGGCCGGTCTCTGGTCTGGGCCATGAATTTCAAAGAGTTCGAGCCCAGGTCCATGCCCCAGAGACATCATACACATCTCCCAGACCACGCTGCCGGTTGGCAGCCCGAGTATCTTCTCTGTCTGCGGACCCTGTTGGGGGTGGGTGTGGGTAACGTTGCGGTATAGCGCAACAGCGCCTAGTGCGGCTTCGAGAAAGCGGATGGCAAGGTTGATGTCGGGTACGGTCACACCGACATGGTCGATACCTCGCGGAAGTCCTGAATGGTCTGCACTCACGGAGAGATCCTTCATGGTTATGAAGGTCTCAACCTGTGAGTTAAAGAACGGTTGCGGTCAGCCGTTCACATTAGTGACGAACTATGTCAGTTCAGGCGTCGTCGATCGGACGTTTCGGGAGGAGCGCCGGTACGAAGAAGAGTGTGCAGATCAGTGTGCAGCCCAAAGACATGAGAAGCAGACGGCCCATGCTCGCAGTGCCCGGATGAGCAGATGTTGCTAGCGATCCAAACGCCGTTGCTGTTGTAAGGGCAGAAAATAGAACAGCGCGTGCGGTCGGAGAGGTCAGCGGTCCCTTGATGCCTTCGCGCCAGTTCATCACGAAATAGATATTGAAAGACACGCCAACCCCGAGAAGCAGGGGAAGAGCAATGATGTTGGCGTAATTCAGTGTCTCTGGAACCGTGACAATCAGGATGACAGTCAGGAGAGCCGAGAGCAGTAGCGGTGCCATGACAAGCGCTGCATCCAGAATGCGGCGCAGCACCACCAGAAGAATGATGCCGATCATGATCAGAGCCGAAATGGCGGCAATCGTGAAGGCATGGACGATGGTGTTCGCGCTTTCGGTGATCTCCATGGCCGGCCCACTGATATCCGGATTGACCGAACGCAACTGGGACACAAACCTATGCATCACGGGCGTCTCGGAAATCTGTCCTTTGGGATGGATCGTCAGGCGCTGGCGACCATCAGGAAGTGCGTAATCCTTCCGAATATCGTCGGGGATATTGTCGATCGTGATGGGCTTCGGCTGAAGCGCCGTGCGGAGCATGGAGAGCTGATCCGGCAAAAAGCGTGTCAGGGCATGGCTGGCATTGACCAGTGTTGCGTCAGGGGCTGTCGAGAGCGTGTTGAGAGCCTGGCGGATTTTTTCCAGCGGTGCGGGGAGCTGATCTTTGACGCTGTCCAGTTTAGCCGCCGCTGCAATGGCAGAGGCCCGAATGGCCGCGGCATCCGGCGCAGGTAATGGGTCCTGAACGGTAATTGTCGGGAGAAGGATGGAAGCCGTGTCCTCGATCATAGCCAGTTTGTCGGTCTGATCATCCGGGACAAGCGCCCCCAGCCACAACACATCATGGACGCTCGACAGCTTGGAGAAAGCCGCCGCGTTCTTTGCCGCATCCTCAACATTCGGCACCAGAAGTTGAGCAAAATATGGGGTGGTGAGGGGATTATCTTCCAGAAGATGAAGGGCATGCATGCCCTCCGTGTTCGGGTTCTTCGTGTGGAGAGGATCTGCATCGAACTTCAGCAACGGCATCAGGGCAACGCCCACGACCCCGAGAAGTGCGAAGACGCCCACGACCTTTCTGCGCTTGTGACGCAGCATGTGATCGACGGGCGCCATGAACGTGAAGCCGGGCTCACCTTTCCCGAGCTTCGCCCGGAAGAGCGTCAGCAGGGCCGGGAGCAGTGTCATGGTGCACAGGAAGGCAATCAGCATCCCGAACCCTGCAATCAGGCCCAACTGAGCAACGCCGATGAAGCTTGTCGGGGTGAAGGCCAGAAAGCCCGCAGCGGTTGCAAGTGACGCGACCAGAATCTGTGCGCCACTCTCCTGTCCAGTGAGAACGAGGGCGTCATGCAGAGACGGCATGGAGCCATCTTCGTTGCGCTGTCCCCGGAAGCGGACGCTGTACTGGATGGCAAAATCCACTGCAATGCCCACGAACAGGATCGCGAACGCCACCGAGATGAGATTGAGTTCCTTCACGCTAAGCGCAGCAAAGCCGGTCGTCAGCAGAAGGCCTGCAATCAGAGTCAGCAGAATGGGAACAATGACGCGGATGGAATGCACGGCCAGAACCAGCCAGAGTGCGACCAGAACCAGCGAAATGACCAGACCGAACACCATGCCATGGGCAACGGTCGAGAACTCTTCGTCGTTGAGCTTGACCTCGCCAGTAATGCTGCCGGTGGCCTGACCGGACTTTACGAATTCAAGGCTGTCGATCGCCTTGCGCATCGCCGTTGTGGCGCCCTCTCCGGGTTGAAGGGAGCTATAATCCAGCTTGGGCTTTGTGACGACGAATTCGTAGCGGCTGCCAAGCTCGGCCAGACGACCGACAAGAAGATTCTGCCAGGACAGATCCTGAGGCTGACCAGCCGCGGCCTTGGTCAGAGAGTCCGCAAAGCCGTCCAGAGCGCCGTTGAAGCCACTAGGAATGCCTTGCCCGGCCTTGATACCGTCCCCAATCAGGCCAAGGGCACCGAACAGGCCGCGGGCTGAGGGATCTGCTGCCAGAGTTCCAAGAAAAGGCTGGGCTGAAACGATGGAATCCAGAAGGGGTTCGAGGTCCTTCTTATCCAGAAACAGGAAGCCGTGACTGTTATAAAACGGATTATCGCCCGGCAGGCTGACCATTTCGAAGTGCGCATGGTCTTTGCTGAGTTCGGCAGCAAGGGCGCGGGCCGTGGCGCGTCCCTGTTCGGGGATGCGGCTGTCGATGATGGCGACGAGCTGATTGTCATCCTGCGGGAAGAGACGGTTCATCTCATCCGTCCGCTGTTTCCAGGGCAGGGTGCTGGCAAACATCTTGCCAGTATCAGTTGTCACACTCAGGCGCATGATACTCAGTGCGACACATCCCGCACAGAGGAGCGCAAACAGAACCACCACCAGTGGCGCACGACGTGCACAGGCGGCATTTAGCCGGCCGATCAGATCCGAAAACATGGGGCCTACCCTTAACAGAACGGGCAGAATTTCCCTACCCCAACCTGACATTTCCGCCATCATGGGGCACAATGGAAGCCATGACGTGGACTCTCGATGGCTTGGCTGAACATGAAAGTGTAATCAAGGGCAGCACTTTCCTTGCGCGCGCGGCTCCTGTTGCAGATGAAGCCGCAGCACTGGCGTTCTTCGCCGAGGTTGCTGTCCCGGACGCGACTCATAATTGCTGGGCCTTCCGGACGGGTCAAAGATACCGTGCCAGCGATGATGGAGAGCCCTCCGGAACAGCAGGGCGCCCGATCCTTTCTGCGATTGAGGGGCAGGATTTCGACAATGTGATGGTTGTCGTCACACGGTGGTTCGGTGGTGTAAAGCTGGGAGCCGGTGGGCTTGTTCGGGCATATGGCGGTGCGGCTGCGGCCTGTCTGCGAGAGGCAGCCAAAATCGAGCGGATCGAAACTCTGCCCCTGCGGTTTCATTGTCCCTTCTCGGTTTACGCGCAGGTTGAAGCCAAACTGCCGGGGTGGCGGGCAGAAAAGACACTGTGTGACTTTGATGCAGAAGGTGCGTGGTTGACTGTCGCTGTGCCTGTTGACGAGGCAGACATGATCACGGAGTACCTGCGAGATCTGACACGTGGCCAGATGGCCATCTCTCGCCCGGATCTATAAAAAACTAAATAAAAAAGTTATAAATAAAATCTCTCTTTACATACTGTGTAATATGAGGCTCACTCGTTTTCGTTGCCTCTTCATGTCAAATTGTGGTTCTCGATGCTTCTTTCTGTCGTCTCTTTCCGTCATGAAAGAAGCCTCATTGCCGGAGTGCTTCTGTTGACGGCTAATCTGGGCCATCACGCAGGCGCCCAGACGGCTCCTATGAAAACCAGCCCGATTGAGTCTCCTCCCATTGAGGAGGAATGGATCAAGGTTCCTTCCACCGAGCGACCGATCATTCAGGATTATCCTCATGCCGGCGTGGTCGGTCAGCCACGGCGAATCACTGCCAAGCAGAACCGTGCACCGAATGGTCATCAGGGGCCGTGGGGTGATTTCAACTACGGAAACGGTGAAGCCGCCGGGTTTGGCCCGGTTGGCCGCTATGGCGCGGCGGCTTGGGCGGAGGACTGGAGTTACCTGCGAGACAAGAGCAAGCGTACGGACTTTTTTGATCCGCTCAAATTTATTGCCCTGAACAATAGTCGCACGATCTGGCTGACCTTGTCGGGGGAATCGCGGTTACGAAACTGGTATGAGGAAGCGCCATTTCTGGGGCGCAGTGGAAAAGCCCAGTCAGGCCGCTTCGGCATTCGGAACCTGATCGGGGCAGACTTGCATCTGGGTGAGCATGTCCGTCTTTTTGGGCAGCTCATCAATGCGGATGCAGGGGGCTGGAAGGGGTTTGGATATGGCTCGACATATCGCAAGAGGCTGGACCTGCAACAGGGCTTTGTTGAGCTGAAGGGCAAGGTTGCCGGAGCACATACAGGCTTTATGTTTGGACGCCAGCAGTTCCTCGATGCTCCGTCCTACATATTGTACAATCGCGAAACCCCAAACGTTCCTCTGTCCTGGAATGGTGGTCGGTTTTATGCTCTCTGGCCCCGGATCCGTGTGGACGCATATGATTTCGTTCAGACGAAAACAGACAGTCGTCTCATGTTCCACAATACCGAGGATTACGGAACGCGTCTTTATGGTGGAAACACCACGATGATCGTTCCAGCATTTTCCGTTGGAGGCGAATGCGTGCATTCGTTTCTGGACCTGTTCTACATTCGGTACAGATACAGCAGCGGTCTCTCGGCGGTGCCAACAGCAGCACGTGTTCTTAAAGGAACATCCTCTCGGGGCAATCTGGGATTTCGCTGGTATGGAACATCCGCCTCCGTCGAATACTCGGTGGGAGCACTCTACCAGAACGGAACATTCCAATACGCCGGGACAGAGCGGAAAAGCAGCGTTCGTGCGTGGGCCGTCAACACGATCATAGGCTACAGACATACACCTTCTCCCTTGCATCCCTTCCTGGGTGTGCAGGCAGATATTTATTCCGGTGGGTCAGATGGTCAGAATGGAACGGTGCACACTTACATGGCACCGTTTAATCCACAGACCAACTATCTGGATACGACAACCTATATTTCACCGTCCAATCTGGTGAGCCTGTCTCCGGTTATCAGCATCACACCCTGGAAAGGATTTGCGTCCCTGCGTCTGAAGGCACCGTTTATGTGGCGGGAAAACGCAAACGGGGCGATCTGGAGTTCATCCGGCCCATACACATTCGCTCATGCTTATCGGGGAGGATATGTGGGCGTCGTACCACAGGCATCGTTGACGCTTCAGCTGAACCATCATCTGACCTGGCAGATCTATGGAGCGCGGTTCATGGCATCACAGAGTTTGCGCAAAGCGGGGGCGCAAAGTGGCAGCTATGCGCAGTCAAACGTGACATTCAGGTTCTAGAAAACTATCAGTTCAGGACGGGTTCTGACCTGTCCTCTGGCAGTGGGGGTGGCTCGATCATCACGGGCGGAAGAATGTCTTCCAGACTGGCTTGGATAGCTTTCTCGGAAAAACGCTCTTTCAGCAGCTTCCTTGCGGCCGCTATCTGAGCCTTTGCCGCAGATGGCACCAGAAGAGCAGCTGTTTTTTCCGCAAAATCTTCCGCACTGTCAGCGATGGATTTTGTCCATAGCGGATTGGACGCATCGACCAACCCCTCTGCTGCAATGGGCGTCATGACAATTGGCAGCCCAACAGACCACGCATCCAAAACTTTCCCCTTGATCCCTGCACCATAACGGAGTGGAGCGACACAGAGCGACACGTCAGACAAGGTCTCTTGAAGGTTGGACACGTGCCCCGTCACTTCTATGTCTTTGTCTGCAAGCATGTGAACTGCATGCGGCATGGCGCTGCCGATGAGGCGACAAACAAGATTGGGAATGCGTTTCTTAAGGCGCGGCAAAATATCCAGAATGAGCCATTTTGCAGCGTCTGTGTTTGGGGCATGGGCAAAGTGAGCGACAAACGCAATGACGGGCTTGTCCTGGTGTCGACGGGAACGGGTTTTGACGGGAACCGCCCAAGGGACAACATGGATATTGGCCGTAGGAACCATCCGCTCCAGTTGTTTGGCTTCGATCGAAGAATGCGTCAGAACGCTATCGGCCAGCCAGGCACACATGTTTTCCCGCACTTCAATTCGCATTGCTGTGCGCACAAGCTCTGGACGGCTTTCCACAGCGGCCTGACGACGCAGGCGAAGGGACGCCAGATCCGCAACACTCCAGAGCAGTGTGGCTGTTGGGGCAAAGGCGCGGCACAGGGCAGCATAGCTTTCAGCATTATTCAGGCGATGCAGGTAAACTACGTCTAACCCAGGTCCGAGCCGTTTGAGGGCCTCTTCAGGTCCCGTGAAAACCGGGGGCATAAGGCAGTCGATATTCATAACTGCCAGATGCGCCTGATCCTGCTCTGTGGGGGGCTGGCGGGAGGCTATGAAACAGCATCGGTAGCCCAATGCCTGCGTCGCTCGCATGTGAGACAACAAAGCGACCGATCCTGCATCTCTTGTGGAGTCAGGAGCTCTGTCATCTATGAAAAGCGCACAGGGAGCAAAAGAGAGAGCGTCCTCATGGCGGCGGCTGGCTTTTTGAGCGAGAGTGCGAGCCTCGAGACTGGTAATGTTTGACGCGCTCTGGTGTCGAAGCGCATCTGCTGATTTTGTGAGAAAAGACAAGGCGTCACGTCTTGCCTGCGGTGTAATCAGGCCTTGGATCAGGGCGTTGAAATGCTTTTTGAAAGCATCATCCAGGTGATCTGCCCGTGGTAAGAAAACGGGATCTCCGAAACGCTCCTGTCCATGCAGAAGCTGGATAGTATGGTCTTGCAACGGATCAAGCGCAGTGCTGAACACGTATTCGAAGCCGTATCGGCCGGACTGGAAACCAGCGTCCCGTAAATCCCGCCGGAATTGGTTCGCTGGAAAATGTGCGGTGGGAGCGCCATCAATGACCGCGGTCAGCCAGACTGTTCGATCCAGATTCAGGTCATCTCGGACCCAGCCTGCAATACGTAGGCGGTCAGTAATATCTATGGAGCCGACAAGAGCACTGGGCAGAGGCTCAATATAAAAAGGGGAACCGTTCAGGGGGTAGTCATGCTTGCTGTCCCGAATTTCAATAATGCCTCCTTCATGAGGAGGACATTCAGGCCAGGACCAGTCAAACGCGCAATATCCTGCTCTGGCGAAGTCGGCCAAATCAGTACGGAATATTTCAGCGGTCACCTCATCGAGGAGGCGGCCATTCTGAAAAAACCGCAGGCAGACAGGCTGATCAGGCTCCTCCAGATCTAAAGCCCATCCGGCGATACGATTGCGATTGCAGACATCAATGTAACCTGCCAGAGGGTGCGGCACGGTAGCGAATTATCCTCGGAGTATCAGGCGGCTTTAAGGGGTAAAAAATTCCGTGCGTATTGCTTCAGGCGATCGTGAATACGTGCGAGTTCCGGCCCGTCTTCCAGCCTGGGGGCACAATAGCGTGGAGGCTGTTTGGAAGTCTGCGGGTATAGATCATCGTATTCGCTAGCGTTGTGGAACATCCCGCGTGAGTTATCGTCCAGAAAGCTTTCTGATGGTGCTCCCTCTGCGAGCAAGACGTCATGGCTTTCAAGCTCGATATGGATGTAGCGGATCTCTGAGGGTTTCTCGATCTGAAGAATAGAAAGGTCGTTGACCAGATGAAGAGCCGGAATGAGGCGTCCGTCGATGAGCATCGCGTGCAGCGGGGAAACCATTAGATCCCGACGTGGCAGTCCGTCGCCAAGAGAACCCGCACGAAACAGAATAGGCAGGATATCCCGGTTTCCATAGGCAAAAATCGGATCATAGGCCCGCCGTCCGATCCAGCGGATTGGATGATGCTTTCCCGAGGCAGTGAGAACGATGTCGCCAATAGAAAGCTGTTCGACAGGCCGCTCTCCCTGTGGTGTCGCGATCAGGGTTCCGGGGCAATAGCAGGGCGTGCCGACAATCAGATCCAGTCCGTTTCCCGAAGGTGCAGTCTGGAAATAATAAGGAGAGGAAAAATCGTCTGCCACCCCAATGCTGTGCAGAACCTGGCCGCCAGACATGATTTCCAGAGTAGAACCACTGGAGGGGCTGACGCTTCCGCCATTATGGACCAAAACGCCACTGACTGTAGATGCTGTATTTCCCAGGTCGGTAAAGCTGATTGTCGTCTGAGCGTTATTCTTGAAAATTCCCGTTAGATTAGCGTTGTGATCCAGAATGATCGTTCCGCCATTGCCTGTAACGTTTGTGGCATTTTGGTCTGCACTAACGGATAGGACGCCCTTAACGCCTACTGTGACGTCCGAAAGCGTGCCGGATTTCTGAAGAACTGCGCCGCTTCCTATAGTGATATGGTCAGCGCTTCCTCCAGACAGGATCAGGGTTCCGCTTGCTGGTTGCTGACTGGAGCTTGTTATACCTACCGTTGCAGTGTGAAGTGTTCCACCATCGGAGACGATCTGTGTTGCTGCATACTGAGCATACTGAATCGTCATAAGGCCCCCGGAGGTCAGCCAGCCGCCACTAATATTGACGTTGTAGGAAATACCCCCGTTTTCGATAATGGACGTCGCTAATGGGCCAAGCGTTGTATTACTGGCGAATGCTCCGGATTGAATGGTTTGGGTGGACGATTCAAAAACGAAGTGCTGCTCGCTGATCATACCCCCGCCGCCTGGAAAACTTGTCCCGGAGATTATGGTGTTGAGTGCACCTGCAGAATTTTCGATAATCTGCGAGCCGGGAACGCCCGTATAATGAGGGAGCGCTGACCAGTCTGGAGATACGGGTGTGGAACTTGCTATGATTTTCGCGCCATCTACGACAGTCCCGCTTGTGACGACCTGTGATGTAGTGGAAGTCGAGCCTCCCGACACAATCGTGTATGTTTGTCCTGTCTGGGGGGATGTATAAGTGGACGAAGTTGCCATGAACGATGTCACCCGAAAAATGTAGAGAATCCATGGCAATATCCGTTCCTGTTTCAGGATATGGTATTTGCAGAATTCTTACTTGTATTTCTGATTCCCCCCTCGATTGGAGGGATGAAAGGAATGTAATAATTCAATACGGGTTTTTTGAATGGGAGTGTCGGTAATAATTCGTTAATTTAACTGCTTTTTAGCAATTAAATGATGAATTTTTTCATGGATGAAGGCTTTTTACTTCAGCTTTCGGAAGGGCTGAATAATTCTACCAGATCCGTGAGATGCCCGATTTCCCGTAGCTTGAGACCGGCTGGCGGTTTGACCCGTGCCGAGGCAGAAGATACTCGCCTTGGGAGAATGGCTTCTCCAAATCCCAGTTTTGCAACTTCCTTGAGTCTCAGATCCGCCTGACTGACCTGCCTGATCTCACCTGAGAGACCGACCTCGCCGAAATACGCGGCTGTTGAAGATGTTGGGTGGCCTGTCGCTGCGGAGATCAAGGCCGCGGCAACGGCCATGTCTGCGGCAGGCTCATTGACTCTTAACCCGCCAGCCACGTTCAGGTGAACGTCCATGTTGGCGAGTTTCAAGCCGCATCTTGCATCCAGCACGGCCAGCAGCATGTTCAGGCGAGACGTATCCCATCCGACAACGGCGCGACGTGGTGCCCCGTCTCCAGCCTTGGGGGACAGCAGGGCCTGAACTTCCAGAAGAACGGGCCGTGTGCCTTCAAGGCCGGCAAACACAGCCGATCCAGCAATGTTGCCGCGTCTTTCGGCGAGGAACAGGGCGGAAGGATTGGGAACCTCCGTCAGCCCCGTATCAGTCATGGCAAAGACGCCAATTTCGTCGGTTGCGCCAAAGCGGTTTTTGGCTGCACGCAGGATGCGGAACTGATGACCACGATCACCTTCAAAATACATGACAGCATCAACCATGTGTTCCAGCACACGTGGCCCTGCCAGAGACCCTTCCTTCGTGACGTGACCGATCAGAATCAGGGCAAAGCCAAGCGTTTTGGCGAGACGGATGAGTTCAAAAGCACTCGCTCGGACCTGCGCTACGGACCCTGGGGAGCTTTCTACGCTTTCCAGCCACATGGTCTGAATGGAATCAATGACCACGACAGTATGGGACCGATCGTTTTCCAGCGATCCCACGATGTCTCCGACATTGATGGAAGCCGCTAGATCCAGGGAATCCAGTGTCTTGCTGTCCCGGTCCAGCTCCAGTCTCTGCGCGCGAATGCGGATCTGATCGACGGATTCTTCGCCCGAGACATACAGAACCTTGTGACCACTCCGAGCCAGCGCACAGGTTGTCTGGAGCATCAGGGTGGATTTACCAATACCCGGATCACCGCCAACCAGAACAACGGATGCAGGCACAAGACCGCCGCCAAGAACGCGATCCAACTCTGCAATACTTGTTGTAATGCGTGGGGGCGGCTTGGCCTCGCCATCAAGACGAACGGTCTGAAGACGCCCGGTGCTCAGCTTGCCCGTTTTGCGGGCTGTGGGTTCGGAAGTTTCCTCAACCAGCGTGTTCCATTCCCCGCACGCTTCGCATTTGCCCACCCATTTGGAATAGACAGCCCCACAGGACTGGCAGACAAAGCGCGCGGTTGGTTTCTTGACCAAGGGAATCTCTCTTCACATGGACTCTGGGTGCTCCCGATATAGGGAGTGTTCCCGTTATGATCCAGTCAGAGAAGGTACTAGTCGTCTGTTCGGATGATGATGCGGGCCATGATGCGTGCAGCCGTTACGATCAGAAGCAGGATGAGCGCCTGAATAAGGATATTCTGGCTTTTGGGCGGGTGCATAAACAGAATGAACACCATCGGCAGCGCGATGAGATATGTCAGACCAAGACGCTGCCAGACTCTGCGGGAAATGGGAGGGCGTCGGAACGGCTTCATTTGCGAAGTTCCATGGTGATCGGTCCTTCCCGGCGTCCATGCGTGAACTGGTCCACCATTGCATTGCCTGAGTTCATCAGGTCTGCGGCCAGCCCCTGCCAGACCAGTTTGCCCTGGTAAAGCATGGCAGCCTGATTCCCGATCCGCTGCGCTGAAGCCATGTCATGCGTAATGGCGATAGCCGTTGAGCCCAGCTTTTGCACGCAATCCACGATCAGTCCGTCAATGACGGCCCCCATGATGGGATCAAGGCCTGTAGTCGGTTCGTCGAAGAACAGGATGTTGGGCTGTCCGGCAATAGCGCGAGCCAGTCCGACGCGCTTTTGCATACCGCCTGACAGCTCAGAAGGGCTGAGCTGCCCAACGGAGGGGTCCAATCCAACCTGCTGGAGGATTCCGCCTGCCAGTTCACGCGCCTTGGATCGGGACGGAACTGGGCCGTCACGGTCTGAGTGCTTGGCCCGAAGCCCGAACGCAATGTTGTCCGCAACGCTCATGCTGTCGAACAGGGCGGCGTTCTGGAACAGCATGCCAATCTGTCGCCGCAGGACTTCCTGCCGCCCGCGTGGGGCAGTGAGAACGTTCTCGCCGTCAATTTCGATAGTGCCAGCATCGGGCTCGATCAGGCCAAGGATACACCGCAAAAGAACGGATTTTCCTGAGCCGGAGCCGCCAATGATGACCATGGAGGTGCCGGTCTCGACATCAAGGTCGATCCCGTCGAGCACGACCTTGGAGCCGAACGCTTTCGAAAGGCCGCGGATGCGGATTTTGGGTGTGCTCATTGGGAAAAGAACAGATCTGTGAGGAGGTAATCAAACAGCAGAAGCAGAATGGAGGCGCCCACGACGGCCGCTGTGGTGGCTGAACCCACACCTTCCGCGCCGCCGCGGCTGTTATAACCGTGGTAGCAACCCAGAAGAGCAATGAGGAAGCCGAAAGCCGCTGCTTTAACCAGACCGACCACTACGTCCATGGTCTTCAGCGAATCCAGCGTGGCCGTGATGTAGGTGGATGGTGAAAAACCTAGTTTTGCGACCGATACGGTGAAACCGCCAAGAACACCCAGAACGTCCGCCACGATGACGAGACAGGGCAGGGCGATGGTTCCCGCCAGAAGACGTGGCGTCACCAGATATTTCATCGGGTTAGTCGATAGTGTCGTCAGGGCATCGATCTGATCGGTGACGCGCATAGTCCCGATCTGGGCAGACATTGCAGCACCGACACGTCCGGCAACCATCAGTCCTGCCAGAACCGGCCCCAGTTCGCGGGTGACAGCCAGAACCACAATCCCGGCAATGGCGCTCTGGACGTGATACTGCCCAAACCCGACATAGGACTGCAAAGCGATGACGGCCCCGGAGAACAGGGCTGTCAGGGCCACAACCGGAAGGGAGAAGAACCCCGTTTCGATCAGCGTGGACAGGAAGATGCGCCAGTAGAACGGTGGCCGCACGAGATGCGACAGCCCTTCCAGCGCAAACATGGCGAGAGCACCCGACTGGCGGACGAGTCCGAGGACGGCACGGCCAAGGGCCGCTATGGGATCAAGAACGGCATTCACCCTTCAGCCCCTACCCTGCGCGCCCGGCTACGTCAAAGTCTGTCTTGCTCAGGCGGAGCGTTCCAGGTCACGGAACTGGCGCTCCAGCGCAAAATCCGGGGAGGTTACGAACTGTTCCATGCGTGCCAACCTTGGCTCCATACGAGCCAAGCGGTCGTTCAGGCGCACCAGAGTATGGTTTGAACTGAAAGGTGTCGTCTCCGGGGCGTGGCGTTGCTTATGACGTGCGCTCTGATCCCTGGCTGTATGAATAACCTCTTCATACAGATCGACAGCACGGCGTGTGTAATAGACATGTGGCGCATCGCCTGAGGATGATTGTCCTCCCGTGCGACGGTCAGCCATTCGTGTTTCCCAATTTCGTGTGAAAGCAGAAAGGCCTTCAGCAATATCGGTCCAGAGAGCACCAAAAAAGGATTGCCCAGTCCGTTTGCGATAACGCTTGGCGTGACGCAGGACTAGCCAGACGCAGACCACGATCAGAACAAGACGAAGGCCGCCCAGATGGTGGCCGTTGCTATGTTTGCCGAAAGAGCCAAGAGCCTCCCAGCCTTGCTGCGTGCCGGAATCGAAATTCACGGACTGACCGAGGCTGGCCAGAATGTCTTTTGCGATGGCCTGCCCGTCCACTGGCGCGGCTGCGCCGACGTGAACTCCCGGGCTGGTCGTGTGAACCGTCAGGTCTCCGGAGCCATAATGACCGCGGGATAATGTTCCTGAAACACTATCGACCAGAACGTTCCCAGAGCCATAAAGTGACAGGCTGGCTGAGATGGCACTGACATGTGCTGTAATATCGGACGAACCGAGATCCCGAATGGAGAGGTTCTCTACTGAGCCACTCCTGAGCAGCATGTTTCCTGATGATGTCGCGGACAGCTCAACACGAGGTGCTGTTACCAGCCCGACAAGCAGGTCTCCGCTTGAGAAATTGAGAACGTGTACATCGCCTGTCACCGTAGCAATGGAAACATTGCCGGATCCGGTCATCCGCAGATCCACACCCGTTGCGCTGTTGACGCGTACGTCACCGCTTCCGGACAAGCCGCTGAGATGGCCGGATGACCCTGTGACAGTGATGTCGGTCTTGTTGCCGCGGAGATGGATATTCGTCCCGGCTGGAACCTGAATTGTCGAGCTGGCTTCGGTGCTGCAGGACGGGTCACTCAGAGCAAGTTTGAGTGTCTTGTCCTCGGCGGCTGTCAGGTTGCCATTGCCCTGAAGAACCTTCGCTGTATCACCCTCAACAATATGAAGGTCTGTCAGGCAGGTCGGTGCCAGTTCCAGCGTAGCTCCCGTGACGGAGCTTACACGTTCTGGACTTGCAAACGCTGGGGGCGCCGGGGGAGCAGGAATGGCAGGGGCTGCGTCCTGAGAGAGGGCCGGGCTGATCGTTCCTGTAGCAAGCAGGAGGCCGAGGATGCTCCCTGCAAAACGTACCAGATCGTGGGATATCTTCATCATCAGCCTCCCTGTTTTGGTGTATCGCCTTGAGGCGGCATGACTGGAGCTGTTGGCGTCGAAGGAGCAGGCGGCGGTGCCACAGTGTCCGGAAGGGGAGTCTGCGGCAGCTTCTGAGGAGTTTCCGACGGCGTCGTGGGGACATTGACTGAGGGTGTCTGCTGTGTCGGGGTGGGGGTACTTGGTACGACGGCAGCCGGGGGTGATGCGGCGACAACAGGAGGTTGAACGGCTTCCTGTTCCTGCTGAGCCGGTTTCTGAGGCACTGGTGCCGGTGTCGGTGGCGCGGATGTTGATGGAGCCGGAACAGAAGGCTGGCTGATCTGCGGAGACGTTTCTGTTGAGGCTGGCGGCTGAGGAGCCGGCACCGAAGCTTTGGGAACGGGCGGAGGAGCGACTGGTAGCGTCGTCGTAACTGGTGGTGCGGCCGGTGCCACGACAGTCGGCGGCGGAGCCACTGCCGCCGGGGTTCCGACATTTACCGCGCCACTGCCAGACCGAACGATCGGGCCGGAGACGCGCTCAATATTGACGGCGCCTGTGCCGTTGGCTGTCACCGTTGCAACGGAAGCGTTGCCATGAACGGTGGCGGTCGCATTGTCTGACGTCACGATCGTCAGGGCTTCGATACTACCCTGCGAAACCATGAAAGAGGCGTCGTTCGACAGTTGTGCAGATAGAGCGGTCAGCTGTGCAGAGTCGGCGATCAGCGTTGATGTGCCGGAAGCCACGATCTGGGCCGCCCGTTCGAGAGAGCCGATATGCACACTGGAGGCACCATGCATGCTCAGATCAAGGGACTGCGTATTCTCGATATCCATTGTCGCGGAGTCGAGGCTGGCATCAAGGGACGCCAGTTTTCCTTTGATGATGAAATGTGTGTCATGGCTGTCATGGATTGAGACGCCAGTATAAGGCGACACACTGATCGTGACCTTACCATTGGGCGCGCAACTTTTCGTGGCGATGGAGATGCGGCTGTCTGACTCTTCCTTGCCGCTGCGCATCGTTACCTGCGTTGCATTGCTGCTGTCTAAAGTAGCGCCGTCTTTCATGCCTGGGTCTACGACGATCCGCACCTGACCTGTGCAGGGAATCGCCATATCCAGATCAGATCCGGACATGGTGACGCGCGCGGCCTGAGCCGGGTAGGCAGAAACTGCTCCTGTCAGCATGGACAGCAGCAGCATGCGCAGGGCGGTGCGGGATGTCATCGTGAACTCCTAGCTCTCCAGCCCGGGATATCCTCGTCGAGGATGCGTTCGAGCTGGTCGATCCTTTCTTCCAGACGCGTAGCATGGGCCTCGGCCTGTGTCAGGGCAGCCTGCAGATGTGGGTCTGCGATGCCTTGATTGGGAAGGTTGCCCGTCCGGGCACGCAACAGGCGCGGGCCTAGGACGAGCGCCGGGATAAAGCCAAAAAGCAGGACAAGAGCGACGATATCCTCATTCATGACTCAGACTTTCTTGCAGCAGTCATCAGGCTTCGCGCTTCTTTTCCGCAATCCGGCGTTTCAGAGTCTCGAATTCATCTTCTACTGCTGCATCCGTTTCCAGAGCGGCCAACTCTTCGTGCAGGGAGGGGCGACCAGACCGACGTCCCAGATCATAGGCCTCGGCTTTGCCTTCCAGTTCATCCAGAGCGCGCTCGACCTGTTCGAAACGGTTCAGCGTGTCGTCAATGCGGGTATCGTAGAGCTTTTCACGTGTCTTGAGGCGGCCTTCTGCCGTGCGGGCACGCATGGTCAGGGTTTTCTCACGGGATTTCGCATCCGCCAGTTTGGCCTGAAGCTTGGTGATGTCGTCGTTCTGTTGCTCAAGACCTTCCGTGACCTGTGCAATCTGGCGCTCAAGCCCTTCGCGGGACTGTTCGACCGTGTGACGGGCTGAGAGCGCCGCCTTGGCCAGATCGTCCCGGTTGCGTTCGATGGCCAGTGTGGCTTTGCGGTGCCATTCGTCTTCTTCGTGCATCATGGTGCGCACGCGGCGTTCAAGCTGTTTGCGCTCGGCGATGGTGCGGACGGCCTGACTGCGCACTTCAACGAGCGTGTCTTCCATCTCCTGAATCACGAGACGGATCATCTTCTGCGGATCCTCGGCCGTGGCGAGAATCGCATTGAGATTGGAGTTCACGATATCGGCGAGCCGAGAAAAAATACCCATGACGCTTTCCTTCCTGAGAACTGGATTAGAGCACAATGACCTGTCTTGTCAGCGGGCTCGTTTTGGGGATGTTATGGTTGTGACAATCTGAAGTGGCGAACGAGGCTCAGAAATGGCGAGATCCACCCAAGCGGACGAGGTTCCGACACCCATCGGGCGGGCTCCGGCATTTCTGGCGATGCTGGACCAGATCTCCCGTCTTGCTCCCCTGAAGCGCCCCGTTCTGGTGATCGGAGAGCGCGGGACTGGCAAGGAGCTGGTGGCCGCCCGCCTTGCTCTCTTGTCGGATCGTTGGGACGCACCTTTGGTCAAGCTGAACTGCGCGGCTCTTCCGGAGGCGCTGTTGGACAGCGAACTGTTCGGACATGAGGCTGGCGCGTTTACGGGTGCGCAGAAGCGGCGTTTGTCCCGGTTCGAGCGTGCGGACGGCGGAACGCTGTTTTTGGATGAAATTGGCACGGCCTCCCTTGCCGTTCAGGAAAAACTGCTCCGCGTTATCGAGTACGGCAGCTTCGAACGCGTTGGCGGCAGTGAGACGATCCGCGTTGATGTGCGCTTGATTGGTGCGACCAACGCTGATCTTCCGGCCATGGCGCGGGACGGAACATTCCGCCCGGACCTGCTCGACCGACTGGCATTTGATGTGGTCAATGTCCCGCCTCTGCGAGCCCGGCAGGACGATATTCCCCTGCTGGCCGACCATTTTGCGACGCGGATGAGCGCGGAGCTTGGCCGTAAGCTTTTTGCCGGGTTTTCCCAGAAGGCTTTGCAGCGGCTGATTGACTACCACTGGCCCGGCAACGTCCGTGAGCTTCGGAATGTGGTGGAGCGCAGCGTGTATCGTATGGATCAGCCTGAGCGCCGTCTGGATGAGATTGTGCTTGATCCGTTCGTCACGCCTGACTGGAGCAGTGTGATGGCTCCAGCCTCTACCGGGGAAGGTCATGTTCAGGGAGACGTTCCCCAAACCTTCCCGCTGGATTTTGCTGAGACAGTTAAAGGTCATGAACGTGCGTTGCTGGAAGCGGCCCTCAAGGAGGCGCAGTTCAGCCAGCGGCAGGCCGCAGATCTTCTGGGGCTGACTTATTATCAGTTCCGCCACCACCTGCGGCTGCACGGTCTGGCCGACAAGGAAGCGCGGAAGGCCCTGACCAAAAAAGGATGAACGCAGTTTCATACCTGGGTTCATGCATGAAGTGTGCCAGATTTTGTGGTGTAGGGATTTTCAGGAATGATGCCGTTTGGAGGGTGAGTCATTTGCGGGAAATTTGACCATTAATTGGTAAATCAGGCCAAAAACTCTAACGCGCTTCAATCGATGAGAAATGCTCAATTAAACCATTTAATATGGTTATACAAAATAAAATAGTTGAATAATAGGTGAAGCGCGCCTATGTCTCCTTCACGTCGTGATTCTGGCGCGTGTGAACAGGGATATGGGTGCAGTAAATGCCTCTCTCACAATCCGAACTTCAACATCTTTTGGATACGCCGGAGAGTCACGCACTTGAGGAGGCGCTCGTGAGCCTGAAAGGCCGCGTCGCTGTTATTTCCTCATTTGGAGCTGAGTCGGCCATTCTTCTGGATGAGATTGCCCGGATAGACCCGTCCGTGCCGGTTTTCTTTCTGGATACGCGGCGCCATTTCCCGGAAACGCTCTCCTATCGTGATGAGCTTTCCGATGCGCTCGGCCTTCAGGACGTCCGGACTATTTCTCCCTTGGCTCGGGAACTTGAGAACAGAGATCCACAGGATCAGCTCGCGGCATTCGATCCGGATGCCTGCTGCGCCCTGCGCAAAGTGGAGCCTTTGGAGTTGGTGCTTCCGGAATTTGATGTCTGGCTGACCGGGCGCAAGCGCAGTCAGGCCTCAACACGGGCGGCTCTTCCCATTGTGGAACCACAGCCGGATGGCACCGTGAAGCTCAACCCGCTTGCGGGATGGGGCATGGAGAAAATCGAAGCAGAGATGCGTCGTCGGAACCTGCCGCGGCATCCTCTGGTTTCAAAAGGATACACTTCGATTGGCTGTGCGCCTTGCACACGGCCGGTTGGAGACGGAGAAGACGGGCGGGCAGGTCGTTGGGCCGGTCTGACCAAGACAGAATGCGGCATTCATCGGCCAGCATGAACATGGAGCGGACAATGACGCGGACACAAACCCTGGCGGAACCGCGCGTCATGGATGATCTTGACCAGCTCGAAGCTCAGAGCATTTTCATCCTGCGTGAAGCCTATCGGAAACTGAAGCCCCTCTCGCTGCTGTGGTCCCTCGGGAAAGACAGCAACGTCATGGTTTGGCTGGCGCGCAAGGCGTTCATGGGGCGCGTACCGTTCCCGGTCATGCATGTGGATACCGAGAAGAAATTCCCGGAAATGTACGCCTTTCGGGATGAGTACACCAAGAAGTGGGATCTGGATCTCCTTCTGGGATACTGCCCACCAGTCGAAGAAATCGATCCGTCCCTGCCGCCCGCTGCACGTTCTGCAGCGCGCAAGACGGCGGGTCTGGCGGCAATGATCGACAAGCACAAGCTGCGTGGCGTGATTGCTGGTATTCGCCGTGACGAGCAGGCCACACGTGCCAAGGAGCGTGTGTTCAGCCCGCGTGGTGCGGGTCATCGCTGGGATGTTCGCAATCAGCCGCCCGAATTCTGGGATCAGTATGCCACGCCGTATGAAGATGGCATGCATATTCGCGTGCATCCGTTGCTGGCTTGGCGGGAAATCGACATCTGGCGCTACATCGAACGCGAAGGCATCCCCCTCGTGGATCTGTATTTTGCCAAGGATGGTAAGCGTTATCGCTCTCTGGGTGATCAGGACATCACAAGCCCGATCGAGAGCAATGCCACGACCGTAGCCGAGGTGATTGCCGAGCTGGAAAGCAGCAAGACATCCGAGCGCGCCGGGCGTGCCATGGATCATGAATCAGAAGACGCATTCGAGCGTCTGCGCGTGGCGGGGTATCTGTAAGATGGGTGACATTATCGCAACCCAGGAACTCTCTGGGGCGTATCGCGCGGCCGCCACGCCGATCGTGATCGTCGGGCATGTCGATCACGGTAAATCCACTCTGATTGGACGTTTGCTCTACGATACTGACAGCCTTCAGGACGGCAAGCTGGCGCAGATCGTTGAGAGCAGCCGCAAGCGTGGTCTGGCGGTGGAGTGGAGCTTTCTGCTCGACTCCCTTCAGATCGAGCGCGATCAGGGTGTAACGGTCGACTCCACGCGGATTCCGTTTCGTCTCGGCTCCCGTGAGTTCGTGATTGTGGATGCGCCAGGTCATCGCCAGTTCCTGCGCAACATGATTACGGGTGCTGCCGATGCGGAAGCTGCCGTTCTGGTGGTGGATGCTCAGGAGGGTGCGCAGGAGCAGACGCGGCGTCATGCCATGCTGCTGCGTCTGATCGGGATCCGGCACGTCATTGTGCTGCTGAACAAGTCCGACGTTCTGGGCTTCGACGAGGCCAAGATCGTTCAGGCCGAGTCTGATGTCCGTCAGCTTCTTGGTCGTCTGGAAATTGAAGTTGAAGCCGTTGTTCCGGCGTCTGCGCGTGATGGTGACAATATTGCCAGCCGTTCCGAGCGGTCTGCTTGGTACAAGGGGCCGACGCTGATCGAGGCTCTGGCCAATGTGCCGCCGCCGACGTCCCGTCTGTCTTTGCCGTTCCGGATGCCGGTGCAGGACGTTTATCGCTTTGATGGCGTGCGTTACGTTGCCGGCCGGATCGAGCGTGGCACTGTCCGTGCGGGCGATCGTCTGGCAATTGGTGCCCAGGGCCAGATTGCAACCGTTGCAGAAGTTTGCCGCTGGCATGCGCCGGAACTGCCAGTTGCTGGTGCGGGTGAATCCATTGCGCTGCGCCTGGAGCCGGATCTGGTGCCGGATCGTGGGGACCTGCTGTTCCCGGCAGATGATAAAGCGTCAGCACCAGAGCGTTCTGCCCGTATTCGCACGCGTCTGTTCTGGCTGCGGGGTGAGCCCCTTCGTGTTGGGGAAAGCTTCACGCTTCGTCTGACGACAGCAGAGCATGATGTGACGGTGGCGTCCATTGATGCGGTTGTTGACCTGGATGACCTGACATTGCGTCAGGGCGATGAGGTCCCGCCGGACGGATTTGCTGAGATCACGCTCGCGGCTTCTCACGCCGTACTGTTTGACCCGTTCTCTCCGGGAATGGGCGATGGACGTGGTGTTCTGGTCGATCGTCATCAGCGGATTGTTGGCGGCGCACCGCTGATTGGTCCTGCTGAACTCGAAGATGGTGTTCATGCGATCCACCCGACGGCCAGCCGTATTTCTGCTGTCCAGCAGGCTCAGACGCGTGGTCATAAAAGTGGCGTGTTCTGGCTGACGGGCCTCCCGGGCTCCGGCAAAAGCACTGTGGCTCGTGCGGCAGAAGTGTCTCTGGCGGGACAGGGCGTGAAAGCCACCGTTCTGGATGGAGATACGTTACGGGCCGGACTGTGCAGCGATCTGGGTTTCTCGCCGGAAGACCGTCGCGAGAATATTCGTCGTGCAGCGCATGTCGCAAAAATTCTGTCTGAGAGCGGCCAGGCCGTGGTTGTCGCGCTGGTCTCGCCCCTTCAGGCAGACCGTGATCTGGCGCGCCAGATTGTGGGTGAGGGCTTCCACGAGATTTTTGTGGATACACCTCTGGAAACCTGCGAACAGCGTGACCCCAAAGGGCTCTACGCTGCAGCGCGCTCGGGAAAAATTCCAGAGTTCACGGGTGTTTCAGCGCCTTACGAAGCTCCCTTGTCTCCTGAGCTGCGGCTGGGAGCTGACCGGACGGAGGCTGAGACTGTTAGTGAGTTGACGGGCTTTGTGCTCCGGGTTGTTCAGCCCTGATTGCAGGCTAATTAAAGTGACTTCAGAAACGGCGGGCTTTGTCCCGCCGTTTTTTGTTTCAAGCCTTTTTCACTATGCGCGTGTCGTCGCATTTTGATCCGGCCGTGCTGTCTGTCAGCGAAAGAGGCGGGGCGCTGCCTCTTTGTGCTTTGACGGCTCTTAATTCGAAATTCGACGGTACAGGCATATAATAAAGCTGCCGCCCGGAAGATATCACACAAAAAGCAACATTCATCACGTATTTATGTGATGGATATCGGCGGGTCGATAAATATCTCTTATCGTAAATTATACATAATAATATCAATGAATTATGAATTAACGGTCTCTATCATATTCGTAAAATATCATTTCGGAGTCATAGGATAACAAGGATTTTGTGACGAAATTATCGTTGATTAAGTTATTTATAACAGTATAGTTGTTACGAATCGGGTGCTCAAATCGGAGATGGACGATGGAGCGTGACGCTATCTGGGTTGGTACAAGCTGGAAAATGAACAAGGGGCCCGCAGCATCTGTTGCGGCCGCTAACGAGCTTGCACGGATGTCTTTCCCGACAGTTCTCCAGCCGTTCGTCATCCCACCATTTACGTCTCTAAAGGATGTCTGTGACAGGCTTTCGGGAAGCCGTGTGGCAGTAGGTGCACAGAACATGCACTGGCAGGATGAGGGCGCGTGGACCGGAGAAATTTCCCCGACCATGATTTCTGAATGTGGTGCGGAACTGGTGGAAATTGGTCATTCAGAACGCCGGACCTATTTCGGAGAAACGGATCAAACCGTCAATCTCAAGGTTCATGCGGCTCTGCGACATGGATTGAGGCCGCTCGTCTGTATCGGTGATACGGCCGATGAATATTCTTATAACGTAACAAATGAAACTCTGGCACGCCAATTGAAGATCGCCCTTCATGGGGTGTCTGAAGACGATGTTCCACAGGTTCTCATTGCATATGAACCTGTCTGGGCCATAGGTGCATCAGGCCGTCCTGCAGATGCAGCTTTCGTTGAGAGAACGCATAATCACCTGCGGAAGCTCCTGATTAACATTGCCGGATCCAGTGCAGGGTCTGCGGTCAAGCTCCTCTATGGCGGAAGTGTCACGCAGGACAATGCGGCCGGTTATGTCGCTCTGCCTCACGTGAATGGAGTGTTCGTTGGGCGGGCTGCCTGGAATGTGGAGCATTTTCAGGCGTTGGCTGAGGGGGTCATCGCATGATGCCCCAAGCAACTTTTGAAACGCGCTCGGCTTCTGCGCGCCGCCAGAACATCCTGGACTATGTTCGGGATCGTGGTGGTGCACAGATTGATGAGTTGGCCGGACGTTTTGTCACCAGCCGCATGACCATTCACCGCGATCTTCAGGTGCTTTCGGAACGCGGAGTTTTACGTCGTGTGCATGGGGGGGTGACTACGCCTCCAAAAGCGTTTTCAGAGGGCAGTATTTCCCAGCGAAGCCATCGGGCGATGGAAGCCAAGCAGGCTATCGCGGCTGTGGCGGCAGGCCTTGTCGAAGAAGGTGAAATCATTGCACTGGATGATTCAACAACATCCCGCGTTCTGGCTGAGCGTCTGACTGACAGTGCCTCTCTTACAGTTGTCACGAACAGCATGGGTACTGCGAACCTGTTCACCAGCAAGCCCAATGTGAATCTTCTGCTGCTTGGCGGTCGCTATAACATGGATTTTGACGCGTTCTTCGGAACCCTGTGTGAGCAGGCCGCGGCATCGCTGCGCGTCAACACGCTGTTCCTGTCCGTCGCAGCAATTCGCGGAATGACGGCGTATCATCAGGAGCAGGATATCATCAAAGCCAAGCAGGCCTTGATGAATATTTCCGATCGCAAAATCCTGCTCGTGGACAGTACGAAATTTGGTGTCATCACGCTCAATCGTTTTTCCGATTTAACGGAATTCGATGTGGTGATCACGGATTCAGGTCTCGAAAAAGACCTGGAGGACACGCTCCGCAATGCGGGGATCAATCTGAAAATTGCGGAAATCTCCACCGTCAGGACGAGCGGATCAAGCACCTCCCCTGAACGTAACCCATAAAGACGGAGAAAAATCATGCGTATTGCGATTGGAGGCGATCGGGCCGGAGAAGGTCTTGCAGGCCTCATTGCTGCACATCTTCGCGCCACAACACCGCATACGGTTGTTGATATGTCCCATCCTGAAGATGATCATCCTGAGCTCTATTCGGAGCTAAGTGAGCGGGTCGGTCTCGCGATCACGCACGGGGATTTTGATCGGGGAATCCTGTGCTGCGGAACGGGAATTGGCGTTTGTATTTCCGCCAATAAAATTCCGGGAATTCGGGCTGCGCTAACGCACGACACCTATTCTGCAGAACGTGCTGCCCTTTCAAACGATGCCCAGATCATCACCATGGGGGCACGCGTCATCGGGCCGGAACTGGCCAAAAGCATTGTGGATGCCTGGTTGGCGCATAGCTTTGACCCGTCTGGGCCGTCCGCAGGCAACGTTGCGGGCATTGAAGAATTGAGCCGGAAATATTCCGAGCATCATCTGCAAACATCCAACTGCTGAAAATACTTCCCCTGTTTCCGATCTGATTCCGGAACGGGTTATCTGGAAAGACGACGAACATGAAAAAAGCTCTTTTCCTTGGTGCTGTTCTGGCCGCAACGCCACTTGCTGCACAGGCCGCTGACACCAGCACACCGCTGCGCTTTGTTCTGATTCCGAAAGTTGTCCATCCGTGGTTTGACAAGCTCAATACGGGTGCTCGTGCCGCAGCAGACATGATCACCAAAACCACGGGACAGAAAATCGAAATCGAATACCGTGCGCCGCAAACAGCTGATGTCTCTTCCCAGAATGACATCATTGAAAGAGCGATTGCTACTCATCCTGACGGACTTATTCTTGATCTGCTGGACGAGAAGGGAAATCGCGCGACGATGGATGAAGCCATCGAGCAGAAAATTCCCATGACCGTTTTCGACTCTCTTCCTCCGGAGGGCATGAATATTACGGCAGTGGGCGCCGATTTCTGTGAGCAGGGAACGATTGCGGCGGAACGGCTTGCCACATTGATTGGCAAAAAAGGTGAAGTGGCCATCATGATGGGTGTGCCAACAGCGCCTAACCACACTTTGCGCGCAGAGTGTGAAAAGAAGGTCTTTGCAAAATACCCGGATATCAAAGTTGTCGCGACCGGGATCGACAACGACAGCATCGAGACAGGTCAGAAACAGGCCTCTGCCATCATGCAGGCGCACCCCAATCTCGTGGGATGGGTTGCCTGTGATGCATCTGGTCCTGTGGGCATCGGGCAGGCCATCCGGGAAAGCGGGAAGGCAGGGAAAGTTCAGGAAGTCGGCCTCGATAACCTGAACGATATGCTTCAGCTCATTCGGGACGGTGTTGCGGAATCAACAGCGTCCAGCCGCCCGGAAATGCAGGGTTACTGGGCTGTCGTCTCTGCATGGCAGAGCGCGATGGGGCAGAAAACACCCAAATACATCGATACGGGCATCGACGTCATCACCAAGAAAACCCTTTGAGCCTGGCTCTGAGGCAGGAGTAACGATCATGGCGGTTCTCCAGGTTGAAGCTGTCCGTAAAAGCTATCCCGGTGTGGTCGCGCTCGATCACGTCGATCTGACGCTTGAGCCGGGCAAAATCCATATCCTGGCCGGCGAAAATGGTGCGGGTAAATCAACGCTGATCAAGACCCTGACAGGTCTTGTCACGCCTGACGAAGGAAAGGTCCTGATTGAGGGGCAGGATGCTCTGGCGGATCATAGCCTTTTCTCCCGTATTGCTTACGTACCGCAGGAACTGAATCTGTTTCCGTCCATGACGGTTGCTGAAAACATGTTCATGCCGTTCCATCGTTCGGGATTTGGTCATCTGACAATTTCCCGGAAGGCCATGGAAGCGGAGGCAGCCCGTTTTATCGAGCGCTTTGGGATTCATGCCCGGCCGGGACAGACCGTCAGTCGCATTAGCGTATCAGATCAGCAACTGCTTCAGATTGCGCGTGCGGCCTGCCGGGATGAGTTCAAGGTTTTGATCCTGGATGAACCGACATCCTCCCTCACGGCGAACGAGACGGAACATCTTTTCCGCATCATTACCACGTTGCGGGACAGTGGCTGTGCAATTGTTTTTGTCTCGCACAAAATGGAAGAAATTTTCAGTCTGGGAGACACCGTGACTGTTCTGCGCAATGGTCGCAGTGTCGGTACGTACCCGATGGACGGCATGACGGAAGATCAGCTTATCCGTCTTATGTCTGGCAGTTCTGTTCAGCTTGAAGAGAAATTCCAGCCGCGGGGTGCCATTGATGATTCTGATATTCTTCTGAGTGTTGAAGGCCTGACGGGACCGGGCTTTTCAGATGTTTCTTTTCAGCTCCGTCGTGGCGAAATTCTTGGTTTTGCGGGGCTGGTGGGGGCTGGTCGTTCGGAAGTGATGCAGACCATGTTCGGGTATCATTCCGCAAAATCCGGACGGTGCATGTTTAACGGTAAAGAAATACCTCGTGGCCGAACAGATCGGGCTGTGGCTATGGGCATGGTCTATCTTTCCGAAGAACGGAAACATCACGGTATTTTTCCGCTTCTGAGCGTGCGCGAAAACATCAGCCTTTCCGTTCTGGAAAAGATGAAGCGCGGCGGCATTATTTCGTCCGGAAAGGAGAAATCAATCGTTTCTGAAACGATTCAGAAATTTGATGTGCGCACATCTTCCGTCGGCAAGAAAATTGTCTTCCTGTCCGGTGGAAACCAGCAGAAAGCCATTATCGGCCGTGCCATGGCGCGTCGTCCTCGCATTTTGATTTTCGATGAGCCCACAAAGGGTATCGATATCGGCACGAAATTCCAGATCTACCGCATCATGCAACAGCTCGCGGAAGAGGGCGTCGGCATCATCCTCGTCTCTTCTGAAATGACTGAATTGCAGCGCTGCGCAACGCGAATCATCACCATGTACGGCGGTCGGACCACCGGGTCGTTCGACCAGGCTACCACTGACGTCAATACGCTTGTGGGCGCGATCATCGGCGCCACGGAGACCCGTCATGTCGCTTGAAACCACGCTCCCTGGAGCAACTCCCACTCCTCCAAAGGCGTCTTCCATTCGTGCGCTTATAGCCAGAATGGTCGCCAATCCGCTGGGTGGCGTCATTGGTGCGATGATCCTGATTTTCGGGATTTCGTGTCTGTTGTCGCCGCACTTCCTGACGTCATTCAACATGATCATCATTGCGCGTGCGCTCGCGTTTATCGGTCTGGTCACCATTGGGCAGGCCGTCTTGATGATTCTTGGCGAGCTTGACCTGTCCGTTGGTGCGATTGGTGGCCTCGCTGGCGTCGTTGGCGGAATGCTGATGGTGCAGGTTGGTTTGAATCCCTGGCTCTCGCTCGCTCTGTGCCTGCTGATGGGGGCAGGATGTGGCTTGCTGAATGGCCTGCTGATTACTCAGCTTCGTCTGCATTCTCTGGTGCTGACTATCGGTATGGCGGGTGTCTATGGCGGCGCCAATCTGGTGGCGACACGCGGCGTCGCCATTACCGGGGTGCCGCATGAAATCAGTTTCCTTGGTAGAGGTCTCGTCCTCGGCGTCCCGGTTCCATTTCTGGTGCTGCTGGTATGTCTGACGGTTGTTGCATTCGTCATGATGCGTACGCCTGTCGGGCGCTACATTTACGCCATCGGGAGCAACCCGCAGGCTGCAAGAATGCTCGGTATTCGCGTCAATGCCATTCGTATGGGCGCGTTTGCTCTCGCTGGTTTCCTGTCTGCTCTGGCTGGCATTCTCATGGTCGCGCGTCTCGGAACAGCACAGCCATCCATCGGTGACACATGGGTTCTGTCTCCGATTGCGGCAGCCGTCATTGGTGGCGTTGCAACAACGGGTGGTCTGGGTAGCCCGGTTGGCGCTGTTCTGGGTGCCGTGATCATCGGGATCATTGAAGACATCATCGTCCTCTTTGGCATCTCGCCGTACTGGCAGTCCGTTGTGAGCGGCGGCATCGTTGTGCTCGCCATCTCTCTGGACTCCCTCGCCCGTCATTACCTCAACCGCGACGCGTCCTGACCGTCAGCAGCTTTTCATCCTGATAAAGGAGAGACTCACATGACCAAGATCTGTGGCGATGCTTCCGAATTCGCAGCCTCGGCCCTGCATGGATACAGCATGGTGCATCGAGACCTTGTCAAAATGGTCCGGGGTGGTGTTGTGCGCGCCAAACTGGGTTCAAAAGGCAAGGTGGCTGTCGTCGTGGGGGGAGGATCAGGGCATTATCCCGCATTCATCGGGTATGTGGGAACTGGTTTTGCAGATGCGGCCATTGCTGGAGATATCTTTGCGTCTCCGTCAACACAGGCCATTCAAAGCGTCGTGCGTCAGGCTGATCTCGGAGGAGGCATTCTTCTGGGCTTTGGCAATTATGCTGGAGATGTTCTGAACTTTGGTATCGCTGCCGACAGGTTGCGGGCAGAGGGATATGACGTTCGCATTCTTGCAACCATGGATGACGTGGCCAGTGCGACAGAAAACGAGAGAGAGCGTCGGCGCGGTATTGCGGGTGATCTGACAATTTTCAAGATTGTGGGCGCTGCGGCGGAAGAAGGGCTGGATCTGGACTCTGTCGAGCAGATTGGTCACCGCGTAAACCGTCAGACACGAACATTCGGCGTTGCTTTCGATGGCTGCACGCTGCCGGGCGAGGCAGACAAGCTGTTTCACGTTCCGAATGCCCGAATGGCGCTTGGGCTTGGTGTGCATGGGGAGCCGGGGATCGGGGAGGAGAGCATTCCAACGCCGCAGGTCCTGGCACAGATCCTGCTGGAAAAAGTCCTAAGCGAACTGCCTGCCGGGGCATCCCGGCGTGTGGCTCTGACTCTCAACGGGTTGGGAAGCACGAAACAGGAGGAACTGTTTGTTCTGTGGGAAGCACTGGCGCCCCTGTTGGAAAAAGCAGGTCTGACGGCTGTAGCCCCTCTGGTTGGAGAATATGTCACCAGTCTTGATATGGCAGGCTGTTCACTGACCTTGACCTGGCTTGATGAAGAACTGGAGCGCCTCTGGTGTGCTCCGGTTGATACGGCTGCGTTGCGCCATGGCTTGATTGAAGAGGTAGGTACAACCTTCGAGGACGCGCCAGCCGAGACCAGCGTGACATATATGAAATCGTCCACAGCAGAAGGGCGGCGAGGCGGTCAGTGCGTCTCGGGAGTTATGATCACCTTGGCCGAGGCTCTTGCCGCGGCAGAAACTGAACTGGGTCATATCGATGCGGTGGCAGGAGATGGAGATCATGGTCAGGGAATGGCCCGCGGTTCGGCTGCTGCCAAAGCCGCGGCCGCCAGAGCCGCGACTTCAGGGGCTGGGCCTGCAACTACTCTTTCAGCAGCGGCAGATGCCTGGGCGGATCGTGCGGGCGGAACGTCTGGCGCTTTGTGGGGCGAGGGCCTGAGAGCTTTCAGTCTAGCGCTGGACGACAATGCGCTTCCTTCTTCAACGCAGCTTGCTCAGGGAGTAAGGCAGGCAATGGAGCGCATCATGTCTCTTGGGAAAGCCAAGCCTGGGGACAAAACCCTCATTGATGCTCTCGTGCCATTTGTGGAAATGCTTGAGCAGGAGCTTTCAGGTGGTGCGGCTCTGCCCGTTGCGTGGTCTAAGGCCGCCAATGCCTCACAAGCCGCCGCCGAGGCTACGAAAGATCTTCTCCCCCGCATGGGGCGCGCTAGAACCCATGGTGAAAGAAGCAAGGGTCACCCTGATGCGGGGGCTCTTTCTCTCGCGCTTTGTGTCGGTGTGGTGGGAAAGGAACTGCAGACCCAGCTTCTTGAAGATGAGCAAAAACGCACAGTTTCTCTGGGGGAGTAAGGGAAAAACGGGCGCTTTCTCAGAGAAACGCGTCAGGGGAGGCCTTTTCTTGAGAACTCCTGACCTGGCGAAAGTGAAAGGGCAGGAGCTTTCTCACCAAAAGCTCCTGATCCTTTTAACGGCTTAGCCGAAAGAAAGCTGGAGCGCTGAATCGTCCTGGCTCTCCAGAAGATATGGCCCTGCGTTCAGAACCTGAACTTCCAGCATCCCGATCGCATCAGCATTCCGGTTTCCCAGAGACACCAGAGCATTGCCATTCGTCCAACGGGTTTCACCGTTGGTTTCAGCGTACCAGCCCGCATCCTCGGATGCAGAAAGATGGGACGTGATGGAATGGCAAATTGTGCTGTCCCAGAGTTTGATTTGCCCAACCAGAACGCCGAGATTGCGACGGTCATCAACAAATGGACCAATAACATCTGCAGGGCGGCTGCTTCGTGAAACCAGACGAACCGATGTGACGCCCGGCTGGATCTGGAACAGAACCGATCCCTGCATTGTCCGTGATGGATAAATCACGGTGTTGTCCGTCGTGACCAAATGCAGATCATGGTCATCAGTTTGTTCTGCGGGATGCGACGTTTCGCCAATATCCAGCTTGGTCGCACGTTCCAGAAGCGCAGAGTAAAGCGGTTCGACCTGCTCGCGGTTTACACCGAGCGGCGCCGCAGCATCAGACACCCATGTCTGATTGTTCAGGCGAACAACATCTCCGGTCTGTTCGAACGAAGTGCGGTTTCCCGTGTCCAGATAGCTTTCAGCTTCTGCTCCATCGGCGATAAGAACGCCGTGTGTTTCGAGTTCCACATGGAAGATTTCGAAAAAGCTCTCGGACGTATCTGTCGTGATGGAACGACCATTGACCAGCATCCGCGCCGGAACCATCAGATCATTCAGATGCAGGCAGTGCTCCGAGGTAACACGAAGGTCCTTGTGTGGGATGTTATCAGCGAGTGCATTGGCCTTGATGCAGACGGGCCATTTGTCAGGATCTGCACTGGCTTTGACGTCCACAAAACGACGGCCCACCCAGCGAATTGGTTCTGGCTGAAGTTTGCCATTCCGTTTGACCATGACCAGATCGCCAATCTGCAAGGTTTCAACAGCCTTTTCACCATCTGGCGTTAAAATCATGGTTTTGGACAGATAGCAGACCGTCACCCGGATGCCGCCGCTATCGTACTGACCCGACGACGCTGAGACGTCGAACGTATGACCATTATAGGCAGTCGTATCCAAGCCCACGGACTGTACAAGCTTACCTGCTGAATAAACATTCAAGGTCGAGCCACTGACACTGGCTGACATGCTGGAACCAGCCTTGAAGTCTGCAAATGTCAGCAGAGAGCCAGAGGTAATGTCCAGACCGCTGATAATGGCGCCTGAATGAACTGTATAAATTCCACCGGAAGACACCGTGGCGCTAATGGACGACGCACCAGCCTGCACGGAGAATTCTCCGCCATTGGCAACAGTCGTATAATAGTCCTTAGATGGGCCGTAGCTGTTGCCGAACTCCTGGGCAAAGCCACCAGAGGAAACGGTGACGTTACTGAGCACACCGCCTCGGTTATTGATTTCAGCACCGGAAAAAACCGTGACACCTGTGACTGTCGCGCCGGAATAAGTGTAAAGCCGAGCGCCATTGGCAGCATATTTCGCGCCGCCAGAACTCAGTACGATGCCCGAGGCGCTTCCACTTTTGACATTGACAACGCCGCCCGAAGAAACAGCGATGCTGCTGGCTTTCCCGCCACCTGAGACATTCAGTGTGCCGCCACCACGGACAACGAAACCGCTTTGTGTCGTACCGCTAACGGTCGTGGAGCTGCCTGAACTGACTGTCGTTGTCATGTGATTCCTATGCTTCTTCGTCGACGCTAAATGTGAATAGTTTGTTTTAAGCAAACTAATATTATGATTTCAGGCGGTTTTTGTAAAATGGAAATATTTATTTTCATGATTTTCCACGGCAGAAAGATCAAAAAGAAAACACCGAGTTTCTAAAAAGTCCTGATCTTTTCAGGAGAAATATTTTTTGAGAAAAATGCATTCTAGAGGGCGGCGTTAATCGGAATTTTCATATTGGATTCCGAATGTGAGACGGAGCGAGGCCAGAAAAGCGCTCGATATTTTCAAATCATGGATGGCCTGCGGTAGCATAGTCTTCTCTGGAAATGCCGCCTTTCCAGCAAATCTGAGAGGCCCATTTGAGATGTGGAGAGACTGATGATCTCGATAACGTCATGTCCCGAGCTCTTTGCTTAGAACAGCAACCCTAAGAGAGTGTTGATTGGAAGAAGCGTTGGCGAATGGAATTGAAGAGGAATTTCCGGAAGCGGGAGCTTCACTGTAAGAGAATTTCCTATCGTTGATTTTGGTATCAGGGGCCTGTCTGTAATCTCATGAGTGTTTCTTCCGTCCCCGTGCGGCGGCGTACGCAGGCTGATCGTAGCGCCTCGACGCGTGCCAAGGTTGTGCAAGCGGCCGTCAATCTACTTCAGACGCAGGGCTATGCCGCGACAACAATACAGCGCATCGCAAAGGCGGCGGGTGTCAGTCTTGGGGCGTTGCAGCACCACTTCCCCACAAAATCACTGATTATGGCCACGGTCCTGCGTCATTATGCTCTTAAGCGCGCGCGCCTCTACAGGCAGGCCATCAGCAACAAGGAAACACCTGAGCAGCGTGTTGATGCCATGCTGGATACGATGTGGGCACTCGTGACCGCCGGGCCGGAATTTATTGCGACGGTGGAAATAGAGCTGGCAAGGCGAAGCGATCCGGATCTGGAAGAAGTGACGGCTCCGGTTCTTGCCCGCATTGACCAGTTCATGACGCGGTGGCTGTCCGGAAAGCGGGGTGTGGCGCCCAGTCAGGAGTTTATTGATCTGCGACTTCTGAATGCTGCGCTTTTGCGCGGGTTAGCAGTTGAAACGGCACGAGGCATTCCGCTGGAGGATCTCTATCGCTCCTTTGAAGTCTGGCGCAGATTTGCCCGTGAAGAATTCCTTCGGATTGCCTTGAAAACTCCCTGATTGAGAGGGCTGGAAACGTCTCGCACGGACAGGGTCGAATCATTCCGATACGCAAATAATTTATCTTGACGCACAACAAACAAGTAGGTCGTATTGCTTTTATAAGAATTTGAATGGGAGCGTTGAGAGACCTCCCTCCAGCACAACAGGGTCAGACATGACAATGCCGCCTCTTACTGCTTTGCAGGTTTCTCCCGCCGAAATGGCCGAACGCCATAAGAAGGTCCGGGAAAAAATGGAGGCAGCCGGCCATGCGGCGTATGTCTCTTTTGATCCTGACAACATTTATTACCTGACAAATTTCGCTAATTTCGTTCATGAGCGTCCATTTGTACTGGTTCTGACTGCCTCGGACGCGACGTTCATTGTTCCCAGGCTTGAGATCCCGCATGTGGAGCGGCACAAGGTCGGTGCCCTGACACTTGCGGAGTATGCCGAGTTCCCAGCCCCTGCTGGCGCGCGATGGTCTGATCGTCTGGCGAACATTCTGGCAGCACAGGGTACAATCGGTATTGAGGCGGCCTGTCCGGCTTATTTGCAGGCAGCGATCGGACCTCGGTGCCAGATCCTGAATATCGTTGATGACGTCCGGCAGATTAAGTCTGCCCATGAGATTTCACGTATCGCGTGGACAAGTGACGTGATGACCAAGGCTCTTGCCATGATGATGGGCAAGGTCAAGCCAGGTGTGATGGTGGCTCAGGCCATTTCAGACGTGACACCCTATTTTTACCACCGCTGCCTGACGGAAGCACCGGCTTATAATGTCATGTCCAGCAAGGCTGCCGGTCTTATCCAGCCGCCTGCCTATACAGACGATCCGCATAATTTTTCATGCCTGACCGCACCTTGTGAACCAGGAGGTCCGTTCATGGGGCTTATTGCGGGGCGCATTAACGGATATGGCGCGGAAATCGAGCGAACGTTCTTTCTGGATCATATCCCCGAAGACGCGAAACGCCCCTTCGATACCATGATGGAAATGCGCCACAAAGCGTACGGTATGCTCAAACCGGGTGCGATTGGTTCCGAAATTGATGCGGCCTGCCAGGCTATTGCGCATCGTGCGGGCTATGAAACGCCGCTGCACCGGACCGGCCACAGTTTCGGTGTTACCAGTCATGAAGCTCCGTTCCTTGCTTTGGGTGAAGATAACGTCATTCAGCCGGGTATGATTTTCAGTGTTGAGCCGGGAATTTATATCAAAGGGCAGGGCGGATACCGGCATTCGGATACAGTTCTGATCACTGAAGCCGGATACGAAATACTGACAAAATATCCCGATGAAAAAGAAAATCTCATCGTTCGTTAGGCCTGAGGCACACGCTGATTTTTCCTGACGAAGTTTGTTTTTTCATTCTCCCTTGTGTCGGGAACGCTATCGATGACTATTTCAGAACGGCTGGAGCAGCTTCCGTTTTCCCGCTTTCATTACAAGCTCCTTCTGGTGGGGGGAGCAGGGTACTGCTTTGACGGGCTTGATGGAGCCATTTTGGCATTCGTGATGCCCGCTATTCAGCATTTATGGGGCCTGTCCCTGTCACAACTGGGGCTATTGGGCAGCTCCGCGTTTTTGGGATATTTCATTGGTGCGCTGTGTGCCGGTTTGATTGCAGACAGATGGGGCCGCCGATCCGTCATGATGTGGGCTTTGGCCTGCTATTGTCTGGGATCGTTGGCTTCGGCCTTCTGTACAAACTGGCACAGCTTTCTTCTGACACGGATGATCGCGGGTCTTGGGACTGGCGCTGAATCCGCCATTATCGCTCCATATCTTTCAGAGTTTGTGCCGCGTCGTTATCGCGGAGCTTTTACTGGTGCTCTGGCTGGCTTCTTCTCGTTTGGTTTTGTTGCTGCGGCTCTGCTGGGATATGCCCTGATCCCGGGATCATCGGACGGGTGGCGTTGGGCGCTGGCTCTGACAGCCTGTCCGGTGATTTTGCTCCTTTGGTGGCGCAGATCTCTGCCTGAATCTCCCCGCTGGCTTCAGATCGTCGGGCGGGGACAGGAAGCTCATGCTGTTCTTAGTGGAATCGAAAGAGAACTAGGGCGCCCATCGGTGGCTTATAAGGCAGAAAGCGCGCCGTCATCACCATGCACGCGTATGTCCAAGCAATTCACGCAGCTTTTGTCGGCACGCCTGCGCAGGGTCACCGTCATGAGCTGGCTTCTCTGGATGTCCATTACGTTCAGCTATTATGCGTTCTTTTCCTGGCTGCCTACGCTTCTGATCGCTCGGGGTTTTACCATTGCGCATAGTTTCGGCTTTTCAATCGCAATCTACGTGGCACAAATTCCCGGGTATTTCAGTGCTGTTTATTTCAATGAAGCGTGGGGACGAAAAGCGACCATTGTAGGTTATCTAGCTGCCGCGATGATCAGCGCTCTTGGTCTGGGGATGGCGAGTTCTTCGACCGCAGTTCTCGTATCCGGCCTTCTGCTCTCCTTTTTCATGAATGGAACGTATGCCGGGGTTTACGCCTACACTCCTGAGATTTTCCCAACGTCTCTCCGCGCGACGGGCATGGGAACAGCATCGGCACTTGGTCGAGTAGGAGCGATTGCTGCCCCGCTCTTGATCGGTGCTGCATATCCAAAAGTAGGCTTTGCAGGAGTGTTTGGTCTGACAGCCGTCATTTTGTTCGGTGGCGCGCTCAGTATCCTCCTGTTCGGACCGTCCACCAAAAACCGTTCTCTGGAGGCGATTACTGGAGATTACGGCGTGTAAGTCACGTCTGCCTCCACGCGTCCCTCTTCATCAAATACGCTCATGCGAATGCATGAAACACGCCACCTTCATAACCGGAGATATTCCGGGGAGACCTGAAATGTTCCGATATAGCAATTATTTTCTTCTGTGCGGCACCGCTCTTGCCATGACGCTTTCCGTCTTTACGGCAACATCTGTCGCGGCCCCAATCACAAAGGGCGCAGTTCACAAACATGCGTCTCACCCCAAAGCTGGGACAACTGTAAAAAAGCCTGTGTTGTCTCCCGTTCAGCATAATCGCAAGGCCATGCAATCTTCGCAACCTGAGACGATTATGGTTCGGCAGACGAGAAACGTGTTTGGGCAGGCGGCGAGACAGAAGCAGGGCGTTTCAGTCACTCATATCGATGCTGCGGATCTTGCAAGGCATCAGGTGACGGATGTTAAAGGTCTGATGAATCTTGCACCCAATCTCACAGTGCAGCCTCAAGGTGCGAGTTCCAGTGTCAATTTTACATTGCGTGGTGTGGGGTTAAATGATTTTACCTCCAACAATACGCCATCCGTCATGACCTATGTGGACGGCGTAGCTTTGCCTATTGGATATATGGCAGGCGCTGCGATGTTTGATATGGCGGGTGTGGATGTCACCAATGGGCCATCGGGTTACACGCACGGACAAACCGTGACAGCAGGTGAGATCAACGTTCAAACGGCGGACCCGACGAAGGCGCTTCACTATGGTGCGTCTGAAGACATTGCGACCTATAATCGCAGCATTACCAACCTTTACGTATCCGGCCCCATCACCTCCAACGTGCAATACCGGATTGCTGGTTTTACTCAGCAGGGGGGAGGCTTTCAGAAGAATATTAACACAGGCCAGACTTTGGGAAATGCCAACAAAGGCGGTTTGCGTGCAAAGGTTGCCTGGCAGCCTGACGATAAGACGAACATCGTTTTTAGTGGGAACTGGATGCAGGATAATTCCCAGGCTACTGGCGTTTATAATATTCAGGACCTATCGAGAAATACGCCAGCTTACAGCAATAACAGGGATACCTCGTGGGGCTTTCGCCCGGAATTTCTCAAGTTGTCAGGCAATGAGGGACAGACCAAACCATCTTATAACAACACCTTCTGGGGGGCAGGCGTTAATATCACGCGGAACCTAGGATTTGCGAACCTGACAACCATTAGCGCATTCCAGCAGATGTACGTTCATAATCTCATGGATCTGGATGGCACGCGCTATGCAATCTATGACGTGGACGTCAACACGAACGCCAATATGTTCTCTCAGGAGGTCAAGTTAGCATCGCGTAACTCACAGTCACGCCTTCAGTGGACGGTGGGGATGTATTATGACCGCACGCAAATGCGTTCTTCCATTTTTAATGATTATTCCCAGTCCGGGTCCCGGCCTTATGTGCAGCGGACCAGCTATAATCAGGATCAGCAGGCGTTCAGTCAGTATGGCCATTTGCGCTTTGCCCTTACCAAGCGGCTGCATCTTCAGGCGGCCCTGACGCATGAATCCGATGACCGTACGCTCTACAATATGCGGACTATGCGGTATAACACTCCGGCGTATCCAACGCCTTTTGACAACCGGTATGGCCGACATGGTGCTCTGACCAATCAGTTTTCCGGAATGGGTGGCATTGAATATCAGGCGTTCAATAATCTGATGTTTTATGGGTCAATTCGGAAAGGGTTCAAGCCGGGCGGGTTCACAGCCAACAATACGGTTGTTGACTCGCAGCTTAATCCAACAAAGCCGGAATCCCTTCTGGCTTACGAAATTGGTTTTAAGTCCGACTATATGCATCATAAGCTGCGTATTAACGGCGATGCGTTCTGGTACGATTATCATAATCAGCAGATGGTTGGGCTAGCCGTTATCCCACGTTATGGCGTGGTCGGCCAGTACGTCAACATTCCCAAGAGCCGTATCTGGGGCGTGGAGATGGAGATTGATGCCAACCCGATCGCGGGGTTGGTCCTGCACCAACATATTGGATACGAGCGCGGGAATTATAAGGATTTCAACGCTATCGACTCAACGGCTGTCGCTCTCGCGTACATCAAGACCGGCGTGCTGAGCGCGCAGTACAAGAATTTCAATAACGTCGATATGGGAATTCCGAAGCTGACGCTTGAGGGCTCTGCGTCCTACAAGGTGAAGCTCGGTGAAACATGGGGGCTGACGCCCTATGTCGATTACAGTTACCGCGGATCCCAGTTAAATATTCCTGGGAATAACCTTTACCGGCTGCCAGCTTATTTCCTGCTGGACGCTGGTCTGACGTTCGCACCTAAGAGCGGAAAATGGTCCGTCTCTGCCTACGCAAACAATCTGCTGAACCGTCATTACGACATAACACGGGACACGGGTTTGAATGGTATTTTCGGTGTTCCCGGAACGCCACGCATGGTTGGTGGTCGCCTTAAAGTGGATTTCTGATACAAGTAGACGGATCTCAAAGGGAGTATGTAGGCTAAGCTGCGGAAAGACGAATGGAGTTTGATGAACCCACGCGTTCTCCAGCACGCAGAGCCGTGGACTTACACAACGCCTTTGAGCAGTCGTTTGGTATAATCGCTTGGAGAGTATCCGGTGTTTTTCCTGAAAGCCGCAGCAAAAGCACCGAGACTTTCATAACCTACAGCAGCAGCTACAGAAGTGACGCTTTCGCCGCGCGCCAGTTTTTCCTGAGCGCTCAGAATACGCAACCTCTGGCGCCAGGTCGAAAAAGACATGCCGGTATCAGCGGTAAAATGGCGCACGAAAGAGCGGAGTGACATCCCGGCCAGCTTTGCCCAGTCCTGCTGCTCTCGTGTATCGGCCGGATGAATGCTCAATGCTTCTGTCACTTGCTTCAACCTTACGTCTTTGGGGGCTGGTAGTGTTACCGAACAACGAGGAATAGACAGAAGTTCATCCCAAAAGCTTGTAGCCAATCGAGTGGTACGGTCGTCCCATGTACTGCTGATGATAGCTACTGACAGACGTTCCGCCTGAGCTGTTATCAGACGTGTGCTGTCTGCAATAAAAGGTTTGGTGGGGAGAGAAATGCATCTGTCTTCTCTGAGATAGAAACTCCAGCCCGAAATCGCACCATGGGAGCACGCTTCATGATTGGTTTTTGGTGGAACCCAGAGAAATTGTCCTGGACCGATCAGCCAGTACGACTCTTCAGTTTTTATGATCATAACCCCGCGCTCTACTCCAATAATTTGACCGGTTTTGTGGATGTGAAGGTCGGTCACGCGACGTTGGGGCTGACTGATATGCCTGGTTGTTAGCCAAGGACAAGCGATATTGGCGGAGTGCATATGTAGGCCCGACTAAGAAATTTTGGCGTATAACAGTTGTATTATGGCGCATTCCCGAGAGTGCGCCACATTTTCCTACGTTAAAGTCTCTGTGTTGGATGCCACAAGACCAAAGGAAGTTTTCATGTCATTGAGACATCACGAGCGGACGATCCGCCAAATGTTCTCTACGTTTACGGATTTTAACTCAGAGATCAGCGCGCTCTCTGATTTTATGACACCAGATTATCGACAGCGTGTTGATGGAAATGAGATGACGCTGGACGCCTTCCTAAGGCATGCGAATGCTCTAAGAAGCGGCCTCCATAGGCTGGAAATCAGTATTAAGCATGTCGTCTGTGAGGGTGATAGGGCAGCTACTGTCCATTTGGCGCGTGCTATACGCCACTCTGGTGAGTGTAGTCTGATTAAGGTTATCGCTTTTTATGAATTTCGTGAGGAGCGTATCTGCCTCGTGGATGAACTGACGCATGTTCTTGAGGGTGGACAGAACGATAAAACGCTTGGATCGCTACAGTAATGGGTTGTTATGATATTTCAATCACTATCAGGAGGTGTTATTTATGGCTGCTGCTTGTTTCTGGTGGCGCGCAGTCATGGAGACATTACAGGCTAGAAGGGGGCCGCAATGACATGGGACCGGTCGGTTATGATCTCCGCTGTTTTTATAGCTCTTTGAAAAAAGCGAGACTGTAATGCAAGTTGAGAGTTCCGCGAGGAGGCTGTCAAACACGACGATCTTCTTTTTAGTTCTCCGTAATATCGGCATCACCTTGTTTGAGGGGTTTATTTTTCAACCTCGTCATTGTCGTCGTCAAACTTTCGAAGTGGTAGAGTGCAGATAATGTTTTCACATTAAATTCTCTCCACAAAAAAACACACTAAAAACAGTTGGTTATAAAGAGGCTTTCTTCCAAACACTTTCTTTGAAAAAATTGTACGCATTGGGTGGTCATATTTTCCTGTTATTGTCTTCAATTGTACCCATTTTTTAGCATATCATTCACCTCCTGTAATTTGCATACCGGCGGTAAAAGGCGAACAATGTGCCTCAAAGAATGGGGGCCAATCGACAGAAAGTGTACTGACTTCGACGCCTTGGAACGTTCTAACAGGACAAGGAACAGAATTATGATTGAAAATTTTAATAAGAATGAAATTTACAATAATAAAAACGTCGAAGCTGAAACGATCCTGAAGCATAGACTTTTTGGTATGGTTTTAGGTTTGTTTCTAGCGCATGCATATGTAGCTCTAGCGCTTTATTACACATACATAGATGACAAAAATCATTTCCATACAAGCTGGATGGCTTTGTTCGGTTGCTTTGTTTCATCCATGATATTTTTGTATCATATTGGTATTTCAAAAGCGATTTCTGAAAGAGAAAACGGAGTTTACGGAAAGTATCTCTCTCCTTTCATGTCATCCTCTCTATGGGGTTTCGTTTTATTAGCGATAACCGTCATAACGATTATTCAGGGACAAACTTGGTTTTTGCCATATGAATATCTTGCATGGCCTATGGCATTTGCATCCATATTTGTTGGGTATTTTATCGGGCCAGCGCTCGATCGATTTTTTGAGTTTCTTATGAATTCTTCCAGAAGATAATTAAGAATTCCATAAATGCAGAATAAAAAAATATTAGATAGGTGGAGTGAATATACGGCCCAATATAATGGGCCTATGTACCTTGCAATTGTAGAAGCTCTGGCATCGTCAATTCGAGAGGGGGTCATTCACGGTGCTGAAAGACTTCCTACCCAGAGAGATATAGCTTCTGCGCTTGGGACAAATCTTACAACTGTGACGCGAGCATTCAGAGAGGCGCATCGCCGTGGGCTCATTAATGCAACGGTTGGGCGAGGAACCTTTGTAAGGATGGGAGCTGAAGTCAGTCACTGGCGCTCTCCCAAAGCGGCGATTGTTGATATGACGATGAATCTGCCGCCAATACCGCAAAATCCGCCACTTCAGCGCATTATGCAGCGTGATCTTGCTGCACTTTTGAAAAAGCAGGATATCGCCAATCTTATGTCCTACCGCGTCACAGGGGGAACATTGGAAGAGCGCCAACAAGCGGTAAAATGGATTGAACCCGTTATGGGATCAAGGCGCCCAGATGATGTGTTGGTTGTCCCTGGTGCACAGACGGCTTTGGCGGCAGCCATGAGTATTCTGGCAGGTCCGGGAGATATAATATTAGCTGACCGTATTACCTATTCTGGAATACGCACTGTCGCAGATCAACTCGGTCTTATCTTGGTCGGGGTAGATGGTGATGAAAACGGGTTTCTACCTGAGCAGCTGGAAACGGCCTGCCGACAATATCGACCAAAAGCCATATATTGTATTCCTGCTATTCAAAATCCGACGACGGTGACGATGTCATTGGAACGCCGTAAGCAGGTCTTAAGGATTGCTCATGACAACCGTTTGTATGTCGTAGAAGATGATCCCTACAGCTTGTTGTATGATAATCCCATTCCTGCACTGGCTGCGCTTGATCATGGCCGAGTGATCTATGTGTCGACGTTGGCAAAGGTACTGAGCCCAGGCTTGAGAACAGCCTATGTTGCACTGCCAAACGCTGAAATGACCAGACGTTTTGCTATAGCAGTCCGCGCATTTGCTCTGACAAATGCGGGACTATTGAGTGCACTGACATTGCGATGGATGCAGACAGGGCAGTCGAAAGAGATATTAGTATCGATTAAGCAGGAATTACGCCTCAGACAGTCTATTGCCCGAAAAATTTTGGGAGATGGTCATGGGATGGACCCGAATGGCCCCCATGTGTGGCTAAAGTTGCCTGCGTGGTGGAGTAGCGTGGATTTTGTATCATATGCGCGCCATCGTGGTATTGCACTGGTCCCGAGTAACGTTTTTTCCGTGGACAGTGATGCTCCCCAAAGAGCTAGAATTTCTCTTGGGAGTATCGCTAATATTTCCAACCTTGAAAATTCATTGCATGATATTGTTACTATTCTTAGTCACAAGAGATCTACGGATTTCCTGTCTATCGTATAAATCGAAAAAGCAGGAATTTCCTTGCTCGCGCAATTTACCCAGCAAAAACTTTTTTCAATATTCCGGGAGGTGGCCGGTGTAAGCCTGTCCTCTCTCGATGGTGATCGTGGTCTCATACCTGAACCGGGGTAGCATGCCGAAAGCAACAGAGGGCTTATGCTCAAGTGCTTGATCATGATCATTCAGTTGTGCCCGACTACAAATGCGGCAGCCTTGACCTGCTTTTCAAGAAACAGACACCGTCGTCAACGGATGGTGGAAGCAAGCGCGCATTCACTCCCGATAAGGCGAGATGTGACAAATGCACATCATTGAATGTCACATCTAAGCCAGAAATAACATTAATATCATCGAAATATGAAAATACTCACTTTTACGATGTTCCGTTAGGTGCTGTAACGTTAAAGACACCCCTCCCGAATGACCCTGCTCACGGACGGAAGAAGACCCTATGACGCAGTCCCTTGATGTTTCACGACGGCTCAGCGGAGAAGCGCTGACCAATTTCATTGCAACCATCTCTGCAACGGGTGGTCTGCTTTTCGGATATGATACGGGAATCATATCCTCGGCGCTTTTGCAGATACGTGAGCAGTTTCATCTCGACACAATCGGGTCGGAGATTGTGACCTCTGCCATCATTCTCGGCGCGTTGATTGGCTGTCTTGGTGCAGGTGGCATTTCTGACCGGTTTGGTCGTCGTCGGACTGTGATGCTTGCTGCCGCTTTGTTTCTGGTTGGAACAGCATTGGCATCGGCGGCCCAAGGGGTCACGGTACTTATCGTCTCGCGTCTGATTCTAGGGCTTGCGATCGGCGCGGCGTCCCAGATTGTCCCGATCTACATTGCAGAAATTTCGCCGCCGAACCGTCGCGGACGACTGGTTGTTGGTTTCCAGCTTGCGATTGTATCGGGCGTTACGATTTCCTTCCTGACTGGCTACTTCCTGCGAGACAGCAGCTGGCGGATCATGTTCGGCATCGGCATGCTGCCTGCACTGATCCTTTTTGTTGGGATGGGATTTCTGCCAAACAGCCCACGGTGGTTAGCGCTTAAAGGGCGGACGGATGAAGCTCTGGCTGTCCTGCGTCGCGTACGGCCTTCAGAAGAAGTGGCCCAGAATGAACTTCAGGCCATCATAGACAACCATGACGAGCAGGCTCCCTGGTCTGAACTCGCCAAGCCTTGGGTTCGTCCGGCTCTTATTGCTTCTGTTGGTATCGCTCTGCTGTGTCAGCTAACGGGTATCAACGCGGTTCTATACTATGCCCCAACCATTTTTGCAGATGCCGGGTTTGGTCAGGAATCTGCGCTTTTGACGTCAGTTGCTGTTGGCCTGGCGATGGTCTGCGCTACGATCTTCGGTGGCTGGGCTGTTGATAACTGGGGCCGCCGGACGCTGATTCTACGCCTGCTGCCCGGTGCAGTTATTTCCCTGATTGTGCTCGGAGCAATGTTTGCGCTGCACATGAAAGGCGGTGCTGGCGCATGGATTACGGTTCTGGCGATCATGGGTTACACGATCTGCAACACGGGTAGCTTGTCAGTTGCAGTCTGGCTGGTTGGCGCTGAGGTTTATCCGCTGTCCTGCCGTGGCAAGGGCATGAGCCTTGTTGCGGGCAGCCATTGGGGGCAGATCTGCTGATCTCTCTGACAACCCTGTCTCTTGTTGAGGGTTTGGGCGCACACATGACGTTCTGGCTTTTCGCTCTCGTCAATGCAGGCGCCTTTCTGTTCGTGCTGCGTTATGTGCCGGAGACCAAAGGCCAGTCCTTGGAACAGCTTGAAAAGAGCCTTCGGAATGGAACTTTTGCTCCCGTTCACAAGTCCTGAAAGCTGAACGTATTACTTTTGACGCGAAAAACCGGCCTTTCAAAGAGGTCGGTTTTTTTTTGTGCACGTTTAGAGTCGGCCGATTGAACTGTAATCAAAGCCGGCGGCCCGCATGCTTGCAGGGTCCCAGATGTTTCTCAAATCCGCAATGGCTTTTCCGCGCATGGCTTTGCTCAGGCGTTCCGGGTCAATGGCGCGGAATACGTTCCATTCCGTGAGAACGACCAGAATGTCAGCGTTGGTCGCTGCTTCCAGCGCGTCTCCGCAATAGACAACCCCGTCAGGCAGGAGCGAGCGTGCAGCTTCCATTCCCTCAGGATCGAAGGCCTGAATCCGGGCTCCTGCTTCATGCAGATGGGTAAGGATAGGCAAAGAAGCTGCCTCGCGCATATCGTCGGTATCTGGCTTGAACGTTAGGCCCAGAACTCCCACCGTCTTGTCTTGGACAGTACCACCAGCCTGAGCAATGATGCGTTCCGCCATGCGACTTTTGCGGTCTTCGTTTACGGCGACGGTGGCTTCGACCAAACGGGATGGGGCTCCTGCATCATTTGCGATGGCTGTTAGAGCGCGTGTATCCTTCGGGAAGCAGGACCCCCCATAACCCGGGCCCGGATGCAGAAAACGCCCGCCAATGCGTTGATCCAGACCCATGCCACGCGCAACATCATGGACATTGCCTCCCACTTTTTCGCAAAGATCAGCCATCTCGTTGATGAAGGTGACTTTCATGGCGAGAAAGGCATTTGCGGCGTATTTGGTGAGTTCCGCCGTTTCGAGGTCTGTAATGACGATAGGCGCTTCAATCAGATGCAGGGGGCGATAGACTTCACGCATGATCCTTGTCGCACGTTCGCCTTCGTCGGAACCGGATGTATCAATCCCGATGATCACGCGATCCGGGCGCATGAAATCTCCGATAGCGTTACCTTCTCGGAGGAATTCAGGATTTGATGCGACGTCAAACGTGAGCTCAGGGCGCGTTTCCCTTAGAATTCGTGCAACTTCACGGCCTGTTCCAACCGGAACCGTAGATTTCGTGACGACGAGCAGGCCCTCTTTGGCAGAGCGGGCGATTTCTTCCGTTGCTGCATAGACGTAGGTCAGGTCTGCGTGGCCGTCGCCGCGCCGGGTCGGGGTGCCAACGGCGATAAAGACGGCGTCTGCACCATTGATAGCGGTTGACAGATCATCCCCAAATGTAAGGCGGCCGGTCTCGGTATTCTTGGCGACAATAGCGTCCAAACCGGGCTCATAAATGGGAATACGGCCCTCACGCAGGGCTGCCAGTTTCTTGGGGTCCCGCTCGACAACGGCTACATCTGAACCGAATTCGGCAAAGCATGCACCGGAAACCAGCCCGACGTAACCACCACCGATCATTGCTATACGCATAACAGAAACTCTCCAGGCGCTATGCGGTCTGCATAACCTGCGTACATTGACGGAGCAAATTGAGGCCGCTCCACGAACTAGGATGATGTGTCATTGCGTGGGGCGGGCGCAGGCATTGGAAGATGCAAAGGATCGGAGGGCAGCAGGCAGAACAGTCAGCTCGTTGGAGTCAGCCAAAAGATCACGCCCTTTCTTCGACCACTTCGCAATGCTCAGATCGGGACTGTCAAACCGTCCACTGACACGTACGGGGATATCGAGTGCAAAGAAACTCGTGGAGAACGGCCGGCTCGCAAACACAAGGTCCAACCATCGGCGGTTTAAATCAAAATCTGCCTTCGCGGCCAGAACACCGGCGCTGGTCTTCAGTCGGAGGGGAACAACTTTTCCGATCCCCTGATGCATCTCCAGAACACCCAGCATGCAGGTGATCGGTGTGGTCCCTTTTGCATGACGGAACAGGAGCCGAAGATCCATGGACGCGGCTTCCACGATCTCTCGGGCAATTTCTCCTTTTTCCATACTGACCGCTGCGACCAGATCAGCTTTCCGTGTGGCCTCGTTCAGGGTGCGGACATTATTCGCCGAAGCAATGATGCGGATCGACAGGCTGCCTTTTACCGGAACTGGGGCTAGACCCGCAGTACGGCGAAGGCGGTCAATGTCGCCATGGGAGAGAGCGATGTTTGCCGTAACACGGGAGCGGCCGCCTTGATCTTCCATGTGTCCGTTGGCCTGAAGTCCCGCTCCCAGATAGCCTAGTGCGAGGGTGCTGACATCAATGCGGCCAGGTGTCTGAGACGCGTCCAGCTTCAACTTGGCAAACGTCAGAGTGTTGTAAAGGATCTCATCAGCAGTGAGTTTGACGTGCAGAACCGGGTCAGGTTTTGCGGGGGCAATCAGGGGGATATCGGTTGGCCCAGAGGATTTTCCGGATGAGAGTGCTTTATTGAGGTCATTAAGATCTACCCGGCCCAAATTCAGGTCTGTGGAAATGATATCGGGCTTTCCTTTGCCACCTTCGTTCAGATCAAAGGTGCCACTTTTGATTTTGGTGCTTTGGAAGTTTCCCGTGGTATTGGTGAGATGCCAGTTGTCTCCGGCATGACTGAAGGTGCCATTAAGAGTCAGGGGAATAACGGGATGGGTGTCTGATAGCCCTGCCAGCGCAAAAATTGGCGCAGAGGTCGGCGTGGAAAGGGTAATATTGCCTTTCACGCCCTCAAAGTTCAGAGCATCCGTGAGGGTGCCATCAAAATCGATAGCAAGATCCCCGGACGTAACATGGGCTTTTGCCCCATATGGCTCTGGGGCGCGACGTAGGACCTTGAGGGGCTGCATGGTGGCATCGAGCGTGACGGGTGTGCCGTTGTATGCGCCCTGAAAAGCCATGCTCAGGGGAGACGCATCATTTTCGGACTGAAAAGTCACATGCTGCATGGTGACTTGGTAAGAGGCGCCCTTTGCGGAGCGATAAGTAACATCGCTCTCGTTAATTGTGGCGTTGCGAAGTCCTGGGAACCAGCTCAGGTCAGGCTTGTCCGAAGGTGGCGGTTGGGTATCTGCGGTATCGGAAGTCTTATGGGACTTGAAGCGCCAGTTAGGTGTTCGGTCTGGGGTTCTTTCAAAGAGACCTGAGAAATGGTCAATCGTGACATCGCGTGTTTCAAGTGGCCCATGCAGAAGCGAGGTTAGCCGTATTCGGGCATGCAGGGCGCCTACACTCACCATATCTGGTCGACTGCCGCCGGGAATATTGGCCAGATGCAGGTCCTTGGCGTCTATCGTGATCCACTGGCCAGGGCTGAGGCGTAATGAGCCGATTTTGACCGTTCGACCCGTGGCTTTTTCAAGCTTCTGTGTTGCAAGCGCCGAGAAATCTTTCTGGTCGATCCAGAGCCAGCCGCCTCCGATGATCGCACTGCAAACGACAAGAAAGCCGAGGAACGCTCCAAGAAGCCATTTCAACAAGAGAAAGTCTTTCCAAATACCGAATATAAAATTCTATAATAACTGGAAGATCTCTGGAGTGGGAGAGTTCGTCTGGAAAAAATAATTTTCCAGAACATTTCATTGGGTTTCAGGTGAATGCTGTTCAGAATGTTGACTGAATGCGCCCGACGACCGCATCGCCGTTGCGACCATAGAGGTTAACGGTGGCGGAAGAACGACTGACGATGAAGTGGTTATAGTCCAGCATGAATTTAAAATAGCGGTTGGGATACCAGCTTAGGCCCGTTGCCCAGACAGTCTGCTGTCCGCCACGGACGCCATCTGCATCTCCTATGCGGCTGTTGAGATCAGCGACGCTATAACGGGCTGCAATTTCCAGAGCTCCCCAACGATCATGCAGGGGATCAAATTCCTGATCCGGAGAGACGCCGGGGGCAAGGAAACCTCCTTCCTGGATGCTGTAACGCCGTGGGTTTCCAAAGAGCGTGTATCCAACAGCACCATACCACCCCTGGAATCCGAGTGAGGGTAAACCCTCTGTGCGTTCAACGCCGATGCGATAATACTCAGCCTTTATCAGAAGTCGTTTCCAGCGCAGCGCGAACTCCGGCCCTGCTGACCAGAGTTGAGCAACATTATTGATGGCGCCCGTCGTCATAAGGATGGACTCGCCCAGATTGATTTCCGGGCGTTGGGCAAACGTATAACTGCGGCCTGTCGTGCTCTTGGCAACCTTGAAAGATGCGATGGAGGAGATGCCGACATGCATGTCCACGTCTTTGGTTACAACTGGGCGGCCTGCGACACGGAAGGTTCCACCTGTCTGACTATCCGTGATCTCGTCCCCGACAGAGGCATAATATCCGCGCTCGTTGCGATTGCCCCATTCCTGCCCGGTGAAGTACCCCCCAATCCACCAGCGATCGGCATAGTGCATACCTCCCACGCTGAATCTGGCATCGTTGGCGGCAATCGTGCGAACAAGGTCAATGATTGCAGGGCGCTCAACAAACATGAAGTCGTTCGAGCTCTCTGCATCTTCTTCCGTTACACGGGGTTGAAAATATCCAACGGTCAGGACGGTATTATGCAGCCCTGCGTAGTTTATGTTGGCTTCGTAAAGGCCAACCTGACCATCATGGTTGCCATGCCCGAAGTCAGGTGTGACGTTTGCAACCCAGTCCTTGTAGCGGAAGGTAAACGGAATCCGGAGGCGTCTACTGTTGGATGTAAAGCTGTTGAAATTGCCTCGTTCTTCGCCATTTCTGTGCGAAATGCTTGGGAAGCCGCCAAAATCTTCCTGAAACGCTAAACCAATGGACAAAGAATAGGCGCCATCAGCTGTCTTGAATGTCGGACGCCCGTTGGGGAAGCCAATCTTGATTCCTCCGACGCTGACTTCCTCATCCTGAGCGGTAGCGGCCTGGAAATCCTGCCAGGAGGTCACGATGCCTCGGTCTGATGGCGGCGTGTCTTGCGGATGGACGCCTGGCCGATGGATTGTCAGTGGAGCAATGGCAGGCATGACCTGAAGAAGCGGAGGCGGCGGAAGAAAGCTTGCGCGCTGCCTGTAGGGATTTGCTTCTGTTTCTTCGCGCTGGTGTGCCAGAACGGCCCGAGCCTGTCTGAGTTCTTCGTTTCGCTCTTTCCGGAGTTTCTGGACCTCCGCCTGCATTGCCCTGAGCTGGCGCTCCATGATTTCCAGTCTGTCGGCAGCGAAAACGGGGAAAGTGGAAGCAAGAGACAGTAAAAACGTTGCTGTTGCTAGAAAACTCAGGCGGGGCAAAGAGACAATCATAAGCGAAAGGGCGTCCTGGAAAGGCAGCTCATCTGTCGGGGCCAAGATCGCAGGCATACTGCAAGCGAGGATTTTCTGTTTAGACAGAAATCACAATGAGGTGCGTATCATTGTGCGACAAATAGAGGGCTACGGTGGACGAGACTGTTTCTTGTCTGATGCTCGATCAATGGAAAAGGCGGGGGCATGGTCCATGACCCGCCCCGCCTGAAAAATGGTGAAGTGTTAGAAACCAGCCTGAATTCGGGCTGCAATCGAGTTGCCACTGCGGCCGTACAGGTTGGTCGCCTGCATGCTGCGAGACACGATGAAGTGGCTGTAGTCCAGCATGAGGCGGAAATGGCGATTGGGATACCAGTTCAGGCCGCCGGTCCAGACTGTTTGCTGACCACCGCGAATGACATTCTTGGCGTTTGCATCATTCAGGCCACTATTGAGGTCAATGACACTGTAGTGGCCGACGACTTCAAGAGCTCCCCATTGATCGAGCGCCGGATTGAATTCCTCGTTAGCCTTTACGCCGGGACCACCAAAAGCGCCTTCCTTGATGTTGTACATGCGAGGATCACCGAAGATTGTATAGGCTGCTGACCCGTACCAGCCTTGAAACCCTGCGGATTTCAGACCAGGGCCAGAACGCTCGACGCCAACGTGATAGTACTCACCTTTAACAATCAGGCGTTTCCAGCGGATGCCCAGTTCGGGGCCAGCAGCCCAGACCTGGGCAGCATTTGTGATTCCTCCTGTTGCCGCGAGATTAGCCTCTCCAATGTCGAATTCAGGGCGCTGGCCGAAGGATGTTGACCGTGTACAATGGTTTGCATCTGCTCCTGTATTGCAGGGAACCTTGAAGGCTGAAATGGCAGACGCTCCAACATGGACGTCCACGTCCTTTGTGACCACAGGTCGGCCAGCGACACGGAGTGTGGCGCCCGTCTGACTATCAACGGTATTGGCGTTGCCGCCGCCATAATAGGTGCTGCCGTTGTCAGAGGCGTTGCGGTGTCCCCATTCCTGGCCCGTAAAGTACCCGGCAACCCACCAACGCTTTTCATAATGCAGCCCACCAACACTGAAACGGGCATCGCCAGCAGCGATGTTGCGGACCATGTCAGTGATGCTCGGACGTTCAAGTGTGAAGAAGTCGTTCGAGCTTTCGGAATCTTCCTCCGTCACGCGAGGCTGGAAGTAACCAGCAGTCAGGACTGTGTTGCGAAAACCTGTGTAGTTCAGGTTGCCCTCGTACAGGCCGACATAACCATCATTATGGTTCGCCCCAAAATCAGGCGTAACGGCTGCAACCCAGTTCTTGTAGCGGAACATGAACGGGATACGCAGGCGTCGCAGATTGGAAGTAAAGCTGTTGAAAGCACCACGGCTTTCGCCTGCCCGTGGGCCTGCATTGAAGAATCCGCCAAAGTCTTCATGGAAGGCCAGTCCAATGGAGAAAGCATACGCGCCATCGGAAGACTGAATGGTTGGACGGCCTTTGGGAAAGCCAATTTTCACGCCACCAACCGTGACTTCCTCGTCCTGAGACGTCGCGCGCTGGAAGTCGGCCCATGAACTGACATCTGCACGGTCCGAAGCCGCACGGCCACTGTCCGGACTACCAGTCCCTTGGCGAACAGTGATTAGGGGGGTAGTGGGTTGTGGTGGGGAGCCAATATAGCGGCTACGTTGATTGTAAGGGTTATTTTCCGCTTCTTCACGCTGACGGGCAAGGACGGCTCTGGCTCGCTTGATCTCGTCGTTATGCTCTTTCTTCAGGGCATTCAACTGCGCCTGCATCGCGTGAATCTGGCGTTCCATGATTTCCATCTGGTCAGCCGCATGGGCATGACCAACGAACGTTCCAAAAGACATCAGGGTCGAAGTCGCCAGAAGGGCTGTTGCTCTTCGAACAGAAAAAGTCATTGCCGTGGTGCATCCTTGCATGAATGGCAGGTGATCCACAGCGGAGGTATCTGATTTCGTTTTTTGAAGAGTGGGAAGGTTTCATGACGGTAAAAAGACTCATTTATGACAAACCCTGTCATGTCTTTGAAAATGTGTGTCTTTTAGAAACGGGCTGCATTTTCCCATTGTTGAATGCTTTAAGGGGAATGGACCATGGGTGTGTTATTTACGCATCAGGCACTCTGAGCCTGTCATGAAACTATCATGTGCCACCCTCTGTTTCCCTTGGAAGGGTGGGGCTAGTACATAACTCCGTTTACCAATGCCCGGTTAGGGATCATCATGATTAAGAACAAGCTCGCGCTTTTCGGTTTTGTCGCAATGACGGCCCTTGGTTCTGTCTCGCTGTCTTCTGCCCGTGCTGAGGAGATTACGGGTGCAGGCTCCAGCTTCGCAGCCCCCATCTACGGGGCGTGGGGGGCCGCTGCCAAAACTCAGATCGGGGTGAACGTAAATTATCAGAGCGTCGGCTCCAGCGCTGGCCAGGATCAGGTTATTGCCCGGACCGTCGATTTCGGCGCTTCTGACAAGCCGATGGCTGCGGATCGTCTGGCTGCTGAACACCTGTATCAATTCCCGACCGTGATGAGCGGCATTGTCGTCGTTGCCAATGTTCCGGGAATCGAGGCAGGCAGCCTGCATCTGGATGGCCCGACGCTTGCCGCTCTGTACGATGGCGACATCACGGAGTGGGATGATGATCGCATCAAGGCTCTGAATCCGGGCTTGAAACTGCCGGAAACAGATGTCGCTCCGGTTCATCGTGCTGATGGTTCGGGCACAAGCTTTGTCTTCACATCCTATCTGTCTCAGGTCTCCCCTGAATGGAAGCAGAAGCTGGGAGCTGGCACGTCAATCGCATGGCCGGGTGGTTCTGGCGCCCGCGGCAATGATGGTGTGGCAGCGATGGTCAAGCAGACGGAAGGTGGCATCGGCTATGTCGAGTATTCCTATGCTGCACAGAATCATCTGAATATTGCCCAGATGAAGAACCATGCCGGCGCATTTATTTCTCCAACGCTTCAGAGTTTTGCTGAAGCTGCGAATGCGGCTGACTGGACCCATGCTGACCATTATGCCGTTAACCTGCTCGATACGGCAGGCGCAGGGGCTTGGCCGATTGTGACGGCAACGTTCGTTCTGGTTCCAACCAACCCGAAGGATGCGAAAGTCGCCAAGGCTGTTCGTGACTTCTTCGCCTGGGGATTTCAGAATGGTGATGCGGACAATGCCCGCCTTGACTATGTCGGCCTCCCCAAAAGCGTGAAGGACAGCGTACTGGCAGGGTGGGGGAAATAATCTTCCGGTCGTCCCTGTTTTCCTGATCGTTTCTGCTTTTTCGGGGATGGTCAGAGCGCATAAAAAGGCGTTGAGTACCAAAGCGGGCTTCTCTTTAATGAGGAGCCCGTTTTCCTGTTTATCGCCCTGCCATGACGTGGTGTACTTTTGTCCACTTCCTCCGCCTCTGATGCCCCTGTAACGACCCTTTCGCCGGTCGTTCGGATTTTGATCGGCCTTATCTTCATTCTCGGACCGGTTTCGACAGATATGTATCTGCCAGCATTTCCCATGCTGGAACATGATCTGGGGCAGGGGGCGGGTTCAGCCCAGTTGACGCTGACAGCCTGGCTCGCCGGGCTCGCAATTGGGCAGTTTACACTCGGCCCACTCTGTGACCGCTATGGCCGTAAATTGCCGCTCCTGCTGGGGCTGGTGGTGTATGTCATCGCTTCCGCTCTTCTGGCGGTGGTCACGAATTTTCACCTATTCTGCATTCTACGTTTCATCGCTGCGATGGGAGGGGCAACAACGTCCGTAGCGCCACGAGCTATGGTACGTGACGTTGCCACTGGGCCGGCTGGCGTGAAGCTGATGTCCCAGTTGATGCTCATCTTTGGTCTGGGGCCGCTTCTGGCGCCATCCATCGGGAGCTTTTTGCTCGATCTGGGCGAGTGGAGACTGATCTTCTGGGTTGGCGCAGGCTTTGGAGTGTTGCTGTTCATTGGAACGTGGTTCCTGCTGCCAGACACGTTTCCACCAGAGAAGCGGTTTGCGCTCCCTTTTACAGGCGTGGTCGCCCGGTATTGGGGCCTGATTACAGAGCCACTGTTCTGCTCTGCTGCCATGGTCGCAAGCTTCGGCACCTTTACGATGTTTGCCTATCTTTCCAATGCACCAGCTCTTTTTGAGGGCATTCTGCATTTCTCGCCGCGCTTGTTCGCCATATTCTTTGGGTTGAACGCTGTAGGCTTTGTCTTGGGGTCACAGATCAACGCACGGATGGCGCAGCGCTTTCTGTTTACCAGAGTCATGGAATACGGAATGCTGGCTGTTCTAACCTTCACACTGCTTGGTGTGCTGGTTTGTTCGCTGGGGCTGGTTGGGCCACAAAATCCCTGGATACTCTGCATCCTGATTTTCTGTACGACGTCGTCGCTCGGATTTGTCGGGCCAAACGCTGGTGTTCTGGCCCTGACGCATCACGGGCATCAGGCAGGAGCAGCATCTGCCCTGATTGGTACACTGAACTGGACCATCGCAGGAGGTGCAGGCGTTTTAATGGCGCTGCTACCGTCACACTGGATCGGGTCCACATCAGTGGGCATGATGATCGGAATCATGGGCTGTTGGATCAGCGACTTGTGGCGTCGTCGTCTGGATCCGAATTCCTACTTGTCCGTTCGTCACTGAAACCCTGCCTGCGAACAGCCAAGGCGTAACCAAAGGCTAAAATTCAGCCTTTGGAAGAAACGCGGTCAGCTGCAACAGTAGCGATCATCAGAGCGCCGATAACAGGCACGAATGCGACCATTGAGAACTGGGCGAGAAGATTGGTTGGCAGGCCGATCAGGTGGATCAGGGTCATGGACGTCATGGAAGTTTTCTCCGTTTTACTTGCCGTTGATGGCGTGGGACGGGAGAAACTCCAGAAACCACTTTCAAAGCAACAAATGAAGATGCGGGATCAGACCTGCGTTTAACGCATAAATCCCTGCCAGAACTTTGCTGCAATTCATGAAAAGCAGTCTCCTGAGCTGAAACAGCGATTATTTCACGTTTCAGTTCAGGGATGTTCTGTTGTCGGTTCCATCGCAATTTAGGGTATCAAAATCTGATAAGCGCCATATTCGCGCAATAAAATTGCGCAAGGTCTCAATTTTTCTTGGGAGACGAAAGAGAAAGCCCGTCGCGTCTTAGCCCGTGCCAACTGAGAAGTGTGTCCGCCAGAAAGAAGAAAAGAGCGCCAACGGTGCAGGCCAGAGCTATGCCGAAAAAGGCTAGCAGCCATGTGGATGTGCTTGCATCGCGCAGCGAGCCGACAAAAAGAGCCATTGCCGCGCCGCAGGTCGAGGCCCCGCCGATGGCGTTGAGCATGATGGCTGCGTCCAGAACGAAGATTCGCCGATGGAGTCTAAGCTCATGAGCGGCCAGTCGTGCCGGTGTATAGAAAGGGTCTGGCGTATCGGTATCAGAAGGCGGAGCGGCCAGTTTTTTTCGCACGTCTTCTAGGTGATCTGCCACGCGAGCAAGGCGTGTGTTGAAGACGTTGATGAGTGTTCCAATGCCCGAAAGCATGAAAACCGGCGTCAGCGCGACTTGAATCAGATGGGCGGCACTATCGACCGCATCGGGGTCATAAGAAACAGGGAAAGGCATACCGCTCTCTATACTGTATCTTCCGAGAGCGAAAAGACGGGGTGCTCTGGAAAACATACCCCCGGATGGAGTAGGGAAAGACGACCATTTTCAGAGATGCCTGTCTTATGCCGATTTATCCCCGTCTATTGCGCTCCGCCTGTGCGATGCTTGGCCTGGGGATTGGTATGGCTCCGCTGGCATTCGGGCAGGCCGTGACGCATTGCGCGGGAACGGCGGCACAGGTTGAATTCGCCTGCCACACCTGGACGGAAATTGACCGCGCCGTCCATGGTGGGACTGATACTATTATCATTCCCGTCGGCGGGACGGAGCAAAGCGGGCCTTACATGGCTGTCGGCAAGCATAATGTGCGGGCGCAGGTTCTGGCGGACGAAATTGCCAGACAGGCCGGGCAGACGTTTGTGGCCCCCGTCATTGCTTATGTGCCGGAAGGTTCAATCTCCCCGCGAACCTCTCACATGCGTTTTCCGGGAACAATTTCCGTGCCGCCTGCCGTGTTCGAAGGAATGCTGAAAGGTGCCGCTGAAAGTTTTCGTGTGCAGGGTTTCCGGAAAATCGTTTTTCTGGGAGATCATGGGGGCTATCAGGCGTCCATGGCGCATGTGGCCCAGGAGCTGAACACGCGATGGAAGGGTCAGGCAGCAGTTCTGGACCTGCGCGATTATTATGAAGTTATTCCCCATCAGTATGCTGATGCCCTAAAAGCGCAGGGCCATGCAGCAGAAGTGGGTATGCATGCGGAACTGAGCGATACGTCCCTGATGCTGGCCGTGGATCCGTCCCTGGTCCGTCAGGAAGCGCTTCGCGCCGCTCCAAAACCCAGTGTCACCGATGGCGTTTATGGCGGGGATCCGCGCCAGGCTACGCCCGGACTGGGACGTATCGGCACAGAGATGCAGATACGCACCGCTGTAACGGCACTTCAGTCCTTCAACAGGAGCCATCCATGAATTTCAAGACCCCCCTTCTGGCGGCGCTGACGCTGCTGGGAGCCTCTGCGGCGCAGGCCCAGACCACGGCTCCTGCGGATGCAAGTGCACCGATTCCTCTGCCTCCGGCCCCGGCGGCTCCAGCAGCTCCGCCAGCTATGGTGCCTTTCTCGGCGCCAGCGCCTGCTGTTTCATCTGTTCCCGTGGCCGCTCCGGCTGCTTCAGATGCGGTGCAGACTATTCCGGGCATGCCAGCCGTTATTGATCCGCATAATATTTATAGCGAAACCACGCCGTCCCACATTTCTCCGGCGATCGCTCACGACCCGGCGCGGGTTTATGTGCCGAACCTGCGTGGAAACAGTGTCTCCGTTATTGATCCGGTGTCTTTTCAAGTTGTGGATACCTACCCCGTTGGTCGCTCCCCACAGCACGTCGTGCCATCCTGGGATCTGCGGACGCTTTGGGTGACCAACAACAGTGAGGGACGTCCGGATGGCTCTCTGACGCCGATCGATCCTGCGACCGCAAAGCCCGGCGCAAATATTGCAGTGGACGATCCTTACAACATGTACTTCACCCCGGATGGCAAGTACGCGATCACGGTGGCTGAAGCCCACAAGCGTCTTGATTTCCGCGACCCGCACACGATGGAGCTTAAGGGCTCAGTCGAGACGCCGGAGTGCAAAGGCGTCAATCACGCTGACTTCTCCATTGACGGCAAGTACGCGATCTTCACCTGCGAGTTTGGCGGTTATGTTGCCAAGGTCGATACCGTGAACCTGAAGATGATCGGTATGTTGAAGCTGTCCAAGGGTGGAATGCCGCAGGATATTCTGACGGCTCCAGACGGACATAAGTTCTATGTTGCCGACATGATGGCTGACGGTGTGTTCGTCGTGGATGGTGACTCCTTTACGGAAACCGGCTTCATCCCGACGGGTATAGGCACGCATGGCCTGTATCCGAGCCGTGATGGCAAGGTCATGTATGTGGCGAACCGTGGTTCCCATCGCATCCACGGCAAGCGTGGTGGGCCGGGTGGAGTGTCCATCATCGATTTCGCGACGGACAAGGTCATCAAGACCTGGATGATTCCGGGTGGCGGCAGCCCGGATATGGGCAATGTCAGTGCAGACGGAAAGCTGCTTTGGCTGTCTGGTCGTTTTGACGATGTGGTTTATGCCATCGACACGGATACGGGTGCTGTCCGCAAGATCCCTGTTGGAGCCGAGCCGCATGGCCTGACGGTCTGGCCGCAGCCAGGCCGTTACAGTGTGGGCCACACTGGTATTCTGCGCTAATCTGAAATGAGCGATGATGGAGACGTCAGTTGAGGTCTCTATTGTTGAAAGCCCGGCAGAGATGCCGGGCTTTTTTATTACGGAGATTAGGGCGTCTTTGTCTGAGCTGGCGTTTGGTCGTTGTCGTTTCTGGTTTCACTTGGCGTGATGCAGGGCGGTATAGGCGAAGTCTGTTAGTGTGGGCCAACGATGCCTCTTTGAGAGGGTGTCCCGGGAAGATGCTCTGTGTGTCGAGCGGATATGAAGCCCGTGATGTGCGCACGAATACTTGCAAGCATTTTGTTCCCAGATCCGGTAATGTCCGGAAACACATAAGAGAAAAGGTGACTCGAAGATGTTGATTGCTTCGATGTTGTGCTTCACTTTTACGGTTATTGCAGGCCTATGGCTCGGCCTTTGCGTTCTCCGGAGTAAGCGTCCGTTGAAGGCTCTGTTGCCAGTCCATGTCGGGTTTGCCCTACTCGGCGCAGTTTTCATGATTGTCGCACTGGCGAAGGGTGACAGCCGACTTATGCTGAATGTCGCTTTAGCCGTGGCTGTTGCTGCTTTTGGCCTTCTCATGGGATGGGCAAGGCGGCGGGGCTATGTGATTGCCCCGCTCTACATGTGCCATATTCTGCTGGCAGTGATGTTTTACCTGTCTCTGGTCAGCTTCACGCTCTTCCCAAACTTCTGAAACGCCTTCTGTAGGGATCAGGCTTTCTCAGGTGATGGCTGAACAGGCTGTGGCCCTGTGTCATTGGCGACCTTGAACTGCATGCTGTTGCCTGGTGGCGTCGTGGTGTAGGCGGTCGGCGTGTAGAATTTGACACCTTCTTCCGCAAAGCGGTTGGTCACGATGCGGTTGAATTCGCGTTTAACCTTCCATTTCATCATGGGGGTTGTCCGGATGCTGCCAATCAGAGTGGCGCCTCCGCTGTCGCTCTGATCCACGCCCAGATCTGTGTAGTCGGACAGGATCATCGGCCCGAAAACCGGATCAGCACGCATTTCCTTGACGGCTTTTTCCATGATGGCAGAGACGCGCGGCAGGTCTTCCGACAGATCAAGCTGCTGCTTGATGACGATCTGGTTGTAGCCGCGCGCTGTGTTGGCAATGGAGGAGACGGACGAGAACGGGATGATGTGCAGATCGCCCGTAATGTCGCGCACCTTTACAGTCCGGATTGACAGGTTTTCCACGGTTCCCGAGACGCCGCCTGTCGTAACCCAATCACCGACCTGGATTGCGTCTTCGACGAGCATGAAGAAGCCCGTGATGAAGTCCTTCACCAGACTTTGGGAACCGAAAGCGATGGCTGCGCCAAGGATACCTGCACCGGTCAGAAGTGGCGTTACGTTAATGCCGATCTGCGAGAGTGTCGTCACGGCAACGATGATGATGATGATGGCCAGAAGAACGGTGCGGATGATTGGCATCACCGTACGCAGGCGGGTTGCTCGGGAACGCTGGCCTGAGGTCTCGAAAGACGAGAGCTGCCGGTTCAGCATGATGTTGACCATTTCCCAGATTGCCGCAGCCACAGTCGCTGCAATCAGCATCGTCAGCGCCGTATCCATTAGGCGACGGCCAAGGGCATTCTTGATGAAGAAGCCGAAGGTTGGCAGGCCCCATGCTTCTGTGATGGCCACGAGCGTGAGGAACAGGATGGCGCCCGTCAGAATCATACGAGCGACCGGGTAGTACCGATCAGCTCGCTTCTGAAGCTCTGGGAAGCGCTCCACAAGCTGTGGATTGACCCGAAAGAACCGGTCCTGAAGCCCATAAGCCAGAACAGCACCAAGACGGGACGCTACCAGAACGCCGATTGTGGCGCCTGTGGTCTTGAGGATCCATGTGTATCCACCCTGTAGATGGGCTGCCCAGACAATCCAGAGCGAAATGTCCAGGAACATGGCAGGTACCCACCACAGGCGCGTGATGGCGGCTATGACCGTCCACATGCCCGTTTTCTTACCAACGGTGCTGGGCTGCAGCGCATTGCTGACGATGTGACGGATACGCCAGATGAAAGCAGCGATCAGTACGTGTTCAACCAGAACAACCGCACGAATCATGGCTCCTGTTCCGCGTGGTGCCAGATTGAACTGTGCGCCAAGTTCGGACAGACAAATGACAATAGCGGGCGCAGCAACCAACACGTTCCACCACCGCGTCACCATAAAGGCAGTCGGTGTGCTGGCGGGTAGAAGCCGAATGGTGGGTGACCGCGGGGTAAGACCAGTCTCGACCAGGAGGTAGAGCGTGCGTGCCCCTGCGTAAGAGTATGCGAGTGTCAGGATAACGTTCACGGTGCGCTCTGTCAGAGGCAGAACCAGCACCGACAGGCCTGCCAGAAGCAGAAAGGCGAGAACGGGCAGGGCTTTAAGCAGAAAGTGACCCGCGGCGTAAGGAATGCGGGACAGGAAACGGAGCGTCTCAACCTGACGTCTCTGGTCTTCTGCTCGGGTCTGGTTGGAATTGTTGGTGGCTTCAGTGGCTGCCGTTGTGGGCACCGGGTCTGCTTCGGGCAGGACCTGAATATTCCGGACTTCCCGCGCCTGTGCTTTGAGCGTCAGGTTCTGAAGCGGTTTGCGCAGCATTAGCGCAATGGTGCGTTCGAGCCCCAGACCGCACGCAATGACCAGCACGGCAATGCCAAATGCATGCAGGATTGGCGCGCGTGTCTCTGCCGACAACATCTGTGATCTGAACCAGTGGCCGACCAGCCCCAGATCACTGAAGAGGTTCAGAAAGTTGTGAACATATCCCAATGACTGCGTACGAACGCTTTTCAGGCCGTTATCAATCTCTGGTGACACGTCCGGCATGGTTGCAGCCTTGGACGCTGGGCTTGCTGCAGGCGTGTCCGTCTGTTTGACACCACGCGCCATGAGGGAGAGCGTGTGTGTGAAGCTGTCACGCTGTTTGGGGTCATTCAGAACATTCAGAAGCTGCTGGGCTTCCTGAGCCGACAGGGGAGCCGACGTGGGGCTGACTGTCGCCGCTGCGGCTTTTGCCGGTGTTGTTTCTGCCCAGCTGAAGGGTGTTGCCAGCAGGGCCGTCAGGAAAACCAGAAAGGCCATGAAGGAATGGCGTTTCTTTTGACGGGGTGTTCGTGACTGGACGGGCCGTGAAGGGGAACACATCGTTCTGAAATGTCCTTGATATGCCTTGAAACTGGAGCATGTCCGCGCAAGGTGAGGTCTGTTCTGGCCGGGAAGGCCCTTTTCAAGCAGGAGTGCCACAGGATGAGGTCCCCTGTCCAAAATGTGATGCGTTATTCTGCAGCTTCCATCAGAGTGTCTGAGGCTGCTGCACGGCTTTCATTGGCCTCTAGCGCTTCCAGCGCATCTGCATGATCGATCCCCCACAAGTAGAGCTGTTCAATGGGCTCGACGAAGACTTTCCCGAGGGACGTCAGGCTGTATTCCACATTGGGGGGCATGATCTGATGGATCTCGCGACAGACGAGTCCCTTGTCTTCGAGCTCCCTTAATGTCTGGGTCATCATTTTTTTTGAAAGACCAGGGATGCTTCGCTGAAGGCGACCGGGGCGGGAGCTTCCTTCCAGAAGGTGGAGCGTATGGAGGATCATGGTCGTCCATTTTCCACTGAAAAGTCTTAGAACCCGGCGCGGCGCACAGTCTTCGTCAAAGGGAGCCTGGCGATAGCGGGCCGGAAGGGAGGTTGTCATTCTGTGGGAACCTTTTGGTATCCAGGGCACAATATGGTGCCGTCTGGAACTGTTGACACCAAGGGCTCAAATGGAGGGCGAACCATTTTTCGGGAAAGGAGACCCTGATGTCCCGTATTGCTCTTGTTGTCGGATCGACTGGAATTGTTGGCCAGACGCTCGCGACGCGTCTCGTTGCCGAAGGCTGGACTGTTCATGGTCTGGCACGCCGGCCCCGACACGACATGGCCGGCGTTCTGCCGATTGCGGTAGACCTGTTGGATCTGAACAACCTTAAGTTGGCTCTGAAGGATCTGACGCCCACACACGTTTTTTTCTGTTCCTGGCTTCGTCAGCCCACGGAAGAAGAAAATTGTCGCGTTAATTCCGCGATGGTCCGCAATGTGTTTGAGGCACTTCCTGCGCCAGAGAGGCTTGAGCACGCTGCGCTTACAACGGGTATGAAGCATTATCTTGGGCCATTTGAAGCTTATGCTTCAGGTGAGTCACCCCAGACGCCATTCCGGGAGGACATGCCGCGTCTGCCCTTGGCTAATTTCTATTACGATCAGGAAGATGTGCTGTTTGCCGCCGCGGAAAAATACGGCTTTTCCTGGAGCGTACATCGTCCCCACACCATCATCGGATATGCAGTTGGCAATGCGATGAATATGGGGAGCACTTTGGCTGTTTACGCGACGATCTGCCGCGAAACAGGACGTCCCTTCGTTTTCCCTGGCTCGCCTGTACAGTGGGATAGCCTTACCGACCTGACTGACGCCCGTCAGTTGGCCAAGCAGCTTCTCTGGGCCTCAACATCTGAAAGCGGATGGAATGAAGCCTTCAACGTGGTGAACGGGGATGTGTTTCGCTGGAAGTGGCTGTGGCCTCGCCTTGCTGCATGGTTCGGCTTGGAAGCTGCGCCTTATCCCGGCCACGCGACAGATCTTGAGGAAACCCTGTCGCAAGATGGAGACTTGTGGGCGCAGATTACTGAGAAATATGGCCTGACCGAAAGTCGGATCGATCACCTTGCGTCTGCCTGGCATACGTACGCGGATCTGGGGCGTCCTGTCGAATGTGTGACGGACATGTCCAAGAGCCGTCTGGCAGGGTTTGACGGGTGGCAATATACGCCAGACTCGTTCTTCGATTTGTTTGAGCGCCTGAGAGCGGAGAAACTGATTCCCTGAGACAAAAACCATAAAACAGGATTTATTTAGTCCTGTTTGTGGAAAAGCACTGTTTTCTCAGACATAGAGTGTTATGCAGGCTGTCCTGTTTTGTCCTGAGGGAATGAGACTACCTTGCGTCGTGTGTTAAGTCTGTTGGCCCTGCTTGCAGCGGGGATATGTGGTCTTGGTGTCAATGGGGCGTCTATTGCAGCGGAAAGCCCTGCTGTCGTCTCAGCCAATGATACGGCAACTCTGGTTACTGACCGTGATTCCATCGGTCCGGACCAGTCATTGCGTGTTGGGTTGAGGCTGCAACTTAAACCGGGCTGGCACACATACTGGATTAATCCCGGAGATGCCGGGGACACTCCGACGCTGGATGTAACGGCGCAGGGCGCGGCAACTGGCAAGACTTCGGACATCCACTGGCCGATGCCAGTTCGCCTGAGTGAAGGCGGTCTCATGTCCTACGCCTATGTCGGAGATGTGCTGCTTCCCGCCAGTCTGACCTTAAAAGGGACTGGCGGGACCACACTTCATGCGCATGCAGAATGGCTTGTTTGTGCCGAAGTCTGCATTCCTGAAAGCGGTGATTTTTCGCTGACACTGCCTGCGTCTTCCGGTCCCGCTCCTGAAGGTGCTCAGGCTGGCCTGTTTCAGGCCGCAGATGCGAAAATGCCGATTCCGTCTCCCTTCAAGGCGCATGTTTCTGCTGATGGTGTCCTGACGCTTGAAGGCAGAGGACTGTCCTCCACAGCAGTTTCGGAAGCCTGGTTTTTGCCGGAAGAAGGTGGCCTGATTGATCAGGTTGCTCCGCAGCCGCTGAACGTTGGCAAAGACGAGCTTTCTCTTCACCTGAAGTTTCTGAAAACTGCTCATCGGGATGCGCCGCTTAAGGGGCTGGTCGTGTTGAAGGATGAGGCTGGTCAGGAAAGCCCTATCCAGATTTCTGCTGAACAGACGGTGGGTCCAACCAAAGTAGAGGATGCCGCAGCGGCGCCCGCGCCTGCTTCCGCAGACGCCGTACCAACGGGTGCTGGTTGGCTCCGTGTGATGCTGTTCGCTTTTGTCGGCGGTCTGATCCTCAATCTTATGCCTTGTGTTTTTCCAGTTCTGGCCATGAAAGCCTTGTCATTGGCCAAGATGGGCGGCGTGGGGAGGCGTGTGCAGTTGCAGAGTGCACTGTTTTACACGCTGGGCGTTACGGGAGCCTTCGCAGTTCTTGGTCTTCTGATGATCGGACTGCGCCTTGCCGGATCTTCAGCTGGATGGGGTTTCCAGTTCCAATCAGCGGGATTTGTGGTTGGTGTTTGCTGGCTGCTGTTTGGCATGGCTCTGAACTTGCTGGGCGTGTTTGAAATCAGTGCGGGGCGATTAGGCCAGTTGCATCCACACGGGGCAGGCCATGCTGGCGACATGATGACGGGGCTATTGGCTGTCATAGTCGCGACGCCTTGCACGGCTCCGTTTATGGGAGTCGCCATTGCAGGAGCTTTGGGTGGCCCCGCTGTGATGGGGCTATTGGTCTTTCTTTCCATGGGGCTTGGGCTGGCAGTTCCCTATGTGCTGGTGGCAAGTGTTCCCGGTCTGGCGTCGCGGATGCCAAAGCCAGGAGCATGGATGGGTGTGTTGAAGCAGGCCTTGGCCTTCCCGCTTCTGGCAACCTGCGTATGGTTGCTGTGGGTGGCGACGATTGAGCGCGGTGTGAATTTCGTAGTCGTGGCAGGCGGCGGTCTTGTGTTGCTGGGCTTTGCGGCCTGGATCTATGGCATAGGGCAGCATCGCGCGATGCGGGAAGGTGGACGGGGTACGGTTCTGTTTTGCCGTGTTGTAGCCGTTCTGTGCATGGTGGTGTGTGGGGCAGGCTTGTCCCGTAGTCTTGCCGAACCGGTATCTGCAACAGCGAAGTCTCCTGCAACTTCAGCTGACAATCAAATTCAGTCGTTTTCAAGTGAGAAGCTGGCAGACCTTCGTGCAAAGGGAGAGCCGGTTTTTGTCGATATGACGGCGTCCTGGTGTATCACCTGCATGGTGAATGAACGGGTGGCGCTCGATGTGGACTCTGTCCGTAAGGCGTTCAGTGTGCGGCATGTCGCTTATCTCAAGGGCGACTGGACCAACAGGGACGCAGGAATTTCCGCTTACCTGAAAGCTCACGGGCGCGATGGCGTCCCTCTCTATGTTTATTATCCGCCGCATGGATCGGAAGTTGTATTGCCGCAGATACTGACGCCAGGTCTGGTTCTGGGAATTATTGGGCACTAAGTGCCCAGCTCGCTCTGATACAAAAAACCCAGCTTCACATGTGAAGCTGGGTTTTTTTTGTCGGACTAGTCTTAACGATTTGTATGCTGCGGATCATCCTGTGGGTTCACGTAGGTCATGGTAAATGGGCCTGTTCCCGAAACCTGCACAATGGCGCCTTGTGTCCCAGCTTTGAGTGCGTGCGGAACATTAGGAGGAAGATGAACAAACCCTCCGGCTGTCAGGACTTTTTCATCGTTCGCTGTGATGCTCTCGCCGATGTAATGATGCACACTGCCCGCCAGAACCGTGAGCATTTCATCCATATTGTGCGTATGGGGCGGAATGGTTGACCCTGCGGGCATCATGACGCGCATGGTGAAGGGACCGGGCTTGTCCGAGGCTCCGTACAGGAAGGACATGCGTGTTCCACTCGGGAACATGGGAGGCGCGGCTTTCCAGGCAACATTCTCTCCGCCCTGAACAATACGGATGTCAGTGGCCGTCTGGGCGAGGGCGCCACTTCCCAACAGACAGCAGATGAGGGCGCTGGCAGAAAATATCCTGAGAAAAGACATTGGATTGTCCTTAGATGTTCTGGCTTATGCCTGCCCTTCCTAACGCGGTGTAGAGTTTGTCGTTCAGCATGCTGCTTCCGAAGTTATGTCTCTGTTGGATGCAAGAAGGTTTTCTCCACTTCTGCAATCACCAGTCTTGCTGCTCCGGAAAGCTGCCGAGCCTGATCCACGCATAGAGCCAGGGTCAGTGGGGAAACATCCCTGTTTGAAATGGGGACGAAAGCCAGTTCACCACTGAGAATTTCCTTCATGGCATCAAGCCGACTCAGGATTCCCAGTCCGACGCCTTCCAGGACCAATGACTTTATCATCTGGATATTATCGGAGGATGCAGCAGGCTGGACGCTGACATTGCTGTCAATTTCCAGAATTTCAATCTGTCGCTGTAGTGCGAGAGGTTGTTGGGGCATGACCATTGGGTATTCGGCACAGGTGCTGAAACGAGCATCCTTGTTTTTGGCTATCGGATGGTCGGGAAGGCAGACGAAACCCAAGGGGTAATCGATATGAGTGCGGACGAGCAGGCCGCGGGCCTGTGTCGGATTCAGGAGGAGCGCAAAATCAACATCTCCACTGATGAGCGCCTGCAGAATGGCAGCGTTGTCCAGCACATGGGTGCAGATGGTAATGCCGGGATGGCTTTTCCGCAGGTCTTTCAGAATACGGGGGAGAAATCCTGTGGTCAGGGCATCAGGCAGAGCTATGTCCACCTGTCCCCGTCTCAATCCGCGCATGTCTTCAAGCTGGGTGCGGACTTCCTGCATTTCCCGCGTCCACTGCTTGCCTTTGGTATAAAGGAGTTCGCCAGCGGCTGTCAGACGCAGGCCGCTGGGCAGGCGCTCAAAGAGTGGAGTGCCGAGAGCTTCCTCACCATGCAGAATCTGGCGGTCGATGGCAGACGCCGCAATCCGTAGGTGTTCGGAGGCTTTCCGGATCGAGCCATATTGGGCAACGGACAGGAAGTAGCGAAGGAAGCGGGAGAAAACCGGCATGGGATACGCTCTTTTTTCGAGAACGGCAGGGACGTTTTTCTGAGATATACGAGAATGCCCCTCTATGAAACACTTCAGAGAGGCAGGTTAATCCTGTCATTTTGACACAGGAAGAAACTCTGGTCATTTCTTATGAAAGACCACGATCCTGTGCCTGTTCTTTAGGATAAGATGCTCATGACACGTTCCCCTTCCCCGACTGACGGCCTGGCCACCCTTTCGGCGCAGGTTCATGAGGATCTTGCGAAGATCAGGTACGCAACCGGAAACTGGAATATTCCGGTTCAGAAAGACGGTGAAGATGTTCTGGATGTTGCCATTATTGGCGGCGGACAAGGTGGGCTGACAGCCTGTTTCGGACTGCGCCGTCAGGGCGTAACGAACACGCAAATTTTTGAGCGCGCTGCAAAGGGTGGAGAAGGCCCGTGGGTCACGTTTGCCCGGATGATCACGTTGCGGACGCCGAAGCATGTGACGGGGCCGGATCTGGGTGTTCCCAATCTGACGCCGCAGTCTTGGTATGAAGCGCGGTATGGCAAGGAAGCCTGGCAATCGCTCGACAAGATCTCACGGCATGACTGGCAGTCCTATCTGGATTGGGTGCGTGATACGCTCGAACTGCCGGTCGTCAACGACCAGGAACTGGTTCATGTGGAATGGAAAGACGGCCTTCTGCGTCTGACATTCCGAAATGCTGCTGGTGTCGAGACAAAGCGCTGGGCGCGCCGGATGGTTCTGGCTACGGGAATTGATGGTGGCGGAGCCTGGTTCGTTCCCCCATTCATTTCGGAGAACCTTCCGAAGTCGGTTTATGCCCACACGCATGAGAATATTGATTTCGAGGCTCTGAAGGGCAAGCGGATCGGCGTTCTGGGCGCTGGTGCGTCCGCTTTTGATAATGCTGCGACGGCGTTGGAATCCGGTGTGGGGCGTGTGGATCTGTGTCTGCGTCGTACGAAGATTCCGGCCATCAATCCGTATCGCTGGATGGAAAATGCGGGCTTCCTTGCGCATTTTTCAGAACTGCCGGATCTGACCCGCTGGCGCTTCATGCGCTGCATCTACAATCTGAACCAGCCGCCGCCGCAGGATACGTTCTGGCGTTGCCGCAAGCATGAGAACTTTGCGTTTCATCCGGGGACGCCATGGAATTCTGCGCGTATGGACGGCGATGAGGTTGTGGTTGAAACGCCCAATGGCGAGATGCGCTTTGACTTCCTGATTATTGGTACTGGCTTCTCGATTGATCTGAAGCACCGTCCGGAAACGCAGGATTTCGCGGACTCCGTCATGCTGTGGAGCGACCATTTCACGGCGCCAGAAGGGGAGGAAAGCACGCTGCTGTCCAGCCATCCCTATCTGGGGCAGCGTTTCCAGTTCCTGCCGAAAGATCCGGCCGATCCGAAGGCCCCGATGCTGGCGGCAATCTACAATTTCACGTTTGCGTCCATGCCCAGCATGGGTCTTTCAGGGGCGTCCATCAGTGGTATGCGCTTTGGTGTCGAGAAGCTGACGCGCGGTATTGCGCGTGACCTGTTTGTTGAGGATGGTGAGAAACATCTGGAAAGTCTGCTGTCCTATGACACGGAAGAACTGATCAGCCTTGATCCGCCAACGGTTTGAGGGGGAGGCAGTCCAGATGAGCACGAACACTTATCCCCGTAACATGATTGGCTATGGCCGAACTCTGCCTGACCCGAAATGGCCGGGTGGGGCGCGGATCGCGGTTCAGTTCGTCATCAACTATGAAGAAGGCGCGGAAAACTCGGTCCTGCATGGAGATGCGGGATCGGAGGCTTTCCTGTCTGAAATGGTCGGGACGAAGTCCATCATTGGTGCACGCTGTGCGCAAATGGAAAGCCTTTACGAGTACGGTAGTCGTGCTGGTTTCTGGCGTTTGCATCGTCTGTTTGAAAAGGCTGGCATGACCACAACCGTGTTCGGTGTGGCCAAAGCCTTGGCGCGCAACCCGGATGCGGTGGCCGCCATGAAGGAGAGTGGCTGGGAAATTGCCACGCACGGCCTGCGCTGGATTGATTATCAGGATTTCCCGGAAGACGTGGAGCGCGAGCATATTCGTGAGGCGATTGCGCTTCATACCGAAGTGGTCGGGGAGCGCCCGTTGGGGTGGTATCAGGGCCGCACCAGCCCGAACACGGCCAGTCTGATCGTGGAAGAGGGCGGCTTTGTTTACGATGCTGATTCTTATGCGGATGATCTGCCGTACTATGATCGCTCCCATGGCAAGCCGCAGTTGATCGTGCCTTACACGCTTGATGCCAATGATATGAAGTTTGCGGCGCTCAACGGTTTTACCGAGGGCGAGCAGTTCTTCCGGTATCTGCGGGATACGTTCGACATGCTGTATGCGGAAGGGGGGCGTATGATGTCCATCGGGCTTCATTGTCGTTTGGCCGGCAAGCCTGCGCGTGCGCTGGCGCTTCAGCGTTTTCTGGAGCATGTGGCGTCCCATGAGAATGTTTGGGTGGCATCCCGGCTTGATATTGCGCAGCACTGGATGAGTGTGCATCCCGCATGAAGATTTCCGATGTGAATGCCATGACGTCGGATGTTTTCGTCCAGACGTTTGGCGGGCTTTACGAGCATTCGCCCTGGGTGGCTGAAGGTGCTCTGGCAGCGCGGCCATTTGCTGGTGTAGAGGCCATGCTTGCGGCGTTTTCTGCTGTTGTGCGGGATGCGGGCGAGAAAGCTCAGTTGGCACTGGTGCGGGCGCATCCTGAACTTGGTCATCGTGCGGGAGTTGATCCGGATCTGACGGCGGAGTCTGCATCCGAGCAGGCCTCTGCCGGGCTGGATCGTCTGACGCCTGCGGAATACGAGCGATTCAAGACGCTGAATGCGGCCTATGGGAAGGCTTTTTCCATGCCGTTTGTGATCTGCGTGCGTAAAGTCGCGGCCCCCGGGCAAATGGCCAAGAGGGTCATCATGGATGAAATGGAACGTCGTCTGGGCGGGACGCCCGAGGCGGAACTGAGGGAAGCCCTCTCGCAGATCGATGCGATTGCAGGGCTGAGACTGAAAGATCTGGTGACATCATGAGCTCATTATCCACGCATATTCTGGATACGGTCTCGGGCCGTCCGGCGGCTGGGGTGTCTTTCCGGCTTTTTCAGGAAGATGCTGTTCTTTTCGAAGGCGTGACGGATCATGATGGGCGTTGCCCCGCCTTGCGGGAGATCTCGCTGGAACGTGGAACCTATCGTCTGGAATTCGAGATTGGTGCGTATTTCCGGGCGGCGGGGCATGTGCTGTCTGATCCGCCCTTTCTGGATGTTGTGCCGATTGTGTTCGGTCTGGGTGAGGGCACGCATGCGCATGTTCCGCTGCTGGCGGCGCCTTATGGATATTCCACATATCGTGGAAGCTGAGACCTGATGGCGTCTGACACTTCTGTGGTTCATCCGGTTGATGAGAAGCTCCCGCTCTGGCGGCTGGGGGCTTATGGCTTCCAGCATATTTTGGCGTTCTATTCAGCGGCGGTGATTGTCCCCATTCTTGTGGCAGGGGCTTTGCACCTCCCACAGGAAACGCTGATTCATCTGATTGATGCAGATCTGTTCACTTGTGGGATTGCGTCCCTGTTGCAGGCTGTTGGTTTTGGACCGGTAGGGGTTCGTTTGCCGCTTCTGCAAGGGGTGACGTTTACGGCGGTAGGTCCGATGATTGCTATCGGGTCGGCGGTAGGGGGCGGAACGCCAGGTCTGCTATCGATCTATGGATCAGTCATTATCGCAGGGATTGTGACCCTGCTTCTGGCGCCGCATTTCGCGAAACTTGTGCGGTTTTTCCCGCCTGTCGTGACAGGCTCCATCATTCTTGTGATTGGTCTGGCACTCTTACCTGTCGCGGCTAACGACATTGTTTCCGGGCACGGACCGGGACTTGTGCAGGATCAAGTGCCTTTGCGAAGCCTGTGTTACGGGCTGGGAACGCTGGCAAGTATTCTGGTTGTGCAGCGCTTGTTTCGGGGGTTTATTGCGACTATCGCCGTGCTGATTGGGCTGTGTGTCGGTACGATGGCTGCCTGGCTTTTGGGTGATGCACATTTTGATGGCGTTGCTTCCGCGCCGTTTGTGTCACTCACACAGCCCTTTTTCTTTGGGACACCCACTTTCCACGTGGTTCCGATCCTGTCGATGGTGATCGTAATGATTATCACCATGGTCGAGACAATCGGCAATGTGTACGCGACGGGGGAAATTGTCGGGAAGACCATCACGCGGGAAGACATTGCGCGCACGTTGCGGGCAGATGGCATTGCAACGCTGCTCGGCGGTGTCTTTAATTCTTTCCCCTATACCTGCTTTGCTGAAAATGTCGGTCTTGTGCGCATGACTGGAGTGAAAAGCCGTTGGGTGGTGGCGTCTGCGGCTGTCATCATGATGATGCTCGGATGTCTGCCAAAGCTCGGGGCGATTGTGGCGGCGGTTCCGTTACCCGTTCTGGGTGGTGCCGCGCTGGCGATGTTTGCCACAGTTGCTGTTGTCGGTGTTCAGACGCTGACGCGAGTGGACTTCAATCGGCAGAGTAATGTCATCATTGTTGGAACAAGCATCGGCCTTGGAATGCTGGCGACGGCGCAGCCTCATATCTCGGATACGTTCCCGATGTGGGCGCAGATTGTCTTTGGAAGCGGTATTACCTTAGGGGCATTGTCCGCCATTTTCCTGCATCTGCTGTTCAATGTCCGTCGGACACTGGCAGTTGATCCAGAAGCGGACATCGTCGTGGCCGATCTGCCCGATGAACGGATTCTGATGGGCCTGTCTGTAGACGCTGAAGACCCTATAGTCGAAGGGCCACAGCGTCGGTTCGGCTGAGGGGCTGCAGGCGAGATATCAATTCCGGGTGTGGACCTTCTGACCGGCGACATATGTGGCCTCGATGCTACGGTCATCACCCAGCATGGTCAGGGCAAACAGGAGGTCAGACAGGGTCTCTGCCGTCTGGGTACGAATTTTTCCGAGAGGTGTCGCAGTAGGATCGAACACGCAGAGATCTGCATGAAGGCCGGGTCTGATGGCGCCAATATGATCTTCAAGCCCTAAAGACTGAGCTCCCCCTACAGTCGCTAACCAGAGACCTTGAGCTGGGTGAAGTTTTGTACCCAGGCCTTGCGCGACCTTGTATCCGTCCGACAGAACCTGAAGCAGGGAGAGGGATGGCCCAGCGCCCACATCGCTGCCGATACCGATTTTAACACGTCGTTCAGGCTTCAAAGCGTTGAACAGGGGAAACGATCCACTACCCAGGAACTGGTTTGAACCAGGGCAGTGCGCGATGGAGCAGCCTGTATCATGGCAGCGCTGGAAATCTTCTTCCTGTGCGTGCACAGCGTGAGCCAGAATGGCGCGAGGGCGCAGAAGGCCGGACTTGTCGTATACGTCTAGGTAGGATGAGCGGGTGGGAAAGAGTTCCTTGACCCATTCGATCTCAGACCGGTTCTCGAGCAGGTGCGTCTGCATGAAGAGGTCAGAGCGGGTAGCAAGGAGAGATCCAGCCAAATCCAGTTGTTCGGGTGTGCTGGTAGGGGCAAAGCGCGGTGTGACGGCGTAAAGCTGCCGTCCGCGACCATGCCAGCGTTCGATAAGGGCGGCAGACTGATCGTAACCTGTCTGGGCAGTGTCTCGCAGGTTGTCAGGCGCATTTCGGTCCATCAGGACCTTCCCTGCGATCATGCAGGTATTGAGACGTTCTGATTCCTCAAAAAAAGCATCGACGGATTCCGGGTGAACAGTGCAGTACACGGCGGCCGTTGTTGTACCGACGCGGAGAAGTTCTTTCAAAAAACTGCGGGCAATTTGGCGTGCATAAGTGATATCGGCGTAGCGGGCCTCAGCAGGGAAAACGTAAGTTTCCAGCCATTCCAGGAGTTGTTCCCCATACGAGGCAATCACCGGAAGCTGAGGATAATGGACGTGAGTATCGATCATTCCTGCTGAAATCAGCCGGTCTGGATAATGATCTACGGCAGTGCCTTCAGGGATCTGATCTTTCAGATCGTCCCATGCTCCGGCGGCGGTAATGATGCCATCTTTGCATAGAATCAAGCCATCCGGCTGATGCGTTACCGCCGCCATGGGATCGACCGTGAATGGGTCAGTGTGGAAAGTCAGGAAGGGGCCGCGGATGGCAGTATGGTCTGTCATGATCTTTCCGGTATCGCACAGCATTTCCGACCAGGGAACGATCTCTGGTGGATAGGTGAAAGTTTCTTTTAATGTCCAAGGGTCGTTAGTCTATTTTAACCTTGGCACTGTTTTGTGGCAGAGTGGGCAGCGTCTCTTTATCAAGAGATGGATGCAGATTTGAAAATGGTTTTCAACTTTCAGTATTGAGCCTGCTTTTGTGGGTGCGGTGGGGACGGTTCTCTGTCTCTGTACGGCCTGCGGGGACGGTTTGGAGACGCTTCTACTTATGTCTGATGTGACCTCTGTTTCTTCCCAGCTTGCAGAAACTGTAACACCTGCCTCAGGCCTTCCGCAGGAGAGTACTTTACCCGTTGATGGAAGTGTTGTGCAGAAGGAGGACGAAAAGAGCCCCTATCTGGCCATTCCGGCTGTTCCAGTTGTCGAAGGGGGACAGGGTGTCCGCTTTGACTTCAATGATGGTGCCCGCGTCATGGTGCCGGATATCGCTCCGGAGTTGGGGCAGTGGCATGTCAGGCTTTCAGATTATTCGACGGGAAATATTCTTTTCGATGCCCGGCTCAAGGGCGGGATGGTTTCATCCACCAAGAAGTACTTTGTTCCATTCCGGATTGATGTCTGGCTGGAAAAGCCTGACGGAACACGGGAGGATATTCTGCATCATGAACTTTCTCTGAATGGAAAACCTGTTCTGGTGCAGCTTCCTGTTGGAACTCTGGGAGACACGATTGCCTGGCTGCCCGCTGCTATTCGCTTGGCCCAGCAAACGGGAGCGAAAGTGTCCTGCTCGGTTGCAGATGTGATTCTGCCACTGGTGAAAGACGCCAATCCGGATATTACTCTGGTTGGTCACGATGAAGCTCAGACAAACAAGACGTTCACGTCCGGATTCTATGCTTCGTATAATATAGGCCTGTTTTTCACGGATACCGAGCTGACACATCAGCCAACAGACTTCCGGCATGTGGGTCTGCACCGCACCGCAGCTTATATTCTAGGTGTTGATCCCTGGAACGATAACCCGCCTGGCATTACAATTCAGGATGGGGATACGCCTCCTATTGAGGGGCCATATGTCGTGATTGCGACGCAGGCGAGTACTCAGTGCAAATACTGGAATAATCCGGCTGGGTGGCAGGAGGTTATTGGCTTTCTGAAGTCTGCTGGGTATCGCGTGATCTGCATTGATCAGAAAACGTTCCATGGAACAGGATATGTCTACAATCACATTCCCCATGGTGCAGAAGACGAGACTGGCAGCCGTCCGTTGTCAGAACGTGCGCGTTGGCTGAAGCATGCCAGTTTCTTCATTGGCCTCTCCAGTGGTCTGGCTTGGCTGGCGCATGCAGCTGGGACACCTGTCGTCATGATTTCCGGCTTCACGCATCCGGACAATGAATTTTTCACGCCCTATCGCATCATCAACTGGCACACCTGCAATTCGTGCTGGAACGACCCGAGGCATCAGTTCGATCACAAGGATTTCTTCTGGTGCCCCCGCCACAAGGGAACGGAGCGGCAGTTTGAATGCACGCGTCTGATTACTGGATCGCAGGTCATTCAGACGGTGCGTCGCGTGATCAAGGATCGCGGACTACCTCTCGCAGAAGCAGCAACCGCCTCAGTCGCCTGAGGCTCAGGTTCAGGAGTTTTCTGGAATTGAAGGCGCGAGCCTGATATTGGCGGGGGCACATTATCACCTGATCGTGGGTCTGCCTGCGGTCGCAGAGCTGGATGGTTGCCCTGTGTCTGATGCTCTTCCGCCGATCCGTATCGTCGCGCTTTACAACTTCACGCCGTTTGAAGACATCGTTGCGTTGCGCGGGCCTTTGCAGGAGGTCTGCGACCGCGCAGGCATCAAAGGCATTCTGCTTCTGGCGCCAGAGGGCATTAACGGAACGATCGCTGGTTCAGACGAAGGCATGGAACGGGTGCTGGAGCATATTCGGGCGATGCCCGGATGTGAGGAACTGGAGATTAAGGAATCTCGTGCGCCGGAAATGCCCTTCCGCCGCATGAAGGTGCGTCTCAAAAAAGAGATCGTCACCATGGGACAGCCTAATATCGATCCTCGCAAGGATGTTGGTCAGTATCTGGCACCAGATGAATGGAATGCTCTGATTTCTGATCCGGATACGATCGTGATTGATACCCGGAATGACTACGAAGTCGCGATCGGGACTTTCAAGGGGGCTGAAGATCCCAAAACACGGTCATTCCGGGAGTTTCCGGAGTGGTTCCGGAACCGGCGCAAGGAGCTTGAGGCAACAGGCCGAGTTCCAAAGATTGCCATGTTCTGCACAGGCGGAATTCGCTGTGAGAAGTCTACGTCTTTTGTGAAGGCAGAGGGATTGGACGAAGTTTACCATCTCAAAGGCGGTATTCTGAAATATCTGGAGACTGTTCCAGAGGAAGAAAGCCTTTGGGAAGGGGAATGTTTCGTCTTTGACCAGCGTGTTTCCGTGAAGCATGGTCTGGAAATTGGCAGCTACGATGTTTGTCACGCCTGTCGTCGCCCTGTCAGTGAGAAAGACAAGGCTTCTCCGATGTTTGTACAAGGCGTCTCTTGCCCCCATTGTCATAACGAACGGACAGAAGAGCAGCGCCAGCGATATGCTGCCCGTGAGCTACAGGAGAAGCTGGCGCGCCAGCGCGGGAAAGAGCATCTCGGTACTCAGCAGAAATAACTGCCGACCAGTCAGCCGGTAATTCTTCTCAGAAGGGAGCAAATGGATTGTTCTAGGAGGATGATCCGGACCGCTGAGCGCTGATGATTGCTCTAATCTGGCTGCCGTCTCGTATGTTGATTGTTGCCGTGGGGTTTGCACCAGCATACCCGCTTGGAAAGGGTACGGCTGCGTTTTTTGCGATTACTGTTCTGGTGTCGCCTGTCGGGGGCTGAATTTCTGGCTCCCGATCACTCTGATCTGGAAGGCATTGTGACGACGGCCTTTGACACCTTTTTGTAGCCTGGCTTGCGTAGCGTCCTTTGTTGTCCTGAAGAACGGGGCTCTTCAGGACTTGATCAGGAATCAGACTTTGGTTTTGTTGCGGGAGCCTGAGGGGCGGCCACGAGGTTTCTTGTCCGCCACTATTTTTGCCTTAGGCACTTTTGTTGTTTTGGCTGGGGCTCGCTCCGCCTTTTGGGGCAAGCTGGCGGCAATCATCGCCTGAGTGATTCTTTTGCCTGTGGGCTCACGGTGCTGCCTGACACCGGGCGCATCCAGAAGGGGGGCCAAGAAGCGGCCAGTGTGGCTTGCTTTGCAGGCAGCAATGTCTTCCGGTGTTCCTGCGGCTACGATCTTGCCGCCACCATCACCGCCTTCTGGTCCGATATCGATCAGCCAGTCTGCTGTCTTGATGACCTCCAGATTATGCTCGATCACCAAAATGGTGTTGCCCTGATCGACCAGCGTATGCAGCACTTCCAGCAGCTTGCGGACGTCTTCTGTGTGCAGACCTGTGGTAGGCTCATCAAGAATGTAGAGCGTGCGACCCGTAGCCCGTTTGGCGAGTTCCTTGGACAGTTTGACGCGCTGGGCTTCACCGCCTGAAAGCGTGGTTGCCTGTTGGCCCAGGGCGACATAGCCAAGACCAACCTGCTGGAGAATGGCGAGGCGGTCCCGAATTCTGGGCGCAGCCTGAAAGAACGGCAACGCCTCGTCCACAGTCATGGCAAGTACATCAGCGATGGAATTGCCACGGAACTTCACTTCCAGCGTTTCACGATTGTACCGCGCGCCTTTGCAGGTGTCACAGGTGACAAAGACGTCAGGCAGGAAGTGCATTTCGATTTTCAGGACGCCATCGCCCTGACAGGCTTCGCAGCGGCCGCCCTTTACATTGAAGGAGAAGCGGCCTGGTTTGTAACCGCGTGCCTTGGATTCCGGGAGTTCGGCAAACCAGTCCCGGATAGGGGCGAACAGGTCCGTGTAGGTGGCGGGGTTGGAACGGGGGGTACGGCCAATTGGAGACTGATCGATTTCGATGATTTTATCGAGGTTCTCTACGCCTTCCAGTCGGTCATAAGGGAGTGGAGACTGGCTCGATTTCATGAGCTGCCGGGACAGTGCTTTGTAAAGGGTATCCACGACCAGGGTGGACTTGCCGCCGCCTGATACACCAGTGACCGCAATAAAGGTCCCCAGTGGGAAATCCACGGTCAGATCCTTGAGATTGTTTCCCTTGGCTCCAACCAATGTGAGTGTTTTGTCCGAGGTGCGTCGATTTTCCGGAACTGGAATAAACTTCCGACCCGAAAGATAGGCACCAGTCAGGCTTTCTTTATTCTTGGCTACTTCCGCAGGTGTGCCGATTGCGATGACGTTTCCGCCCCGCGTGCCAGCACCAGGCCCCATATCGATAAGGTAATCAGCAGCACGGATGGCATCTTCGTCATGCTCGACGACGATGACCGTGTTTCCAAGGCGTTTGAGGCGCTCCAGTGTGCCGAGAAGGCGCTCGTTGTCGCGCTGATGCAGGCCGATGGACGGTTCATCAAGCACATACAGAACGCCTGTCAGACCCGAGCCAATCTGGGACGCCAGCCGGATACGCTGGCTTTCACCGCCAGAAAGTGTGGCGGATCCGCGGGAAAGGGTGAGGTAGTCCAGGCCAACATCATCGAGGAAGTGTAGGCGATCCGTGATTTCGCGAAGAATGCGGCGCGCGATTTCGGCACGTTGTGGGGTGAGGGTAACTTCAACACCGGAAAACCAGTCCAGTGCCTTGCGGATCTGCATATCTGATGCTTCGGCGATGTTCAGGTCATTGACCTTTACGCAGAGGGCTTCAGGTTTCAGGCGTGCGCCATGGCAGGTGTGGCAGGGCTTTTCTGACTGATAGCGCGACAGTTCCTCGCGGACCCACATGCTGTCTGTCTGCGCCATGCGTCGGCGCAGGTTTTTGAGCACGCCTTCAAAGGGTTTTGTAACGGTATGGACCTTGCTGCCATCACGATACGGAATGGCGATGGGCTCTTTGGAACCGTACAGGATCAAATCCCTGGTTTCGGCTTTTAGGTCTCGCCATGGCGTGTTCATGGTGTCCCCGCAATGGCGAGCAAGAGCTGCAAGAGTCTGGTCATACCAGTCCGTGCTGGCACCACTCCAAGGGGCAATCACACCTTCAGAAAGTGTCAGGGTGTCGTCACTGACGATCAGGTTCTCGTCAAAATGGGTTTCCGTACCGATACCATCGCAGGTCGGACAGGCGCCCATTGGTGCATTGAAGGAAAACAGACGGGGTTCGATTTCCTCAATCGTAAAGCCTGAAACAGGGCAGGCGAAACGTGAGGAGAAAACGATGTGGGCGGGGGCAGCTGTTTCTCCCGCACGCCTGACTTCTTCCGCGTAGGCGAGACCGTCGGAGAGTTCGAGGGCTGTCTCAAAGCTGTCTGCCAGACGGGATTCGAGGTCAGGTTTGACGACAATCCGGTCCACCACGACTTCGACATTGTGGCGGGTCTTGCGATTGAGTTCGGGGGCTTCGGCAATTTCGTAAAGCTCACCGTCAATTTTGACGCGCGTGAAGCCCTTGCGAGCCAGGTCTGCCAGTTCGCGTTTGCAATCCCCTTTACGGTCCCGGACGACCGGCGCCAGCAGCATGAGGCGCGTGCCTTCAGGAAGCGCCATGACGCGATCTACCATTTGGCTGACCGTCTGGGCTTCAATAGGAAGGCCGGTTGCGGGTGAATAAGGAACACCCACGCGCGCCCAGAGAAGGCGCATGTAGTCATGGATTTCCGTGATGGTGCCGACGGTGGAGCGGGGGTTCTTTGAGGTCGTTTTTTGTTCGATCGAGATGGCCGGGGAGAGACCCTCAATGGAGTCCACATCCGGCTTGCCCATCAGTTCAAGGAACTGGCGGGCGTAAGCGGAAAGACTTTCCACATATCGGCGCTGACCTTCGGCATAGATCGTATCGAAGGCGAGAGACGACTTTCCGGAGCCGGAGAGACCCGTGATGATCGTCAGGGAGTCACGGGGAATCGTGACATCGATATTCTTGAGATTGTGGGCGCGGGCACCACGGACACGGATCGAATGATTGTCTGGAAAGCTCACGAAAACCCCGGAATGTGCAGAAAAGCGATTGTTAAAAATCGGAACGCGCCTGAACGGCGCTGGATCAATTATAGATGGGCGTTTAGGATCATATGAAAAGAACAATTCGAGAAAATTGGTTGGTACGGAATGGCAGGCAGCGTCAATAAGGTGATTCTGGTCGGGAATCTGGGCAAGGACCCGGAAGTCCGGAACACGCAGTCAGGCGGGAAGGTTGTCAATCTGACGATCGCCACGTCTGAAACATGGAACGACCGTCAGTCCGGTGAGCGCCGCGAGCGTACGGAATGGCATCGCGTCGTCATTTTCAATGATCGCCTGGGCGATGTGGCTGAGCGTTTTCTGCGCAAGGGGCGCAAGGTTTACCTCGAAGGTGAGCTGCGGACCCGTAAGTGGACCGACCAGTCCGGCCAAGAGCGTTACACGACGGAAGTGACGATCGATCGCTTCCGCGGTGAGTTGGTGCTCCTCGACAGTAACCGCAGTGGCGGTGATGAAGGCGGTGGCTTCGACGGTGGTGGTTCGTCCTACGGTGGCGGAAGCAACAATGGCGGCGGCTTTGGTGGTGGAAGCCGGAGTGGTGGCAGTGAAGGTGGCTTCGGCGGCGGCTCTCGTAGTAGCGGTGGTAGCGCAGGTGGCGCGTCGGGCAGTCGTGGCGGTGGCTGGGATGCTCCGCCAGATAACGATCTGGATGATGAAATCCCGTTCTAAGGGATTTTCCGGAGAACCGGGCTGGCAGTGTCAGTCCGGTTTTTTTATGCGTGAAAGGCCCGTTTTAGAGCGACAGATGAAGGAACTGGTTGAACTCAGAGGCCTGATAGTCAGCGAAAGGTTCGCCGAGTTGAAAGCCTCGGGCCTTGTAGAGCTTTAGTGCGGATTCGAAAGAAGAATTCTGGCCGGTTTCAGGGCTGAGCTTTTTCAGGCCCAGAGAGCGTGCCCTGTGAATGAGATGATCCAGAAGAGTGCTGGCGATGCCCTGTCTTAAAAAATCCGGATGAGTCCGCATGGATTTGATTTCACCGTCGTGAGCACTCAATCGTTTTAGCGCACCAATGCCAGCAACGTGGCCGTGGTGATGGACAGTCCAGACCTCGATATCTGATGAGATGAGAGCAGCCAGATCCAAGGCGAAGACGTGTCCAGCAGGGGTGTTTTCGTGCATTCCGGCAAGGTGAAGGGTCAAAAGGTCGCATGTTTCTTGGTCGGCAAAGTCTGCTGGGCGGAGAATGTGGTTCGGGTTCATAAGGTGGAATCCGGAGTGGCCGTGCTTTTGGACAGAATGACGAGTTTATAGCCCGCATGAGCTGTCGGGATGAACGTTGTTTGATCGTAGTGGAGAAGGCCTTGTGTTGGATGTTGAAAGCTCCGGTGCCCTCCTTCTCTGGGGAGGACGCCTTGGTCTTCCCAGAAACGGTTAAATTCCGGACTTTCTCTCTGAAGGGTTGAGACAAGTGTCTGAAAAGGTTCGGTACGGGCAATAGAAACTGTATCGGCTCGAAATTCGGCCAGAAGCCGCTGGGCGCGGGGTAGCCAGTCCGTAAGGAAAATTCGGGCATGGGAGTTCAGAAAAACATAGCGCAGCTGATTGGTCTCTGAGCTGTTCAGTCAGACATCGAAAAGAATTTTGGCTGCGGAATTTGCGCTCAGAACATTCCACAAGGGATCGAGCAAATAAGCGGGGCTGGAGATCTGTTCTGGGAGGCTGAGAAGTGTGGCTGGTGCAGTTGGCGCAGTGTGATCCCGCTGAGGGTCTCGCAGTTCTGCCAAAGTGAAAAGGTAGCGTCTTTCCGTCGTGGACAGTTTCAAAGCCGCGGCAATGCGCGACAGTGTGGCGGATGAGCATGAGACGTCGCGTCCCTGTTCCAGCCACGTGTACCATGTCGTGCTGATCCCGCAGAGTTGAGCTGTTTCCTCGCGGCGCAGTCCTGGGGTGCGTCTGCGTCGTAATGGAATCAGCAATCCTGCTTCTGACGGAGAAAGCCTTTCGCGGTGCGTGCGAAGAAACAGACCAAGAGTTTTACGGCTGGACGTAGGCATGGTGCAATTTATACCATGATAAAATAGGATCTTATACCTGATTGCTTGTTGTCTGATGATGATCTCCAAGGGAGAAAAATCAGATGGTTATGCAGGCAGGACAATTTGCTGCGAAGCATTATGAAGACAGGGCCTCATCTTACGTAAATAGCGTGGTGCATAGTCAGGGCGGTGACCTGGACGTGATGGTTCGGGCTGTTCAGGGGCGCGGGTTTGAACGTGTGCTGGATCTTGGCTGTGGCGGGGGTCATGTCAGCTATGCTGTGGCGCCACATGTCGGGCCGGTTGTCGCCTGCGATGTCACGGCCGGAATGTTGGCTGCGGTAAGCCGGTCCGCTCAAGACCGTGGCCTTGGCAACATTGTTGTTGAACAGGGCGCCGCAGAAGCGCTTCCATTTAATGATTGTGTATTTGACGCTGTTTTATGCAGGTTTAGTGCCCATCATTGGGAAGGCTTTGAGGCTGGTCTGAGAGAAGTGCATCGCGTTCTGAGGCCCGGAGGTCTGGCTATTTTCGGCGATGTTACGGCTCCTGAAGACGCTATGTCCGATAGCTGGCTTCAGACGTTGGAATTGATGCGGGATATCTCTCACGTGAGGGATTATGCCGTGACAGAATGGGTGTCTGCTCTCGGAAGATCCGGTTTTGTTGTGGATGGCCTGAGACGCAGCCGTTTGCGGATGGAATTTGAGAGTTGGGTATCGCGAACACGAACACCGACGGAGCGTGTGGAGGGTATCCGGTCGTTGCAGCGTGGTGCGCCTGTAGCTGTCCGTGAAAGACTGGGGTTGGAAGAAGACGGCAGTTTCCTGCTGGACGTGACCGTTTTTCAGTTTCACAGGCCATAATGGGGTGGGTGTGGCATGTAGGCCGCGCATGGGCTATGCTGTGCGGACTGTATTTTAGCGTGGTGGACCTGTCTTGACCGAGCTGAACGAGCCGACTGATATTGTACCTTCCGATCGTCTTCCGGTGACGATCGAGGAGGAGATGCGCTCCTCCTATCTGGCCTATGCGATGTCGGTGATCGTCTCGCGTGCCTTGCCGGATGTGCGTGACGGCCTGAAACCCGTCCATCGCCGCATCCTGTACGCGATGCGCGAGAGTGGGTTTACGTCTGATAAGCCTTACCGCAAGTCTGCGCGTGCGGTCGGTGACGTGATGGGTAAATACCATCCGCACGGTGACAGCTCGATTTACGATGCCATGGTTCGTATGGCGCAGCATTGGTCAATGCGCGTCAAGCTGATTGATGGACAGGGTAACTTCGGTTCGGTCGATGGCGATAGCCCGGCTGCCATGCGTTACACCGAAGCCCGTTTGGCCAAGTCTGCGTCGTTCCTGCTGGATGATATTGAGCGGGACACGGTTGATTTTCAGCCGAACTACGACGAGAGCGAGCACGAGCCTAAGGTTCTGCCAGCGACGTTCCCAAATCTTCTGGTGAATGGCGCTTCGGGTATCGCGGTCGGTATGGCCACGAATATTCCGACGCATAATCCTGGCGAAGTCATTGATGCCACGCTGGCGATGATTGCAAATCCGGCGATTGAGCTGGATGAACTGATGCAGATCATCCCTGGTCCGGATTTCCCGACCGGCGGCATCATCATGGGCCGTAGCGGCATTCGCAAGGCGTTCGAGACAGGCCGTGGGTCTGTTCCGGTCCGGGCTCGTGCTGAGATCGAGGAGATCCGCAAGGATCGTCAGGCGATCATCATCACGGAAATCCCGTATCAGGTGAACAAGGCAACGCTTCAGGAGAAGATTGCCGATCTCGTCCGCGCCAAGGAAATCGAAGGCATTTCCGATATCCGCGATGAGAGTGACCGTTCAGGGATGCGGGTTGTCATCGAGCTGAAGCGCGATGCGACGCCGGAAGTGGTGTTGAACCAGCTCTATCGCTTCACGCAGCTTCAGACGTCCTTCAGTGTCAATATGCTGGCACTCGATGAGGGCAAGCCGCGCACGATGGGGCTGATGGACGTTCTGCAGGCGTTCATTCGTTTCCGCGAAGACGTCATTCTGCGTCGCGCACGCTTCGATCTGAACAAGGTTCGGGATCGTGGGCATCTGCTGGTTGGCCTTGTGCTGGCTGTTGCCAACATCGACGAAGTAATCGCGCTGATCCGCTCTGCCCCTGATGCCTCGACAGCGCGTGAGCTGCTTATGGCGCGCGAGTGGGATGCGAGCGAAGTTGTGCCGTTGCTGGAGCTGATCCAGGACGAAGGCAATGTCATCTATGATGGCAAGGTTCGCCTCACAGAAGCGCAGGCTCGCGGTATTCTCGAACTGCGTTTGCAGCGTTTAACCGGTCTGGAACGTGAGAAGATCCAGGGTGAGCTGAGCGAAGTTGCGGCCAAGATTGCTGACCTGCTCGATATCATTGGCAGTCACAGTCGTCGCATGGATGTCATGCGCAATGAATTGCTGGCGGCTCGGGCTGAAATTGCCACCCCACGTATGTCGGAAATCTCCGATGCGCTGGGCGATCAGTCTGACGAAAGCCTGATCGAGCCGGGGCAGATGGTTGTGACCATCACGCGTGACGGCTTCATCAAGCGGACGCCGCTTGAGATGTTCCGTTCGCAGAACCGCGGTGGGCGTGGTCGTACGGCGTCTGGCCGTCGTGGCGATGACGTCATTATTCGTAGCTTCAATGCTCATACCCATCAGTGGGTGCTGTTCTTCTCTTCGGGCGGCAAAGCTTATCGCACCAAGGTCTGGCATCTGCCGGAAGCATCTCCGACGTCCAAGGGGCGCGCACTGGTCAATCTGCTGCCGGAACTGGGTTCGGATGCCATTACAGCGGTTCTTCCGTTGCCGCAGGACGAGGAGCTGTGGGAAGATCTGCACCTCACCTTTGCGACGGCCAGCGGCAATGTTCGTCGTAACCGCCTGAATGATTTCCGGAATATCCGGGCGTCCGGTCTGATTGCGATGAAGCTGGATGAGGGCGATTCCCTCATTGGTGTGGCGACGTGTCGTGAAGGTCAGGACGTGTTCCTGGCAACGAAGAACGCGCGCTGTGTCCGCTTCCAGATCACCGATGATACGCTGCGTGTGTTTGCAGGCCGTGGCAGCTCGGGCGTGCGCGGTATCCGCCTTGGTGACGGGGATGCGGTGATTTCACTGTGCATCCTCAACCATGTGGATGCTAGCGTTGAAGAGCGTGCGGCCTATCTGCGGATGGCCAATGCAAAACGTCGCGCCGAGAATGCTGTGTTGGCAGAAGGTGCTGAAGAAGAGGTGGTGTCCGGTGACGAAGACACTGTGGAGATCGCTGGCGATCTGACACAGGAGCGCTTCGAGGAGCTGGAACAGCAGGAAGAAATTCTTCTGACCGTGACGGATGGCGGGTTTGGCCGTCGTTCCTCCGCCTATGATTATCGTGTGTCGGGCCGTGGCGGTCAGGGCATCACGAACATGACCTTCTCGGCCAATCGTCGTGGCAAGGAAGTGGTTGGAACGCTTCCAACGCTGGATGGTACGGATGTCATGCTTGTGACGGATACGGGCCGTCTGATTCGTCTTCCGGTATCGCAGGTGCGTGTCATGGCGCGTCAGGCCAGTGGTGTGACGCTGTTCCGCCTGAATGACACCGAGACGGTGATCTGTGTCTTCCCGGTTGTGGAAGATGACGGGGAAGAAGGCGACCTGATCGAAGGGGATGTTGTGGCAACGCCGGACGGTACAGCGCCTGTTGATGGCACTGTGACGGACGGTGAGGCTTCTGTGGGTGATGCAGCCCCTGATGCCTGAGTGGCAGACTGATCCGCGTGTCGGGTTTTATCCCGGCACGTTTGATCCGGTGACGTTCGGTCATTTGGATATTATCGATCGTGCGTCTGCTCTTTTTAATCGTCTACTGGTTGGTGTGGCGGTCAATGAAGGTAAGCATCCGCTCCTGACACTGGAAGAGCGTCTGAAGATGATGCGGCATGAGGTGTCGAAATTGCCTCATGCTGACCGGATTGAGGTTCTGGGGTTTGACACCCTACTGGTTGCTGCGGTGCGTAAGGCTGGCGCGGGGACAGTTGTGCGCGGTCTTCGCTCTGCGGGGGATTTCGACTTTGAGAGTCAGCTCTCTGGGGCGTTGCGTCGTCTGGCGCCGGAAATTGAGACGGTTTTTCTGCTGTCTTCCGAAGGGCATCGCACGACGGCCAGTCGGATTGTGAAGGAAATTGCCCGTCTTGATGGCGATATTTCCTCCTTTGTCAGCGAAGATGTTGCAAGTCTCGTCTTGTCGAAACTGGGTCGAGGGGCGACATAGGAACCTTCATTGATTTCTGGAAGGTTCCAAGATGTCTGAGACCGCAGTACCCGACGGCAACAAGCTGGTTTTCGAACTCAAGAACGGCAAGGTCGTCATTGAGCTGCGCCCTGATCTGGCGCCGCTGGCTGTGGAGCGTCTGAAGCTTCTGGCGAGCGAAGGTTTTTATGACGGTGTGAAGTTCCACCGTGTAATCGAAGGCTTCATGGCACAGGGCGGCGATCCGACTGGCACAGGCACCAGCGGTAGCAGCTACCCGGACCTGAAGGCCGAGTTCACGGACAAGGCAAAGTTCGAGCGTGGCACACTTGGCATGGCCCGTACGATGGCTCCGCACTCTGCAAACAGCCAGTTCTTCATCATGTTCCAGGACGTGCCGTCTCTGAACGGTCAGTACACGATCGCTGGCCAGGTTGTTGAAGGCATGGAGTATGTCGATCAGATCAAGCGTGGCGCTGGCTCGTCAGGCGTCGTCAAGGATCCGGACACCATCGTTAAGGCCTACGTCGAAGCCTGAACTGCTTAGGCAGCGCTGAGCGCCTCCTTAAAAGGTGTTCAGGCGGCCTTTTGATTGTTCCCTGGTGCGCGCAGGACCGTAGCTCTTGCCGCATCATGAGGATAGGGTGTCCCGCACTGTGCGGTATAGCGCTCTGAAAAAGCCTCTCGTTCAAGGCGTTCACAATAATCCAGATATTTGATCAGGGCTCGCTCGGCACGCGGAGTGCGGCCGTAAATGCGCTTGTAGTGCTTCCACAGGATCAATGCGTTGACGGACCAGGCATCATAGACGTGTTCGTTCAGGCGTCTGCGAATGGATGCTGGAAGCTGGTCGAATGCATCCCACTCGTTTCCCTCAAAGCGTTGCCAGATTTCATGCCGTACAGTGCGATCGTTTAAGGCGCAGTGATTGGTCAGGTTGCTGTTTTTGGAGCACATACGAGGGCTTTTTCAGGCTCTGAATCGGTAATGTTTAATACGTTATAACATAACAAAAAAAATTCTAGTGCTGTTTTCCGGCTGCTGGAGGTTGACCTCCCTAGTGGTTGTGGGGTAGCCATCCGCTCGGATGAACCGGTAGCTCAGTTGGTAGAGCATTCGACTTTTAATCGAATGGTCCTGGGTTCGAGTCCCAGCCGGTTCACCATTTTCCCCAGAGATCGAATGTGTTTGGAAACCTTCGCCTAGGGCGAGGCAGATCCGCATCATTAGCGCGGAAAGCCGTCAAGCTAATATGATCGCCCTATGCCGATATGGGCCGGCTACCTTACGGAACGAAAATCGAAGATTTGTCACGAAGCAGGTTTGCAGAGCGTGGTTTCATCTTTTTTCGAATACTCAGGGCTTTGTCGAGGTGCGTAAGATGCGCATCCATGATCTTTACGGCATCCTTTACCCTATTCTTACGCAGGGCATTCACCAGCCGCCTGTGATTGTCGCAGGATTGCTGCGCGTCCGCCTTGGATTGATACAAGGTAGCGATCAGGACGATTCGGGTTGTTAGTTCTTCAAGAATGTTGGCCAGAATAGAATTGCCGAGTGCTGCGGCTAGGTGGACGTGAAAGTGGCCTAGAAGGTAGCTGCGACGACCCAGATCATTCTCATCAATGGCGCGCTGTTGCTCCAGAACGTGTGCTTCAAGCTGTTTGATAGTCTCGGCACTGATATTTTTCTGTGTCATGAGAAGACCGATTTCTACGGATCGGCGTGCTTCAATTGTTTCGCGAGCCTGTTCAACGGTGGGTTCAATGACGAACCACCCCCTCCGAGGGGAAACCGCAACGATGCCCCGACTGCTGAGGCGCATCATTGCCTCCCGGACCAGTGTTCGTGAAACCCCGAAGATCTCTCCCAGATCTTTTTCTCCGAGCCGCTCTCCGGGGGAGATCTGTTCGGAAAGAACGGCCTGAATAATTTTGTTTTCGATGACATTGCTGCTGGCGGGCTGCATCGATTTTTTCCGTTCTTCCATGTCAGCTTTTATGCGCCTCCTTCTTTTGAGGGACAAGCGCGACATAAGATGTGGAAAAGGAATATTCCGGATTCGATCATTTTTAATGTGGAACAAACATGCTTTGTATTCTATCTGGTATACAAGATTCGCCAACATGGTGAATTGCGACACATCCTGACTGCTTCACATCGCTGATCTGGAAATGCCCGATGTCCCCTGTTTCGCCCTGTCGACCCCGTTTTATTCTCTCTCTGCGCGTGACGCTGCTGTCCACCGCTCTTCTGTCTTGTGTTGGAAGCGCTGATGCCGCTGCAGTGGCAGCGAAGCGGAACGTGCATCCGATCGCCAAGCATGGGGCTGGAGCAGCAAGGCATCGTACAGTTGATGCTTCAGCGGCGAGTAATGAGGTCGTTCACGTTAATGCCCGACGCGGTGTGACGGGCGCAGGTCAGCACGAGGCGCATTCTGAAACGGTACTGTCCCGTCAAGAGCTTCAGAACCGCAACGTCCGTCAGTTGACAGACATCGTTCGTGTTGCGCCAAATCTGACTATTCAGCCATCTTTTGGAAGCTCTGCACTGAACTTTGCATTGCGCGGCGTCGGGTTGATGGATTTCACCCAAAACAACACCCCGTCCGTCATGCCGTATGTCGATGGTGTGGCCTATCCGGTGAGTATCATGACGTCGGGTATGCTGTTTGACATGGATGACATTTCTGTCGCGCCTGGTGCATCTGGTTTCACGCATGGACAGTCTACCACCGGGGGTGAGATTAATTTCCATACCGGTGATCCTACCCCTGAGTTTCATGCGGGCCTGACGGAAGACATTGCCAGCTATGGTCGCAATCGGGTCGAGGGGTTTGTCTCCGGGCCAATTTCCAAGTCGGTTTCGTTCCGTTTGGCAGGGCAGTCCATGACGGGGGGCGGCTTCCAGCACAATTCGCTGGGCGAAGGGTACGGCAACTCCAATATCGGAGCGCTTCGCGGCAAGCTTCGCTGGAAAATTGACGCAACATCGACACTGGACATTGGTGGGCACTGGACGACTGACCAGTCCGAGACGTCTTCGGGGCATAATTTCTATAACAGCTACGGCGTTCCTGTGACGTCGGATATCATGCAGACCGAATGGGGACTTGATCCGCGGTTTGCGAAAATTATCGGTATCAACGGAGCCAATCAGAAGCCAAGGGAAGACAATATCTTCTGGGGGGCGAATGTCCGCTATACGAAAGACTTTAGCTGGGGCCGGTTGTGGACGCTGAGCGCTTTTGAAGCCGTTGACGAGCACGAACTGACCAATCAGACGAACTCGGTCGCGTCCTATGGCAATATGTTCCGCAATAACCAGACGAATGTCTTCTCTCAGGAAGTCAAGCTTGAGTCCCGGGATCCGCATGCTCGCTTCCACTGGGAAGTCGGCATGTATTACAGCCGTGCACGGATGGCGCAGAATTTCTGGTATGATTCATCAGACCGGCCTGGGACGACGCCGCTGAATGAGACGTCCTATCGTCAGAATCAGCAGAACTTCAATCAGTATGTTCAACTTTCATATCGCATTCTGCCGAAGCTGACCCTGATCGGAGCGATCAGCCATGAGTCGGACGACCGGCAGATGCTGAATGTTGTCAGTGCTGATTACGATCTGAATACGGGTGCCAGAACGCATGTTCAGAACTTCGGCAATTCAGGGGCACTGACAAATCAGTTCGCTGGACGTGTCGGGGCACAATACCAGTTCAATCCCAGCGTGATGGGCTATGTCATGTTCTCGCGTGGCTTCAAGCCAGGGGGATTTTCGGCCAACATCACCCAGCAGGCCAGCCAGCTAAAGCCGTTCAAGGCCGAGCAGGTTCTGACGTATGAGGGAGGTTTTAAAACGATGCTGTTCAACCGGCGTCTGCGCTTTAATGCAGCCGGTTTCTATTATGATTATCGGGACCAGCAGCTGCTCGGGACCATCCTTGTGCCACCGTACGGTGTGCTGGGCGGCTACGTAAATGCACCGCGCTCCAACATTTATGGCGCTGAGTTCGATATGGAAGCACATCCGTTTCATGGGCTCGTGCTGACACAGAATTTTGGATACCAGAACGGCTCTTACTCTCAGTTCCAGAGCCTGAATCGCAGTGCCACAACCGCCCAGTTTGCCTCAACGGGTGTCTGGTCGCCTGTGAATACGAACTATAATGGCTACAACATGGGGCTGGCCAATCTGACTCTTTCGGGAGCGGCTACCTACACCTGGTCCATGTTCCATGATTACAAGATGACTTTTGACGTCGATTATAATTATCGTGGCGCACAGACACAGCCGCAGCATATCGGAGATGGTGGGTTCTACCGTGCTCCAGCCTACTTCCTTGTGAATTCTTTCCTGACGTTTGCGGCGCCGAAACAGCATTGGTCCGTAACGGTTTACGGGCAAAATCTTGCAGATCGCCGTTACTGGCTTTCTGGCGGGACGCAGGCCACTTTCTATGGTGTCATGCCGGGTCTGCCCCGTTTCGTAGGCGCAAAAATGAACGTAACGTACTGAACGAATAATCAGGGCCTGAACCGGAGCGCAGAACCTCTAGCCGGCGTCAGGTTTTCTGAAGGAACGACGGGAAGAAGGTCTGGATGACGAGCAATACGAGCCTTTCGACAGATGCGAAACGCAGGTTTCGTCCAGGGATTTTCTCTCAGGTTGTGGTTGCAACTCTGATCGGGGTTCTGGTTGGTCTGTTCGCCCCGCATGTTGCAGGGCAATTTCGATGGCTCACCGACCTGTTCCTTCGTCTGATTCTGATGGCGGTCGGCCCACTGCTTTTCTGCATTGTCGTGACGGGTATTACGGGTGCGGGATCGCTAGGTGCTGTGGGACGACTGGGCTTTCGGTCCCTGATTTATTTCGAGGGTATGACCACGCTCGTCCTGCTGCTGTCGGTTGGGGCAGCAATGCTTATCCGGCCCGGGCAAGGACTGACTTTTACGCCTAGTCCTGAGGACGCCCATATCGTGGCATCCTACGCTGCGAACGCTCACCTTCTGCACGGACAGGGTTTTACCGGGTTCATCCTGAGTCTTGTTCCACGGTCTCCGGTTGCGGCTTTCGCCGAAGGGAACATTCTCCAGATCCTGTTTTTCGCCATTCTGACAGGATGTTGCCTGAGCCGGATTGGGGACGCTGGTGCACCTGTTACACGCCTGATTGAAAGTCTTTCGACGCTTTTTTCAAGAATGATGCGCCTGATTATCGCTCTGGCACCGCTAGGAGTTTTCGGGGCCGTTGCGACGACGGTAGCAGAGTACGGACTGGATGCTATCGGTCGGCTTGCGTCGTTCGTTGTGCTCTATTTCGCAGCTATTGCAGTTTTCATCGTTGTGCTTCTGGGGGGCTGTCTTTTGGCGTGCGGTGTTCATCCGTGGCGCTTTGCCCGTTATTTCCGTGAAGAGATCCTTATCGTCACGGCGACGACCAGCTCTGATTCAGTTCTGCCAAGCATCATGGCAAAGCTCGAAGCCATGGGCGTTTCCAGGCAGGTGGTTGGCTTGGTCGTTCCTGCCGGGTATTCGCTCAATCTGGATGCACTATCGATCTATCTTGGCTTTGCTATTGTGTTTCTGGCCGATGTGACTGGTACGCCTCTGACGCTGACGCAAATGCTCTCCATGCTGGCGACGGCACTGATTACGTCCAAAGGGGCTCATGGAGTTCCGGGGATTGCGATCGTCGTTCTGGCTGCCACGTTGGCTGCTGCTCCTTCCATTCCGCTCTCCAGTCTTGTGCTTCTTCTGGCGGTAGACTGGTTTATCGGAATTGCCCGGGCTGTTGGTAACCTTGCAGGAAACTGTGTTGCTCCTGTTGTTATGGCGGCCTGGACTGGGGCGCTGGATCGTGAGCAGGCCCGACATATTCTGGCTCCCCGTGCGAAAATGGAGCTTCAGTCATGAGCAGCATGACAAAGCTTTTGTATTATCCGGAAGCGTTGCTGTCTGAGCGTGTTCACGCGTGTCTGGTGGAAGCCGGAGCGCAGGATGCAGACGCCGAAGCCACGACCCGGGCCTTGCTTCATGCATCTCGTATCGGGGTCGATAGTCATGGTGTTCGGCTGGTAGGCCATTATGTAAGGCTTCTGCGGTCTGGTGGTGTGAATTCCCAGCCTGTTCCTGTCTTCACCCGAACAGGGCCGGCAACTGGGCAGTTGAATGCTGACGGCGGGCTGGCTCATTCTGCGGCCTATCGCGCCATGGATGAAGCTGTGTCGTTAGCTCGGGGCGCTGGAATTGGCGCGGTTGGAGTGCATCATTCCTCGCATTTCGGAGCCGCTGGCGCGTATGTCGTTGAGGCTGCGAGGCAGGGAATGATCGGTTTGATCATGAGTAACTCTGACGCAGCCGTGTCTCTGTTTGGGGGCGCCAAGCCATTTCACGGAACAAACCCTATTGCGATGGCCGCCCCGACCAGTGGTTCTGATCCGTGGCTTATGGACATTGCGACGTCTTCAATTCCATTCAACCGCGTTAAGCTCTATCGCTCTCTTGGCTTGTCGTTACCATCAGGTGTGGCTGCGAGTGATGACGGACTACCCACACGGGATGCACAGTCAGCTGCGTTTCTTCAGCCACTCGGTGGGGAAGAGTTTGGTTTCAAGGGGGCTGCACTGGCTGGGCTTGTTACCATACTGGCAGGCGTTCTGACGGGGGCGGCACTGGACCCGGTTATGGTTGGAACTGATGAAGAGCAGAGCGACCGGAAGCGACAGAATGTTGGTCACTTTGCAATCGCCATAGATCCAGCAAGGTTTATTGGCCAAGCGGCCTATGATCTTGCAATGGGCTCTTATCTTGATCTTTTAAGGAATGACCCGTCCGTTAATTCGCACAATCCTGTTATGGCGCCGGGTGACCGGGAGTGGCAGGAGGCTCGAAAGCGTGCCGAGACAGGGATTCCGGTTGATCCCGATACACAGCGAATTCTCGGTTTGATCTGAGGGCATAATTTATTCCCGAACAATAGCGATCGGCACGTCTTGGTTAAGATGTGCCGTTTTTTTTTTGGTTCGGAGAGGAGGCAGTCAAACCGAAGCACATACACCTCTTCCCATGTCATCAGTTTGCGCTCGTGCTGCTTTTTTCCTGGTCCATTTGTCCTTTTGGTGGAGAAGGGGACGAGATTGTGAGAAGGAGACACCATGGTTGCGCTCACTCCTTCTCAGAAAACGGCTCTCGATGAAATCATCAAGGCGCATGCTGAAAAGCGGCCTACGCATTTACTGACGGGGTATGCCGGGAGCGGTAAGACGACACTGATGCAGGAAGTGGCCAGGCATTTCCTTCGTTTGAATGTTGTGACCGTGATTACGGCGCCGACACACAAGGCCACGGCTGTACTGCGAAGCAAGGTGGACAAGACCGTCGAGTGCCGGACCATCCAGAGCCATTTGAGCCTTCAGCCGTCATCTCAGGGTGGTAAAACCACTCTTGTACGCGCGAAGCGGCCGCAAACCATTCCGGATGGCGTGGTGATTGTGGATGAGTGTTCCATGATTTCGCGTGAGCTGATGGGGTGGATCCGGGATTTGCTCAAATACTGCTTCGTGCTGTTTGTAGGGGATCCAGCGCAGCTTCCGCCGGTGGGGGAAGACGCTTCGCCGTCTTTTTCTGTCCCGTCGACATCGCATCTTGAGACGGTGGTTCGGCAGGCGGCGGGTAATCCCATTCTGGAAGCTGCTACGATCATCAGGCAGAGTCAGGGTGGCGATGTGGACTGGAGCTGGGTTCAGGATGCCCGGAAAGGCTCCTCCGGGCTATTCGTTCCCAAGGATGTGGAAAGCTGGGTTCGCAAGGCCTTCACGTCTGATGCATTTGACGCGGACAATGATAGTTTTCGTTACCTGTGCTGGACGAATGATCGGGTTCATCAAGTGAACCAGATGGTTCGACAATGGCGGTATGGGGAGACGATTGATCGTCCCTTTATGCCGGGGGAGCGTGCCGTCGCGCGCGCGCCTTTTAGTCGACAGAACGAAGACAAGAGCCGACAGCAGATTGCGACCAATGAAGAAGTTCTGGTCATGGATATTCAGGCGTCTCGTTTGTCGTACCGCTTTGACGCCTGTGGATCTCTGGCGGCATGGACAACGGATCTGCCAGCTTGGGAGCTGACTGTGCTCACGCTGGCAGGAGAAGAAATTACTGCGCATCTGGTGCAGGATCCGCGGGATCTTCAGAGTGTGGACCGTCGGCTTGTTCAGGAAGCCAAACAGGAGCGCAAACGCTGGCAGCAACGGTTTGCGTTTCAGAGTGCGCTGCTTAATTTGCAGGCCATTTATGCCATGACGGTGCATACGTCTCAGGGCAGTACGTTCCGGAATGTTTTTGTGGATCTGGGTGACCTCCGACGTCGGGCAGGAGGAAACCCTCTTGAGACCCAGCAGCTTTGTTATGTAGCCCTGACCCGCGCGACGGATATGGTCTTTCTCGTCAATACTGGCTCTGCGAACTGAAAACTGACGGTTGATTTACTGAGATTTCCGTTGGTGAGCTCGAACGAAACAAGGAATAGGGCGATGCGGGTAAAAGTTGGTCTGGCTCTGGCACTTCTGGTGGCTTTGGCTGCTTGCGGGCCGGATTATGGTGGGCAAGGCTCACGCCAATATCGGGGAGATGGGTTCGGTAATACGGGTTCAGGTCGAAGCAGCTATGGATATCAAGGCGGCCCAACCTGAAAAGCGTTTGCTGGCCTGAGCGTCAGGCCAGCGCGTCCTGCACCAGTTTTTCCTGCTGCGCCGCATGTGCACCAGGAAGACCGGTTGCAGGAGAGGCAGCACTTTCGCGGCCCACATAATCGGGGCGCTGTACCTTGTGACCGCACTCTCGAAGAGCGCGCTCGATCCGACGATCAACGAAAATCCAGGCACCATTATTCTGGGGCTCTTCCTGACACCAGACAATCTGTTCAGCATCCGGATAAAGCTCCAGTTGCTGGATCAGGGCGTGATGAGGGAACGGATAGAGCTGCTCCAGTCGGATGATGGCCACGTCCGTGCATGACTTCCGCGCCCGCTCGGCAGTCAGGTCATAGAAGACCTTACCGGAACACAGGATAATTTTTCTAGGATTGGTAATGGTTTGCGGGTCCGCCAGGACTGGCTGGAAACGCGTGTGTGGCCCCATCTCAGCAAGCGCAGAAACGGCTTCTTTATGGCGAAGCAGAGACTTGGGCGTGAAGATGATCAGCGGCTTGCGGCAGCGGCGCGCGATCTGGCGGCGCAGAGCATGGAAATAATTGGCCGGGCTTGTGATGTTGCAGACGCGCAGATTGTTTTCTGCACACAACTGAAGAATGCGCTCTGGTCGGGCAGATGAATGTTCAGGTCCGCCACCTTCATATCCATGAGGAAGAAGGAGCGTCAGGCTGGATGTACGAAGCCACTTGGTTTCCCCTGAGGCGATGAACTGATCCAGAATGACCTGTGCACCGTTGGCGAAGTCTCCGAACTGGGCTTCCCAGAGAACCAGTGTGTCCGGGTCGCCGAGGGAATAGCCGTATTCGAAGCCTAGCACCCCGAACTCGGAGAGGGGGGAATTCCAGAGGTGCAGCGGGGCCTGATGGGGGGCGATATGGGCGAGGAGCGTTTCTTCCCGTCCCGTTTCCTGATCAAACAGGACAGCATGACGCTGGCTGAAAGTGCCGCGTCGGCTATCCTGACCTGACAGGCGCACAGGATGCCCGTCCATTGAGAGCGTGCCAAACGCAAGGGCTTCGGCTGTGGCCCAATCGAGAGGGCCACCCTCCGCGACGGCCTTACCGCGGGCGATAATCTGCCGTGCAAGGCGGGGGTGAACGTTCAGGCCCTCTGGAATAGTGCCGATGGCCTCCCCGATCATGCGCAGACGTTCCATCGGAACGCCGGTCATGGGTTGGATGCGTTCAGGTTCATCCTGGAGGCGGGTCGAATCCTGCGGTCCGTCCAGCCAGTCAGTTGCGTTTGGACGGTAATGCTCGGAGGCTGAGAATTGTTCTTCCAGTCGTCTCTGGAAGTGCTGCCACATCTCTTCAACCTGATCCGACGTCAGAATGCCTTTACGGACTAGGGTATCGGCATAGAGACGACGCGTCGTGGGTCGGGACTGGATGGCATGGACCATGGCAGGCTGGGTGAAGGCGGGTTCGTCGGTTTCATTGTGGCCATGGCGACGATAGCAGACGACATCCAGTACGACGTCCGCATGAAAATCGCGGCGCCATTCATGTGCCAGCAGGGCCGCCCGCGCGACAGCGTCCGGGTCATCGCCATTGACATGCAGGATGGGAGCCTGAACGGATTTTGCGATATCCGTATTGTAGATGCCGGAATGGGCGTCTGACTGGACTGTCGTGAAGCCGATCTGATTGTTGATGATAACGTGGACGGTTCCGCCTGTGCGGTAGCCTTCAAGCTTGGAAAGGCCCAGCGTTTCATAAACAACGCCCTGCCCGGCGAACGCAGCGTCGCCATGAACAAGAATGCCGAGGTGGCGATTGCGATTTTTGTCTTTCTCGCGATCCTGGTCAGCGCGGACGCGACCGAGCACAACAGGGTCCACGGCTTCCAGGTGAGACGGATTGGGCAGGAGCGAGATACGCAGTGTGTGGCCTGCGTGTTCCATCGTGGTAGAGGTGCCGAGATGGTATTTAACGTCGCCAGACCCCTGGATGTCATCTGGTTTGAAGGATGTGCCCGCGAATTCACTGAAGATTGCCGCAAAGGGCTTCCGCAGAATATTGGCCATGACGTTTAGTCGGCCACGATGTGGCATACCTAGGGACACAGATTTTGCACCATCGCGTGCGGCAGCATCGATCAGGGTCCGAAGGGCGACAATAACACTCTCTCCACCTTCCAGTCCGAAACGGCGCATTCCCATGAAGCGCTTCTGACAGAATCCTTCAAACCCTTCCGCACGCGTCAGGGCCAGAAGGATCCGTTCCGGTTCCATCGCGGGTGTCGAGGAGGGGGTCTCAAGCCGGTCAATCCACCACTGTCTCTGTTGTGGATCCTGAATGTGCATGAATTCAGCGCTTAGGGTGCCAGAGTAGGCACGGCGCAAACGAGCGAGCAGATCCCGGTCTGCGTCGGGTGGGCTGAGTTCCGGGATGTGTGGAGTTGGGGCGAGGCCCAGCGGGTCCAGACGTGCGAGTGCATGGCCGCGCAGACGGTAGGCATTTTTCAAAGTCTCAGCGCTACTATCCGACGTATCAGTTAGTGGACGTTCAGCACCAAGGGTTTCGAACAGTGCGGCGAACGCTGGGTCCACAGACGCAGGGTCGGTCTGCCAGCGGGCATGAAGCTCGGCCAGATAGACAGTGTTTGCGCCATTAATGGCATCGCGGTCGTCGCGGTGATCGCCCATGAAAAATCAGTCTCCAGTCACAGGGGCGCGAACTCTAGCCCATCAGAGCATGTGGGGGAACGCATTTGGATAATGCATTCCGTGTCAGTCTCTAGATGGGGTGAAGAACCGCTTCATGGAAGTCACTCGTTTGTCGAGAGTGCGTTTTGCCACAGGAGTTTCCGTCACATCAAAGGCGTGAAAGGCTCCGGAGACGATTTCCAGTTCCACGGATACGCCGCTTCGGATCAGTCGTTGGGCGTAAAGCAGGTCTTCTTCAAGAAACAGATCCAATGAGCCGATCGTCATAATGACAGGGGGCAGCCCTGAGAGATCGCTGGCGCGGGAGGGCGCGGCATAGGGAGAAATATCGTCAGTGCCGGGCAGAGCGGGAGTGAGCAGAATCTCCCAAGCGTAAGTGTTACTGGCGCGTGTCCAGACGAATTCGCCTGCAACAGGGGAGGGGTTTGCCTCGTCGTTGATCGTCCGGTCATCCAGCATGGGGTAGATTAGGTTCTGGAAGAGGATGGCTGGCCCGTTGCGGTCTCTGGCCAGGAGGCAGATGGCGGCCGCAAGGTTTCCGCCTGCGCTTTCTCCAGTAACGGCGATCTGATCGCGGCGGATATTCAGGGTGTCAGCATTGTCATGGATCCAGCAGAGGGTCGCGTAGGCATCCTCGATGCCGCCTGGGAAAGGTGTTTCCGGTGTGAGGCGGTAATCCGGGGAAATGACAAGGCAGCTCAGATCCTGGGCGAAGCGGCAGAGTTCGCCGGTGTTCTGTTCGGGACGTCCAGCGCAGTGACCTCCCCCATGGAAGTGCAGCAGAACTGGACGCGGGGTGGAACTCTTTTCTTGAGGTTGGATGGTTAGGAGGCGGATGGTCCGGTCGTCGTCTTGGGGAGCGGGGATGTGTCGTTGTTCAATGGTGACCTGAAAATCTTCGGCTTTCTGAAAAGCCTGTGCAGCACGGTTTTCAAGGGCGTTTCGTAGATCCGGAAGTGTTTCTGCCGACAGGTCAGTAGCGGGGAACTGGTTGAGAGTAGGAAGGAGTTCCGGAAGGACAAGCGGCGCTGTGTTCATGAGGACAGTCCTGGAAAGATGAGAAACCTAATCTGTGGTGGCTTCAACGTCTGCCTGAAGAGGAGGTTTAAGGGACCATGTTTTCAGGTGAAGCAAAGTTTGCCATAAAATTGCCGCAACTTTTAAGCGCCGCGTAGCGTCATAGACACAGTGCCTTCTGGCAGTTTCTCGAAATTGCGAAGGACGTGTCGAGGAGTTCAGCTCATGCGTGCTCTGCTTGTCTGTCTTTTTTTAGCTGTTACAGCTTTGATAACGCCTGATGCCTCCGCTCAGGGGCCGGAAAGCGGTATGTTGTCCGTACGGATGAGACTTGCTGAAGATGCAGGGATGTCTGGTGTGGACAGGCGATTGATTGTCTGTCGGATCAATCCGCGCCTGTTGCATACGGTCTGGGTTCCGAACGTGAAGGAACCGCGCCAGCCGCAGCTTTGCACGGGTGGAGCTAACCGGCTTGGGGCAGGATATGTCCGCTATCTGTCAACCAGTCGCGTTTCCAAATCGCAGAAACCACTTCGTGGGTAAGTTTCTTTCGTCGGAGTTGGCGCTGGCATATGTGGAATAGGTCTTGCCGGGCCGTTGGGGCAGGGCTAGCCTCGATCACTATGTCCGACATTTCTCTCGATTATGATGCTTTGGCGCATACGCCGATTGCGGAGAAGCCTTTCCCGCATGTGGTTGTGCCGCATTTCATCAGCAATGATGATCTTCAGTCCATTGTGGCTAATCTGCCGGAGATGCAGTCCGGCGGGTCGTTCCCACCAGAGGCATTGAATCTGACGCCTCGTGTGAGAGGCATGATCGAGGAATTGCAGGGGCCTTTGCTTAAGGACCTGATAGCGGAGAAGTTTGGCCTGGACCTGGCGGATGCACCGACCATGCTGACGGTTCGTGGTCGGACGCGTGAAAAAGACGGACGTATTCACCGGGATTCTGAAGCCAAGCTGGTGACTGTGCTGTTGTACCTCAATCCGCGTGGAGAAGACTGGTCTTCCCGGGATGGGTGCCTGCGTCTGCTGAATGGCCCGGATGATGTCGAGGACTATGACGTCGAGGTCACGCCTGCTGAGGGAACGCTGCTGGTGTTTCCCAATGGTCCTACAACGTGGCACGGACATCGGCAGTTTGTCGGGACGCGGTATGCGATCCAGCTCAATTATATGGCAACGGGCCGGAAGGCTCGGTACGAACTGGGGCGGCATCGTCTTTCGGCGCTGGTCAAGCGCCTGCCTTTCGTAGGCTGATTTTTTACAAGGGAACGGAAAACATCATGGGTTATCGGGTTGCGGTTGCGGGCGCCACGGGAGCGGTGGGGCGCGAGCTGCTGCGGATTCTGGCAGAGCGTAATTTCCCTGTGGACGAGGTTGTGGCATTGGCGTCGCCGCGCTCTGTCGGCCGGGAAATTTCCTTTGGCGACAAGGCAGTGCTGAAGGTTCAAAACCTTGAGACGTTTGATTTCAAGGGGTGGGATCTGGCGCTGTTTTCGCCGGGCGGAGAAGTATCGGCGATTTATGCGCCGAAGGCTGCTGCTGCGGGTTGTGTCGTGATCGACAACACGTCCCATTTCCGTATGGAGCCTGGTATTCCTCTGGTGGTGCCAGAGGTGAATGCGTCTGCGCTGAAAAAGGCGCGTCGTGGCATCATCGCCAACCCGAACTGCTCCACGGCGCAGATGCTTGTAGCGCTGAAGCCGCTTCATGATCTGTTCAAGATCAAGCGGATTGTCGTCTCGACCTACCAGGCCGTTTCCGGTGCGGGCAAAGACGGAATGGACGAACTGTTTGGGCAGACCAAGGGCACCTTCGTGAACGACCCGCCGACGGTGGCTCAGTTTACCAAGCAGATCGCCTTTAACGTCATTCCGCACATTGATCGTTTCATGGAAGATGGAGCGACCAAGGAAGAGTGGAAAATGGCGGTTGAAACCCGCAAGATTCTGGATCCGGACATTCAGGTTCTGGCGACCTGTGTCCGTGTTCCGGTTTTCATCGGCCACTCCGAAGCGATCAGCATTGAGTGCGAGAAGCCGATTGACCTGAAGAAAGCTCGTGAGGCTCTGCGCAAGGCTCCCGGCGTCATTCTGCGCGATGTACGTGAAGACGGCGGCTATGTGACGCCGATTGAATGTGTCGGGGAGGATGCAACGTATGTGTCTCGCCTGCGCATTGATCCGACAGTCGAGAATGGTCTGGCACTCTGGTGTGTCTCGGACAATCTTCGCAAGGGTGCAGCACTAAATGCCGTGCAGATTGCGGAAAGTCTGGTTGAACAGGGTCTTTTGAAGAACGGAGCCTTGTTTCCTGTAAAGGAATAAGGGAGTTTTCTGAAGTTCTGGCGCGTCTGAAGGGAAACTTTCAGACGCGTTTTTTATGTCGAGATGAAAAGGGTCATTCGTGACTGTTCCCCGCACAGAAACGGTTCTTGAAGCCAATCAGACTATTGAACTTCTGCCTTTGAATTCGCTTCTGGGGCGGCTGTTGGACTCTCAGAAAGAGGCTTTAGAGCGGGTCGGAGAGGCACTCCCGTCCATTGAAGCCGCAGTTGAGGCGAGTGTGCCCCGTCTTCAGGGTGGCGGTCGGTTGATTTATGCTGGGGCTGGAACGTCTGGTCGTATCGGGGTTCAGGATGGGGTGGAACTGACACCAACGTTTGGACTGCCGCCTGAGAGGCTGGTTTTGTTGCTTGCTGGTGGGGCTGGTGCAGGGACGCAGGCTGTCGAAGGTGCAGAAGACAGGGAAGATCAGGCGCGCGTTGATCTTGGAGCATATGGGCCAACGGCGCACGACGTGGTCATTGGTGTCGCGGCGAGTGGCAATACGCCTTACACCTGTGCTGTTGTTGAAGCCGGGCGTGAGGTCGGGGCTTTGACAATTGGGGTGAGTGGAAACGCGCATTCGCGTCTTCTACGCAGTGCTGAAATCGGGATCAGTATTCCGACGGGCGCTGAAGTGCTGGCTGGCTCCACGCGGATGGCAGCAGGGACGGCCCAGAAGGTTGCGCTTAACCTGTTTTCTACCGCTTTGATGACACGCCTTGGGCATGTCTATCGCGGGCGTATGGTCGACATGCGAATTAGCAATGACAAGTTGCAGTTGCGTGCCGAGCGTATGGTGTTCGAACTTGCTGGGGGAACGGACGAGGAAGTTCGTGACGCGTTGCGGTTGGTTGGCGGTAATGTAAAGCGGGCAGTTCTTGTGAGAAAGGGTGTGTCTGTCGAGAAGATTGAGACACTTCTTCAGGCGCATAACGGCAATCTGCATACGGTTCTGGCCTCTCTCTGAAGGTAAAAACCTGATGTCTTTCGAGAATATGCAGTGGGCCATTGGTCTCATGAGCGGCACGTCTCTTGATGGGGTGGATGCGGCTCTGGTGCAGACGGATGGGGAGCGGATTGCTCAGTATGGGCCAGCCGTGACGGTTCCCTACGACTCTGCTTTGCGGGCTCGGCTGCGCCATTTGCTGGATCATGCTGCACATCTGGCAGAAGATGATCCGGATATTCTGGCTGCCGAACGGGACGTAACGCTACGGCATGTGGATGCTGTTCGGGAGCTTATGACGCTGGCTCCAGATATTCGCCCTGATATCATTGGTTTTCATGGGCAAACTGTCCTGCATCAGCCCGAAAAAGGGCGAAGCTGGCAGATTGGTGATGGAGCGCTTCTTCAGGCGGAGTGTGGCGTCCCGGTTGTTTATGATTTCCGTGCACGGGATCTGGAATGTGGTGGTGAGGGTGCGCCATTGGTGCCAGTCCTGCATGCCGCGCTTTTGGAAAGTGAGACGCAGTCTGTTGCTGTTCTGAATATTGGTGGCGTGGCAAATGTCACCTTGCTCGGGCCGAATACAGAGGGGCAGCGTCAGGTCTGGGCGTGCGATACCGGGCCGGGAAATGCTCTTCTGGACGACTGGGCAGAACGACATACTGGCGTTGCGTGTGACGTCGATGGCGCGTTAGCGAAAAAAGGGATGGTAGACAGAGCTACTTTAGAAAGCTTGCTGGCAATGCCGTATTTTCAGCGTGAAATGCCAAAGTCGTTGGACCGTTTGAGCTTTCACGCTTCTGCCATGCAGGCCGTTGAAACGCTTTCTGCTGAAGACGGCGCGGCGACACTGCTGGAGTTTACGGTTGAAGCGATCGCTCGAACACCCATGCCAGTCAAACCCGCTAAGTGGTTTGTCGCTGGAGGGGGACGCCACAATCCAGTTTTGATGGAGCGTTTGCGCTCACGTTTGGGATGTCTCGGGTCCGTCGATGATCTTGGATGGGACGGAGACGCACTTGAGGCTCAGTGCTTTGCGCTTCTGGCCGTTCGTTATGTACGTGACTTTCCTTCGTCGTGGCCACAGACGACTGGGACGGAAAAGCCTTGTGTGGCAGGCCGATCAGCACGCTGAGCGGTCTGCCTGTTCGATCAGATTTCAGACTGATGCAAGTTCTGACCAGCCGGTTTCCGGACGGTCCAGATGCTTCAGAAGTTCATGATCCGGGGTGTTCGTCAGATCTTTTGTCAGGCTTTTGAAAAGCTTCTTGGAGGTTGGTTTGTCCAGGTTCTCACGGATGTCGTGAAGAGACTGAGCCGACGCAACAAGGAAGATCCCTTCGACATTGCTATCCTGTGCAGCCTTGTTGATGTGAGCCGCCAGATCTTTCGCGAAGTGCGTCTTGAGCTGCTCCTTGGGGCTTGTATGAGCAGCCTTGAGCGAACCTACATCCTTGGCTGCGTCTGAGCCCTTATGGATATCGAAGTTTTCAATGGTTCTGAGCTGTGAGCCTTCCAGACGAAGGAAACGAGCCTTTTCACCATCAGCGACGACGTAGATGACGGGGTCTTGGGTTGCCATTGTATCAGATCCTTTCCCGATCAATCAGATTGGTCAGGATCTAAACGTGGGCGGAGCGCTGGGGTTGCCCTTCCAGAAGGGCTCACCTCGATTCTTCAAGGCTTAGGATCATGATAAAAAAGGATATTTTTCAGTGGAGGTTATTTTTTTGACGTTTGGATGAATTTTTCTCTTGAATACCGACGGCGATATGATCACTCTCAGTATTGAGCCCACGGAAAACTTTCCCAGAGGGTTCAAGGAGGCAAATATGGCTCTGATGAATACTTTCATGCCGTATATCGGATCGATCGGTGCTGTAATGGCGGTGATCTTTTACAATGCTTCCCGTCGGGTTGAGCAGCCGAGTCTTTCCTATGCACGTGTAAAGCGCCGACGATAGCGTCCCGAAAGGGACGCGTATCCCTCGGTTAAGGTGTTTTTTCTCTTTCGCCATTTGTAGCCCTGTTTCACACTGAAGGGTACTATGGCCTTTCTTTTCAAAAAACCACGTCATGCCTCTCCTCCTCAGGGACGGACAGGCATCCTGCTTCTCAATCTCGGTACACCTGATGACACCAGCTATTTGGCGGTGCGTCGGTACCTGAGTGAGTTTCTCTCCGATCGGCGCGTTATCGAAAGTTCGCCGCTGATTTGGCAGCCCATCCTGCAGGGCATCATCCTCACCAAACGACCTTTCGCCAGCGGTGCAAACTATGCACGAATCTGGGATCGGGACGAGAATGCCTCTCCATTGCGGGTCTATACCCAGCGTCAGGCTGAAAAGCTTCGCCTTCGTCTGAAAGCAGACGGTGTCCCTGTTGAGTGGGGCATGCGCTATGGCCGCCCCTCTGTTGCACAGGCTGTTGAAAGCCTGATGGACCAAGGATGTGACCGTATCGTCAGTATTCCGCTATATCCGCAATACTCTTCAGCAACGACCGCCACGGCTAACGATCAGCTTTTCCGGGCATTGATGAGGCTGAGAAAGCAACCAGCTGTTCTGACGGTCCCGTCTTTTCCAGACCATCCGGCCTTTGTGCGGGCGTTGGAAACATCTGTGTTGAAGACGCTGGAAAGCCTTTCCTTCAAGCCACAACGAATTGTGGCGTCGTTTCATGGATTGCCAAAAGTCTGCATTGAAAAGGGCGACTCGTATCAGGACGAATGTGTTCGTACGATCGTTGCCTTGCGTCAGCCGTTAGGGCTTTCTGAAGAGCAGATGCCGCTGACGTTCCAGTCGCGCTTCGGGCCGCTTGAATGGATTCAGCCTTATACGGCCCCTTATGTAAGTGCTCTCCCGAAGCAGGGCATCACGAAAATTGCAGTTATCATGCCGGGCTTTATGGCGGACTGTATTGAAACGCTGGATGAAATTGGGAATGAGCTTCGAGAAGAGTTCATGGAAGCGGGCGGCGAAGAGTTTGCGCTTGTGCCCTGTCTGAATGATTCAGACGAGTCGATTGACCTTCTGGAGGCATTGTCTCGTACAGCCCTAAGAGGGTTTGGAGTGGCTTGAGACTGTTTCGATACTTATGAAAAAGGCCCGGCTGGTAACAGCCGGGCCTTTTTTGTTTTTAGTGCTGCGGCCCCTGAGGAGCTGGCGCATTCGTGCCTGGCTCGGGGTGTTCTGCGTCGTACCACTGAGCCTTCTGGTTCACGGACGTCGCATCGTGGTGGCTCTGCCACCAGCCACCGGTATTCGGGGCAGCTGGATGCTCTTTATCCCACAGAGCAGCCTTTTCGCGCAGATCCTTGCGATACAGATGGCGGCGATACATGCCAGCGGCGCACCCACCAACGGCGCCAATAACACCATGGTGGTTGGCCAGATGTCCGCCTACGGCACCGGCAGCACCATACTTGATGCAGCCGCCCGGTTCGGCGAGGGCCGGGGTAGCGGTGAGAAGGGCGGCCAGAGCCAGAGCAGAACGCATTGAGCGTGTCATGGAAGTTTCGTCTCTCTTATCGGTCTCTTGGGAGAAAGAGACTTTCTGAATGTCGAAACTAGGTATGTGGGGGGAAGGTTTCAACTCTCTGGCGAGCAGAGATGGTTTTTTAGGGTTGTGTTGCGGCCAGGTTTTTCATATAACTGTGGCATTGAGCCATAAATCGCTAAGCAGATGGCTCAATCATCAATATTAAAAAATGATTTTTAGAAGAGGCTGACTCCATTAGGGGCAGCCTCTTTTTTTATGAGCCTATTAGGATTTCAGGCTGTGGATATTTCGGGTTTTGATCTTTCGGGTCTGCTTGCTGACATTCCGGCCCGCTATGAACTTTGGGTGGCTCTGCTGATTATTGGCTGCAAGCTGGTAACGGTTTTCTTGCCTCCTCCACAAAATACATCACGGTTCGGCGGAATTTACCGCGTCATTACCCTTCTGGGGCTGAACTTTGGTTGGGCTGCCAATCGTCTCGAGCGGCAGGTCGGCAAGGTTACTTCAGCTTCTGGAAGTGGAGAAAGTGTGAAGAAGGGCGTTTCTCCTAAAGCGTAAAATACTCTGGCTCCTGAATTACTAGGAATTTTTTCCTGAGAGCCAGGAATTTTTAAATACTTATTCAGTATGGATCAGTAAAATTATGAATGCTATTTCCTCCCAGTCTCTGGTGCAGGCCAATTTTTCGCGTCCTGTTCCTGCCAAATATCCTGTTTCTCGCTGGACGATTGCGGATGCGCTGAAGGTTCGTACAGACGATCCGACGACGACCATGCCGCTGATCGATTACCAGTTTCCACTTATGTCCAATGACGTGATGATCTGGGACAGTGGAGCGCTGCGTGACATGCACATGCGTACCGTCACGTTCAAAGGCTGGTTCGTCCTGTGGTCGCTTGCCGTGGACAAGATCGACAAGACCAACGCCAAGATTTACGACGAATGGCACTCCCGCAATGACCGCGCTTATATCGGGTACTGGTATAGCCGCGATGGGGTGGAGTGGACCTGGGGCGGCCGACTGTTCCAGACCTCTGCCGATCTGCGCCCGTGGGAATGGTCCGGTTCTCTGGTGATGCGTGAGGGCACCGAGAATAAGGTGGACATGTTCTACACGTCCGTCGGCGCGCCTGATGGCAATTCTGTTCCGGCGGTCAGTTCCGGCACTATCCATGCGGACGACAAGGGTGTCTGGTTCGAGGGCTTCGCCACGAGCACGGAAATGTTCAAGGCGGATGGTGTTCATTACGCCAATGCGTCTGAAGATCCATACTTTGATTTCCGTGATCCGCAGCCGTTCATCAATCCGGGCGATGGCCAGCTTTATACGCTGTTTGAGGGTAACGTCCCGGGTGCGCGCGGCCAGTTTGTTATCGGCACGGATGAAATGGGTGCTGTTCCGCCAGGATATGCGGTGGATGCTGGCGCACAATATGGTGCAGCAGCGATCGGTCTGGCCCGGTGTGTCTCCGGCTGGCGCAAGGGGGATTATTCCCGGTGGGAACTGATGCCTGCTCTGGTAACGGCTCTTGGCGTGAACGATCAGACCGAACGTCCCCATTTCGTTTTCAAGGACGGTCTGACCTATCTGTTCACGATCAGCCATCATTCCACGTACACGGGCAAGAGCACGGGGCCTGATGGCGTTTATGGCTTTGTGTCCGAGAAGGGTATTTTTGGCCCATACAAGCCCCTGAATAGCTCAGGGCTTGTACTCGGTAATCCATCTTCGCAGCCGTATTCGACGTATTCGCACTTTGTGGATGCAGAGGGCTATGTTCAGTCCTTTATCGATACCATTCCGGCTGCCGGTCAGAATGCGGAAAATCCGGATACTTACCGGATTGGTGGTACGCTGGCACCGACGGTTCGTCTGGTTCTGGACGGTGATCGGACATTTCTGACAGAAGTCCATGATTACGCGCAGGTTTTTGCCCAAGCTTCGTGGCCGGCCTCTCTGGCGTATGACGTCAGAGCCTGATTGTCAGAGGCTCAGGTTAAAAAGACCTGAGATTTTTTGATAAGGCGTTGATGAAAGCCACTCCTCTACGGGAGTGGCTTTCATTTTTTTCGGAGCGTTTTGGCATGTGCCTTGGCTTTGCTTCGATCAGAACGAAGAACTCCCTGCAAATACGGCATGCCGCTCTGGTTTCTTCATTCTCTGTTCGTGGAGTGTTGATGAATGATTGAGCGTAGACTGGGCAAGTTGCCTCCGCGTCATGATGTACGAACCTATCGGCTTTCGCCCGTTCTGACGGCGCGGGTTCCCGAAGTTCCAGAGCACCAGGACTGGTCCCAGGGGGTGCCCTATCAGATGTGGGGCAATGATCAGTTCGGATGCTGTGCTTTTGCAGCTCATGCGGCTTTGACAGCAACCTGGACAAAAGTGGCCCAGGGGCTGGTGTTGCTTTCTAGCGAACAGGTTCTCCAGAACTATGGCGCTGTCACGGGATTTAATCCGGTAACGGGTCAAAATGATAATGGCACGATTTTGCTGGAGCAGCTGAAATACTGGAAGAGCAACGGATTTATTCGTCCGGGACAGACACGAGATTATCTGACGGCTTACGGTATTATTGATTCCCATTCAGTGAGCGGCATCAAACGCGGTATTTCCTATCTGGGCGGCGTTTTGGCAGGGGTGCAGGTTCCGCGCGGGTTCATGAGTCTTCCATTAGGTACCGATTGGGATTGGGATGCTGTGCAGGACCACGTTTTTGTCGGAGGGCATGCTATCGCCCTGACGGGGTACGCACCTGATGGTGTATTTTTCAATACGTGGGGCAGCCGGACCTTCATGCCGTGGAATACGTTCCTGAAGATTTGTGATGAGGCCTATGGGCTCGTTAGCAGACAGAACTGGCTCACGGTGCGAGGTCTTTCGCCAAAATCCGAAGACGTACAGGCCCTTGTTGCGGAAATGAGCGCAGCATGAAGCCGATATATTTTTTGCCTGTATGGTTGCTGCTTTCAGGCTGTGTCTTTGGTTCTAATGAACAGACTTCGGTGAGTGCAGCACTGGCCGGTGTTCAGAAGGATCTGGCCAAAGCCGGTGTCGTCAGTGTTTCCGAGGTTCAGGATTGGTCCGCAGAGCAGGCTCATCGCTTTGATGGGAACGTGCGTGCTTTACAATGTTCGCAACACACGTTGGACCCGGTTGTTGCGCTTGTTTCCGGGCCAGTGACAATGCAGCTAAACGGTAGTCTGACGCAGTCTGGCTCATTCTCTGTGTCTGCGCTGACAACTGTGCCTGTCATTGGCATTGCCGCAGATGCCAGCCGTTCAAAGACGCAACAGTTGAGTTTGCCTGTTCAGTTCGTGCCATTGTCTGCTCTTCCTGACGCGGAGATGCAGCGTGAAGTCGAATATGCCGGCGCTCTGCTCGGGCAACCCGGCGATGTTCGCGATAAAGAGGCTGGCAGAATTCTTAATGCGCGGCAGGCCTTGTACACGCATATTCACGGCCTTCAGACTCCGGAAATTCTAGCGGAATGTCAGCCGAACCAACCTTTGCATCCCTTTGTCGGGCTGAAACCGCTTTGAAATCAGGGGAGGTGGCCTGACATCGCCGTGGTTAGGAGCTCGAGCAGACGTTCCGGGAAAATGATTTCGGTCGTCTGTTCCAGCTCACGTCTAGACCACCAGTGATGGCCCTTGAGAACGTTCTTTTCGTTGGGCGTCCAGCCGGAAGAGGAGAGCGTGGTCTCTGGTGCACGAAGGGCAAAAAAGCGCTCGTCAGCTAAAACAGTTTCACCATTGGCGAGCGTTAAGGCGAATGTTCTCTGACCAATCTCAGAGCTGAGAAAGGGCGCGTTTAATCCTGTTTCTTCGTGCAGTTCGCGTTTTGCCGCCTGAACAAAATTTTCTCCATCCTTCAGGCTTCCGCCGGGGGTGGACCAGTAACTTCGCCCAGCCAATGCGCCTGAGGAGTGAAAAAACCTGAAGAGAAGGACGCGATCCTGCTGATCCAGAACCAGTAATCGGGCAGCGGGGCGTTGACGCATAGCAAACCTCCCGAGAACTGTTCGGGCTATGATTTTTGTATATGAAATTACGACACGGTTAGAGCGTCAAGTAACTACGCTCTGATCAGATTTTTCTGATAATCCGCTTATCGGCTGGTCGGAGTGAGAGGATTCGAACCTCCGGCCCCTGCGTCCCGAACACAGTGCTCTACCAGGCTGAGCTACACTCCGGCCGACGGCGCTTCTCCTACCGGGAATTTGCTTTCGTGGCAAGAGGATGGAGTGAAAAATCAGATGGAAAGCAATATTCTCTTGATGCTTCTCCACGAGAATAGAACAGTGATTGCGTGACCCTGAAGATTCCAGACTGGAAGCAGCCCTACACCACCTTCTGTTACGGGAACACGAGAGTCAGCTGAATTATCCCGGTTGTCCCCCATGACGAACAATCTTTCTGCCGGGACCGCAAATTCGGGGATGTTATCAAGTGGCCCATGGGCGGCCAATTTGATGATGTCATGGCGTACTCCGTCAGGAATCGTTTCTTCATAACGTTCACCGGAATGCGCTTGAGCACGATCTTCCTGATCAGAGCCCTCGTCTTTCCAAGGCAATATTTTCCCATTCAATACAATTCGGCCGTTTGTTAGTGCAATTCTGTCTCCGGGCAGGCCGATGACGCGTTTGACCCATGTTTCATGAAGATTTGCAGGGGCTCTAAAGACAACAATGTCGCCCCGGTGCGGCAAGTGACCAAAGATGCGTCTTTGCGTAACTTGGGCGAATGAGGAGCCAAAGGGTAGGGATGCTGTGCTCAGGCCATAAGAGGGTGCAGAAACAATAATTTCGTCACCGATCCTCAGGGTCGGTTCCATCGACGCTGATGGAACAATGTAAGCTGCACCGAGCGCGGTATGGATAAATAGCACACCCATAATTGGGGGCAGCGCAGCTAGAATTTTTTGGAAGATCTGACGGTATTTCATTGCGGTCTCTCCATGGCCGGAGAGTGCCATACGGCAGACGTTCCGCAACTTAAGCCTTGGGTAGGCTATGTCAGGAAAATTGCAGGTGACCTGTCATAATGGTCACCTGCAAAGACGTGTTAGAGAGCTTTTTCGAGTGCCGGAAGCACTTCAAACAGGTCGCCCACGATACCATAATCGGCAACGCGGAAGATCGGGGCTTCCGGGTCTGTGTTGATGGCCACGATCACGCGGCTGTCCTTCATGCCAGCCAGATGCTGGATTGCGCCAGACAGCCCGACAGCGATGTAGAGTTCTGGTGCCACGATCTTGCCGGTCTGCCCGACCTGCATTTCGTTCGGAGCAAAACCAGAGTCCACCGCCGAACGGGACGCACCAATTGCGGCATTCAGCTTGTCGGCAATTGGCTCAAGCAGCTTGAAGTTGGCTGCATCCTTCATGCCTTTACCGCCTGAAATAACCACCCGGGCGGATTCCAGTTCCGGACGATCGGACGCTGACAACTCAACCTTCACGAAAACTGACTTTTCGCTGGTTGGGGCTTCCAGTGTTTCGACTGCTGCAGAACCGCCATCCTTTGGAGCAGGATCAAAGCTGGAACTGCGAATGGTCAGAACCTTGATGCTATCGGCAGAACGAACCGTTGCCAGTGCATTGCCCGCGTAGATGGGACGCACGAACGTCTCGGCGTCCTTGATCTCCACAACATCCGGCACAGGTTGTACGTCAAGCAGGCCCGCCAGGCGCGGCAGAATATTCTTTCCGCTTGCTGAGGCAGACGCCACGATGTGGCTGTAGTCCTTTGCAATGGACGCCAGCAGGTCGGCGGCAGGCTCCGCCAGATCCGTGGCCAGAGCTGGCACGGACAGAACCCGCTTTACCCCAGGAAGGGCTGCGGCTGCGCTGGCACCTTCACCAAAAACGATGGCGTCTACATCGCCAAAGCGTGCGGCGGCTGTCAGGGCTGAACGTGACGCCTGACGAACTTCACCATTCTCGACTTCGAGCAGAACAAGAGCGGTCATCAGATCACCTTCGCTTCTGTCTTGAGCTTTTCGACCAGTTCGGCCGCGCTCTCAAGCTTGATACCTTCCTTACGTTCTGCCGGCTCTGCGACAGATATGACGGTCAGGCGGGAGGCCAAATCAACACCGAGATCGGCAGCCTCAAGCGTTTCAAGTGGCTTCTTGCGAGCTTTCATGATGTTCGGGAGGGACGCATAGCGCGGCTCGTTTAGGCGCAGATCGGCCGTCACCACGGCGGGAAGCATCAGGGAGACAACTTCCGTACCACCGTCGATCTCACGAGCGACTTCAATACGACCGTCCGCCACAGTGACTGCACTAGCGAACGTGCCTTGAGGCCAGCCGAGCTTTGCAGCCAGAATCTGGCCGGTTGCGTTCATGTCATCATCAATGGCCTGCTTGCCCATGCAGACAAGACCCGGCTGTTCACGTTCGACAATGGCTTTCAGCGCATTGGCGACGGCGCGAGGCTCAAGGGTGTCATCTGTTTTGACCAGAATGGCCCGGTCTGCACCCATGGCCATTGAGGTACGCAGAATGTCCTGCGCTGCTTGAACACCAATGGTCACCACAACCACTTCGGTTGCCACGCCTTTTTCGCGTAGGCGGATGGCTTCTTCCACCGCAATTTCATCGAACGGATTCAGGGACATTTTCAGTCCCTGCGTTTCGACACCACTACCATCGGCCGCTACACGTACCTTGACGTTGTAATCGACCACCCTTTTGACTGGGACCAGAATTTTCATCGTGATCTTTCGCTGCTGACGCCGCTGGAAAAACGGCCGCCACCGTAGCGGAAATGGATCAGGAAGTCACATTCCGGTCAGGAAGCGGCCCGTCTGTTTAGAGGATTTACATCCCGACAGGGTAGTTTGGGCCGCCACTGCCTTCTGGCGTGCACCATTCAATATTCTGCGTGGGGTCCTTGATATCGCAGGTTTTGCAATGGACGCAGTTCTGCGCATTGATGCGCAGCGACCAGTCATTGTCTCCACTCTTTTCCTGCTCATACACACCTGCGGGGCAGTAACGGCTTTCCGGTGCGTCAAACACGTCATGATTGACGGTGCGCCAGATGGCTTCGTTACGCAGCTTCAGATGGACAGGCTGGTTTTCTTCGTGATTTGTCGCACTTAGGAAAACCGAGCTAACACGATCAAAGGTCAGGACATTGTCTGGCTTCGGATAGTCGATCTGCTCGCACAGCGCCGCTGGACGTAAAGTCTCATTGTCTGCGTGCGGATGATGTAGCGTCCAAGGTGCGCGGCCGCGCAGAATCATGCTGTCGATGCCAGCATAGAGCGCGCCAGCCTTCATGCCCCACTTGGCGAAAGCCGGACGGATATTGCGGACATCGCGCAATTCGGACCAGAGCCAGGAATTGCGGACGCGCTCTGTCAGGCTTGAAGCTTCAGTACGCTCGGTCTGGAGCGCTTCGGCTACAGCCTCGGCGGCCAGCATGCCGGACTTCATTGCTGTGTGCGTTCCCTTGATTTTAGGAACATTCAGGAAGCCTGCCGAATCGCCAGCCAGAACACCGCCGGGGAATGTCAGGCGGGGAATGGACTGAAGCCCACCTTCCGAGAGCGCACGGGCGCCGTAGATCAGGCGCTTTCCACCTTCAAAATGTTCCCGGAATGCCGGGTGCAGCTTCGTACGCTGCATTTCCTCAAAGGGGGAGAGGTAGGTGTTGCTGTAGTCGAGGCCGGTCACGAAACCGTAGCTGACCAGATTTTCCCCGAAATGATAGAGCCATGCGCCACCGTAGGTGTGGTCGTCCAGTGGCCAGCCAAAGCTGTGCTGGACGAGGCCGGGACGATGCTTTTCCTTCGGGATCTCCCAGACTTCCTTGATGCCAAGGCCGTAAGTCTGGGTATCGACATCCTTGCGTAGGCCAAAACGCTTCATGGCATGAGCGCTCAGGGATCCGCGTGCGCCTTCGGTCAGGATTGTCTGTTTGGCACGCAGGATCATGCCGGGCGTGAAGTTGGAACCATGCGTGCCATCGCGTTCGATGCCCATGTCGCCCGTAATGACGCCAGCAACGCGATTGTTCTCAATGAACAGTTCAGCGCCCGCAAAACCGGGGTAGATCTCAACGCCAAGCGCTTCTGCCTTTTCACCCAGCCAGCGACAGACTTCCCCCAGAGACACCACATAATTTCCGTGGTTCGCCATATGGGGCATGACACGATCCAGATAGGGAATCTGAATGGCGCGCTTTTCCGTCAGGAAAAGCATGCGCTCTTCCGTGACTTCCGTGTTCAGGGGCGCACCGAGTGAGCGCCAGTCTGGCAGGAGTTCCTCAAGAGAGCGAGGCTCAATGACCGCACCTGAGACAATGTGTGCACCGATCTCGCTCCCTTTCTCAATCAAACAGACTGAGGCATCGGGAGCCACCTGTCGCAGGCGAATTGCCGCGGACAGACCGGCGGGGCCACCACCGACCACCACGACATCGAATTCCATTTCTTCGCGTTCGATCTGGGTCATGATGTCAGGAACTCACTGTAGTCAGATAAAGGGACGGCGCCTCAAGGGCGCCGGGTAAATGTCCAGTAGAAAGGCTGTCGACCTTCCCGGAAGGCTTTGGCCTCATATCGGGTTGGGGACCATCCTTCAGGACGTTCCGTTTCCGGAGGCGGTGCATCAAACAGATCCTGTTTGCCCATCACTTCCGTCACCCATTCCTGATAGACCGGATGATCGCTGGCGACGCGCCAGATTGCTCCGGGTTTCAGAACGCGGTGAACCTCCTTGAGGTTTTCCGGGTGGATGAAGCGGCGCTTCGCATGGCGTGACTTGGGCCATGGATCCGGAAACATCAGATAAGCCCGATCCAGGCAACTGTCCGGCATATCCTTCAGGAGTTGCCGAGCGTCTTCTGGCCAGATCCGGAAATGAGGCGGAGGCTCGGCTGTCTCGTCCTGTCCTTCTGGGACAAGACGCGACATAAGCGAGCACAGGCCGTTCTCGAAAACTTCAGAAGCAATGTACCCGACATCCGGGTTCATTTCAGACTGGGCAGCGGCATGCTCGCCGCCACCAAATCCGATTTCGAGAAAAACGCGCGATACAGGCGTGGAAAATCCGGCTGTCGGATTTTCAGCAGACGCAAATGTAAAGCGCGGCAGCACGTCTTCGAGAAGGCGCTGCTGTCTGGCCCGGAGCGGATGGCCGCGCTGGCGGCCGTACAGCCGCTCCGGCTGGGGTTTAAGAGACTGTGTCAGGGTCTTACCTGTTCAGTGCGTTACGGAGGGTGTCGACCAGATCTGTCTTTTCCCACGTGAAGTTGTCCAGAGCCTCATTCGGCACACGACCGAAGTGACCATAGGCAGACGTCGGAACATAGATCGGGCGGTTCAGGCGCAGGTGCTTGCGGATGCCGCGCGGGGACAGATCCACAACTTCATTGAGGAGCAGGCCAAGGCGTGCTTCGTCGATGTCCTTGCCTGTGCCATCGAGGTCCACATAGACTGAAAGCGGCTTGGAGACGCCAATCGCATAGCTGAGCTGGATCGTGCAGCGATCTGCAAGGCCAGCAGCCACAACGTTCTTGGCAAGGTAACGCGCAGCATAAGCAGCCGAACGGTCAACCTTCGTGGGGTCCTTGCCGGAGAATGCGCCACCACCATGAGGGGCTGCACCGCCGTAGGTGTCCACAATGATCTTACGGCCGGTCAGGCCAGCATCGCCATCCGGGCCACCGATGACGAAGTTGCCGGTCGGGTTCACATAGAACTCGTCTTCCGGGCAGCTCCAGCCATTCGGCAGAACGTCATTGACCACACCGCGAAGCGTTTCGCGGATCGTGTTCTGGCTCATGCCTTCAGCGTGCTGCGTGGAAATCACGACAGACGTGACGCCAACCGGCTTGCCATCGACATAACGCAGCGTGACCTGGCTCTTCGCATCCGGAAGAAGGCCAGCGCCACGGGCGTCGCCGTTCTTGCGGTAGTCGCGGATACGCTCAAGGATTGTCTGGGCGTAGAATAGCGGAGCCGGCATCAGGTTTTCGGTTTCGCGCGTGGCGAAGCCAAACATGATGCCCTGATCGCCAGCGCCTTCGTCCTTGTCGCTGCCACTGTCCACGCCCTGGGCGATGTCAGCAGACTGTGCGTGAAGGTAAGACGTGATGTCAGCCGTCTTCCAGGAGAAGCCAGCCTGGTCGTAGCCGATGTCCTTGATGGCCTCACGGACGCGGTCGATCAGCGTGTCTTCGACGGCCTCGGGGCCACGGACTTCACCGGCCAGAATGACACGGTTCGTGGTGACCAGCGTTTCACAGGCAACGCGGGCTTCCGGATCGGCTTCAAGATAAGCGTCCAGAACTGTGTCGGAGATACGGTCTGCCACCTTATCGGGATGGCCCTCGGAAACAGATTCAGAGGTGAACAGGAAATCGCCGTGATTGCGCACTCAGGGACCTCGCAGGGAATGAGTGGTGAAAAGGGCTGCAGGCGTCATGACGAACGGATGCAGCATTCAGGAGAGGCACGGCTTGGCGGAATTGAACGCAGGGGTCAAGGGGCTTAGGAAAACTTGGACATTTTTTCTGTGAAATCCAAAGAGAAGTCCTTGGAAAATCAGGAAAACCAACAGGGGTATTCACGTTTTCTCATGGTGCGAAATCAGGGGGAGACGACCGCCTTCGATCTCGATATTGTGGGCCGCAGGTGAAAGCACCGTATTTTCATGAGGCACCAATGGCATACGTCGTAAGTTTCTTTAGCGGTAAAGTTTGTCTCGTTACGGGCGCTGGGGGCAATATTGGCCTTGCGACTGCACTCCGGTTGGCAGAAATGGGCACGGAAATTGCTCTGCTCGACATGAATCCGGACGCTCTGGCCAAGGCAGAAGCCGCTGTGCGGGAGAAGGGCGTGAAAGCTGCGTCCTATGTCTGTGACGTCACATCCGAGCAGTCAGTAATTGATGTCGTCGGCCGCGTTGTCGAAGAGTTTGGAAAAATCGATTTCCTCTTCAACAACGCCGGGTATCAGGGTGCCTTTGCCCCGGTTCAGGATTATCCGTCCGAAGATTTCCCGCGTGTTCTGAGCATCAATGTCACAGGCGCCTTCCATGTGCTGAAGGCTGTCTCACGGCACATGATCGAGAACGGTTACGGTAGCATCGTGAATACTGCCAGCATGGCAGGTGTAAAAGGACCGCCGAACATGGCGGCTTACGGGGCATCCAAAGGTGCCATCATCGCCCTGACGGAAACTGCAGCCCAAGATCTGGCGCCCTACAACATCCGCGTTAACGCCATCAGCCCTGGTTATATGGGCCCTGGTTTCATGTGGGATCGACAGGTGGAGCTGCAGGCCAAGGCCAACACGCAGTACTTCTCCACCAATCCTGAAGAAGTTTCCAAGCAGATGATCGGTAGTGTGCCGATGCGCCGTTATGGCGATATCAGCGAAATCCCAGGCGTGGTGGCGTTCCTTCTGGGCGACGACTCCAGCTTTATGACGGGTGTGAACCTCGAAATCTCGGGCGGCTGACCACCTGGTTCTTCGTCGGAAAGATCAGTCTTTCCGACGAAGAACATCTGCCATGCCGTAAAGGCCAGGAGGCTGATGGGCCAGCCAGCGTGCAGCCATCAGTGCACCGCGGGCGAAAACCCGTCGATCCAGCGCACGATGAGACAAAGTGATCTGCTCGTCGGCTGCCATGAAGAGAAGATCGTGCTCACCCACAATCTGCCCTCCCCGCAGTGAGGCAAACCCAATAGCTTTATCCGGTCGCGGGCCGTTCTGATCCAGGCGAGCAACATCCTCGAACGCTACGTTTCGTCCTTCTGCAACTGCGCGTCCAATGGCCAGAGCGGTGCCGGACGGTGCATCAACTTTCTGCCGGTGATGAATCTCTACAATCTCCGCATCATAACCTGGCAGCCCTGCGCCAAGCTGCTTCGCGAGCTCCAGAAAGAGCGTTAGGGCCGGGGAGAAGTTGGCAGCCTGTAAAACCGGAATATGTTTCGCAGCCTCGCCCACGGCAGCTTGTGCCGTAGCGTCCAGACCGGTTGTTCCCAGAACCCAAGAGCATTTCGTAGCCGTGAAGGCCTCTGCGTGGGCTGCTACGGTTGAAGCGTGGCTGACGTCGATAATGACGTCGCAGCGTGTTGCTAATTCTGCCGGGTTAGTGGTGATGCTGCGTGCTGCATCTGCGTGACGGGACAGCCCGCCAGCCAGGGAGTCTCCCGCTTCTTCGGCGCAGAGAGCGCCCAGACGTCCAGTGATGCCAGCAATACCGATGCGGGGAGAAGTCGTCATAATCCGTGCCTGACCGTCAGAAACTATTGGGCGCAACCTAAGGGATTATTGGCGTGCGTCAAAACGGAGGCGGGCATTTTCAATCTGATCCCGGTGTGTGACAGCCCAGCGCCCAAAGGCTTCTGTGATGCTTTGCAGGGAGTGGCCAAGATCCGTCAATTCGTAATCCACGCGGGGCGGAGTAGTGGGGGTGACGGTTCGGGCGACCAGTCCATCGCGTTCCAGATTTCGCAGGGTCAGCGTAAGCATGCGTTGCGAAATGCCTTCGATGGATCGTCGGAGTTCACTAAAGCGCATGGAGCCGTCTCCCAGCATCCGCACGATCAAGATGCTCCACTTGTCTCCAATACGCGCCAGAATGGCACGGACAACAGCGCATGTGTCGCTTTCATGAGCTTCCGGAGGGGGAAGGGTACTAACATCCATGTGCCTATGATCCCTGAATGTGCCGTCTTGCGGAGGTGCAGAAAAGGTTTCTTATCATGTGCTAGTTACGATCAGGAACCGAAAGAAACTCCAATGAAACTGCTGCATATCGATTCCAGCATTCTTGGCGGATATTCCGCAACCCGCCAGCTGAGTGTGGCGATTGTGGACCGCTACCGTCAGAAGCATCCGGATCTGGAGGTTACGCCCCTTGATCTGGCGGTGAACCCGCTTCCTCACCTGGACGGCGAAGCTCTGTCTTTTCTGGGCAAGGACCTTACGGAAGACGCTGCCTCCAACAAGGATCTGGTAGCGGGCGCGAAAGCTCTCTCCGATTTTAAAGAGGCCGACATTCTCGTACTCGGTGTGCCGATGTATAACTTCGGCATTCCAAGCCAGCTTAAAGCCTGGATTGATCGCATTGCCATTGCCGGACAGACATTCCGCTATGGTGCGGATGGTGTTGAAGGGCTTGCTGGCGGTAAGACCGTCATTCTCGCTGTTGCTCGTGGGGGCATCTATTCGGAGGGTACGCCGCAGGCAGCCTTCGAGCATCAGGTGGCCTATCTCAAGGCCGTCCTCGGCTTCCTTGGTGTCACGGACGTGAAGGTCATCGAAGCGGAAGGCCTTGCAGTCAATAGCGGCAATGATCGCCCTCGCATCCTTGCGGAAGCGGAAAGCGCCATCGCCGCCCTCTGACAGATCAGTCTGTTACGCCGGTATCCGGTCCAAACGTCTCATAACGCAGACGATCGGCTGGGATGCCGGCCTTTGAAAGACCCTGAATCATATCACGCATGAACCCGGTCGGGCCGCACAGATAGCAGATGGCTCCCTCCGGAATGCGGGCTGCGACCCATGCCGCATCCGGGCGACCCTCAACAGACGTCAGACGCGTATGAAGCGTAATTGGGCTTTTCGCTTCCTTGGCGAGGCTGTTCAGTTTCCCTGGAAACGGTACGGCCGTTTCGGAATGGGCAATCTGAATAATACTGACCGCTGGTGAGCCTGACTGCGCGGCCAAAGACGCGATCATTCCAATCATGGGCGTGATCCCAATCCCTGCACAGATGAAGGCGATCGGCGCATCGTTTTTCTCCGGTAGGACAAACTCACCTGCCGGCGGCGATAGTCGAACCTGATGACCTTTGCAGTCCGGACTGTTGAGCCATGTGGAAACTGCACCGTTCGGAACGTGGCGCACGCTAATGGCGTAGGAATCGTGGTTGGGGCGCGATGTGATGCTGTAGTTACGTCGGGTCTGCCCATGTCCCGGAATATTTAGGTCCACACCCAGATATTGGCCGGGGATAGCCTGAATGACGGTTTTGCCATCCACAGGCTTCAGTTCCAGCGTCGTGACATTGTCGCATTCGCGCGTTGCATTGATGATCGTGAAGTCGCGCCAGCCTGCCCAGCCACCCTCGGCATGTGTGCTGGCGTCATAAAGCTGGCCTTCCCGGCCCATCAGAATGTCGGCCAGAGACCAGTAAGCACGGCCCCATGCATCCAGAATTGCAGGTGTCGCGGCGTCTCCCAGAACATGTTGAATCGCGCCGATCAGGGCAGTGGCAACATGTGGGTAATGCTCTGGCAGAATTTCCAGGCTGACATGTTTCTGGGCAATGCGCTCAACCGCTCCACCCATCACTCCGAGATTATCGATGTTCCGGGCATAGGCCAGGACGGCCATGGCGAGCGCGCGTGGCTGCGTTCCTTTGGATTGATGGGTCGGATCAAACATCTCAGCAATCGCCGGATCAGCCAGAAGGCGGCGGTACATCTCACTGGTGATGTCGAGACCATGCGCTTCGAGGGCCGGAATGGTCGCCTTGATGGTGGCAATGACGTCTGGCGTGAGGCTGCGGTCGGAAGAGGACATGATGGGTCTTCTTAAAGATGTATAATAAATACATCTTTAAGCGCGTGACTTCTGACTGTCAATCTGCCAGAGGACTCGTATGCGCCTGACCCTGCATACCGACTATGCCTTGCGGACCCTGCTCTACATCGGGGCACGCCCAACTGTGCGCGTCTCCATCCGCGAAATTGCCGAGGCGTACGGCATCTCGGAAAACCATCTGGTGAAGGTTGTGCATCGTCTGGGGCAGGGGCGTTTCATCACCACCGTACGAGGTCGTGGCGGTGGCCTGACGTTGGGCCGCCCGGCACGGGACATTGGTGTGGGAGAGGTCGTCCGGTTTACGGAAGACGATATGATGCTCGTAGACTGTGAGGGCCGGGCAGATGGAAGCCGCGCCTGTGTTCTGTCTCCTTCCTGCCGCTTGCGTGGCGTGCTGGGCGAGGCGCTTTCCGCATTTCTGGGCGTGCTCGATCGCTACACTCTGGCAGATCTTCTTCAGCCTGCGGATCTGGCCAGACTGTTTCCAGAATTAGCCGAACCGCCGTCCGTAAATATTGAAAAAAACTGATTTCCCTGCCGCTCCAGCAGGGTTGAACCGCGTCCTTAGGGGTGATCCGTGCAATGTGATTGGAAGAGTCTCCAATCCCGCGCGAAGGTCAGTCGTTACTTCTGGTCATGTGACTGAAGAAAAGGATGTAGTGTTCATGCCTGATGCAAAAATGGCCGAGCAGGTGTCAAAAACTCCCGGATTTATCGCCGCTCTTGATCAAAGCGGCGGATCGACTCCCAAGGCTCTGGCACACTATGGCATCGGGCCGGATGCCTACTCGAACGACGCGGACATGTTCCGTCTGATGCACGAAATGCGCGTTCGCATCATTTCCTCTCCTGCTTTCCAGAGCCACGAGATCCTTGCGGCAATCCTGTTTGAGAAAACAATGGATGGCACGGTCGACGGCACGCCAGTGCCGTCCTATCTGTGGAAAACCTGCGGAATCGTCCCGTTTTTGAAGATCGATAAAGGTCTGGAAGACGAAAAGGACGGCGTTCAGCTCATGAAGCCCATTCCGGGCCTGGATGAGCTTCTGGAACGAGCGGCGAAGCTGGGCATATACGGTACCAAGGAGCGGTCAGTGATCCGTCTGGCCAATCCTGCTGCCATTAAGAGCATTGTTCAGCAGCAGTTCGATATTGCGGCGCAGGTGGCATCGCACGGACTCGTCCCGATCCTTGAGCCGGAAGTGCTGGTGAAGAGCCCGGAAAAGGCTGAGGCTGAAGCGCTCCTCGAAGACGCTGTTCTGAGTGGACTGGAAGCACTTCCGGGAGATTATCCGGTTATGCTGAAGGTGACGTTGCCTGAAAAGCCGGACCTGTATGCCCGCGTGATGAAGCATCCGCGCATGCAGCGTGTTGTCGCGCTTTCAGGCGGTTATCCTCTCGATGAAGCGTGCCAGAAGCTCAAAGCCAATCATGGCATGATCGCCAGCTTCTCGCGGGCCCTTGTGGACGATCTGCGCGTTTCACAGTCCGATCAGGCGTTCAACGAAACCCTGAGCAAGGTCGTGGACAAGATTTACGACGCTTCTGTTCACAAGATCTGAACAGCGGCTTGAGAGGCGGGTGAGCATACGAAATCCGCGCGCCATTCGCCTCTGATCCAGAAATTTCAGCAATCCAGCTTCGGACTGGCAAAGGGCTTTCATTTACTGAAAGCTCCTAGGGAAGGCATGCGTCATGAGCACCACCCTCTGGCTAATTCGCCACGGCGAAACAGAATGGACCATAAGCGGCCAGCATACGGGCCGTACGGATATTGCCCTGACGGAAGACGGACGTAAGCAGGCGCTGTCTCTTAAGAGCCGTTTAGAACACCAGAACTTTGATCAGGTGTTCACCAGTCCGCTTCAGCGTGCGCATGAAACCTGCGTTCTCGCCGGGCTGGGCGAGCAAGCTCAGATTGAGCCTGACCTCATGGAATGGAATTACGGCGTTTATGAAGGGCTCACCACGCCAGAGATTTTGAAAGCCGAGCCCGACTGGTCTTTATGGACGTCTGACGTGGAGAATGGCGAAACGGCCGCTCAGGTTCAGAAGAGGGTCAGTGGCTTGCTGGAGCGGCTGACGGCACAGGGAGGAACGATTGCCCTGTTTGCGCACGGTCATATTCTCCGCAGCCTGATTGGTGTGTGGATCCATAATGATGTGCGACTTGGGGAAAATATGGCCCTGGATACGGCATCAGTGTCCGTTCTCGATATTCATCGGGGCGCACGGGTTTTACGCAGACTAAACGCCTGATTGGCCAGAAGGAGGAGTTGCCGCCACGTCATTGTTTGTATGGTGTTGTGCAACATAATGTCAGGGCACGAGATAGCCTCTTGGTTGTCTTCAAACAGACTGGCAGTCTCCTCCTCATTGAATACGATGGACATTGATGGAGCTGCCAGATGATTATTTCCTCAGCCACTGATTATCGTGAGGCAGCCCGCCGTCGTCTGCCGCCTTTTCTTTTCCAGTATATTGATGGCGGTTCCTACGCAGAGCAGACAATGCGGCGGAACATTACTGACCTGGCAGATATCTCCCTGCGGCAACGCATCTTGAAAAACGTGTCCGGTTTGACGACTGGGACAGAGTTGTTCGGGCGCAAACTGAATATTCCTGCGGTTCTTGCCCCTGTCGGACTGACGGGCATGTATGCTCGCCGCGGGGAAGTGCAGGCAGCAAGGGCTGCGGCGCGTAAGGGTATTCCTTTCACGTTGTCCACAGTATCGGTGTGTCCCATCGAGGAGGTGCAGGGTAGAAGCCCGGTGCCCATCTGGTTTCAGCTTTATGTGCTTAAGGACCGGGGATTCATGAAGAATGCCCTGGAGCGCGCGAAGGCTGCGGGCATTACGACTTTAGTGTTTACCGTAGACATGCCAACGCCGGGCGCGCGTTATCGCGATGCCCATTCGGGAATGTCCGGCTCCCATGCCAACATCCGGCGTTATCTTCAGGCTGTGACCCATCCCATGTGGGCTTGGGACGTGGGTCTGCGTGGCAGACCGCATGATTTGGGCAATATTTCGCGCTATCGCGGAAATCCAACCAAACTGGAAGATTATATCGGCTGGCTCGCCAATAATTTTGATCCGTCCATTAGCTGGAAAGATCTGGAATGGATCCGGGAATACTGGGATGGCCCCATGATTATCAAGGGTATTCTTGATCCAGAGGATGCAAAAGATGCTGTCCGCTTCGGTGCGGATGGCATTGTTGTTTCCAACCATGGTGGTCGCCAGCTTGATGGCGTCCTCTCCAGCGCCCGCGCACTTCCTCCTATTGTGGATGCCGTGAAGGGAGACCTGAAAATTCTGGTGGATTCCGGCATCAGATCGGGATTGGATATTGCTCGAATGGTCGCTATGGGAGCAGATGCCGTCCTGCTGGGCCGTGCCTTTGTCTACGCCCTCGCTGCGGGTGGGCAGAAGGGCGTGGAGAATGTGCTCGATATCATCGAGAAGGAACTCCGTGTCGCTATGACCCTTACGGGTGCGAGTGCTATTTCGGATCTGACGTCAAAAAGCCTGGCTCATTTGGTTCCGGCATCTGATTGAGCCTTTGCCACAAGATATCGGCTAAGGCGCAAGGCTATTCCCAGTAGGAGTTTCCTGTAGGTCAGTATGTCTTATAATAATCAAGAGCTGTGTTGTAAGGAGAACGGCACAGCTTCTATCTGTGCTCAAACATAAGTATAGTAGACATTTTCATTCGTCTAAACGGTATGCCGAACGATGTTGAAACCATCCTTTGGTGTAAAAATTTAAAGATAGAGTGTGATTGGTGATAATCGCACGGCACTATCCAGCGACAATCCGACCTTACGAAAGTCATCGAATGTTTGATTCAGGGAAGTTTGTGTCCGTTGGCGATACGAATTTGTTCGTTTCTGAAGCTGGAAATCCACAAGGAAGAGTCATCGTTCTGCTTCATGGCGGCTTGCAAAGCCGGCGCGATTTTATTCCGCTCGCACAGAACCTGGCAAAAGATTACAGGCTGATTGCTATTGATACGCGCGGGCATGGTCGATCTGGTCTCGGGACGGCCTCTCTGACCTATCGGCAACTCCAGGATGATTTTACTCTACTTCTCACCACGTTGGGGCTGCAAAAATTTGGTATCATCGGACATAGTGACGGCGGCATTGTCGCCTTGCGTCTGGCTGCATCGCGTGCCGTACAACCGGAGTTTGTCATAGCGGTTGGCGCGCATTGGGTGTTGCCCGAGAATGATCCTGCCCGGCAGATTTATCAGACGATCAATCTTGAAAAATGGCGTGGCATGTTCGGGAGTCAAATTGCAGTTTACAATACGGAAAATCCCAAGCCAGATTTCGGAAAGTTATTCAAGGCAGCGACGCAGATGTGGCTTGGCTGCGACGAAAATGCCTATCCCGGGGCATCTGTAAAAAACATTCAGTGTCCTTTGCTTGTAGTGCATGGTGACGACGATATGCTGGTGTCGCGGCAACAGGCGTTCGATCTTGCTGAGCAGGTCAAAGGTGCCAGGTTACTTAACATCCCCTTCGCGAGCCACACGTTACTTGAAGATATGCCTGAACGTGTTTTTCCTTTTCTACAGGATTTCATGAAGCTCGTCCCAGCTTAAGGACCATGTCGTTGCATCTCCCTAAAAAATGTTTGGCATGCAGGTGGAAGCGGTCGATCAAATATTCATCTTGCTGGAGAGCAGGCTGTAAGTGAGCGTCAGAAAATCGACTCTGGTAGACCACTTCGCTATAGGAAAAACATTCTTCAACGTGGTCTTCAAAAGGGCAGTTTGTGCAGTACGAATGGCGTCGATCTTACGACAGACTGGTTCCGATGCTGATCAAGGAACACTTCGGTGATCCGGGTGTGCTGACTCGGCAGTTCCCCTACATGAAATCGACGTTCCCCGGGAAAAGCGACGACTTCATCCTCACGGCAGAGACGCTTACCAATCCGAATAACAAGTACCACGGGCTTGAACGGCTCGCCTTGCAGCATCATCAGGCTGGATCCTGGCAACTTGCTGGTGAGTATTGGCTGATTGCAGCAGGCTGGCGTCGTAACACAATGGATGCCAGTAACGAGCGTCATGTAGAAGCACTGCAGTTTGTCCTGTGTCACGTCGAATATAACAGGGCGCTGGCTGACTGGAAAAAGAAGAAGCTAGGTAGAAACGCGATGCCGTACCCCGAACAGTTTGGGCTTTCTGACGACTGAAGTGTGAGATTTTTAGAGATATAGAGGTCTATTGCAGGCGCACACTCTATTTAGGGCGTAGAAAAATACTCCGTCTGCTTCAGATGAAGACGAAAGGTCTGTTCAAGAAGATAGATCGTAGTGAGTATGTCAAAAAAAATACCCCTCCGTTTCGGGAGGGGTATTTTTAAAATCAGCGACCTTCGAAGAAATCACGGACCTTGGCAAAGAAGCCGCTGTTTTCAGGGCTTGCCTTGGCGTGATCGTCGCCCGCTTCTTTCTCGAACTCTTCAAGAAGTTCGCGCTGGCGCTTGGTCAGGTGATGCGGTGTTTCCACCGAGACCTGAATGTACATGTCACCACGGGCCGAAGACCGCAATACGGAGAAGCCCTTGCCGCGCAGGCGGAAGGTTTCACCTGTCTGCGTCCCTGCAGGAATGCGGACACGGGTGCGACTGCCGTCAATGACAGGAACCTCAACCTCCGTCCCCAGCGCAGCCTGCGTCATGCGCAGCGGAACGCGGCAGTAGATATTGGCGCCATCACGCTGGAAGATGTCATGCGACAGGACCGAAACGTGCACATACAGATCGCCGGGCTGTACACCTTCTCCCCCAGCTTCACCGCGGCCTGCCATGCGGATGCGCGTGCCATCCTCAACGCCAGCCGGGATTTCGATCTGGAGGGTCTCAGTCTTTGCCTGCGTGCCTGTACCCTGACAGACCTTGCACGGATTGCGAACCGTACGGCCTGACCCATGACAGGTCGGGCAGGGGCGCTCGACAAGGAAGAACCCCTGCTGTGCACGAACCTTGCCCGCGCCATGACAGGTGGCGCAGGTCGTGCTGCCGCCACCGGCATCAGCGGAACCGGACCCATGACAGGATTCACACGCAACGCGCGTGCGGACTTCAACGCTCTTGGTCACGCCAGAAAAGGCTTCGGTCAGACTGATTTCAACCTGAACCTGAACGTCAGCACCTGTACGACGTCCACCGCCACGGCGGCCGCCCATCATGTCTCCGAACATCTGGTCAAAGATGTCCCCAAGACCACCGGCGCCGAAACCACCAAAGCCTCCGCCGCCGCCCATTCCACCCATGCCGCCATCAAAGGCTGCGTGTCCGTACTGGTCGTAGGCTGCGCGCTTCTGCTCGTCCTTCAGGACGTCATAGGCTTCGTTGATTTCCTTGAATTTCTGCTCGGCAGCATCATCACCAGGGTTGCGATCCGGGTGATAGCGCATGGCCTGCTTGCGGAAAGCTTTCTTCAGCTCATCTCCGGAAGCAGTACGCGAAACTTCGAGGCTTTCGTAGTAATCGATCTTCGTGGCCATGATCGGTCCTTGTCTGAGGGCCGGAAACAAGAATGGCGCCCACCCCCTTGCGGGAACGGGCGCCCTTCGGAAAACAGGTCAGGCGGGGCGGGAAGCCCCACCTGGGGAAGTCACCCGATCAGTGCTTCTTGCTGTCGTCAACGTCTTCAAAGTCGGCGTCGACAACGTTTTCGTCCTTGGCTTCCGCACCCGCAGCTTCACCACCCTGCTGGGCCTGATCTGCCTGATACATGGCCTGACCGACCTTCATCGCAACCTGCGTCAGACGCTCGCTAGCGCTCTTCAACGTCTCGGCATTGTCGCCGCCCAGAGCTTCACGGGCTGCTGCGATAGCGGCTTCTGCTTCAGACTTGTCTGCAGCCGGAACCTTGTCACCACCTTCCGTGAGGGACTTCTCAGTCTGGTGGATCATGCTCTCGGTGCTGTTGCGCAGTTCGACCAGTTCACGCTTGGCCTTGTCAGCAGAAGCGTTCGCTTCAGCTTCCTTGACCATGCGATCGATGTCACCGTCTGACAGACCACCAGAAGCCTGGATCTTGATCTGCTGCTCCTTGTTTGTCGCCTTGTCCTTGGCGGACACATTGACGATACCGTTGGCATCGATGTCGAACGTGACTTCAATCTGCGGAACGCCACGTGGTGCCGGAGCAATGCCCTGCAGGTCGAAGTTGCCAAGCAGCTTGTTGTCCGCTGCCATCTCACGCTCGCCCTGATAGACCTTGATGGTCACGGCGTTCTGGTTGTCTTCAGCCGTGGAGAAGGTCTGGCTCTTCTTGGTCGGAATCGTCGTGTTGCGGTCGATCAGACGGGTGAACACGCCACCCAGCGTTTCGATACCCAGCGACAGCGGCGTCACGTCGAGGAGCAGAACGTCCTTCACGTCACCCTTCAGGACGGCGCCCTGAACGGCTGCACCGATAGCGACCACTTCGTCAGGGTTGACGTTGCGTGCCGGATCCTTGCCGAAGAATTCCTTAACCGTCTCGATGACCTTCGGCATACGGGTCATGCCGCCAACGAGAATGACTTCGTCAATCTCGCTCGTGGATACGCCGGCATCCTTGATGGCCGAACGGCACGGACCAAGCGTACGCTGAACCAGATCGTCAACCAGGCTCTCCAGCTTGGCACGGGACAGCTTGACGACAAGGTGCTTCGGGCCAGACGCATCAGCCGTGATGAACGGCAGGTTGATCTCGGTTTCCTTGGAGGAGGAAAGCTCGATCTTGGCCTTTTCAGCGGCTTCCTTCAGACGCTGCAGGGCAAGCTTGTCGCCACGCAGGTCGATGCCCTGGTCCTTCTTGAACTCATCGGCCAGGAAGTCGATCACGCGGTTATCGAAGTCTTCACCACCCAGGAACGTATCACCGTTCGTGGACTTTACTTCGATCACGCCGTCAGAGATCTCGAGGATGGAAACGTCGAACGTACCACCACCAAGGTCATACACAGCTACCGTGCCGGAATCGCGCTTGCCAAGGCCATAAGCCAGTGCAGCTGCGGTCGGCTCGTTGATGATACGCAGGACTTCGAGGCCGGCAATCTTGCCAGCGTCACGCGTCGCCTGACGCTGTGCGTCGTTGAAATAAGCCGGAACCGTGATAACGGCCTGTGTAACCGTTTCACCGAGATAGGACTCGGCCGTTTCCTTCATCTTGCCGAGAACGAATGCAGCGATCTGGGACGGGGCGTAATCTTCGCCACGTGCGCGAACCCATGCATCGCCGTTGTCGCCCTTGACGATTTCATAAGGGACCATGCCCTTGTCCTTGGCGACGGTCGGGTCATCGTAACGACGACCGATCAGACGCTTGACGGCATAGAGTGTGTTGGATGGGTTTGTAACAGCCTGACGCTTCGCGGCCTGTCCGACGAGACGCTCACCGTTTTCGGTGAAGGCGACCATGGACGGCGTCGTACGTGCGCCTTCGCTGTTTTCAATAACGCGGGTCTCGTCGCCTTCACGCACTGCAACGCAGGAGTTGGTCGTGCCGAGGTCAATACCGATGACTTTGCTCATAATATGTCCTTTCAGCGGCTCGCTTCGGCCCTGTCAGGCACCGGGGCGAGCCCTTGTGACGTAAAATCCGATCCATCAAGGGATCGTGTTTCCGAGACCAGATTTAGGCGGGGCAGCAAAGTGTTTCAAGCCTTGGCAGTCACATCTTTCATGAAAAATATGCGTTCGCCTCATTCAGGAAACGGTTGTGACTTCCGCTTGGCCACGGAATGGTCCACTTTGAGATAAGTCATGAAAATTAATCTGATATTCCGGGCCGCGCCCCTGGCTGCACTTACCTGTCTTGCTGCCTGTGGGCCGATAGGGCCATCCAGGCTTCAGCATGACGAGCTTGAATACTCGCGCGCTCTGGGCGAATCCCAGAAGCATGAGATGCTCCTGAATATCGTGCGCCTGCGTTATGCCGATCCGCCGACGTTTCTGGATACGACGCAGGTCATTGCCGGATACAGCGTATCCAAGAGCGTGAGTGGCGGGTTCTATGCCTATCCTGCCACTGCTGTTGGCAATTATCTCTTCGGAACGGGGACAATGACATCGGGTGAAAGCCCGACCTTCACCTATCAACCGGTGACGGGGCAGCAATACGCCGAGAATATCGTGCGGCCGATTTCTCCCACCGTTATCATGCCCCTTAGTCTCGGTGGTCTTCCCATTGACACCCTCTTGCGCCTGACAGCGCAGTCGATCGATGGGCTGTCCAACGTGCGAGGGTTGGGAGCAGGGCCGTTTGGTGGAGGTTCTGTCCGCTTCTATCTTTTGCTGCATGATCTGCGTCAGCTTCAGATTGCAGGCGCGATGACAATCCGCATCACGACTGATGCGCCGCCTCCGACCGATGACAACAATAACAAGAAGAATTCTTCAAAGCCGGAAAACGGCAACGGCCAAGAGCATTCCTATCTGGTGCTGTCTTCGACATCTGATAGCAGCCTTCTCTCGACGCAGGCGGAAGTGCGCCGCCTCCTGCATCTGGACGCCCAGGCTGAAGAGGCGGAAATTGTTTACGGCCCCTATCCGAAACATCCTGGGCAGATTGCCATTCTGACGCGCTCTATGCTCGCGATGCTGACACAGTTGGCTTATGAGGTTGAGGTTCCGGAAGAAGACATCAAGGTAGGCCGGACACCGCCGACGATCGGGCAGGTGGGTATCGAGAACCGCCCGGAAGTTGTTATTCATTCAGGACACAAGGTCCCCGACCGCCGATATGCTGCGGTAGAATATAACGACATGTGGTTCTGGATTGATGAGAAAGATTTCCAGAGCAAGCTTGCCTTTACAATGGTTCAGGTCCTCAGTGCCTTGGCGGCCACGAACCATACAGGTGGGGCAGTGGTCACAATTCCAGCTGGATAATCCCAATATTTGCAGAAATATTCATTTTTCAAATAGTTCCAAGCACGTTTTTGTTACCGCAAACACGCCTTTGTTAAAGGATATTCAGAAGAACTCTAATGGACCTCGCTGGATAATCGACATACCGTCCCGGGTATTCAGTCTGGGAGGCATCCGGTTATGCCGAATATTAACGGCACGAAGACTCTGACGGAGTGGCTGACGCTGCTTCTGGGGGTCGTTATTCTTCTTGTGGGCCTGATCTTTGTCATCATGGGGGCAGACCTCGCGATGCTGGGTGGCTCTGTTTACTACGTCATTTGCGGCATCGTGTTGGTTGCCAGCGGGGTGTTCATGGTGATGGGACGCACGCTTGGCGGGTTCCTGTACCTTGGCGCGCTGGCCTACACATGGGTGTGGTCCTTGTGGGAAGTCGGGTTCAGCCCCGTTGATCTTCTGCCGCGTGCTTTCGGTCCGACCATTCTCGGCATTCTCGTGGTCCTGACCATTCCGGTTCTTCGCCGCCTGGAATCCCGCCGTACACTCAGAGGAGCCGTCTGATGCGTCGGTCTCACCTTCTCGCAACAGCCGCAGGCCTCGCGCTCGCCTGTTCGCCTCTCGCCGCACACGCTCAGTTCGCTCCCGCAGGCTCGGGTGGTTCTCCGACCGCCGCAGTTCCTGGTCCAGGCAATGCGAATGAGCCTACTGAGAGCGGTCCTAAAGAGCAGAGCTATTTTGCCGGACCGTCTCCGTATGCCCCGCAGGCTCCCGGCGTAAATGCTGCAAACCTGCCGGATATCGAGTCAATTGATCCGTCAGAAGTGCCTGCCATGGCACCCCAGCAGAGCGCAAATCCGGCTCCTGGAGACTGGGTTGCTTATGGCCGTGATGATCATCAGACGCGTTATTCGCCGCTGTCTGAAATCACGCCTGAGAACGCTGGCAACCTGAAGGTCGCATTCACCTATCATACGGGCAGCTACCCACGTCCGGGTCAGACCAACAAATGGGCAGCTGAAACCACACCGATCAAGGTGGGTGACGGCCTCTATATGTGTTCGGCCATGAACGACATCATGAAGCTGGACCCGGTCACGGGGAAGCAGATCTGGCGTCGGAATGTGGATGTGAAGTACCACTCCATTCCCTATACGGCAGCCTGTAAGGGCGTGACGTATTTCACGTCGTCCGTTGTGCCTGAAGGGCAGCCCTGTCACAATCGGCTTATCGAAGGCACGCTCGATATGCGCCTGATTGCTGTTGATGCGGCAACGGGTGAGTTTTGTCCGAATTTCGGTCACGGTGGTCAGGTCAACCTAATGCAGGGTCTTGGCGAGTCCGTTCCGGGCTTCGTTTCCATGACCGTACCGCCACCGGTCGTTGATGGCGTTGTCGTCGTCAACCACGAAGTGCTGGATGGTCAGCGTCGCTGGGCACCGTCTGGTGTGATCCGCGGTTACGATGCTGAAAGCGGCAAGTTCGTCTGGGCTTGGGACGTCAACAACCCGACAGATCACAGCCAGCCAACGGGCAATCGCCATTATAGCCGTGGTACGCCGAACTCATGGGCTGCACTGACGGGCGATAGCGCTCTTGGTCTTGTTTATGTGCCGACCGGAAACTCCGCTGCCGACTATTACAGCGCCCTGCGTAGCGATGCCGAAAACAAGGTTTCTTCCGCAGTCGTGGCGATTGACGTCAAGACAGGTGAAGAAAAGTGGGTTTTCCAGACCGCCCATAAAGACGTCTGGGATTATGATATTGGCTCTCAGGCAACCCTGATGGATATGCCTGGCCCTGACGGCCAGCCCGTTCCAGCCCTTATCATGCCGACGAAGCGCGGTCAGACGTTCGTTCTGGATCGCCGGACAGGCAAGCCAGTTCTTCCCGTCGTAGAGCGTCCGGCTCCGTCACCAGGCGTCATTCCTGGCGACCCACGGACCCCGACGCAGCCCTGGTCTGTCGGGATGCCTGCTCTGCGCGTGCCTGATCTGAAAGAGACGGATATGTGGGGTATGTCTCCCATTGATCAGCTCTTCTGCCGGATCAAGTTCCGTCGTGCGAACTACGTCGGTGAATTCACGCCGCCGAGCGTTGATAAGCCATGGATTGAATACCCGGGCTACAATGGTGGCAGTGACTGGGGTTCCATGTCCTATGACGAGAAGAGCGGAATCCTGATCGCGAACTGGAACATCACCCCGATGTACGACCAGCTCGTCACCCGCAAGAAGGCCGACAAGCTTGGTCTGATGCCGATCGACGATCCTAACTTCAAGCCAGGTGGCGGTGGCGCCGAAGGTAATGGTGCCATGGACGGAACGCCTTATGGCATCGTCGTGACGCCGTTCTGGGATCAGTACACCGGCATGATGTGCAACCGTCCGCCTTACGGCATGATCACGGCCATCGACATGAAGCACGGTCAGAAGGTGCTCTGGCAGCATCCGCTGGGAACGGCTCGTGCTAATGGTCCATGGGGTCTGCCGACAGGCCTTCCCTGGGAGATCGGAACACCGAACAACGGCGGTTCCGTCGTGACAGGTGGCGGTCTTGTGTTCATTGCAGCGGCTACGGATAACCAGATCCGTGCCATTGACGAACACACCGGCAAGGTCGTGTGGAGCGCAGTGCTCCCGGGTGGCGGTCAGGCCAACCCGATGACCTACGAAGCCAATGGACATCAGTACGTTGCCATCATGGCAGGTGGTCATCACTTCATGATGACGCCAGTCAGCGATCAGCTCGTGGTCTACGCTTTGCCTGACGCCGTTAAGTAAAGCTGACGACTGTGGCGGATGTGCTGTGCACATTCGCTACACTCCATCGTCAAAGGGGGACTTCTGTGCTAGCAGGGCATGGACGTCTCCCTTTTTCGTTTCTGCCTGTTTTTTATTCTGAAAACCTCAGGCGCAGACCGATCAGGAAGGCTTCTCGTTCGGATCAAATTTTCAGAATGGCCCGCCGAAACGCTCATGACTGACCGTTCTCCCGTGATCCTCCAGGTCCTTCCTGCACTCAGTACTGGGGGGCTTGAGCGCGGTGCCATCGAAATCGCCGCTGCCATCACTCAGGCGGGCGGGAAAGCCATTGTTGCTTCAAAGCCGGGGCCGCTGCTGATCCAGTTGAGGCACGCTGGCGCAATTCATGTGCCGCTCAACCTCAAATCCAAATCACCTGTTGCTGTACTGCGCCGGGCCCGTGATCTTCAGAAACTGATCCGCCAGCAGGGAGTGGATCTGGTGCATGCCCGCTCCCGTATTCCGGCATGGGCGGCCTGGCTGGCCTGTCGTCGTGAAGGGATCCCGCTGGTCACGACATGGCATGGTGTTCATGGTGCGGGCTGGTGGGGCAAGAAGCTTTATAATTCTGTTCTGGCCCGTGGCACGCGCGTGATTGCCATTTCGAATTTCATCGCCGGCCGTCTGTCCGGGCAATATGGTGTTCAGTCAGACCGCCTGCGGACTATTCCCCGTGGTGCCGACCCCTCTCTTTTTGACCCGCAAAAGGTCTCCGGCGAACGGATCCAGCGGCTTGCCGAAGCTTGGTCAGTCCCCCACGGTGCCCGCGTGATCCTGATGCCTGCACGTCTAACGGCGTGGAAAGGGCAGAGGGTCCTGATTGAAGCACTGAAGTTTCTCAAACAGGCCTCTGCTGCACCCTGGATCTGTGTTCTGGTTGGCCCGGAAACGGATCATAAATTTGCGCTCTCTCTTGGGCGAAGAATTCAGGAGCTGGGTCTGGAAGACAGGGTTCGCTTCGCAGGGACATGCCAGGACATGCCAGCGGCCTGCGCTCTGGCGTCCGTTGTCGTCGCGCCGTCTCTGCGGCCTGAACCCTTTGGGCGCACGCTTGTGGAGGCGCAGATGATGGGCAAACCCGTTATCGGCACGGCACAGGGCGCCATGATGGAGACGGTCCTGCCCGGACAGACAGGTCTCGTCATTCCTCCCGATAATCCTCAGGCATTGGCAGAAGCACTTGTCGGCATTCTGTCGGCCGATGATGAAACGCTTGCCTATCTGGCAGAAAATGCCCGTGAGCATGTCTTGCGAAATTATACGATCCGACAGATGCAGTCGGCGACACTCGGTGTATATGACGAGCTGCTTGGAACGCATCTTCGAGCATCTTTCGACGGACAGACTGATGACAACTGACAAGACGGAAAACGGCAAAGCTACGGCCCATCTGACTGATAAGGCGCAGGCTGCCAAAGAGGCACGCGCAGCTCGCGAAGCCAAGGCGCTCCGGGCCAATCTTCTGCGTCGCAAACAGCAGCAGCGCATCAGGCCCACAGCGCCCGCACCGTCTTCCGAAAGCTAAGGCCGTCATGAAAATCCGTCTGCCAACCCCGACACCACAGGAGCTGGCGTTGGCGGGCGTTACGGCGCTCTGGGGAGGCACTTTTCTGATCCTGCATCTGGCCATGCAGCATTGCGGACCGATGTTCTTCGTCGGTGTGCGGTTTCTGATGGCCGCAGCCATGGTGGCGTGTCTGGCAGGTCGTCACATGACGGGGCTGACACGGAAAGAAGTGCGATCCGGTATTCTGATCGGGATTGCCCTTTCAATCGGGTATGTTTTGCAAAGTGCAGGGTTGCGTGAGGTGACCAGCAGCCGTTCTGCATTCATCACGGCTCTCTATGTGCCGTTGGTGCCATTATTCCAGTGGGCCATTCTGCGTAAATCCCCGCACATCATGAGCTGGGTCGGAATCGGCCTGGCGTTTGCCGGATTGATTGCGCTGGCAGGGCCGGCAGCCCTGACCCTGACCTTTAGTCATGGTGATTTGCTGACGGTGCTTTCAGCATGCGCCATCGCTGCCGAAATTGTTTTGATCAGCCTGTTTGCCCAAGGCGTGGACAGTCGTAGAATCACGGTCTGCCAGCTTATTGGAGGCGGCCTTTTTGCACTTTTGCTCATGCCTGTCGCCGGGGAGCATGTGCCGACGTTTTCATGGATCTGGGTTGCCTGTGCTGCGGCCCTGGGAAGCCTGAGCGCTCTGGTTCAGCTCGTGATGAACTGGGCGCAGAAATCTGTCCCACCTTCAAAAGCTGCTGTGATTTATGCAGGAGAGCCTGTGTGGGGTGGTCTGGTCGGCTGGCTGGCGGGCGACCAGCTGCAGGCCACCACGCTTCTTGGCGCTGCTTTGATTGTCTGTGGTGTTCTTGCCAGTGAGATGAGACCGCGCTGGCTTGTCAAAAGGCAACAGCACCTCACGGAAAATGGCTAAACCGACACATTGCGTGATCGGGCGGCTGTCGCTAGAGCAGATCGATCCCCCCGTGTAGGAGTTAATGCATCCATGCCAATCATGCCTGATACCTGGATCCGCCAGATGGCCAAAGAACACGGCATGATTGAACCGTTTGTAGAAAACCAGAAACGGGAAGGCGTTATTTCCTATGGTCTGTCGTCATACGGCTATGACGCGCGCGTCGCGGAAGACTTCAAAATCTTTACCGATGTGGACAGTGCCGTCGTCGATCCGAAGAACTTCGCCGCGAACAGCTTCGTGACACGGACGGGCGACATCACGATTCCCCCGAACAGCTTCGCACTGGCGCACACGATCGAATATTTCCGTATTCCACGGGACACATTGGTCGTCTGCCTTGGTAAGTCCACCTATGCGCGCTGTGGTATCATCGTGAATGTGACGCCGCTTGAGCCGGAGTGGGAAGGGCAGGTCACCATCGAAATCAGTAACACGACGCCGCTGCCTGCGCGCATCTATGCGAACGAAGGCATCTGCCAGTTCCTGTTCTTCCAGGGCGCAAGCCCTTGCGAAGTCAGCTACGCGGATCGTGCCGGTAAATACATGCGCCAGTCCGGCGTAACCACGCCTCGGCTGTAAGGAGCGCATCACTCATGGACCGTTTCATTATTCGTGGTGGCCATCGCCTGACGGGCGAAATCGAGATCGGGGGCGCAAAGAACTCCGGCCTCAAGCTCATGGTCGCAGGCCTGCTGACCTCTGACCGTCTGGTGCTGTCCAACGTTCCGCAAATTGCCGACATCAAGACGATGCGCGATCTTCTCAAGGGACTGGGCATCGCCGTCGAGGCTGTGGGTGAGCGTACCCTCTCTATCGGAGGCGAAATCGGATCGGTGGAAGCCCCGTACGACATCGTTTCCAAGATGCGTGCTTCCATTCTTGTTCTTGGCCCGCTTCTGGCGCGTGCCCGTGAAGCCAAGGTTTCGCTGCCGGGTGGCTGCGCTATTGGCACGCGCCCTGTGGACATGCATCTCAAAGGGCTTGAAGCTCTGGGTGCTGAAATCCGCCTTGAGAACGGATACATCAATGCCCGTGCGCCCGAAGGCCTGAAGGGCGACCGGATTATCCTGCCGTTCGCCAGTGTCGGTGCGACGGAAAATCTGCTGATGGCGTCCACGCTCGCCAAAGGCCGTACCGAAATCGTCAACGCAGCGCGTGAGCCCGAGATCAGCGATCTGGTGCACTGCCTCAACGCAATGGGCGCACAGATCACGGGTGAGGGCTCCGGTACACTGATCATTGAAGGCGTAGAGCGCCTGCATGGTGCTAACTACGCCGTCATGCCAGATCGCATCGAGTGCGGCACCTATGCTTGCGCTGCGGGCATCACGGGCGGTGACCTTCTGCTCGTCGGTGGTCGTGCCGATGATCTGGGAGCTGTAATCCGCACTCTTCAGGAAACGGGTGTTGAAGTTGAGGAAGATCCGCGTGGTCTGCGTGTCCGTCGCACGGGCAAGCTGACAGGCGTGGACATCATGACGGAGCCATATCCGGGTTTCCCGACGGACATGCAGGCCCAGTTCATGGCGATGCTCTCTGTTGCGGATGGTGCGTCCATGATTACCGAGACGATTTTCGAAAATCGTTTCATGCATGTTCCTGAGCTGAACCGGATGGGTGCGCGCATCAATCCGCATGGTCGCTCGGCAATTATCCGTGGCGTTCCGAAGCTGTCCGGTGCTCCGGTCATGGCTACTGATCTTCGGGCGTCTTTCTCGCTCATCCTGGCTGGACTTGCTGCTGAAGGCGAGACGCAACTCAGCCGGATTTATCATCTGGATCGTGGGTATGAGGGCGTAGATCGCAAGCTTGCAGCATGTGGTGCTGATATCGAACGCGTTTCAGACTGAAGACTGTTCAGGCTTCTTTTGAGGCAAGCGGTGAGCCATTTTGGTTCACCGCTTTTTTTGTGGCTCGTGCATCTGAAGCCATCCGTTATGAAACGCTTCCTCTCTGTCGGGCGTAATACGTCAAACCCGAAAAGTCTTCCTTAGGCATTTGATAAATCCTCAAGGGATTGAATGCGGCAGAGTCAGGAGAAGCAGAGAATGACGATTCCGACAGTCACGCTGAATGACGGCACAACCATTCCGGCGATCACGTTCGGAACCTATAAGCTCAATGGCGCTGCGGGCGTTGAAGCCATGAACAGTGCCCTTAACGTGGGCTATGACGCTCTGGACAGTGCGTTCAATTATGAAAATGAAGGGGCAGTTGGCCGTGCTGTGCGTGAGAGCGGCCGCCCCCGGGAAGAACTGCGCGTCGCCTCAAAGCTGCCAGGCCGCCATCATGACTATGATGCTGCGCTGACAACGATCGAGGAATCCCTCTATCGCACGCAGCTTGACTACTTTGACCTGTATTACATTCACTGGCCTAACCCGAAGCAGGGCAAGTACGTTGAAGCCTGGAAAGCCCTGATTGAGGCAAAGAAGCGCGGCTATATCCGATCAATTGCCGTATGCAATTTTCTGCCAGAACATCTTGAGCGGCTGAAAGCCGAAACAGGCGTTCTTCCATCGATAAACCAGATTGAACTGCATCCCTATTTCCCGCAGGACGATATGCGGAAGTGGAACCATAGTCATGGAATCATTACGCAGGCTTGGAGCCCGCTGGGGCGCGCCAATGATCTTCTGACAAACCCGCTTTTAAAAACGATCGCTGAGCGGTTAGGCAAGGAAGTCGGGCAGGTTATTCTCCGCTGGCATCATCAAGTTGGTTCTGTGCCTATCCCCAAGTCTGCCACGCCTGAGCGCCAGATTAAAAACAGGTCCATCTTCGACTTTGCCCTGACAGAAGACGATATGAAAAAGATCGCCTCTCTGGCGCGTCCGGATGGACGCCTCGAAAACCAGGATCCTGCCACTTATGAGGAATTCTGAGGCAGGTCGGGGCTTCTGAACCGGAAGCTCCCTTTTTCGTTACCCGCGTGTCAAAGCCCGCTGAAACAGGGCATTCGTCCAGTTCATGGCCTGCAGGAAGAGAGCGGCGTCAAATCGTGGTGCTCCATCGCGGAGAAATGCATGTTGGGCGTTAACTTCATGCCACTCCAGCCTGACGCCTGCCTCCTCAAGTCGATCCCGGATTATGCGCCGTCCAGCATAGGGAACATGCGGGTCTGACTGGCCCCAGACCATCATCAGTTCCCCTGTGATGTCTGTAGCCCGAATGAGCGAGTCATCGGACTTGCCTTCACCGAGCGTCGCTGAATGTAGGTCTGTGGCGTAAAAACACGCAGTCGCCTTAACGGCCGGATGAAGAGCCGCCCGATAGGCGAGATGCCCCCCAAGGCATACACCGAAAGCACCAATGGCGCCTGTGCAGAAACTGCTGCCCTGTAGCCATTCGACCAACGCTGCCGTGTCAGAGTCAAAGGCTGAGACAGGCTTAGTGTATTTCAGGTCATTTCCGCGGTCGGTCCCATCCTTGTCATAGGCGAGGACAGTCCCGGCAGGTTCATATTCGTGATAAACCTCAGGGATTGCGACGAGATATCCCTGTCCCGCAATCATGGCGCCTAATCGTTCGATAGGTGCCGTGACCTGATAGATTTCCGAAAACAGCATGACAGCCGGGAAACGTCCATCCTGAACCGGACGGAAGATGTGAACACGCATTGAGCCAGTAGGCGTTTGGAGATCGATTTTTTCGTCAGTTCTGATGATCATGAGACGATCCACCCTGCGAGAGTTTGCAAGTAACGCATCTGGCTCTGTTTGTAGGCGGCCCACTGGCGTGCCGCAACGACTTCGTCTGAAGAAAGGGTTTTGTACCGGTGGTTAATTTCAACCGGCACAGGATACCCTGATCAGCCCTTTGGCGCGATGACGTCAGCGAGCGTTGCGGCTGTTCCACGGTCCTGCAAGCTCTGCCGCATTTCAGTGAAAAGCTGGACGAAGCCAGGGTTGTCAGTGAGGCCCCAGCCCGCAAAGACCCCCATATCCAGAGCGCGCGCCGGATCGGTGTCCGTCACCAGTGCACGATCTTCCCTGCTGAGACGAGGCTCTGTGACAGGGAAGTCCGCGTCCGTGTCGTCCCGGCCGTTCATGTAGGCGCAGTAGCACGCCAGCAGGAATGCGATCCGGCGCATGTCGCTATTGTCTTTCACCACGATCTCGGCTGTCGGGCGAATAAAGACCGGCAGTTTGGATGTGCTGTCCGACGCAATGCGGAGAAGCTGATCGCTGACAGCCTTGTTCCGGAAACGTTGGAGCAGAAGGGCTCCATATTCCGGAAGGCTGATGCCCGGAGGAGCGGTCAGGTGCGGTTCTGAGTCAAAACCCAGAAACTGCTGAAGCAGACGGAAAAGGTTCTCGTCTTCCATGGCTTCGCTGACGAAGCGGTACCCCATCAGAACCGCGGGGAGGGCCAACATGGAATGAGAGGCATTGAGCATGCGCAGCTTGACCTGTTCGTACGGCTCAACATTGTTCGTGAACAGAACACCCGCCTGCTCCCAGGCCGGGCGGCCTTCCGGGAATTTGTCTTCCACAACCCATTGGATGAAGTCTTCGCAGAACAGCGGGGCGCGGTCTTCAATGCCGCTCTCACTATTGAGGCGAGCAATATCCGCCGGTCCAACCGCTGGGGTAATGCGATCAACCATGCAGGCCGGGAATGAGACGTTCCGGGAAATCCAGTCTGCCAGTTCGTCGTCTCGCAGGCGTGCGAAGGACAGGACGGCGTGGCGCGCAACCTCTCCATTTGACGGAACATTGTCGCAGGAGAGGATTGTGAAGGCATTCACACCGGCTTCACGACGCAGACGAAGGGCTTCGGTGAGGATACCAAACGCTGTTTCCGGCACTTCCCGCTTGAGGTCCGCAACGATGGTCGGATGGTCAGCCATGAAATGGCCTGCCTCATCCATGTAATATCCGCCTTCCGTAATCGTCATGGTGACGATGCGGATCGCAGGATCTGTCAGGCGCTTCAGAGCTGCCAGACGATCTGCGGGAGCATGGATGTATTCCACCAAAGACTTCACAACCCGGACGACATCCGGGCGCCCCGAGGGACATTCCCGGAGGGTGTAAAGACCATCCTGAGCCTGAAGGGCCTCGGCTTTCTGCACTTCAGAGGGCACATCCATCAGCCCAAGGCCAACAATGCCCCAGCTTTCCTGGCCTGGAAGTGCCAGTGTGCGGTCCGTATAGACGGCCTGATGAGCGCGATGGAAGTTGCCGACACTGAGATGGGCAATCCCCGCAGTCACCTTCTGGCGGTCATAAGGGGAGGTGAGGATGGTCTCTGGAAGATGGACCAGAGTTTCCGGGGTCAGTTTCATAATGGTTCTTCCGAACGAAAGGCCCGACCCTTTTAAGAAGAAGCTGTGATGAGGAAACTCTTTTTATGGAATATAAATTTTTTCTAATATTCCTCGCATCAATGAGAGGATTGATTAGGAAAACGAAAATATTCATAACCTGAAATCAGATGCTTCCGCCATGGCAATAAAGTCCGGCAATGCTTCTATACGCTCCAGCCATTGCTGAATGGCGGAATAGGGCTCCAGGGAAACGCCTCCTTCAGGTGCGCGCTTGATGTAGGCGTAACAGGCCAGATCGGCGAGTGTCGGTGTTTCACCTGCAAGAAACAGCCGCTGTTTCAGCTCATCATTCATGAAGGGAAGCAGCTTCGCAGCTTTGGCTTGAGCCGGGGCAATATCTTCCGGGCGTTTCCAGAGTGTCGCGGCACGCGCCATGGCTGGCCCATAGCGCAATTCACCCGCTGCAATGGAAAACCACTTCTGAACCCGAGCCGCGCCGAGTGCATCCTCTGGCAGCCATGAACTGTCGGATGCATAGGTTTTCGCGAGATAGACCAGGATGGCATTGCTGTCCGTCAGGACGATATCACCATCTTCCAGGATCGGGATTTGCCCCAGCGGATTGAGCTTCAGCACCGCAGGGGACTGCATGGAGGCTTCTACAAAGCTGTAATCCAGCTTCAGGATCGACAGGAAAAGCCGGACGCGATGCACATGGCCGGACAGAGGAATTCCATAAAGACGTCTAGCCATGATCTGGTCCGGTAATGGTGAAAAGGACAGAGTGGCCATCGTGACGGAGACACGCAACGGCTTTATGGTCCTGTTTCATCTCATTTTAACTCAGGATCATCCGACATGAGTGCGCCTATCCATCGTCTGACCGTGGAAGATCTGGTGGAAACCGTTGAGTCGGTTGTCGCGTCTGAAACGGATCAGATTGCGAACATGGCCAATATCGCGGCCCTGCTGTTCGAGGCCTTGCCAGACATTAACTGGGCCGGATTCTATCTTTTCAAGGATGATCAGCTGGTCCTTGGCCCGTTTCAGGGGCGTCTGGCCTGTACGCGCATTCCGCTTGGGAAAGGTGTCTGTGGAACTGTTGCCCATCAGAAAACCACGCTTGTTGTCCCGGATGTGCATGCATTTCCAGGGCATATTGCCTGTGATGCTGCCTCGGCTTCCGAAATCGTGGTTCCCATCCTGCATGATGGAAACCTGATCGGAGTTCTGGATATTGATAGCCCTGTGAAGAACCGCTTCGATGCGGACGATCAGGCCATGATCGAAAAGATTGTCAGCGCCTTTGAAAAGACGCTGACAGCCTGATTTTCAGGCAGGAACGTTTTCGCGCAGATGGTTCATCAGCGCGGGAACGTCTTCTACAACGGTGAACAGCTTAAGTGTGTTGGGGGAGGCAAAGCCCTGCTCAACGGCATCGGTCAGGGTGCGGACAAGGGATTTTGCCCAGCCACCAATATTGACGATGTAAATCGGGTCCTGATGCAGGCCGAGCTGCTTCCAGGTCAGAATTTCCATAAGTTCATCAAAGGTGCCGAATCCGCCCGGGATGATGGCATACGCATCTGAAAGCTCGAACATGCGAGCTTTGCGGCTATGCATGTTGGGCGTCACCTCCAGCTCTGTCACGCCTTTATGCATGACTTCGCGGTCATGCAAGAACCCGGGAATAACGCCGATAACCTGCCCCCCTGCGGTTAGAGCGGCGTCCGCAACGGTTCCCATCAAGCCCACATGGCCGCCGCCATAAACAAGCGTAATTCCATTCTGGGCCAGAGCCGTTCCAAGTTCGGATGCACCTTCTGCATACACAGGGGAGTTGCCGAAGCGGGAGCCGCAGAAGACAGCGCAGGAACGGATGGTCATAGGAAGCAGGTCCTGTAAGGAATCGGGCAGAACGCTTAGACGGCAGGCTTCCGCCCGAGCGAACGGCTGATGAGCACACCGACCAGACAGCACACCGCAGTCGTGCCGAACATGGTCTTGTAGCCAGCAAACTCGATGACCTGCCCGAGCACAAGACCCGAACATGCAATCGCCAGATCAATGAAGATCGAATAGGCGCCCAAAGCGGCCCCACGGTTGTGTGGGCCAGCACTGTTGACGGCCAGCACGCCGAGGGCAGGGAACAGGAGGGAGAAACCTGCGCCAGTCAACGCCGCACCGATAAGAGCGGCCCCCTGGGACGGGAAAATCGCCAGACAGGCCAGCCCGACAGCTTCGATGAGCAGAGAGACGATCGCCACGAAGACGCCACCACGCCGGGCAATCTGTGAGGCGAAAAAGAACCGGATAACAACGAATACGATACCGAAGACGGACAGCGCTGTTGCAGCGCCTTCCCAGTGCAGAACGGCATAATACAACGCCAGAAAGGACGAGATGGCACCGAATCCGATGGAGCCAGCCGCCAGTGCCATGCCATGCGGCAGAACCACCCGAAGCGCGCGTGCAAACGGAACAGGCTTTTCCGTGGCCGGGAGAGGCTTGATCCCTTTGTAAAAGCCGATCAGGGCAAGGCCAAAAAGCGGGAGAAGGGCAGACAGGATGCCGACCGAGACAATGCCGCCATAAGGATGAGGAAGCTGTGAGAGCTTGGCGCCAATCGGTGCACCAAGAGCAATGCCTCCATAAGAACAGATACCGTTCCACGAAATGGCAATAGCTGTGTTTTCAGCTCCGGCCCGGCGGATATTCCAGACAATGACGCCCGTGGCGGCCCAGCTTTCTGCCCAGCCTAGAAACAGACGACTTAAGAGCAAAATTCCAAGGGAAACGGCTGGTGTCTCGCCTGACCAACCCGCACCGATCATCAGCAGACCTGAGATGAGGCATGTCACCAGTCCGCCTAAAACAACCGGTTTGGGACCAATACTATCGACTAGGCGCCCGGCAGAAGGGCGCGCTGCGAATGTCGCAAGATATTGCAGTGAGAAGGCCAGACCAGCGATCGTCGTGCTATAGCCCAGCGTATGGTGCACGAAGATCGTCAGGACGGCATTGGGAAGTCCAATAACGATGTAAACCAGAAGATTGAACAGAACGACGGTAAGAACCCGCTTCGTCGGTGAACTCACCGGCGTTTCTTCCGCAGTCATGTCTTCAGTCTCCCGTCTTTGTAAGTAACTAACTGGTTACGTCCTGTCAGGCATAGGACAGTTTGAACGATCCGTCACGGTCAATGGACCCCTCAGGTCCAAAAAACAACAGTATGTGATCTCTCGGGAATGAACATCCCGAGAGAAGGTGGCCTTAAAGCATGTTCTGCAGGCGGCTTGAAACCGCTGAGCACACTTTCTGGCGCAACGGCTCTGCCAGTGAGGACAGGGAGTATTGCTGGGACGTGTTCGTCTGGTTGCTGACGGCCTGAAGAATGCCCTGCTGGCCAGCACTGTATGCGGGGCTGTTGGTCACGCCTGCTGCCTGTGTGGCTGTGGAGAGAAGACCTGTGGCATTCGTGCCCGTGGCCAGGTTGTTCGTCACACAATAGTTCAGAACACCAGCAAGATTACTGGTGGATGTGGACGAAAGATTTGGCAGGCCGAGGGCACCCGTCAGGCCACTGGTTAGCTGTGAAGCCGTGCTCTGGGCTGCGGCCGTTGCAGCGGATGTCGCGGCAGCTTGCGTTTCCGGGTTCTGTGCAGCCGATACACCAGACGTGCAGCCTCCAAGGGAGAGGGCGGCAATGGTGGCAATTGCACCGGTTGAGAAAAGGGCTGGCAGGCGGAACGGAACCATGGAATTTCATCTCCTGTGAAGACAACCAAGAGGCGCGATATGCCTCTTTTGTGTCCTAACAACGCTCAAAAGAGAGAAAGTGAGCGAAAAACCTGTCGATTTTCGGGGAGCGTCGTTTCTGGCTGATCGAAAGCAAGCTGCATCTGTGAACTCTCGTCCGGTATCTCCAGCGATGGCGCCGCGAGAGCCGATAACGTGAGGCCGAGAAGACGCACGCCGGGCACTAAAGGAAAAAGCGGCGTCAGGAGAGACTGCCCAACTTCGGCTAGAAGTGCCTCGGACCCAACGGAGACAGGCAGACTGCGGGCTCGCGTAATTTGGCGGAAATCTGCATATTTGACCTTGAGAGTTATGGTTCGGCCTGTGATCTGTTTGCGCTGGGCCTGTAGCCAGAGTTTGGTGGCTATCATTCCAAGAGCATTGCGTGCGGCGGCTTCATCTCGCAGGTCTGTCAGATAGGTCTGTTCCGTTCCCAAAGACTTGCGCTCGCGATTAACCACGACGGGGCGGTCATCAATCCCGCGGGAAATGCCATGATAGAAGGAAGCGGCCTTTCCAAAGTGGCGCGTGAGCGTGAGCAGATCCATTTTTCGAAGGTCCGCACCGGTTTCGATGCCCAGAGCATTCATTTTTCGGGCAGTTGCCGGGCCAATTCCATGAAACTGGTCTACGGACAAACTTAGCACAAAATCTGGTCCCATTCGTGGCGTGATGACAAAAAGCCCATCAGGTTTGCGGTAATCGGACGCCAGTTTGGCCAGAAACCGGTTGTAAGAGACCCCAGCGGAAGCTGTAAGGCCGGTTTCTTTGCGGATGTCTGCACGAATGCGTTCCGCAACCAACGTGGCCGAACCATAGGCGCCCAGATAATCCGTGATATCCAGATAGGCCTCATCAAGTGAAAGAGGCTGGATGAGGGGCGTATATCGGGCAAAGATCTCGTGGATCTGCATGGAAACAGCGCGATAGACGTCAAACCTGGCCGGTACGAATACAAGATCCGGACAGAGGCGCTTGGCTTTCAGGGACGGCATTGCAGAGCGCACACCAAAAGGACGCGCTTCATAACTGGCAGCGGCAACAACGCCACGGGCCTCGCCCCGTCCAACCGCGAGGGGGCGGCCACGTAAGGACGGGTTATCTCGCTGTTCGACAGACGCATAAAAAGCGTCCATGTCGATATGCACGATCCGGCGGGACTCCATCTGTACAGTGTCGCCGATCAACAGGAACGAAACAAGATCGGATCAGTCCATGAGCATCGAAGACGCCCGTCGCGCCGCTGGTTTCCAGACAGTCTCAAGCCGTCTGGCTTACAGCAATCCGTGGACGGCCCTGCGAGAGGACATCATCATTCATCCCAACGGCAAGAAGGGCCTTTATGGCATTGTCGAGCGTGGAGAGTTTGTGGTGATCCTGCCCATGCATGCTGATGGCCGCGTGACCCTGATCCACCAGTTTCGGTACCCAGTTGGGGAGCGCCTGCTCGAACTGCCAATGGGAATGTGGGAGACCAAAGAGAACGTCGATCCTGTCGAGCTTGCTCTTGGTGAACTCCGCGAGGAAACGGGCCTGCGCGCGGGCGAGATGATTCATGTGGGAACGATGTATCAGGGGGCCGGATATTCGAACCAGAAAGGCCACGTCTTCCTGGCACGTAACCTCACGCGCGGTGAAAGCGAGCTGGAAGACACCGAGCAGGACATCACGACGCAAGACATGACGCTGGGCGAATTTGAAGACCTGATCGCCCGTGGCGAACTTAAATGCATGGTGTCTCTGGCTGCCTTTGCGCTGATTCGCGCAAAGGGCCTGATCTGACGTCCGTTCAGATTACCGTATCGAGAAACACAACTTTCGAGCCGCCGTCTTCAACCAGTGTTTCTATGGCCTTGTTGAAGACGCGGCCGTGCTCGTTGGAAATATGCGTTCTGAAAGCGGCTTCATCACGGTAGCTTTCCTCCACATAGAAAAAATCAGGGTCTTCTGCCAGTGTGTGCACAACGAAGCGCTCACAACCGGGCTCAGCGCGCACATCGGCAGCTAGCGCGATCAGAAGGTCACGGACCTTCTCACGGCAGCCCGGCAGGGCTTTCATCGTGGCGTACAGGGATTTGGACATCGATCTTATCCGCATTAATGGTCTGAAAAGCGTGTCATCATTGGGCCTCCTGACGATCTACATCAAGTGGGGCAGTGCTTAACCTTTCCCGATGAGTTCCTGACATCGCATGAATGACAGTTTTTCGCGAAAAATGAACAGGACATAGTAGTCCAGCTCACGGCTGCGGGTCTTTGTCGTGCGGGTATAGAATGGATAAATATCCAAAGGCCCCTGCAACCCTGCAGGGCGAGGCTCTGACTTTAAAATACAGTCCACCCGGAACAGCGGCATATAAACTGCATCTTCCCCAGGATTGCGCCGGACGTGCCACAGATTGCGCCGGAATTTCTTAAGCCGGTCAGGAAGCGCAAAGATCATTGTTTTTTCAATGAAGCCGGCTGGAAAGACTTCAGGCCGATAGTACTGCATGTCTTCGGGCATGTTGCAGAAGTAGGGGTGGTCCTGAACAATCATGACCACCCTTTACTCCATACATTCGCTCAGACGAAGAGGCGTGATCTTCAGTCGGCGGATGGCTTGTCTTCTGGTGTTTCACCGCTGATGTCGGCTGCAGCCTGCCGCAGGATCTGCACCACCCGGCGCAGTTCCTCCGCATTTGCTCCGCGACGGGATTTCAGTGCCAGCTTCAGAGCCAGACGTGCCTCATGCAGGTCCTGACCCAGGCTGGGATCAAGATCATTCACTCCACTGAAGGCATCCCGAACTTCCGACATCCGGGCACCAATCCGGGCGAGGACCTCGAGAATACGATTCGCCGTCTCCCGGTTCGCTTCATAATGGGTGCGTCCCTCATCCGTGAGACTGTAAAGCTTACGGTTGCCTTCCTGTGTGACGGCGGTCAGGCCAGCCTCTTCAAGATAGGTGAGGGAAGGGTAAATGACGCCAGGGCTCGGCTTGTAAAAGCCACCGGAGTGCTCTTCGAGGCGGCGGATCAGTTCGTAACCATGCGCAGGCTGATCATGGAGAAGGGCTTCAATGACAATCTGAAGTTCCTCAGCTGTCAGTTTGCGACCACGTCCGAAAGTGTCGTCACCAAAGCCGCCGCCACCGAACCGGCCGCCCCCGCGTGGTCCCCGACCACCAAAGCCGCGTCCGCCACGACCTTCGCCACCCCGGCCACCAAATCGGCGCCCTGCGTGTTCGCCACGCTCTGGAGGAAATCCGCCTTCGCGGAAGTCCGGACGATCCTGCATTTTTTCTCCTTCGCTGTTTAATGCGTCGCTGCGGCTTCGACCGCCCTTGCGATGCTTGTGTCCCCCGAAGCCAAAACCCCGGGAGAACTTTGAGAAACCGCGCTCAGCACGTTCGGTATCATGTTTGAACATTCTGTTTTCCTTCATTCGATATGTCGTACGATATAGTATCTTAAGATATATCTGCAAGTGTTTCTTTTTCAAAATCTGCGCGTGCCATAGCCGCGTGCCGTTTCCGCTGGTATCCGGCGGAGATGGGTAGCCCGATCTCTTCCCCTCCTGACCCCGAACTGCGGCGCACATTTCGTCAGCTGGTGCCCTGGCGTGCTGCTTTGACGATTGGTGCGATGCTGTTGTGTGTGGCGCTGTTGCAGCGGTTGCCTTTCATTCATCGTCTGCTGGAAAACGCGCCGCATTGGCACGAGACTCCCTATGCAGCCATCTGGTTCCTGCTACTGGCCATTCCGTATTGTGCCTGCGGTCTGCCGCGACAGGCGTTGTGCATTGCCGCGGGGCTGGCGTTCGGAGTCTGGGGCGGTCTGGGCCTGTGTTCTCTGGCGTATATGCTCGGTGCGATGGCGGCTTATGGCTGGGCCAGAGTGCTTGCACCGGTAAAATTTCGACAAAGGTTGCATGACCGCCTGCAAAGGAATTATGCAGCGCTGGCAAGAATCCTTCATCGCAAACCCTTCCGTGCTGTTCTGACCTTGCGGCTCATGCCTGTTGGGTCTGCTCTGCTGGTCTCCATGGCAGCCGGATTATTTGAACTTCCGCTTCCAGCCTTTGCGTTGGCAACCTGCCTTGGCGGTTTGCCTCAGAACCTGGTGTTTGTTCTGGTAGGGGCTGGCACACGTATTGGTCATATGATCCAGCTTGGTCTCGCGGGTGGCCTGTTTGTGGTTTCTGGCGTTCTGGGAGCATTGCTCCTGCGTCAGGCAGATGAATAACCGTTCGAACATCTCGTTCTGAACGATTCACTGGTTTGATCCGTTCGTGAGGGACGGGTCCTTTCTCATCTTCTGAACATTGCTTTTTCACAGGCAGAAACGAATGACAGAACAGAGCATGGCGTTCCGGCGTGGAGACACCATTCCGGGATGGTTGCCGCTTATGCTGGGTATCTTCACGGCAGTCGGACCTGTCTCCACAGATATCTATCTCCCGGCCCTCCCTGAAATGGAACGCCAGCTTCATTCTGCTCCCGGTTCAGGCAGTATCACCATGGCTGCCTGGGTTATCGGACTGGCCATTGGTCAGATCACGATTGGCCCGGTTTCAGACAGGTTCGGCCGACGGCTGCCGCTTCTGATTGGCATGATCGGATACACAATCGGCGAGATCGGCTGCGCACTGGCCCCGACCATGACCATCATGTGCATCTGCCGGGTTTTTTCAGCTCTGATGGCCTCGGCTGGACTGGTGATTCCCAATGCATGTCTTCGGGATCTCACGGAGGGTGATGAAGCATCCCGCCTCATGTCGCGCCTGATCGTTGTGCAAGGTGTTGTCCCGATTCTCGCGCCCATGCTGGGTGGCTTTGCGCTGAAGTTTGTGGACTGGCGGGTCATTTTCTGGGCCACGGCCGTGTACGGCGGGCTCTGTACCCTGATGCTCCTGACCGTATTCCCGGAGACGCTCCCCACGCAGGAGCGCCGGGACATGCGGCCTCTCTCCATCATCGAACGCTATATCTATATTCTGCGGACCCGCAGCTTCATCACGAATGGCCTCGTCTGGAGCTTTCTGGGCTTCGTAACCTTCACCTATCTGACAGGCGCTCCCACGCTGTTCGAAGAGCGCTTCGGCATGTCTCCGTTCCATTACGGAATGCTGTTTGGTCTGTTCGCCGTCTGCATGATCGGGGCCTCTGCCATTAATGGGCTTGTGGTGGGGAAGGTCAGTACGACGCACATGCTTTTCAGTGCGCTGGGAATCAGCCTGACAGGCAGTATCCTCTTCCTGGCGCTGGCCGTCATTTCCGCTGTTGATCTGACATCGGGCGGACAGCTTCGATCCTTCTTTCTCTGGCCGCTTATCATCTCGCTTGTCATCACAATGGCGCCAACAGGCATCATTGGACCCAATTCAATGGTTGGCATTCTGTCCGAACAGTCCGAACGTGCAGGCTCGGCTTCTGCTCTGGCAGGAACAATGCAGTACCTGTTCGGAGCGGTAGCAAGTGCGCTGTTCGGTCTGATGTCCCCCGGGACGGCCATTCCATTTGCGGGCTTTCTGGTGTTCGCCTTCTGCGCGGCAACCGTGTTTGCTCTGCTGAGGCCCAGACTGCCATCATCAGCGCCCTGAAGGAGTTGAGAGTGATGCAGGTACTTCTTGTTGAAGACGATGTGGCCGTGGCCCTCGTGGTAAAGACGGTTCTGACGCGGGAAGGATGGGACGTTCATCTGGTTGAGGATGCTGAAAGTGCCTTGGCATGGGACGGGTCCGCAGACCTGCTGGTGACCGACTACAATCTTCCAGGTGTGCTCAATGGTCTGCTGCTGGCCCGGAAACTGCGGGAACAGAATGCCAGCCTTGCCGTGGTTCTCATGTCAGGAGACTTCGAGGAGGGGCAACTGATGGGCGAAAGTGTCGCTGTTCTGCCCAAGCCATTTCGCAGGAATGCGCTGCTTGAAGCTATCGATCAGGCCCGGAACGCAATCCGGGCTTGAGTTGTAGGGGAAGAGTCCCCTACATGGCCCGCTGTTTGCCACGCCCAGAAGAAAGCAGTGCCGTCATGTCGTTTCAGGAACCCCAGCCGCTCAACCTCAAGGACTACATCCGTGAGGTTCCCGATTTTCCGAAGCCGGGTATCCTGTTTTACGATATTTCCACGCTGATCCGCTCTGCCGAAGCCTGGCAGGTTGCAACGGGCCGTCTGGCACGTATCATTTCTGCCTGGCAGCCGGACCTGCTGGCTGGCATCGAAAGCCGTGGCTTCCTGACAGCAGCGCCTCTGGCACAGCGCCTCGGCTGCGGCTTCACCATGCTGCGTAAGCCGGGCAAGCTGCCGGGTGAGACAATCTCCCTGAAGTACGGTCTCGAATATGGCGAGGACGAACTCCATATTCAGGCTGATGCCATCAAGCCGGGTCAACGCGTTGTCGTTCTTGATGATCTGTTGGCCACCGGTGGCACGCTCGCTGCCTCCATCGACCTCCTGCGCAAGGTTGGTGCAGAAGTTGTGGGTGCGAGTGTGTTGATCGAGCTTGCAGGTCTCAAGGGACGTGACAAATTGGATGTCCCGCTGAACGCACTCATCACTTACGAAGACTGAGGAACCACCATGTCCGGCATTTCTTCCCTGTGGCAGACCCGCTATCGCACTGACGCCCCAAAAGACCTGCCGGACAATCCGGTTCTCCAGACTCTTCTGAAACACCATTCTGTCCGGGCCTATCTCCCGGATGCGCTGCCTCCCGGAACGCTGGAAGCTGGAATTGCGGCATCCTCTTCTGCGGCAACGTCCAGTAATCTGCAGGTATGGTCCGTTGTTGCGGTCGAAAATCCGGAGACGCGGGCAAAGCTTGCCGAACTCTGCGGTAATCAGAAGCATATCGAAGTTGCACCGTTGTTTCTGGCCTGGATCGTCGATCTGGCGCGTCTGGAACGGATTGCGGAACGGGCAGGCAAGGGTAGTGAAGCGCTGGATTATGAGGAAATCTTCCTCATGAGCACGCTGGATGTCGGTATTGCTGCCCAGAATGCTGTGACGGCGTTCGAGTCCATGGGGCTTGGGACTGTTTACATCGGTGGTCTGCGGAATCATCCGGAAGACGTTGCCAAGCTGCTCAACCTGCCGCCCAAAACCGTTGCAGTTGTTGGTCTCTGTGTGGGACGTCCTGATCCGTCGGCTCAGAACGGTTACAAGCCGCGTCTGGGGCAGGATGTCGTGGTGCACCGTGAACGCTACACTTCCGCAAATGAAGCCGAAGGTGTCGCAGCTTATGACCGCGTTGCCGATGCCTATCAGCAGGAGCAGGGCCTTGCACCGCGAGCATGGTCTGAAACCGTGGCAAGTCGTGTGGATAGCTACCATGGGTTGAGCGGCCGCCATGTCATGAAAGCTGTGCTCAACCGGCTTGGGTTTGCTCTGAAATAAGATGGTGGTGACGGAAGCTGGACGTGGACGCTTGCACATCTGAGCACCCATTGAAGAGAGTCGGGTTTTGAGACATCTGTCTCCAATTACGCTCAGTGTTGCTGTTCCACGTCGAGCTCCTAATTCCGGAGTTTTGTCCTGAGCGATTTCCTTTCTCCGAATCTTCCGGTTGCGGCTGTTCTTCCTGATCTTCTGAAAACATTAGAGCGGCAGCCGAATGCTGTTCTCGTTGCTCCTCCCGGTGCCGGTAAGACAACCTTGACGCCGCTGGCACTGCTTGAGGCGGCATGGCTTGCGGGGCAGAAAATCATTCTGGTCGAACCTCGCCGTGTTGCTGTGCGAGGGGCCGCGGCACGGATGGCCTCCACGCTGGGAGAGCGACCGGGTGAAACTGTAGGCTTTCGTACGCGCACCGACAGTGCAGTCTCAGGCCGAACGCGTATTGAAGTTGTGACGGAAGGGTTGCTTGTACGGCGCCTTTTGGCAGACCCAACGTTGGATGGGGTTGGCGCTGTCCTGTTTGATGAGGGGCATGAGCGCTCGCTGGATCTGGATGCGGCTCTAGCGTTCTGTCTGGACCTCCAGCGTGAACTCAGGCCGGACCTCCGCCTTTTGGCCATGTCCGCAACGCCGGATGGGCGTGCGTTTACAGATCTTATGAATGCCGCCCTGATCGAGAGTGAAGGCCGACAATATCCCATTGATATACGCCACACCCGGGATGTAATGCACCCGCGTGACCTGCCAGAAGCCTGCGTACGCGCTATCCGGCAGGCTTTTACAGAGGAAGAGGGCGATATTCTTGCGTTCCTTCCCGGCGTTGGGGAAATTCGCCGAACACAGGCTCTGCTTGGAGATGCTGTGCCTGTTTTTCTTCTTCATGGAGAACAGACGACAGAAGATCAGGACCGCGCGATTGCGCCATCCGACAGACGGCGTGTTGTGCTGGCAACGTCGATTGCCGAAACTTCCGTGACGGTTTCCGGGGTTCGGATTGTTGTCGATGGTGGTCTGCGCCGGGTACCGCGTCTGGATTCCAACACAGGGTTATCCCGGCTGGAAACACTGAAGATTTCGCGTGCGACGGCCACTCAGCGCGCGGGGCGTGCGGGGCGTCAGTCTCCTGGTATCGCGATCCGTCTGTGGTCCGAGGCTACACAACGCTCTCTGCGGCCACAGGATGTGCCCGAAATCCTTGTTGCGGATTTAACGGACTTCGCTCTTGTGACGGCAGCCTGGCAGGACGTCATGGGAACAGCGCCCGACATGTTGCCACTCCTTGATGCGCCTCCTGCCGGAGTGCTTGCAGGTGGGCGTGAGTTGTTGCGTGAGTTGGGTGCCCTGAATGAAGCCGGTCAGATTACGGCTCTTGGAAAACGCATGGTGGGGCTTGGAACACACCCGCGTCTTGCGGCCATGCTCTGTGCGGCGAAAACCATCCCCGAGCGTGTGACGGCTGCCTGCCTGGCCGCTCTTCTGGAAGAGCGTGATCCTTTGCGCCCCAGACCGAATATGCCTTCCGGGGCATCTGCGGGAGCGGACATTCGCACACGTCTGGCTTTGTTTGAGCGGGATGATCCACGAGCGGACAGGGCCAGCCTGTTCCATATGCGTCAGGCGGCGAAGCGCTTTCTGCGTCGCATGGGTGGCAAAGACCTTCCACTAAGCCCGATGCCGTCTCATGCAGGGCCACTTCTGGCCGCCGGTTTTCCTGATCGTGTGGCGCAGGCTGCGGGAGAAATTGGACGATTTCGGCTTGCAGGCGGCGGGAGTGCCCGTGTGCAGGCCAATGACGGTCTTGCACGGGAGAAGCTTTTGGCTGCCGCAGCTTTTCACACGCGAACGTCGACGGAAATCACGCTTGCGGCGCCTCTGGATGCTGAACATTTGCCCCAGACGCTTCTGGATCGGACAACGGAGCAGGTTGAAACCAGTCTGGATGGGGCTTCAGGTCGGATTATCGCGCGACGCAGGCTGCGTCTGGGCGCGTTGATCCTGCGTGATCGCAATACAGAAGTAACGCCTGAGGAGGCGCAGGCACTTCTTCTGCAGCAAATCGCGGCTGATCTTGCCCGCACTCTGAACTGGTCTGACGCAGCCTTTCAGTTCCAAGCCCGTGTGGCGCATGCACGCGCGACCTACGCGCCTCATCTGCCGGACCTGTCGATGGCTGCTCTTGCTGATGATCTGGCATGGCTGGAGCCATATCTCGCAGGCTGCGATCGTCTGACTCAGGTGAAAGCTCTCGATCTTCTGTCCATTCTTCGGGCCCGTATGGACTACAGCGACCTTTCCGCACTGGATCGAAAGCTGCCGCCTCGTCTGACGCTCAAAGCCAGCACCCACGACATTGATTATACAGGGGCCGTGCCAACAGTGTCTGCACGAGCACAGGCATTCTATGGCACGGCCGGAACACCGTTGCTCGCTGATGGCGCCGTGCCGCTTCAGTGTGCATTGCTCTCACCGGCTGGCCGCCCACAGGCCATTACTGCTGATCTTGCCGGTTTCTGGAAAGGGAGCTGGTCAGATATGCGCAAGGACATGCGAGGGCGCTACCCAAGGCATGACTGGCCTGAAGATCCGGCAACGGCTGAACCGCCAAAGCCACGTCCCAAACGCTAGGTTCCATCAGGCCATCTGGAAAACTGCCTTACGGAACAGGGAACGCACGCCCTCGGCGTCCACCTCCGTGCAGATCTGAACAGATGGGCGATTGTCCCAGTCTCCGGGTGGATAAACCCGACCGTCTGCTTTTTGAACAGATTCACCCAGGGTAACGCCTTCCGTCGAGACGCGAACGGCACCTTTCTGGGTTTTGAACAATTCCGGCGCAATCACGTATGCTGCAGCAGAGGCATCGTTGACATAAATGCCGTCCAGACCAAGCCCTCGATGAAACGTCATGTAGACCCGCGTGATATCCCACAGGAAACGTCCTGACGGGCCTCCATGCTGGCGCAGGTTTTCGAAGTAGGCGTCTGTCATAAGAGTTTGTGTCGTGACATCGAGCCCTACGATTGTTACCGGCCAACGCGCGGCACAGATCTCATCGGCAGCTCGTGGATCGCCATGGAAATTGGCTTCCGCCGCGGGTGTCACATTTCCCCGTGCATCGTGATGCCCGAATGCGCCGCCCATCAGCACGACATCCTTCACCAGACTGGCAATGTCTGGCGCCTTGCGCAGAGCAAGAGCGAGGTTTGTCATGTGTCCTGTCGCGACGAGAGTGATCTCGTGTGGGTTGGCGCGCACCAGATCAATGATGAGATCATGAGCAGGGCGAGGATCGAGTTTTTTGTGGACTGCCGAGAGAGGAATATCTCCCAGAGCGTTTCGTCCATGAATGGTGACAGGAGGGGACGATGTCACACCATCCAGAGACGCGCCCTGGCCTTTTGAAACCGGGACATCGATCCGGAAGCGTTCGGCCAGATAGAGCGCATTGCGTGTTGTGGTGTCGATCAATCCATTACCGGCCGCAGTCGTAATGCCCATCAGCTCGATGTTTGGCGTGCCATGCAGCAAAAGAAGCGCCATTGCGTCATCGATGCCAGGATCTGTATCGAAAATGACTTTTCGTTGCGCAGGTGCAGCGCGGGTCATATTCGGGAGCAGAGACAAGGATGCAAACCCGGCGGACTGAGCGAGCAGGGAGCGACGGGACATGCGCATGACAGGTTATTCCTTGAGAAAACGAAGTTACCGTTACCATCAAGGAATGACCTGTCTGCGGCAAGCTTTTAGCGGAGCCTGATTGCGAAGCGTCCTGCGCCAGCGGCGGCAAGAGCGAGTAGGCCCCCTGCAATGCTGATGTTCTTATAGAAATGGATCATCATGTCGTAGCGGAGCATTCCGGACATCGTCCAGAAATGATGGCCGATCAGCCCTGTCACGATGGTGTAGAGGGCAAGAACAATCGCAATGGGTTCCACTAAAATGCCGCCAAGCAAAGCCAGTCCTGCCCCGAGCTCCACGACGATAGCGAGGATGGCTGACAGGGTGGGAACAGGCGCACCGGTCTGAATCATGTAGGACACTGCCGCGGGGAAGTCCGCGAGTTTGCCCCATCCCATCACGAGGAAGAGACCGGCGAGCAATACGCGACCTGTGAGGAGAAGGGCATCGCGAGGCAGAAGATTGGTGAGCATCGGGAAAATCTTTCGAAGCAGAAGAACTGCCTTGAAAATATGAAAAGTAGATATTCTAAAAAATAGAAATGATGGAATGATATGATTTCCAAAATGCTCATTATTAGGTTTTTACATCTCCCTCCGGCCTGGCAGGAAATCCCTGTCTGCGGCTTCTTTTAGGAGCTTTGACGGTTTTGTGTTAGCAGCTGAAACATGACGATGTTCGTGACCTGTTTCCCATGAATCGCTCTTTTCAGGCCGCTGCAATCGGGGCCGGAACAGCGACTGTCGTGACAGTAGGCCTGATGCTGGCATTGCGTCTGCACAGCCAAGGAGAGCAACACGCTCCCACATCTCAGCCCGCTACAACGACCATTCAACAGCAGGCCGTTAAACCGCTTTCGTCTATTAGTCCGGATAGCCCTCTGGCAGGAGAAAGCACGGACGCACACGGGATTCCGACGCAGCCTCCGGTTCCGGCCGCGGCACCGGCACTCCCTCCCTTGTTGGTTAAATACGGTCCTCTGAGTTTTGCGCCGCTTGTGCGTCAGGTCATTCCGGCCGTTGTGAACATTGCCATTACCCAGAGCAGCCCGGACGGGCATGATCACGTTCCACCGCAAATCAAGGGAACCCCGCTGGAGAAGCGTTATCATGACCGCATGAAGCGCCAGCAGGACGAAATGGTTGGGGCGGGCTCGGGCTTCATTGTGGATGCGACTGGAATCATTGTGACCAACCGGCACGTTGTCGGTGGAGCGGACAAGGTAGTCGTCTCCCTTTCCAACGGTCATGAAATGCCGGCCCGTCTTCTGGGAGCTGATCCGCTGACGGATATTGCCGTTATCAAGGTCGATAGTCCTGAGCCGTTGCCGCACGTCACCTGGGGCGACAGCCGTCAGACGGATATCGGAGACTGGATTCTGGTGGCAGGGAATCCGTTCGGGTTTGGCTCGTCTGTGACGGCGGGCATTGTTTCCGCCGTCGGGCGTGACCTGGGGATCGGCTCTCTGGACGATTTCATTCAGCTCGACGCCCCCATCAATCCAGGAAATTCTGGCGGTCCGGCCTTCAATATGCGGGGACAGGTCGTGGCGGTGAATGCTGCCATCGTGACGCCTGCCGGGGGCTCCGTAGGTATTGGCTTTGGTATTCCATCTGAAATCGTCGCCCCGATCGTGGCTGAAATCGAAGCAACCGGGCATGTCGAGCACGGCTGGCTCGGTATTACCCTTGATGACGGGGACACGGACGTCGGTATTGCGGGTGTCGATAACGGTGGACCGGCCCAGAAAAGCGGCCTGCGCCGTGGCGACATCGTGCGGCAGGTAGATGGAGCGCCCGTCATTAGCGCCCGTATGCTGTTGCGAAGCATCGCTGCGGCCAGACCGGGCATGGTTCTGAACTTTGGCGTAAGGCGTGGCGGCACGGACCTGACGCTTCCCGTTCATATCGGACCACGCCCCAAGAACGCGGATAACTGATCGAGCCTCCACTTTGACCCGTGGACACAAGCCGGTATTCTGAGACCCTGATACGGCGCCCAGTCGCCCGGAAGGAAGAGAGTAAAATCAATGCGTATCCTGCTCGTTGAGGACGATTCCACAGTCCGCGCCTTTGTGCTCAAGGGATTGCGTGAAGCCGGGCACGTCGTGGATGAGGCGGATAACGGCAAGGATGGTCTGTTTCTGGCTGTCAGTGAAAATTATGACGTTGTGATCCTGGACCGCATGCTGCCCGGCGGGATTGACGGCCTGCGTATTCTGGAAACGCTGCGTGGACAGCAGAATGCGACGCCGGTTCTGCTGCTGTCCGCTCTGGCAGATGTTGATGAACGAGTGGCTGGCCTGAAGGCCGGTGGCGATGACTACATGACCAAGCCATTTGCCTTCTCAGAGCTTCTGGCCCGGATTGAGGCGCTCGGCCGCCGTGGTCGGCCTGAATCTGCTCCTCAGACACGTTTGACTGTGGGCGATCTGGAGATGGATCTGCTTTCCCGGACTGTGAAGCGCGGGAACGAGAAGATTGATCTTCAGCCCCGCGAATTTCGTCTGCTGGAATTTCTGATTCGTCATGCGGGGCAGGTCGTCACGCGGACCATGCTGCTGGAGCGCGTGTGGGATTATCATTTTGACCCACAGACCAACGTGATTGACGTGCATGTTTCACGCCTGCGCCAGAAAGTGGACAAGCCGTTTGCAACGCCCCTTATCCATACGATCCGCAACGCCGGATACATCCTGCGCGCGGACTGACCCGTGAAAATCTGGCGCGGTTTTCGCCGTCTCGGGAAGCGTTTGCGCTGGCCGATCCGGTCTGCAGGGCTGAATTTCGCGCTGGCCTACGGGTTGGTGTTCATCATTTCTGCGGGTGTGTTCCTGTCGTTCATCTGGTGGAACACCACTGGCCAGCTTGACCGTCAGGTCGAAGCTGCCGTGCAGGTGGATGCCCACGATCTGGCACAACGCTGGGTTCATGGTGGCCCGGCGGCTCTGGCGCTCGCCATTCAGGACCGACTGGATCAGAACGTCGAAGATGACGAGCTTTATTTGCTCGTCGGGCCTGATGGTCGCAAATATGCTGGAAATCTACCGGGCTGGCCTGTGGTCATCACCCAGATGGATGAGTTTTATGAACTCTCCATCCGCCGGGATGGTTTTCGCACTCAAGCCAAGATGCACGCCTTTCCGCTGTCGGAAGGCTTTCGCCTGATTGTTGGGCGGGATGTTCGGGGCCGGCAGGTCGTCCGGCACGTTCTGACCGATACGCTTATCTGGGCCTGGGTTATGGTGTCGCTGCTGGCGGCGGGTGGGACGCTCGCCATTCGGCGGATTTTTCGACAGGTCGTGCGCTCCATTGCCCGCACGACGTCTGCTGTAGCGCAGGGAGACCTCAGTCGTCGCATACCGCTGACCGGCAATGAAACCGATCTTGTCGCTCAGACAGTCAACACCATGCTCGAACGTATCAACCGTTTGATGGATGGCGTGCGGCAGGTCTCGAATGCCATTGCCCATGACCTGAGAACGCCCATTGCGCGAGCGCGAGCGCGGTTGGAAGATGCGAGCCTGACTGCCACGTCTGAAGACGAGCTCCGTGCCGCGATTGATCGTGCTGTTCTGGATCTGGACCATGTCACGTCCATTTTCGAAGCTCTTCTGCGTATCGCCCAACTTGAAGCGGGGGCGCAGCGGGCGGCGTTTACAGTGCTGGACATTCCGCCTTTGCTGGAAGGTCTGAGCGAGCTTTATGAAGCATCCATGGAAGATGCTGGCCTGAAACTCGATTTCCGGATCGGGACATTGGCGCCGGTCAATGGAGACCCGCATCTTCTCCAGCAGGCTGTTGCCAATCTTCTCGATAATGCCATCAAGTTCGCGCCGGAAAATACGACGATCACCCTCTCTGCCGTTATGCAGAAAGGGCGTGTTGCCGTCAGTGTTTCGGATCAGGGCCCTGGCATGAGTGAACAGGATATGGCCCGTGCGTCAGAGCGGTTTTTCCGAGCCGAAACAGCGCGAAACACCCCAGGCGCAGGGCTTGGCCTTTCGTTGGTGCAGGCTGTCGTTCAATTGCACGGTGGAACTATGGAGCTTGCTGCTGGAAAGCCGGGGCTACGGGTAACGCTGCTTCTGCCCGCCATTCAGAATACAAAGACCCTCTCCGCATGACGGAAGTTTCATTCCTCCCTCACACGTGGCTTAGGTGAGACCGTGTAAAGAAGGCCGAATGCGCCTTCTGCCTCCAATGTCTGTCTGTCTTCTGGGTCTGGTGGGAAGCCTCGCGGCTGCCCCCGTTGGGCATACGCCATCGCAGAATGCGCCTGCCCGACCTGTTAGCGGGAAAGAAGAGGGCGTCATTTCCGTGACCTCTGACAGTACGGAATACTGCACGCAGCTTACACAAAATGTGGACCATCTTCTGGCGACGCCACATGGCATTCCTGTAGGAGCCATGGATGATGCGCGCCGCCTGCGCACAGAGGGCGATACACTCTGCAAGCATCACCATTTGCGCGCAGGGATCGCAAGGCTGCGTCGTGCGTTGGTGCTTCTGGAACATAGTGAGGAGCATTCATGAAGCGTCTTTTCCGTCTGGCCACGCCGCTAGCTGTCCTGTCTCTGGCGATTTTCTGTCAGGCACGGGCAGCGGAACCCCAGACAACTGGAACAGAGCTTGATTTTACCGTCACGGGTGAAGCCCATGCAGCGCCAACGCTTCTGACGGTACGTCTTTTCGGGCGGGCGGAGAGTGCCTCTGCAATTGAGGCTCAGAAAACCCTAAATGCCCATATGGCGGAAGCTATGAAAACGGCATCCGGGCTCTCAGGGATTGAAGCTCAGGCTGGCAGTTATTCCCTGTCGGACCAGACGCCAGAACACGGCCCAACGCGCTGGACCGCTCGTCAGGATCTGAGTTTGAGCGGTAAGGATGCTGTGTCGCTTCTTGATCTGTCAGGCAAGTTGCAAAGTCATGGCCTGATGATGGATGGGCTGGACTGGTCTTTGGACTCCGAAACACGGGAAACGCTCCTGCGTCAGGCCCGCACTCAGGCGCTTCAGAAAGTTCGCCAGGAAGCTGAAGAAAGTGCCAAAACGCTCGGCTTGCATGTGGTCCGGTTGAAGCAGATCCGTGTGTCCTCCATGGAGCCAGGGCCACGTCCGGTCATGTTGATGGCGGCTCGTGCGGCTAGCGATTCGTTCACACCGCCGCAAGGCACCCCGCAGGAACAAACTCTTCGCGTTACAGTAAGTGTTGAAGCCGAACTGGCTCCCTGACATGTCACGTTTGACGGTCTGGCATGACGGAAACTGTCCTTTATGCCAACGTGAAATCGCCTTGATGCGTCGGCTGGACCGGCGTGGAAACATCGACTTCATTGATGCCTCCGGAGAAATTACGGATTGCCCGTTGGACCGTGCAGCCTTGCTCGCCCGGTTTCACGCACGCGAGGGCGAGCAGCTCTATGACGGCGCGGCTGCTTTTGCGGCCATGTGGCGTGCCATTCCGGTTCTCCGGCCTTTGGGCGAAGTCGCCCGTTATCCGCTGGTGCTTAAAGGCCTGGAGGCCCTGTATGGGCAGTTTTTGAAGGTGCGGCCCGTACTCCAACGGCTGGTTCGCAAGGCCAGCCAATAAGGTAACCTTCATTTTTCGTTCGAAATGGTTGTGCAAATAGCAAAGTTCAGACATATTTTGACATGAAGCGTTGTGAAGGGCTGTTTCATGAAAGTCTGGATGCCTCTTGTTGCCGCATTGCTTGCCTTAGCGCCTTCTCTTCACGCTCAGGAGAAACTGGTCGTGCAGGGTTACTCTGCCGATCAGACCCGGCATGCCGTGGAAGAAATCGTCCAGCCTGCCAGTGGTCGTCAGATTGCTCGTTGGGATCAAACGGTCTGTTCACAGTTCATTGGTTTTCCAGCCGGGGTGGAAGAGCAGTTTCAGGGGCATCTGGAAGAGCGTTTTGCGAAATATGGTGTTCGCCTGCAGGCACATTGCAGGATACCCCGTCTTTTCATTCTCGCTACTGTCCATGAAGACGATCTCATCTCCCATATTCTGGATCGTGATCCTTATCTCATGCAGGGTGTCGATACGTCGCCCGTCTTTGCTGACAACATCCGCCTCCCATCGCCACGCGTGACAAAAGCCCTGCGGGACAATTATCCGGTTCGCTGGTTTGCGGATGTGGGGATTGAGGATAGCGACCACACGCCGATGCATGTCATTCCAACACTCATGGGCCCAACCTATGTGCAAGAGCCGTTAACGACGTCTTTCCTGGGATCACGGACGGTCGAAACGATCAAGTATATGGCGGTGACAGTAGACCTTTCGAGAATGGACGGCGTGTCATGGCCATCCCTCTACGAGTATGTGTCTATGATCGCTCTCACAAATCCGGCGCTTAAGGATTACGACACTACAGAGAGCGTTCTAGGTAGCTTTGTGCAGAAAAAGCAGCCGCAGCAGGGGAATTTTTCCATGACTGACCTTGATGATGCGATTGTCCATCAGGTCTATTCCTTGGACCCCGCTGAAGATGGCCGCTCCGAGACGCAGAAAATCACAATGGACGTCACGGCCAGTCTCCATCACTGAATGCTTTCAGGACAGAGCCATCGTGGTCAGATCGCCGCAGAATGCAGCCGTATTAACGGTCACGACGTGCTCTTCCAGAAGCCATTCGGGGCGCAGACAATCCAACACATGAATGGGCACAATGCGCCCTTCGCGTGCTGTTAGGGTTGAGGCAGCTTGCAGCGCACGGGGTGAGTGTCTTTCCATAATCATGACGGCGCATTCCGGCAAAGCTCCGGGGTCAACGCGCTGGATACGGTCAGCGAGTCCGGGGGAAAGGCGCTGCATCCAGTCCAGTGCGTGATCTGGGCCAAGAACCAGAGCAGGGTTGCCGGTTCCCAGAGCCATACCGACAGCCCTGAGAATGGCAGGCCAGCTTTCGCCTGCGCAGAGTACCGGACCACAGGGCTTGAGTGTCAGTGTGTTGGTCTCTCCAGCGGGGCCGGGCAGTGTCATTGAGAAGCCCGTCATGGCATGCGCAATATCCTGCCGGATCTGGCGGGCTGAGACGGCATCCCGGCTCTCAAGAAACGTCACCAAACTTTGCGCATGGCGCGGGATACTACCCGGATTTGCATCTTTAGGCGCAAACCATGGGGATGTGCGGGCACTCATGCGGCGGAGGGCAAAAGGACCACCTGCCTTGGGGCCACAACCGGAAAGTCCGGATCCACCAAAAGGCTGTGAGCCAATAACTGCTCCTGTTATGGCCCGATTGACGTAGATGTTCCCCGCCTGAATGCGGTTAGTCGTGCGATCCACTGTCATGGCGACACGCGAATGAACGCCAAAAGTCAAGCCGTACCCCATGGAATTTACAGCGTCGATCACGCCCTCCATTTCGTTGCGGTTGAAGCGACGCACATGCAGGACCGGCCCGAACACTTCATGCGGAATATCGGCAACACGGCCGATTTCAATCAACGTCGGCGGAAGGAAATGGCCGTATCGACAGTTTTCACCCAGTTCGGGGGACCAGACCGTTCGGCCAGCCCGACGCATCATTTCAACATGATCCATCGCTTCCGTTCGAGCTTCCGGAGAGATAATTGGCCCGATATCCGTTGAAAGGCGTGCCGGATTCCCAATAGCCAGATCCTGAATCGCGCCCTTCAGAAGCTCAAGAACATGGTCTGCACAGTCTTCTTGAATCAATAGGATACGAAGAGACGAACAGCGTTGCCCCGCACTGTCAAAAGCAGAACTCAGAATATCCTGCACGACCTGTTCTGCATGCGCGGAGCTATCGACCAGCATTGCATTTTGTCCGCCCGTGCGCGCCACAAGAGGAACAGGTGTGCCCGTGCGCCCCTGCCGGTCAAAGATCTGGCGTGAAACGGCTTTGCCAACGGGCGTTGAGCCGGTGAACATCACGGCATCGACCCGGTGATCGGCTACCAGACGCTCTCCCACCGATCCATCGCCTGGCAAAAGGTGCAGAACTTCACGTGGAATCCCAGCTTCATGCAGAAGCTGAACGGTGCGGCTTGCAATAAACGGGGTTTGCTCGGCTGGCTTGGCCAAAACAACGTTTCCCGCTGCAAGAGAGACGGAAATCTGTTGCACGAACGCCGCCAGCGGGCTGCTCCAGGGACTGATACACGCAACAAGGCCGAGCGGTGAGGCTTGCAAATGATAATCCCGCCCTTGCAGGCGTTCCGCATCATGGCGAAGAATACTGACGGCCTCACGGACTTCATCCTGAGCAGCCGGAAGAGTCTTTCCAGCTTCCCGTACCAGAAGCGCCATGAGCTCAATCCGGTGGGCTTCAATCAGATCAGCAGCTTTCACCAAGCAGGCAATCCGCACTTCAGGGCTGCTGCCTGCCCAACTGGCAAGCGCATGTTCCGCTGTCTCCAGTGCAGACAGCAGTGTCTTTCCATCAGTCTCGACAACGTCTCCGATCGGGTCATGTCGGTCTGCGGGGTTGTAGAGGAGACGGGAGCGGTCGTGCTGACGGGTGACACCCGGCGTCAGAGCGCGGGCGTGGAGGAAGGGCGCATCTCCATCGAGGGTTTCATGGAGGGCCCGAAGCGTCAGCTCATTGAAAAGATCGAGACCTGCCGCGTTGCGTCGCCCAGGCTGGAAAATATCTGAAGGTGCACGAACCGCACGATTAGGGCGCTCGGTTCTCAGAATGGCGCGTGTTGCCTCGACGGGGTCAGCCGTTAACGCTTCGATCGTAATGGCCGGATCTTCGTCGCGGCTGACAACGAGTGAGGCAGCTCCATTTTCCAGTAGCTGTCTGACGAAACTGGGCATGAGTGCCGCGACTTCCCCAATGGGAGCATGTACCCGGCAGGGCAGGTTCATGCCCTGTTGGTTTCGGAGATGCTGCGCGAGGGCCAGCCCCAGCCCATGCAGGCATGCGAACTCGAAATCTCCCGGTCGAACCTGCCCTGCGAGCGCCAGAATATGACCAATAGTCCGCGGGTTATGGGTGGCAAACTGCGGGTAGGTGGCATCCAGCGATTCAAGAAGCTGTCGGGCGCAGGCGAGATAACTGACATCCGTGTGGCAACGGCGCGTGAAAACAGGGAAGTCAGCCAGTCCGGTTTTCTGGGCTTGTCGAATTTCCGAATTCCAGCAGGAGCCTTTGACCAGTCTGACAAGAACGCGGCGACCGGTGCGTCGGCCTAGATCAATAAGAAAATCTACGACAGTTGAAGCACGTCGATCATAGGTCTGGACGGTCATGCCAAGCCCGTTCCAGTTCCCCAGTTCAGGCAACACACAGAGAGCCTCAAGCAGATCCAGCGTCAGCTCAAGATGCGTACTGTCTTCGCTGGAGAGCAGGATGCCGACATCCAGTTGCCGTGCCCGGATGGTAAGCCTTTGCAAGATCGGCAACAGCTCCGTCATGATCCGCTCGCGCCTGAAACGGCTGAATCGCGCGCTCAATGCGGGCAGACGTACATACAGCATCGGGCGGTCATGAAAGTCGCCGGTGATGCCCGCGTGTTGGCTGATATCTTCCAATGCGTCTTCATAGACGGTAAGGGCATCAAGGGCTTGATGAGCCGTCAGAGCGGTGTTGACCTGCGGATCATATGCATATGTCAGCCCATATTTTTCTGCAGGGGCGGACAGTCTCAGAGCCTGAGCCAGTGTAGAGCCCAGAATGAATCCGCTTCCTACGGCACGGATAGCTTTTTCCAGACTGCGACGAACCATGGGAGTAGATGTCTGAAGGGTTAGCCGACGAAGGCTGAACCCCTTGCTCTGGTTGAAACGCCCAGCAAGGGACAGGTTCAACGCAATCGAGTTCACAACCGACACACGGCGTTTACTGATATGCCGCCCCCAGTCGGTAGCTCCCACGAGAGAACGGATCAGCGCATCCTGAGTCGCAGAATCCGGAATGCGCAGGAGTGCCTCTTCCAGAGCCAGAACAGATTGCCCTTCAGGTGAAGACAGAGGGAATGCCTGCAAAAGGCTCCCCACAATATCGGGCGAGGAGTCTCGTGCGGCCTCAGCAAGGCCGTGGGCTATTCTGGTAGCTTGACGATCCTGCTCAGGTGTCAGGTCAGCACGCGGCAGCAGCGCGTCTACACATTCCGCCTCGGGGCGGTAGTGAGCAGCGGAAACAGCGTTGCGGAGCGGGGAGCGTGGTGCGCGTGAGAGTAGAAATTCCGCAAATGGCGCGGCGGGGCGTGAAGCCGGGTTCGTCGTCGGATGGGTCATGGAGTCCATTCCAGGCGGGTTAAAGCCCGGGGAGGCCTTTAAAACAGAATAGAAAGCGCTCTTAGCGCAACATCGTAGCCAAGACACCCAATGATTGATCTGAAATCGGATTTATTTCTGATCACAGCCTCTTTTTCAAACGCCCATAAGATGCACTGAGAAGCTGATTTTATAAATATTGGAAATATTTTCGGACTTGTAATGTCCAATTTGAAAAGAGAATTTCTTTTAAATTATTAATTTATTTAAATCGTATCAAAGATATGGTCTCAGAAACGATGTGATAAACGAATGGAGTTTGAGGAATTCTTAAGAATTTCCTCTTACAGACAAAGGACGAGGAGTCGGAATGACCACACTTTCCCCCAGCCCCTGTCTGCTTACACGTCGTACCTTCACAGAATATTTGCGAGTAGCAGTCGGTCTGGAAGAAGTGGGGCAGCGTGAGAGTGCTATCGACGTTCTGCGAGAGGCAGAAACGCTTCTGCCAGAAAGGCCCGAAAGTCTTTTTCTTCTTGGTGGCGTTTATGAGCGTCTTCAGTGCTGGGAAAAGGCATCCCTGTTCTATAGCAAGGCCCTCGAAGCGAGGCCTCATGCGGCAAGGGTCTGGCATCGACTGGGCATTGCCCTGCTCCATCAGGATGATCTGGGAGGGTCTATTAAAGCTCTGGAAACTGCCGTGCAGCAGGACCCGGCTATTCCTGAGTACGCTACCGACCTGAGTATGGTTCTCTCACGCGACGGACAGTTTGAAGCGGCGCTGGGTTTCGCGCAGTCTGCTTTGAAAATGCAGCCTGATGATGCAAATGCTCTCAATAACGCCGGGCATATTCTCCAATGTTTGAACCGCTCTGCAGAAGCCTTGCAGTTCTACGATGCTGCGCTTCAACGGTCTCCTGATCATCCCGTTATCCGTTTTGGCCGTGCGACGGCTCTGCTGAAATCGGGTGATTTTCTTCTAGGATGGCAGGAATACGAAAGCCGTTGGCTCTCTTCGAGAACAGTCAGGGCTGATATCGACGCGCCAGTCTGGGAAGGGGAATCCCTGAAGGGGTGCACCATTCTTGTTCATCACGAACAGGGATATGGAGACACACTGCATTTCATCCGCCTAATGCCGATACTGGCCCAGCGGGGTGCAGAAGTTGTGGTGCAGGTTCCCGTCCCTCTGGTGCGGCTTGTTCAGCGTGTAGCTGGCGTATCTCGAGTAGTCTCGGTTCTCGATCCTACCGATCACTTTGACTATCACTGCCCGATGATGAGCCTTCCGGTAAGGCTTGGACTGACGGCAGAGTTTGTTGGACAGTTTCCCTATCTGTCTGTGTCAGAAGACGACATGGCAGCGCAGGGCAGTAAGCTTCGCCTTCAGGTTCAAAGCTCCCGTCAGACGCCGAATTTCATCGTGGGGCTCGTTTGGAGCGGAGACCCGAGACCCCATGATCTTCGCGCTACACAGACGGATCGCCGCCGCAGCATAACATTAAGCACGTTGGCGCCTTTGTTTTCGGTGGAAGGCGTGCGCTTTGTCAGTTTCCAGATGGGAGCAGCCCGTCATCAAGTTGCTGAAACCGGATTGCCGCTGGTTGATGGGACGGAGAATATTCTCGATTTTACTGATACCGCTGCCCGACTCTCAGGTGTGGATCTTCTGATTACGGTGGATACGTCCATGGCTCATCTGGCGGGTGGGCTGGGCAAACCTGTCTGGATGCTGTCACGCTCTGACGCTTGCTGGCGTTGGGGAGATGCAGGCACTCAGACCGCTTGGTATCCGGATATGCGAATTTTCCGTCAGCCTGTGGCAGGAGATTGGGGGAGTGTGGTTGACGATGTCCGGCTCACTCTTGTCCAGCTCATGGATTTGTATCGCGGCTATCAGCATGAGTCCGGCGAATAGGCGAGTTCCAAGACTAAAGGCATAAAAAAAGCAGCCTTCCGAAGAAGGCTGCTTTTCCTGTGGATCTCGTAAGAACCTAGGTTTTAGCGCGGAGCTATAACCATGAGCATCTGACGGTTTTCCATACGGGGCATCTGCTCAACCTTGGCCTTTTCTTCGACCTCGATGCGGATGCGCTCCATCATCTTTGCACCCAGCTCCTGGTGAGCCATTTCACGGCCCTTGAAGCGAAGGGATACCTTTACCTTGTCGCCGTCATCCAGAAACGAGTTGATGGCCTTGAGCTTCGTCTGGAAGTCATGCTCGCCCGTACCGGGACGAACCTTCACTTCCTTGATCTCAACGACCTTCTGCTTCTTGCGGGCTTCGTTCTTCTTCTTCTGCTGCTCGTACTTGAACTTGCCGTAGTCCAAAATCTTCACAACAGGGGGAACAGCGGTCGGGCTGATTTCCAGGAGGTCAAGGCCAACCGAGAAAGCACGCATCAGAGCATCCCGGGTCGTCATGACGCCTTGCATTTCGCCTTCTTCGTCAATCAGACGAACCTGCGGAACACGGATTTCCTCATTGACGCGCGGCCCCTCACGTGTGGGCGCGGCCTGCATCGGCGGTCTAGCTATGGTCAGCTCCTGTCGTAATTTTCATACAAGGACCAGCCCCGACCCGAACGCCTGCACCTCATCAAAGAGGGGCGGGTTTCGATCTTTGCCGATCCCATTCCTTTTGCACATAGTCCTGCGCCCTTCCGGGCGCAAGGGTATTACGCTCAATCCTTCGAAAACCGGGCGATATCAGGTGGGGTGGCCTCGGCTGTGAGGGCTTTTACGGCGTCTTCGAGTCCCAGAATTTCCTGATTGGCGCCCCCAAGGCGACGCATCGCCACTTTGCGCTCTTCTGCTTCACGGCGTCCAACCACCAGAATAACCGGAACGCGCGCAAGGCTGTGTTCGCGGATCTTGGCGTTGATCTTGTCGTTACGAACGTCGGTTACAACCTGAAGCCCGGCTGCTTTCAGTTCGGCAGCAACCTCATTGGCGTAATCAGCAGCATCAGAAACGATGGACGCCACCACAACCTGCGTCGGTGCCAGCCAGAGCGGGAACTTGCCAGCATACTGCTCGATCAAAATGCCGATGAAGCGCTCGAAGCTGCCGAGGATGGCGCGGTGCAGCATCACCGGGCGATGACGCTGGCTGTCCTCGCCAATATAGGACGCATCCAGACGCTCTGGCAGAACATAGTCCACCTGAAGCGTACCGCACTGCCAGTCACGACCAATGGCATCCGTCAGAACAAACTCCAGCTTCGGGCCATAGAAGGCACCTTCGCCAGGGTTGTACTCGTACTCAACACCAGCGATTTCACAGGCTGTCTTGAGCGAGCCTTCGGCCCGATCCCAGACTTCGTCAGAGCCGGCGCGCGTCTCCGGACGGTCAGAGAACTTCACGCGGAAGCTTTCAAAGCCCAGATCCGTGTAAACCTCGGCCAGCATCTTCACGAACTTTGCGGTTTCATCCGCAATCTGATCGTCCGTGCAGAAGATATGAGCATCATCCTGCGTGAAACCACGAACGCGCATAATGCCATGCAGCGAGCCGGACGGCTCATAACGATGGCACGCACCGAACTCAGCCATACGCAGCGGCAGTTCACGGTAAGACCGCAGACCATGGCGGAAGATCTGCACATGGCACGGGCAGTTCATCGGCTTCAGGGCGAGGGTTTTGTCCTCATCCTCAACCTGCGCGATGAACATGTTCTCACGGTACTTGTCCCAGTGACCGGAGGCTTCCCAGAGGGCACGGTCCACGAGTTGTGGCGTGCGGACTTCTTCGTAACCATTCCGGGACTGAGCGCGGCGCATGTAGTCCTGAAGGACCGTGTACAGACGCCAGCCCTTGTGGTGCCAGAAGATCTGTCCGACGGCTTCTTCCTGAATGTGGAAGAGGTCCATCTCGCGGCCAATGCGGCGATGATCGCGCTTCTCGGCTTCTTCCAGACGCATCAGATGAGCGTCCAGCTCCTTCTTGTCGCGCCAGGCTGTGCCGTAAATGCGGGTCAGCATGGGGTTGCGATGGTCACCACGCCAGTAAGCACCGGCCACGCGCATAAGCTTGAAGGCCGTGCCAACGTCTGCTGTGCCGCGCAGATGCGGGCCGCGGCAGAGATCGAGCCATTCGCCCTGACGGTAGATCGAAATCTGCTCGCTTTCCGGCAGATCGCGGATCAGTTCGGCCTTGAAGTCCTCACCCTTCTCTTCAAAGAAGCGGATGGCTTCGTCACGGTCCCACACTTCACGGGTAAAAGGGGCGTTGGCAGCGACGATTTCGCGCATCTTGGCTTCGATGGCTTCGAAGTCATCCGGCGTGAACGGTTTCTCGCGGGAGAAGTCGTAATAGAAGCCGTCCTTGATGCTCGGACCGATCGTGACCTGCGTTTCCGGCCAGAGCGACTGCACGGCTTCTGCCAGAACATGCGCCGCATCATGGCGGATCATCTCAAGTGAGGCATCGTCTTTTTTCGTGACGAACTTGACGGCCGCGTCGTCCGCAATCTCGGTTGAAAGATCGACGAGCTTGCCGTTCACCTCCATGGCCAGGGCAGCTTTTGCCAGCCCCGGACCGATGGAGGCGGCGATAGTCGTGCCCGTCACGGTCCCGTCGAACGTGCGGACGCTTCCGTCGGGGAGTGTGATGGCGGGCATGGGATCGCTCCTCTGCGATTGCTCCCGGCAGCCCTCTGCCGGGAAAAAGACACGCGTAAATGGCCCCAATCGGGGATTGGCCGCAAGCCCTGCACCGGCCGGAAAGCGGATTTATACGGTAGGAACTGCCGCCTGAAGCAGAAATGGCTCCATTCCGCTGGCATTCGGGCGCCGTCCTTCGCGCCATCCGGCGTCCATGTAATGGATCAGCGGCCAGATGCCATAAAAGGCGTCTTTCACCACATCTTCATTCTCGTAGGCGTAGGCGAGGGGATCAAACAGGCCGTATTCGTGCTGTGATCCATCTTCCAGTCGACGATGAGTCAGAAAATTCTGTGGAACATGCACTGGGAACTGCGGCGCGGCCGTATCTCCGAGGATTGGCGCAGGATCTACGCCTAACGCCCGGAAATGGTCTGCGATGACGGGCGCATAAATATCGGGCGTGTACAGGTAGCTGCGGAGGAAATCTTCCTGGCTGGCCTGAAAATAGTACCGAAGATGATATCCCTCCTTTGGGTTCTCGGGTGTGATCTGGCCCGCTCTTGGCTTTTCCCCTGGAATTGCGCCAGCGATATGAGCGAGCTTCTGACGGGCAAAGCGGCGTATGTCTTCGTAGTCAGGTCGATTGTGCAGATGAAGATGCACAAAGGGCGTCCGCACGCAGCGCTCTGGGTAGATGGTCTGCGGGGCATGCAGGCCCCGATCCAGTCCCACAATCGTATGAGCCTTGAACAGTGCCCTCGGAACCGACTGGGGGCGGTAGTAATTGGGAGCATTTGGCACGTTCAGAAGGAGGCGATCGGTAATCAGGGTCGCCTGTTCGTTTTTCAGAAGCTCGAACTGCGCGCGGATTTCCGCCGGGTCCACCGAGAGGCGATCGAGGAAGAACGCAAGAAATTCATCGCAATCCATGGGAAGTGCGAAATCACAGGCATTTTCCGCATCCCAGCCTCGGATAATGTCCGTGAAGATTTCACCTTTCCGCAAAAAATCCTTTTGGGACCGATATTTGCGGATGATCTGCACACCCTGCGCTTCATAACGCTTCTGCACATCTTTGACGTGTGGGTCTGTAGAGCCATTGTCGACAACGGTCAGATTGGAGAGGCCGAAAATGGCCCCGTGCCAGAGGATCCATGGCTCAAGAAGCGCGGCCTCGTTTTTCTGCATCGTGACGCAACGGATAACTGTCATCTGGGGAGTAGAGCCTCTATGCGCGATGCAGGTAACAGAGCCAGATCTGGAACATCCAGAATGGTTGTGCGTCCCGGTGTGAGTGAAAGTGGAGCGGTCAGGCGCGGATCACTGTCTTGGGAAAACAGGGCGATGATAGGACGATCCATAGCTGCGGCGAGATGGATCGGACCTGTATCGTTGCCAATGACAAGGTCAGCTCTGTGGAGAACGCCCGCCAGCTCAATCAGACTGGTCTTGCCGGTGAGGTCCAGGGCGCTCGGGCAGTCCTGCAAAATCTGTTCAGCAAGAGGCTTTTCGGCCGCACAGCCTACAATGACCGGAGTCAGGCCACGGGAAGCAACAGCTTGAGCAATTTCTGCAAACCGTGTGACGGGCCAGCGTTTCTGAGGGCGATGTGGGGCCGCTCCGGGAATAAGCACGACGGATCGACCGGAAATTTCTGGCCCATGTCCTTTCAGCCAGTCCGGAACCTCTCTGGGGATGGGCTGGACGCCCGCAGCGCGTAGCTGATCTTCAAGACGCGTTAGCGTGTGCATCTCATTGCGGGACGGATTGGCATGCGGATGGCAGCAGCCATCAGAGATGCCGGACCAGTTGCGTGGTCTGCCTGCCAACCGGAAATAGGTGCGAGACCGCCCGGAGGTCTGGAGATCAAAAATGCGGTCAAATCCGCGCAGCGCAAGCGACAGGCGAAGCAGAGCGACTGGGTGTGCCAAAGACGGGCGACGATCTGTCGTGACGTCATCGAACCAGGGGGCGGCTTTTGCCAGCTCCACGAACGGAGGGGTCGTCAGCAGGGTGATGCTGTCGTGCGGGAACGCGGCCCGGATCGAAGCGAAGGCCCCAAACGCCTGAACGAAATCGCCCAGAGCACCGAGCTTGATGACAAGAATGCGACTCATGACCCTATTTTCTAACAGGGTCTGACGGAACGCCAACCATTAGAGCTGACGTTCCGCAAAAAGAAATCCTGCGTGAGCGGGATCAGGCGGTTGTGTCGAGACCTGGAGACGCCTTTGCTGCATCAGCTTCCGGCGTTCCCTTAGCGACAACAACCATGGCTGGCTTCAGCAAACGGCCCTTCAGAAGCCACGCTGGCGTCCAGGATTGCATGACGTGGCCGGGCGTATGCTGATCAGAGGGCTGTTCCGCCATGGCCTGATGCAGATTGGCATCAAACGGCTTGCCGGTCGGGTCTTCACAGGTGATGCCGTGACGCTCAAGAATGTTGATGAAGGACCGTTCCGTGCCTTCAATTCCTTCACGCAGCTTTGCGATGAGGCTGTCTTCGCCTTCGGTCTTCGTCGGAAGGGAGGCAAGGCCGCGCTGAAGATTTTCAGCTGCCTCGACAACGTCACGCGCAAATTTCTGAATGGCGTACTGACGAGCGTCTTCCACATCCCGCTTGGCGCGGGCGCGGATATTCTGGTTCTCTGCTTCAGAACGGACCCAGCGATCCTTGAGTTCGGCCACTTCGGCTTCAAGAGCCTCAATGCGCGCTTCCGGCGTGGTTTCTTCCAGCGTTTCGCCGCCGGTTTCGTTCATGCCGGGGGTCTCGACGCCCTGCTCAGGCACGTCGTTTACAGTTTCCGGCGTAGTCTTCTGGTCTGTCATGTCACGACCTTATCTTGTGGGACGGGCCAACTCATGGCCCCGTTCTTCTTCAGGAGATAACGCGGATTGTCTCAAAGACAAGGGTTGCAACGTGGTAGGATGTCATTGAAATGCCTATTTCCCGCCACAGTGCGCCATGCGTTATAGATAATCTACGCATCAGATTTTAGCAGACGGACCCCATATGGAGACGCCACACACTTCCTTTCCGCCTCAATCGGCCAACTGTCAGACGCCTTCTGGCATCGCTGCAGCACCGATTATCGCGCTTGTGGATGACGATCGGAACATTCTTGCTTCCGTCCAGATGACCCTCGAATCCGAAGGGTTCACCGTTCACACCTATACGGATGGTGAAAGTGCGCTTCAGGGAATCACCAGCCGCCCGGTCAGCCTGGCGGTGCTGGACGTCAAGATGCCGCGCATGGACGGGATGGAGCTGCTTCAGCGCCTGCGCGCCCGATCCAACCTTCCTGTCATTTTCCTGACGTCGAAAGACGAGGAGCTGGATCAGCTCATGGGGCTGCGCCTCGGGGCTGACGATTACATCACCAAGCCGTTTTCCCAGCGTCTGCTGATCGAACGCATTCGTGCATTGCTGCGCCGACAGGATGCCAGCCGCGCCGAAGCGGCAGGCGCTACAACTGTGGGCTCAGCCATCGTCCGTGGTCAGCTCTCTCTGGATGAAACACGCCATCAGTGCCTGTGGGGTGGTCAGGATATTGCCCTGACTGTTACGGAGTTTCTTCTGGTGAAGGCGCTGGCCATGCGCCCGGGAATGGTGAAGTCCCGCGATCAGCTGATTGATGCGGCATACGGCGACAACATTTACGTCGATGACCGGACGATCGACAGCCACATCAAGCGTGTTCGCAAGAAATTCCGGCAGGTGGATGACAGCTTCAATCAGATCGAAACGCTCTATGGCATTGGATACCGTTACAAGGATGAGTGAGGCGCTGTGACGGGTTTGCTTGTGAGGCAGAAGATACGTCATGGGTCGTAGAGAGCCGGCCCATGCACTCCCCTACGATCTGGACTCGGATCGCCTCGAACAGGGGCGTGACCGCCGCCGCGCGGCTACCGTCAGAGCAGGAGTCTGGCAGTCTATCCGTCGTGTGCTCAATGCGGGAACGGGGGGAGACGGGGATCGCAGTCAACGGCGCAGGCTTGCCTCACCCCTGCTGGGGCGTATCCTTCTTCTGAACATACTGCCCTTGGCTCTTTTGGCTGTGACATTGCTGTTTCTGGACCAGTTTCAGAACGGCTTGCTCGAAACGGACGTCAATGCCCTGCGCGAGCAGGCTCACATTTATGCTGCGGCTATCGGGCAGTCAGCGGTCAGTGCTGCGCCCAAAACAGGCGGGAAGCCTGCGCCAGGCGGGGACTATGTTCTGGATTCCCGCGCAAGGCCGCTCCTTGCACGCCTGACAGAGCCAAGCCCCAATGCTCATGCCCTGTTGTTTGATCCGGATGGCAAGCTGGTTGCGGATAGCCGGACGGAACCCAAACTGCCCCCTAAAGCTGTGGCACCCGACGCAGTTCCTGAGGGAGAAACATGGCATCCACCGCGAAACAACGCGCTGGAAACCTTTTATGACTGGCTCCTGTCGCTGCTGCCGCTCACATCCAGTGAAGGCATTGTCACACTCGACACGCCAGATGCCGCAACTGACGGTCCCCATGATGCACAGCCGCTCAGAGCGCAGTCTGAACTGCCGCCCTTCATTCGTCGGACTAAGGATCATCAGCTGGTCGTGACGGTTGTGGAGCCCGTGGTGCATGACGGGCTGACGGTCGGGGAAATCCAGCTGACCCGGCATGCCCCGGAAGTAGATCGATCCTTGTTTGCGGTTCGCTCTTCCATCCTGTCGCTTGTGCTGGCGGCGTTGATCGTAACGGTCCTGCTGTCCTGGTATCTGTCCCTGACAATTGCTCGCCCGCTGCTGACGCTGGCGCGTGCCTCACATGAAATGAGGGAATCTGACGGGCGCAAGGACCTCGTCCCGGAGCGCCTCTTGGCCAGACGTGACGAAATCGGTGTTCTGGCGCGCTCACTGCGTGGAAGTGCTTTGGCTTTGTGGGCGCGTATGGATGACATCGAACGCTTTGCTGCGGACGTCAGTCACGAAATCAAGAATCCGCTTTCATCTATCCGGTCAGCCATTGAAACACTTCCCAGAATTGCCATTCCGGAGCGTCGGGATCGTCTGTTGGGGATCATCAACAGTGACGTTAAACGGCTGGATCGTTTGATTACGGATATTTCGGATGCAAGCCGGATCGATGCTGAGCTTTCACGCGTGCGGCCTGAACCCGTAACGGTCGTGGCGCTGTTGGCTATTCTTGCCGAGATGCACCAGACTACGCGTAAGGAAGATGCGCCAATTTTGCGTCTTGACGTGAGAGAACAAGAGCCACCTCTCAGGGCTTTTGCTGTTGAGGACCGTCTTGTTCAGGTGTTGCGAAATCTGATTGGAAATGCCGTTTCGTTTTCGCCTCCCAATGGGATCATCGCGCTTCATGCCAGTGCGCGCGAAGTGGCCGGCAATGGCCCCGGGACTGGTAGCGTGGTGGAAATCACCATCAGCGATCAAGGACCTGGAATTCCGCCGGGCAAGCTCGAAAGCGTCTTTGACCGCTTTTATTCAGAGCGGCCGCAGACTGAGAATTTCGGGCAGCATTCCGGCCTTGGTCTGGCGATCAGCCGGCAGATCATTCATGCTCTGCGTGGCAGTCTGTTTGCCGAGAATATTGTGGATGCTTCTGGCACAATCTCCGGTGCATGTTTCGTGGTCAGGTTGCCCCGCGCTTCCTGATCTGCGCAGCGAAACATGCTGATACGCTGTGTGTCCAAATTGATTTCCGCTGACGATAATGCCCGTCTGCTGTTCCGTGCCGCCTTCCTGCAAGAGAAGTGTAGCGGCAAACGGAATCGCCAGCGTAAGGATGCACAGGGGCGGAATAATATCCTTAGCCATGCGGGTAGGCGTCGGGCTTGGCAGCAAGCAGAACGTGACCAATCCGATGGTTGTTTCTTTGTTCGGATCTGATGTCCCGAAGAGTCTCTAAAGCGCCTTTACGGGCTTCTGCCGCGCAGGACGCAACATCGTCCGGCGTCGCCATATCCATCGGATTCGAGATGTTACATACGGCTCGGGATGCATCGTCAATTCGATTTTCTGCGGTTCGCCACCCCTGTTTGGATGTCAGATCCAGACCGGAGACGCTGATTGTCTGGCTGGACGTCGTAGGCACGACAGCGGGCAGAAGGGGAGCTGCCATGCTCTGGGAGAAAGGAACAAGCGAAAGTGCAGCTACAAGGACAGTGCAGGCGGAGAAGGGAATACGAGACATGACGAGGGCCTTTCTGCGTGAAAGAGGAAGCAATTATTTCGCTCAATTTTCACTATGCAGAAGGCGTGCCAAACGTGATTTTTGGCGATAAAAATTATCTAAAAAGCATGCGGAATGAGAGTGTGTCCGAAAAAATGGTTTCTAGGGCTATTTTGTGGTGCGTTACGCCATTTAAGGTGATGGACTGGCAATCAGGCTAAGAGCAATCCGCTGATTGGTGTCTGGAAAACCCTGAACAATCCGCAGCGTCAAAGCCGGTCTGGCTGCGGCCAACGCTTCCCCAAGGGCGCTTTGACACTGACTGAAGCCATCTCCTTCACGTAGCATCGCAGCGACATGGCGGGTCTGATCAAGGGTCAGTCCATGTTCCGCCAGAGCATCGGAGATCGCATTGAGCGCAGCCTGACACTCTTCGGCCAGTCGCTGCGGGCGTTCTCCCTGCGGGCCAAGACCGTCAAAGTCCGTGCACGTCACTTCGTCACCGTGAACGGTAACAATATCATTCCTGGAAAAATCGCCCATAAGATCCGTATTTCCGATTCATCATCGGAGGCTGCGGTAGCCTCCCCAGACTCTTGATGAGCTGATGGCGATACAGCTCAATCTATCGCAACTGCTTCTAGCTCTGTCTTGAAAAGGTCGCAATCAGTGTCATCTCAGAAACGGTTTCCTGAAAGCGAAACATTTTATGCGTCCTGCGTGGCACGTGACGGGGATGCGATCCTTCTGTGTGGCCCTCCCGGCTCTGGAAAGTCGACGCTTGCCCTGCAGTTGATGGAGCGTGGCTTCTCTCTTGTGTCTGATGATCGCGTCCAGCTGAAGGGACGATTGGTGAGGGCCCCGTCTGCGCTGGAAGGGCTACTTGAGGTTCGGGGAGTAGGAATAATCAGGACACCCTTTGTCACAAATGCGAGAGTGATTCTCAAAGTGCTGCTGGGGGGGCAGGGTGCCCGTTTGCCGAGCGCGGAAAAAGACCCTCAGACCGGGGCTGTTGTTCTGCATATAAATGGCTGTCTTCCGGGGGATTCGTCCCGTGTGGCCGCGGCCTTTCTGGCCTGCCGCGGAACCTATGACTGGGTGGTGGGAGCAGGGGGCGATACTGCGGGAATCTGAAACTGCGAAATAGTTCCTTCTGTTCTGAAAAAGGGCTAGAGTAGGGCACATGACACCGGCGAATATTCCCGAGTCCGAACCTTCGGCAGGATATGGTCCTGGTTCCAGACAGATCCTGATTGTCACAGGGCTTTCCGGTGCCGGAAAATCATCCATTCTACGTGTGCTTGAAGATCTGGGCCACGAAGTTGTGGACAATCCGCCATTGCATCTGCTTGACGCTTTGGCTTCGCGAAGTGGCAAACGTCTAGCTATCGGCATTGACGTTCGAAGTCGCGGATTTGAAGCGTCCGGTGTTCTGGATGAAATCGACAAGCTGAAAGCCTTGCCGGGAAGTCAGGTCCAGCTCCTTTACGCAACAGCAGAGCCGGAAATTTTGCTGCGCCGTTTCACGGCGACCCGTCGTCGTCATCCGCTGGTCACCAGTGGCACTGTTCTTCCTGGCATCGAACAGGAAACGCGTCTGTTGGCACCTTTGCGTGCTCATGCGGACTTTGTGATCGACACGTCTGATCTGCCTGCTCCGGAGTTGCGTCAGCTCATCGAAACGCGCTTTGGCAGCCACACAAAAGATGGCCTGACCGTGGCTCTCATGTCCTTCGCCTATCCATCTGGTTTGCCGCGTGAAGCCGATATGGTGTTTGACGCCCGCTTTCTACGAAACCCTCATTATGACGCCACCCTCCAGCCTATGACGGGTCTGGATCCGGCCGTGGTGCAGCACGTCAAGGCTGACCCAGCCTACCATGCCTTCTTCAGTCATGTTCATGGCTTGCTCGATCTGGTGCTTCCGCGTTTTGTTGAGGAAGGCAAGAAATACGCCACGATCGCTGTTGGATGCAGCGGCGGCCGCCATCGTTCCGTAACCATCATTGAAGAGCTCGCTCGCCTTTTGCCAAAAACAGCCCCTGTTGGCCCGATGATGGTTCTACATAGGGAACTCGCCCGAAAGGGACTGTCCTCATGGCGATGGGCTGTTCCCCCGTATGATGCGTCGGTGCAGGACAAGCCTGCATGATTGGTCTGATGCTGGTGACGCACGGCAGGCTGGGCGAAGTTTTGCTTGAAACGATGGTGCACGTGGTCGGGCCTCAGGCCCAAATCGGAATTGTCGGCGTTGGCGATGACGATGACCCGGCACTTCTGCGGCCAGAGGCGGACAAGCTCCTGCATCAGCTTGATACAGGCGAGGGTGTTCTTGTCCTGACGGATATTTTTGGAAGTTCGCCGTCCAATCTGGCCCTGTCACTTCGGGAACCGGGGCATGTTGAAGTTGTGTCCGGTGTGAATGTTCCCATGCTGGTCAAGCTGGCCAAGACCCGTGTGGGTTTGGATCTTGAAGGCTGTATTGAAAAAGCAACCATGGCTGGGCGTAAGTATATCGCGGTGGCTTCCCAGCTTCCTGACCCCTGTTTGCACGGGGGGCCGCGCCCCTGTGTGATGCCGGTTCCGTAAAATGAGCGAAACAACTCTCTCACCCCGCACTTTGACCATCGTCAATCGCCTGGGGCTTCATGCACGCGCCGCCGCCAAGCTCGTAACCACGGCTGAGCGATTTGATGCGGAAACCACAGTGGAACGCGGCGGCAACGTTGTCTCGGCTCTGTCCATCATGGGGCTCATGATGCTGGGTGCTGGAGAAGGCGAGACTGTGACCCTCAGGTCGCACGGGCGGCAGGCCGCTGAAGCGCTGGATGCGGTGGAAGCGCTGATTTCTGACGGATTTGGTGAGCGTGACTGAAACGCCACTCCGGGTGCCACGCCCAAGAGTAAGCCGTTCCCGCAAGGTGTCCAACATCTCCCTGACCCTTCAGGGTAAAGCCATTACTCAGGCAATTGGCCTTGGCCCGGCAGGGCGTGTGGAAGAGCTCCCCCTTCCAGAAATCGTCGAGCGATACAGTCAGATTGGCCCTGAGGCAGAACTAACAAGGCTTCAGAGCGCCATCACCCGTGCCCTGCGCCAGATCGAGAAAATGCGGGACAGGCTTGTCGGGCTTCCTGAAGAAGGGCGCGAAGAGATCGCGACCCTTCTGACGGTTTATGAGCGCATGCTTGGCCCCTCCCGTCTGACGCGGCAGGTCAGAAAGCGGATCGAGGAAGAGGGGCTCTGCGCTGAGGCTGCGGTCGCGGATGTCAGCGAGGCTTTGGCGCTTCAGGTTCTGAGAACGGCCGAAGCCATGGCTGGAGAGAACGGCGGGCAGGAACAGGACGCCAATCTGAGGCTGGCAGGCGAGTTTGAGGAAATTGGCCGCAGGTTGATCCGTAACCTCACGGGCGTCTCTTACCGTGCGTTTTCCAGCCTCCCTCCTGGGTCAGTGCTGGTGGCGGAACAGCTTCGTCCGGCTGATGTCGCGATGATTGATCCCGCCCGGATTGCCGCCGTCGTAACAGAAGGCGGCGGTGGCGCTGATCATACGGCCATCTTGCTGCGTGCGCTCGATATTCCAGCCATTCTGGCCGTGCCAAATCTTATGGCGCAGGTCACGGAAGGCGATATGCTTGTCGTCGATGGGCATCTTGGCACTATCACGCTGTCTCCCAATGAAACAGAGCTGCGTCTGGCACGAGAAGCTGCCCAGAAAGAAGCCAAGGAAAAGCGGACTTTTGGTCGCCTGAAAAAGCTTCCTGCCCAGCTTCAGGGTGGCGAACCCATTGAGCTTCTGGCCAATCTGGAGCTCCCGGCCGAATTGCCCATGCTGTTGCGCAATGGTGCCAAAGGAATTGGCCTTCTGCGTAGTGAATTTCTGTTCGGCGAGCGGGACGATCTGCCTGATGAAGACGGGCAGACAGCAACGTATCGCTCCATCATTGAAGGCATGGACGGCCGACCGGTCACAATCCGCGTTCTGGACTGGGGCGGTGAAAAAGGGCGGGCCTGCATGCGTCGCCTGGGTCTCGCGGAACAGGTGGCGGATGGAGACAACCCCGCGCTCGGTTTGCGGGGTATCCGCCTTCTTCTGCGCGTTCCAGATGTGCTGGAGACGCAGTTTGCCGCCATTCTGCGGGCGGCTTCGCCTGCTGACGGCAATACGGCCATTGGCCCGGTCCGCATTCTCCTTCCGATGGTAACATCGGCGGATGAGGTGATTGAGGCGCGGGAAATTTATGACAAGGTCGCTCGCCGCCTCAAGCGCCGTCAGATCATTCTGCCGGACCCGCTGCCGCCCCTAGGCATCATGGTTGAAACGCCCGCAGCAGCTTTGACAGCCAATACCATGGCCCAGCATGCGGACTTTATGGCCCTCGGGACCAACGATCTGACGATGTACACGCTGGCTGTAGATCGGGCCGATTCCATGGTGGCAGACCGCTACAGTCCGCTGCACCCTGCCGTACTTCAGCTGATTGCCCTGACAGCAGAGTCTGCTTTGCGGGCTCATCGTCCTATCTCGGTATGTGGAGAAATGGCGTCGGACCCGCGGGTGGTCGCGTTGCTGATCGGGCTTGGCCTGCGGTCATTTTCGATGAATTCTGCCTCTCTTCCACGCGTGAAACGCCTGATCAGAACGCTGAAGATGGAAGACTGTGATCACCTCAGACGCCATGTGATGATGGAGACTGATCTGGCTTCCATTCAGTCGCTGATCCGTGATTTCGCACTCTGATTCCGGTCCGCTTCAAGGCTCTCTATCGAAAAACAGTCGGCATGATGCCATATAGGAGAGACCATGCCGGATTCGTCTTTTGAGACCTCCTCTGCGGAGGACCTGTCCTTTTCCCCATCCATCACCTCCCGTCTTGAGCGGGCTGGGGACTGGTGCCGTCACCGTGGGCAACGCCTGACGGAGACGCGACGTCAGGTTCTTGGGCTGATCCTGTCTTCCGATAAGCCGTCTGGTGCTTACGATTTGCTGGCGCGATTGCGGCCAGCGCACCCCAATGCCGCCCCTCCGACCGTTTACCGTGCACTGGATTTCCTTCTGGAACAGGGGCTGATCCATCGGCTTGAAAGACTGAGTGCTTTCGTTGCCTGCTCCCATGCGACAGACTGCCACCATGGGTGCGATCATGGAGAATGGGGCGTTCATCGTGCTCAGTTCCTGATCTGCAAATCCTGTGGCCGGGCGTGGGAGCTTGAGCAGGAAACGATTGTCCCGGCTCTTATGCTGGCGGCCAAAGACGTTGGCTTCCGGGCTGAGGCCGCGACTGTAGAGATTGAAGGCGTTTGCGCCGCCTGTCAGAAAACCGGCGCTCGAAGCGGGAACTGACCCATCATGGGCGTGAGACGTTCTCGACCGCCCGCCCTGCCGTTTGACACTCTTCCAGAGCGCTCATCACCTTCGCCCCAGGTCCGCCGGGTTAAGAAGACCCCGGATATCCCTCAGCCTGACCTTCTGGACTGGCAGCCTCCGGTAACGCATCTCACTGCTGAGGACGTGGGCGCTATCATGCTTGATGCTGTGGCGTTCCGCCCTCCGGCAGGCGAGACTTTTCTGTACGCCTTGATGGATTTCGCTCAGGGACAAGCCATTTTCAAAGACGGATTGTCCCTCGCAGATCGGCTGGTTTTTCTCGAAGGCCCTCAGGCAGTATTGGCTCTGGCTGACATTCCGCCAGAGCAGGAAATTGGTATTCTGCGTGTGCGACGTCGACTAATCCACTCCTGGCTGGAGGTGGCTCATGAGGGCAACGGGCCCTGCTATGTGCTGGTCGTAAAAGATCCATCACGCAGCTGACAACAGAGGTTCAGGGACATGGCAGAACAAGCGGGCTCAGGATTGCTCGCGAAAGTCATGCGCGGGAAACAGGTTGAGTCACGGTCTCTCGGTCGGGCGGTGGTGGTGGATGCAGATGGTTCTGTCGTCTGGTCCTGTGGGGATGCGGAGAAAGCGGTCTTTCCACGCTCGACCGTCAAGTCCCTGCTGGCAATTGAACTCGTCGAAAGTGAAGCGGCTGATCGGCTTGGTCTTTCCGACGAAGCTCTTGCCTTCGCCTGTGCCTCTCACAATGGCGAAGAAGCTCCTGCCAACCGGGGTAACGGATGGCCGTTCAATGCCAACATATGCAGTGCCTCTGAAGGCTCTTGTCCATGGTTTTGCCCGGTTTGGGAGTGGTGTCGGCCTTTCTTCTGAAAGAGCCAAAGCGACACAGCGGCTTAGGGAGGCTGTGGCAGCCCATCTGTTCATGATGGCCGGAATCGGACGATACGACACAACGGTCATGAACAATTTCGAAACTCGTGCGTTCATCAAACGGGCGCTGAAGATGTCATGATCGCAGCATTGCCGGAACAGGGACTGGGTTTCGCCATCAAGACGGATGACGGTTCCAACAGGGCGGCAGAAGTGGCCATGTTGGCTCTGCTGCATCATTTCGGGGGTGAATCGCTCTGCCGGATGCCGGAAGATCATGCGGTTTTCGTTCGTACCAAGACGCACACACTGCGAAACTGGTAGGGCGTCACAGTCGGTAAGATCAGGGCTGCCCTCACGATCTGAGTCAGATCGTGTATATAAAGTGACTATTCAGGCATCCACCCCAACAGGTGGATGTCATTTTTTTGCGAAGGATACCCGCCAAGCATGACGGATCAGGTCAGGACCGAAGAGACCATCCAGCCAGATAACAGTGGAACATCTGTTTTTGATCCAACACGGTTCAAGATCATCGCCATTGGAGTGATTGCTGCCCTCGCAGGGTTAATGTCCGGTCTGGATATCGGTGTTGTTGCGGGTGCTCTGGATCTGATCGGTCAGGAATTCCATACGTCTACGCTGGCGCTGGAATGGGTCGTCAGCTCCATGATGGCAGGTGCCGCCGCTGGTGCTTTGGGTGCAGGCTGGCTCTCCCATCATCTGGGCCGTAAGCGATCCCTTATTCTTGGCGCAGCAGTGTTCGTGGTTGGAACGCTGGGCTGTGCCATGGGGTGGTCCATTCCTTCCATCATTGTCTTCCGCGTTATCATGGGGATTGCGGTCGGTATTTCAGCCTTTACGGCGCCGCTGTACCTGTCGGAAATCGCCAGCGAAGAGTCTCGTGGCGCCATGGTCTCGACCTACCAGCTGATGGTGACGGTCGGTATTTTCGTTGCCTTCCTGTCAGACACCTATTTTTCCTACAGTGAAAACTGGCGCTGGATGTTCGGTGTCGCAGGTATTCCTGCGGTCCTGTTTCTGATTGGTGTTCTGTTTCTGCCATACAGCCCGCGCTGGCTGATTATGCAGGGACGTCACAAGGAAGCCCGTGAAATCCTCGTGGATCTGCGGAATGACCCGCTGGAGGCTGCCAAGGAAATTCGCGCCATTCGTGAACAGCTTGAAACCAAACAGGAAGGCTTCAAGCTGTTCCGCACCAACAGCAATTTCCGTCGTTCTGTCGCTCTTGGCATCATGTTGCAGGCGATGCAGCAGCTCGCAGGCATCAATATCGTCATGTATTACGCCCCTAATATTTTGGCGGCGGCTCATTTCGATGCGCATTCCCAAATGTGGTGCACGGCCATTATCGGCCTGGTCAACATGCTGGCAACGTTCGTGGCGGTTGGTCTTGTGGATCGCTGGGGCCGTAAGCCAATCCTGTATGCGGGCTTCACGGTCATGGCGATTGGAATGGGCGTGCTTGCCATGCTGCTTCAGGGCGGCATGACAACGCAGTCTTCCCAGATTGCAGCCGTGTTCCTGCTGATGATCTTCTGTGCCGGATTTGCGATGTCTGCTGGCCCGCTGATGTGGGTTCTTTGTGCGGAAATTCAGCCTCTTGGCGGGCGCGATTTCGGTATTGCGATGTCAACATTCACAAACTGGATGACCAATCTTCTGGTGGGTGTGAGCTTTTTGTCGCTTATGAAAGCTATTGGAACAGGCGGAACATTCTGGCTCTTCGCAGGCCTGAATGCACTGTTTTTGCTGCTGACAATTCTGTTTGTGCCAGAAACAAAGGGCATGTCTCTGGCTGTTATTGAGAAGCGACTGATGCAGGGCACAAAGCTGCGCAAGCTCGGCCGCTAATCTCCCAAAACATATTCTGCCCGATAGAAGCGTTCGGCCTTTGGTCGGACGTTTCTGCTATAAAGGGGACCAGCTGAAGGAGGCTGTCATGACCAATTTTTCTCTCTCGCCCGAAGGTCCGGGTCGTGGAGGCGTTCTCCTTGTTTATGGGCTCTATATCGCCCGGTTTTTCACGGGCATTTCCCTATTGGCGGGAGTGATCCTCGCTTACGTCCTGAAAGGCTCCAGCCACGGTGTGGTCCGAACGCATCTGAGCTGGCTCATTCGCCTGTTCTGGTATGACGTTGCCTTCATTATTGGATGTGCTGCTCTTTTCGGCGCCTGCTTCATTACCGAACCTCCCGGAAGTTCCGGGCCAGGACAGCTCCTCTTCCTGATTCCGATTGGTATTTTTGCTCTGTGGAACATCGCTCTGCTCGTGTCGCTGTTTTATGGCGTACGATCCCTGACGCAGAACCAGGGGCCACTGCCTGATCGCTTCCGGGTGCTTGGCGAATAAACTGGCGAATTACGCCATTCTCAGTCTGTCTTGCATTGAGTGGTAAGGCAGGCTGATAGGAAAATCAGGAACTGGCACAGTTTCTGCATGAGCTCTTCTGTTGAGGATCATCCTCCAGAGGAGTTCATTCATGTACACCACGACGATGTCCGGTTATGGAGCCGCCCGACAGGATACGGGCCGTGACTACGTCCTGCTGATTTATGCGCTGTATCTCGCCGGCTTCTTTACAGGAATTACGGCATTCGTGGGCGTAACACTCGCCCATGTAGCGCGCCGCTCCGCAACTGGCCTGAAACGTGCCCAGCTGGACTGGCAGATCAGACTGTTCTGGTACGGTGCATTTGCGCTGACAGTTATTGGCCTGATTCACCTGATGGTCGCAGGGCTTGGTGCCATCACGGGTGGTCTTGGTCTGGTCTTCATGGTCGTGCCGTGGGGACTGACCCTGACATGGGGTATTCTCACCGCCTGGGCCGTCGTGCGTGGAATGTATGCAGCATTGATGAACCGCCCGGTTGCATCATCCAACTCCTTCTGATGCCAAAGAAAGCGAATACAATGCCTGTTGTCCGTGCCGTTTTCCCTGTGCTGCTTGCTGCAACCTGCCTGACTTCCAGCGCGCTCGCTGCTCCGCTCAGTCAGAGCACATCCAGCGAAGATCTATCTTACGCAACCCTGCCGGAAGGGGGGATCATTTCCACCATTAGTGGGGATGTGGAGGTCAAAACCTCTTCTGGGCCACTGTCCATCCGAAGTGTCAGTGGTGATACGGACGTTTCATCATCCAATGGCCCCGTATCCGTCTTAACGGTCAGTGGTGATACCCAGATTGGTCAGATTCAGGGTGCGCTTCAGATCAAGTCCGTTAGCGGCGATATCACTGTTGCCGGGGCAGCTGGAGCCGCGATGCTGATGACCGTGAGCGGTGACGCGCATCTTGAGAAAGCAGCCGGGGACGTCACGGCCAAAAGCTCCAGCGGCGATCAGGACATCACCCTGACCTCAGCACCCAATGCACGCACTGTGCTTTTGGAATCTGCGTCCGGCGATATCACGCTTCACTTGCCGAAGGGTTTTGGTGGCACCTTCGACATCCAGCTTCGTCAGGGACGTTCGCAGAAAGACTTTCCCCTTGAGCAGTCACTGGGTCTGGCTGTGAATGTTGGTCCGTGGGAGAAACCGAGCCTTGTCTCAAGTGAATCCCGGAAGATTACAGCAAGTGGAAAGGTCGGTGACGGCAAAGACCATGTGACGCTCCGGGATGTCTCCGGAACCATCCGTATCGTTCAGGACTGACCGTCCCATCCTAAGTGGCGTAGCGCCTCAGCCATAGCTGGGGCGGGCGGCGCAACAGCGTCGAGGGTTTCTTCAGCCAACGGTACGTGAAGGTTACGGGCCAGAAGATGCAGGCCACCCGCATTCTCTGAGCCGTAAACCCGGTCACCCACAATCGGTGTTCCGAGATGCGCACAATGGATGCGGGCCTGATGGGTACGCCCTGTCAGAAGTTCCAGCTCCAGCCAGCTCCTGCTGCCTGCCTGGCCCAGAACGCGCCACCGTGTGATGGCAGCATCACCTTTCGGGTCCACAATCATACGCCAGCCTGAGGGCATCGAATGTCGGAGCAGGGGAGCGGAAATTTCGCCTTCCTGCTGAGTTGGGACGCCTTCAACAACGGTCCAGTACAGTTTGCGGACCTGGCGCGCCTGAAAAGCATTCTGGGCTTCGATCAGAGCCGTCTTGCGGCGTGCAATCAGCAGGCAGCCAGATGTATCCGCATCAAGGCGGTGGGCCAGCCAAGGCCCTCCGCGTGGATGGGTCACAAGGCGCGTCTCTACGGAATCCTGAGTGGATGGACCGGGGTGAACAGCCAGCCCGGCAGGTTTGTTCAGGATCAGGAAGCGCGATGTTTCCAGCAGAACAGGAAGATCCTGCCCCAGATAGAAAAGACCACGCGGGGCAGGGGAGGGGGAAGTTTCGCCGCGGCCTCTGCGTCTGTCAGTCCTCATGGGATGCCGGACGACGGGCTAGAATTTCACGTTTGCCCACATGGTTGGCTGGCCCGATGATGCCTTCTTTTTCCATCTGGTCGATCAGCTTCGCTGCGCGGTTATACCCGATCGAGAGATGGCGCTGGATAAAGCTGGTCGAGGCGCGACCTTCCGTCATGACAATGTCTACGGCCTGTTCGAACAGGCTGCCTTCACCATCTCCACCGCTTCCGCCGCTGCTCATGCCGCCACCGGAGGAGCCACCTTCTTCATCTTCCCCGGAGACAACGTCATCGTTGTAGATCGGATCGCCCTTTGAGCGCAGATCTGCCACGACTTCTTCAACCTCATCATCCGCCACAAACGGGCCGTGGACACGCGTAATACGGCCACCACCTTGCATGAACAGCATGTCACCCTGACCAAGAAGCTGCTCGGCACCCTGTTCCTGCAGAATGGTACGACTGTCGAACTTGCTGATGACCTGGAAGGAAATACGGGTTGGGAAGTTGGCCTTGATGGTGCCGGTAATCACGTCCACGGACGGGCGCTGCGTTGCCATGATGACGTGAATACCAGCCGCACGCGCCTTCTGCGCAAGACGCTGCACCGCCGTCTCGATTTCCTTACCAGCGACCATCATCAGGTCAGCCATTTCGTCGATCACCACCACGATATACGGCAGGTTTTCCAGCGGAACCTGCTGTTCGTCAAAGACGGGTTTGCCTGTCTCAGGGTCAAAGCCGGTCTGAACGCGGCGGGTCACCATCTCCCCGGATGCCCGAAGCTGGCTGACGCGTTCGTTGTAGCCGTTGATATTACGGACCTGAAGCTGCGCCATCAGACGATAGCGACGGTCCATCTCCTGCACGGTCCACTTGAGAGCACTGACAGCCTTTGCCGGTTCCGTCACCACTGGGGTCAAAAGATGCGGAATTCCGTCGTAAATCGACAGTTCCAAGATCTTTGGATCAATCATGATCAGACGGCACTCTTCCGGACTAAGCCGATAGAGCAGTGACAGGATCATGGAGTTGATACCGACGGACTTACCCGATCCAGTCGTACCAGCGACCAGAAGGTGCGGCATTTTTGCCAGGTCCGTATAGACCGGAACGCCAGCAATATCCTTGCCCAGCGCAATCTGGAGGCGGCCCACGCCATTGGTCCATTCCGGCGTCATAAGCAGTTCGGAGAAGAACACCATCTCGCGCTTGGCGTTCGGAACCTCGATACCAATGACATTTCGGCCCGGCACCGTCGCGATGCGCACACTGAGAACGGAGAGGGAGCGCGCCACGTCATCCGCCAGACCGATCACACGTGACGATCGGATACCCGGAGCCGGTTCAAGCTCATAAAGCGTGACAACCGGGCCTGCGTGAATGTCGCCAATCGTGCCCTGAACGCCGTAATCCGCCAGAACGCTTTCCAGCAGTCGTGCATTGGACTGAAGCGTTTCCTGCGAGGGACCTGTGGAGGCGTGTGCAGGCGGTGGGTTCAGCAGAGACAGCGGGGGAAGTTCCCAGCCTGTTGCTGCGGGGGTGCGCGGTGGCATCGGGCGGGCGGCAGGTTGTGGCTGAGCCGGGCGCTCAGGACGACGCATTCCGAAGAGGCTGCGGCGCTGTTCCGGCTCTGGTGCAGGCGGCTCGATGCTGCTCTGCGGCCCATCTTCATCCGTATCGTCTTCAACATGCGAACGCTGGATCGTTTGAACGTTCCGCTGGCGCGCAATCTGTGCCAGTCGTTCCGCATAAGGGTTGGACGGCGCTTCTTCCTCTTCCGGCACCTGCGGATCTGGGGCCGCGGCGCTGGCAGCCTCTTTCCGCATGACTGCCGGATGCTCGTAAGGGTCTTCCGCCGTTTCCATGGGAGGCTGCATCCAGCCCGTATTCTGCGGCACGAAGGGAGACGGGCGCGTGCTCGGGTCGCTCTTGCCGAAGCTGCGACGCAGAAAAGACAGGGGCGCTGCATCTGGTGCAGGGCTGCTTCCCGTATTGCCACGCTGGAATTCGTACTGACGCGGGTCCGGAGCAGGACGATCGGACGTCTGCGGGCCGTTCATGCGTCGGGCAAGGGCCACGGGCTGGCGGGCCAGCAATGCGGCGCCCTGTCCCATGGCACGCCATTCGCGCCACTGAAGCCCCATGGCAAGTGGCATCAGAATGCCCATCAGGAGCAGAACAAGAAACACTGCTAGTGCGCTGCCTGCTGAACCGGCTTCAGCATGTGCGGCGTCAAGCAGACGATGAGCACAGGACACGCCCATTTCGCCGCCCAGACCAGCCGCGGTCGGCCAGGCCACTTCAAGCCCCGGAATAAGCAGCTGGAGCGTGCCAATGAACGTGGCGCCGGCCGGAAGCAGCAGCAGTGCAGCAATAATCCGGACGATGGGGGCGCTCATGCCGTGATGACGGACCATACGCCAGGCCCAGGCGAGCAATACGACAATCGGCAGACCGCTTCCTAGGCCCAGCCACTGCACCAGACCATCGGAAATGGTGGCGCCGGTCCGGCCCAGAAGGTTCGTCGGCTCTGTTCCTGTGGACGTATTGAACGACGGATCGTGCGGGTTGAAGCTCCAAAGCGCGATGCCGATGGCAACAGCCGCAATCAGAAAGCCCAGTCCCAGAAGCTCCATGAGGCGGGCGTTCAGCGCACTCCGGAGCTTTGGTGTCATGTGACGGTCGTGTGCTTCACGAACGATGTTGCGCACTGTGCTGGTCGAACGGCTGAACACGGCCAAGTCTCGTCACCCCGTCGGTTTTCTGGATTACGGCTTTCAGATCAAGACTGAATTATACCTGACAGGCCACTGAATACAGTAGGAAAATTAAGGAACAGTGGATGAATGTCGCCAGATGGTCACCTTTGCCGCGCCGAATTTCCGGATCACGAGTGGCTCGGCAGGAAGTGTGGGAGAAAAGTGTTCGGAAGGTGGCACAAACGGGGCAAAATCTTCAGTTGCTCCCGTCTCTGCAACGATCAGTGCACCTTCAGCAATCCAGCCCCCTCGTGCCAGAGCGCGCAGACCCGATTCGACCAGTGTTTTCCCGTAAGGTGGATCCAGGAAAATCAGCGTATGCGGCTCTGTCGCACGGGGCGGATGCGTCACGCTGCAACTCAGCACGCGGGAGATGTTCCGGGCGCGACAGATATCGAGATTGGCGCGCAGGGCGTTCAGGGCATTACGGTCCCGCTCGATGAAAGACGCACGCTGAGCCCCGCGGGACAGGGCTTCCAGGCCCATCGCCCCTGTCCCGGCATAACCGTCCAGGACAATGGCCTCTTCAAGCTCATCATGCCCGTACCATGGGGCATGAGCGAGCATGTCAAAGATGGCCTGCCGCGTCCGATCAGATGTGGGGCGCGTTCCTTCTCCCCGTGGGGCCATAAGTGCACGGCCCTTGTTCTCTCCGCCAACAATCCGCATGAATCAGCGGGTCCGCTTGCGGGTCGGAGCAGGTAGATCGGGGATCTGCTCGCGCAGCGTCTTACCGTTGACTTCCTCAAGCTCGCGCGCCTTCAGGGAGCCCAGCTGAAACGGACCATACGACAGACGGATCAGTCGGCTCACATGCAGGTTCAGGCCGCGCATGACCTGACGGATTTCACGGTTCTTGCCTTCACGCAAAGAGACGGTCAGCCAGGAGTTGTCACCCTTGACGGAATCCAGTTCGGCTTCGATCGAGCCATAACGGATGCCTTCAAATTCAAAACCATCGACCAGAGAGGCCAGACGTCTCTCGTCCACCATGCCAAAGACGCGCACACGGTAACGGCGGACCCAGGCATTGCCGGGTAGTTCCAGACGACGTGCCAGTTCGCCATCGTTTGTCAGCAGCAGCAGACCTTCGGAATTGATATCCAGCCGGCCGACGCTGATAACACGCGGCATTCCCTCAGGCAGGGAGTCAAAAACTGTCCGGCGTTCCTGCGGGTCACGATGCGTGGTCAGAAGGCCGTCAGGCTTGTGATAACGCCACAGACGGGTACGCTCGGGATTATCCACGGGCTTACCGTCAACCAGCACGATGTCACCCGGCTGAACGAATGTTGCGGGATGCGTGACGGGCTGGCCGTCCATCTTGATCCGGCCGTCTTCGATCATGCGTTCCACGTCACGACGGCTGGCAACGCCAGCGCGCGCAAGGAACTTCGCGATGCGTTCGCCTCTTGGGCCGTCGGATGTTTCAGGGGTCGGGTTAAGTTCTTCGGTCATCGTGCTGCTGCCTCCACCAGCGCCGCATACAGGCGACGGTCGCCGGGGTCGAGGGTGAATTCAGGATGCCACTGTACACCAATGGCGAATTTTGCGTCGTCCAGTTCGATTGCCTCGATCACACCGTCTGCTGCAACAGCCGAGATTTTTGCCCTTCCTGCCGTTCGCACAGCCTGATGGTGAGACGAATTGACGTGCATAATCTCGGTGTCAGCAATGCGGGCCAGGCGGGTGCTAGCCACAAGGGAAACCGTATGTCCGGGTTCATGGCGAGGGTTGGGCTGCTCGTGTTCCAGTTCGGGTGGAAGATGCTGGATCAGCGTCCCGCCCGCATTCACGGCCATAAGTTGCATGCCGCCGCAGATTCCGAGAACGGGAATGTCCCGCTTGAGCGCAGCACGCAGAAGGGCAAGCTCGGCAGATGTTCTGGCGGGACGGGGAGCGGTCAGAGAATGAGGCTCTTCCCCATACAGCGCAGGATCAACATCAAACGCGCCGCCAGTGATAACGAGGGCGTCCAGGCGTTCCACTATCGCTTCCGCGTTCCCCATATACCCCAGGCAGACTGGTAAGCCGCCAGCATCACTGAGGGCCGTGAGATAATTTTCCCGCAAGGCATAATAAGGATAGCGAGAAAATTGTCCCGGACCGCCAGGTTCATGATCGAGCGTAAGACCAATGAGCGGAGCTGTGTTCCGGGAAGGGGATGGACGGGCAGTGGTCATACGCCCCATCATCGCATCATGATTCAGGCCGATACAAGCCGCGCCATGCAGATGGCTCTTGATGCCGCAGACGAAGCGGCCCGACAGGGTGAAGTTCCCGTGGGGGCAGTTGTGCTGGATGCGGCGGGAGATGTCGTGTCCGTGGCGCGCAACCGCGTAGAGGAACTGTATGACGCCTCTGCCCATGCTGAATTGTTGGCCATGCGTGCCGCAGCGGTGAAGCTTGGCTCTTCGCGCCTGACAGGATGTACGCTTGTGGTCACGCTGGAACCCTGCCCGATGTGCGCGGGTGCCATTGTGCATTTCCGGTGCGAGCGTGTCGTGTTCGGTGCTTATGATCCCAAAGGTGGCGGCGTAGAGCATGGCCCGCGTGTGTTTGAACGGCCGACCTGCCTGCACAAACCTGAAGTGATCGGCGGACTACGCGAACGGGAAGCTGCTCATCAGCTCAGGACATTTTTCCAGCGGCTGCGGAACGGGTGACAAACAAAGACTTACGGATGTTTCACCTCCCGGTCAGCTTGGTGAATGGGAACGCAGTGCATAGTGCGGACTTATAACGACCGAACCGTTCTTCTGTAACAATCGGGACTGACATGACCACACGCTTCCGCGCTTCCCTTGCTGCCCTCGCTGCCACGACCTTTCTGGTCGCCGCTTCCGCTGCCATGGCGGATAACGGAGCCATCAAGCCGCAGACCAATGTTCAGGCGCTGCCCAACTTCGTCACTCTTGTGAAGCAGGTGAAGCCTGCCGTCGTCTCCATCACGGCACACATCAAGGCCGATGTTGCCGAACAGGAAGAGAACGGTCCAGGCGGTGATGGCGGCGGCGGAATGCAGGGTTCGCCTTTCCCGTTTCCTTTCCCGTTCCAGATGATGCCGCAGCAACAGCAGCAGAACCGCACGGTGGAAGCTCGCGGATCAGGCTTCATCATCTCGGCTGATGGTTATGTTGTGACCAACAACCACGTTGTGAATGGCGCCACGAAGGTGACGGTCACGCTGGATGACGGGACTACATTGCAGGCCAAGATCATTGGCCGCGATCCGAAGACGGACGTGGCTCTTCTGCGTGTGAAGCCAACCGGAAAACTGCCGTTCATTGACCTCGGTGATTCTGATGATGTCCAGCCGGGCGAATGGGTCGTTGCCGTCGGCAATCCCTACGGTCTTGGCGGAACCGTGACGGCAGGTATCGTCTCGGCTCTGGGTCGTGATCTGCATTCCGGCGCGTATAACGATTTCATTCAGGTTGATGCGCCGATCAATCACGGCAACTCCGGTGGCCCGCTGTTCACGCAGGATGGCAAGGTCGTGGGCATCAACTCCATGATCATTTCGCCGAACGGTGGCGGCTCAATCGGTATCGGCTTTGCCATTCCGTCCAACACGGTGCGATCTGTCGTCGATCAGCTTGAAAAGACGGGTCATGTGACGCGTGGCTATTTCGGCATCGAGGGGCAGGATATTTCTCCGACGATGGCTCAGGCGCTCAACCTGAAGTCCCCGGAGCCCGGTGCTCCGCCGCATGGTACGCTGGTGGCGTCCGTCTCCAAGGGTAGCCCGGCTGAAAAGGCCGGGATCAAGAGCGGCGACGTCATCCTGACGCTGAATGGCCATCCGGTGAAGAACGGCCATGATCTGGCTGTGAAGGTTGTCTCCATTGCGCCCGGAACAGACGCTACGGTAAACCTGCTGCGTGACGGCAAGCCGATGGATGTAAAGTTCACGGTGGGCAACCTTGCTAACCAGGATCATGGCAGCGGTGGTGCAGATAGTAGCCAGTCCGCCGGTGCTGGCAAGCTTGGTGTGTCTCTGGCATCCCTGACGCCGCGCGCCCGACAGGAACTAGGCCTGGATGACAGCGTGCAGGGCGCCGTCGTTGCTGACGTTGTTCAGGGTTCCCCAGCTGATCAGTCTGGCATTCGTCCAGGCGACATTATTGTGGCCGTGGGAAATCACGTCACGCCGTCTCCGAAGGCTGTGGTGGCACAGGTGCGTGACGCTCTGTCCCGCAAGCAGCCCCCTCTGCTACGCATCCTGCGTGACGGGCAGCAGCTCTTTGTTGCTGTCTCGCCTGATGGTTCGGATGATGGCAGCTCAGGCGACGATCTTCAGTAATTCTCGTATCCGGTTTTGCGAAACAAAGCGGGGGGACAGATGTCTCCCCGCTTTTTTTATGGTCGTCACAAGGGAAGGCGTCAGAGTTCTGTAACTGGACAGAAGCCCCGAGATAAGTTTTTCTCAGCCGCAATTGGCGTTCGTGCGTTACGGTCGCTTAAAACGCGGATCTGTTAAGGATTTTGGATTAATGGCCAATATCAGCCCCCTCGCCGGAAAAACGCTCGATCAGTCGCAGTTGACGGATATATCGGCCCTGGTTGCCGCTTATTATGATCGTAAGCCGGACGTCTCCATCCCGACCCAGCGTGTTTCGTTCGGGACTTCCGGACACCGCGGTTCGTCTTTCCATACCAGCTTCAACGAAGGCCATATCCTCGCCATCTGTGAAGCAATTTGTCGGTATCGTAAGGCGGAGGGGATTGATGGCCCGCTTTTCATTGGCATTGACTCGCACGCCCTGTCGGCCCCGGCACAGCGTTCGGCCATTGAGGTTTTCGCGGCCCACGGCATTGATGTCCGCATCGACCAGAACGATGGCTACACGCCAACCCCCGTCATTTCCCACGCCATCCTGACCTACAACAAAGGCCGCACAACGGGGCTGGCCGATGGTGTTGTCGTCACGCCGTCCCATAACCCGCCGACGGATGGTGGCTTCAAGTACAATCCGACGAACGGTGGTCCGGCAGATACGGCCGTGACGAAAGCCATTCAGGACATGGCGAATGAGCTGCTGGCGAACGGCCTGAAGGACGTAAAGCGCCTGCCTTACGACGAAGCCAAGAACGCACCGTCCATCAAGCGCTATGATTACGTCACGCCGTATGTGGCCGATCTGGAAAACGTCATCGACATGGCGGCCATCCGTGATGCGGGCGTGAAGATTGGTATTGATCCGCTGGGTGGCGCTGCGGTTGGTTACTGGAAGCCGATTGTTGAGAAGTACGGCCTGAACGCTACGATCGTCAGCGATGTTGTGGACCCGCAGTTCGCGTTCATGACGGCAGACTGGGACGGGCAGATCCGTATGGACTGCTCCTCGCCCTACGCCATGGCGCGTCTCATCAAGATGGGCCAGGATTTCGACGTCGCATTCGCCAATGACACAGACGCAGACCGTCATGGCATCGTTGCCATGCCGGATGGCCTGATGAACCCGAACCACTATCTGGCTGTGGCGGTCTCGTACCTGTTCCAGAACCGTCCGGACTGGAAGCTTGATCTTGGCGTCGGCAAGACACTAGTGAGCAGTGGTCTGATTGATCGCGTTGTCGCAGATATGGGCCGCAAACTGGTCGAAGTGCCGGTCGGCCTGAAATGGTTCGTGCCGGGCCTGATGGATGGCTCGCTGGGCTTTGGCGGCGAGGAGAGTGCAGGCGCAACCTTCCTGCGTCGTGATGGCTCAGTCTGGACGACCGACAAAGATGGCCTCATTCTCGGTCTTCTTGCTGCGGAAATCACGGCCAAGACGGGCAAGAACCCGAGCCAGCACTACCATGAGATCATCGCTCGCCTCGGCACGCCGTACTATGCGCGGATCGACGCAGCGGCGAACCCGGAACAGAAGGCCAAGCTCAGCAAGCTGGCGCCGGAACAGTTCCCGCTGGAAGAACTCGCTGGTGACAAGATTATTGCCAAGCTCACGAAGGCACCGGGCAATGGCGCGGCGATCGGTGGCCTGAAGGTTGTGACGGAAAACGGTTGGTTCGCAGCCCGTCCGTCCGGCACGGAAGATGTTTACAAAATCTATGCCGAGAGCTTCAAAAGCCCAGAGCACCTGAAGGCCATTCAGGACGAGGCTCAGGCTGCAATTTCCAAAGTCTTTGCGTCTTGAAGGTGCTGCCCTCACAAGCGCAGTAACAACATTGGGCCACCATTTTTAACGAGATGGTGGCCTTTTTTGTGGAACGTCTTTCTCGCCCGGTCAGAAAGGCAGCAAGGGCCTTTATTTTCCCGAGAGACTTCGGTGCAACCGTGCAATGGCACCTGGCAGGCCCCGGATTTTCAGAATACGACCTGTCTCGTCGTGATCTTCGGACAGGACACGGGCACTTTCGTAAATCTCGCCGATCAGCCCCTGTTTCGAGTAGGGCAGTACCAGAACATCATCGACCATCTTTGTCTCGAAAAAGGTGATCAGGCTTTCCCGTAAAGCGCTGACATCGTCCGGCCGATGGGCAGACAATGGAATGGCATCGGGATGCTTTTCCAGCAATTCAGCGCGCCGGGCGTCATCCACCTTATCCATCTTGTTCAGAACAAGCCGGGACGGCACAACATCGGCCCCGATTTCATGCAGAACGCTGCGGCTAACCTCAAGCTGCGCTTCGTAAGTCGGGTCCGAGGCATCTACGACAAACAGCAGTAGGGACGCTTCCAGCGCTTCAGACAGCGTGGAACGGAAAGAGGCGACCAGATCATGGGGAAGCTGTTTGATGAAGCCCACCGTGTCGGACACAAGAATACGCGGACGTGTCTCGGGCTGAAGCGTCCGGACTGTCGTATCAAGCGTAGCGAAGAGCTTGTCCTGAACCAGAACTTCGCTACCGGTGAGCGCGCGCATCAGGGAGGACTTGCCAGCATTGGTGTACCCCACCAGAGCGACGCGGAGCTGATCCCGCCGTGCAGAACGCCGGTTATCGCTATCGCGTTGCACGGCTTCAAGCTGGGTTTTCAGCTCGGCAAGGCGGTCCCGGATCTTGCGGCGATCAAGCGACAGATTGGTTTCACCAGCCCCAGGCCCCTGCTGTCTGCCGCCACCATTCGAAGATTCCCGCAAGCGTGGTGCAACGTATTTCAGCCGCGCCATCTCCACCTGAAGCTTTGCTTCGCGGGTGTTGGCGTGACGATGGAAAATTTCGACAATGACACCCGTACGATCCAGCACCTGCGCGCCGGTAGCGCGTTCAAGATTGCGGATCTGACTGGGTGTCAGCTCGTGGTCAACAATGACAAATTCTGGCTTGCGAGGGCCATCTGAGTCGTCTTCATCGGGCTCTGATGCTTCAACGGTGCCCTCAAAGCGTTTGCGGGCCTTTGTCATCGGGGTCTTGACCATCGGTGTGATGATCCCGCGGCCGCCGGTAATGTCTGCGAGCTCTTCCAGCTTGCCAGCACCAAGGAGCGACGCAGCACCCGTACCTTCGCGCTTTTGGGAGACGGACCCGATGACGTCATAGCCAAGGGTTTTAACCAGTCTCCCCAGTTCTTCCAGGCTGGCTTCGTGTGCGACGTCATCGACGTCAGGGGTCTGGATGCCGACAAGAACGGCGAGCGGAATGGGGAGCTTTGTTTCCATTCGGCCTTACATAGCACGGATTATGGCAACGCCATCGAAATGCATGGACGGCGTGATTCACTGTTTCGATGGAGTGGAAAACAACGCATTTTCTGCACGTTTCTGACGAAGTTTGTTGTCTGGGGCTGGGGGGTGCGGCATGAGAAGGCACAATCAGAAACCACCCCTTTGCCGTCAGCAGGTCCGTACAGATGTCAGAACACACCCCAATTGGTCTCGGAAAAGAAGCCAGAACCGTCAAGGCATTGACCCATTCGGGCAATTTCCATGCCGACGAGACGCTGGGTTACGCCATTCTTCACTACGCTCTTTCGCCGGAAGGCAGCCTGCGTGGCCGTGTGCTTGGTGAGGACGCAGACGACCGCCTGCAGTTTGTTCGCACCCGGTCGCCGGAGCGTATTGCAGAAGCCGATATCGTTTTTGATGTCGGCGGTATCTTTGATCCGTCCATCGGGCGGTATGACCATCACATGAAGGACAAGCCCCTGCGTGATGACGGGACGCCGTATAGCGCTGCGGGTCTGTTGTGGAAGGACTACGGTCACGCTGCCATCCGCAATATCGTCACCACACCGGTGACCGAGGACATGGTTGCCGCCATCTGGCAGTCGCTCGACAAGTCCCTGATCATTCCTGTTGATCAGGATGACAATGGCGTGGCCAAGATGGGCAAGCTGTCTCTTGCGGACATTGTTTCTGCGTGCAGTCCGGCTTGGGATACTGCGGAGCTTTACGGAACGCAGGAAGCCAAAAAGCGTGAAGCTTTAGGGTTTGCGAATGCGGCAACGGCCGTCGCATCCCATCTGGTCAATATGGTTGACCGTGTACGGGCCAGCCTCAAGGCCGCTAACCGCGTTGTGGAAGCTTACGAGGCTGCGGAAGACAAGCGCATCCTTGTCATGGAAACAGGAATGCCCACGGAAAAGGTCATTTTCGAGCGGGATCTTCCGGTTGTTTATGTTGTCTCTCCAGCAGGCCCGGAGCAATGGAACGTGAAGGCCATTCCCCCTGTGCGCGGCGATTTCGGGCAGCGTGTGTCACTGCCGGAAGCCTGGGGTGGGCTGGAAAAAACTGCGCTAGCGGCCGTTTCGGGCGTTCCGGATGCAGTTTTTGCACATCCGGCCCGTTTCATCTGTGGCGCGGGAAGCCGGAACGGGGCCATCACCATGGCGCGCCTGGCGTTAGAAATTGATGCGTCCCTGAAATCTAAAGCTGGTTGATCATCGTCGGTAGAAAACCGTTGATCCGGACAACAATGCCCGGATCAACGTCTTATTTGTAAATGCCGGTTTAGGCTGCAATTTCTGCAAGCAGCGCGTCTACATCTTCTGGCCGGGTGTAGTAACTCGTGACCAGACGGATCAGTGTGCCAGAGACGTCTTCCGGTGTAGGCCAGCGGTAGAATGTGTAGCCCACGGCTTCCAGATCTTTCAGAACCAGATCTGGCAGAATGACGAAAACCTCGTTGCTCTGCCGTTCATAAGGCATCTGGGCCGCCGGATGGCGACGAAGCCCATCGACGAGGCGCTGGGCCATCTGGTTGGCATACGCAGCGTTCCGGAGCCACACATCGTTTTCCAGCAATGCGTGAAGCTGCGCACTCAGGAAGCGATGCTTGGACCACAGATTGCCACTGCGTTTGATGCGCCGCAGGAACTCTTTAACCCGTGGACGCGTCCGGTCATTGAGGAAAAAGACCACGGCTTCCGCCGCCATTGCGCCAGCCTTGGTGCCTCCGAAACTCAGAACATCCACACCTGCTTTCCACGTCACGTCCGCTGGAGAGCAGCCAAGATGGGCCACGGCATTCCCTAGGCGCGCGCCATCAAGATGTACGCTCAGGCCATGGTCGTGTGCGATGCTCGTCAGTGCGGCCAGCTCCTCCAGACTATAGACAAGTCCCCATTCGTTAGCCTGCGTGAGTGACAAGGCCTGAATGACAGGGCTGAGAATGCCGCTTTCCTCATTATTCCTGAGAACGGCAGGCATTGTCGCCGGGTCCAGCTTTCCTTCTGCGGATGGAATGCAGACGAGCTTGGCGCCGTGCATGTAGAATTCCGGAGCGCCACCTTCATCCGTGTTGATATGGGCGCTCTGGTCGCACAACACGGCTCCGTAAGGTGAGACCAGCGCGGAAAGCGCGATACTGTTGGCGGCAGTTCCAGTCGCGATCGGGAAAACAGCCACTTCCGTCTCGAAGATGTCCCCAAACCGTTTGTTCAGGGATTGGGTAAGATCATCCGCTCCATAAGATCCAACGCTGCCCTCATTGGCGGCCAGCAAGGCTGCCATGACTTCAGGGCAGATGGGGGTAACATTGTCACTGGCGAAGTTCTTGCGTATTTCCTCGGACATAAGACCATCCTTTTCCTGCGCACGACGCGGGCTGTAGCCTGAATCGTAACTGAAACTGCAGCCTGTTGCCATCCGGAGAGCCCATGAGCACGTTTCCCCCTGAACTGGCCGGCAAACTCATAGATGGCAAAGGTATTGCCCGGTCTCTGACAGACCGTATCGGCCGTGAAGTTTCCAGCTTTATCGAGCAGGGCAATGCCGTGCCGGGTCTGGCAGTCGTTCTGGTCGGCAATGATCCCGCATCTGAAGTCTATGTGAAGAACAAAGCCATTCAGACGCACCGTGCTGGCATGCGCTCATTCATGCACATGCTGCCGCAAAGCACGAAGCAGGAAGAGCTTCTGGAGCTCCTTGCACAGCTGAACGCGAACCCGCAGATTCACGGTATTCTCGTCCAGCTTCCGTTGCCGCCCCAGATTGATCCGGTCGTCGTGACGAATGCGATCGCGCCGCATAAGGATGTTGACGGGCTGGGTGAAGTGAATGCCGGGCGCCTGTCTCTGGGCATTGACGGGCTCGTCCCCTGCACGCCGCTGGGATGTCTTATGCTCTTACAGTCTGTTCATAAGGACATGACGGGCAAGCATGCTGTGGTGATCGGGGCGTCCAGTCTGGTTGGAAAGCCCATGGCGCAGCTTCTGTTGAAGCAGAACTGCACGATCTCGGTCGCGCATATCCATACGCGGGACACACGAGCACTGGCACGTGAGGCAGACATTCTGGTTGTGGCAACTGGCAAGCACGGTCTCGTTCGCGGAGACTGGATCAAACCGGGCGCCACCGTCATTGACGTTGGTATTACGCGCGTCCCGACGCCTGAAGGCCGGACACGACTTGTGGGAGATGTTGCTTTTGAGGAAGCGCTCCCGATTGCAGGCCATATTACGCCTGTTCCGGGTGGCGTTGGCCCAATGACAATTGCCTGCCTCCTGCACAATACGCTTCAGGCTGCGCGCGTTACACAGGGGCAAAGCAAGGGTGAAGCCCTCTGATGCGTGTTTCTGTTGAACTGGTTCCCCGCTCGGAAGACGCTCTGTTTGATGATGTGGCGGTGGTACAGAAAGTGCTTCCGCAGGTTGGCCTTCTGAATATTCCAGATCTGATCCGTTTCGACCTGCGCAGTGACGATGCTGCTGCACAGGTTAACCGTCGGTCAGGCATGGATGTGATTCCACATATTCGCGCAATCGATATTGCTCCTGGAGCGCCTCTTCCGGGTGCAGATCGTCCAGAATTGAAATCCGTGCTTGTGGTGGCAGGCGATCCACTGCCTGCGGGAAGTGATCGAGTTTCCTATCCAAATACTTCTGCGGAAATTATTGCGCGGTATCGCAAGGAAGTGCCGCATCTGGATGTTTACGCGGTATTTGACCCTTACCGCCGGGCTCCCTGGCTGGAGCTGGAAGATATTGCCCGGAAAAAAGACGCCGGGGCCTGCGGTTTCTTTACTCAACCGCTGTTTGATCTGCACATGCTCCAGCTCTCTATGGACTGGTTGCAGGACGATACGGTGTTCTGGGGCGTCTCACCCGTCTTGGGCGAACGGTCCCGGCGATACTGGGAGCGCGTTAACCATGTGGTGTTCCCCAAAGACTATGACGATACCCTTGAAGGGAACGTCCATCTTGCGCGCCAGATGCTGACACTAGTGCGCGAAAAGAACGACAATGCCTATCTTATGCCTCTGAAAGTTGATCTGGCATCTTATCTGGGTGGCCTAGGTGATATTATAACGGGGTAGGAACTAACGAGCGGAGATCATAGCCCGGATGCGCGTATGCCTTTTTCTCTTACCCTTTCTGGGAGGTGCGCTGGTTCCGGCCGCTCTTTCGGCCAAAACCCTCTTTGACCCGGCTCCGGTTTTTGCTCCGCTGACACTGCCTGATGCCCCGAACGTTTATCGTTCGGGCTCTGGTCTGCCAGGACCACAATACTGGCAGAACCGAACGGATTATGTCATTCGATCCCGTATCGACACGCAGGCGCATGTCCTGCATGGGGCCGAAACCGTCACATACAGCAACAACAGCCCGGAAACGCTGGACGTTCTATGGGTTCAGCTTGAACAGAACCTCTATCGTCCAGACTCACGGGCCTCGTTCTGGGGTAAATTCCCGTCGGGTGGTCATACTTCCGGCATGGAAATCGAGCGTGTTTCCATTGTGCAGGGCGGTCATGAAGTCGATGTCACGCCGCTGATTACCGACACCCGGATGCAGCTTCGACTGCCCCGAGCCCTTGATGCTCATGGCGTCGCAGTCATTAAAATCGAGTGGCACTATACAATCCCTGGAGAGTGGGGAGGCCGTACGGCTGTCACCCCATCTCGCGAAGGCGAAATTTACGAGATTGCTCAATGGTACCCGCGCCTGAGCGTGTATGATGATCGCGCGGGTTGGAACACTCTGCCCTATCTCGGGCAGGAGTTTTATCTGGAATATGGCAATTTCGATTACACCGTCACTGTTCCGTGGAACTTCACGGTCGTTGGGTCCGGCGCACTCCTGAATCCGGAGCAGACCCTGACGACGACCGAGCGTGCGCGACTGGCTCAGGCGGCCCAGAGCGACAATCGCGTCATGATCCGGACCATTGATGACGTGACAGACCCGAAAAGCCATCTCAGGCAGTCTGGGGAAGTGTCCTGGCATTACGTTATGCGCAATAGCCGCGACGTGGCCTTTACAGCATCGCCAGCTTTCCTGTGGGATGCTGCCCGTATCAACCTGCCGCCTGTTGCGCCCTGGGCCAATTATCGTCCGGTTCCGCGGCTGGCGATGTCCGTCTATCCCCGTGAAGGCATTGGCCCGCATGGATGGGACCGATCAACGGAATACGTCAAACACGCCATCGAGTATTTTTCGTCTCAGTGGTACGAATATCCATGGCCAAATGCCGTCAATCTGGGCGGGCACGGAGCCGGAATGGAATATCCGGGTATCGTGTTTGACGGCATGAGTGACCGGGACCCGGAGCTCTTCTGGATCACGACGCATGAGCTGGGCCATGACTGGTTCCCGATGATTGTGGGTTCTGATGAGCGGCGTAATCCGTTCATGGATGAAGGGTTCAACACCTTTATTGATGCTTATGCGTCAGATCATTTCCACAACGGGGAATTCGCGCCAAAGCGGGACCCGGAATTTGCTCCGAAAACTGGTAATCCTGCGCAGGATATCGTTCCTGTCCTGACGGATTCAAAAGCACCTAACCTGATGGCGGGGGCCGACGAGGTCTCCGAAACTTACCGCCATAGCGTTGTCTATTTCAAAGGGGCTTACGGGCTGAAGCTTTTGCGAGAGCAGATTCTCGGGCCTGTGCGTTTTGACGCTGCCTTCCGTCGCTACATTGCCGTCTGGGCTTTTCATCACCCATCGCCATCGGATTTCTTTCGCTTGATGAGCAGCGAAGCCGGTGAGGATCTCTCATGGTTCTGGCGCGGATGGTATTTCTCTAACGCCGCGCCTGATTATGCTGTTGGAACTGTTGAACAGAAAGGAACGGACCCTGTGTCTGTACAGGTTCTGAACTACGGCACCCTGCCTCTTCCTGTTGTTCTACGCGTCGAATATCAGGACGGAACAACGCTGGACCGCCGTATCCCGACGGAAGCCTGGCGGCAGACCAGCGATTTGAAGGTCACGTTTGAAGCACATGGTCCGGTGAAGGCCGTAACGCTTGATCCGGACCATGTCATTCCGGACATTGACCGCAGCGATAACCGTAAATGACGCTCTGCCATTCCTGACATGCAATGTATGTCAGGAATGGAAAAAACTTCCATGTCCTGCCAAGGGCGTGGGAGAAATAGTTTTCACCCGACCATTTGAATAGCTGCGCGAGTTTCGTTGGATGCTGCGGGTCCCGCATATGGGGAAGGGGCAGCAGACGCTGACAGACCTTCAATCATGTCCATGTTGATATCAATGAGAGCCTGAAGGGATGTATCCGAGTTCAGTGCAACATTGGCGTATCGCATGGACCAGGTTCCAACGGTCGACAGGTCTTTGCGCAGAATTGCATCCAAAGGGCAGTCCGTCCGCTGGACTCCTTGCATCAGAATGCCCCAGAGTTTGAGATTGGCAGACAATGCAGCCTGCCGATCTGAGCGTGTTTTTGCTGCTGAAAGCAGCCCGTTAACGTGTCTGAACGCCATGGCTTCCACTTCTCGTGGCGGAAGATAGGTGCCGGACTGGTTCTGGTATTGTGACATGCCATAGGTCACGGACATGATGTTCCTTTACAAAAGGACTGTTTCAAAAGACTCCCGGGAAACGGGAAACTTCTGGAACAGTCCAGGAAGGGGCGCTGGCTTTCATCAGCGCCCCGCCGACATCAACCGCGGAAGAGCGACATGATGTTGGAAGACTGCGAATTCGCAATCGAGAGCGACTGAATGGCCAGCTGCTGCTTCGTTTGCAGGGACGTAAGCTTGGCGCTTTCCGCTGCAAGATCAGCATCCGTCAGGGCGCCCACGCCCGTCGTCAGGGCATCAGACAGCGTGCTGTTGGACGTCTGAAGCTGTGTAACGGTATTGGAAGCCACACCGATGCTGGAAGAAATGCGGCTCATCTTGTTGATGGCGCCAGAAACAGCAAGTTGGACAACGTCCGTGCCGGAAGTGGTCGCTACTGTGGCAGCGCCTGTCGTCCCTGTGAGGCTGACCGACGCGCCTGTCGTAGCTGTTGCGTCGGTGGCGTCGAGATTGCCGCCGGCAATCGTCAGCTTGCCGTCGTTTGCCATCTGGGCGCCGAAACCGGCATTTCCCAGGGCCGTCACCAGCGTTGAAAGCTGGTCACTTGTGGTCTTGGTTGTGGAGGCGTTCGAGACGTTGACGTCCACAACCTGCGTCAGAACTTTCGCATTGCCGTTGGTATCCAGATCACCAACCTTGGCAGCGCTATAGGTCATGTTGCCACTGGCATCAGCCTTGGCAGTGATGGTGTCGCCATTGGTCAGGGAGTACGTCGTCGTACCATCAGATGCCTTCTTGGATGTGGCATCGGCGATTGTCAGCGTGCCATCCTTGTTGACTGCCACGGAGGTGGCAGTGTCTGTCAGGCCAGAAGCAATGGCTGTTCCGACAGATGTTGCAGCACCATCAGTGGTATCGCCCGGCTTTGAGTCCAGAACGAAGGACGTGGTGATGGCCGGGTTTGATGCTGTCGCATTGCTGCTGTCAGCAGAAGACAGGTTCTTCAGGGTCAATGTCGTGGCGGTCGCGCCAGAACCTGCCAGAGCCGTGACTGCGCTTGTGTCGATCGTGACACCCTTCATATCCGTGCTCAGCCCTTGCAGGCCCAGACCGGTCGAGGTGGCGTCGGCACCATTCAGTGTGAACAGGTTGCCATTGATGTCCTGAGCAGCAGAAATCTGCGTGTATTTCACGCTGCTGCTCGTAGAGCCGGACAGCAGGTTTACCCCTTGGAAGGTCGAGTTCGACGTGGCCACGTCGATCTGAGACAGGTAGCTGCTCAGCTGGGTGTTCAGGGTGTCCTGATCTTCACCGTTATTGGCAGCATTCGTGACCGTCTCGGACATGCTGCTCAGAACGCTTGAAATGGACCCAGCCTGCGAAGAGGCCGTGCTGAGAACCTGTCCCGCAAACTGAAGACCGGTCGAGACGCCGGACAGGGCCGAAATCTGGGAATTCATTGTCTGGGAAATGGCGTAAATGGCCGGGCTGTCAGAGGCGGAGCTGACGCTCTTGCCTGTGGACACGGCGTTCTGCGTCTTGCTCAGCTGGTCCGTCGTCTGGTTCAGGACCTGAAGAGCCGACATGGCGGCTGTATTTGTATTGATTGACATGGACATCGAGACATTCTCCGTCGGTGCAGTTTTGCTCCTTCACGATAGGCCTTGAATGGTTAAGGGAACCTGAATCTTCGCCTTTAAAAAACGGCGACAGGGTTTGACAGAAAACAAGCAAACAACCGGTAAATTTTAAGCAGTTCTTGCATTTTATAGACGGGAACGAAATAAGAACAATGCATGAAGAAATCTCTGTCTGAACGTCTTGCGATTCTGTCCGATGCGGCAAAGTATGATGCGTCCTGCGCGTCCAGTGGATCGACGCGCCGGGACTCTGCCAAAACGGGCGGTCTGGGCTCCACGACCGGGAACGGGATCTGTCATGCCTATACGCCGGATGGGCGTTGTATTTCGCTGCTCAAGATCCTGCTGACCAATTTCTGCATTTATGACTGCGCCTATTGCATCAACCGCTCATCCTCAAATGTTGAGCGGGCGAAGTTCACGCCTGATGAAGTGATCTGGCTGACGCTGGAGTTCTACCGTCGGAACTGCATTGAGGGGCTTTTCCTGTCGTCGGGGATTATCCGGTCGTCCGATCATACGATGGAGCAGCTTGTACAGGTCGCGCGGGACCTGCGGCTCAAGCATGGTTTCCGCGGATATATCCATCTCAAGACGATTCCGGATGCATCTCCCAAATTGCTGGAGGAAGCTGGGCTGTATGCGGATCGCTTATCGATCAACGTCGAGATGCCAACAGAAACGGGTCTGAAGGATTACGCGCCGGAGAAGGATGCCGGAAATATCCGCCGCGCGATGGGGGACATGCGTCTCAAGATTGATGCGGCCAAAGAGAAGACACATACGGGTAGACGGGCAGGGCGCTTTTCACCGGGCGGCCAGAGTACACAGATGATCATCGGGGCAGATGCCGCGACGGATCAGGATGTTCTGGCCAGTAGCTCGGGTCTCTATGGGTCTTACGGCCTGCGCCGCGTTTACTATTCAGCCTTCAGCCCCATTCCAGATGCTTCAGCGATCCTGCCTGTGCGTAGCCCACCGTTACAGCGGGAGCACCGGCTGTATCAGGCGGACTGGCTCTTCCGGTTCTATGGCTTTGATTTTGGCGAACTGACAGCATCACGGCCCAATGGAATGCTGGATCTGGAGATTGATCCCAAGCTGGCCTGGGCTCTGGATAACCGCGCGCAATTTCCAGTGGACCTGAATCTTGCCTCCAAAGAAATGCTGCTGCGGGTCCCTGGGCTTGGGGTTCGGACCGTTGCCGCGCTGCTGTCTGCGCGAAAGCACACGACAATCCGTCTGGAAGATCTGGCGCGGCTGAACGTCTCCATTAAAAAGGTGCGTCCGTTCGTCAAGGCATCCGGATGGAGCCCCGCGCGTCTGACGGATCGTCAGGATTTGCGGACTCTTTTTCTGCCGGCTCCACAGCAGATGCGGCTTCTGTAAATGCCGGTTACCGTCAGGCTCGCGGATACCAGCGCGTTTGAAGGCTGGCGCGAAAAGGCCAGAATGGCGCTTCAGCGTGACATTCCTCCGGACCAGATCCTCTGGCGCTATCCTGAGGTCGATCTGGATCTGTTTCACGCGGCTGAAAATCAGACGTTTGAAGGCGAAGTCGTGCGGGATGTTCGCCTCAAAGCATCGAGCCTGCCCCTTTTGAAAGATGTTCTCTGCCACTCCAGTGCTGAGCGGTTCGCATTAGCTTACCGGCTGCTCTGGCGTCTTCAGAGTGATCCGAACCTGTTGTCGGTGGTGACAGATCAGGATGTGGCGCAGGCGCGTCGCATGGTGCATCAGGTTCGCCGGGCGGCCCATAAAATGACGGCTTTCGTGCGCTTCCGGGAGCAGGGAACGTCGGAGACGGGTCGGCGGCGTTTTCTTTCCTGGTTTGAGCCGGACCATCATGTGCTGGAAAAAGTCTCTTCTTTTTTCGCGGGCCGTTTCGCAGATATGGACTGGATGATCCTGACGCCGCGCGGCTCTTTGCGATGGGATGGCGAGACGGTACATTGCTCTTTCGAGCCCTGTGAAAAGCAGGTGCTTGATGATGACGTGGATCAGCTCTGGCAGACCTATTACGCCTCGACTTTCAATCCTGCCCGTGTCCGGACGAAAGCGATGCGCAATGAAATGCCGCGGCGTTACTGGCATAACCTGCCAGAGGCTAACCTGATTCCTCATCTGGTGGCGCAGGCGGAAAAACGCGTGGCCGAAATGGCGGCACAGGAGGCTCTTCCTGCGCCCAAATTCCATCAGGCTCTCCAGAATCGTCAGAAAACCGTTTTGGCTGACGTGCCCTCATTAGGTGGTCTGGAAGAACTGACGCAGCAAATTCGGGCCTGTCAGGCTTGCTCTCTTCACTGTCATGCTACGCAGGCCGTCGTCGGGGAAGGGCCTGAGGTGGCGAAAGTCATGATTGTCGGAGAGCAGCCGGGCGATCAGGAAGATCTGGCTGGGCGTCCTTTTGTTGGGCCTGCGGGCTCCCTTTTAAGGGCGTGTATGGCGGAAGCAGGCGTTGAACCTCACTCCCTCTATATGACGAATGCAGTAAAGCATTTCCGTTTCAGTACTCGTGGCAGGCGGCGCATTCACCAAGCACCTGGCGCAGAGCATGTTCAGGCGTGTCAGCCTTGGCTACGGCAGGAAATAGCCCTGATCCGGCCACAGCTGGTCGTGACGCTTGGGGCAACAGCTTTGCGCGCCGTGGAGGGGCCTTCCGCTCAACTGAAAGATTTCCGTGGGATCATGCGTGAGGATGCACAGACGGGGCGGCACCATCTGAGTCTGGCTCATCCCTCCTGGATTCTGCGTCTCGGACCAACGCAGCAGGCCGAACAGGAACGTCAGCGCCTGATTGACGGTTTGAAAAAGATAAAGACCACATTCTGATAGCAGTCCTCTGTCAGAGGACTGCTGAGGTGCTCTCTCAGGATAAGAAAATTTCGTCTTACGGATGAGGGCGCGCAAGGAAAAACCTTCTTCACCTGAAAGGAAACGCATCAGTTTTTTCCGGCTTGAAGGCGGCCATACAATATGTCATGGATGACCGAACCGATCGGTCAATCGGCCTTTTCAGAGGCCATTTCATTCAGCCGGTCACTTCGGACAGACCCGTTTAAAGCGAGAGAGACGATATGGCGCAGGGCGACCAAGCGCAGGCCGAACAGCAGTCCGGAGCGTCCGGAAAACCGCAGAAAAAGCGTAATCCCCTTGTACGGGTGCTTCTGATCTGTCTGGTTGTTCTGGTGCTGGTGGGGATTGGTTCATACCTCTTCCTGACCCGCAATAACATCGAGACGGACGACGCCTATACGGCCGGTCGCAAGATCGCCATTGCGCCGCACGTGAACGGGTATGTGACGCAGCTGCTGGTGAACGATAACCAGTATGTGCATCGCGGTGATCTTCTGCTGACCATTGATGACCGCGACTACGCGGCATCCCTGCACAAGGCACAGGCGTCAATCCAGCAGGCACAGGCCAACATGCAGGCCTATCAGCTGATGGTTGAAGTGGCGCACAAGAACTTCCCAGGTCAGCTCGTAACGGCTCAGGGCAGTCTTTCTGCCGCTCAGGCCCAGCTGACGAAGGCTGAAGCAGATTACAAGCGCCAGCGCAGTGTTTCACGTGCCGCAACGTCCCAGCAGGACATTGACTACGCTCGTGCAGCTCTTGAAGAAGCCAGAGCCCGTGTCATGCAGGCGCAGGGTCAGTTGACGCAGGCTGAGCCGGTGAAGGCCAATGTCGCGAATGCGGATGCCCGCGTCTCGCAGGAAGAAGCCAATCTGAAGTCTGCCCAGGCATCCCTGGAACAGGCTGAGCTCAACATGGAATGGACGCAGGTTCGCGCCCCTCATGATGGTTGGGTGTCCCAGCGTAGTGTCGAGCGTGGCAACTTCGTCCAGACCGGCCAGCAGATGTTCACGATCGTCCAGCCAGAAGTCTGGGTTGTGGCCAACTACAAGGAAACACAGCTGACCCACATGCGTCCGGGTCAGAAAGTGGACATCGAAGTTGACGCGTACCCACAGCTTAAACTGCAGGGCCACGTGGATTCCATTCAGCTTGGCTCCGGTGAATCCTTCAGCACCTTCCCGCCAGAAAATGCGACAGGCAACTTCGTGAAAACGGTGCAGCGTATTCCGGTGAAGATCCTGATCGACAGCGGTCTGGATCCGCAGCTGCCACTCGCTCTTGGTCTTTCCGTCGTTCCTACGGTCTATGTGAAATGAGCGATACTGCCGGGCATCAGGACTGGAAACCCAGTCATAATCCGTGGGTTGTGGCCATTACGGTCACGCTGGCGGCCTTCATGGAGGTGCTGGACACCACCATCGTCAACGTGGCGCTACCGCATATCGCGGGATCGCTCGGCAGTTCCTATGACGATGCCACCTGGGCGCTGACGTCCTATCTGGTGGCAAACGGTATCGTTCTGACGATTTCCGGCTGGCTCTCACGCCTGTTCGGGCGCAAGCGCTACTTCCTCATCTGTATTGCGATGTTCACCGTCTCGTCCTTCCTGTGCGGTCTGGCGACATCGCTGCCCATGCTGGTGGTCTTCCGACTGATGCAGGGCTTCTTCGGTGGTGGCCTGCAACCAAGTCAGCAGTCCATCATCCTTGATACCTTCCCACCCGAAAAACGTGGTGCAGCCTTTGGCATGACCGCGATTGCAACCATCGTTGGCCCGGTTCTCGGTCCGATGCTGGGCGGCTATCTGACGGACAATTTCTCCTGGCGCTGGATTTTCTTCGTCAACGTTCCCTTCGGTATTTTGACGGTCATGGCGGTTACGGCCTTTGTGGAAGATCCGCCATGGGAGAAGAAAAAACGCGAAAAGATTGACGTAATCGGCATCAGTCTCATTACGCTGGGGCTGGGCTGCCTTGAGGTCATGGTCGACCGTGGTGAAGACGATGACTGGTTTGGCTCGAACTTCATCATCACCATGGCTGTTCTGGGTGTGATCGGTGTGCTCGGTGCGATCGTGTGGCTCTGCTATGCCAAGGACCCGCTGGTGAAGCTGACGGTTCTGAAGGACCGTAACTTCGCAACCGGCATGTTCCTGATTTCCATGGTGGGGGCGACGCTCTACGCGTCTGCCATTATCGTTCCGCAATTTGCGCAGCAGGTGCTTGGTTATACGGCAACCACGTCTGGTCTGCTGCTTGCACCAGGTGGGGTCGCGGTGATTTGCCTGATACCGATTGTTGGTCGCCTCATGAAGGTCATTCAACTGAGGTATCTGATTGCTTTCGGGTTTTTCTGTATGGGCATGGCGATGTTCCAGGCTGCCCATCTGTACGCGGCAATCGATTTCAAACACCTGATGTTTTATCGAATCAGTCAGACCGCGTCTCTGGCTTTCCTCTTCGTGCCGATTTCAACGATCGCGTATTCGACGCTGCCACGTGAGCTGAACTCCGACGCATCAGCCCTGTTCAGTATGGCGCGAAACTATGTGGGGTCGATGGCCATCTCGCTGGCAACTGCGGCAATTATTGAGACCCGTCAGCGGCACCAGGGTTATGTGGCCGATAATATGACGCCGGGGCGGCAGGAGTTCACGAACTATATCAACCATGCGCAGACCGTTGGGGAAGCGCATGGTTTGACCCCCGCAGCTGCGCATACGTTTGCGATCCATCGTCTGTTCATGGACTTCACGTCCCAGATCTCAATGTTGGCTTACAACGAAGTGTTCCGCTGGATTGGCATCATCGCGATGTTCGTTGTTCCGCTCTGCTTCCTTCTGTCACCGAACAACACGAAGAAAGCGAAGCCGGCGGGGGGTCACTGATGATGCGGGCCGTAAATCTTCATGAAGGAGTCTGCTGTGATGCTGGCCAGTCGGCTAATGGCTTCCGGGCTGTCATCGACAGGCAGCATGAGCCGGCGGCGATGCACGATGCGGGCCTGACACAGGATCATCAACTGCTCGGCAGCGAAATCCGGGTCGTCGATCTGGAGCTCGCCCGCATCGCTGCGGCGACGCAGCCAGTCGGAGAGGTTGTACAGGGTTCGTCCAAAGCCATAGCGCCAGAAGGCGTCGGCAAGGTTCGGGAATTTTCCGGCTTCGCCGACGATGATGCGATACAGGTCCATAGACGTCGAGTGGAGCATCATTTTGATGGCAGTTTCCGTCAGGCGGCGCAGACTCGTATGAATGTCCTGCCCGTCCTCCCGGGAAATAGCTTCAATGGCGGCCAGCTTGGTTTTGCTGCGTTCTTCGAAAAATGCGGAGAAGAGCGATGCCTTACCATCGAAGTGATTGTAGAGCGTGCCCTTCGAAACACCGGCCTCCCGTGCAATCTGCGACATGGACGCGCCTTCATAACCGCTTGCGAGAAAGACCTTTTCCGCTCCCTGCAGAATCTGCTCGCGCTTGGCGCGCATCTGGCACAGAGATGCGCTGGCCTCGTCAGGCATACTCTCGGGGCGGTCAGTCGGCGTGCTGGTCATGAGGGGGCAAGGTCCTTTTGCGGAAAAAATACCGTCTCCAATATGCTGACCGAACTGGTCGGTCACCGCAAGATCATTTCCGTTTCAGGAGTTTCTTTGTGAGCGCAGCCTTTCTATCCCGCGCGCTGCTGTCTGGCTGCGCCCTTGTTGCTCTTTCCGGCTGCCTGCGGGTTGGCCCGGAATATCATGAGCCTCATCCCTGGCCTCCGGCACATTATGCCGACCACACGGCAGGGGCCCCTGACAGTGTGACGAGCGAAGCTGAAGCTGCCAGCAAATGGTGGACAGTCTTCAAGGATCCAGAGCTGGTTTCCCTGGAAGACCGCCTGGTTCAGCAGAACCTGTCCTTCCGTCTTGCGACGGCCAATCTGGCACAGAGCCGCGCGCAGCTCATGATGGCGGGGGCCGAGCGCTTTCCCGGATTGAGTGCTTCTGGCTCCTACACGCGGAGTCAGTTCAGCACGAAACAGATGCAGGAAATCATCCAGCGTGTGGGCGGTAATATTGCCAAGTCCGACAACGGGCTTCTGGGAGATCAGGGCAGTAGCATTCTCAGTGGTGCAGCCAGCGGGGCCACGATCCCTCTGCTGAACCAGTGGAAGACATCGATTGATGCCAGCTACGAAATCGATCTCTGGGGCCGCGTGGCCCACCAGTACGACGCTGCCAAAGCGGATCTTCAGGCCACGGACGAAGAGCGCCGCTCGGTCCTGATTGCCCAGCAGGCCGATATGGCGCGTGGATACATGACGCTCCGCGGGGACCAGAAGCGCCTGAAGGTTCTTCAAGACAATCTCGGTACGCTGAAGCAGATCGTGGATATTTCCCAGAGCCGCTATCGCAGCGGTCTGGTCACGGAAGTGGATGTCGATTCCGCGCAGGCCCGCCAACATGACACTGAAGCGCAGGCTGCTCAGCTTCAGCAGGGTGTGGCGCAGGAAGAAAATGCACTCGCGCTGTTGCTGGGTGCGCCTCCGGGAAGTCTGAATGCCGAACTGAACAAAGATGCAGGCATCCCTGTGGTGCCGCCGGTCGTTCCCGTCGGGTTGCCATCTGAACTGGCGCATCGCCGTCCGGATATCCGGGAAGCTGAAGCCAAGCTCCGTGCTTCTGTGGCAGAAGTGGGTGAAGCAACGGCCGATTTTTATCCGAAGATTACCATCAATGCAGACTTCGGATTCCAGACCCTGTCATTTCGCGATCTCGGATTCTGGAATGCGCGGGCCTGGAACGTTGGCCCATCCATTTCCTTACCGATTTTTCAGGGAGGACGTCTGCGCGGCCAGCTTGAGCTGAAGAAATATGCCCAGAAAGCTGCGGCAATTTCCTATCAGCAGACGGTCATTCAGGCGTGGCATGATGTTGATAACGCGCTGATTGCTTACCGAGATGAGCAGCTCCGTCATCAGGGGCTTGAGCGGGCTGTGAACGACAACCGCAAGGCGCTCCAGTTGGCCCAGAGCCAGTATCGCAGTGGCCTGACGAACTACCTGAACGTGCTGAACGCGCAGGGTCAGCTGCAATCCGCTGAAATGAGTCTTGCTGACAGCGATGCGACTGTCGCGACCAATCTGGCGCGTCTCTACAATGCGCTTGGCGGAGGCTGGGAAGAGGTTGTCCCCGCAGCGCAGGACGTGACCAAGACGAAGCTTGCCTCGGCAACGCCGGGTCCCTGAGACCCGGCGCTATCGCTGGGAGCTGTTTCAGCTCCGAGCGATGGACTGACCTTTGGAGCCGAGGATTTCAAAAGCCTCGCTCATCCGCTCCACGATAGACTTCTCACCCGCACGCAGCCATTTGCGAGGGTCGTAGAAGGACTTCATGGGTTTGTCTGTGGCGGGATCAATCTGGTGCTGGAAAGCGACCGGATGCGTGCTCACATAAGAGCCCACGCCATGAGCAAATGCGAACTGGATGTCCGTATCCAGGTTCATCTTGAACGTCCCGTAGGACACGGCATCCCGGATTTCTTCCAGGCTTGACCCTGATCCACCATGGAAGACCAGCGGGAGGGGCTTGGGCCCGCTTCCTGTGGCTTTCTGCACGACGTCCTGAGAATTTTTCAGGATTTCTGGTCGAAGTTTGACGTTGCCTGGCTTGTAGACGCCATGAACGTTGCCGAAAGACGCGGCGATGGAGACCATGCCAATAGGCGAGAGCAGTTCCCAGGCTCTCAGCACGTCTTCCGGCTGGGTATAGAGATGCGCATTGTCCGCACCTTCTTCCAGATCATGGCCGACGCCATCTTCTTCACCGCCTGTGACGCCAAGCTCGATTTCCAGGCCCATGCCCAGAGGGGCGAGGCGCGTCAGAAGCTTTTCCGAAAGGGCGAGATTATCATCCAGTGTCTCGGCCGAAAGATCGAGCATGTGGGATGAGAAGAGCGGGCGTCCGGTAGTCTTGAACTCTGCTTCACTTAGGGAAATCAGGTCCTCAAGCCACGGAATCAGCTTGCGGTCAGCATGATCGGTGTGGAGGATGACGGCAATTCCGTACTCCTTGGCCAGCAGATGGACGTGATGGGCCATCGATGCTGCGCCAAGAACGCGGGCGCGATGGGCATCCGGCAGGCCTTCGCCAGCAAAGAAGCGTGCCCCACCGTTTGAAACCTGGATAATGACGTCCGAGCCATTGGCTGCGGCCGCTTCCAGAACGGCGTTCACGCTGTTGGTGCCAACGACATTGATGGCCGGAAGGGCATACCCGCCGTCCCTGCACGCCTGAAGAAGAGTTTGGTAGTCGGCGCCCGTTACGACGCCGGGAGAAACGCTTGTCATGGGAGACTCCGGTCGAGTGCAGGAACCGAGATAGGCTGTTCCTGCGTTTCGTGTATTGTAAGCTAGAAAATGTTTTCCGTCATGAGCGCTAAAGATAAGGGAACAGTTTCAGCCCAGATTTGTTGCTTGTGGTATCTGCCCTGCTGCGATTATGGAAAAGTATGGTGCCAAATCTTTCCGATCCCGATCTTCCCGCCCGTATCCTTGTTGTCGAAGATGACGCAGGAATGCGGACCCTCATTCTGCGCGCATTACAGGGCGGCGGTTTCCGCGCCCGTGGTGTGGCAAGTGGAGATGAGATGTGGGCCGCTCTTGAAGTGGCTCCGGTTGATCTCATCATCCTTGACATCATGTTGCCAGGCACGAACGGCATTGAGCTGTGCCGTGCTCTGCGCAATGGCCAGGGGGCCAGTCATGTTGACGAAACGCCCCCCTCGCAGGTTCCCATCATCATGGTTTCTGCCCGTGGTGAAGAACGCGACCGTGTGACCGGCCTCGAATCCGGCGCGGATGACTATGTGCCGAAGCCTTTCGGGCAGCGCGAGCTTCTGGCCCGCGTTCGGGCAGTGCTTCGTCGTGGCAGCCCAAGCGCGGCACCGGAGAAGGTGCGGCGTGAAAGACTGCAATTCGCAGGCTGGATGCTGGACCTGCGTCGTCGTGAACTGACAGACCCGAGTGGGGCGACTGTCGATATTTCAGGTGCAGAACACGACCTTCTGACCAGCTTCCTCGATAACCCGCAGCGCGTTATTGCACGTGATCGTCTGCTGGAACTGTCACGGACCCGCTTGGGCGATGTGTCTGACCGCAGCATCGATGTTCTGGTCAGCCGCCTTCGTCGCAAGCTCGGTTCAGATGCGGACCAGCTGATTCGTACGGTTCGCGGGCTGGGATATATCTTCGTGGCCGAGGTTGAGCGGGTCTGAACATTCAGAATCGGATCCTGCTGTGGCCGCTGGGGCTGGTCGGTCGCGTTTGCGTCGTCCTGACCGTAGCGGTCACGCTGGTCTTCCTCGCCAACGCCGTTTTTTACGGCGAGGCTGAAACCTACATTGTTGATGACGTGCGCATTGCGCAGCTTGGCGAAGCCCTCAGTACAGATCTGAGGGTTCTCGCTGCTGCGCCTGTGACGCAGCGTTCCTTCCTGGCAGTCATGCTGTCCGGCAGTGAACTGAGTGTTGCTTGGCAGCCCTCAACGGCCCTGCCGCATCTGCCGGGATATCGTCCTACGGTTCTGAGGGATCTCACGGCCCGCTTGATCAAGGATGATCCCATCCTCGCGCAGGCCCAGCTTGATCTTTACACACTGGGAACCGGCACACCGGATGTGCTTGGCTCCGAGCGCCTTCCTGACGGAACATACATTCATTTCCGTGTGCCTGGTCTTTTGGGGCACCACCATTTTACGCGCGGACTAGCTTCAGCAGCGATTGCGGCGGGTGCTGTTGCAATCGCGGCAACCATGCTGATCCGGGGGCTGAGTATGCCCTTGCGGGCGCTGGCTTCTGTAGCGGACAAAATCGGCTCAAACGAAACCTGGGTGCCGCTGGCGGAACGGGGCCCGCGTGAGGTTCGCGGGGTTGCTCGGGCCATCAATGCCATGCAGCGCCGTATTCAGAGCCTCATCAATGACCGGACGCAGGCTCTGGCTGCCGTTTCACACGATCTCCGCACGCCTCTGACGCGTCTGAGACTCCGGTGCGGATTCCTCAATGATGGAGAAGCGCAGGCGGCCATCGAGTCGGATCTCGATGAGATGGAGGGGATGGTCAACGGTATTCTTGCCTATCTCGCAGGCGCAGATGATCCGGAAAAACCTCGTACCATCAACATCGTCGCGACTCTTGCGACTCTGGTCGACGACCACGCAGATCACGGCAAGGATGCGCGTTATGAAGGGCCGGACCGTGCCCTGGTTCATGTCCGCCCTCTGGCCATCAAACGCGTTCTGTCCAACCTGATTGAAAACGCCCTGAACTACGGGGGAAATGCCCTCGCAACGCTGAGGGTTCAGGAAGACGGTGCCATAGAAATTTCCATTCAGGACAACGGCCCTGGCATTCCTGAGAGCGAATACGAGCGGGTTCTGGCGCCTTTCTATCGGCTTGAAGGATCGCGCTCTCGCCAGACGGGCGGGATTGGGCTCGGCCTGGCCATCGTAACCCGCGAGATTGCCCGGGAAGGCGGATATCTCAAGCTTGGCCGGGGAGACCCTGAAAAGGGCTATGGAGGTCTGTGTGCGACGATTGTCTTGCCTCCGGCACGCAAGCCTTCGATCGGTGCCCGTCCTCAGAGCTGACGGGCAAGAAGTGGGACTACGTTGGTCCAGACCCTTGCGCCAGCGGCTGAAGTGGCACATGTCAGGTGCGGACTGGCCACTGAGGACATGATGACGATGTTCATTGAAACCGAAGATACTCCGAATCCCGCCACGCTGAAGTTCCTTCCGGGTCGACCGGTCACGAATGACACGCGCACGGTTGATTTTGGCGAAGCTTCTGCTGCCGAAGGCCGCTCCGAGCTTGCTGAAGCCCTCTTTGCCCTGCCAGACGTCAAGCGCGTCTTTCTGGGAAGTGACTTCGTGTCCATCACCAAGGCGCAGGACGTCAGCTGGGGCGATCTCAAGCCTGTTGTTCTCAGCGCTCTGACCACGTTTTTCGAAAGCGGAAAGCCTGTTTTGGCCGGTGATGACGAAGCGCTGAAATACGACGTCGCGCCGGAAGATGCGGATGTCGTGACGCGTATCCGTGATCTGCTGGACACACGTGTTCGTCCCGCTGTTGCCGGAGATGGTGGTGACATCGCGTTCCGTGGTTACCGGGACGGGATTGTTTACCTCACGATGCAGGGCGCCTGTTCCGGCTGTCCGTCTTCCCGCGCGACGCTGAAGCATGGTGTTGAAAACATGCTCCGTCATTATGTGCCGGAAGTGCAGTCCGTTGAGCAGGTTGAGGACTGATCCATGGATGGCCAGACGTCTCTTCCCGTGACTGACGATTTGGCTTCCGGTCCCGTGCCGGGAGCCGAAGTCCTTTTCACGCAGGCCCGAACACCGCGTGCGTTTTCCCCGCGTCCGGTCCGGGAAGATGTTTTGCGTCACCTCTACGATCTGGTGAAGCTTGGCCCCACGTCGGGCAACTGCTCTCCGGGACGCTTTGTGTTCCTGACAACGCAGGATGCCAAAGAGCGCCTGCGCCCGGCCCTTTCACCGGGCAATGTCGCTCGCGCCATGGCGGCACCGGTTCTGACCGTTGTCTGCCATGATCCTCTGTTCTTCGAGGCTTTGCCACGTCTGGGTGCAGATGAAGGCCTGCGGGACTGGTTTGCGGCAGATGTCGGGCTTTCGGAAGAGACGGCTTTCCGGAACGGTACGCTGGAAGGCGGTTATCTTATTCTGGCAGCACGGATGCTTGGACTGGCAGCCATGCCGATGTCCGGGTTCGATGCGTTCATGGTGGAAGATGCGCTGCTGACCGCCTCAGGCTGGCGGGCGAATTTTCTAGTGGGACTTGGTTACCCTGCTGAAAACGAGCCTCATCCGGACCATGCAGAGCCCCGTGCGCCACGTCTGGACTTCGGCGAGGCGTGTCTGTGTCTGTGAGGACCGTTGTTTTTAACGGCGCAGGTGCCGGAACGGGATCGACCAATCTTGTAGCGCTCGTCGAAGACGGTCGTATCGTTGCTGAACAGCATTTGGCGGGGAGGGGTGCTTCCGAGCATTTTGCTCCGGCACTACGGACTGTTCTCGAAGCTGGTGGTTGGTCTGGTGCACCTGACAGGGTTGTTGCTGTGATCGGTCCCGGCTCTTTCACCGGCTTGAGAGCGTCACTCTCTCTTGCCGCAGGTCTGGCCGCAGGATGGGAATGCCCGACAATTGGCGTCACTCTGGGGGCTGCCATTCGGGCTACGCTCGGTCAGCTTGATGTAACCTGTATCAGTGTTGCCAGACGCGGTAGGTATTTTGTGGACCCGCCGACGGGCGAGGTTTTCGCAATTTCTGCTGATGATCTCGATGCGTCTGCATTTGAGGTTATTGCCGGCGACGCAGTGTCTGAGCGTGAGACGTGGCCTTGTCGTGTTGTGGCCTGTGTCGCTCCGGATGCTCTCGGTATTGTCCGTGCCGCTGAGACCCTGCCTTCGGGGCCACTGATGCCTCTGTATGTTGACCCCCCCGAAGCCAAACCGCCCGCTGCTGGACTTCGCCCTCTCCCTCAATGACGCCGTCTCCTCCGGATTTAATATTTCAAGTCACGGGCGTGGAAAGCGCTCCGTTACTGGCGGCGCTTCATGAAGAAGCGTTTGCGGGAGGAGAAGTGTGGGACGCGGACTCCTTTACATCCCTTCTGGGTCTTCCGGGCACAGAAGCTCTTGTTGTTCTTAAAGGAAATGAGCCAGCGGGTTTTATCCTGACCAGAACCGTCATGGATGAAACAGAAGTCCTGACATTGGCTGTTCGACCGTCGTTCCGGCGTCTTGGTCTGGGAAAATCTCTGGTTGAGCAAATACTTCCAAAAGGAAAAATATTTCTGGAAGTATCAATAAGTAACAATTCAGCAAAAAAACTTTATGATCGGTGCGGTTTCATAAAGGCCGGCCATCGACGTCGCTATTATCGTGATGGAAGCGATGCTCTGGTTCTGGTCTCTACGCCTTCAGAATGAGTAGGCAGTAAAGATCATGGTCTTCCTGATGTGGAAAATTTTCTATTATTTTGTGCCCAAGTGATAGTACCGATGCAGTTACATTGTTTCTAGGCTCTTCGCCTTTAACGATCACTTTTATTTTTTGACCGGAAGTCATGGTGTCGAGACGGGCGCGGACATGTACAGTCGTCATCGGACAGATCTTGTTGCTTACATCAAGAAGAAATGTTTCATATTTTGTCATATTCTAGTTTTTCCTTGTTTTTGCTTGCTGGTAGGAGGCTTCTACTGATAGGGAACTCGTCGTTTCCGGATGAAGGACTATTACACTATGCCGCATGAGACTGCAGACCTCGATCTGCGCCATCTGACCGCCCAGATTGTTACCGCTTACGTATCCAGCCATGATATCGGAGCCGACGCGCTGCCGGGTCTTATCCGCTCGGTACATGATTCGCTTGCAACGGTGGATGTGCAGGAAGAGGTTCCCGCTGAGAAGCCGGTGCCAGCAGTTCCGCCCCGCAAATCAGTATTCCCTGACTACATCATCTGCCTTGAAGACGGGAAGAAGCTGAAGCTGCTTCGTCGTCACCTCAAGACAGCCTACAACATGACGCCGCAGGAATACCGCGAGCGTTGGGGTCTGCCGCCGGAATACCCGATGGTTGCTCCGAACTACGCAAGCCATCGTTCCTCCCTGGCACGCAAGATCGGCCTCGGCCGTCGTCGCGAAGACTGAGGATGTTTCCCGGCTTCCTGATCTTCATCCGCAGGAAGCCGGTTCTTTTATTTGCATCTCTGATTGGACAAATGGTCCGGTTTTCGGCTAGGCCGCTGATATGGTCGTAGATATGAAAATCGCGGACAGACGCGCTCGCACGCAAGGTCGGAAGCCAGAAGGTTCCGTCGTTGTCGATGATTCTCCCATTGCACGCCTCTGCGTGGAAAATGGTTTGAAGATGACAGGACAGCGTCGGGTTATTGCCCATGTTCTGTCTGAAGCCAGCGACCATCCGGACGTAGAAGAGCTTTATCGGCGCGCATCCGCCATAGACAGCCGCATTTCCGTTGCCACGGTTTATCGGACCGTGCGTCTTCTGGAAGAAAAAGGGATTCTCGAACGCCGTGATTTCGGCGGTGGGCGTGCCCGGTATGAGGCCAGCGACAGTGGCCATCACTATCATCTGATTGATGTAGACAGCGGCCGTGTCATCGAATTTGAAGATGACGAACCTGTCCGTCTGCTTACGCAGATTGCAAAACGTCTCGGATTCGATCTCGTCTCACACCGCATAGAACTCTTCGGTCATCGTCTTGAAAAAGAAACTCCGAAGCAGACTGTTGCCAAGAACAGGAACAAGAGCGGATCATGAGCACCAATCCGGCCGAGGAAAAAACCTCACCGACAGCCCATTCGCTCATCAGTAGTGAAGAAACACTCAAGCAGATGGAGACCCTCTCCACGCTGGCTCTGAACCGCGACGGCGGTTTCCAGGAGCTTCGGGGCGGTTCTCTGGGTGTTCGCATCGCTGTTACCGAGGCTGAGCGGGATGCTGCTCAGGCCCTGAGGTATCGTGTGTTTTTTGAAGAACTTGGCGCGCACCCGGACGAACGCGCATTCCGCACAAAGCGGGACGTGGACGAGTTTGACGAGGTTGCCGACCATCTTCTCGTCATCGACCACAGCATTTCTTCTGGTGCAGAAGGCGTTGTCGGGACCTATCGCCTTCTACGTTCCGATGCTGCCGAGAAGATTGGCCGTTTTTACACGGCTTCCGAATACGATATTTCGACCCTGACGGAATTTCCGGGGCGTTTGCTTGAGGTTGGCCGGTCCTGTGTGGCTCGCGAACATCGTGGACGTTCTGCAATGCAGTTGCTTTGGCGTGGCATTGCATCCTATATCTTTCTTCACCGGATCGATGTGCTGTTCGGTTGCGGAAGCCTCCCGGGCACAGATCCTGATGCGCTCTCCGATCAACTGACCTATCTGCATCATAATCATCTGGCTCCTCCCGCTCTCAGAATTCGGGCGCTCCCAGATCGTTATGTGGAAATGCTGCGTACGGACCCGCATACGCTTGATTACCGGGCCTGCCTGAACAAGCTGCCGCCTCTCATCAAAGGATATCTCCGCCTTGGGGGATATGTTGGAGATGGTGCTGTTGTGGACGAGCAGTTCAACACGACGGACGTAGCCGTTCTGGTAAAGAGTGAACTTCTGGCGGATAAATATTACCGCCATTACGAGCGCCGCCTTCGGGACGCTCTGGACTGATTTCCGGCTCGGGCCTCTGTGGCCCGACCGTTTTTTCTAACGGATAATCATCTTCATGATTTCGACGCTCCCTGTGCGTGGCTGGCGACTTGCCGGCCTGATGGTGCTGGCAGGGGCGTTTTCTGCCCTGTCTCTTCCGCCTGTCTGTGCGCTTTTTGTGCTCCCTCTCGGGCTGCTGGTCCTCTATCGCGCCTCTGAGGATGCGGCATCCTGGAAGCAGGCTGCTCTTTGCGGCTTCCTGTTTGGAATGGGATTTCACACGGCAGGCCTGTATTGGCTGACCAATGCCATTCTGACGCGTATCCATCAGTTCTGGTGGGTCATTCCGTTCGCGGCTCCGGGTGTTGCGCTCATTATTGCCCCGTTGATGGCTGTTCCCGCGGTTCTCTGTCGTCTTGTGCCAGCTGGGTGGCGGCGTATTCTGATGTTCGCCGGAAGCTGGACGGTCGTCGATATGGCGCGCGTCCTGATTTTTTCAGGCTTCCCCTGGAATCCACTGGGCAGCGATCTGGAATTGCCCGGTTCGATCGGCAATGCGCTGATCCAGCCCGCGTCCATTCTGGGTGTCGACGGCCTGACTCTTGCGCTGGTCCTGGCATCTCTGGCGCTTTTTCGTGGGCGTGTTGCTGTTTTAAGCGTGCTCGTGTGCAGCGTGCTGTGGCTCGGTGGCGGCTACTGGCGGCTTGCCACAGTAACTCCGTTGCCGATCAGTAATCCGCGTGCGGTTCTGGTTCAGGGGAATGTCTCGGAAAATGAAATCATCAACCGGCAGCAAAGCGTCGAAAATTTTCGGCGCTACCTCCGCCTGACGGCTCAGGGAACGCAGAAGGCCCGATTGATGGGCGATGACCGGCCTGTGGTTGTCATCTGGCCAGAATCCGGCTTTCCGGGGCTTCTCGACGAGGATGAACTGGCCCGGCAGGTAATTGCCCATGCAGCCGGCGGTGCTTCGGCAATGATCGGGTCAGATCGTGAAGAAAATGGCCACTGGTACAACAGCCTCGAACTGGTGGATCAGGATGGCAAGATTACGTCCATCTACGACAAGAGCCGTCTGGTGCCATTTGGGGAGTACCAGCCTTGGATCATTCCCTTCAACGTGCTTCCAGGAGTTCTGACGCCCGGGCCCGGTCTCAAGACATGGGATCTTCCCGATATTGGCCGCGTCGGTCCAATGGTTTGCTACGAGATCATTTTTTCCGGGTCTGTCGTTGCACGGCATGATCGGCCTGACTGGCTGGTCACCATTTCTAATGACGCCTGGTTCGGCAATAGTGCTGGCCCGCGCCAGCATCTTGCCACGGGCCGTCTGCGGGCAGTGGAAGAAGGTCTTCCGGTTGTCTTCGCGAACAACACTGGCATTTCTGCGATTTATGATGCGGCCGGACGCGAAACGGCTCGTCTGGGTTGGGGCAGGGCAGACGTGATGGTCAGTGATATTCCGTCACCACTCTCACCGACGATCTTCTCCCGATACGGGCGTGCCATTCCGTTGGCTCTATCGCTGCTGTGCGTAGTGCTCTCGTTCTGGCCAACGGTTCGCCGAAAGAGAGAGCGGGTTGTAATGCGTCAAAAAGGTTAATATTGACAATCTAGGGTTGTTTTATTTACCTTCTCTTTGTCTCAGGGGAGGATTATCATGTCTACGGGTCACGTTAAGGCCGAGCCAAAGAGTGCTTCGGCTGCTGGCCCGGTCGATGTGCATGTCGGAAACCGCATTCGGCTGCGGCGCACGCTGATGGGGCTTTCGCAGGAAAAGCTTGGAGAGGCGCTGGGACTCACGTTCCAGCAGATCCAGAAATATGAACGTGGTGCCAACCGCGTAGGGGCAAGCCGCCTCTATGATCTGGCGCGTGTCTTGGATGTGCCGATCGGTTTTTTCTTCGATGATATGCAGGATGCGGCCCCCAAGGCAGCACCTGTACCCCTTCAGCCCTCAGTCACGACCGGCTTTGCAGAAACGCAGGCCACTTTCGGCGGTCCGCCCCGCAAAGCGGTTCAACCGCCACGGCTGTTTGATCTGCCAGCTGATGAAGCGGCGCTTTTCAGCCGGCGTGAAACGGTTGATCTGGTGCGATCCTATTATCGCATTCCAGATCCTTCCGTGCGAAAGCGAATGCTGGACCTTATCCGCAGCCTCGGCCCTGCAGAAGAATAAGCCAGGGTCTATTCGCGGCGCAGGATGCTATCGTTCAGGAAGGACGAAATCTTGCCCGCTTTGAAATCGGCCCGCAGCCGGTCTTCATCGTACTCGGTCTGAAGCCAATCCATGAAGGAAAGACGCCCTTCGGCTTCAGCGCGGTAGCGCAGGAAAAATGCATCCAGGATTCCCGTGCGGGACCGGTTGAAATGTCCGAAGCGCCAGTGCAGCTGCCTGAGAGCGTCTGTTGCCGTTCCCCCCTCAAACATCACAACCAGCCCCGAAGCTAATCCTGCGCGGTCAGCTCCTGACTTGCAGTGCATCAGCATTGGAAACTGAAGGGTCTGATACATGGCATGAAAGCGCAGGATGCGATCCTTGTGTGGCGCGCCCCGGCTCTCAAACGCCATATCCAGATGCGTCAGACCCAGCTTCTCGCTTGTGCTGCGAGAAAGAGCGTCTGACCCACATTTGCGATGTCCGCGCAGGTTTACGAGCGTCTTGAGGTGAAGCTGCTTTGTTAGTCTGCGCAGACGTGACGGTGTTGGGTGGTTGCAGCGCCACACCTTGCCAGGAACGACTTCCGCAAGATTTGTCCAGCCGAGGCGAAAGATGGAATGGTCCACAAAGAGACTGTCCCACCAGGCCCGTCGCAGCGTAGCGGCAGAAGTAATCCGGCCTTCAAACATCAAAAACGTCCTCGACTGTGAGAGCATGAAGCAGCTTCAGGCAGCGCTGTGTCCCACTTGAGATGGGGATGCGTCAACCGCAAGGAAATGGTAATGTCAGCTTATGCGGTGGCTTTCTCTTTCTCTGATGGTGTCCTGCCTGTCCCTGACGGGATGTGGTGTTGGTTCAATGTTTGACGGACCGGCTGCGGATATGACCGCACTTCCCCCGCCGGGAGCTGCTCCGGATAGAACCTCTCATCGTCGCTCGCATCCAAGCGGCGTATCCTATGTGGATGATGCCCCCGTTATGCCGATGCCGCCGGGTGGAATGAGCGAGGAAAACCGTCCACGTGAAAGCAGCGATCCGTCTTCTGAAGGGATGACCTTCGGGACCGGTGGTATGGGTGGCAACACAGCCGATATTACACCGCGTCCCGCAGTTCCGGATACAGAAGTGTCGTACGGCAAAAACAGTGGAAATTAAGAACGACAGGGCTGCGAGCGGCGGCTGACGGTCTGGTCTTCATGATTGCGTAACTATTGGCGTGGTAGGGCGGAAGCAGTCCTCACCAGTGGGCCGAGTTGACGTCTTGGAGACCAGAAATGACCGAGCAGGTCGCGGCAGATATTAAAGAGCGCCTTGCCTTTTTGGGAATTGGAGCCAGTGAAAAAGCCCTGATATCCCGAATTGGCCAACAGATCCGCCGGATCTTGCCCCCTGCGCTTGACCGGTTTTATCGACGTGTGGACGAGACACCGGAACTGGCACGTTTTTTCTCGAGCTCCTCCCAGCAGAATACAGCCCGCACACAGCAGGAAAAACATTGGAGCCGTATTCTCGAGGGTGATTTCGGCCCCGACTATGTCCAGAGTACGCGTGCGATTGGGAATACTCACGCTCGTATTGGCCTGGATCCACAATGGTATATCGGCAGTTACGGGCTGCTGGTCGAAGGTATTGTCGCAGGTGTTATTCAGGAGGCTTGGCCAGAACAGAAACAGGGCTTTTTCGCGAGATTGTTCGGTAAACGCCGATCTGTTCTGACCAGCCAAGACGTTGCTGCGCGGGTCGGGCTTTTGGTCAAAGCCGCGTTTCTGGATATGGAACTTGGCCTTGAGACATACACTCTGAATCTGGACGGGCAGGAGCGTTCCCGCGCCGAGAAAGAGCGCAACGAAAGTCTGTCCGCTCTTTCCGAAGCACTTGCAGATTCGCTGGACCGCATGGCCGAAGGAGATCTTGTACAGGACATTGATCCTGAGCTTGCCAGCCAGGCAGCGCGGATGAGCGGGGCATTCCAGCGCGCTTGCAGTGGACTGGGGCGGATTGTGCAGGGGGTACGCTCCACGTCTGGTGTCGTGGAGCACCGGGCCCGAATGATCAGCAGTTCATCCGAGGACATTGCCTGTCGTATTGCGGAGCAGGTTGACGCCCTGGGAACCGTATCGCGCAACATTACCCAGTTGACGACGTCCGTAAAGGAAGTGGCTGAGGAAGCGCGCCAGGCAGATGAGACGGTCGAAGCCTGCTGTCATGAAACAGGGCAAAGTACGGAAGTTGTTGCTCGGACAGTTGAAGCAATGGCCAAGATCTCGGCATCATCCACACGAATTGTCCAGATTATTGGCGTTATTGATGAGATCGCTTTTCAGACAAATCTTCTGGCTTTGAACGCAGGCGTAGAAGCGGCACGTGCCGGCGATGCGGGGCGAGGTTTTGCTGTAGTTGCCCAGGAGATACGTGCACTTTCCCAGAGGTCTACAACAGCCGCCCGTGAGATCAAGGAATTGATCAGCAGCAGTATGGAAGACGTGGAGCGTGGCGTGACGATGGTCGACGAAACGGGGGCTGCGCTTGGTAATATCAGCGCATCCGTGAATCGACTGGGGAAAGCTGTGGGACAAATTGCCTCAGGTGCAGAGGCTCAGGCGCAGCGGATCATGGATATCAACACCAGTACGACACAGCTTGAAGCCGTGACCAAGACTAACGCGGCGATCGTGAGGCAGATGAGCAACTCCAGTCAGGAGTTGGTGGGGGATGCCGCCCAGTTGATGAAGATCGTCATGAACTTCAAGGTTCAGAACGATCTTCCTGCATTGCATCGGGTCTAAAGAGGGGCCTCTGTCAGAGAGAGCGCGCTTCTTCCGGCAACATAATGGGGATGCCATCCCGGATTGGAAATGCCAGCTTCGCGCGGGGGCTGATAAGTTCCTGCGTGTCACGGTCATAGGTGAGCGGCCCTTTGGTGAGGGGGCAAACCAGCAAGGACAGGAGGCGAGGGTCAAGTTCAGTGTTCATGGTCATTCCATGCCTTTTGCCAGAAGATCCAGCAAGACCCCGGCGCGGTCATCCAGTGTACTTGCTTCAAGAAGAGCCTGTTTCTGTTCAGAGCTGAACGGAACAAGCATCGGCAGAATGACGAGCAGCATGTCATCATCCATTTCATCAAGCAAAGACCAGTCCGTCTGTAGCTGATGTGCTGTCAGATAGCTTTTCAAACGGCTTAGCAGACGCGCCCGATTGATCGGGGAGGGGTCGCTTTCCAGCAGGTCTGAAAAGAAAGGTGAGGCGTCAATAGTGCCTTCTCTCCAGCCCCGTTGTGTCAAACCTTCCATCAGCAGTCTGAAACGAGTGATGCCCAGAAGCGTGATGGAAAATGTACCGTCCGAGTGTTCTGTGAAGCTGGTGATTCGACCAAGTGTCCCAATGTTATGCAGGACGGGAAGTGGATCCGTTTCGTCTTCTTCCTGTGGCTGTATCATCCCGATGAGTCGGCGCCCCGCGAGAGCATCTTCCAGAAGGGCGACATAGCGCGGTTCAAAGACCGTCAGAGGCAGATGCCCTCCTGGCAGAATCATGGCTCCAGACAGTGGAAAAAGCCCGACCCGCGGAGGAATATCCGCAAGGGTAAGGTCCGCAAGAGCTGGAACCCTGCGCGGGATATCATTCAGATCCAGAAAGGTGTCGGGCGTTTTCGTCATGGGATTACGAGAACAGCAGAGAAGACAGCTTGCGACGCGCAGCAAGCGTTACAGGGTCCGTATGGCCCCACGCTTCGAAGAAACGCAGCAGTTCCGTTTTGGCAGCGCCTTCATTCCAGTCACGGTCCTGACGGATAATGCCCAACAGGACATCCGCAGCATCCGCGCGATTTCCCGCAGCATTGAGCGCGCCAGCTAGTTTGAGCTGGATATCGAAGTCAGCAGGTGAGACCGCGGCTTGTTGTTTGAGAGTATCCAGTTCGGAAACCGCTGCCGCACCTTCTTTCTTGAGAGCGAGTGCTGCGCGCGCGCCTGTGATTTCAGGATGGTTATTAAGCTTGGCAGGGATCTGGCTGGACGCTTCTTCTGCCCCTTCCAACTCATCAAGGGCCAGAAGCGCACGCAGCATCCCGCCCCATGCTTCAGGGTTTTCAGGTTCTGCATCGAGAACCTGCGCGTAGAGGCCGACAGCTTCTGCGGGCTGGTTTTCGGCAAGGGCTGTCTTGGCTGCGGCCAGAATATCTGCTGCGGGCATCGTGCCGCCAGCAGCTTTCAAAAGCGATTCGACAAAGTGGCGGATTTCACTTTCTGGCTGCACACCTTGGAAAAGATCCAGAACCTGACCCTTCCAGAACGCGACCACGACGGGAATGGATTGAAGCGGAAGCCCCATCTGAGCCAGTTGAGCCGCGAGGGACTTGTTGGCCTCTACATCGACCTTGACCAGACGAACCCGTCCGTTGGCAGCATGGACGATCTTTTCCAGAACGGGCGTCAGCTGTTTGCAGGGGCCGCACCAGGGGGCCCAGAAATCCACTAGAACCGGGATCTGCTGGCTGGCCTCAACAACGTCCGCCATGAACGTCGTCTGATCTGCTTCGACGATGTATGCGGCCTTGCCTGAAGACGGGGACTGGCCAATCAGATGTTCGTCAAAAGTGCTGCTCATGGAATGGAAGCCATCCTGCTGGGAAAATCTAGTTCCGTTGAAGATCGGGCCTGATGGCTCTGTGTGCAAGGGCGCTTTCGTGGGAACGCCTCTGATCTCGTCAGAAGATCAGGCTTCTTCATCGCAAGAAACGGCACGGGCTGAAAAATTGACTGGAGGGTACATTTTCTCTCTTGCATGTCTTCGTAAGTTCAGTAATAACACCGCCCACGGAACGCGGGTGTAGCTCAGGGGTAGAGCACAACCTTGCCAAGGTTGGGGTCGTGGGTTCGAATCCCATCACCCGCTCCAGTTTGAAAAAGACGCCTTAGGGCGT
>NZ_BLJQ01000002.1:438844-670110 GCF_014132155.1 Gluconobacter sp. Gdi
AGAGCACAACCTTGCCAAGGTTGGGGTCGTGGGTTCGAATCCCATCACCCGCTCCAGTTTGAAAAAGACGCCTTAGGGCGTCTTTTTTCGTTTCTGGCTTTCGTTGCCACAAGATGGTGTCCCGCTACGAGAAAACTGCGCGGTCGTAGAAAGTGCAGCGACGGTCAGGCTGTCGTTCAGCCCTGATCCAGCTTGCCCGCGAACTGCATTAATCTTGGATTTGGAAAGCCGTTCTACGCTTAAGAGGTGGGCGTAAGTGGCTCTTCGTCAGCTTTCTGAGGCACGAAAGAGCTGTTTATTTTGGGAATGACCGCGCGAGCGGAGATTGGCCACAAGCCACTGCGTTGGCCATCAACTGACCAACTAGACGTGCCCTTTGTCGCGCCAATGCTGCCTGGCCGTTACGCCTGAAAATAAAAGCGGCCAGTCAGAATAATCTACTGGCCGCCGTGTAGGCTTAGAAGAACTGGATGTGGCTCTTGAAGCCCAGCATTGCTGCGTTGTGCAGTGCAGCCTGACCGCCGGGACGGAAGTAGTACTGGAAGTCCGGTGCAAAGGTCACGCCGCGCATCACATGGATACGGTAGTTCGCTTCGAGCACTTCGCCGTAGCTCTGAATCCCGTAAGAGCCATTCATAAGCGACATCCCACGAGCAAGCTGTAGGCGCTGGGTGTCGGAAACGCTGCCTGCAACACGAACATAGGTGAAGTTCACACCGATGCCGTCCAGTGGCCGAGCCTTCCAGAATCCGCTGTCCACAAACCCGATTTCATACTGCTGGGCACGCGTCTGGGTGCGGGGGCTGTTGGCATAGAAGCCGCCCAGTACGACAAGGCCAGCGTCCGGGTTTCCGGGCGTATGGTGGCGCCAGACCATTTGGTCCGCCAGGAACCAGGCTGCCCAGGAATAATTGACCGTACGCTGGGTCTGGCCCGTGATGACATACGGGTTCCCGTTGACATCATAGTAGTTGTCTTTGTGAGGCGCATTGTCGATGGCGTAGCCGACCTTGTAGTGGCCTGGCAGGTGGTCCTTACCGACCAGTGGCTCCCAGCCAGCTTCCACTGGCACGGCTTCACCATTGATGTCCGCACCGTTGAACTTAAAGCCCGTCCGGTACTGAACGTTGTTGTAAATGCCTGCCTGCGCGAAATACACGCCGGTCTGGATGTATGTGCTTTTTGTCGGGCGGACGCGGATACGGGCTGCCCACACTGCATCAGGGTAGGACGAATGGGTGGTATTATCAGACGATGCCTTCGGGTTACCGCAGAAGGCATTGTTCTGGAAGTTGCAGTACAGCGGGTTGGCGGAGAAGTCGTTCAGGAACGGAATACGTCCGGCAGCGACGTCAAAATGACCATTTGCAAGCGTTTCTTCACCATAGGCATAGACAAGGTGCACCACCACGTTGCCGCCTGCACCGTAAATTTCGGAGCTGGGGTTCAGGTTGTCACCAAACATGCGACTTGCCGGAATACCGTAACGACCGACAACAACGGCATGGGTTGAGAAGCCGCGGATACCAGCAAGCTTTTCCCAGTCGATATCGTTCTCAAGGCTGTACTGGCCTGCGTTGCTGCTACCCTGACGAAGCCCGTAACCTGGTGTCGGCTTGGTGATGGCGCCCGTGTATTCGTTGGTGTTGTCCATCATGATCGCAATACCGCGGTCACGAAGCCATTTGTTCCAGCCGAACGGGTTGGTCAACAATGCCTCAGGCTTGGGAAGCGGTGGCACCTGCTCCTTGTCGAACGACATGATCGTTAGAGGCGTGTTGACGCGAACACTCGGGTTTTCTGAGTTCTGGTCCGGCCAGTCCATAACCGTGATGGGAGCGAGAACGCGCACGGTCGTAACCTTTTCGCCAGCCTTTGACTGAACGACGGTCGTGACAGGTGCGGGAGCCTTGGTCGCGCCTTCAGCGGCAGCGATGGCGGGCGTAAAAGAAACCGCACAGGCTGCGGCATAGAGATGCAGGCGAGACAAGTCTCTTATCCTCGGGTATCAGGTTGCGAGATCTTCGTAACACTTTTTCCGGGATGAAGAACAGAGATTATGAGATAAATTTCGAAAATATCACGCTCATATGATATAGGCTTCATTTCTTAGGAAAAAACAAAGCCTATACCAAGCGATGTAAACTATAATCCGTATAAAACGGATCACAACATCGTATTATTTGGCTGCTGCGAGTGCTGCCTCGATGACTTTACCAGCCTCTTCCTTGCCAGCCCAGCCTGTTACCTTAACCCATTTGTTGGGCTCAAGATCCTTGTAGCGCTCAAAAAAGTGCTCAATCGCCTTGCGTGTGATCTCTGGCAGGTCGTCGATGGATTTCACGTCCGTGAACTGCGGATGGATCTTGTCGTGCGGGACGCAGATGATTTTCTCATCCTGGCCGCTCTCATCTTCCATCTTCAGCATGCCGATCGGGCGTGCACGGATCACGGCGCCAGGAACGACGGCTGCCGGAGCCAGCACGAGGGCATCAGCCGGGTCACCGTCAGCGGCGAGGGTGCCAGGAATGAAGCCGTAAGCTGCCGGATAGGCCATGGGCGTGAACAGGAAACGATCCACGAAGATCGCGCCGCTATCCTTGTCCACTTCGTACTTGACCTGAGAGCCCTGCGGGATCTCGATAACTACATTAATGTCGTTCGGCACGTCTTTGCCGGGCGAGATCTTGGAAACGTCCATGATGTTCACGTCCTGAACTGGTTTTAAGACGGCGGAACCTTAGCTGTCCTGCGCCTTTCTGCCCAGAGCGGAAGCAAAAACATGATAGGGAACTGGCGTGCCGGTCGCGGGGTTGAGAGCGCTCGACAGATCGCCAGAAACGCAAAACGCTCCAGCACAGGGCCGGAGCGTTCGTAGAAGCCGATAAACTCGGAAAGTCAGGGTCAGAGAAGCGGCTGTGCGGCCTTCAAAGCATTGTGGCAGGCTGCGCGACGGTCATCTTCGTTGGTGTAGGCCACCAGATAATAGCGCTTGCCGTTGCTGTTGAAGAAGCCAGAGGTGCCAAGAGCATAGTCTTCATTGCCAACCGTCTGTTCGGTGGCCTTGTACTTTTCGCTCAGGCCGTAAAGAGCCGGGTTGCCTTCATCATAAGAGAGATACTGCAACTCGATGCAGTAGTTCATGATTCCTGCAAGATTGGCAGGAGAGACGCCCGTGAAATCTTTGCCAGGCGTGCCCTGAACGGCAGCAGGAGGCGGTGGCGACTGTTCCTGGGCCATAGCAGCCGTGGACATCACGCCGAGGCCAAGAGCTAGGCCGAGAGCGGGCACGATACGACGAAACATGACGGTATCCTTTCTGAAGACCCTGTCTTCCCGCGGCACTCCGCGGTTGAAACGGAACATTTCCCCCCTTTTCGTGAAAAGAAAAGTCTATTTCAGAACATTTCTTCGTGAGCACTCAAACCGGCGGGTCGAGATAGGGGCTTTTTGTGTCAAAGAATATCTTGTTGGTGTCCAGTTCCGTCGCAATGACGTCCAGAGCGGTGAGGGCGGCAATCAACACGAAGCGCTGGCGGGGGCGCGATTCGGTTGTTTCACAGTCTCGCAGTCTTTGAATGGCGAGGAGGGTGGCGCGGAGCGTCCGTCCGTAATGTCCATGATAACGACCACTGAAATGACTCATCCGGGCCAGCACCAGTTCCAGCGCCTGATGTGCACGGGGGTTGAGAGACGCATCATGGTCTATGGCGCGCAGTCGAAGCAGGTTCAGCATGACGCGCATCGCGGAAAGAATGCCCGCCAGATAGGCGTGGACCACAGGAGACGGTGTATTTCCTGAATTGGTCATCAGGCGAACGAAGCGATCCACGTTGCGTGAGACCACTGTATCAAGCGTGGCGTTCGTTTTCCCTTCTGCAATGTGATGCAGGTCCTGAAGGATGTGTTCGCGCATGGTCCAGCGTTGGTGCGCTGGGTCATAGGGCAGAAAAACGCGGTACATCCATGATGTGTAAAGCAGGCCCAGAACGAGCGGCATGGCCGTATTGAAATAGACGATTTCATCCGTTCGGCCCTGATTGGAAGGGCCTAGAAGGATGGGCAGGAACAGATTGTAAGAGACGGCCGGAAGCGTCAGTGGCGGATAGGCGAAGGCCAGCCCGCCTAACATCATGGCAACGCCAGACCACATTCCGAGCATTTCGAATGTTGTGGGTTTTCCCAGCAAAAGCAGATCGAGCACGCCCCCAGCCAAAACGGCACAGCAGGCACCATGCAAAAAAGCCTGTGTCGCAAGGGCTGGGCGTTCCAGCGTCGAGAACAGGCTGCATGCAATCGCGACAAACATGATGAATGTCAGGCCGCTGGGCCACGCTGTCGCAATCCAGATTACACCCGCCCCGAAGACAGTCACCGATGAGCGGAGGCTGTTAACGATGGCCTGCCGCCAGTCCCGGTAGGATCGGATAGGCTCATGGAAATGATCGTGAGGCTGAGGATTGCGGCTGGCTTCGAACTGCCGCAGGGCCATTCTCAGGGCATCAATCAGTTCGACCAGAGACTGCTGCAACATGCCGTGGCGAAGCATGGCAGCGCGGTCTTCTACTTTGGGAAGAACAGTATCGAAATCTTCTACGACCCGGCGTCGGCAGTCCCGCCTGATGTCTCGCAGATCGCCCAAAATTGCATCCATGCTCTCGGTACTCTCCAGCCTCGCGGGCAAGGCGAGAAACATGTGCTGGATCGCTTTGGCCTGTTCGAGGAAAGCGTCATCCTGACTGAGGGGAAGGCGCATCAGCGTGGCAAGGTCCATGGCCCGTGCCAGAAGAACAGCGATGTTCGCCAGGGCGGCTCGCGTATGATCGCCCGCATGGTCCTGTCGTCCCAGCTCGACCTCAGCGAATTCAACCTGATCCCCTAAAGTGGTGATCCGGGTGAAGACAGACTGCATGGTCTCCAGAGCATCCGTCTTGCCCGCCAGGATGTCCGCGATGGTTGAAAGTGCTGGCTTCAGGGTGTCTTCAAAAGTGCTGGTGAGTTGTTGGCGCGTTCGTTTCGTGAGGCCGAGCTGGAACAGTCCAGAAATCGATGCTTCCAGAACAATGCCCAGCACAATGTATGTGGCGCGCGAACTCGCAATTTCGAAAATGTGGTGTGGGTCCGCGATCCCATCGAGGGAGACAATGGCGTAAGTGAAGCCCGTCGCCCGCATACCATGAATACGGTAGTTGGTCATGGAAGCTGGCCCCGGCATGAACGTGCCTATCAGGCAGAACAGCCCGATGCCTGCGGCCAGAAGCAGAATGAACATCAAGGGCGCCTGAGGGCAGGCTGCGACGAGTATCACGCCGCAGATCACGCCCAGCACCATGCCGAACAGATGCCATTTCGCCTTTGCCAGACTGCGCCCGCGTGTGCCCTGCGCGACCATCCAGACGGTCAGGGCTGCCCATTGCGGGCTACCAAGCTCCATCTTCAGGGCAATCCCCAGCGCGAGCAGGGACGTCAGAGTAGTTCGGAGAGCGTAGCCGGCCATGACCGGGTCCGGGCTGTAGAGCCAGCGGAATTTTTGCAGAAAAGCTGTCGCGCTTGCCTGCATCACCGAATGTGCGGCGTTGTAATGTGTTTCAATGAGCGTCCAGCCACGTCTTCCCCCAGAATAATGAAAACCGGTAGGTGCCTTCTCGAAACGGCGGCAATGGCCTTCTGAGGCCAGTCGGGGACGGGAGGCGTTTTGACACATAATGCAAAAAAAGACATTTCACCATGTCAGCCCTTGCAAAAATGCGTCAGGTGAGCGATTTCGTGCAGCTACCGCGCGCCTGTAGCTCAATTGGTTAGAGCCGGCCGCTCATAACGGCTTGGTTGGGGGTTCGAGTCCCTCCGGGCGCACGGTGTTCTATTTTGTCTGGCGAGCCTGTCTGCCGCCGCTCATTCCGCACTCCACCACCGAACAGGAGACCTCATCATGGCCGCCTACCAGTACGTCTACGTCATGAAGGATCTTACGAAGGCCTATCCGGGTGGACGTGAGGTCTTTAAGGGCATCACCCTTTCCTTCCTGCCCGGTGTGAAGATCGGTGTTCTCGGCGTCAACGGCGCGGGTAAGTCCACGCTGCTCAAGGTGATGGCCGGGATCGACAAGGAATTCGGCGGTGAAGCCTGGGCGGCCGATGGCGTCAGGATCGGCTACCTCGAGCAGGAGCCGCAGCTTGATGAAAAGCTGACGGTTGGTGAGAACGTCGCTCTCGGTTTTGGTGAACTCAAGCGCGCACTCGATCGCTTCAACGAAATTTCCATGCTGTTCGCTGAGCCTATGTCCGATGAGGAGATGACCAATCTTCTCTCGGAACAGGCCGAGCTGCAGGAAATCATCGATGCCGGTGACGGCTGGGAGCTAGATCGGAAGCTGGAGATCGCTCTCGACGCGCTGCGCTGCCCGCCAGCAGACAGCCCGGTCGACAAGCTTTCCGGTGGTGAGCGTCGCCGCGTTGCGCTGTGTCGTCTGCTGCTTGAGAAGCCTGACATTCTGCTGCTCGATGAGCCAACCAACCATCTTGATGCCGAGAGCGTCAGCTGGCTCGAAAAGACGCTGCGTGACTATCAGGGCACCGTCATGGTCATCACCCATGACCGTTACTTCCTTGATAACGTCACGAACTGGATTCTGGAACTTGAGCGCGGCCGTGGCTATCCGTTCGAAGGCAACTACTCATCCTGGCTGACCCAGAAGCGCAAGCGCCTGGCTCAGGAAGAGAAGGAAGAGAGCTCCCGCCAGCGCGCTCTTGCTGCCGAGCAGGAGTGGATCAACAGCTCGCCTAAGGCACGTCAGGCGAAGAGCCAGGCTCGTATTACCAAGTACGAAGAAATGCTGGCAGCCAACTCCGAGAAGGTTGGTGGCACGGCGGACATCGTTATCACGCCGGGTCCGCGCCTTGGCGGTACGGTGATCGAGGCTGAGAACCTGACGAAGGGCTTTGGCGATCGTCTGCTGATCGATGGCCTGAACTTCAAGCTTCCGCCTGGTGGCATCGTGGGTGTGATCGGTCCGAACGGTGCGGGTAAGTCCACGCTGTTCAAGATGATCACCGGTCAGGACACGCCGGATGGTGGCTCTCTGAAGGTCGGCGAGACGGTGAAGCTCGGCTATGTCGATCAGTCCCGCGATACGCTGGATGGCAACAAGACCGTCTGGGAAGAAATTTCCGGCGGTACGGACGTCATTCAGCTTGGCAAGCGGACGGTTCCGTCCCGCGCCTATGTCGGGGCGTTCAACTTCAAGGGCTCTGACCAGCAAAAGCGCGTTGGCATCCTGTCGGGCGGTGAGCGTAACCGCGTTCATCTTGCCAAGATGCTCAAGGAAGATAGCAACGTCCTGCTGCTCGATGAGCCGACCAACGATCTTGACGTTGATACGCTGCGTGCCCTCGAAGATGCTCTGGCAGACTTCGCTGGCTGCGCCGTGGTCATCTCCCATGATCGCTGGTTCCTTGACCGTTTAGCCACGCATATCCTGGCTTTCGAAGGCGACAGCCATGTCGAGTGGTTCGAAGGCAACTTCCAGGACTACGAAGAAGACAAGCGACGTCGCCTTGGTCCGGATGCGACTGAGCCGAGCCGTATCAAATATCGCCCGCTGGCCCGCTAAGACGGACCGTTCCTTCTGCACGTCACCGGGACAGGATCACCTGTTCCGGTTTCTGACGGTTTGAGGAGGCCCGCTTGTTAGGGCGTGAACTCCGTACTGCACGTCTGGTTCTCACTCCGGTCAATTGGCCGGATCTGGAGGACATGATTGCTCTCAAGGCTGATGCCGGTGCTTTTGGGCAAATGCTTGGCGGTGTGCGAAGCCGCTTCGATACGGAAAAGGAAATGGCCGAGGACGTTGCGTTCTGGGCCAGGCGCCGCATTGGTATCTTTGCTATTCGTGAAAATGGGCGTTTTGTTGGAATAACAGGCGTTCACGAACGCCCTGATGGCCGCGGTATCGGACTGAGATTTTCAATTTTCCCATGGGCTACTGGCCGGGGCATTGCCCGTGAAGCTGCGGCTGCTGCCATTCGGTATGTTCTGGATGAAGGGGAGCCACGGATTGTAGCTGTGGCTCGGGAAGATAATTTGGCCTCTCGCGTCGTACTCGGCAGTATCGGCATGCGTCATGTTGATACCTTCACGCGTGATGGTAATACGATGTTTCTCTACGAGATTACCCCTGCCTGATACGCAAGGGGTACTGAGCGTTTGTTTCCTGCCGCATCAGGTATTACTGATTGAAGCCATACGGTATTTTTTTCTAAGGAATAAAGTGTGGTTGATTTTCTGAAAAACATTGGAAAAGCGGCGTTTTCTGCCGTCATCATGGGGCTGGCTGTATTGCCGAGCGCACGGGCTGACGCCCCCAAGGCCCCTGAACCGGTCGTGGGTGGCATGCACATTATTGATCGTACGCTGGTTTTAGCCGTGGGAGGCACCGAGATCGTAGCGCTCCCCCCGAACCTGCAGACGGCATCCATCAGCTTGCCGGATGTTGTGCATGTGAATCTCGTGTCCCAGAAGGTCGCAGAAATTCTGGCCCATCATGACGGACAAACAGATGTACTCTTTACGGGCAAAGACACAATCTATCGTTTCCACGTCACTGTGCAGCGGCCTACCCGATAAAACTCGCTGGTAAGACAAAGCACAAAAAAAGGCCTCCTGTTATGGAGGCCTTTTTTTTATCGTCATGCTCGAGAGAACGGCAATCAGTGATGATTGCTGAGCTGACGCTCCAGAGCTGCGTTGAGTGCACCAACATCGCCGCCGTGACGGGCCAGATAGGAGCTGTAATCGCCGCGCTGATTCATGCGCAGGCTGGCACCTTCACCATACATATCCACCACCTTCGGCGGGTTCCCACCGATGATGAGCTGCATGTTGACTTCTGGCTGGCCCGGACGGTCAATCAGCGCGTTGACGCGTTCGCCATCCGGTGTCGGGCTTGTGCCGGTCACACGGAAGCTCACGCCCTGGTAGTTACCGATCTGGTCCGTGATTGTGTTGACCAGAACCTGATCGAACAGCTGAAGGTATTTCTGCTGCTGTGCCGGGGTGGCGGTGCGCCAGTAGCGGCCGAGGCAGTAGCGGGCAATGCCCTGAATATCCACATTGGACTGAAGAAGCGGAAGGACTTCGCGCTTCTTTTCACCCAGTGGCTTGCCGGAATTAACGATGCTGACCAGCTGGCCACCAAAGGAATTCACGAAATCTGTTGCCGGATTGGCATGAGCGACGCCAGCCCCGAAAGTGAGGGCTGCAGCAAAAGCACCAAGAAGGGCCCGGCGCGAAAAGGCTTTAAGCATGCGTTTGTCCTCAGTTGTACCAGTCTGGGGTGGTGGCGCGGTGATCGTTCGTCATAGCGTCAATCTGGCTCTGGCGGTTCTGCTGCCAGGCACTGCGGACGTAGGAGTACGGATCAAGGCTGTCCTGCTCCAGATGATCGATCTGATCCACACTGTTGGCAAAGCCATCAACCGTTCCAAGAATATTGTAGGCCCAGTTGAATGTCAGCAGGCCATAACCTCTTGGCACATAATTGATCGGGGTGAGAGCCTGACCAATCGCATAGCCTGCGCCATCGCGGAAGTTGCTGGGACCAACGAACGGAATGAAGAGGTATGGGCCGCTCTTTACGCCCCATGTTCCCATGGTCATCCCCGGGTCAGTCTCATGCTGTTTGTACCCGACCAGACTGGCAACATCGAAGAAACCGGCCACTCCCGCACTCATGTTGATCGTGAAGCGCATGAACGAATCACCCGCACGACGAGGCTTTCCAGCCCCTACATCAGAGAAGAACACCGCAGGCTCACGCCAGGTTTCATTGATGTTGGAAATACTATGCCGCACCGGTTTCGGAACAGCCCAGATCCAGGCTTTGGCCACGGGGCGCAGGGCCACATGATAAGCCCACATCTGGACGTTATACATTTTCCGGTTCAGCGGCTCGTACGGATCGTTGGCAGCCTTGTAATCAGCAAGGTCGTCCGGATCTTTCGGCGGGGGATTATGCAGGGAGCCACAGGCCCCCAGCGTCAGCAGTGCCAAAACGCCTGCAATGGCTCTGCCACGACGCGAGCGCGTCGCCCTGATACCGATTCTGTCCTGCCGAGAGTCCATAACCATTCCTCAAAAACCCCACTCCGCGGGCGTGCTCACAAAGACTTCATCTGAAAACGGAAATTTTCGAAATCCGTTCCCATTCAATTGGTGTGCCGCCGGCGGAGCCATGAGCCGTCCGTCGCGGAAAACTGCGGAAGGCCGTAGTCATAGCCTATACTGTGCCAAGCTGCACCCCTCTATGTATCCAAATTACGACACAGGGAAGGGACGAGATCCTTTAACGATCCAGACGTCAAAAGGACACTCCGGCGACTTTGACGGCTGAAATATTTTGAGAGCAGTGTGGCGGCAACTCAACACCAGGGAATTTTCCAGTGTCCAGATTTTCTGCCTGCAAAGCACCACTTTTTGCCACCGTGGCCCTAGTTGGCCTGTCTCTTGGGGCTGCTCAGGCGCGTCCAACGGCACTCTCTCAGCCATGGGGCAACACGCCCGATGGTAAGCCTGTCCGTATTGTTACTCTGAAGAATGACCATAACGTGACGGTACGCGTCATTACCTATGGTGGCATTATTCAATCTGTTGAAACGCCGGATCGTAACGGGCATCCGCAGGACATCGTCCTCGGGTTTGGCGATCTCAAGGGATACACCGTCGATAGCGCCAAGGGTGGACTGTTCTTCGGGGCGATTATCGGCCGTTACGCAAACCGTCTCGCAGGCGGCAGCTTCCCGGTAGACGGGAAAATCTACCACACGGACATTACGGCTGCCCCGAACGCTCTGCATGGTGGCAAAAAGGGGTTCGACAAGAACGTCTGGACGCTTGAAAAGACAGGCATCTCTGCAAGCGGTTCCTATGTGACGCTAAAGCTGGTCAGTCCGAATGGAGACCAGGGCTTCCCCGGTACACTGACAACGCACGTGACCTATACGCTAGGGAACGACAATGCTCTGTCGCTGCATTATGTGGCGACAACCGATGCGCCGACGGTTCTGAATCTGACGAATCACAGCTACTGGAATCTGAATGGCGAAGGCTCTGGCAGCATCGAGCCGGAAATCCTTCAGATCAACGCAGACAGCTATACCCCAACCGACAGCACCTCGATCCCGACGGGTGAGCTCGTACCCGTTGCAGGCACACCACTCGACTTCAGTAAGCCAACTGAAGTGGGCGCACGCCTCCGCAGCAATGACATCCAGATGATGTATGCGCGTGGTTACGACATGAACTGGGTCGTTAACGGAGCATACGGACAGGCTCCGCGTCTGGCTGGAAAAGTCTATGACCCACGCTCGGGCCGCAGCATGGAAGTTCTGACCAACCAGCCAGGGCTACAGGTTTATACGTCCAACTCACTGGACGGTGGGTATGCAGGGATTTCCGGCCATGCTTATCGCCAGACAGACGCTATCGCCTTTGAAGCCGAGCACTATCCAGACAGTCCGAACCATCCGTCCTTTCCGACGACGGAACTGAAGCCGGGTCAGACATTCGACTATACGACGACGTTCAAGTTCTCGAATCAGTAAGTTCCAGGGCGTATCAATAACAAAAAAAGGGCGGCCCTTTCGGACCGCCCTTTTTCGTTGATCAAGTGATCAGGATCAGAAGTTCACGCCTGCCTGCAGGAAGACGTAGCGTCCCATGTAGAGGTTGCCGTACAGCGCAGCTGCACTGTTGTCCGTTGCGCTGGCAACAAACGGCGGCTTCTTGTCGAGGAGGTTGTTCACACCACCTTCGAAGTTCCAGCTCTTCCAGCGATAGGACACCGTCACATCATGTGAGAAGATGCCTGGGGTGCTGGTACGGCCATACCCATTGGCACGCTTCAGATCTGTCGTGCCGTCGTTCCAGACCATGCCGCCCATGTACTGCATCATATACGTCACGCCGAACGCACCGTGCTGCCAGCCAACCGTTGCATAGTCACGAACGCGCGGGTTGCCGTTGCCGGTTTGATACATCATGCGACCAGCATAGTTGTACCACTGACCACCAGCCTCGTTCTGCTGCAGGTAGCTGACGAGCTGCTGGAAGTTGTTGGACAGCGTCAGGACATCATGCTGTGTGACACGGATACGGTAGTCAAGGTCGAAGTCGATACCGCTCGTCTTCAGGCCGCCAATGTTGTCATACATGGACGTCACAGCATTCAGCTGCCCGGTGCTTGCAACGCGGGTAATACGATCACAGTAAGACGTGTTCGTGCCCGTATAGCACTGATCCATGATGTACTGGCTGCTCAGGTACGTGATCATGTTCTTGAGCGTGTAGTGCCAGTATTCAACGGACGCAGACAGGCCCGGGATCCAGCGCGGCGTGATCACCGTACCGATCGTGTAGGTCCGGCCCGTCTCAGGGCGCAGCTTGGAGTTGCCGCCATACAACGTTGGAGACTGTCCGGAGAAGTTGGACGCGAACGTGCTGCTGTTGATGCCCTGACGTGCGCAAGTGGCTGCTACGACAGGAGATTGCGCACCGTAGGATGCTGCCTGTACGGAATCACACGGATCGGTCGCTGAGGCGTATCCCAGAGACTGACCACCATACAGCTCATAAACGTTCGGCTGACGATAAGACGTACCGAGCGTTGCGCGGAAGCGGATGTCCTGAATCGGTGCCCAGTTGATGGAAACCTTCCAGTTCTTCGTGCCACCGAACGTATTGTAGGCCGAGTACCGTCCCTGACCGTCGATCGTCAGATCTTTGGCGAGGAATGCGTTGTGCAGCAGTGTTGCCTTGCCTTCGATGTAACCTTCAGAAACGTTGAAGCCGCCGCCGGTGTAAGACGCAGAGTTCGTCAGCGTCTGACCTGCTTCGACCAGTGGATCCGGGTGATAGGCAAGCTGTTCACCACGATGCTCCATACCCAGCGCAAGACCCAGGTCGCCACCGTTATTCCATGGCATGTGAACAACATGGTTGTTGTTGATGCGCAGGTTCAGGTCACGCAGCTGGTAATAGTAGTGATCATGCGACGTGTAGTTGGAGTAAGCTGCAGCTTCCGGTGAAAGCTTGCCAAACGGGTTGGACAGAACGCAACCGGCGGCAGCGTTACAAACCGATGGATTGTAGCTCAGCGTACTGTCAGCATCACCCGGGGTGTCCTGCTGCAGGCCATATGTCTGCAGCAGCTTGGCGTAGTTACCAACGCCAGACGTCTGCTGCATGACCTGGTTCCAGCCATAGGTGTAGGACAGATCGTAGTTCCATCCATGGGTGATTTCACCCTTCACACCCGCAATACCCGTGTAGGTATCCGTGGCGGTTTCGCTGCGGCGATTGCCCCACTCACCCATACGCTTGGACATATAAGCGTCTTCGCCGAGCGTGTTGTAGGGGTCGTTTGCAGGAATATAGAGCGCCGTTGGCAGCGAGGACGGGTAAATGCTGCCAGCCACCGGAATAGGGGCCATCGTCGTGGACGAATTACGGTGTGCGTAGTTAAAGTTCAGATATGGCGTGAAATGACGGTTGATGTCGTAATGGGCATCAAACGACAGTGTCGCGTTCTGAAGGGAGTTGGTCAGGGACTGATCGTTACCGTAGTTGTATCGGTCCGCCTTGGAATACGTGTGTAGCGCACCGCTTTCGCTGCCAACATAATTGCCGCTGTCTGTCTGATACAGGCCACCGGTCGGGTAACCGGACCCGAAGGACAGTCCAGATGCACTCAGAGGGTTGTTGATCTGAACGGGGTTCGCCCATGAGCGGTTGCGCTGCTGGATGCCACTGGAGGTCATGTAAGACCCGAAAAGCGTCACGTTGCCCTTGCCATGATCGAAGTTCCAGCCCTTATAGCCGGAAATCATGCCTGTCTGGCCGTCGCCGCGATCGGTGCCAATACCCCCACGAACCGTGAGGTTCGCATCGTTGAGGTCGTGGCGAAGCTTGATGTTGATAACGCCGGAAACAGCGTCAGCACCATAAAGCTCGGAACCGCCATCCTTCAGGATTTCAATGCTGGCAACCTGATGAACGTTGATCGTGTTCATGTCGAAGCAGCTGTTGTTGCCATTGATGGCAGCACGCTTGCCGTCGATCAGAACCAGAACGCGGTTCTGCCCAAGGTTACGCAGATCCATGCAGGAGGAGCCGCCTGTGCCATTGGTCTGGCTATTTGTTGTGCCAGAGGAGCCCATGGACGGAAGGCGCTGCAGGTAATCACCAATCGTGGTGGCGCCTGTCTGCTCAATCTGCTTGCTGGTCACGATCTGGACCGGGTTCGCGTTCGAGTTGTTGGACGTGCTCAGGGCAGAGCCCGTGACGACAACACTTTCAGAACGGCCTGAATCGATCGAAGTAACGGCACGACGGCGATTGACCTGAGCGGTCAAGGCAGGCGTTGTCGCAGCTGGTGCAACTGTCTGAACCGGTGCCTGTGTTGTAACCCTGGGCGTGGCAGCCGCCTTGGCGTGCGTTGTTGTGCGATGAGAGGACGCACGGTGATGCGTGCTCGTAGCGGTCTGGGCGTCCGCTGTTGCAGTCGCTTCCAGTCCCATGGCGAGAACGGAAGCGCACAGAAGCAGCTCCCTGCGTCGATTAAGAATCATGTGGGCTCACAGTCAGACTATATTTCTGAGATCTCCTTAGTAATGTTTTTGTCTCAGAACTTTGTCTATCCGGAAATAACCAGCAGGGATGCCATAAAGGCACGCTGTTGCATAATTGTCATATGCAGATAACAGTAATACACACTCTGTTTCTTGGTGATTACTAAAGTTAATTAAGGATACATTCCTGTTTCATATCGAAACAATCGTCTGAGCAGAAAGAGACAGCCTGCGGCTCCTCTCCGTCAAGCGACAGGGTGAGCAGGGTTGGTTGTCGTAGGAAAAGAGGTAGCCTTTGGCGTGCCAATAATCCGGGCTGGGTTCCCAACCGCGGTTGCGTTGGCTGGAATATCTTCCAGAACGACGGAGGCTGCGCCGATCCGGGCATTTTCACCAATAACAAGACGGCCCAGAACTTTTGCACCGGAACCGATCATGGCGCCCCGGCGAACGATCGGATGGCGGTTCCCGCTCAGTTTTCCTGTTCCGCCAAGCGTGACGTCCTGAAAAAGGGAGACGTCATCTTCAATGATGCAGGTTTCTCCAATGACGATTCCCGTTCCATGATCGATACTCAGGCGGCGTCCCAGTCGGGCGGCGGGATGAATGTCTATTGAGAACAGTTCGTTTACCCTGCTCTGAAAGTGATAGGCTAGATGTCGGCGGTTTCTCTGCCACAGATGGTGTGAGACCCTATGAGCCTGTAATGCCTGCCAGCCTTTGAAAAACAGGAAAGGCGTGACAAGGTCAGGGCAGGCAGGATCCCGATCCCGGATCGCGAGGATGTCTTCCGCTGCGGCTTCTGCAATTGCCGGAACGTCCTGAAGAATTGACGCAACAAGACGCGTGATGGCCGTGGCCGAAATGGAGCGATCAGCCAGCTTTGTCCCTAGTAGAGAAGCCAGTGCTGAGCTGAAGTCGGCATGATCCCCGATGTTAGTCGCGAAGACATCCTGAATCAGCGGATCATGGCAACTGCATGCCTGGGACTGCATTTCCTGCCAGAGTTTAACGAGATTTACGGTTGAACTCATACGCCCATCGCCTTGCGAACAAAGGCGCGTCTCAGGCGGGGCAGGCGATGAACGCCCGCAATGCCGAGGTCACGCACGCGCCGCAGAACCGGATTATCGTTGCCAAAGAGACGTTCCAGAATGTCCGTGGCGGCCAGCATGGCCATATTGCCGGGCCGGGCGCGGCGCTGATAGCGGACAAGGAGTTCCCGGCTTCCCGGATCTGTACGTTTCGTATGGGCTTCAATCAGTAGGTCTGCCAGAGCGATGACATCCCGAAAACCGATATTCAGCCCCTGACCTGCGATTGGATGGATACCATGGGCCGCATCTCCGACCAGAGCCAGACGGGGCGCAATATATGTCTGCGCATACTGCGCTGACAGCGGATAAATCCAGCGGCGGCCAATGGGTGTGATGGCGCCCAGATCCTCATCGCCCATGCGTGCACGGATTTCGCGGGCAAAGATTTCATCGGGGAGGTCATGGAAGCGTTGGGCGCGACCTTCGCCTTCCGCCCAGACAATAGCGGATCGATGCGGATGCTCAGCCGTGCCCGGCATTGGCAGTCGGGCGAAAGGCCCTTCTGGGAGAAACTGCTCCAGCGCCACGCCGTCATGGGGCTTTTCATGTGCGATCGTCGCAACGATGCCGCACTGATGATAGGGCAGTTTGGTCAGGCCGATGCGGGCCTGTTCGCGCAATGGAGAACGACGTCCCTCCGCCGCGACAGCCAGTTTGGCCGTTACGGTTGAACCTGATGCCAGACGGATCGACACATGATCCAGGTGAAACGTGAAGGTTCCTGTGTCTGGCGCGCGGACGTCCAGCGTCTCGTATTGTTCAAGCGTCCGGTTAATGGCGAGACGCAGATCGCGTGCTTCTGCCATCCAGCCGAAATTCATGCCTTCAGGGGCATCGTCCACGCCGAAATGCAGGAAAAGCGGTGAGGGAGCCTCGTGCGGGCGGCCATCCGAGACGCGGATTTCACGGATTGGCTGGGAAACACCGGGAAGATTGTCCCAGATACCCGCAGCTTCCAGCATCTGGCGTGAACCTTCCGCAATGGCGTATGCCCGGCCGTCAAGAGAAGGGTCTTCCATGCCTGGGAGAGCTGCACGGTCAATGAGCAGAACCCGCACACCTTCGGCTGCCAGACGACAGGCCAGTGTCGCGCCAACAGGACCGGCTCCGTTAATGCACAGGTCGTAATGTGTCTTGGTCATCGTGCTCATCTCCCTGCCCCTGTCCTACTCCTGTGACGTGTGGAGCGGAAGAGGGCAGGAAGGGGCAGAAAAGATCAGAGATCGAAGCGTGCGTTCAGGAAGACAGCGCGCGGTGTCCCGACAAAGAAGTAATCAGAGGCCAGAAAGCCCCAGTAATGAAGGTTTGTGGCGTTATCGAGTTCAGCACGCAGGGTCATCTTGTGACGGCCAATGCTGGTGCGATAGCTGGCCCGCAGATTGAGCAGCGTATAGCTGGGGACATGGAAGGCGTTGGAACTGTCGCCCCACATTGATGCGGTATAATGGACTTCCGCAGTTGCCGAGAGACCCGGCACGCCCGGGATACGGTCCGTCAGCTGGAACACATTCTGGAACAGCGGAATGCCCTCGATCTTGTTCCCTTTAACGGTGGCATCTGCCTTGCTGTATTTTCCGCCTTCGGCACCAAGGCTATCCGTCAGGGTAATGCCGAATGGCAGATCGACATGGCCGCTGAGTTCTGCCCCCTGATATGTGACGGTGCCGTTCGAGACATAGACATTGTCCGCGTTGGCATACTGCGCGCCACGCGTGATGCGATAGAGCGCACCGGTCAGATCCCAGCTCTGGCGAGCGATCTTTGCACCCACTTCAACCTGATCGGAACGGATGGGCGGCAGAGTTTCACGCGCGTTCTTGTATGTGTCCCCCACGGTCCCACCATTTTCCAGCGCCTGAACGTAGCTGGCGTAAATAGTGGTGTCTTTCCACGGATGGAACATCAGGGCGGCAGTCGGTGTCAGTGGCGTAGTGCGCAGCGCTGTTTTTGTTCCGGAAGACTTCCATGTCAGCTGATGGAAATCGGTAAAGCGAATGCCGGCGAGGAGTGACCAGTGTTTATCAAACGTCAGAGTGTCGCTGCCGAAAAGACCGACCTGATCGGAACGATAATTGCGATAGGTCGCGGTGTCCCAGCTTCCGCTATAAGAACGGCTTGTGATCGGCGAGTAGAGGTTCTGTCCTCCGATATTCACGTAATCGGAATCATAGGGCAGGTATTTGCTAAGTCCCTGCCAGGCCGCTCCCATCGTGAAATCATGCCGGATAAAACCCGTCCGGAACTTGCCTTCCAGAATGGCTTGAACTTGATCATATTGTGCCCAGCTTCCGGGATTGGTGCTCATATAGGTGTCATAGTTGCCACCCTGATCCTGCAGGGACATCCACTCCCCGCGGTAGCGGCGATAGTCCATGCTGTGGCTGTAATCGATGCGCGCGGTCCAGTTCTTTGTAATGTCCCAATGCAGCCCGGTTGAGACAAACAGGGTGTGGGACGTAAACATGCTTGCCGGAGATGCCGTCAGGTTCTTGTGTCCGCTGATGGCATCGGGAAGACGGTTGCTGCCATAGGCTGACGGATCATCAATAAAGAAGTCCTGCACGCCGCCACGGACCTGACGGTCCTGGTAAATGGCGTCAGCGGTCCACAGCAGGTTGTGAGCCAGCCGCACATCCGTGGATAGGGAGCCTGAAAAGCGCGTGACGTGCGATCCGTTGTAGGTTTCGCCATTTTCGTGGGTGAGGTTCAGGCGATATCCAACAATATCGTTTCGGAAAAGGCGCCCACCCGTGTCGATGTGCTGACTGCCCACGGCGCCTGAGCTGTATCCGGCATCAAAGGAAAATGTGCGGGCGTCGGTCGGCTTCTTCGTCTGGAAATCGATGATGCCGCCGGGCGCGTTGAAGCCGTACATGAAACCGGAAGCGCCCTTGAGAAGCTGTACCGCCTCGAACGACTCAAGTGGGAGTTCCACGGTCGTCATGAAGAAGGGCGTGCCGTTGATCTTGTAGCCGTTGTAATCATCAAGCGGTACGCCTCGAACCGTGACGGAATAGGCGTTGAACGAATACGTGTCGCCGTTTGAAATGACCGATGCATCCTGTGAGAAAACGCGCGCCAGCGATTTGACCTGCCGCTCCTGAAGTTCTGCTGCCGTCACGACCTTGATCGAAAATGGCGTATCCAGAACGCGGCGTGTCCCCAGCGCTCCGCCGTTAGCCTGATGGGCATGACCGAGAACTGTAACGTTTTCGCCTTTTGCGTTGGGTTGCTTGTGGGGCGAAGGGGCAGGCTTGGAGTATCCGTTATGACGGGGCTTCCCTGGTGGCTTGTGCCCGGTTTGAGAATGCGCGTCCTGAAAGTCTGCTGCCAGGGCAATGGCCGAGGTACCTGACATGAGCAGAGCGAACGAAAGCACAGATGACAGAACGGAAGTGGCGGCGGCCATAAAACTACACCAAATAGTTATAATGTGAAACAACCAATAAAATATGTTTAAAACATTAAATAACAACATAAATCGCTGTTTGTAGTTTGTTGTTATAAGGAATTGAAAAGTCTGAAAAATATAGGTTCTCAGTCAAAAAATTTGTTGTGGCTGTTTGGTATTCAGTACGGTCAAAAAGACGGCAGGTGAGTGTCTCATTTCGGCAACATGCATCGTTCAACAAAATTAAAACTTATTAAAATAGTGAAAATAGGATAGTTCGTATTTCGGGAACAGTTTGGTCCGCTTGGGGTTGTAGTCTGATGTTCTTGGCCGAATGCGTGCTGATGGACACCGCTAACAGCATTTCGTTCGCTCAGGATGCAGCCTCTGCGTGCCCTGATGGTGGATGACAGGTGATCGTCTAGGGAGACCAATGTTCAGACAGAATTATGTGGACTCAATGTCCAGCCTTCGTCACCAGTTCGACTGGCTGCCTGACCCGCTGGGTTCTGTTCTTTTGCTGATTGCAGCCGCGCTGTTCGCCCTCCTGTTCAGTCGGATCATCACGGATGCGCTGCCACGCCTGCCGGGCCTAAGGAAGATCCAGTTCATTCATGCTTTAACCATCAGGTTAAAGATGAATGTTCGCTATTTTCTGATGATCATAGCCGCCAGTGCAGCTTTGCCCGCGACGGAGGGTTTCTCTCCCGAGACTGAAAAGCTTCTCGCTCATGTGCTGGCCTGCCTGTTCATCATGAATCTTGGCTTCGGCATTATCAGGGCGTTTCGTCTGGCGACTGATCAGTACCTGAACCGGATCAGTTCCAAGGAGAATGTGGATGACATCACGGTCCGCTCTCATCAGACGCAGATCCGGGTGCTCCGTCGTCTGATTGAGATCACCTTTGGGGTCCTGACTGTTGCCGCGTCTCTGATGGTTTTCAATTCCGTTCAGAAATTTGGCGTTTCACTCTTTGCTTCTGCCGGTGCCGCCTCCCTGATCGTGGGTCTATCCGCCCGGCCGGCTTTGTCCAATTTGATCGCGGGTATTCAGATCGCCATCACCCAGCCGATCCGCATGGAAGATATGCTGATCCTGAACGGGGACTGGGCCTGGGTCGAGGAGATTAATGCGACTTATGTCGTCCTGCGGACATGGGATCGTCGGCGCTATATCGTGCCTATTTCCTATTTCCTCGAAAACCCGTTCCAGAACTGGACGCATAGCTCGCAGTCTTTGATCGGCTCCATCTTTCTCTGGCTGGATTACCGCACACCGATGGACCGTTTGCGGGCGATGTTCATGGAAGAAATCGAGCACTGCTCGGATTGGGACAAGGACCGTTCCTCCATTGCCTGCCAGATTGCAGACAGCAATGCCCAGGTCATTTCCATCCGCATGATCGCAGGGGCTGCGGATGCAGGAAATATGTGGAACCTGTCCTGTGATATCCGCGAACGCATGCTGCATCGCATTCAAGCAGAAATGCCGGAATGTCTGCCTCGTGGACGAACTGCGGTCGTATCGGATTCTCCATCTGACACGCCGTGGCCTGAAAGCCTCATGTCTCCTCCGGTCAATCGCCCTGGCAATGGGCAATATCGCGGTCCTGATCTGAAGGCTCCTACAGTTTCCTGAAATTTCCTGATGCCACACTCCTGGGTCCAAAAGTTTCGTTTTGGTCTCTTGGGGTGTGGCATTTATGCACTAGAAATCTTGTGATACATTCAAGGCCGTAATAATCGGTAGACACACTTTAAAACGTTTCTAATCTGAACTGAACACCAGATCTGATTAGGACTGCCTGAATGCGCCTCAAGTCACTTCTTCTCGCTACAACAATCGTTACGGTCGTGCACCCAGTACATCAGGCCTCTGCTGCCGTGCATAAATCAACCCGCACCACAGTTCCTGCGAAGGTGACGACCAAAACCACAGGGAAGAAAACAGTCGTCCGTCAGGCTGCCGCCACGCCGCGCCGCCCTCATGCAGTTGATAGCAATACAAATGAGCAGATGATCGTCACGGGAACGCATGCGTTCAACCGCCGCGCCCGGGATTCAACGAGCCCGATCAGTGTTCTCACGGCAGCGACGCTCCGCCGTTCCGGCCAGATGAACCTCGCAGACGCGATTGTTCGTACTGACCCGTCCATCACGGTCAACGCGATGGGAAGCGACGCTGGTGCCCTGACGTCCTCCATCCGGATGCGTGGTCTGAACCCGAACGAAGTTCTGGTTCTCGTCGATGGAAAGCGCCGTCATACGACAGCCAATATCTATGCTGATGCCGGTCCGCAGCAGGGCTCAACGCCGGTCGATCTGAACATGATCCCGGCCTCTGCAATCGATCATATCGAAATTCTGCGTGATGGTGCGGCGGCCATGTATGGCTCGGACGCAATCGCCGGTGTTGTGAACATCATCCTGAAAAAGACGCCGCATGGTCTGAACATGACCGCCCAGACTGGCGCGAATGCCTACAACGGTGATGGCTGGCAGTATCAGCTTGGTGCTGATGGTGGCTTCGGTTTCCTGGGGGACGGTTATGTCCATATCAGCGGGCAGATGTACCACACCGATCATATGGTCCCGAACACGACGGACGTTCGGACGGTTCCGGGGAATCCCGAATACAAGGGATTTGATGTTCCGCATAACTCCAACAAGATCCTGAGCACACCGGAAGAAACTCGTGAAAACCTCAGCATCGAGTTCGGGAAGACGCTGACGGAAGGTGTGAAGGGATACGGTCTCATTACCTATGCCCACCGCCATTCCGAGGCTTATGAAAACTATCGTATGCCGTCTGTGGCTCCGACGCTGTATCCGTATGGGTTTTCTCCGCTCGAAACCATCGAGGAGAACGATTACGCCGCAACCTTGGGGCTTAAAGGTGACAATTTCCTTGGGTTTTCCTGGGATCTGAGCTCGACTTATGGTGCTGATGAAAATGATATCGGGAACAAGCACACAGCTAACCCGAACCTGATTGCGGAAACCGGAACCTCCCCAACGACGGTTCGTGCCGAGACCTATCGCCTGTCTCAGTGGACGAACAATCTTGATTTCCGCCGTCAGCTGAAAATTGCCAACCTCGTTCCTGTGACGGTCGCCTTCGGTGGTGAGCACCGCCTGGAGACCTATCAGATCTGGCCGGGCGAAATTGCGTCCTATACCCAGGGTGGAACGCAGGGCTATGCGGGCCTGATGCCGGAAAACTCTGGCAAGTGGAGCCGTGACGTCTGGGCCGCCTACCTCGATGGTGACTTCCATCCGCTGAAGCACTGGGATCTCGATTTTGCGGGCCGCTTCGAGCACTACACGGACGTTGGGAATACCGAGAATGGTAAAGTTTCCACACGGTATGACATTACGAAACGGATCGCCGTTCGGGCCACGATCAGCAATGGTTTCCGCGCCCCAACCCTTCCTGAAGAACACTTCAGCTCATTGAACGTCTCACCAACAGGCGCTTCGGGCCTCCTTGCCACATCCAGTGCTGCGGGGCGCAGTCTTGGCGCTCAAAACCTGAAGCCAGAACGCTCTACAAGTGCTGAGGGTGGTGTGGTGCTTGAGCCGGTCAATGGCTGGCACATTTCCGCAGACGTTTATCAGATCAATATTCGGGATCGTATTTCCGGTGCGGGTTCCATCTATGGCGATACGGCCATTTCCGCTATCGACATGACGGGTGCTACGCTGCCGACAGGCATTACGAATGCGGACGTTTCGGCAAACTACTTCGCAAACGTTGGAAGCACCCGCACACAGGGCCTCGATATCCAGTCCGATTATATGTTCCACATGCACCAGTATGGGAACCTGGATCTGACCATGGCGCTCAACCTGAACCGGACGCGCGTCAATCACATCAATACGAATTCTCAGGGCAACCCCTACCTGAATGAACAGAGCATCGCGTATCTGACGTCTACCTCTCCACGCAGCAAGATCATCCTGAATGCGTATTGGACGATCGGAAAGTGGGATGTGAACGTGCGTCAGACGCGCTACGGCGAAACCACGTCCATGCTGACCTATCAGGATCAGACTCCTGCAAGCCTGACCTGCAAGGGGCAGAGCCTTCAGTATTCCAATGTCTGCTGGGGGCAGTTCAAGAATACGCCAGTCTGGCTGACGGATCTTGAGGTTGGGTACCGTCTCAATCACATGTGGCACTTCGCCGTGGGCGCCAATAACATTTTCAACCAGCGCCCACGGCGTCTGACCAAGTATCTTAACTACCTCGGGGCGAATGCTTACGACACGGACTCTTCCGGTATCGGCATCGCTGGTGGCTATTACTACGGGCGTATCAACGCCACGTTCTGATCCTCCTTCAGAGGCTGGATGGAAGAAAGACGCCCAGAGACGCCGGTTCCCCGGTGTCTCTGGGCTGTTTCGTATATTGTTGTTGAACTGGTACAATCTGGGCCATACTGGCCCCCAGTCTTCTGATTCCCAACGAGGATATGCCGTTCGTGAAGCTCGTCACCGCTATTATCAAACCCTTCAAGCTTGACGATGTCCGGGAGGCGCTGACGCCACTGGGCGTGCAAGGTCTGACCGTGACGGAAGTCAAAGGTTTTGGTCGTCAAAAAGGCCAGACGGAAATTTACCGTGGCGCCGAGTATCACGTCAGCTTTCTTCCAAAGCTCAAGATTGAAATTGCTGTGGCAGATTCCGTTGTGGAAGACGTCATTGAGGCAATCATGACGGCAGCTCGCACGGGTAAGATCGGTGACGGCAAGATCATGGTCTCCAATCTCGATCAGCTCATCCGCATCCGCACGGGAGAGACCGGGGAGGGCGCTCTGTGATGAGACGTTCCGGTCTTTCGATCATGGCTGCTGGCGCACTTCTGCCAGTATCCGCGATGGCTGCTGATGCGCCTGCGGCCATCGACACAGGCGATACAGCCTGGATGCTGATCAGCACAGCACTCGTCCTGATGATGACAGTGCCTGGTCTTGCGTTGTTCTACGGCGGCATGGTTCGCAAGAAGAACGTTCTTGCCACCCTGATCCAGTCTTTTGCCATCTGTTGTATCGCCAGCCTCGTCTGGATGGTTGCAGGTTACAGTCTGGCCTTCTCGAGTGGCACGCCGTGGATTGGTGATCTGTCCCGCGCTTTGCTGAACGGTGTTGCAGCAAACTTCCACAACGGCGTTGATTCCGCTTTCACGCTTGGGGCAGGAACGGCAGCCGCCGTTCCGATGACGATCCCGGAAAGCGTCTACATGATGTTCCAGATGACGTTCGCCGTCATCACGCCAGCCCTGATTACAGGGGCCTACGCGGAACGTATGAAGTTCTCTTCCATGTGCGTCTTCACGATCTTCTGGCTGCTGCTGGTTTATGCACCTGTCGCTCATTGGGTCTGGAGCCCAACGGGTTGGGTCGCTGGCCTGGGCGCTGTGGACTTTGCCGGTGGCACGGTCGTGCACATCAACTCCGGTGTGGCTGGCCTTGTCTGTGCGTATGTTCTTGGCAAGCGCCGCGGCATTGGAACGGATGACATGTCTCCGTTCAACCTGACATACGCCATTATCGGTGCGTCCCTGCTTTGGGTTGGCTGGTTTGGCTTCAACGCAGGCTCTGCGCTGGGCGCTAACGGCCGTGCAGGCATGGCCATGCTGACAACGCAGCTTGCTGCTGCCGCTGGTGGTGTCGCCTGGATGGCTGTTGAGTGGGCACGGACGGGTAAGCCGACGGCACTTGGCATTATTTCCGGCGTGGTCGCCGGGCTGGTCGCCATTACACCTGCTGCGGGCTTTGTCCTGCCGGGTGGCGCTGTGGTGATTGGTCTGATTGCCGGTGCAGTCTGCTTCTGGAGTGCCACGTGGCTCAAGCACGCTCTTGGCTATGATGACAGTCTCGATGCGTTCGGTGTTCACGGTACGGGGGGTATCGTTGGCGCTCTGCTGACAGGTGTTCTGGCTTATGGGCCGCTCTCTGCAACGGACGCTAATCCGGCTGGTACCGTCGGAAGCCTTTCACAGCTTCTGGCTCAGGCAGAAGCCGTCTGCGTGACGATTGTCTGGTGTGTCATCATGACATTCGTGATCCTGAAGGTTCTGGATCGTGTCATGGGTCTGCGTGTTTCTGCAGAAGAGGAACTTGAAGGCCTCGATACGACCATGCATGGTGAACGCATCAACTGATCGTAGTCACCGGCGTTTCTGAACCGGGAGGCTGCGACTTCCCGGTTGACAGACAAGGATGTTTTTCATGGTTTCCAGCCGTATGTTGTCCCGCCTCTCCCTGGCCGCTGTTCTGGCTGCCGGTCTTGCCTCGGTTCCTGCACACGCGATGACGGCCAAGGAATGCCATGCTGCATTCCAGTCCGCCAAGAAGGGCGGCACCCTGAACGGTCAAAGCTACAAGGCCTTCAAGGCTGCAAGCTGTGGTAGCGAAACGGCTGAAGCCGCGCCTGCGACAACTGCTGCCCCGGCAACGGCTGCCACAGCACCAACAACGACGGCACCTGTCACGACGGGTAAGGCGAACCCGCCTGATTCGTCTGTTGCAGGTACGAAGGCACCGATTGCGTCCAAGAGTGCTCCGGTCACGTCTGGAAACGTTGTATTCCCAACGGCTGTGTCGTCCCAGTTTTCCAGCCTGTCCGCTGGCAAGGCTCGCATGAAGACCTGTGTTGCCCAGTACAATGCGAACAAGGCAAACGGCGGCAATGGCAGCCTGAAGTGGATCCAGAAGGGTGGCGGGTACTGGTCCCAGTGCAACAGCCGTCTCAAAGGCGAATAATCCCCTACGTCTTAGCGGATACCAGAAACCTCCGTTCCTTTATCGGGACGGAGGTTTTTTATGCCAGTTATTCTCCCGTTACTGGGAGGCGAGGGGGATGCGCCGCGTATACCGGTGAAAACCAACGGCAAACCCGCTGCGATGTATGTCAGCCCAGCGTTCGATTACATTTACGCCCGGAATTCTGAAGGAATACAGTTCCCCAAGGGCTATGATGACGCCAAAGTTGTCATCAGCGGTGCCTATAAGGAAAGCGCCTTTCATTCCAAAATTAATGAACTGGTTCTGGATGATATTCCGCTGAGAGATGTAGACGTCGTCTTGCTCGCGAAGGCCAGTACGCAGGTGGTTGACGGGCGACCAATTGTGGGTGTGCTCGGACGTGCGGCATTATTCCGCCTGGCAGTTCTGATAGATATTCCGGAAAGACAGTTCGCGTATCTTGATGTCAAAGATACGAAAGCCTGCAAGCTGGCGTTTAAAACATTCCTGGGAGACGGCAGTCATTCCGTGGACATGGAAGATGACTTCACAGTTCATATTCGGGTTGGCGAAAAGAAGAAGCGCGTCAGCCTTGATCCTGATCTGACATACACGACATTTCCGTCTTTCTGGATTTCTTCACTAAAAGAAAATCTGGAGGGTCTGGGGGATCAGAAGAAATTCACTCACTATGATGATTTTCTGAGTGTGGGGCAGGGCGCGCTGGTCAAAAACCTTTTTTGGCGGCGCTCCGATAGAGAATGAAAAAGTTGTCTTTCAGGATGAAGTAGAAATTGGAAGTCTGGGGCTTCCGTTCTTCGCCACATATTCAGGAAACGTCTCCGTGCAGGATCGGCGCGGAGACGTGCAGTAAGTTTCTGAAGATCAGCTCATAGGAAATGGTGGCTGCCCGTTTGATGCGGTCACGCCCCCATCAACCGGCATGATCAATCCGGTAATGTAAGCCGCGTCCTCACTGGCCAGGAATGTGATTGCTGCGGCCATATCTTCAGGCTCTCCCAGACGCTGCAACGGAACGCGGTCTTCGACGCTTTTGACGAAAGCTGGATCTTTAAGGGCGTCCGCCGTCATGGCAGTGCGTGTGACCGACGGGCAGATGGCGTTGACGCGAACGCCATCCTTTCCGTGATCCATCGCCAGAACGCGCGTCAGGTTCACAACGCCGCCTTTGGCAACATCGTAATAGGCCGTGTTCCAGTCTCCCCTCATTCCAGAGACGGAGGCCGTGTTGACGATGTTGCCTTTGCTCTGGATCAGCAGGGGCAGAAAGGTGCGGCTGACATTCAGGGTTCCGGTCAGGGTTGTGGCACACACGGTCTGCCAGGCGTCCAGATCGCCGTCCAGAACCGTGCCGATTGTGGTGACACCGGCGTTGTTCACCAGCACATCCAGTGTGCCGAACGTCTGTTTGGTGAGGTCCAGCAGTTTCTGAACTTCGTCGGGTTTGGAAATGTCTGTCAGAGAGGCCGTAGCTTTGTTCGGGTCGAGGCTCTTCATGACCTCGTCGAGCTTTTCCTGATCCCGGTCCACAAGAATGACATGCGCGCCTTCGTCAAGGAAACGAAGGGCTGTCGCGTGACCAATACCCGATGCCGCCCCCGTCACGAGAACCTTGCGGCCAGTGAAACGTGATAGTCCCTGCGTCGCCATGAATAATGTCCTTTTGTTGCTAGGACTTTAAAGTGCCGCTCGCTACAATGGTTGCCTCAAATAAAGGGCGAGCAGGCATGAGTGATCTCACAATGCTGAAGAATGTTGGCAAAGCAGCACTCGCAGATTTTGCCATATTGGGGATTACCTCAACTGCGCAGCTGGCATCCTGTGAGCCGGACGATCTTTATCTGAAGCTCTGTCATCTAACGCAGCAACGCCATGATCCCTGTGTGCATGACGTGTTTGCGGCCACCATCCATCAGGCGAAAACGGGAGAAGCCCTGAACTGGTGGGCTTTCACGCCTGCTCGCAAGGAACGGATGAAAGCCGGTACGTTCTGTACGCTCCCAACTCCTTAACGAACGAAAATCTGGCTTGTGGCGTAAGAGAGCCAGATGTCGTGTTTGGCGAACCAGTCTGAGCCCAGCAGCATGTCGGCCTGATCATGAACCGGGGCGACAGTCAGAACTGGATCAACCCACACCGTGCCCCCCATGGAAAAGCGCTTGAAGCGATGCCAGTGGTATCGGCGTTCATGCAGGTCCACACCGGCAGTGATACCGCCAGGGTCGAGCGCGAGCAGCTCATCCGTGAGACCGAGGCGATAGGCGAAGTCGGTGCTGACAATATGGGAGCGCGCACCGCTATCGAGAAGTGCTGTTCCGCGCGTCCCATCAAGCGTGAAGGTTACCATCAGGCGCCCGTCAACCTGTCGGGCCGGAACCGTATTCCACTGGCCTTTCCAAGTGGGCTGAAGCTGGCAGGACGAGCTGTTTGAGGAAACTTTCCAGAACATGAGCTTCTGATGGGGAACGTCAAATTCCAGATCATACCCATCCAGAACATCTGCCCCGAGAAGCCCCAGAATAGGCGGATGAATCATCGGGGAACCAGGGAGAGAGCCTATGGGCATGGACCCTGCGCCCAGAGAAAGGTGGCCCAGTTGCAGATCGGCAATACGGACGTTGGCAACAAGACGAGGTGTTCCGTTGGGGCCCTGCATAACAGTGTGACGGTCAGGGTCCTGAGATAGATGAAGCGCTGCAACGCCCTGCGGTGTCATCAGGCTACCCTGTGAACCTGTGTCTACGATCATGGAGACTGCATGACCGTTGATCTGGGCTGGAATGCTCAGATATCCACCATCATCGCGCAGCGGCAAAACGGCCGCTTGTACCGTGTGGCATGGCACTGCTTCAGCCTTCCCGGTCAGAGCCATAAGAGCAGCCAGAATGCCCCATGTCAGTCTTTTCATTCCTGCTCCGCCCGTGGGTGTGCCTTGCGCCAGACGTCCAGCAGGTGCTTTTCGTCTGCCAGAGTATAAGCCTGGGTGGTGGAAAGACTGGCATGGCCCATGAGTTCCTGAATGGCACGCAGATCAGCGCCACCTTCCATCAAATGGGTCGCAAAAGAGTGGCGAAGAGCATGCGGTGTGGCAGAATCCGGCAGGCCTTCTCCCTTGCGCCATTCGCGCATGGCCCGCTGGGCGACGCCGGGATTTAGGCGGCCTCCCCGAACACCGCAGAACAGCGGAGCGTCAGGGGCGGGAGAAGGGTGAACGCCTTTCCATAACTCCAACGCGTCACGGACAGCCGGAAGCAGTGGAACCAGACGTTCTTTCCCCCCTTTGCCCACCACGCGCAGCATGTTCTCACCAGCGTTTGTCAGATCCCGCACATCAAGGGCCAAGGCTTCACCAATCCGCAAGCCTGTACCGTACAGAAGCGTAAAGAGTGCTTTGTCCCGGATGGCAGCAGCGCTCGTAAAAGCATCGTCGGAAATTCCTTCCGGCGCAGCCAGGGCCTGTTCTTGCCCAAGAGGACGTGGAAGGCGCTTTTTCAGTCGTGGGGTCGCGAGGAGCCCCGGGGCAGGATTCGAGACATCATGGCGCATGGCCAGATAGCGAAAGAACGATCGCAGGGCCGAAACATGTCGTGCTCTGGAACGAGCGCGCGCATCGGCATTCGTGGCGCGACGTGTGGGTTTTTCGCTGCGGGCTGTTTCATGAGCCAGCCACGCCCGGAGATCAGCAAGGGAGAGCTTTGCCAGAGCAGTCAGATCAACCTCGCCCCCCAGATGCTGCTCAAAGAAGGAGAGGGCCATAACGATATCATGGCGGTAGGCCTCAACCGTTCGCAGGCTGGAGCGCCGTTCATGGGTCAGCCATTCGGTCCAGTCGCGTAATGCGTCATGGGCCATCATGGCATTTCGGGCTCAGGGAGGTTAGACACAGGCATGGCATCCAGCAGCCTACCCAAGCCTGACCTCTGGCGAAAGCCACCCCCCACCGGAACGCGTGTCTCGGTGCTCGTTCCGCTGCCTTTTCCGGGGCCGTTGGATTATCTGGCACCCATGACGCTTCAGCCGGGCGATCTGGTGTCAATTCCCTTGGGAAAGCGGGAGACGGTCGGATGTGTCTGGGATACGACCAGCACAGTCCCTGTTGACTTCGCGACGGCTCCGGGGCGCGAGGTTCCGTTGTCCCGTTTGCGTCCAGTTGTCGAAAAGCTGGACGTACGCCCCCTGCCGGGCAGTCTGCGGCGGTTTATTGATTGGGTTGCTGCATATACCCTGACGCCGCCTGGGCTTGTACTGGCGATGGCAACCCGCATTCACCTGAAGGACGCACCAAAGCCTGCGTTGGGTTGGGTCAGAACGGAACAACCGGAAGAAGGCCTGCGCATCACTCCGGCTCGTCGCTCCGTCCTCAATGCGGCTTCCAATGCGCCGATGACGACGTCTGATCTCGCGGCGGCCAGCGGTGCCAGTTCCGCCGTGATCCGAGGACTCGCGACTGCGGGGCTCCTTCGGGAAGCCGTCATCTCTGTCGCGGCTCCTTTCGCAACGCCGGACCCAACCCACGGCGCACCGCAGCTTTCTGAAGAGCAGGCGGACGTTGCCGAGCAGCTTTGCCGTCCGGTGAAAGAGCAGCGGTTTGACGTCACTCTGCTGGAGGGGGTGACAGGATCGGGAAAGACCGAGGTCTATTTCGAGGCCGTCGCGGCCTGTTTGGCGCAAGGGAAACAGGTTCTGGTCCTGTTGCCGGAAATTGCTTTGTCAGCTCAGTGGACGGATCGGTTTATCCGTCGTTTCGGTGCAGACCCGGCCGTCTGGCACTCCGACCTCGGAACCAAGCGTCGACGCGAGACATGGCGCGCTGTGGCAGACGGGACGGCGCGTGTCGTTGTGGGCGCGCGATCAGCGCTCTTTCTGCCATTTGAAGATCTTGGACTCGTCGTGGTGGACGAGGAGCATGAGAGCGCCTTCAAGCAGGAAGAAGGCGTCATGTATCATGGGCGGGACATGGCTGTGGTTCGCGCCCGTCTGGCGAACGCTCCTGCCATTCTTGTGTCCGCCACGCCTTCACTGGAGACGCTGGCGAACGTGGATAGCGGCCGCTATCACCATGAGCTTCTGACTGCCCGGCATGGCGGAGCGACGATGCCGGATGTTTCTCTGGTCGATATGCGGGCTGACCCGCCAGAGCGTGGGCTCTTTTTATCCCCGGTGCTCTGCACTGCCATTGATGAGACCCTGAAGAACGAGGAGCAGGCGATGCTGTTCCTCAACCGTCGTGGTTACGCACCGTTGACGCTCTGTCGTGCCTGCGGGCACCGGATGCAGTGCCCCAACTGCTCCACCTGGCTGGTGGAACATCGCGCGCGTGGCATCCTGACATGCCATCATTGCGGTCACACCGAGAGTATCCCGTCAGATTGTCCCCAATGCCACGCCGAACACTCTCTGGTGCCAATCGGGCCGGGAATTGAGCGCATTACGGAAGAAGCAAAGCTGCGCTTTCCTGAGGCGAAGATCCTCGTCATGTCTTCCGATACGCTGGGCTCCCCTGCGGCTACGGCGGAAGCCGTACGGAAGATCACGGACGGCGAGGTCAACCTCATCATCGGGACGCAAATCGTTGCCAAAGGCTGGCATTTCCCGAAGCTGACGCTGGTCGGTGTTGTGGATGCGGATCTGGGGTTGGGCGGCGGCGATCTAAGGGCAGCGGAACGCACGGTTCAGCTTCTGCATCAGGTCGCGGGTCGTGCGGGTCGCGCTGAGCGTCCTGGTCGTGTCCTGCTTCAGAGCTACGTGGGTGAGCACCCTGTCATGACCGCGCTTGTCTCCAATGATTTCCAGACCTTCATGGAGCAGGAAGCCGAGCAGAGACGCCCTTCTTTCTGGCCGCCATACGGTCGGCTGGCTGCGCTGATCATCAGTGCTGCAACGACAGACGCGGCAGATGCTCTGGCAAAGGAAATAGCCTTTGCGGCACCGGAGCGAGAAGGGGTGCAGGTGTTAGGCCCAGCCCCTGCGCCTCTGGCTGTTTTACGCGGGCGGCACCGGCGCCGGTTACTGCTGCGGACCATGCGGGGAATCGCTGTTCAGCCGATTTTGCGGGACTGGCTGAAAGACATCAGGCCCAAAGGAAGCGCCAAAATCGATATCGATATCGATCCTATCTCGTTTCTCTGAAACGTTGATAACGACCATCCGGGTTATGACAAAAAAAATCCGGGCCCTTGTGTTTATTAAGAATGACTCGCATTAGCATCGAACCTTTACTCTTTGAGATGCGAATCAAATGAGCCCTACAACAGCCAGCCTTGGTCGGAGTGTGTTTCGTTGCACTCAGCCAATGGCGTTGATGATCGTTTCCCAGTTGTTGCTGTCTTCTTCCGCCAGTGCAGGCTCGCTGGTAGAGAAACCGGAAAAGCAGAAAAGCTCTTCTGCGGCCCACGCTCGTAAAAACAGCCCTTCTTCTGCGGCCAGGCGTAGAAAGCAGGATATTGTCACGGTGGTTGGGCAGCAGCAGGCCGCTTCTGTCAGTGCCGCCAAGATGGCCATTCCGTTTTTGGAAAACCCTCAAATCATTTCTGTCGTTTCCCGCAAGCTGATGGATGAGCAGAATGTCATCCGCCTGTCGGATGCGCTGCAAAACGTGGCAGGCGTGTCACACGCGGACAGCTACGGCCTGTATGACAGTATTCGCGTGCGTGGCTTCAGCACATCCGGCATGACCTATCTCGATGGCATGAAAACCATCGACAGCCTTTCCATGAACGAGACTGTGGGCCTGTCGCGCATGGAAGTCATCAAAGGGCCGGCTTCGGGCCTGTTTGGGCAGGGACCGCTCTCTGGCATGGTCAACATGGTCAGCAAGAGGCCGACAGACAGTAATTTTGCCAACTTCACAGCTCAGGGCGGATCTTGGTCCTATTATGAAGGGCGCGCGGATATCAACAGGAAGCTGACATCCAATGGGATGATTACGGCCCGGGTGAATGCCGTTTACCGAAAGCAGGATTACTTCGTCCGTGCTTCGGATATGGAGACGCTTTATATCGCACCATCCATTTCAATTCGCCCGACCGATCATACCGACCTGACGCTCCTGTTCCGCTATAATCGCACGAGCGGTCACCCTTATACGGCGATCCCGGCGTATGGAACGGTTCTGCCGTCTCCCTGGGGAAAACTGCCCAGGGATTTTGCCATCAACGATGTTGAAAACCCTGCCCAGCAGCGACAGACCTATGTTCATCTGGGCTACATGTTCGATCACAAGTTCAATGAGAACATCGGCTTCCATCAAGGGTTTCGGTATCAGGTGTACCGTCAGACCTATAACAGATGGCTGTTTGCAACGACGGGGTTCTCGAACGATCTTTCACAGGTTGGTCGGTATTACTATGGGCCGTATAATAACCACGGAACTGACGTCAGGATTGATACGAACGTTAATTTTAAATTCCATACAACACGCCTGATCTCACACTACGTTCTGGTCGGAACAGACTATGGTCAGAATGGAACCAACTCCACCACCGGCTTTGCAACCACCACAAATCTCAATCTCGCAAATCCGGTCTATGGGGATGTTCCCGACTATGCGAGCAGTGGTGTCATTTCCAAAACACGGCAGGACCAGTTCGGGGCCTATATTCAGGACCATATGAAGATCGGCCGTCAGGTTGCGGTGACATTTGGTGTGCGCTGGGATCGTGCGACCAGTGGCCGGGGCGGGAACAATCCCCCAACGACGGCTTTTAGTCCGCACGCAGGCATTACCTGGGCCTTTACGGACTGGATGTCTGCATACTTCAACTGGTCCAAGGCGTTTCTGCCAACGACGTCTGTTGATTATCAGCAGAATATCCTGCCGCCACAGAGAGGAACGGATTACGAGGTTGGCCTCAAAGCGCAGACGCGAAACGGTGTGCTGACAGGGATGGCCACCCTTTTCGATCTGGCGCGGACAAATGTCGCGACAACAGATCCACTTCATCCGCTTTACTCAATTGCTCAGGGTGAGCAGACGAGCAAAGGGTTTGAACTGGAAGGCAATCTCAGAATTCTCCCAACCTGGACTGCCAATATTGCGTATACTTATCTCGATACCAAAATCACCAAAGACAACCAGCTCCTGCCCAATGGCGGAACTCTGTGGCTTGCGGGTGTGCCGCACCATATTTTCAATGTCTGGACAAAGTATTCTATCCCGTCAGGGATGCTGAAGGGGCTTGGTATTGGGGCGGGTGTGCACTTTGAGGGGGCCAGCCCAGCCGATAATTACACGCCACGCGATCCCATCTATGGCCTGACGTACAAAACGTCTGCCTATGCTCTGGTCAATCTGGCTGCGTATTATGAAAGAGGGTCCTGGAGCGCACAGGTCAACGTGCAGAATGCAGCCGACAAGCGATATTTCCCGTCAGCTTCTTTAAGCCGAACGGTTGTTGGAGCCCCACGAACGATTATGGGTGGTCTGACAAAGCGATTCTGAAGAGGGTTCTGGCCAGAGATCCGGGTTAGAGTCTGGCCAGAGGAATGGTCAGCCTTTCCGGTTACGGAAGAACTGGATGGTTGCTGCCACGACGGAAATAACGGCGAGTGCCTGCTGAAAATAGGGGCGGAAACGCTTGGGGCCGATTGTGGCCATGCCGGTCATGACAGCCAGGCTGATTTCGCGGGCGCGGCCAGCATGTTTGCAGCAGGCTTTGACTTTGCTGCAGCAACCCTGTTTTGCGGGAGCCTGATCGGTGGGAACTGTTTTGGTTTTCATGAAGGTCCTCCTGAATAGAGTGAATCAGGGAATGAACGCTGACGAATACAAGAGGTTGTGTTCGTCAGTCTTCCTGTCCGTCTTTCTCTGTCTGAAGGATTTTGAGTTGCTTGTCTGCATCAGGAGCATGCGGATCAAGCTGCATCATCTGTTTGTAAGCACGAAGGGCAGCGTCTGGCTCGTGCCTTTCCCGCTCTGCATCCGCCAGCATTCCCCACGCCGTTGCGTCACCAGGGTCTGCCTGAATGGCCACGCCCAGATCGGAAATCGCGCCATTGTTGTCGCCCGCGGCAAGGCGCACGGCAGCACGATGACGGCGGAGAATGGATTGGTCAGGCTGGATGGTGATGGCAGAGGTGAGGTCGTCTTCTGCAGTCTGGAAGTCGTGCTTGCCCAATGCATTCTGCGAATCGGATAGAAGCATCCGTACAGCGCCTGTCAGGCTACGACTGCGCAGGCTTTCGGCCTGATCAGCAAGCTGACGTGCAATTTTTTCATTTCCAGCGAGAGCGAGAGCCTTTTCCGCCTCAGCAAGACGTTCCTGAACGGTCTTGTGGTGTGGATGTGCCTTGCTGGAATCGTTTTTTGCAGGGGAAGGAGCGCTGGCCGGTCCGGACGTTTGGGACGGGGCAGGGGTCGGCGGTGTGGCAGAGGAAATGGCCGGTGCACAAAGCAGAACGGCGCCAGCCATCAGCCAGCGCCGTCTGTTTGATATCCGGCGAATCAAAGCAATTAGCCCTGACGTGCCTTCATGCGCGGGTTCTTCTTGTTGATGATGTAAACGCGTCCACGACGGCGGACAACGCGGCAGTCCTTGTCGCGGACCTTTGCGGACTTCAGGCTGTTGCGGATCTTCATGATGTTTCCAGGCTCTCGACTGTATGGCCCACAATGGACCGGATAGCGGGCCGGAACGCCCGCAAAAGGATGGCCTCGCTTAACGACCGTCCTTTAAGGAGTCAAGGTCAACAGCGTTCTGGAGCGCGGAAAAGCTGCCAGAATGCGTTCTGCAACGGTGTGTGACTATCATGCCATGAGGCTTGTCCGGAGATTATTTTCCCCTAATCATGCCGTCATGATCAAGCGTCGCTTTGTGGCCACCCTCCTTCTGGCCGTCCCGCTCGCCTTTCCGGTCCTGGCTCATGCCGAGGACGGAGGGGCCAAAACCAATGATGACGACCCATCGATCAATGCGTTGGGCATCGGGGTCAATCAGGTCCTCAAAGTCCTGCAGACTCACCCCGATTCTGCTACGGATGCCTGTATCAATGCTCTCAAGGAGATGCATGAAGCACAGGATCAACTGAGCAAGGAAGAAGGGCACGAGAATAATCAGGACGTCGAGGTGGCGCGGGACGTGACATCGTCCACCATGGAAGACGTGACAACGATCTGTGGTGCGGATGCACGGACGCTGTGCAGGGAGTCAGCCGAGAGTAATCCAAAGCTCGCCGCAGCCTGTCATGCTCTCCCTCATGAAGATGATTGAGGAGTCGAACATCACGTTTCGGCGATAAAATCCGTCAAATCATGTCACGGCCAATCCGGGGCTAACCTTCTTCTAAAGTGAGGAGTAGGGTTTTCAGTCTGAGTTGATGACTGGAACTGTAAGCTGCGCCGGAATGACCCGTTTGCCTGGCAGGGATAATCTGTCTTGACCGCCACGTTACAGTCGGTCTTTCGCCCGGGATGGATCCAGTTCAGCCTCCGAACCTGGATTGCGCTCGTTCTGGCTTTGGCCACGGCGTTCTGGGCTCAGGTCGATACACCGGCCGGCGCTGGCGTGACTGTCATGATTCTTGCCCAGCCCCTGAGAGGGCAGGCCCTTTCCAAGGCATTTTATCGCTTTCTCGGCACCCTGCTGGGTGTTGGCGTTTCTATCCTTCTGATTTCCATGTTCAGCCAGGATCGTGGCCTCTTTCTGGGAGGCGTCGCGCTCTGGATGGCTGGTTGTGCCTTTGTGGGGACGCTGGAGCGCGACTTCCGGGCTTATGGTGCCCTTTTGGCTGGCTACATGGTGGCACTTGTTGCTGTTGCCAGTATCGATGCGCCCCAGAATATCTATCATGTCAGTGTGGCGCGTGCCTCAACGGTCGCTATCGGCGTTGCATCCATTGCGGTTGTCAATCTGCTGTCTGGCTCACCGCAGGCCTGGCGCAATCTCGCCAAGGGGCTCCAGAACCTTGGGCAGAGAATCCGTGGTCTGAGCCACTCCGCCATCATGGGAGAGCCGTCCCCTTCCGCGCAGGGGACAACGGCTCTGGCCTCCGAAATCCTGTCTCTGATGACGCAGATTTCTTACGCCCGGACGGAGCTGGATCGTAGCCGCCTGCGGATGGCAGGAGCCAAACTCAGTATCATCGGTATGTTGACGGTTCTCACCTGTAGCCGTGCAATTTCTACGTTGCTGAGTGAAGGTGGGGTAACGGATATTCTGGTCCGCTACGTGCGCCAGTGGCACGAGCGTGTTGAGGATGGCACGAACCGTCAGGAAACGATGGGCACCATCCTGTCCAACATCCGACGGGAAGATCCGGAGTATTTCCCGACACCTCTGGATGCCTGGTTTCTGGAGCGTGCTGCGACGCTTCTGAGTAACCGGCTGCATATCCGCACGGGTATCAGTACACTCATGAAAGCAACCCCGGCAGGGGAGGCGCTGAAACTGGCGACGCTTTCAAACAATCCAGACTACATTACAGCGTTCATCAACAGCATGCGTGTGCTGCTTGGTTTCAGTTTTATAGCAGCATTCTGTGTAGGAACGGGCCAGCCAGCTTCTGCCACTGCCCTTTCCCAGAGCGCACTCGTTCTTGTCCTTGCATCTTCGTCACTGGACACGGCGGTGTTCGGTAAAGGCGCGATGATCGGCACGCCTTTGGGAATTCTTGCTGCCGGGTTTCTGTCTTTCTGGGTCTTACCCCACGTTTATACCCTTCAGGGGCTGGCTTTTGTTCTGCTTCCCCAGACCGTTATTGCCTGCCTTCTTCTGATGAATCCGAAAACAACCGCTGTGGGCTTTCACTATGGTGCGTTCTTTCTCGTCTTCGTAGGCTTGGGTAACCACCACAGTTACGATCCAGGCGCTTTCCTCGAACGCAACACGTTCTATTTCCTGTCAGCGGTTCTTTCATTCATCCTTCTGGTTCTGCTGTGGCCGCCAACTGCGCGCCGCCATCGGTTCCGCATTGCCGTGACCATTTCTTCGGATCTGGAATCACAGCTGAGCGGTCATGGTGAGGCTATGGGCCCCGCGTTGCTCAGCCGGAAATATGATCGTCTGAGCCAGCTCCTGTTGTGGACAAAGCGTCTCCCGAAGCGCGGTACGGCCTCAGAGCATGTTTTTGAGCGCCTTGTCGCGCTGGAGGATCTGTCCAGCACGATTGCCCGTGTGCGTCTGTACCTCGATCAGGCGGCGCGGATGCCGTCTCTGAGGCACCTTGTGAGACCTGCGCGTAAAGCGCTCGCACAGGATAGTCTGGCGCTGCTGGAGAGTGAACTGGCAGATATGACGCAGGCCTTTCTTGACCGACTGCGTCTGGGCGCCCCCAGTGAGGAAATTCTGATCCTCAACTGTGTTGGTGGGCTGGAGTCCGTGCGCGTCATGCTTCTGCGAAATCGGACAGCCGTTCATCATTATGGAATAGGACGCAAACGATGGTGATGAGACAGGTCGTAGACCTTGGCGGTTTGCTTGTGTCCGCGTTCGTCGTCAATCTGGCGTTGTCACTTCTGACGCTGGCCATTCTCCGCTGGCTCATGGGCTGGCTTGATCTGTGGCGTTTCGTCTGGGATCCGCCGCTTGCCCAGTTCGGCATCCTTATCTGCCTGCTTGGGCTCTATACCCTGATCCTCTGATACAAGGCCGTTTCAAGTGCTATCCAGTGCCCATCGTCTGATCCGCCTGACCATTACGATCTCCATTCTTGTGGTGGCTGCCGTCGTGGTGGTTATCCTGTGGGATTACTACACAGCCTCTCCCTGGACCCGGAACGGGCAGGTGCGTGTTCAGGTCGCCAATATCGCGCCACGTGTTTCAGGGCAGATCCTGCATGTGAATGTGCTGGACAATCAGCCTGTTCACCATGGAGACGTCCTGTACGAAATTGACCCGTTCGATTTCCAGGTAGCGGTGGATGCGGCCAAAGCCAAGGTGGCCGAACGCAAGGCAGACATGGAGTTCAAGGAAGTTCAGGCCCAGTGGCGTAAGGCCATTCCCGGTGTGGCGGTCTCACAGGAAGAAAAGAAGCAGTACGTTGCACTGTCCCAGCAGGCAGCGGCGCAATACGCTTCTGCTCAGGCAGACCTGCGTCAGGCAGAAATCAATTTGGACCGTACAAAAGTCCGCAGTTCCATAGACGGTATTGTCACAAACCTGATCATGCGACCGGGTGACTTTGCAACGGCGGGTGTTGTGAACATGCACGTCATTGATACCAACTCATACTGGATCGACGGCTATTTCGAAGAGACCAAGGTCCATGATCTGGACGAGGGCGATCTCGTTCGCATGGATCTGATGGGCTACCACGACCCGCTTTTCGGACATATCGAGAGTATTACGCGCGGTATTGCGAGCAACAACGCACTGGTGAATGAGCAGGGTCTGCCGACAGTTGATCCGGTTTATACGTGGGTGCGTCTGGCACAGCGTATTCCTGTGCGCGTGAAAATCGACAAGGTGCCGTCCGATCTCACATTGGCCGCTGGCATGACCGCAACCGTGACGGTCGTTTCAGAGACGGGAAATCGTCGTCATCGCTCAACGCAGGATGCGTTTCAGCATTTCGGTGATGATGTTCGTCATCTCTTTGGTCACAAATAACGGAAATTCCAATCTCCGGGGCGAAAAGGCCCCGATTTTGGTTGGCACAAGATTTTCACACAACTTTTTCCGTCAGAACCCGTACCTTACTGCGTCAGGCCCACAGAGCATTTCAGGTAAGGAAGAATTGTGCGCGTATCTTTTTCCCGTAAGACGATCAGTCTGGTTATGGGTGGCGTTTGTATTGCTGCCATCTCAGCGCAGGCGAATGCCGCACCTCAGAACAGCGCACAGAAGCCGGGTGTTCTGCTGAACTCTGCTCCGCTGGCAGAGACCCTGAGCCTTCCGAATGCTGCTCGTTCCCTGCGCATCACCTATCTTTCCACAGATGGTGTTACGGGGAAGGGGCTCGTCCCCGTGACTGCTGAAGTCATTGTCCCTGCTGGTGAAGCGCCTGCAGGCGGGTGGCCGATTGTTGCCTGGGCGCATGGTACGGTTGGAAATGATGACAGCTGCGCACCGTCTCTGAACCCCTATAGCGAGCGCAATACTCATTACCTGTCCGAATGGATGAAGCGCGGTTTTGCCATCGTCGCAACGGACTATCAGGGGCTGGGCACACCGGGTGTGCACCCATATTTGAATACACGGGCTGAAGCTTACAGCGTGCTGGACTCTGTGCGGGCTGCGCTGAAGTCTGTGCCGGGCTTACAGAACAAGGTGATGATCGTTGGGCAGTCCCAGGGCGGTGGTGCAGCCTTTGCTTCTGCGGCGTTTGCACCGACTTACGCGCCGGATATCAATGTGCGCGGGACTGTGGCGACAGGCATCCCGTACATGACGCCGGAAATACTGTCTGGCCTGTTGCAGGAAGCTGGCAAGTCATCGGGGTATAGCCCGCTGGTGGCTTACACGCTGCTGATTGGTTCGTCCTATGCTGGTCTGCATCCGACCTTCCGTCCCGAAGACGCCTTTACGTCCAAGGCTATGCCGGCGTTCAAGGCAGCGGCTGACTCCTGCCTGACGGGGCTGTCAGACATGGCGGAGAAAGACGGTCTGACGCTTGCGAATGCGCTTCAGCCTACGTTTGTGAAGGCCATGACACCCGCATTTAAAACAATGACGTACCCGACGTTGAAACTGGCCCAGCCACTTTTTGTTGGAACGGGCACCGCAGATCAGGACGTTCCACCGCAGCTTCAGGAAGGCTTGGTCAAGGCAGCCTGTGCCGCTGGATCAACAGTACAGGCGCATTTGTATAAAGGGCTGGACCACTCTCAGACAGTCAATGCATCCCTGCCGGACTCAGCCGCCTTCACTAAAGCTGTGATGGCGGGTGAGCCTGTCACACCGCAGTGCACACCGATTCCTCAATAATCAGATGATCACCCTGAGGGAGAGCACTCTTCCTCAGGGATTTTCAGACGTTGTTCATAAAACTGACGATCGCGTCAGCCGCTCTCTGCGATGCCCCGAGCAAGGGCTCCCCAAACGTTTCCCGGAACAGTTTTTCCTGCACTGGGCGATAGAACGCATGACGTTCCTCCGCCCTTGCAACCGCAGGCATGATGTCGGCGGGGTCATCGACCACTTCTCCGAGTGTCCAGTGTAAAAAATACGGATCGTCACGCCATGGGAACTTGTGAGGATTTAGGAAAATACAGGGGCGCGGGATGGCCAGAAACTCATAAACCTGACTGCTGACATCCCCAATATAAAGGGCCGCCTGAGACGTGTAGGTCATGTCCAGCATGGCGTTCGAGCCAGTGTCCACGAGCACCTCGGGGCTTTGCTGGCGTTGGAGCAGACGCTCCCGGATGCCGAAGCCTTTGTGGAACATCTTGATGTGAGGGGCCACGACCAGATTGTAATCGTTCTGTGCCTTAAAGCCTTTGATGATGGTATCCATACATGCGGGTGCAGATGTCAGGACACGCTGATAGTGCGGGTTATAGAGCGCGAAGGGACGTTCGTTGCTGAAAGAAACGGCATTTTCCCGACGGACGGCTTCGAATACGTCGAATTTGGGATAACCCACGATGCGTGATGCCCCGTTCTGGAGAAGCCCTTTGTCCCGGAAGTAAGTCTCGACTTTCGGACCGGGCACAAGCGTCAGATCAAACTCTCGAACAAGATGCTCGTCATTAACGTAACGGTCTCCGGCTCCGTGCATCAGCAGTATGAGCTTCGGGCCGTTCAGCCCCATGTCTTTCAGGACGCCTGCCGTATATTCCGTTGCAACAACCACATCGTACTGGTTCAGCTCTTCAACGTTCTCCCGAAGAATGACCAGTCGCTCCTGATCCAGCCGCCGTGCGCGTTTCAGGATGTTTGCTTTCCAGGATCGGGGAAACGGCAGCAGCGGAAGCGGCGGAACATTCAGGGCTCGTCGGATGCGCGCCAGATGATCAATGGTCTCTGGAAAGCTGTAGTATTCCGTGACGTCACATCCCGGTATTGCCGCAAGTGCACTGGCAACGGATGCGGTGTGATAGCACTGATAAGGCTCGGCAATATAAATGAAGGCGATTTTCATGAGCGTCTTTTGCGTCCTGCCCGGAGCAGACTGCCTGCTGCTCTTGTCCGGAACGCCGTCTGCTGGAAGGGCGCCATCCCGGTTATGAATTGCCTCTGAAACACTTCGGAGGCTCGGAATAGGGCCCTGTTCATAGCCCTCGGGTCTTTGCTGTCAAGAACGCGGCAAAACGCAGGGATGCATGTTCCGGCATGGACACTCCCGGGGCTTTGTGGTCAGAAAGCCCGCATGTCCGCCGAGCGTTCTGTTTTCAGATCCATTTTCCGAAATGTCAGTGTTCTCACCCTTGGCCGTGTGGTCAATGCCTTGTGCAGCTTTGTCTATATCGCGTTTACCGTGCGCGCTTTGGGCCTCTCTGACTTCGGATTGCTGATCCTTATCCATTCTCTGGCCTCGACCGGGTCCGTTCTGTCACGAATGCAGTCCTGGCAGACGCTGATCCGCTTTGGCAGCGACGCATTCAGCAAGAACGAAACGGACCTGCTGCGGAAGGTCGTTCATTTCTGTATCCGGCTGGATACGATGTCTGCGGCAGGGTCGATTATTTTCGGGCTTGTCGCCGTGCAGATTTATGGTGTGACGGCACACTGGTCCAGGCATGTCCGGTTTCTGGCGGATCTGTACGTGATCGTGAGCCCACTGATGTATTCAGGCTGGGCCAACGGTATTCTGCGAATGGCGGGGAAATTTCACCTTGTCCCGATCATTGATACCTGTGCCGCGATCGTAAAGACGGTGGGAGTTCTGGTCGGATATGCCCTGCATCTGAAGCTTGGATATTTCCTTGCAATGTGGGCGCTCGCGATCATCATCGATTACGGTTTCTACTTCTACTATGCGATGGATATCCTGCGAAGGAAGTTCCGGTTCCGCTATTTCCAAGCCTATCGCAGTTGGCGCTGGCAGATCCCCGGCATGTGGCAGTTTACGCGTGCGGCTAGCGTGAACCAGACACTCGGTAACATTTCCGGGCATGTTGCAACGCTTCTGGTCGGTAACGGCCTTGGCCCGGCGGAAGCTGCTGTTTTCCGCGTTTGTCGCCAGATTGCGGACGGGATTGTTACGCCTGCCCAGCTCATCTCGCCGGTGCTGTACCCCGAACTGGTCAAGATGCGGGACAAGCAGGACTGGAAAGGCCTCAAGCGCGTTACATGGAAAATGTTTGGCGTGCTGACCGCACTGTCCCTGCTGCTTCTGGTGCTGTCTGCGTTTTTTGGCTCAAAGATTTTCCGTTTGATGCTGCATGTTCATGTGCATCACACATCGCTTTACATTTCCATCATGCTGATGGCCGCCGTTTTCAGCCTGCTGGTCATTCCGCTGGAGCCCCTGCTGATCGTCGTCGGGCATGTGAAGTTCCTGATGACCAGCCGCACGGCCATCATGGCGATCTATTTTCCCGCGCTCTATGTCCTGACCATGCATTTTGGTCTCGCCGGTGCCTGCCTGACGACGGCAGCCTGTAACGCGGCTATCTTGCTGTCACGGTTTGCCGGGGTCTGGATGTTTGGCGGACGGATCGGGAAGCCGAAACCCGAGTGATGTCTGACCCACTGTAGGCGTGGGCCAGACTGTCATCCCTTTAACGCAGCGGCGCGCGATCCATTGCCCAGATGGCGAAAGCCTGCACCAGTGCAACTTCTTCCAGTCGCTTGAAGCGCCCGGATGATCCACCATGGCCAGCATCCATGTTGATGCGGCACAGGAATGGGCCGCCTGAGGCCACTTCACGCAGCTTGGCAATCCATTTTGCAGGTTCCCAATAGGTCACTCGCGGATCTGAAAGGCCTCCCATGGCAAGAATGGGCGGGTAGGGGCGCGCCTGAATGTTGTCATACGGGGAATAGCTGGCAATGAGATCGTAGGCCTCTTCATCTTCGAGTGGGTTTCCCCATTCCGGCCATTCGGGTGGGGTCAGCGGCAGGGAAACGTCAGACATGGTGTTGAGCATGTCCACGAACGGCACCTGCGCGGCGATCCCGGCGAAGAGGTCCGGCGCCATGTTGGCGACAGCGCCCATCAGTAGGCCCCCCGCTGAGCCCCCATGAGCAACAATGCGCCCTGCTGAGCCATAGCCCTCTTTGGCCAGATACTCTGCGGAGGCAATGAAGTCCGTGAAGGTGTTGGGTTTGGTCTTGCCGCGCCCTTGCAGGAACCAGTTCCAGCCTTTCTCGGACCCACCACGGATATGCGCGATGGCATAAACCCATCCGCGGTCAACGAGACTGAAGACTGTTGTGGAGAACCCTGCATCCATTGCAATGCCGTAGGAGCCATATCCGTAGAGCAGAAGGGGGGCAGAGCCATCCAGCGGCTGGCCTTTTCGCATCAGAACGGTGACGGGAACCTGCTCGCCATCCGCCGCCGTCGCGAACAGACGCCGCGTTTCATACTGCGCCGGATCATGGCCAGACGGGACATCGCGAACCTTCTTCAGGGTTCGCTCGCCTGTTGCCAGATTGTAGTCATACCAGTGCGCTGGCGTTGTCGGGGATTGATAGACGTAACGCAGAACAGAGCCGTCATATTCCAGAATGCCCTGAAGGGTCAGATCATATGCGGGTTCGTCCATTCCGATCGTGGCGGCCTGCGCACGAACATCTCCTGTTACGCCTGCCTTTACGACGCGGATATAAACGTTTCCGTCTTTCCGCTCTGCCCATGCCAGATAATCACGCGACGCCGTAGCTGCCAGAAGGTAGTGCCCCTCCAGATACGGGACGAACGGGCGCCAGTTTTCCCGATCTGTGGCCGTATCGGGCGTTTGCATGAACTGGAAATCGACAGCGCCGCCCGCGTTGGTGAGAATGATGAAACGATCATTCCAGTGCGTGAAGGAATAGCGCTCTCCCCGGACCAGGGGAGCTGCAACAACAGGCATTACTGTCGGCTCGGCAGCAGGAATCAGAAGCGTCTCATTCGTATCGTGATCCCCGCGTTCGATAACGATCCACTTGCGAGAGGCGCTGGTGCCGATGCTGAGGAAAAAGCCTGCATCGGTTTCATCGAAGACGAGTACGTCCGCCCCGCCGGTCAGAGGACGGCGGTAAATCCGTGATGGGCGGCCATTGTCGTCCCGGAAGATCCAGAACAGCCACGCACTGTCAGGGGAAAGAGCAAAGCTTCCGGTCGTGCTCTCAACCGCTTCGGCGCAGAGTTCTCCGGTCTCCAGGTCCTTGACCTGAATGCGATAAACTTCAGAGCCCTGCACGTCTTCGGAATAGACAAAGTAGCGATGATCTGCAGAGTGGGCCGTCCCGCCGAGCGCATAATAGTCAAACTGTTTGGCGCGGGCGTCCACATCCAGAAGGATCTGCTCTTCTCCGCCGTCGCGCGGGCGCCGTGCCCGGAGAGGATGCTGAGCCCCATCTTCAAAGCGGCTGTAATAGGCCCAAGGACCATCAGGCACGGGAATGGATTCTTCGGCAAGGGGAATACGACCGATCATTTCCTGCAGAAGCTCTTTGCGAAGCGGTTCCATGCCAGAGAGCACCGCTTCGGCGTACGCATTTTCTGCCTTGAGGTGATCGGTGATGTTCTGACGAAGGACAGACGGATCCCGCAGAACCTGCTGCCAGTTCTCGTCCTTCATCCAGGCGTAGGCGTCAGTTCTGGTCCGGCCAAGCTGCGTTGTTGACAGGGGCTCCTGCTTTGGAGCCGGCGGAACGGGGAGGGATTGCATCGCGTCTGACATATCCGAAACCTTGGCGCAGAAATGCCGGGGACTCAATCCAGCGTTAATGGACTGCCTGAATGCGGGGCCTCATGGCGTTATAAAATCGGGAAAGATGATTCGAAAAGAAACCAAGTCGGATCTCAAGTGTTTTTAGAGAACGGCCGTGAGATAGCCAGCAGAGTATTGCTCTGGTGATTATATTCCTGAATAGCCGCTGTGTAATAATATCGAACATGGAAAGACTCTATCCATGAATACCAATAAGTATTTTGCTGCCGTTGCCGCTCTTGGCCTTGCTGTCTCTGGTGCTGCTTTTGCACAGACAGCTCCGCAGCCTGGACAGCCGATTGTTCCACCAGGAACTCAGGCTGTGATCACGCCTAACCACGTGCAGGCCGTCGGTGGTATCAACGGTATTGCAACTGCATCAACGCCTGGTACGCTTGGTGAAAATGGCATGCCATCCATCGACAATGCGCAGGCTGGCAACGTGGCAGGCCTGACGTCCTATTGCATCCATAAGAAGCTCTCGCTGGGTACAGGGCCGCGCTCGGCATCCCGCAAGCTTGCCAAGCGCTCTGATGTTCAGAACGACCAGTACTACTCACTGGGTGGCCGTGGTCTGCTCCAGACCAGCACCAACACGCCGTTCGACATCTCCACGCTGCCCAAGGACAAGCAGGTTCTGGTCTGCCGTGATCTCTTCAAGAAGGCTCAGAGCCTCGGCAACTGAATCTTTTGAGTTTTCGTCCTGAGAAAAGCCCCGGAGCAACTGCCCCGGGGCTTTTTTTATGAGCATTGGCCTCTTAACCGTTGCGGGCTTGCGCGGCAAAAGCGTTGAGCTTGGTCAGTGTTTCATCGAACTGACCATTGGCCTCCGCAAAGCGTAGAAAGCGCATGCGTTCGACAAGAATTTCCGGTGGCGTGGGCTGTTGCGTCAGCAACGCCATGACTTCATCCGTAAAGTCCGTCAGGGGCTGATAGCCGGGGCGCGTTTCTTGGCCAGGCGTGAGGCCTGTCTGTACTGCGGGGGGCGCAAGTTCGATAACCTCGACTTTCCCTTTCAGAACCTCTCGGAGGGCAATCGTGTAGGAATGGATCGCGGCTTTGGTGGCATTATAGGTGGGTGTTGTCGTCAGCGGCACGAATGCCAACCCGGATGTCACATTGATCACGACGGCATCCGGCTGCTTGAGCAGATGATCCGTCAGGCTGTTGATCAGGCGGATCGGCCCGAGGAGGTTGGTCGTGATCGTCGCTTCGGCATCCGCCAGATCATGCGTCTGCGCCAAATCTTCAAATCGCATGATGCCGGCATTGTTGATCAGAACATTAAGTGACGGATATGCGCTTAGAAGCCGTTCTGTAAAATCAGCAATCCCCTCCGGGCTTTCAATATCCAGCACTAGTGCATGCATGTTGGCTCGACCGGCGATCGTTTCATCCAAAGCATTCTGGCGACGCCCGGCGACGACAACCGTGTTGCCAGCATCATGCAGTCGCTGTGCAAGAGCCTGGCCTATGCCTGAGCCACCACCAGTGATCAGGATTGTGTTTCCGCTCGGTTTCATTGGAGTTGCTCCATTGAGAATTGGAACGCTCTATCTAGCGGGCTATCGTCAATTCGAAAGAAGGCACCTCAAAGATTTATACGCACCGAAAAGAGAGTGACCCCCTATGACGGATAACCCCTACGAAGCCTCGCCTGAACGCCGTGCCAAGCGTTTGGCCGAAGCAACGCCACCTACGGAGTGCGATGCGCGCGTTGAGCGGTTGGTGACGGAGCTCATTGGTCGCGTTGCTGACAAATGGACGATGATCATTCTGGAGGTTTTGGAAGAGCACAAGGAATTGCGCTTCACGCAGTTGGCACGAAAAGTCGAGGGTATCAGCCAGAAGATGCTGACCCAGACACTCCGGCAAATGGAACGGGACGGGATGGTGACCCGTACGATTCACCCGGTTATTCCGCCACGGGTGGATTATCGTCTTACAGCGCTGGGACTAAGCCTGGGCGCAGCGTTTTGTGGGGTGTGGATCTGGGCAGAGAAAAATCTGTCTGAAGTGGAAGCCGCCCGGAATGCTTTTGACAGCAAATAATCTGTGGCTGGCATACTTTGCCAGCCACAGAGAGGGTTAGTCCGGAAGGTTCTCGACGAGTGCGACGCCTTCGGCCGCCCCGAGGACTGAGGCCTTTTCCTGTCGGGTCAGTTTGGAAAGGGCGGCCTTGATGGAGGGCGCCTCTTTCAGCTTGACCAGTCCAACCAGCAGGTTGGCATCAATCGCACTGCCAGCCTTGCGGGTTGGCGGAAGTGCGCCAAGGTGGGCGTCTAGAAGTGTCCGATCCGTCCGCAGAAGGGCGAATGCCTCGCTGGGCGGCTGATGAGGGGCGTGCAGAGCCTCTGTGCGCTGACGTTCGTTCTCTTCTGCAAGACGAAGAATAGGCGGGGGGGCCGTTTCTTCTTCGATCAGCAGAAATCCAGCCCGACGGAGTCCTAGTCCAACATCGCGGCTGGCTGTCACGGCCGCAAGTGGAATAGCCAGCACAAGCCCAAGCAACACTGGTGTCATCCACAGAAAGAGTGCGTGTGAAACGGACCAGGCGGCTGCGGCCAGCAGAAGGCCGAACACTGTATAAACCCAGTATCCACGTGCAACTTCACGGAGTGAAACCCGCCCGTCTTCACGGTTCTGGGCATTCCAGCCAGAATCCCGGCCCAATAGAATGGAGATAACCCCAGACGTCTGGATCAGCATGGCAATCGGCGCAATCAGGCCACCAATCAGGGTTTCCAGAATGATGGAAAGGAAAAGCCGGATAGCACCGCCGGAACCGCGTAAGGCAGAGCGATCAAACATCATGGCAATGAACGCCAGGAATTTTGGCGCCAGAAGGATGCCCATCGTGCCGATGAAAACGAACTTTGCCTGTACAGGATCGACGCGCGGCCAGTGCGGATAAAGCGTCGGCTTCGTGCCGAAATATTCCGGATGATAGAAATGCGACTGAAGGGAAATCAGGATTCCGAACAGCAGGAACAACAGCCAAAGCGGAGACATGATGTAGGAACCAATGCCCGTCAGCATGTGTGTACGGCTGACCCAGTGCAGGCCTTTGGTTCCAAGGATCTTGGCGTGTTGGAGGTTGCCCTGACACCAGCGGCGGTCACGAATGGCCACATCCGTCAGGGACGGTGGGCTTTCCTCATAAGACCCGAACAGGCCAGGCACCATGTGAATGGCCCAGCCACCACGTCGCATGAGCGCTGCTTCGACGAAGTCATGGCTGAGAATATGGCCGCCGAAGGGCGGTCTACCTTTCAGATGCGGCAGGCCCGCCTGTTCGGCAAAAGCCCGTGTCCGGATAACGGCGTTATGGCCCCAGTAATTCCCTTCCGAGCCATGCCACCAGGCAATGCCATGGGCAATGAGTGGGCCATATACGCGGCCTGCAAACTGCTGCATGCGGGCAAATAATGTCCGGCCGCCCACAATAACCGGAAGGGTCTGGATCAGCCCGACGCCCTCATGGTTTTCCATGGCGGAAACGACACGCACGATCAGGCTGCCGTCCATCACGCTATCAGCATCAAGGGTGAGCATCTGCTGGTACGAGTTACCAAAGCGTATCACCCAGTCGCCCAGATTGCCTGCCTTGCGATCTGTATTCTGATGGCGGCGGCGATAGAAAATGCGCCGATCATCACCAGTCGCCCGACGGAGGGCAAGGAAGGCACGCTCTTCCTGTAACCATACGTCCGGATTGGTCGTATCAGACAGAATGAAGAAGTCGAACGCATCAATCTGGCCGGTGGCAAGAATGCTGTCATAGATGGCCTTCAGGCCGCCCAGAACGCGTTCCGGATCTTCATTATAAGTCGGCATCAGCACGGCAGTCCGTGCTTTCAGCATTGGAAGAGCACCGTCCCGATGAATGCCGAGCCCAAGGCCTCCGCGTGTGATCAGGGAGACGAACCCACCAAGACTTGAGGTGAAGGAAAGCGCGATCCAGAAGCCGAGAATGGCGAAGAGGATCAGCACAATCACACCAAGCGTAGAGACGCCCAGAGAGTTGAAGACCTGATTGATCCTGTAGATGCCAAACCCGGTCAGCGCGAGCGCTGAGCCAAACACGAAAAGCCGCCGTAGCCAAAGTGTCTTCGGCGTCGTGTCCAGAACCCGGAAAGGGCGACCATGCCGGTCAGGCTGCTGATGGAGGTTTTGAGGCTCCATCCTGAGCGGAGCCTCGTGGGGCAGGAAGGGGGCTTCGGACGGAGACATATTGGTTACGGCGTCCAACGGTACATCCATTTTTCTGAGATCGGACCCTGATCGTTGGCAAGCTGAGCCTGGAGTTCAGAGGCTTTGGCATCTCCAGGAACGAATTCAAAGGTTGTTCTCCAGCCCTTGATGTTCGGATTGGGTTCAACAACCACATTCCGGATTGTTCCGGGCGATGCCTGTGAAATCAGGTGGAAATGCGCATCCTGCGGAATGTTCTGGAACGGTGCGCCTGTAAAGTCGATCACGAACATGCGTGCATCAGTATGGTCTGTGACGGCACCAATCCGAGTCCCAGCGACACGTGCCAGCGGTGTGGGCCACGGCGTATCCCAGCCCCAGTACATCCGGTAGGTGAAACTGTATTCCTGACCGGCCTTCAGAGCGTCTTTCGGCCGCCAGAACGTCACGATGTTGTCGTTGACCTCATTGGGCGTCGGAATTTCGACGAGATCCACCGCTCCATCACCCCAATTGCCAATAGGCTCGATCCACAGGGATGGGCGCTTCTCGTAGTTGAGGGCAAGGTCCTCGTAGTCATGGAAGGAGCGCTTGCGCTGCATCAGGCCGAAGCCGTGCGGGCTGCTATCCTGGAAGGCCGAAAACTGAAGGTCGGTCGGGTTGACCAGAGGGCGATAGAGCTGCTGCCCAGATCCGGTCCACACCTGAAGAGCTTCGCTGTCATGGGCGGCCGGGCGCCAGTCATCGACGTGGTTATGTTCGTTGGCATCGAAATAGAACATGCCCGTAAGAGCGGCGATGCCGGCTTCGGTAATATCCTGCCGCGGAAAGAGCGAGGATTGCACGTCAAAAACAGTCGTGTCGCCAGGTCGGATGGTAAAGCTGAAAGCTCCCGTGACGGACGGGCTGTCCAGAAGGGCATGAATGACAACGGATTGAACGCCAGGTTCCGGCTTTTCCAGCCAGAACTCACGGAACAGAGCGAATTCCTCGCCTTTTGAATTCCCCGTGCCGTTGGCGAAGCCCCGGGCAGACAGTCCGTAGTTCTGCCCTTTGGCAACAGCACGGAAATAGGATGCGCCAAGAAACACGGCGCATTCTTCCATTTGACCTGGTGTGTTGATGGCATAGCGTAGACGAAGACCGGCAAATCCCAGGTCGTCTGTCACGCGCAACATCGGGTTGGCATAGCTGAACAGGTCAGGGTCATAGGCAATTGGGGTCGATTGACCACCGATAACTTCATTCATCGCGATTTTGGGCTTGTAGAGAAAGCCACGCGGGAAAAATTCGACCTCAAATGCCAGGCTTTGCCCATGCCAGAGTGCCCGGTCCGGATTGAAAGTAATGCCTCGGAACTGATCAAAATCCAGATTGGAAATGGCAGAGGGCAGACTTTGCGGAGGTGGAGCGTAAGGAGATCTGGCCAGTTTCTGCGCGATGGCGCGGACAGTTCCATTGTCAAACGGAACAGTCTTTGGAGCCTGCTTGGCGGCAGGCGGCGCGGACTGGGCATAAGCGAAGCGGCCAGACGTTCCCATCAGGGACAGGCCTGCCCCAAGCTTTACCAAATCACGACGCAGGATACTCATACTTTTCCCAACAGTCCCAGTTGTGTGCCTCCCCCTGAAATCAGAGGGCGGTCTTTGATCAAGCGATACGCCGGATGCACTTCGTTGCGAAGAGACGTTCTATGATTACGCAGCTATTTCACAAGGGTCGGATGTGTTCTTTTCATGGCACATCCCAAAAAGAACACATCATTGTGAATTCTGTTGCTGCAAGACACAAAGCGGCGGTACACGGCCAGAAATTTCAGAAACGACGGTTTCATTTATGCTTTCTAAACGTGGAACGCTGAAAAGGATCCGAACGTTCCCGAAATGAGCAATGTCGCGTGCATTTCCTGGATTTTCAGGCCCGCTGAGGACGACCCCCAGAACGGGAATGCCTCTGCGACGAAGCGCTTCGAGACTCAGGAGCGTATGGTTGATGGTTCCTAACCCGCTGCGCGCAACAAGAACGACGGGAAGATCCAGTCGCTGCATGAGATCAATCATCATCATGTTGCTTCGGACAGGCACCATCAGGCCGCCCGCACCCTCAACGACAAGGGGCGCTTTAACGGCGGGGAGAACAAGACGTCCGGGATTGATTGTAACGTTTTCCAGCGCCGCCGCTGCGTAGGGTGCGAGAGGGGCCTGAAGCGCATATGCCGGAGGAATAATCCGATCAGGCGGAAGGGCGGCTAGAGTTTTGACGGTAGAGGTATCGCCTGCTTCGTCTGAAAGGCCGGTTTGAAGCGGTTTCCAGTACGTCGCGGTCCAGGCTTTCGTCAGGATTGCACTGACAAGCGTCTTACCGATTTCGGTGTCCGTACCCGTGACGAACACACCGTGAAAGCTGTTCATGGCATATCCTTCCTGAAAATTCCGATCCCCAAGGCGTAGGTGACGCTGGTGTGCTCTTTATCAAAACAGGACATGGCGCGCCTGAGTGCGTGTACTCCCGCAGGAGTGCTTCCTTTGCCAGGGAGAGACGCGCCGATCTGTTGCAATCTGCGGAGGAATGTTCTGGCGTTTGGGACCGGATCTTGCATGTTTGCGGTATGCCATTGGCCGTGCCCTCCAGAGGGCCATTCCTGCTGAAGCATGGGGGCGCCGGGATAGGATGGAACGCCGCACGGGGCGTCTGTCTTCTGGCAAGCTGAGCGCCACTCTTTCAGGCTCCCTTCAAGCAGCGTTGCAATCATCAGAGTGCCACCCGGCGCCAATAAGCGGCAAAGACGTTCGAGCCCCTTGCTGCGGTTTTCAAACCATTGGAAGCACAGGCTCGATGCGATCAGGTCAAATGGTCCCGTCGCATCCGGGCGCTCTCCATCCATGACCTTGAAGGCGATGTTCTTCTGCCCGTGAAGGCGCGATCTGGTGCGTGCGAGCATAGTCGGGGCGAGATCGGTGGCGAGAATAGCGCTGTTGGGGAAGCCTCTGGAGAGATGCTCTGTGAGGAAACCCGTGCCACACCCGAATTCGAGAATACGGGCCGGCTGAGTCTCGGTCACCTCAGCGACAATTCGCTCGGCCAGAAAAGCGGCGCAACGGCGCTGGATATCTGCCGCAGCGTCATAGTCCTCCGCCTCATCAAACCGGGTGACGATTTGGCGTTTGCGCTCATCCATGCTGTTCGACCTGACGCAGCACAAAATCAGCACAGAGTTCAGGCTGTTCGAGAGGCAGAAGATGGCCGCCTTCAACCCTTTTACCCGGAACACTGAAACCTGCCTGGGCAGGAGGGAACGGATCTGACAGTCCTGTCATCCAGTGAAGCTGGTTCCCCCAGCGGGTCGCTGCATTGCGTTCATCGTTCTGAATCAGATGTTCCAGACCCTGATTCAGAACGGCCGTCACGGGATCTGACGGAATAGGTTTGTCCGTTCCGCATCTCTGGCGGAAATCGTTCAGGACCGTTTTAGGGGAGCGTTGCAGCTGGCGCTTCATTCTTTCCAGAACGCGAAGGGGCACGCCTTCCGGAAAATCGTTGCTCTCAGAAAACCGTCCAAACCCATTGAACATGATGACCCCCAGGCATCCGGGAAGATCCTGTCCCAACAGGTCCAGTGTTCCTGCGGAATGGCCGATCGCCAGATAAGGTTGCTCCGGTTTAGGGGCTGCGTAATGGCATCCGAAATATCCCTTATCCACGACGGACGCTTTGAGGCTGGGAAGGTGCTGAAGCATTGGGTCCCAGAAAGACGCGTCAAATCCCCAGCCATGAACGAGATAAAGGGAGACGGTCATGGCGTGTGCTCACATGCCAGCCGGACAACGGCCTCGCCTAACTGGGTAATCTGTGAATCTGTCAGTCCAGCGCGAAGGGCCAGACGCAAGCGTGCCGTTCCCTGAGGCACGGTTGGTGGGCGAATGGCTACGGTGAGGAAACCTTCGTTTTCCAATGCTCTGGCAACATCAAGCGCTCGCTGGGATTCACCGATCAGGACCGGCACAATCTGTGTTGACGATTCTGCTGTCGAAAGACCGGCCGCGTTCAAAATCGTTCGAAGGTGTGCTGCCTGACCCAACAGTGTCTGCCGTTCACGGTCCATCGTCGGAATAATGTCCAGCGCGGCATCAATGGCTCCCAGGACAGCGGGCGGAAGGGCCGTACTATAAATAAAGCCCGAAGCGTGATTGAGCAGATAGTTACAGAGAGGCCTGGAGCCCGCGATATAAGCTCCCATTCCCCCAAGGGCTTTGCTGCATGTGCCCATTGTCAGATCAGCCAAACCGCCGGAAAGCCCATGCCCGTGGTTTCCAAGAACGCCCGTGGCATGTGCCTCATCGACATACAGGAACGCATCGTAGCGATCGGCCAGCGCGCGTAGGGCAGGAATGTCTGCGCGGTCCCCATCCATGGAAAACACGCTCTCTGTTACGATCATCCGCAAGCCAGGCTTGGTGGCTTCCCGTTTGAGCAGTGTCTCCAGATGCGCAAGATCATTGTGGCGAAAACGATGCTGTCGTACGCCCGCTGCTGCGCAGCCGTGATGGAGGCTGGCATGGTTCAGCCGGTCGGAAAAAACCAGCATCGGATGACCGGTCCGAGCAGTCGAGAGGGCGCACAGGGCAGGGACCACCGAGGCATTGGCTTGCCAGCCGGATGCAAAAAGCAGCGTGGCCTCATATCCTTTGAAGCGCGCCATCTTCTGCTCGACAGCCTGGTGGATTTCCAGCGTTCCACTCACAAGGCGGGACGCCCTTGCCCCCGTTCCAAAGCGCAAAGCCCAGTCAGAGGCACGTTCTTTGAGTAGTGGGTGGTCGGCAAGGCCCAGATAATCATTTGAAGACACATCAATCATGCGACGGCTGTCTCGCAGGACGGTCTGTCCGTCCCGAGTGACCGGACGCAATGTTCGCCGTGTTCCCACAGTTTCGCGGTCGTGAAGGGCGGATGTGAAGTGGGCGTCAAACAGGCTCATGCGTTGTTCCGGAGAACAGTGACAATGCTGGCTGTCAGAAGAGAAAGATCTTCGTCGCTAATCGTGAACGCTGGCGTCAGATACACAATGTTCCGGAATGGGCGGATCCATGTCCCTTGGTTCACGAACGCGCGGCGGAGGACGTCAGGGTCCGCAATGTTTTCCAGTTCCACCACGCCGATTGCACCTAGCACGCGAACATCTTTCACGCCGGGAAGTCCGCGGCATGGTTCCAACTCCCGTTGGAGCTGAACTGAGATGCGAGCAACCTGTTCCAGTCTTGGCTCCTGTTCGAACAGATCCAGTGACGCATTCGCCACGGCGCAGGCCAGCGGGTTGGCCATGAATGTTGGCCCGTGCATGAGCGCCTTGCCAACTTCTGTGGAGAGAAACGCTTCGAAAACGCCTTGTCTCGCCACGGTTGCAGCCAGAGCCATCGTGCCGCCGGTCAGAGCCTTGGAAAGGGCGATGATATCGGGGACGATCTCGGCCTGCTCGCAGGCGAACATCGTTCCGGTTCGGCCAAAACCGGTAAAAATTTCATCCAGAATGAGCAGAATGCCGTATCGGTCACAAATGCTGCGAAGGCGCTGTTGAACGTCCGGACTATGGAACAGCATTCCGCCTGCTCCCTGAACCAGCGGCTCCGTGACGATAGCGGCTACTGTATGCCCTTCAGCGTCCAGCAGGGCTTCAAGTCTGGCCATGCTGTCATCATCAACTGGAAGATCCGCAAGGATCTGGCGGGGAAGAACGCCCGCGAAAAGGCTGTGCATGCCCTCTTCCGGGTCGCAGATGGACATCATGCCCAGTGTGTCCCCGTGATAGCCGCCCCGGAACGACAGCATCTTTGTCCGGCCATGCGTGCCACGGTTGATGTGATACTGAACTGCCATCTTGACGGCGACTTCCATCGCCACTGAGCCAGAATCTGTAAAAAACGTGCGTTCAAGGTCGCCGGGCAGAAGTTCAGCCAGACGTGCTGCTAGACGCCGGGCCGGTTCGTGAACCATTCCTCCGAACATCACATGAGGCATGTCGCTGGCCTGCCGAACGAGTGCCTGCTGAATGTGAGGGTGGCTATAGCCATGGCAGGCGGTCCACCAGGCAGCGACTCCGTCCACGAGTTCGCGCCCGTCTGACAGCGTAATCCGGCTTCCGGACGTGCGGATGGCTTCCACAGGAAAAGGAGCCGTCTGCATCTGGGTGTAGGGCAGCCAGAGGTGGGGAAGGTCGACAGCGGACCGGTTCGCCCCGGTGGATGATGATTTGCAGGACATGCCAGCGTTTTCCCGCATGGCTGGAGGCAAGTCCATCCCCCCGGTCATGATGCTGTCACAGGTTATCATAAAAAGGTCACGCTCTAACGGGAAACGATCTGGCATGAACCCCGTTATTGCAGCGCCCTGGCTGGTGTCAGTGGCGTGGAAAGATAGGTTCTTCCTGGGGCGGAAGGGCAACTGAGGTCAAGACTGATGCTGAATTCCAAGGTTATTCATGTGAACGGCGTGTTTCTGGGCACGGCCATCATGAATCGTGGGATGGATACTCTCCGGTTCTACGCAACGCATGAAAGTGTACGCGCACTCCACAACACCTGCATGCCGGATCTTCTGGCTCTGTACTGTCAGGTCAGACGCCTGTTCAACAACAGTCGCCTGACATTCCAGCCAGCCTGAAGATTTTCAGGTCCCACAGAACGTATTGCGGACATGCTCGTTCGAAGCTGGTGGCAGATCGAGCCCGTCATTGGCGTCCTCGAACGGGCAAGCGAGGGCTGCGGCGAGCTGGTGGAAGAGGGTATAATCCCCAGTTAGTGCAGCTTTGATGGCTGCTTCAATCCGGTGATTACGGGGAATAATGCGAGGATTGCTCGCCTGCATGAGCGCAAAACGCGCGTCAGCCGTTTGATCTTCCGTATCCAGTCTTTCTTTCCAGCTTTGTAGCCACGAAGTGGCAGCTTCCCTGTCTTTGAACTGAGACAGAAAACCTGTGGCGTCGTCTGTGCGGGCCACGGTATTCAGGTGTCGGAACGTGAGCGTAAAGTCCGCCTCGTCACGATGCATCATGGTTAAAAGACGGGAGATAAGGGTCGTATCCGTCCGACCTTCCGAAAACAGGCCGAGCTTTCGACGCCATCCGGAAAGATAAGTCTCCCCGAAAATGCTATCGAAACGGCTCAGCGTGTCTGTCGCAAGGCTGACTGCGTGATCAGTATCGGCATCAATGCATGGCAAAAGTGCTTCTGCCAGACGACCCAAATTCCAGAGCGCCATATCCGGCTGTTGTCCGTAGGCATACCGGCCATTCTGATCAATGAAGCTGAAGACTTTTCCGGGGTCGTAGCTATCAAGGAAAGCGCAGGGGCCAAAGTCGATCGTTTCTCCCGCAATGGACATGTTGTCGGTGTTCATGACGCCATGAATAAATCCGACCAGCATCCATTGGGCAACCAGCCGAGCCTGGCGGTCAACCACAGCATTTAAAAGCTCCAAGGCCCGGTTGGGGCTGTCTGCTAATTCAGGATAGAGCCGTTCAATGACATGATCTACGAGGAGCGTCAGGCCCTCCCGATCCTGGCGTGCAGCGAAAAACTGGAATGTCCCGACCCTGACGTGCGTAGAGGCGACCCGTGCAATTACGCCCCCCGGCATAAGCGTCTCTCGAACGACACTCTCACCCGTCGTGAGGGCTGCAAGCGCCCGTGTTGTGGGAATGCCGAGTGCGGCCATGGCCTCGCTGACCAGGTACTCCCGTAACACAGGGCCTAGGGCCGCATGACCGTCTCCCCGGCGGGAAAATGGCGTAGGGCCTGATCCCTTGAGGTGCAGATCCCAGACTTTGCCTTGTCTGTCCGTCAGTTCTCCGACCAGCATTGCGCGGCCGTCTCCAAGGGACGGAACGAAATGTCCGAATTGATGCCCGGCATAGGCCATCGCAACGGGTGGCGCTTCATCGGGGCGCTGTCCCTGGCTGAGAAAAGCAAGGCCTTCTTTTTGACGAAGCCAGGGACTGTCCAATCCCAGACGTGCTGCAAGCGGTTCGTTCAGAGCAATCAGTTGTGGATTGCGGAAAGGGCGGGGGGCCAATGCGCTGGAAAAGCGCTCGGGCAGAGAGGCATAGTGCCGGGAGATCTGCATGCAAGGTCCTTGTGTGCCCGTGGGACAGAGCTTTGAGAGATAGGTTCCCCGCCCGAGAAATAAAAGAAATCAAGAAATTTTCTGGACACTTATTTCTTTGCAATATGCGCCCAACGGACGCGGAGAAGTCTGGTTATAACAACTCCACGTCCAGTTATTGGCTTTATCTTTGTGGAAACCCGAGCAGATTCGGTCGTGGGCTGACTGTATTTTGTAAAGATTTTTTCCTCGCGAAGAGAAGGGGGAGGTGACGGAAAAGATAGTATTCTCTATTCATGAAGTATGAACGGGCATTTCTGCCTTTGATGCCGCCTGTGCGGGACCACAGCATAGAGGACGTTTCGTGGATCAAACCCAGCGCGTGTCTGGCCCCGGAAGGGATGTAAGCCCGGCAGTCATCCGACTATATGCCGCTTTGGCTGCAGCCCGGTTTCATGGGCTTGAGCTCGATATCCGAGATTTTGCTGCGGAGCCAGGAGAGGATTCTCCTTCCCCTGCATCTCTTGCGCGCTGGTTGAATGAGCAGGGAGCTGTTGCCAAGGGAATGCGCTTGAAATGGCGCTACCTGGTTCGGCTTCAGAACACTCCTCCTGTGGTTCTGATGTTCAAGGATGGCTCGGCCGGCCTCATGGTCGCGACGAACCCTGAAAAGGGCGTTGTCTGGCTCCGTGATCCGATGGGCGGGGATGGCGACACGCCGATCCCGGTAGATGAACTCCGTCTGTCGCAGGTTTGGACGGGTGACGTGCTTCTTGTGAAGCGTCGTCGTGATGAATCTGAGTCTGATGCGCGGTTTGATCTTCTCTGGTTTGCCAAAATGGCAATGCGCGAGAAGAAGATCCTCCGGGATATCGCTTTTGCCTCCATGGTGCTCAGTATTCTACAGATCTTCCCAGCCCTGATCGTCATGCAGGTTCTGGATCGGGTCGTAAATTATCATTCCATGGCGACGCTGGTATCGTTGTCGTCGTTTGTGCTGATCCTGACTTTCTATGAAGTACTTCTGACATACGCTCGGCGTGAACTGTCACTGGTTCTGTCGTCGAGGCTGGATGCAAGGATTTCGCTGCATGCATTCAATCGGTTGCTTGCTCTCCCGCTGGAATTTTATGAGCGGGAACAGACCGGTGAAATCCTCGGGCGTTTTGTCGCGATTTTCAAAGTCCGTGACTTCCTGACTGGTCAGTTGATGTCCACTATGCTGGACCTCTTCACACTCCTCGTGATCCTGCCAGTTCTCTTTCTGCTCAGTTCTACCCTGGCCTGGATGACGCTGGCTGCTGCCGGATGTATCGGCCTGATTGTGGTTATGTTCCTCCCGGCTGTTACCCGCGTCATGGGACGGCAGATCCGTGCGGAAATGAGCCGCGGATCGACGCTGTATGAAACCATTGCTGGCATCCGGACTGTCAAAACACTGGCTCTTGAGGCAACTCGCCGTGAGGAATGGGACCAGAAAACTGCTGAAGTCGTGCGCTGGAAGCTTGCAGCCGGACGGATGTCAAACTGGCCTCAGACTCTCGTTATGCCGTTTGATGCGTTTATCAACCGTGGCGTGATCCTTGTGGGTGCCTATCTTGTGCTCACCAATGCAAGTCACATGCAGGCCGGTGCTCTGGCCGGCTTCATGATGTTGGGTGGACGTGTCGCGGCTCCACTGGTGGGGCTGGCAAAGTTGATGGAATCCATCAATGAAGTGACCGTGTCTCTCGGGGAAGCTGGTGCAGTTCTGAACCAGCCGACAGAGACCAAAGCCCTGACAACGGGCATGCGGCCTCGCATCAAGGGCGCTCTGTCTTTCATGGGTGTTAATTTTTCCTATCCTGGCTCGACTACCAAAGCCTTGGACGACGTGTCGTTCGAAATTCCTGCGGGAACGATGCTCGGATTGGTCGGACGTTCTGGCTCTGGTAAATCGACAGTTACCCGTCTCTTGCAAGGTGTGAGCCGTAATTACACCGGGTATTTACGCTTGGACGGTGTTGATCTTCGTGAAATCAACCTGACTCATCTGCGTCGTTCTTTCGGTGTGGTTCTACAGGACAATTTCCTCTTCCGCGGAACGATCCGCGAAAATATCACAGCGGGCCGTCCTGGACTGACGATTGATGATGTCGTCCGGGCTGCACGTCTGGCTGGTGCTGAAGAGTTTATCGAAAGAATGCCAGCCGGGTATGATACCTGGATCGAAGAGGGCTCGACCAATATTTCCGGTGGTCAGCGCCAGAGACTAGCAATTGCCCGTGCTGTTATCAGTGATCCGAAACTGATGATTCTGGATGAAGCAACCTCTGCACTTGATCCAGAATCTGAAGCATTGGTGAATGCTAACCTGGAGCGCATTGGTAAAGGCCGGACAATGGTGATCGTCTCTCACCGTCTGTCGTCTCTGGTCAACTGTCATCAGATCGCTGTGATGGACAGGGGCAAGCTGATGGATATTGCACCGCATCATGTTCTTCTGGAACGCTGTGAAATCTATCGCACCCTCTGGATGCAGCAGAATCGTCATATGAATGCGTCTGCCGCTGCCAGTGATGCAGACCAACTGGCCGAAGGAGAATAAGACATGAGCTCCTCCGACATTATTCCGAATAACAACGATCAGTCTCCTGAAGACAATGGAAGTGAGAGCTTCACCAGCCATGTCCCGCGGACAGCGACAGATCCATTCGCTCCGCAAGGCATACCCATTGCGCTGTTGGAGTTTCATTCTCCGACTGCCGGTCTGGTTAATCTGCCGGCAACAGCCTCTGCGCGCTATACGATCTGGTTGATTGGCGGTCTTTTCCTGGCATGTCTGGCAGGAATGGCATTTTTCCCGCTCAATCGGATTGTGAGCACCACCGGTCGGCTGGTCTCTACGGAACCGACAATCGTCGTTCAGCCGCTGGAAACTTCCATCGTTCGGTCTATTGATGTTCAGGTCGGTGATTATGTGAAAAAGGGTCAGGTGCTTGCGCATCTGGATCCGACCATCACGAAAGCCGACATCACCAATATGGCTCTGCAGCGTGATTCCTATCAGGCTGAGCGTGATCGTCTGAAGGCAGAGGCAGATGATCAGGATTATCATCCTGACACATCAAATCCTGCATCGGTTCAGCAGGGGGCAGCTTTCCTGCGTCGTCGTAGCGAATATCGCGCTCGTATTCAGAACTATGATCAGCAGATTGCCGGCTTGCAGAGTGACATGCAGGGGTATCGCGCGAATGCGGCCATGTATGCGAGCAAGATGCGGGTGGCTGATGAAGTCCTGAAGATGCGCCAGCATGAGCAGGCAGATCAGGTTGGATCACGTCTCTCCACGCTGGCCGCACAGAATGACATGATGGAAGCGGAGCGGGCTGAAATCTCTGCACAGCAGAGTGCCAATTCCGCTGAGAACAAGCTTGCCGCCATGAAAGCGGAGCGCGAAAGTTTTATCGAAAACTGGAAAGCGCAGGTCTACACAAACCTGACCGAGACCCAGCATCATCTCGATGAATACAGTAGTTCTTACGAGAAGGCGCGTCTGCGGCAGGATCTGATCTTGCTCAAGGCTCCGGAAGATGGAGTTGTGCTTACGATTGCAAAGGCGTCCGTTGGGTCTGTGCTTCAGTCGGCTAATCAGTTCATGACCCTCGTGCCGACGGGTTATGGGGTCGAAATGGAATCCGTCATGCGGGCTGCTGATGCAGCCTTTGTGAAGGTCGGTGATCATGCCCTCGTAAAGTTCGCAGCATTTCCTTTCACACAGTATGGCGGTGCTGAAGCAACGGTGCGGGTTATCAGTGCAGATTCCTTCGATAAATCTGATGCCGCCGGCGGTGGGGGTGGTGACGCCAGTGGGGCTGCCGGTTCTGCCAGTGAAGGCGTCTTTTATCGCGTCCGTCTTCGGATCGACCGTTACACGTTGCATGGGCAGCCGAGTTTCTTCCATCCAGCACCAGGTGTCCCGACGACAGCGGATATTGACGTCGGAAAACGGACAGTCCTGCAATACTTCTTCAGTCGGATAACGCCGACCCTGACAGAAGGCATGAGAGAGCCGTAAGGCCGAGAAAACGCCCGGCCAGTCCGGGCGTTTTACATTTTTGCCGTACCCGAGTTGAGCAACATGACATTCAAGCGCCGCATTACTTCTCTCCTCTCTTCCAAAGGAAAGCTGGAGCAGGCGATCCATTTGATGGAGACGGGAGAAACCGTTCGTGGTTTCGCTCTATTGAGCCGTATGGCGGCTCAAGGTGATATGGAGGCTTCCTTTCGCGTCGGGCGTGCCTATCTGGACGGAGCTGGCGTTCCACCCAGTCTGGAAGAAGGTGCTCGTTGGATTCTGGGCGCGGCAGAAGCCGGTCATGTCGAAGCGACCTTTGTGCTGGCTACACTTTATACGGTTGGCCTTCCTGAAGGGTTCGAAATCCGGGCACAAAAAGCAGGACTGGATCTTTCTGCCCGTCCCGTCTCTGGAAAAAGGCATCCGGATTTTCATCAGGGCCGTCACTGGGCACAGGTCGCCGCAGATGCGGGTTCGGCAGATGCTCAGGCCCTGTTGGGCTATATTCTAACAAACGGTCCAGAAGACCTACGTGATCTTCCTCGGGCTCGTGCCTTGTATGAACAATCTGCCGCCGCCGGGTGCTCTCAGGGGCATCTGGGTCTGGCATTGGCAATTTTGCATTCAGCAGAGACGGAGGATGCCCGGAAAATTGCTGCATCCCATTTAAAGGAGGCAACCAAGGGTGGCCTCGGGACGGCATTCGATATTCTTGGTCGTATGAGTGAGGCCGGTGCTGGTGTTCCTCATGATATGGGAGCAGCAGCCCGCTATTATCGTCAGGCGGCCGAGCGGAACATCGTCGGAGCGCAAGCACGGTATGGCCTGTTCCTGTTAGAGGGTGTCGGTGTTGAGCAGCATTATGGTCGTGCTGAAACCTGGCTACGGCGTGCAGCCCTGAATGGGGATGCAGAGTCTGCTGCGCTCTTGGGCGATCTATATGCCAAAGGTGGCGAGTTACCGCCGAATCTCATGGAAGCGGCGACCTGGTATCGGTTGGCCGCCGAGCAGAAACATGGCGGCGCCGCACGTGCGCTTGGATTGCTCTACCTAACCGGAAACGGCGTTCACCGGGACCCGGATGTGGCGACGTACTGGTTTCGCGTGGCTTCGGAATCCGGTGACCATCATGCCGATGCTGATTTCGGCAATCTGATTCTGACAGGCGCTGCCGCGACGGATGACCAGAAGCAGGCTCTGAAAGAGCGTTTTGAGCGCGCTGCGGAGAAAGGCGACTTGGTTGGCGCTTTCAATCTGGGTGTCTGCTTTGCTGAAGGTGTTGGCGATACGCAGGACGCTGCAGAAGCTGCCCGTTGGATGCAGAAAGCCACCGATGGAGTCGTCAATGCGCAGTTCTGGTACGGCCGGATGCTGTTGGAAGGGCGCGGCGTTCAACCTGACCCGACCCAAGCGATGCACTGGATGGAAAAAGCCGCCGACGCGGGCATGGCTGAAGCTCAGGTGGCGGTTGCGCAGCTTCTGGTGACGGGGCAGATCAACGGTCGGCGCGATCACGTACGGGCTCTGAACCTCTATGAGGCAGCGGCAGACAGCGGAAATACGGACGCGATGTTCTCACTGGCCGCGATGTATGGCGGTGGGCATGATGTTGAAGAAAATCGGGCAGATGCACAGAAATGGTTTCGGAAGGCTGCTCAGCGGGGTAACGGCCTGGCTCAGCTCATGCTGGGCCGATATCTTGTGCGTGGGCTTGCTGGCGTAACAGATCTGGTTGAGGGGCGAAGCTGGCTGGAACGTGCCAAAGCCCAGGGCATTCAGGATGCCGAAGCCGAACTCATCAATCTTGATGATGCCCGCGCTGATGAGGACGACTGATTTCACGTGTCTTCTGACAAAGAGCGCCCAGACCTGACCGGTACGACCTCCCGTGCGGCATTCGGGGGGTATGGTCACGAGGTTACGGACGAAGAACGGGCCGAATGGCGGGAAGTCATGAATGCCCGGGCGCAGAATGCCTTCCGGCGTGGTCAGGAAGCGATGCAAACTGGTCGTTTGCAGGACGGTCTTTTCTGGCTGGAGCGGGCCGAGCGTATGGCGCGCCAGAGCCCGAACGTGACATGGGCTGTGGCGCTCGCTTACCTGAAGGTTGGCCGAATTGCCGAATGTCTGGTCCGTATGGAGCAGCTTTATAATGTGTTCAGGCTACGAGAGGCTGCTTTTCTATCTGTTGTCTGTTTGGCCGGGCAAAATCGGACAGAAGAAGCTGCCGCTCGTTTGGGAAAGACCCTCTCGTGCTTTCATATCCTGCCTGAGCTTCAGGAACTCGCGACAAATCTTGCAAAGCAGACGGGATTGGCAGGCTGGTGTACGGCTTCCAATGGCGGGTGGGTGGATGTTCAGACGTCCGGCATTTTTCGTATTCTGCTAGACGGGATGGAGATTGGGCGGGGCGTCAGTGGGCGTTACTTCCTGCCCGTTGGGTGGCCAAAAGCTTGTCGTCTGGAGGTGCGGTCCGGGCGGAAACATGTTCTTGGCAGCCCGATCAACATTCAGACTTTGACGCGTTGTGAATCGCTTGTGCAGGCAACGGCGAATGGGCTTGAAGGGTGGCTCTGGTATCCTGCGGAGCCAGATCATGTGCCGTCAATCAGGCTTGGAGATGGAGACGTCCTTCAGGTTCCGGCCTTGGCAACGAACGTGGATAGTGACGTTCCCCTTTCAAGGCCTCGCGTCTTTGCCATCCCGAAAAATGAGCTACCAACCGAGGGGAACGGTCTTCTGATGGTCACAGATGACCATGGGAGGCCTTTGTCTGGGGCGCCGGTTGATCCGCTGATCGGGAAACTACTGGCAGGCGATGGCACTCTTCCGTCTCGTTTGCGCCCCGTTCCAGTTATGCCGTGGAAACACCGTCCTGCCGATGATCGTGTGAGTCCCGGATGTGCGATTGTTATTCCAGTTTATCGCGATAAATCTGGGACGCTGGCCTGTCTGCAGAGCGTATTGAAAACCGTACCTGCAGATGTCGCTGTCATTGTAGTGGATGACGCTACACCTGAGCCGGCCTTGGCTGCAGCGTTGGATAACCTTGCAGCAAAAGGTCAGATAACGCTTTTCCGTCACGAACGTAATCTTGGATTTCCTACGTCCGCGAATGACGGAATGCGGCAGGCGGGTGGTCGGGATGTCATCCTTCTGAACAGCGACACTCTTGTATTCCCGGAGTGGGTTGAGCGCTTGCGTGCTCGTATGAATACAACGGATGTTGGGACACTGACGCCATTTTCAAACGACGCCAGTATTCTGTCCTATCCGGCGGTGGATCAGGTTAACGACGTACCCAGCCGGGCTGAAGCCAGAGAGTTGGATCGTCTGTGTCTGCGTCAGTTTTCAGGGATGGCTGCAAAGAGTGATCTCCCGACGGGGAATGGCTTTTGCATGGCCATCACGGCGCACTGTCTGGCTGAGACAGGCTTTTTTCGGGAAGACCTGTTTGGGCAGGGCTATGGAGAAGAAAATGATTTCTGCCTACGGGCTTCTGCTCTAGGCTTTCGGCATTTTCCTGCACCCGATGTCTATGTTGCCCATGTAGGGTCCGTGTCGTTCGGAAGCAGCCGGAAGGCGCTGATGGCGCGGAACCTGGATATCCTGAACGCTCTGCATCCAGGATACGATGTTGCAGTTGCTGCTTTTTTGAAATCCGACCCACTTTTAGAACTCAGGCGGGCGCTTGATGTGGATCGTCTGCAACGCCAACGCGGCAGTAGGCCCTCGATTTTGCTTGTCCAACATGATGCTGGCGGCGGTGTAGGACGTGCCGTTCATCACAGAGCTGCCGAATTTGAGCGGCAGGGCCTGTTACCCCTCGGGTTACGCCCGACGGCTCAAGGATGCTTGTTGGAGTACCTGCCGGGTGGAAAGACGCTCTTTCCCAATCTCACGTTCAAGCTTCCGGAAGAGTTACCATTCCTTGTGGATGTCTTGTCTCAGCTTAGTGTGCAGAAAGTGGAGTGGCACCACCTTGTGGGGCATGCGCCCTGCATTCGGACGCTGCATCACATGCTCAACGTCCCATATGACATCTTCATTCATGATCATATCTGGTTTTGTCCCCGTATTTCGCTTCTGAATGGGGATGGCCGATATTGTGGGGAGCCTGAGGTTGCCGGATGTGAGGCTTGTATTGACCGTTGGGGGGGATATCTGGGGGAAAGCATTACAGTTCCCGAACTGATCGAGCGCTCTGAGCAGGAATTTCGTGAGGCGGAGCAGTTGCTGGTCCCGTCACGGGATACCGCGCAGCGCATGTCACGCCATTTTCCTGATATGTTTTTTTGCGTTACGCCTCTGGAAGACGATGCTCACCTGCTGACCAACCTGCCTGACAAAACAATGATTGTGCCGGGACGGCCATTGCGAATCTGTATTGTCGGTGGGCTGAGCCAATGGAAAGGCTATGACGTTCTGCTGGCAATGGCTCATCATGTTTCAACCATGCCGGTTCAGATTGAGCTTATACTTGTCGGGCACACGCCAGATGATGATGCTTTGATTGCTGCCGGCGTTAAAGTTACAGGAGAATATCGGGAAGATGAGGCTGTGGGCCTCGTTCGGGAACAATATGCCGACATAGGGTTTATTCCTTCCGTAGCGCCTGAAACCTGGTGTTATGCGCTGGGGCTATTATGGAAAAGCGGCTTGCCCGTTGTGTGTTTCGATATCGGTGCCCAGTCGGAGCGTGTGCGACGGAGTAGACGGGGAGGTGTCGTACCTCTCGGTATGCCCGTTGGATTAATCTTGGCTTTTATTTTGCGTTGCTGGCGTGAGGGAAGTTGAGATGAACGGGTTTACGCTTCGACTGGAAAGAGTAAAATATAGAGCAGGAAAAAAGCAGAGCATTCTTTCTGCAGACAGTTCATAGACTGGGCTCCAGTCACGGAGTGTCTGGTGTAGCGCGAACCTGAAGATTTTTTCTCCCGGCAGACGGGAACAAGTGGAGTAGGGAATGTCAAAGACGGCTGAAGCACCAACGCAAAATCGGGTCATTGACCTCAAGGCTGGTGCTCACATGATGGTGCTGGATGCAGGTATTTTCTGTATCTTTCATGCCGCCGGGCAACCTGCACCAGGTCCCGCTGGTTTGCCAGGCGTCCGTATTTCCCGCGCGCCTGGAACGCCGCCGGGCATCGTGACAGTCAGCACCTTTGAGGAAGATGGCTGGATCGGCGCATCCAGCGGTGCCGCTCTGGTCCGGGTGACGCGCGGCCCAGCAGCTGTTCTGGTCACGACATATCAGGAACCGAACAGCCAGGCTGAAGCTCCAAAAATTCAGGTGGCGCAACTTGCTGGTCCGACGTCAGCAGTTCCTGCTGCTGTTGCCCCCGCGCAGTCTGCCGCTCCTGCACCCGAGGCCACTGGTGGGGTAGCCGAGATTTCGGCTCATGTTCAGCGCCGTGGTGATGTTGCCGCTCCGATCGGAGAATGGATGGGCACGCCGGGAAGTCAGGCGTGGATCGAAGGTTTTGCCATCGCTCCGAAAAACAGCATCCCGACTTCGGATATCGAATATCAGGCCGTGCTCGGAAAGGGCTGGCTCTCCCCTTGGTCTGAAGGTGGCCAGTATTGCGGCTCCCGTGGCATGGCTCTGCCTATTCTTGGGCTTCGGGTGCGTCTGAAGGGTGAATCCGCGCAGACACATCACGTGCGTCTCTCTTCCACTTTTACAGATGGAACACGTTTGGGGCCGGTAGATGGCACGGATGCGCTTGAAGCAGACAGTCTCGCGCCGCTCGAGGCATTTCTGCTTGAAATCATTCCCAATGATGCCGCGGAGGTTGCTCCGACAAAGGCGCGTACCAAGGCCGCTCCGAGCAAGGCTGCTAAAACAACAAAAACGCCTGCGAAGCGTAAGGCGAGCTCTGCAGTTTGAATTTCATGAGGGCGGACTACTCTTCGATGTAGGCCGCCTTTAGTGATCCTTGGAAATGACAAGGGTCGATTAATTAAGATGCCTGAGATCTTGCGTATCTGGATTTTCGGGCTCAGAGACTCTTCAACAGCCAGGACTTGGTGTGCGCTACCTTTTTGTTCATCAGAACTTTCCTGGCCAGTTTCTGCATTTCGTCCGTCATCTGCATGAGCAGGGAGGGAATGAGATTGTTTTCATTTCCGAGGCCAATGCAGGTGAGGTTCCTGGGGTAAGGCGTGTCATTTATCGGGTGCCTCGCCTGCCATCCTCGTCTACTCATCCCCATCTCCGAGAGTTCGAATACGGAATTCTGCGCGCAGAAGCTGTCGCCACAGCCGCTAGGACTCTCAAGCAGCTAGGATATGAGCCTGACATCATTATCGGGCATCATGGCTGGGGCGAACTGCTCAATCTTGGGGATGTCTTTCCGAAATGTCCGGTGCTGGGATATTTCGAATTTTTCTATCATACAGATCGTAATGATGTCGGGTTCGACCCCGAATTTCCATCCAGTTCGGACCTCGCCGCTGCGGTTCGGATCAAGAATGCGATCAATCTGCAGGCTCTTTCCCTGACGAATGGCTATGGTCAGACGCCTACGGAATTCCAGAGATCAACTTATCCCGTCTGGGCTCAGGAAAAAATTTCGCTTCTTCGTGAAGGTGTAAATCTCGATCTTTGCAAGCCGGAGCCGCAGGCTCGCAAGCGCAATCTTCTCATTAATGGCGTCAAGATCAGCCCGAAGGACGCTCTTATTACGTATGTTGCGCGTAATCTGGAACCGTATCGTGGCTTTCATTCCGCAATGCGTGCCCTCCCACGCATTCTTGCGGAACGAAAGGACGCCCATATCATCATGGTGGGCGGAGATCAGGTCAGCTACGGCGCCCCTCCACCAGGGCGGGGTAGCTGGCGTGATATTATGCTCAAGGAGCTTGAAGGCCAGCTTGACCTAAGCCGCGTCCATTTTGTGGGTAAGGTTGCGTATGATGACTTCCGTGCGTTGCTGAAGCGTTCAGATGCTCATCTCTATCTGACGTATCCTTTTGTTGCCTCGTGGTCCCTGCGAGAAGCCATGGCAACGGGATGCCCTATTATTGGCAGTGATACGGCACCTGTAAGTGAATTCATTACAGATGGCCTGACCGGTCGGCTGGTGCCGTTTCTTGAGCCCGATCGTATTGCGGATGTTGTTCTGGAATTGTTGGAAGACCGCAAACAGGCGCGACGTCTGGGCCAGGATGCCCGTCGCTATGCTGAAGCTGAGTTGTGTCTACAGGGTTATCTGAAGCGCTATGACGCTCTGGTGCAGGAGATCGTCAGCGGGCATCACCGCTGACGATAAAGCCAGTTTCTTACTGACTGTGCCAGGATGAGTTACCCTTGTAATGCACTTCATACTCTTCAACGAAGTCATTGAAACGAGCTTGGTCATCTATCCGAAGCACGGGAAGCTGTGCCTTGAGTTCCAGGCTCTGGAAGAGCGCCCGGCTCACGGCACGGTTCAGAACGCCTGGGCCGGTCTTGAAGGCAATGTAGAGGCCGGGATGACGAAACATGTTGGCCCAAGCCGTCATCAGGGCATTGGCAATGACTGGATGCGAGGCAGTCGCTCCAAAAAAATCATTGTGAAGGACGTAGTTGTCAGTGGTGAATAGCTGGCAGGTCGTTGGAATGGTGGCGAGGGCATTCCATTCTTCATCAGACTTGATGCGCAGGTCGGCATCAATCCACCAGCCGCCTTTTGCCAAAATGACGTGCAAGCGCAAAAGATCAGCGCCTTCTGCCGGATGACGGACCTGCTGGAAAAGGTCGGATGCTTCTTTTCCATAGTGGTCGTACAACCACTTGGTCGCTGTTTCCCGTGTGAAGATCGTAAAGCGATCTCCCAGCATGTTCTGATGGTATTCAATATTCTCGCTGATCTCTACGGGCGGGTTCGCGTCCCAGTACATGTAGAGGTGGTGGGGTATTTCAGGCTGCGATTTTGGAAAGCCATCTTCACCGAAAGAGCGGATCCAGCGGAGAGCGATTTCAAGATAGAGTCGGTCAATCTCTTCGCCTGAGTGAAACTCCTCAAAGCAGTTTCCAATCAGTTTCAGGCTCTCATCGAAATTACTTTCACGCCATGCAGCCCGAATTCCGCGGATATAGTTTGCTTGCGGAAACGAATATTTCTCTAATTCAAGTATTTCTTCTTCTGGTAGCGACTCACTAGCCTTGAGGAGGCATAGAAGACGAACTTGTAATAGTGATTGTGGTAAGGGATATTCTGTTTGGCTCTTGCCATGCAAATCCAAGGCACGTCTATAGAAAAATGAGGCTTCTTTAACGTTGCTATGGATATGGAGAATATTTGCGATGGCAAATGAATGCTCTACCGTATCAGCGCCATGTTTCTCGAAATATGCGAGAGCTTGTCCGTCACCTGCGAGGGTCGCCGCTGTGATGGACGGAGCATTGTCGGATTCATGGTCAATATTCTCAGTCATCAATACCACTTGCGCAAATGTGTGAGCTAATCCGTAGCTTTGTCTCTTTGCAGATAGGACTACTCTGAAGCCAGGTGCAATAGGATCTTCAAGCTGATTATCTCTAAGAGGTGCAACTCACATTTCCTGTGATCTTCAGGCATGCTATTTTCCAAACCCAATAAAATGGCGGCAATCCTCCGAAATGATAGATTCGGAGGCAGCAGGGAGAAAATTTTATGTCTGGCGAAATGCTTCCTGGCCTTGCGGTCTTGGTTGAGGGCTGGGTCATCAAGAAAGATGCAACGCTGGCTCCTCAGCGCATGACCAGCGACGATATTCAAGATCTGGCCAAGGCGACCGTCGAAACCTTGAAAGAGCGCGCTCTGGGCGATGTGGAAAATGGCTGGGGCAGCTTGCAGGCATTAACGAGCGGCTGGGTTGTGCAGCGCGAGCGAGGCAAAGTACCAACCCCGCTGGGAAAAGAAGATTTTCGGAAATTTGTGATGCTGGCGCTTGAAGGAATGGCTCAGCAGTCTTCAGGCTCGTCTGTTTTGGGCGATGATGTCGATGAAGTGTCTATTGAAGATGAAGCACCATCTCTGGACACTTTTCGTTTTGCCAGAGAGCATCTCCAGCGCTGCCTGTGAAGGAAACCTGGCCCCGAAAGAAGAGCTTTCGGGGCCAGTAAGCTCTCAGGCTGTGTACCAAGAAGGCAACTGGGTTTTGTAAGGTGTATCGAATTCTTCAATTATGTCGTTGAAGACATGGTGGTCAAAGATCTCGATGGATTTTGCAGGTGTCCGGCCCTGGAGGGAGCGATGGGCAATACGGTTCAATGCACGGTTGAAGATGCCTGGACCCGTTTTGTAGGCAATGAAGAGCCCTTGGTGCAGATAGCAGTTTCGATACAGGGACAGCAGGCAGTCCGTCAGTACGTCGCTGTTAGCAACCGATCCGAAGAAGTCATTATGAACGACTTGGTTATGTGTGAGGAAGAAGGCTGAACCTTCCTTGCGCTCTGCCATGAACTGGAGCGCTGCATCGCTCTTGACGCGGATGTCGGCATCCAGCCACCAGCCCCCAAGGAGTTGGATGACGTGGACCCGCAGAAAATCAGCAGCTTCAGCGGGGTGTCGGGCACTCAGGAACAGTGTGCGGGCTTCAATCCCGTAATTATCGTAAAGCCACTCAGCAGCTTCTTCCTTATCGAAGGTTTTGACTTCAAAGCTGGAGATCGCTTTGTGATAGTCAAAGTTCTTCTGGATTTCTGCTGGGGGATTTGCATCCCAATAGAGAAACATCTTCCGCGGAATGCGATTATAGATATCGTCGCCCTGCGGAGTTGCTGAAAATAGAGATGGAGAGGCTCTAAGAGCGATTTCCAGTGCGACAGAATCAACTTCTTCGCCCGTATGGAATTCGTCGTAAGCATTACCCATAATGTTCAGGGCATCACGTGGTGGCGTTCCACGCCAGGCGTGGGATGTCCCATCGATATAGTTTGCAAACGGGATGTTCAGGCTGCGCAGCTCAGCGAGTTCATGTTGCGGAATGGGCTGGCCTGCCTTGAGCAGACAAAGAAGCCTAACCTGCAAAAGTGACTGTGCCAGAGGATATTGCGTGGGAGACTTGGAATGCAGTTCAAACGCACGGCCGTAGTATGTTGCGGCTTCAGCTACGCTGCGATTGGTGTGCAAGATATTGGCAAGCGCAAAAGCATGTTCAACAGTGTCTGCGCCATGCTGTGCGAGATATGTGGCAGCCTGAGGGTCCGGTAGTTCTGGTGAAGCGGGCACTGGTGGCGCTGCGGGTTCTTCGGCGGCATTAGAAGATGGCGTATCTTCTTCTCTCAAGGCTTCCCATTCGGACAGATCCCAAGCCGCGCTATCTTGGTGTGTCGTTTGATCTTCGGAAGTCATGCCTGTTGTCCCGCTTCAGGAAAGTCGTGATCAAGGCTCACCTCAGGCGGCGCCTTTTGTGCCTTTATTGGTAATCGCGATATTGTTGAGGGGCAAGTGCCACAATAAAAAACGGAGCGGCCCAAGACCGCTCCGTTTTCAGGCTTAGTAATGCAGGCGCGTATTAGGCGCGCTTGCCTTCATGGTCACCGTCACGCATCTGGCCGGTCGGTTCCTGTACATGGGCTTCCAGGAACCACAGGTGCTTGTCCAGACCGCGGGAAACCTCGGTGAAAAGGTCAGACGTGTCATCGTCGCCTGCTTCATCCGTGATCTTGATGGCTTCACGCACGTTGTTTGCAACAGTGGCATAGCGATCAATCAGAGCAGCGATATGGTCTGCGACGCGATAGATGTCGGTCGGGTATGGCTTGCAAGATGAATTCTTGGAGACATCCTGCACCGTACCGTATGCTGTGCCACCGAGCTGCGTTGCACGCTCTGCTGTTGTGTCCACAAAGTCATCAATGCTCGTACGGAAGCCATCCAGCATTTCGTGGACGCCGATGAACTGCGGACCCTTGAGGTTCCAGTGCGCCTGTTTCGTGATCAGGGCGAGGTCAATCAGATCGGCCAGACGAGCATTGAGCGTTTCAATCGAGACGCTCTTCGTGTTGTCTGCGGTGTCGTTCTGTGTGACATGGCGGTTGGATTTCGTGGCCATGATGGTTCTCCTGCAACAGGGTTCGTTATCCGGTCAAACGCAGAAATCCCAAATAGGTTTCATAGTGTTTCCGGATCCACAAGATCGAAGAATGGCTGCTGGTCTACCGTGAAATAGCGCGGGTAAGCGGGATCTCGTTCGAAAAGTGGATTGTCACTCCAACGGGCCAACATGGTCTGGGTTTCATGAAAGAAGCGAGCTTCATGTTCCGGACGATCATCACTGCCGCGCGATAGACTTTCATGATGATAGGCGATGACTTCCGCGCAGAAGATGATCCGATAACCCGCGTCGCGGATTTTCAGGCAAAGATCGACATCGTTGTAGGCGACGGTCAGTTCTTTCTCGTCGAATCCGCCGACTTCACGAAAAACGTCTGCTCGAACCAGCATGGCCGCTGCCGTGACAGCCGTGACCTCATGCGAAAGCATGGTGCGTCCGATGTAGCCATACTCCGTCAGTGGATCACCCCGATGAACGTGAGCACCTATCCCAGCCGGCCCCACCGCGACGCCCGCATGCTGAATTGTGTCATTGGGATAGAGAAGTTTTGCGCCAACTGCTCCGATATCTGGTGCAGCCAGAGCCTCTCCAATCGCAATGTGAAGCCAGTTTGAATGTTCAACGAAGACATCGTTGTTCATGAACATCAGATAGTCAGCATTCGTCTGATCGACAGCGAGATTGTTGAGACGTGAATAGTTGAAGGGCTCCTCAACCGTCAGGACGGACACCTTCGGGTGCTTCTGTATTTCAGCGATGAAGTCAGCCGTCTCATGCTCGACTGACCAGTTGTTGACCAGAATGATGTCAAAATTCTTGTAGGAAGTTTTATCAAGGAGGGCATCAACACATTGGCGCGTGGTTTCAACCTGATCCTTGAACGGAATGATAATTGTGACTTTTGGAACCTTTTTCGTCAGCCACTCCACGCCATACAGCGTCAGCCCGCGGATGGACGAGACTTTGGCCCGGACCTTCTTGCGTTTGAGATGGTCATGCACACACCTGACCCCGGCTTCAATGGCGTAGGTCTTGTTGGCGACATTGACGGCAGTGGAATTGGGGGTTTTGCGCCAGTGATAGAGAATTTCGGGAACATGATGAATTTCCGCCGGAGACAGGATTTCCGTCGCCCGTAGAACAAAGTCATGATCCTGTGCGCCATCATAGTCTGACTTCAGGTGGCCAATTCTACGCATGGTCTTTGCCTCAACCATCGTCAGATGACAGATGTAGTTGCAGCCCAGCAGATAGCGGTAATTGAAATCGGGCTTGAGATTGGGTTCCAGGAAATATCCAGCCTGATCTATTTTATCTTCGTCTGAATAAAGGAGCTTCGCTCCTGTCTCCAGAGCCGCACGGACCATCACTTCAACTGCGACATCCACCATGAGGTCATCATGGTCAAAGAAAACGACATACTGACCTCGAGCAGCATCCATGGCAGCATTTGTGGCGCCAGAGATGCCTGCGTTTTTCTCAAGTGGTACAGCGCGGATCCGTTGATCGGTTTTGCAAAACTGCTCAATTACGGCAGTTGTCTGGGCGCACAGACCTGCATCATCAACGATGATGAGTTCCCAGTTTGAGTAGGTCTGGGACAGCACTGAATTGAGGGCAGCCTCGAAGTCGCTTTTGAGCGGGCGATAGGTCGGGCACAGAATGGAAACCAGGGGCTCCTCTTGCCCTGTTCCGCCTGGCAACTGACGCTGTTTGGCAACTCGCTCTCGCAGGAGCGGATAATATCGATGAGCCCAGCGGTTGTAATCGCCGAGATTGTAGCCGCGCCGAGGAACCAGGTCTCTGACTTCCTGACGCAATTCAGAAAGTTTCCGATGCAGTCCGTCGATGACGCTCAGGAGATCAACGAGGCGTGATTCCAGTGCATCGTCTGCGACAGAGGTGACAAGTGGGCTTCCACTGAGTTCTACGGCATCAGGAAGGGTAATGATTCGGAATTTCCGAGGGCCACTGCCACGAAGGTGCTGAGGAATGGGAATTTCGAAGCCACAGTTCGGATCGCAGCCCAGCGCTGCGGCGACATCTCCGCGATACCGATCTGCCCGAGCCTGAGCCATTGGAACACCGTCTGCAAAGACGGAGATCATGCATCGCCCGTGTTTTGTTGCACCAGGCTTGTCCGAGCAAAGAACCCAGCCACGGAGAGCGCCCTGTTTCACGCCGTCAATATAGCTCTGATATTCCGGTAACAGCTTTCCAGTGAACTGAAGGATCGGTAGAGGCGGAACGTCAGGAGTAGAGGGATTCGTGAGCGGGAGGATCGAGCGGTCCGGAAAGCGAATGGAGAATTCGTGAGGGACGCCATCCATGAATTTTTCAGGAACCGTAAATTCGAACCCGACTTTCGAAGTCGGAAGCTTGAGGGCAGCCTGAATGTCTGACCGCTCATGGTCGCAGAGAACCTGCATGACTTCCTGCTGATCAATCAGGATATGAAGTCTGACCGGTCCTTGGCCGCGAATGTCCACGGCCCAACCCCGTGCTCTGCCCCCTTCGAAAAGATCGAAATACCCCATGAAAAAGCCTGAAGTCGTCTGGGGCGGCAGCGGAGGTTGTTTCATCGTCACGGGTTTCCTGCTCCTCTTTCCTGCCCTTGGGGTATTCTCTGAAAGGCAAAAAGGACTGTTTTCGGGAAGGTTAAATCAATTGCTGAAATGTGTCTTGGGGAGCCAGTCTCAGGTGTGCCAAAAAAAAATGGATCGAGCGTGACATAAATCTTTCATGCCTTGCTTTGCCTGCGCCGGTTGTCCTTCCGGGTTGGGACGGCTAATGCACGGAAGTGGCGGCACCTGTCGTCAGTCTGCACCAGTTATCACAGCCAGAGCCTTTGACGCATGACACTTGCCCCAGCCAGGCAACCCGAAAAGGTTTCCGTTTCCGAACATCCGGAAAAACGGAGTAACGCAGATACCGCATTTCAGGCGGTTGTCGGTGGATGCTCCCTGCTGGTCCTGATTGTCCTCGGTGGCCTTGTCGTGCTGATGGGTGTTGGTGGGCAGGAGGCTTTCAGGACATTTGGTCTTGGATTTGCGTTCCGGGATGTCTGGAATCCTGTTTCGAATGAATACGGTGCCTGGGCTCCCCTGTTCGGCACAATCGTCAGCACTCTGATTGGTGTACTGATTGCAATGCCGCTGGCTTTTGGTACGGCATTCTGGCTGACCGCCATCGCGCCTCCCAAAATTGCAGCTATTGTTGGCACTGCCGTTCAGCTTCTGGCGGCAGTTCCATCCATCATTTTTGGTATGTGGGGCTTCTTCACGATCGTGCCTTTCATGGCACGACATGTCCAACCCTTCATGACGCATCATTTCCGGCATGTCCCGGGGATCAATATGCTGATTCATGGTGCGCCTTTTGGCACGGGATTGATGACGGCAGGTCTGGTGCTGGCCATGATGATCGCCCCTTTCATGACAGCAGTCATGCGGGACGTCTTCAGTGCCATGCCGGGTATGCTGCGTGAAAGTGCGTATGGGCTGGGAGCGACGCGCTGGGACGTGATGTGGAAGGTCGTCGTGCCCTGGTCCCGGTCGGGCATGATCGGAGCTGTTGTTCTGGGCATGGGACGCGCTTTGGGCGAGACAATGGCCGTCACATTTGTGATCGGAAATGTGACAGCCGTAGGATGGTCCCTGTTTGCTCCGAGAAGCACGGTCGCGTCTCTGATTGCTCTCCAGTTCCCGGAAAGTCCGGCTGGGTCGCTTCGTCTGTCGTCTCTGCTGGCTCTTGGTTTCATTCTCATGCTGCTGTCGTTTGCCAGCCTGTCTCTGGCAAGGATGCTGCGGGGGGATAGAAAATGAGCAACATGACAACGCATTCTCCCGGCTGGGCTCCTAATCCGTGCGGCGCGCGCCGTCGTCGGAAAGATCGTGTCGCCACCATTCTGGGTATGATTGCGGCTGCGATCCTCGTGCTGGTTCTGACGTCCATTCTCTGGACACTGCTCTCGCGTGGTATTGTTGGCTTGTCGGCAAGTGCGCTTTTCAAGCCTATGGGGCCTCCAGGTTCTGGGGGAGGGCTGGCAAACGCTATTCTTGGCAGCGTAATCCAGACGACACTGGCGCTTGCGATGGCAACCCCACTGGGTTTGGGCTGTGGCATTTATCTGTCCGAGTATGGCTCCAGACAGAACCGCTTCGCCTCCTGTGTGCGGTTTGTTTCTGATGTTCTGATGTCTGTCCCGTCCATTCTGGTTGGGCTGTTCGTCTATCAGGTTCTGGTGGCCCCGTTCGGCCATTTCTCTGCATTGGCGGGTTCAGTTGCTCTTGCCATTCTCGCCGTGCCGATCATCGTGCGCACAACGGAAGACATGTTGCGGCTTGTGCCGGTCGCGATGCGGGAGGCTGGAGCAGCGCTGGGTGCAACACGTTGGCGTGTAACCCTCTTTCTTTGTCTGCGCTCGGCGAAGACCGGCGTTCTGACAGGTATTCTTCTGGCTCTGGCTCGTGTGAGCGGTGAAACAGCCCCCCTGCTTTTCACATCTCTCGGTAATCAGAACTGGTCCTTCAGCCTGAACCACCCGATGGCCAGTCTGCCGGTAACGATCTACCAGTATGCGGGCGCGTCCTATGACGACTGGGTACAGCTCGCTTGGGCTGGTGCTCTTCTGGTGACCCTAGGTGTTCTGGCCATCAATATTGCCGTTCGTTTTTCGGCCCGGCGCGGATGACTTTACAGGATTTCAAAATGAACGAGACCAAGCCGCAAGTGGCCCTCGCCGTTCGCAATCTGAACTTTTACTACGGGCAGAACCATGCCCTGCACGATATCAGCATCGACTTTCCTGCCCGGAAAGTGACGGCGATGATCGGTCCCAGCGGGTGTGGCAAGTCCACCCTGCTACGGATCTTCAACCGTATGTACGATCTCTATCCGGGACAGCGTGCGACGGGAGAAGTGATTTTCGATGGTCGCAACATCCTTGAAACCGGGCTGGACCTGAACATCCTGCGCGCGCGGATCGGCATGGTGTTCCAGAAACCGACGCCGTTTCCCATGTCGATCTATGACAACATCGCATTCGGTGTGCGCCTCCATGAGCGACTGAGCAAAGCAGACATGGATGTGCGCGTGCAGGACGTTCTGACACGCGTCGCCCTGTGGAATGAAGTGCGGGATCGCCTGAATGCTCCTGCAGCCGGCCTCTCGGGCGGCCAGCAACAGAGACTGTGCATTGCGCGGTCCATCGCAACACGTCCCGAAGTACTGCTGTTGGACGAACCGACTTCCGCACTGGACCCGATTTCTACAGCGCGCATTGAAGAGCTTCTGGATGAACTTAAGGAAGAGTTCACCATTGCGATCGTGACACACAATATGCAGCAGGCTGCGCGTTGTGCGGATCAGGTTGCATTTTTCTACATGGGGCGGCTGATTGAAGTGGATGCGGCAGATCGTATCTTCACCAATCCACGCCAGCAGCAGACCCAGGACTACATCACCGGAAGATTTGGATAATCCGCCATGGCTGACAGATCTCATATCGTTAAAAGCTACGAGCAGGAGCTGGGTCAGCTCCGGTCCATGATGTCCCAGATGGGGGGCATCGTAGAGAATCAGGTCGCCCTGGCGCTTTCTGCCATCGCGGATCGAAATGAGGAGGCTGCGGATGCTGCAGCCCGTCAGGATCCGGACGTAGACGAGTTGGAGCGGGACGTCGAAAGCCTAGCCATTCGTCTGCTGGCTCTGCGGAGCCCGATGGCTAGTGATCTGCGTGAGATCGTTGCCGCGCTGAAAATTACCGGCGATCTGGAACGTATCGGCGATTATGCCTCGTCGATCGCGCGTCGATCGCTCCGTATTCGCGGGGCCGATGGGCAGATTTCGCTGTCCGGTCTGCGGAGCATGGGGCGTCTGGTGCAGGACAATCTGCGCCGGTCCATCGACGCCATCACGCAGCAGGATTCCAACCGGGCCATGGAAGTCTGGCACGCAGACCGCGCGGTGGATGAGTATTACACGGCGTTGTTCCGTGAGCTCGTGACCTACATGATGGAAGATCCACGGAACATCCGTGCCTGCACGGAGCTTCTGTTCATTGCCAAAAACCTTGAGCGGATTGGTGATCACGCCACCAATATTGCTGAACGCGTCTTCTATGCCGTGACGGGAGACAACCTGCCGGCCGTGCGTCCGCGGGGCGCGCCTGCAACTGCTGATAACGCTGCTGAACAGCCCGACCGGTGAGCGGAAGCACCCAGATCAGGGCAAAGGGGCTCATTCTCGTTGTTGAGGATGATCCCGCTTTGCTTCTGATGATGCGCTATAACCTCGAACAGCGGGGTTATCGTGTCGAAACTGCCGCGGATGCTGAAACGGCTCTCCTGTTTCTTGAGACGGCCCGTCCAGATGCTGCCGTACTGGACTGGATGCTCCCGGGGATGTCGGGGCTTGATCTGTGTCGCCGTATTCGCAGCAATCCGGCCCTGCGGGATCTTCCGGTTCTGCTGCTAACGGCTCGTTCGGGCGAGCAGGATGCCATTCGTGGGCTCGATACAGGCGCGGATGACTATCTGATCAAGCCTTGCAGCGTCGATACGCTGGATGCACGTCTGCGGGCCCTTCTGCGCCGACATCAGTCTTCATACGATGTGCTGTCTTTTGCAGATATTACGCTGGACCCGGAAACGCATCGGATTGAACGGGCAGGTCGTCTGCTGTCACTCGGCCCAACGGAATACCGTCTTCTGGATCTGCTAATCCGTAATCCACGGAAGGTTTTTTCCCGGGAAGATCTTTTGCGGCGGATCTGGGGGCAAAATATCCATGTCGAGATCCGCACGATCGACGTGCATATCCGGCGACTTCGCAAGGCAATCAATGGTCCTAACGAGCCGGACCTGGTGCGCACTGTCCGGGCCGCTGGTTATGCACTGGATGACGGTCCTGTCACGGACGGGCTTTGAAGGCTGAAAGCCTGGTAGCCGTCTCCCATGAAGGTCTGCCTCTCTGGGCAGGGCTTGTTCTTATGGGCGTGGCAGTTGCCGGATGGGGATGTGCATTTCTGGCTTTGCGGCGTCCTTCTGTGCCGTTACTTGCACATACCGAACATTCAGCCCTGGCCGCCGCAGGGCCAGCTTCGGAGACTATTCTTCCTATCGAGATCTTCCCCGGGAGTGTTCTTCTGCTGGACCGGCTGGGGGCAGTTCTTCAGGCCAACGAGGAGGCACTTACCCAGTTTGGGGATAGTGTAGGGGCTATCCTCCGTCATCCTGCCGCACGCTCGGCTCTCTCTGCCGCATTACGCGTTGCACCCAATGATGTGGATGGCTTGCCCTCGATCTGTTCCACCACGTTCACGCTGGACGTTCCAGTCCCTCGTACGCTTCATCTCTCACTGAGAAGAATTTCTGCCCCGCACGACCGGCATACACGCGTGCTTGTCATGCTCTCGGATCGTAGCGAAGCGCAGGTTCTGGATAGGATGCGGGTCGATTTCGTAGCTCATGCCAGTCATGAGCTTCGTACGCCTCTGGCGTCTCTGAGTGGCTTCATTGATGCCCTCCGAACTGGGGGGAGCAGCATGAATGAAGGGACGAGACAGCAGTTTCTGGAGATCATGACTCAGCAATCTGCCCGGCTGAAACGCCTGATTGATCGGTTGCTTTACCTCTCGCGCGTGCAGGCTCACGAACATCAGCGTCCCCGTGATCTGGTTGAGGTCGCAGATCTGATGGCCATTGTGCTTGGCGAAGTGGCGCCCCGGTTTGATGAGCCGGGATGCTCCCTGAATCTTGCCATTGAGGATGACCTGACGATCCGGGCTGATGAGGATGAGATGGTTCAGGTGCTTCTGAACCTGATCGAAAATGCTCTGCGGTATGGCCGGGAAGAAGGTCGCCCCTTCACTGTGACTCTGTTCGCCCGACGGGCCCCGGATCGGGATGACCGCTGGCCTGAAGAGGGAGGCGTACTGCTTGGGGTAGAAGACAATGGGCGCGGTATGGAAGCGCATCATCTCCCCAGGCTGACAGAGCGGTTTTATAGGGTGGTGGATAAGGTAGAGCCGGCCAAACAGGGCACTGGTCTTGGCTTGTCTATCGTTCGGCATATTCTCGACCGACACGGTGGAAGACTCAGGGTTGCCAGTGCGCTGGGGCGCGGGACGACGTGCCTTGTGTGGCTTCCGCCTGTTGGCACCCTGCCTGTCGAGAACTCCTGATTTCGACCGGAGCTCATAAAAAAAGCGCCCCGATGAGGAGCGCTTTTTTATTAGTATCTCAGTGGGCTTTTCGGGTGCGCGCCAGAAGGAGCCATCCGCCTACGAGGATAAGGCCGATGAGCGGAATGGCGCCGATGGTGATTGTGCCATCCGGATAATCGAAAGCCATCATCAGAAGAACGAATGCCAGAAACCCCAGTGTTGCCCAGTTGGTATAGGGGGCACCAGGCATGGCAAATGTTGTTGGAGCGATTTCGCCGCGATTAATGGCTGATCGCAGGCGAAGCTGGCACAGCAGGATGAAACCCCACGTGCTGATGATTCCGATGGCCGAGAAGTTCAGAACCACTTCAAACACGCGGGAAGGGATCAGGTAGTTCAGGCCAACGCCAACCAGATAAACAGAAAGCGTCGTCAGGATACCCATATAAGGTACGGAGCTTTTGTTCATCTTCGAAAGCACCTGAGGGCCTGATCCACCAAGGGACAAGGCACGCAGTACGCGACCTGTGGAGTACAGGCCTGAATTGAGGCTGGACAGTGCCGCAGTCAGGACAACGATGTTCATGATCGTGCCAACGCCCGGAATTCCAAGTGCCTGAAAGAACGTCACGAACGGGCTGACGCCAGCATGATAGGCTGTCCATGGCAGCAGGCAGACGAGCAGGACAACCGAGCCAACATAGAAGAGACCGATACGCCAGATGACGCTGTTCACAGCGCGCGGCAGAATTTCACGCGCATCGTGGCATTCGCCAGCGGCAGTGCCAATCAGTTCAATGGCGGAATAGGCAAACACCACACCCTGCAGCAGCAGAAAGACTGGCATGATTCCATGCGGGAACAGGCCACCGTTCTCTGTGATCAGATGAAGGCCCGTGGTGTGCCCGGCTACGGGCATCCGGCTGCCGAGAATAAGCGTTCCGGCGATGAGGAATGCGGCAAGAGCCACAACTTTGATGAGCGAAAACCAGAACTCCATCTCACCGAAGTAGCGGACGCCGATCATGTTCATCGTGCCAACGATGCTGAGAGCGCCAAGAGCAAAAACCCACTGGGGGACGTCCACGAAAACGGCCCAATAGTGCATGTAAAGGGCGACGGCGGTGATATCGACAATGCCGGTCATGGCCCAGTTTAGGAATGAGAGCCAGCCCGCAGCATAAGCGGCTTTTTCGCCAAGAAATTCGCGGGCATAGGTCACGAAGCTGCCGCTGGTCGGGCGGTACATGACCAGTTCTCCGAGGGCACGGAGAATCAAGAAAGAGAAAACGCCACAAACGGCATAGATCAGCGCAAGGGAAGGACCGGCAACCTGAAGGCGGGAGCCAGCACCAAGGAACAGTCCGGTTCCGATGGCGCCACCGATGGCGATCATCTGAACGTGTCGACGACCAAGATCCTTGTGATACCCTTCCTCGCTGATGACATCTTCCGATGGTGGAGTGTGATCGTGAGCAGGGCTGGTCGTCATCTGCGCATCCTGAGGGCCGGGATCGGCGGGGTGAATCAATGTCTGGACGGGGGTCACCTACACTTCATGCGTGGCAGGTATGTCCAATCTGCATGGGAACATACGGCAAAGTCCTCTCATTGCCAACGAGCATTGAGTTTCCTTACGAAAATTCAGACTTTTGAGACATTTAATGTCCAGGTGGAACGGCCATGCAGGCCATGCCCTGCGCTGTCAGACTGCTACAGGCACTGGCAGCCCCGGCCCGGCTGATACCAGCAAGACGGGCTCTATAGAAGCGCGTTCCATGAGACATTGTGGGCTGAATCTGGGTCTGCGATGCCTGAAGGGGAGAGAATGCCGTCTGTCGCGCCATGTTCGCGGCAAAGCGTGCCTGTCCGGGATTCGCAAAAGCTCCGACCTGAATGCCCCAGTCTCCGTAAGTTCCTGGCGCGCGATAGCTGACGGCTGTGGGTGTCAGACTCTGAGAGGCGCGAGGTGTTCGAGGTGGTGTGGGAATGACAGGAGCCGGAGGCAGGAGCGTGCTGGCTACCGTCGATTGTTCGACAGTTGCAGACGGTGCTGCAAGTTGACGGTTGGGGACAGAGACGGGAGTGCAGGCCATACTTGGATCATAGGCGGCATCCGGGTCACAGGGGCCAAGAGGCGGCAGTTCAGGTGGCATTGTATCTGACGGGACAGACGTAATGCGCCGTCTGGACCATGCCTGCTGAACGCTCTGCTGTGTTGAACCATACTGTCTGGAAGGCTGAGCCATGGCCAGTTGTGTGCTGCTATCAGGTGCTTCTGCGACCTCCATAGGAGATGCGTTCAGTTGCTGTGACGACGCGTAGGCTGCCAATGGGCCTGTCATAGCGATCTGTGTGCCCAGATGCGGCGTGATACTTGCAATGTAATTGACAGTTTCGTTGGGGAGTGCCCGCCCTTGGTAGAGGTAATCCTCAAGGCGTTGTGGTCCAGCATTGTAAGCCACCAGAAATGCGGGAGCTCCGTATTTGCGAGACAGTATTTTGATGTAGCCGGTTCCCGCCATGATGTTGTCATGCGGTTCATACGGATCAGAACCCAACCCAAACCGGCCCTGCATTTCAGCATAGGTCTGCGGCATGAGCTGCATCAGGCCCATGGCCCCGGCGCTGGACGTGATGGGCTGGCCGTTCAGATACTGGTGCCCCCCGGATTCCTGGTGAATGACCGCTCTGATCCACGCTTCGGGAATCGAGAAGCGATTGGCCGCCTGTTGAATGTATGGACCCCAGGGATCACTGGCTGTGCCCGGTGCTTTGTAAGCGCCGTTTGCCGCGTAATACCGATTGTAGGGAGAGGGTTGAGAGGCGCATCCAGCGAGCAGGAGTCCTGTCAGGAAAAGGCTTCCAGCGTACAGGAAAACGGACCGTTGCCTGCTCGGCATAAACCCGATGTTAATCTTTTTCTCGAATGATGCCGTCTGTCCGAAAGAGAAGGCAGACAGACAGTGACGACGGAGACTCCGGAACTTGAGATCCCGGCGAAAGCTGGCGGAAAACGCAGGATTATCCTGATCGCAGCAGTGCTCTGTGCTCTGCTGGCTGGAGGCGGCGTATTCGCTTGGCGGCATTTCCAACATCCTGCGTCCCGTCCCGTAAAAGCGGCGTCCCAGCCGATATCCCTGACACTCATTACCATCCCGACGCTGGTGTCCAACCTCGATACCGGAGATGGCAGGGCGCGTTATGTCCGGATCAGTGCGCGCCTTCAGGTTGAAGACAGCAAAGATACGGCGAAAATCGGGTCGCTCATGCCCCAGATACAGGATGCCTTCCAGACCTGCTTGCATGGGATGCGCCCGGACGAACTGACCGGAGCGGGAATCTATCGTCTGCGGGAAACCATGCTGGCGCAGATTTCTAACATTCTTGCGCCGCTCGTCGTGCGGGATCTCTTCTTTGTGGAAGTTCTGGTGCAGTGATGCCAGACGCACAGAAGGCAGAAGCCGCCCCGATGTCGGACGGCGGTGTAAACGATGCGCCGATGCCGCGGTTTGCCCTTTCTATGGATGATCTCAGTTTTTCAGAGGATGAGGGTGCAGACCGGATTCTGAACCAGGACGAGATTGATAGCCTCTTCGGGAGCGACGCCAACGTGAGCGGTGGCGGCGAAGGAAGTGGTCTGGAAAAACTGCTGAGCACGTCGTTCGTCTCTTACGAGCGGCTCCCTATGCTTGAGGTGGTTTTTGACCGTCTCGTCCGGATTCTCACGACCAGCCTAAGGAACTTCACCAGCGATAACGTTGAAGTCTCAATGGATCGCCTGGCTTCCCAGAGGTTTGGAGATTATCTGGAGAATGTTTCCGGGCAGTCCATGTTCGCCGTCTTCAAGGCGGAGGAATGGGACAATTACGGGATTCTCGTTCTTAGTTCGTCCCTTGTTTACAGTGTCATTGATGCATTGCTGGGAGGGCGTGATCGTGTTCGTCCTCATGGCGATGGGGAGAGGCGGGCAGAAGGCCGACATCATACGGCGATCGAGCGCGCGCTGGTCGAGCCTCTGATCCGTGTGATCCTCTCGGATCTCTCCATGAGTTTCAGCCCTTTGTGTGCTGTGAATTTTCGTTTTGAACGGCTGGAACTGAATTCCCGCTTTGCGACTATTTCCCGGGCGGCAAATGGCGTCGTGTTGGCGCGATTTGGCATCGACATGGATGGCCGCGGTGGGGATGTGGATCTCATTCTGCCGCATGCAACGCTGGAGCCTGTTCGGGAAATCCTGCTGCAGCAGTTCATGGGCGAAAAATTTGGCCATGACGGCATCTGGGAAAGTCACCTTGCCCAAGAGCTCTGGAATACGGACGTCTCGCTCGACGCCGTTCTGGAAGAGCAGAGCATGAATTTGCAGGACATCATGGCTCTTTCGCCGGGCGAGATGCTGGTGTTGCGCCGTGATCCTACGGCTCTCGTTCAACTGCGCTGCGGCGGAAAGACGGTCTTTCGGGGGCGGGTTGGCAAGAAGCAGGGTCATGTCGCGGTTCGTATTGAAGAAAATCTTATTGGCGGAGGGGCCGGTGATCGCCCTTCTGCGTACAGCTGAAAAGGCGGAGCACTCTCCATGGACAGGTTCCAGATCGTACTTGAAGTTGCTCTGTCAGCTCTGCTGCTGATTACGATTTTCTACAGCCTCTATCTTGGCCGAGCGCTATCGGTCATCCGTCGAAACCGGGGAGAGCTGGATGCCCTGATTGCGAGTTTGCATAGTAGTAGTCAGCAGGCTCAAGCCGGTATCGACCATCTGCGTCAGACGACTGAAATGGTTGGTCGTTCGCTTGGCAAAACGGTGGAGAGCGGAAAGAGCCTCAAACATGAGCTGACGATACTCTGTGAACGATCAGAAGCCGTTGCTCAGATTTTGGAAAAAACAGCGGCAATTGGCCGCCCTGCCAATACCGCGACTGTCAGAGAGGCAGAGGCGCCGGATATGGATAGCCCTCGTTTCTCTGCGCGCGTCAGGGCAGATGAAGGACGATGGCCGGCGGCGAGTACTTTGAAAACGCCATCCGGTAAGACTGCAGCAGAACGGGAACTGTTGCGTGCTCTTCGTCAGAAGCAGGTGTAACGCTCATGCTCTTCCGCTTGCTGCATATTGCCTGTGGTTTGATGATCATCTTGCTGGGCGCGAAAGTTTACGATCTGGTTGGGTATGTTGATGCGTCAACCAATTCGTCATTGATGTCGTCTGCCGTGGCGCAGCCGACCACCTCACAAGCCTCACCGAACGCTGATGCTGAAGGAACTGCAAGCAAGTCGTCTGAGGCGCAGGATGGGAAACCTGCTCAGCAGAAGCTTGCCTCTCCAGATCTTTGCAAGGCAGGGGGATGTCAGGGAGCGCTTCAGTCGGCAAATGAAATGGCGCCGATAACGCCTGATCCTGGGCTGAAAGCAGAGCTGGCTGCACGGCAGCAGGAGCTGGATCGCAAGGCCGCCGCGTTGGAAGATCGGCAACGTCTGGTGGATGCGGCAGAAGAAGAGCTGCAACGTCGGATGACTGCACTCCAGACATCCCGTTCGCAGTTTGAAGAGACAGCCCGACATTCGGACGAACTTCTGAACCAGGATGCGGAAAGACTGGTCAGGATTTATGAGGCGATGAAGCCCGTCGATGCGGCCGCTATTTTCAATATTCTTGATTTGCGGGTTGGCGTGGGCCTTCTGAACCGTATGAGCCCGCGGAAAGCTTCAGCGATCATGGAAGCCATGTCTCCACAAAGGGCTATTCTGGCAACACAGATGCTCGCAAATGCTCATGCGCATCCTGGGATGCGTGTTGGGGATAACGGGTAATGCTGGGGCGTAGATGCCTGTGTGTGTTGATAGTGTTTATGCTGTCAGAAAGCGCATCAGCTTTGCCGTCTACGGGGAGTGCGCTTCTTCCATCAGGCTGGTCATTTCTAAATGATCCTTCCCCCCTTTTGTCAAAGAAGGAGAAGGCGAGGGCGGCGGTAGAACGCGCGAACGTCGGTGTGCAGCCTGTTATACAGGCTAAAGAGGATGTTGCCCCAACCGCAACTGGCTTATGGCTACCTTTGGGTGAGATGACGCCGGTTGCTGCCTTTCAGAATGGTCGGCGTCTCCTGATCGTCGCTGCCGGGCGCCATGTTATAGACACTGCAGGGCTCACAAATGATACGCCATTCGAGGCTGTATCTGCTCGTGTTATGGCGGATGTGACGGCTGTTAGCATCCTGTGCCCTGAAGGAGCCATTCCATCAGTCAGGCCTGCCGGGCATGGATGGACGGTCTCTCTCGCACAACAGCCGGCCTCACCAACAGACGCTATGTTATTGGGCCAAGATGGCGGTGCCTTAACTTTCATGCCACCTCGGACGGATGGGGCTTTGGCCGTTGTCACGTTCCGGGATCCAGATTCCGGTCGGCGACTTTTGCTCGGTCTTTCACGGTCAGGATCTATATCCGGTGACTTGATCCGGCGTGGAGCGGGTTTTGAGGTTCGCCCTAGCCTGACGGGGCTGGTTATCGCGGCTGATGATGATGCAATCGAGTTAAGGCAAAGCGGAAAGCAGTTTTTTCTGGATCGAGTTGGCCCAGGTGATACTCCGCTTCTCGCTGGCGGAAAGCTGGCCGCTTATGGGGCCTCGGATGCCGGGGTATCGTTGGCCGATAGTGCGCCTGATAATCTGCGAGACAGTGTTCATCGCGCCTGGATCGCGGCGGCAACAGCGTCAGCAGGACAGCGCTTTGATGCGCGGGTCCGTCTGGCACAGGCAGCGGCGAGATTGGCGAATGGTGCATTGGTTTCTCAGGTTTTGCAGGCAGCACTGGAAGATCAACCTGAAGGGGGTGCGCGTAAGGATGTACGAAGACTGAAACAGATTGCGGCGGTGCTCAACGGTCGCGCTGATCAGTCTCTCTTAACGGAAGAAGAAGGGGCGGCGCCGGAAGATCAGTTCTGGCGAGGCATGGTGCGTGCGCAGTTTCCCCTTGTGGGAGACGGGCGTGATGTCAATGCGCAGAGAACCCGTATAGCAAGCTTGATTGCGGCAGGTTTGCCATCGGTCTCGGCTTATTCTCAGCCTTTGCGGCACCGCCTGTTACCAGCGGGGGCAGAGTGGGTCGCGCGATACGGCACGGCAAAAGATCGGGGCGTTCTATCGTCTCTGCCTTTGGGGCCTGAAACTGCCCTTGCACGCGCCTTGGTGGCAACGGACATTCGTGCGTTGGATGCAAGAGGGCAGCTTGAAAAGCTCGCTCATGATCCTGCTCCCCTGATATGGCCTGTTGCACGCGAGGCCGTTTTGAAGCTGGATCTTGAAACAGGCGGATTGCCCGCAAAAGCAGTAGGTGAGCGTGTGGATGCTCTTATGCCTGCTTTTCGAATGGCAGGAAGGGAGCGTGAGGCACGCCTGCTGAGTATTGATGCTTTCATTAAAGGGAAAGAATGGCGCGCCGCTCAACAGGGCGTGCAAGACGGGCAGGCTGTCTATGGGAAAGAGGATTTTCCTGGGCATGACAGGATGATCGTCATTGCCCGAGGGCTTGCGGAACAGAAAAATATCGAAATGCCTGGTGCTCTCGCCGAAGTTGAGCTGTTGAAATCAGCACTGACGATCACGCCGAATGATCCGACATTGCAAACCTATTTTCTGAAAGCTCTGGACCGTCGTTATGCTGTGCTAGGTCTGCCGGCAGCTCAACGAATGGTCTTGCGTCGTCTTCTGCAGAACCAGCAGGGGGCGGAACATCAGGACACTATGCTGAAGCTTGTTCGTCTGGATTTTGATGCAGGTGATCTGAGCGCGGCACTCCATGATTTACCAGCGGAAAAGCCAGAAGATGTTTCTGCGCTTCCGGGAGGGCAGCTGGAAGCATTGGATGTGACTTTGCTTCGCGCCGAAATTGCGCAGGCCCAACACGATCTGCCTAAAGCGGAACGTTACCTCACAGGCCGGACAGAGGTTCAGGCTTTGAAAATGCGTGCGAAACTGATGGAGCAGGCGAAGGACTGGGCTGGTGCAGTGTCTGCTCTGAAGCCTGCCCTCGATGCAGCATGGGCAGCGCGAAAAGATGCTTCAACTCTGTCAGCAGAGCTGGAAGCCTTGGTTCTCGAACTGGCTGGTGATGCCTCAAGAGCTCATGATGGTGCCACACTTACTATGTTGAAAAAGCAGTATGGTTCTTCAATGGAGCACTCATCGTCCGCAGGGGTCTTCAATCTTCTTGTTGGAGAAAATCCGGCAGGTCTGCCCGCAGGTGGGTAAGGCAGTCAGGTGCTATGGGCCTTGAGAAAAGTCTGGATGCCATACGCCATAAAATGGGCCAGATTTTCGCCTTCCTTGGGGGGCTTGCAGTGGGTCAGATGCGCGAGCAGCGGGCCGCCAAGGGTCATACTGAAAAGTAGGTCAGCGGCCTCTTCGATGTTCTCGATATCAAGGTGGCCTGCCTGGACCTGCTTGGTCAGCCACTGTTGAACCGGCAGGGCGCGACCAGAGAGATGAAACAGATCTGTGACGATTTGACGTACGGCAGGATTGCGCGTGGTTTCCGTGATAATGGATTTCAGCAGACCAAGCCGCTCTTCGTCGAAAAGCTGCTCTGCGATAAGCATCATCATCATCTGGAGCTGTTGGGGCAGCGGATCTGTTTCAACCGGAGTGTAAGGGATCGGGGCGAAAAGCCGTTCGATAATAAGGGTCTCGAAAAGAGATTTTTTAGACTCGAAAAACTGGTAGAGCGTCTTTTTGGACATCCCGGAGCACGTAGCAATGCTGTCCATGGACGCTGCATGATAGCCATGAGTCGTGAGCATTGAACTTGCAGCATTCAGGATCCGCGTCTTGCGCTCTACGTCATCCACTGAACCGTTATGATCGCAGCACCGCAGCTTGCGGGTATCGGGTAGGGCGGAAGTGGGACTGTTCAAGATCAACTCCGGGATTATTCGTACCGGCCGAATTGACGTTCATCAAAGAAACCGGCTTGTTTCCGGAACAACTGGAAACTGCGTGGTTTCTGTATCACAGGATAGCGGCTGTATCATGCCTTCTTTTCAGAAAACATTTTGGATGTCGTCCGCGACTGTCGTCTTGGAGAAAGGTCAGATGCGCCGTCAGGCCAAAACAATGATCCCTTTGCTGGCAGCCATGCCTTTCTTGGTTGCTGGCTGTCAGAAGAAAGCTGCCGCTCCGCAATTGCCGCCACAGCCTGTTGGCGTCATGACGCTGCAAACCCAGCCGGTTACGCTGGAGACGTCTCTTCCCGGCCGAACGGATGCCTATGAACAGGCGCAGATCCGGCCGCAGGTGAATGGTGTGATTGTCTCGCGTGACTTTGAGCAGGGTGCGGACGTCAAAAAAGGGCAGCAGCTGTTCCAGGTTTATATTGCGCCGTATCAGGCTGCTTATGACCAGGCTAAGGCTCAGCTTATGAATGCTCAGGCCGTTGCCACGCGCGCGGCTGGTCAGCTTCGCCGTTATGCGCCGCTGGTCAAGGCGCATGCTGTCAGCTCACAGGACTATGACAACACGCTTGCAACGGCCCGCGAAGCTGAAGCGCAGGTTGCTCAGGCGAAGGCCAATCTTGAGGCTGCTGAAGTCAATCTCAATTACACCCATGTCCGCGCCCCGATTGATGGCCGTATCGGCCGTACGCTTTACACGCCGGGGGCGCTGCTCACGGCAGGGCAGACACAGCCGATCGCAGTCGTGACACGGCTTGATCCGATCTATGTGGACGTCAATTTGGCAGCTTCGGACATGCTGCGTCTCAAGCATGAACTGGCAACGGGGCAGGTCGAGCGTAAAGGCGATGATGCCGCTGCTGTTGGCCTCAAGCTTGAAGATGATTCAGACTACCCGCAGCGCGGCAAGCTCCAGCTTTCGGAAGTCACGGTCGATCCTGCAACGGGAACGCTTGTCATGCGAGCTGTTTTCCCGAACCCGGATCATCTGCTTTTGCCGGGAATGTTTGTGCATGCCCATATCCGTGAAGGTATCGATCCGAACGGCATTCTGGTGCCGCAGGTGGCTGTCCAGCGTGATTCTAAGGGCAACCCCTTTGTGATGATTGTTGATGCAGAAAACAAGGTGCAGCAGCGCTCTATCCAGACGTCCCGGACGGTTGGAAAGGACTGGCTGGTGACGGGCGGCGTCAAGGCTGGCGACAAGATCATCGTGAACGGTCTGCAGAAGGTTCAGCCGGGGGCAAAGGTCGCACCTCAAGACGTTCCCGCGGGAAAGGCTGAGTAACAGCACATGACGCTCTCACGCTTTTTCATTGATCGGCCGATCTTTGCCTGGGTGATCGGACTGATCATCATGCTGGTTGGTGGCGTTGCCATTACCCGCATGCCGATTGCCCAGTATCCCAGCATCGCACCGCCGCAGATCGCCATTTCCGTCATGTATCCGGGTGCTTCGGCGGAAACCGTGAACAATACGGTCGTCCGTCCGATCCTGCAGCAGATGTATGGTCTGGATCATCTCGAGTATCTGTCTGCTTCGTCCTATGCGAGCGGCCAGATGGAGATTGATCTGACGTTCGAGCAGGGGACCAATCCTGACATTGCTCAGGTTCAGGTTCAGAACAAGCTCCAGCTGGCGCAGCCGCGTCTGCCTTCCGAAGTGACGGCTCAGGGTTTGAGCGTTACGAAGGCCACCAAGAACTTCATGATGGTTCTGGCCTTCATTTCCGAAGATGGTAGCATGTCTGGCCAAGACATCGCAGATTACGTGGCTTCCAACATTTCTGATCCACTGTCGCGTGTGTCAGGCGTGGGTGACCACACGCTGTTTGGCTCTGAGTATGCCATGCGAATCTGGCTGGATCCGTCCCGGCTGTATAATTACGGGTTGACGGTTGGGGATGTGCAGTCTGCCATTCAGGCACAGAATATTCAGGTTTCGTCTGGTGAACTGGGTGGTCTTCCCGCAAAGAAGGGTATCGGATTTGATGCGACGGTGATCGGCCCGACGCGTCTGAGTTCGCCTGAAGAATTCAACAAGATTCTGCTCAAGGTCCAGCAAGACGGCAGTCAGGTTCGCCTGAGCGACGTGGCCCGTGTTGAACTGGGCGCACAGAGTTATGCTCTGGGTTCCGTCTATAACGGTCATCCTGCATCTGCGATGGCGCTGAAGCTGGCGCCGGGTGCTAACCAGCTTCAGACAGAGGCCGCAGTTCGCGCCAAGATGACGGACCTGCAGCGTTATTTCCCTCATAGTCTGAAGCTGGTTTATCCGCTGGATACCGAGCCGTTTATCACGCTTTCTATTAAGGAAGTCATCGAGACGCTGGTTATTGCCATCATTCTCGTCTTCTTCGTGATGCTGATCTTCCTTCAGAACTTCCGCGCCACGCTAATCCCGACGATTGCTGTTCCGGTTGTTCTTCTGGGCACGTTCGGGCTCCTGTCCGTGATGGGATACAGCATCAACACGCTGACCATGCTGGCTATGGTTCTGGCTGTTGGTCTGCTCGTGGACGATGCGATCGTCGTTGTTGAAAACGTTGAGCGTGTGATGACGGATGAGGGCCTGTCTCCCAAGGAAGCAGCCCGTCAGTCCATGGACGAAATTTCCGGCGCCCTAATTGGTATCGTGCTGGTTCTGACGGCCGTGTTCCTGCCGATGGCTGCCTTTGGTGGCTCTACCGGTGTGATTTATCGCCAGTTCTCCATCACCATTGTTGCTGCCATGTGGTTGTCTGTTCTGGTGGCTATGGTCATGACGCCGGCACTCTGCGGGTCCATGCTCAAACCGACCCATAAGGGACATGAGCGTGGTCCGGCAGCCTGGTTTAATCGCAATTTTGATCGCCTGACCAATGGTTATCTGGGTGGAGTGAAGTGGCTGATCCGCGCTCCTGTTGTCAGCATGATCGTGTTTTTGTTGCTGACCGCGGGTGTGGTGTTCCTGTTTACTCGTGTGCCCGGTGGTTTCCTTCCTGACGAAGATCAGGGGATCATCTTTGGCCAGGTCACGATGAGGAATAACGCAACGCAGGAGCAGACGGCGGCCGTCAATCAGAAGATTACGGATTACGTCCTGAAAAATTACGGGGACTACGTTCAGTCTGTCTTCACGATGAACGGCTTCAGCTTCGCCGGACAGGGCCAGTCCGCGGGTGCGTTCTTCATTAGAATGAAGCCTTGGGATCAGCGTCCCGGTGCGGCCCATACGACGATGACTGTGTCTCGTGAAATCATGATGCACTTCTGGATGGATCCGGACGCGCAGATCTTCGCAGTTAATCCTCCTGCCGTGATGGAGCTGGGTAATGCTACCGGTTTCGATCTGGAACTTGAGGACACAGGACATCTGGGTCACGCAGCACTGCTGGCTGCGCGTAATCAGGTGCTGATGGAAGCAGCTAAAAATCCGCTGCTTCAGGCGGTTCGTCCGCTTGGTATGGAAGATGCGCCGCAGTTCAAGCTGGACATCAACCGTGAACGTGCGAATGCACTTGGTCTGACCAACGCTGACATCAACACGACGCTGGAAGGTGCTCTTGGCTCCATCTACGTCAATCAGTTCATGCGCGATGACCGTGTGAAGCAGGTCTATATCCAGGGTGAACCCTGGGCACGTATGACGCCGGAAGATCTGAACCGATGGTACGTCCGCAATACGACGGGCACGATGGTTCCGTTCAATGCCTTTGCGTCCGGGACGTGGGAAAGCGGCCCCCAGAAGGTCGAAGACTACAACGGCATGAACTCCTACGAGATTCAGGGGCAGCCTGCGGTTGGGTCCAGTTCCGGTCAGGCTATGAGCGAGATGGAAAAGATCCTCGCCAAGCTGCCACGTGGCATTGGGTATGAGTGGACGGGTCTGTCTTACGAGCAGCTTGCGTCCAGTGGTTCAACGGGGCCGCTTTATGCTCTGGCCGCTATCGTGATCATGTTCTGTCTTGCCGCGCTTTATGAAAGCTGGGCCATTCCGTTTGCCGTGCTTCTGGTGCTGCCACTGGGTGTGCTCGGAGCGATTGCTGCAACGCTGGGACGTGGCCTTTCCAACGACGTTTACTTCCAGGTTGGTCTGCTGACGACAGTGGGCCTGTCTGTGAAGAACGCGATCCTGATTGTGGAATTTGCCAAGGCTTTCTTCGAAGAAGGGCAATCTCTGGAAGAGTCCGTGATTGAAGCCGGGCGCGAACGTCTGAGGCCAATTCTCATGACGTCCATTGCCTTCGTCTGTGGTGTGTTCCCGCTTGCGATCGCAACGGGGGCAGGCTCTGCTGCACGTGTGGCCATCGGCACCTGCGTGGTGGGCGGCATGCTCTCTGCAACCTTGCTTGCGATTTACTTCGTGCCGGTATTCTTCGTGGTGGTGCTGCGTCTGTTCCGTGTGGTCCGGATCCGGGACCGGAAGGATGCCTATGCCCATCTGGATAATAAGGCGACACCTGCCATTGAAGGGGAGCACGGCGCATGAAGGCCCGTCTTGGATTTGCCGCGCTGTTGATGCTTTCCAGCTGCAACATGGCTCCCAGATATCACCAGCCAACGCAGGCTGTGCAGAATGGTTATCCTGCCGACACAGGTGCAAAAAATGCACCTGCAGTCAGCAGCGTTGCCAATCTCGGGTGGGAGGATTTTTATACCGACCCGCGGTTGAAGGCGCTCGTTCAGCTGGCTCTGAAGAACAATCGTGATCTGGCAGCGCAGGCAGCGGCTGTCACGGTTGCGCGTGGGCAGTATGAAATTCAGAACGCATCCCTGTTCCCCATTATTTCTGCTGGGGGGCAGGGGATGTTCATGGCGCCGTCTGATACGGCGGGCTTCTCGTTTGCACCAGGCTTGGGCACCTCTGTTTCCACCTTGCGCCTGTATCAGACGTCCATCGGATTTTCGTCTTATGAGGTGGATCTCTGGGGGCGTATTCGCAATCTGACGAGGCAGCAGGCTGAAACCGTTCTCAACAGTGTGGAGAATGCCCGGAATGTTCTGCTCACCACCGTGTCACAGGTGGGGACAACCTACATTCAATGGCTGGCTGACAGGGAACAGCTTCGTGTCACACGCGGGACGCTGAAGTCGCAGGGAGAGACCCTGCGTTTGACGCAGTTGTCGTATGACAATGGCGAAACGGATGCGCTCACGCTTGCGCAGGTCAAAACCCAGGTTGAGCAGGCTTCCGCCAATGAAGCGCAGTATGCCCGCGCCGTAGCGGATGACGAGCATGCGCTTCAGTTGCTGGTCGGAACGCCTCTGCCCGCCGATCTGCCGCCACCGGCGCCGTTCGGTGCGCAGACCATGATCGCGAACCTCCCGGAAGGTCTGCCTTCGGATCTGCTCGCACAGCGGCCTGACATCGTGGCTGCCGAACATACTCTGATCGGTGCCAACGCGAATATTGGTGCCGCACGCGCCGCATTCTTCCCGAAAGTGACACTGACGGCTTCCGAAGGCACAAGCTCGCTCCAGTTTCGCAAGCTGTTCACGCCTGGTGCGGAGACATGGACTGTTTCACCGTCTATCAGTTTACCGATTTTCACCTGGGGCCAGAGTGAAGGCAATCTGTTGATGGCGAAGGCGCAGAAGCTTCAATATGCGGCACAGTATGAAAAGACTGTGCAGACGGCTTTCCGGGAAGTGTCGGATGCGTTGACGGCCCGTGAGACGTATCTGTCTCAGGACCGCCACATGCAGTCGCTCGTTGATCAGTCACAGAAGGCCTATGACCTGGCGAAGATGCGGTATGATGCCGGGATCGATAGTTATCTGACGACGCTTGAGCAGCAGAGAACGCTTTATCAGGCTCAGCAGAATGCCATTCTGGTTCAGGCGGCCCGGTTCCAGAATCTCGTCACGCTTTACCGGGCGCTTGGCGGTGGCTGGAGCCAGAAGACGGTTTCGCCTACAGTGCCTGCCGCAACGCACTGACCGGAGAGCATCATGCGCAGGATCCTGACTACCACTTTGGCCGTTCTAGCCCTGACGGGCACGGCTGTCGCGCAGGATGCCGAGGGTGACGGGCCCAAGAAGCCGAGCATGCACGAACTGTATCATAGCTCCTCTCTTCCCCGGAGCCATGCTGACTTCAGTCGCTTCAAGTATCGCCCGCCAGGGGACAAGGTGGTTGAACAGCCGGATGCGTTTCGGCTGCTTTTCCGCACCCGTGACGGCCAGCCCGATGGTTATGCCGAACGTCGTGGTGATGCCGTGATCTACTATGATCGGTATGGCAAAGTGACGCATGTTCAGCCGCTCGCGCCGGACGATGAAACGCCGAACTGATCTGTTTCTTCGACGACTGTTTTAGAAAGCCCCGCCCTGTTTTCAGGTGCGGGGCTTTTTTTTCGCTCATGGGAACGGGGCCTGCCTGTGTCCTCGCATGACCGAGTTTGTCGGAAAACAGACACACTTTATCAAAACCCTATTGAGAATGTTTCTCATTACCAATATAGGGATTCCCGAATGTAAAATAACTTGTCTGAATGAAGAGGTTCCGGTGACAGGCTCGCTGCGCACACACATTACGTCTCTTTCAGTTGCCGGTACGCTCCTGATGTCTTCCCAAGGGTATGCTGCCGACCCTGTGAAGCATGAAAAAAAGCCAGAGCGTAAACCCGAGTCACCAACGCGGCATTTTGAAGATCCAACTGATATCGAAGGATCTGATGTCGAACATCTGACGGTTCAGGGGCATGGGTTTAACACCATGCATCAGTCCCTCGGGCTCTCCCGGATGCCGCAGGATGTCATGCATACACCGCAGAACATCAATGTTGTGCCGCAGGCCCTGATGCAGCAGCAGAATGTCAAATCTCTCGATGAAGCTCTGAGGAATGTGCCGGGGGTGACAACGTCCATCGGTGAGGGCGCTGGTGGTATGAACGGGGATCAGTTCCTGATCCGCGGATTTCAGGCCCAGAATGATATTTATGAAGATGGCCTGCGGGACTTCGGTGTGTATTCCCGCGATTCATTCAATTTCGAAAATGTGTCTGTCATCAAAGGGCCGTCTTCCGAAGTTTTCGGGAATGGTACGACGGGGGGCGCCATCAACATGGTGACTAAAACCCCGGGTTTGAAGAACCATTATGCGGCTGATTTTTCGGGCGGATCAGGCAGTTATTATCGCGGCACGCTGGATGTGAACCAGAAAATCAATGACTCTACAGCCTTCCGGATTACGGGCATGGGCGATGAGCATAATGTTGTAGGACGAGATTATATCTTCTCCCATCGCTGGGGTGTTGCTCCATCGCTTGCATTTGGGATCGGAAAGAGAACAACACTTATTCTGCAGTACATGCACCAGCAGGAGAACTCCGTTCCTGATTTCGGTGTCCCGGTCGTTACCAAGCCGGGCGCAAAGTACGGGCAGCCTATTACGGAATACGGTATCCGTCGGACGAACTGGTACGGAACGGATAACGACCAGAATGCCACCAACTCCAACATGGAAACAGCACGTTTCAGCTTCAAGCTGAACAAGCATGTCACGTTCTATGACGATTTGCGTGGTGGTGAATATTACCGGTCTTTTGCAGCCTCAAAAGCGACCTGCGATACCACCTGTGTGAATAATTACTTCAACGGCGATGCCTCAAAAGCACTTGTTGCGCGTTCCGGGCCTGTTGGTGCAGGCGCGGGCACGGGCGCCGGAACGTACATGGCACCGTTACCTTATGAGCAAACAAGCTGGTCTGTGCAGAATGTCGGCTCAATGGTGGCTGATTTCCATACGAGCTTTCTCAAGCATCAACTGGTTGCCGGGTTTGATGTGGAGCGCGTTAATGATGTTCGCTCCCAGTCGACGTATCTGAAGCCAAAACCTTATGCGAACCTTGTTAATCCAAACCCGCACGTGGGAAATCTGGATCTCGTACCAGGGGACATGAATCCGGGTGGTCTGGTGTCTCTGGGTTCCCTGGGCGCGAAGTCTCACAGCAATGGTTACGGGTTCGACACCGGTCTGTTCCTGTTCGATCAGATCTGGTTCACCAAGTGGCTCTCTGTGAAAGGTGGTTTCCGCTGGGATCGCTGGCAGACAAGCTATAATCTGACGGGAGGCAATGTTGCGAAGAACCCCGATCAGCATTTTCATGATGTTACAGGCGTCTTCAATCCGAACGCCAGCCTTGTCGTAACGCCGGACGAACATCAGACTTATTATTTCACCTGGGCCAATTCTACGACCCCGATGGGAATGTACGTCACCAATGGGTCTGTCCCCATTCGTCCGGGAACCAATTCTTTTGCCAGCCCGGAGAAGGCTCAGCTTTATGAGCTTGGGGCCAAGTACAGCATTCTCCATGACCGCCTGGGGCTGACCGCCTCACTGTTCCGTCTGGACAAGGGCAATGCACTGAATGCTGATCCGGTGACCGGTGAAATTCAGGGGTCTTCTGATCGGCAGCGCAATCAGGGACTGGAACTGTCTGTCGGGGGTGTCATTCTGCCGGGCTGGAACGTGTCAGCGACCTATGCCCTTTATGATAGCAGCACGACGTCTTCTGCGACCAAGGCGAACCGCGGCAAGAATGTTCAGTATGTGCCACACAATCAGGCAACACTCTGGTCCGCATATAGTGCCTTCCCGGATAAACCCTATAACCTGACGATGGGTGGTGGACTGACCTGGCGTGAGCATGTCTGGTTGAATGCGGCCAATACGCTGCGTGCACCCGCCAACCTGGACTTCAGTGCCATGATTTCCCATCGCTTTAATCAGCATTGGAAAATCTCTATGAATGGTTACAATCTGGCCAACAGATTGAACTATCAGAGTCTTTTCTCAAACCGTTCAACGCCATCCGCAGGGCGTATGTTCCTGGGAGAAGTCAGCGTAGCGTATTGAGGGAAATGCGTTTCGGTTGAGAGACTGTTCCTCATATGGCGGGAAAGCACACTCTGCTTTCCCGTTATTCTTGAGACGCTCTTTGCCATTTGAACAGTCCATGCACCGCCAGACCCACAAATATCGCGTAAAGTGCAGCCGTTGGATAAAGGGTGCGATTGATGAACATGGCAACATAAGCTGTATCGATCACGATCCAGCAGGCCCAACTGATCGTATGGCGTCGCGCGGCCCAGATCTGCGCGACCAGACTGTAACTACTCAGGAAAGCATCAGCCATAGGGGTGGGGTCATCTGTAAAACGCGCCAGACAGAAAGCCCACAATCCGCCGCCTAGTGCGCCGCTCAGTAGACCGAAGAGAAGCCCGCGCCCTGAAAGCGGCCGAATATGCAGGGTGTCATCACCCTGAGCGCCGTCTCTTATCCAGCACCACCAGCCATAAATCAGACAGCCACAGAATACAGCCTGAAGACAGGCATCAGCGTAAAGATGAGCTTTGAAAAATACCCATCCATATAAGAGCGCGGCAAGAAGAGAGAATGGCCAACAGGCCATGTTGCGGCGTGCTGTCAACCACACGCCCATGGCGCTGAGCAGGGCCGCGATGAGTTCTGTCAGGGACATACCGCAGTGCCGTTCAGAGTTTTACGGAGCCAGTTCAGAAGGTGTTGTCCTTCATGGCCTGCAAACCAGTGTGCATGGCCCAGAAGATAGTCCGCATAGGCAACGTGTGCGGATGCCTCATCGCGAAGCAGCGCGCTGTAATATGCGACCTCAGACAATGCGAATTCGACATGAACAAGCGGTAGAAACGTAACGACCAGTTTGCATTCCTGGGGTGTGAGAGGGCGGATATTCTGATAGCCCCTCAGAAGTGCGGTTAGCTGGTCCGATGAGACGCGATAATCGGTTGAGAGCCATGAGATGGCAGTGCGTTCAATGGCAACTGCAAGATCGTAAGCGGCGCAGGTGCGATCAGACATACCAAAATCAAAGATCCCGCAAATTTCGGCATCTGGAGTATCCGAAGTCCAGAACTGGTTGGATGGATGCCAATCGCCGTGTCCCCAGCAGGGGACAATATCCATCAGGAGGGGTCGAAGCTTTGCATGGAAAGGTTCGAGAACACTCAGGATCTGCTGCCAGGATTGGGGATTTAACGTTGCATTGAGGTCCGGTTGAGACGCGCTCCAGACGCGAAGGCCAGTCTCAAGATCCGGGTAGGTAATGGCATTGAAGCTGGACAGCAAAAGCCGATCAGGCCGGGCGGGAGCTGTATAATCTGTTGCCGCAAGATGCAGACGAGCGAGTGCACTTCCTGCCGTGTGTGCTTGTTTGGAACTGAGAAACGGCTCCCAGGACTGAACGTCTCGATAAAGGTCCAGACCGGGTAAGGGAGGAAAGACCTCGTAAACCCAGCCATGATCCGTCAGCGCCGAATGTCCATTCTGCGTTTTGAGCGGTGAGGTCACGGGTAGGTGATGACGCACAAGGTGTGCCATGAAGTCATGTTCTTCCGTCAGGGCGTTCTGATCGCGCAAGCGTGGATCATGACGCTTTAGAAAAAGCACCGTGCCGTCGGTAAGGCGGGTCAGGGCTGTCGCGGAGAACGGGCGTTGTCCATGCCACAGAACAGTTTCTGGAGCGGCCGAGTTGGGAAAAAACGCCAGAACACGTTTCGCCTCGGCGAGCGTCAGCGGCGGCCAGTGCCGTTCAGCCTGCACACCATTGACGCCGAACTGTCCGGGAGCGGCCACGGGTTCAGAAGCCTGTGGACGCTGTGAACAGGGCTGCGAAACCGCCGCCGATGTAATAACTTGGGGCGCTCCCACTGATCGTGCTGCCGTAAATGCCGGTCGTATCCTTTGCGTTCAGGGTCGGGCTGGCAACGCCGGACAGGGAGCGCTCATTGGTGATGTTGATGAAGTTCAGGCGCAGGGTTGGCTTGTGCAGGCGGGACAGATCACCGAAGCGATAGCCGACGGAAATATCGCCTGTTGTGCGGTCTGACATCCGCTCATCATTCATGAACGTTGCGTATTGGTGCCCCGTGTAATGCAGGGTGGCGACGCCGAAGATGTGCCCGTCATCGTAGCTGAGGCCAGCCGCAGCCTGAAGTGTCGGGCTGCGAACAGCGAGTTTGCCTTTGGTCGGTAGAAGATCGCCACCTGAGGCAATGTTATTATCAATGGTGGCGTGCAGATACTCGCCGGAAACATAGGGGCTGAAGTGGTGCCAGGGGCGGAGGCCGATTTCCACATCCACACCGCGCGAGGTCTGGCCGCCGGCATTCATGGTCGTCTGAATGATGGAGCCGTTCTGGGAGGCCAGCGTTGAGATCTGGCGGTTGGTGAAATTGTAGTTGAACAGCGTCAGGCTGCCGATGATCCATTGTCCCGTACGGCGATATCCCAGTTCTTCGGAAATGGAATATTCGTTGCGGACATCCGCACTGCCGGTTGTCGCGAGTGCGCCGGAGGTTGGGTCGTAGGTGTTGTAAAGCGCCGTCTGGTCTGGCGCGCGGAAATTGGTCGTGGCGTTGAAGAAAATCTGGTTCTGCTCATCAATGCGCCAGCGGACGCCAAGGCGCGGCAGAGGCTCCATGCTGTTTGACGCCACACGATACTGAGGGCCGGGAACATTGTTCGTGCCAGCGCGGCTCATCATGACGGCCTTGAAACCCGCCTCGATGGTCAGGCGATCATGCAGGAGCGAGATGTGATCGCCCACATACAGCGCGTTGGTCTGGGAAATGGTGTGGAAGCTGCCGCCCAGCAGTTTCTGTCCGTTCGCAAGATGGATCAGGCTACTGTTGTTTTCCGCCCAGATATCGCCTGAGGCGCCGGTGGCAGAAACGGTTGTGAAGGGCTGCTGCTCGTTGTCGTCTCCGTAATCATACCAGTAACCGAGGACGAAATCGTTCCAGCCGGTTTTGTAATGCAGGGTGGAATTGAATCCGGAGCGATAACTGCGTTGCGTGTAGTTGGCACGGACGACAGCGGTCCCGTCCTGCGCATTGGGTAGCGTAAGCGTGTCACTCAGGGGCTGAGTGCCGTTATAGAGGCCTGTTTCCGTCAGTGTGGAGCCACCCGGAACGTTGCCATAGGCGAACTGTGCGTAGGGTGTGATGTCCAGAGAAAGCTGATGCGTCAGATGCAGATGGACGGGTGCGCCTGCATAGAAGGTGCGTTCCGGCGCGCGCCACAGACGCCAGTAATTGACGGCATTGTCTGCGTTGGAGGCGTCATAATGGCCTGCAAGGTTGTTCGCGCCATGAATGCCATCGGCTTTCCAGCTTTCCATCGTGACCTGCGGATAATAGCTGGTGACGGTGGTGTTGAAGGAGCCGATGAGGCTGGCGCGGTTGCCTTGGCCCCATTCCTTCAGGAACTTGAAATCGACATGCTGGCGCTTGTCCCGCCCCGGCCCACGCCAGTTGTCGCTGGCGCTGTGGGAGTAGGATACAAAGCCACGAATGCCGGAATTGCCGATGTTTCCCGTTTCAAGGCGGATGAATTCGCGGTTGGTGTCGAAGGAGCCATAGGAGACGCTGGCGAAACCCCCGGCCTTCTGTGACGGGTCGAGAAAGGACAGGCTCATCAGCCCACCGGCGGCGTTTAGAACGGGGCTGTCCAGATCTGCGGAACCTTGGGCAAGTGCGACTTGGCTGTAGTTTTCGCTATCGGCGAACTGACTCGGATAGCCGGAATAATAGGCGACATCGTTCAGCGGCGTGCCTTCCAGCACATAGCCGATGGCATCATTGTTCAGGCCGCGCACGGTCAGGTTGGTGTTGGGCGAAAAGCCGAACGGATCGGATGTGGCGACATTCGCACCGGGCAGCATGGAGGCGAGCTGATAGGCCGTCGCCATCGGGGGCTGCTTGTCCATGTAGTCGCGGCTGACTGTGCTGATAGAGCGAACGCTGTTTTCCGGTCGGATCAGTCCGCCGCCGGGCTGGTGCCCGAGTGCGCTGTCAGAGACGCGGTGAACAGTGATGTGCTCGGCTTTCGGGGCGATGGACGCATGCGGGGTAAGGGCTGTCGTGTCAGCCGCGCGCACCGTACCAGCACAGACGGTCAGGCCGAGCAGGACGGCAGGAACCTGACGGGATTTGCGCGGAAATCTGGTGGTCATGATGGTGCTGTCCCGCCTGCAATGCTGCGATCCCCCTGCAAGGCGGGGACGACGAGAGATACCGAAAATCCAGTCTGTGGATCTGTCAGTAGCCACCATCCCTCCGCCAGCATGAACTGGATCAGGTTCGATGGGTCACTGCGCTGGTATGGCTCGAAAGCACATACCATCAGCAGTCTCTCAGCCCTTTGTCAGGGCGCCCCAAGGTGAAGACGCACTCCTTCATGGGCTGCGAGCGAATGTCAATAAATTCCGTATTGCGTGGGGGTATCAAAATTTCGTCGGCAGGGATGGAGCGGCGAGGCAGAGCAGGATAGAGTATTGTTATAAGATAACATTTCTAGGATCTGTCATGCGTGTTGTTAAGCGCTTGTTACCTGCTCTGCTCATTGCAGGCACAGCCCTCGGTTCAGCTCAGGCTGAGGAAGGAATGTGGACGTTCGATCATCTGCCAGCCCGTCAGTTAAAGCAGCAATATGGGTTTGAGCCTTCCGCTGAATGGATCAATCATGTCATTCAATCTTCAGCACGTCTGGCAGAAGGATGCTCGGCGTCCTTTGTCTCTGGTGACGGGTTGGTGATGACGAATCATCATTGTGCCAATACCTGCCTGACGGATCTGTCAGACAAGACACACGACTATTTTCATGATGGTTTTTCGGCAGCAGATGTTTCCAAAGAGCCGCAGTGCCCGGGCATGGAGCTGGATCGTCTGGATCAGGTGAAAGACGTGACAGGCCGTGTCGCTGATATGACCGCAGGCAAGCACGGTGCAGAGTATGCAAAGGCGCTTCAGGCTGCCAGTAGCGTTCTGACGAAGGAATGTGCGGGCGGAGATGCAACACACTGGCGGTGTGATGTTGTGACGCTTTACCATGGTGGTCAGACCGCCCTGTATCGCTATCGTCGATATCAGGATGTGCGCCTCGTGATGGCGCCAGATCAGGATATCGCATTCTTTGGCGGCGATCCGGACAATTTTACCTTCCCACGTTATGATATCGACCTGTCGATGTTGCGGGTGTTTGAGGACGGTAAGCCGGTCCACACACCTTTCTTCAAGTTTGATCCGAAAGGGCCAAAAGCAGGAGAGCTGGTGTTCACGTCTGGTAATCCCGGGCGAACGCAGCGGTCTCTTCCGGCCAGTGCATTGACGTTTCAGCGGGACGTTATCCTGCCAACCATCATTGGGGTGTATTCTACCAGCGAAGGGGCGCTCTGGCAGTATTCGCGTGAAAGCAAGGAACATCTGATTGAAGCGCAAAATACGCTGTTCGGCGTTCAGAACGGCCTAAAATCTCTGTCGGGCACCGTGAAGGCTCTGCGGGAACCCGGCGTGATGGAAAAGCGTGAAGCGGAAGATCGCGCTCTTCAGGCCTGGATTGATGCGGATGCCGAGCGCCGCAAGACCTATGGCGAGCCGTTCAAAAAAGTGGAGGCTGCACTGGCCATACAGCGCCAGTCTTATGGCCATGATTTTGCCATTGCCCGTACCGTTCATGGCCTGCTCGGTGATGCTGTCATGCTGGTATCAGCCGCGCAGGAGCGACAGAAGCCGGATGCCGAGCGCCGTGCGGGCTACCACGATGCCGAACTGGCTGAACTTGAAGCTGAAATTTCTGCCAAAGTGCCGGTGCATGTCGATCTGGAAACCATGACGCTGGCTCTGGGCATGACCACGATGCGTCAGATGCTGGGTGAGGATGATGCTGCCGTTCATCTGGTTCTCGGCACAAAAAGCCCGGATGAACGCGCTACGGAGCTGATGCAGGGAACGAAGCTTGCTGATCCTGCGCAGCGCCTTGCGTTGTATAAGGGTGGTGCAAAGGCCATTCAGGCCTCTACGGACCCGATGATTGTTCTAGCCCGTCAGTTGCAGCCGGTTCTGGATGTGATCCGCAATCGAAGCCGTGATCAGATCGAAGCACCAATGCATGAAGCTCAGGGTGCGATTGCCCGTGCCCAGTTTGCGCGCGCTCAGGCAGAAGGACAGGCAGATACGCTTTACCCGGATGCTACATTCTCACCAAGACTGTCTTACGGCACCGTCAAAGGTTGGCAGGATGGTGCCAAGACCATTGCGCCTTTCACAAACTTTGCCGGAATGTACAAACATGCGACCGGGAGCGATCCGTTCCGCCTTCCGCAGGTCTGGCTGGATGCAAAACCTCATCTGACACTTTCCACGAATCTCGATTTTGTTTCGACGAATGATATCGTGGGTGGAAATTCAGGCTCCCCGGTCATTAACCGGCAGGGCAATGTGGTGGGCCTGATTTTCGATGGCAATCTCGATAGTCTGGCGGGCGATCTTTATTACGATGGCGAGCGCAACAGAGCGGTTTCGACGGATACAAGTGCCATCATGGCTGCACTCAAGACCGTCTATCATGCCGATGCCCTTGCTCAGGAACTGGAACAGGGGCACCTGTAATCATGATGTGAGGGTCGTTCCTGCGGAATAACCCTCGACATCTAATGTAAGATTCCTGACAGTGGGTAGATGCCAGTCTGTCCGTCTTCCTGTTGTTTTCAGCCTGGAGTGTCCCCTAATGCTGGGTGACACTTTCCGCTCTCTGGGGCGGCGCAATTATCGTGTCTGGGTTTGGGGAGCACTGTTCTCCAACATCGGAACATGGATGCAGTTTACCACGCAGGACTGGCTTGTTCTTACTGAACTGACTCATCACGATGCCATGGCCATTGGCATCGTGATGGCCCTCCAGCTTGCCCCACCCCTCTTGCTAATGCTCTGGACCGGACTGATTGCAGATCGGGTTGAGAAGCATCGATTCCTGCTCTTTACCCAAGGTGCTCTGGGTGTTCTGGCCGTTGCACTCGGCCTGCTTGTTGTTACGGGTTCGATTCGTCTCTGGCAGGTGGATCTGTTTGCTTTTCTGAGTGGCTGTGTTGCTGCGTTTGACAGCCCTGTCCGTCAGACGTTTGTCGGTGAACTGGTGGGAGAGACCGATCTTCCAAATGCAGTGGCCATCAATTCCATGTCCTATAACGCTGGGCGGATGATTGGGCCTGCGGTTGCAGGGTTCTGTATTGCAGAAATTGGTTCAGGCTGGTCGTTTGTCCTGAATGGGGTTTCGTTTTTCGGTGTCATGGGTTCGTTGCTGTTTATTCGGCGTGAGGACCTGTTTCGGCATGCCAGAGCCAGAGAAAGCGAGCGTAATGCCCTGACCAGTGGTCTGCGCTATGTCTGGGCGCGCGAGGATCTTCGGACCATTCTGATTATGCTGTTTATTATCGGAGCGTTTGGTCTCAACTTTCCCATCTTTATTGCGACCATGGCCGTTGGTGTGTTTCACGTCGGCGCGCATGGCTATGGAATTCTGAATTCCGCCATGGCCGTGGGCACCATTCTGGGTGGCTTTCTGGCAGCAGGCCGTAAAAAGGCAGATTTTGACGTTCTGCTGAATGGTTCATTGATTTTTGGTGTGGGTTGCCTGTTGGGAGCATTGGCTCCGACATACTGGCTTTTTGCCTGCACGTTGCTCATTACCGGCGTATCGTCTCTGACATTTACAGCCACCAGTAACAGCTTCATGCAGCTCTCGAGCGACCCATCCATGCGAGGGCGCGTGCTGGCCATCCGGTTTGCTGTTTTTGCAGGATCATCCCCATTTGGTGCCCCTGTTGTGGGGTGGGTTGCCAATTATTTTGGGCCGCGGTGGTCCTTGGGTGTCGGAGCACTGTCAGGGTTTTTGGCGGCAGTGGTGGCGTTGTTATACATCCTGCGTATGCGGGAGCAGCAGGGTGAGAAGCACTCGTGACTCTTCGCTGGGGAAAGCGGATTGCGGCAGCGGCGTTGGCTGGCGGTATTGTATGTACGATTTGGTGTGCATGCGTTGCCGTGACGGGTATGCGTGCGTCTGCCAGCCCCGCAGAAATGGGCGTCATTTTCGGCACAGCCGTCACGGATGCGGGCGTGCCGAAGCCAGCGTTGCAGGACCGTCTGGAAACCGGATTGTTACTCTGGAAAGAAAAACGCGTTCGGGAACTGATGGTGAGTGGAGCTGTGGAAACTTCCAATCATCAGGATGAAGCTGAAATCATGGCGCACTGGCTGGAAAATCACGGTGTTCCGGCCGAAGCGATCATTGTTGATTCACAGGGAAACAATACCTGGCTGACGGCTGTGCACGTTGCGCAGGAAGCGCCGGAAGGGGCAGTCGTCGTTTCGCAGTGGTTTCATATCATGCGGGCAGAATGGGCATTGCGGCATGCTGGCGTGAAAGACGTGTCAGGCGCGTATCCAAAAGTCTTTCGGCTGCCTGAACTCTATTATCTGTTCCGGGAGGCCGTGGCGCTCCCGGTGTACTGGGTGACGAAACCGTCGCCTGCTCAGTAGGGCACACCAATCTGTTCGATCGCTGTTGCGAGTGACGGAGCCAGTGGCATCATCGGTGCCAGAGTGGATTGGTAGGCGTGGTAAAGGTCGCCTTTACCTTTGTAGATATGCTCTGTTGGCTCGCCTTCCGGGCTCACTTCGTTGAACCAGCTTCCAAAATCCCGATCAATCAGGGTTGTGTCGATATAATCCCAGATCGTGCGATACCAGTGCTCGTAATGTGGATTTCCTGTGCGCTTATACAGGTTGATTGCCGCCGTCAGCGCTTCTGCATGAGCCCAGTGGACGCGGGAAGGCACATGGGGTTTGTGATCCCAGTCAATTGTGTAAACCATTCCGGGAAGACCATCGACATTCCAGCCTGATTTCATGCCGGTCTCGAAGAGCGCCTGTGCGTCATGAAGCATCCAGCCCGGAGCTGTTTCGCCTCTGCGGAGTAGAGCTGCTTCTAGTTTCACGGTCAGGTGCGACCATTCAACGAAATGGCCCGGTGTCATGCCGTAGGGGCGTAGATCGTCCGTAGGCTTGTCTTCATGATAATTCCGCAGCAGATCCCAATTTCGGTTGAAGTGCTCGGGCATTGCGAAGCCCTGCTGTGGGGCCAGTTCATGCACAAACCGTGTGACAATCCGCAGCGCGCGGCGCAACCACTTCACATCACCTGTAACGTCCGCAAGGGCCATGAAGGCTTCTGTGGAATGCATGTTGCTATTGGCGCCACGGTAGTTCTCTTCGTCTGACCAGTCGTCTGCGAAGCTCTCGCGCATGACGCCTTCGTCTTCAGACCAGAAATGCGTCTCGATCTGATGGATGGCATCCTTGAGAAGTGCGTTGGCACCTTCCACCCCGATCAGAACAGCAGAGGACGCGGCAAGTGCGACGAACGCGTGCAGATAGGCCTGCTTGCGCTCATGAGGCTGATCCGCGAAGTGGTTCCAGCCTCCGTGTTGCTGGTCCCGAAAGGATGTCATGAGCGCATTCACGCCATGTGCGACGAGCGGTGCGCTTCCTGGAATGCCCTGGAGTTCCGCAGTCGCATAAGCGTGAACGCATCGCGCAGTCAGGGTCGCTTCTGCCTTGGCGCCTTCAGGAAGGTGACCTTCCATATCCAACCCTGCAAACCCCCCGTCGATACAACCTTCCTTGCTAAAATCCAGCAACCGACGGCCTTGCATTTCGAGCCATGCCCGGTGAGATGGTCGGCGGATCCAGGCGTCTCTACTAAGCAGAATGGGGGAGAGGCGATCGGTCATAAAAACTCCATACTACGGTGGTAGTAGTCAGACAGTCTGATGAGGACGCATCAGCAGCGGTTGGGTTCCTGAGGGTCTCGTCGGCGGTACTCGCTCACGAACGCGCGGGGATGTGCGGAACTGTCTTGCGTCTGGAGGTTGCTTTGCCGATACATAACAACATGACAGAACGATCCCCGATCATTGTCGCCCCCAGCCTGCTGGCTGCCGACTTCGCCCGTCTTGGAGATGAGATTGCATCCATCTCCCGCGCGCCCTGGTTACATCTGGATGTAATGGACGGTCATTTCGTGCCGAATATCTCGTTCGGTCCTGGGGTGATCTCGGCCTTGCGAAAGCACACGGATGCGAAGTTCGACGTACACCTGATGATCGATCCGGTTGATCCGTATCTGGAAGCAACAGCCAAGGCTGGCGCAGATCACATTACGGTGCACGTGGAAAACGCCCCCCATATTCACCGGACGCTTCAGACCATCCGTGCGCTTGGTTGCCGCCCGGGAATTGCGATCTGTCCGGGGACGCCGCCAGAAGCACTGTCAGAGGTGCTTGATTTGGTAGACATCATTCTGGTCATGACAGTGAATCCCGGGTTTGGCGGCCAGAGCTTCCTGGAAAGCCAGCTGCCAAAAATCCGAACCCTGTCGCGCATGATTGAAGACAGTAGACGCGATATCGTGCTGGCGGTTGATGGCGGCATTGACCCGGTCACGGCGCCCAAAGTGGTGGCTGCCGGCGCGCGGATGCTGGTGGCAGGGTCAGCCGTCTTTGGTAAGCCGGACCGTGACTCAGCCATTCATGCACTTGAAGGCCCGTTCAAGGAAGACAGCGCCTGATGCCCATTCGTCGCTGGATTCAGGACGCACGACTTTCACTCGCACGACTGCCCGTTGGTGGCGGAACTTCAGAGGGACCGGTTTATATTTATCGTGACCCGTGGAAGGGGGACGCCGAGCAGGGCGCCCGCCTTGTCGCGGGTCGCTTTCGGTTTGAGCGGCAGGACTACGATCTGCCACGCGGAAAGTGGGAACGTGGCCCTTGGCCGGAACCAGCAAAACAGTGGCTGCAAAGTTTTGCATGGCTGCGGGATCTCCGCGCATTAGGCAGTGACGATGCCCGCATGACGGCCCGCGCGCTTGTCGCGGACTGGGTATCGCATCCCCCAACGGATCCGCTGGTCAAGGATGCCTGCGTAACAGGTGCGCGCCTTTCATCCTGGCTGGCAAACCACGAGTTCTGCCTGGCTTCGGCGGATCGTAAACTTCAGCAAAAAATCATGGACCGGATGTTGGTAGAGGGGCGGACCATTGCCGCTCTTTTGCCACTTGAACCGCAAGGCTGGCGTGGGCTGACAGCCTTGCGTGGCCTGCTTGCAGCTGCTCTGGCTATGCCGGATCACAACGGGTTTATGACGCGCTTCCTGCGTTACCTTCCAGCGGAAATTGAACGTCTGATTCTTTCCGATGGGACGGTTGCTGAGCGGTCTCCGGAAGCACAATATCAGACAGCGCGTGAGCTGGCAGAAATGTCCGTCATGTTCCGCACAGCGCATTCGAGCGTGCCGCCCTTTATTGATGTGGCCCTGGACAGAGTCTGCCCGGTGTTGCGTGCCATGCGTCATGGTGATGGTGGTCTGGCTGTTTTTAATGGTTCCAACGAGCGTTACAGCGCGATGGTGGAAGATGTTCTGGCGCAGGGATCAAGGCAGAAGCTGATTGCGCCCGCCATGCATCAGGGGAAATTTACCCGGCTGGCTCTCGGAAAGTCTCTGCTGATTGTGGATAGCGGTGCGCCTCCACCGACCAGTTATGATCAGGCAGCGCATGCTGGCACGTTGTCTTTCGAGTTTTCAAACCAGCGGCATCGTCTTTTCGTTAATTGCGGCAGTGCGCAGGTGGGGGCATGGGCGCAGGCGCTGAGAGCCAGTGCAGCGCATACGGTTCTGGTCGCGGATGGTCTGTCGTCCTCAGACTTCGGGCCTGACGGACATGTCACGCGGCGTCCGGCGCATGTCACATGCGAGCATCAAAGCAGTGGGGAAGCCCATTGGCTGGATCTGTCTCATGACGGGTATCATCCGCCGCTTGGAATGAAGTGGACGCGACGTCTTTACCTTGGGGCGGACGGAGAAGACCTGCGCGGGCAGGAAGTTCTTGAAGGTGAGCGCGAGACGCCGTTCGCGCTGCGGTTCCATATTCACCCGGACGTGCATGTCACACGAGACGACGAAGATATCATTCTTCAGGTGGGTGGCATGATCTGGCGCTTCCGTCAGAAGGGCGGCATGTTGCTGCTCGAAGATGACGTCTATCTGGCGCGCGGTCGGCGTGAAAAGACCAAGCAGATCGTTATTGCTTCTCTCAGGCGCGTTGTTCCTGCGGCGGAAGAGATAGCCGAGAATGGTGGAGAAGCGCAGGAAAGTGCCAAACCTGCGGCACCCTCAAAACCACTTCAGGTTGTCTCCCAGACTGTCACCTGGCTTCTGGAACGTATCCCGGAATAAAGGTGCTGTTGTGAAAATCCTTGAAATCACAAACGTTGATTTCTCTCTGCGCCAGTTCCTGTTTCCCTTAATGAAGGCGCTTCGTGCCGCCGGGCATGAGGTTCAGGGAGCCTGTGCGGAAGGCCCCCATCTGGCGCCAGTACGTGCAGGTGGGTTTGTCGTTCATGCAGTGCCGATGGCGCGCTCATTGTCACCGGTTGCGCAGCTTCGCGCGTTTGTCGCGCTCATCCGGCTTATTCGTCGGGAGAAGCCTGACGTCGTGCATGGACATATGCCCATCAGTGGCATTCTGGCGCGGTTTGCTGCGCGTCTTTGTGGTGTCAGGATCATTGCCTACACCTGTCATGGTTTCCTGTTCAATCAACCTGGACCTTTGGCCCGCCGGGTGCTCTCCGTTGTTCTGGAATGGGCCGCAGGTCGGATTACGGATCTGTACATGACCGTCTCGGTTGAAGAGGCACGGGATGCGCGACGCCTGCACCTGAATGCGCATCCCGTTGCTATTGGTAATGGACGTGACCCCAAGCGCTATCATGCTAATCCCTTGGTACGGGCCCGTATCCGTAGGGAGTTGGGTGTTCCGGAAGATCGCCCCGTGGTCATCGTGGTGTCGCGACTTGTGCGCCACAAAGGCCATCCGGAGCTTCTCCGAGCCATGGAAGATGTGCCAGGAGCTGAACTCTGGGTTGTGGGGGAGCGGCTGCCATCTGATCATGGCGATGCCCTCGGGCCCGCGTTTGACAGAGCCAGACAGCTTTTAGGCCCGCGGTTGCGGATGCTGGGTTATCGGGAAGATGTGCCGGATCTTCTTGCCGCCGCAGACGTGTTTGCGCTTCCAAGCCACTTTGAAGGGCTTCCCATGTCCGTCATTGAAGCGATGCTGACGGAATTGCCTGTAGTGGCGACTGATGTTCGCGGTCCACGAGAACAGGTCGTCGATGGACAGACCGGCTTTCTGGTGCCTCCCGGCCTCTCTGCGCCATTGGCCCGCGCGCTGAGAACAGTGACACAGGATCTACCTCTGGCGCGTGCTATGGGAGAGCGGGGACGTCAGCGCGCAGTTGCGTCCTATAGCGAAAAAAGGCTCATGGACCTCGTGGTGCGTCTGATCGAGGCTGAAGCGCGATAGACGCTTTTCTCGAAATTCTCTGGTATTTCCTGGTTATTCCGAAATTTTGATTTTCGCCTTTCAGGAAAACAACGAGAATAGGCACGTTCTATTTGGAGAGGGACGATGTCTGACGAAACGAGTGTTCAGACTGACGGGAATAGCCGGTCAGGTGTTCTTCTGGCGCGCCGCACGGTTCTTTCGGGGGCGGCGGGGCTGGTCTGTCTTGGTGCTGCCAAAGCCAAAGCGGCTCAGCCTCAGGGGGCTGTAGAGCCGCCGAGTGTTATCAGCCAGCCACCTAGAGCGTGGGGCGAGAAAGCAGGTCCCAGTTATCTGCCTGACCCTGACGTGATTGCGATTGATCCCTCGTTTCGTGATTTGACGTATTTCGCGGCTCCCATTCGTCGCGTGTGGGATCAGGGCGGCTGGCTGGAAGGTCCTGCATGGAGCAGTGAAGGGCGCTTTCTGGTTCTCAGTGATGTTATTCGCTCCCGTGCGTTACGCTATATTTGGGAAACTGGAGAAATCACGGATTTCCGCCCCGATGGCTATGCAGCCAATGGGAACTGCTTTGATTTCGATGGCCGGCTTGTTGTCTGTGAAGATTTTTTCCGGCGCGTCGTGCGGTGGGAGCATGACGGAAGCGTTAAGGTTCTCGCTGATAGGTTTGAAAGCAAGGGCCTGAATTCCCCCAACGATGTTGTGCCTCACCCCGACGGGAGCTTGTGGTTCACGGACCCCGGTTACGGCACGAACATTACGGAAGGTCATGCGGATGAACCCGGTGGGCCCACCAATCCGGACGGAAAAATTCGCTGGAATATTGGCCGTGAACTGACGGGTGAAATTGGGGGGACCAAACGACAGAGTGACCATGTCTTTCGCATTGCCCCGGATGGAACGCTTCAGGCCGTTTTGCAGGAAAAGGATCTACTTGATCCGAATGGCTTGTGTTTTTCTCCCGACTACAAAAAGCTTTACGTCGTTTCGACGCCTAAAGGGCCGGGGCAGAAAGCGGGTGGCGATCAGGCCATCCATGTCTATGACGTGAATGGCAGTAGCCTTACCAACGGGCGCATTTTTGCGGACATGAAGCTGAATGGCGCGCAGATGAACCCGGATGGCATTCGTGTGGATGTATTCGGGAACTTGTGGTGTGGCGCGTCGGGTCCGCTCGGCTTATGCGGGGTGTTTGTTTTTAATCCGGTGGGCAAGCTCATTGGTCGGCTTCGCTTGCCGCAGGGGTGCTCAAACCTGACGTTCGGTGGCCCGAAACGCGACCATCTGTTCATGTGCGCAGCCGGGTCACTGTTTGTGCTTCAGGTTGGCGTGCAGGGATTTGCGCCGTCCTGAACCGTCGTTGCGGCTGGGGTTAGAGCCAGCCGTTCTGCCGGGCGACGCGCCCGGCTTCAATCCGGTTACGGGCATCGAGTTTCTGAACAATTTCCGAGAAGTAGTTACGGACTGTCCCGGCGGACAGGGAGAGCTCTTCAGCAATCTCCTTGTTCGTTCGCCCGGCTTCAGCCAGACGGAGCATGGATCGTTCACGGTCTGACAACGGGTCGGGCAGAGCATCCCAGACAGACTCTGCCAGATCTGACGCAATGGCGCGGCCACCAGCAGCGACTTTCCGAATAGCATCGGCGAGTTGCGTAATCGGGGCATCCTTGAGCATGTATCCACGCACGCCTGCCTGAAGAGCACGGCGCAGATATCCAGCGCGGCCAAAGGTCGTCACGATCATGACACGGCTTGGAAGGCCCTGTTCCCGGATTTTTTCTGCCAGTTCAATGCCTGTCATGTTCGGCATTTCGATGTCCGTGATGATGACATCCGGGCGCAGGTCGGCCGCGAGCTGGAGCGCCCGTTGTCCATCTGGTGCGCGCCCCACGATCTGAATGTCTTCTTCAAGGCCAAGAAGCGCTTCAAAAGCATCCAGAAGCATGGCTTGGTCTTCGGCCAGAATAAGGCGGATCATGGGGTAATACTCGCTGTGAGTCGGAGGCCGCTTGAGGTATGGCTTAGCATTAAAGAGCCTCCCGCAGCGGCAAGACGTGTTCTCATGCCACGAAGGCCGTTTCCTTCCTGCGGAGGGGCCGGAGACCGGCCTGACTGCTGGGCGCCATCATCTTCAATGCGAATGGCACAGGGTTGCCCCCCAGCATCACAGTCAAAACTGATGGTGCAATGTCGCGCACCGGAATGACGGATCACATTCGTGACGGCCTCTCGCAATGCCATCGCGAGAACGCTGCTTTGTGGGTGATCTTCGAGACGCTCAGCGTGATGGATGGTCAGACTGATGGATGCTGCTTCAAGCGCCTTGCGGGCACGCTCCAGCTCATGCTGAAGGGACGCACCATTCATGCCGGTGACGGCCTCACGAACTTCTTTCAAAGACGTTCGGGCAATCTGTGTGATGTCCTGAAGTTCTCGCTGTGCGCGTGCGGGGTGCGTCTCGAACAGGCGGTTGGCCAACTCGGCTTTGACTGAAATGACCGTCAGGGAATGGCCCAGAAGATCATGTACATCCCGCGCGATACGTTCGCGCTCTGCTGTGGCGGCCAGAGTCCGGATTTCGTGTTGTGCCTTGCGGAGTTGCAGGTTTTGCAGGCCCAGCTTCCACTGCATCCACGTCCCGATATAGGTGATGATGCTAAAGAAGGCCCCGATGCTCGCGTGCAGCATGGATTTGTCCTGAAGCCAGACAAACGCGAACAGGGCGATCTGCAAACATACAATTGTCAGGACAGCTTGCCGCATCTGCCTGAAACAGGCGCACATGGCGGTGGCATAAATATTGAAGACCAGCCAGTCGCCCTGCGTCCATGCGGTCGCAAATCCGATAAGGGCCGTGAAGATAATCTCTGGCAGCCCATAATACCGGTCATTGCGGTAAGGCGCGAAATATAGCAGCAGGAAAATGCCTGTTGCCCCAGCAGAAAACAGGGCTGCCGGAAAGGTAGGTGCTCCATGGATCAACCAGGGAATAGGGTAGATCAGAAGATAAACGAGATAAGAGACCCGATACCGGTTGAAGCTCGGCCAGTTGTCCTCCTTGTTTCCAGGAAGCGGGATGAAGGTCTCTATTTCTGTCATGAGGGCAAAGCGTTCTTCGGCAGAAAGGACAGGGTTCCGGAATTGCGCAGACGGATAACGGCACCGACCCAGATGGCCAGAGCGGTGCCAAAGCCCGCGACTTCAAGATGTAGCGGTTCTGGAAGCAGGAAAGAAAGAGCTGACACGCTGACAATCACAAAACCCATGATGACATGAACGGGTTCGTGCATCGCGCGGCCCATAGGGATGTACGAAAGGCCAATAATGCATCCGAGCAGCGGGTAAAGCAGTTCCGGATGATGCGTGCTGCGGACGGAGGTTATCATCACAGTGATGGCAATGATGCGCATGATCTTTACACGGCGCAGCAGGGCCGCGTCCCAAATGCGCTCGGGGCGACACTGGATCAGGTCGCGTCTGGCAAACCCGGCAAGCAGGACTAGCGTGATGACAGCAATCGGGATGGCCATGGCCATTGTGGAAACATGCGCTGCCATGGCACCGCGTGCTGCCCAGACGACGGCGAACAGCAGTCCGGCGGCATCGGTGGAAAGAGCTTTCCAGTTTTTCTGATTTGGCACGACCGCAGACTCCACTGTTTCGGAAAGATTATGACACAAGCCATGATCCGAAACAGTGAAGGACGTCATGACAAGGTCATGACATCTGTCAGGTTCAGACCGGACGGATAAGAATGTGCTTCTTTTTGCCGGACGAGACCTTCAGCGTGCCCTCGCGTAAATCCTCAAGTGTGAAGGTCTGGTTTTCATCGGAAATGACGACGTCATTGACGCGGCCACCACCGCCACGGATCAGCCGACGAGCCTCCCCACCACTGGCGGCAAGACCGGCCTCCTGAAAGACGCGGAACGCCGGAAGACCTTCGGCCAGCATATTGGCGGGAAGATCGATTTCCGGAAGAGCGGCCGTTGTGGAGCCCTGTTCGAAGACCTTGCGGGCCGTCTCGGCAGCCTCTTCTGCAGCCGTGCGTCCGTGACAGATCGCAGTGGCTTCCGTGGCGAGGATCTTCTTGGCTTCGTTGATCTCGGCTCCTTCAAGTGCGCCCAGACGTTCGCATTCTTCAACGGGAAGATCCGTGAAGAGCTTAAGGAAGCGGCCGACATCGGCGTCTTCCGTGTTGCGCCAGAACTGCCAGTAGTCAAAGACCGAACGCTTCTCGGCGCGGAGCCATGTGGCGCCCTGTGCGGACTTGCCCATCTTTACGCCGGACGACGTGGTGACGAGAGGCGTGGTGAGACCAAACACCTGCTTGCCATCAGTGCGGCGCGTCAGGTCGATACCGGCAACAATGTTGCCCCACTGGTCCGAGCCGCCCATCTGAAGCACGGCTCCATGGCGGCGGTTCAGTTCACGGAAGTCGTAGGACTGAAGGATGGAGTAGTTGAACTCCAGAAACGTCAGGCCCTGCTCACGGTCCAGACGCTGCTTCACGCTCTCGAAAGACAGCATACGGCTGATGGAGAAATGAACGCCGACGTCCTGTAGCAGGTTGATGTAGGACAGCTTGTCCAGCCATTCCGCATTGTTGGCGAGGATCGCGCCGCTGGACGGGTCTTCATCGCTGAAGGTGATGAACTGGCGCAGGGACTGTTCAATGCCAGCGATGTTGTGCGCGATTGTATCGTTCGTCATGAGCGAGCGGGCTTCGTCACGGAAGGACGGATCACCAATCTTTGCCGTGCCGCCACCCATCAGGGCAATTGGGCGATGACCATGCTTCTGCAACAGGCGCAGCGCCATGATGGACATAGCATTGCCCACATGCAGGGAGTCCGCCGTCGGGTCGAAGCCTACATAGGCAGTAATCGGTCCAGCCAGCATGGCTTCATCGAGGGCGTCGAGGTCGGTGCACTGGAAAATCAGGCCACGTGCCTGGGCTTCGAGAAGGAACGGACTCTTTGGCATGGATCGGTCTTGCTGCTGCGCTGTCGGAAAAGGGGAAGGTCTCTCTATCATAACATCGCGCAAAGCACGACCGTCTGCCGGGTGACACTGGACGCAACGGGATGGTCATTGTTTGTCGCTTGAATGACGGCACAGTCGGTCACTAGAGATATGTTATATCGTAACATAATGTCTGAGTGTGTATTCTCCATGTCTGTCCGCCCTTTTCGGAAAGCTGTTCGTCCTTTTTATCCGGCTCTGATTGGCGGCATGATGTGGAGCCCTGTCGTCTTTGCAGATGACCGGACAGAGACCCTCAAGTCCTCGAAGTCCGAGGATATTGTTGTAACGGGATCTTATCTTGGAGGGGCGGGGAACAAGACCGCCAATCCGGTTCAGATCATTTCGGCGAAGGATATTCAGAAAACTTCGGCCATCTCCCTTGGAGATTATCTGACCCGTCTGCCCTCTGTCGGCTCATCAGGAACACCCAATACCCGCACGAACGGCGGTGGGGGCGTGTCCTGCACAGACCTGCGCAATCTGGGGCAGGGGCGTGTTCTGATTCTCATTGATGGCAAGCGCACGGCGATGAATGCCGGATCTGAATGTGTGGATCTCAACGCCATTCCCGTGCAGCAGATCGACCGGATCGAGATCCTGAAGGATGGGGGTTCCGAACTCTACGGAGCAGACGCTGTTTCAGGCGTGATCAACATTCGGTTGAAGCATGATCTGACGGGCGGAAACCTGACGATCAAGGGCGGCATCACACAATATGGAGACAGTCGATCGGGGCTGATTTCTGGTTACAAGGGCTTCAATTTCGATCATGGCCGGGGCAACGTCACCCTGTTTGGTCAGTACGACACGACTGGACCAATTTCTTCACGGGATCGACGATGGGCTGCGCTGCCGCAGAACGACAATCCGGCTTCTGGAGCGCCAGGTTTTGGCTCCTCCATTATCCCATCAGGCGTGGCGTTTAACCCGGTTACGGGGAAGCGCATGGTCCCTGACGGCAATGGCAGTTTTCGGGCCTTTCAGTCTTCAGATCTGTATAATTTCGCTGAAGGCTCAATGCTCCAGAACTATCATCAGAATGCGGCCTTGTCTGGTGATGCCCATTATGATCTGAACGCACACATCACGCTGTATTCCAACGTTCGTTACAGTCACACTACGGCCTCCCGGCAGCTATCCCCTTCTCCTGTGCAAGGGAGCATCCCGCCTTCCAGTCTTCCGTCTTCCTGGATCATTCCAGCGGATAGCCCTGATAATCCATGGGGTAAGGATTACGCTGTGACGAAGCGGATGGAAGATGTCGGATACCGGCAAAATGATTTTGCTGTGGATACCTGGACGGTCATTGGTGGTGCCAAAGGACGCATTGTCGGAGACTGGCAGTATGATGCCTCCATGACTTACGGCGTCAGTCAGTTGACGGCGCAGACGCAGAATATGGTCAACTATCGCCATCTGCTGGAAACGACAGGCACGGAACAGCTTGATCCGTCCAGTTCTTCGAGTGCGGTGCGATACAACCCGGATATCTGCGTGGCTGCTTCAGGATGCGTTCTGCAAAACCCGTTTGCGCCGTATTCAGAGCAGGCGGCGGACTATGTTCGGTTCACTCAGCATGATCATGCAGATTACCAGATGCGGGACGTCAATCTGCGCTTCCACAATAATCGCGTTGTCAGCTTGCCGTATCGACATGGCGGTCAGATCGGTCTGGCTTTCGGGATGGAACACCGAAGCGAACAGCTTAGCTACAAGCCGGACTCCATAGTCGAGCGTGGCGACTCAACGGGTGCAACCACGGCTTATACCGGTGGTGGCTTTCATGTGACGGAAGGATATGTCGAAGGGAAAATCCCGCTTCTCGAACATGCTTTTCTGGCCCGGGACCTGACGGTGGATCTTCAGGGGCGTATTTCTGCCTACAACACGTTTGGAACGACAAAGAATTGGAAGGTCGGGCTGCACTGGGCACCGGTTCAGGACATCGCGTTTCGCGCCACTCTGGGAACGTCCTACCGGCAGCCGAGTATCTATAGCCTCTACGGTGGTCGCACGCTGAGTTATCCGTCTGCGTCCGATCCATGCAGTCAGGCCGGAGCCTATGGTGCGCGGGCCGGTACGGTCCTGGCACGGTGCGTGTCTGAAGGGATCAATCCCGAGACGTTCAATTCGGCGTTCGTGGGGCAGTTGCCCACGCTGTCGGGCGGAAATGCGGCTTTGAAGCCAGAAACGGGCCGTACCTATACAATCGGAACAGTCGTCACACCGCACTGGGTGCCGCATCTCTCGCTGTCCGTCGAATACTGGCACTACACGTTGCAGAACATGATTTCCGCACCGAGTACGCAGTATATTCTGGACGGATGCTATACGGGAACGGAACCACAGCTTTGCTCCCTGGTTTCGCCTCGTTCCACAAACGGACAGCTCACGGCCATTTCTGCCGTTCAGCAGAACCTTGGTGGCCTGCGAACGAATGGCCTGGATATTGATCTGACATACCGAATGCGTTTGGGGCGGCGTGACAGTCTGTCCTTGTCTGAAAACTATCAGCAGTTGATTGGGTATTTCCAGCAGTACACGCCGGGTGGCGCATGGCGGAATTACACAGGTCGACTGCTCTATCTGGCTGGAAGCGGCATGCCGCGTGAGCGGAGCTACACTACGGTCAGCTGGCAGCATGGCGCGTTCAGCCTGACCTACATGGTGCAGTATATTGGCGGGATGCACTGGAATGACGGCACGAACGATCTGGCACCGCAGACGGCAGGGCGTACGCGCTCACCGGGCGTTTTCCTTCAGGATGTGACGGTGGGATATCGATCGGGTCGATGGACGTTTAATACGGGCATCAACAACCTGTTCAACAGGCAACCGCCTTTCGTGGTAGACGGGGCTTCCAATACGGCTGTGGCGCAGTATTCGGGCTTTATTCCCGGACGCTATGTGTTTGCGCAGGTTGGGGCTGATTTCTGAAGACTGCCCGAAGGTATTCGCTGAAAATGTCTTGGCGCCAGAATTTCTGTTCCGATCAGTTATTCGTTTTCGTAAGGCCAGTCTGACCGGCTCAGTCGATAGGGTGCAAAACAGTAGCTGAGGAGCCCGAGAACAAGCGCTGTCATAGCCAGATATGCGGCATATCTGACGCTCAGCAGAAAAGGCGAACACATCTGGATCAGAAGGAGCGGGGCGAGATTAAAGGCAAAAACGACTGATTTTGGGGGCGCGCGCATGATCACGAACGGCAGGGCGGAGCAAAGGGTCATGCCGCCGACAAGTACGATCAGGTCCAGCGCCTCAAAGATGGCAGTTGCAGGAAGCAGAGGCTTCAGGACTGCATAAGGTACGACAAGGGTAAGCACCCGGATGGGGGTGATGATCAGCATTCGGGAGAGTTTGGCTCTGAAAACGGCCCGTACAAACTCCAGTCTGCTGCCAAAACGCCCTGTAACAAGAAGGAGCGGCCAGTGCTGTCGGTCCAATAGCCACTTGTCCCCGATGACCAGCATGACGCAGCCCGTTCCCACGGACTTGACCCAGGCCGAACTGAAACTGCGATGGGCGAGAAACGCCTCTATCATTGCAAAGACAGACAGTGTCACTGGAATGAGAAACAGGCTGACCAGGATGTCGGTTCTGAAAGTGACGGGGGTGACGGGCGCAAGAAGCATCTGACGGAGTTGATAAGGCGTCAAAGAACGCTGTGTGGGAGGTCTTGCGCGACTGGAATGTGTTGTCTCTGCCGGAAGAGACTGTCCTGTCTCATGAGCGGCCGGTGCAAGGGGTTTGCTGCCATAAAGTCGGTTCGGGAGGGACAGGATACTGCCGATCAGTGCCATGAACAGAATGATGCTGGCGGGAATAGTCAGAACAGCAGGGCGTGTCAGCATCCAGTAGGTAGCATCTGAGACGAGTACCAGTGCGAACTGCCCAACCATCAAGGCCACCCCGAAGAGAAGAATGGCGACCCGTTTTTTGCCAGATTGCTCACGCGGGGGAGCGTACCACTGCACAGTTGAGGGGATGGCGTTGAAAAGGATAAAGAAAAGGGCGTCGTGGAAAGGAACCGGCAGCAGTCTCATCAAGCCGGCGAGCCCCAGAATGATCACGCTTGCGACAATGCTGGCGGCCCGTGCTTCGGCAAGGGCCAGTCCAGGGATGGACGGAGCCTGTGAGCCGCTGATCTGATTGTTCGTATGAAGCTGGAGCACACTCTGAACGACCATCACGACGAGGATCACATAGAAAACGTTGGTGTGCGACAAAGCCTCCGTCAACGTTTCATGTCTGAGCAGACCATGCAGGTCCCGGAGAGTGGAAAGAGCGGCAATCATCCAGCAGGCGAGCATCAAGATCATGTAGTTGCCGCGCAGGAACGTCGCCGTGGCGTAGATGCCAAGCGCCCGGCGCAGGTCTGACCATTCCAGTGGGGAGAGACGAAGCCACGTCATGGATCAGGAAGCTCGCGTCGCGGTGATTTCAAGGAAGGCATCCTCGAAATCAGGAACAGACACCGTAGTTCCTTCAGGCAGTAGGATGTCTTCTGACCATCCATGCACCAGAAGCCCCGTTTCGCGCTGGCCGATAATCTGGAGGGGGACGTTATCGAGGATGTGCGGTGTTGCGTGATCCAGCCAGCGTGTTGTGGCGCGGAACACAGGGGTTGGAACATCCAGCACAACCTGACCTTGACGCAGGAACAGAAGGCGGGAGCACAGGCGTTCCAGATCTGACAGGATATGCGAGGAAATCAGGACGCTGGCCCCTGTGCGCTGGGCGTAATCTCCCAAAAGATTCATGAAATCCCGGCGGGCGTGCGGATCCAGACTGGCCACGGGTTCATCCAGCACCAGAAAGTCCGGCTCGTGACGCATGGCCAGCAGGATTGCGAGGCGCTGGCGCTGACCACCGGAGAGGTTTTTGACAATTTTCTTGGGATCAAGGTCGGCCCAGCGAAGAACGGCGGGATCAATCGGTGGCAGTGTACCGTAGAACGCACCAATGTAATCAATGAGCTTACCAACAGTGAACGCCGAGAATCCCGTCATGGTCTGCGGAACGAAGCCTGTCCGGGCTCGCAGCTCTCTCGGGAGTTCCAGAACGTTTTGACCGAACAGGTCCACAGAGCCCGTATCCGGCACAAGGAAGCCCATCAAACATCCGATGAGGGTGGATTTTCCGGCCCCGTTTTTTCCGAGCAGCGCGACGGTTTCGCCAGGTGCTATAGTGAATGATACGCCATCAAGAGCTGTGAAGCTGCCGAAGCGCTTGGAGAGGTCCGTCACGCGGACGGGGAGGACATCTTGCCGGGTGCTCATGTAACAATCGTTACATAATGTATATGAACCGGCAAGAGCCCTAAAAGAAAAGGCCCGCGTCCCGGAGGGCGCAGGCCTTTTTCTTCATGGAACTGTCAGATTTGTTCAGTCGGCGGCCAGTGCGAGAGCCTTGCGGCCACGCATGGTCATGACGTGATCTTCCAGTGCTTCTCCAACGCGCTCAGCCTGCTTGGCGAAAATGTGGTCGGCATCGTCGAAGATACGATAATCGACCGTCACATTCTTCTGCGTGTTGAGCTTGTCGACCAGCTTGCGGATGCCTGGCTCGGGAGCCATTTCGTCCTTGCCGCCAGCGATCATCAGACCACTACACGGACAAGGTGCAAGGAAGCCGAAGTCATAATCATTGGCTGGAGGTGCAACGCTGATCCAACCACTGATTTCCGGGCGGCGCATCAGAAGCTGCATGCCGACGAACGCCCCGAACGAGTATCCGGCGATCCACAGTTCGCTGGAGTTCGGGTTGACCATCTGCATCCAGTCAAGTGCTGCAGCTGCATCGGAGATCTCGCCAATGCCACCATCGTAGCGGCCCTGCGAACGGCCTACGCCGCGCGAATTGTAGCGCATGACCGAGAAGCCCATCTTCTCGAAGTGGCGATACATCGTGTACGTAATACGATTATTCATGGTGCCGCCGTGAAGCGGGTGTGGGTGCAGCACCAGGGCAAGGGGAGCGTTTGGTTCGCTGGAGTGGTGGTAACGACCCTCAAGCCGGCCATCTGGGCCGGCGAACATCACTTCAGGCATGAATACTCTCGCTCTATGTCCGGCAGGATTACGGCCCTGCCTTCCGGTGGGCGTCTGTATATCGAGTTGAAAGCCAGAATTTCCACCAAAATCGACTCGGGATTGCGATTCCTGCAACTCTGCACGATCTAGAGAACATGACGAACGCATCTGCTCCGACCTATCTTGACGCCAATGCAACCGAGCCTCTGCGCCCCGCAGCGAGGGAGGCTGTGCTGTCGGGTCTGCTGCTGTCCGGCAATCCGTCTTCGGTCCACGCGGAAGGGCGCGAAGCCCGGCGATGTCTTGAAGACGCCCGTAGTCGTATCAGTGCGGGTTTCGGGCGGATTTCCGGGACCTGTGTGTTCACGTCAGGTGGCACGGAGGCTGACGCAATGGCCATTCATGCGTTCGGTCAAGGGTGTCGGATCCTGATCGGCGCAACGGAGCATGATGCCGTTCGTAAAGCCGCCCCGGACGCGGACATTATTCCGGTGAATGACCAGGGCATTCTGGACCTTGAAACCCTCCGTCAGCGTCTCGCGGATGGGGCGCCAACACTTGTCTGTGTCATGGCCGCCAATAACGAGACCGGGGTTTTGTCGCCACTCGAGGATGTGGCTGCACTCTGCCGCGACTCGGGGGCACATCTACATGTGGATGCGGTTCAGAGCGCTGGGCGACTGCCTTTCAGCCTGACTGAGTGCAGCGTTGCTCTCTCGGGGCACAAGATGGGCGGGCCAAAAGGCGCAGGCGCGTTGCTGCTGCCTCTGGATGAACCGATTGATGCCCTGATGGTGGGCGGCGGTCAGGAGCGCGGTCGGCGAGGAGGAACGCAGCCTTTGCCAGCTATCCTGGGTATGGCTGCTGCTTTCGATGAGGCGCAGGCCCAGGACTGGTCCGCTATTGAGGCATTGCGCGAGCGCGTCGAACAGGTGGCGATGGCGGCGGGAGCCCGTGTTGCCGGGCGTGAGGTCGCTCGCCTGCCGAACACAAGCTGCCTGATCCTCGACGGGGTAGCCGCACAGGTGCAGCTCATGGCGCTTGATCTGGAAGGATTTTGTGTTTCTGCCGGTTCGGCATGCTCTTCTGGAAAGGTGGCGGCATCTCATGTTCTGACGGCTATGGGCGAGACGACAGGGGCCTCTCAGGCCATACGAGTGTCGTTGCCGTGGAATGTGAGGGCAGAGCAAGTTGACGCGTTTTGTGATGCCTATGAGCGTATGGCGCGTCGTTTAAGTAAACGTTAAGGCGCGCTCATGTGGTCATTTTCCAGCCTGAGTTTCCGGGCCTGCTCTTCCAGAAGGGCGCTGCGGGCGTTGATCCATCGGCCTGAAGGGGAAATGAGGCTGAGGAGTAGAATCCCGAAGGCGAGGGCAAACAGAGTGCTGCCAAGGGGGATCAGGTCCATGAGGTATTCTCTGCCTGAAACAAGGTTCGAGACTGAAAAGCCCATCTATATCTGGAACCGTAACGATCTGTGTTGGTCAGTGGAAGGTATAGCGTGATTTATCTGGACTATTTTTCCACAACGCCCTGCGCCCCTGAGGTTGTGGAAGCAATGCTGCCCTGGTTCGCAGAGGATTTTGGTAATCCACACAGTGTTCATGGCCCGGGCCAGAAAGCGGCGCAGGCTGTCGATGCAGCCCGCCAGACCATCGCTAACCTGATCGGGGCTGAAGCCCGGGAACTTGTTTTTACGTCCGGAGCCACGGAAGCAAACAATCTTGCCATCAAGGGAGCCGCTCGCCACCTGAAGCGCATGGGCAATGAGCGTCGTCGCGTCATTACCGTCTCTACTGAGCATAAATGCGTTCTGGAATCCGTTCGGGATCTGGAGACTGAAGGCTTTGACCCTCTTATCCTGGGAGTGGACGGGCAAGGGCGTGTTGATCCCGAGGCTCTGCGGGAGGCACTGGCGGTGCCGACACTGCTTGTTAGCATCATGACGGCAAATAATGAAACGGGCATCCTGCAGGACATTCCACTCCTGTCACGAATCGCCCATGAGGCTGGGGCGTTGTTTCACACTGACATGGCGCAGATGGCCGGGAAGCTGCCTGTTTCGCTGGATGGTATCGACCTGGCGTCTTTTTCCGCGCATAAGATGTATGGCCCCAAGGGGATCGGTGCCCTGTATGTGCGGCGTCGTCCCCGTGTGCGACTACAGCCTCTCTTTTCCGGGGGAGGGCAGGAACGGGCCTTTCGTTCAGGCACGTTGCCTACCCCTCTTGTCGTGGGGTTCGGGAAAGCTGCGGAGCTGGCGAAACGAAGATTGGATACGGATATTTTGCAGATTTCCGCCCTGCGGGATGATCTGTGGCGCCAGATTGAAACGGCACTTCCAGGATGTGAACTGAATGGACGTGAAGTTTCGCGCCTACCGGGTGCGCTGAATTTCTGTCTGCCGGAAGGCGTGCGGGCGACGGACATCCTTGAACGGGTCCCGGAAGTTGCCATGTCTACGGGGTCAGCTTGCTCGGCCGCAGAAATTACCCCCTCTTATGTGCTGACGGCGATGGGACTTTCTGCACAGAAAGCATCGCGGTGCTTGCGCCTGTCGGTCGGACGCTCTACCTCCAAGCCCGGTATTGACCGTGCGGCGGCTCTTCTGATCGAGGCTGTCCGTACCTGCCAACCTTCAAGAGACTGAAACAAGACGGACAGCCCATGCCCAAGATGACCTTTATCGAACGTGACGGTTCCCGCCGTGAAGTTGACGCGCCTGTCGGCCTGTCGGTGCTGGAAATCGCTCACAAGCATGACATTGACCTCGAAGGCGCCTGCGAAGGCTCCCTGGCCTGTGCGACGTGCCATGTCGTGGTGGACCCGGAATGGGCTGGCAAGCTGTCCGAGCCGACCGACGATGAAGAAGACATGCTGGATCTGGCCTTCGGCCTTGAGCAGACGTCCCGTCTGGGCTGCCAGATTGTCATGACCGAAGATCTGGACGGCCTGACCGTTCAGCTTCCAAAGGCGGGCTGAAGACCATGCGTATCCTCGTTGCCATGTCGGGAGGCGTGGACAGCTCCGTAGTGGCCGCGCTGCTCAAAAGGCAGGGCCACGAGGTGATCGGCGCGACCCTTCAGCTTTACGATCACGGCCAGGCGTCCAAGCCGGGCGCCTGTTGTGCCGGACGCGACATCATGGATGCCCGCGCCGTAGCGGATAAGCTGGATTTCCCGCATTACGTCATTGATGCGGAAAGCCGCTTCCGGGATAGCGTGATCGAGAACTTCGCGGACGCCTATGCGCGTGGGGAAACTCCCGTGCCATGCGTGGCCTGCAATCAGGGCGTGAAGTTCACGGATCTTCTGGGCATGGCCCGCGATCTGGGCTGTGAAGCGATGGCGACCGGGCATTACGTCCGGCGTGTTGAAGGTCCGTCTGGTGCTGAAATGCATCGCCCCGTTGATGCAGAGCGGGACCAGACCTGGTTCCTGTTCGCGACGACGAAAGACCAGCTTGATTACCTGCGCTTCCCGCTTGGCGAGATGCCGGACAAGGCGCATGTGCGTGAACTGGCACAGGAGCTTGGACTGGAAATCGCGGCCAAGCCGGACAGTCAGGACATCTGCTTCGTTCCAAGCGGGTCTTACGTTGATATCGTGGAGAAGCTTCGTCCCGAAATTCGTGGTGAAGGCGAGATCGTGGATGAACAGGGCAAGGTCCTTGGGCATCATGAGGGCGTTGCGCGCTATACGGTTGGACAGAGCAAGCGGTTGGGAGACATCCATACAGCCGTTGGCGAACGCCAGATGGTAACGCGGATTGATGTGCCAAAGCGCCGGATTGTTGTTGGACCTCGCGTTCAGGCGACCGAAGTTGAGACGCGCAAGGCGATCCGTCTGCGGGACATGAACTGGCTGATTGATGCTCCGCCGGAAGGTGTCTCCTGTGGCGTGCAGATCCGTGCTCGGGAGAAGCTCCGGGATGCGGTGGTGAAGCCTCTTGAGAATGGTGGCGCGCTAGTCGAACTGCTGGAGCCAGCCATGCCGGCCCCGGGGCAGGCCTGTGTTCTGTATGATGGGAGCCGTGTTCTGGGCGGCGGGTTTATTCTGGCGGGAGCGTAAGCATGGCAGGGACACTTCTGATCGGGTCGCGGCGGTATTCGTCCTGGTCTTTGCGTGGCTGGCTGGCCGTCAAGCTGGCGAAGCTGGATGTGGAAGAGAAGGTCATTGCTCTCAAGGGCGGTGGCAAGACCACGGAAATTCACGCGCTGTCGCCGAACAAGCTGGTGCCGTATTTGCAGCATGATGGCGCGCATGTCTGGGAAAGTCTGGCCATCTGCGAATACTGTGCCGAGTACGAGCCCGCTCTTTGGCCGCAAGACCGCGTGGTGCGCGCTCACGCCCGCAGCATCAGCGCCCAGATGCACGCCGGTTTCCGCCCAATCCGGCAGAATTGCCCGATGGATGTGGAGCGCGTTCCAGCGCCTTTGTCAGAAATTAGCGAAGACCTGGCCAAGGATGTTGCTCTGTTAAGCGAGACCCTGAAGGGGGCACTTCTGCGCTCCGGCACGGCCACGCCGTATCTGTTCGGGGACGTCCTGACGGTGGCTGACTGCATGTATGCGCCAGTCGCTATCCGGATTCACACGTATCAACTTAATGTTGACCCCGTTGTGAAAGCTTGGGTTCAGAGCATGCTGCACCATCCGCTTATGAAGGAATGGTACAGCCTTGCGGATGCAGAGCCTGCTGAGTGGCGACTGAGCTACGAAGACAAATAAGGGTCTGGCTTCGTTCAGTGGTGAACGAAGCCCATTCCAGTTTGTAGGGCGGTACGAAACACATCAGACCAGATGCTGTTACCGCCGCCACGGCCTCCACCAGGGCCACTGCCCGTCTGATTGAACGACGGGGTATCGTTGCTGTCAGCAGTTTCGGACATATCGGATGGTGCATGCGATGCGCAGCTTGCGAGCAGGAGCATACTGCATCCCAACAACAGTCGTTTCACATCTGTATTCCCTACCCGTAATGTCCTCCTTGTAAGTCACCTGTGGAAAAGCAGGTGTCATGTCAGGAAGTATCAGGAAGCGTAAGCAGATCTGACGAAACTCCGGTTCCAGCAGCACGCTGTTACAGTTGGACGGACAGGGAACCGCGAAACCGTGACAGCAAGACTTTCACCTGAGCAGAAACAGGCCCGGCGCGCGGGTTTGCATTATGTGGACAGGACGGAACCAGGAATTACACGCAGACGAGCCGGCAAAGGTTTCGCCTATTACGATCCTTCCGGGGAGCGCATCACGGACCAAAGCGTTATCGGGCGCCTGAAACGCCTGGGGATTCCTCCGGCTTATCGCGACGTCTGGATCTGTGCTGATCCCGATGGTCATCTGCAAGGCGTCGGCACAGATGCGCGGGGGCGGTTGCAGTATCGCTATCATCCCAAGTGGCGGGAAACCCGGGACGTCGCCAAGTTCGGTCGAATGCTTGTATTTAGTGAGCATCTTCCTGCCTTGAGAGCACAGGTGGAAAAGGATCTGGCGCGAAAGAAGCTGGACCGGGACCGTGTTCTGGCCGCGATTGTCTTCATTATGGAACGGACGATGGCCCGGATCGGAAATGACCGGTACGCGCGCGAAAACCGTAGCTATGGCCTGACGACGCTGCGGCACCGGCATGTGGATGTGACCGGAAAGCACGTCACGCTTGATTTCCGGGCCAAACATGGGATTGAGCAGCATTTGGATTTGTCTGACGCTAGATTGGCGCGGCTTGTGTCACGGCTCGAAGATCTCCCGGGGCAACGTCTCTTCCAGTATCTGGATGAGAACGGTGAACGCCACGATGTGCACTCACAGGATGTGAACGACTACCTTCAGACCATCACTGGTGAAGACATTACGGCCAAAGACTTTCGCACTTGGGCTGCCACGCAACTGGCTGCCGTCACGCTCTGTGCCTTCAGCGGCTACGATACGAAAGCGAAAGCCAAAAAGCAGGTTGTGGAAGCCGTGAAGTCCGTGGCTGCCCGGCTTGGAAATACGCCTGCGGTCTGTCGAAAGAGCTATATTAATCCCTGTGTGGTGGATGGGCACCTGGACGGGACTTTAAGGGCCGCGTTTCAGAAACGGGCACAGGATGTTCTGGATATGCCGGAGCATGGATTGTCGGCTGAAGAAGCAGCGGTGACGGGCTTCCTGGCAAACCGTTTGCCGCATCTTCGAAATAACGGCACATCAAAGTCCTGAACCGCAGTATGTTGAAATCTTTCGCAGGAAACTCTGCCTGTTACAGAAGCTTCTGTTTCTGACGGACCGTATAAAAATGCGTCGCAACGGAATTGATGGCTGGCGACGGAAGGTCAGTGCATGATGCACTGTCAGGAGGAGAAGAACGGATGAACTCGCTGGGTCTTTTTGCCTTGCTGATGCTGGGAGCAACGTGTTTCGGGGTTTTGAACGAGCGCCTTTTCAAGCTCCCTCTGACCATCGGTATTCTCCTGATTTCCATGGTCATTTCGATGCTGATCATGCTGATCAATCCTCTGGTGCCAGGCTACGACCTCCAGCACATTCCCCGGACCCTTCTCGGGCAGGTCAATCTCCCAGAAACGCTTCTGGAAGGGGCTCTGTCCTTCCTTCTTTTTGCCGGGGCCATGCAGGTTAATCTCGGACTTCTGCTCTCCCGCGGAAAGGCTGTGGCTGCACTGGCTATCTTGGGAACGGTATTGGCCGTGGGGCTATTGGCAGGCGCAGCATGGTTAGTCTTTCCGCTGCTGGGCATGAATGTTCCCTTCAGCTGGTGTGTCGTTCTGGGGGCCATCCTCGCGCCGACGGATCCGGTTTCCGTCGTGGGAATGTTGCGTCGGCTAGGGTTGCCAGAAGCTCTTCAGGCCACCTTTGCAGGAGAAAGCCTGTTCAACGATGGCGTAGGCATTGTGATGTACGGGACCGTCATCGGTCTTGCGACCGGCGAGGTCCATAGCGTTGCAATGACGGACTTTATCGTCCGCTTTCTTGTGGAAGCGGTCGGTGGTGGTGTGCTGGGAGGTGTGCTGGGCTGGGTCGCCCTGAAAATCATTCGGGGCGTGCAGGACATGCAGATTGATCTGCTGGCTTCGCTGGCCTTGGCAACGGGCACTTACAGCCTCGCCAGCTCTTTGCACATGTCTGGCCCGATTGCTGTGGTCGTGGCGGGGATGTGGCTGGCGACTGATACAGGCAAGCGTGCGATTCCAGAGCATTCCCGCCAGGAGCTCACCACGTTCTGGGGGCTGATCGACGAAATCCTGAACGCATTGTTGTTCCTGCTGATCGGATTTGAGCTTCTCGAAATTACTCCACATCTGCCCAACCTTGTGGCGACACTCATCATCATTCCATTGTCCGTAATTGTTCGCGGACTGAGTGTGTTCTTGTCCACAATGCCGGTTCACCTGAAAAAAGGTGAACGTGGCAGAGCTCTCGGTGTTTTGACCTGGGGTGGGCTTCGGGGCGGGATTTCCGTGGCATTGGCCTTGGGATTGCCCCCGGGAGAACTGAGGGAGACGCTACTGCCGGTTTGCTATGGGGTGGTGGTCTTTACAATCATCGTGCAGGGACTGACGATGGAAAAGGTGGTCAATCGGCTTTACCCGAAAGCCACCAGTTGAGTGTATGCCTGCTGAGAGATTTTGGCAGACTGAAAAATGGATCGGCAGGAGCGCGGTAAAATGGTGACTTTAAAGCGGGTGATGGGTCTACTAATCGTGACAGGTGCCGTCATGAGCATGTCCGGGAATGCGTTTGCCGCCAAGGGGTTCCCGGGACAGGCAGGATGCTGGGCCGCCCTTCCGGGTGAAGACGAGCGACCAGAAGTGACGTGTCGGAGCTTCACGGAAGATCTGCTGAAAAGTCTTGAGAAAGCTACGCCTGCACAGGTGACGTCTATTCTGGGTGTTCCAGGCAAGGACCATAAGCCCACCTATTTCGAGAGCGCGAACAAAACGCCCGGAGCCTATAACGGCTACGTTGAGCTGACATACACGGCCGGACACGTCTCGGATCTGTCTGCTGTTTTGACGCAGGTTCAGCCGAACGGCATGGCAAGTGACGAGAAGGATTATCAGTGGGGCGTCAATAAGGCTGGCTGCTCCGATTTTCCAGGAAGCAAGAAAGCCTGCGACACGTCCAACTAAAGAACTGCGCTCTGGATTCAGTCTCTCAGATCCAGAGCTACCAGTTTTTCACGGCAGGTAATGAAGAGGCGCCTGTTCTCCGGGCCGCCAAATGTGCAGTTTGTTGGTGACCACGGAAGAGGGATGGACCCAAGCGTACAGCCTGAAGCGTCGATAACGTAAATCCCATTATCTGAGGTGGTCCACACCCATCCGCGATGGTCTACGGCCAAGCCATCAGGGACGCCGTTTTCCGTGCTGTAGAAGGGGCGTTTACCCGTCAGCTTTCCATGGCGGCCGACATCAAATGCATGAATGTGGCAGCCGTGACCGCCAATTTTTCTGGATGTGTCCGTTACGTATAGGGTTTTCTTATCTGGCGAAAATGCCAGAGCATCGGGCTGATCCAGATCAGCCATGCGCGTCAGATCTCCAGTTTTTCGATCGTATCGGTACACGCTGCGATGGGGAAGTTCTGGTGCCGCGATATACCCTTCTTTTGCGGAGTGGATGCCGAAGATTGGGTCGGTGAACCAGAGGGTATGATTGGGGCCAGTGATAATGGCGTTTGGGGCGTTAAGGCGGCCCCCCTGATAGTGCGTGACGAGGGGCAGGGTTTCCTGACCATCCTGTGAAAGACTGATGCAGCGACGTCCCTGTTCGCAATGCACCAGCGTGCCATCCGGGAGTAAGGCATTGCCGTTGATGAACCACGTGGGATCAATAATGGTGTGAACATGGCCGTCTGGGTGCCAAGCCATCACCCTGCGTGAGATGACATCTGACCAGATGAGCCTGTTGCGGTCCTGATCCCAGACCGGGCTGTCGCCCAGCGTTGTTCCCTCGTGGAGAAGCAGAAGCGGAATATCGAAATCCAGAACCGCAGCGAGTGTCGGATCATCAATCCGGATGCCTGGAAGAGGGCCTGATGTTTCTGGTGCACCTGGCAACCGCAGGAATGTACCAATCAGAGCGTTCTTCACGCGGCGCGTCTTTTCTGGATACGCATTGCGACTTTCTCAGCCATATTTGTGGCGCAGGCCTACAGCAGTGTTTGTCTTCCCCAGACAGAGCCTTCAGGAAAGCGATATCTTACAAAAACGCCGTGATATTCACGGGGTTCATGCCGGATACATTTTGCATCCTTCGGGGGTGGCCTGCCGTAGAAAGGTGCCAAGTTCCCGGAATGTGCTGGCACGTGGATCTGAGGCGCGCCACACGAGGCCGATTGTCCGACTTGCTTCGGGTTCAGAAAGGGGGCGGACGGTGATGAGGTTCTCAAAATCCATCCGGTTGCGCAGAGCAAGCCGGGGAATGAGCGAGAAGCCTTCGCCTGCACCAATCATGTGCCAGAGCATCTCCAGGCTTGTGGCCAGTCTGGTCTCGCGCTGTCTGGGAATGGTTGGGCAGATGGAGAGTGCCTGATCGCGAAGACAGTGACCGTCTTCCAGTAACAGAAGGTCAGGTTGACCCAGCTGTTTCAGGGAGATCCTGTTCTTGCCAGCCAGTTCGTGCGTAACCGGAAAAACGCCCAGAAAAGCCTCTTCGAAAAGAGGAAGGGCTTCCAGTGCCTCCGACGGAGCAGGCAGCGCCATCAGAGCCAGATCGAGTTCGTTGTTTCGCAGAGACTGGACCAGCGTATCCGTCGTTCCTTCTGTCAGGCGCAGATTCAGGTTCGGATAGGATTGCCGCAGATGGGGAAGAGTGCCGGGAATATAATACGGGCCAAGCGTCGGGATGACGCCCAGGCGCAGAATGCCATCCAGCGGGCTGGTGCGCGTCCGTGCGACTTCCAGAAGATTCCGGGCTGCCGTTAAAACTTCACGGCCAAGCGCAATCAGGCGCTCTCCATCAGGTGTGGGGGCGACATGCCTGCGCGAGCGCTCGAACAGCGTAACGTCGAGAAGCTGCTCCAGCTTGCGGACCTGCTCTGAAAGGCCCGCCTGGCTCACACCACAGCGTTCTGCCGCGCGGGAGAAATTGCGCAGGTCATCCACTGCCACGACATATTCGATGTCCCGCAGGGACAGGCCGGAAAGGGGAACGTAACTCATGAATTATAGATAATACCGAACACTAAAATATGGAAGTGCGGTTTTTCCTATATTTGCATGAAAGCGTCATCGGCCTTGGCAAGACACATCTGCTGACGAAGCGTATAAGGTTTCAAAGAATTTCCACAGCAAGGATGAAGACTCCATGACACAGCGCGCTGCTCTCGTGACCGGTGGTTCCCGTGGTATCGGGGCCGCAATCGCCCTTCGTCTGGCCACAGACGGATATGACGTTGCGATCTCTTATGCCAGCAACGAAAAGGCTGCTGCGGATATCGTCAGCAAGATTGAAGCCAAGGGCCGCAAGGCTGTTGCCATCAAGGCCAATGGCGGAACAGCGGAAGGTAACCGCGCTGTTGTCACGAAGGCCGTGGAAACATTCGGTCGGCTGGATGCACTCGTCTGTAACGCCGGGATTTATCCTTACGGGCCGATCGATCAGATGACAGTTGAGCAGATCGATCAGGTGCTGAACCTGAATGTTCGTGCCGTTATGATCGAGACGATGGAAGCTGTGAAACATCTGGGGCAGGGTGGCCGCCTGATTTATATCGGCTCTGCTTTTGGTGCTCGCGCACCTTTCCCGGGTATTTCCCTTTACTCCGCCACCAAGGCGGCTCTGGAAGGCTTTGCCCGCGGCGTAGCGCGTGATGTGGGGCCGAAGGGGATTACCGTTAATGTGGTCGAGCCAGGTCCGATTGATACGGATCTCAACCCGGCGGACGGCGACGGTGCGGCCCTGATCAGCAGTTTCACCGCGACGAATTCCTACGGCAAGGTTGCTGATATTGCGGATTTCGTAGGCTTCCTTGCAAGCCCTGCAGCCTCTTACATTACGGGCGCGTCCCTCCCGGTAGATGGCGGTCTGACGGCCTGATCTAAATTAACGTGCGGTCTATCCTGTTTTCTCTCCTTGTTATCGGAGCGGATGCGCAACATTCTCCCTGCGAAAGTCGTGGGCAGGGGGATGCCGCGTAAACGCTAAAGGAAAACAGGATGACGTTCGGGCGCAGGTTCTTTCTGGCAAATACAATGCTGTTTTCAGCCAGTATCGCTTTGACCGGGCGTGCATCGGCTGCAGCAGCTTCAGATGGAGCGGGCGATGACCTGACCCGCTTCATCTATGCAATGCCAAAGGCCGAAATGCATGTGCATATTGAAGGCACGCTTGAGCCGGAAATGAAGTTCCGCCTGGCCCAGCGCAATGGTGTCTCCCTGCCGTACAGCACGGTTGAAGACATGCGGGCCAGTTATAACTTCCACGACCTTCAGAGCTTTCTGAAGATTTTCTATGAGGGCAAAACCGTTCTGCTCAAAGAGCAGGATTTCTATGACCTTACATATGCCTATCTGACCAAAGCAGCCTCCCAGAATGTGCTGTATGCGGAGATATTCTTTGATCCGCAGATGCATACAGACCGTGGCATTCCGTTCGCTACGGTTATGAATGGCCTCACGCGGGCGCAGGCTGATGGCCGACGCAATCTGAAGATCGACTCCCAGCTTGTTCTTTGCTTCGAGCGGGAACTGACGGCTGAGTCTGCCATGAAGACGCTGGAGGCAGCGCTTCCCTACCGTCAGCATATTGTCGGCATTGGGTTGGACTCTGACGAGAAGAACAATCCCCCTGACAAATTCCGGGAGGTGTTTGCCCGTGCCCGTAAAGCCGGTTTTCACCTGACGATGCATTGTGACCTGAACCAGCTCGATACGCATGAACACATCCGGCAGGTGCTGGAAGACATTCAGGCAGACCGCATTGATCATGGCGGCAATATTCTGGAGCGTCCGGATCTGGTGGCTGTGGCAAAACGCAGAGGCACAGCGTTTACTGTTTGCCCGGTTGCCTGTGGCTGGCTGCGGGAAAATGGTGAAAACATCAACATCATTCGCGGAATGCTGGATCAGGGTCTGAAAGTTACGGTCGCGTCTGATGATCCCGCCTACATGAAGAGCAATTATGTGGCGGAGAGCCTTGTCGTGGCGCAGGGCGATGGCGCGTTGAGCAAAGACGATCTTCTGACGCTGGCGCGAAACAGTTTTGAGGCTGCCTGGATCAGCCCGGCGCAGCGCAAAATCTATCTGGGCAAGCTGGAAGCCTTTCGTCGTCAGTGGGCTTGAAGGACTGGTCAGTGGGGCTGATATGAAATAGGTAGTGGTGATGAGGGTTTGATCTCTGTTCGGTTTGACCGATCAATCATATTGACAGGAACTGTTTCCTGACCTTCTCATTTTGTGGGACATAGGTTCCGCAACCTAACACGAGCGACAAAGCAGGAGACCTTCTGATGGTTCGCATTAACTCCACACTGGCCCCGTTCTCGACCGATGCATTCCGCAACGGCGAATTCCTGACGGTCACGGATGCAGACGTCCGTGGCAAGTGGTCCGTCTTCTTCTTCTATCCGGCAGACTTCACGTTCGTCTGCCCGACGGAACTTGAAGATCTGGCTGACAATCAGGCCGCTTTCGACAAGCTGGGCGTTGAAATCTATTCCGTTTCCACGGACAAGCATTTCACGCACAAGGCCTGGCACGACACGTCCCCGGCTATTGGCAAGATCAAGTACACGATGCTGGGCGACCCGACGGGTGTGATCTCCCGCAACTTCGGTGTTCTGATCGAAGAAGCTGGCCTGGCTGATCGCGGCACGTTCCTGCTCGATCCGGAAGGCAAGGTTCAGTACATCGAAATCACGGCTGGTGGCGTTGGCCGCTCCGCGACGGAACTGCTGGAGAAGATCCAGGCCGCTCAGTATGTCGCCACGCATCCGGGTGAAGTCTGCCCGGCCAAGTGGAAGGAAGGCGGCGAAACGCTGAAGCCTTCTCTCGACCTCGTCGGCAAGATCTGATTTTGCCGGGTGAGGCGGGACCGCCTCACCATTCCCTGCCCCTTCATCGGGGCAGGGCTCTTCAAGATTTCACCAACTTTAAATTGCTGGAGAAAACGATGCTTCAGGACGACCTGAAAACCCAGATGCGCGCCTATATGGAATATCTGCGCAGTGACGTCGTGCTGGAAGCTACCCTTGGCACCGACGAGCGCTCCGCCGAAGTGCGTGGATTGCTGGAAGACATTGCCAGCCTGTCCAACAAGGTGACGTTCTCCGACGCCGGAACTGCTTCCCGCCGCCCGTCTTTCCTGATTCGCCGGGCTGGTTCGGTTGAAGCTGTGACATTCGCCGGCCTCCCGATGGGGCATGAGTTTACCTCGCTGGTCCTGGCGCTGCTTCAGGTGAGCGGCCATCCGCCCAAGATCGACGCTGATCTTGTTGAGCAGATCAAAGCGCTGGACGGGGATTTCCATTTCGAGACTTATTTCTCCCAGTCCTGCCAGAACTGCCCGGATGTGGTGCAGGCGCTGAACGCCATGAGCGTCCTGAATCCAAAAATCCATCACGTCGCGATTGATGGGGCGGATTTTCAGGAAGAAGTCGAACGCCTTGGCATTCGGTCTGTGCCGCAGGTCTATCTGAATGGGCAGCCATTTGCCTCTGGTCGCATGGAAGTCGCGGATATTTTGGCAAAGCTGGATGCCTCTTCTGTCGAGCGTGCGGCTGCCAAGCTAAATGACGTTGCGCCATTTGATGTTTTGGTACTGGGCGCGGGCCCGGCGGGTGCATCCGCAGCAATTTATGCTGCGCGTAAAGGCTTGCGGACGGGCCTCGTTGCGGACCGCTTCGGTGGTCAGGTGATGGATACGGCTGGCATCGAAAACTTCATTTCCGTCAAGGAAACAGAGGGCCCACAGCTATCTGCTGCGCTTGAAGCCCATGTGCGCCAGTATGATGTGCAGATCATTGCGTCTCAGAAAGCTGCCAAACTTGTTCCGGCGGCTCAGATTGGTGGCTTGCATGAGATCGCTCTGGAAAGTGGGGCGAGCCTGCATTCCAAGACGGTTATTCTGGCAACCGGTGCACGGTGGCGCCAGCTAGGCGTTCCGGGTGAAGAGGAATATCGCACCAAGGGCGTGGCCTATTGCCCGCATTGCGATGGCCCGTTCTACAAGGGACGCCCGGTTGTCGTGACCGGTGGTGGCAATAGCGGTGTAGAAGCTGCAATTGATCTGGCGAATATCGTCTCACACGTTACGCTTTTGCAGCGCGGTGCGCACCTGAAGGCGGATAAGGTGTTGCAGGACAAGTTGCTGAGCCTGCCCAATGTCACGGTTCTGATGAGTGCGCTCACGACGAAGATCGAAGGTGACGGCAAGGAAGTCACGGGCCTGACCTACAGCGACGCTGATGGTGGCCTGCACCACATCAAGACGGACGGCGTATTCGTTCAGATCGGTCTGCTGCCAAATACGGACTGGTTGAAGGGGGCCCTGGATCTGAGCCCGTATGGTGAGATCGTGATCAACGATCATTGCGCAACATCGGTGCCGGGGATCTACGCTGCGGGTGACGCGACAACAGTGCCTTACAAGCAGATTGTCATTGCCATGGGTGAGGGCGCAAAGGCCTCCCTGTCTGCCTTTGACTACCTGATCCGCTTGCCTGTGCAGGCATAATTGGTGAGGCCTTGGGGGGAACGGAAAGGATGTATATGGTTCGGGCCATGCATCCTTATCTGCTCCCCCTCCTTGCCTTCGCACTGACTGCCGCCGTTTTCACCATTACGCCGGGCCTGGATACCGCCATGACCCTCCGGACGGCCACGACGTCTGGCTGGAAAGCCGGGCTGGCAGCCGTTATGGGAATCTGTCTTGGGCTTGGCGTCTGGGGCTTGGGAGCGGCTTTTGGGCTGACTGCACTTTTGGCAGCGTCAGAGACGGCATTCACAGCCGTCAAATGGGCAGGTGCGCTTTATCTGGGATGGATAGGCATCAAGCTGCTGCTACATCCGCGATCATCCCTGTCGAAAGAAGAGGCTGAAGCAGCCATTGAGCAGCCGACGAACCGTCCAGAGGCAGGACTGGCCTTTCGGCGCGGTTTGCTGAGCAATCTGCTGAACCCCAAGGTTGGCGTTTTTTACATGACGTTTATGCCGCAGTTCATTCCGCCCCATGTCAACGTGCGCGAATTTTCGCTTTTGCTAACCGCTATTCAGGCGTTGCTATCTTTTGCATGGCTTGGACTGCTGGTCGCCTTGACCATTCCCCTTGGACGCTTTCTGTCCAGCCCGACTGTCGTACGACGTATGGACCGTCTAACCGGCAGCGTTTTCTTGCTATTCAGCCTTAAGCTGGCACTTGCCCGTCGGGCTTGAGAGCGGACTCGATTTTTCAGCACTTTTTGTGGCAGGCTCAGAGCAGCAGGTCTTTTTGAATCTGGTATGCGGGGTCTGCTGATGAATGCTGTTCTGAAAGGAGCTCGATCATGAGTGCAAAATTTGAACTCTATACCGACACTGCTGGCGAATATCGTTTTCGCCTGAAAGCAGCTAACGGAGAGAATATTCTTGCCAGTGAAGGGTACAAGCAGAAAGCCAGTGCGGTGAATGGTATTGCTTCCGTTCAGAAGCATGCCCCTGACGACGCCCATTATGAGCGTAAGATTTCAGCGTCTGGAAAGCCATTCTTCAATCTGAAGGCTTCAAACGGGCAGGTGATTGGCAGCAGTCAGGCGTACAGCAGTGAAAGTGCGCGGAATGCTGGGATTGAATCCGTTAAGAAAAATGCACCGTCAGCTGTGACGGTGGATGCTGTATAAGAAGATCTGTTAATCTGCCTCTGCATCATTTTGGTACTATTGATGCAGGGGTATGTAATAAAATCTAAGCTATAAAACTTATATTCTTAACAAAAGCCGTAAGTTGGCTCTGGCTATTGACGCCTAACCTGACAAAAATGTCTTTGACCATCTGTCGGGCAGTTCCTTCGGTGATATTCATTTTTAAAGAAGAGTCCTTAATGGAATTCCCATTCGCGATCAGGCAGGCAATTTTTGATTGAGACGCTGTAAGGAAAAGGTTGCTCAGGATAGCTTCCGTTTCAGAATTGACTCTATGAATGGAAAAAATAACCATTCTTGTTTGTTCCATTTTGGATGAAACATTTATTACTTTTGCAAAAAAAATCTTATCTGTTTCGGTTTTTATTTTTATGGGATTGTGAACGTCGCCGGATCCAGAGAGGAGGCGAGAAAATTTACTGTTACCATCAGAGCTTTTCACTTGGATTGTGTTATTTTTTACAAAAATCCCATCGGATTCCATCCGGATCAGGTTGTTGTTCGCATATACAATTTTATTTTCTGAATTAATCAGAGCAATTCCAAACGGCATTTCTTTGAAGGAATTCTCAAATATTTCATGAAAATTCTTGCTCTTGTTAAAGGAGATTCCGGTTCCAACTGCTTGAATAACGTGCGGAATTATTCGTGTCAGGTTTTGCTTGATGATTGCGCTTGATTGTATTGTTAACCCGTCTGGAGACTGTACTGACAGTAGGAACCTATTCCCATTTTCAGTTTTGAACATGGCATGATGTATTCTTCGAACACCAAATTCCTTCAAAAATTCCATGTAAAACGGTATTTTGTCGATTTGTTTGTCAGATAAGAAGCTGTCATCAACATACAGGAAGTCATTTTCTATTTTTTTTCTTGTATAGACGGACAGAGGTGATTTGTTTCGCCAGTGATTGTAATATAATTCTTCTGTTTTCGGATCCTGATTGGAGCCAAAGCGCCATTCAGACATATCTTCGTCTAATGGAATTAAAGATGCGCCGCCAAAACTGCTGTCTGTGCAGTATTTTGCGATATTTACTAAGGATTCATTCCATTCAGAACGGTCTTCAATAGTTTTATAGATATTTTTTGTAATAAAAATATGATTTTCCATTTGATGGATTCTTTCTTTTGAAGCCGGAATCATCAGACAAAAATATTCAAAAAAAAGCAAACATCCACTACCATATGGGAGTGGTGGCCAAAATTCTCATGCTTCAAAAAAACAGGCGCGGTGAGTTGCAGATCTCATCTGGCTAGAGGCAGGAGAAAACAATGGTAGCGTCAGTAATTTTTACCCCAACAGGGGGTAGCCAGTCTGTCGTCAGTGCGCAGAATGGTGCCATCACTATAGATAATTCTGGAACTATTGCTGGTGCAGCTTACTATGCTGCCTTCCCAATTCCAGATGCAAGTCAAGCTACGACAGGTTCAGTATCTATAATTAACGATTCCGATGTAACTGCGTCTACATGGAAAATTGGAACTTCTTCTGATGCAGCTGTAGTTACCGTAAGCGACGGAGCATCTCTATCTCTCGATAACACTGTTACGGTTTCAAGTAACTCTAAAATAATTATTGGGAATGGTGGAACGGTAGTTCTTGGCGGATATGCGACTACAACTGTCGGACTTATCCAGTTTGATGAAGGTGGCGGCGGTACAATTGAAATTGCAGCAGGAACAACGCCAAGCATTATCGGATATATTACAAATATTAAAGAAAACGACACAATTATTTTGAACGGCCTCTCGGCAGATGGCTACACGTATGTGAATGGAGTTTACACGCTGACCAGTCAGGGGCAGCCAATTTCTGGAACTTCTTCATTCCAGCTTCCCGAAGCGAATGAAGGAACGACTTTCACGGTTTCGACGATCAACGGCAAAACTTATCTGAGAACACTGGTTGTCGTGTGCTTTTTGCGGGGATCAATGGTCCGTACTGCACAGGGAGAGGTCGCTGTTGAAGATATCTGCATTGGCGACGAAGTTACCGTTTATGACTGGCAGGCTCAGGCCGAAGTAAATCGTCCGGTCGTGTGGGTTGGAACCAAAAAGGCCTTTGTCTGCCCAGGACTGCCTGATGACAAAGCTGGTTATCCGGTTCGTGTTCTCAAGGATGCCATCTCAGATGGTGTTCCCTATGAAGACTTGCTGATCACTGCTGAGCATTGCCTGTTCTTCGACGGTAAATTCGTACCTGTGCGGATGCTCGTAAACGGTCGCTCCATTTTTTACGACAAGAGCATCACGTCTTACGACTATTACCATGTAGAGACGGAGCAGCACTCCGTTATCACCGCGAATGGCGTTCTTACAGAGAGCTATCTGGACACAGGAAATCGTCGCTCATTTGGTCAAAGCGGCAATGTCGTCGCCTTGGGTGGTCGTGCTAAAACATGGGCTCAAGACGGTAATGCGCCGTTGGATGTCAGGCGTGAGTTTGTGGAGCCGCTATTCCAGCAGTTTGATGCGCGTGCCAGCAAGGTGTGCTCGGAGACGGTTTCCGAAGATGCACCTCTTACGGACGATGCTGATCTTCACCTGGTGACGGACACCGGCACGGTTATTCGCAAGACCCGTGAAGCCAATGACCGTGTCATGTTCATGATCCCCGCCAACGTCAAAAGCGTGCGGATTGTCTCCAGAACCAGCCGCCCGAGTGACGTTATCGGCCCGTTTGTAGACGACCGACGCAACCTCGGCGTTCTGATTGGTGATATTACTCTGTTTGAAGAGAGCCGTACTCACAGGATTACAGCTCATCTGAAGACTGAGACGCTGGAAGGCTGGAGCAATCCGGAGAAGGGTAACATGCGCTGGACAGCCGGTCGTGGCCTTCTGCCGCTTGGTAGCCGTCCTTCCAACAGCATTGCCATTCTTGCTCTGCAGATTAAAGCTGGCGGACCATACAAACTGGCCCCTCAGAACAATGCAGGTCTGTCTCTGACAGCCTGAGGCCCGGTATTTTCCTGCTTTGGCTCTGTCCCCTTGTTGGGGGCAGAGCCTTTTTTGTTCAGGCCGCAGCCATACCGCGCAGGACGTAAGGCAGGATACCGCCATGGCGATAGTAATCTGCCTCATCCACCGTATCGATGCGACACAGGAGGGAAACGTTTTCCTGTGTGCCATCGCGACGGGTGATGGTCATAACCAATGTTTTGCGAGGAGTCAGATCACTGATGCCCGCAATATTGATGGTTTCAGTCCCATCCAGATTCAGTGTCTTACGCGTCGTTCCAGGTTCGAACGTCAGTGGCAGAACGCCCATCCCCACAAGGTTTGAACGGTGAATGCGCTCAAAGCTCTCGGCGATGACGGCTTTGACACCAAGGAGACGCGTGCCTTTCGCGGCCCAGTCACGGGATGATCCCATGCCGTATTCCTTGCCGCCGAACACGACAAGCGGTGTTCCTGCGTCAGCGTAGCGCGTGGCCGCATCATAGATGGACATGAGTGCCCCATCCGGCTGATGACGTGTCATGCCACCTTCGGTACCCGGCGCCATTTCATTGCGGATACGGATATTGGCGAAGGTGCCGCGGACCATCACGCGGTCATTGCCGCGGCGTGACCCATAGGAATTAAAGTCTTTAACCGCGACCTGATGTTCCTGAAGGTATTCGCCTGCAGGAGAGGACGTCGCGATGGAGCCGGCAGGCGAGATGTGATCGGTGGTGATGTTGTCCCCAAGGAGCGCCAGAACGCGCGCGCCTGAAATGTCACTCGTTGTTTGTGGGTCAGCTGTCAGGCCAGAAAAATATGGCGGATCCTGCACATACGTGGAGCCAGGCTGCCATTTGAACGTAGCTGAATCACTGGCTGTTTCCAGCGCCTGCCATTCCGGCGTGCCTTCCGTGATGCGACCATACCGTTCAACGAAGGCATCCCGGGTAACTGCAGACCCAACCAGCTCTGCAACATCATGGTTAGAGGGCCAGAGATCCTTCAGATAGACGGCCTTGCCGTCCGGCGTGTGACCCAGAACGGCTGTCGTAATGTCCTGACGCATCGTCCCGAGCAGCGCGTAAGCAACCACAAGTGGCGGGCTTGCAAGGTAGTTTGCGCGAACGTTGGGTGAAATACGGCCTTCAAAGTTCCGATTGCCGGACAGGACGGATGTTGCCACGAGGTTATGTCCCTCAATGGCATCAACTATCGGTTGGGCCAACGGGCCTGAGTTTCCGATGCAGGTCGTGCAGCCATATCCAACGGTTTCGAAGCCCAACGCATCCAGATCTGCCGTTAGGCCTGCACGATCCAGATAATCGGTCACAACCTGCGACCCTGGCGCGAGCGAGGTCTTGACCCATGGCTTGGGCTTGAGGCCGAGCGCACGTGCCTTACGGGCAACCAGTCCTGCGGCAATCAGAACGGCTGGATTGGACGTGTTGGTGCAGGACGTGATGGCTGCGATGACGACCGAGCCATGTTCCAGCGCGTAATCCGTTCCAGCGACCGGGGCGGTGACGATGGTATTTTCCGGTTTGACGCCGAGTGTCTCCGTCAGGGCCTGTTCAAAAGCTTCAGAGGCAGAGCGCAGTTCTACACGGTCTTGTGGGCGCTTTGGTCCTGCAAGGGACGGCGTGACGGTGCTGAGATCCAGTGAGAGTGTGGAGGAAAAGACCGGTTCTGGCGTGGACGCATCACGGAACATGCCCTGCGCCCGCAGATAGGCTTCAACAAGCGCAATACGGTGTTCGTCACGACCGGTCTGGCGCAGGTAATCCAGTGCCAGCGCATCGACCGGGAAGAAGCCGCAGGTTGCGCCGTATTCCGGAGCCATATTGGCAATGGTGGCGCGGTCTGCAACCGGCAGATGATCCAGCGCAGGACCATAGAACTCGACAAATTTCCCGACAACGCCTTTGGCGCGCAGCATCTGCGTGATGGTCAGGACGAGGTCTGTAGCTGTGGTGCCTTCGGGGAGCTTGCCATCCAAACGAAAACCGACGACATCCGGAATGAGCATGGAAATTGGCTGGCCGAGCATCGCGGCTTCGGCTTCAATACCACCAACGCCCCAGCCCAGAACACCTAGTCCATTGACCATGGTGGTGTGGGAATCCGTGCCATACAGCGTGTCCGGATAGGCGTAGGTCACGCCATCAATCGTGCTGGTCCAGACAACCTGGGACAGATATTCCAGATTGACCTGATGACAGATGCCCGCACCCGGCGGCACAACGCGGAACTGGTCGAATGCCTGCTGGCCCCAGCGGAGAAACGCATAACGTTCGCCATTCCGCTCGAATTCCAGAGAAACGTTCTGCTGAAGGGCATCAGCGCGGCCTGCCACGTCGACCATGACGGAATGGTCGATCACAAGATCAACTGGCACAAGCGGATTGACCTTCCGCGGGTCTCCGTTGAGCGCCAGAATGCCATCGCGCATGGCGGCCAGATCGACGACAGCCGGAACACCTGTAAAATCCTGCATCAGAATACGGGATGGCTTGAACGGCACTTCCTGCGTTGAGCCAGCGTACTGCACCCAGTCTGCAATGGCCTGTGCATCTTCAGCTTTGTAGCTCGTGCCGTCCGTGAAACGCAGAACGTTTTCGAGCAGAACCTTGAGGCTGACGGGTAGGCGGGAAATGTCCCCGATTTTCTCCGCGGCCACGGGAAGGGAGAAATAGCGATAGGTCTGTCCGTCAACGGACAGGTCGCGCTGGCTGCCCAGAAGATCGCGTCCAACCTGTTTCATGATGTGTGTTCCCTGCTGGTCGTGTCGTCTGTTCAGTGAATGGCGCGCAGGAGGGCCTGCGTGACGTCTTCTGTTGTAGCCGTGCCGCCAAGATCTCGGGTACGAATACCGTCTGTTGTCAGGATCTGCTTCATGCCGGCATCAAGACGGGCGGACAGGTCCTGACGTCCCACATGAGCCAGCATCATGCTGGCTGCCATCATCAGTGCGAGCGGATTAGCAATGCCCTGACCTGCAATGTCGGGTGCGGAGCCATGAACTGCTTCAAAAACAGCCATTTTCTCGCCAATATTCGCGCCTGGTGCCATGCCTAGGCCGCCGACAAGCCCTGCAGCCAGATCAGACAGGATATCGCCAAAAAGATTGGTCGTGACGAGGACGTCGTAATTTTCCGGCTTGATGACAAGTTCCATCGCGCAGGCATCGACAATGCGCTCTTCAAGCTCCACGCGGCCTTCATATTCTGCGGCTACGCGGCGGCCTTCATGCAGAAAGATGCCGCTCAGGATCTTGAGGATATTGGCCTTGTGAACCAGCGTAACCTTCTTGCGGCCGTTCTTCACAGCGTACTCGAATGCAAACCTTACGATTCGGTTACATTCCGCTCTCGTGTTGAACCCGGCGCCGTATGCCACAGCTTCCGGATCGTCCCCAACGCGCATGTAGTGTTCCATGGCGGCGTAAAGGCCCTCAACGTTTTCCCGGATCACGACCAGATCGACGTTCTCATAACGACCGCCTGGCACGATTGTCTGCGTCGGACGAACATTCGCATACAGATCGAACTGCTGACGGAGTGTCACATTGATAGAGCGGAAGCCTTTGCCAACAGGTGTTGTCAACGGGCCTTTCAGCACCAGGCCCGTATGGGCGATGCTTTCCAGCGTCGCATCAGGCAGGGCGCTTCCCTGGCTCTCCAGAGCGCCCATGCCTGCGCTCTGATGGTCCCAGACAAAAGGCGCTCCCAGAGCATCAAGCACTGTTGTTACAGACGCCATGATTTCTGGCCCGATACCATCACCGGCGAGAAGGGTAGCGGGAATCTTGTCGGTCATGGGGGCGTCCTGTCTGTCCGTATGTGAGAAGGCGTGCGGACTTTAGAGAGGAAAACTGTTAGATCCAATATTTCCATACAGGTTTCATCATACCTTAAAGGTATCACATGGTTGAGCTCCGTCATTTCCGCGCCGTTGTTGCCATCGCGGAGGAAGGCACCCTGACACGAGCCGCAGAACGGCTGGGGATTCAGCAGCCCCCTCTCACGCGGATGTTGCGCTCCTGTGAAGAAACCATGGGTGTTCAACTTTTCGAGCGTCATGCCAAAGGCATGCGTTTGACGGCAGCAGGGCGCAGCATGCTCAAGGGGGCCTATGACATTCTCGATCGTGTGGACGAGACGGTTGAAGATGTCCGTCGTGTCGTGCGAGGCGAGAGCGGGGAGCTATCGGTTGGCTTCACCAATTCCGCGATGTGCCACCCCAGTTTACCAGCCGTTTTGGGGTATTTTCGCGAAAGCTGGCCGGATGTCACGCTTGGCCTGACAGAGGGGAATTCAAGTCAGTTGCTCGGCGCCCTGCGAGACGATCTGGTGGATGTCGCGTTTGTCCGTGCGTCCATCCCGGATGTTTCGGACGTTATGGTGGAGTTAATTCTGGAAGAGCCCATGGTTGTGGCTGTGCCCAAGGCCCATCCCCTTGCGGACAATCCTCCACCAGAGGGGCTCAGGCTGGCTGATCTGGAAAATGAAGACTTCATTCTTTATCAAAGCCAGTACAACAACGGTCTCTACAAGACGATCGTGGATGCCTGCCTCGGGGCAGGTTTTATGCCCAATATCCGACAGAAAGGGCCGCAGCTCATGGCGGCTCTCAGTCTTGTCGCCGGGGGGTTGGGGATTTCGGTGGTTCCCCATTCCATGCAGCAGCACCATGCGGGGCAGATCACCTATATTCCGCTTTCGTCCCGCACGGCGCTGACCGCGCCGGTTTATCTTGTGTTCAGGTCTGTCCGTATGACGGGCGCCAAACTGTACTTCATCCATCAGGCTCGGCAGATGCGCACGCGCCAATTCGGTGCAGGAAAGGTGGTTTCCTAACCGAGTGCCTGTGTCTCCCGGATCAGCGAGTGAATAAACGCCAGCTTTTCCCGCACTCCGGACGTCAGCACGAAGGGATAAAAGTCTGAGAGGCCCATGGAGCGGTTAAGGCTGTTGACTGCTGATGTCAGGGGGACCCAGGCCTCCATGATTTCGTCAAATGTGGACGTCAGATACGGATCGTTTCCGGGGCCGTTGGTTGAGAGGGGTGATGCATCCGGCAGAACGGGATGAATGGTCACGCCATACGCCCATGCGGTCTCCAGAGTGGAAACGATATGGAGGTAATGGGCCCATGTTTCTGCAAAATCTTCCCAAGGATGGGACGTCGCATACATGCTGACATGCCGTTCTCGCCAGTCTTCCGGCGGTGGGTTGTTGTAATGATTTTGCAGGGCCTCCTGATAGTCCTGCTGGTCATCGCCGAACACTGCGCGGCAACTCTCAAGGCGCCCCGCGTCCCGAACCAGAACGTTCCAGTAATAGTGTCCGATTTCGTGCCGGAAATGACCGAGAAGCGTGCGGTAATACTCGCCCATCTCCACCCGCATACGCTCGCGTTCGGCGTCGTCCGCTTCTCGGATGGCTAAAGTAATCAGACCGTTGTTATGGCCGGTCATAATGGGGGCAGAGCCGTCTGCGGCATCGTCCAGGAAATCAAATGCCAAGCCGTTATGAGGGTCTTCCCAACGGCTCCGGATTGGAAGTTTGAGGCGAAGCAGCGTGTAAAACAGCCGGTGCTTGGCGACTTCTATCTTCCGCCAGCGTTCGAGATTTTTCGGATTGTCGAGATTGGGAATTGTCCGGTTGAAGCGGCAGGCAAAGCAGATGGCGGGCCTGCCGGATCTGTCTGGCGTCGTCAGCCAGTTGCAGGCGTCATAGGCATGGTTCGCACAGTAGACGAGTTCTGCATGCTGGACCTGTTCTTCCACGGGGTGCCAGCGGCCCGTTCCGGTCGGTTCCAGCGCAGTCAGCGTTGCCAAACCGGGAAGATAGCCCACGGGATGATGGCAGGATTCACACGCAATATTTTCGAAATACAGAGCCTGCTGGCAGCACTGACATGAGAAAAGCTTCACTGTTTCGGCACCTTATTGCAGCTCTTGTGAAGCATGATGTCAGGTATTGGTCTCTCTGTGCAAATGTTGTGCTTCCATCAAGACATCAAACCGCGCCTGACAGTGATCCAGAAGCCCTGAAACAGGGGCAGCCTCTTCTGGTGTCGCCGAAACAGCGAGGGGAATATGGTTCTGGGCTGTGACCAGACCCGAAGTCGTGTCGAATCCGAACCATCCTGATTCCGGCACCCAGATTTCAGCCCAGGCGTGCAAGTCACAGGTCAATGTCTGACTGCCTGTATCCAATGGCTTTGGCTGAATAAGGTATCCGGAGACAAACCGAGCTGCAAAGCCCAACCTGCGCGCGAAAGCAATCATTAACCACGCACTATCCCGGCAGGAACCTGTCAGGCGGGAGAGGGTCTCAGCTGGAGCCCAGGTGCCGGGCTCCATGCGCGTCTTATAATGCAGAGATTGTGCCAGTCTGCGATTGAGCCAGATCAGGCGAGCCAGATCTGTTTCTCCCGCTGAAAGGAATTGACCGTCAAGAAAGCCGTCCAGCAGGTCTGGATCAGACGTGATCACTCTGTAAGCGGGATTGTTCGGTGTCTGTGAAAGCGGCTGACCGCCCTTCTGAAAGGGATCATAGGGCGTGATATCCACAGTCATACGGACTTCGATATCGAAGTGAGAGACCTGCTCGGCAAAGATGGCTTCGGCAACCGTATTTTCGTGGGCGTCCAGTCGCCACGCGATCTGACCTTCACCCGGGCCGACGTTCAGGGCATAGGTCAGGACGGGGCTGCGTGCGTTAACGGGCGGCCGCAGCCGGATGGTCTGAGGGCCCAGGAAGACGGGACGGTCATAGCGATAGGACGTGTGGTGGCGAAGCGTCACGAGCGTGTTCATTGTGGCAGATTTCCGCGATCCACTCTCATGACCTGATGTTCCCTGCTCCCCTGATGTCCCGTTAGCTCGGGATTATCCTTCCTTTATCGTAACAGGAAGAACGGTAACGGCAACTCTCTTGATATATTCTGGGAAAAACAAAACTGCTCGCTGCTTTTATTGCTTGGCAAACAGAAGGGAGTTGATAGGTTAATAAATAATCGTAATGATCCGGCCGGGTATGGTTCATACAGCTGTCGGGTAAGGAAACGGGGCAAACAGATGAGGTCCAACGTCTTGCAATCCCAGGTCCAGGAAGCCGGCATTTTCTCCGCTTATCTCAAGCCCGCGTTTTTCTGTGAACTGATGAACCGGGGAGAGGCGTTACCTGAGGCCCTGCAACTGGTTCAGGAAAGGCTGTCCCAGTTCGACATCAAGGAACTCCGCCACCGTACATCCAATGCGGAAACCCAGTTGTACCGTCTTGGTATCACCTTCACGGTTTACTCTGACCGGGAGGCCATTGACCGGGTTTTACCTTTTGATGTGATCCCCCGCGTTCTGACAGCCGACGAATGGGCGTTTATCGAAAAAGGCGTGCAGCAGCGCGTCAAGGCGATCAATCTTTTCCTGTGGGACATCTATCATGATCGCAAGATCCTGCAGGACGGTATCATTCCCGCGGATCTGGTTCTGAAAAATGCCAATTACTGTCAGGCTATGGTCGGCGTTGATGTCCCGGGTGGTGTGTATGTCCATATTAATGGAACGGATCTGATCCGCGATCGCAGCGGGCAGTTCCTCGTTCTGGAAGACAACGCCAGAACCCCGTCAGGCGTGTCATACGTCATTGAAAACCGACACATGATGCTGCGGTTGATGCCGGATCTGGCATCAGGGATGCCTCTTCGTTCGGTAGAGGATTATGGGCTGCGTCTGCATCGGGCGCTTTGCGATGTCGCACCGGAAGGCGTAACCAACCCGCAGGTCGTTCTCTTGTCTCCCGGGATCTATAACTCAGCCTATTTCGAGCATGTCTTTCTGGCACGCGAGATGGGTGTTCCTCTTGTTGAGGGGCGAGATCTCCTCGTTGAAAACAACCATGTTTACATGCGAACTGTCGCTGGGCTCCGACCGGTGCATTCGATCTACAGACGCATTGATGACGCTTTCCTGGACCCGCTGGCTTTCAATCCGGAAAGTCTTCTGGGCGTTCCCGGACTGGTGGAAGCCTACCGTCAAGGCAACGTGACGATTGCCAACGCTCTCGGGACCGGGGTTGCGGATGACAAGGCCGTGTACGCGTATATGCCGCGGATTATCCGATACTATCTGGAAGAAGAACCCATTCTGGGAAGCGTTGAAACGCACATCTGCGCTGAGCCAGAAGGGCTGGCTTTTACTTTGGCCAATCTGGAGAAGCTTGTCGTCAAACCCGTCGGAGAGTCCGGAGGCTATGGGCTTCTGATAGGGCCGCACGCAACGGAAAGTGAGCTCGAGGAATTCAGGCGTCGGCTGACGGAGAACCCTTCCAATTACATCAGCCAGCCGGTGATCGATCTTTCGGTAACACCAACCCTGTGTGACGCAGGCGTGGAGGCGCGGCATGTTGATCTGCGTCCCTTCGCATTAACTGGAAAAACGACGTGGGTGCTGCCGGGGGGCTTGTCGCGTGTGGCTCTCCGCAAAGGATCTCTGGTTGTTAATTCTTCTCAGGGCGGAGGATCGAAGGATACATGGGTGATGTCCGTATGACACAGCTTTCCCCAACGGCATCAGGCATGCTTCCCGGCCTGAATACCCTTCTGTCCCGCTATGCCGAGAGCATGATGTGGCTGGCGCGCTACATGGAGCGGATTGAAAATCTAGCGCGTCTGATTGAGGTGACCGAGGCGTTCGTACGAGGCCCGGACGGACGGACGTCCTGGGATACAATCGTTCAGATCAATTCAGACGAAGAGCGGTTCAGCGCTCTTTATCCAGCGGCTACCGAGCAGGATTATCTACAGTTTTACATTACGGATGTTGCAAATTCGAGTTCCATCAAGGCGATGGCCAACTCTGTTCGTGAAAATGCCCGCTCGGTTCGTCCACTAATTTCCACAGAAATGTGGATGCAGTTGAACGTCTTCACACGCTGGGTCCTTGATCTTCAGGCGTCCGATATCCGCAGGACTGGCCTTTCTGCGTTGTGTAATCGCATCAAGCAGGACTGCCAGACCCATACAGGCGTAACCGAAGGCACTTTATACCGCGATCAGGCATGGCTCTTTTACCTTCTGGGGCGGCATCTGGAGCGGAGCGACCAGATTACCCGCCTCATAGATACGCGATATCATACGCTCCTTCCCAAAGAAGAGGTTGGCTCTGAAATTGATACAACGCAGTGGGCATCTGTCCTGCGTTCCGCTGCGGCATATCATGCATTTCGACGTTTGCAGCCGGTCACGACAACGCCAGCAAATGTGGTTGGATTTCTGCTGAAGAACGAAGGATTTCCACGCTCTCTTGCCTTGAATTTGCGACAGACAGATAGTGTTTTGGGGGCCTTGTCCACGCACTACAATTTGCGCAAGCAATGCTATCCTGTGCAGGAACGTCTGGCTGATTTACGGGCAAGTCTCGAAGATCAGACCGCAGAAGAGATTATCATTCGTGGGCTGCATGAATACATGCACTGGATACAGTCGCAGATTGAAGCAATCCAAAGCGAACTGACGGTCGCCTATTGGCCGCGAGTAGCTACTCAGCATGTGTCAGGCGCTTGCGTCGCTCAATGAGAGAGCGAGCCATTCTGTTATGCGGAGGAGGCAGACCTAGTCAGCCTTTTTCGCTGAGAACGCTGTTGGAGAGTGAAGTGAGTCATGACCTTGGTCACGCATGATATAACCCTGCGAGCAAAGTGAGCCGTCACAATCGGAGTTTTAAGGTGACTCGCTTTGTGGAAAATGAAGTCTGCAGCAGGCGTATCACGAGCATTTTAGTGGTAGAGCCAGGCATTCAGAGGCAGAGAAGTTTTAAAAGGCTCCAAAATTCATGCAGTGACAAGGGACGATCCTATCTTGAAACTGCTGGATAGACTTTGAATGGAAAAATCAATATATTATTTGTGATCTCGCAAAAACTGGCCACAGTATCAAAGATTATTTATAGATCATGATCGAAAATTTCTTATTTAAAAAAATTGTTGTTGTCGGCGATGTATTGCTGGATCGGTATATAACTGGGGCAGTCAATAGAATTTCTCCTGAGGCTCCTGTTCCTGTTGTTCTGCGCTCCGGGGGCTCTAACGTACCTGGAGGAGCAGCAAACGTGGCTGTCAATGCCGCTGCTCTTGGATGCCCGGTCAATCTGATTGGCGTTGTTGGTCGAGACGAAAACGCCGATACCTTGCGGCGTTCAATTGCGTCTTATGCCGATATCGACATGAGTGCTCTTGTCGAAGTGCCCAACTGGCCAACAATTTCCAAAACTCGTGTGATGAGCTCTAACCAGCAGATTGTTCGGATTGATGAAGAAGTCGTCGTTGATTTCGATGCGGATATCAAGAATGCCATCATTGCCGCAACTCTTAGGGCGTTAGAGGGCGCTTCTGTTCTTGTTTGCTCTGACTATGCCAAAGGAGTTCTCTCTCCGCAGGTTTTGTCAGCAATTATCGAGGCTGCACGGGAAAAGAATATCCCAGTCATCGTTGATCCCAAAAGTCGGGATTTCTCGATTTATCGTGGCGCCTCTCTTGTAACCCCTAATCGGGCTGAAGCCGCTCAGGCCACAGGGCTGTTCTTGAAGACGGATGACGATGTTCTGCGCGCCGCCAGTGTTCTTTCAGGGCAATTTGGTGGAGACGTCCTGTTAACGCGTTCGGAAGAAGGTATGACGTTGTGGCAACGCGATGGACATGTCTTTCATCAATCCGTGCACAAATCAGAAGTTTTCGATGTTTCAGGTGCTGGCGACACAGTTCTTGCAACTGTAGCTGCCGTGATCTCTGCAGGCCATGATCTGGATACGGCCGTGGTTATGGCGACGCTGGCAGCATCCATTGCCGTGGGTAAGGTGGGAACAGTTGCCGTTTCCCGTGACGAACTCAGCCACGCATTAAGCAAGGACATGGGAAGTGATGGCCGGGTTGCATCTTTGGAAATGGCCAAATCCATAGTTTCCAACTGGCGTAGACATGGCGCCAGTGTTGTATTCACAAATGGCTGTTTTGATCTTGTTCACCCAGGGCATGTGTCTCTTATGCGGGCTGCGGCGGCTCAAGGTGATAAGCTTGTCGTAGGGCTTAACAGTGATGCCTCTGTTCGACGACTGAAAGGGGAGACACGCCCGGTGCAGTCAGAAGACGCACGCGCTATGGTCGTGAGTGCCTTGCGTGACGTCGATCTTGTGGTGATCTTCGACGAGGATACCCCACTTCATGTGATCGAGACACTTGTTCCGGACGTGTTGGTAAAAGGCGCTGACTACGCGGAAGAAGATGTGGTCGGTGGGGACGTAGTCAAGGCGGCTGGTGGAAAAGTGGTTCTGGCCAATCTTGTAGATGGATGTTCAACCAGCAACATCGTCAGAAAACTGAAAGCGCCGAACTGACCTAAATTCTCAGGTCACGTTGACAAAAGATCTGCCCCTCGAGCCTTGCTGCGGCGAGACTGAGGAAGGGTATGAAAAACAGGGCGGTTTTGTCGTAGCGGGTGGCGATACGGCGCATCTGCTTGAGCCTGTCAAGTATCCGCTCGATGCGGTTCCGGTAACGCTGTCAGTCTGTTTTCTGAGGCGCACTTCGGCTTTTGCGTACAGGAATAACCGCCAGGATCCCGTGGACCAACAGATCCTGGCAAAAGCTGTCGCTGTCATAGCTCCGGTCGGTCAGCATTACCCTGGGGTCTGGAAGCGGAAATTTCCATCAGGGCGTCTGTGGGTTTGTAGTCCGAGACCTGCCTGCCGGTGAGTACAAAGCCAAGAGGACGTCCCTGATTATCACAGCGGACATGGATTTTTCTCGTAAAGTCTCTGGGTGATCGACCAGATGCTTCCGTATGAGCTTTCCTCTTGTGCCCCAGTGGCCTCTGAATGGACACAGAATAAGGTGCTGTCGACCATATGCTGCCAGTCATCGGTCAGCCTCATTAAGGAAAACAGAGTTTAGAGTTACTCAGATTATTTCCTCTTATCTCCTCCGCAGATTCAGAAGTAATACTCTAATACGATAGTTTCTTACCCCACACACCAAGTGGTATTATTGGCATATTAAGTTCTATTTATACATTTATATTATTTTGAAAAAAAACTACTGCATCTGAAATTATTTTTTTTGAATCTCGTCTCCAATACACGCCAACATTAAGTGTTATATCGGATTTTTCCTCAAGAATCTTACTGTCTTGGAAATTTATCGATTTTAAGTGAGATATTGTAGACATTCCAATAGTTTCCGGACTGTTCATCAAACTGGCTGTTCCTAGGATTGAATTTAATTCAATAAGATTTTCAGGGGTTTTTAATCCGTTATATTCAAGAATAGAATCAAACCTATCACGCATCGCAGTCCCTCGGACTGGCAAAATCCATACTTTTTCTTGAAGGGCATGCCAATTTTCAATAATTTCTTTAATAGAATAAGCTCCATTTCTATCAATTATAACGCAATTGTCGCTGACAATATGTTTATAGTTGATTCTATCATCTATTATTTCGTTATAGGCACTAGCAAATATTATATCTGTCTTTCCCTTCGATAAAGAAGAAAATAATTCATCTCGAGATCCATAATTAACTGTAAAATTTATATTTTTTGATGAAGCAATTGACAGCACACATTTCATCATCTCTGAAACAATAGAATTCGATTGGAAGGATATATTGATATAGCTCTTCTTGTTGTATATACTATCTATATCTAGGATCATCCTATCTATTTCTTTTTCGATCAAGATGCTTGATTCGACAACTCTTTTAGCAATTTCATTCGGAACCAACCCATGTATGGTTCTTGAGAAAAGAGTTTTTCCTATAATTTTTTCAAATTCTATACAGGTCTTAGAGATGGCAGCCGGGGTTAAAGACATGACTTCTGAGGTCTTTTTAAGATTTTGTATATTATATATATTTTTTATAACGTTTAAATGCCTTATTTTTATGTTTGATTTTCTATTCATTTGTATTTAATCCAATATACGCATTTTTATTTATTGTCGATAAAGACGATTAATTGGTGGATATAAGATAATTTATTGGCAGCAATCTACGCAATGGAAAGAAATATACATTCATATGCCTCATACTGTGGGCCGAGATCCATAGCATACCTTGAGATGTAGGGTATCAATTTTTTTTTGACATACGACAGTTGGCGTAATGCCGCCTAGGCAAGTCGAGGTGTCTTGGCTTTTAGGCGTTGTCTCATATCCCAGAAACTGATCTATCCAGAGTTCCCGCATATCCACAGTCGCAATTTGCAACTGTATGGAAAACGCTACTTCAGAACGAGCGGAACGTAATTTTAGCCGGACGTTCAAATCGAGTTTTCATCCTTGAGACGGGGTGTCCAAAAGCTATGCTTCTGACATCCTGTTTCGAGGTATTGAGATCTGGAATGAAATATAAATCACATGCCCTATTATTCGAGTTCAGAGTATCGGCCTCTATTAGTTCGGTGGGAACGGGAATAATCGTGTTTCGCCATTCTTTTTTGGGAATCACCCATACTTTCTGGCGCATTTAGCTTTCTTTGCAGCGTCAGGCTGATTTACCTTTGTCGGAGTGTAGCGGGAAGAGAAAACAGTAAGCCCCCGAAACCTTCCGGCCTTCTACCTTCGATGATAGAGACCGGAGCATCTCAAAAACAGCTCTATTGTCGGCTGAATGGCTTTGCGTGTTTCTGTCCGGCACCCTGCTCTGATGGCGCCTCTTCGTCCTGGGTTCTCGCGGATTTTCTTGCTTGTGAATGATGTCGGTCAGAGCGTTGATTTCGGGGCCAATCTTCTCAAGAACGCTGGAAACCCGCTGATGGTCTTCCATTCGTGCCAGAAGATGCTCGGCATTCATGGTTTTGTAGCGAGCCTTCAGAGCCTGAATCTCACTGTCGTAGGTCTCGACAATGGACTGGAACAGGTCCTGCTGGACAGGATGGAGGTCAGATGTGGCCAGAGCCTCCTGAAAGGTCTCAACCGCTTTGTTGAGCGAGGATGTTTCTTCCGATGAAGACATGGCCAGACTGATGCACTCGAAAAGCTGAGAGGTCAGTCCATACATGGCACAGGCACGGGTTCTGGCAAGATTTCTGTCGAGGGTTTCTAGAGAGTGCCAGATTTCCCGTTTCCCCAGAGCAGGCCGAAAACGAACGGGAATCCCGCGTCTGAAATGGAAACCGGATTGCAGACGAATCAGCACGACAGGGCTCGTTTTGTAGAAGCCCTTTGTAGAAGAATGGGGGCTCCGGGTTGCTGAAAACCCTAAAAGCCGGTTATTTCCAATAACTTATATGTGGTGCGAGCTGCGGGACTCGAACCCGCACGCCCTTACGGACTCGAGATTTTAAGTCTCGTGCGTCTACCATTCCGCCAAGCTCGCACACGCCTCATGCTGCTCGCAGCAGGGCGGTCCCGTTTTGGCTCAGCCAGCGCTCTGCTGCAAGACGTCCTGTGCGTCCATTTGTGCAAAATCTGTCAACTAAGCCCCAAAAAGCAGCGCTGTGGTCAAAATGTTGAAGATGAGCGAGTTCATGGATCACGACGTAATCTCGAATTTCCGGCGGCGTCATGACCAGTCGCCAGCTCAACATGATGCGTCCTTTTCGGGTGCAGCTGCCCCATCGAGACCGGACTTCACGCAAATCGATACGGGACGGCACAAGACCCATTCTTTTACCGTGAAGTGCAACAGCCTTTGAGAGGCGCTCTTTGGCCAGGCTGTGAAGAAAGTCTCTTACGCGACGTTCGGTATGAGCGGCATCTCCGCTGACATGAAGGCCATCTGAATCCAGCCATGTGCCGCGGCGGGCATCTGGCTCATGCAGAATGGGAACTGGCAATCCTTCGATCATGACTTCGTGCCCGTCAGCCAGCACACGTTTTTCAGGCAGGGTAGCGAGAGATGACGTAATCCAGTCCATATGCTGATGGACGAAAGCAAGACCCTGCCGCTGGCTGATGCGCTGGGGCAGCGTAACAACAACGCTGCCGTCTTGAGCATCAATGCGGAGGGTCATGCGGCGTGCACGAGGCGAACGTCTCCATACGAGAGGGACGGTCGGCGGAAGCATGGGGTTAGCCGGAGCGTTTTCTGGAGATGCAGGCCGGAGCGTTTGCGGGCCATTCTCCTGGCCATGCGGCTATGTAGTTCTCCAGTGGACCCGCGCGGCGCTCGCTTACACAACGCCCTCCCGCAGAAGCGCCAGCCATCAGAACGCTGTCGCGTGTCCCGGAGCGCAGGGGATGCCATTCAGGCAAATCAAATCCGTCACGCAGCAATCGATAGGCGCAGCTTGGAGGAAGCCAGTCGATTTCGGCTAGCAGTTCAGGAGTTAATGTGACGCAGTCCGGCACTTTACGATGGCGTTCTGGATAGTCTGTGCAACGGCAGGTCTGCGTGTCCAAAAGTCGGCACGCAACGGTCGTGTAGACGATCTCGTCCGTATCTTCGTCACGGAGCTTGTTCAGGCAACAACGCCCACACCCATCACAAAGGGATTCCCATTGTTCGGACGTCATCTGATCTAGCGGCGTGGTCTGCCAGAAAGGAGAAACTGAAGTCATGGCCGATCCAGTATCACACAGCCGAGGGACAACAGAACCGCTATTGTCAGGGAAAGCAGGGAAGCAGGTAAAAGCAGAGGAAGCCAAATCAGTTTCAGGCGCGTCGTCAAATCCGCTCCCAGGCCGATTGCCGCACGCGTTGTCCCCATGGGGAGCCCAAGTAACGTTGCCCCAAACGGCATCATGATGGCTGGGGAAATCAGAATGCCTTGGACAAGGTCATAATGTCGGCCGACAAAGCTAAGGCCCGCGCGATGGAGTTCAGGAAGCGCAAAGGCGAGCGCCGGACCAGGCAGTAAAACCAGCAGGCCAAGAAGGCGCACGTGTCTGGCAGGCAAAAGACGCATCAGCAGTGTGCTGACGCCACAACCAAGGAGGAGACCAAGTATAATGGCGGGCAGGTGAAGCCGCATGGAAATGGCCATCATGGCTTGCTGCTGCCGTACCAGTCCTGAAACTGCTGTTCCAGCTGATCGCCATATTTGGTCCAGAACGCATCATTGACGGACAGGGCAGTTCCTCTCGGATCCAGAACGCTTTCGGGCATGTCGTTCAGATGGGGAGACTGAGTATGCAACTGGGTCAGGGTTTTCTGTGCTGCGGTTTCAGGATTATTGGCCGGGATTGCCCAATAAAGTGCGGTGCTAAGAGTTTGATCTGGCTGCGCGACAAAAAGAGATGCTGCTGGTCCCGCTTTGACTTTCATGCTGACGCTGGAAATTTCTGTCATGGGGGCGCTGGTCATGAGCGCGCTGCTTTGCTCCATAATCCGGGCTGCATCAGCGGGTGTTTTCCACCACACAATATAAGGTCGAAGCAGATCCAGTTTGTGAAACGCCCGGCTGATCCCCGCTGGAGTTGAAAGCGCGGTATAAATGTCCCGGGAGTCTATGCCATCTGCAAGCAGGGCAATTTCCAGCGTTGTTCGCGCACCAAGATAAAGACCGCGTCGTCCTGGATGACGCGCTACATCCCAGAAGTCTTTCCAGTTGGGGGCGGCAGGGAGGCGGGAGCGATCCCATGCAAGCGCCATGATTGTCTGGCCTCCGGGAAGGCCACATCCCGTAGTGCCTCCCAGAGGGTGAACCCAGCCTTTTTGGCACGCATCTGCAAGCTGGCTGCCATTTAGCAGGATAGCGGCCCAACTTGGGGTCGATGAATGAACGCCTGAATCCAGTGTTGTTTTTTGACCGTCCCATTCAACCTGCTTCAGGGACTTGTCGCTGGTGATCAGAGCATTCGCAGTCACCGCGCCTTCAGGAATAGCCCAGCCCGGGGAAGGGGGAGCGGGTTTTGCTGTGCGACGATGTTTTGTGGAATGGCGCGCAGCCGCTCGTTTGTGTGCGTGTGCCGAGGCTTCTGATGGCGAGAAGACAGAGGCGACACTATGCCCGACATGAGAAAAGAAATCTCCAATGTCGTCTGACGAATGGACGCCGTTCGCAGATGTTGCGTGTGCATGCAGGTTGGCAGGCAACACCTGGATCGCAAGCAGACCCGTCAGAAGTGCTGCAGGGCGCATGATACGACCGAGACCCGCCCGGCATCGTGCCGGGAGCGTATGTCGCAGAAAGAAAGCGGGCCGGGTCAGAATGGTGTCCTCAATCAGCATGAAGAAGTCAGGCGCGGATGCCTGACCGATTGCGGCGGCACTTTAATACAGGTCAGCACGAAGCGGAAAGGCCGTTGCGTGCCCGGCTGGCCAGGCAAGCTGAACGGCGGCTCCGGCTCGTGGCAGCTTTTGGGCTTGGAGGGGCGGCCGCCGGAGCTCAATCTCGGTGCCATCCGGGCAGCGCACCCGCATTCTGATATGATCGCCAAGATGAACGCTGTCCGTCAGTGTGCCGCGGACAGGTGGTGCTTCTTCATCGTCAAGGCCGAGAGATTGGCTGCCGAAAAAGGGCGAGATCCGATCCGGACGGACGCAGACCAGACAGGCATGACCCTCCTGCAGCGTATCGTCGGACGCGAGAGCTTCAACAATGCCACCGCATGCCAACTGCACGCGCGCGACGTCATCGGCAATGTCCAGAACCTGTCCGGTCAGGGCGTTGGCTTCACCAAAGAGTGTCGCTACACCAACGTCTGATGGGCGATCATACAGTTCGGCTGCTGTTCCGCATTGAAGCAGAGCCTGTTCATCAAAGAGGGCAATCTGTCCTCCGGCACGTAGGGCGTCTTCTTTGCGCGTGACGCTTTGCAGCACACTGAGGTTTCGCGCTCGTGACAGTTTGGAGAGTAAGGAGGCGATGCGTTTGCCAGCCTGTATGTCCAGATTTGTGTACGGATTGTCGAGCAGCAGAATAGCGGGTGAGGTTACAAGTGCACGGGCCAGCATTGCACGGAATGTCTGCTCGGGATTGAGGTCCTGGGGGGAAAGATTTCCCAGTCCGTCCAGCCCCAGCAGGGACATCATGCGGCCTGCGGCAGCATCGGCTTCTGCACGGCTCTGTCCCTGAGCACGAAGCGCAAAAACAATGTTACTGCGCGTATCGAGGTGCGGAAACAGCGGATCGCGGGCACTGATCAGGACAATGCTGCGCTGTCCGGCGGGCCGGGATGTAACGTCCGTCTCCTGCACAAGCACGCGGCCGCCCATTGGGGGAGAAAAGCCCGCGATCAGGTCTAACAGGCCGGATAGCGCAGCCTGGTCTGTTCCATAGGCCGTAACTGTCTCGCCTTCAGAAACCGTCAGGTCGAACGCCTCACCCCGCAGGCCTGCCCGAAAAGCTTCAAGCCTGAGGGCGGGGGCAGACCGCGCTGCGGGGCGGCGGCGTGCTGGGGAAGGTGGGGCGCCGGGTGGGCGGGACATGCAACCTCTGATAATGGTTTTGCGTTTGAAGCCAGATACCGGGCCTGATTCCCAGGTCCCTATTTGATTGCAATGAGGGTTTGAACATGAGCCGCGATACCGTCAAGAAGAACATCGAAGCTGCAGCCGAGACAACGCAGGACCAGATCGAGACGCTGCGCAAGCAGGTTGAGCAGATCCTGAACGACTATGTTAACCCGGCTCTGCTTCAGGCAGCGGACCGTACAGAGCATGCCGTTGCAAATGCCCGCAAAATCACAGATCATGAAATTGAAAATGTATCGACGCGTGTGCAGTCGCGGCCTATCGCCGCTATTCTGATTTCCGCTGTGGTCGGTTTCCTGGCGGGCCGTTTCTCCAAGTAATCGGCACGTGACCTTTCAGGTGGGAGGCAGGCCATCCACAGACCTGCGCCCGTCCTGTTAGAAATAAAGGCGAACGATCCTCCATGAAGCCCATTGAACTCGGTCAGGAAGTCCTTTCCGCCCAAGGCCAGATTCTCTCCCGCTCTGCCATGCGAATCGGCCGGAGAGTTGCGTGCGCGCTTGTTGCCGTTGTCTTCCTGCTGTTCGCAGCCATCTCTTTTCATGGCTTCCTGTGGGCGTTCTTTATCAGTGTGGCGGGTCTGAGCTACGTAAAAGCCAGCCTGTGCGTCATTGGTATTGATCTGTTCTTCGTGCTGATTTTTGCAGTTCTTGCAGCATGGTCGATTCCCGACGTTGTCGAGATCGAGGCGCGTATTCGTCGTGATCGCAAGTTGGTCGAACTGAAGCAGTCTGTTGCCATTACGGCGGTTACTGGCCTTCTGCTCGGCCCGATTGGCCGTTTTACGGGCAAAAGCTTTCTGTCCATTCTGAAGAGTTTCTTCAGTCATTCCAAATAAGACATTTTATGACTGATTTTTGTCAAAGCCATCTGGCCAGTCGTGGGTTAATGGCGTAAGCACTTCGCCTGTGCCGTGATTACGCCCTTGGGGGAGTCGTCACGGACTTGCGAGGAGTCCCGTGGAAAGTTCGTCGAACAGTCCGTTAGTTGGCACCAAGGTCACAGCCTGATGCTTACGGAAGTTAATCTCTTCGGCGTCTTTGTCGCACCCCTCTCAATTTACGCCGTTGCAGCAGTGTTCGTAACACTTCTGTTGAGAAGCATTCTGTGGCGAACCGGTGCTTTGAGCTGGTTCTGGCACGTCGCCCTCTTTGAAATAGCGCTCTATGTCTGTGTTCTCTGTCTACTCATCCTTTACGTCTAGGAGGGGTCGGCTATGAACTGGACCCGCAGTGTAATCCGCGTTCTGCTGACTCTGATTGTCCTGGCGATGGCCATTGGCCTCGGTCGGACCATGTGGGACATTTACGTATTGGCACCATGGACGCGCGATGGTCGTGTTCGTGTCTACGTCGTAGATGCAGCCCCTGAAGTTTCCGGAACAGTCGTTTCTGTTCCTGTTGTGGATAACCAGTTTGTCCATCGCGGTGACCCGCTTTTCGTTCTTGATCCCGTTCGCTTCCGCCTTGATATTGACGCCGCCCGTGCCCGCCTTGCCGGTGCGGACGAAGACCTCAAGCTGAGATCTTCTGATGCCAAGCGTCGTATGGGCCTCGGTGGCATTGTGTCTGCCGAAGAGCAGGAAGACTTCAACTCGAATGTTGAAACCCAACGCGCCAAAGTAAATGCAGCAAAAGCCGAACTGAATACGGCGCTGCTGAACCTTCAGCGTTCCACGGTTTATTCGCCCGTTGACGGCTACATCACCAACCTGAATCTGCGCGTCGGTGATTATGCCCATGCTGGTCAGCCTGGTCTCGCCGTGATTGATGCCCACAGTTACTGGATCAACGGATACTTCGAAGAAACCAAGATGCACGGTGTGCATGTTGGTGACGCCGCCCGTGTCAAACTCATGGGCTACAAGCAGATCCTGCCTGCCCACGTAGTCAGCATTGGTCGTGGTATTAACGACCGTAACGGCGTGTCAGACCGTCTTGGTCTGCCAGACGTGAACCCGATTTTCACGTGGGTTCGTCTCGCACAGCGTATTCCAGTTCGTCTGGAGCTGGATAATGTTCCGCCGGAAATCACTCTCGCGGCCGGTATGACCGCAACCGTCACGATTGGGCGCGAAACGCCGGGCGCCCGTGGCAAGTTGACCACCTGGCTGCAGAATCATCTCTGACATGTCACGCAAGCTTCTGACCCTCGCTCTCAGCACCTGTCTGTCACTTACGGCCTGCACCGTCGGGCCGAATTTCAAGCCAGACAAGATCAAGGTGCCAGACACCTTCGTCGAGCAACCAAAATCGGTGACGGCGGCCGAGATTGCGCGGACCGAAGCAGACATGAAGGACTGGTGGGCCCAGTTCCACGATCCGATGCTCAACGAACTGATCGAGGCTGCGATCAAGGGCAACTACGACCTGCAGATTGCGTCTCAGCATATCGTGGCAGAGCGGGCTGTCCGGCGGCAGGCTCAGGCAGCCTGGTATCCCCAGCTTGATGCAGCGATGGGCGGTGGCGATGACCGGTATTCCATCAATGTCGATAACTGGCCGTTGCGGCCTGGAAATCCGGCAAACCGGCCACAGGCTTCTGTTCTGACCTATGGTGCTCGCGCCAGTTGGGAAATTGATCTGTTCGGACATATCTCCCGTCAGGTCGAGGAACGTAAGCGGCTCGTTGAGGAATCACTGGAAAACCGTCGCGCTATTCTGTTGTCGCTGCTGTCCGAAGTCGCATCAGATTATGTGACGCTGCGCGGTATTCAGGAGCGGCTTGCAGTCACGGAACACAGCATTGATGTGGCGCAGCGCTCACGCGAACTGACTGAAAAACTTTATACGCACGGCCTGGGCAATACGCTGGCCGTGGCGCAGGCACAGACAGAAGAGCATCTCGAGCGCTCGCGTCTTGCTCCACTGCATTCGCAGGAAGAGCGCCTGATCCACGCCATTTCCATTCTGCTCGGCGAAATGCCGGGCAAGCTGGAGGAAGAGCTGGACGTGCGGCGCCCTCTGCCGTCTGTCCCGGCGTTCCCGGCGTCCCTGCCGTCCATTGTCTTGGCAAACCGCCCGGATATTCGGGCAACAGAAGCGCATTACGCTGCTGACATGGCTCAGGTCGGTGTGGCGGTTGCCAATCTCTATCCGAAGTTCATGATCCCGCTGACGTTCAATCCGAACGCTTCTGCTGCCTATCAGGCGTTCCAGATGGGTGGCATGGCCTGGAGCTTCATGATGATGGCTTCGCTGCCCATTATTCATGGCGGTCGCTACACGGCAGAAATTGCTCAGGCTCGTGCAGAAGCCGAGGCGAGCCGTCTGGTGTATCGCAAGACAGTGCTGAAAGCCTTTGCTGAAGTCGAAGACTCAATGGGGGACTGGCGCCATGACAATGAACTTGTCACGCAGCTTGAAGAGGCCGCTACGGATTCCGGTCTGGCGCGTGATCGTGCCCAGAAGCTGTTTGGCGCTGGTCTGACCGGGTATCTCAATGTCCTGACGACGGAGCAAACCGCACTTTCTGCTCAGGATCAGGCAGTCGTGGGACGGATGGCCCGCCTTCGTGACGCCATCTCGCTTTACACGGCGATGGGTGCCGGCTGGCAGGGTCGTCAGCTCACGGATACGCGTTTGCCGATTGAAGTTGGAAAGCAAAACGCGCTGGTACGGGCCTTTACGCGCTAAGACAAGAACGGCTCGAAACAGGGCAAGAACAGTTTGAACGGAGTCCTGCCATGATGCCTGTCTTTCTGCGTTCATTTGCCTTGGTAATAGCTGTTGTTCTTGAAACTGGTCTTTCTCAGGCAGCAGCTGAGCGTTCTCTTGAAGCACCCGGTCCACAAGGTCCGCTATCTGGCACTTTTCTGGATGCCGGAAAAACAGCACCCGTTCTTCTGCTCATTCCTGGTTCTGGTCCTACAGACAGAAATGGAGACTCAGCGTCTGGTCTTAAGCCAGGAACGCTGAGGCTACTGGCTGAAGGGTTAGCCGCACGCGGTATTTCAACGGTCCGCGTTGACAAGCGTGGTATGTTTGGAAGTGCGCGGGCCGTTGAAAACGGGAACCACGTTACCATCCAGGATTACGTGACGGACGTTCAGAACTGGATCTCTGTCATTCGTAAAGAAACGGGAACACGCTGCGTCTGGCTTGGTGGCCATAGCGAGGGCGCGCTGGTCGTGCTTGCTGCTTCTGGCCAGAGCCAGGGTATCTGTGGCTTGATCCTATTGTCGGCACAAGGGCGGCCAATGGGTGAACTTATCCGGGCGCAACTCCATGCCAATCCGCATGCGCAGACCATTTTTCCACAGATTGATAGCACCATTAATGCCCTTGAAGCGGGCCATCGTGTGGATCCGTCACAGCTACACCCTGGTTTGCAGCCACTCTTCAACGCGGACGTACAGGGATACCTGATTGACGTTATGCGATATGATCCTGCTGCGTTCCTGAAAGCCTATCATGGGCCGGTTTTGCTGGTGCAGGGCGGAAAAGACCATCAGGTTAGCCCGACAGAAGATCTTCCCTTGCTTCAGGCTGCGGATCCTCAGGCGACGACTGCTTACTTGCCCTCTGCGAGTCACTCTCTGAGGGATGTTCCGGCAATTGACCGAAAAACGATGACCCGCCCCGGTCTTCCTTTTCTTGGCCCTCTCGACCCGGATCTCGTGCCGCATGTTGCGGAGTTTGTCCTCGGTCATTGACCCGGGGCGACGGGCGTCACACATCTGGACGTAATGGAGGAATAAACCAATGGCACAGGATGGTCACCCGGCTGAGGATTACCTTAGACCAAAGCTGGACAGTCTGATTGAAGAAGGTGTGAGCGCGGGATTTTCCCGTGATGTCGTACTTGCCGTACTGATTGATCTTCTGGATGACGGCGCAGCAGAGGATGCGGAGTTGAGATGAAAGACCCTTATTCAGTTCTTGGGGTTTCCAAGACGGCCACGGACAAGGAAATCCGCAGCGCATACAGGAAGCTGGCCAAGCAGTACCATCCGGACCACAACCCCGACAGCAAGGACGCGGAAGAGCGGTTCAAGGCTGTTGGTCAGGCGTATAACATCGTCGGGGACAAGGAAAAGCGTGCGCGCTTTGACCGCGGCGAGATTGATGCCGAAGGGCAGGAGCGTGGCCCGTTTGGCGGCGGTGGCTTCGGCGGTGGCGGTCCGGGAGCCGGGGCACATGGCTTCCAGGGAAATTTCAATCAGGAAGATCTGGGCGCGTTCTTCTCCGACATGTTTGGTGGCGGCGGGTTCAGTGGGGACTTTCAGCCCGGTGGTGCGGCAGGACGTCGGGCCACAAAGGGCTCTGACCGCCGTTTTTCCGTGACCATCACCTTTGAACAGTCCGTTCTTGGGACGTCTCTGGATCTGGCTTTGGGCGAAGGCGGTCATACGGAAGTTCGTATTCCGCCGGGCGTCGAAGAAGGACAGACCCTGCGTGTACGGGGTAAGGGCGCGCCAGGTCGTCCAGGCATGGATGGTCAGCCGGGTGTTCCAGGTGATGCGCTGCTGACGATCTCTGTCACGCCAGACAAGCGTTACGTCCGCGATGGTCGTAATCTACGCATGACCCAGAATGTCGATCTCAAGACAGCTGTTCTGGGCGGGAAAGTGACCGTGGCAACACCGAAGGGAGACGTCGCGGTGAAGGTGCCCAAACATTCCGACAGCGGGAAAGTTCTCCGTCTTGCCGGTCGTGGTATTGGCGCTGACAAAAAGAACCCCGCAGGTGACCTGTTCGTGACGTTGCAGGTGCATATCGGGCCGGTTTCTCCTGAACTGGAAGCCTTCTTCGCTGAGCAGGAGGCCTGATCATGGGAATGATCCGTCGCGCAAAAGCACGTATTCCAGACTGGCCGTGGCGTCAGATTATTGGTGGCATTTTCGCCATCATCTTCGTCGTGGTGCTGAGCGTGATCGGATCTCATGCCCTCATCCTCGCCGGGGAGTGGCATTTGCCCTAAGATAAAGCCCGTCTTTGTTTCTGACGGGCTTTTCATGACCGCTTATTCCACACCGGCCTCCGGGCAACCGCCAGCGACGACGCGTCGTCGGGCATTTACTGTCGTGCTTGCAATCGAGCTGTGGGAACGGTTCGGCTATTACGGCATGCAGGCAGTTCTGACGCTGTTTATGGTCCAGCAGCTTCGGATGGCAGATACTGCGGCCAACCTGATGCTGGGTGCCTTTTCCGCCCTGACCTACATCACGCCTGTTCTCGGTGGCGTGCTGGGAGATCGCGTTCTCGGGACACGGCGAACAATGGTGATGGGGGCAATTGCCCTCGCCATAGGCTACGCCTGTCTTGCGGCGTCCCTGACATCACCGACATTGTTACTGTTGGCCATGGCGCTGATTTCCACAGGAAACGGCCTCTTCAAACCAAATGCAGGCAATCTGGTTCGCCGGATTTATGAAGGTGACAATGCCGCACTCGATGCAGCGTTCACCCTCTATTACATGTCCGTCAATGTCGGTTCGACTGTCTCGATGCTGCTGACGCCTTGGCTTCAGGTCAATTACGGCGCGCCTGTCGCCTTCGCGACCTGTTCAGTCGGGCTGGTTATTGGTCTGTTGTACTATGTGTGGCGTTCTGGGTGGCTCGCTCATACGGCCAGTGCTGTAGAAAAAGAAAGTGTACCTCTCAGTCGCTTTGCTCTGGTCGGGCTGGGCTTGCTTGCGCTGACTGTTTTCAACGCATGGATCATGAGCAGCGATGGTCTTGCCCGGGTCTGTATTCTTGCCGCGGCTGCGTTGCTTTTCCTGGCATGGGTTGTGCTTTACGTTCGTGCACCGGGAGAAGAACGTCCCGGTTTGCGGCTGACATACATGCTGTGCCTGCAAGGCACGATCTATCTCGTCTTTTATCAGCAGATGATCACGTCCCTGACGCTGTTCGCTCTGCGCGATGTCTCTGGCGATTTCAGTATTGGCGGCGTGACACTTTTTCATATGTCTGCCGGGCAGTTTCAGGCGCTTAATCCCATCTGGATCATGGCGATCAGCCCCCTTCTGGCCGTTCTGTATAATCGGCTGGGCGCACAGGGGCGGGATCTGTCTCTGGCTCGGAAAATGCTGATTGGCTACGTCATGGTAGCTATGGCCTTTGCAGTCTGGTGGCTTTCTGCTGTCGGGACGAAAGGTCTGGTTTCCCCTTGGATCATGGTCGCGGGTTACGGGCTTCTGTCTTTTGCGGAACTGCTGACGAATGGTCTGGGTCTGGCCATTGTGGCCCGCTATACGCCAGCCCGCCTGAGTGGTTTCATGATGGGGGCGCTTTATCTGCTATGGGGCATTGCGATGTATGTGGGCAGTGTGATCGCCAATCGTGCGGCCATGCCTGCGGATATGGCAGCTTCTGCGGGAAATGCTCTTTATGCCGGTTTGTTCCGCACATTGTGTGAAGTGGCCGTGGTTATTGTGGTGATTCTGGTGTGCCTGGAACCTTTGACGCGCCGTTGGGACAGAGAACACATAACTGTGAACATGAAACTTCCGCCGAATTGAAAGACGTGAAGGTTTTGTAATTCGGGAGAAAACCTAGGAAAAAGATTAGACATGTTCTGACGTGATGCGGCGGAATTGCCGCATTACGAAAACAACCGTCTTCCTCTCTCTATTCCGGACCGGCATCGGCCTGTATGGGAAAGTCATTCATGATTTCCGGTTACAGGCGACGTGAGAAGGAGACGCGGGAAAAGATGCAGAGGTTTAAAAGCAGTTTGACGAAGGCTCTGGGGGCGGCCTGTCTTTTGAGCACGACACTGTCCACCGTCCAGATTGCATACGCCGAGACGGCTTCTGCCTCCGATCAGGCGAAACCGGGTCAGCCACGCGCGCACAACAGTGCTGGTCATCCTGTCCTTCGGACCAGATCCATCCAGCCGACCCCTCTGCTGGTCAAACCTGCCCCGACCCCATCGCATCTGGCTGATGTGCAGCCTTCAGATACAACGGAAAACCGTTTTTTCCCTGCCAGTTTTCATGACTGGCTGACGCAGAGCACCATGACTGGTGACTGGGGCGGCTATCGCACCTGGCTCACCGAGAAGGGCATTAATATCGGTGGGCACTTCCTGCAGGACAGTGCGGGAAATCCGATGGGCGGCAAGGCCAAGACTGTTCGATATGCGGATGAATTCGGCCTCAATATCGACTTTGATCTGAAGAAACTGACCGGTTGGAACCTTGGCCTGTTTCACTTCCTAAGCACAGCCCGGCAGGGTCTGGGTATTGGTGCCAAACTTCCGGCACTCGATAGCCCACAGCAGATCTTCGGGTCTGGTGAAACTGTCCGTTTGACGCGTCTGTCATGGGAAATGCCCTGGAACCGCTACGTCTCCACGGAAGTCGGTGAAATCAACACCGAGAATGATTTCGAGCAGTCCTCCATGTATTGGGGCATGAGCCAGTACTGCCAGTTCGAGTCCAACGCTATCTGCGGTATGCCGCAGTCCATTGCGATGAACTCAGGCTATGGTTGGTATCCTACGGCTCATCCGGGAGCATGGGTGAAGTTCTATCCGGCCGGAAACAACCATTACCTGATCCAGTTTGGTGCCTATTCCGTCGATCCGGTTATTTCCAATACGCACAATGGCTGGAAGATGAACCTCCATGGTGCCACGGGAACGTATCTGCCGTTCCAGATTGGCTGGCATCAGGGTGGCCCGGACGATTACAGCGGTCCGCTCCAGACGAATGTGAAGATCGGCGGGTACTGGGATACGTCTGAAGTCAAAGATGTTTATTCTCAGCTTGGGACATTTGGTGTTCCGGCTGAGTATCTGATTTCTGCACCGTCCCAGAAGGTTCGCGGTCGTTTCGGTGGCTGGTTTCAGTTTGACCGTATGCTGGAACGCGATGAGGGGGATCCGAACCGTGGAACGTCTTTCTTCGGATCCTTCACATGGGGCGATCCTCGCACGGCAGTTGCGCCTTACTTCATCACCTGGGGCGTGACCAGAAAAGGGACGTTCCGGAACCGCCCGAACGATACCATCAGTCTTGGCATGAAAATGCTGTGGGTGAACCCGAAGCTGACCATCTGGGCCCGTCAGATGCAGGCTGCCGGTGCAGCGGGGATCAACAAGCCGTCCGGTGAGCATGCCATCGAATTGAACTACGGCTGGCGCCCAACACCCTGGCTCGTGATCCGGCCCGGTGCTCAGTATATCTGGAGTACGGGCGGCACAAATCGCTACAAGAACCCTCTGCTGCTCGATTTCGAGACAGGCATTACGTTCTGAGGGCTGCCAAAGGCCAGACATGACAAACGCGCCACCCGATCAAGGTGGCGCGTTTTTTGTATCTGCGGTCTGAAGTGAAATCAGAGATCGGTCGTGAAGGAGAACTTGAATGTCCTGGGCAGGCCCTCAAGCAGATAGCCATTGAAGGACGAAGACCAGTAGCGTGTGTTGGCGATGTTATCGACGCCAAAGCGCAGGGTGACAGGCTTGTGATACGTCGTGAACGTATAGCGTGCTGCCAGATCAAAGCGCGTCCAGACTGGCAGATGCAGGGTGTTGGCAGTGTTGACCCACTGCTTGCCTGTATTGACGACACGTCCGACAACGGTTGCTCCCTTCAGGAAAGGGAGGTCGTATTCCAGATTGCCATTGATCGTATAATTCGGAACGCCGATCGCTGTGTTGCCATTCTGCAGGCCTCCTGCCGTATGGCGCAGGTCCGCATCAATCAGCGTGCCGCCACCGTTGAATCTCAGTCCCGGCAGGATTTCTCCATTCACGGTGAGTTCGATGCCACGGTTCCGTTGGAGGCCGTCCTGTTTGTAAATGGAATAACCCGTGCCTTCGATGGGCACATTATAAGAGTTGGGGCGTGAAATCTGATAAAACGCCAGAGCAGCGCTGAAGCGACCAATGTCGTACTTGGCGCCGATTTCATATTGGGCAGACTTATAGGGTGGGAAAATCTGTCCGACATTCTGAGCGCTGGCGGGGGCGGTACCGCCCTGAGACATGCCTTCAATCCGGTTAAAGTAAATGGACGTCTGACGCGTCGGGTGAATGACAAGCCCGACAATAGGTGTAATGGCATCCTGATTATATGGAGTGCTCAGTGCACCGCGGCCCGTGCTGCTGTATTTATACCCGTTGATCATCATGTTCTGGTAACGGAAGCCCCCGGTGAGGGCGACGCGACCATTTAGGAAAGACATCGTGTCGGAGAAAAACAGGCTGTACAGGCGTGTCCAGTTTGTTGTCTGCGGGTCGTTTAAAACACCCCCAACGAAAGTCTGAGCCGGGGAGGCAAACTGCGGTGTCTTGTAAATGTTGGTGGTCGGAGAGGTCAGGGCCATGGCGTAGGCCGCAGCTGAATCTTCCCAGAGCGCGGAGCCACCGGCATTGACTTCGTGCTTGATAAAGCCCGTTCGGAAGTGTGCACGAACGCCGGCGCGGGTGCTCTCATTCGTCTGATTGTAAGGCACATACATGCTGCCCGCAGTTGCGGCGCCGGTGCCTGCATCCGTTAGGGTCGGACTGGAATAGTTGCCCTTCTCATTCGCGTTCAGGGCACCAAAGGCCCCATACAGGGTCACATTTTTGGAGAGATCATGCTCAATGTTCAGCATGCCAAAAATGTAGTTCAGGTCATTATACGCCCATTTCTGACCGAAATTGTGAGATGGGGCGACTGGGCGCGGAACGCTGGTGACAGATGAACTCAGCATCAGCCCAGGGCGGCCACCATCAACGCCCTGATTCTGATAGTTCATGTCCATCGAAATGCGTGTGCTGTTATCGCGGCTGTGCCAGTCAAAATCGGCTCCCAGCGCGGTGGAGTGCCGGTATTCATTATTGATGGAGTCTTCGCCGGACTGACCGGCCACGTTCAGGCGAACACCAAACTGCTTCTCCGTTCCAAAACGACGGCCAACGTCAATGTTGCCGCCCCCCATGGCGCTGCTCGTGTAGTCTCCCGTCAGGCGCGTGATGGGGGCATCCGTCGCATGTTTGAACATCAGATTGATGTTGCCGCCAATGGCGGATCCGCTCGGTGCCGCGCCGTTCAGAAACGCGCTGGCACCGTTGAGAACCTGAACACTGTCGTAGAGCTGGGGTGAAACAAGCTGCCGGGGCGTGATGCCGTAAAGACCATTGATGGCCACGTCATCACCATTGACGGCAAAACCGCGGATGACAAACATTTCCGAGAAGTTGCCGTATCCATACGTCGTGCGAACGGACGGATCATTTTCCAGAACCTGCCCCAGCGTCTGGGACTGCTGGTTCAGGATCATGCTGGAAGAATAACTGCGAATGTTGAAGGGCACATCCAGGCCCTTCTTGTTTCCCAGTGCACCAAGCTGTCCGCCACTCGTGACTTCCATCTGGTTCCGGCGCTTGGCCTTTACGATGATTTCTTCATCGCTGGGTGCGGACGATTTGGCTACGCTGGGAGCTGCCGCAGCCTTGTCGGAAGCGACCTGGGTCTGGTTCGGGAAGGGACTTGCTGCATAGGCGAAAGCAGGAAAGGTTGTTCCGGCCAGCAGCAGGCAGGCCAGGTGCCTGCGATGGCGAGCAGGTCTGGGGCGGGAAAGCAGATGTGCGCGCACGGGAAGAAGCCTCGATTGGAGGAAAAGATGTGCGCTACATACGGTAATGAGAATTAATCTCAAATAAATCAATGTAACCTAATATGACTGCGTCTGCGTGCGGGATGCGGGCATAAAAAAAGCGAAGCCCTTTTCAGGCTTCGCTTTGTCGTGGTTGGTTCGTCGCTAATTCAGAGCACGACGGTGAACTGAACCCCCAGCACAGCGGCATCACGAAATGTCGTCGTCGCGCTGGGGCGTTGGATGTACTGGAAGTCGGGCTGGATCGCCATCGCACGGGCCACATGCGCGCTATAAAACAGTTCGTACACGTTCTCATGGCTCTGCGGGCCATAGACTGTGCCCCACTGGTTATCCTGATACGGCAGGTTGAGCTGCTTGGAGGATTCCTGCTGCAAGGCTGCCGTGGTGCTCATGTCGAAGTGCTGCCACATGGCGCCGACAGTATCGAGCGGACGGCCCCACGCTTTGCCCGTATCAATCATGCCGACCCATGTATGGTCTCGCATGGCGACGGTCTTGCCGTCACTGTACATGGCGCCCGCCATGAGGATCAGACCGTTGGTATCACCGGGCCCGTTGCGCATCAGCATCTGATCCATGATCAGCCACGCACTGTTTCGCCCGGCTTCATAGCGGCGAGGCAGGCCAGTCTGCTGCCACGAGTTCCCGTGAATGTCTTCGTACAGGTTCAGATAGCGTGAATTGTCGTAGGAATATCCAAGCTCGTAATGACCAACGAGATGGTTTTTCCCAAAACGGGGAAGCCAGCCGATTTCAACAGGCGTTGAGAACTTCCCCAATCCGGACTGTGCCCAGGACCAGCCGGAAATGCCGCCGTTGTAGGCGTGCGGGCTTACGGCGAAGAGGCCACCCATGATGTATGTGTTGACCGTCGGCATGACACGAGCAATCGCCGCGAGGTTTCCGGACGGCCAGTCGCGGTTGCCTTCCGTATATTTGTTAGGTGCTGGATTTCCGCAGACGGCAACGTTCATGAAGTCGCAGAAAAGTGGCGAGGCAGCAAAGAAAGAACCGACCGGAATCCAGCCAGCGCTGATGTCGATACGGTTATGGTAGAAGGATGCCTCTCCATACATCGACACGAGATGCGCTACGACGTTGCCGCGTGCACCATAGATTTCCTGCACGGGTGCGATGGAATCACCAAACATCCGGGATACGTTCTGGCCATGTCCGTTGACGATCAGGGTGTGCGTCCAGAAGTTCTTGATACCGGCCATCTTGTCCCAGTCGATATCCACTTCAACGCCGACTTGGCCCGTGTCCGAATAGGCGCGATCCTTACCGCCTGTCACGTTTCCGGCGAATTCCTCGTTGACTGCGGCGAGGAGGTGAATGCCGTGATTGACAAGCCATGGCTGGATGCCGCCCCAGTCTCCGAAAAAATGCTGCGATCCCATGGGGGCTGCGAAAAACGCGCCCGGATCTTCAACTTCGTCAGGAGTGCCAGCGCTGCGTACGCCGCGCATGTTGTTTTGCAGGATGGGAACACGTCGCCCTGTATCCATGGGGTGCGATGTCAGTTCGGATTTGCTGTTGCCTGCCGAGGGTTCAGCCGACGGGCCTGCTGTTGGAGTGGAACCTGAAGGAGAGGCCGACTGACCCCAGGCTTGGCCTGGCGCAAATGCCAGTGTCGTGGCGGACAGGAGTCCCAGAAAAACGGTCCGCAGATGTCCGGAACGAAAAAGGCGAGCGTGATCAGTCAGCACGACCATAAGGCAGCGAATCTCTCTTCTGTCTGATGATGGCGAACAGGAAGACGGTCTTCTTCGAAGACTTTCCCACAGGGTGGGACGAAGAAAATGAATTCCAATTTATGGAGTGAGAGGTGGTGTGTCGCAGACCGTCCGACCCGCTGTCAATGCGTACGGGGGAACTAAAATGGTTTGGGCTCTGGTGATGCGAAGTGTGACATTGTGTGGATGAAGACCATCACAGTCCAGATAAGGGGCAACTCCTGAGGCATTATGGCGTAAGACAATCGCTTGATTTTTAGTTTTTTACAGGAGGCAGCATGAGGTTCTCTCGTTCCATGCTGACACGTGCAGGAGTGGGTCTTGCCGTGGGAGCGATTTTAACGACCGGTTCGGTTCTGGCCGAGCCCGCCGCAGGCCCGGTCGCTCCCCCACCTGTTCCCGCTCTCGATTCCCCTCTTCAACTGGGCTCGGTGTCTGTGGAGGGAAACAAGCGTGTTCCATCTGCGGATATTCTCGCAGCATTCGGTTATCACGACGGCCAAAACGTCACACGCGCGAAGCTGGCAGACGCACAGAAACAGGTCGCGACGCTGTATCAGTCACGTGGCGTTGGGGCGGACCTTGGTGAGCAGTTGCATATCTCCGCCAACAAGGTGGATGTGAAGCTGCTGATGCGGGAGCACGATCAAAGGACTGCCGAGGCTGGCACTGCTGGACTGATTGTGGACAAGGTTGCTTTCGAGGGTAACCGAAAAGTACCAACGCCTGCTCTGGCAGCGGCAACTACCCTTCAGGATGGCGCAGCGATCTCGGATCAGGCTTTGGCTGCGGACGAAGTGGCGATCGAGAAAGTCTATCGGGAAAACAAGCTCGGCGCTCAGATCCAGCCACAGGTGGTTTATCCGAACCATGACAATCATCTGGTTCTGGTCTGGCAGATCCGTGAGCAGAGCCCGCGCTCAGACGGGGAATAACCCGCCTGAAGAATTAGGTCAGGGTCTCCGGATCCAATGACTGGGGGGTCAGGACACCCGGAAGATAAAGCGGGTGTTCTGGCCGTCCTGTCTTGCTCAATCTCAATGCGGTCACCTTCACGCCATGGTGCGCCAGCATCCGGGCCACAGCAGTGCCCCGAGGCCGAAGTGCCTTTGCCTGTGGTGCACCGTAAGCCAGCACGACAAGATCAGCTGCCTTTGCCATTTCAAGAAGATGCCTGTCGTTGTCAGGCCCAATGGGATCATCGACTTCCAAAAGGCGTTTCTGATCCGTGCAGCGGTAGGCAAAACTGTTGCCGACGAAAATGCCCCCATAACCCCATGCACGGGCATAGCGCTGGCATTTGGCAACCGTTCGATCGTCCCCGAGTTCTGTGGCGACTGACGGGTTCATCATCAGCCACATGACCATGGGCTTCGTCTCGTCCCATACGCGCTTCAAGGTGTAACGGTAACAGTCGCCCGGGCCGTCGTAGAGGGCTGTACTGATGACGTCTTCCGAAAGACGAAGTGGCCGTGAATCACCAACATGATGCTGCCCAAAAAGGTCAGCAGGCTCCCCTCCGCTCTGGAACGGTGTGGAGCAGGAAGGGCGCGACATAGAAGATATTCCGGTGTGTGGTAAACTTAGTGGGCAGCCTGAAGCGCCTTGACGGCAGCCAGTGTGCGCTCGACATGGCCATCCGGGGACATGGATGCATAGGAGAGGGCAACATGCCCATCCGGCGCAATCACGTAAGAGGTGCGGCTGGCCATATGCAGAAGAGGCATCTTGGCCTTGTAGGAATTGGTGATGGTCCCGTCAGGATCTGCAGCAACAGGAAATGCGCTCCGGCATTCACTGACGGAGAAACGGGTCAACTTGTCGATCGGGTCCATGGAAATCCCGATAACCGTTGCACCCATCGCCTTGAATTCGGGAATTGCCTCAGCGAATTCGTGCGCTTCGATGGTGCAGCCTTTGGTAAAAGCGGCCGGGTAAAAATACAGGACGACCGGGCCTGTTTTTAAGGCTTCGGCCAGATGATAGCTGAACTCATGTCCGGCCATACTGGCCTTGGCAGTGAAATCCGGAGCATGCGCTCCTGTTTCCAGGGCAGCGTGAGCTGGATTAGGGAGGGTGCCAATCATGGCAAGAGCACAGAAAGCAGAAATTGGCAGAAAGCGACGCATAGGATGTGCTCTGTTCCCTGAAGGTAACGGTTTAGAAAGCGCCGGGCGGAACCACAACGCACGGTGAACCGTGCGACAGACGATGGCAGGCCGCAAGGGCATTTTCATGTGTCAGCCCGGTCAGGCGCGCACGATAGAGGTGGCCTTTGCCTGTTTTAACACTGGCAACCTGTGTCCTCGCAGACGCGACAACTGCTCCGCCCTGACTATGAGCCTGAGACGCGGCTGAAGTGGCCTGTCCCGAATTGGCAAACGCACCGACCTGAATGGCCCATGTTTTAGGACCGCTCGTTTCCTGCGGGGCGGCAATAGTTGCGTGATGCATCGTCGGTGCTGGCGAAGACAGTCGATACTGCTGCCGTGTTGCGGGCATGACGGCCATGATCGGCTGGGGTTGCAGGTGGTGCCCCATCGGAATTTCCTGCGCCGTGACCTGACTGTCCGCCAGTTCAGTATCCATGCTGTTTGCGACCGGCGGATGATAGGCCACTTTCTGCACAGTGGGGGCCGGGGAGGTGATGCCTCGCGCTGCCCATGCCGCACTGACGCTGCTCGGTTCCGTCGGCGCGGCAGAGGCTACGATAACAGGCGTTGCAGAAGAAGCGACGGGTGTCTCGGACACGGTCTCGTCTGAAGAGGAGTTATCATCAGATGAGCTGTCTGCTGATGCATCCTTGTGGGACCAGGCTGCCCGGATCGACTGACTTGCCGGCGTGGTAGGGACAGTATTTTCTGCGACCTGAATTTGGGCATTGGGATCGTGCTGCGAAACGAGAAGATCTGCGGCTGATCGGTTATGAGGCGTCACGCCCGCAATGCGCGGACCAATCGCTGCCACATATCGGCGTGTCTCGCGCGGAAGGGGGCGTCCGCGGCGCAGGTAGCTGTCGAGGCTGCCCGGACCATCGTTATAGGCGGCAAGAAATCCCGGGGAGCCGTAGATCTCGTACATCTGCCGAAGATATGCCGTGCCTGCGAGAATGTTATCGTGCGGATCAAACGGATCGTCGCCGAGGCCGTATTGCTGGCGCATGTCATCATAAGTTGGCGGCATAAGCTGCAACAGGCCCATGGCACCCGGCGTCGAGGTGATGAAATTGCCATTATGGTCGTAAAGGTGGCCGCCAGATTCCTGCTGCATGACCGCCCGGATCCACGCTTCTGGAATATCAAACCGAGCAGACGCTTCCTGAATGTATGGCCCCCATGGATCGCTGGGTGGCCCTGGCGGGGCGTAGTAGGATTTTGCGTGAGCGCGATACTTCGCGGCTTCCTGAGAGACCGGAACCTGTGAGGTGGAGCTCATGTCTGGTGTGCCGGCGCAGGCCGCGAGAAGGCCGATCAGACCAAGTGCCAGACCGGAACGGAGAGCGGTCAACGGGCGAAGAATGGTCTGGAACGGCACGGCGGGTCTGGGCATCGGGGCAGGGTACCTGACAAAGGAAGAACTGTCGCAACCCTCAAAGCATACACAGGGATTACGGCAAAACTAGGAAAAATGACGAAAGAGTTACGTTTGTCGCCTACTTTTTCACTGTGGAAGGTGTTCAGGGACAGATGGTGGAAGAGCACGCCATCATCAAGGGCAAGACTGCTTGCGGGAACACAGTCTATCGGCTAGGCGAACCAGATGAACTCATCTTCCCCGGCCACGAAAGAGCCAGAGGTGCAACGGTTGCCGACGCACGATCTGAGCGTGCTGAAGTTCGACCAACGTCGGGGGAGCCCCGCTGCCCGGGCCTGGGATGATTTCCGCGGAGCCTGCAAGCTCTGGCGTTTGGGCGTTATGCTCGGATGGCTGGACATTAAGCTGCGTTATCGCGGATCAGCCCTGGGGCCCTTCTGGCTGACCATTACATCGGCCCTTATGGTCGCATCCATGGGCGTTCTATACAGTCGGCTCTTTCATCAGGATATGAAGGTCTATCTGCCGTTTCTGGCGCTGTCCCTGACGCTCTGGCAAACGGGATTGTCCAGCCTTCTTCAGGAATCCTGCACCAGTTTTCTGGATGCCGAAAGCATTATACGCTCCAGTCGTCTTCCATTGCTGCTTCAGGCCATACGGGTTGTGGTCCGTAATGCGATTGTTTTCGCTCACAACATCATCGTGCCTGTTGGTGTTTTCGCGATCTATCATGTCTGGCCGGGGTTCACGGCGTTATTGGCGCTTCCGTCTCTTCTGCTGTGGGGGCTGGACGGATTTGCAGCCTGCATGCTGCTGGGGGCACTTTGCGCAAGGTTCCGGGATGTGCCGCCGATTATCGGGGCGCTCCTTCAGATCGTGTTCTACGTGACGCCTGTCATCTGGCAACCGCAGCAGTTGGCGGGGAAAGCGCGGTACCTGCTGTACAACCCGTTTTATGCTCTGCTGGAAGTCGTTCGCGCTCCATTGCTGGGGCATATTCCTTCGATCAGCGTCTGGCTCGTGGCCCTGCTGACGAGTGCTGTGTTCTGGGTTATCGCGATATGGGCTTTCGTCCGTGTGCGTTCACGGTTGGTGTTCTGGATCTGACATGACGCATATCCGCCTTGAGAACCTTTCTCTGTCGTTTCCGGTGCTGCACGGGGCTTCTCGCTCTTTGAAGAAAACACTGCTGGCTCGTGCCAAGGCTACCGTCACAAAGCCCTCGGCTGTAGGTGGACGAATGCGTCTCGGCGCAGTCGCTTCTGATGCTGTTCTGGTGCAGGCGTTGTCAGGCCTGACATTCCAGATCCATGGGGGTGAACGGGTTGGCCTGATTGGCCATAATGGTGCTGGAAAAACTACGCTTCTGCGTGTGTTGGCTGGCATCTATGAAACGACTGATGGTTTTCTTGATATCGAGGGTGACAGTCATGCGCTCATTGATCCGCAGTCAGGCATGAATCTAGAGTTGAGCGGGCGTGAAAACCTCAATCTCTTTGCGTGTCGGATCGGGTTACCAAAGAGCCAGATTCCTGCGCTGGAGGCTGATGTCGAAGCCTTTGCGGAACTGGGACCGTTCTTTGATCTGCCAGTCCGCCTCTACTCGTCCGGGATGAGCATTCGGCTTGGATTTGCTTTGGCTACGGTTCCACGTCCGCGTATTCTGCTGATGGATGAATGGTTCATGGCAGGAGACCAGCGCTTTCAGGAAAAAGCCAGAGAGCGGATGGCAGGCATGGTTGATGCCGCAGAAATTCTGGTCGTGACATCGCATTCCCTGCCTGTGCTCAAGCAATGGTGTACGCGTATCCTCTGGATGGAAGAGGGGCAAATCCGCATGGATGGTCCAACGGATGCCGTGCTTGAGGCATACGAGGCCTCTCTGGCCTGAGTGCGAGCTGTTTATTTGGTCTGGTCTCAAGGGTGCGGTAGGATCAACTTCGAGTTTGACCATCACCATGGAGACTAATCATGTCTTATGCCGCTATTGACGCAGCCCGCGTTGCCAAAGCTGCAAAGTCTGCCCTTCAGACACTTGCCACCGTCAAGGAGCAGTCAGAGGCTCATCAGCGCAAGACGCTCATGATCGAGCGTATCGAAGCCCTCGCAACGGCTGCGGCTGAAACGAAGGGCTCCAACGCCATTACCCTGACATCCGAAGAATTCTGGATGATTTCCAAGAACTGGTAAAAACCAGGAGTTCAGGCGGGGGCCTACCCCGCCTGTTAGCCTTGGTAAGAGGCAATTTCCACAAGATTGCCATCCGGATCCCGGCAATAAACCGAAGTGATCGGTCCCAGAGCGCCCAAGCGCGAAACTGGCCCTTCCACAACGACAACACCGCATTTTTCGAGATGCCGCACAATATCGTCACTCGAAATGGCTGTTGTGAAGCAGAGGTCGGATGTGCCGGGCTGCGCGCCCTCGGCCGTTTCCCAACCCTCTGATCCTTCAGGGCGAAGATTGATCTTCTGGCCGCCGAAGCAGAGAGCAACACGGTTATTCCGGCCGTATTCCTCAATATCCATGCCCAGAACCCGCTGGTACCAGGATGCCGAAACAGTTCTGTCCCGTACGGTCAGAACGATGTGGTCAAGGCGATCAACGGTAAAGCGCATGATGGTCCCTCAAGAAAACGGCGCCCGATGGTCCTGATATTATCATCAGGACGCAGAAACCGTCAGGCCTCGGTGCCCTGTTCGGGCGGGAAGGAATAAATCAGGTTGGTGGGCGCTTGCGGAATGCTGCCAGGCTTACGACCTCGGCATCTTTCTTCTCTTCCTGAGGAGGCTCTTCGATTGTCACCTCGGGGTGATGCGCCGGATCGATATCATCTGGCTCTACCGCACCTTCAGGGATCTCGATGTCTTCGTCGTCATCGACCATGCTGCTGACGAAGCGCAGCGCCATCCGGATATGTGGATCTGCAAAAGCCGTAATAGCGGCGACCGGGATGACGAGGATGCTGCCAACGCCCCCGAATGACAGACCAACAGAAATGACATTCTTTTCGCGATCCAGCGCCAGATCCCAGAACTGGTGCTGAAGAACGATCGTCATCTCTTCCGGATACTGGGCCCGGAGACGGGACGGAATGATGACGTCCGAACGATTGGTGCGGAAGGTCAGGTAGAAATGGTGAGCACCGGGAAGTCCCTCAGCCGCAACGTGCTCAATGGCGCGCAGCATGACTTCACGATAGGCGTCTTCCACCCAGTCGTCATAGGGAAGAAGGCTTTCGGGCAGGTCGTGCTCAAGGCCGTCCTGGCCGGTGTGATCGTCGTCGCTCATGGTCGCAGGCCTGATGTTTCAGTCAATCAGGTCAGGGATGCGACAGACCAGCCAGAATGGCAAGACGTTTTGCACAAAAGGAAAAATGAGGTGGGAGGGCTTCTGTTGCCCGGTGCCCTCCCGAACCGCGCTTATCGCTTATGCAGCGACAGCGAGCACCTCAGAGTTATCATTGGCACTTGTAAGTTTAGCCCGATGACGGTGGTACAATACCGGGCAAAAGATAAGTCTTTACCATGCGCGTCGAGCCTGTTTCGTCCCCACAGATCCCTCTTGCGAGAGATTTTTCCTGGTGGAGACGCCGGGCACTGCCCCCGGGTCCACAACACTTATTTCACTTACCGTTTATCGCCATAGCCGGGGACGAACCCCTTGCACTACTGAACATAGGAGTGCTGTTGCCGTCCTGCAAGGGGAAAAGAATTATCGTACGTGACCTGTCGCGATTCCTCATGCTAGAGCCGCGGCCTATGGCACTGACATCCGAACAGCGCGCTGAAATTGAAGCGCAACGCAATGAGCCCCAGCTGACCTCCCGCCCGACCGTTCCGGCGATGGAGAAACTTCTTTTCACGCCCATCGAGGTGCTGGATCACGGTTTCCTGCGCGTCGTCGATTATATGGGCGATGATGGAGCCGTCGTTCAGGCTGCGCGGGTGTCTTATGGGCGTGGCACCAAGAAGGTGTCTGAAGATGCCGGACTGATCCGTTATCTGATGCGTCATCGCCACTCGACGCCGTTCGAGATGTGCGAGATCAAGTTCCACGTGAAGCTTCCGGTTTTCGTGGCACGGCAGTGGATTCGTCATCGCATGGCGAGCGTGAATGAATATTCCGCGCGCTATTCGATTCTCGACCGTGAGTTCTATCTGCCAGCTCTGGATCAGGTTGCATCGCAGAGCGCCTCGAACCGTCAGGGACGTAGCGAAGCTCTTGATCCGGAAACAGCAGAGCGCGTGCTTGAGATTCTGCGTCGTGATGCCAGCCAGTGCTACGACGATTATGAATCAATGCTGGACCCGGAGGGCACTGGCCTGGCCCGTGAACTGGCGCGCATGAATCTGACGCTGAACACCTATACCCAGTGGTACTGGAAGATCGATCTGCACAATCTGATGCACTTCCTCGCCCTGCGCGCAGATCCGCATGCGCAGTACGAGATTCGTGTTTACGCAGAAAAGATGATCGAGCTGCTGCACGCCTGGGTGCCGGCAACGGCTGCCGCATTCGAAGAATATCGTCGCGGAGCCTTCACGTTCTCAGCGGGGATGCTGAACGTGGTGCGCCGCCGTCTGGCGGGAGAGGCCGTGACGCAGGAAACGTCCGGGCTTTCCAAGCGCGAATGGATCGAGATGAACGCCATCCTCGAACCAGAAGCCTGAGACAGGCGAAATCGTGAACGATTTTGATAAGCTCCTGCAAGATGCCCCTTCCGTGCAAAGTGAGACCGCGGCTGAGATAGAGCCGCGGTTACCACGGATCTGGCCCTGGGCGATTCTGGCAGGACTGCTTATTCTTGCGTCCGTGTGCATCCACATTTTCTGGCCTGCACCGGCACACAAGCATATGGCCCTTTGTAAAAAGGGCCTGACTGAACACTGCTATAAAATTGACCCCACCGCCGAAAATTGAGTTCGTATTTCGGTGAGTAAAATGGTCGGTGGATTTCCTGTTTTCCGGAATCGCTGTTTCTGAACGGATTCTACGGAGAACGAATGTGGAATCACGTCGGACTCACATTTCGTAGATCTTAATCAACAAACTTATCCACAGGGTTCGGTCCCATAAAACTGGGTTCGAAGGCGTGGACGATTCTTTTTGGGGAATCGTTCAGAAAGCTTGATTTTCTGGGAAAAATCGTGGTGCCGGGTGAGGGATTTGAACCCCCGACCTTCGGTTTACAAAACCGCTGCACTACCACTGTGCTAACCCGGCATCCACAGCCCGGCTTTTTCCACGCCGAGACCCCTTTGGTCAAGCTCCTGAGTGTCGATTCTGTAATTTTATCGTGTCGCAGGGGTCATGAGGCTCGGTGGTGGCGGAAGATGGGAGGAGTTATTCGTGAAGCCGTAGCCGTCTGAAGAAAGCCCATGATGGACGACAGGCGGTCGAGCACAAGCCGACAGAAGTAATGCTGTTCCCAGCAGGAGAAGACGGGTCATGAGGAAGCCTTTTCATCAGAGTGGCTGAGGGCCTCGGCAATAGTCGTGGCGAGGGCCGTGTAGGCACGGGCGGCTTCGCTGTCAGGTGCCGAGAGGATAATGGGCGTCCCCTGATCGCCGCTGGCCCGGATGTCAGCCAGCAGGGGAATTTCGCCGAGGAAAGGCACGCCAAGGCGCTCTGCCTCTTCTCTGGCACCCCCGTGGCCAAAGAGCTCGGTGCGATGATTGCAGTTTGGGCAGCAGAAATAGGACATGTTTTCCACAACGCCGAGGATGGGGGTTTCCATCCGTTCGAACATGGAGACGCCACGTCGTGCATCCAGCAGCGCAATGTCCTGAGGCGTGGAGACAATAACAGCCCCACCTTTGGCCATCTTGGCTCCAAGCTTCTGGGCCAGTGTCAGTTGGGCATCACCGGTTCCGGGTGGCATGTCTATGACAAGGACGTCCAGATCTCCCCAGTCCACTTCTCCAAGGAACTGGGTGAGGGCACCCATGACCATGGGGCCACGCCAGATCATGGCCTGATGCTCGTCCACCAGATAGCCGATAGACATGCTTTTTAGCCCCCAGGCTTCGATGGGGATGATCCGGCCTTCAACGACTTCGGGGCGTGTGTTGCGGCCGAGCATGCGTGGAAGGGATGGGCCGTAGATGTCTGCATCCAGGAGGCCCGTCCGAACACCGAGTTTGGCGAGGCCAGCTGCAAGGTTCACAGCGGTTGTGGATTTGCCAACGCCTCCCTTGCCGGACGCAACAGCAACGACAGCCTTCACGCCCGGCAGAAGCGTCTCTGGAGCATGACGGCTGGACGCATTCTGCCGTTTGCCGCCCAGATTGAACGGCCGATGACCGCCCCCGCCTGCTGGAGCTGGTGCGTTGGCCGGTGGTGGCGTGGTAGCACGATGAGCTGTCAGGGAAATTGTTGCTCCCGTCAGGCCTGGAATGCGCGCGATCTCTGCTTCAACCTGAGGTCTGATCGGCTCCATGCGCGACACATTGTCTCGCGAGGTGGCAAGGGTCACGTGCGCATGTCCGTCGCGGACTGAGACACCTTCCAGCGACGCAAAGGACAATACATTCGATCCAAGGCCAGTTTGTTCGTTGTTCAGAATCTCGGAAATGCGTTTCTCGGCATTGGCATGGGATTCGTCAGAAGAACTGGTCGGGGGGAGATGATCGGTCATGCCAAGACTCTTTTTTCTGGAGGAACGGCCTGTCAGGAAGAGGAAACAGCGTAGCATACGCCCCTCCTGAACTACAGGATGGTGACGAAGGACAGTCTTCTGCGTTAGCGTGTCACCATGAGCAGATTGACCGCCAGCCTTGCCCTGTCCTGCGCCGTTTCCCTGGCGCTGTCCGTTACGACGGTACAGGCCCAGACCGCCCCGCAGCCCTCTCCGGCACCCGTACCAGCCCCGCGCTCCGTTCCGTCCAGCTTTGCGGATCTGGCAAATCGCCTTCTTCCGTCCGTGGTGAACGTTTCGACGTCTGCTGTGCTCAAGCCCGGTAAGGATGAAGACAAGGGGCCGGACTCCAGTGGTCCGGATGGCCCGCAGGTGCCGCAGTTCCCGCAGGGCTCACCGCTGGAAAAATTCTTCCACGACTACATGACGCACAAGCCGGCACCGAACCGCCCGCCGCGGCGGATGCAGGCTCTGGGATCAGGCTTTATTGTCGATCCGGCGGGCATCATAGTGACGAACAATCACGTCATTGAAGGCGCAGATCAGGTCTCCGTGACACTTCAGGACGGCACGGAACTGCCGGCAAAGATTGTCGGGCGCGACAGTCAGGTTGATCTGGCCGTTCTGGAAGTCAAACCGAAGCATTCGCTGCCAGCTGTTCCGTTAGGACACAGCGATGCCGCCAGGATCGGAGACTGGGTGGTGGCCATTGGCAATCCGTTCGGCCTGAACGGAACAGTCACGGCAGGTATCATCTCGTCCCGCGGACGGAATGTCGAACACGGCCTGTATGATGACTATATCCAGACGGATGCAGCCATTAACCGGGGAAATTCTGGCGGCCCGCTCTTTAATCTCTCGGGCGAAGTCATTGGCATCAACACCTTGATCTATGGTGGGGCCGGGGGTGATTCTATCGGGATCGGCTTTGCCATCCCGGCGGATGACGCGCGTGGCATCATCGATCAGCTTCGTAAGACAGGTCATGTGTCGCGCGGGTGGATGGGACTGAAGTTCCAGAATGTCTCCTACGACATTGCGGAGGATCTTGATTTCCACCAGGCTGATGGCACGGTCGGCAAGGGCGCGCTGGTGTCTGAAGTGGGGCCGAAAAGTCCGGCAGCTCAGGCTGGCCTGCAGGTTGGTGACATCATCACCCGTGTGGGCAGTCAGGATGTGACGGGGCAGACCATGCCGCGTATCATTGCGTCCATTCTTCCTGGAACGAAAACAGAGCTGACCGTCTGGCATAAGGGCAGCATCAAGACGCTTCCGATCACGCTGGCACAGTCGCCGAACGCGCCAGATATGCCACCGTCCGACACGCATCAGCCAACGCATACGAAAGCAGCTTTTGGCGAGCTGGGTCTGGCCGTGCGTTCCATCGATGCGGAAATGCGCACCCAATATGCTCTGACGGACGATCAGCGTGGCGTGCTGGTGGATCGGGTTGAACCCTCCAGCCCGGCCACATCTCGCGGGATTGCGGTTGGGAATGTGATTACGCAGGTTGGGCAGGATCAGATCGACACGCCGGATGCGTTTGCCAAAGCTGTGAGCCGCGCGCTGGAACAGAAAAAGAAAGAAGTTCTGCTTTTGGTGCAGGATGATGACGGACTACGCTGGGTGCCAGTCCCCTTTCTGGGAAACTGACTTAATTTGGATCAGTAAGATTGAGGGACGACGGAAAATTATGTCATCGGTTTTGCTTCAAAAGCGGACCGGTTTGCGCCGTTCCTCAATCTGAATGAGGCCGTTCTATTTGTCGCTACGGCGTTGCCTCTCAGGTTCTGAGCGCCAATCTCGACTGTGATGTTCTGTCGCTTGGGAGCGATACCGATCGTCATTCCAGAAAATGGCTGGTCCAACGCGTCGTTTGAATGAGCCCGGGCACTGAAACGAGTGGACTGAAGAACTCGGAAGCTCTTAAAGCGCTCATGAAATGATGAGTGCTCTGAAAAAAATCACACAGACCTGGCTGATGGTTCCGCCCAAGGGAAGCAACTGGCGGGAGGTCCTACGACCTGCCACACGCCAGACCATTCGCGTTCTGGTTTCGATTGTCACGGCCTGGGTTGTGGGCATGACGCTGCATCTTCAGGAAACAATCTGGGCGCTCGTGACCGCGCTGATTGTTACGCAGTCCAGCATAACGCAGACAATGGCAACAGCCCGCGATCAGATTACCGGGACTCTGCTGGGCGCTGTTGCAGGGATCGTAGCGGTCTTGCTGGAAATGTGGACGGGTCTGCGGTGGCTGCCTTTCTGGGTAGTTCTTGCGCCGTTGGCCTTCCTCGCAGCCGTTCAGACCAATCTGCGGTTTGCCTGTATTACCCTGATTATTGTGTATCTGTTTCCCAGTGAGGGCAGCCCGTTTCTGCCAATGGTAACGCGGCTGACGGCTATCATGATTGGTGTGGTCGTCTCTCTGGTGGTGTCTTTTGTGGTATTGCACAGCAGTGCCCGAAAGCAGGCTTTCCACACATCCAGCCGCATCCTGCGACGTCTGGATGGACTGCTGGAAGGCGCACTGGATCAGAAAACGGGCTGGCGGGAAATTGAAACCCGGAACGAAGCCTGCGTGGCCCTTCTGATCGAACTTGAAGGCGCAGTGGAAGAGGCCAGACGCGAGCGTTTCAGTGACCTGGAGAAGCGCGACCCTGTGCTCGCGGCACTTCCAAGGTTGATGCGGCGGCTCCTGAACGATACGATGCTGGTGGCTCGAGCAATCGCGACAGGCCGTGCAGCAGGGAATACAGGCCTTGTTCCACTCTACAAAAGCCTCAGCCACACGCTGAGAGCATTGGCTCATAGCTGTGAACAAAGATTTGTTCGCAAGCAGGACCGTCATCCGCATCAGCCGGAAGACAAAGACATTCTCGAACTTCTTCCTCGGCTGGAAGAACAGACACGGCCTGAAATGCGCTTCGTCATGTCTCTGTTCAAGGATGATCTGGAGCGCGCCGTAGGCGTTCTCATGCGGGACGATGCCAGTGCTGCCAAAGGGCTCTAGGCGCCAGTTGATGGCGTTTTTTCGAAACCCGGTCGTGATCTCCCGCGTTTTCTGGAGAGCTCGGTGCATCTGCCCGGAAAACCGGCCCCCGTCAGAGGCTGGTCATTAGGAACGGAGAAATCCATGATTACGCACGAAACCCTCAAGTCTCTTCCCGCCGGTGTGCAGGCTCCGCCCTACGACATCAACGGGATAAAGCCAGGGATCGTGCATTTTGGTGTGGGCAATTTCTTTCGTGCCCACGAGGCATTCTATGTTGAACAAATTCTTAAGGATGATCCCAACTGGGGCATCATTGGCGTTGGTCTAACGGGCGGTGACCGCTCAAAGAAAAAAGCTGAAGAATTCAAAAAGCAGGATTGCCTCTTCTCCCTGACGGAAACGGCACCGTCTGGCAAAAGCACTGTCCGCGTCATGGGCGCATTGCGGGACTATCTGCTGGCTCCGGCAGATCCTGAAGCCGTACTGAAGCACCTCTCAGACCCTGCCATCCGGATTGTTTCCATGACGATCACGGAAGGTGGATACAACATCAATGAATCGACGGGTGCGTTCGATCTTGAGAATGCGGCTGTTCAGCAGGATTTGAAGACGCCGGAAGCGCCGTCCACGATCTTCGGATATGTTGTAGAAGGGCTCCGTCGCCGCCGGGATACCGGGGGTAAGGCCTTTACGATCATGTCCTGCGATAATCTGCGGCACAACGGTAACGTCGCCCGCAAGGCGTTCCTGGGTTATGCAAAGGCGCGTGATCCGGAACTGGCCAAGTGGATTGAAGAAAACGCCACATTCCCCAACGGAATGGTGGATCGCATCACACCGACCGTGTCTTCAGCAATTGCCAAGCGCCTGAATGAGGCCAGTGGTCTGAGCGATGATCTTCCGCTCGTTGCTGAGGATTTTCATCAGTGGGTGCTGGAAGACAGCTTTGCTGACGGACGTCCGGCACTGGAGAAGGCCGGTGTCCAGTTCGTCGATGATGTGACGGACTACGAACATGTAAAGATCCGTATGCTGAATGCTGGCCACATCATGCTCTGCTTCCCTGCCGTTCTGGTCGGGTATGAGAATGTTGATGAAGCCGTTCGTGATGCGGATCTGCGCGGTAATCTGGAGAACTTCCTCAACAAGGATGTGATCCCGACCCTGGAAGCCCCGCCGGGCATGACGCTGGAAGGGTATCGTGACAGCGTGATCAGTCGCTTCTCCAACCCCGCGATGGCTGACCAGACCCTGCGAATTTCGGGGGATGGCTCTTCAAAAATTCAGGTCTTCTGGACGGAAACAGTGCGTCAGGCGCTTGAAGGCAAGCGGGATCTATCCCGAATTGCGTTTGGCATGGCAGCCTACCTTGAGATGCTGCGTGGGAAGAGCGAGAAGGGCGGAACGTACGAGCCGTTCGAGCCAACCTTCGGTGAGCAGCAAAAGACGCTTGCGAAGGCAGACGACTTTGAGAGCGCGCTGAAGCTTCCGGCTTTTGACGCCTGGCGTGACCTTGATAATGCGACACTGAATGAGAAGGTCATTGCGTTGCGTAAGATCATTCGCGAAAAGGGCGTGAAAGCTGCTCTGCCAGCCTAAAAATAATTGGCTGACAGGTTTTTGAACCGCTTCTCTTCATTGAGAGGCGGTTTTTTTCTTGATGGGCTATGCCTACTCTGTCCCGTACGGGTGTCGTGGCTGGAGAAATATCGCCGTGCGGGTCGATATGATCGTCAGACCTGTGAGGTTAAAGCTGGCGGTCTCGTTTGATGCGGTCCCAGGCGGCATTGATCCGGGCCACGCGTTCCTGGGCACGCTTGCGCTCCAGATCCGTCATGGGTTTCTGAGCAATAACATCCGGATGATACTCGCGGATGAGCGTGCGCCACCGAACGCGGACTTCCTTGTCAGACGCTGTACGCGTGATGCCGAGAACGCGATAGGCGTCTGGCTCGCCAGTGCTGGCGGCACGACTGTCGCCACTTTCTGCCCGTGTCCATGCTCCGGATGACAGCCCAAACGCACGATGGACACGCTGAAGAAAATCGATTTCTTTCGGATGGAGTTCTCTGGATGCTCCAGCATCTGCACGGGCAATCCGGAAAAGGGCCACCATCAGGTTTTCCAGCGGTGCCTTGTCGTCTCCGTAAGCTGAGCCCATCTCGCGGGCGTACATTTCAAAATCGTCCGTTCGCTCCCGCGCGCGGTCGAACAACATGCCAACTTCACGCGTGTTGTCGGGTGGAAACTGGAAGCAGGTTTTGAACGCGTTGATTTCGGAGCGATTGACGGGCCCGTCGACCTTCGCCAGCTTTGCGCACAGCGCCACAAGGCCAATGGCGTAAAGCTGGTCCTTTTTGCCCATGGCCGCCGCAATTTTTGCAGCACCAAAGAATGCTGCACTGTTCGGGTCAGGACGACCCCGGGCAGGAAAGCGTTCGCTCCACCCCCCAGTAGAAGGATTAAGCAGAGAGCCACTGTCGGCGGCATGCCCAAGGGCTGCTCCCATCAGTGCCCCGAACGGGCCGCCGACTGCGAAGCCAGCAACACCACCGAACATTTTGCCCCAGATAGCCATATCGACAATCTAGCATGGTCCCGGAAAGCGGCAAATGACAGATCGGACATGTACCGCCCACAGAAAGAACTGGATCTCCCGGAGGCTTCGGGTGTTGAAGGAGCATCATGAAAAACAAGGTCACCCCAGTTATGTCCGATCAGACCCAGCATCTCCCTGTCGCCCAGTCTGCGGCGCCCGACGATTACGAGGAGAAGATGCAGGCTCTGATTCGCAAGCTTCCTGAATGGATGCAGAAGACCGTGAGCTGGCTACGTGAGCCAGAGCGTAAATGGATTCGTATTCCGGCGGGTATTCTGTTCATGCTCGGGGGCTGTATGGCTTTTCTGCCGATCCTCGGGGTGTGGATGATTCCTGTCGGTATCCTGCTCCTTTCCGAAGATATTCCGTTCTTCCGTCGTTTGATGGAGAAAGCTCTGAACTGGATCCAGAGAAAGCACCCTGACTGGATGGATCTTCCTCCGAACGCGAAGTGATCCGATCAGTCGTCGCCCGTTTTCCGCGCATCCATGAGAGCTGCAACACGGAGAGCTGAAGCCAGGGGGCGGTCTGGTGTGCGTTTGGCGTCAATCGACGCAACGAGGGCCGCAAAGCTCAAGGCCCGCTCCGTAGCCATCTGATCCAGGACTGCCCAGAATTCTGGTTCAAGCGCAACGGACGTCCGATGTCCTGAGAGCGAAAGGCTGCGTTTGACGAGGTCACTCATGTCAGGCGTTCCAGCGCCCAGCGGGCAGTTTCGGCAATATCGGGGTCAGGGTCGGATTCCAGAGCCCGTGCAGAAGGGACGAGGCCCGGGTCGTTTGAATTGCCGATTGCGATCAGAACATTACGGACAAATCGGTTACGTCCAATCCGCTTGACGGGCGATCCCGAAAAAAGCGTGCGGAAAGCCGCATCATCCAAGGCCGCCAGTTCTGCGAGTTTTGGCTCAATCAGTTCCGGTCGGGCCTGAAGCTTGATGTGGCGGGACGCCTCGGCGAAGCGGTTCCACGGGCAGGCGGAAATGCAATCGTCGCAGCCATAGATGTGGTTGCCCATTTTTCCCCGCAGGTCATGCGGGATTGGCCCCTTGTGTTCGATGGTCAGATACGAAATGCACCGCCGCGCATCCATACGATACGGGCCAAGGAAAGCATCTGTCGGGCAGGCCGTCAGGCAGCTCGTACAGGTGCCGCAGCTTCCGCCTTTTGGCTCGGACGGGCTTAAATCCAGCGTTGTGTAGATTTCCCCCAGCAAAAGCCATGAACCATGGGTGCGGGAGACCAGACAGGTATGCTTTCCCTGCCAGCCCAGATGCGCCTTTTCTGCCAGAGCGCGTTCCGAAACCGGGGCCGTATCGACGAAGACCTTCACCTGCGTAGTCTCATCGCCCAGCTTTACGACGAACTGGGCAAGATGCTTCAGCATCCCTTTGATGACGTCATGGTAGTCCCGATTACGGGCATAGACGGAGATATTGCCCCGATCTGGCTGACGCAGCGTTGCGTCCGGGTCTTCGGCGGGTGCGTAACAGACTGCGAGGGAAATGACGCTGCGGGCGTCCGGCCAGAGGGCCTGAGGATGACTGCGCTGCTCGATGCGCGTTTCCATCCATTCCATTGTCCCATGATGGCCCTGTGCGACAAAAGCACGCAGCCCTGCCTCCACGTCCGGACCCAGTTCCGCCGTGCAGAAGCCCACGGCATCAAACCCCAGATGCCGGGCGTGGTCCTCGATCCGTTCTTCAAGAGAACGTCCGGAGCGAGAAGGAGAAAGGCGTGATGTCATGCGCTCAGCAGATGGATGGAAAGCAGAATCATCAGTTTACGCCATCTTTCCCCCAAGGGGCCAATCAGACATGATGGGATGTCTTCATTCTCCGATGAGAGAACCGGTTATGCGTCGTTCCTATGTCACCCTGGATGTTTTCACGGACCAGCTTTTCGGGGGCAATCCTCTGGCGGTCGTGCTGGATGCGGCGGGACTATCGACCGATCAGATGCAGAAAATCGCCATTGAGTTCGGGTATTCTGAAACCACCTTTGTGCTGCCTGCTGTAGAGGCAGAGCATACAGCGCATGTCCGTATCTTCACGCCAGGCGGAGAGCTGCCATTCGCCGGACATCCTAATATCGGAACCGCTTTTGCCTTGGCGCGACAGGCCGAAGCGCAGGGGCGGGAGCTGCCGGAAACGCTGGTATTCGAAGAAAAGGCTGGGCTGGTCCCTGTGCGGCTGGAGCGTGAGAACGGCCGTGTCATTCGGGCGGAACTCATGGCGCCGGAAGCAATAACACGTCGGAGCCGGATGATCCCTGAAAACGCGGCAGCCTGTCTTGGGCTTCAACCGCAAGATATTCGCACCGATCATCATGCTCCCCAGATCGTATCGGTCGGCCTGCCGTTTCTGATTGTCGAACTGGCGTCCCGCGAGGCTTTGCGCCGGGCCTATGGTGAGATTTCTGCCCATCGCACATTCCTTGCGTCCAGTGGAGTGGACTCCGTTTACGCCTATACGCGGAACGCTGGCGAAAATGCCTTTGAAAAAGATAGCGACATTCAGGGGCGGATGTTCTCTCCCCTTGATGGTATTCCGGAAGATCCTGCAACAGGAAGCGCAACTGTCGCCGCCGTGGCATTCCTATCGACCTTGCAAAACGGTGCCGATCTGTCCCTCACCTTTACGCAAGGTGTAGACATGGGACGGCCGAGCCTGCTCGAAGCCAGAACCCAGGCGGGGAAGGCCTATGTTGCGGGTTCCTGTGTCCCTGTCATGGACGGATTCTTCACTTTGGAAAGCGAAGTCTGAGAACGGTCTGTTGCAGAGTTTATAACGGTCTGAAAATGTCTTGTCAGGGGCGTGGGCAGTCGGCATCGTGCCACCATGCGATGCACCATTCCTTCCGTTCTCGTAGCGGCTGCCCTGTCTCTGACGGCCCTGTCTCCTCTGGCAAGGGCCGAAGCTCCGTCTGCTGTTGAGCAGACTTACAACTCCCTTCGGAATGATCCGGTTCGGCTTGGGCTGTTCCTGAGAGCCTTCCCAAAGGGCGCAGATCTGCACAATCATCTCGTAGGGGCAATCTACGCAGAAAACATGCTGGACTGGGCCGCCCGGGACGGGTTGTGCGTTTCTCTCAAAAGCCTTGAGATCCTGAGCCATGCCTGCCCGCATCCTAAAGATGGGGAGATGCCAGCCGCTGCTTTGGCGGGAAACCCGGATGCAGAAAACCGCCTGATTGACGCCATGTCCATGCGGGACTTCACGCCGTCTCCTTCTGACCGTTCAGGCCATGACCACTTCTTTGCGGCTTTTCAGCATTTTGGAGCGATCGACGCAGCCCATCAGGGAGATATGTTGGCAGAGGTCATGGATCGTGCCGCACACGATCATATCACCTATATCGAACCCATGATCTCTCCGGCTCTTCCAGCGATGATCCATGCAGGTTTCAAACATCCGATGAATGGTGAGGATTTTGCTGCCGCTCATAAAACGCTGGAGGCTGAAATCCCGGCGCTTGTCACGCAGGCCCGTCAGGAGACGGATGCCATGGACAAGCAGGCACAGAAGGTTCTGAAATGCGGCACGGCAGACGCTCATCCAGGCTGCAGCGTCAGTGTTCATTACCTGTTTCAGGTTCTTCGCACACTGCCGCCCCAAGCTGTTTATGCGCAGCTTGATGCCGGATATGCTGTCGTAAAGGCCGATCCCCGATTTGTCGGCCTCAATATTGTTGCACCGGAAGATGATGCCATCGCCATGCGGGATTACACCCTGCATATGCGGATGTTTCAGTTTCTGTCGCAGGTCTATCCGGGTGTGAACCTCAGCCTTCATGCTGGCGAACTGACTGGCAAGCTGGTTCCGCCTGAAGGACTGAAGCATCACATTCGTGAAGCCATTGAAATTGCCGGCGCCAAGCGTATTGGCCATGGCGTTGATATCGCTTCGGAAGACGACGTCGCCGGGCTGCTGGCCGAGATGGCTAAGAAGCACGTCATGGTGGAAATCAACCTGACGAGCAATGATGAGATCCTGAACGTGAAGGGCGCTGAACATCCGTTGCCGCTCTATCGCCGGGCCGGTGTTCCTGTTGCGCTCTCCACGGATGACGAGGGTGTTTCTCGTGGTGATCTGACGCAGGAATATGTTCGCGCTGCTCGAACCTATAATCTCAGCTATGCGGACCTGAAGCAGATGTCCCGTACCGGGTTGGAATATGCGTTTATTCCGGGACAGAGCCTTTGGGACAACCATCAGGTTGGCAAGCCTGTTGCAGCCTGCCAGACCCTGCCTTCTTCACAGCCTGAGAGCGGCCCTTGTGCTGATCTTTTGAAAGCCAGCGAGAAAGCTCGCCTTCAATGGCAGCTTGAATCGCGGTTTGTCGCCTTTGAAACCTCCGCTCCACACGAAAGCCTCTATCAATGAACCGCCTGAAAACTCTCTTCGGGGCGACTGCCCTGTCCGTCCTCGCAGTTTCAGGCAGTGTCTCCGGCGCATCTGCCAAAACGCGGCCTATTCCTGTGCGAGTGGTTGTGGTGACGACCTTCGAACTTGGCAAGGACACGGGCGATACGCCGGGCGAGTACCAGAACTGGGTTGAGAAGCTCCCGCTCTCGCAGGAAATTCCCGCGCCCGGTACGGACCATGATGTCATGCACTACAATCCGGAACTGCATGTTCTGGGTATCGCGTCCGGGGAAGGGCCGGAGCACATGGCATCCGCCATCACGGCGCTCGTCCTTGATCCACGCTTTGATCTGAAGCACGCCTATTTTGTTCTGGCCGGGATCGGTGGTGTCGATCCGAAGTTCGGGACGGTCGGATCTGCCATTTGGGCACCACGCGTGATCAATGGTGGTCTGTCGCATCTGATTGATCCGCGAGAGATCCCGAAGTCCTGGCCTGATGGCTTTACGCCTGTTCAGGGTAGTGTTCCGGATGAAAAGCCACGGCCGCCGCTTCATTCTGTTAGCGGAGACATGGTTTACACGTTCAATCCAGAGCTCGTGCAGTGGGCTTATGGCCTGACGAAAAACATGAGCCTGCCAGATACGCCGGGCCTTCAGGCGTCCCGTGCCCGCTATAAGGGGTATCCGGAAGCCCTGAAAGCACCGTCTGTGATGGTGGGGGATACCATTTCCGGCGAGACGTTCTGGGCTGGTGAGAAGATGAATGCCTGGGCTGAGCGCTGGGTTCGTTACTGGACGGATAATCAGGGCACGCTCGCCACGACGGCTGAAGAAGACGTTGCGTTCTGTCAGGCACTTGCCGCACAGGCCAAGGCAGGGCGTGTTGATCCACAGCGTGCGTTGATCCTGCGCACGACCAGTAATTTCGACATGCAGTATCCCGGTCAGACGGCCGCTGAACTATTGGCGGAAGAAGCTCACGAGGGCAGTTATTCCGCGTTCATTCCGTCGGTCGAGGCCGCTTATACGGTGGGAAGTGTTGTCGTACGTGAACTGGCGACCCACTGGGATAAGTATGAGAAGACAATGCCACACGCCTTGTAAGAACCTACTGCCTTTTATCTGAGGGCAAGAGGTGTACGCCCTGAACTCCGGGGAGTGCCGCCAAGGCCGTAATACCGTGGGAAATTGCACGTTTCCCACGGATCCTGACAGTCATCGTCGTGATGTTTCCGGGACTGGCATCCGTATTGCTGAAGGTAAGGCTATCGAGGGAAAAACCCAGTTCTGTCATGCATGTCAGAACTGGTTTCACCATGTCCCCTCGATACTGTATCGCAAGCTCCGAGGTGCGTTCCCGTGTGTTGGGAAGGCGTTTCAGGAGGCGCGGATACAGCACCATGACGATAAAATGTGCCCCGGTCGTTGCCAGCGCCAACAGAATGAGGCCACCGCCACAAGCCATGCCCAACGCAGCGGTAAACCAGATGGAGGCTGCTGTTGTCAGGCCCCGGACGATATCCCGACGCATGAAAATCACCCCGCCGCCTACAAATCCGATTCCGGAAACGACCTGAGCGGCCACGCGTGACGGGTCCAGGACGACTCTGCCGGGCACCAGAATATCCATAAAGCCGTATTTTGAGATCAGCATGAACAGGGCAGCCGAGACCCCAACAAGCGTGTGAGTTCTCAGTCCTGCGCTCTTTTGCCGAAGTTCCCGCTCCAGCCCGACAAGCGAGGACAGGATGAATGCCAGCACCAGTTCTTCGAGCTGAAGCCGACCTTCACCGATAAAGCCTCTTGCGGTCAGGTCGAAAAAACCTGTCATGACCCAGCCTTCTTCCCGTCATAATAGCGGTACTAACGCTGCGTTGACGTCGAGTGTTCGAGGGTCATGACGTAAAAACCAATGTGATGAATCAATTCTGGCCGGGAATATGCGTCCGGTATGTTGCCCAGTGAGCAATCAGTTCATGGACAACCGGCTCACCGGCACGCTCGTTGTTATCGAACGCGAGTTTCTGGCCGGGCGCTTCGTCTCCGATGCTCTCGGTGATCGGCACGCCTGGAGGGGGCATGTCAAAATTGCTCCCTGAGCGCAGAACCATGACGCGGTTCAAATCGACATACCCCAGACGAGCCAGTGTTCGCATATCGAGCTGATACGTCTGGCTTTCCTCATTGGTCATGACAAACTGGCCCTGATCTTTTGTCCACAGCTTGACCCATTTTTCCGCCCACTCGTTGCGGGACGGGCCGTGCCAGTAACGAAGCGCACCGAGCGTTTCACCCATAATGAGCATGGGCGGCTTCTGGGCATTGGGGAAGCCTTTCCAGGACTTCCGGCGCTCGGCAATGGCGGGATCGTCTGCCATCGGAGTTTTCTTGCTCAGGTTGAAGGCCCAGTTCGCCAGACCCTGATTGAGCGGATACGCCTTGCTGAGTTCCGCCACATCCGTGACAGAGCCATAATGGTTTGCGTTGGCTGGCAGCGTGTCCGGCTTGTCCGCCCCGATGGCGTATAGACCATACGGCCAGCCTTTCGGAACCGTGCGGTCATCGATTTCCCGCAATGCGTCTCCATCTACAACCCAGCGTGCCCAGGCCACACTACCTACGGATGCGACGTTCGGGTTCACGCCAGAAATGCCGGTAAAAATCCAGTAGGTGTGCGTCAGATCATAATGCGGATCGAGCGCAAGCGCATGCAGGTCAATGCTGCCGCTCTTCAGGGCGATGCCGTAAACGCCATCTGCATTGCGGCGCAGCTTTTCTTGTACGCCGCGAATGGGGCGTTCTTCATCAAGATGAAGACGCTCCACCCAGTCCTGATATTCGCCAGGCTCATCGCCCTTGTCCGCGCCGACTTCCCAGTTGGCGACAACAAGAACCTTGATTTCTTCCTTATGGGGCGCAGCCAGAGCGCTGCCCGCACAGAGAAGCCCGGCAAGAGCCAGGCCTGCATTAAAGCGTTTCAAATCCGTATTCCCCAAAGCCGAAGGTCGTTGGGGAAACACATTATTGGAACAGGATCAGAATGAAAACTTACAAAGCGAGAGAGGGCATGGGCCATTCATCTTCGGTCCAGTCTCCCTTGGACCAGTCCTCGCGTAGTTTGATCGCCAGTTCGTTCAGCGTACCGTCGACAATAGCGGCGCGGATCTGCCGCATCAGGCGCTGGTAGTAGGCCAGATTGTGCCATGTCAGCAGCATCGGGCCGAGCATCTCGCCAGCACGGAACAGGTGATGTAGATAAGCGCGGGTGTAACGACCGGCCATCGGGCTGTCGTCATGCGGTGTCAGCGGGCGCGTGTCTTCAGCAAAGCGTGCGTTGCGCAGGTTGATGTAGCCGCGCTCCGTATAAGCTCGCGCCGTACGGCCAGCACGCGAGGGCATCACGCAGTCGAACATGTCCACACCACGCATGACCGACCCCAGCAGATCGTCCGGCGTACCAACGCCCATCAGGTAGCGCGCCTTGTCCTGCGGAAGCATTGGCGTTGTGAAATCGAGGGTCGAGAACATAAGTTCCTGACCTTCACCCACCGCCAGACCGCCGATCGCATAGCCTTCGAAGCCGATCTCCGTCAGCGCCTTGATGGAATATTCGCGCAGGTCGCGCTCGGTGCCGCCTTGCACGATGCCGAACTGGCCATAGCCCTCACGTGCCACGAACGCCTCACGTGAGCGGGCCGCCCAACGCATGGAGAGTTCCATGGATTTACGCAGCGCTTCCGGCGTGGCGGGAAGGGCAGGGCACTCATCGAACGCCATGGTGATGGTGGCATCGAGCTTGTACTGGATGTCCGTCGAGATCTCTGGCGACAAGCGATGCTTGCTGCCATCAATATGGGACTGGAACGTCACGCCGTCCTGATCGAGCTTGCGGAGTGCACCGAGGGACATGACCTGGAACCCGCCAGAATCCGTCAGGATCGGGCCGGACCAGTCCATCATCTTGTGCAAACCGCCCAGCTTTTGCACGCGGTCCGCCGTCGGGCGCAGCATCAGATGGTAGGTGTTGCCCAGAACAATGCCTGCGCCCGTGGAGCGAACGGCATCCATGGTCATGCCCTTCACGGTGCCAACGGTGCCAACGGGCATGAAGGTCGGGGTCGGGACGGTGCCGTGACGGGTGTGTAGATGGCCCGCACGGGCCTGTCCGCAGGTAGCTTCCGGAACCCACGTCATCTTTGTGGCCTGTTCGGTCATGGTGCTCGCTCCAGAAGGCAGGCATCGCCGTAGGAATAGAACCTCAGTCCGTTGGCGATGGCGTAGGCATAGGCCTCACGCATGGTGTCGGTGCCGCTGAACGCGCAGACCAGCATGAAGAGCGTTGAGCGCGGCAGATGGAAATTGGTCATGAGCAGGTCCACCGCCTTGAAGCGATAACCAGGCTTGATGAAAATGGACGTCTCGCCCCGCCAGGGCTGAACCGTACCGTCTTCCTGCGCCGCACTTTCCAGCAGGCGGAGAGACGTGGTTCCGACAGCAATAACGCGGCCACCGCGGGCGCGTGTTTCGTTGATGGCCTGCGCCGTCTCCGCATCAATCTCACCCCATTCTGCGTGCATACGATGCTCGGCGATGGAGGATCGGACAGGCAGGAACGTACCAGCGCCGACATGCAGCGTCAGGGTTCGGCGCTGGATGCCTTTTGCGTCGAGCGCGGCCAGAAGGTCTGGCGTGAAATGCAGTCCAGCGGTGGGTGCCGCAACAGCACCGCGATGCTCGGAAAAGATCGTCCGGTAATCGCTGTCATCCTGCACGGTCGGCCCGAAGGGACGGTCGATATAAGGCGGAAGGGCCAATGCTCCCACGCGTTCGAGGAACGCATCGAACGCATCCCCTTCGACGGAAAAGCGGATGCTGACGGCACCATCGCCTTCATTTTCCACAACGGAGGCCGTGACCGGATCATCGCCAAAATTCAGCGTATCGTTCGGTTTCAGCTTGCGGGAGTTGCGGGCGAGCGCATGCCAGCTTCCGTCAGCCAGTATCCGGTCCAGCGTGATGCCGATTTTCGCCTCGCCGCGCGTGGCGGAAAGCTGGGCGCGGATGACGGCTGTATTGTTCGCAATCAGCAGATCGCCTTCCCGCAGCAGGCCGGGCAGATCGCGTATGATCCGAAGATCGGGCGCTTCTCCCGAACGCACATGCAGCAGCTTTGCGCTGTCACGCGGTCTGGCGGGTTCGGTCGCAATATGGTCGCGGGGCAGTTCGAAATCGAACGTGGCGAGTTCATCCGTCATGGGATGCTCTCTAGCAGGTTCAGCCAACATGAAAACGCCGGACCAGCCGACCCGGCGCATCTTTTCGGTCAAAAGGCGATTTTTTTGGCTTCGAGCCGTCGAGGTGGATGCGTTTCAGGCGTCCTGTTCGCCCTCATGAACGATTACAGGCTCGTTCATGATCGGGAAATTGACCGATCGTGCGATGAAGCACATGTCGTGCGCCTTGTGATGCAGCTCCAGTGCTTTCTCTGCGTCTGACGTGGCAGACAGGATGACGCGGGGATGAAGCGTTACGGACGTGAACTGCCCAGCGCCGGTGCGTTCTTCTTCCATTTCGCCTGTAGCCTGGTCTTCGTATGCCGTGACGACGATGCCTGCCTGCGCACAGAGCCCCAGAAACCAGAGTTTGTGACAGGCTGACAGGGATGCCAGAAGCAGATCTTCAGGATTCCATCGGGCAGGGTCTCCGCGAAAAGAAGGGTCGGATGACCCTTCAATCCTGGGCTTGCCCGGTGCAGTAATATCGTAATTGCGCGTGTAGCTGCGGGCAGAGGATGTGCCGGTTCCCGTATTGCCGGTCCAGACAACCTTCACGGAATAAGTGTGCTGTTTCCCGGCCATGTTTGATCCTGCCTCCTGCTGTCTTCCTGCCCTGACGGCAGGGAGACAGTATGTTCATGGGGCTTTAGGTAAAGCAAAGGCCACGACTTCATCGCTGTTGCGTGTTTTCAGCCCGCCATGACCACCTACAGCCAGCACGACATATTGCCGCCCGTCTTCACCCATATAGGTCAGCGGCGTGGCATTGCCGCCGGCATCCAGTTCCGTCTTGAAGAGGGTATGGCCGTCATGCCCATCAAGAACATGGAAGCTTTGATCGGCCAGCGCGCCCATGAACACCAGACCATTCGGCGTCGTCACGCTGCCGCCCATGGAAAAGACACTGGTGGGGAGGCCAACGGGCATCCGCAGCGTGTTCGTCGGGCCAACATTCTTCGTTGTGCCCAAAGCCCGCTCCCAGATGATCCGACGGTGAACAAGATCAATCGCCTGCATCTTGCCCCATGGGGGTGCCAGGCAGGGGGCACCAAACGGGCCAAGCCATGGCTTCACAACGGCCGCAAAGGGCAGGCCATGTTGGGGATTGTTTGTGAAAACAGGCTCTGGATAAGGCTGTGCCCAGTCATGCCAGGATTTATAGAGCCCTTTGGCTAGGGCTTTTTCCTGTGGTACCAACGTCATCAGGAACGGAATGAACGTGGTGTTGATATACATGACGCCATGCGTCGGGTCGATGGTGCCGCCATACCAGTCCGCCACGCCATCAAACGCTGGAAAGCCTACGGTGCCCAGCTGGCTCGGTGGTGTGAAGAGGCCCTTGTATCGCATGGAGCGGAAGGCAATGCGGCAGAACATCTGATCATATGGGGTCGCGCCCCACATATCGTCTTCCGTCAGATTGGGCCGGCGTAGATTGGGCATCTCTGAGGAGAGAGGCTGCGTTGGTGAATAATGTTCGCCCGGCGTATCTCCTGCGGGCACTGGTATTTCCTGAACACGGTAGAATGGGGCACCCGTTCGGCGGTCCAGCACGAAGAGTTCGCCCTGCTTGGTTGTTTGCACCAGTGCGGGCGTCAGGGTGCCGTGGGCATCTGGCAGATCCACCAGAGATGGGCCGATCGGGAGATCAAAATCCCACAGATCATGATGAACGGTCTGGAAATGCCAGCGCTCTTCGCCAGTTGTGATATCCAAGGCGACAAGGGAGCTGTCATACTTCTCGTCAAAGCTCCGGCGCTTGCCACCGAAATAGTCAGGTGTGGCAATCCCGAGGGGCACGTAAACCATGTTCAGCCCGGAATCGGCCGTATAAACACCCCAGCCATTGGCAGTGCCACGGGTAAAGACTTCGCCGGGATCGAGAGGTTTGTTGGCTGGTGTGCGACCCATGTCCCAGGCCCAGGCCAGTTGGCCCGTAATAGCATCAAAGCCACGAATAACGCCGGAAGGTTCGCCAACCGTCTGATCATCATAAACCCAGCCGCTCGTCATGATGCGGTTATGCAGCATCATGGGGGGGGAGGTGATGAAGTGAAAGCCGGGTGGAATAGCTCCCATCCCATCCCGGAGATCCACAACGCCATGATCGCCAAAGCTTTCGCAGAGCTTTCCCGTGTCTGCATCCACCTCAAACAGTGTTGGAGGAGAGCTGGAATTTGTTGAGACGATGCGATGGGCGCAGTCCGTTCCCGGTGCATTGACGTAGGAAACGCCACGGCAGGCCTGATAGATGTTCTTGCCGAATTCCCCACCTGGCGAATATCGCCAGATTTCCTTTCCGGATGTTGCATCAAGCGCCACGACATCTCGGTGCGGCGTGCAGAAAAACAGCCGGTTGCCGATTTTGATAGGTGTTGCTTCAAAGCTGAATTCCCGCCCACGGGAGTTTTCGCCAGCCCGGGGTAGATCCTTGCTGTGATAGACCCACGCCACTTTCAGATCATGAGCGTTGGAAGCGTTGATCTGGGTTGGCATGGCAAAGCGGTCTCCGGCTGGAGAGCCGCCATAGAACTGCCAGTCATTGGCAGCCTGCTGGTCCGCGCCCGGAAGGGTCGCACCGGTCTCACCGGGGAACGGATTGAACTGCTGGTCGCGTGAGGCGGTAATGTGCCATCCGCAGGCAAACACGAAGACAAACAGTGCCGCGCAGAATGCCATGCCGCCTGCAACAACGGGTTTGCCGAAGGAGCGACGCTCCGTGCCTTGGAGCAGTCGTCCCGTAATCCAAGGACTGAACACCCACAGGCCCATCCCCGCTGGCAGGGCGAGAGGCGGGAGAAGGCGCCAGCCATCGAGGCCAACGCGCTCTAACGCCCAGAAAAGCGTATAAAGCAGGAGCCCTGCATAAACTGCGGAAGCGCCGGGGTGAAGTCGGATCATCAGAATGCCGGACGCCACCATGAGGACGCCCGCGACGGCGTAATAGAAAGAGCCTCCCAGTCCAATTAACCACAGACCGGGTAAAGCCAGCCCTAAGCCAAGCAGAACGAGCAAAATGCCCGTCACAAGGGGCAGGAACGAACTGCGTCGCAACGTAGGCGGCATGGAATTTTCCTTCGGGGTAACCGAAAGGATTAATCCCGCACGGGGGAGCGCAGTTTCCTAAAAAAGAAAATAGGGTATTCTTTTACCCAAGACTGTTTCAGATCGACTTCAGTGCACCACCATCAATACGGATCATGCTGCCGGTTATATAGGCAGCAGCCGTACTGGAGAGAAAAGCCGCAGTTGCGCCGAACTCCTCGACAGTGCCGTAACGTCCAGCGGGGATATTGCGGGCTTTTTCCGCCTGAATGTCTTCTGACGTTTTACCCGTCTTGCGGGCTTCGGCCTCTGCAAGGAAATGGGTGCGATCAGTCGTGATGTGGCCGGGCAGCAGCATGTTGACCGTCACGCCATAGGGGGCCACTTCCGTCGCAAGTGTTTTGGACCAGCCCGCGAGTGCCGAGCGTAATGTGACGGAGACGCCGAGCCTGATATTTGGCTCAACCACAACAGCCGAAGCGATGGTGAGGATGCGTCCCCACCGGCGCTCCTTCATACCGGGCAGTACTGCATCCGTAATTCTGAACAGGCTCAGAACCATGGTCTCAAACTGCTGTTTCCATGTGTCTATGGAAATGCCCTCAACACCTGATGGGGAGGGGCCGCCGGTATTGTTTACCAGAATGGAAATATCCGGATGCTGCGTGCGGATGGCCTGAACGAATTCCTCAACGGAGGCGCTGTTCGACAGATCAACCGGCAGCGCCACAGTCTGAACGCCGTGCTGACTGGCAATCGCTGTTGCTGCGTCTGTCAGCCTGTCACTGGCGCGTGCAGCCAGAACGATATGGACCCCTTCTGCCGCCAGTGCCTTCGCAACGCCCCGGCCCAGGCCGGAAGAGGCGCCAAGAACAAGAGCTTTGCGGCCGGAAAGCTGGAGGTCCATATCAAGGTATCCTTAGGGGCGATGTAGAATTGAGGAAGATGAGCGGGGAACGATCAGCGCATCCCCGGCTGTTTCTTGACCGTCTGCCAAAGCGTTTCCAGCGTTTCCAGATTTTGCTCGCCCATTGTTTTACCCTCAGAGGCCAGGCTGGCTTCCATGGCTTCGAAACGGCGCGTGAACTTCCGGTTGCTGCGGCGCAATGCGGCTTCCGGGTCAATGCCCAGCTTGCGTGCCAGACTGGCGACAGTGAACAGGACATCCCCCAGTTCGTCTTCGATCCGATCCCGGTCTCCGTCCAGTTCGGCTTTAAGTTCGCCGATTTCTTCCTGCACCTTTTCCAACACGCCCGACGCATCATCCCAGTCGAACCCGACGCGAGCTGCACGGCGGCACAGCTTGGCGGCTCTGACCAGGGCAGGCAGGTGCTGGGCCACACCAGCGAGTGCGCCATATTCTGCTTTGGCGTGGCGCTCGGTTTCTTTCGTGCGTTCCCACAGGTCTTCGTCGTGTTCTACATCGCTGAAGATGTTGGGATGGCGGCGGACCATCTTGTCAGCGATCTTTCCAGCAACGGTTTCGAAGTCAAATTGCCCCTTTTCTTCAGCCATTTGCGCTTGGAATACGACTTGTAGCAGCAGATCCCCAAGTTCATCCGGCAAGGAATCACTGTCATCCCGGGCGATGGCATCCATCACCTCATACGCTTCTTCTATGGCGAAGGGTGCAATGGTTTCGGGTGTTTGTGCCACGTCCCACGGGCAACCGCTCTGCGGGTCGCGCAGGCGCTTCATGATCTCCAGAAGGCGGTCAATCTGACGGACGGGGTGGGTCTGGGTCATAACAGCTCCTGGGTAATGATCTGGCGTCTGGCCTGACCCAAAAGCATACTCTTTCGTTGCACAGACAGAAAGCACAGAGCGCACGAACCGTTCTCACGGGATGACAGCACCAAGGGTAACGCGATAAGAAGGCCAGCCCGGCTGCTTGGACAGGCCGGACATTTTTTGCAGACCGGATTTTAAATACATGGCCAGGATCTTTATCGACGGAGAAGCAGGAACCACGGGGCTCGGCATCCGCCAGCGTATCGAGGCTCTGCCCGAAAATTACGGCTTGGAACTGTTGTCGATTGATCCGGCTCTGCGCAAAGACGCTGAGGCACGGCGCGCCCTGCTGGCACAGGCAGATATTGCCATTCTCTGTCTGCCAGACGATGCCGCGCGTGAAACCGTTGCTCTGGCAGAGGGTCTGAACGTCCGTATTCTGGATGCCAGTACGGCGCACCGGATTGCCGATGGCTGGGTTTATGGTCTGCCGGAACTGGATGAAGATCAGGGCGCCCTGATCCGCGGTGCCACCCATGTTGCGAATCCTGGCTGTTATCCAACGGGTGCAATTGCGCTTTTGCGGCCGCTGGTTCGCGCTGGCCTTGTCCCAGCAGATCACTCCATCTCCATCAATGCCGTTTCGGGTTACAGTGGGGCAGGGCGCTCCGCGATCGAGGCGCATGAACGGGATGGCGGCCCGGCATTCTTTCTTTACGGGCTGACGCTGGAACACAAACATCTTCCAGAAATCCAGCACTACTCCGGCCTGACGCGCCAGCCGGTGTTCGTGCCGTCCGTAGGACACTTTCCGCAGGGCATGATTGTGTCCATCCCGCTCCACCTTGCGGACCTGCCCGGCCATCCGACGCCGCGCGATCTGGAGGCAACGCTTGAAAAAGCTTATCGGGGGTGTGATCATGTCCGGGTTCTGCCGTCTGAACCCAAACTCCTGGCAGATGCGCTGGCCAATACGGACAATATGGAGCTCCGTGTGCACGGCAATGCGCAGGGAGAAAAAGTGGTTCTGACCGCGCGTCTCGACAATCTGGGTAAAGGAGCCTCTGGCGCTGCGATCCAGAATCTGCTTTTGATGCTGGGTCTCTGATTTTCCACGGTTTGGGATTTTTTTTTCACGGTCTGGTCCTTTGCTCAGGAATGCACTAGGGTCTGGGCCGTTCGCGCGAGAGTGGCGGAACGGTAGACGCAGTCGGCTCAAAATCGACCGCCGAAAGGCATGGGGGTTCGAATCCCCCCTCTCGCACCACAAACCGGGCGCACCAGTCTGGCTGCACCCGAGGACCGTTTAGCCCGGAACGAGCATGTCCAAGCCGACTGTCAGACCTTCCCGCCCGTTCTTTTCCTCTGGTCCGTGCGCAAAACGCCCTGGCTGGTCCCTCTCGGCTCTGGATCAGGCCCTGTTGGGACGGTCACATCGTGCCCCTGAAGGCCGTGCGCGCCTCAAGGAAGTCATTACCCGCTCAAAAAATATCCTAGGCATTCCCGCAGACTGGCGTCTGGCTGTTGTTCCGGCTTCGGACACCGGTGCGGTTGAGATGATTCTCTGGGCCATCGCCGGTGAGCGCGGCATGGATGTGCTGTCTTTTGAAAGTTTTTCCGGAACATGGGCGCAGGATCTGCGGGACGTTCTGAAAATTGAAGATCTCCGCGTGCTGGACGCTCCTTATGGAGAGCTTCCGGATCTGGCGGCTGTAGACTGGTCCCGCGATGTCGTTTTGACCTGGAACGGTACAACGTCAGGCGTTCGCATTCCGAATGCAGAGGCTATTCCTGTCGAGCATGACGGTTTGATCATCTGCGATGCAACATCCGCTGCTTTTGCAATGGACCTTCCGTGGGATCGTCTGGATGTTGTTACGTGGTCCTGGCAGAAGGCCCTCGGCGGTGAAGCCGCTCACGGCATGGTGGCCATCAGCCCCCGTGCTGCCGCTCGTCTGACAGAGGCTGCCCCACGTCCGCTGCCCAAAATTTTCCGTCTGACGGGAAAGAAAGGCCTGCTGGAGGCTGTGTTCGAAGGGGATACCATCAACACGCCCTCCATGCTGTGCGTCGAAGATGCGCTGGATGGTTTGCGGTGGGCAGAGTCTGCGGGTGGTCTCCCTGCTCTCAAGGCGCGCTCGCAAGCCAGTCTGGCCGTCGTAGCGGAATGGGTGGAAAAGACGGATTGGGTCTCCTTTCTTGCGTCCGATCCTGCAACGCGGTCCTGCACGTCAATCTGCCTCAAAATCGTAGCACCCTGGTTCGAGGCCCTGTCGCCTGAATCCCGGGCCAAGGCCGTCAAGCACTTGACCGGGCTGGTCGCACAGGAAGGTGCAGGCTATGACCTCGCGTCTTATCGAGACGCCCCTGCTGGTTTGCGGGTCTGGGGAGGAGCCACCGTTGATGCAGCGGATATTCAGGCTCTCCTTCCGTGGCTGGACTGGGCGTATGAGTGCACGCGCGAGGAGTTTGCTGCATGAGCCTGTATTCCGAGACCCCAAGCGCTGCCCTTCTGCCGTCTGGCTTCTCCGACCTTCTGCCGGGGGAAGCCGAAGCTGAGGCGCGGGGCATTGCCTGCGTCATGGAAGCCTTTTCCCGGCATGGTTATGAGCGTGTACGTCCGCCCATGCTGGAGTTTGAAACCTCCCTTCTGAACGGTTCAGGCGGTGCGCTCTCCACTCAGACGTTCCGTCTGATGGACCCAAGCTCTCATCGCATGATGGCCCTTCGGCCAGATATGACGACGCAGATCGCCCGTATCGCCAGTGTCCGCCTTCAGGATGCACCGCGCCCGCTGCGTCTCTCTTATTCCGGAAGCTGTATCGTCATCGGCACGCCAGGACGTGAAGCTGACCGTCAGGTTTCCCAGGCTGGTATCGAACTGATCGGCCCGGATTCTGCACAGGCTGATGCTGAAGTGGTGGCGCTGGGCGCCAGAGCACTTGAGGAGCTTGGCATCAAGGGTGTGTCCTTCGACCTCTCGATGCCAGCTCTGGCTCTGGGCCTGATCGAGACTGCTATTCCTGAAGCGGACCGGGAAGATCTGATTCAGGCGCTGAACCGCAAGGATGCAGCCTCTGTTGCTGAACTTGGCGGCTCAATAGCGGACACTCTGGCGGTCATGCTTCAGGCCGCAGGTCCTGCCAGTCGCGCGCTTGATCTGCTCGCTTCGCTTGATTTTCCGGCGTCCGTCCGTCCGCATTTCGAGCGTCTGGTTGCCTCCGTTGCCGCTATTCGCGAGCGCGCACCGTCCTTGCGTCTGACGGTAGATCCCGTGGATTTCCGCGGATGGCAGTATCATACCGGGCTATGCATCACGGTCTTTTCCACCACCTCGCGTGAAGAGCTGGGTCGTGGTGGGCGGTATATTGCTGGTCAGGAGCCAGCCTGTGGTTTGACGTTGCGTCCGCAGGCGCTGTTGCGTGCGGCTCCTGTGCCGCCGTCCCGTCCGCGGTGCTACGTGCCCGTTCGGCTGGAGGATGAGGCCATGGCAGCCCTCCATGCTCAAGGTTTTGCGACGGTTTCTGCACTTGAAGTAGATGCAGAGCCTGATGCCGAAGCGCGCCATCTGCGCTGCACCCATGTCTGGCGGAATGGCGCAGCGCACGCGCTCTGACCCCCAGTTTTTTCTAATTTCTGCTCTGCATACCAAGTCGAGGAAGCCAGCTCATGTCCAACGTCACCGTGATCGGAACCCAGTGGGGGGACGAGGGTAAAGGCAAGATCGTGGACTGGCTTGCCAGCCGCGCTGATATCGTTGTCCGTTTCCAGGGTGGTCACAACGCCGGTCATACGCTGGTTGTCGGCGATCAGGTCTACAAGCTGTCACTGCTGCCATCAGGTCTCGTGCGTGGCCAGATTGGCGTGATCGGCAATGGCGTTGTCATTGATCCAAAGGCGCTGATGTCCGAGATTGACCGCGTAACGGCGCAGGGCCTGAAGGTCACGCCTGAGACGCTGTGGATTGCTGAGAATGCTCCGCTGATCCTGCCAGTCCATGGTGCGCTGGATCGTGCGCGTGAAGCTGCTCGTGGTGATCGCAAGATCGGCACGACTGGTCGCGGTATTGGCCCGGCTTACGAAGACAAGGTTGCTCGTCGCGCCATTCGCGTCTGTGATCTGGCCGAGCCGGAGACGCTGGACTGGAAGCTGGACGAAGTACTTCTGCATCACAACACGCTGCTGGCGGGTCTGGGTGCTGATACTTTCACGAAGGAAGAACTCAAGGACTTCCTGACGGAATTCACGCCGCGCCTCATGTCCTTTGCCTGCCCGGTCTGGGATCGTCTGGATGAAGCCCGTCGTGCTGGCCGTCGTATCCTGTTTGAAGGCGCGCAGGCCGTCATGCTGGACGTCGATCACGGCACCTATCCGTTCGTGACGAGCTCCAACACGGTAGCTGCCGTTGCTGCATCTGGCAGTGGTGTCAGCCCGGCTTCCATCGGCTTCGTGCTCGGTATTGCCAAGGCCTACACAACCCGCGTCGGCGAAGGTCCGTTCCCGAGCGAACTGTTCGATGATGTTGGCCGGACGATCGGTGAGCGTGGTCATGAGTTCGGTACGGTCACTGGCCGTCCGCGTCGTTGTGGCTGGTTCGATGCTGTCATGCTGCGCCGTGCAGCCCGTGTGGGCGGCGTCACGGGTATTGCCCTGACGAAGCTGGACGTGCTGGACGGTCTGGAAGAAATTTCGATCTGCGTTGGCTATGAGCTGGACGGCAAGAAGATCGACACCTTCCCATCCGCTCCGGGTGCGCAGGCTCGCGTAAAGCCGATTTATGAGACGATGCCGGGCTGGCAGGAAACCACAGCGGGCGCCCGTTCGTGGGGTGAGCTGCCGGCACAGGCCATCAAGTATGTTCGTCGCATTGAAGAGCTGATTGAAGCTCCGGTTACGCTGCTGTCCACCAGCCCGGAGCGGGATGACACGATCCTGATGCGTGACCCGTTCGAAGACTGAGTTTTTTCTGAACGGGAAACCGCCTGTCCGTTAACGAAGCCTCAATTCCTGTCCGGCATAGAGTGTCAGACAGGAATTTGATGGAACGGACATGGATTACACTCAGGGAGATGACAGCCCCGAACTGCTGATCGCAGACCGTTACCTGGTGAATACGAGCCAGAAACAACCTGACCTCAGCGGCTGTCCTGCCTGGGTGGCTCAGGATATTACGGCCACAGGCTCAACCTGGCTGGCTCTGGCACCGTCCATGCCATCTCCCCATTTCTCTGATCTTATGTTTTTCCGACATGAGAGTGTCATCGGCCTGCATGCCCATGAATATCATGCAGGCTCGCTCTGGGTGCTATGTCCGCACCCTCCCGGACCGTCCCTGAAAGACAATCTTGGCGTCTGGTCTGAAAGCCAGATCATTGATGGGGTTATTCGCCCTATTGCCGATGCTCTTGAGAAGCTCTCCTCCATGGGGCTGACCTGTCGTGGGATCCGGCCGAATAATCTGTTTGTTGGACAGGGGCTGCATCAGGTGGTCGTTGGCCCGCTTGGGGTTGCCTGCAATGCAGAAGCGCAGCCTGTCCTGTTTGAACCGTTGTCTTCGGCAGTTTGTCATCCAACGGCCCGTGCGGCAGGGACGATTTCCTGTGACATCTTCTCATTGGGTGTACTGGTTCTCTCCCTTTGCATCGGGGAACTGCCCCTGAGGGGCCTGTCAGATAAAGAAATTCTGCAACGACGTTTTGAGGTGGGTTCTGCCGAGGCCTACATGCAGGGACATAACGTTCCCGCGGGCCTGGTCTCCCTTCTGGAAGCGATGCTGTCTGACCGGCCCGAGAACCGACCTTCTCCCAATGACCTTATAACCATTGCGCCGAGCAAGCTGTTTTCGATCCGGTCTGATATTCCTGCGCGCTCGCCTCTGGTCATTGGGGGTGTTGAGGTCAGAACGCCACGGGCATTGGCATGGTATGCCGGGAAATACCCCAATGAATTCCTGTCTCTGCTTCAACGAAAAATTGTCAGCCAATGGTTGCATCGTGAACTGGAGTTGTCGGTCATGTCCAGTTTGATCGAACAGGCTGGAATTGCGTTTTTGCCATCCAGCGGAAACAAATCCGTAGACCCGACGACGATGGTCGTGACGCGGGCTATTGCCATTCTGGACCCCGCAGCTCCAATGTTCTGGGCTGGCCACTGGTTCTGGCCATCCGCCATTCCTCATATGTTGGCGTGTGCCGAGGCCGGACGGTTCCCGCCTGAAGAGCAACGCAATATCCGTGGGATAGCCGGCTTCCTGATGACGAGTCCGGAAGTGTTTGATGTTCCTTCGCTGCCCGCATTGCAGGCAAAGCAGATCAATGATCTCGCGACTGATGCCCGCCGAACAGGTGCAAAGGGGATGGAGCAGATCCGTCGTGTGCCTTACGACGTGAATGTCTATCAGCCCTGCCTGTCTTCTCGTTGCTTGAAAGAACGGATTTCGTTGTCGGCGGGTCTCTTGCAATGGCTGGATCAGCACGTTTCGGAACAGGAGCTTTCTGCCGACGATCTGGGGCGTTCAGGCTTTCTGGACGATCAGATGCGGACTTTTTTGGAAAGTCATTGCGCGCGCCAGGGGATCATCCCACTAGCGCAGTCCCAGAAAGCGGGGCTTCCGTCCTGGCTTTCAGATCTGACTTTGATGGCTGCCGCCCAGCGCCGTTTCGACAAGACGCCTCTTAGTTCGGTGGCAAAGCGGGCGCTTTCGCTGCTGGAAATCGAGCTCAAGCAGTGGCGGAGCAGAACGACCAGAATAAAGCGTCGTGCCCGGTTATTTCAGCTGGCGGAAGCAGGAAATCTTACGAAATTTCTTGATAACGTCACGGACCCTGCGGGTTTGAAGCATGATCGCAAACTGGCTCGGCAGGCTGAAGCAGAGATTGCCCATCTTGAGAAAGTTCTCGAGGAGGAGCCCGCCCGCAAAGCTCTCCATGAAAAACAGGCCCGTAATGCTGGAGAGTTCTTTTCACTCTTGATCGGGATTGCTGTCGCCATGGCCAGCATCTGGCTGGAGTTTTGTGAATGACGCGCCAGTCAGGGCGTTTGCGCGTGCCAGAGGCCAGTTTCAAATGGTGGCACGGCCTTATCCTTGGCCTGCTTCTGGCCTATGTGCCGGGCAGTCTGCTTGTGGGTGGTGTTTTGCTGCTGCCTTTGATCGTGCTTCGATTCATCGATCCGGATGCTGATCGGCAGCGGATCATGATCGTTCTGTTTTATTTGGGGGCTGTCATGGTTCATCCCTTGAGGGAAGCATGGTTGTCGCATGGGGATTGGGAGGCCTGTACCCAGCAAATTATGCAGCCAATGCTTCTTGTCATGGACTGGATGGCCGTTGGTGTGGCGTGGCTTGTCGCGGAAGCGTCTGCCATTGGTGCCAGGCTTTGGTACGCGGATTACGTTCGCAGGGAGCGCAGGAGCATCGAAAAGAAGATCGACGCCCTGCGAGAGGAATGGCTGACTTCAGACAGTGAGAGGCAGGCCTGAAGAGGCCTGTTTCTTCAATTTTCCGGAGTTTCTTCTTCTGAGGGGCTCTCGACAAGCCGGGAGGCAAGATCTCCCGTAGCGCCACCCACAAGACCGCGCGCATAATCCTGAGCTGAGAACGGGCGCAGGTCCTCGGCCTGTTCGCCGACACCGACCATGTGCACGGGCAGTTTGAACTGTTCTGCAAGTGCGACCACAATTCCACCGCGGGCAGAACCGTCCAGTTTGGTCACGATCAGGCCTGTGACGTTCACCAGCTCACGGAACACCCGTACCTGCTCAATGGCGTTCTGACCGGTCGTTGCATCCAGCACCAGCAATACGGAATGCGGGGCGGTTGGGTCGAATTTCTGCATGACGCGGATGATCTTGGCCAGCTCTTCCATGAGCGCGCCCTTATTATGCAGGCGGCCGGCGGTATCGATGAAGAGGAGGTCTTTGCCCTCTTCGGTCGCGCGTTTGATACCGTCATAGGCGAGGCCAGCAGCATCAGCTCCGTGTTTTCCCGCGATAACGGGCACATCTGAGCGTTGCCCCCACACCTGAAGTTGTTCGACCGCCGCAGCACGGAAGGTATCTCCCGCCACGAGCATGACGGATTTGCCTTCTTCACTGTAATGGCGGGCCATTTTGCCGATGGTTGTGGTCTTGCCTACACCGTTGACGCCGACCACGAGGACGACATGGGGCTTCTTCTTCGGATCAGGCTCAAACGGGATCGCAACGGGCTCCAGAACCCGTGCAATCTCTTCGGCCAGGGCATCGCGAATTTCGTCACTTGTGACGTCCTTGCCAAAACGGGAGCTTCGAAAGCTCTCGATAACGCGCTCTGCTACGACAGGACCCAGGTCTGCCGCGATCAGTTCGTCTTCGAGTTCTTCAAGAGCGGCATCGTCCAGCTTGCGATGCGTGAATACAGCTCCGAGACGTGAGCTCGAGCGTGAAAGACCCTGTTTGAGTCGTGAGAAAAATCCAGCCATGCACGGGAGTTCGGACAGGTCAGGCCCAACGTCAAGTCTGTAGCGTCGATTTCCTGAGGACAAACGTGCCTTGGGAGGATTGTTTCAGACATTGACAGTACGGAAGCGTTTCAGTTTTTGTGTTTCGGTATGGTTCTTCACCCTCGGTTTTGTGGCGTGAAGCTAAGAGGGAAGTCCGGTGTAAGGCCGGCGCTGCCCCCGCAACTGTAAATGGCGAGCCGTCACCCAACTGATGTCACTGGAGTGCCTATGCCTCTGGGAAGACAGGGTGGCTGCGAAGACCCGTGAGCCAGGAGACCTGCCATGCAATTTCAACCACCGGCGGGGTGCCCGGGGCGGCTGTTTGTGGCGTTCCGGAGTCCTCTGTGACAGCCGGATTGCGAACGTGTCTGCCCTGTTCCTGTCATACCGAGCAGGGCTCATATGACTGTACTGTTACCGGAAGAGCGCTTCAGGCAAAGTGCTGTTCCTTTTCAAAAGCGTCGTTGCAATTGGCGACGATCGACTATTTCTGTGTCCGTTGTGATGAGCAGCTTGCTCATGGGTCCTACACTGGCAGTTGCTGCAGAATGGGCGTCTGATACGGATAAAGTCGAAGCATCCGGACATCTGGAAAAGAAAACCATTTCTGCGGCGCAAAACCATCCGGTGGAGCGCATCAGTGTCATGGCCTCCCGCCGTAATCTTTTGGGACGAGCGGACACGGCGAGTGAAGGATCTTTGACCGCACGTGAAATCCAGCAGCGGCCTGCATATCGCGTGGGGCAAATTCTGGAGGCTGTTCCCGGACTGGTGGTGACGTCTCATTCCGGGGAGGGAAAGGCCAATCAATTCCTGTTGCGGGGCTTTAATCTGGATCATGGCACGGACTTGGCAACATTTGTTGATGACATGCCGGTCAATGGCGTCAGTAACGCGCATGGTCAGGGCTACACGGATCTGAATTTCCTGATACCCGAAACACTCTCAGGCATTGATTATACCAAAGGGCCATTTCACGCAGATATCGGGGATTTTGGTGTGGCCGGGTCTGATCACATGAAGCTGGCAGATCACATCGCCCGTCAGATTAGCCTGAGTGCCGGAACGCTAGGGGATTATCGGGCTTACATTGGCGGTACGGCCCGATTTTCTAATGGCGATCGTTGGGTCAATGCCTTCAATATTTCTCATTCAGACGGTCCTTGGAAATATCCGGACAATGCCCGGAGCATCCGTGCATTGACGCATTACACCCACGGAACCGCCACCAAAGGCTTTGACCTGACGGGGATGTTTTATCGCGGTCAATGGAGGGCCACAAACGATCAACCGGTGGCGGCCTATAGTGAGGGGCTTATCAGCCGCTATGGCTCTCTGGACCCGACCGATGGCGGCTTTTCGGAGCGCTACAGTTTGTCAGCGCATTATCATCTTGCTGGCGATGACTGGAAATGGGTTACGAGTGCTTTTGCCATTCATGACCGGCTGACGCTCTGGAACAACTTCACGCATTATCTGGATGACCCAGTAAACGGAGATCAGCAGCAGCAGGACGAGACACGAACTACGCTTGGCGGAAGCAGTGTCTATTTCCGACAGGACCATGTGGGCCGTATCCGGACTGACACTCAGGTTGGCGTTCAGGGACGTTACGACTTTCTGTATGTGGATCGGCGCCATACCCACCAGCGTGTCACGCTGCCGGAGTGCCCATCCAGTCTGGAGAGCACGGTGCCTGACCTGTGTAACGGGGATAACATCGATCTTGGAGCTGTCGGTCTTTTTGTCCAGAACACGACGCACTGGTTACCCTGGCTTCGAATGGTTGTTGGTTTACGTGAAGACTATCAGGGCGGTACAGACGAAAATCTTGTTGATGGCAGCCTGACCAGAAAGCATCAGTGGCTGTTTCAACCCAAGGGAAGTCTGGTGTTTGGCCCCTGGAAGAAAACCGAACTCTATCTGAGTGGCGGAAGAGGGTTCCACTCCAACGATTTCCGCTCAGTGTCTGGTTCTTATGCGTCAGACGAATTTGCCAAAGGATCGGTTAAAGTTCCTCTTATGACGTCGGCTGTCAGCGGTGAAATCGGTGTACGGACTACGCCTCTCCGTCATCTGAATGTGCAGGCGGCTGCCTTCATCATCGATTTTGCATCTGAGCTGAGTTACGACGGCGACGCTGGTGTCACCTCTCCTGGCCCTGCCAGTCGTCGGGAGGGAATTGAGTTTTCCGCACAGTATAATCCGGTTACCTGGCTTGAACTGAATACGGATCTGTCCTTTGCGAAAGCGCGTTATCAGGCGTCAGATCTGGCAAGCTATGGAATTGATGGTCCGTACGTGACGAATGCCCCAAGTTTCGTCTGGTCATTCGGCATCCTTGCAGATCGAGGCCCCTGGTATGGCGGTTTGCAGGTACGCTGGCTGGGGGGATATCCGCTGGTGGAGGATAACAGCCTGCGGTCCAAAGGATATCAGGAACTCAATTTGAATATTGGCTATCGCTTCACCAAAAATCTGAAACTCGAAGCAAACGTCTTTAACGTCTTCAATACGCATGCCTATGCGGCACAATATGCGTATGACTATCGTCTAACACCGGCCTCTGCTGTGCAGAGCGGTGCAACAGGTCATCCGCTGGAGCCAGTTTCTGCCCGCTTCGCCCTGACCGCAGGTTTTTAGGCAGGGTTGCGTCCTAGAAGATGCCCTTCTGACACACCGTAGATCGAAAGCGGGACGATGCTTCCTCTGGTTGGGGGGGAAGCATCGGCTGCCAAGCGCACAGGCGCAAATTCGGGAGAATGACCGCGGTCCGGTGTTTCGATCAGGACGTCCACCGTCTGACCAATAAATCTTTCAAGGAACGTATCGCGGTTCGCCTCACCGACAGCTCTGAGCTGGGCTGCTCTTGCCTGACGCTCTCCGTTCGGCACAGCAGGCATTCGGGCGGCGGGTGTGCCGGGGCGTTCGCTGTAGGGAAAGACATGCAGGAACGGGATGGCCTGCTCTTCGATGAAGGAGAGGGTTTCGTTGAAAAGCGTGTCTGTTTCTGTTGGGAAGCCCGCGATGAGATCTGCACCAACACCAATGTTCGGGCGTAAGGCGCGAGCATGCTGGAGCATGGACGCGACCTGCGTGGTGGTGTGTCGGCGTTTCATGCGCTTGAGGATGAGATCGGAACCAGCCTGAAGAGACAGATGCAGATGTGGCATCAGGCGGGGCTCGTTTTCCAGAAGCCACCAAAGGTCCCGATCTCCCGTTTCCGGATCAAGAATGACAGGGTCGATGGACGACAGGCGCAGGCGTTCGATGGCGGGAACGTCCTGCAGGAGCGTCCGGCACATCCGGCCCAGACCTTCGCCGTCTGTGCCTTGCCATGACGCAATATCAACACCCGTGAGAACGATTTCACGATGTCCGGCCTCACTCAGGGCGCGAGCTCTCGAAATAGCTTCCGCTGTGGGGGTGGAGCGGGAGTCTCCCCGGCCATAGGGAATGATGCAGAACGTGCAGCGATGATCGCATCCCTGCTGGACCTGAAGCAGAGCACGGGCATGCCGTGATGGTGGAAGGCCGGGCTTGCTGTCTCCCCATGTGGTGGGCTTGAGCTTGTCAGCGTTGGGTACAACCCGCACCACGCCGGGCAGCTCCATCCAGCGCTTGGCGTCAATTTCCGACGCGCAGCCTGTCACGACTATTTTTGCATCCGGGCGCTCGCGGTGGGCACGGCGGATGGCCTGCCTCGCCTGTCGCTCGGCTGTGGTCGTAACGGCGCATGTATTGACGATGATGGTGTCATCCTGCCCGCGGGCGTGATGCGCCATGCCGTCGCTCTCATGTGCGTTGAGACGGCAGCCGAATGTCAGAACCGAAGGGGATGTCACGGAAGCTTGCCATGGAAAACGGTTGTGGCGGGGCCGGTCATCAGGACGTCTCCGTTTTCCTGCCAGGTGATTTGCAGGTCTCCACCGTCCATGGTCACGAGGCAGGTGCGGTCTGCCAGGCCTCGGCGTACTGCATTCACCACGGCAGCGCAGGCTCCTGAGCCGCAAGCCAGTGTTAAACCCGCACCGCGTTCCCAGACGCGCAGGCGCATGTGGCCGGGCGTGATGAGATCCGCAAATCCGATATTGGCGCGCTGCGGGAAGAGCGGAGACTTCTCGAGAGAGGGGCCAAGGTCTTCTGCGCGCGATACGTCGCCGAAAACGGTCGCATGAGGATTTCCCATGGAGCAGGCGGCTGCATCATGCAGGGGCAGGTGAAGTGTGTCGCAGTCCTTGGACAGCGGCACGTCCTGCCAACCAGTCCGGGGAGCGCCCATATTCACCGTGATGCGCTCGCCATCCTGTGACGTGAGGAGCAGTCCGGCCCGGGTCTGGAGAACAGGATTGTTACCGACGAGGCTGGCCACACACCGTGATGCATTCCCGCAGGCGCCGGATTCCGACCCATCCGCATTGAAGAAACGGACCAGAACATCCGCACCCTCCAAGGTTGGGGGCGAGAGCAAGACGAGCTGATCGCAGCCTATGCCGAAGCGTCTGTCGCAAAGGTGCCGGATGGTGGCTTCATCGAGTGCAGGGTCGGTTTCGCGGCCGTCAATGATGATGAAATCATTGCCCAGGCCGTGCATCTTGGTGAAAGAAAGGGTCATGATGGTGCCTCCCATAGAGCATCCTGCGGGTTGACGCACGAGGAACATACCCTCATTTCGACAGGTCAGTCAGGAGGAGATGGATATGAGCGGCACGGAACAGGTTGAAGGTTTTCACGCAGCGGCGTTTACGCGCGTCAATAATGAACCGGATACGATCTTCTATGCGCAGCGTCTTCCGGATTCGCTGATGGACATGGGCGCGCGCACGGCAGTGGCGGCACTTTACCAGACCTCTCTTCCCGTTGGGGGCACGGTTCTGGATCTGATGGCGGGGTCACTCAGCCATTATCCAGAAGAGGCACGGTTTCAGGATGCCATCGGACTGGGAGCGTCCAAGGCTGCGCTGGACACTAATCCTGTGCTGACAACACGGATCGTACAGGACCTGAACGCAGATCCCATCCTGCCATTCGAAGACGAGACGATCGACGCCATTACGCTCTGTGACGGGCTGGCATACCTGACGCAGCCGTTGAAAGTCCTGACGGAAGCCCTTCGTGTTCTGAAGGAAGGCGCACCGTTGATTGTCACATTCTCGGATCAGTTTCATCAGCAGAAAGCTGTTGCAATGTGGCAGGCTCTGGAGCCAGAAGACCGGGCACGCCTTGTCAGTGTTCTTCTTTCGAAGGCTGGTTTCGGGGAACTTGACACGGGTGAAGTCGTTCCTCCGGAAGATCTGACGGCATGGCGTGACACGGTTCGGGCGGTTGTCGGGCGGAAGCCCAGAGGCTGATTTTGCCTGATTCGCAGGTTCGGATGCGTTACTTCTGGCATTTATGCTCGGAAGTCTTTATGCAGCGGCATCCCAGCCGCCGCTTTTTGCCGTCGGCGTGACGTTTGCCGAGTGTTCATTAAATATGCCTTTCCCCGATACTCATCCTGCCCTTCTGCGCGCCCTGACGGCGCGTGGCTACGAACAGCCCACTCCCGTTCAGGAAGCAGTTCTGCAGCCAGGGCTGGAGGATCGTGATCTTCTGGTTTCCGCCCAGACGGGTTCAGGCAAGACCGTAGCTTTTGGTCTGGCTATTGCGCCGACGCTGCTTGGTGAGGCTGATCGCCTCCCGCCGTCGCCACAGCCGCTGGCTCTGGTTATTGCCCCGACGCGTGAACTGGCCCTTCAGGTCCAGTCCGAACTTGAGTGGCTCTATGCCGAGACCGGCGCTCGTATCGCGAGCTGCATTGGTGGCACGGATGCCCGCCGTGAAGCCCGCGACCTCAGCCGTGGCGCCCACATTGTTGTGGGAACGCCAGGCCGCCTTTGTGATCATCAGTCCCGTGGTTCCCTTGACCTGTCCGGTCTGCGCTGCGTCATTCTCGACGAAGCTGACGAAATGCTGGACATGGGCTTCCGTGACGAGCTGGAACAGCTTTTGGATGCGTCTCCGGCCGAGCGCCGCACGCTTCTGTTCTCCGCCACGATTGCCCGCGAAATTGCGTCTCTGGCCAAGCGTTTCCAGAAAGATGCCAAGCGCATCGATACGGTAACGGGTGCGAAGCAGCATTCCGATATCACCTATCGCTGCGTCGTAACGGCTCCGCAGGAAATCGAGCGTTCCCTCGTGAACGTTCTGCGTTTCTACGAGAGCCCGACGGCCATGGTGTTCTGCAACACCCGTATGATGGTTGGTCAGGTGCAGGCTGCTCTTCTGGAGCGTGGGTTCGCTTCTGTCGCGATTTCCGGCGAAATGGGTCAGAACGAGCGTAGCCGTGCGATCGAGAGCCTGCGCTCCGGTCAGGCCCGCGTCTGTGTCGCGACTGACGTTGCAGCACGTGGCATTGACGTGCCAGCGCTGAACCTCGTGATTCACGCCAGCATCCCGACGGCTTCTGAAACCCTGCTGCACCGTTCTGGCCGTACCGGTCGTGCGGGCCGTAAGGGCACCAGTGTGCTGATGGTGCCGATGAACCAGCGTCGTCGCGCTGAGCGTCTGCTGGCCATGGCACGTGTAAATGCCGAGTGGGAAGCTGTTCCGACAGCGGATGCGATTGCAGCCCAGGATACGAAGCGTCTGCTGGACGATCCGATCCTTGCCAACGCTTCTGAAGACACGACGGATGAGCTGGTTCTGAAGCTGGCTGAAACCTACGACGCGAAGAAGCTCGCAGCAGCGCTGGTGCAGATGTACCGTGCCCGCCTGCCGAATGTTGAGCAGATCCGTGCGATGTCCGTCGAGGCTCCGCAGAGCCGTGGCGATCGTCCGGAACGCGCACCGCGTGAAGAGCGCATCGTGTCGGGCGAATGGTTCAAGATGAGCGTCGGTCGTACAGAGCGCGCTGATCCGAAGTGGCTGATCCCGCTGATCTGCCGCCTTGGTAACGTTCAGAAGCGTGACATCGGCAGCATCCGTATCGAGCAGGATCAGACCTACTTCCAGATCACGGATGAGAGCGTCGAGCGCTTCAAGTCCTGTGTTGCCGGGGCTGAGCCTGACGAAGTGACGATCGAGCCGTCTGCTGAGCCTGCCGGTGGCAGCAGCTATGGTTCCCGTGGTCGTAACCCGGGCGAAGGCAAGCGCTTCGGTCGGTCCGGCGGTGGCGCTGGTGGCGGCTTCAAGGGCGGCCCGCGCGGTGGCGGTGCTGGTGGCGGTTACAAGGGCCGCGGCGGTTCCGGTTTCGGTCGTCCGAAGCCTGGTGCTGGTGGCTCATCAGGTGAAGGTGCGAGCCGCAAGCGTCGTTCCTGATTTCTGATTTCACGTCAGAACTGAAAAACCTCCGCCGGATCGCTCCGGCGGGGGTTTTTTCTTTTCAGGTCTTGGAGGACCCTTCTGCGAGCAGGGCATCACGTGCAGCCCTTAACGTATCGGAGAGCTTCTCTTCAGGTACTTTGAGATGAAGCTTTTCCATGGTTTCCAACAGCGCTTCCGCGACCATCAGCCGGGCTGCCCATTTGTGGTCAGCGGGAATGATGTGCCAAGGGGCTTCCGGAGTGGATGTTGCCTGTATCGCTGCCTCATAGGCCTTGGTGTAATCAGGCCACTTCCCACGTTCTGCCAGATCGGAAGGTGAAAACTTCCAGCGCTTTTCGGGCTGGGTCAGACGCTTGAGAATGCGCTTCTTTTGCTCATCTGCAGAGATATGCAGGAAGAGCTTCAGAATAACGACGTTCTGATGCGTCAGGTAGCTTTCGAAGTGCCGGATGTCTGCCAGTCTCCGGTCCCAGAAGCCGGGCTCATCGGGGTTAAGCCCGCGTGCTTTGACGATATCCGGATGGACGCGGGCAATCAGAACATCTTCATAGTGGCTGCGATTGAAAACCGCGATTTCGCCTCGGGCTGGCGCCATCAGATGCACACGCCACAGGTCATCGCGCTTTTCTGCGGCACCGGCGGGTGTCTTGAAGGATGTGACGTGAAAGCCCTGCGGGTTCAGGCCGGAAAAGGCGTGGCGGATAGCGCCATCCTTTCCTGCCGTATCCATGCCTTGCAGCACGACCAGAATTCCGTGTTCTCCGTGCGCGGCCAGACGTCCTTGCAGGATAGCCATCCGGTCCACGCAGTCCCGGATGCGGGTATGGGCACTTTTCTTGTCGTGCCCAATCCGGTCATCGGTTCTGAAGTCAGCCAGCTTGAACTTGGTGCCGTCTGTAATTGTCAGGCGCGAGGGAATACCGCTTTCAGCCGACATGACGATTCACCGCCAGCCCACCAGAAGCCTGACAGACAGGCATGATTTCCATTGTGTTGACGTTCATGTGCCACGGCAGGCCCACGAGCCATGATACTGTTTCTGCGATGTCGTGGGGCGTGAGGGGTGTGGTGTCCTTGTAAACTGCTGCGGCCTTGCCATCGTCCTTGAGGCGAACGGAGCTGAATTCGCTTCCGCCACACAGACCCGGTTCAATATCCGTGACGCGGATGCGCTTGCCCAGAAGATCCGTTCGCAGGTTCTGGCTGAACTGCCGCACGAACGCCTTGGTGGCGCCATAAACATTGCCGCCAGTGTAGGGGTAGAGGCCCGCAGTGCTGCCGAGCATGATGACATATCCGGAGTTGCGCTCAACCATTCCGGGCAGCAGTGCGTGGGTCATTTCCACCAGACCGGAGACGTTGGTGGCGATCATTGTTTCCCAGTTATCAATCTTGGCTTCCTGTGCGGGCTCCATGCCGAGCGCCAGGCCCGCGTTGTTGACCAGAACGTCCACAGTCCGCCAGTTTTCCGGCAGGCTGCCCGGCAGTGCGCGGAGTGCGTCGCGGTCCGTCATGTCCAGCGGGAAGGGGAGAAGATTTTCCCCGAGTTCGGCTTTCAGGGCTTCAAGACGTTCTGCCCGTCTTCCTGTCGCGATGACGCGGTGACCATCCTGCACGAGGCGCGTGGCGATGGCGTGTCCGAAGCCAGCAGTGGCACCGGTCACGAGAACGGTAAGGGACATGAAGACCTCCATAAAACTCTCGACATGGGAACGCTTGCAAAGAGGCACGAGATGCACCCATTTGTAGAGAATGAAGAAAACACTCGCCGGACAGAATGACAACCTGACAGGCATGCTCCTGGTTGCGGCACCGCAACTGGCGGAGACAGTCTTCGCCCAGAGCGTGATCTATCTCTGTGCTCACTCCCCCGAAGACGGGGCAATGGGGCTGATTATCAACCGTCGTCTGGCCCAGCCGGGTTTGGATGATCTATTTGCGCAGCTCGGAATCGAGCCGAACCCTCCGGAACGCCGGATTGCCGTCTGTATGGGTGGCCCTGTCGATCATTCACATGGGTTTGTTCTGCATTCGACAGACTGGAATGGAGAGGGCAGCCTGGGCGTCAATGATCAGGCGACGTTGACGGCCAGTCTGGATGTGCTGCGGGAACTTGCTGCGGGGCAGGGGCCCAAGCGGGCATTGATGGCTATTGGCCATGCGTCTTGGGCCCCTGGTCAGCTTGAAGAAGAGATTCTGCGGGATAGTTCATGGCTGGTTGCGCCGGCCAGTGATGAGATTGTCTTTGGCATGGATCATTCGAAAAAATGGGGGAAGGCACTGGCGGCCATCAATATTGATCCGCTGCTGCTCTCCTCCGCGATGGGTGAAGCCTGACCGAATTTATTCGGAGCTACGACTTTTGACAGACATGAGGATTTTCAGATCATGAATCAGACAACCCGTATCCTTCACGTTTATGAGCACTGTCCGTTCTGCGTGAAGGCCATGATGATTTTTGGCCTGAAAAACATCCCGTTCGAGAAGCGTATTTTCCTGAATGACGACGAAGCTGGCCCGATCAGTATGGTTGGGAGAAAGGTTGTCCCGATTCTGGAGGAGAACGGTCGATACATGCCGGAGAGCATGGATATCGTCTCCCATATTGATGGAGTTGGCGCCCCGGTTCTGAACGGGCCGGTTCGTAAGGACATTGCAGACTGGCTGCGTGCAAGCAGCAAGGCCACGTATCGGCTCTTCCTGCCGCGCGCAGTGTGCGCACCCTTGCCTGAATTCGCGACAACGTCTTCCCGGGCAGGCTTCATTCGCCGCAAGGAGGAATCTACCGGCCCGTTCTGGGAAATTCTGGCAGATGGCTCAAAGGAAATTGCAGAGCTGAACGCATTGCTGGAAGAGCTCGAACCTCTGATCCAGTCTCCTGAAGCCGTGAATGGCACACTTTCCACAGACGATATTCATCTGTTTGCCCAGCTTCACAGCATGTCACTCATCAAAGGGGTACGTTACCCGCTCGGGGTTGAGGCTTACCGTCAGACCATGTCTGAAAAATCCGGTGTGAGCCTGCTGGATGGGTTTGCGGCCTGAGGAAAGGCCATCCGCAGGACATCTTGAAACCGTCTCGTCAGATGGATGGAGATGTCCTGCAACGCACCGGCTAGGCATCCACTGTCCGGATGGTTACGATTTCGCATCTGATGCAGGAGAAGACGATGCGGAATACGATTGGCGCAGGATTGTTACTGGCCCTGATGAGCGGGAGCGCGCTTGCCGCAGTTCCCCAGCATCATGACGCCGCAACGCAGGCCCTGAACCTTGCTGAGCAGGCCATCGCCCTGCGATCTGTCGCGGGGCCAGCCAACCAGACACCACAGGTCGCCGCCCTTTTCCGGGATGCTCTGCTTAAGGGAGGTTTTGCGCCTGCGGATGTGACGATCACGCCCTACAAGGATACGGCGTATCTGATCGCCCGTTGGCCTGGCCGTGATTCGTCTCTCAAGCCGCTGGTGATTTCCGGCCATATGGATGTGGTTGAAGCCAAGGCGTCTGACTGGACGCATGATCCTTTCAAGCCACAGATTGAAAATGGCTATCTGCTCGGCCGTGGCTCAACGGACATGAAGCTGGATGATACACTGGCTATTTCTGCTCTGCTGGAGCTGAAAAAAGAAGGGTACGTGCCCCGTCGGGATATCATCATCGAGTTCTCGGGAGATGAAGAGACGACGATGGCAACTGGCGCCATCATCGCTGACAAGTTGTCCAATGCCGAACTTGTTCTGAATATGGACGGGGCCAATGGTACGTTGGACGAAAAGACGGGGAAGCCAGATTATTTCACATGGGAAGGTGCGGAAAAAACCTACGCTGATTTCCGTCTGACCGTTACGAACCCCGGTGGTCACTCTTCGGAGCCGAGATCCGTCAATGCCATTGATGAGCTGAGTGCCGATCTTCTGCGGATCCAGCAACATCGTTTCAAGCCGGAAGTGAATGACCTGAGCCGTAGTTTCTTTGTCAACGCGGCTCGCTGGCAGAAGCCTGATATTGCGGCGGCCATGAAGGCGTTCGCAGCCAATCCAGCCAATGAAAAGGCCATTGCCACGCTATCGGCTGACCCGTCCTTTGTGGGGCGGATTGGCACAACCTGTGTGGTCACGATGATTGAAGGTGGTCATGCCCTTAATGCGCTCCCCCAGCGGGCGACGGCTAATATCAATTGTCGCATCTTTCCAGGGCACTCCCGGGCTTCGATCATGGCTGAGCTGCGCGACGCGGCGCAGGACCCGGGTATGAAGATTGAAGACGCGACAGAAGGGTCTGTTGAAACTGCTGCATCTCCCATGCGGCCTGATGTGGTGCATGCGATTGATGCCGCCATTCACGCGGCTTATCCGGGTGTGCCGGTCTTTGCAGCCATGTCATCCGGAGCGAGCGACAGCATGTGGTTCCGCTCTCATGGTGTTCCCAGCTATGGCATCAGCCCGATCTTCATCAAGAATTCAGACTCTTTCATGCATGGACTGAATGAACGGACGCCGGTTTCCGCCGTTGGTCCGGCAATGGACGCGCTTCTGGTTTTGATTCCGGAGCTGTCTCACTAAGAGGGAAGCTTTGTAGATGCGGAGTGTTGCTGTCGGTTTGGGCGTGGTTCTGGCGGGAGCGACGATGGCTCATGCCGCGATGGGGCGGCCCGTTTCTGAACAGGATCAGCTCTCCGGGCGGTATAGTACGCATTTCAAAAATGGTGATGTGTCGGGTGATACCTATTGGAGCGACAATGTTCTGGAGGTTGTACCCGTCAACGCCGAGGCGGCCTATCTGCGAATAGAAACACAGTTTTTCAATGGGCACATGTGTTCCCTGTCAGGCATCGGCCGCATGGAGGGAGAGGCTCTGGTGTATCAGGAACCACCCTTTATGGCAGGCGAGAAGCCCTGTCGCCTGACGCTCCGCCGGACTGGGAAAGATATTGTTTTGCAGGATGCTGACGGTGCTTGCCGGGTCGGGCACTGTGGAGCGCGGGGACTGTTTGATGGGCAGACATTTCCGGCATCCAGCCGCCGGGCTATTACCTATTTGCCAAGGCTCAGGGCATCGCGGGAATATCAGGCCGCGTTGAAAGCCTGGGCTGCCTCTCCGAATCATTCGGATCATGCTGCCCAGGCAGATCAACCTTAGGGCTTTAAAGCGTCGTCCAAGAACTCTGCACGACGCTGGCTCACGCGCGCGCGTAAGAGCGGATCAGGCAGCATATGCGTTCCGGGGAGCAGAAGGAGATCGTAAGGTTTCCCGGCTTTCAGAAGGGCCTGTGTCAGCTTCATGGTATTTTCGAAGTACACGTTGTCATCTGTCAGGCCGTGCATGACCAGAAGGGGGCGCTTCAGACCGTCCGCATAGGTCAGGACGTTGCTTTTGCGATATCCTTCCGGGTCATTCTGCGGGGTGTTCAAATAGCGTTCGGTATAGGCGGTGTCGTAATCGGCGAAATCGACGGGGGGTGCACCTGCAACGCCGACTTTGAAGACGTCCGGACGGCGGATGGTGGCCATTGCCGTGAAGTAGCCCCCGAAAGACCAGCCATAAACACCGACCCGTGACAGATCGAGTTCAGGGTAGGTTTTGCCCAGCCCTTGCAAGCCATCGATTTGGTCCTGAAGGGGAGCATCGATCAGGTTGCCTTTGATGGCACGCTCAAAGTCATGATCCCGACCCGGAGTGCCGCGTCCATCCAGCGTGACAACGACATAGCCCTGATTGGCGAGGCACTGGTCTTCCAGAAAGCTCGACGGTGTATCGTGCACAAGCTTTACGCCGGGGCCGCCATAGACGGACAACACGACCGGATAGTGATGGCCCTTCTGAAAATGCTCTGGCCGGATGATCGCGGCATCGAGTTGTCGTTCCCCAGCCGTCGTGAACTGTACGTGGACGGGAAGGTGAGGGGGCAGCGCAATACCCGGGAGGTTGGCCAGGATTTTCCCTTTTGCGTCCCGCAGAAGAGTGCGCCGAGTTCCGTCAGCGGCGGCAAACGCATCGACCAGCAGGCGATGGGTGCCATTGGTGAAATGGACATTGTGGATGCCCGGCTCCGTGATGAACGGAGTGATCTTGCCGTCTGCGAGTGAAATCCGGACGACCTCGTTATCAATTCGGTTCGGGCGTACCGTCACGACAACGCTGTTGCTGTCTGCGTCGTAATCATTGAACGCGACGTAAGGCAGGGTATCGGGCGTCAGAACTCGCTTCAGGGACCCGTCTGGGGCGTGATGTTCAAGCTGCCACGTCTTTCCGCGCTCCGAGGCCCACAGGAAACCCTGTTGGCCGTTCAGCACGACGGGTAAGGCATGGCTGCCACCGGCGTCTCGCGGATCAAGATTGAGCCAGGTCTTGTCACTTTCTGCGAGGAGGAGCGTCGTTTTGCCTGTTGCTGGATCAACGGACAGAACCTGTTCCTGTGTCTGTTCCCGGTTGAGCAGAACAAGGAACAGGCCACCGTTCTTCCGCCAGACCGCACGCGCCATGTAGGGCCATGCTTCATGATCCCAGCCAATCCAGCGAACGTCTCCGCCTTTGATGCTGGTGAGACCAAAACGTGTTCGTGCATTGGGCGTGCCGGCGCGAGGATAACGGAACTCGACCGGAGCCGCCTGCGGCATCTCTGGATTGGTGATGTAATGTTTTTCGACGTTGCCTGAATCAGCTTCTTCGAACAGCACGGTCTGACTGTCCGGAGACCACCAGGCACCATCCGGGCGCTCCAGTTCTTCTGCTGCGGCAAATTCGGCCAACCCATTGGTCAGCGTTTCTGTGCCTGTAGTGGTCAGGCGTGTTTCGGCGCCTGTTACCAGATTGACCGCGTAAAGGTCATTGTCCCGCACTGCGGCAATGGTCTGTCCGTTCGGGGAAAGGCGGGGGGCGATCCAGTTGCCATCAACGGAAGATACCCGGCCGTCATCGGCAGCAATGCGGATGAGGCGTCCGCCCTGAGATGCCAGGATCGTGCCGCCATCTTCGCTCATCTGATAGTCGGTGATGCCAGACATGGACTGACGGGCGCGCTCTCGCCGGGCTTTCTCCTCCACGGACAAGTGCTCTGGACCAGCTTCCGGGGCTGCAAGTTCGTGCAGCGAGTGGTCTGGCAGATCGTAGCGAAACAGATGCAGGCGTGTGTCGAACGGGCCAGAACGCAGGAAGAGAACCGAATGCCCGTCCGGCGTCACTTCTGATCGTGTGGGCAGACCCAGCGTTCCGTTCCGAGTTTTGGCAAGATCGAGCATGCATGATGCAGGTTCGGACGCCATGGCCGGTAAGGCGGGAAGCAGGGAAGACAGGAACGCGCAGGACAGCAGGGCTCTGCGGAGACGGAATGACGGCATGGCGGCTCCGGGACAGGAAAGGTTTTGACATCAATCATGGACTGACCTGTCGTTCCTGAACAGAGTGCACGAGCATGAGAAGTCGCCTTGCTCACGATGATGAGAGCGGGGCCGATTTTACCGGGACTGATCCACCGTTGAGGTGTTGTGTGTCATGGTCTGTCTCAGAAGAGGAACCTGATGGATATGCAGTATCGTCAGCTAGGTCGCTCCGGCCTGAAAATTTCCGCACTCAATTTTGGCTCTGTGACGTTCGGCGGGCAGGGCGATTTCGCTTCCACCGGCAATGTTGACGTCTCAGAGGCCACACGAATGGTGGATCTCTGCGTCGAGCATGGCGTCAACATGTTTGATACGGCCGATGGTTATTCGGGTGGAGAAGCCGAAGAAATCCTTGGTCGTGTTCTGAAAGGCAGAAGCCGGGAGTTGCTTGTGACGAGCAAAGTCCGGTTTCCGACGGGCAAAGGCCCGAACGAAGAGGGCCTTTCGCGGCATCATATTCTGAATGCCTGTGATGACAGCCTGCGTCGTTTAGGGCGAGACCATATCGATCTCTATTATCTGCATGAATGGGATGGTCTGACGCCGGTTGAAGAAACGCTGGAGGCACTTCAGACGCTTCGGGACCAGGGCAAGATCCGCTACGCGGGACTTTCCAATTTTGCTGGCTGGCAGGCCATGAAGCTTCTGTCTGCCGCGGAGCGGGACCGTCTCATTACGCCGGTCTCCGAACAGATCTATTATTCTCTGGAAGCACGGGATGCGGAATATGAGCTTCTGCCACTCGCTGTGGATCAAGGACTGGGCGTTCAGATCTGGAGCCCACTGGCCTGCGGGCTGCTGACGGGCAAATATCGTCGCGGGAAGACGGCACCTGCGGATAGCCGCCGTATTTCGGGTTGGCCAGAACCGGAAGTCCGCAATATCGAAAAACTCTACGATACGGTTGAAGTGCTGGTGGAGATCGCAGAGGAACATGATGTCTCGCCCGCGCGGGTTGCACTGGCATGGTTGCTGCACAAACCGGGTGTGACGTCCGTAGTGATTGGAGCCCGTAAGGAAGCCCAGTTGCTGGATAATCTGGCTGCGGCATCACTGCGTCTGACGAAGGCACAAGTCGCGCGGCTTGATGATGTCAGTGCGCCGGATCTGATTTATCCGTACTGGCATCAGCAGCGGAATGCGTTTGGCAGGTTGTCAGAGGCCGACATGGTCTTGCACGGGCCAGCGAAACGTCATCGGGATGCCCTTGAAACAAAAAAATGAGTGCCTAAATATTCATCACCGGTCGTCGCCTTCGGGGGCGACCGAGACACCATATGCCGCCGATACGGGGCATGAGAGGACATATTAGAATGGACATTCAGAAATTCACTGAGCGGAGCCAGGGTTTCCTTCAGGCCGCACAGACTATTGCCCTTCGAGACTACCATCAGCAGTTGACGCCGGAACATCTGCTCAAGGCCCTGCTGGATGATGATCAGGGCGCCGCATCCGGCCTTATTCGGGCTGCGGGTGGTGATCCAAAAGTTGTTCAGACTGCCAATGACGCAGCACTTGCCAAGCTTCCGAAGGTTCAGGGCGGCGGTGCAGGTCAGCCGCAAGCCACACCTGATTTCGTCAGACTGCTGGACTCCGCTGAAGCCGCTGCAAAAGCCGCAGGTGACAGCCACGTTGCGCAGGACCGCCTGCTCGTGGCCATTGCTGCGAGCGGATCAGCCGCAGGTAAAGCACTGGTTGAAGGAAAGGCCGATGCCTCCGCGCTGGAACGTGCCGTTGCTCAGATCCGCAAGGGGCGGACAGTGACCAGCGCATCTGCCGAGAATACGTTTGATGCGCTGAAGAAGTATGCGCGTGACGTTACGGCGATCGCCCAGGCTGGCAAGCTCGATCCGGTGATTGGCCGTGATGAGGAAATCCGGCGCACCATTCAGGTTCTGGCCCGCCGCAGCAAAAACAATCCGGTTCTGATTGGTGAGCCAGGCGTTGGTAAGACCGCAATCGTTGAGGGTCTGGCGCTGCGTATCGTTAATGGCGATGTGCCAGAAGCGCTCCGAAACAAGAGACTGATGTCGCTCGACATGGGCGCCCTGATTGCAGGTGCGAAGTTCCGTGGTGAGTTTGAAGAGCGTCTGAAGGCAGTTCTCAAAGAAGTTGAGACGGCCGAAGGCGAGGTTATTCTCTTCATTGACGAGATGCACACGCTGGTGGGCGCTGGCCGTTCCGATGGTGCGATGGATGCGTCCAACCTTATCAAACCGGAACTTGCTCGCGGGACGCTGCACTGCATTGGTGCGACGACGCTCGATGAGTACCGTAAGTACATCGAGAAAGACGCCGCGCTTGCCCGTCGCTTCCAGCCGGTGTTCGTCGGTGAGCCATCTGTCGCGGATACGATCTCTATTCTGCGTGGCATCAAGGAGAAGTACGAGCTTCACCACGGTGTGCGCATCACGGATAACGCCATCGTCTCTGCTGCAACGCTTTCCAACCGTTATATTACGGATCGCTTCCTGCCGGATAAGGCCATTGATCTGATTGACGAGGCTGCCAGCCGTCTGCGGATGCAGATTGACAGCAAGCCGGAAGCTCTGGACGAACTCGATCGCCGCATCATTCAGTTGAAGATCGAGCGTGAAGCCATCCGTAAGGAAGACGACACGGCATCCAAGGATCGTCTGCAGGCTCTTGAGGCCGAACTGGCTGATCTGGAGGAGCAGTCCGATGCGATGGGTGCTGAGTGGCACGCCGAAAAGGATCGCGTGAACGCTATTCAGAAGCTGAAGGAGCAGCTGGATACAGCACGGTCCGATGTGGATGTGGCGCAGCGTCAGGGAAATCTCGCGAAGGCTTCCGAGCTGATGTACGGCCTGATTCCAAATCTGGAAGCTCAGATTGCGAAAGCGCAGGAAGAGGAAGACGCAGCATCTAAATCTGGCTTGTTCGCTGATAGCGTCACGGATCAGGGCATTGCATCGGTTGTCTCTCGCTGGACGGGTATTCCGGTAGATCGGATGCTCGAAGGCGAGCGTGCCAAGCTCATGCGGATGGAAGATACGCTGCGTGAGCGTGTGGTGGGGCAGGAACAGGCACTTGTGGCTGTCTCTAATGCCGTTCGTCGTGCCCGTGCAGGACTTCAGGATCCGAACCGTCCGATTGGGTCGTTCCTGTTCCTTGGTCCGACGGGTGTGGGCAAGACCGAGTTGACGAAGGCTCTGGCCCAGTTCCTGTTCGATGACGAGAAGGCTCTGCTGCGGATCGACATGAGTGAATTCATGGAGAAGCATGCAGTGTCGCGTCTGATTGGTGCGCCTCCGGGATATGTTGGGTACGACGAAGGTGGTGTGCTGACAGAAGCTGTGCGTCGTCGTCCGTATCAGGTCATCCTGTTTGATGAGGTGGAGAAGGCCCATGAGGACATCTTCAACATCCTTCTTCAGGTGCTCGATGATGGCCGTCTGACGGATGGGCAGGGACGTGTTGTGGACTTCCGCAATACGATCATCGTTCTGACGAGTAACCTTGGTTCAGATGTGCTGGCCAATCAGGAAGATGGTGAATCGCCGGAACTGGTTCAGGCGCAGGTCATGCAGGTGGTGCGTAATCACTTCCGGCCGGAATTCCTGAATCGTCTGGATGAGATCATCCTGTTCTCCCGTCTGCAGCGCGCGGATATGGGCAGGATTGTCGACATTCAGCTGGGTCGCCTGCGTCAGCTTCTGGACGATCGCAAGATCACACTGGATCTGGATCAGAAGGGAACCGAGTGGCTGGCTGAAGCAGGCTATGATCCCGTGTATGGCGCCCGTCCGCTGAAGAGGGTGATCCAGCGCAGCCTTCAGAACCCGTTGGCAGGACTTCTGCTGGATGGGACTATCCGGGATGGCGACACCATCACCGTCTCTGCGGACGATAAAGGCCTGACGATTAATGGTCGTTCGTCCTCCGCAGACTGATTGTCGCGGGAAACCGGGACTTTCGAAGAAAACGCCAGATTTTTCTGGCGTTTTTTTTGATTTTTTTAGTTTTGTTTTGTGAATGGAAAGTGTGTGTAAGGGGGAAAAGTGTAGGAAATCTGTGGGTTAGTTGTGT
>NZ_BLJQ01000003.1:0-60351 GCF_014132155.1 Gluconobacter sp. Gdi
TAATTCTGTGACGGCCCTTCAGGGTCTCGTAAACCAGTCCCTTGGCAAGGCTGACACGGCAGCTGCCCAGCAGGTTGTCAGTGTCGGCGGTCTCGTCCTTCAGGGTGTTCTTACGGCCAGTATCTCCCGTCTTGCGGGGCATGTGGACGTCAACGCGCTCGATGCCGCGCTGACCAAGACGCTGGAAGGTGCCACGGAACTAGAGCGCGTTCTGGCAGCCGGCCCGGTCGTGCAGGCTCCTGTCGCTGAAGCTGCTGACCTCAATCAGCCTGCCCAGTGAATACGGCCAGTCTGGCGATTGTCGGTGTCATGCTCTTCGTGGGCGTGACATCGGCCTTCGGGCTCTATCGAGCCGGGGGTAAATCGCAGAAAGCCGATATGGCTGACCAGGACGTCAAAGACGCACAATCTCAGGTGGCGCAACAGCAGGCCATGGATCAGCGGGGCGCTGATGCTCCGCAGACCGTGGATGAACTGCTGGACGCCCTGGACAAGGGGAAAGCGTGATGCGGATTGTTTTGTTGTGCCTGGCACTGGCTGGATGTGCGCAGCCACGGCTAAAGGTTGTATGTCCTGCCTTGCATCCTTGGACGGCCGATTTCCAGAAGGGGATGGCGGCCGAGATCCGTGCGCACCGGCAGGACTGTCCGAATACTGTTGAGGCTGCTCTTCAGATGGAGAAGGTCAGAAAAAAATGTGGAATTTAGGTTTGCTGTTTGCAAACCGCATGAAGTTCAGTGGTCTCATTTTGCATTGCGAATGCCAACTTTCCCATTGAAAAATAAGGGAAACCACACTCCTTCTAAGCTGTGGGTCGCTGGTTCGAATCCAGCAGGGCGCGCCAGCCTGCTTAACAGCAGCGCCGCGCGCCTAGCAATCTTCAAAAAATTAGTTGGCAGGATTGTTCTTGCTATAGGCATCCCGAAGAACCTTTTCCATTGCTGGTTCTGGTGATCCGAGAAGAGTCTGCTTCAAGGCGCTGTTAGCCTTTATCGACAAAAGCCCCCATGCGCCTGAATGGTCGTTTGCCATGACGATTTCTAGCTGCTGCGCCGCACAGTCGTGGGGCTTGCACATGTGACCCAGTGCATAGCGTTTTCCATCCTGAGAAAAATATTCCACAGGAGTTGATGTGCCCTGTCCTGATACGACCCAGGCCGGCAATGTAATCATGCTTTTATAGGCCTCCTTGAAGCCCGAACGGCTCAGGAGCTCCTGTGTCGTTGGAACTTCTGCAGACGCAAGTGAGGTGGAGAGTGCGATAAGGGGTAACATCGCTGCGAATAATTTCAGTTTCATATGTAGTGTCCTCTCCAGCCGAGCTCGTTCAGTCAGACAAAGTGATTCCGTTGCTCCTCAGTTTCTGGAGGAGGGCGCTTTGGTCCGCGTTGATGCCACGGCAGGCCTCAAGCGCGATGTCTGTCCTAAAGCCACAGCGCATGGCGTCCTCAGCAGTTGCCGCGACACAGAAATCAAGCGCCAGGCCACAGATCACAACATGGTTGATGGAAAGGCCGCTGAGGAGCGCATTCAGGCCCGTAGAGGTGACATGGTCATTGTCGAAGAACGCTGAGTAGCTATCCCGATTCTGCGCCATTCCTTTGTGAATGATATGGCTGATCGGGCTAAGATCGAGAGATTTTGGAAAATCAGCACCTGACGACGCTGCAACACAATGTTCGGGCCAAGGTCCGCCTTGTGGCGCGAAAGAGCAGTGATTTGCGGGATGCCAGTCCTGAGTGGCAACCACTGCCTCAAAGCCGAGATGGGACAGGGTATTAACCTGAGCAATGATTTCATCGCCTTTAGGAACAGCCAAGGCTCCATGAGGCAAAAAATCATTCTGGACGTCGACGATAATCAGAGCTGAGTGCTGGAAATCAGGCAAAGGAGCAATCTTCCGAGGCTGAGGCAGGAGCCATGTCCTGCAGAACGCATTGTGCGATCTTAATCAGCCTCCATGCCTGGAAAAAAGGTTTCCCGTTAGAGGCGTGTCACCAGAAGCTGGTTAATCCGGAAGCCTTCAACGTCCACAACTTCGAATCGGAAGCCTGAAGATTCGACGCTATCGGCCTTTCGGGCCATGCGACGCAGGCGATTCATCACGAAGCCACCAACGGTATCGAAATTCTGGGCATCGTCGAAAATCGGAATATCGAGCTCGCGAATGACGTCACCGATTGGTGCTGCGCCATCAATAAGCCAGGAGTTGGCATCACGGCGAACAATGGCCTGCTCTTCAAATGGGCTGACCAGACCATCCATGAGGGCGCCCATGATGTCCTTGTAGGTGATGAGGCCCACGACTAGGCCGTACTCATTCACGATCAGTGCAAAGCCTGCGGAATGAGCATCAAACTGCGCGAGAGTTTCCCACAGGTTCAGCGTGTCGGGCAGGGATAAGACATCCCGACGCATTTTGAAGATCTGGCTTGCGACGGGAGTCAGGCTCTCCTTGGATTGCGGCTCATCCACAACAGCAACCAGAACGTCTTCTGCGCGAATAGACCCGATCACGCGATCCAGACCGCCATCGCAAAGAGGATAACGGGAGTAGGGACGCACGCGAACCTTGTCCCGCTGGCTCTCTGGTGTCTCCTGAACGTCCAGAAAGACGATCTCATCACGCGGGGTCATGGCGGACGTCACGGAGCGATCCTGAAGGCCCAGAACATTCTGAATCATCTGATGTTCCTGCTCCAGCAGGATACCAGAGGCTGTGCCCGCAGCGAGAATAGCGCGCAGATCTTCAGGCGTTACAGGTTCGACAGTGGCCGCAGCTGGGATTTTCATCACGCGCAGAAGCACATCGGATACGCGCGAAAAGACCCAGACCGCAGGATACAGAACCTTCAACGCCAAGGCAGGGAACCACCCAACCTTAAGAGCGATCCGATCCGGTGCATTCATTGCAATCCGCTTGGGAAGCAGATCCGCGAACAGGACGAAAAGTCCCGTAATAAGAATGAAGGAGCAGGCCGAGCCGCCCTTGGCCGAAAGAGACGGCGAAAAGCCCATGAGCTGAAAGCCGTCTGCGATGGGCTCGCTCAACATCGATTCGCTGATGATACCGCCAAGAACGCCAACGGCATTCAGGCAGATCTGCAGGACAGTAATGACCTGCCCGCTGTTGCGACGGAGCTTAAGGAAGGCAACGGCTCGTGGATCGCCGGCTTCTGCTTTCGAGCGAAGCCTGACGTCACGAGCTGCGGCGAAGGAAATCTCTGAAAGAGAGATCAGAATGGAGACCGCGATCAGGACGACGGTCGCGAGAAGGCCCAGCAGGAGAAGAACAATCATGTGCTGGGTGTAAGAAGAAACTTGCATGCAGGCGGCATCATACTCCGAAGACACCAGAACACGCCAATTATCTTCGGGTGGCAGCCATGCAGGTCCTCAATGTCTTAAAACTGTCAAATCCCTGCCAATGTTCTCCAACCGGCTTCATCAACAGTTTCGAGCCCCAGATCAGCAGCCTTCTTTGCTTTTGATCCGGCTTTTTCTCCCAGCACAACCAGAGACGTCTTTTTGGAAACACTATCGGTTACCTGTGCCCCAAGACGCTCCGCGATCGCTTTTGCTTCGGGGCGGGTCATTGTGGTCAGGGTGCCAGTGAAGACGATGGTTTTACCCGAGAGGTGGCCTTCGGACGGTGCTTCTTCCGCTTCAATTGTGTGAAGTTGCTGCCGCAGATCATCAAGAGTTTCGACGTTGTGGGCTTCTGAAAAGAATGCGACCAGTTCGTCTGCAATCGCACCACCAACGCCCATGATGGAATCTAATGCTTCCCGCTCTTCGCTGCCCGCGTTTGCGGCTACCATTGCGTCGCGCCAGGCTTCAAAGGTGCCGTAATGCCGCGCAAGCAACTGGGCGTTACGCTCTCCAATCCGGCGAATTCCAAGACCAAAAATGAGCCTGGCCAGAGATATGGTCCGTCGCTCATCAATCGCCTGGAGAAGATTCCTGACGGAGAGCTCTCCCCAGCCGTCCCGTTTTTGAAGTTCATCCTGATGTGCGCTCAGGCGAAAAATATCACCTGGTCGAAGGACGTAGCCCGCAGCATGAAATTCTCGGATGCTGCGGTCTCCGAGGCCGTCAATGTCGAACGCGCCTCGTGACACCATGTGGATGAGGCGTTCCACAACCTGTGCCTCACAGGTCAGTCCGCCCGTACAGCGGCGCACGGCTTCTCCATGAACACGCTCAGCCAGTGATCCGCAGACCGGGCAATGATCAGGGAAGACATATCGCGGGCTGCGTGGCTCATCGCTTTCCACAACGCCCAGAATTTGTGGAATGACATCTCCGGCACGTTGAAGGCGAACCAGATCGCCATCACGAACGTCTTTACGGGCGATTTCGTCTTCGTTGTGCAAAGTTGCGCGCGAAACAATCACGCCACCAACATTGACGGGCTCCAGATGAGCCACAGGAGTCAACGCGCCAGTTCGTCCGACCTGAATTTCAATCCGCAGCAGCCGGGTGATGGCCTGTTCAGCCGGGAACTTCCAGGCGATAGCCCAGCGCGGCGCGCGGCCCGCAAACCCCAGTCGGTTCTGGAGGGCTATATCGTTCAGTTTGAAAACAATGCCATCGATATCATAATCGAGGCTGGAGCGATCGAGAGAGAGCCTGTCCACATACGCGGGGATATCCCGGGCATGTTCGATTAGTTTGGACAGAGGATTAACCGTGAAGCCCCAGCGTGTCAGGGCCTCAAGATATCCTGAATGTGTTTCGCTTACAGCGGACGATGCGTAACCCTGAGCGTAGGCGAACAGGGACAAGGGTCGGCTGCGTGTGATTTCCGGGTCTAACTGCCGAAGAGATCCTGCTGCGGCATTTCGCGGATTGGCGAACGGTTTGATTCCACGCTCTGCCTGTTGCTCATTCAGGGTCAGGAAGTTCTTCTTTGAGAGGAAAACTTCACCACGGATTTCTATGACATCTGGCGCATCATCAGGGAGAGTGTGCGGAATATCCTTGAGCGTCAGCAGATTGGCCGTGACGTCTTCACCCTCAATACCGTTTCCGCGCGTGATGCCCCGGACGAATTTTCGATTTTCATACGTCAGGTTGATAGAAAGGCCGTCAATTTTGGGCTCGGCGACAAATTGAAGAGCCTGAATGCCGTCGTCATCCAGTCCCAGAAAGCGACCGGCTCGGGAAACAAATCCTTCAAATCCGTCTGCCCCAAAGACGTTATCCAGAGACAGCATCGGAACAAGGTGACGGTGCTTTCCAAAAGCCGAATCGGGTAGGGCGCCTACGCGATCGCTCGCTCCTCCCTCACGACGAAGCTCAGGGTTGGCGTCTTCCAGCTCCAGAAGCTCACGCCGGGCAGCGTCATATTCTGCGTCAGAAACCTCCGGGTCGTCCTTGCCGTGATAGGCCTCGTCCCATCGGGCGAGCAGGGTCTCAAGTTCGGCGTGACGATCGGCAGAATTCATGCGGTCTGTTCCAGAAGGCTATCTGCGGCGCCGCGTGCCGCATCAGTAATGACGTCACCCGCAAGCATCCGGGCAATTTCTTCGCGGCGGGCCTCACGGGAAAGAGGCTCTGCAAGTGTTTCAGTGCGCTCGTTGCGGATGCGCTTGGCAATGCGCAGGTGATGGTCACCTCGTGCGGCAACCTGCGGGCTGTGCGTTACGACGAGGACCTGCACGTCCTGTGCGACCTTGTGAAGCCGGTCGCCGATTGACGATGCGGTTGCGCCGCCAACGCCAGAGTCCACCTCGTCAAAGACCAGTGTTCCCACATCAGAGCGCTGGGCCAGCACAACCTTCAGCGCCAGCATCAGACGCGATAGTTCACCGCCAGAGGCCACTTTGGCCAAAGGACCGGGCGCCTGACCGGGGTTTGCCGCGATAAGAAAAGAGGATTGCTCCATGCCGCGGCTGCTCCATTGTTCGGGTGCGAGCGGGAGCAGCGAGACAATAAAACGGGCACGTTCAAGCTTGACCGGCTTCAACTCACGGCTGACGGCCTGCTCAAGTTTTTGAGCAGAGTGTTCGCGCGCCTTGGACAGAGCTTTCGCGGCTTCTTCATAGGCCAGCCGCGCTTCTGTCAGAGCGATTTCAAGCCGTGACAGTTCGGCATTACCCGAATCGAGCGCAGCCAGACGGCTTTTCAGGGACGCGAGAAAGGACGGGAGTTCGGCGACCGAGACGTTATGTTTTCTGGCTTCGGCCCGCAGGGAGAAAAGACGCTCTTCTGTCTCTTCCAGCAGCCGTGGATCACTCTCCGTATCGGCAGCAAGACGCGTTAGCAGCATTTCTGCTTCTGCTAACGCTTCCTCGGCTTTTTCCAGCGCATCCAAAGCTTCCTGAGCCTGCGCCTGATGAGTGGAGGTGCTGCCTTCAGTTTCTGCAGAAGACGGCAGCAGCCGGACCAATGCCCTGCTGGCAGACCGCAAAGCTGCGGAAGGATTTGATGAGCGTCGGTCACGCGGCGTCAGTTCAGAAAGGGCGGCGGCAACAGCCTCTCCGCGACGTTCATCTTGCTGAAGACTGACACGTAGCGCGGCAAGCGACTCTTCTTCGCCTTCCTGAGGAGCCAAAGTCGAGAGGTCATCGACGGTTGCGCGCAGCCACTCTTCTTCGCGCGCAGCAGCATCCATTTCGGAACGTGCTTTTGCGAGGGCTGTGCGGGCATTGGCCCATTGATGAAATGTTGCGGCAGTTCGCGCCAGAAGGTCCCGTTTGACGCCGAATGCATCCAGCAAATTCAGGTGAGTGCTCTGATCGGCGAGGCCCATCTGCTCGTGCTGGCCCTGGATTTCCACGAGTTGAGACGCGATACGCCGCAGGAGGCTAATTCCGACAGGCTGATCCGAGACATAAGCGCGTGAGCGTCCATCAGGCGTGACGATACGGCGCAGCACCAGAGGCTCCGAAGCTTCCTCCAGTGCGATTCCCTGTTCACTCAGGAGAGTGAAAACAGGATGCCCGGACGGAACTTCAAAGATGGCAGCCACACTGGCTTGCGCTGCCCCGGAGCGGATCAGTCCAGCATTGGCACGGTCGCCGAGGGCAAGGCCAAGGCTATCGAGCAGGATGGATTTACCAGCACCGGTCTCGCCCGTCAGAACGGTGAGACCAGCGGCCAAGGTCAGATCGAGCTTTTCGATCAGAACGACGTCACGGATCGAGAGATGGGTCAGCATGACGGGAATGTTGTGTGTGGTGAGGCGTGTTTCAAACGCCTCACATCAGAATACGCTATGCCAGGCGCGGGAAAAAAATCCACGCGGCTTGCTGGACGTCTTGGTCGGCTGCTTGAACTCACTGGACAGCAGCTTGTTATCCCGCAGATTTGCATAGGCATAGCGGTACCACTGACTGTCTGGATAGTTGTAGCCCAGTACGGATGCCGTCTGTCTGGCCTGATCCTTGAGACCGAGCGCCAAATAGACTTCGACAAGACGCTCCAGCGCTTCAGCTACGTGATTCGTGGTCTGGAAATCCTGCACGACACGCTGATAACGCGTCATTGCGGCTTCATAGTTGCGCTGCTGCTGATACCAGCGGCCAACCAGCATTTCCTTACCTGCAAGATGATCACGGCAAAGATCAATCTTTAGCTGGGCATCACGTGCGTACGCTGTCTGCGGGAAGCGGGTAATAACCTCTTCCAGCGCATCAAGGGCTTCAACCGTTCCCTGCTGGTCACGCTGCACGTCAGCGATCTGCTCATAATAGCAAAGGGCGCGCAGATAGAAGGCATAGGCCGCATCAGGGCTGGTCGGGTGGAGCTGGAGATAACGCTCAAGCTGCTGAACCGAAAGCGCATACTCACCTTGCAGGTAGTAGGCATAGCCTTCCATCAGCTCGGCATTGCCGGTGAAACCGGAGTACGGATAGTTCTGCTGAAGCAGCTCGAATTCGCCGCCCGCCAGTTCATATCGGCCGGAATGAAGAGCATCGATACCGTAGTTATACAGCGTCTCTGCGTCAGCAGCCTTTGGAATGACCGGCTTCTCATGCTTGTGAGAAAGCAATGAACAGCCTGACAGAAGCAGCAAACCGCTTACGGCCGCAGCCTTCAGAACAAGACCCCGTCCGTTCCAGGACACTTCGAAATGATGCTGAGTGCTGCTTGCCATACCTGCTCTTCCCGTGAAGCCCGTCTTATATCACGGGAATGCGGGGACGAAAGACCCGCCATTTAACCTTAGGCTGCGACGCGTGTGCGACGGTGGCCCCGTGCTGAAACGGTAGAGGTCGGAGTTTCAAAACGCCAGTTTTTCTGATCTGAAAAAACGCTGCGCAGAAGCTCGTTATTAATTTTGTGACCAGATTTATGGCCGATGAATCCCGCTTTCAGGCGGTAGCCGCAGCAATACAGATCACCGATAGCATCAAGAAGCTTATGTCGGGCAAATTCCCGCTCGATTTTCAGACCTGCTGGATTAAGAATGGTCTTACCATCCACTACGACAGCATTGTCGAGAGAGCCTCCACGGGCGAGGCCAATACTTTGAAGATATTCAATGTCCTTCCGGTTCACAAAAGTACGGCAGAAAGACACTTCTTCTAGAAAGCGAGCCGGATCAAGCTGCATGGCATAGCGCTGACACCCAATGGCTTCAGCATCAAAATTTAACGAAATTGCAAGAGAAAGACCGCGTTGAGCCGGGCGCAGCTCGGCAAAAGCACCGTTGTCGCCTTCAACCCGGACGTTTCGAAGAATTTCGATAATTTTTCGTGGCGTATCTAGCGTTTTCTTCCCTGCGCATCGTAGCAGAAAAGCAAACGCATCTGCCGAACCGTCCAGAACCGGTAATTCCGGACCACTAACCGAAATGAACGCGTTATCGATTTCCAAGGCGTTAAGGGCCGCCATCAGGTGCTCAATAGTTGCCACGCGCAGAGAAGGATCATTTTTGCAGGCAACAACAGTCGAAAGTTTGGTGTCGATAATCCGGTCATAGAGAGCGGGAAACGAAGGAGAGCCGGGGTAATCGCTCCGCTGAAAGCGAATACCTGTATCCGCTTCGGCTGGAGAAATTTCCAGATCGACATCAAGTCCACTGTGAAGGGCGATGCCGCGGCAAGATATAGGAGAATGAAGAGTTGTCTGCAGGTTCTTCAAATCGGGACGCTCAGAGAAAAGAGGCGTCTGCGTGCTGTCAGACGCGCTGGAAAGTAGCGGGCGGACCTTTCGATCTGCTGGAACCGACTTTCCATGATGCGCTGGCGTAACCTGCATGAATCCCCCGACGATTTAGACTGGCTTATAATAAAACCCAGTCATCGCCGGAGTGCCATTCAATGATTGTTGCCGGATATTACCTGACTGCTTTCCTGCGATGCGCAGGATTTTGCAGGAAAGCAGTTTGCCTATTCAGCGACGCAGATAGGTCGGGATATCAAGCGTAGAATCATCGCTCCCATCCGACGGCGCTTGGTTATGGCGCTGGTCGGAGGGGTTATGATGATCGGTCTGCTGATATGCGTCACGGCTGTTCTGCTCCGTGCGCGGGGCTTGCGGAGCTGCTTGCTGCGGGGCCGGACGGCTACGGAAGGCGCCCGTCATAAGGCCGAAAATGCTGCGTGGGGCTTCTGGAGCTGGTGCACGCGGCGGCTCGGAAAACAGGCCAGCGCGCGGGGAGCGCGGTGCTGCATCGTCCTGCGGGGCTGCGACGTGCGGCGGCTGAGGGGCCGCATGTGGCGGGGGGGCAACCGGGCTTTCCGCAGCCGGGGGCGGCGATGCAGGCTGCTGTGATGCATTGGGATCAAGATTGAAGTTTGGGCGTGGCGGCCCACCAGCATAGGTCGATCCCGGTTGGAACGTCTGAGGAGCCTGACGATTTTGAGCAGACGTATCGCGGGATGCCGCAGCAGAAGGGGCCTGCTGGGGAGCCGCCGCAGGCGTCGTCTCTGTATTGTTCGGATCGTTTCTGGACTGGGTGTCGATGCCCGTCGCCACAACGGACACGCGAATACGCCCGTTCATGTTTTCATCGATCAGAGCACCAAAGATGATGTTGGCTTCTTCGGCAACTTCTTCACGAATACGATCGGCAGCTGCATTCACTTCGTAAAGTGTCAGATCTTCACCACCTGTGATGTTGATCAGCAGGCCGCGGGCGCCAGCCATGGACGCATCTTCAAGCAGTGGGTTGGAGATGGCGCGCTCGGCAGCGGCAACGGCGCGATCTTCACCGTCGTCTTCCGTGGTGGCTTCGCCGGTGCCCATCATGGCCTTGCCCATCTCTTCCATCACGGCTTTCACGTCCGCAAAGTCGAGATTGATGAGGCCCGGAGAGACCATCAGGTCCGTAATGCCGCGAACACCCATGTTCAGGACGTTGTCAGCCATTTTAAAGGCTTCACGGAACGTCGTGTTCTGGTTTGCGGAATTGAACAGGTTCTGGTTCGGAATAACAATCAGGGTGTCGACGTGCTTTTGAAGCTCGGCAATACCGGATTCAGCAGCCAGCGTGCGGCGACGACCTTCAAAGTTGAAGGGCTTCGACACCACACCAACTGTCAGAACGCCACGTTCACGGGCCATGCGCGCAATAACCGGGGCCGCACCCGTACCCGTACCACCGCCCATACCGGCTGTGATGAAGACCAGATTCGCCCCTTCGAGCTGACGCTCGATTTCCTGTGCAGCTTCTTCAGCAGCTTCGCGGCCGATTTCCGGCTTGGCGCCTGCGCCGAGGCCGCGTGTCAGATGGGGGCCAAGCTGGACGCGGCGTTCAGCCTTGGAGTGGGCGAGCTGCTGCGCATCCGTGTTGGCAACAACGAACTCGACGCCCTTGAGCTCCGAATCGATCATGTTGTTGACGGCATTCGTGCCACCACCACCAACACCGACGACGGTAATGCGCGGGGCCAGTTCAACGTGAGAGTTCGGGGTCGGGGTAAGGTTCAAAGTCATGATCAGGTCCGGAACTGCGAGGAAGCAACGGAAAAAAGGGCGTTATTTTCTGTGTAGCTCATCCACGGTCGCGGATGAACCCCACGAGACGTTTCAGAAGGCTGCCAGATCGAGGTTCCGGGGTTGAAATGTCCCCAAAGTCACGATCTGCGCCCGCTGCCCAGGCCAGAAGCCCCGCAGCGGTGGAAAAACCGGCCGAAGCTGCAGCAGTCTCCGGCAGGCCATGAACGTTCAGCGGTTTGCCCATGCGAACAGGCCGGGCAAGAATGCGTGTTGCGACAGGCACAATGCCTTCCATCAGGGAAGCTCCGCCTGTCAGAACAACACGCCCGTTGGCGAGACGCCCCAGACCTGCATTGTCCAGAGCATGGCGCACAAGTTCAAGTGTCTCTTCAACGCGAGGCTGAATAACGGAGATCACTTTCGAGCGCGGAATACGGGCCAAACGGTCCCGGCCTTCTCCAATGAGGGGCACGGACAGGATTTCGCGTTGATCGTCGGATCCAAGCTGTGCCGCACCATACATGGTTTTCAGGCGCTCTGCAGTTTCCAGAGATGTCGAAAGAACGCCCGCAATATCACGGGTAACATGGAGGCCACCAACAGGGATTTGCGCCGTATGGATCAGTCGGCCTTCACAGAAAACTGCGAGAGAGGTGGTTCCGCCTCCCATTTCCACGACGGTAACGCCTAAATCACGTTCTTCGTCAGCCAGCACGGCAACGCCAGAAGCAAAGGGGCTGGAAACCAGTCCGTCGAGTTTGAGCTCTGAATGCTGAAGAACGGTATCCAGTGTGCGGAGAGCACTGGAGTTCATGTCAACAACATGCAGTTTCGTCGCCAGCTGTTCACACTGATGGCCACGCGGATCAGCAATGCCCGGCATGGAGTCAACGACATACCCGATGGGAAGGGTATGGATGACGTCCCGGCCTTCTGACCATGCACGAGCCTGACCGTCCGTGATCAGGCGCTGAACATCTCCATCCGTCACTTCACGACCACCGATGGGCATGTGGGCATCGATTAGGCGGCTTCGGGGATGACCGCAGGACAGATTGACGACCAGTGAGTCCATTCGTCGCTCTGCGGCTTCCTCTGCCTGACCAACGGTGGCGCGAATAGCAGCCTCAGCTTCACGAATATCCACGATCGACCCAGATCGAATTCCGTGGGAGCGCCGCCAGCCATAACCCAGAACCTGAATGGAACCATCCGGCTCACCCTTGCCAATGAGGCAGGTCATTTTCGTCGTGCCGATATCCAGCGCACCGAAAACGCCATTGCGCCAGACACGAGGTTTGGATGTCTCTTCCGGAGGCAGCGGCAGGATTTCACGTGATGCGCGGTTCAGCGCAACTTCGCGTTCGCCACCCACAGGGATCAGGGACCGGCCCCGCAGACCACCCCGGCGGCGAAAGGCCGGAAGATCGGACGTTGGTGTAAGATCGGTCATGGCTGCTGTGTCGTCTGGCTGCTGTCAGAAGGAGGGGCGGGTGTGTCTGTTTTGGGTGTGTCAGGAGGAGGTGTGGGCGCAGGTGTCTGATGAATGACCATGCGATCTGGAAGGCGCATGTCAATCGAGACGACAGGCCGATCCAGCAGGTTCATGCTTGTCTGATATTGCGCGAGACGTGCAAACGCTGCGGCCTCTTCGCCTTCGGGGAGCATGACAGTTGTCCCGTCTTTCAGGGTCACATTCCAGCGCCTGTTTCCCACACGAATGAGGGCGGTCACACGGGATTTGACATCCGGCTGTTTGACTAAAGCGTCAATGACGACGGACGCGGCAGTATTGGCACCATCGCCAACGACAAGCGGTAGCTGAAGAAAAGCCTGAGCATTCTTGCCTGTCATGCCCTGATCGGGAACTTCTTCGCCGGCCTGATTAATGAGCGAAAAATGCCCATGCGTTTGCCAGACGGCGATGGGTGTACGTTCGGTCAGGTTGATGATGATCGTATCCGGCATCCGCCGCTCGACGGTCGCATGATCCACGAAGGGAAGTTCATCAATGCGCTGGCGTGCGGCTTCAACAGAAAAACCGAAAATTGGGTGGCCAGTACTTGTTCCCAGGGCTTCGTAAATTGATGCTTCGCTGGTCATGCCACGACCATTGATGATGACGTGCCGGATAGGCAGTGGCTCCATGGCAACAAGCTTGGCTCTTAGCGGAGCAAAACGCTCCTCCGACGCTGCGTCATACAGCAGGCGCGCTCCTACTCCTCCCAGTCCGACCACGACAAGGAATACGATTCCTGGGCGAATCAGTTTCCGTTGACGGCGCAGGAACAGTTTCGTCCGTGACGGCCGGTCCTCGTAAGGCGGCATCGGCGCCGGGCGGAAAGCCGGGTCACGTCGGAAATCGGGTTCCTGAGGGCGGGAGTCCCTGCGCATCAGCGGGTCAGTGCCTCATGAACCAGCCAGTCACAAAGATCCGGGTAGGAGATGCCGCAATATGCAGCCTGTTCCGGCAGCAGTGAGGTCGGGGTCATGCCGGGCTGCGTGTTAACCTCGAGAACGATCAGCGTGTCTGTCTCGTCATCGTAGCGGAAATCCGTTCTGCTAGCGCCAGAACATCCCAAAATCTGATGAGCACGCAGAGCATAATCCAGTGCACGCTCGGTCACGCTTTCTGGCAGCTCTGCCGGGACGACGTGCCGGGAGCCACCAGATTTGTACTTCGCTTCGAAATCGTAGAATGCAGCCGTTTCGGCAGGCAGAATGTCGGTTACGGCCAGAGCGCGATCGCCCATGACGCCCGCAGTCAGCTCACGGCCCGGCACGAAGGCTTCAACAAGAGCTTCTTTGCCGAAGCGCCAGTTCTTTGCGATTTCGGCACGACGGTTGTCACCCTGGCGGATAATTTCAACGCCGACCGACGATCCTTCTGCAACGGGCTTCACAACGTACGGAACGGGCAGCGGGTCTGCTTCTGCCAGTTCTTCAGGCGTGATGACACGGCCTTCCGCAATGGGAAGTCCCGCTGCCGCGAGCAGCATACGGGTTGCTCCCTTGTCCATTGCGACAGCAGAGGCGCGGATACCGGAGTGTGTATACGGAAGTCCCATCCATTCCAGCACACCCTGAATGGCGCCATCTTCGCCTTTGGGGCCATGTAATGCATTGAAGACGACGTCAGGGGCGGCCTCTTTTAGAGCCTGGATCGTGACGGCAATATCGGCGCCGACATCGACTGGCGTTACTTCATGCCCCTTCTCGCGCAGGGCGGAGATGGCTGCATTGCCACTGACAAGGCTGACAGGTCGCTCGCTGGACGTACCGCCATATAAAACTGCGACCTTCATACTGTCTTCTCTCCTACGTCACGACGACCAATGCGTCTGATCTCCCAGTGCAGGTCAATTCCGCTGTGGTCCAGAACTTTCTTGCGAACAGTTTCCCCAAGCGTTTCAAGCTGTTCGCTATTGGCATCACCAATGTTCAGCAGGAAGTTGCAATGCTTCTCACTGACCTGAGCGCCACCCAGTGTCAGGCCACGGCAACCTGCTTCATCAATCAGCGCCCAGGCTTTGTGACCCTCCGGGTTACGAAACGTTGAGCCACCAGTGCGGGCACGAACAGGCTGGGACGCTTCGCGAGAGGCACGAATTTCTGCAAGGCGCTCCCGAATGGCATCTGGCGCGTCTGGTGTGCCACGCAGTCTGGCGCGGATGACAATAGCGCCTTCCGGCAAAGCCGAATGACGGTACGCAAAGCCCAGTTCTTCACAGGTGAGGCGACGCAACTCGCCATCTGACGTGAGAATATCCGCCCAGTCGAGAATGGCATTGATGTCCGAACCGTAAGCGCCAGCATTCATGCGCACAGCCCCACCGATGGACCCGGGAATCCCGACCAGAAACTCCAGCCCCGCCAGTCCTGCTGCCGCACTGTGCTCTGCCACCGTGACGTCCAGAGCCGCAGCGCCCACTACTAGGCCGTCAGTCTGGGCTTCAATGTCCGAGAAACCACGGGCCAGCCGGACCACCACGCCTTCAATACCACCATCGCGAATGATGACATTTGAGCATGCGCCCAGAACTGTCAGGGGCATGTCGACGGGGCGGTTCCGCAGCAGATCAGCCAGATCATCTGCGTCTTCTGGCACGAACAGCCAGTCAGCCGGACCGCCAGTGCGGAACCAGGCGCGGGCTCCCAGCGGTGCATTGGCCGTCAGACGTCCGCGAAGGCCCTGAACTGGAAAGTTGTCGCTCATACAGCGCTTTCCGGCGCCGGGCTCTTGGTGTTCAGAGCTTCCAGCTCTTGCGGAAGGGTCTGAGCCCACTGGGTGATTGTTCCGGCACCGAGGCAGACAACATAGTCGCCGGGCTTTGCAATTGCGTTCACCATCTCAGGAAGAAGTTCAGGTGAGGGCAATGGCACGACAGAGCGGTGTCCACGATCCCGCAGGCCTTCAACCAGAGCATCACGATCTGCGCCTTCAATCGGGCTTTCACCAGCCGCATACACGTCAGCCACGATAACGGTGTCAGCATCATTCATGCAGGTGCAGAATTCGCCGAACAGGCCTTTCAGGCGGGAATAGCGATGCGGCTGCACCACGGCGATGACGTTCTTTGCGCCTGCCTGACGGGCAGCTTTCAGGACAGCTGCAATCTCGACCGGATGGTGACCGTAATCATCAATGATCGACACGCCATTGAATTCACCCGTCCGCGTGAAACGACGCTTTACGCCCTTGAACGACGCCAGACCGGAGGCGATGACGGAATCACTGATTTCCATTTCCAGCGCCACTGCGATGGCTGCCAGAGAGTTCAGAACGTTATGATGGCCCAGCATTGGCAGGCGGAACGGACCGGCGCGACGCGTCCGGTTGCGGGCGCGGTTTGTGACCACAACCTCGAATGTTGCGCCACGCTTGTCCATCACGACCTTCTCAGCGCGAACATCTGCTTGCGGGCTGAAACCGTAAGTGATGATGCGGTGATCGGACAGGCGCGGGATCATCTGCTGAACCTGCGGATGATCCACGCACAGGACTGCAAAGCCGTAGAACGGAATGTTGGAGACGAACTGGTCATAGCCCGCCTGCATGGCTTCTTCCGTACCCCAGTGATCCAGATGCTCGGGGTCCATGTTCGTGATGACAGCAATGACCGCTGGAAGACGAAGGAATGATCCGTCGCTTTCGTCTGCTTCCACCACCATCCAGTCACCGGAGCCCATACGGGTGTTGGTGCCGTATGCCTCGATGATGCCGCCATTGATGACGGTCGGGTCCAGCTTCGCATGCTCCAGAACGCAGGCCACAAGGCTTGTCGTCGTGGTCTTGCCGTGTGTGCCGCCGATCGCGACAGACCAGCGCAGACGCATCAGTTCTGCCAGCATTTCCGCACGACGAACGACCGGGATCAGCTTTGCCCGCGCGGCAACAACCTCAGGGTTGTCTTTTTTGACGGCTGTAGAGGTCACGACAACCTGGGCGTCACCCAGATTGGAGGCATCATGTCCGATGTGGATCTGGATGCCAGCGTGTCGCAGACGCTGAACATTCGAGCTTTCCGCAATATCTGAACCCTGAACCCGGTAGCCCAGCATATGCAGGACTTCTGCAATGCCGGACATTCCGATACCGCCGATACCGACGAAATGAATGGTTCCGATGTTCAGGGGCAGGGCGCGCATGGGGCAGGTACTCTTGAGGTAATAGGGTAAAAAGAGATGATCAGGACCGAAGGCCGGCTTCGATCAGGTCTGCTACCTTTGCGGCAGCATGAGGGCGAGCAAACTGACGTGCAGCTTCGGCCGCAGCAGACAGACGCTCAGGATGGGTAATCAGGTCAGCGACAAGAGCTGTGAGAGCGGCAGATGTGAAATCCGGCTGACGAACCATCCAGGCAGCTCCCGCATCCTGTAATGCTTTGCCGTTCGCGCCCTGTTCGTCAGAGGCGGCGATGGGCAGAGGCACTAGAATGGACGGAAGCCCGGCCATGGCGAGTTCCGCAACAGACGACCCGCCTGCGCGGCCAATAACCAGATGGGCTGATTTCAGTCGCTCGGGAACATCGTTGAAAAAAGGTTCAACCTCAACCGCAATATCGGCACCTTCATAGATGGCACGAACGCGATCAGTGTCTTCCGCACGAACCTGTTGCGTGACATGCAGACGTGTGCGGAAGCCAACCGGCAGGGCAGCCAGAGCCTGTGGCACAATATCTGAAAATACGCGGGCACCGAGCGAGCCGCCCCAGACCAGGAGCCGAACAGTCTCTTTTGGTGCGGTATAGGGCTGCCCGAACAGGGCTTCGATCCCGGCCCGAACAGGCATGCCCGTCAGAGTGACGCGGGCGCCCTGCGGGAGGCGTGCAACGCTGTCATAAGACGTGGCGATGAGGGGAGAAAAGCGCGACAGAAAGGCGTTTGCCTGTCCGAGAACCGCGTTCCCTTCGTGAATAACCATTTCCGGACGCTGCGATTTTGGCAACATGCGAGAGGCCAGAAGCGGCGGAATGGATGGATATCCTCCAAACCCGACAACAGCGGCCGCATCGAGTGTTTTGAGGATCCGGCGTGCTTCCAGCATGCCTCGGAAAAGTGCGGTGATACCACGCACTTTCCCCCCAAGGCCTTTGCCAGCCACGCCCGCACCGTCCAGCACGTACTGAGGCCGATCCTTGAACAGGCCGGTCTCACGCCGTCCATGTCTGGCGTCCGTCATAAGAACAAGGTCATGCCCACGTTCTGCCAGGACGGTTGCAACAGCTTCAGCGGGGAAAAAATGCCCTCCGGTTCCACCGGCAGCAACGACAATCGGACGTTTCATGGGGTGTTTCTCTCAAGAAGGGAACCGGGGGTGTAAGGGGTGGCGACACGCTGGGCAATCTTGCCCGGACCAACGTGATGGCGCGTCAGGGCAAGGACCATTCCCATGGTCAGAGCAATGGACATGGCCGAACTCCCACCATACGAAATGAATGGCAGCGTCATGCCCTTCGTTGGGATGAGGTGAAGTGTTGACCCCATGTTGACGAACGCCTGTAGCCCGAACCCTGTCACCAGGCCTGCCGCAGAGACAATCACAAAAGGATCTTCTTCCCGCATCAGTTTCAGCAGGGTGCGAAGAACGATAATGCCGAACACGGTGATAATGCCGAAGCAAAGCAACAGACCGTACTCTTCGCCAGCAACGGCAAAAACAAAGTCGGCATGAGCATCAGGCAGCAGATCCTTGACGCGTCCTTCACCCGGCCCACGTCCGAGCAGACCCCCATTTCCGAAAGCACGCAGCGCCGTGTCGATCTGATAGTGATCGCCAACGTCCGGATGCAGGAACCGTTCAACACGGGAGCGCACGTGCGGGAACATGACGAACGCCATGCCGAACGCACCAATCATGCCTGCAACACAAAGCCCGACCCAATACAGACGCAGTCCGTCGACGAAGAGCTGCGTCATAAAAACCATGGTGATGACGGACAACATTCCAATGTCCGGCTGGGACTTGAGGAGCGCCAGAATGACGCCAAAGCATGCGAAGGCGATCAGCATCCCGGGGAACGCTATGTTCCCTCGCAAAACGACCGTCCGGCGTGCGGAGAGGAGCCAGCCCGTCATGACGGCAAAGCAGGGTTTAAGGAATTCTGAAGGCTGCACGGACATCATGGGCAGGGCGATCCAGCGGCGCGCGCCTTTGATCTCCATCCCGTGCACCAGTGTCATGGCTGTGGCGGCGAGGGCAAGAATACCCCCGATAAAGGCCAGTTTTTTGACACCCGCTCGCGAAAGATAAGACACACCAAGCACGATTGCCCCAGCCAGTCCCAGGAAGATCACCTGCTTGAGGATGAACATGTTGCGGGACGCGCCAATTCTCGAGGCCACGGCAGGGCTGGCCGCGAGCATCAGCACATAACCCAGGCCGATCAGAATTCCGACACAGGCGAGCGTGACCCGGTCGGTATTGCGCCACCAGCGGGCGATTGCCGATGAATCGACACGGGAGGAGCCCGCCATGACCGTCAACCTTCCTGTTCTGCTTTGAGCATTTCGCCCGAATGGCCTGATTTCACAATATTATCGCAAATCTGGAGAAAGTGTGACCCACGATCCTCAAAACTGCGAAACTGATCAAAACTTGCACAGGCCGGAGACAGAAGAACGGTTCTGACCCCACCCGTAACGGCTGCGTCAAACGCTGCGGGAACTGCGCGATCCAGCGTGTCACACATCGTGTAGGGAACGCCATTGGCTTGAAGTGTTGCAGCAAGAACAGCGGCGTCTCGGCCAATGAGGAACGCGTGGGCAATGCGGTCAAACCACGGTACAAGCATTTCGATGCCTCCCGCTTTAGCCGTTCCCCCTGCAATCCACATCACACGGTCGTAGGACCCAAGCGCCTTGGACGCAGCTTCGGCATTAGTTGCTTTGCTATCGTTGATGAACGCCACACCATCCTGCTCGGCTACCTTTTGCAGCCGATGTTCCAGACCGGGAAATGAGGCCAATCCATCACGAATAGCCGTGTCGCTCAAACCAAGATGCTTTGCCATCGCCCAAGTCGCGGCGACGTTCTGGCGGTTGTGCCGTCCCGGAAGTGCAGGGCCGTCGAAGGATGGAACCGCATCCGGCGCCAGCATCGTGACGGGAATTCTTCGTGACGCAATTTTCTCTGCGATCGTCATGCACCACGGATCGTCTTCGCCGATGGCCGCCAGATCTTCAGACGTCATGTTGTCGAAGACATGCGCTTTCGCTGCTGCATAGCCATCCATGTCTCCATGACGATCAAGATGGTCCGGTGTAATGTTCAGCAGGCAGGTAGCCGCAGCGTGGAACTGGTCCAGCCGTTCCAGCATGTATGACGACATCTCAATAACGTAAACGCCGGTATCAGCCAGAAGAGGAAGTGCCAGAGACGCAGTGCCCAGATTGCCGCCCGCGACACAGGGAACCCCGGCGGATTGCAGCAGATGCGCCAGCAGAGCTGTCGTTGTGGATTTTCCGTTGGTACCGGTTATGGCTGCAAAACGCGCTTTAGATCCGGCTTTGCGAACATTGCGATAAAGCAGTTCTGCATCTGACAGGATCTGCACATTCTGAGCGCGAGCCAGTTCGGCCACAGGATGGGGCTTAGGCAGAATGTGCGGAATACCAGGAGACAGGACGAGCGCTGTCATGCCGGACAGGTCTGTCAGTGGTGCAAGTGTCAGTCGCTCATGAGGGGGCAGAGACGGGGCATTATCATCCCATGCCTGAACCTCGGCACCCATGTTCAGCAACGCGTTGACTACGGCCGCACCGTTACGACCAAGGCCGCAAACCGCATAGCGCTCACCTGCGAGAAGATCTGTCGGAAAGCCTGTCATCTCAATTTCAGCGTGGCCAGACCACACAGCCCCAGAACGATGGAGACAATCCAGAATCGTACGACGATCTTCGGTTCCTGCCAGCCCTTCTTTTCAAAGTGATGGTGCAACGGTGCCATGAGGAACACACGCCGGCCTGTACGCTTAAACCAGAAGATCTGGATCACGACGGAGAGCGTTTCTGCGACGAACACGCCGCCAACAATGCACAGAACAAGCTCATGCTTGACGGCGACGGCAACGGCCCCAAGTGCGCCGCCGAGGGACAGGGAGCCTGTATCACCCATAAAAACGGCAGCCGGGGGTGCATTGAACCACAGAAAGCCAAGCCCCGCTCCAATCAGTGCGGCGCAGAACACAGCCAGTTCGCCGGTGCCCGGAACAGGGTGAAGCTGGAGGTAATCAGCAAAAACATGATTGCCCACGAGATAGGCAATCAGCGCAAAGACGAGCGCTGCAATTACGACAGGAACAATGGCCAGCCCATCCAGGCCATCGGTGAAGTTCACGGCATTGCCGAAGCCCGTAATCGTAATCATCGCAAAAAGTGGGAAGGCATAACCGAGCGGAAGGAGGATATCCTTCACGAAGGGGAATGCGACGGCATTACGGAGTTCCGGTGGCGTCAGGTGCTGGAGCCAGATGCCTGCGATGAGAGAGGCTGCAAACTCACATCCCAGCCGTACGCGCTTGGACACACCTTTCGTATTACGGCGGGAAAGCTTTAGATAGTCGTCTGCAAAGCCAACGGCACCGAATGCGGCAGTTGTGAGCATAACGGCCCAGACGAAACCGTTTGTCAGGTCTGCCCACAACAGCGTCGCGGAGAACAGCGCGATCAGGATTAGCATCCCGCCCATTGTTGGCGTGCCAGCCTTTTCCAGAATATGCCGTTCCGGACCAAGCGTGCGGATAGGTTGCCCTTCACGCTGGATCCGTTTGAGCTGCGCAATGAAGGGGTTGCCAAGCGCTAGCGAGATCACCAGCGCCGTCAGGCACGCACAACCCGAGCGGAACGTCAGATAATGGAAGAGGTTGAAGAACCCGCCATGCGATGAGGCATGAGAGGCGACGAGATTGAACAGCATCAGGCAGAGACCGGGTTGGAAGCGTTATCGAGGGCCGCAATGACATCGCGCATCCGGCTGCCCAAACTGCCTTTGACGAGCAGAAGGTCACCGGGGCGGAGAGCATCACACAGAAGGGGGGCGAGGGAAGACGCGTCCGGGGCGTAACCACCCCGCACGGTTTCGGGAAGAGCTTCGTAAAGCGCGTGCATGTGGGTGCCACAGCAGAAAGCCAGTGCATCTGCTGCAATTACGGCATCCGCGAGAGAACGATGTTCTGCCTCTGCGAATTCGCCAAGTTCACGGATGTCTCCCAGAGCGACCACGCGCCGTTTGGCGGGAAGAAGCGAGAGAGTCTCTAGCGCCGAACGAATGCTGGTCGTGGAGGCATTGTAGCTTTCATCAAGCAACTGCACGCCGTTCAGCACAGTACGTATCTGTCCGCGGCCTGCTCCTGGAACAAACCCGGTCAACGCTTTAGCCGCATTCGGCACATTTTCGCCAAGGGCTGCGACAGCTCCGAGAGCCAGCGCGGCGTTTCGCGCCAGATGTCGGCCGGGAGCTGTTAATCTGACGGACACGCTCGGCGCATTAGGGAATGTCAGGGTAAAAGTGCTGCCTTCCGCGGTGCAGAGCAGGTTTTCTAACCGGACTTGGGCGGCAGCAGAAAAGCCGCTTAACCAAAGCGATGCATGGTTAGGGAGTGCTGTCTGAAACAGGTCTTGCCCCACAGCATCGTCCGGAGCAATAGCCGTCCCGTGTGGTGGTAATGCGCTGAAGAGTTGGGATTTTTCACGCGCGATTTCTTCCACGCTTCCCATATGGCCCAGATGTGCTGTTCCGATGGTGGTAATGATTCCAACGTCCGGACGAACCTGCGCAGCCAAGGGGGCAATTTCCCCGACATGGTTCATGCCAATCTCACTTACGCAAAAACGTGCATCGCGGGGGAGGCGCGCTAATGTGAGAGGGACGCCCCAGTGATTATTGTATGAGGCGATGGCAGCATGTGTCGGCCCGAGCGCAGAAAGTGCGGTGCGGAGCATGTCTTTCGTCGTGGTCTTGCCGACGCTGCCAGTAATCGCAACGACTTTTCCATCAAAGCGTGCGCGTGCGAAGCGTCCCAGTGCTTCCAGGCCTGTCATCGTATCGGCAACGATCAGGAGGCGTGGGTCCGTCAAGCCTCTGGTGTCATGCACCATCACACACGCTGCCCCGGCGGCGAGGGCCTGCGCGATGTGTGCATGGCCATCACTGGCATCGCCCTTAAGTGCGATGAAAAGGTCGCCAGATTTTAATGTCCGGGTATCGATGGAAATTCCCGTGACGGCAACCTCAGCTTCAAGGCGGCCATTTGTCGCATCACGAAGCTCTTCGGATGTCCAGAGAACGCTCATGCTGCACCTGCGAGTTCACGGATAACGCTGCGGTCATCGAACGGAAGAACGGTTTGACCGACAATCTGTCCCTGCTCATGACCCTTGCCAGCAACAACCAGAATGTCCCCCGGCTGAAGCGCGTCCAGCCCAGCGGCGATCGCAGACCTCCGATCCCCGATTTCGTGTGCTTCCGGGCAGGCTGCATGAATGGCGGAACGGATACTCTGCGGATCTTCGGTGCGTGGATTATCGTCCGTCACAATCGCGAGGTCTGCCATGCGTGCCGCAACATCACCCATCAGTGGGCGCTTGCCACGATCGCGATCTCCGCCCGCACCAAACACGACGACCAGCCGTCCCTGAGTGTGTGGACGGAGGCTGGCGAGAACGCGTTCCAGTGCATCCGGCGTGTGGGCATAATCGACGTAGGCTGCGGCTCCATTGGAAAGCTCAACAGCACGTTCACATCGTCCGCGCACACCGACCAACTGCGGCAGGTAATCTACCACGCTTTGTGCTGTGCTTTCATCCTGCCAGCACATCGCGGCTGCCAGCATGGCATTATCGGCCTGGAACAGGCCTGGTAATGCCAAGGTTATTTCTGGAAGCTCTTCGCCGTAGAGGGAGAGCCGAACAATCTGACCGGTAGGCGTCGGAGTTGTTTCGAGAAGGCGCAGGGCTGTCCCTGTTTTGCCGACTGTGCGAAGTGTCATGGCGCGCTGGGCTGCCAATGCCTGCAACGCGTTGAGCGTCTCAGGATCCATATCCGCATTGACCGCAGCGATACCATTCGTTGGCAAAAGCTCTTCAAAAAGACGCAGTTTGGCAGTGCGATAGGCTGTAATCGTGCCGTGGTAATCCAGATGGTCACGCGTCAGATTTGAAAAGCCCGCTGCGTTAAGCGTAACGCCATCAAGGCGGTGCTGCTCCAGTCCGTGCGATGAGGCTTCGAGTGCAACATGATCCACACCGTACTGCGCCAAAGAGGCAAGTGTCTTGGCCAGTGAAACGGGATCAGGCGTTGTCAGTGATGGCGGAGGCGGGACGTCAACGTTGGCAATCAGCCCCAGTGTTCCAAGGCTGGCCGCCTTGAAGCCCTGAAGCGTCCAAATCTGGCGAAGAAATTCTGCCGTGCTGCTTTTGCCGTTTGTTCCGGTTACTGCTGCAATGCAGGTCGGCTGTGGACCTGCAAGCGTTACAGCCGTTAATGCGAGCAGGTGTTTGGCGTCAGGAGTTAGTAGAACGGGAACATCAGCTTGCGCCGGATGATCTGCAACAACGGCAACTGCACCATTTGCGACCGCTTGAGGAATGAAGGCTGCTCCGTCCTGTTTCGCGCCCCGGAGAGCAAAAAACAGTGTGCCCGGCCGGACCTGTCTGCTGTCTGCTGTTACCGCGCAGATTTCAGGGTCAACGGAAGGCGACAGAATGGAACCATTCTGCCGGAGGAGTTCAGAGAGACGCATGGGTAGGCTCAGTGCTGTGTCTTGGGAGTGTGCGCCTGATTGCGCGGATCCCCAGGGTCGTTACCAGGGCCAAGGGCACGATAGCCCGCTGGCACGGACGGATTCATGGGGATGGCGAGAGATGCATCAATGGCGTCCTTGTTGGCTGTATCCGGGAACTGGTTCAGGATAGGCCCAACACGGGAAATGATTTTCTTGACAGTTGGCGCTGCGTTCCATGCGGCGGTGGTCCAGCCATGTGTGGCCGCAGTGCCCTGTGGGCTATCGAGCATGACATACACCGCATAATGCGGGTTGTTCATCGGGAAAACACTGGTGAAGGCCGAAACGTTGACGTGTTTCAGGTATCCACCATGAGCACCGATCTTTTCAGCCGTGCCTGTTTTGCCACCCACGTAATAGCCCGGAACTTCAGCCGATTTGCCGCTTCCCAATGTTACGTCAAGACGCAGCAGTTTGCGCAGCAGAGCAGACGTCTTCTCTGACAGAACCCGCGTTCCGACAGGTGTCTGTGCGCCAATGTCATCGCCGCTATCTGCCTCGTCGGGCTTGTAAACAACGGGGCGCACCTTGGCATCAGGTGTCTGACTTTCGTCCTGCTGATCCCGGGCCACCAGTGTGGGCTTCAAAAGAATGCCGCCATTCACGGTGGCCGCCGTGCCGCGGACAATGGCCAGCGGAGGCTCAGCCACACCATGGCCGAAGCCGACAGTCATGACAGTGGAGAGGCCCCAGTTTTTCGATGCGGGTACTAGGGGACGTCCGGCTTCTGGAAGCTCAACCGGGACGCGGTTGAAGAAGCCCATGTTTCGCAGCCAGTCCTGCTGGCGCTGGGCGCCTACATCCAGGGCAATATGGGCTGCGGCCGGGTTGGACGAATATGCCAGCACGCCCGGTAGAGACAGCCATGGTGCAAAATGATCAGTCTTCATATCGCGGATGGTGAAGCGGCCAACACGAATGGGAATGGTCGAAAACCGATCCCAGATATGAACCACACCAAGCTGGAGACCCATTGCGGCTGTCTGGAGCTTGAATGTCGAGCCAGGCTCGTACATGCCTGTCACAGCACGGTTGAAGCGCGCGTCGTTCGGTGCGTGGTTGAAATCATTGGCGTCATAGTCAGGGAGGCTGACCATGGCGAGAATTTCGCCCGTCCGAACATCCATGACAATGGCCGAAGCGCCGATTGCCGAGAATTCATCCTTGGCAGCCTGCAACTCATCATGTGCCACGGCCTGAACGCGAACATCCAGAGAGAGGCGCAGCGGTGTGCGGTCCGAATTCAGGCGCTGATCAAAAAAGCGCTCCACGCCTGCGATGCCATGATCATCAATATCCACGCTGCCCATGATCTGGGCTGCAGTCCGGCCAAGAGGATAATGACGGCGCTCACCGGCCTCAAAATAGATGCCGGGAATACCAAGGTTATTGATTGCAATTTCCTGCACGGGGGAAATATCACGGGCAATGTAAACGAACTGCTTCTTTAACGAGAGGCGACGAACGGTTTCGGCTTCATCCAGTTTGGGCAGTACAGTTTTAAGCTTCTTCGTCGCATCCTCCGGATCAATCAACTCCATCGGATTTGCGTAAACCTGCGCGACGGGGAGAGACAGCGCCAGAGCCTGTCCATTGCGATCGGTGATGGTCGCGCGTTTGACTGTAGGCAGGACAAAATCTCCTGCCATTTCACCGCGTGGATCGCTTTTCGGAATTTCTGGAACCTGAGGTGCGATCTGGCGCTTCTCGGGCTCCATAGGCATCAGCACCGTTGCGAACGTGGCTTTGAGGGCAACTGCGCCATAAATGGCCAGAAAACCCATGCCGACGCCCAGAAGGCGACTATGCATCTGATCCAGATTAAGACGGCGGGAAGGCGTTCGCACTGCCGTCTGTGTGTCGCGCCGCTCTGCCCGTTTGCCCGGGCGCGCTGCGCGACGCGAACCTGATGGGGGTGGCACGTCCTGGGGCATCGTGCGGCGTTGCGTCCTGTCTAAGGTGCTCGCCCGAAGCTATCCGGAAAATACTGAACGAGCAGTTAATAAAGAAGAGAGGGTCTCAGTTAGCCAACGGAACTGGCGGGGGCAATGCGTCTTCGTCATTTCCCAGCGCAGAGCTGGCATGATGGTGCGGGCGCGGGCGTTCTTCAGCAACGCGGGTCAAGGACGCCTCACGAACCTGATGAACGGGTTGTGTGTGCCACGCAGCAGCGACCAGTGGTGTCGGGCGTGCGCCATGATAGCTCACAAGACGAACGGTCGGCGTCACGTCCGAACGGGTTGTCGCACTGACATGCGGCGTCACAGGACGAGCAGAGGCCAGATCCATGTCTGGGGAATGGACAATCCGGTCAGCATGCGGGTGAGCAACATGCGTCGTAACGGCACGGGCTGTCATGACATGAGGTGTGGGAACTGCAGGCGTGGCTGCAGCAATAACCGGAGTATGCTGAACGGGCGCAACTGGGTGAACAACCGGAGGAGCCGGCAGCGGAAGATGTGCCTCGGTCGCCGCACGGTTGACGACTTCATGCAGGCTTTCGCGCGGATCTGTTGGAACCGGGCGCGAGCCCGGGTTTGGAAGGCGTGCCTCAAGACTGGCCATGCGGATGAACTGATCCGGGGCCATAGGGTGAAGGTCGGGAAGAAAGCGCGCTGCCAGAGTGTTCAGGCGATCCGGCTGGTTCAACAGGGCCCATTCCGTGCGCATCATGGCTGTCTGCGCGCGGACTTTCTGCGTTTCCTGGACCACCTTGGTGATCTTCTGGTCGAGGACCGTCGTCTCATGCTTCTTGGTGTAGAGAAACAGGCCAGACCCTGCGGCGAGAACAGCGCAGGCGATGGTGAAGGGCCGGATCATGCTCGGTTTCCTGAGGCGGGCGGTTGTGGGGCGGAATTACGAACCAGAGCGCGCAACCGGGCGCTGCGTGCTCTGGGGTTATCCCGCGCTTCCTCTTCCGTGGCAGGCAGGGGGCGGGAATACAGGAGAGAAAAAGCCGAAGGCTCTTTCCGGACAGGCGCCGGGTCATAGCGGGACGGATTGGCAGTACGACCTGCCAGTTCCGCCATGGCGCGCTTGGCCAGACGATCTTCAAGGGAATGGAAGGTCACAACAACGAACACGCCACCTGGAGCCAGAAGGCGAGGGGCTGCCTCCAGCGCGCGTTCCAGTTCGCCCAACTCGTCATTCACAGCAATCCGGAGGCCTTGGAAGCTGCGTGTGGCGGGATCGATCTTGGAACGGTCTTTGGGGACGCAGGACCGAACGATGTGGGCGAGACGGCCTGTAGTCGTAATAGGTTCTTCCGCGCGGGCTGCCACAATGGCGCGTGCGATGCGACGGGACAGCTTCTCTTCGCCATAACGATAAAGAACATCCGCCAGATCACCTTCCTTCATGGAATTTACCAGATCGGCAGCAGAGGGGCCTTCGCCCCCCATGCGCATATCGAGCGGGCCATCATTACGGAAAGAAAAGCCGCGTTCAGCCTGATCAATCTGGAAGGAAGAAACACCGAGATCCAGAACAATGCCGTCAAACGGTCCGTCCTGGCCCACAAGCGCTTCCATGTCCCCGAATGTTCCCTGATGCATGAACAGTCGACCATTGGCCTGCTCGGCCATGGCTTCACCACGGGCAATCGCAGTAGGGTCACGGTCAATGCCGTGTAGGGTGCAATCTGCGCTGTTGAGTATAGCGCGTGCGTAACCGCCGCCACCAAATGTCCCATCCAGATACCGGCCGCCTTCACGTGGAGAAAGTGCTGCGAGCACCTCCTTCAGCATGACGGGAACATGTCCTTGATGGACGAGCGTGATTGCGTTCATGCCGCATCTCCGGTGGCCGGTTTGCGGCTGCTGGTAAGTTCTTTTGCCCGTGCGCGGGCCTGGTGACGACGTTCTGCTGCTGCTGCCGGATTCCAGATCTGGAAAACGCGTCCCAGACCCATGAAGGACACTTCGTCGCTTAGCGATGCATGGGCGCGCAGAACATCGGGAAGAATGATCCGGCCTTCCTTGTCGCTGTCGAGCGGATACGCATCTGCGTAAAGGCTGGCAGCTAGATCTTCGTGGTCTTCAGAGAACGGATCGTATTCGTCCAGAGGCTGCGCCAGAGAAGCGAAAGCGGCGGACGTCCAGGCTTCGATGCACGGATGAAGATGTGAGGGCCGAAGAATGACCAGCGCTTCGCCAGGCTGAGCCTGCGTTCTGAGAGCGGATCGGAAGGGGGCCGGAATAGAAACACGTCCCTTGGCGTCAAAGCGGTTCTGATGTGTGCCGAGGAACATGCTCATTGATGATGTGCCTCCCTTCACTTCAGGACTTGCGCAAGGTGATCAGGTATTTCTCTGTTCTTTCTTGGGATACCATGGGATTTCATGGGACGTCAAACATATATCTGCGAAAAACCGCAGAAAACTGCGGCTATTTTCATGGTGGAAATTGTGACGCGATTTTTTGCTGTTTGTTAGGAATTATCAGGGATAATCGCACGGCGAGATCTATACCTGCCGTTATTTGTTCCCTTTATGTTCTCATGGCGTAGCTTTTGAGAATTACTGGAGAACGTTTTTTATCAGAGGTGCCAGACGGCCTGTAAGCCGGGTTCTGTCCGCCAAAGGCGGGACGATCATTCCTCTGGGACATGCATCGCTGCATGCCTCACGCAACCAACCCGAACGACGGAGTGAGACGCTCCCGGCTGCCTTGCGACAGCCTGCCGTTCCTATTCGGTTTTGCTCCCGGTAGGGTTTACCGTGACCGACGCCGTTGCCGGCATCGCGGTGTGCTTTTACCACACCGTTTCGCCCTTACCCGCGACGTATTCCAAGAAGGAACAGTCCGGCGGGCGGTCTGTTTTCTGTGGCACTATCCCTAGGGTCGCCCCCGCCGGCTGTTAGCCGGTACCGTTGTCCCATGGAGCCCGGACTTTCCTCCATGACGGGGATCCTCATCCCAATCACAGCGACCGTCCAGCCGTCTGGCGGTGCGGACCTTGCGCCGGGAGCGTTTGCGGGTCAAGGGCAGACTTTGTTCTTGTTTCGCGGCATGATGCTGGAATGAAACCAGTATTTGCCCTGAGGGTGTTCCTCGCGTGGCTCGCATGGCAGGCTCGTCGCCGAGGTATTGTACGTCCGGCAGTGCCTGTTGAGGTGGTTCCAGAGATCCCCGGTCCGGCCCCGTCGCCGGAGGTGCTGAAGCAGATACGGAAGATCACCGGGCGCCCCAGCTTTCCGCAATGCCTGTCATCGCTGCGGATCTGCAAATGGGTAGACATCAGGGTTCCCGGCGGGGAAGGCCCGCGACCTGCACGCCTGTATCGGCCAAGAGGGGCCGTATCGGGCGTGGTGCTGTTCCTGCACGGTGGCGGATTCGTACATTGCGATACGACGTCACATCATGGGATTTGTTGCCGCATCGCTGCGTCTTCAGGCGCAATGGTCTTGTCTCTCGATTACCGCCTGGCACCGGAACATCGCTTTCCCGCGGGCCTAAGAGACGCGCAGGCAGCCCTTCAATGGCTCAAACTGGCAGCGCCGGATCTGCCGATTGCTGTGGCAGGGGATAGTGCTGGTGGAAATCTGTCAGCTGTTTTGGCGCAATGGAGTCGCTCACAGCCTGATCTGCAACTGGCTGCCCAGCTTCTTTATTATCCCGCGCTGAGTGGCCCGGTCATTCCTTTATCCCGGCATGATTACGCGGAGGGCTACATGCTGACGACAGACCTTCTGTATTGGTACTGTTCTCAGACGCTTTCATCGTCCGATCAGCTTTTCGATCCGGAATTTTCGCCTGTTTTTGCGGATCATCTGACTGACCTTCCTCCCGCCATGATCGTGACGGCCGGGTTTGACCCTTTGCGTGGAGAAGGTGAACTCTACACGCGATTGCTTAGGGAGGCTGGAGGAACCGTTAAATACCGGGTGTTTCCACGCATGATTCATGGCTTTCTGAACGGGTATGCCCTGTTCAGGGATGGGCGGACGGCATTGCGGGAAGGGGGCGTATTTTTACGCGAGGCTTTCAGGAAGGTCGGATCACGACCTTCCTGAGCGGAAGCTTTAAAGCCGCAGTTCGTGGAACGTACCAGGCGTTCCTGCATCGGTTTGAATCGTGCGCTCACTGCGATCAACCTTCAGGCTGAACAGTTTGTCAGCTGACGGTTTGTCTCCGGGGCAGCCATTACCGTGGCGTCCCAGAACATCAATGTCCGGATTATTTTCGGCAGCATTGCCATTCACAACGAACACGAGACAACGCTTGGGCATGTCCGTCAGTCCGTCGTTGGTCACGACAAGCCGCAGATGTTCCACAAGGGCTGTATTATCGAACCAGCTCAGCTTGTTGAACGTAAACTTGTCGTAGGAAAAATCCAGAAGTCCGGAACGAACGACCACGAACATCAGCAGAAACGCCGGCACCACAATCAGGAGCCGGCGCATCAGGTGCTGTTTGAGTGTACGGGGCGGACGCCGTGTGCCCCGTGTAAAACGGGGCTTCGCGTTCGCGGGGTCAGTCAAAAGCAATTACTCCATGTCTTCGTGCCACTTGTCGCCCTTGTCGGCGAGCAGCGCTGCAGATTTCTCCGGACCATAAGACCCGGCACTGTAAGTCTGCATCGGCACCTTGTTCTCGCTCCAGGCCTTGAGCACAGGCTCGGCCCAGCGCCATGCCGCTTCAACTTCGTCACGGCGAATGAACAGAACCGGATTCCCACGCACCGCGTCAAGCAGAAGGCGCTCATACGAGTCCGGAAAGGGCAGGCCACCTTCCATGCGGATTGTCGTGTCGAGATCTGCCGTACGCAGGGTATAGGCGTCCAGAGCGGGGTTCTTGACGTTAAGCTGGAGCTCAACACCCTCGTTCGGCTGAATGCGAATGACCAGTCGGTTTTCTGCTGGTGCGGCACCAAACAGAGCAGTGGGCGCAGAGCGGAAACGAATAACAATCTCGCTGACCTTGCGTGCAGAGCGCTTCGCCGTCCGGATGTAGAACGGAACACCCTTCCAGCGTGGAGTATCGACCCAGGCGCGCACTGCGGCGTATGTTTCCGTGTTGCTCGGCTGTCCCAGCTCTTCCAGGTAGCCCGGAACGCTCTGGCCACCGACAACGCCGGCCGTGTACTGCGCACGTACGGTCTCAGAAGCGACAGTTTCATCCGTAATCGGGCGGAGTGCGTTCAGCACGGCCAGCTTGGCATTACGGACGGTATCGGCTTCCAGGGAATCAGGCGCTTCCATCGCGACCAGACACAGCACCTGCAGGAGATGATTCTGGATCATGTCCCGCATGGCACCTGAGGTGTCGTAGTAGGAGGCACGCCCTTCAACCCCGACGGTTTCAGCAGCCGTGATCTGAACACTCTCGATCTGCTCGGCAGACCAGACGGCGTTCATGATCGGATTGGCAAAACGAAGAGCCAGAACGTTCTGGACAGTCTCTTTCCCGAGATAATGGTCAATACGATAGACCTGATTTTCCGGGAAATACTGGCCCACGCCGTCATTGATGGCAGTCGCGGTCGCCATGTCCGTGCCAATCGGCTTCTCCAGCACGACGCGCGAACGAGGCGTTACGAGGCTATGGCCGTGCAGGTTCTCGCAAATTCTTCCGTACAGTTGCGGGGCTGTCGCGAAGTAATAAACGCGGATCCGGTCAGACGGGGCTTCGGAGAGAATGGAGGACAGGGCGCTCCAGTCACTGTCGGCCTTCGTGCCATCAAGTGTGACGTAATGTAAGAGTCCCAGAAAACGGTCTACGAGGACCGGAGACCGGACATCATCGGGGATGAAGCGTTCCAGCGCCTCTTTGGCGCGGGCAACATAGCCGTCCCGGTCGATATCCGTACGGGCCGTACCAATGATGCGGGCATCGTCTGGTATCTGTCCCATGCGGAGACGGTTATAAAGCGCAGGCAGAAGCTTGCGCATTGTGAGATCGCCGGTGGCGCCAAAGATAACATAGTCGAATGGTTCGACTTGCTGGACGTGTTCCATGGGTGCTCTCTGACCTCTCGAACCCGGATTGTCGGGGGAAAAGGGTTTAGGGTTCAGGCCTTTGCAGGCAGGGTCTAGTTCCGCTCTGAGGGGCTTTATGTCAAGGGAACGGGCATGCACGACATCGGGAGGAGGCATCACGGAAACGCGTGCGTTCCCTAAATGTGCACATAATTCCGTTGACCTCCCAAGCCTTGGCGCGATAAGCCGCGCGGCTGGTGTCGCATCTCTGCGATGCCCCGGACTTATGCCTGAAAAAGGAAAATGAACATGGACGCAGAAAGCAAAATCGAAGGCGCCGCAACGGGTGGCATTGCTGCTGACCGCCTGCGCTCCATCATTGAGCGGGTCGAGCGTCTGGAGGAAGAACGCAAGGCTCTGGCGGGTGACATCAAGGATATTTTCTCTGAAGCGAAGTCTGCCGGTTTTGACGTGAAGGTGATCAAGCAGATCATCAAGCTGCGTAAGCAGGAGCCTGCGGAAGTGGAAGAGCAGGAAACACTTCTTGATATCTATCGCCGTGCTCTTGGCATGTAATCCGGCGTCTCCGGATCGAACCCGCATTGTCTGGCTCTCTTAATATCCGGACCGGAGCATGATGCCCGATATTTCATGGTTGCCCGCATGGGCATTGATGTCTCTGCTGATCATTGCCGGGCTGTTCGCCCTGGCACTGGTCTGCATGCCGTTTGCCGTTTTCGGTGTTAAGCCACGGTTGCAGGAACTTGAGTTCCAGATTGCAGAACTGCGTGCAGAGCTTCAATCACTGTCTCTGCGTCTGACGGCCCCGCCATCAGACCGGATGGTTGCCGCCGGGCGGCCGTCTGCCGAAGAAAGCCGGACTGACAGTGTTCGTGCGCCAGTTCAGAAAACGCCCTCAGTTGAGCGCGTACCGTCTGAACCAGCGGATTATTTTGAGCCTGCTGCTGTCGTGCGTGCTGAAGGGCCGTCCTATGAAGACGGTCCGTTGGTGGCTGATCCTGACGCTCTGCGAAGAGTAGCCAAGAAACCTGAGGTCGCTAAAAAAAGCTGGTCTCGCGCGCCTTGGGAGGGTGAGCAGGCGCGAATTCGTGCTGCTCGGGAACGGGAAGAGCTTGCTCCTCGCTCCGTAGCCAGCCGAAGTGATGATGACGAGGCCTTTAGGACCCGCGCGGAGCCAAAGCTCCGGTGGCCGCCAAGAGACTAAGAACGGTTTGTGCTGGAAGGGCTTTAGTGCTGATCCAGCACAAGATCATCGCGATGAATCAGAACATCGCGACCACGGTAGCCTAAAAGCTGCTCCATTTCTTCCGAGTGATGGCCGATAAGCTTTACGCACTCTTCGGAGGTGTAGGACGCCAGCCCACGACCCAACACATTTCCCCGCGCATCTTTGATCAAAACAAGATCGCCGCGCTCGAAATGTCCGTCAATTGCGGTAACGCCAGCGGGAAGGAGTGATGCGCCCACGATCAGGGCATTCTGCGCTCCCGCATCAATCACAAGAGAACCCTTGGGGTGCAGGCTGCTTCCGATCCAACGTTTGCGGGCAGATCCCGTATCCGTCTGGGGAAGGAACCAAGTGCACAGACCACCATCCAGAAGCTTCTGAATGGGATTCTGCGCCTGTCCTGCCGCAATGACCATGGCTGCGCCAGCGCGATTGGCAATTCGCGCCGCCATAAGCTTCGTACGCATCCCGCCAGACGAGTAGCCAGGTGGAGGCTCGCCCCCCATGGCCATGATGTCGTCCGTCACTTGCTCAATGACCGGAATATGGCGCGCGGCTGGATTCGTGCGGGGGTCTGCCGTGTAGAGGCCGTCAATGTCGGAGAGGAGAACGAGACAATCCGCTTCAATCATCTGCGCAACACGGGCGCCTAAACGATCGTTGTCACCAAAACGAATTTCCGAGGTAGCGATGGCATCATTTTCATTGATGACGGGAATGCAGCCAAGGTCCAGCAAGGTCTGGAGTGTAGCGCGAGCATTCAGATGCCGCTCGCGGCTTTCCGTGTCATCAGGCGTAAGGAGAAGTTGGCCTGCGACAAGACCGTGCTTGGCAAGAGCCTCACTCCAGCCCTGAGCGAGACCAATCTGTCCAACTGTAGCAAGTGCCTGCTTTTCGTCGAGGCGCAGGCGGCGGTTCATCAGGCCCAGTTGATGTCTTGCAAGGGAAATTGCCCCTGAAGATACGACAACCACTTCAGTGCCAGCCTTTCTGAGACTGGCGATGTCCTCACAGACACTTCGCAGCCAGTCGGCCCGCAGCGCTGCCTGTGCGCCATCAACAAGAAGAGCGCTTCCAACCTTGATAACAATCCGGCGCGCCTGCGCCAGTTGAGGGGCAGGGGCCTTGGCGGTCATGCCAGCTTGCTTTCCTTTGCTGCATTGACGCGATCCTGAAGGAGCCGGAGCAGTTCGGGAAGACCTTCACCTGTCACCCCAGAGAGTGTCAGTACTTCTGCGCCAGATGCTTTTGCGAGAGCCCGCTTTTTTGCCGATTTCTGCTCAGCTGTCAGGGAATCGCACTTGTTCAGCACGATGATCTCAGGCTTGGCGGCCAGCACCGGATCATAGGCTTCAAGCTCATTCCGGATCAGGCGCCAGTGCTTCACGATCTGAGACTCTGTTCCATCAATCAGATGAAGCAGCGTTGCGCAGCGCTCGACATGGCCCAGGAAGCGGTCGCCGAGGCCTGCGCCTTCGCTTGCGCCTTCGATTAGTCCCGGAATATCCGCAATTACGAACTCTTCAGTCGTATTCAAGCGTACGACGCCAAGCTGCGGATGCAGAGTGGTAAACGGGTAGTCTGCAATCTTCGGGCGCGCACGGGATGCCACGGAAAGAAGCGTAGATTTGCCTGCATTCGGGAGGCCAACCAGGCCCACATCCGCAATGAGTTTCAGGCGAAGCCAGACCCAGCGCTCTTCACCCGGCCAACCCTTGTCGGCACGGCGTGGCGCACGATTGGTGCTGGTCTTGTAATGGGCATTGCCTCTGCCACCATCACCGCCGCGGCACAGAAGGATCTCTTTGCCGTCTTCGTCCAGATCTGCAAGGAGTGTCTCGCGGTCTTCATCGAAGATCTGCGTGCCGACGGGCACATTGATGATAACGTTTTCCGCAGCTGCACCGGTTCTATCGGAACCTGCGCCGTTGCCGCCTTTACGGGCCTTGAAGTGCTGTGTGTATCGGAAGTCGATCAGCGTATTGAGGGCAGGGACGGCGCGGAAAAGAACATCGCCACCACGCCCGCCGTTACCACCGTCAGGGCCACCGAATTCGACGTACTTTTCCCGACGGAAGGCGATCACGCCGTCACCGCCATCGCCGGAACGTACATAGATCTTGGCCTGGTCGAGAAATTTCATCGTATTATCCGCAACATATGAAAAAGGCCGGCCCTTGGGAGGACCGGCCCTTCCGCTCGCGCTTGGGGCGCGGTGACTTACTCGGCGGCTTCCGGCAGCGCCACGGAAACGTGGACGCGGCCTTCGGCGCGACGCTGGAACTTCACATGTCCGTCCACAAGGGCGAACAGTGTGTGATCGCGACCAATACCGACATTGCTGCCAGCCTTCATCTTGGTTCCACGCTGACGGACAATGATGTTGCCTGCCAGAACGCTCTCGCCGCCGAACTTCTTGACGCCGAGACGGCGACCGGCGCTATCGCGCCCGTTACGACTGGAACCGCCTGCCTTTTTTTGTGCCATGGCTGTGTATCCTTCCTAGTGCGGCTTCAGGCCGCGTTGATCGCGTCGATGCGCAGCACGGTAACGTGCTGGCGGTGGCCATTCTTACGACGGCTGTTCTGACGGCGACGCTTCTTGAAGATGATGACCTTGGCCAGACGATCCTGTGCGACCACGGTGGCCGTCACGGTTGCGCCAGCAACCAGCGGCGCGCCAACGGTCACGCTGCCTTCGCTGCCGACCATCAGGACGTCGGAGAAGGTCACGGTGCTACCGGCTTCAGCCTCAAGCTTTTCAACCTTCAGGATGCTCTCAGGAGCAACACGGTACTGTTTTCCGCCTGTGCGGATGACTGCAAACATTCTGGAAACTCTCGCTGTTCCGATCTCTTGGCCGCTTTTGCCGGGGTATTCCCGGTCTGGCGCAGCCCAGTCGCTTCTTATCGTTGGTTCCTGACCGACCACTTGGGACAGCTAGAACAGGCGGGTCGATACAAGGAGATGGCCGTCCAGTCAATCAAAAACAGCAAATTGCGACCGGGCCATGCTATCTTTAATTGAGGAAAGAATGGTGGCTGCCTCTTGCATTATGCTGAAAAGCCAGCCATAAGCCGCGCCATCGATCAGGTCTGCTTCTGTAGACCGTACGGAGAGGTGCCAGAGTGGTCGATTGGGGCGGTCTCGAAAACCGTTGTGCCTTCGCGGGTACCGTGGGTTCGAATCCCACCCTCTCCGCCATAATTCCTAAGATCTGTATATCTGGCCTCAACCCTTGTGAGGAATATTCTCCATCGTGGGGTGCGGTTTGTATCGCGGTATTTGGATTACATCAGAGCGCACTATAATCGTTTTGTAATATTCAAAATTCCCAAGGAATGCGAAAAGAGCATTCCTCTCATCGCCTAATGTGATTCTTGCACCTTCAGGTGACTACGCTCGCCTCTAAATGGGCGGCTGGCATCTAGGAAATCGGCGTTCGTTTGCATCGTGTAGGCAATAACAACGAGGTAGGTGATCGCCCGCGTCATTTCCAGTCGCGTGACCAGATCTGTCTCATGCTCATCCAGAGCGCGAAGGCGCCTTACAGCCGCATTGGCAACGCGGGCCGCTTTATCATGGCGACGTGTGGATTGTTCGACGTAATGGAGCACCAATTGAATGGGGCGTCGTGCGCTGTCGGGAAGGTATTCGCGGTCCAGCAGTGTTCGCAGGCGAATAATGTTCAGGCCCAGCGTAAGTGTGGCGAGCGTCCCCAGAATACAGGCTTCGATGAGCGGAGCGGGGGTAGGGCCAGCATGGCGGATCAGGCGTGCGAAACGGTCCGTATTGCGGCCGATCCAGATACTGATTTGAGGTGTCTGTGCGGGATCCGCCAGCCCGCGCAGTTCAGCCAGCATAATTCTGCGGAGACGCAGCCGTTCATCAGAACTGTTGAATGGCAATACGGTCCTGAAAACCAGGACACTGATGCCCACCGCCATAACAACGGCCATATTGCCGTTATAAAACGCCACCTCGTTCATCACGTGGTGGTTCTCCAGTCCCAACATTGCAGGGAGGAGAAGACCATAAGCAGCAGCGCCGCCAGCAGTGGACGGATTGCCTTTTGCCAAGCCACCAAGGAACATGGCCGGACCTAGGAAGAGCGCCAAAGTCTCGAAGGTCGTGACCTTGGGCATAAGGACAAAGACAAGTATCCACGCCACGACGTAAGCGACCAGAGCGCCTTTCAAAAACTCGGTAGTACCAAGAACCGGGTTTTCTTTAGTGGCGAACAGGCCGCAGACCAGCGTTGTGATGGCGATGAAACCAAGTCCGCTTGGCCATGCTGTGACTTCATAAATCAGGGCCGTAACAAGAACGGCACAAGCCCCGCGAAGGCCGTTATGAATTGCTTCGCGTGTGTCGCGGTGAGTCTGGCGCTGGAAATGAAAATGATCGCCTGGAATAGAGTGGGTGCTGGCCTCGTATTCCTTGATGGCAAGTTCCAGGTCCCCGAGCAATTCTCCAAGTGACATGAAGAGAACGCGTTCATCGAGGTGTGTCTCGGTATCCTGTTCATTCAGGCGTAGATCGAACGGGTCTGTTCCAGGAATGGGTTCATTGCTGTTCTCAAGATCGGTAATTCGGTGAGGGGCAGCATACAGGCGGCAAACATCACGGAGATGCTGGAGTTCTGCCAAAAGATCCGGGACAGATTCAGTATTGGCAATACGCTTCGGGAAATCCTTCAGGAACGAGAGGATTTCATCAGCGGCCTGCGTGAAGGCAGGGTGGTCATGGTTCAGAAGTTGCAGGCGCATTGCCATACCGAACCCGCGAGACAGCAGGGCTGATACGGAGGCAAGAGCGGCACGGGCATGGTCACCTTCGTGTCCATGCGGGCCCATCTCGACTTCTGCGAATTCAATCTGATCGTTAATGCTGAGGATCGTGCCGAACTGCCTGCGTGCTGCATTCAGGGCGCCGCGTTCCTCACCAAGAATACTCGTAAGCGTCTTCGTAACGAGAACCAGAGCAGATTCAAGCTTCTGGCGCAGCTGGATCCGGGCCTGCCGTTCCTGAGTGGTGGCGAAGATCAGCCCCATGAAGGCTTCACACAGAACGCCAAGGGTAATGTAAGTGGTTCTGGAAACGGCAACGGTGAAGATATTGTCCGGATCGGAGGCCGCATCCATGCAAATGATCGAGCAGGTATATCCTGCAAGAACAAGGGCATAAGAGCGGAAGTTACTTACGAATGTTGCGAGTCCGCTGCACACGCCAATCCAGACGGCGATCATGGGAAAGAAGAGCCAGGGTGCCTGAGGCGCGGCTGCCATCAACGCAATAGATGCGACCGCTCCGGTAATTGTTCCAATGATACGCCATTTGGCTTTGGACTGGCTTTCCCCACGGGTGGCCTGTGCAACAGCCCAGACAGTCATTGCGGCCCATGCAGGACTGTCCAGCTCCATCCAGAAGGCAATTCCGATGGCGAGACAGGCTGCAAATGTATTTCGCAGAGCAAAAGTCAGGGTCGCTGCGGATGGCGCATAGATCCATGACAGGGGCAGCTTGACCCTTGGCCGCAGAGCGGCTGACGCACCTGCACCTGATGGAGAACTGTTCGGAGTCGGACGTCCTGTTGACGTAGTACTGCCACTCATTGTGCGGCTTTCTTACTCCTGAAGCTGTCAATTAGGCGAGAGCGGAAATGGCCATTCTCAGATCTGCGACAAATTTTGTGTATTCGCGTGTCCTGCTGTCCTCATCCGGAATTCTGAGCAGGTAAGAGGGGTGGACAGTCACAATGCCAGTACTGCCATCTTCCAAAGTTATGTAACGGGAACGCTCTCGTGAAATAGTGATTGATCGTCCAAGGACGGAACTGGCGCCAGTAACACCGAGTAGAACTGTAACTTTTGGGTGTAGGATACGGCGTTCCGCCGCGATCCACGGAGCGCAGGAGGCCACCTCAGCCGCGTCCGGTTTCTGGTGGATGCGCCGTGTGCCGCGAGGGACAAATTTGAAATGTTTGACGGCGTTACTGATCCACGCCTGTTCCCGATTGCCTCCGGCTTCCTGAAGTGCGCGCTCGAAGAGTTGTCCGGCTGGGCCAACAAACGGTCGTCCCTGAAGATCTTCCTGATCTCCTGGTTGTTCGCCGACAAAGAGGATCTGTGCCTGCGTCGTGCCTTCTCCGGAAACGGTGCGTGATGCGTGGTGGCAAAGATCACAGAGAGAACAATCGACGGCGAGGGACCGCAGGTTTGACAAAGAGGACGTCTTTTCAATCTCCTCCAGATCAGGTGTGACATGCACTGTGGCCGGGTTGGCCCAAAAGGCGTTGTCTTGCCCGGCCGTCGCCGCTTTCTGTGCAAGACGAATTAGATCTGCCTCTGATTGTCCTGCCTCATCAATGGGTGGTCCAACGCGGTACTTGTGGCCGTCCCAGCAAAGTGTCGTCTCGTCTGAAAGGAGAACCCAAGGAGAAACCCGTAGTCTAATAAGAGGGGATCTCTGACTGTCTATGAGCTGTAATTTTTGGCGTGTTCGAATGATCTGCCAGTCTGTTATCCGGTTCTCTGGGAACGCGCTCCTCAATTCAAGAATTTGCTCTCGAACAGTGCTGGCAATCTGCTCAAACCGGGTGATGTCTGTCTCAAGCGGGCTTCCGTGCTCCTGGATATGTTCCAGGGCGCGATAGAGAAGATCAAATCTCTCCGGGATATCGGATGCAAACACAGACGGAATGAGGGCGGCAAATTTTCGGGGTAAGCGAAAAGGGGAGGGAGTGTCAGGTAAATCCCGATCGGTTTTCGCTGCGTAAAGAGCGGTAGGCGCTCTAATACTCCAAGTGATGGAAGACGCTGGGATTCGCTTGCTCAGGAAATTACGAGATTGTGTTCGCCATCCTGAAAAATCACTTGGTGAACAGAGTGAAGCGTCAACGGGTTGCATAAGGCTTCCTGGAAAGAAAGTTAGCGAATTCCGAAACACGTCCTGAAGTGATTACTTCTTTTTTAAGGAACGTGTGGTCAATTTGGTATTAAAGTTGAGTGGCTATCTCGGTGGTATTGGGTATATATTCTGCAAACAGGCTCGGCAGAATGATTTCACGCTGTTGAGCATAGTAAAAATGCTATTTTGAATGGAAGGTAAGATATTATGTCGGAGAATACATCCCACCCGGATCTGTTGGAGCTTACAGCACAGATCGTTGCTGCACAGGTCTCCAAGGGTAATGTGGATGCGGCGTCTCTCCCGGCATTGATCCGCCAGGTTTATGAAGCTCTTGCAAATGCTGGCGCTCCGCAGGAAGAGCCGCAGCCCGAGCGTCCGCAGCCTGCTGTGCCGATCAAGCGTTCAGTATTCCCGGATTACATCGTCTGCCTTGAAGACGGTAAAAAGCTGAAGATGCTCAAGCGTCACCTTCAGAGCGCATACAACATGTCCCCAGAGCAGTATCGTGAGCGTTGGGGTCTTCCGTCTGATTACCCGCTGGTTGCCCCGAACTATGCACAGCGCCGCTCGGCTCTGGCACGCGAAATCGGTCTGGGCCGCAAGATCAGCGCAACAGGCGAAGGCAAGAAAGAAACTGGCCGGACGCGTCAGTCCAAGAAGCAGGACTAATTCCCGGCTTTCTGGAATTGTCTTTCTGAAAAAGCACTATCTGTCATGTGGTCGGAGAATACTGTTTCATGAGTTTAGAGGCAGAGACGCTTCTCCGATCCATGGCTGACAGCAAGCGCCTCCTTCTCTGGAGGGGCGCTGCGCTTCTGTTTTTTCTTGCGGCGCTCGTTCTCGCCGTTGGTAAGAGTCACTCAACAGTTTCCAGTTTTGATACGCGTCCCCACATTGCGCGTCTGGTCATTCACGGAGTGATCGGAAATGACGTTTCCCAAATTACGACGGCTCTTCGCAAAGCGCAGAAATCTTCTTCAGTAACCGGACTCCTACTGGTTGTTGATAGTCCGGGCGGTGGTGTCACGGGCGGGGAACGTCTGCACGACTCGATCGAGAAATTTGCGCAGGTAAAGCCGGTCGTTGTCACGATGGGCGATATGGGCGCGTCTGCTGCCTACATGCTCTCAGTTCCAGCACAGCATATCGTTGCACTGCCTTCCACATTGACGGGTTCGATCGGTGTGATCCTGCAGCGCCCCGATCTTTCCCCGCTGCTGGGGCGTGTCGGCATTGATGTTGCTGCAATTACGTCTGGTGCCATGAAAGATCAGACTGACCCTACGAGTCATCTGACGCCTGAAGGGCGCACGATGCTTCAGGGATTGGTCAATGATCTCTTCGATCAGTTTGTCGCCATGGTCGTCAAAGGGCGGCACATGCCTGAAGACAAAGTGCGGAGTCTTGCTGATGGGCGGGCCTATACGGGGCGTCAGGCTCTGAGCTTAGGTCTGGTCGATGAATTGGGTGATGAAGACACTGCGCGGCAATGGCTCAGGCAGCGCCTGAAAATTGGAGACGCGCAGTATCCCGTCATGCCATTGCTTTCTGTGTCCAAGAAGCACTGGTATGATTTTCCCCGCAAACGGGCCATGCTTGAAGGTGTGTTTGGAACAGGCTTCACGGAGATGCTGGCAGGACGATTAACCCTCAGCAGCCTTGACGGGGCCGTTGCGATTCTGCAACCCTGAAAAGCCAGTTTCATGGGCGGAGGCAGATAGGCTGCAGTCATGACCAAATCGGAACTTATTGCAGAGCTTTCCACGATTTATCCGCACCTTCTGACGCGGGATATCGAGCGGATCGTTCACACCATTTTTGACGAGATCAGCGCAGCGTTGGCACGAGGTGATCGTGTTGAACTCCGGGGCTTCGGCGCATTCATTCCACGTCGCCGAGATGCACGAACGGGCAGGAATCCTCGAACGGGGGACACTGTTTCTGTTGAAGAAAAAAGTGTTCCTTTTTTCAAGGTTGGAAAGGAGCTGCGAGAGCGTGTGAATCAAAGCGCAACGAAGTTAGCCGGGTCAGAGTGACTGGATATTCTTCTCGCTGTGTTTTGGGCGCCGCTTTTTGAAGCATAACAGCAGAGCTATCGTTTTCGGGCGCGCGCTGAGATCCGTTGTGCGTTACTCTGGGGGCATGCGGAAAGCCCTTTCTTTACATGTTTGGATAGTCCCGATTTTCATAGGGGCAGTGTTCTGCACCGGGCTTCCTTCGGCACAAGCTGCCTCAGGATCTTCCCTTAAAAAAACGGCTTCAGCAAAAACGATACAGGGTCCTAAAGGTCGTGCTACCGTCGTGCCCTGTTATCGTTCTCAACTGGGTTTGATTGTTCTCAAGAGCAACGTTGAAAGCACTCATGCCCGGCATGGAAATGGCTTCGCGCCGGTTGGCGAAGCCGTCTTCCGGTCTAGCGCAGCCCAGCATGTCTGTGTCACGGGGCACGGCCGCCGCGGATAAACGCGGCGGTGTTAGATGTGCCTTATTCCTGGCCCTTGAGGCTACTGATTTCCGAAAGCAGGAAGTCGCGGAATACTGCGATCCTTTTAGATGTTCGTAGTTCTTCTGGATACACAAAGTATGCCTCTACCAGAGGCACAGCCTGACCTGGCAGGACTCTAACCAGGTTGGGATAAGACGCTGCCGTGTAAAGCGGAAGAGAGCCAATTCCCGTTCCGGACGCAATGGCATTGGCAACAGCGGCAATATTGTTAATCGCCAGCCTGCTCCCACGATGTGCCAGCCCTTCATGCCGAAGAAGGTCCAGAAGCCAGTTTACATTCGGTAGTGGCAAATGACGCCCGGCAAAGCCAATGATCTGGTGTTCTGCCAGTTCCTGCAGATTTGTCGGTGTACCGTACCGATCCAGATAGTCGGGGCTGGCATAGATTGGCATAGGGAAATTGGCCAGATGACGCTGTACAAGGTCTGGCTGTGTTGGCGGATGCAGGCGAATAGCCACGTCTGCTTCACGCATTCCCAGATCAAGGTCTGCGTCTTCAAGAAGAAGCGTGACCTCAATATCAGGGTGCAGTTCCAGAAAGCGATGCAGCCTCGGAGAAAGCCAACAAAGGCCAAAACCGGTGGTTGTCGTGATTTTTATTTTGCCCGCCGCTCGTTCCTTGCTTTCGCTCAGGAATGCCTGTGTCAGGGCCAGCTTGGAGAAGACTTCACGCACGGTGCGATTCAGAACCTCACCCTGTTCAGTCAGGATGAGGCCTCGTGCATGCCGATGAAACAGCGGAACACGCAGAACCTCCTCCAGAGCTGAAATCTGCCGCGAAACGGCAGACTGGCTCAGGTTAAGTCTGTCACCTGCATGGGTGAAGGACCCGGCTTCGGCGACTGCGTGGAAAATACGCAGTTTGTCCCAATCCATGTGGTGGTCTCCCCGATCGCTGGCGCGTCGGTCCTCGTCCTTCTTGCCCATGTCACCTGGCGTTGTTTAAGCGGTGTGTCGTTGAAGGGACGAAACTGTCTGAACCTGCGACGAGGGTCAAGTTTTTGTCATAGCAGGTATGCCAGAAATGTAGCGTTCGGCTTCCAGAGCGGCCATGCAGCCTGTACCCGCAGCCGTCACAGCCTGCCTATAAATCCGATCCTGAATGTCGCCTGCGGCAAAAACACCCTCTACTGAAGTGCGCGTTCCACCAGCTTCCGTGATGATATATCCATCTTCGTCACAAGCCACTTCATGGCGGAACGGCCCCGTATTCGGGCTGTGGCCGATGGCGACGAACACGCCATCAACGGGCAGAGTTTCGCTTTCTCCCGTCTGAGTGTTCTTCAGACGAACGCCACACACAACTTCCGGCGTTCCCGCACCAAGAACTTCTTCGACAGCACGGTTCCAGTGAACATCGATTTTCGGATTCGCAAAAAGACGCTCCTGCAGAATGCGTTCTGCCCGGAAACCGTCCCGGCGATGAATAACGTGAACCTTGTCAGCGTGGTGAGTGAGATAGAGCGCCTCTTCCACGGCCGTGTTGCCGCCACCCACGACTGCAACCGTTTTACCGCGATAGAAAAAGCCGTCACAGGTTGCGCACGCCGAAACGCCGCCAGCCTGAAGGCGCTTTTCCGACTCGAGGCCAAGCCATTTGGCCTGGGCGCCCGTTGCGATCACGACTGTACGTGCAAGAAACTCGTCCCCTGAGTCGCCTTTCAGATGAAAGTATCCATCTGCGGCCGGACCGGTCTTCAGGTCTGCCTCGGTAATCAGGTCATAGATCAGGCGTGTGCCGACATGTTCAGCCTGTTCGCGCATCTGCTCCATCAACCAGGGGCCCTGAATGGGCGCCGCGAAGCCAGGGTAGTTTTCGACGTCGGTCGTGATGGTCAATTGGCCGCCAGGCTGAAGACCAGTCACGAGAATCGGTTTCAGACTGGCGCGTGCGGCATAAATGGCGGCAGTGTAGCCAGCGGGGCCTGCGCCCACGACCAGAAGGTCCGTATGATGGATTTCAGGCATGATCGATCCTCGTCCGTGTTTTGACCCCTCATATAGAGCTTTCAGACGCATGTGCCATCTTTGCGGACGCTGCCACCTGCCATATACGTCAGATTCAAATGAACGCTTCTTTCTCTTCCATCCCCGTTGAACTGGATGCCATTGACCGGCAGATCATCGCCGAGCTTCAGGCAGACGGTCGTATGACCAATGTGGAGCTGGCCAAACGCGCCGGTATTTCCGCTCCCCCCTGTCTGAGGCGTGTCAGGCGTCTGGAAGAACTTGGCATCATCAAAGGGTATCATGCAGAAGTTGACGCAGCCCTTCTTGGCTGGTCGCTCAATTTTTATGCCCTCATCGGTCTCGATAGCCAGAAGGGAAGTGTTCTGGAGGCATTTGAGGCGCAGGTCGGTGCCTGGCCCGAAACACGCGAGTGTCATATGATCCGTGGCGGAGGAGACTTCCTCGTCCGTCTCGTCGCTCGTGATGCTGCCCACCAGAACATTCTGACCCGTCGCCTGACAGACAGTGTCCACGTCGTGCGGGTGCAGACACTCCAGACCATCCATACCAGTCGTGATCTGGCTGGAGTTCCTATCTGATGGCAGAAGCATCCCCAACGGTTAGCGCTGGGATGCTTTTGCCTGCCCGGATCAGCATTATTGTTCCCTGCTATAATGAGGCAGAGAATGTTGTTCCCCTTGTCGCGGCTCTGGATGCAGCTCTTGAAGGAGAACGTTGGGAAGTCATTTTTGTTGATGACAACTCCCCGGACGGAACTGCCGAGCGCGTTTCAAAAGTTGCGAATAATGATCCTCGTGTAAGGGTCATCAAAAGGGTAGGACGTCGGGGTCTCTCATCTGCTGTTATTGAAGGTTTTCTGTCGTCCAGCGCACCGTATGTGGCGGTCATGGATGGGGACCTTCAGCACGAGGAGACTGTTCTGCCCAAAATGCTGGTAGATCTTGATGCCGGCTCCGATATTGTTGTCGCCAGCCGCCACGTAGAAGGCGGAGACAACGCCGGGCTGGCAGGTTATTGGCGGCATCTCCTGTCAGACACCGGCATTCGTGCCGCTCAATCGGTTTTGCCGCACCGCCTGACTGATCCGATGAGCGGGTTCTTTGCCATGCGGCGAGAGCTTTTTCAGGCTGTTCTTCCAAAACTTTCCGGAACCGGCTTCAAGATCCTGCTGGATTTGGCGATGTCTGCGCCAAAGCCCGTGAAGATCACGGAAGTACCCTTTGTTTTCCGTCCGCGCCTTGCGGGAGAAAGCAAGCTGGATGTCGTTGTTCTTCTCCAGTTCGCAATGATGATTCTGGATAAAGTCACGCATGGCTGGCTGCCATCCCGTTTTCTGGCGTTTGCGCTGGTTGGGCTTGTTGGTGTGGTCGTGAATGTTGCCGTGATGCAGATTGCCCGACTGGGAGGAATGGATTTTTCTCAGTCTCAACTGGTTGGAACGGCCGTTGCCATCCTGACAAATTTCCTGCTCAACAACCGTCTCACTTATCATGACCGTCGCCTGAAGGGCGCGAAGATGTGGGTGGGATTAATTATTTTCTTCGCCGTCTGTTCTCTCGGGGCGGCCGCTAATATCGGGGTGGCCCGTATGGTGCTGCACGATGTTGGCCATGGGCACTGGGACCGTGCGTCTGCCGCAGGGGCCGTGATCGGTGTCGTCTGGAATTACGCTGTGTCTTCCACTCTCATCTGGCGCTGACGTGACTGATAATTTCAAGAAGCAGGCCAGCCTGTTCTGGGCGCTTCTTGTTGCCCTGACTGTGACGCGCCTCGGGTTGGCAGCATGTCTGCCGCTCACGCCCGATGAGGCTTACTATTGGGTGTGGTCCCGCCATCTTCAGGGTGGCTATTTCGACCATCCTTTCATGGTAGCCCTCTGGATCAGAATTGGGACATGGCTGGCTGGCGACACGTCTCTGGGGGTGCGTCTGCTCGGGCCGCTTTCCGTTCTTCCCGGAAGCTGGGCCCTGTACCATGCGGCCAGGCTGTTGCTCCCGTCGCGCCCTTGGCCGGTATCAGGCTTTCAGGCCGTTCTTCTCCTGAATGCAACGCTGATGCTCGGACTTGGATCAGCGACCATGACACCGGATACACCGCTGGTATTTTTCGTTTCGGTGTCTCTTTTTGCACTAGGAAAAGCCGTCTCGTCGTCGGGGAGCAGAACAACAGGCTGGTGGCTGTTAACGGGTGTTTTGCTCGGTCTCGCCTTTGATTCAAAATATACTGCTGTTCTGATCGGTTTAGCCCTTGGGGGGGCAGTTCTCACGACCCCGAGGCTCAGGAAGCAAGCTGGCCCATGGCTGGCAATTCCGCTTCTGATCATCACGACGACCCCAGTCCTTCTCTGGAATGCATCCCATCATTGGGTCAGCCTGCTGAAACAGGGTGGACGAGCAGGCGACTGGCATCTGGCTCGTGCATCCCAGTTTCTGCTGGAGCTTCTCGGAGGTCAGATTGGTCTGGCGACCCCCCTTGTTTTCGGGCTCTTTGCTCTGGGTGGCTGGGCGTGCATCAAACGGAACAGACTTCTGGCATGGCTAAGCCTTCTGCCTCTCGCTGTGTTTGTCACGCATGCTCTGGGCGATCGAGTACAGGCAAACTGGCCGGCTGTTGTTTATCCCGTCCTGGCTCTGGCTGCGATAGAAACAGGTCGGAGTGTTCGGTGGCCGGTCATCAGCGGAATAGTCTTGACCGTGCTGGTTTATGGGCAAGCCGTTTTCTCTCCGTTGCCGTTTCCCGCCGCTAAAGATCCGATCCAGCGACAGACGGCTGGATGGCCCGATTTCAGTCAAAAACTTGTCGCTCGTGCTCAGGAGACGGGAGCATCGGCTTTCATAGCTGAAGAGTATGGTCTCGCATCTCAACTCGCTTTGACACAGAACAGTCTTCCAGTTCTGGGATCAGATCCAAGGTGGAGCCTGTTTTCTTTTCCGTCTGCTGAGGTGCCGCTCGGTTTAAAAATTGAAGAGCTTCACCGCATTCCCGCAGTGCTGGATCAGGACACGCTGTGTCGCCAGAGCCATGGCCATAATGTGCGGTGCTACCGCGTTGACGTTGTGAAAATGCCGTCTGGTGTGCAGTTGCCAAGGCGGACTTAAAGCTCTCCTTAACCTTTGATTGCCATACTGACCTCTCTCAGGAGGCAGCATGTCGAAAGCAAACGGCAAGGACGAGCGCAGGATCATCATCAAGCGTTTTGAAGTTGTAGAAGGTGGCCATCACGGCGGAAGCTGGAAGATTGCCTATGCGGACTTCGTGACGGCCATGATGGCGTTCTTTCTGGTCATGTGGCTCATCAATGCCACGACAGAAGAGCAACGTAAGGGCATCGCTAATTTCTTTAATCCGATAGCAGTTCAGCAGGACGCACCACCCAAACTGAGCGTCATGCCTGATCTCTCTCCCATCGCGTCCTCTGATCGCCCTATGGCGGTCAAGCCCGGTCAGACCGCGGGGCCAAATCCAGATGACGGTCCATCAGGACAGAAACATCTTTCCCAAAAAGATGCGGAAAAGCACAGCGCACAGATTGTAGTTCTGCGCGATGGGCAGATCGAGCCAGGAGAACCTGTATCCGGCCAAAGGGCATTTCCCCACAAGCCGGCCTTCCAGAGTGCTGCCGATCAGATCACTAGAGCCCTGAATGCCCCGTCACAACTGGCAGACGTGCGCGATCAGGTCTCCGTTAAGGTTGGTGATGACGGGTTGCACGTGGAGATTGCAGATTCCGAGCATCAGCCAATGTTTGCGCTGGGCTCTGCTACTCCAACGCCGCGTGCCCTTCAACTCCTGAAGCTAGTCGCTCCTTATCTTGAAAAGCTCCCCGGGCACCTCTCCATTGCCGGATACACGGATGCGGCCCCTTACAAAGCCGGTTTGCCATCCAACTGGAGCCTGTCCAGTAGCCGCGCGGTTGCGGCGAGGGATGTGCTTGTACAGGCGGGCTTTCCAGACCGACGTCTGCAAACCGTCAGTGGCTATGCCGATAGAAACCTTTTTGATCATGCCAATCCGCTAAGTCCACGGAACAGACGCGTCGTTCTGGTTCTGTCACCAGATCAACCGTAGCAAGTCCCCCGTCAGGAAATATTGAAATGTTTATTCTTATCGGCCTTGGCGTCGTTCTTGCCTGCGTGTTTGGCTCCTTCGTGGCATCAGGAGGCGCCATAGGTCCATTGCTTGCATCCATGCCCTTTGAATTGCTGACAATTCTGGGGGCGGCGATTGGCACATTTGTCATGGCCAACTCAATTTCCGCTGTGAAACACCTTCCGGCAGGCTTGAAGAAAGCCATGAAAGGCTCGCAGTACGGTCGACAGGATTATCTTGAACTTTTGGGGCTGCTGTTCCACGTGACCAAGCTGGCGGCCAGCAAGGGGATGATGGCTATTGAGAGCCATATTGAAGATCCCCAAGGCAGTACAATCTTCGGGGCGTTCCCGAAGATTCGCGATAACGGACAGGTCTGTTCCTTTATCTGCGATTACCTGCGGATGGCAGGCATGAATGCGACAGATCCGTTCCAGATGGACGACGTGATGGGACGGGAGCTTAAAAAGAACCTGCGGGAGGAGATGCATCTTCCTCACGCACTGCAATCTGTTTCCGATGCTCTTCCAGCTCTCGGAATTGTTGCTGCCGTTCTCGGCGTGATCAAGACTATGGCATCCATCAGCAAGCCTCCTATCGTGTTGGGCGAGATGATTGCTGGTGCGCTTGTCGGAACGTTCCTCGGTATTCTGCTGGCATATGGCATTGTTGCCCCGATTGCAGGCCGTCTCGGTGGCGTTGTGGAAGAAGAGGCGTCTTATCTTGATCTGGTTCGTTCCGTCATTGTCGCGCACCTGCAAGGGAATGCGCCTCAGGTCAGTGTAGAAATCGGCCGCAAAAGCATTCCCTGTGACCTCATGCCGACCTTTCAGGAGGTCGAAGAGGCTGTCAGTGCCGTTGCCGTGGGGTGAGGTTGTTTTCCCGTGGGTGATCTTTACGATGCCGTCATCACTATGAATGACGGCCGAAAGGATCAGGCATGCGTCCCTCCGCACTGCGGGCTCTCTGTCTCTTACTTCCTCTTTTTCCTTTTGCGTCGGTACAGGCTGCTACGGCTACTCCCTCAAGGGCTCAGCTTGAGCAGGTCGATGGCGGACCAGCCCTTCACTGGGTGAAGGCTGAAAAAAAAAAACGCAGAATGCTCTGGCTTCTGACCCCAGATACAAGCCGCTTTATGATCGGATCCTGTCGGCTCAGCAGTCACCGGATCGTCTCGCTGTTCCCACGCAAATGGCGGGAGAGATCTGGAATTTCTGGCAGGACAAAGTTCATGCCCGCGGGGTCTGGAGAAGTACTTCAGAGGCTGATTTCAAAAGCGGACATCCGCTATGGAAGATGCGCTTTGACTTGGATGAGCTTTCTCGGTCTGAACATGCCAACTGGGTTATGGAAGGGCTGAACTGTCTGGAACCAGCAGATCGGATCTGCCTTCTGGGCTTGTCCAATGCGGGTGAAGACGCGCACGAACTGCGAGAATACGACACGAGCACCAATCAGTTTGTGCAGAACGGTTTTCGGCTACCAAACGGAAAGCAGGCGGTCGCATGGCTCGATAAGGATACAATCCTGGTCTCTCGAGACTGGGGTACGACCGATGCCGGTCTGACAACGTCAGGGTACCCATATGTTGTCCGTGCCCTGAAGCGCGGGCAGAGCCTGTCTCAGGCTCAGGAAGTGTTCCGTGGAACCGGTCAGGACATGGAAGTCGTTCCCACTGTCCTGCGGGACGGGCAGGGGCATCAGGTCGTCCTGATCGACCGGCACAAGGATTTTTTCCATAGCGAAGTTGAACGACTGGATCCCGTAACGCTCAAAACAGTCCAACTGCCCATGCCGGAAAAATATGACGGTTTGAGCTATCAGGATGGCCAACTGGTCTTCCATCTGCTCCAGGACTGGTCAACGGTGAAGGGGGCTATTCCCGCGGACAGTGTTGTAGCGGTAGATCCAGATCATCCTCAGGCCCCCGAGATCATTGTCACTCCGACCCAGCGGCAGACAATCGGGGATGGAATGGATGGCGCTATCGCGGCAACCAAGGATGGTCTTATCGTTGTTATGTATGACAATGTTCAGCCCGTACTGATGCTCTATCGCCGGGCCTCGAACGGCCATTGGTCTGGGCGGAGCATTGAGCTGCCCAAGAACATGGCCGCCAGTATTGTCTCTTCTGATCCCCACAGCTCAGAAGCGTATCTCCAGCTCGAAGGCTTCATTCAGCCGCCGCAGATCTGGAGCGTCAATACCGCCAAGCAGAACACACAGCTTCTCTATAGCCAGCCCGAACTGTTTGATTCGTCCAAGCTCACTGTCGAGCAGCTTTTTGCGCCCAGTAAAGACGGAACGCAGGTCCCGTACTTTGTTGTGCATGCGAAAGACTGGACGAAGAATGGTGCCAACCCCACGCTCATGACCGCCTATGGTGGCTTTGGCCTATCGTACCTGCCTGTCTATCATCCAGACCTTGGGATCACGTGGTTCGAACGTGGTGGGGTTTACGTGATGGCAAACATCCGGGGTGGCGGAGAGTTCGGCCCAGCCTGGCATGAAGCCGCGCGTCACGCAGGGCGTCAGTATGCCTATGATGACTTTGCATCCGTGGCCCGGGACCTGTTTTCCAGAAACATTACGTCGGCCAAGCGTCTGGGTATTCGTGGGCGATCTAATGGTGGCTTGCTGATGGGGGTAGAATTCACGCAGCATCCGGAGCTGTGGAACGCGACCATCATCGGTGTGCCGTTGCTCGATATGCTGAATTATGAGCACATAGCGGCAGGCGCCTCATGGGCTGCTGAATACGGAAGTGTGTCTACATCCGAGGGAAAAGCGTTCTGGGATAAGACCTCACCGCTTCAGGCCTTAAAGCCAGATGTACGCTACCCAACACCATTCATTTTCACTTCAACCCGAGATGATCGTGTTGGCCCTGTGCATGCCCGCCTGTTTGCGGCGCGCCTTCAGGAGCTTCACGTACCCTTCTTCTATTATGAAGATACGGAAGGTGGCCACGCCGGGACTGTCAATGCCGCTGAAGTGGCGCATGAACGGGCTCTGGAGGCGATTTATCTGAGCCGTAGGCTGATGGATCCACGCTGAAAAGGGGATGCCTGCTTCCTTGCCGTAAAAGGTGAGGAGGCAACTCCCAGAATTTTGGTGTGTAAGGCAATAAAAAAAAGCCGCGCCCCCAAGGGCTGCGGCTTTTCTCGTCCGTTCAGATAACGGGAAGGACTTTAGAAGCCTTCACGCTCCAGACGCTTGCGCTCCATCTTGCGGGCACGACGAACAGCTTCTGCTGCTTCGCGGGCGCGACGCTCAGAGGGCTTCTCGAAGTGGCGACGCAGCTTCATCTCACGAAACACGCCTTCGCGCTGCATCTTCTTCTTGAGCGCCTTTAGCGCCTGGTCAACATTATTGTCACGAACGAGTACCTGCACGGTGCCGTCAACTCCTTCTGGGCCCGCCTTTAGCGTCACCCGTGATATGGCAATCCAATTGGGATGGAGCCCTTAACACACTCTTTTGGAGATGTGCAATTCATTCGATGGTGCTTGTGCTGATTTTTATCCATGCGCAATCTGCAGCGGATTTATGCGTTAACGTTCTGCAACTGATCGAGGAAGCTCATGGCTCTGCTCAAGATTGCCCGTATGGGCCACCCTGTCCTGCACCAGGTCGCAGAACCCGTTTCTGACCCAACATCCCCGGAAATCCGCCATTTGATCAAAGACATGCTCGACACAATGGTCGATGCGAATGGTGCCGGGTTGGCTGCTCCGCAAGTTCATCACCCCCTGCGTCTTTTCGTCTATCGTGTGCCGGCGAACCGGGTTTCGGACCCTGAACAGGCCATGTTACCGCGTGTTTTGATCAATCCGGAAATTACACCTCTTGGTGAGGAGATGATGATTTGCGGTGAAGGTTGCCTCTCGATTCCGGGGCTGAGGGGTGATGTTATCCGTCATGCCAAGGTCCATTATCGTGGTGTGGATGAGAATGGAGACGTGGTCGAAGGCGAGGCGGTCGGTTTTCATGCCAATGTTCTTCAACATGAGAACGATCATCTGGATGGCATCCTGTACCCGCAGCGCATCGAGGATTTCAGTCGCTTCGGATATGTTGAGGAAATAGTCCGGTGACAATGCGCCTTCCGGACGGACCACCTTCTGCGACTGCCCATCTTTACCTCCGTGAAGAACAGATCCGTCAGTCCTACGAAGCGCTCATGCTTGCGTGGCGCAGTCTCAATTCCGAGTGTGAGACGTTGCTGCGAGAGAATGGGCTGGGCTCGGCGCATCACAGAATTCTTTTTCTGGTTGCGGCTCACCCCGGGATCACTCCTAGCGCTCTGCTGGCCAGCCTCGGGATTACAAAGCAGTCCCTGGGCCGTGCCTTGGGAGACCTACGTGATCGAAACTTTCTGGTGCAGGAAGAAGACCGTCATGATCGGCGCAAGCGTCCGCTCAAACTCACGCCTGAGGGGGAGGCGATTGAGCGACAGCTTTTTCAGCTGATCCGTGAAGTCATGACGAAGGCTTACAGGGAGGCAGGAGTAACGGCGGTTGAGGGGTTCAAGCGCGTTCTTTCGCCTCTTCAGATTGCGCCAGGAGGAGGGTTTCGATGAGTGATGAGCATATTCTTGTTGTCGATGATGACTCGCGCCTGCTCAGGCTCTTGCAGCGCTATCTCGCTGAAAACGGTTATCGGGTCACAACGGCACAGGATGCCCGTCAGGCCCGTGAGGTTTTGCAACTGATCCAGCCTGATGCCATCGTTCTGGACGTCACCATGCCGGGCGAAGATGGTGTTTCGTTAACACGGGCGCTCAGGGCTGAGGGTCTGTCGTTGCCGATCCTTCTGCTGACGGCGCGGGGAGAGCCTGCGGATCGGATCGACGGGTTGGAATCCGGTGCTGATGATTATCTTGGGAAGCCGTTTGAGCCGCGGGAGCTGTTGCTTCGCCTGCGGGCACATCTACGAAGGATTACGCCCGCCGTATCTACGGTTTCCGAAGTGCCCTCCGTTCTGCGGCTGGGAGTGCTGGAATTTGATGTGCCGCGTGGCCTCCTCACTGGCCCGGATGGCCCTGTTCATCTGACGGGAGGAGAGGCTGCCCTGCTGGGGGTGCTGACCTCCCGCCCTGGTGTCGTCATGTCACGTGAGGAAATCGCCAAGGCGCTCGACATGGATGAGATTGGCGAGCGGGCTGTGGACGTGCAGGTAACGCGTCTCAGGCGGCGCATTGAGGTTGACCCCAAGGAGCCACGTTTTCTCCATACGGTTCGCGGGAAGGGTTATGTTCTCAAACCCGGGATCTGAAGATCGCTGGGGGCGGCTGGATCGCCCGCTGCGACGTGTTCTGCCGCGCTCCTTGCTGGGACGATCCATGTTGATCGTTCTGACGCCACTACTCGTCACGCAGGCAATCGTCCTGATCCTGTTTTACGGGACATATCTGAATGTCGTCTCCCGTCGCCTCTCTGATGGCATCACGGGGGAGGTATCGCTCGTCATGTCGATGCTGGAGCGTACCCCCGAGCAGGATCGACGCGAGGCTCTTCTCCGGGATGCTTCAGCTAGAACCCAGCTTGAATTCGTTTTCCATCCGAAGGCGACTTTAAGTCGTGAAGGAACGAATCATGTCCTCGGTCCGATTGATGATGATTTTGAGCGTGCTCTGCATCAGGGGCTGGGGAGACCTTTCTTTGTAGACTGGTCTGCCGTTCCGGAAACCGTCAGAGTCTCTATCGCATTGCCTGACGGTGTGCTGGACGTTCTGACGCCTCATAAGAGGCTCAGTATCGGCCCGATCTGGATGTTTGTCGCTTGGGCTTTCAGCAGTTCGGCCCTTCTTTTCATTATTGCAGCACTGTTCATGCGCAATCAGGTGCGTGCCATCCGTCGGCTTGCTCAGGCTGCAGAGCTTTTCGGGTTAGGGCGCGACGAGGGCGCTATCCGCCCGCAAGGCGCGCGTGAGGTGCGTCAGGCTGCCATCGCGTTCAACCGCATGCAGGATCGCGTTAATCGGTTTGTCGCGCAAAGGACGGCGGTTCTGGCGGGGGTTTCCCATGATCTGCGGACCCCCTTAACGCGATTGCGCCTTAGTATGGCAATGCTTCCGACGAAGGGGCGCATCCAGGCGGAAGATATTCAGCCCGATATTCAGGATATGGTGACTGATATCGAAGATATGGAGCGGCTGATCGGGAGCTACCTGTCTTTTGCGCGTGGAGAGGGGTCTGAACGCCCTGTTCCAACGGATTTACGATCCCTTATTGACGAGGTCGCTGTGGCTGCAAAACGTGCCGGTGGTCAGGTTCTGGGGGTCGAAGGGCGGGAAGGGATTGAAATACCCGTACGCCCGGATGCTCTGAAGCGCGCGCTCACCAATCTGGCAGACAATGCCCGACGGCATGGGGGTGCCATGCGAATTTCCCTCTGGGAAGGGGAGCGAAGGGTCGAGATTACTGTGGAAGATAATGGCCCCGGCATTCCGCCTGATCAGCGAGAGACAATTCTGCACTCAGCGCGATCAGGAAGTAATGGGGGAAGCGGGCTTGGGCTGACGATTGTCCGCGACATCATTCATGCCCATGGAGGCACGATTAGATTGCTCGAAAGCCCGCTTGGCGGACTGGGCGTTCTGCTCAGCCTGCCAAAATAAGCGGAAGATCAGGGGAGGGTATTACCCGCACCACCATTGCCCGTGCCCTGGTTGCCCAACGGGCCCTGGCTGCCACCAAATGTGCTGCTCATGTTGCTCATTGGGTTGTAACGGCCAACGTTACCCAGCAGCTCCTGAATGACCGACGTCTTGGTGCCCGGCGTTGGGGTTGTGGCGCCCACCATGCCGACGCGGATGGAATCCTTGCGGTTCAGGGTATCCATCTTCCGCAGTACGCCAGAATTGTCGAAATTCAGAACCACAACCTGCTGCTTGTCGACCGTTGGGAAGCCCAGCGGCGTTGGAGACGTGATCATGGACACATAGATCCATGTGTTGTCGTCAAAGGTTGCGTGTGCGGTCGGGGAGCCGAGGCTGTCGAGTACGTCAGACCGTGTGCTGGTGCCTGGCACCAGCTGGGCATAGTCGGTCTTCTCGATGAGCGAACCCCGCGGCTCGGGAATCGGGCTGAATACCGAGCATCCTCCCAGAAGGAGCGGAGCACAGGCCAAACCGGTGAAACCGAGGCGTTGCACAAGACGTGTTCTGCTTTTGGTCGTCAGAAAAGATGCGTTATTCATGGAACCGGAAACTATCCTGTGCAAGAGAACCGCTCAACCCTGCGGGTGCCTTAAACGATACCTGCCTGTCAACGATTTCCCCTATGTAACCGGGGATGGAGTGCTCAAATGTCTCATTCTCCCGAATTTTCACGTCGTATCCCCCTGAGTCGGGTAGGGGCAGGAACAGAAGAAACCGTGACGGCAACCCCGCAGGAGCGTGAAGCCCTGGCGCGGCGGTTTGGCATTCCGGCAGTGCATCACCTTGAGTGTCGCTTCGTTCTGACACCTGAAAGCAAGACCGAAATTCTTGCTCAGGGCCGTCTGAGCGCAAAGGTGACACAGGAATGCGTCATTACGGCAGAAAAATTTGACGATGTGCTCGCCGAGACCTTTGTTCTGCGCTTCATTCCGGAATCCCAGATGCCGGAAGATGAATTCGACATCGATTCCATTAATCTGGATGCCCCTGACGACGTTCCCCATGATGGCAGGGCGCTGGACATTGGCGAAGCCGCTGCCGAACAACTGGCCCTGATGCTGGACCCATATCCTCGTCTTCCGGGTGCCGGTCTCGAAAATGCTGTTGACGTGGCACCTGCGGAAGGGGAAGAAGGGGACGATCAGTCCGAGGACCTGCCTGAGTCAGAGCGTCGCCCAAACCCATTTGCAGCGCTCGTGGGTCTGAAGAACGGGGATAAAAAAGAATAAAATCCCTCGCTTTAGCTTGCGGGTTTGCGTTTGCTCTGCTAGAGCCGCCCGCCTGAACTCGGCGTAAATACGAGACGACGAACAACGGGGCACCGGATGCCGCTGGGAGCGGAGCAAGGGTGCCGACACAGAAGCAGAAAGAGGCATAAAAGCCATGGCCGTCCCTAAAAGAAAGACCTCGCCGTCCCGTGCTGGCATGCGTCGCAGCCACCATGCCCTGCAGGCTGAAGCGCATGCAGAATGCGCGAACTGCGGCGAACTGAAGCGCCCGCACCATGTTTGCAGCCACTGCGGTCATTACGATGGTCGTGAAGTTGTTGCAGCAGGCAAGAGCCTGAAGACGGCCGTCCGCGCCTGATCTCTTCTGCGGATGCTCTGATGGGGTATCCGCATCTGCGATGCTGTCCGGGAAACTGTCTTAATGTCTAAAGCGCCTGTCACGCCTGTTCGTGACACAGCGGCCCTAGGGCCTTATGCCCTTGCCGTCGACGCAATGGGGGGAGACAGGGCACCGGATATCGTCCTCGCTGGTCTTGAACTGGCGGCTGATCGGCATCCGACAGCCAGACTGCTCCTGATCGGAGATGAGACGGTTTTGAAACCGGCTCTGGCACGATATCCCAAAGCTGCCCGCATCTGTGACATCCGTCACGCTCCAGCCAGTATTCCAATGGAAATGAAGCCAACCGCAGCTCTGCGCGTTCGTGGCTCTTCCATGCGTATGGCTATGGAGGCTGTATCCTCTGGCGAGGCCTGTGGCGTCGTCTCTGCGGGAAACAGCGGAGCCATGCTGGCTCTCGCCAAGATTATCGTCAAAGCCCTTCCAGGAATTTCCCGTCCCGCTATGGTTGCCGTGCAGCCTTCCGCGCGCGGTGATACCGTCATGCTGGATCTGGGTGCCAACATCGCCTGCGATGCCCGCAATCTGGTGGAATTCGCCGTTATGGGCGAGGCCTTTGCGCAGGCTGCTCTTGGTTTGCCAAAGCCTACAGTCGGGCTCCTGAATGTCGGCTCAGAAGACCTTAAGGGTGACGAAAGGCTGCGTCAGGCCGCTGAACGTCTGCGTGAAAGCGCTCTGGCGGAGCAGTTTCATGGCTTTGTTGAAGGCCATGACATTACCGCTGGGACGACGGATGTGGTTGTCACGGATGGCTTCACGGGAAATGTTGCTTTGAAGACAGGCGAGGGGGCTTTGAAGCTTGCTTTCGGCCTGCTGAAGCGTGTTTTCGAAACTAATCTTCTGACCCGTATCGGCTATTTGCTGGTCCGCCCCGGCCTGGAGCGGATGCGGGAATGGATTGACCCCCGGCGTTACAATGGCGCTGTTTTTGTCGGGTTGAATGGCGTTGTTGTGAAATCCCATGGTGGCGCAGATGGTGAAGCTTTTGCCGCAGCCGTCGATATCGCAATGGATGCCGTAACCCATAACCTGAACGACAAGATCCGTGCCCGTCTGGATCAGCTCGGTATGCTGGGAGCTGATGTGGCTTCTGCTGCTACCAGCACGGTCGCCCCAGAACCTGTGAGCTGAGAAACTTTATGTCCGGTCCCCTTCGTGCCCGCCTGACAGGCGTGGGTGGCTATCTGCCACGTACGATTGTCACGAATGATGATCTCGCTCAGAAGATCGAAACATCTGACGAATGGATCCGGACGCGCACTGGCATTACGCAGCGTCATATTGTTTCAGGTGATGAAACCACAGCATCCATGGCCGCCGAAGCCGCGCGCCAGGCTCTTGAACAGGCCGGTGTAAGTGCTGATGAAGTTGATGCCATTCTTGTGGCGACCTCGACGCCTGATCAGGTTTTCCCCGCAGTAGCAACGCAGGTGCAGGCCCTTCTTGGAATAACCAGAGGGTTCGGCTTCGACATCAGTGCCGCATGTTCGGGGTTCGTCTATGCGTTGGCCTCAGCAAATTCATTCATTCAATCCGGGTTGGCCAAGAAGGTTCTCGTGATTGGGAGCGAGGTCTTTTCCCGACTGCTGGATTGGAATGATCGCACAACCTGCGTTCTGTTCGGAGATGGCGCCGGTGCTGTGCTTCTGGAAGCCGGAGCTGAGGAAGGTGAGGGTGTTCTCTCGACCCATCTTCATTCTGACGGTCGATCTGGGGACATTCTGTACGTTGACGGGGCAGTAGGTTGCGCAGGCACGACTCAACATCTCAAAATGCTTGGGCGAGAAGTGTTTCGTCATGCGGTTGTTAAGCTTTCCCAGGCTGTCGATGAAGCACTGGAAGCCAACAACCTGACGGGGCAGGATATTCAGTGGCTTGTACCGCATCAGGCCAATCTCCGTATTATTGATGGTATGGCCAAAAAGCTGGCTCTTCCTGCCGATCGTGTCGTGGTGACAGTGGATCGTCACGCTAACACGTCTGCGGCTTCCATCCCCTTGGCCCTAAATGAAGCCGTCAGAGACGGTCGTATCCAGAAGGGCGATCTTGTTCTGATGGAAGCGCTGGGTGGCGGTTTGACCTGGGGTTCTGCGCTCGTCCGCATGTGAGGCGGCGCATCGTCTTTCAAGGTTAACGATTGATTCCTTTGACTGTTCTGAACGTCATGATACGCATGTGTCATGAGTACAGTCACGCGCGCGAATCTTGTCGAGCACATCTATAGCCGTGTTGGGCTGTCCCGGCACGATTCCTCCATGATTCTGGAAAGTGTGTTGGAGAAAATTTCCTCCACACTTGAAGCAGGTGAGTCCGTGAAGCTGAGCGGCTTCGGGACCTTCTCTGTTCGCCAGAAGGGAGAACGCATTGGGCGAAATCCCAAGACCGGGGTTGAGGTTCCAATCTTGCCTCGCGCTGTCTTGGTGTTTCGGTCTTCGCAGCTTCTGCGGGACCAGATGAATGGCGTGGAAAGCCATGCTGACGATGTGGACGACGCAGATGATTGATACCACTTCGAACAATGGCGCTGATTTCTCCGACGATAATCTGGCTGATTCTGGCGCTGGGAAAATCAAAAAGGGCCCAGACGCTTACAGAACCATCAGCGAGGTCGCGGAGGAGCTCCATATTCCGCAGCATCGACTGCGTTCGTGGGAAACTCTCTATCCGGGTGTGAAGCCATTTCGTGGGGAGAGTGGGCGCCGTTATTACAGCCCTGAACACGTCGAGACGCTTCGTCTTATTTCCGATCTTCTCTACGTACAGGGCTATAAGGGCCAAGGCGTTCTGCGAGTTTTAAGAGAAGAAAAAGCTCGGAAATCTCTAGAAAATCGTACTATTTTTCCTAAGGCAGAGGAGAATATTGCGAGTGTTCATGCAGCGCCCGCTCCAGTTGAGGGGCCAGTTTTAGGAGACGCTGCGGATGATATTATCTTTCCCGAAGCTCCGGCGGTACCAGAGATCTCTAGTCCTCCTGAACTGAAAGAAGAGAGTGTCGCCGTTAGTGAGACGGCAGTGCTTCACGACGAAGAAGACGTATCGCTTTCAGAGTATCGCGAAGCTCTTGAACCTGAAGAAAAGGCGGATCAGGTGCTTGACGAGTGTCTAACGGGAAGGACATTTGCCGAAGCCGAAGCCGAAGCCGAAGCCGAAGCCGAAGCCGAAGCCGAAGCCGAAGCCGAAGCCGAAGCCGAAGCCGAAGCCGAAGCCGAAGCCGAAGCCGAAGCCGAAGCCGAAGCCG
>NZ_BLJQ01000003.1:60449-428204 GCF_014132155.1 Gluconobacter sp. Gdi
AGCCGAAGCCGAAGCCGAAGCCGAAGCCGAAGCCGAAGCCGAAGCCGAAGCCGAAGCCGAAGCCGAAGCCGAAGCCGAAGCCGAAGCCGAAGCCGAAGCCCCTTTCTCAATTTATGACACAGAAGAAGTTTTGGTTCTGCAGGATGCGAATCAGCACCTTGCTGCCTCCGTCAGGCATCTGGATGCAGAAAACGAATTTTTGCGTTCTGAAATGAAGGAAATTCTGGAAGAACTTCAAATTTTGAGAAGTCTTCTTCCTGTATAAGGCAGATGCCCCATTGCGGTGATGAGTTTACGCTGCTAAACCACCGCCACCGCAGGACGAACGGGCAGTAGCGCAGCCTGGTAGCGCACCAGTCTGGGGGACTGGGGGTCGTGGGTTCGAATCCCGCCTGCCCGACCAGTCCTGCGGTAATTTCCTGAAAAAATGATGTTTTTGTAAAAGGCCTTTTCAGGCCTTTTTCTTGTCTGTGCGCTCTTCTGTCCAGAGCGTCCACAGCAGGTGCAGTGCGGCCATAATTGCTGGTCCAAGGAATAAGCCGAGAAGGCCCCATGTTTCTGCTCCGCCCAGAATACCGAGCAGGACCCAAAGGAATGGCATTTTGGTGCTGCCACCAATTAAAACGGGGCGGACAAAGTGGTCAGCTACAAAAATCACGACTGAACCCAAGGCCATCACCACGATTGCGCCGATCATGCTGCTTTTGGCCAAGAGCAGGAGTGCGACCAACCCGACGGTTGGCCATGCAAGAAATGGTATCATTGCGGCAACAGCCGTGAGCATGGCAAAGAGCAAGGGCTGTGGAGCACCTGTCAGCATATAGGCGGCTCCCATGATCGCCCCTTCTCCTAGGCCGACCAGCACCAGCCCTGCGAGAGTTCCGTGAACGGATGAGATCATCTGCTTGGCAAGGCTTTCTCCTTGCTCACCAAACAGCCGATGCGAGCCGACAAGCCCTTTGCGGATAACGTAATCACCATCCTTTAGCAGGAAGAAGAGCGTTAACAGGGAGAAGGCGAAAAGTGTGCCCCGACGCGCGACCTGCGACCCAACCTGCTTTGTCATTTGCATGCCATGTGCGACATCGACTGAGTGGAGCAGATGTGACAGCCGTTGCGGGCTGGTCATGTGGTTTTGCCACCAGGTGGTTGCCTGCGTAGCGACGAACGGAAGGTGAGGAACCCACTCAGGCATCGGGATGCCGTTATTGCGTACGTCCTCAATCCACTCCAATGCGCTTCTGATCTCGTCGGCAAGTTTGACGCCAACAAGTGAAACGGGGACCAGAAAGATCAGAGCAACAACTAGCGTGAAGCTCATAGGCAGCCAGTCATTACGACCAAATCGACGTTCAGCACGCTGATAAAGCGGCCACAGGGAAATTGCGAATACACATCCCCATAACAAAGCGGGAAGAAAATTTTTCAGTGTGTAGAGACCGATAGCCACAAAAAAGAGGGCCAGGAATCCGCGTGCCCGTCGCTGTATGGTTCCGGTGGAATCCGAGGCTTCCACCGGGATGACTTCAGGGGAACGAGGAGGAAATTGATCGGTCATGAGGGTCCTGAAAATAGAGGCCGGAAATTATGACTAAGGCGTTATCCGTTCGCATCTTAGGGACGCGTTGGAAGCACGCTCGCAGGTTCTCAGTTGAACAGTGAGCATCCGGACTGAATGGTGAGGCCCACGGCCTGTTGGGAGAACTGTTGCCGGTAAGCGGCTTGAATTGCACGCAGATTGTGCTGAAGGTTCTTATCAGGAGGCGTCACAACCCAGAGAATTCTGGACGGCTCCCTGCCGACGATATGGGTGACTGTGTTCATCCACTGCCCATCAGCCTTGAAAACTGTCAGGCCGCTCGGGAAATAGGGAGTAATTTGGGATGTGACAAATGTCTGCCACTCATCATCTGTTATCGGCAAGCCGCCGGGACGCGTCTGCCCGAACATCATTCTGATCTGCAATGTATCCTGAGCACGCATTTCGCGGCAGAGGTCGGGCGTGACACTCACCGGGACGACGCAGCCTCCCAAAAGGGGAAGCGAGAGGAACAGCGCAGTGAGACCGAGGTTTTTCATGAGTGTGTTTGTGCCAGTGCATTTTTAAGGATGGTACATTCGCTGGGAGTGAACAGACCCCGCCGGATAAACAGATCGATCAGAACAAGATTGACGTTGAACTTGAAGTCATCGGTGTCCCGAACGAGAGAGAATGCATCCGTTAGTGGTATCAGATGAAAGCTCTCAACTTCACCATCTTCTGCTACCGGGAGAAAATCTTCTGGCAGGATCAGGTCATAGCAGTGAAGAACATCTCTTCTAAGCCCTTCAGGGCGGTCCATGGCGTAGTGCAGTCGGCTGACGGGCACTGCGCGGCGGGATAGTTTTTCTGGGATGCCAGCCTCTTCCTGAGCTTCCTTGATAACGGTCATCTCTGGGTCAAGCCCGGCACTCATGCCGCCAGCGACCAGATGGTCCAGTTTCCCAGGATCAAGACGTTTGGACATACTCCGACGGGCGATCCATAGCATTGTGCCTGTGGAATGCTCCACGAGGCCATTCATATGGATACCTTCTGCCGCTACTCCCAGAACAGGAATGGCACCCCGGTCAACACGCCCAATGACATGGCCTTGCGCGTTGCGAACGTCGAAAGGCTCATCATGCGAAGCATACACGCCCTGTCTGGCAAGAGTTTGGGAGAGGGGAAACAAGTCCTCTCCTGACGCAACGCCGAACTTTTCGTGTGTTTTTAATCCCAAAGATTCAAGCTGGAGGGACGTTTCCGGGGAAATCCATCCAATCTGCTCGTGAGCACAAAAAAACGGGAGCCGTCCGCCGGGAAGGCGTGCGCTATTGCAGGCCTCTATATGTCGGAGGAACGGATCAAGATTCGGGAATGGAGACTTTTCTAGCACAATCGAAAGTTTCGCATGCGCGCGAGCGATTGCAAAGCGGAGCCTCTCTTTCTCATAGTCTGGCATGTCAAAGAAACACGATTCGAAATCGGAAAGCCTGTCTCTCAAAGAACTCTGGAAAAAAATTCGTCCTGAAAATCCTGGCCGTACAGCGTTCTGGGTCGGGGCGGCGATGGTTCTGCTTCTTGTAGAAAGCGGGACGACTGTTGCGACCCCCTGGCTATTCAGTCGGATGGTGTCGGCGTTGTCAGAGCATCAGGCGCTGCTGGCAGTCCCGTTCTGGCTGATTGGCCAGTATGCGATCATCCGTGTTGTTGCTGGCCTATCGACACCGCTGCGTGAAATGCTGATTGCTCCTATTGAAGCTGACCTGCAAAGGCGTGTTGCGCTGGTGGGACTGGAGCATCTTCACGCCATGAGCGTGCGGTTTCACCTTGATCGGCAGACGGGAGCTCTCACGAGGACACTGGATCGTGGCTCGGATGCGATTGGCACATTGCTCAGTCTTGTCCTCTTCAATGTTCTGCCAAACACCATCGAACTGTTGATGACGCTTTTCGTTGTGTTTCGGATCTTTGACTGGCGGTATGTCGTGGTGGCTGTCGGCGGGATCGGCGTTTATGCGGCTGTATCGTATGTTTTTACACGTATGCGAATGACGGCCCGGCGCGCGCGGAACACAGCCAACAGTCAGGCACAATACCAACTCGTTGACAGTATGCTGAACTTCGAGACAGTCCGCAGTTTTGCCAACAGTCATCAGGAAATTCTCCGCTACGACCGGTCGCGCGTCGCTCTGAAAAACGCTGAAATTCGTTTGAAACGATTGGTCGGCCTTTCCCAGATGGCGCGAAGCCTGCTGATTGCGGGCGCAACCGCGGTCATATTGTTGCTGGCCGCTCATGACATCGTGCAGCACAGGATTGGTGTCGCACAGTTCGTTCTGATCGGCAGTTATCTTCGAGGGCTCTATAGTTCTGTAGGAGCGCTGAATTACGTCAGTGCGGGCTGGAGAAATGCCCGGGTAGATCTTGAGAACTACCTTGAACTTCTTGGTACGCACTCAGAGATTGTTGAGGCAAAAAATCCGGTATCCCTGCCGGTCAAGCTTGCAACCGGTGGTCCAGCGTCGATCAGGTTCGAGCATGTTTCCTTTAGTTATGATCCGTCCCGTGAGATCTTGCATGACATTAATCTTGACGTTCCGGCAGGAACGTCTCTGGCGATTGTCGGTCATACGGGCTCGGGGAAATCGACGATTGGACGTTTGTTGACCCGTGCATACGATCCTACATCGGGTTCCATCTCTATTGATGGGAAAAACCTGCGGGATGTCGCGCTGGAAGACTTACAACGTGTGATTGGCACGGTCCCCCAGGATACCGTTCTGTTCAACGCGGGGATTGGCGAAAATATTGCCTATGGAGATCCGTCTGCTCCTGAATCTGCGGTCGAGCTCGCAGCGACCCGTGCGCAAATCCACGACTTTATTAATGAACTGCCAGAAAAATATGACACAGTCGTTGGAGAGCGGGGACTGAAACTCTCAGGAGGCGAAAAACAGCGCGTCGCAATTGCTCGTGTGCTTCTCAAGGACCCACGCATTCTGCTTCTTGATGAGGCGACGAGCGCGCTTGATACGTGGACGGAAGCCGCGATACAGCAGGAGTTGCGTGCGCTTTCTCTCTCCCGGACAACAGTGATCGTTGCGCATCGTCTGTCCACAGTGCAGGACGCCGATCAGATTGTTGTGCTGGATGCAGGCAGGGTAGTCGAACGCGGAACGCACACGGAATTGCTGCAAAAAGACGGTTATTATGCAAGAATGTGGTCGGTTCAGGCAGGAGAAGCGGTCATGAGGGCTTGACGAAAGCCCTCTCGTTCGCGATAAGCCGCGCCTGATTTACGGAACGCGCCGGGCCTCCGCTGTCCTGCGTCATCCAGCATCGAGGAAAGTGCTACCATGTCTCGCCGTTGCCAGGTCACGGGCAAGGGCGTGCTGACGGGCAATAACGTCAGCCACGCCAATAACAAGTCCCGCCGTCGTTTTCTCCCGAATCTGCAGGAGACCACGATGATCTCCGATATTCTTGGTTCGTCAGTGCGCATGCGCCTGTCCACCAACGGTATCCGTACGATCGAGCACAATGGTGGGCTGGATTCGTTCCTGCTGGGAACGCCAAACCGCAAGCTTCCTGAAGAAGCTCAGGTCATCAAGCGTCGTATCCTGCGCGTTCAGGAACGCAAGGCTGCACAGACCGCCTGAGAAATCTTCCCGGCTGATGTCGGGTCATAAAGATTACTCTTGAAAACCATGGCGGTCTGGGTCATTCAGCCGCCACTGGGACAAATCAGGTTCGGCTTTAACGAGCCGCAGCGGAGGTGTTTCAGTCCAGACTGAAACACCTTTTATTGTTTTTTGGAGGTTCTCCGTGTCCGAAAGCGTTCAGGAAGCCAAATCGGCTCTCTCGAAGATCCGCAATATCGGTATTACCGCACATATTGACGCTGGTAAGACCACCACGACCGAGCGCATCCTGTACTACACGGGTGTCTCCCATAAGATCGGTGAAGTGCACGACGGCAACACCACCACCGATTACATGGCACAGGAGCGTGAGCGCGGCATCACCATCACGTCCGCTGCCGTGACGTGTGAGTGGAACGACCACCGCATCAACATCATCGACACCCCGGGCCACATTGACTTCAACATTGAAGTGAACCGTTCGCTCCGCGTGCTCGATGGCGCCATCTTCGTCATCGAAGGTGTTGCTGGTGTGCAGCCGCAGTCCGAGACCAACTGGCGTCTTGCTGACCGCTACAACGTGCCGCGCATCATCTTCATCAACAAGCTCGACCGTACGGGTGCAGACTTCTACTACGCTTTCAGCACGCTGAAAGAGAAGCTGGACATCGTTGCAGTTCCGCTGCAGCTGCCGATCGGCGCTGAAGAAAATTTCGTTGGTGTTGTCGATCTGGTCGAGATGCGTGCCATCGTGTGGGAAGGCGGCGAACTCGGCGCCAAGTTCCACTACGAAGAGATCCCGGCTGACCTGAAGGAAAAGGCTGAGGAAGCTCGCCAGACCCTGCTTGACACTGCTCTTGCCGTTGATAACGACGCCATGGAAGAGTACTTCGAGAAGGGCGATGTTGACATCGCCACGCTGAAGAAGTGCATCAAGAAGGGTGCAATCTCCGGCGAATTCCGTCCTGTCATGTGCGGTACGGCGTTTAAGAACAAGGGCGTTCAGCCTCTGCTCGATGCCGTCATCGACTATCTTCCGGCTCCGGACGAAGTTGAAGGCATCCGTATTGCTCCGCCGGAAGGCGAAGAGGTTGACGAAGACTTCCTGCCGATCGTTCCTGTCGATCCGGATGGCAAGTTTGCTGGCCTGGCCTTCAAGATCATCTCCGACAAGTACGGCACGCTGACCTTCGTTCGCGTCTATCGCGGCGTTTTGAATGCTGGCGATACAATCCTGAACACGACCAAGGGTCACAAGGAACGCGTTGGCCGCATGTTCCAGATGCATGCTGACAAGCGTCAGGAAGTGAAGTCCGTTGGTGCGGGTGACATTGCTGCGTTCGTCGGTCTGAAGGACACGGTCACGGGTGATACGCTGGCTGATGCCGCTGATCCGGTGGTTCTGGAGCGTATGCAGTTCCCGGTTCCGGTTATCGACATCTCTGTCGAGCCGAAGACCAAGGACGGCGTCGAGAAGATGACGCTGGCACTGCAGAAGCTGACGGCTGAAGATCCGTCCCTGCACCTCAAGACCGATCAGGAAACGGGTCAGACCATCCTGTCGGGCATGGGTGAGCTTCACCTGGACATCATTGTTGACCGTCTGCGTCGTGAATACGGCGTTGATGCCAACATCGGTGCACCTCAGGTTGCTTATCGTGAGACGATCACGAAGCCGCACGTTGAGACCTACACCCACAAGAAGCAGTCTGGTGGTTCGGGTCAGTACGCTGAAGTCAAGATTGAGTTCGCTCCGTCTGACAAGCCGGACGAGATCATCTTCACCAACAAGGTCGTTGGCGGTACGGTTCCGAAGGAATACATCCCGGCTGTCGAAAAGGGCATCCGCATGCAGAGCACCACGGGTGTTCTCGCAGGCTTCCCGACGGTGGACTTCCAGTTCACGCTGCTCGATGGTAAGTACCATGACGTTGACTCGTCGGCTCTGGCCTTCGAAATCGCGGCCAAGGCTTGCTTCCGTGAAGGTATGAAGAATGCCGGTCCGGTCATTCTTGAGCCGATCATGGATGTTGAAGTCACGACCCCGAACGATCACGTTGGTGACGTTGTTGGCGATCTTAACCGTCGCCGCGGCATCATCCAGAGTCAGGAAACGTCTGGTTCGACCGTGATGATCCGTTCCCAGGTGCCGCTGAAGGAAATGTTCGGCTACATTTCCCATCTGCGTTCTGCAACGAAGGGGCGTGCATCCTTCACCATGCAGTTCCATCATTACGAGGCTGTTCCTCGTAACGTTGCTGAAGAAATCATGGCAAAGTCCGCCTGATTTTTTCGCTTCGGTGAGACATCTGACCCCGCCAGAGCAATCTGGCGGGGTTTTTTGTGCCTGTATTTCATAAGGATGCACCAATGCGTCTGCCTGACAGGCAGACATGCACTGTTGCTTGTTTTTCCTGCGAATAACCTTTTACACGCAGAATTTTTCCCTCGGAGTGGTAGCACTCAGGCATACCGGCCTCTGGTACACGCTATCCCGGGCTTGGAGAGGTAGGGTGGGCCCGTTTCGGTTGTCCAGATATGACCGCTTCGGCAAAAACTCTCACTGATCAGATCAGTGACAGGGTGGCATCAATCAAACCGTGCTGCATGTACGAGTTTGTGATTAACGGGTCCTGATAGAATTCTCGTTCGGGTAAGTTAGGGCGCCGAAGCATAAAAAAAGGCGACGAAAGGTTGCCCCGCCGTCGCCTTTTCTGAAAATGCTAGAGATCAGTGCAGATTGTCTGTCCGGCGGATAAACGCTGCGACATTGTCATGAAGCTGCTGCAGGGCTGCCGGGTCTACGTAGACCATGTGTCCGGACGAATACTGAGCGTATTCGATGTTCTTCTGAAGGCTGGTAGCCATCGGAAGATGCTTCATCTCGTAAATACCTTCGTAGTAAGGCGTTGCGAGATCGTAGTAGCCACCATTTAGCATCACATGCAGGTTCGGGTTCGTCTTGATTGCCATGGCAAGGTCGCTCATGACGTTGGGAACGCCCTTGGGCTGGTAGCCGTGTCCTGGCTGGGTGTGTTTGTTGTCCCAGTTCCCTTCAGGATTGAAGAGGCGGTAGGTTTCGTCTGTGCCGTACTTCAGAGTGTTTCGCACATAGTCATTGAAGACCGAAACATAGGCAGAACTGATAGCGCTGGACTGCGGATCGTAATCGGCTTCCTTCGTCATCGGATCAAGCGTTGGGCTGGAATACCGCGTATCGAGGCGACCTGTTGCCATTCCCGTTGCAGCCTGAAGCTGCTGTTCGAATTGGCCGCCGTTCACGCGGAGATCAGAGCGCAGAATATAGTCCACCGGCAGGCCAGTGTAGGTGTGGAGCTTCTCTGCGATGGCCTGACGCTCGCTTTCCGGCAGGTCTGCTCCCTGACGGAGGGCAACGGTATAATCCGTCACAGCAAAATGCTCGACTTCTTTCAGGAAGGCCTTCAGGTCCGGGTGCTGCTGTGGCAGGCAATGATGATACCACGCCGTTGCAGCATAGGTGGGTAGAGCGAGAACATAGGGGTCATCAACGCCAGGGTTGAACTGCGGTGCATCAGCGCTGTTGTCGTAATTCAGGATCTGGGAGAGCAGGATGACACCATTGAAATCGATGTTCTCTTCCTGCTCCAGATCATTGATGACGACTGCGGAGCGCATGGTGCCGTAGCTTTCGCCAAACAGGTATTTGGGCGAATTGTAGCGGTGGTACTTTGCAAGAAACTTCGAGATGAAGTGGGTGAATGCTTCTCCGTCACCATCGACACCAAGGAACTCCTTGGCTGCATCCTTGCCCGCAATGCGTGAGAAACCGGTTCCCGGAGCATCAACAAACACAACGTCCGACACGTCTAGTAGAGACTGGGGATTGTTGATGAGAGCGTAAGGCGCGGCGGGAAGATGCTGGTCACCAGGTGTGTTGACGCGGCGTGGGCCGAACGTGCCCATATGGACCCAGACAGACGCCGACCCCGGCCCGCCGTTATACAGGAAGGTAATGGGACGTTTCGCGGATGGAACGCCATCCTTGAAGTAGGCGGTATAGAACATCGATGCGACAGGTGGGTTCTTGTCGCTGTCGTCTTTGCCGGCTTCAACCTTGATGCCGCGCTTGGTCAGAACCTCATTGGAATCATTGTATTCTGACCCGTGCACGAGAATAGTCCCGGCAACAGCCTGATAAGGAATGGTCGAGCCATCCACGACTACCGTGCCGCGTGTCACGCTGTCGGCATTGGGGGCAGGAGTGTCCTTGGCGGGTTCAGCGGCAAGAGCGGGTGTTACCATCATGGCAACACCCAGGAAGAGAGCCTTGCGAAGCATTCAGAAGGGCCTTGTGTTAAGTGTTCTGCCCTTCTCTAAACGCATAGCTGACTTGCAGACAAGCCAGATGTTATAATGTTTCGTTCTTAACCGAATGCACGGTTCGTATGCATGATCGCCACGCCGATTTCCCGTAGCAGATTGAACGAGCGTTCCAGTGGCTGGAAAATTTCCCGGTGTTCCCGGGCAAAGCCACTTTCTTCGCCCGCGTCGCCCGGCTCGCCAAAGTCCAGATTGGCCACGCTCGGGCCAGAGACCGGGAAGAGGTCATCCAGCAGATGCAGAGAGCGCGGGATATCCAGACACAGGATCAGGTTGGTGATGGAATCACGTGTCAGGCTATTGCGCGGACCAAAATAGGGAATACGCGTAGACAGAACCCACAGTCGATCAATCAGGGCAAAGCGGATGGCGTGCAGTAGCTTTTCACGGGGCTCCATACGCGGGGCATCCGGCCACGCGGCACGTAGGGCAATATGATCCGTCTGGATACGGCGGAACATTGCCGGTGCGCTCGTCCAGAAGCGCAGAACTTCCAGTCCATGGGAAATGGTCAGGAAATTCTGACGCTCTTCTTCGTCCTGCGCTTTGGATGCGCGATCCAGCCAGGTTCCCGGATCAAGCTGACGTATTGTTGCGCGCAGGACTTCCAGATCGGAGTGAGCCAAGGCCTGTCGGGCAAAGTCCATGGCTTCGCGGAAACGTGGCGAGCTGGTGACAAACTGCTCGAATGTTTCCGGATGGCGCTGCGCCGCGCTTCCAAGTCCGTGCAGCACATTGGCCCACCAGCCAAGCTGCTGAAGGATGGCATTGTTTGGGATAGCGCGTAGCTGGCTTGGATGCGTGATGCGTGTGACTGTAGCGGCGTCAGACTGACGTGCAGAGGGGCGGGAGCCTGTCTTGTCAATCAGGGATGGCCCGAAAGCACTCAAGAGCGCTGCATATCCCGGATCGTTGACCAGCGCGCCCATGTCCAGCGCAATGGTCGAAAAGAAGTCTGCTGCAAAATCCGGGCGTTCATAGACTGGATCATTCACGCTCGTCGGAACGTGCGCCACATGCTCGGCCAATGTCGCAATCGTGGAGGCTGCAATGCTTCCCGTTCCGAACAGCGTATAGCCGTCACCACCCTGAAATGCGGTTTCTACACGGCAGCCGACGCCTGCATTCTGGAATGCAATCCGCGTTCTTGCCGGAGAAAAATAGTCCAGACGCTGACGAAGGCTGAAAGGATGGGCGCCGCGGCCGATGCTTTCGCCATGGGTGTCGAACAGGGTGAGGGCAACGTCCCCGAGATCATGTTCTTTCAAGAGGTCCAGCGTCCGCATCCGTAGCCGCTCAACCAGATTCGTGGCGGCTAACTGCCCGACATATCGACCCGAGTCCGAATAACCGAACTGGAGGGATAGTCTGCCATTCGCCCGCAGATAATCCCGCCAGTGTGGGGAGCGGAACGCTTCCTCAAGGATGGTCTCTCCGTTTTCGAGTGCGCTTTCCGTCTCGAAAAGAGGAGAAATTTCGATCTGATGATCCTGAATACCGAACAGGCGGGCGAGCCACAGCGTGGCCAGCAGTGTGTATCCGCTTTCTGTCTCAGCAATGAGAAAGCGGATGGGGGAGCCGGAGTCGATGTGCTTGAGAATCTGCGCCATCGTCATCATCAGACGTGCGGCCGATGCTGGTTCAACGAGCAGAGAGCCAAAATCGACATGGCGCGCCGTTAGATCATCGAGGGCATCGTTGATTCGAGACAGCAGCACGCGACGGCGAGACGGAAGAGCCGGATCGTCCGTCAGACCGAGGCGCGTTCTTGCAACGTTATAGATCTGAGCGGCATTCAGTCGCGTGTGGATATGCGCAATACCAAGACCGTGGCTCATGAACCCAGCCCGGAGTGTGCGCAGTCGCAGGGCATCTGACGCTTCCAGTCCCGATGCGGCATCCCGGAAGAAGGGCTGAAGCTCTTTCGCGTCCAGCAGGGCTTTTTCCCGATGTGCGATCAGGGTCTGTGCAAAGTCGCGGATGTCTTCGGGGGTAGCACTTTTGCTTCTCGGACATGCGGCATGTTGTGTCCGGACCGCTTCCATGGCGCGGCGAACACGCATCGCCAGTGCCGTGTCCTGAAGGCGGAGTTCAGTCAGGCCCGATTCAAGACGTTCAAGCTGGGCAAGTTTGAGTTCCAGACGGATGCGGATTGTGTCCCACCAGCCAATGTCATTGCGTCCGTCTGTATCAAAACCGACCCAGCTTGCGAGAATGACGGGTGAGGGATCCACATGATCCGCCTCATTCGCCCAGCGGGATGTCATTTTTTCAATGAGAGATGCCGTCAAATCATCAAGAGCATCGCGGCCACGTAAAACGGCTGCCAAGGCCAGGGACTGTTCATCAGCGAGTGTTGGCGGTGCAGAGCGACGATGTGTTGTCAGGCAGGGAAGAGGTTCTTCCGGATTGGATGCGCGTTCTGCCATGAGAGCATACACATGGTCAGCTAAAGCAAACGTCGGGTGAGCCGTAAAAACAGCAGCGATTGCGGGTTTGGTCAGCGCTTCGGGAGAAGGGGCCTGCTCGACCAGTTTCGCCGCGACCTGCTTGAGACGTTCTGTCGGATTTGCGTCTTCAAGGCCAACATAGTGCCGAAGATGGGCTGCACGCTGGGAGAAGTATTCATCCCGCAGTGTTCGAACTGTGTGTTCCAGTTCCTCGATTTTCTCGCCTTTTCCGATGGACAGTTCATCACCAATGGAGGCAATCAGATCACCCAGGCCGTTGCGTTCCTGTGTAAGGCGCGTGGTCATGGCGTCGATGCGGTCGGAAAGGGATGTGTCGTGCCGGGAGGCGCAGTCAGACATCGGGAGCAGTCTCGCTTCTGCGGGAGGTAAATTGAAAACGGGCAAGTTATGTTCCATGCCCGGCCTGTAAGCGCAACCTTGTTGCGGACGCGACAGTGCGTCCGGATGATGCTATCGGAGGCTTCATGCATCCGGATATGAAGAAAGATGTCAGTCAGGCCATTCCGCAGAAGGGATCTTCGCCAACAAGATTGGCCGGAGGCCTTCTGATCGGGATGGGCGCGCTTGCCACAGGCACGACCTATCTGGCTGCAAGACATTTCCACGATGAGAGTCTGGCGTTAGGCGTGCTCCGGGCAGGCTCACGAGCGGGCGTTGTCGGTGGTCTGGCGGACTGGTTTGCTGTAACGGCTCTGTTCCGACATCCGATGGGGCTTCCTATTCCTCATACGGCTATCCTTCCTAGACAGAAGGTACGGTTAGGGCAGGCGCTGGGTCGGTTTGTGTCCGGTCAGTTCTTTACGGATGCCGACGTTCATCGGGCCCTCTCCAAGATTGATCTGCCAGGTTTGATCGCGGACGCTCTCAGCGAGCCATCTACCCGACAGACACTTGTCGCCACGCTGCGCGCCAGTATCCCCAGCCTGTTTGATCGCCTTGAGGACGGTCGGGCGAGTGCTGCTCTATCGCGCGCGCTGCCGGTCCTGCTCAATGGTGAGGAAATCGCGCCACTCGTCTCTCGCGCCATGAGGGCGATGGTGGACAGTGAGATGCATCAGGAAGTGCTCTCTTTCCTTCTGGCAAAGCTCAAGGCCACGGTCGCCGCCAAGGAAGGTGATCTGAGGCAGTTCGTCGAGGAGCGGGTGCGTGAGCAGGGGGGGCGCTTCCTCGGCTGGGCCATTGGCGGATCGGTTGCCAATCGGGTTCTGACGGCTCTTCAGGCTGAAATTGAACGGATCGATCCGATGGACTCGGATATTCGGCATGGCTTCACGACGTGGGTGCGGGCTGAAATCGATCGGATGGAAACGGATCCGGATCGCCGACAGGATCTGACCCGAGCGATTGGCTCAGTTCTCACGCATTCCAGCCTAAAGGCCTGGAGCGGCGAACTCTGGGAGCGCGTCCGCCGGATGGCAGAAGAAGATTGCGCAAAAGAGGACGGTTGGAGTGCCTCTGTTCTGGATACGGCGATTACCGGTCTGGCAACGTCCATGCGTGAAAATGATCCGCTGAGAGATCGCATCAACACGACCGTGGAGCGCATGGTCTCGAAGCTGCTTCCTGGCGTCAGAGACAAGCTCTCCGGGTTCATCGCTAACGTCATGGCAGGATGGGATGGCGATGACCTTGCGCGCCGTCTGGAAGCACGTGTAGGGCGGGATCTGGCCTATATTCGCGTTAACGGGACTGTCGTCGGGTTTTTGGCTGGAGCTGGCCTTGATCTGATCTCCCGCCTGTTTTTCGGTGTCTGAAGAGGCTATAACTCCGTTTAAGACATCACAAACTTCTTGACCTTTGTGACAGCATGGGTCATCTGGAACCTAATCAGGACTTCATAAGTCTTGAATGAATGTAATGTGAGTGTGCAAGCTATGCTGAGGCTCTCCAAACTAGCCGATTATGCCACCGTCCTCCTTGTCCACCTCGGACAGCACGAGGGTCTGGCAACAGCCGCCGCGCTGGCAGGAGAGACCGGAGTACCCGAGCCAACCGTTGCAAAGCTGCTTAAGGGGCTGGCTTCGAGCGGACTCGTCATCTCTCATCGAGGGGCCCGTGGCGGTTACCGGCTGGCAGGTGCGCTGGAAGAGATTACGATCGCCACGGTTATTGCCGTTGTTGATGGTCCGATCTCGATCACAGCCTGCTGTGATGGTCGGGAGTGCGAGCATAGCTCCCTGTGTGGCCTTTCTGGGCAGTGGGACATGGTAAATGACGCCATTCTCCGAACGCTCAACAGTATTACGCTTGCGGATATGAATCGACATTCCGTTCTACATAGCGGGAAGGCGCCCAAGGAGCCTTCTCTCGACACTACCGGCGCCGGGCCAGTCCCCGTGGCTGATCCGGTCAACTGAGGACACCAAATCATGCCAGCTGTGACGGAGACCCGCGAGACAGTCGAAAAGCTCGCGAAGTCCAGTTACGAGTGGGGCTTCGAGACTGATATCGAAATGGATATCGCTCCCAAGGGCCTGAATGAAGATACGGTTCGTCTGATCTCGGAGCGTAAGAGAGAGCCTGAGTGGATGCTGGAATGGCGTCTCAAGGCTTTCCGTATGTGGCTGGAAATGAAAGAGCCTGAATGGGCCAAAGTCAGTCACCCTCCGATTGATTATCAGGATGCGCATTACTTCGCTCAGCCTAAAAAGAAGCCTGGCCCGAAAAGTCTGGATGAAGTCGATCCCGAGCTTCTCAAAACCTATGCCAAGCTAGGCATTCCGCTGCATGAGCAGGCGTTGCTGGCTGGTGTAGAAGGTGCTGAAGATCAGAAGCGTCTTCCTGTTGCTGTTGACGCTGTTTTTGACAGCGTGTCGGTTGCGACAACCTTCCGCAAGACGCTTGAAGAAGCCGGTGTCATCTTCTGCCCGATTTCAGATGCTATTCGGGAACATCCGGATCTCGTAAAGCAGTATCTTGGTTCGGTTGTGCCAGCCGCTGACAATTTCTTTGCGGCACTGAATTCCGCCGTCTTTACAGATGGGTCGTTTGTGTTCGTTCCAAAGGGTGTGCGTTGCCCGATGGAACTCTCCACATACTTCCGAATCAATGCCCGCAATACCGGCCAGTTCGAGCGGACCCTGATTATCGTCGAAGATGGCGCGAGCGTCTCTTATCTGGAGGGGTGTACAGCTCCCCAGAGAGATGAAAACCAACTTCATGCGGCGGTTGTCGAGCTGATTGCGATGGATGATGCGTCCATCAAGTACTCTACGGTGCAGAACTGGTATCCGGGAGATGATGAAGGTCGCGGTGGCATTTATAACTTCGTGACGAAGCGGGGAGCCTGCCGCGGCGCACGGTCCAAGATTTCCTGGACGCAGGTTGAAACCGGTTCTGCGATTACGTGGAAGTATCCCTCCTGCGTTTTGGCAGGCGAGGGCTCGGTTGGCGAATTTTACTCCGTTGCTGTGACCAACAATCACCAGCAGGCCGATACAGGTACGAAAATGATTCATCTGGCGCCGAATACGCGCTCGACGATCATTGCCAAGACCATTTCGGCCGGCCGCTCTGACAGCACATATCGTGGTCTTGTTCGTATGCAGCCGAAGGCCCGCAATGCGCGCAATTTCACGCAGTGCGACAGTCTTCTGATTGGTGATCAGTGTGGTGCACATACGGTTCCGTATATCGAGAGCCGCAACATGACCGCGCGTATCGAGCACGAAGCAACGACGTCTAAAATCTCCGAAGACCAGCTTTTCTACTGTCGCTCTCGCGGGCTTTCTGAAGAAGACGCAGTTGGTTTGATTGTTAACGGATTTTGCCGCGAGGTGCTCAAGGAGCTGCCAATGGAATTCGCGGTCGAGGCTCAGAAGCTACTCCAGGTCAGCCTCGAAGGAAGTGTGGGTTAAGACATGAATGATTTTCTCAAGATCCAGGGTCTCGAAGCACGCATTGATGCCGATGGGACGCCAAAGGAAATCCTGAAAGGGATCGACCTCGAAATTCCAAAGGGCGAAATCCATGCCATCATGGGCCCAAATGGCTCCGGCAAATCTACGCTCTCCTATGTCCTTTCCGGCCGCGATGACTACGAAGTAACAGGCGGGAGCGCGACCTTTAAAGGCCAGGATCTTCTAGCTCTGGACCCGGAAGAGCGTGCTGCTCTGGGCGTGTTTCTCGCATTCCAGTCTCCCGTCGAGCTGCCGGGCGTCAATAACGCCAATTTTCTGCGGACAGCCGTAAATGCTGTGCGCCGTGCGCGTGGTGAAGACGAACTGGACGCTGTTGCGTTCCTGAAGGCCGTGCGAGCTGAGACTAAGCGTCTGTCCATGTCTGACGAAATGCTCAAGCGTGCGGTTAATGTCGGCTTCTCCGGCGGTGAGAAGAAGCGCAATGAAGTGCTCCAGATGCGCTTGCTGCAGCCCTCTTTCGCTATTCTCGACGAGACGGACAGTGGTCTGGATATTGATGCCCTGCGTATCGTTGCAGATGGCGTGAATTCTCTTCGCGGGCCTGACTTCTCGGCACTTGTCATCACGCATCATCAGCGTCTGCTCGATTACATCGTTCCTGACCGCGTGCATGTTATGGCCAAGGGCAAGATCATCTACAGTGGTGGTCCGGAAGTGGCGAAGACGCTTGAGAAGCAGGGCTACACCCAGTTCCTCGAGGCTGCAGCGTGAGTACAGGGACAGCAGTTCAGTCGTCCCCAGCCCTGAGCGCTTTCGTCGGGCGTGCAGCGGGACATGGCTCTGTTCTGGCTGAGCGCGGGATTCCCACGCGGCGTGTCGAGGCATGGCGATATACGCCCCTGCGGGCCTTTACGGAAACGGTTTGGAACGAAGCGTCTGCACTGTCGGATCACGACGTGCAGTCGCTGTTGGATGCGCTGGCGTTGCCAGAGGCGGAAAGCCGTGCGGTTTTCGCGAATGGGCAAGAAGCTGCATCTCAAACACGCCTTTCGGAAAATCTTGTTCGTTCGCAGGGTGAAGCCGTTGATCCGTTAGAGGACCGCTTTTCGGCTATTCTCAACGCAGCCCTGCGTCAGGATGGTTTGTCCATTCGCGTGCCTGCGGGCGTTGCTGCTGGAACGCTGGTCCTCGTTTCCCTCACCTCAGGGAACGCCATTTCCACACATCTGCGCCATCAGATTGTTCTCGAAGACGGTGCATCTCTGACGGTCTTCGATGTTAACGCAGGGGACGGTCGGTATGTGACCAACCCGCGGTTTGACATTGTGGTTGGGAAGGGCGCCCAGTTGAATCACGTCAAACTGCAGCGTGAGGGCGCAAACGCGGGGCATCTTGCTCTTGTTTATGCATCCGTGGACGCGAACGGAAACTACGACAGCTTTACCCTGAATCAGGGTAGTGAGCTGGCGCGGCACGAAGTTGTTGCGACGCTGACCCAAGCCCATGCACAGGTCCATGTGAACGGAATTCAGATCGTGGATGGCACGCGCCTGAACGATCTGACGTCTATGATTCATCATGCAGCGCCTGATTGTGGGTCGCGCCAAACGGTTAAGACTGTGCTCTCTGAGAGCGGACAGGGCGTGTTCCAGGGCAAGATTCTCGTCGATCGTGTTGCCCAGAAGACTGACGGCTATCAGATGAATCAGGCACTTCTTCTGTCAGAGAAAGCGCAGATTAACAGTAAGCCTGAGCTGGAAATTTACGCGGATGACGTGAAGTGCAGCCATGGCGCCACTGTGGGGGCACTGGATGACGAGCAGCTTTTCTATCTGCGCTCTCGTGGTGTGCCAGAAGCAGAAGCGCGCATTATTCTCGTTCAGGCCTTCCTTCTGGATGCACTTGATCTCGTAACAGACGAGACCCTGCGCGACGTACTGATCCGGAGCATCACAGCATGACGCCGGCTGTACGCGCGCAGTTTCCGATCCTGTCTGAGCAGGTGCATGGTCGTCCGCTCGTCTTTCTCGACAGTGCCGCTTCAGCCCAGAAGCCGGAATGCGTGATCGAAGCTATGCGCGATGCGGCGTATCATCAGTACGCCAACATTCATCGCGGCTTGCACTGGATGAGTGAGCGGACAACAGAAGCTTACGAACGTACGCGTGATGCTGTCGCAGGGCTCATTAATGCGCCAGACCGCCATGAAGTTGTCTTCACGCGAAACAGTACAGAGGCCATCAATCTGGTGGCGCACAGTCTTGGCTCACTGATGAAGCCAGGGCAGGCGGTTCTGATTTCGGAACTGGAGCATCACGCCAATATTGTCCCATGGCTCATGCTGCGGGACCGGGTTGGTATCGAACTCCGTGTAGCCCCAATGGATGAGAGTGGTGACATCGATCTTGAGGCGTATGAAGCGCTTCTGGATGACGGCAATGTCGCTCTTGTGTCCATCACGCATATGTCGAATGTGCTGGGGACCGTCACACCTGCCAAAAAACTGGCAGAAATCGCCCATGCTCACGGCGCGCGCATCCTGTTTGATGGGTCGCAGTCTGTCGTACATCGGAAAATCGATGTGCAGGATATCGGAGCAGACTTTTTTACCTTCACTGGCCATAAGCTTTATGGGCCAACAGGTATCGGCGTACTCTGGGGTAAGCGGGAGCTTCTAGATGCCATGCCACCGTTCCTGGGTGGCGGCGAGATGATCCAGAATGTCTCTTTCGAGCGTGCGACCTGGGCGACTGTCCCTCATAAATTCGAAGCGGGAACCCCTGCCATTCTGGAAACGATTGGTCTGGGCGCGGCTGTTAAGTTCGTGGAGGGGATTGGTTACGACGCCATCTCTCGTCACGAAACAGCCTTGACCACATATGCCGAGCAGCGTCTGGGCGAGGTTGATGGGCTTAAAGTTCTTGGGTCTCCGCGGGTTCGCGGTGGTGTTCTGTCCTTCGTGATGGACGGTGCTCATCCCCATGATCTGGCTACCTTGCTGGATCAGTTGGGCATTGCGATCCGCGCTGGTCAGCATTGTGCGGAGCCGCTTGTCCGTCGTCTCGGTGTGCATGCGACGGCACGCGCCAGCTTCGGTATTTACACGACACAGGATGAGATTGACGTCCTGATCACAGGCCTTGAACGGGCACGGAAGATGCTCACATGAGTGATGCCATGACCGAACAACACCCCATTGACGAGAGCACTCCCGTAACAGGTGAGGGCACCGGCCCGGACCAGGACGCTGTTATAGCGGCCATTGCGACCGTTTATGACCCGGAAATCCCGGTAAATATTTATGAGCTGGGTCTGATCTACGCGATTGACCTGCATGATGACGGACGGGTCAACGTGGAAATGACCCTGACGGCTCCGAATTGTCCGAGTGCTCAGGAACTGCCGGAAATGGTGCGTGACGCCATTCTGAAAGTGCCAAATGTGACGAATGCCACTGTGGAAATCGTATGGGATCCGCCGTGGGACATGAGCCGCATGAGTGATGATGCGCGTCTTGCGCTTAATATGTTCTGATCTGAGGGGCAAAAGTCATGTCTGAAACCCTGACACGTCGACCACTTCCCGCTCTGATGTCTGTATCTGATCGTGCTGCTGAGAGGTTGCGCGTTCTCTATGCCGGCGCTCATCAGGGACAACTTTTACGCATTGGTGTGGGTACGCGAGGCTGCTCAGGCTTGTCTTACGAAATGACTTTTGTGGATGAGCCAGCCGTAACGGATGAGCGCGTAGAAGACCAAGGTGTGACCCTGCTTGTTGATCGCAAGGCCACACTTTTTCTGACAGGAACAGTCATGGACTACGAGATCAAGGATCTCGAAGCCGGATTTACCTTCAGGAATCCAAATGAGAAGGGACGTTGTGGCTGCGGCGAGAGTTTTCACGTTTGATCCGTTTAGGATCACGTGAAAATACCAGAACCGTTTCCACTTCTGTGGACCAGAGGAACTGGTCCACAATTGTCCAGTTCAGGACTGAATAGCCTGCCTCTTTTAATGCGCGGCCATCTTTTTCCAACGCAGCAGGATTACAGCTTACATAGACGATGTCTTTAACGCCAGATTTGGCGAGTGGCATTGTCTGTGCACCAGCACCAGCATAAGGCGGATCAAGAACGACAACTCGTGTTGACTTCAGATCCTGAGTCAGAAGAGGCTGACGCATAAGATCACGATGGAATCCGTCCACCCGTCGACCGCCTGCTGCTGCCTTTAAGCAAGTTGCAGCAGCAAGATCGCCTTCATACGCTATTACGCGGCCTTTTTCCGACATGGGGAATGTCAGAGTACCGCAGCCTGCGAAAAGCTCGACTGTGATATCTTTTTTGTTGAGTGGCGGAAGCCCATCAACAACAGCCTGTACAATGGCATTTTCCGCATCTTCAGTCGCCTGAAGAAAGGCAGCGGGAGGCGGAGTAATTTCCACGCTTCCAAATGCTTTCTTGACTGCCCGCGTCTGTGAGACCGTTTCAATAGAACGGTCTTTCGGGTTTTGCCATGAAATCCGCGGCAACCCGTGTTGCCTCCCGAAGGCGGCAAGTTTCGTGCGGTCAGCGGTAGTCAACTCAGCTGGCGTCGAAAGCGTCAGGTCTGGGCCACTATCCAGAAGATTGAGGACTAAGCCTCCGCGGCCGGTCAACGCACCCAGAGAAGACAGGACCTCACGAAGTGGCTTCAGCAAAGCAAAAAGGGTCGGGTGCAGGACATGACACTCCGTCATATCCACCGGATCGCCATTGCGTCGATGAAGCCCGAGGATAACGCCACCTGGAATACGCTGGATCGCCAGGTCCATGCGTCGGCGCGTGTATGACGGCGTTTGATAACGCTGCGGAACAGGAAGATCTTCAAAGCCCGCTGCTGTCAGAGCTTCAGCGACTCGTGTTGTCTTCCAGTCTAGCAGCGCAGGCAGTGACATCTGTTGAATCGCACAGCCACCGCATTCGCCAAAGAGAGTGCAGGGAGGTGCAACTCTATCTGACGACGGAGCTGTAATTTCAATCAGTTCAGGGCGCGTACCAGAAAAGCGGGCTAGCACTTCCTCTCCTGGCAATGTGCCAGGAATAAAAAGAACATGCCCGTCGTGATGAGCCACGCCGTCAGCCGCAGCGCCTAAACCTTCAATCCGGAGGGGAAAAGCTCCGGTCCCGGGGTTATTCATCACCGTAATGACGAGCATCGTGCTGAACGGGAAGGGTCAGGTCTGTTTCGGCTGCCACCGACAGTCTGTGTCGCCGAGGCACCAGCATGAACGCAGGGGTATCCCCACCGAAGCCTGTCTTTGGTGCATCGTTTTCGAAGGCAGGGGCAAGTTCAACGGACTGGCGATCATGAGGAGCAGGCTGCGCAACGGGTGCTGCAACAGGCTGAGGCGCGTTTGCCACCTGTGTCTCGTCACGATCCGTGCGATTGCGCTTGCGCCCTCCGCGTCGGCGCTTGTTACGGCGCTGTCCTTCCGAATCGTCCTCAATGCTGGATTCTTCGGAAGTCTGCGATGGGAGTGCCCGTTTGGGTGTCTGAATCAAACGACCATTTTCGTCTTCCTGAGCCCAATCAACGGACTGTATTCCGGCAGTTTCAATGCGAGGAATAACTTTGCCTGTCAGAGTCTCAATCGCATCCAGCAGGCGGCGGTCACGGGGCCCCGCAATGCTGAAAGCATGACCATGCTTGCCGGCCCGACCAGTGCGTCCGATGCGATGCACATAGTCTTCCGCATTGAACGGCAGATCAAAATTGAAAACATGCGACAGACCGCCGATGTCAATTCCACGCCCGGCAACGTCAGAGCAGACCAGAATCTTCAACTCGCCGGACTTGAAGCTATCAAGCGTGGAGAAACGCAGGGACTGCGCTAAATCCCCGTGCAGATGGCCCGCTGCGAATCCATGCTTCGTCAGATAACGCTGGAGCATGTCCACGTCGCGCTTGCGGTTACAGAACACAATGGCGTTCTGAACATTCTGCGCCTGAAGCAGCTTACGAAGTGCCCGGCGCTTCTCGTCTTCTTCAACGACAATCAGACCTTCTTCAATCGTGGTTGCGACAGAAGATGGACGGGAGACCGTGATCTGTACCGGATTTCTTAGGAACGCATCCGCAAGGCGACGAATTTCCGGTGCCATAGTGGCGGAGAAGAAAAGCGTCTGGCGATTTGCGGGCAACAGGCTGACGATTTTTTCAATATCGGGAATAAATCCCATATCGAGCATACGGTCAGCTTCGTCGATAACCAGCGTGCTTGTCTGCGTCAGCAGTAGCCCGCCGCGTCCGAATAGATCGAGAAGACGTCCCGGAGTCGCAATCAGAACGTCCACGCCACGGTTCAGAACTTCGCGTTGTTCGGCCATGCTTTCACCGCCGATTAGCAGTGCATGGGTCAGGCGTAAGTGCTTGCCATAAAGCTTGAAATTGTCTGCAACTTGGAGGGCAAGTTCGCGGGTTGGCTCAAGAATGAGTGAACGTGGCATTCTGGCTCGCGCTCTGGAGCCAGACAGCTTCTCGATCATCGGAAGCGTGAAGGATGCAGTCTTTCCCGTTCCGGTTTGAGCCACACCCAGAACGTCGTGCCCCTTCAGAACTTCAGGAATAGCCTGAGCCTGAATAGGAGTCGGATGCTCGTAACCGAGTTCCTGAATGGCGCGCATGATGGCGTCAGAAAGGCCCAGATCAGCAAAGCGCGGACGATCTTCTGAGGCCTCAACAGCGACTACAACTTCAGCTTGTGCCGGCTCAGGTTTAATCTCAGCCGTCACTTCCGGAATAGCTGGCGCAGTTACCGGAGCTTCAGCCTCGGGCCGAACCTTCCGAGGGCGTCCACGGCGAGCTGGTGCTTTCGCTGGAGCCTCTGCTGCCTCTACTGGAGGAGCAACTTCAGGACGTGCTTCGGCTTCTGCTGGTTTAGGTGCGGACACCTCGGCTGCGATAGCAGCTTTGGGTTTGCGCCCGCGACGTGGCTTCGGTGTTTCTGCTGGCTCAACGACTTCAGGTGTAGCCTCAGCAGCAACGACTTTCGGTTTGCGCCCGCGCTTTTTGGGAGCAGGCGCTGCGACTTCTTCAACGACACCGTCACTCACAACCTTCGGCTTACGACCGCGGCGCTTGGGCGCAGGAGTTTCAGTTACTTCCGGGGCAACAGCTTCGACGGACTCGGTTGTTTCCGGAGCTGGCTTGCGTGCCTTGCGGCGAGGAGCGCTCAGCGTGTCGGTATCAGCCGTCTCGCTCTTGGGACGGCGGCCACGACGTACTGGGGCAACTTCAGCAATTTCTGGTGCGCTTTCCTCTTCGGAAATTGCAACCGCCTTCGTGCGCCGACGAGAAGGTGTTGCAGTCTTGGCAACGGCTTCTGTCTCTGTCTTTTGAGCTGCGGGACGACGACCGCGAGGCTTCTTTTCAGCTACGACCGGCTCAGGAGTAGCCGAATCGGCATCTTCCGTTTCGATCGGGGAATTCTTGATTGCCTTCGCACGGCTGCCTACGGGGCGTCCGCGTTTTGCAGGGGCAGAGGTACGGGGCTTGGAAGGACCGGAGGTCGTTTTCGCGCTCAAATGACTCTCGAGACTCTCGTTGACGGTACAGACCTGACGGAATGGACCGGAGTTGAGGGCGGGCACACGTCCCGCAACTTTAAAGTGGTGCGTTATCGGCTAAACGCTGGAATGGCAAGCGATACAGCCCATGAAGCGCCATATCGCTACCACAATCACATGCCGTGCGCCATGGCTGCAATCAGAATGTTCGCAAGACCAAGGCCAGCCATGAGAACCATACGGTTTCTGAGAGTGTCAAAAACAGCAGGTTGCGGGCGCATGGCCCGACGGGCTCGCAGGAATGGGCCGCGAACTGTTGTTATGAAAACCACTGCCATGGCAATCCCGATCAACTGCATGGCATTGATCGTCCAGTTTACGGCAGCAAAGCCGCCTTCATGGAAAACAAGTGCCCAGCCGCTCACCAGGGAAAAAGGCACAACCTGCCAGAGGCCTTTGAAAAAGCGTGTGTAGTTCTGCAAAAGGACCGAAGAGCGTGGTCCCGGGTCGAGGAGGCCAACTGTGGAGCGGACAACCAGGGCGGAGTAGATTGATCCGCCAATCCAGTATGTCATGCACAGAAGATGGATTGCGAGCACTAGGCTCCAGAGAAGTGAACCCGTCATTGATCCTCGTCATGGTCAGGTGGGTGAAGGAAGAGCAGGGATATCCCTGATGTATCGGCCGGAGGTTACCCGAGGGGAATGTCCAAAGGCCATAGGGAACGCGGATGTCGCCTGTGCTTTCTGTAAGCATGCCCGCTCATCAGGAGAAAAACAGAGTTATGCCTCCATACCCTCTTGCGCTGCTAACACCCAAGGAAAGCGACATGATGGATCATGCAGCTTCGGCTGTCGTTCCTGTCGCGCAACTCATGGAAAATGCGGGATGGGCCGTTGCTCGAGCCATTCGCAAGCGGTTTCAGAAATGTCGCGTGGCCGTTGTTTGCGGCCCGGGTAACAACGGAGGAGACGGTTACGTTGTGGCCCGTCTTTTGGCGCGATGGGGGTGGTCGGTCCGAGTGGTGGCGATGGGTACTCCCAAAGAGGGTGGGCCGGCATTTGTCGCTGCGTCAGGGTGGGCTGGTCCTGTGCTGCCATTCGAGAGAGCATCTCTGGAAGGAACTGACCTACTGGTTGATGCTGTTTTTGGGTCTGGGTTGAAGCGTCCAGTCAGTGACGACGTAGCTGAAGTGCTCGCAGCTGTTCCTCGGCGTGTAGCAATCGATATGCCGAGTGGCGTATCCGGAGAAACTGGAGAAGTGCTCGGTCAGGCACAGAGTTGCGCGTTGACGGTCACGTTTGTGAGGCCACGGCCAGGTCATTTTCTGGAGCCCGGGCGAGGATTGTGCGGGGAGCTGGTCTGCGCCGATATCGGTATGCCTGAGCAGGCATGGATTGGCCTGAAGCCAAAAATAAGTTTCAATTGGCCGGGGCTTTGGGAGCTGCCGGTCTCCGGAGAGGGAGACTATAAATATCGACGCGGTGTTGTGAGTGTCTGTGGTGGTGCTGTTATGCCGGGCGCCACAAGGCTGGCAGCACGAGCCGCACGGCGGACGGGCGCCGGGCTTGTCCGCATCGCAGCCCGAAAAGCTGCAGAAGCTTATCGACTCGGCGACCCGGGACTCATCATTGATGACCAGTCTCTTGGCTCCCTGCTGGAAGATTTGCGACGGAAGGTCTGGATCTGTGGCCCCGGCCTGACCCCTGAAGAGGTTTCTGAAGTTCTCCCTGCGCTATTGGCTGCAAAAAAAACGGTTCTTGCGGATGCCGGTGCTTTGGCGTGGGGAGCGGAAGACCTTTCTCGTCTGAAAGGTGTGGCGGCTGTTACGCCGCATATCGGCGAATTCAAAAAGCTGTTTGGCCCTGTGACTGGGAGTCGAACTGAAGCTGCCTTGAACGCTGCGCGTGAGTTGAATGCCGTGATGGTCATGAAGGGTTCAGATACGATCATAGCTGCGCCAGACGGACGCATTGCAATCAACGCGCACGCCACATCGGCGCTTGCTACTGCAGGGTCTGGCGATACACTGACGGGTGTGATTGGGACTTTGATGGCTGCGGGAATGGAGACCTGGGAGGCGTGTTGCGCGGGTGTCTGGCTGCATGGTGAGGCAGGAATACAGGCATCCCGTGATCACGGTGGGTGGCCCGTCGCAGAGGATCTGGATCTTCCCCTGGGGGAGGCTCGGAGCGTCGCGACAGAGCTTTCAAAGGCGGATTTAAGCAAAAACCCGATGGCCGCCCTGTTGTGAAGTGGCGTTTCATGCGCTAAAGGCCGCGCTTCCAAGGTTCGGTAACACGAACCCCGGAGACGGGGCTGAGCGGGCGTGGTGGAATTGGTAGACACGCCAGATTTAGGTTCTGGTGGCGCAAGTCGTGGGGGTTCAAGTCCCTCCGCCCGTACCAACCCGGTTTCCTGAGAAGAGATTTTAACATACCCGACCGAGAGGATCGCCTGGCTCATGCAGGTTACGCCCACGCTCAACGAAGGACTTAAGCGCGCCTTCACTGTCGTTGTCCCGTCTGCGGACCTGCAGGCTCGTCGCGCCGCCCGACTCGCAGAAGTTGCACGCACGATCAAGCTTCCGGGTTTCCGTCCGGGCAAGGTGCCGGCATCTCTCGTCAAGCAGCGTCATGGCGCAGCCGTGAATGCGGAACTGATGGAAGAAGTTGTTAACGACACGGTTGGCAAGCTTCTCCAGGAACAGGACGTCCGTGCGGCTATGCAGCCGAAGGTCGAACTGGTTTCTGCTCCGGACTCTGATGGCGATCTGGAATTCAAGATCGAAGTTGAAGTTCTGCCGGAAATTGCAGTTCCTGATCTGTCTGGTCTGAAGCTGACGCGTCTGACCTCCAAGGTTGACGAAGAAGTCGTGAACAAGGCTCTGGCTGACCTCGCCCGTCGCAGCCGCAAATTTGACGCCATTGAAGAAGATCGCGCTGCCGTAAAGGGTGACGTGGTCTGCGTTGACTTCGTTGGTAAGCATGATGGCACGCCGTTTGACGGTGGCACGGCTGAAGACGTGAACGTCGAAATCGGCGGTGAAGGCTTCATTCCGGGTTTTGCCGAGCAGATGGAAGGCATGAAGGCCGGGGAAGAGCGCGTTATCAACGTGACGTTCCCGGAAGACTATCAGGCTGAAGAACTGGCCGGTAAGGCTGTGACGTTCGACATCAAGGCGAAGTCCCTGAAGAAGCCTGTTGATCCGGAAATTAACGATGATCTGGCCAAGGACATTGGTCTTGAGAGCATCGAGCAGATCCGCTCCCTGATCACGGAGCAGGCTGAAGGCGAGTACAAGCAGCTTTCCCGTCTGCGCATCAAGCGCGAGCTTCTGGACGCCCTGTCTGAGAAGACCGACTTTGAAGCCCCGCAGAGCATGGTTGACGCCGAGTTCGGTCAGATCTGGACCCGCGTCGAGCAGGATCGCGAAGCTGGTCGCATGGACGAGGAAGATGCAGGCAAGGACGAAGAGACCCTGCGTGCAGATTACCGTCGTATTGCAGAGCGCCGCGTGAAGCTGGGTCTGCTGCTGGCTGAAATTGGTCGCAAGCAGGAAATTCAGGTGTCCCGCGAGGAACTGCTGGGTGCGATGCAGCAGGAAGCTCAGCGTTACCCGGGTCAGGAAAAGATGGTTTTCGAGTTCTTCTCCAAGAACCCGCAGGCTGTTGAAGGGCTTCGTGGCCCGATCCTGGAAAACAAGGTTGTCGACTATCTGATCGAGCTGGCTGACGTCACCGAAAAGGAAGTCACACCTGAAGAACTCGCAGAAATCCCGCCTGCCGAGCTCTGAGAGTACTGACGTAAGAAGGACGGGCACTCTCAGGAGTGCCCGTTTTGCTGTCTGCTCCCTTTGACGGAACGCTCTCTCGGGTCCATGTTAGAGAGAACAGACAGCCCATCGGGCATTGAGGAACAGACAGTATGACCATTGGGGACCGCGATCCCGTCGAGGTGTTCAACAACTCTCTGGTGCCGATGGTGGTCGAACAGACTGCCCGCGGAGAGCGAGCTTTCGACATTTTTTCACGCCTCCTTCAGGAGCGTATCATCTTCCTGACCGGCCCGGTTTACGATCAGGTGTCATCCTTGATCAGCGCTCAGCTTCTGTATCTTGAGAGCGTCAATCCGACCAAGGAAATTTCGTTCTACATCAACAGCCCTGGCGGTGTCGTTTCCGCTGGTCTCGCGATTTATGACACGATGCAGTACATTCGTTGCCCTGTTAGCACTGTCTGCATTGGTCAGGCTGCGTCCATGGGGTCGCTGCTCTTGGCTGGTGGCGAGAAGGGGCATCGTTACTGCCTGCCGAATGCGCGCGTGATGGTGCATCAGCCATCTGGTGGAGCACAGGGTCAGGCGTCCGATATTGAGATTCAGGCTCGTGAGATCCTGTTGATCCGTCAGCGCCTGAACGAAATCTATCGTGAGCACACAGGGCAGACGCTTGAAGAGATCGAGCGCAAGCTCGAGCGTGATAGCTATCTGTCTGCTGAAGAAGCGAAAGAATTCGGTCTGATTGACGCTGTTGTGCGACGTCACCCCAACGTGGCAGCCAGTCAGGATTGAGTTTGTTTGAAGTGACAGGGGAGAAGGTTGCTCCCCTTGGAAAGAAAAAGCGGCATACCGATATGCCGCTTTTCATGTCTTGGAGCCCAGGGCTTCGGGGTTGCCGAAGGCTGAGACCTCGGCCTAGAGTTTTAAGTGCTTCCGCATGTCTGCTGCCGAAAAGTGGTCGGTGCGTGCGTGAGGGGAAAGAGGAACAGCGATGAGCAACAAATCCGGCGATTCCAAAAACACCCTGTATTGCTCGTTCTGTGGGAAATCCCAGCACGAAGTGCGCAAGCTGATCGCTGGCCCGACAGTTTTCATCTGTGATGAATGCGTTGAGTTGTGCATGGACATCATTCGCGAGGAGCATAAAACGCATCTCGTGAAGTCCCGAGACGGTGTTCCGACGCCAAAAGAAATCTGCAAGGTTCTGGACGATTACGTCATTGGTCAGTTCGAGGCCAAGCGCGCGCTTTCTGTGGCCGTTCATAACCACTACAAGCGTCTGGCCCATGCTCAGAAGAGCAATGACATCGAGATCGCGAAGTCGAACATTCTTCTGATTGGCCCGACCGGAACAGGCAAGACGCTGCTGGCTCAGACGCTGGCTCGTATTCTCGATGTGCCGTTTACCATGGCTGATGCCACGACGCTGACCGAAGCCGGTTATGTGGGCGAGGACGTTGAAAACATCATCCTGAAGCTTCTTCAGGCATCAGACTATAACGTTGAGCGTGCGCAGCGTGGCATCGTCTACATCGATGAAATCGATAAGATTTCTCGTAAGTCCGATAACCCCTCCATCACGCGTGATGTGTCGGGCGAAGGTGTACAGCAGGCACTGCTCAAGCTGATGGAAGGGACCGTTGCGTCCGTTCCGCCGCAGGGTGGCCGCAAGCATCCTCAGCAGGAGTTCCTGCAGGTGGATACGACGAACATGCTGTTCATCTGCGGTGGTGCCTTCGCGGGGCTGGACAAGATCATTGCAGCGCGTGGGAAAGGCTCAGGTATCGGTTTTGGGGCAGATGTGCGTTCTGAAGACGAGCGCCGTCTGGGAGCGATCCTTCAGACTGTCGAACCTGAAGATCTTCTCAAATTTGGGCTGATTCCAGAGTTCATTGGTCGTCTGCCTGTCATCGCGGCCCTGAATGATCTGGATGAAGCTGCTTTGATCCAGATTTTGAGCAAGCCCAAGAATGCGTTGACCAAGCAGTATGCGCGTCTCTTCGAAATGGAAGGCGTCAAGCTGACATTCACGGAAGACGCACTTTCCGCCATCGCGAAGCGTGCCATCGAACGTAAGACAGGTGCACGTGGCCTTCGGTCGATCATGGAGAATATTCTTCTGGGAACAATGTTCGATCTTCCTGGGCTGGACAGCGTTGAGGAAGTCGTCATCAATCGTGAAGTGGCGGAAAGCAAAGCCAACCCTGTGTATGTGTATGGGAAAGGCAAAAGCGAGCCGGCTGAGCAGTCTGCCTAAGAGTGTTGAAGGGGCCGTCTTGTCAGACGGCCTTTTCGTTCCGACATTCTGGATAGATGCTGTCTGAATTCGTGCCTTTTCTGCATGAAGAGACATCACGGTGTTCGCGCTGCCAGGCAGGCGGAGGCCGTGGGATCGTCCCTATGGAGATCAAGTGAATGACTGACGATACCAAGCCTAAAACGCGCCGTCGCACAAAGAAGGTGGACGACGCTGCTGTTGTAGAAAAGAAGCCTGCCCGCAAGCCGCGAGCCAAAGCTGCCGCTCCAGTAGAGGCTGTGCCTGAGGCCGCTCCGGCTTCGCGTCCGGATGTTATGGCTGTACTGCCGCTGCGGAACATTGTTGTGTTTCCACACATGATTGTTCCGCTGTTCGTCGGCCGGGAAAAGTCTGTCAAGGCGCTGGAAACGGTCACTCGTGACAGCAAGCAGATCCTGCTTGTTGCGCAGAAAGATGTTTCGCAGGATGACCCTTCTGCTGACGACATTTACCGGTACGGCACGGTTTCCACCATCCTTCAGTTGCTGAAGCTGCCGGACGGCACCGTTAAGGTTCTGGTCGAAGGAACCCGTCGTGTTGAGATCACGCGTCTGTTCGACGTGGACGGTCACTTCGAAGCTGAAGTGAAAGAAATTGCGGAGGAGCCTTTGTCGGCTACTCCTGGCAGCGATCTGGAAGCTCTGGGCCGCTCAACGGTTTCCCAGTTCGAGCAGTATATCAAGCTCAACAAGAAGATCCCGCCTGAAGTCATGGTCTCGATCAACCAGATCGAGGATCTGTCAAAGCTCGCGGACACAATTGCCAGCCATCTGAATCTCAAGATTTCCGAAAAGCAGGAAATTCTCGAGATGGCCTCTGCTGAGCAGCGTCTGGAGCAGGTCTTTGCTCATATTGAGACAGAGATTGGTGTTCTGCAGGTTGAGAAGCGTATCCGGAACCGCGTGAAACGGCAGATGGAGAAGACGCAGCGCGAATATTATCTCAATGAGCAGCTTAAGGCGATCCAGAAGGAGCTTGGGGAAGGCGAGGATGGCAAGGACGAACTTGCCGAGCTTGAAGAGAAGATCAACAAGACGCGCCTGAGTCGTGAAGCCAAGGAAAAGGCCCATGCCGAGCTGAAAAAACTCCGTGGCATGAGCCCGATGTCAGCAGAAAGCACGGTCGTCCGGAATTATCTGGACTGGCTGTTGGGTATCCCGTGGAAAAAGCGTTCCAAGATCACCAAGGAGTTCACGCACGCTGAAGGTGTACTTGAAGCCGAACATTACGGTCTGGAGAAGGTCAAGGAGCGTATCCTTGAGTATCTTGCCGTGCAGACGCGTTCCCAGAAGATCAAGGGACCAATCCTGTGCCTCGTAGGGCCGCCGGGCGTTGGTAAAACGTCTCTCGCACGGTCTATCGCCAAGGCAACGGGCCGTCAGTATGTTCGGATGTCTCTGGGTGGTGTGCGCGACGAATCGGAAATTCGCGGCCATCGCCGGACGTATATCGGGTCCATGCCTGGAAAAATTATTCAGGGCATGAAGAAAGCGAAAACGTCTAATCCGCTGTTCCTGCTGGATGAGATCGACAAGCTAGGCGCGGATTGGAGAGGTGATCCTTCGTCTGCACTTCTGGAGGTCTTGGACCCAGAGCAGAACTCAACGTTTGCCGATCACTATCTGGAAGTCGATTACGATCTCTCGGATGTCATGTTCGTGACGACGGCTAACAGCCTGAACATGCCGCAGCCACTGCTGGATCGTATGGAGATCATCAATCTCTCCGGGTACACGGAAGATGAGAAGGTCCAGATCGCGCGTCGTCATCTGCTGTCAAAGCAGGCTGAGGCCCACAATCTCAAGCCGGATGAATGGTCTGTTTCCGATGAGACGCTGATGGAGTTGATCCGCTCCTACACGCGTGAGGCTGGCGTCAGAAATCTCGAGCGTGAGATTGCCCGATTGGCTCGTAAGGCCGTGAAGGAAATCATCACGACGGGTGTGACGCATGTTGAGATCACGCCGGACAACCTGGAAAAATACGCAGGTGTCCGCCGCTTCCGTCATGGTGAGACCGAGACGGAAGATATGGTTGGTGTCGTGACCGGACTTGCCTGGACGCAGGTCGGCGGCGAGATCTTGACGATTGAGAGCGTCATGGTGCCTGGAAAGGGGCAGGTGAAGCAGACTGGCAAGCTGGGGGAAGTGATGCAGGAGAGCATCTCGGCCGCCCTGTCTTACGTCCGATCACGAGCTCAGGACTTCGGCATCCGGCCACCTCTTTTCGAGAAGCGCGACATCCACGTGCATCTTCCAGAGGGGGCTACGCCGAAGGACGGTCCGTCCGCAGGTATTGCGCTTGCTACGTCTCTTGTCAGTATTCTGACGCAGATTCCCATCCGTAGAGATGTGGCGATGACGGGCGAAATTACGCTGCGTGGTCGTGTGCTGGAAATTGGTGGCTTGAAAGAAAAGCTGCTTGCAGCGCTTCGGGCAGGGATCAAAACTGTTCTTATCCCGAAGGATAATGAAAAGGATCTTGCCGAGGTTCCTGAGAATGTCCGCCATGCTCTCAAGATTATTCCAGTCAGTCACGTCGACGACGTTCTGAAAATTGCTCTCACGCGTATGCCTGAGGCGATTGAATGGGATGAAAATGTCGATCCTGTAGGCGGAATTTCGGCTGAGAAAGTGGCTCCAAGGGCACTTCCGCACTAACGGTTGGGTTCTTATACGATTCTAACAGTTGACGCGGCCAAAAAGCGCTTCATAGTGCGGCCGCAGATCGAACAAGCGCCTGAGCCGCAAGACTCTTCGGAGGTTGGCTCAGGTGCTCTTAACACCAGAAAGGCACATCATGGAGAAGCCCCTCAACAAGCAGGAACTGATCGCCGCCGTTGCTGACGCCGCCGATCTTCCGAAGGCCAAGGCCAGCGAAGTTGTCGATGCGGTGTTCAGCACGATCGAGAAGACGCTTGCCAAGAAGCAGGAAGTTCGTCTGGTTGGTTTCGGTAGCTTCGTGACCGCTACGCGTAAGGCCGCCAAGGGCCGTAACCCGCGTACGGGCGAAGAGATCGACATTCCGGCATCCACCTCTGTCCGTTTCAAGCCGGGCAAAGGTCTTAAGGACGCCGTAAGCGAATAATTTCGCTTTTTTGGTTCTGAGTGCCTTTACGGGTGCTCAGAACCGTGTATATAGGCCACGTGTTTTCAGAGGGCGATTAGCTCAGCGGTAGAGCGTCTCGTTTACACCGAGAGGGTCGGCAGTTCAATCCTGTCATCGCCCACCACATGAAGACTGTTTTTTGACTATGGCCTGGCGTTTCGAAGTTTATGAGACGTTGGGATCGACTTCCGATCTCTGTAAAGAGAAAGCTGAGGCTGGAGCCCCCGAGAGGCTCGCCGTTCAGGCACTTTTCCAAACATCAGGGCGTGGAACCCGAGGTCGCAGTTGGGTAGATCCCGGCGGTAATCTGGCAATTTCTCTATTGTTCAAACCGCAAAATCTTGAAAAATTTTTGATTGCGTGCCCGTTTCTGACCGCTTTGGCGCTTTACGAAACAGCGCAGAGTTTCTGCCCTTCAAAAGCAGAGTTTTTGCTGAAATGGCCAAATGATCTGCTCTTGAATGAACGCAAAATGGCGGGAGTTCTGATTGAGGCGGGTGGTATTGCGTCTAACAGGTGGGTTGTTGTCGGTATTGGTGCAAACCTGGCGCAGGCGCCTGACGTCCCTGGTCGTCAGTTGGCAGCCCTTTCCGAGGTCGCTCCTTCAGTCGATCCCATCAAGTTTGGCGAGGCACTGACGGCGGAAATGGACCGCTGGATTGCCGCGTGGAATGATCATGGTTTCGAAGTCATTCGTCGGGCATGGCTCGAAAGAGCGCATCCGGTTGGACGTCATCTTGCGGTTCAGCGTGGTGAAACTTATATAACAGGTTCATTTTCAGGGTTGGATGAACAGGGGCGACTGCTTCTCGCTCTCCCGGGTGGTGAAACCATACCGGTCGTAACAGGTGATATCCTGCTGGGTTAAAGGGACCGGATCGGAACGTGCTTCTCGTCATTGATGCTGGCAACACCAACGTTGTGTTTGCCGTCCACGACGGTCAGTCGTGGATCGGTCAGTGGCGCATGTCCACCAGCGACTCCCGTACAGCAGATGAATATGCCGTTTGGTTACTGGGCCTTTTCGATCGTATTGGGCTGACGCCTGCGTCTGTCACGCGCGCGATTATCGGAACTGTTGTTCCCGCAGCATTGTATGATTTGCGGCGTTTCTGTCGCCAGTGGCTCGATGTGGAGCCACTTGTGGCCAATGCTGGCTTGGATTGGGGCATTGAAGCGCTAGTCGATAACCCGGCAGAACTTGGTGCGGATCGTCGATTGAACGGTCTGGCAGCCCAGCACTTTTATGGTGGCCCGCTCATTGTTGTTGATTTTGGCACGGCAACAACGTTTGATGTCGTGAATGAATACGGTCAATACTGTGGTGGGGCGATTGCTCCGGGCGTCAATCTGTCCATTGATGCCTTGCACAGAGCGGCCGCTCGATTGCCACGGATGAGCATCGGGCGCCCTCTGAACGCAATTGGCCGAAGCACAAGCGTTGCCATGCGTTCCGGACTCTTCTGGGGCTATGTTGGCCTGGTTGAAGGGATCGTAGGAAGAATTTCCGAAGAAATGGGCGGACGCCCCAAGATTGTTGCAACAGGCGGTCTTGCGCCTCTGTTTTCAGAGGGCACCAACCTGTTTGACGTGATGGCCCCTGATCTGACCCTGGATGGCCTCCGTCTTCTGGCGGACCGCAATGCGCTCCTGCCGATCTCAAATTCCCCCGAAGGCATGTAGGCTTTCGGCAATGAATATCGCTCATGATGGTAACACACGTAAGGAATAACTATGACGGATACACCTGACGGTTTGTCCTTCCTGCCTTTGGGCGGGACGGGCGAGATCGGCATGAATTTCAATCTCTACCGCCTCACTAAAAACAGTAAGGAAACCTGGCTCGCCATAGATTGCGGCATTGGCTTCTCAGGTAACGACACGCCTGAAGCTGAAGTGCTGATGCCGGACCCGACGTTTATCGCGGACCGTGCAAAGGATCTGTGTGGGCTGGTCATTACACATGCCCATGAAGATCATCTGGGTGCAGTAGCTCATCTCTGGCCTTATCTGCGTTGCCCGGTTTATGCCACGCCGTTCGCTGCCGCAGTACTGCGTCGCAAGCTGCATGAAGCGCATCTGGTTAATCAGGTAAAAATTCATGTGGTGATGCCGGGCTCGCGCTTCCATGTCGGCCCGTTTGATCTTCAGTTTGTGTCGGTGACGCACTCTGTCGCGGAAGCGCAGGCAGTTGCTCTGCGGACACCCCATGGGCTGATCGTTCATACCGGTGACTGGAAGCTGGATGAAAATCCGCTTGTTGGCCCGGTTACTGATCTGGAAGAGTTCCGTCGTCTGGGTGACGAAGGCGTTCTGGCGATGGTGGGTGATAGCACCAACGTCATGAAGGAAGGTCGCTCAGAGTCGGAAGCTGACGTTCGCAAGGGCCTGACGGATCTGATCACGAGCCTTCAGGGACGTGTGGCCGTAACGTGCTTTGCCAGCAACGTGGCGCGCGTTGAGAGCATTGCGAAGGCTGCCATGGCGGCTGGTCGTGCTGTCATGATCGTGGGTCGTTCCCTGCGTAATCTTGAAACTGCTGCTCGTGAGTGTGGCTACTTCAGCGATCTGCCACCGTTCCTGACGGAGCAGGACGCACGTGACGTCCATGATGACAACCTTCTGATGATCATCACGGGAAGCCAGGGTGAACCCCGCTCTGCGCTCTCCCGTATCGCGTCCGATACTCATCCGAACATCTCGCTGGGTGAGGGTGACACGGTCATTTACAGCTCCCGCGTCATTCCGGGGAATGAGCAGGCTGTCATGGCTGTGCAGGACAACCTGTCCCGTCGTGGTGTGACTGTTCTGACTGACAAGGACGCGAAGGTTCATACGTCCGGTCATGCAACGGGCGATGATATCCGCGTTCTGTATGGCATTGTCCGTCCGAAATACAGCATCCCGACGCATGGCGAATGGCGTCATCTGACGGCTCATGCGGCTCTGGCCCATGAGATGGGTTCTGATCCGATCCTGCTGGAAGATGGCGACATCCTGAACCTGTCGCCGGGTGAAGTGAAGGTTGTCGATACGGCACCGACTGGTCGTCTGGCGCTGGATGGCGGTCGTCTTCTCCCCATGACAGGCGGTGTTCTGGCAGCACGTCGCAAGATGCTCTTCAACGGCATGGTTCTTGCGAGCTTCGCTGTTGATGACGAAGGCTATGTGATCGGTGAGCCAAAGATCAGCGCGCCGGGACTTTTGGAATCGGAAGATCCGGAAAGCATTCGCATTCAGGAAGAATTCGCTGATTCTATTGACGAAATTCCTGATGAACTGCGAAAGGACGACACGGCATTCCGTGATGCGGCCAAGACGGCTCTGCGCCGTGCCCTGGGGCGTAAGCTCCAGAAGCGTCCGCTTGTCGATGTTCATCTGCTGCGCGTCTGAGAGAATAGAGTATGCGTCTGAGTAAAGCCTTTCAGCCGACGCTGAAGGAAGTTCCGGCGGAGGCGCAAATTGCGTCTCACCGCCTGATGCTACGTGCAGGTCTGGTTCGCCAGACCTCCTCGGGTATTTATGCCTGGTTGCCAGCGGGTCTGCGTGTTCTTCGGAACATCGAGCAGATCATCCGCGAAGAGCAGGATGCAATCGGGGCTCAGGAAGTCCTGATGCCGACGCTTCAGTCTGCTGATCTGTGGCGTCGTTCAGGGCGTTATGACGCTTATGGTCCGGAGATGCTCCGCATTCAGGACCGTCATGGTCGTGAGCTGCTTTACGGACCGACGAACGAGGAAATGATCACGGATATCTTCGGATCGTCCGTGAGTTCCTATAAGCAGCTTCCCAAGGCGCTGTATCATATTCAGTGGAAGTTCCGTGATGAGGTGCGTCCCCGTTTCGGTGTGATGCGCGGTCGTGAGTTCCTCATGAAGGACGCCTATTCCTTCGATGCGGATTATCAGGGCGCGGTTAACAGCTATCGTCGCATGATGCTGTCCTATCTGCGGATTTTCCAGCGTCTTGGCGTTCGCGCTGTGCCAATGGTTGCAGATACGGGGCCGATCGGTGGTGATCTCAGCCATGAGTTCCTGGTTCTCGCACCAACTGGTGAAAGCGGCGTATTCTTTGACGCTGCTCTTGAAGAGCAGGATTGGCTGGGCCGTCCGGTTGATTGTGATAACGAGGAAGATCTCGCCGCATTCTTCTCTTCCGTGACGGATCACTATGCCGCAACTGATGAGAAGCACGACGAGGCTGCCTGGGCGGAAGTGCCGGATGACCGGAAGCGGGAAGGGCGTGGCATCGAAGTCGGCCACATCTTCTACTTCGGCACCAAGTACACGGAATCCATGGGTATCGAAGTCAGCGGTGCCGACGGGACGAAATTCTCGCCTCACATGGGGTCTTACGGTGTCGGTGTCTCCCGTCTGGTCGGTGCAATCATTGAGGCATCGCACGATGACGCTGGCATTATCTGGCCGGATTCCGTTGCGCCGTACAAAGCTGCGATCCTCAACCTGCGTCCGGGTGATGAAGCCTGTGACGCGATCTGCGAAGATATCTACGGGGCTGATCCAGAGAATTTCATGTACGATGATCGCTCCGAGCGCGCGGGCGTGAAGTTTAACGATGCTGATCTGATGGGTCATCCCTGGCAGATCATTGTCGGTCCTCGTGGTGCCAAGGAAGGCAAGGTTGAACTGAAGCGCCGTGCAGATGGTGAGCGGTTCGAGCTGCCGGTGGCTGAAGCGCTGGCCAAGATCGGAGCAGCCTGATGTTTGGCCGCTTCGAGCGTATGGTGGCGGGGCGCTATCTGCGTGCCCGCCGTGGCGAACGCTTCGCCTCGATCATTGCAGTTTTCTCATTGGTCGGAATTGCGCTCGGAGTGGCCACGCTCATCATCGTCATGTCGGTGATGAACGGGTTTAAGGCCGATCTCATGGGGCGTATCCTTGGCCTTCACGGTGATCTCACTGTGTTTGGCTACGGTCGCCCTATTGAAGCCTATCAGAACGACGTCGAGGCTATCCGCTCTGTTTCTGGAGTGAAATCTGTCATTCCCATGGCGCAGGGGACTGTGCTCGTGGAAGCCGGACGATACTCGACGGGTGCAGAGGTTCAGGGTGTCGCCCAGCAGGATCTTCGTGATTGGCGTGCTCTAAGTAACGGGATTATTGCCGGTTCGATTGATCGTTTTACCGGCGACGATGCTGTTGCCATCGGGACGACCATGGCCGATCGCGCTGGTCTGACGGTCGGTTCTCCGATCACCCTGTTGTCTCCGGACGGCCAGGCCACACCGTTTGGCACGATGCCGCGCGTGAAGACGTACCATGTGGCCGCCATCTTCGATGCCAACTGGAACGATTACAACTCGAACATCGTTTTGGTGCCGCTCCCTGCCGCACAGAAGTTTCTGATGCTCGGGAGCGCCGTCTCCCTGATCCAGGTCTCAACCAACGACCCTTCGAACATTCAGCCCACACGTCAGGCCATCGCGCAACGCCTTGATGACCCGCGTCTTCGGGTTCTGGACTGGACGCAGAGCGCGAACGGCTTCCTTGATGCTGTGACGGTTGAGCAGAACGTCATGTTCCTCATTCTGACGCTCATTATTCTGGTGGCTGCTTTCAACGTTATCTCGTCCTTGATCATGATGGTGAAGGACAAGACACGTGATATCGCGGTTTTACGAACGCTTGGTGCGAGCCGTGGCGCAATCATGCGGATATTCCTCATGAATGGTGCTTTTGTCGGGATTGTCGGGACGGCTGCTGGTTCTGCCCTTGGTATTGCGTTCGCCCTGAATATCGAACGTATCCGGCAGTGGCTCCAGTCTCTTACCGGAACCAACCTGTTCAACCCGGAAGTTTACTTTCTCGAGCGTCTTCCGGCGAAGCTGGTCTGGTCGCAGGTTGGAGAAGTGATTGCCATGTCTCTGGTGCTTTCTCTTCTCGCAACGCTGTATCCATCCTGGAGAGCAGCGCGAACTGATCCAATTGAGGCGTTGCGTCATGAGTGAGGCACAGGTGCCAGCATTAAAGCTGGAGAATCTGACGCGTCGTTTTCGGTCAGGCGAAGAAACGCTCGAAATTCTATCGAATGCCGAGTTTACGCTTTACCCCGGTGAAATTGTCGCCCTTGTGGCGCCGAGCGGGACCGGAAAATCTACGCTCTTGCATCTCGCCGGGCTGTTGGAAGCTCCCACCGAAGGTACAGTTTATATCAGTGGCAACGCCGTAAGTGGACTGAGTGATAGCGTTCGCACTGCTGTCCGACGTGATCAAATCGGGTTTGTGTATCAGTTTCACCATTTGTTAGGTGAGTTCACGGCACGCGAGAATGTCATGTTGCCCCAGTTGGTTGCGGGTGTGTCCGCAAAGGTGGCGAAGGCGCGTGCCGAAGATCTATTGGGACGTTTTGGATTGTCTCATCGCCTGAATTCTCTGCCCGGCCGCCTGTCTGGCGGTGAGCAGCAGCGGACTGCTATTGCGCGGGCCTTAGCCAACAGGCCAAAACTTCTCCTTGCGGATGAGCCAACCGGTAATCTGGATGTTGGGACGTCTGATCACGTTTTTGATGAGCTATTGCGTGCCGTTCGTGAGGAAGGCGTTGCAGCACTGATTGCAACGCATAATCAGGAACTTGCGGCCCGTATGGACCGGACGGTGACGTTACGGGATGGGAAGCTCGTACCGTTTTGAGTTGAGGTGACCGGCAAGAAGAGCGCTGTATCTGCTCGCCGGTCCTGATAGAATAGAGGCATGCCTCATGCCGATTTTGTCCATCTCCGTAATCACTCAGCTTACTCCCTGAGCCAGGGCGCCATTCGCATTCCAGATCTGGTTAGTCTGGCTGTGAAGAACGGTATGCCTGCCGTTGCATTGACGGACAGTGGCAACCTATTTGGTGCTCTGGAATTTTCTCTTTACTGCCGAAGCAGCGGTGTACAGCCAATTGTGGGCTGCCAGCTCTCACTTCCATCGCGCAGCACCAAGCCCGGAGCTCCTTCTGAGCCGCTGGTGGTGCTGGCCCGGAACGAGACGGGACTGGCCAATCTCCAGATCCTGTCCTCTGAGGGCTTTCTGAATGGCGATCCGGCTGATCCAACAATCGCTGTGGATGTGCTGTGTCAGCATGCCGACGGGTTGTTTCTTCTGACTGGCGGCAATCGTGGGCCGATCAATCGGTTGATTTATGACGAGCAGAAAGGTGAGGCAGAAGAACTGCTGCGTCGTCTGGCAGACGCTTTTCCAGGTAATATTGCGGTGGAACTCAATCGCTTCGGCGCGGCGGGTGAACGCGAAATCGAAAGCGTTCTGATCCCACTCGCGGACAAGCTTGATATTCCCCTTGTCGCTACCAATGAGTGCTTCTTCCCGACGCCGCAGATGCACGAAGCCCATGATGCGCTTATCTGTATTGCCCAAGGGCGGACGATGGCCGAAGCCGATCGTTGGCACGTTTCCCCGCAGGCCTGGTTCAAGACGCCGGCTGAGATGCGTGAGATCTTCAAGGATTTGCCGGAAGCTTGTGATAACACGCTGATCATTGCGCAGAAATGTGCCGTCGCTGCGTGTACGCGAAAGCCACTTCTTCCGATTTGCCCGAAGGTTCGTGAGGGTTCAACGGAAGAAGAAACGCTTCGTGCTATGGCATGGGAAGGGCTGGAAAAGCGCCTTGAAGCGATCAGTGCGGACGAAGACAAAAGAAAAATCTACTCAGATCGGCTGCAGACTGAACTCGACATCATCGCGAAGATGGGTTTCCCCGGTTACTTCCTGATCGTTGCCGACTTCATTCAGTGGGCAAAAGCGCATGATATTCCCGTAGGGCCTGGGCGTGGATCGGGTGCAGGCTCACTGGTGGCGTATGCACTGACCATCACTGATATTGATCCGCTACCCTTCGGCTTGCTGTTCGAGCGCTTCCTGAACCCGGAACGTGTCTCGATGCCTGACTTTGATATCGACTTCTGTCAGGACCGGCGAGACGAAGTTATCCGCTATGTTCGTGAGGAATACGGTGGAAGCCGTGTCGCTCAGATCATTACCTTCGGTAAGCTTCAGGCCAAAGCTGCCGTCCGGGACGTTGGTCGTGTACTTGGTTTGCCTTACGGCATGGTTAACCGGGTTGCGGAATTGATCCCAAATAACCCTGCCAAACCAGTGACACTGGCGCAGGCGATTGAGGGCGAACCGCGCCTGCAGGAGATGCGAGACAGCGATGAAGCTTTGAAGCGGCTTCTGGAAATTGCTCTTCAGCTTGAAGGTCTCTATCGGCACGCCTCAACACATGCCGCAGGCGTCGTGATTGGCGACCGAGAACTGGTCGAACTGGTGCCGCTTTATCGAGATCCGAAGAGCGACATGCTGGTCACCCAGTACAACATGAAGTTTGTTGAGCAGGCCGGACTGGTCAAGTTCGACTTCCTTGGTCTGACGACATTAACAATTCTGAAGCGTGGTCTGGATTTCCTTAAAGAACAAGGAATTATAGTCGATCTCTCACGTATCCCGTTAGACGATAAAAAGACTTTTGAAATGCTCGCGAAGGGAGACACGGCTGGTGTCTTCCAGTTTGAAGGCGCGGGCATGCGCGATATGCTCAAACAGATGGCCGCCAGCCGTCTGGAAGATCTGATTGCCGGTGTGTCGTTGTATCGACCGGGGCCGATGGCCAACATTCCGGACTATTGTCGGCGCAAACATGGCGAGGCATGGGAGCCGCCTCACGAAGAAATTCGGGATATTCTGGAAGAGACCTATGGGATCATGGTCTACCAGGAACAGGTCATGCAGATCGCTCAGAAAATGGCGGGATACAGCCTCGGTGGTGCTGACCTTCTGAGACGCGCCATGGGCAAGAAGATTGCGTCTGAAATGGAGAAGCAACGCGAGATCTTCACTGACGGCGCTACGGCCCGAGGAATTCCAAAAGATAAAGCCGTAGAAGTCTTTGATCTTATGGCTCGTTTTGCGGACTACGGCTTTAACAAGTCACATGCCGCTGCCTATGCTCTGGTTTCATATCAAACGGCCTGGATGAAGGCGAACCATCCAGTCGCATTCCTTGCTGGCTGTATGTCTCTGGCACGGGAAAAGACGGATAAACTCGCTGCGCTTTATCAGGAAGCAAAGCGTATGAACATCTCGGTGCTTCCCGTTGATATCAATCGCTCAATGGCGGATTTCTCCATTGAGACACTGGAGGACGGGCGTCAGGGCATTCGTTATGCGCTTTCAGCGATCAAGCGCGTCGGGACTGCCGCCATGGAGGCGGTGGTGGCAGTTCGCGGGGACCGTCCTTTCAAGGATCTGACAGATTTTGCAGAGCGATGTGACCCTAAAAGCATTAACAAAATCCAGATAGAAAATCTCGCAAAATCAGGAGCTTTTGATAGTCTTCTTAAAGACCGCCACACCGTATTCGCGAGTGCGGACATCCTCATCCGCCGGGCGCAGGCGAGAGCGCAGGAACAGCAGGTTGGTCAGACGGGTCTGTTTGGCGGGAGCGGACAGGAGCGGGAAATTCTCCGTCTGAATGAGGGGCGCCCTTGGCCGGATTTCGAACGTCTCTCGCTGGAAGCGTCTGCTATTGGTTTCCATATGAGCGCCCATCCTCTAGATGCATACCGCACGGTCCTTAGACGCTTGGGGGTCACGCCGTCGAACGCACTGGAAAATGCTGCAAAAACAGGAAGTACCCGCGTCAAGATCGCGGGATGCGTTGTGGATAAGAAAGAGCGTCCTACCCGAACTGGCAAGAAAATGGCGTGGGTCAATCTCTCAGATAGTGGTGGTGGCTGTGAAGTCACGCTCTTCGCTGAGACATTGATGTCCTGCCGAGATCTCTTGGTCGCAGGGCAAGCTATTCTTGTGCAGGCTGAACTCAAACTGGACGGGGACGCTCTGCGGATTACGGCCCAGAGCGTCATGGATCTGGAGGTCGCGGCTGCTGCTGAGCGGTCTGAAATGCGTGTGTGGCTTCGCCAGTCATCCGCTTTGCCCAGTCTTTCCGAAATGCTTGAAGAAATGCGTGGCGGACATGGGCGTGTCGTACTGCTTCCATCTCTGGAAGAGACGCAGGATGTGGAAATCCTTCTGCCCGGGACATATCGCGTGACGCCTCGGTTGGCGGAGCGGATGCGCACCATTCGTGGCGTAGAGAAGGCTGAACAACGATAAACCAGAGAAAATTCTTGCAATAAGGGCGCGTATCAGCCATATCGCGCTCGTCCGTTTTCTTCCCTTCAAGGAGGTTGGCGGACAATCCGCACGCATGACCATGAGGTTTTCTGGTGTTCCGCAAGGGACGTCGTCATGCGGAGGTCTAACCAGATGCTAGGAATTTGAATCATGGCAATGCCAGAATTCACCATGCGCCAGCTCCTTGAAGCCGGCGTTCACTTCGGTCACCACACCCGCCGTTGGAACCCTGCAATGGCGCCGTACCTGTTTGGTATTCGCAATCAGGTCCACATTATCGATCTGCAGCAGACCGTTCCCCTGCTGGACCGCGCCCTGAAGCTGGTCCGCGAGACGGTTGCAAACGGTGGTCGCGTTCTTTTCGTTGGAACGAAGCGCGCTGCTGCTGAGCATGTTGCTGAAGCTGCCCAGCGTTGCGGCCAGTACTACGTAAACCACCGCTGGCTCGGCGGCATGCTGACGAACTGGAAGACCATCACGGGCTCCATCAAGCGTCTGCGCCAGATCGACGACATGCTGTCCGGTGACACGGCTGGTCTGACGAAGAAGGAAGTTCTCGACATCACGCGTGACCGTGAGAAGCTCGAGCGCTCCCTCGGCGGTATCAAGGAAATGGGCGGCCTGCCTGACCTGATTTTCGTGATCGACACGAACAAGGAAAAGCTGGCTGTTGAAGAAGCCAACAAGCTCGGCATTCCGGTCATCGGCATTCTGGACAGCAACTCCAACCCGGCCGGTGTCACGTACCCGATCCCGGGCAACGACGACGCTATCCGCGCCATCACCCTGTACTGTGACCTGATTTCTGGCGCAGTTCTGGACGGTATTTCTGCTGAGCTGGCTGCTTCCGGCCACGATATCGGCGCTGAAGAAGAGCTTCCGGCTGAGACCGCAGTTCTTGAAGCTGCCGTCGCCGAAGGTGAGCAGGCTCCAGCCGCTAACTGAGACAGCGTGCCGTGTTCTCTCTGATGGCACGGCAACTGAAAAACATGCATGCGGTCGGGCGTTTACGCTCGGCCGCATGATCTTTTCGAGGGATAAGAGAACATGGCAGAGATCACCGCAGCCCTGGTTCGCGAGCTACGCGAAAGCACCGGCGCAGGCATGATGGATTGCAAGAAGGCTCTGACTGAAGCCTCTGGCGACATGGAAGCCGCCATCGACTGGCTGCGCACGAAGGGCCTGTCCCAGGCTGCCAAGAAGTCTGGCCGTACCACGGCAGAAGGTCTGGTTGGCGTTGTTTCCGGCCCGAACCGCGCCGCTATGGTCGAAGTCAATGCCGAGACGGACTTTGTTGGCCGTAACGAAGCATTCCAGGCTTTCGTTGAGCAGGTTGCTCAGGTTGCTCTGGAAGTTGGTGATGACTTGGAAACCATCAAGGCTTCCAAGGTTCCGTCTGGCCGTACGGTTGCTGACGAACTGACGCACCTGATCGCCACGATCGGTGAAAACATGTCCATTCGTCGCGCCAAGGTTCTGTCCGTAGAGACCGGCGTTGTCGCAAGCTACGTGCACAGTGCACTGCGTCCGGGCATTGGCAAGATCGGCGTTCTGGCTGCTCTTGAAGCACCGTCCGAGAGCGAAGCTATTCTGACGCTCGGCCGCCAGATTGGTATGCACGTTGCTGCAACCCGTCCGGCTGCTCTGGACGTTGCAAGCGTTGATCCGGAATCTCTGGAGCGTGAGCGCGCTGTTCTGATCGAGCAGGCTCGTGAGTCCGGCAAGCCGGAAGCCATCATCGAAAAGATGGTCGAAGGTCGTGTCCGCAAGTTCTACGAAGAAGTTGTGCTTCTTGAGCAGGTCTGGGTACTGGACGGCGAAAGCCGCGTGTCCAAGGTCGTTGAGAAGGCTGGTGCGAAGCTGATTGGTTTCGAGCGCTTCCAGCTTGGCGAAGGCATCGAAAAGGAAGAAAACGACTTCGCTGCTGAAGTGGCTGCTGCTGCTGGCACGAAGTAAGATCTTTCTTTTTCCGGCTGATGGGCTTGCCTGTTCAGTTGGATACGAGAGACTGGAAACTCCCGCATGGTCATCGTGCGGGAGTTTTTCTGTTTTGAGGGGCTGTGGGGCTGCTTTGCAATGATGGAATGGGAGGCCGCTGCGCTTGTTCTCTCCGTTCGACCCTACGGCGAAGGCAGCGCACTTGTTCACTTATTGAGCGAAGAGCACGGTGTTTCGCATGGAATGGTCCGTGGTGGTGGTTCACGGAAACAGGCCCCGCTGTGGCAAACCGGTAATCTTGTTATGGCCAGATGGCGCGCCCGGTTGTCTGATCAGCTTGGAGGTGTGACTGCCGAGCCTGTGCAAAGTGTTGGAGCCAGATTGCTGGACTTGCCGTTGCAACTGGCGATGGTCAGCAGTGCGTGTGCCCTCGCTGACGGGGCGCTCCCACAGGGTGAGCCTCATCCTGAGCTTTTCATGCGCTTGATCCGCCTGCTGACATTGATTGCTGTTGCTCCGGAGCCGCCCCCCATGGCGGCCTATATTCGCTGGGAACGTGAACTGCTCGGTGGCCTTGGGTACGGTCTGGATCTTTCGACCTGTGCAGTTACTGGAGCCACTGAAGATCTGAATTTTGTCTCTCCACGATCTGGCCGGGCTGTCAGCGTTGCGGGAGCAGGAGAATGGCGGGACCGTCTATTGCCGCTTCCGGCCTTCCTGCGACATGACGAAGAAGAAGGCCTGCCTGACGAATGGTTACAGGGAATGACACTGACAGGTCATTTCCTGTCACGCTGGGTCTTTGGCGTCCGGCATCAACCGTTGCCTGCCGCCCATGAAAGGCTTTTCGAGCGTGTCCGTAGGTTGACGGAGCCAGACGATTTGCAGAATGATGAGGTCAGTATTGCACCTGAACCGGACCTGGGCGAAGACCACTGACGACATCCGGGTCTGCACTCCAGTTCCAGACGGACCAGTCCCATCCCGGATGCTGATTAATTTCTGCGGTCATACGTTGTTCTTCATTCGCAGAGACATGGTGGCCGGACTGGTAAGCGTGGTAAGCTGACATATTGCCCATATAGACGCACCCGCAGGCTGTCGGATCCGCATAGAGCAGGACCGGAATATTGCCTTGCATGCGGTACGTCATGGTGTTGGCAGGAAGCAGGTTCATCATTTGCCAGCGGGCTGTTGTATCGGCTGGATGGGCGACAAAGCCGCTGCGAGCCAGTGTATCTTCCTCATGGAGGATGGGCCGGTAGGGTGAACAGGCCGAAAGAAGAACGAGGGCGACGCTGGACAGAAGCGGGCGCCAGTGTCTAATTCCTGCGGAGAAAAGGGGAAGTGCATGGGCGTTGATCTGGCGGGTCATATTGAGGATACCAAGCTCGCGGAGGCTTTGAGCGAGCGATATATTGCGTATGCGATGTCGACGATCATGTCGCGGTCCCTTCCGGATGTGCGTGATGGTCTCAAGCCGGTGCACCGGCGCCTCCTCTATGCGATGCAGCAGCTACGCCTTGATCCCACATCAGGGTTTAAAAAGTGTGCACGTGTCGTCGGTGACGTGATCGGTAAGTTTCATCCGCATGGTGATGCGTCCGTTTACGAAGCGCTGGTGCGTCTGGCGCAGGATTTTGCCGTCCGTTATCCGTTGGTGGAGGGGCAGGGTAACTTTGGTTCCATCGACGGTGATGGCGCGGCTGCCATGCGATATACGGAAAGCCGCCTGACAGAGATTGCCCAGACGCTGCTGGATGGCATCAACGATGATGCTGTCGATTTCCGGCCGACCTACGACAACGAAGATCACGAACCGATCGTGCTGCCTGGGACGTTCCCGAACCTCTTGGCCAATGGCTCCGCGGGTATTGCGGTGGGCATGGCGACAAGCATTCCGCCTCACAATGCTGGTGAAATCTGCCGAGCTGCAAAGCTGCTGATTGAGAAGCCTGAAGCAACGGTTGCGGAACTCGTCGATTACATTCCAGGCCCTGACTTCCCGACGGGCGGCATTCTGGTGGAAGATCGGGATTCGATTATCCGGTCTTACGAAACTGGGCGAGGCAGTTTCCGGACACGGGCGCGCTGGGAAGTTGAACAGGGACGTTTTGGTACGTGGTGCATTGTCGTCACTGAAATTCCCTATCAGGTGCAGAAATCCCGGCTGATCGAACAGATTGCCGAGTTGATGGAGCAGCGTAAGCTGCCCTTGCTCGGAGATGTCCGGGATGAAAGCACCATGGAAATTCGTCTGGTGCTGGAGCCCAAGACCAAGGGATGTGATCCTGAGGTCCTGATGGAGACGATGTTCCGCAACACGGCACTTGAAAGCCGGTTCAGTTTGAACATGAATGTTCTGGGCGGGGATCGTGTACCGGGTGTTCTGTCGATCAAGCAGGTCATTCAGGCTTGGCTCGCACATGTGCATGAAGTGCTGGTTCGACGTTCCAACCATCGTCTTGCGGCGGTCCTGCGCCGACTGGAAATTCTTGACGGCTTTCTCGCGGTCTATCTGAATCTTGATGAGGTCATCCGCATCATTAGAGAAGAAGATGAGCCCAAGGTCTGCCTTATGAAGACCTTTACTTTGACGGATATTCAGGCGGAAGCCGTGCTGAATATGCGCCTGCGTTCTTTGCGGCGCCTGGAAGAGATGGAAATCCGTAAAGAACGTGATGCACTGGCGGATGAGCGGAAATCTCTTGAAACCCTTCTGGGTTCTGAAAAGCGGCGCTGGACACGGATCGGCAAAGATCTGGACGCCACGATCAAGAAATTCGGCAGTGGCCCACTAGGTGATCGCCGGACAACAATTGCTGAACCGCCCAAAGCCATCGATATTTCAGCGGCTCTGGAGGTTGATCGTGAGCCTCTGACAATTCTGCTGTCCAGCGAAGGCTGGATACGGGCCATGAAAGGCCATGGATTGGACCCGGAAGGCCATCGCTTCAAGGAAGGTGATTCGCCGGGACTGATGGCGGAATGTCAGAGCACAGACCGGGTCTGCCTGATCGCCAGCGGAGGAAAGGCGTTCACACTCAAAGCTGCGGATCTGCCCCGTGGACGTGGTTTTGGTCAGCCGGTGCGGACGCTGATGGACATTGCGCAGGAAGAGCGCATCGTTGCCATGTTCCCTGTGACGGAGGATGGCAAGCGCCTGATCGCCTCCGAAACTGGGCGTGGCATGATTGTGTCTGAAGCTGGGATTGTTGCCGAGAAGCGGACCGGCAAGCAGGTTTTTAACGTCAAGGATGGGGAAAGCGTTTTTGCCTGTATTCCGGCAGTTGGAACGCATGTTCTGGCGGTCGGGCATAACAAGCGCGTTCTTATTTTCCCAATGGAACAGGTTCCTGAGATGACGCGTGGGTCAGGCGTGTCTCTTCAGAAGCTGGGCGAGAGCACATTGCGGGATCTCAGGGCCTTTACGCTTGAGGAAGGCCTTCTGTGGCAGCCCGGGCAGCGTGTACGACCTGCTGCTGATCTGGCCCCGCTTGAAGGACGGCGCGGTGCAGTTGGGCGTGCCGCTCCGCAATGGATCCTGCGCAAACCAAGCTGATGTCAGACCGGTGCGGCCAACGTTTCCCAGTGACCACCCTGGAAGATCTCAGCCGGACGGAAGGTGGCCTTGTAAGCCATTTTCCGGCTGCCGGGGACGTAATAGCCTAGATAGAGATGAAGGCTTCCGCGCCGCTTGGTCAGATTGATCAGCGTCAGGATTGAATAGGTTCCCCAGGAGGCCGTCGGGCTGGATGTATCGTAGAACGTATAAACTGCGGACAGGCCGTCAGACATAATATCCACGAGGCTGACGCAGACGAGTTGGCCTTCAGGGGTTCGAAATTCCACGACAACCGTTTCCACCGGGGTGTTGGAAATCAGTTCGACGTAATCCTGCCAGGACATGTGGGCCATGTCGCCGTCCGTGTGCCGACTTTCCTGGTAGGCATGGAACAGGGCAAACTGCTCCTGCGTTGGCACCGGCGGTATGATGACAGCATTGGTATTTTCGTGATGCTTCCAGACGCGCTTCTGGGCACGCGAAGGCGTGAAGAGTCCTACAGGAAGGCGCAGGGGCTTGCAGGCCCGGCAGTCGATGCAGACAGGTGCGTAGGCGATTGTATGGCTGCGCCGGAAGCCAGCCTGGGACAGACGGTCATGCAATGCCGAAGCATTCGGGCCGGAAAGATCAGTCAGAACCTTGCGCTCCATGCGATCGGGCAGGTACGGGCATGGTGCTGGCTCGGTTGTATAGAAGAGCTGTGGGCGGTGTTGCACAGGGCCGCTCCTCCAATGGAAAACCAGATGCGTTCTTCAGCCTAACCCAGACAGGACGCTGGCGCATCCATCATCTTTGCGGGAAGAGTATAGCCTCGGCCTGATTGGGAGTTTTATGAGGCACTGGACCATTCTGGATTGTGTTCTGACGTTTTTTCGCTGGGCGCTTCCCATCTGCGTGACGCTCCATGCGCTGCGGCATAAACGGAATACGTCTGCCTGTGCCGGGTGGATTGGCGTGTGCTGGGTCGGACCGTTTGTCGGGACAGCGCTTTATCTGATGTTCGGCATCAACCGGGTGCATCGCCGGGCCCGGAAGATGATCGATCATCATTCCTGGGAAGGACGGGAGCTGCTCGCCAAATACCGGCAGGTGATGGACGGACATCTGGCGCCATTGGCGAAGATGCTCGGGCGACTGACAGAGCGGCCGCTGATGGGGGGGAACTCTGTCAAAGTGTTGCATGATGGGGATAACGCCTATCCCGTCATGATCGAAGCCATCAATCAGGCGCAGACGTCGATCGTGCTGTGCTCTTACATCTTCCGGGCCGACAGGATCGGAGAAATGTTCGCGGAAGCTCTGGTCGAAGCACACAGACGGGGCGTCGAAGTTCGTGTTTTGGTCGATGGAATCGGGAGTGGGTATTTCAGGTGTGCGATTGAACGCCGCCTGCGACGGGATGGCGTGAAGTGTTCGCGGTTCATGCATTCTGTGTGGCCATGGCGCATGCCGTTCATCAACCTCCGCAATCACCGTAAAATTCTGGTGGTGGATGGTCGTCTTGGTTTCATGGGTGGCCTGAATATTGGTGAGGAGAACATGCTTCGTCTCCGCACCAAACTGCCGGTTGCGGACACGCATTTCCAGTTGCGCGGGCCGATTGTGCATCAGCTTTCCGTAGCATTCGCCTGGGATTGGTCTTTTACAACCGGGGAAGAGCTTCGTGGGGAGCCGTATCTGCCTGAGCCGGTTCCGGTTGGTGATGTACCCATGCGGATTGTTACGTCTGGGCCAGATGCAGATCTGGAGAAGATTGAGTACGGAATGCTTCAGGCTATCACGTTGGCAAAGACGCATGTTCGCCTCATGACGCCATACTTTCTGCCAGACGATCGATTTTCAGCCGCATTGAATCTGGCCGCTCTGCGGGGCGTAGTGATTGACGTCGTGGTGCCCAAAAGCAGCAATCATGCCATTATTGATTATGCACGCGACGCCAATCTGAGGCCGTTTCTGGATGCCGGGTGCCGCATATGGATGGCCGATCCGCCCTTCAACCATTCCAAGCTCATGGTTGTGGACGATGAATGGAGCTTTGTTGGAAGCACTAATCTGGACGTACGTTCTCTGCGGTTGAATTTCGAAATCAATCTGGAGATTTACGACACGGGCGTTGCGCGCGACCTGTCTGCGTTCATGGATAGTCACCGGAAAAACCGCCTGACCCACCACGATATTGATCGGACGCCTTATCTGATCCAGGTCCGCAACTCAGCGCTCAGACTTTTTCTTCCTTACCTGTAACCGTCAGGGATTGAGGCGCAGCGTCACCGAGATGGGTCGGTGATCAGAGCCAAAGCGTGGCAGGGCCTTCGCCTCAAGGCGGTTCACCCCACGTACGAGGCATCGGTCCAGTCGCAAAGGAAGGCGATCCAGCATGCGGTGTGTTTTTTCACGAGGGCCAACATCGTGAAAGCCGGGCAGGAGCACGGGGCCAACAAGATTGAAGTCCCCCATGATGACGGCACGCCGGTGCATGTTGGCTGTCAGACTGCGTAATTGCCTGCGGTTCAGGATCTGACCGTGCGACAGATGGACGTTGGCGAGAGAGAAATTTCCAAAGTCGAGGATCTGCGCCGTACGCTTGACCACCAGGCCACGCGGTAGATGGCAGAAGGACGGAGGCTGCGTGAAAGGCAGACGGCTCCAGCACGCTGTGCCGTGTGGGCGTCCGGGAAGAGGGATACGATCATAATAGCCTCCCAGGATTTCTGGCAGGACATCGACGGGCTCCTGAGCTTCCTGCATCAGGACGACGTCTGGATTTTCCGCACGAATGACTGTCAGGATGTCTTCGAGCGATGCGCCATCCCAGCGCAGAAGGTTCCAGCTCAGAACGCGAAACGGTGAGCCAGACGTAAGGGATGCCGTCACTTGGGAGACTCCGAAATATAGAGAGGGCCTGATTGGGGCATGTGTGGGCCAGCAGCGAACTCACTTGTCAGGGTGTAGCCGATGGCCAGAAGAACAGGTCCTAGAAAAATTCCCAGTCCGCCGAAGGCTACGACGCCACCTAGAACTCCCAGAACGGTCAGGAGATAGGGTAGTTGTGCACCTCGTGAAATGAAAATCGGACGGATCAGATGGTCGGCGCCTGAAATGACGATAACGCCATAAGCCGCCAGAAAGAGACCGTGTCCGACGTGATGGGTCATGGCCAGCCAGATGGCCGCTGGAATCCAGATCAACGGGGCGCCAATGGGAAAGACAGCCACGAAAGCTGCGATACCTGCCAAGAGAACGGGCGATGGGACACCTGCGATCATAAGGCCAATCCCGGTCAGGACGCCTTGAATGATGGCCGTGCCGAGCACGCCATACACAGTACCACGAATGGTCCGACCAATGACATTGATGAGCCGTGGTGTAGCGCGTGGGCCAGCAATGCGAGCGATGAGGGCCGTAATGGTCATGCCAAGGGCGTCGCCGTTCAACCAGAGGAAGAATGCGACGAACAGCGCCATGACCAGCTCAACGAGACCGCTGGCTAGCTTTACAAGAACGGCAAGCGTGAAATGAGCGATCTGCCCGAAGTAAGGACGCAACATCTCCGTGGCGGCACCGACGTCATGCGTCAGATGATACCAACCTTCGACCAGGTGTGGGCCAGCCATAGGGATGCGCCCCATCCATGCTGGGGGTGGGCCAGCTGAGGCGGCTTTGAGAAGCAGCGTGTCCAGGCTGGCGATGGTTGCTGGAATATCGCTGATTCCGGCAGATGTCAGAACGGACAAAGGCACGATAATGGTCACGGCGCTGAGCATCATCATAGTGAGTGCAGCGAGAGCCGGACGAATATGGCGTCGCAGCCACCGATAGATGGGCCAACTCGCAAAAGTCAGGATTGCCGCCCAGAGGATAGCCGAAAGGAATGGCCAGAGGATGATTCCACATCCATAGGCAATTCCGACAAGGACGAAGCCAAGAATGATCCGTTCGGTCTTCATGCAATGGTTTTCCGGACGGTCAGGGGCTTCAAGGCTGGGACCTGCATGTTCATGACTGGACACTGTGCCACGCTCTGGCGTTCTGCGCATCCCTCGACCTATGGTGGATCCATGACGAACTCCCCCCTTATCACCGCAAAAGACCTCCTTTCTGTTGGGACGGCATATGTTCCGCTCGACGCCAGTGTTCTTCTGCCCGGTCAGAAGGGCGATCTGGACGCAGCTTTTCGTGAACGACGCCTGCCAAATGCGCGCCGATTCGACATTGATGTTTTTGCCGATCCAGACAGTCCGCTCCCACATACGGTGCCGGGTGCAGCCCGGTTCTCCCGTCTCATGGGTGAACTGGGGCTGAGTGAAGAGACACCTCTTGTCTTCTATGACGGCAAAGGAAGCGTTGGAGCCTGCCGGGGGTGGTGGTTGGCCCGTCTTTTCGGGCATCAAAATGTGAAGGTTCTGGATGGCGGACTGGCAGCGTGGGAAATCGCGGGCGGCGCATTGGAACACGCTGTCCCTGTGCCGATACAGCCAGTGTCCTACAGGACGCGTCCACAATACCGGTTACTGGCTGGAAGCGCCGATATTCTGAACGCTGACGCGCACACTGTCGTGCTGGATGCGCGAAGCCATGCCCGTTTCACGGCGTCCGTGCCAGAACCTCGCCTTGGTGTCCGAGGAGGTCATATGCCGGGAGCTCTCAGCCTCGACTGGACGCAGCTTGTGAATGAGGCCGGTTATTTTCTGCCCGTTGAGTCTTTGCAAGATCTGTTTGCTCCAGTCGCTGGGCGGCGGGTGATTACCAGTTGCGGGTCGGGTTTGACGGCGGCAACGCTCCTGGCTGGTCTGGCAATCGCTGGGCTGCCAGATGGCGCGTTATATGATGGGTCATGGGCTGAATGGGGCAGCGATCCACAAGCACCAATCGTGACGGGAGAAGAATAAGACATGAGCGACCTTGAAACGAAGGTGAGTGCTGGCTGGAACCGTCTGGCGTCAACGCTGGTGCAGGGTGGCCGGGCCGACGTCAGGGAGAGCGGCACGCTTGTGAACCTTCCTGTCACACGGGGATCGACAGTACTTTTCCCAAGCCTTGAAGCCATGAACCGGATGGATGGTCGAAGCCATTCGCATAAGGCCGTGTATGGCGCCATGGGGACGCCCGTTCAGCATGAGCTGGAAAAGCTCCTGTCGCTCATTGAGGGGGGAACGCATACGCAGGTCGTCAACTCTGGCCTGAGTGCCTGCACGACGCCGCTTCTGGCGTTTCTGGGGCAGGGCGATCATCTTCTGCTTCCCGATTCGGTTTATGGTCCGACGCGTCGTTTCGCAGATACGATGCTCAAGCGGATGGGCATCAGCACAACCTATTATGCTCCCATGGCGACACGCGCAGAGATTGAGGCGCTGATCCGAGCCGAGACCCGGGTTATTCTGGCGGAGAGTCCGGGAAGCCATACATTCGAGGTGCAGGATGTGCCGATGCTGGCAGATGTCGCTCATCAGGCGGAAGCACTGCTGTTTTTAGATAATACCTGGGGCATTGGCGTGTTTCAGCCGTTTGAGCATGGCGTGGACGTGTCCATTCAGGCTCTGACGAAATATCCCGGCGGCCATTCGGACGTCATTATCGGGGCCATTACGGTTAATGATGAAACACACTGGAAAACCCTACGGGATGCGTCCATCCAGTTAGGTCAGTGCGCAAGCCCGGATGACTGCTGGCTCACCTTGCGTGGCCTGCGAACCATGGGAGTGCGCCTCACGCATCAGTCGCGTTCGGCTCTCGAGATTGCACAGTGGCTAAAGACGCGCCCCGAAGTTGCCCGGGTTCTGCACCCCGCTCTGCAAGACTGCCCCGGGCATGAATTCTGGAAGCGCGATTTTACGGGGGCTTGCGGTCTGTTCGGTGTTGAACTGCAACCAGATATCAGTGTCGAAGCTGCGGAACGCATGATTGATGGTCTGAGCATGTTTGGGATCGGCGCCTCATGGGGCGGTTACGAGAGCCTTGTTTTGCCGACCACAGGCCATATTCGGCGTGTGACCGAAGCTGGGGCTCCAAAGGCCGCGACGTTCCGTCTGCATATCGGTCTTGAGAGTGTAGATGATCTCAAGGCGGATCTGGCACGGGGCTTGGACGGTTTGCGGCAGGTCGATCAGTAATGCCACGCAAGGAATGGGTGATCTGGTGGGTCATGGTCTGCGGGTATGTTTTGATGACTGCGACCCTGCTTTATGGCGTCTGGCTATTTGGAACGGCGTTTTTCCTGAGGATTAATTTCTGGATCACGCTGTTTATCATGGCCGCAATGATCCCATCTTTTCTGGATCTGAAGCGTCGCAAGAACGGATCAACGTCGCCGAAACCCTAGCGCTTCTGCCACATGGTGGCGCTGGATCTGCTGCGTTCCTTCCAGATCAGCAATTGTTCGGGAGACGCGCATCAGGCGTGTCAGGCCGCGATTTGAAAGGCGCAGTTTTTCGGCAGCCTGTTCAGCCAGGGACCTCGCATCATCGTCCATGACAAACAGGTCTGGCGAGGCCTGAGCATTGCGCACGTTCTGACGGGTAATCTGTCGATCGCGTGCTTTTTCAACACGGGCACGGACGGTTGCACTGTCTTCACCCCGAGGCGAACGACTGATCTCGATGGGCGAGAGAGGGTCAATCTGCACGCAGAGATCCATGCGATCCATCATCGGACCTGAGATCTTTGCGCTGTAATCTTCTCCGCATCGAGGGGCCTTGCGACAACTCCGGTCAGGGTCTCCCAGATATCCGCAGCGGCAGGGATTCATGGCCGCGATGAACTGAAAACGGGCCGGGTAGGTTGTGTGCTGGGCAGCGCGGGCGATCGAAATTGATCCCGTCTCGATAGGTTGTCGAAGTGACTCCAGACATGACCGCGAGAATTCGGGCAATTCATCCAAGAAAAGCACACCATTATGGGCAAGGCTGACTTCGCCGGGCCGTGCTTTGGCCCCGCCCCCGACCATCGCAGGCAAACTGGCACTGTGATGAGGCGCACGATACGGCGGCCGGATTGTCAGGCGACCATCTTTCAAGAGCCCTGACACACTGTGGATCCGGCTTGTTTCCAGCATTTCCTCAGCCGTGAGGTCCGGTAAAATACCGGGTAGTCTGCAGGCCAGCATGGATTTCCCTGCACCCGGTGGTCCGCTCATGAGAACGGAATGTCCGCCAGCGGCAGCAATTTCCAGTGCTCGACGCCCAAGAGCCATGCCCTTTACGTCAGCGAGGTCAGGGCCATAATCCGGGGTGTATCCTTCTGCCGCGGGAACAGGCGTTAAAACCTGTTCGCCACGGACATGAGACACAACGCCGAGCAGGGTGTCTGGCGCCAGAATGTCTTGGTCTGGATTGCCCCAGCGAGCCTCTCTTCCCTGCAGCGCCGGGCAGATCAGCCCTAGAGACTGAGCCCCTGCACCGAGTGCCGCGGACAAAACGCCATTGACCGGGTTGATCCGTCCATCCAGCGAAAGCTCCCCAACGGCCGCATAGGCAGAGACAGCCTCGAACGGTAGAATGCCCATGGCGACCAAAAGTCCAAGCGCGATGGGAAGGTCAAAATGTGCACCTTCCTTGGCGAGGTCTGCGGGGACGAGATTGACCAGAATACGTTTGGGAGGAAGGGCCAGGCCCATGGCTGTCAGGGCAGCACGGACACGCTCGCGTGCTTCGCCGACTGATTTGTCCGCCATGCCGACCAGCAGAAACGCTGGAAGCCCTGTTGAAACCTGAACTTCAACCGTAACCGGAACAGCTTCGATGCCAGCAAAGGCAAAGCTTTGGATACGGGCAAGGGTAGGAGTGTTCTGGCCAGATGTCGTCATGGAACGAGATCTTAGCCAGAACATGTTACTGGATGGTTAACGCTGGTAAATCAGGCGCGCACGAAGCGTTCCATCAAGGGCGCGCAGGCCATCCAGAAGGTGCTGGTCCATGTCCGGTCCAGCAGATTCGGCTTCCACAACGACGTAACCAACTTCACCGTCCGTCTGAAGATACTGCGCTGTCACGTTGCAGTTCTCGGCCGCGAACAGCTCGTTGATCTGGCGCATGATGCCGGGACGGTTGGCATGAACGTGCATGAAGCGCGTGCCACGTGGCCGCTCCGGAAGCTGTACGCTTGGAAAATTCACGGCACCGATGGTGGAGCCCACGTCAGAGTAGTCCACAAGCTTGCGGGCGACTTCAACGCCAATCCGCTCCTGTGCTTCCATGGTGGAGCCGCCGATATGCGGGGTGAGAATAACGTTCTCCAGGCCCTGAAGCGGTGAAACGAAGCGCTCTCCTGCAACTTTGGGCTCCACTGGGAACACGTCCACGCCAGCACCCATGAGATGGCCGTCCTTGAGGGCTGCGGCCAGAGCTTCAAGGTCAACGACACTGCCGCGGGCGTTGTTGAGAAGAATCGAGTTGGGCTTCATGGCCCGGATCTCGGCTTCTCCGATCAGGAGGTCTGTATCCGGTGTCTGGGGAACGTGCAGCGTGACGATATCGGACTTGGCAAGAAGGTCCTTGAGCGTCGCGACTGCAACGGCGTTGCCGTGCGGGAGGCGGGGCATGATGTCATAATACAGGACGCGCATGCCAAAGGCTTCGGCCAGAACGGAAAGCTGTGAACCGATGGAACCGTAACCGACGATACCGAGCGTCTTACCACGGACTTCCCACGCATTAATGGCGGATTTGTCCCAGCCACCTTGGTGGCACTGTTCAGAACGGGACGGAATGCGGCGCATCAGCATGACCACTTCACCCATCACCAGTTCGGCGACGGAGCGCGTGTTGCTGTAAGGCGCGTTGAAGACCGGAATACCGGCCATGCGGGCGGCGGTCAGATCGACCTGATTTGTCCCGATGCAGAAGCAGCCGATGGCCATCAGGCGATCAGCGGATTCAATGACTTCGCGCGTCAACTGCGTCCGGCTGCGAATACCCACCATATGCACGCCTTGCAGTGCTTCCTTGAGGGCATCGCCTTCAAGAGCGCCTTTCAGACGCGTAACCTCTGCATAACCCTGCACATTAAAATGCTCGACAGCACTCTCATGGATGCCTTCAAGCAGGAGGATGCGGATCTTATTCTTGGGGAGAGAGAAGTGCGTTTCCATATTTCCATCCCGGTCCTGAACCGGAAGGCTCCGGCTCTCATTCCAACCTGTCCCGGCCCATGATCACCGGGGCGTCATGCCTAGCCCATCGTTCCCGGATGGGAAAGGTGGTTCACGATGTCTGTGAGCAGGGCAGGGTTGCCGCACGCCAGAACGGTTCCATCACTTTCGAGCGTAAGAGGCTTGCCCTGCCAGTCCGTAATGCTGCCACCTGCACCTTCAATGACCGGAACAAGTGCACCCCAGTCCCATGGGTTCATGGTGCATTCGGCGATCACATCGATCTGCCCAAGCGCCAGTAGTCCGTACGCGTAACAGTCTCCGCCCCATGATGTCCGCCGGACCTGCTTCTGGAGGTTGGCAAAGCGTGGTGCGTGATCGGGCGTCATGATTTCCGGGGATGTGCAGGACAGTTCCGCCTGCCCAAGAACCGGGCATACGCGTGTGCCAATCTGACCGGGCAGTCGGGCGGACACAAAGCGTGTCCGCTGCCCGGCAAGGCCTATCCACCGCTCGCCCGTCAGAGGTTGGTCAATCAACCCAAGAACAGGGCGACCCTTATGAAAAAGCGAAATAAGGGTTCCGAAGGTTGGGCGGCCGGTCAGGAACGCGCGTGTTCCATCAATCGGGTCCAGCACCCAGAGCCAGTCTCCTTCGTGACCGCTCATTCCGCTTTCTTCGCCCAGGATAGCGTGTTCTGGCAGAGCGTCTTCCAGAATGGACCGCATAACTTTTTCAGCAGCACGATCTGCAACAGTGACCGGGCTGTCATCAGACTTGGCATCAGCCTGTAGCGACGTGCGGAAATGGGGGATGACTGTCTCGCGGGCAGCGTCTGCACAGGCTTCGGCGACTAAAAGCGCCTTTTCCAGAACTGTTTCGCTCATATTTTCTTTCAATTCCTGCCAGAAAGCCGTGTGTGAGATTGACGCCCGATCAGGCGGGCGGCATCAGAAGGGCCATGCGTCCGATCATCGTCATTCCCTCCAGACTTGCCTCGACCCGCCTCCCACGCAAGCCCCTTGCAGACATTGGCGGTCTTCCCATGATTGTCCGCGTTGCGAAACGGGCTCTGGAAGCAAAGATCGGACCAGTGGTTGTTGCTGCGGGCGATCAGGACATTCTCGATGCCATTAGTGGACTGGAAGGCGTTCAGGGTGTCCTGACCGACTCGTCATTGGCGAGCGGTTCGGATCGTGTGCATGCAGCCATTCAAAAACTCGACCCGACAGGAACTTATGACGTCGTGATCAATCTGCAGGGAGACCTGCCTTTGATTGATCCGGACAGTCTGACCGCTGTGCTCGAGCCACTGGAAAATCCATCCTGTGATATCGGCACACTGGCCGCTCCCGTTCAGTCAGACTGGGAACGAGACGCCGAGCAGGTGGTCAAGATTGCCTGCGACTTTGGCGAGGCCACGGTGACACGGGCTCTCTATTTTTCGCGTATGCCCATTCCATGGGGCGCGGGGCAGCATTGGCATCATGTTGGCGTGTATGCTTGGCGTCGAAATGCGTTGGAGCGCTTTGTCAGTCTGCCACCGTCGGCTCTGGAGCGGCGTGAAAGTTTGGAGCAGCTGCGCGCGCTGGAAGCAGGAATGAGCATCGGGTGTGCCCGGATAGAACATGCTCCTCAAGGTGTGGATACAACAGAAGATCTGGAACGAGTGAGAGGATTGGTCTGATGCCGGTAATTGCTTTTCAGGGGCGGCCTGGCGCCTATTCAGACCTTGCATGCCGAGAGGCTCGACCAGGTTGGACAACGCTTCCCTGCGCAAGTTTTGCAGCTGCGATTGAGGCCGTGCATGTCGGTCGGGCAGATGAAGCGCTTCTGGCCTGTGAAAATTCGCTCGCCGGGCGTGTGCCTGACATTCATTCTCTGCTGCCGGATGCTGGACTGCATATCGTTGGTGAGCATTTTCAGCGTGTCGAGCACTGTCTGCTGGCAGTGCCGGGTGCTGAAATTTCTGACATCCGACGCCTTCACACGCATCCGGTTGCACTAGGGCAGGTCCGCAAACTCATTCACGAGCTGGATCTCGAAGCCGTGCCGGAATTCGATACGGCCGGTGCTGCCGAAATGGTCGCGAAATGGGGACGGAAGGAGGATGCTGCAATTGCTTCTTCGCTCGCCGGAGAGCTCAATGGGCTCGTTATTTTAAGACGTAACGTTGAAGACGCAGCTCATAACACGACGCGCTTCTATCGCGTCGCGCCAGTCCCGAGTTTCCCGGACCCCGCTCGAGGCGACACATTAACGACTCTTCTGATGAGAGTCGGCAACAAACCTGGTGCGCTTTACGCGGCATTGGGTGGATTCTCGCGGCATGGTATTAATATGACGCGAATTGAAAGTTACATGCTGAACGGCTCGTTCGCGGCGACGCAGTTTCTGATGGATGTTGAAGGACATCCAGAGCAGCCCGCATTGGCTGCCGCGTTGAAAGAGCTGGAGCATGTCAGCGATAATTTGAAGATTCTGGGTGCATACCCACGCAGTCTTGCTCGTTCCAGCGCATGACGCTGGCGGATCGGAAGAGCAGGATGGAACGCATGATGAGCAGAGGCGAGACAATGGTGGAGACGGGCATGTATCAGGGGTCGCTGACGGCTCTGATCACTCCGATGGATACGGATGGCCGTATTGATTTCGAGGTGGCGACAAAGCTTATTGAGCGCCAGATTGAAGCTGGCACCAGTGGCCTTGTGCCCGCAGGAACCACAGGTGAGAGCCCCACGCTGTCGCACGAGGAACATGGCCGCATCATTGCGCACTGCGTTGAGACATCGAACGGTCGCGTTCCTGTCATGGCCGGGGCTGGCTCAAACAGTACATCTGAAGCTGTGCAGATGGCACGCCATGCTCACTCTGTGGGCGCGAGCAGTCTGTTGGTTGTAGTTCCGTATTATAACAAGCCCACCCAGGAAGGCCTGTATCGCCATTTCATGACGATCGCCGACGCGACGCCACTTCCGATTCACGTATACTGCATTCCGGGTCGGTCTGTAGTGGATCTCACGCCGGAGACATTGGGACGCCTCGCTCAGCATCCCAATATTGCTGGGGTGAAAGACGCCACAGCCAATCTGGCGCGCCCCATTGCTGTGCGGCGGAATGTGAAGAAGCCGTTCAACCAGCTTTCCGGCGACGACAACACCGTCGTGTCGTTTCTTGCGACAGGTGGCGATGGCTGCATTGGTGTAACGTCAAATGTTGTCCCTGTGTTGTGCGCAGAAATGCATAGTGCCTGGCAGGAAGGGCGAATCGAAGATGCGATCGAAATTCAGGATCGTCTCTCTCCACTGCATGATGCCATGTTCATGGAGAGCAACCCTGGGCCGGTGAAATACGCTATGTCTCGGCTGGGTCTATGCAATGCAACGCTGCGCCTTCCGCTCGTGGAGCCTCAGGAGGCAACGCGCAAGGCTATCGATGCAGCTTTACGATCTCTCGATCTATTGGACTGAAATTTTTAATGGCCGGAAAAAAAGAGAAGAGCGGGATGATCTCTCACGGGATCGTCGCTCAGAACCGTAAAGGCCGGTTCGATTATACGATTCTGGAAACCGTAGAGGCAGGAATCGTTCTAAAAGGACCGGAGGTCAAAAGCCTCCGCTTAGGACGTTCGACCATTACCGAGGCTTATGCCGCCGAACGTGATGGAGAAATCTGGCTCTTCAATTCCTACATTCCGGAATATCAAGGGGGTGTCCTTTCCCGCTTTGAGCCCAGAGCACCTCGCAAATTGCTGCTGCACCGCAAACAGGTGGCGCACTATCTGTCCGCTGTGACGCGTGCGGGCGCATCACTTGTGCCACTGGATATTCACTTCAATGCTCGCGGAGTCGCAAAAGTGACGATTGGCTTGGGGCAGGGGCGGAAGAAAGAAGACAAGCGACACGCAATCGCTGAGCGAGACTGGCAACGTGACAAGGCTCGTCTGATCCGAAACAAGGGTAAGGACTACTAATTTCCGGTGGGTCGAAACCGCTTGGAAACGAACACTCTTAAAAACAGCCATTAAAAAAGCCGCTGTGGAAAAATCCACAGCGGCTTTTCTTAAAGCTCAGCGAGATGCCGAAGCAACCGAATCAATCGATGTTGATTGCAGCAGCTTCCGGACCCTTCTGACCCTGAACAACCTTGACGTTAATCGCCTGGCCTTCGTCGAGAGTCGGGAGCTGTGAACGCTCGAGAGCGGAAGCGTGGACGAAGATGTCCTTGCCGCCGGAGTCAGGCGTGATGAAGCCGAAGCCCTTGGTGGCATTGTACCACTTCACGGTGCCGCGGATGTCCTGTGCGTCGGACAGGTCAGGAGCCGGACGGCCCGGACGTGCTGACGGGCCACCGAAGCGTGGCTGCGGAGCTGCACCGAACTGGGCGCGCGGGCGAGGAGCTTCAGCTGTGCTTTCGTCAACGGAAATGACTTCAGCAACCTGGCGACCCTTCGGACCCTGGCCAATGCGAACAACCACGGTTGCACCCGGGTTGACACTGCTTACGCCAGCGTTGCCAAGAGCGTTGGCGTGCAGGAAGACATCGCCCGAGCCGTCAGCCAGTTCAACGAAACCGAAACCCTTTTCGGTGTTGAACCACTTAACGCGGGAGCTGATTTCTGGGCCGGAAGCGGTAACGAAGCTGCTGCCTGCGCCGCGACGAGGTGCGCCGAAGCCACCACCACCGCCGCCACCGAAGCCGCCGCGATCGCCGCCGCCGAAGCCGCCACGATCGCCGCCGCCGAAGCCGCCACGGTCACCATAGGATGGCTGGGACGAATAGTCCCCGTCAAACCCGCCGCGGCGAGGTGAGTTAAAGCTGCGGTCGGTTCTGTTGTTTCTCAACGGTCTAATCCCGAGACTGGGGTGCCACGGAGGGCTTCTATCCCCTGCCATGACGTATTTCAAAAAGGTGAGAAAAGCCTCAGGCCTTCCTCTGAGGGAATCACTAGCATGGTTTTTTCCCGCACTGCCACAACGAAAGTGCGAGAAGTGCCCAACTCGCGCGGATTTTAAGATTGTCTCAGTCCACCAAGGGGCTCCGAAGGCTTTGCTTTGATGCCCAGTAATGACATAAAGACACAAATTAATAGCGTCATTACCCTGATCGTACGCGAGATGCAGAGGTGCCCATGCAGACCCGACTGACTCTTTCCTTCGGGGCCTGTGCCCTACTCGCACTGGCATCTTCGACTGCCATGGCAACGCCTTTGCAGGATCCTTACGGCACCTGGACGATTCAGGGCGAGAATGATGCCGTCTCTACTCTAAAAGGGACGTCAGATCAGTATTATACATCTGGCCTGCGCATTAACTGGACGTCAGGAACCGACAATCTTCCTGAGCCGATTGCGAATCTGAATCATTTCCTGATGGGAAATGGGATGCAGCGCATCAGCATCGGTTTGCAGCAGTTGATTTTTACGCCGCGGGAAACGCAGATGGCGCAGCCGCCGCAGGGTGATCGCCCTTACACAGGCCTGATGCTCGGAACGGTCAATCTTATTAACGATACGGATCTGTCCCGTACGGTTATGGGAATCCAGTTCGGTGTCATGGGCCCCGCAGGCCTGGGACGTCAGGTGCAGAACGGGTTCCATAACCTGATCAGCGATACACCGAACAAAGGCTGGAAGCATCAGCTTGCGAATCAGCCGGTCATGCAGATTCAGGCTGGTCGAATCTGGCGTCTGCCAGTTGCCAAGGTTTATGGCATCGGAATGGATGTCCTGCCTGCGGTTTCCGGAGCGGCAGGTGACTATCGGACATATGCAGACGCTGCTGCAACCTTCCGCATCGGTCAGGGGCTGGATAGTGACTTTGGCAACTCCACGATCGGGCCGGGGCTGGATGGTACGGATGCTTTCCGTGGAACGCGCCCTGTTGCCTGGTATTTTTATGGCGGCGTAGAGGGTCAGGCTGTCGGGTATGATGCGTCGTTGCAGGGCAACACAGTGCGCCCCAACTCGCCGCATGTTGAGAAAGTCTGGGATGTTGGCGAAATTCACGCCGGCGTTGCCGTCATGTGGCACGGCATGCGTCTCTCCTATAGCCAGAACTGGCAGACGGCTCAGTTCAAGTCTCAGAAAGCTGGCCTGTTCAACTACGGGTCGCTCAAGCTCTCCGTCAAATTCTAAGACCAGACTCTAGGGTAACGCCCACACTAAAAAGCCCGACCGCAGAAAGCGGGACGGGCTTTTTTCTTAAGTGGATTGCGACGCAGGTTTAGCCTGATCTCCGACCGGGGAGCCAAGGAGATATCCTTGAACCTCTTCGCACCCATAGGCGTCTAAAAAGGCCATCTGGGATTCAGTCTCTACACCTTTGGCACACGTCGTGATGTTCAAGGCGCGTGCAAGTGCGAGAATCGCGCACATGACTTCGTTCGCGCGATTATTTTCCCCAAGGCTGTTGATAAACCTGCGATCAAGTTTGATCTGATCCAAGGGATAGAAGCGTAGACGCTCCAGAGATGAAAAGCCGGAGCCAAAATCATCAAGCGCAAGTCTGACACCGAGCGCGCGGACACGTGACAACTCACGGAATGTGATGTCTTCCGGCCCGAAGAAGCGAGGTTCGGACATTTCAATCTGCAGGCGTTCAGGGGCGAGGCCGCTCTCCTGTAGGATTTCCTTGACCAGTTTTGAGAGGCGCTCGCTGACCAGCCAGACCGGTGAGATATTGACGCAGACCCTGTGAGGAACATCCCATTTTGCCGCCGCCATGCAAGCTGTTCTGAGACTCCAGCTATCCAGCATCTCAACAAGGCCTGCTTCTTCGGCGCAACGAATGAAGAGTGCGGGCGGGACTTCGCCGTAACCCGGTCTGGTCCACCGCAGAAGAGCTTCATGAGCTACGATCTGCTGGGATGCTGTGTCAACGACCGGCATCCAGTTCAGGAACAGGCCGTTCTGTTCTACGGCAACGGCCAGATCCTGTTCCAGGCTGGAGGACAGGATATGCATCCGCGTTGTTTCTTCGTCCGCGCGCCTTTCATGGCCACCGCCGAGGCGTTGGGCTTCCATGAGTGCAGCCTTGGCGCTCGTGAGAAGATCATCGACCGTATTCCCATCTTCCGGGAACATTCCCCATCCAACGGATAAAGAAAATGGCAAAGAGGAATTGGCAAGAGCAACGGGAGTTTCAGAAATCCGAAGGATGGATGTCATTAATGATCGTGTTGTTACCTGCGTATAGCCAGGTGGCGTCAGCACGATAAAGTTGCCGCCGCCCATGCCGCCAAGGAATGCGCCTTGCGGCAGAAGCTTTTCAATTCTCCGAATGATCTCTTCGAGAATGATGTCGGCAACGTCCCAGCCGTAACGTTCATTAATGAAAGACAGGTGATCGAGATTGAAACGTATTAATCCAAACTTCGCCCGCCTTGTCAGGGTCGCAGTCTGCTCGATGTACCACTGCACAGATTCCATGCTTTGCATGCGGTTCGGCAGGACAGAACCTGTGTTGTAAATCGGGTTCCGTGTCAGGCTTGCGAGATCCTCAAGCGCGTCCAAAGTCTTCTGGCCTGAAAGCTCAGTCGTTTCACCGGCAATCAGGAGAAAAAGAGAAGTTGCCGTTCGCATGTGGCGATGCGCGCTGCCGATACTGATCCCTGCAACGGTTAGCCCTTGTGAGACTTGGAAGGTCTGTGATGAGGGGGTTGCAGAGAGTTCAGCGAAAGGAAAATTACCCAGCGTATCGGTGAGGGGAGCGCCGACATAAGCAATTTCAAGCGGTAAGGCCTGCTTTGAAAGGGCGATTATTCCCGCTGAGGAGGCGCCGGTTAAGGAGCGCGCCAGTCTGAGCAGAGGCAGGTAACTGGCGGACGACGTCCCTTTCAGGAAAGAAGCTGCGTGCTGATCGTCACCAGTTGAGAACATACTGTAAACCCGATTATGGATAAGTCGTAAAACCGTCAAAGAACGATAAAGTTCCTTCTCGGAAGACAGATTAACAATTCTTTCTTAAAGGTCCTTTAACCAGAAATCAAAAGGCGGTCGGGCTCGGAGCGGTCAAAGAGCGTTAGCATAATTCTCAATGCTTCGCCCCGAGAACCTTTTAAAGATGGATTACGCATCAGTTCTCGCTCACTATCTTGCTGCATTGCAGTCAAAAGGAGTGAAATTCTTGCTCCTTGGGCTAGTCGGAAGCCCGGAAGGCCTGACTGACGGTCCCCGGCAAGGTCGCCTCCACCTCGGATTCGGTAATCCTCGTCAGCAATCATAAATCCATCGTTAGTGTCTCGTAAAAGTGTAAGTCGCCTGACGGCGGTTGGTGTTGCCAGTCCATCATGCAGTAGCAGGCAGAAGGATTTTTTTGATCCACGACCTACGCGACCTCGGAGCTGGTGGAGCTGGGCCAGACCAAAACGTTCTGCCTGTTCGATCACCATGACGGAGGCGTTAGGGATATCCACACCAACTTCAATCACGGTTGTGGCAACCAGGATGCGTGTTTCACCTCGTCGGAATGCTTCGAGGGCAGCCTGTCGAATAACTATGTCCTGCTTGCCGTGGGCCAGCCCTACGATGTTGGGGAAGCGTTCTCCCAGCATGGCCCAACGTTCTTCTGCTGCCGCTGCGGATTGTGTTTCGCTATTTTCAATGAGGGGGCAAACCCAGAAAACCTGAACCCCGTCAGCGACGGCACGAGATATGGCCGCCAGAATGTCTGGCATGGCGTCCATGTTATGCAGGGTCGTGCGAATGGGTTGCCTGCCTGCTGGTTTGGAATCCAGGCGGCTTACGCTCATTTCTCCCCATTCCATGAGCTGAAGCGTTCGCGGAATAGGGGTGGCGGTCATGACCAGAATATCTGTTGCCTGTCCCTTGGCGCTCAGATTCATCCGTTGCTTCACGCCAAAACGGTGCTGCTCGTCAATGACGGCCAGTCCAAGGTCCGCAAACGTCACGCCTTCCTGAAACAGGGCGTGAGTTCCGACGATGATGCGCGCAGTTCCATCGGCAATGGCCGCCAATGTCTCGCGGCGTGCTGCGCCTTTGATCGTCCCGCTCAGATAAACGCATTGGGTGGGACAAAGGCGGGAAACCGTCTCGAAATGTTGACGTGCCAGAATTTCTGTTGGCGCCATGAGGGCCGCCTGGGCACCTGATTCCACGGCTTGAAGCATGGCATTCATCGCGACAAATGTTTTGCCGGCGCCCACGTCTCCTTGCAGCAGACGCATCATCGGAGCAGAGGCCGCCATGTCCTGACGGATTTCAATGATAGCTGAAGACTGGGCCGACGTTGGCTTATGCCCAAACCGACGATTTAGCTCTGTCTGGAGTGCGCCCGTGCCCGGCATGCTGCGGCCTATCCGGCTGCGTGCTTTAAGGCGAGCCAGTCCAAAACAGAGCTGGTCAGCGAGAAGTTCATCCGCAGCAAGACGGGAAAGTGCGCGCTCTCGCACTGGCGCCCATTCGACATGAGCAGGAATACTCTCCGGGGCCTGCAGGATATGCAGCGCCTGTGTAAAAGCTGGCCAGCGGCGCTTTTGGACAAGGGCGTGGTCCTGCCATTCGGGAAAATCGGGCAGAAGCGTCAGGGCCGCGCGCATGGCTTTGCGCACTGTGTAGGGAAACAGGCCCGCCGTCAGGGGCCAGACGGGTTCAAGTCTGGGAAAGCTATCACGCTTTTCCCATGTTGTGACATGATCCGGCTGGGGCATCGTCAACTCACCCTGGAACCGGCTGGTCTTGCCCGAGACAAGAAGCTCTGCCCCTACGGTGGGGGCAGGCATATTTTTCTGCTGGAAAAAAACCAGATCCAGCCTTCCCGTGTCGTCTTCTGTGCGAATGATGGAGGGTTGGCCGGGGCGTGCAGCCTTGCGGATTGAGAGGACACGGACACGCGCTGTCAGGATTTCTCCGGGTGCGAGATTGTGTCCTGCGGCAACTGTGCGCAGAATACGACGGTCAACAATTCGCTCGGGAAGGGTGAACAGCAGGTCCAGGACGCGCCGTCCCCCTGCGATCTTTTCCAGCAGACTTGCATGTCTTGGCCCGATTCCGGGCAGGGACGTCAGTGGTGCGAAGAGTGGAGCAAGAAAATCTGGAGAGGGCTGTTCGGACTGCATTGCAACGGGCGCTCCCCGGGGCTTTTCTTGGTATGGCAGGGTCTGGAACGGCAGGTATAGGGCAAGAGCAGGATGGAACAAAACGAAACCATGAGCCGTGAAATGCCCCTCACATCCTTTGGTCCGACCGTCTGGGGTGTCCCGGACGGGAGTGTGGCGCTGCTGCTTCGCCAGCGGCTGGCAGAGCATGAAGGGCCGTTTCTGCATGTTGCGCGGGACGACGCTGCTGTTGCGGCTCTGATGGACATGCTGGCGTATCTGATGCCGGAAGTTGAAGTTCTGCGCCTGCCCGCGTGGGACTGCCTGCCTTACGATCGTGTCTCTCCCAATGCTGCCCTTGTTGCTGAGCGTGTTGGAACATTGTGTCGTCTGCTGGAGCCGACGAAAGCCCGCCGGATCGTTCTGACGACCGTGCACAGTCTGTTGCAGCGCGTTCCGCCACGATCGGCTTTCAAAGGCCAGTCCATCAGTGTGGCTACGGGTGAAATGCTCGATCAGTCTCTCCTGATCGAGGTTCTCGTCGCCAATGGCTACACGCGGACTGATACGGTCATGGAAGCGGGTGAGTTCGCGGCGCGGGGCGGCATTTTCGATCTTTTCCCAGCCGGTGCACCAGACCCGATCCGCCTCGACCTTTTTGGCGATGAAGTCGAAAATATCCGTGCCTTTGACATCGCTACTCAGCGCTCAACGGAAAAGCTTGCGCGTTTCGAGCTGCGGCCTGTCTCGGAATTTTCTCTCAGTCCGGAGAGTATCAGTCTTTTCCGCACGGGATGGCGTGATACGTTTGGGCCATCAGCTGCATCGGACACGCTTTATGAGAACGTCTCTGATGGGCGGCGTTATCCGGGTCTGGAGCACTATCTGCCGCTTTTCCATGATGGCGATGGCCACCAGATGGAAACGCTGCTGGATTATCTGCCAGACGTTGCAATCAGCTTCGACAGCCATGCACCGGAGATTCTGAAAGCCCGTCTGGACATGATCGCCGACCACTATGAGGCGCGTCGTGTTCCTGTTCGAGACGGCGAGATGCCGTATCGGGCGCTTCCGCCGCATCGTCTCTATCTGGACCAGCATGGCTGGAATGCCATGCTCTCCAGGGCGCCATCTGTTTTGCTGAACGCATTTGGCAAGCCGGATCTGGGAGAAGGCGTAGAAGCCGGAAGCCGTCCCGGACCGCTTTTTGCCCGGGCCAAGGACGGGTCTCGCGAGGGTGTTTTTGAAGCGTTTGGCAAGCAGGTTGAAGAGTGGGCGCAGTCCGGGCGCCGCACGTATGTTACGGCCTGGAGCCGTGGCTCGCGGGAGCGGATCGCCCATCTGCTTCAGGAACATGGCGTCGGCGTTGAAAGTTATGACGACTGGCCGTCCGCAGCAGGCATGTCCCGAGGGACAGTTGGTCTGCTCGTTCTCGGGCTAGAGCGTGGGTTCGTTTCAGATCGTCTGTGTTTTGTGTCTGAACAGGACCTTCTGGGAGAGCGTATTTCCCGGCCGCCTCGTCGCAAGAAGCGTGGTGAACAGTTCATTTCTCAGGTGGGCGAGATTTCCGAAGGGGACCTCGTTGTTCATCAGGAATACGGGATTGGACGCTATGTCGGGCTTGAGACCATCCGCGAAGGGCTGGTTGCGCATGACTATCTTTCCATTCTGTATGATGGAGAGCAGCGTCTTCTTCTGCCGGTAGAGAACATCGAACTCCTGAGCCGTTTTGGTTCGGAGCAAGCCAGCGTCCAGCTCGACAAGCTCGGCGGTACGGCCTGGCAGGCCCGTAAGGCCAAGATGAAATCGCGCATCCGCATCATGGCGGGTGAACTGATTCGGACGGCTGCTGCGCGTGCATTGCGTGAAGCTCCGACGCTCGCGCCGGCAGAGGGGCTGTGGGACGAGTTCTGCGCCCGTTTCCCGTTCGTGGAGACGGAAGATCAGTCTCGTGCGATCGCTGATGTTCTAGAGGATATGAGCTCCGGTCGCCCAATGGACCGGCTGGTGTGTGGAGACGTCGGCTTTGGAAAAACCGAAGTTGCCTTGCGTGCGGCTTTTGTTGCCGCGCTCTCAGGAATGCAGGTGGCTGTTGTTGTTCCGACAACGCTTCTGGCTCGTCAGCATTACCGTGGCTTTGTGGCGCGATTCGAAGGTCTGCCGGTTCGGATCGGACAACTGTCACGCATGGTGACACCCAAGGAAGCGACAAAAGTCCGCGAAGAGATGGCGGACGGCCGTCTGGATATCGTCATCGGGACGCATGCCCTTCTGGCCAAGACGGTCTCTTTCGAACGTCTGGGCCTGCTGATCATTGATGAAGAGCAGCATTTCGGTGTCTCTCACAAGGAAAAGCTCAAGGCTCTGCGGGAAGACGTGCATGTCCTGACACTGTCAGCCACGCCGCTGCCACGTACGCTCCAGCTGTCCCTGTCCGGTGTGCGGGAAATGAGCCTGATTGCGACGCCGCCGACGGATCGTCTCGCAGTTCGCACGTTTATTACGCCGTTTGACAGCGTCATGATCCGCGAAGCGATTCAGCGTGAGCGTTTCCGCGGTGGGCAGGTGTTCTGTGTGTTGCCGCGACTCGCTGATCTGGACCGGATGGCAGAGCGCTTGGCCGAGATTGTTCCGGATGCGAAGGTCGTTCAGGCGCATGGACGTTTGACGCCGACTGAACTGGAACGCGTCATGACCGAATTTGCCGACGGCAAATATGACATCCTGCTTTCCACCAATATCGTGGAGAGTGGTCTCGATATGCCCAGCGTGAATACGATTATTATTCATCGGGCAGATATGTTTGGCCTCGGGCAACTTTATCAGCTGCGCGGGCGTGTGGGGCGAGGCAAGCAGCGTGGCTATGCCTATCTAACCTGGCCGCAGACGAACCCATTGTCGGCCGCTTCTGAAAAACGTCTGGAAATTATGCAGACGCTCGACTCACTTGGTGCTGGCTTCACATTGGCGTCGCACGATCTGGATCTTCGGGGTGCGGGAAATCTGCTGGGCGATGAGCAGTCCGGGCATATCAAGGAGGTCGGGATCGAGCTGTATCAGCAGATGCTGGAAGATGCCGTTCTGGATCTGCGTCGCGAACGCGGTCGGAAGGCGGAGGAAGAAGACAGCTGGACGCCGAATATTATCCTCGGATTGCCTGTGCTGATTCCAGACACTTATGTGCCTGATCTGCCGGTTCGGCTGGGGCTATATCGGCGTATTGCATCCTTGACCGGAGAAGCGGAAGTCGAGGCCATGCGCGCTGAACTTGTGGACCGGTTTGGATCATTGCCGCCAGAGGTGGGGAATCTTCTGGACGTCGTGCTCATCAAGCGTCTGTGCCGTGAGGCTGGTGTGGAGCGTCTGGAAGCCGGGCCGAAGGGGATGGTGCTTCAGTTCCGCAAGAACCGGTTCCAGAACCCCGCCGGGCTGATCGATTGGGCGACTCGTAAGAAGGATTCGGGCGTGAAGATCCGCCCCGATCAGAAGCTGGCTATTATTCGCGAAATGACGAACGCTACCCGCATTGGTTTTGCGAAGAAAGTAACGACCGTTCTGTGCAAACTCGTGCGGAAACTGGAAGACGCCGACTAAGCGTTTTTCCAGCTTCCGCAGTGGCACTCAGGGAACGGCGATAGGGAGCGGAATACGGTTGACCGTCGCTACGCCGCCCTGAAGGGCAATATCCCATGTGGTGGTGTCGCCGCTCTGGCGTCCCATCAGGCGGGCAATGGTAAGGGCGGTGACCACTTTGGTCGGGGCTGTCTGGCGAATTGCCTCGATCAACTGTGCAACATTGGTGATGCTGACATGGGTGTCTGCGGTCGATGTTGCGGCTGACGAGCCGATCTGAATGGTTCCTGTGCCATCAACAGTGCTGCTTCCGGAAATGGCATGCAGGGCGTTGATCGTGATCTGCTGTGAGGAGCCGGAGAGGCCGCTTACGGACAGATCGGCGGACAGGGACGACGGAATAAGTGGCTGTTTCGAGTCGTGAATGCCTGTTCCATTGACCTTGATGCGGAGCTCAGGGCTGGTCTGGACTGCGTTGATCGTCGCGTGCTGGATGGTCATTGTGTGACCAGGGCGGGACAGTTTTACGCTGCTCCATGAGGCTTCTGGCGTTCCTTCATGGATGTTGTGGACTGTAATGGTGGCATCCTGCCCCTGACAGGCCGGGCTAATACCGCCACGGAAAGCGCTCAGGGCTGCATAAGCGGCCGTTGCATTGAACTGTTCCAGTTTGGCTTCCGTGACTGCGCCTTTGGGGTCTTTCAGGGTGATAGGCCCGATATCGAGGCCGATGCCGGTTCCTGTCAGGGTGGCGTGCAGGCCTGATGCTGAAAAGCCGTGGGCGACAGCCTGATGGCCGCTCAGGGAATAGGTGAAGCAGGACGCAGGAATGTTCGGAAGCGTGTCTGCGAGAGCAGATGACGCGAAGGAAGGCAGAGCCGTTGCTAATGCTGTTACGAAAAGGGTTTTAAAAGACATCATGCCCTCAATGCTGTGGTGTCTGATCTCTCAGACAGAAAGACTGTTAAGACTCTCTTAGGATTATGGAGAGACAATGGTTCCCCATAATCCTTCCTTGCGGGTGAGTGTGCATGTCTTCGTCCATTTCCGCCATGCCAGCGGTGCCGCAATACCTGTCCATCGTGAAAGACGAACAGGCCTCCGTGAACCGATGGGAAAAGACCAGTTCATCTTCGCAGCAGGCATTGACGGCGTTTAAAGCTGAGGCTTCTTCCATCACGACGCCTGATCAGCTTCTGAAGAACTACAAGGCGCTGAAGGTCGTTCTTGGCGCCTATAACATGTCTTCCAATATTGATCAGACGGCCGTCCTTAAGCAACTCATGACGCAGGACCCTACGTCTTCCAAGTCGTTGGCACAGAGAAGCGGGAATGCGTCCTGGAAAGCGTTTGCGACCGCGTTTTCAGACTGGTCGACGTCTCCCCTCTCGTCAGAAGACACCTTGTCTAAAATCGCCCAGAATTACCTGACGAATGGGTATGAAAGCAGCGTTCAGGACGAGACGCCGGGCCTTGGGGATGCTCTTTATTTTACCCGAACCGTCACGTCAGACATGAAGCTTTCCAGCATCATGGCAGATCCGAAACTGTTGAAGGTGGCGGAAAAAGTGTGTGGGTTCGATACAACCCAGTTTGGCGCACTGGATTACGACCAACAGGTTCGACTGCTGGGGAACAAGCTGGATCTTTCACGTCTTAGTACTTCCCAAGGTGTGCAGCGGTTTGCTGAACAATATCTGGCGCTTCTGCAAATCAGCCCTGAAGCATCCACGACGCCTGCCAGTATGCTCACACTTTATGGAAGTGGAGGGACATCGGACGGTATTCTGTCCCTTTTTACAGGAAGCAGTAGCAGTTCCTCGTCATCGCTGTATTCCGCACTTCTCTGATCCGGTTGCGTGACATCCTGAGAGGAGGCCTGTATCGCGGCTAGGGAAACGTGGCAGCGAAAAGGATCTCTCTTCATGGCGGGACTGGACCCTGAAGACTGGAGCGGCATTCGTGCCATGGGTCATCAGATGCTGGATGCTCTGTTTGATCGTATGGAACATGTCGGGGAAGGCCCGGTCTGGCGTCCTATGCCGCAGGCAGCCAGAGATGAGCTGAGAACGGGCTTTCCTGCCGAAGGGACCTCTCTGGAGGAACTGCATGAGCGTTTCACTGAGCTCGTTATTCCCTATGGCAATGGTAATACTCATCCGGGTTTTATGGGCTGGGTGCATGGCGCCGGAACACCTGTCGGGATGCTGGCAGAAATGCTGGCGGGCGGCATGAACGCCAATTGTGGTGGCCGCAGTCATGCTGCAAATGAAGTCGAGCGTGAAGTTATTCGCTGGGCTCTCTCCATGGTTGGAATGCCGGAAGATGGGTCGGGTTGTCTCGTGACGGGCTCGTCCATGGCCAACTTCATCAGCATCATTACGGCCAGTCGGGCGCGTGATCCGTCATTGCGACGGCATGGTGTTGGGCAGAGCAGAATGGTTGGATATGCCGCGACAACGGCCCACGGGTGTCTGCCTCGTGCCTTTGATCTTGCTGGTTTCGGAAGCGAGGCTTTGCGCCGTGTTCCGGTGACGGGTGATCATAGGATGGATCTTGCGGCCCTGCGCCAGATGATCACCGAAGACCGACAGAGCGGGTTGGTGCCCTTCATGGTAGCCGGAACGGCCGGAACAGTGGATTGCGGGGCTATTGATGATCTTCAGGGGATCGAGGCTATCGCACGGGAGAACGGCCTCTGGTTTCATGTGGATGCAGCTTTTGGGGCGCTGGCCTGTTTGTCGTCACGTTTGAAGGCGCAGCTTTCCGGCATTGAAAAGGCTGACAGTCTGGCATTCGATTTTCATAAATGGGCACAAGTTCCCTACGACGCGGGCTGCGTTCTCGTGAGGAATCGTGAACTTCATGCGGCCGCGTTTGCTCAGTCGCTCGACTATCTCACGCGTGAAGCCAGAGGACTTGCGAGTGGCGCGCCCTGGTTCTGTGATTTCGGGCCAGATCTTTCCCGCGGGTTTCGGGCGCTCAAAGTCTGGATGACGCTGGGCCATTATGGCTCACAGCGTATGGGGCAGATGGTGGAAGAATGTTGTGACGTTGCACAGCATCTTGCGCGGCGCGTGCAGGCTACGCCCGGACTCGTTCTACTCGCGCCAGTAACGCTGAATATTGTCTGCTTCGGAATAGAGGGCCTGTCAGATCAGGATGTTTCCGAGCTGGTACAGGATTTGCATGAAAGCGGTGTGGCGGCCCCATCCACAACTCGGATCAACGGTCGGTTGGCGGTGAGGGCGGCGATCGTTAATCACCGCACCACGACCGTCGATACCGACCGTATGCTGGATGCTGTTATCGCACTCGCCGCTGACCGGCGGGGGTAAACAGCTCACTCAATTGAGCCATCATGGTGCCGCCGAGGTCTTCGGCGGAACTGATGGTTACGCTGTGTCGATAGTAACGCGTGACGTCATGGCCGATGCCGATGGCCAAAAGCTCCGTGTTCCGATCGCTTTCGATCCGCTTGATGACCTCACGCAGATGGTTTTCAAGATAGTTGTGCGGATTGGCAGAGAACGTACTGTCATCCACAGGCGCACCATCTGAAATCACCATGAGAATATGACGGTGTTCCGGACGCCGTTTCAGGCGCTTCCAGGCCCAAAGCAGCGATTCGCCATCAATGTTCTCTTTGAGGAGACCATCACGCAGCATGAGGCCAAGGTTCTTCCGGGCCCGGCGCCAGGGTGTATCTGCATCTTTGTAGATGATGTGACGCAGGTCATTCAGCCGCCCCGGCTCGGGAGGGCGGCCATTTTTCACCCATTGCTCCCGGCTCTGACCACCTTTCCATTGGCGCGTCGTGAAGCCCAGAACTTCGACTTTCACGCCGCAGCGCTCCAACGTGCGGGCGAGAATGTCGCCGCATATTGCAGCAGTTCCAATTGGGCGACCACGCATTGAGCCTGAGTTGTCGATTAGGAGTGTGACGACCGTGTCGCGGAACTCCATTTCGCACTCATACTTGTACGAGAGCGGCATGGTTGGGTTTGTGACGACGCGGGAGAGGCGCCCGGCATCGATGATGCCCTCTTCCTGCTCGAACTCCCAGCGGCGTTGTTGCTGAGCCATGAGCCGCCGTTGCAGACGATGCGCAAGACGGGAAATCAGGCCCTGAAGTTGAACAAGCTGCTGGTCGAGCTGTTGGCGTAGCCGGTCCAGTTCGTCGGGGTCACAGAGGTCAGCAGCCCCAACTTCTTCATCGAACCGTGTGGTGTAAGCTTTATAGGTTGAGCCGCCGCCGATGGCCGTGCCTTCGCCTGACTGGTCAGACGGGCCGGCAGCTTCTTCCGAACCTGTCTCAGGGGAATCGAGGGCGTCGGAAGACGTCTCTGTTTCGCCTGTTATTCCGCTTTCACCGCTCTCTGGCTGATAACCATCTTCCTCATCAGGGTCATCGCCTGCAGGTGTCTGCTGATCTTCCTGCGGGACGGCCGCTTCGTCTTCGGAAGGTTGTTCGTCTTCAGATAGATCGTCTGAAGGGGCCTGTTGTTCGATTTCCTCTGGAAGTTCTGTAAGCTGGCAGGCACCGAGCAGATGTGTGATCGCGCGTGCGAAGGCTTTCTGGTCAGATTGCGTGACAGCCATTTCCGCCAGTGCGTTTTTGGCTGACGGAGAGAGAGAGGCGCGCCAGGCTTCCAGCGCCGGGCCGGCCTGCGAAGGGGTATGCTCCCCCGACATGGCCTCTCGAGCTAGCAGGCTCAGAGCCATGGAGGCAGGCATTTCCTCCTTGGTCGCCATGCGGTTACAGCCCGCCTCGGCGCACTGCTGGATGACACGCTGGTCAAGATTGGCACGAACGCCGGCCATATGGCGGGAGCCATAAACTTCACAGCGCGCCTGTTCGAGGACGTTGAACGCCTCCTGAGCTTGCGGCTCTGGAAACTGCGCATTCAGGCCACTCTTGTGGTAGCGCAGCTTCAGCGCCGCAGCATCGGCCGCTCCGCGAATTTTCTGAATTTCGCGGTCGTGCATGCTGCGGGACAGGTAGGGCAGTTGCACGGCATCAGGTGCCGGCGGGGCGGGCAGCCTGTTACCAACAACCGCACCCTGGAAATCCACGCTCTGTTCAGGCGTGCCGCCCATGGCGCGAAGGGTTGCGATTGTGGCGCGGCGGAAACCTTCCTGACGGTTTTCGTCAGGAGGGGAGTTCTTGGGCGCGGACAAGGTTTTTTACTCCACCGGGGAGGTGTTGAAACAGCGCTGATAGTATTCCGCAACAATACCGCGCTCGGCTTCGTCACACTTGTTCAGGAACGTGAGGCGGAACGCGAATGCGACATCGGTGAAAATGTTGAAGTTCTCAGCCCAGGCAATGACAGTTCGTGGGGACATGACTGTGGAGATGTCTCCGGCCATAAAGCCTGAGCGTGTCAGGTTGGCCAGAGCGACCATACGCTCGACCATCTTCGTCTTGTCCTTGTCTTCCTCGCCGATTTTCAGCTTGGAGGTGACAATCGCAACTTCCTGTTCAAGCGGCAGATAGTTCAGGGTCGCGACGATGTTCCAGCGATCCATCTGGCCCTGATTGATCTGCTGCGTGCCGTGATACAGACCTGTCGTGTCACCAAGGCCAACGGTATTTGCGGTCGCAAAAAGTCGGAAGGCCGGGTTGGGACGGATCACGCGGTTTTGGTCCAGAAGGGTAAGGTGACCCTCTGCTTCGAGAACGCGCTGGATCACGAACATCACGTCCGGACGGCCTGCGTCATATTCATCGAAAATCAGCGCACACGGATGCTGCAGGCACCAAGGCAGCAAACCTTCACGGAATTCCGTTACCTGCTTGCCATCGCGCAGGACGATGGCGTCCTTGCCGATGAGATCAATACGGGACACGTGGCTGTCGAGGTTGATACGGACGCAGGGCCAGTTCAGGCGCGCAGCAATCTGCTCAATGTGGGAGGACTTTCCCGTTCCATGGAAGCCCTGAACCATTACGCGGCGGTTATAGGCAAAACCCGCAAGAATGGCGCGCGTCGTGTCTTCATCGAACTTGTAGGATGGATCGATGTCAGGGACGTGCTCTGTCCGGACGGAATAGGCTGGGATCTGAAGATCAGTCTTAATGCCGAAGACTTCACGCGAAGACACCGTGAGGTCGGGCGCACCAAGAACACTGGTTGGGACCGCAGAACTTTCGGCGGTGGTGACGGTTTCCGGGGCGTCGATCGTCGCGAAATCACTCATGAGACTGGCGGACTTTCATTGAATTCAGGAATGTTCTGAAAAGATGGGCCTTTAGGCTCTATTCTTCCAGAGAGAAAATCATGAAACGAACTCTGACTCGCGACTGAAATGCGTTTTCAGCACGGCGTACGCGGATCCGATGGCCTTGAAACGCTCTTCAGCCTGCTTGTCGCCAATATTCGCATCAGGGTGGTGACGGCGGGCAAGGGCACGATATCGGCTTTTGACGTCATCCAACGACACGGGCCATGTCAGGTCCAACGTTGCGAGAGGCAGTCGAAGCGGTTCTGGTGGGCCATCAGCTGCGGCGCGCTGACGCGCACTGTCCTTGGCGCGCTGGGCTCTGTCGCGGCGGCTGGCGCCGAGAATATCCAGAGGGTCCAGAACATCTTCTTCGTTGAATTCGGCTTTCTGTGCTGTACCAGTCCCAAGTTTCCACGAAGGGCGCTGCCACGACGTGTCAGCTCTGAGCTGGGCTTCGATCTGGGCCGGTGTCATGCCGCGATAGAAGTCCCATCGCGCGTTATAGTCGCGAACGTGTTGAAGGCAGAACCAGAAGTAGGACCGCAGGGCATCGCGCCCGCGGGGAGCACGGTAGCCGGCAGGCTCCGCACAGCCTGGATGATCGCAGGTCTGGTCTGGTGCCTCTGGATCGGGGTCAAAAGCCCGATGTCTGGTAGATTTACGCTGCATGGTGTCTGATATGGGCAATGTGAGCCGTTTGATGCAAGCGGACAAACCAAGTCGGATTTAATTGACCATGACGCAGCCCCTCACCAGACGGGATCGAATAGCTGAAATTCTCCAGCGGGAACTGGCGCCGAGCGTGCTTGAAATTCAGGATGACAGTGCCCGTCATGCCCATCATGCTGGAGCAAAAGCTTTGGGAAGTACGGGAGAAACGCATTTCAATGTCGCCATCACCAGTGCGAAGTTTGACGGATTGAACCGGATTGCCCGGCATCGCTTGGTGAACGGATTGCTGGCGGGAGAGTTTGAAACAGGGCTTCATGCCCTGTCTCTTGTTCTGCACGGAGAAGCTACTCCATGAAGCGTGCACTTCTAGCTCTTCTTTTTCTGTCTGGCTGCGCCACGAGTGGGTACGGGCATCTCCCTGCAGACCAGCAGGCAGACGTTCATAGAATTGAAACCTACATGAACGGTGTGACCGGGATGCAGGCGTCTTTCAATCAGACTGGCCCTGATAATGGGGTCAGTGCCGGACGATTCGTTTACATGCCCGGGCATCTGCGACTTGATTACGTGACGCCTCACACAATGGAACTTGTGGCCGGGGATGGTCATCTGGTTCTGGATGATATGGATAGCGGGGCTGTGACCCATCTGTCCCTGAAGAGGAACCCCTTGGGGCTCCTGCTTCATTATCCGATTCGGTTTGACCGTGGGATTCAGGTGACTGACGTGCGGCGCGGGCAGGGATCGCTTCAGGTTTCGGTTGCTGAGGCGGACAACCCTTCCCAAGGGCTGTTGACGCTCCAATTCTCCGATACGGGTGGAAAACTGCTGCTTATTGGTCTGCAGGGTGTGGATGCCCGGCAGAATCATTTCAGCGTATCTCTAGGAAATGTAGTGGAGGGGGTAGCAGTAACCCCTACCGTTTTTACTCCTCCCGGGGGATAGAGCCGAAATGCGCTGGCCAAGATGCGGCTAGCGCACGATCCAGTTCTTCCATGGAAAGAGCCGGGTTGAAGCGCCTGAGGCTGGTGACGCCGAATTCCCGTATTCCGCAGGGAACGATGCCGTCAAAGTCATCAAGGGCTGGATCAAGGTTGATCGAGACGCCGTGCCAGCTGACCCATCGGCTGACCCGGATACCAAGCGCAGCGATCTTGGCTTCCTCGCCTGTAAGAGGATCAAAGGCCCAGACGCCGATGCGTCCTTCTCTCGTAAAAGCCGTTACACCGAGGTGTTTGAGGGTCTCAATAAGCCAGGTTTCAAGTCCTTTGACGAAAGCGCGAAGATCCTTGGGGGGTATCGTGCCGTTTTGGTGGCTGAGATTCAGGAGAACGTAAGCCAATCTCTGACCTGGCCCATGATACGTCCACTGACCGCCACGGCCTGCCTCATAAGTAGGATAGTGATGTGGATTATAGAGATCCTGCTGCTTTGCGGATGTTCCGGCCGTAAAGACGGGGGGGTGCTCTACAAGCCAGACAACGGGATCGGCTGTTCCCTCGTGGATTTGGCGCGAGCGAGTGGCCATGAAGTTCAGAGCATCAGGGTACGGCGTTAGCCCGTCGGATTTTTTCCACAAAATTTCTTCATAAATATCGTTTCTGGTCATTGCTCTCGTTTCAGGCATCAGCTATATCGCCCCTCACCGGACGGTCTTGCACTACACAAGACGGTTTGTCACGGGGCGGCCGTGGCGGAATGGTAGACGCGCAAGCTTGAGGTGCTTGTGGGGGCAACCCCGTGGAAGTTCGAGTCTTCTCGGCCGCACCATCACTCTTCTGAAGTGATGGAAAAAATCTCGAAAATAAAAAATAAAACTCACCCTGAATGCCAAAGTTAAGGCATCAGTGTGATGTTTTTCTGTCTGTGCCATTTTGTTGCCAGACTGCTCATCCACAGTTATGCCTAACGATGTTTTCATCTGAACGCTGTTTGCCTTCGAGGCAGTGGTCAAATGATGTCTTGGCTGATGTGTGAGGTTTCGTGATCAAGCCCTTAAAAAAAGCAGTCCTTCCCGTTGCAGGACTAGGAACGCGTTTCCTTCCCGCTACTAAGGCGATGCCGAAGGAAATGCTTCCTGTCGTCGACAAGCCTCTGATTCAGTACGCTATCGACGAAGCCCGTGAAGCTGGCATCGAAGAGTTCTGTCTTGTTACGGGGCGTGGCAAAGACAGCCTGATCGATTATTTCGATATTGCTTACGAGCTTGAAGCGACGCTGAGAGAGCGTGGAAAGAAAAGTGCGCTTGAAGCCCTTCAGCCAAGCAGCGTTCAGGCGGGTTCTCTCGTCGCTGTGCGTCAGCAGGAGCCGCTGGGATTGGGACACGCAATCTGGTGTGCTCGTTCTTTCATTGGGGACGACCCTTTCGCTATTCTGCTGCCAGATGACATTGTAAAGAGCGGCCGTAGCTGTGTTGCTCAGCTGGTGGATGCGTACAACCAGACCGGCGGCAACGTTGTCGCTGTTACGGAAGTGCCGCGTGAGCACACGAACCGTTATGGCATTCTTGATGTCGGTGCCGACGACGGCAAACTGGTTGAGGTGAAGGGGCTGGTTGAAAAGCCAAACCCTGAAGATGCCCCCTCCAACCTGTCCATCATTGGACGCTACGTTCTGACGGCTGATGTGATGAAGCATCTTGCCAAGCTAGAGCGCGGTGCCGGTAACGAAGTGCAGCTTACGGATGCCATGGCCAAGATGATTGGGCATGTTCCGTTCCATGGATTGCGTTACGAAGGCACACGTTACGACTGTGGTGACAAGGCGGGCTTCCTGGAAGCACAGATCGCGTTCTCTATTGATCGTCCTGATCTTGGGGATGCGGTTAAGGCGTTTCTTAAAAAGTATGTCGACGCCGTTTGATCTTTAGAACACAGCATTATTGCCTGATGGTAGTGCTGATTTAAGAAGGAAGAGCTTTATCATTAAACGATAAAGCTCTTTTTTTTGCCCTCATGACGGACGGCTATCACAGAATCTTCGCAGCGGGGTTTTGGCGAAAATGCTGGGCAACAATGCGCCTCTCATGTCATGAAGGGTGTCATGTCCATGCCATTTCAGTCTTTTTTAGAGCCAGGTCAGATTGTTCAGCATCCTGATTTTCCTGAGTGGGGATGGGGGCAGGTGCAATCTGCAATCGGCGAGCGTGTTACGGTCAATTTTCAGAATGAGGGTAAAATTCTGATTGATGCGTCACGTGTGGAGCTGAAATTGGTTAAAGGCTGATCTCAGCCTTTGATCCGCTCTTTATTCGCGAAGTATAGCCGCAACGCCCTGAACGTCCTGCTTCCTCCAGTTTGCGGAGTATGTGGAGCAGACGTCGTGACGAATGGTGCTTTCTGTTCCGATTGTTTTTCTGCAGCTCGGAGGATTATTTTTCCATGCTGTGAAAAATGTGGCGTTTCGCTCTCTAATGAGGCCTTCGGGGGTACACGAAATATCTGTGTATCCTGTCAGTTGCGTCCTCCGGTCTGGCGGTCTGCACGGGCTGCCTTTGAGTATGATGACTGGTCCAGGCGGCTTATTCTTCCCCTGAAATATTCTGATCGGACCGAGAACGCACATATCCTTGTGCAGGAAATGTCTCGCGCAGGATGTGTCTTGCTGGATCAAGCGACCCTTCTGATCCCCGTTCCAATGCATCGGACCAAGCTGTGGCGACGACGATATAATCAGGCCGCTCTACTGGCGCATGGTTTATCCCGCAGAAGTGGCGTTCCCGTGCTTGCTGATGGTCTTGAGAGGCGCCGGGCAACCAGGCCACTGGCGCGTTTATCTGCCAAGGAGCGTCAAAGGGAAATCGCTGACACGATTGTTGTGCGCGCCGGGCGGAAAAAACGAATTGAAGGGCAGGCCGTTCTTCTGGTGGACGATGTTCTGACGACAGGTGCAACTGCTTCTGTTTGCACTGGCGCCCTTTTGAAGGCCGGGGCATTGTCGGTGGATATTCTTGTTGCAGCGCGGACCTGCAAAGGCGATGAACAGGACGTTCCGTATCCCGAGGAGTAAGAACTTTATGTCAAAAATCGAAATCTTTACCCAACCGGGATGCCCTTATTGTGTTCATGCTGTTGATCTTCTGAGATCAAAGGGTGTGGCGTTTAAGGAAATCAATGCGCCACATGGGACCCGTGAGCGTGAAGAATCCATCAGTCGCTCGGGCCGCAGGACTGTCCCTCAGGTGTTCGTAAATGGGCAGTCTCTAGGAGGATGTGATGATATCGTGGCTTTGGATCGGGCTGGGCGGCTTGATTCTCTGCTTGGCGGTGCCTGAATGCGCTGGGGACGGCTTCTTGCTGGCGCACTGCTCTGCACGATACCCTTCATGGGATATGCGGCAGCACCGGCAATCCCTCAGGCAACCTCCGAGCCTTCCGAGCTAGGCCTTTGGCTATCCGCGGGTAAAGACGGTGTGTTCTCTATCGAGCATTGCGGAAATGCCCTTTGCGGCAAGCTCGTCGGGATGGACTATGACGGGGAGATGCCGAAGGACGTTTGGGGCCGTGCAGAGTGCCATCTTTGGATTTTGACAGATTTTGTAGCAGCAGAAGACCAGAAATGGCGGGGTCACATCCTTGATCCACGAAGCGGACGTATCTATCAGGCATACATCTGGCTCTCCGAGCCAAATGTTCTAAAGCTGCGTGGCTTTGTTCTGGGAATGCCGCTTCTGGGGCAGACCGAGACCTGGACGCGATATACCGGAGGCTCATTTGGGCCACAGTGTAAGATGTCTCCGCAGCCTCACTGAGAAACTACAATGGTAGGCCATGTCTCTCTGATATGGTTTGCCAGAAACATGCAGACCAATTTCAGGTCTCTGCTTCTGCCGAACTGAAAGGACCGTGGAACCACTATGTCCCACCCTCTTTCCCGCCGCGATTTTGCGCTCGGGCTGGCTGCTGGTGCGGTTGGCGCCAGCGTGGCAGGCACGTCTTATGCCGCTGACGAACCGAAAATTATTCCCGTTCCCCCGCCACCGCCCAAGCCTGTTTCCAAGACGATATGTTTCGTCGGAGGATATACAAAACACGCGCCTCCAGGAGGAGCTGGAAACGGGCAGGGTATTGCGGTGTTCGAGATGGACCGCGAGTCAGGTGTTCTGACGCCGATCACCACCTACACTGACATTGCCAGCCCGTCTTTCATTACGCTTTCCGCAGATAATCGCTTTCTGTATGCCCTGAGCGAAATCGACGATTTCAACAAGGATGGTGACGGATCTGTCACGGCTTTCGCCGTTGATCAGAAGACCGGCTCTCTGCGTAAGCTCAATAGCGTTAGCTCTGGCGGGGCGGTCCCGGCCCATCTGAGTGTGCATCATTCTGGCCGTTATGTTCTGGTCGCGAATTATGTTGGCGGGTGCGTTGCGGTTCTGCCTATCCGTAGCGATGGGTCCTTGGGTGACGCGACGGATGTGGTCCATAATACCGGGCCGCGTCAGCCAGAGCGGGCATCCGATAATCCGCAGGGAAATTTTGCGGTTTCCGATCATTCCGGCTCTCATCCGCATATGATTCGTTCTGATCCAAGTGGACGCTTCGTGATTGCGGATGATGCGGGACTGGATCGCGTCTATGTCTGGATGCTGAATCTGGCGACTGGAAAGCTGATTCCGGCAAAGACACCCTATTACGAGATGGAACCCGGCTCTGCGCCGCGTCACTTCGAGTTCAATCACTCTGGACGCATCATGTACAATCTGTGCGAGCAGAACTCGAAGATTGTTGTGTCCACTTTTGACCCGCTGACGGGTGCGATCACGAATATCCAGACGGTCAGCACTGTCACGCCGCATTTCCGTGGCTCGACGCTGGCTGCGGAAATTCTGATTTCGGCCAGCGGCAAGTATGTCTACGCGTCCAACCGCCTGGGCGATTCGCTGGCTGTGTTCGCGATTGCTGCGGATGGAACGCTGTCCCTGCAGGATGAAGTCTGGATGCATGCCGATTATGGCCGCGCCATGATGTTCGATCCGTCCGGGACGTTCCTGTTCTGCGCCAACCAGCGTTCGGATGCGGTGACGTCCTTCAAGGTGGACAAGAACACCGGGCAGCTTGCGTTTACTGAAAACTTTACGCCTGTCGGTAGCCCGACGACGTTTGCGTTCATGAACACGCAGGTCTGACATTCAATGGAAAAGGCGCTCTTCGGAGCGCCTTTTTTGTTTCAGCCCTTCGTAAACATCGCGATGTAGTTCACGCCGGTGTCGCGCGTTGTGCGCCAGCGCGGGGGCAGGTAGCTCATGCCGGCAATGTCGGTCATGCGCAGACCGGCGTTACGCGCCATGGCTGCCAGTTCTTCCGGCTTGATGAATTTCTTCCAGTCATGTGTTCCGACAGGCAGCATACGCAGAAGGTATTCTGCTCCCAGCTTTGCCATAGCGAATGAACGCGGTGTGCGGCTCATCGTGGACACTGCAACCATGCCTCCCGGTCGGGTCAGGGTTGCGAGCATGTGCAGAAAATCCTGCGGATCGTTGACGTGTTCGATAACTTCCAGAGCTGAAACAACGTCGAATTCTGCACCTTCCTCGACCAGGTCTTCCGCGCTGCCATTACGATAAGTCAGATGTGCGGCACTCGGTGGTAGTGGGTAGGTAGCCTGATGGGCACGGGCGGCTTCGATCCCGTCCGGGCTTGCATCAAGGCCGAGTGTCTCAAACCCCAGCTTTGCGAAGGCTTCGCTGGCGAGGCCTGCGCCACAGCCAATATCGAGCAGGGAAAGGCGCTTTCCTTCAGACGGCTTGAGAGTGGTCGTGCGCGAAGCAACCCAGTCTGTACGCAAGGGGTTCATGGCGTGCAAAGGAGCCATTGGGCCACGCGGATTCCACCAGTCCTTGGCCAGCGCACTGAAATGGGCGATTTCGGAATCGGAAACGGAAGAGCGATGTGAGGTGCTTCCGGAAACGGTTTCTGAGGCCATCAGAACTGTCCTTCTGTATGCCCGCATGATGCCGTCGGCTGGACGCGGCGTGGCGAGACGAGTATGTGGACCGGCAGAGTCTGTTCAGAAGACCGGCCGGCAAATCTGTTTTGTGCCGTATCCGATGCCAGACCCGAGCGCGCAACGCCAGACACGTACTGGAGCCTTATCCGCGATGTCCATGTCCGATACTCCCGTTCACGACCAGGTTTCCGGTCGTGCCGATACTCTTTCCATGTCTGTGGATAGCGGGAAACGGAAAACGATCGTCATGAAATTCGGCGGTACGTCCGTCGGAACAATTGAACGCATCCGGGTCGTTGCGCAGCGGGTGAAGGCCGAGCATGCGCAGGGGCGTCGGGTGGCTGTTGTTGTGTCGGCCATGGCGGGTGTGACCAATCAAATGGTTGGATACTGCGCCGAGCTGGACCCGCTGGCAGATCCAAAGGAATATGATGCCGTTGTCGCGTCTGGTGAACAGGTCACGAGTGGTCTTGTGGCTATCGCGCTACAGGCACTAGGCGTTCCGGCACGCTCTTTTCAGGGCTGGCAGATCCCGCTTGTGACGGATGACGCGCACGGCAAAGCGTCCATTGATGGTGTTGATGGCACGGAACTGCTGAAATGTCTTGATAATGGCATTGTGCCGGTTATTGCCGGCTTCCAAGGGATTGGGCCGGATAACCGGATTGCCACACTTGGGCGTGGCGGATCAGACACATCTGCTGTAGCGATTGCCGCGGCGATCCATGCGGATCAATGCGACATCTATACGGATGTTGATGGAATTTATACGACGGACCCGCGTATCGTGAAACGCGCGCGGAAGCTGGATCGCATCACGTATGAAGAGATGCTTGAACTCGCTTCCGTAGGCGCCAAGGTACTTCAGACCCGCAGTGTCGGGCTGGCGATGCGTGAAGGGGTCCGTGTACGTGTGCTGTCGTCATTCTCCGAGACGGACGATGACAGTGGGTCGATTGTGGTGGATGAGGACGAGATCGTGGAGAAGGAACTGGTTGCGGGCATTGCCAGCTCGCATGATGAAGCAAAGCTCTCCGTTCGGGGTATTCCGGACCGTCCGGGCATCGCGGCCGCCATCTTCGGACCTCTGGCTGCGGCAAACATCAATGTGGACATGATCGTGCAGAGCACGGGCGTTGACCGCATGACGAACATGACCTTCACGGTCGGCAAAAGCGATGAGGCTGCTGCCCGCGCTGTTCTGGAAAGTGCTCATGGCATCATCCAGTATGGCGAGCTTGAGACGTCCCACAATGTGGTGAAGATCAGCGTCGTGGGTGTTGGTATGCGTTCGAATGCCGGGCTTGCTGCGACCATGTTCGCTACGCTGGCGGAACGTGGGATCAATGTGCAGGTGATTTCCACCAGTGAAATCAAGATCTCCGTCCTGATTGATTCGGAATACAAAGAGCTTGCGATGCGTGCACTGCACACCGCGTACGGGCTGGACAAGAAAGAGGAACCCTCTACGTGAGTGCAATGACGGACGCCCGCGAGACCCTGAATCGCCTCTGGAAGCCGGGATGTGACTTCCTGGGCAGCGAAGTCGCCATTCTTGGCGGCGCGATGTCCTGGGTGAGCGAGCGCAATCTTGTCTCCGCCATTTCCAATGCTGGCGGTTTCGGCGTGATTGCCTGTGGTGCCATGACGCCGGAGCGCCTTGAGGAAGAAATTGTTGCCACGCAGGCTCTGACGAAGCGCCCGTTTGGTGTGAACCTCATCACCATGCATCCTGAGCTAGAGCGTCTGGTGGATGTGTGCCTCGCACATAACGTATCCCACGTCGTTCTAGCTGGTGGTGTGCCGACGAGTGCTATCATTAAACGTGTTCGTGATGGCGGCGCGCGTGCGATTGGTTTCGCGCCTGCGCTGGCTCTGGGCAAGCGTCTGGTGAAACTGGGTATTGAAGCTCTCATTATCGAGGGTTCGGAAGCTGGTGGTCATGTCGGACCGGTTTCCCTGACGGTTCTGGCGCAGGAAATCCTGCCGCACATCAAGGACGTTCCTGTCTTTGTTGCTGGTGGTCTGGGCCGTGGTGATGCCATCGTCTCCTACCTTGAGCAGGGCGCTTCCGGTGCGCAGCTTGGAACGATCTTTGCTGCGTCTGAAGAGAGCATCGCGCACGAGAACTTCAAGAAGGCGTTCCTACGGGCCAATGCCCGTGACGCTGTGACATCCGTGCAGCTTGATGAGCAGTTTCCGGTCATTCCGGTTCGTGGTCTTGCCAATGCTGGAAGCCGTGGCTTCCTGAAGCATCAGGCAGAGACGATCCGTACGTTCCAGAGCGGTGGTGTCAGCAAGGAAGATGCTCAGCTCTCCATCGAGCATTTCTGGGCTGGTGCGCTTCGTCGTGCCGTAATCGAGGGTGACGTCGAGAACGGGTCTGTCATGGCTGGCCAGTCTGTTGGTATGGTCAAGGAAGTCCGTCCGGTTTCCGAAATCATTGCCACACTCGTTGAGCAGGCTGTCGAAGCCATTGCGAAGCGGGAAGATCGCGTTCACGCTTCTGCCTGATCAGGTTTTATCAGCCATGTCTCCTCCCTCCGACCGTCCGATGCCGCTTCGCTCAGACCAGCCCAGTGTTGGCACGATTCTGCGTACGCGACGGGAAGAGTTGGGATGGCAGATAGATGACGTTGCGCAGTGGCTGCGCATCCGGTCGCGTCTGCTGGTTGCGCTTGAAACTGATGATCTCTCGTCTCTGCCAGGTGTGGCGTATGCTGTCGGCTTCCTGCGGACGTATGCCCACGCCATGCAGTTGGACGCAGATGGGTTGGTAGCCCGTTTCCGTCGAGAATATCGCGGGGTTGTCAATCGGAAGACGGATCTAGTCTTTCCGCAGCCTGAGGGTGAGCGCGGGCTGCCCATTGGTCTGCTGGTTGGAGCAGGGCTTGTTGTTGTCGTGGCGGCCTATGCTGGATGGTATCGGTTTGCCTCGCATGACAGTCCGGCAGATCGCCGCATTCCGGCTGTTGCGGAATTGATGCCAGGTGCTGCGACATCTGCGACTACGTCTCCTCAGGTCGCGTCTGTCATGCCCGGCAGGGCACCAACTCCCGATCCCTCTCTGCCGCATGATCCTCTTCCTGCGTCCGTCGCTCCTGTCGTGCCCGCTCCGGCGTCTCAGCCGGTTATTGCACCGACTGAGTCTGCGACGCCTGCAGTATCGCCAGCATCTCCCTCGCCGAGCGCAGAAGAGGATGATGCAGCGCCGAACAATACGGATCAGTTTGGCCCCGCTACAGATGTTCCTGCTGAAACTCCCGCTCCAGCTGTCCCCGTCGGGGCTGTTGTCGTGCGTCTGTTGGCGCCTGTCTGGATGCAGGTGAAGGACAAGGACGGTCATGTTCTTGTGTCTCGCGTGCTCAAGGCTGGCGAGAGCTGGCAGGGTGACGCTTCTGCAGCGCCGTTCCGCATGTCTTTCGGCAATGCGGGTGGTGTTGTCCTTTCGACAGATGGCTGCACGAGCGCGCCGCTTGGTCGTCAGGGTGAAGTGCGCCGGAATGTTGAAGTTACAGCGGATGCCATCCGCTCAGGTGCATTCGGCAATGGTGTTGCTCTCCCGGCACAGCCGTCTGCCGTGGTGGCTACTCCTTCCGAGCAAAGTGTTGACGGGTCGACTGCGGCCGCACCAGATGATTCGTCTGCGGCGCCTGCTGCGAAGCCTGTAATTCGTCGCCCTAAAAAAGCTCCTACGCCTTCCGCAGAAGTTTCTGCTGACGATCTGAATGCCCGGCAACTGGATCAATCGTCTCCATCGCATTAAACAGGGGGGTAACGCCCCTGACCCAAAGGACCCGGTTATCCCGGGCACGAAGAGGTAAATCATGAGCAGCTACCGCCCCTATCAGCACATCGAGCGTCGCAAGTCGCGCCAGATTCATGTCGGCAAGGTTGCGGTCGGTGGTGATGCGCCGATCTCCGTGCAGACCATGACCAATACCCTGACGTCTGACGCGCAGGCGACGATTGACCAGATCCGTCTCGCCGAACTGGCAGGTGTGGACATCGTTCGTGTGTCCTGTCCGGATGAAGCCAGCACGGCCGCTCTGAAGGAAATCGTTCATGAAGTGAACGTGCCGATCGTTGCGGACATTCACTTCCACTATAAACGCGCGATCGAAGCCGCGAAGGCTGGAGCGGCTTGCCTGCGTATTAATCCGGGCAATATCGGCAGTGCCGAGCGCGTGCGTGAAGTTGTGAACGCTGCCAAGGATTACGGCTGTTCCATCCGTATCGGCGTGAATGCTGGCTCGCTGGAAAAGCACCTTCTGGAAAAGTACGGTGAGCCTAACCCGGAAGCGCTGGTCGAAAGTGCTCTGGAGCACGCAAAGATCCTTCAGGACCATGATTTCCATGAGTTCAAGATCAGCGTGAAGGCGTCTGACGTGTTCATGGCGGTTGCCGCCTATCAGCAGCTTGCAGACTGCTGTGACCATCCGCTGCACATCGGCATCACGGAAGCTGGCTCCAAGCGTGCCGGTACGGTGAAGTCCTCCATTGGTCTGGGCAATCTGCTCTGGGCGGGCGTGGGTGACACCATGCGCGTTTCACTGTCTGCTGCACCGGAAGAAGAAGTGCTGGTGGGCTGGGACATTCTGAAGTCCCTTGGCCTGCGTCATCGTGGTGTGAAAATCATTTCCTGCCCATCCTGTGCGCGTCAGGGCTTCAACGTGGTTGAGACGGTCCAGACGCTGGAAGATCGCCTCCAGCACATCAAGACGCCACTGACGCTGTCCATCATCGGATGCGTTGTGAATGGTCCGGGTGAGGCCCTGATGACCGATATCGGTGTGACCGGCGGTGGCTCTGGTCGCCATATGGTCTATTCGGCTGGTCGTCAGGACCACACGATGCCGGCAGAAGACATGATCGAGCATATTGTGGATCTGGTTGAGACCAAGGTTGCCGCTATTGAGGCAGACAAGGCTCAGACAGAAGCTGAAGCAGCCAAGTTGTTGGACCCGGCGGCTCACTGATGTCAGGATTGCAGCCACCTCGCGGCACACACGACCTTATTGGCGACACGATGCGCCGTCACCACCATGTGGTGCAGACGGCCAGAGCTGTTTTGGAAACCTATGGCTTTGAAGAGTGGAGCACCCCCATCTTCGAAGATACGCGGGTTTTCTCGCGGACACTCGGGGAAACCTCCGATGTCGTCTCCAAGGAAATGTACACCTTTGAGGACCGGGGCGGCGAAAGCATTACGCTGCGTCCCGAGAACACAGCCTCAATCTGTCGTGCTCTTGTGACGAACGGCCTGACCCAGTCCTTACCTCAGAAGGCATTCTATCACGGGCCGATGTTCCGTTATGAGCGCCCGCAAAAGGGGCGTTATCGCCAGTTCCACCAGATTGGTGCGGAGTTGCTGGGCGCAGAAGGCCCTCTTCGAGACGCCGAAGTCATCACAATGGCCTACGACATTCTGAAAGCGCTTGGTCTTTCAGAACATGTTGTTCTGGAAATCAACACGCTCGGGGATATTGCGTCCCGACAGGCGTGGCGTGAGGCTCTGGTGGGGTATTTCCGTCAGCACGCAGATGCGCTTTCTGAAGAAAGCCGAGTGCGTCTTGAGGTAAACCCGCTGCGAATTCTGGACAGCAAGTCCGAGCAGGATCGTGCGCTACTGGCCGATGCACCGGCATTTGCGGATTATCTGAACGATGAGTCTCGTAAATTCTGGGACGACCTGCGGTCTTACCTGACGGCATTTGGCGTGAAGTTTGTCGAGAACCCGCGGATTGTGCGTGGCCTTGATTATTACAGCCACACGGCCTTCGAGTTTGTGACGACGAAGCTGGGTGCTCAAGGCACTGTTCTGGCTGGGGGACGCTACGAAGGTCTGGTTGAGCAGATGGGCGGTCCTGCTGTTCCTGCAATTGGCTGGGCCGGTGGTATTGAGCGTCTTGCCCTGCTGCTTGAGGACGCGCCTGCTGTTCCTGCTGGAATTGCAATTGTTCCTATGGGAGACGAGGCTCTTCTCAAAGGTGCTGCGATTGCCCGCTCACTGCGCGAAGCGGGACTGCGTGCTGAAATTGAGACGCGTGGGAACATGAAGAAGCGCATGGAGCGCGTCGTGAAGTCCGGTGCATCTCATGCGGTTGTTCTGGGTGATGAAGAAATTGCGCGCGATGTCGTGCAGCTTCGTGATCTGGGAACGCGTGATCAGCAGGAGGTATCTGTTGCGGATCTGGTTCAGGCACTGAAGGGCGCCTGACACGTGGCATTTGACGACAGGCTTGAGCGAATTGTTGCGCGGTCGGAGGAAATTCAGGCTCTGATGTCCGCAGGTGAGGCGACGGGGGAAGAGTTCACGCGTCTCTCACGGGAGTATGCAGAACTCGAGCCTGTCGTTGCTTCAATCCGGGCCTGGCAGGACGCCGACACACAGCGCGATGGAGCCAAAGCTCTTCTTTCTGACCCGGAGATGAAGGAACTGGCTCAGGCTGAGCTGGAAGAGATTGAAGCCCAGATTCCTGAACTGGAGCACAATCTCCGACTCGCTCTTCTTCCTAAAGATGCAGCGGATGAACGCAGTGCTATTCTGGAAATTCGTCCGGCGGCAGGTGGTGACGAGGCAGGGCTTTTTGCCGCCCAGCTTTTCGATGCCTATCGCCGATTTTCGGAGCAGAATGGCTGGCGTTTTGAAGTCATGGAATACGCCGAGAATGAAGTTGCAGGTCTGAAAGATGGCATGGCGACAATTTCCGGCCGTTCCGTGTTTGCTCGCCTGAAGTATGAGTCTGGCGTGCATCGCGTACAGCGCGTCCCAGCGACTGAAAGCCAAGGGCGCATTCATACGTCCACGGTGACGGTTGCTGTTCTGCCAGAAGCAGAGGAAGTGGACGTCACGATCAATGACGACGATCTGCGGATTGACGTTTATCGTGCGTCGGGTGCGGGTGGGCAGCACGTCAACAAGACGGAAAGTGCCGTTCGCATTACGCATATTCCTACTGGCGTCGTAGTGGCGATGCAGGAAGAAAAGAGCCAGCACAAGAACCGTGCCAAGGCTATGAAAATCCTCCGTGCACGTCTGTATGAGCGGCAGCGTTCGGCAGCACATGAATCCCGTGCCGCGGATCGACGCTCTCAGGTTGGAACAGGGGACCGGTCAGAGCGGATTCGGACGTATAACTTCCCGCAGGGGCGTGTGACGGACCACCGCATCAATCTGACGCTCTACAAGATCGAACGCATCATGGCGGGCGAGTTTGATGAGATTATCGATGCGCTGACACGTGAAGAACAGACAGAGCTTCTGGCAGCTGAGGGCTTTTAAAGCCTCAGCTGCTGGGAACTGCGCAAACAGCAGCCCGTCCATGCCGATGAGTGGCGACGGATGGATCGTTGTAATCTACTAAAAAAAAGTCTGTGAAATTATTGCTTCCGACTGCATCCAGGGCATGGTCTTGCGGGCTATGAAGCTGTCCGTCGCTGCTGACCTGATGCGTTTCCTGATGTCCGTTGTGCATGATGGTGATTTCGCCGCACAGGGCGTAGTCAACATCGTTGCGTCCGGCAGGCAGCGTGATGGTCTGCGTTTCTCGCGATTTGGATAAGCCAAGGCGGAAGGTCGCCACCAGGTTACCGTTCAGGTAAAGGCGAGAGACTTCGGAGATTTCTTCAGGAGCACGTTCATCGGTGACGGTGAAGGTGCCAGGAAGTTCAGACTGGGCGCTGGCTGAATGCAGGGCGCATCCCAGAAGAAGGACCGAGAAGAAAAATGCACGTTTGGACTTCATGATCACAGGTATAGCAGGTTCACTGACAAAATGACTGCAAAAGATGACATTCTTCAGCGTGCAGCAGTGGTCTTGCAGCAGGCTGGACTTGAAGATCCTCGTCGTGAAGCCCGATTGCTGCTGTCCTGGGCCACGCAGCGTGATCTGGCTGGATTGTTCGCTCTGAACGTTCTTTCGGAAGATGAAGCGAATCGCTTTGAGGCGGCTGTTCAGCGGCGGGCGTCTCGCGAACCTCTGGCTTTCATCACGGGTGAAACAGGGTTCTGGACTCTTGATGTCTTTACGTCACCCGAGACGCTGATTCCACGGGGAGACAGTGAAGCTCTGATTGAAGCGCTCCTGATCGTTCGGCCGGACAAGGCGGAGGCTCTCACCATGCTAGACCTTGGAACGGGGACAGGGTGCCTGCTGTTGTCCGCGCTTTCAGAATATTCCCGGGCATGGGGGGTAGGCGTTGATCTTGCACCTGGCGCGGCACTTCTGGCCCAGCGGAATGCGGCTCGGAACGGATTGGAAAAACGCAGTGCGTTTTTGGCAGGGAACTGGGATTCTGCCCTGAACGGGCAGTTTGATGTCGTGATTTCCAATCCGCCCTATATCGAGAGTGCTGACGTGCCCGACCTGATGCCGGAGGTCTCGCGTTATGAGCCCGCCCGGGCGCTGGATGGAGGAACGGACGGCCTGGATGCCTATCGGTTGTTGTGTGACGCGTTACCCCGACTGCTTGTTCCGGGGGGACATGCCATTCTGGAAATGGGCATCGGGCAGATCGATGCTGTGTCCGAACTGGGGAGCCGGCGAGGGCTGAAAGAGGTCGTGCGGCATGATGATCTGGGGGGCATTGCACGCGCTCTTGTTCTGCAGCGGACAGAAAACTGAGGAAAGACGTTGGCTTAAGGGCCGAGAGTTGGTATGACCCAAAAGCTACGTTTTGGAGTGAAAGCCGTAATGGCGGTTTTTTCCTCACGGAGTTGCTCCTGTTGGCCGTCTTTCAGTAAGCCGGTAACAGATGAGAAGGCTGGCCAGTGTCCAGCCACAGCGAGATAGACAGACGTCTTTTCGACAGCGGCGGATGCATCCTTCTGCAAGGGCAGAAGAGGGGCCCGCCATCAGGAAAGTGCATCACGGGTCGATGAATATGAAGCGTATAAGAGGCCGGCATCATCGTGCAGGCGGCGGGACACCACGCACAAGTAGTTCCCAGACCCCTCTGAACCGCAACCATGTGTTTGACAGCAATGGCCCGGACCTCAGAATTCGCGGAACTGCTCAGCAGCTTTTCGAGAAGTATCTCCAGCTTGGTCGGGATGCCACCGGAACCGGGGACCGTATTCTTGCGGAAGCCTATTTCCAGCATGCCGAGCACTATTTCCGCATTCTGAATGCGATGAATCAGGCGGCCCAGCAGAGTCAGCAGGAGCGCAACGAGCGTCAGGCGCAGCGTCAGCGCGCTTATGAAGATCGTCGTGAGCCACATGGCGAAGAAAATTATCAGGGCGGGGACCGTGAAGGTGGCGAACAGCCTTCCTTCGAGGCCCAGCGGCCTCAGGACGCTTCAGCCGACGCTGAATAAGATTTGAAAAAGAGCCGGTCCTGAAAAGGGCCGGCTCTTTTTTATATCCGCCCTACAAACCGTTCGGGGAGGTGCCAGAGCTCGGTTCCATTGATGTGGAGGTCGAGCCGGTACTGGTCATGATCGCGGTCAATTGCGCTTTGTTCGACCGCATGACGCCAGTTCTTTAGCCGCTGGTCCTGCTGATCGAATGTTGGGTGGACAATCGGGAGGCCTGCCATGTTGCGGAGCATGTTCTCCCAGTCCTGATCAAGGAGGCGCTGGTGCTGGCCGGCATTTTCTGAGCTCCAGGGCTGCGTTCGAGTTCGGTTCAGACGCCTGAGGCCTGAGGCAAGGTCTGCGTAACGCAGGTGGAAAAGAAATAGCGGTGCTGTCAGTTGAGGGCTGACTTCTTTGCAACAATGAAAGCCAGGAGCCCACGTCACCGCGGCGCGGATGAGTACAGGCTTACACATCGCACTCGAAAATCGTAAATGCTGCCTCTGGATTGAAACCGGCCGACTATAATCGAAGTCAGTCTCGCTGTTGGGCAGATGGATGACATCCAGCCCCGTGGCTGTGACGACAGGGCTACTATTGGCGACGGCAAAATGGGTGAGGGACGGGTACATGGCAGGATCTGCCAAGAGAAGCTCATCCACATCACTGTAAATGACGCTGTCATACCATTCGAGAAGACTGGCACAGAATGCGCCAACGGCACGTGTGCGTCGTTCGTCATCCTGAGGAGAGCGTGGAATTCGGATCCTGTTGACCTGACCGAGATGATCCGTCGATCCGTCATTGGAGCCATGGTCAATAACGTAACATGACGCTTCGCCGACCTGAGCGCCATAATGCCGACGCCAGATCTGAAGATGTTCTGGTTCATTATAGGCCATGGTGACGACGGCAAGAGGCTTCTTGATCATGTCAACATGATACAAAAATGCTTTCAGATCAGATACCTGAAAGATTTTTATTTAATTTTAGGAAAATATGGATGGTAGCGGTGGACGGATTTGAACCGCCGACCAAGGGATTATGATTCCCCTGCTCTACCACTGAGCTACACCGCCATCCCACCGGGTAACCCGGCGTTGAGGCGGGTTTTTAAGGGGGATCTGTTGGTGTGTCAACACGTTATCAAAAGGAAAATGCAGGATTTTAGTCACCGCATTTTTCACAATGGCCATATCTGTTATGGTTTTCTGAATCCCTCAATTCCCTCTTGATATGGAGCTTCCTGCCTAGTGACGCAGCACTTCGTCAGCACGCTGTTTGCCGTAAGGTCTTATTTTACGTGGCTTCCGGCAGCCGTTGTTTCTGTTCTGATGCTCGCGGTCGTGGGTATTCTAGCTTTTTATTGCGGTAATCTCGTAACGTCCCTGACGTTGCGGATCCCCGGCTCCCGAAGTGGTGCCCTGATCCGCCGGATCGTGGCTGCGCTTCGGCGTCCAACACGGATTATGATCGCACTGCTTGCGATGATTGCGGCTTTGCCTGCCGTGACAGGCTTTGCCTACGAGACTGAACAGAACCTCAGACTCTTTTTCCTGTTCCTGCTGGTTCTGACGTTTGGCTTCTCTGCCATTATCGTTTTCCGGATCATGACGGAAGCGTATCTCAATCGGCTTTCTTCAAGAGAACAGACCGACGACATCATGATCCGTACGCACCAGACGCAGATCCGCGTTCTGAGGCGGCTGACGGAAATCATGGTGGGCATTGTGACCGTGGCGTCTGCCCTTATGCTGTTCCCGTCCGTGAAACAGTATGGTGTGTCGCTCTTTGCTTCGGCTGGAGCCGCATCACTGATTGTGGGTCTTTCTGCGCGTGGCTTGCTGACCAATCTGATTGCAGGCGTGCAGATTGCCGTGACCCAGCCCATTCGTATGGAAGATCTCGTCATCATCAATGGTGACTGGTGCTGGGTTGAGGAAATCAACGCGACATATGTTGTGCTGCGGGTGTGGGACTGGCGCCGTCACATTGTGCCTATCTCTTACTTCCTGGAGAACCAGTTCGAAAACTGGACGCATAATTCTGCGGCGATCATCGGTGTTGTGTTCCTATGGCTCGATTATGAGGCGCCAATGGATCGCATCCGGGAGATGCTCAATGAGATCATCCGCACATGCCCACTCTGGGACGGCAAGGTTTTTGATGCGCAGGTGGCGGACTGTAACTCTCAGGTGATGTCGATCCGTATTATCGCCAGTGCGCGCAATGCTCTTCAGAGCTGGGATCTACGGTGTGATATCCGGGAAAAGATTATCGCACGGATCAGGGAAGAATGTCCGGAGGCTCTGCCGCGGGCACGTTTTGCCATGATGCCACCCCGGCCGGGGGCTGAGGCTTGGCCAAGCGAGCTTTTGTCTCCAAAGATCGATCGGCCGCCGCCGGGAAGTTATATGGGCCCTGGAACACCGGGGTCCTGAGACAGAAACCATCGCTTCGGCGGTGGTTTTTTCTTTTGAGAGACGTAATCGCTCTGCATCTGGCGGGATCAGCTTATGGCTGTTACGTCGGACTTGAGTGTTTCTGGTTGAAGCATGAATGCCGGATCTTGTGCAGGACTGAAGAAAATATGTCGGAACATCCTCAGACCATTCAGATCTTTCTTCCTTCCGGTGATCCTCAGGGTATTCGTACAGCAGCCATCACAACGCGCATTGTGCAGGTTGTTGAAATTCCACGAGTGCGTCTTGAGTCCTTTCTGGAGATGCCTGAAGCCGGGTTTGTTGGTGTGTATGTTCTTTTTGGTGAGAATGAACAGACTTCCGCGCCCATGGCTTATGTGGGGCAAACAGGGAACCTGGGTACGCGCCTGAAGCAGCACAATGAGAAGAAGGATTTCTGGAACCGTGCAGTTGTGGCGTTATCTTTGACGCAGAGCCTGACGCTGACGCACGCTTATTATCTGGAATGGTTGTCAATCACTTGGGCCGCGAAAGCGCAACGCTTTGAGTTGGATAACGGTACGATCGGTACCAAGCCGCATACGCCACAAGCGATGGAAGCCGAATGCCGGGAAATCTTTGAAACGTTTGATATTTTGCTGACGACGCTCGGTTATCCGCTCTTTGATCCATTGATCAGGGCTCGTGTTGTTCAAACTCCAGTCATCACTCCGCATGACACCTATAATCCTGTGGCATCGGAAGATGCGGAACAGGAATTTTATTGCAGAGCAGGGGGGGTGAACGGCCGAGCCCGTTACACTGAGGAAGGGCTTGTTGTTCTTGCGGGATCGTACGGAAGAACAGAGGTTTCCGAGGCATTTCTGAAAAACGGATATTACCAGAAGCGTCAGGAGTTGATTGATCAGGGCGTTCTTCGTGTGGAAGGAGAGCGTGTCATCTATACGCGTGACACGCTTTACAAGTCTCCTAGTTCATCAGCCGCCTATTTGCTCGGACGATCTGCCAATGGATGGTCTGAATGGAAGAATGGTACTGGGCAGTCCCTTGGCGAAGCACTGGGACGCTACGGCTCTACGGAAGAAAGCGCTGCTGTTTAAACGCTGTTCTTCCGTAGGGTGTGATTTTCAACCTGCCATTGTGGAATTGCGACGTCCGTAAAAGACGTATGTGACGACGCCAAGAATGACGTAGCTCGTTAGCAGGATGATCGGCACAGGATTTCCATTGGCAACGGAGTGAATCATGTCCGTGACGAGCGGAATGGTCATGAACAGGCAGAAAATGATGCCGAGGAGTGGTGTGATGCCAATCCAGAAACCACGGATCCGAAAGCCTCCCAGAGGGACACTGAAGGGGCGTTGAATGTCCGGGCGTGTGTTCCGCTGCCAGATGACTGTGAAGCAGACGATGCCAAAGGCTGCGGCTGTACCGATTGAGACCAGATCACTGATGATGTCGATGGGAAGTGTTGCCGTCATAATGGCAACGATGATTCCCAGAACGATCGTTCCCAGCCACGGCGTACGAAAGCTAGGGTGCACTTTTCCAAACAGAGAAGGGATCAAACCATCCCGGCTCATCGTCAGGAGCACGCGCGACTGGGCATACATCAGCCCCATCAGAACTGAGCATAGACCAATGGTTGCGCCAACATTGATGAAGATCGACAGCCAGGGGGTGTTCATGGCGCGGACTGCGATGGCCAGTGGGTCCGGGACATCAAGCTCCCGATAAGGCACGATCCCCAGAAGCACGGCGGCAACGATAATATAGACAATCGTGCAGATCAGCAGGCTACCGATAATTCCAATGGGGACATCACGTGTTGGGTTTTTGGCTTCCGCTGAAGCGGTTGAGACCGCCTCAAACCCGACATAAGCGAAGAAGATGATCGACGCTGCCCGGAAGATCCCTTTGACCCCATAGTGAAAGCCACCCTCGCTGGGCGGAATGAAGGGATGCCAGTTTGCCGGGTGAATGGCATGGATGCCGAAGGCAACGAACAAACCAAGAACACCAACCTTCAGGATAACGATCAGCGTATTAACGCGGGCAGATTCCTCAATGCCACGCACCAAGAGGCCGGTTACCATAAAGACGGCCGTCAGGCCGATAAGATCCAGTCGCCAGCCAGCGCTAATGGCTGTGCCATCCGAACCAGGGACAGGCTGCAACGTCGCCTGAGTAAGGCTGGAAGGAATATGGATACCAAAGACGGCAAGGAGAGACGACGCATAACCGGACAGTCCGGCGGCGACGGCTGCACAGGAAATTCCGTATTCCAGAAGGAGCAGCCACCCCACGATCCAGGCCACTTTCTCGCCCATGGAGATGTAGGCGTAGGAGTATGCGGAGCCAGAGACCGGGAGCGTGGATGAAAGCTCACCATACGAGAAAGCGGTGAAGAGGCAGGCGAGGGCGGCCACCACGAACGAAACAAGAACAGAGGGGCCAGCATATTCGGCAGCAGCCGTTCCCGTCATGACGTAAATACCGGCGCCAATGGTGGAGCCGACACCTAGAAGAATAAGTTGCGTCGCTGTGAGGCTACGCTTCAATCCATGCGCCTCATTCTCGGACATGATCTGTTCGAGACTCTTTCGACGGGCAGCCGTGGCTGAGGCGGATGGGCTGGATTGTATCGGAAGTGGCATGATCCCTAATCTGCCGGGAAAAGCGGCGTCTGGAAAGGTTTATAGAACGATGAGAACGCCTGCCAGCAGACCGGCAGCAATGCAGTAGATGCCGAAAGGCTTGAGAGCCCATTCGTCATGATTGCGGAAAAAGCGCAACATCAGGAGAGAACAGATCAGAGCTGTGATCCCGGCAGCGATGGCCCCCACGACGCATTGAAACATCACGTCGTGGGCAATCGTCATATGCCGCATCTGCCAGCCTTCCTTGACGGTCGCTGCCAGAACGACTGGCTGGGCCATGAGCAGCGAGAAACGGGCGGCGGTGCCGTGATCCAGTCCGCGCAGAAGACCGCCATTCATGGTGGCGCCTGAACGCGACAGACCAGGGAACAGGGCAAGACACTGCCAGAACCCGATAATCAGAGCATCCTTGGGAGACAGGGAAGAAATCGGACGGTGATCCGCCTGTCCGCGCTGTCTGCGGAGCCATTCCGTGACCAGAAGCAGCAGGCCATTCAGAACCAGAAAGCCTGCGACGGCCAGAGGTGCCCCGAAGATGGAGCGCAGGCTATGTTCAAAAAGCCCACCGAAGATGACGGCCGGGATGGTCGCAATGACGAGAAGACCAAAAACCCGAATCGATTCAAGCTGGTTGTATCGGCCGTGCAGACCGAGCATCCCGCGAAGGATGGCCATCCAGTCGCGCCAGAAGACGCCGGCCAGAGCCACAAGGGTTCCGACGTGCAGCATTGTCAGGAATGGCAGGAACATTTCCGAATGTTCGTCCAGGTTCCAGTGAAGGATACCGGGCAGCAGAACGGCATGGCCGAGGCTACTGACTGGAAAGGGCTCAGTAATGCCCTGAACGATGGCGAGAATGATGGCCTGAAAAAGCGTCATGGAGCCTGCACGGATGGGCGGAAAAGGAAGTCACTTGCCTGATGGCGCGAAGGGACGCAACCTTGACCGTGCTGTGGGGGAAGACTAACTCGCCAGCTTACCGGGTTTTTTGAAAGTTGAGGCACCACATGAAGGCAGGATACAGCGGGCGCGGTGGCGCCATTCTGGCAAGCGGTCTTGTCCTTCTCGTTGCCGGGGCTTTTCTTGTTTATGGCGGTGAGCTTCGTAAGGGGCCGGTTCAGCACAGCATCGTCATGCATGCGCAGTTCAATTCAGCGAATGGCTTAAAAGCTGGCGCTGATGTTGATCTCGCCGGGGTGACGGTGGGGCGTGTCCAGTCGATCAGCCTCAACCCACATACCCAGATGGCTGACGTGACGTTTTCCGTTGATCAGCAGCTCAATCTTCCGGTTGATACGGCTGTCGGTATTGGTGCGCCGAGCATGACGGCTGATAACGCGCTTCAGATTGAACCGGGGAAAGACCCTAAGACGCTGTCTGCTGGCGGGGTCATCAAGGACACCCGCGACCAGCTTTCGCTGGAGCAGCAGGTCAGCAACTATATCTTTGGCGGTGGTAAACTCGGGAACTGAGTTCTCTCAGTCGTTCATTGGATAGGACGCCAGCAGACGGCGCTGTTTGCGCCAGGAGTGCAGCATTCCGAAAGCGCCTGATGTCTTCCATCCACGCGCCTTGTTGGCAGCGCCGATGAGGAAGGTCTGGTGATAGTGTGAGAACTGTGCCCGATACGCTTCCCACAGGGTCGTACGTCGGTCCCAGATATGGATTGCTTCGGAGCCGACACCATTAATTTCGATAATGCGAAGGCCTTCTCCGCGCTGCAACGCTTCAACCGACGGAACCTTCACGTCTACACGGCCGAAATAGAAGTCCGGAACGTCTTTCATGATGGCGTCCAGGCGCGCGGTCAGCTCTGGGGTGGTATCAGCCCGGCCATCGCGAAAGACAGACCCTTTGCAATGATTGCCTGCAAACACGAGGGGTAGAACTTCCCCTTCTGCCAGAACGGACTTTTCCCGACCTGCCAGACGCGGAAGATAGATTTGCGGAACCTGACCCATGCGAGGATCACTCATGATAAGTTCCTCGATGGTGGAATGTCCGTCGCCAGTGAGAACCGGGGCTTCCTTGTATGTTACCGACGTGATGCGGCCTTGCGGTTGATCGGGATGGCGGATGTAAAACAGGCCGGCTTCGACGGGATAGTCGATGAGTTCCTGCACCATCAGGTCAACGTCGTTCGGGAACTGAGGGAGAACGCTTTCGAGTTGCTCCCGGGAGCGGACGAGTTTCACGCCTGTTCCGTTGCAGCCAATATCGGGTTTGACCACTACCGGAAATGACAGCTCCTTCCGTTCCATCGCGGCCAGCGCACGATCCAACGCGCCAGCGCCACTCGCAAAAACAGCGTACGAGGCAATAGCCTCCTGGGCGATTGGGCCAGCCATGTCGAGAATGGAAGACTTGCTCTCTCCGCAAAGACCACCGGTCTCGATGCGCGGATTGGCGGCCGTCGGAATGCTGAGGTCCCGGTATTTTAGGCCCATTGCGATCCAGTACAGGACGATGGGCGTGTAAAAGATGGAACCGGGCCAGAACTCGAAAAGCGAGAGGGGATTTTGTTCAGTCTCTGTCTTGGACATTCGGTTACTGGCTCACGGTCTGGATACGGGCGATCAGGCGCCCGACAACAACAATACACAGAACAAATCCCGCCAGTCCGGCCCAGCGCCAGCCGCCCTGATGCGCCAGAAGCCAGCCGCCAATGCGCATGGCCAGCAGAAACAGCAGTGTTGTCCACACAAGGGTGGCGAGCACTGCTGTCAGGGCAAAGCGCAGGAACGGTGCGTGGAAGAAGCCGCAGGCAGTATAGAGCGGGAGGCGCGCGCCGGGCACGAAGCGGGAGATGGCGACGATGCGGATGACGTTCTTGGAAAACCAGTCCTGCGTCCGTTCCTGCTTGGGAAGCGTCAGGAAGCGGCGAAGACGGGGCCAGCGTGCACCAGCGGCGCCAAGGCCATATAGCCCGAGATCGCCGATTGCGACGCCAAACCAGAGGGCACCCAGGGCCAGGGCGATGCTGACATGCCCCGCACGTGCAGCCACTCCGGAAAGAACGGTTGCCACGTCTTCGAGGATAAAGGTCCCCACAATGATGCTGACTGCTTTCAGCCAGGCAGGCTGTGACGCCAGGGCGGGGCCAATGGCTATCATGCCGCGGGATGTTCCATGATCATGGAACGTTGATGTCGCATGTCAGCGCGCTGGCGACAATCTCACGCCGGGCGTTTTGACCGGAGAATGCTCGAAAGGTTTTGCGGAAGACTGGTAGGGAGCATCACAGGTTGCTAGCGTGCGCTTCAAATGAACCACCCTCTGGGGGCTGATATTCCCGTGCTTAAAAGACGTCATCTTCTTGCTGCCTTTTCCTCTGTTGCCGGAGCGGCTGCGATGGGGATCCGCTCTGCTGAAGCTCAGGACTACGGTGCATTTCTCGCCGGTGTCCGATCGCAGGCACTGGCGCAGGGGCTTTCTTCCAGCATCGTCTCTCGTGCTCTGGCTTTGACGCGAGAGCCCAATGCCAAAGTTCTTAAGCTCGATCGGCATCAGCCGGAGTTCACCCTGACATGGGCGCAGTATCGTGATCGCGTGCTGCCGGAGTCGCGTTTTCAGAAGGGCCGGACTGTCTATTCGGGCGTAGAAAGCGTGATGGCACCCGTCAGTGAGCGCTTTGGATGTGACGATCGGGGCGTGATGGGGATCTGGGGTCTCGAGTCGGGTTTTGGTGCGCATACCGGCACTTTCTCTGTCGTGGATGCCCTTGCGACTCTGGCATTCGATGGTCGTCGTTCCACGTTCTTTCGTGGGGAGTTGATGAAGGCCCTCCAGATCCTGAATGATGGCGATATCGCACCGGAAGCCATGATGGGCAGCTATGCCGGTGCCATGGGGCAGGCTCAGTTTATGCCGAGCGCGTATCTGCGGTATGCGGCTGATGGTGATGGAGACGGCAAGCGTAATATCTGGACGTCTCAGCCCGATGTGTTTGCGTCTATCGCGAACTATCTCGGGAAATGCGGTTGGCAGCCTTACGAGCCATGGGGACAGGAAGTCACACTGGCCAGCGCATTGGACAAAAGTGAGATTGGCCGGACCAATACCAAGTCACTGGCAGAGTGGATGTCTCGCGGCGTGCGGCGGGCAGATGGCGCGCGTTTCTCCCGTACGGACGTAAAAGGCGCGATTGTGCAGCCAGATGGTCCGGGAACGCAGGCCTTCATGGTTTACCATAATTTCAACGTGATCCGTCGTTACAATCCATCTGATTATTACGCGCTGGGCGTAGGTCTTCTGGGAACTGGCATTGTTTCTCCGTAATTTTGCGCCACTTCTGGCGTTCTTGCCCCTGGTCGGGGCGTGTCATCAGGATGATGAGCCCGCTATTGCGTCGCATCCCCACTATGAACTGGGGAATGCATGGCACGGCCCGCAGGGTTGGTTTTATCCCAATGAGCAGTTCGACTATCGGGCAACGGGTCTGGCGACACGTGAGGTGCCGTTACATGGGCAACTGGCTTCTGACGGAGAGGTTTGGTCATCGGGTGGAATGACCGGATCACACCAAACCCTTCAACTGCCGTCGATCGTGACGGTCCGAAATCTGTTGAATGGGCGGGTGGTTCGGATCCGGCTGACCCGGCGGGGGCCGGAAAGTGCAGGGCGCGTTGTCGCGTTGTCTCCAAAGGCCGCAGATCTGCTGGGCATGACGTCTGATACGCCTGTTGAGATTGTTGAAGACGAAACCGCGAGCCGTTCCGTTATGGAGGGACTGACGGGTGCGCCGCATCTGGACGTCCAGTCTGCTCCGGTCGGGGAAGTTCGCGCAGAGTCGCTTGATGGTGGCGCTTCGAAAAAAGTCTATGGCAGCGACTCGTCTGTGGGAGGCCAACCGTCTGCAGCGCTCACGCCGTTACCTGTAACGTGGTCTCAGGGGATGACAGGTCCGCAGGGGCTATATGTTCTTCTTGGAAAATTTTCCGGGCATGGAGCCGCCGCGAGTGTGGCTGTGCGCTGTTCCGGCGAGGTTCAGCGTGTGCCAGATGGAGCAGGGCTGGACTGGCGCGTAAGGTCCGGACCCTATACCGATACCGCCCAGGCCGATGCGGCACTGGACCGGACCCATGCGTGCGGGGTAGAGGGCGCGCGGATCATTGTGGAATGACGGCCGTGACAAAGGCCGAACAACTGGGGACGAACGTGCGGACTAGACGCTCTCTTTTCGGTGGTGTTGCGGGCTTTGCAGCCTGTGCTTCTTTTGGCGGGCCGCTGAGTGCGCTGGCACGCCCGCACCATCATGCCGCAGCTCATGCAAAAGCCGCTGCCGCCGCTTCTGATGTTCCGGCTGCTCCGGTTGGGACGCCTGCCAATACGCCGATTGGTCCGTTCGATACCGTTGCGCGCTGGGCATACATTGTGGATTCCAGCACGGGTGCAGTTTTGCTGGATAAATCTGCAGATGAGCGGATGGCACCGTCGTCCCTGACGAAAATGATGACGGCCTATATCGTGTTCGGCATGCTGGCGACCGGGCGTCTGCACCTGGAGCAGGGGCTTCCGGTCAGTGAAAAAGCCTGGCGGACGCAGGGCTCCAAGATGTTCGTGCCGCTGGGCGAGAGCGTACTTGTCTCTGAACTGATCCAAGGCATGGTCATTCAGTCAGGCAATGACGCCTGCGTTGTGCTCGCAGAAGGGATCGCCGGCTCTGAAGAGCGTTTCGTCGCCATGATGAACGAAGAAGCTCCTAAGATCGGGCTGACGAATTCGCACTTCATGAACGTGACCGGTCTGCCTGCTGAAGGGCACTACATGTCCGCGCATGACGTCGCGACCGTGGCCATGCACCTGATCCGTGACTTCCCGCAATATTACCATTTCTTCGGTGAGACGGAATTCACGTTCAACAAGATCCGTCAGGGCAACCGTAACGTTCTGGTCGACAAGGGACTGGCTGATGGCCTGAAGACGGGCCACACCGATGCGGGTGGGTTTGGTCTCTGTGCCAGCTCCAGCCGGAACGGAAATCGCGTGATTGTCGTGATTAACGGGACAGCGTCCAGCAATGAGCGCGCGCATGAAGGTGAACGCCTTATGTCGTGGGCGTTTGCAAACTTCGAAAATGCCACGTTGTTCCGCAAGGGGCAGGTTGTGGATCATGCACCGGTCTGGATGGGTGAACACAAGGCTGTACCGCTTGTCGCGGGTGCTGACATTGTGATGACCATGCCGGTGGGCTGGCAGCAGCGCTCCCATATTGCTGTGGATTATGCGTCACCAGTGCTTGCACCGGTCGTTGAAGGTCAGGCCTGTGGCGCGATCGTAATTTCAGCGCCGGGCATGGGTGATATTCGTGTGCCGCTTCAGGCTGGTGCATCCGTTGCAAAACTCGGACTGGTTGGACGTGCGATGGCGCGCCTTGGTCATGGCCCTGCAAATTAAAAACGGTTTGTTCGTTACGCTGGAAGGTGGCGAGGGCGCGGGGAAATCCACGCAGGCGCGCCTTCTGGCAGACCATATTCGTGGGCTAGGGTACGAAGCCATTCTGACGCGTGAACCGGGCGGAACGCCGGGCGCGGAGGCAATCCGGCATCTTCTGCTGTTCGGAGAAGAAGAGCTGTCCTGGCGGGCAGAGGTGCTGGCACATATGGCAGCCCGTTGTGACCATCTGGATAACCTCATTCTTCCGGCTCTTCAGCGCGGCGCTGTTGTAGTTTGTGATCGCTTTCATGACTCGACGCTGGCTTATCAGGGCTATGGTGTTGGGCGCGGATCAACGGAACGTCTGGACTTCATTACTGGCGCACGACGTCTTGTTGGGCGAGAGCCTGATCTGACCTTGCTGCTTGAACTCCCACGCGAACAGGCGCTGGAGCGGCTGGAAAGTCGCGGAGGTCGGACAGACCGATACGAAGGACAGGCTGAGGCTTTTCATCAGCGTGTCCTTTCTGGTTTCGACGCAATTGCCAAGGCAGAACCGGAGCGCGTGAAGCGTATTAACGCTGGCCGCACTCCTGAAGCTGTCAGCCGATCCCTCCTGAATGCTGTGTCGGAGAAGCTCGGTCATACGGCGTGCGCGTCTGACGCGTGACGGATCCACGGCACACATTCGACCTGCGAGGCCACGAAGCGGCTGAAGAGACGTTTCGTGCTGCCCTTGCATCTGGGCGATTACATCATGCATGGCTGATTTCCGGCCCCGCCGGGATTGGAAAGGCGACGCTCGCGTTCCGGCTGGCGCGGATACTGCTGAATGGAGAAGATCCAGCCTCTGCATCCGCACGGCGTATTACGGCTGGGACGCATGGAGACCTTTTGGAAATCTCTCGTGCTGTGGACGAGAAAAAGGGTCGTTTGCGGGGAGAAATCACGGCTGCAGATGTGCGGCCGGTGCAATCCTTCCTGCACCACACAGCCACGGAAGGTGGCTGGCGTGTCGTGATCGTGGACGGCGCGGAATATCTGAACCGTTTTGCAGCAAATGCGCTCCTGAAAATTCTGGAAGAGCCGCCCCCGAAAGCTATCCTGCTGCTGACAACCGCGTCTCCGGGACGGCTACTTCCGACCATCCGCAGCAGATGTCGCGCGTTTGCCCTTTCGCCTCTGCCTGACGCGGATATGCGCATGCTGGTTCCGGATGTTCCGGAGGATGTTCTTGCGCGGGCTCATGGTTCTCCAGGGCGCGCATTGTTTCTTGCTCAGGATCGGGATGGAGCGATTGCTGCGTTTGTGGCGGAAATACTGGCGGGGAAGACGCTTACGGCTGATATGCTTCCTCTCATTGACCGGATTGCCCGTGAGACGGAAGGTTTCGCATTGCTCTGTGATTTGCTAGGCGAGGGACTGGCAGACCGTGCACGCTCGGCAGCACGACGTGGCGACCTGCCTGTTGCTGATTCTTCTGCCCGTCAGTGTTCGGAACTTGATACACTGAGGCGGCAGACAGACGGTTTTAATCTGGACAAGGCCCAGGCCATCCGTCAGGCAGTGGAACTCGCTGCCGGAACGTGAATGGCTCAGGCATGACAAGACGAGTGGACATGACGCGGCGCTTCACCATTACAACTCCGATTTTCTACGTGAACGGCGCTCCGCATATCGGGCATGCCTATACGTCCATCGCGGCTGACGTTCTGGCCCGTTTCCATCGCCTGAATGGTGAAGATGTCCTGTTCGTCAGCGGCACGGATGAGCACGGCCAGAAGGTCGAGCAGACCGCGACCGCTCAGGGCATGGACACGCAGGCCTATGCCGACAAGATTTCTGCGTCTTTCCGCCAGATGCAGCAAGACATGGCGATCTCCACGGATGAGTTCATCCGTACGACGGATGAGCGCCACAAGGTTGCTGCAAGTGCGCTGTGGGAAAAAGTTGCGGCCAATGGTCACATCTATCTCGGCGCGTATGAAGGCTGGTACTCCACACGCGATGAAGCGTTCATCGGTGAAGATGAGCTGGTCAAGAAGCCGGATGGCACGATGGTTGCTCCATCCGGTGCGCCAGTAGAGCGCGTCAAGGAGCCGTCCTACTTCTTTAAACTGTCCGAGTTTCAGGACCGTCTGCTGAAGCTGTATGAAGACAATCCCGAGTTTATTGGTCCGCATGGACCGCGTCGGGAAATCGAGAGCTTCGTGAAGCAGGGGCTGAGGGATCTTTCCGTCAGTCGCACCAGCTTCAAATGGGGTATTCCGGTTCCGAACGATCCGGATCACGTCATGTATGTCTGGTTCGATGCGCTCGCCAACTATCTGACGGCTGTGGGCTACCCGGATCTGAATGATCCGCGTGCGAAGTTCTGGCCGACAGATTTGCATATTGTTGGCAAGGAAATCGCACGCTTCCATTGCGTGTACTGGCCCGCGTTCCTGATGGCTGCTGGCATTGAACTGCCGAAAAGCGTCTTCGCCCATGGCTGGTGGACAGTCGAAGGCGAGAAGATGAGCAAGTCTCTCGGCAACGTTCTGGACCCGAAGGCGCTGGCTGATGAGTTCGGTCTGGATGCGCTGCGGTTCTTCCTGATGCGAGAAGTGCCGTTTGGTGGTGATTCAAACTTCAGCCGTCGTTCGATGATTACGCGCACAAACGTCGAACTGGCGAACGATCTCGGCAATCTGTGTCAGCGGACGCTGAGCCTCGTGGCGCGCAATCTTGGTGGCGTTGTCCCGGAACGCGGGCCACAGACGGAAGACGATCTGGCCATTCTGGCCACGGCGCAGCTGCTGCCGTCTCTGATGAGCGAGCAGATCGAGCGCAAAGCCATTACGGACGCGCTTGAGGAAGTCTGGAAGATCATCCGTGCGGCCAATTCTTACATTGACCGTCAAGCTCCCTGGGCGCTGAAGAAGACTGATCCGGAGCGGATGGCGCATGTTCTGCGTGTGCTGCTGGACGTGATCCGTGCGATTGCGACGATGCTTCAGCCGTATATGCCCAACACGATGGACAAGATGCTGACCCAGCTTGGCGTGGAAGAGAACGAGCGCACATTCGCCGCTCTTGAAACGCCGCTTCCAGGTGGTCGCACATTGCCGAAGCCAGAAGGGCTGTTCCCGCGCTTCGTCGTCGAGGACGCAGAATGACGGGACTGATCGACAGTCATTGCCATCTTGATCGTCTGGATGATGTGCCTGCCGCGCTGGAGATCGCGCGGCAGTCTGGTCTGGCTGGTATGATTACGATCGGGACGCGCTTTTCACAGGCAGAGACCCAGATTGGTCTGACGCGCTTTGACGCGCCAGACCTTCGCGTCTGGTGTGCCATCGGCACGCATCCGGATCATGTGGGTGAAGAGCGTCTTCCTTCTGTGGAAGAGCTGGTTCAGAAAGCCGAACCATCCTGCGTGGTGGCCATTGGTGAGTCCGGGCTGGATTATTTTCACAGCGGAGATGAGGCGAAACCTGCGCAGCACGCTGCATTTCGCACGCATATTGCTGCGGCTCGTGAGACAGGTTTACCGGTCGTTATTCATACGCGACAGGCAGACGACGATACGATCGCGATTTTGCGCGAAGAAAGCGGGAAGGGTGCGTTTCCTTTTCTGATTCACTGCTTTGCTTCGGGACCCAAGCTTGCTGAGGCTGCGCTCGAACTCGGGGGCTATATCAGCTTCTCCGGGCTTCTGACGTTTCCAAAATGCCAGGAAATTCGGGACGTTGCGCGGATTGTCCCTGAGGATCGGTTGCTGGTTGAAACGGACAGTCCGTTTCTTGCGCCCGTTCCAAAGCGCGGTAAGCCGAATACGCCGGGATATGTGGCCCACACAGCTGCGCGAGTGGCGCAGGAGCGGGGGGTTTCTGCTGAAAAAATCGCGGATATCACCACCGAAAACGTACATCGTCTTTTTGCAAGGACACGCCTGTGAAAGTCACAATCCTTGGATGTGGAGGTTCTGCTGGCGTGCCAATGCTTGGTGGTCAGAACGGCTCACAAACGGGGATCTGGGGGCACTGTAATCCGCAGAACCCCAAGAACAGGCGTACGCGTTCTTCTATTGTGGTTGAAGGTGAGGGCGGGTTTCGGCTTCTGGTTGATTCCGGGCCGGACTTCCGCTCTCAAATGCTGAATTGTGGCCTGAGCCACATTGATGCAGTGCTCTATACGCACCCGCATAGTGACCACATTGCAGGGCTTGATGATCTGCGGGCCATCAACCGTGTAATTGACAAGCCACTTCCGCTTTTGGCTGCGCAAAGCACTTTGGAAGAGCTTCGGCAGCGGTTTGCCTATGCGTTTGCGCCTTGGAAAGGCCCGGATTTTTATCGTCCGGTTTTCAATGAGCAGGTCGTTACGGCTGGCGAAGACGTCGATTTTCCCGGTCTGGAAGGGCGTATTTTCGAGCAGCGTCATGGGCGGATCACGTCTCTAGGGCTGCGCTTTGGAAAATTTGCCTATTCCACGGATGTTGAAACATTGTCCGAAGACGCTCTGACGCTTCTGGATGGTGTGGATACGTGGGTTGTGGATTGCTTCCAGTATGAACCGCATCCAGCTCATGCCTGGCTGGAACGTGTGCTGGAATGGCGCACGAAAATCAGGGCAGGGCGCACAATCCTGACTCATATGGGCACAGATATGGATTACGATATTCTATGCCAGACACTGCCGCCGGATGTGCGTCCAGCTTATGATGGAATGGTTCTGACGTTCTGAAAAAACCGGGCAGGGTGGTCTGCCCGGTTTTTCTGGGCTCAGAAGGTGATCATCGCGCCGGCTGACATGGTGTGATCGCTCTCATGGTTCGGGCCATGAGCATCGGATTCCGTATGGGCATATTCACCCACGAGGAACATCCAGTCTGTCAGTGTGTAATAAAGTGCCCCGACTTCGGACTGATTGCGACGAACCAGCGATGGATTGTCTTCGCCCGTAGCCTGATAAAGATTGCTGACACCGTAGCTTCCAACCAGCTTCAGGCGTGGCAGAATCTTGTAGGAGGCCTGAACGTAATAGCCTTCCGAGTTTCGTTTACGGCCGGACTGGGAAATGCCGTCAAACAGCAGGCCGGTCGTGCCCAAACCATTACCGTAATAGTAATAAGCCACGCCTTCAAACGGTCCGCGGGAGAGCTTGACGCCAACATCGCCTGCAGCGACAGTCGCGCCTTTGCGGCTGTCTGTACCCAGGGTTGAGCTTGTCAGGTTCTGGACGTGCTGGGTCAGGAAGCTGGCCCAGAGACGTGTGGTGAAACCTGCAATTTTTGCGTCGTAGGTAACTTTACCCTGAACCATTGGCGAGCTGTGCTGGGTGCTTGTCGCAGACAATCCACCGCCAGCATAGTTGAACGGATCCAGTGGCGTCATGATGCCGACAGATCCCTGAAGACCATGCCATTTTGGGGAAATATAGGTGATCTGTGGGAGCCAGTCCGTGTAGACGTAACCTACACCGATGCGGCCCAAAGAGGTATTGGCCGGATTGGCATTGCTTCCCGTACTGCCGACACTCAGCAATGTTGCATCATTCAGAATGGCATCAGATGCGAACAGGGCGATGTCACGACCGATCTTGATCGTACCAAGTCTGTCGGTGCCAGCTGTCATGTACACCTGACGGAAATCAACGCCCGCTGTTCCGAGGCCCACGGGGCTGCCACCGGAGTTGGCGTTGAACGCGCCGACATCTGCGTTGTTCAGTCCCGGATACATTCCGAAGACCGCGCCAAGTTTGATGCCGTCCTGAACCGTATTTAGTTTCAGGATGAGGCCACCAGGAAGCAGGCCGTTTCTGACGGATGAGGAATCAAATCCACTGGAGCCGGTGGAGACGCCACCTGCAACGGGCTTGCCGCCACCAGGGCTGTTATACGTGTAGAAGCCGTTAACGAAGCCTGAGAGATTGATCTCGATCTGGCCAGCCTGAACAGTTACGCCTTTGCCTGCGACGTAAGGTTTGACGCGCACAACGCTATCTGGATCGTAGCTCGCGCGCGCCTGGCGGAGCATGGAACGTGTGTCACGTGCATCAGCCGCAGCTTCGCTTGCTGCACGACGTGCGGCCTGAGCGGCGGCGATGGTCGTGACATCGGGGGGCTCAAGGCTGCCATCATACTGAGTTGGATTGTAGCGGCGGTATCGGTTGCGTTTTGCCGGGGGGCTTGAGGTGCCATCCTGATTGGAGGATGCCTCGGATCGGCTGTGTCGCAGATGGTGTGCCAGAAGGCTGTTATATTCTCCGTGTGTCAGGCTGCCTTTGGCCCGAAGGATATCCAGAAGTTCGGTGTAATCATCGGCGTGTGCGGTTGCAGGAAGAACCGTGAGAGACCCAACAGAGAAAACGCAGCTCAGAAAAGCAATCTGGCGCAATGAAAGGCGTGGCATGCAACAACCGCTCCAGCGGAGGATCTGGTTCACGACAATGGGTTCGTGCACCAGAAGAATTGAACTTCGTTTCAGGTTAGCGCGAAAAATGACATTCTTCGCAACAAGTCATCGTGTATCACGGATATGTGAGTTTTCGGCTGTTTTTGATATATAAGTTGGCATAATATATCTTATACGACATTTGTGTGAAGCAAAATGTAAAAGCCTCTTCACGATTGCAAACCGAGCATCTGAGACTGCAATCGGCTTATTCCCGACGATTTCTGTCTAATTTGACGTTTTTTGCATTGAGCTGTGTAGCTTATGGCATTTTGCCATAGTTCCCGGTTTTTATGCTGTTTTGGGACATCATCAGCCGCAAATTGGCGATCAATGGCAAAATGCCATAAATATCGACCGTAAATCACTTATGGCATTTTGCCATTAACGTTATGGCCTCTTTACCGGTGCTCTGATTGGCCTCTACCCATGATCTCTCCTCTCTTCACCCTGCGAGACCGTTTTGACTGAAGTGATTCCAAACGCCCCTGTGGTCGATGCCGTGAAAGTGCCGTCTTCCAAGGATTTGTTTGGGCACCCCAAGGGGCTTTGGGTCCTGGTTCTGACTGAAGGCTGCGTGGCATTTTCGCTTTACGGCATGCAGGCCATTCTCGTGCTCTATCTGGCGGACTACCTGCTTCAACCCGGGCATGTGGAGCATGTGCTGGGTATGAAGGCACTGAAGTCTTTTCTTGGTGTGCTCTATGCACCAGTTGGAATACAGGCCACGGCAGGCGCGATTACCGGTCTGTTTTTGGCACTGATCTATGCCACGCCTCTCCTCGGCGGCATCGTTGCTGACCGGTTTCTTGGCCGTACACGGACGATTTTCCTAGGCGCAATCCTCATGACAGTCGGGCATGTGCTCATGTCCTTTGACTGGAGCTTTGTCATCGCGATCACGACCCTCTTATTGGGACTTGGAGCGGCTGGTGGTCTACGCGCGCAGGTTGGCGCTCTTTATACATTGGATGATCCGAGACGTTCAGAGGCTTACCAGATCTATTCTTTGGGTGTTCAGGCCGCAGTTATTGTGGCTCCTGCCCTGTGCGCCTATCTTGCTCTGAAAGCATGGCACTGGGGCTTTCTGGCCGCCAGTTTGGGAATGCTGATTGGGCTTTTCGTTTATATGTTGGGCAAGCATTGGTTGCCAAACGACAGTATTGCGAGTGCATCCGTCCCTCGCCCGTCCTTGACGTCTGCAGAAAAGAAAACGACTGTTCTGCTCCTGGGGCTTCTTCCTGTTCTGGCATTGAGTGCGCTGCCAAATTCAGAAATTTTTGACGGATATCTGTTGTGGGGACGCGAGCATTACCAGCTGACGCTTCTGGGGCATCCGTTTCCGGTCAGTAGTCTTGTGTCGCTTGATGGTCTGGTCAGTACCGTTTGTACAATCGCTGTTCTTGGGTTTTGGAAGCTATATAGTCGTCGGCGGCCGGATCCAGCTGAGATTACGAAGGTTGCAATCGGCGCTTTTATTGCCTCTCTGGGGCCGCTCGTACTCGTCATAGCGTCTTGGTTCTACCCTGCTCCACATCAGGTGAGCCTGATCTGGGGGATCGCTTTTCACACGATTAACGATATTGGCTTCAGCATGAGTTATGCGATCGGCATGGCGCTGTATTCACGCGCTGCGCCCGCAAGCCTCAATACTATTCTGGTCGCCTGCTTTACCCTGCATCTCTTTCTGGCGAACCTCCTGATCGGGAAGCTTTCAACCCTGATTGGTCATGTCGGGGATGTGCCCTTTTGGCTCATTCATAGTGGGGCCTGTCTTTTGGCCGCATGTGTTCTGATGGGATGTGCCTTCTTCTGGCGGGACCTTTTGGCCCCGCAGAAGAAGGCTATCTAATGTCGGAAGTCTGCGCTCAGGAAGACGCTATTCCCTTGAGCCCCTGAGCGGGAGCAAGCCTGACACCTTCTGCCGTTTTAACCACGTAAGGGTCTAGGAGGCCGTCTGCGCGCTTGTTGCTGCGGGCAATGATGAGGCGCTGGACAATCGGATAGTCGGTGATCAGCTTCTCGAACACCGGCTTCGGGATTGCCAGCAAATGGCTGAACTGAAGCGACCGAACGGTCCCTTGTAGCCGCTCTCCGCGGATGACGGAGGCTGCGCCGATCAGGTCCCCGCTACCGAACAGGATTTCACGCTCAGGAAGATGGACTTCGGCAAGGCCAGCAACCTGTGCGTAGACAATCCTTGCTTTCTGGCCACGCTTGAAAAGAACCTCCCCAGGAGAGACAAACCGCATGGCAACCTTGCGGGAAAGGGTGTGCAGAACGCTGTCGGGGACGCCATTGAAGGCTGGGAAAGCTCGCAGCCGCTGTTCAATACCGCTTTTGAGGTTAAAGCGTAGAGGCGCTTCAAGACGCGCGCTCCGGCGTTCGATATCCCGGTGGAGTTCCCGATGCAGCTCTTCGGAAATGAGATTGTCAGCCTGAAGCGCATCGTATTCTTCGTCTTCCAGGCGCAGTGCGATCTGACGGAGAATACGGCTCTCAAGAGCTTCCGAGTAACCGGAATAATGCAGGCGGAGTGTTTCCAGAGCATCATCCAGAAGCTTGCGCTGACGACCCAGAACCTCGGATACGATTTCCGTAATACGCGGACCGAGGGTTGGCTCCATGCGCTGCCTCACAAAGCGTTGCAGCGACAGTGACACGAGATGTGCGATGATCAGCATCTCGAAGCGTTCCATCATCGCGTACATCAGAGGTTCGTCGAAATGGAAGCGGCTGTGCAGTTCCTGAGCAACCCGGAACCTCACCGGTGGCTGTAGTCGGCGCTTTAGGGCGCGGACATAACCATAGCGTCCTTCAAGACGCGCGCCATCCGCCATGGCTTCAGCCGTCCGCAGGAGCGTTTCCATGACACGTCGCGACAGGCCCTGAATGCGAAACAGGTCCAGCAGAAGGGAGCGTTCCTGATTGGCAATCGTGATGAGCGCGATATTGACGCGAGCGCGGTCGCTCAGGGCAGATTCAAAATTATTGGCCGCCCTCTCCTTTTCAGCGCGCTTCTCGATCCGGCTGATGACACCAATGCGCGTCTGTTCGCTAAAGCCCAGTTCATCAGACATCACGCGTGTCCGTTCTGCGACTTCACCAAGGCCGATCCCAAGGATCTGCTGGCGGATCGCCTGATCGATCGGTGACAGTTGATCAAGCTTCAGGAACAGGACGAGTGAACGCAGGGTCGTCCCGTTAACCAGTAGGGTAATCAGCACGAAGCCTGTCGCGATGATGCCGATGAAATGCGCTACGGGGCTTGAGACGCTCTGGTTTTCGGTCACGGCCAGCGCGAGCGCCAGAGTAATGGCGCCGCGCAGGCCGCCCCAGACCATGGTAGCCTTGAAAGGCGTTGGGACAGGTGGCGAAAGCTTCGTGAACGCCAGGATCGGCAGCATACCGAACACAACGGCACCGCGCGCGACCAAGCCTGCCACGCTCGCGATCAGGATGAGCACACAGTCCCACTTGGTCATGCCAATCAGGAGGCGCGGAACTAGCATGGAGGCAAGAAGAAACACGAGAGAGCCTGCCCAGAAAACGAGCTGCTGCCAAAGCTCGTTCAGGAAGCGCCAGACTTGCGGACGGAAGGTGGACGGCCCGTAAGCTGAGACTGTCAGGCCGGCTGCTGCCGTGGCGACAACGCCGGAGAAGCCGAGCATTTCGTCACAGAGAATATAGACCGTGTATGGCAGAGCGAGGGTCAGGGTGATCTCTGCTGCCGGGGCGCCGCCCAGGCCTGCAATGAGCAGCAGGGTCAAGCGGCCAAGGCAGACGCCGACAACGATGGCGCCACCAAAAGCCGACGCAAAATCAACGACCGCCTCACCGAGATGGATGTGCCGGTGGGAGGTGACGGAGGCCAGCAGGATGGCGAAAATCGCAATCGCGGCGGCATCGTTCAGGAGCGCCTCACCTTCGACAAGACGCGTCAAACGTGACGCAGCGCCGATCTCCCTGAAGATGCCTGCTACGGCTGACGGATCAGTCGTGGCGACAATGGATCCGAGGAGAAGGCAGACCACCAGGCTCTGATTGGCGAAGGGGTAAAGCGCGAGACCAATGGTGGCTGTGGAAACCACGACCGCCACCACCGCCAGCAGAAGCACTGTCGCTGTTTCATGGGCCAGACGACGAACATCAATGCCCATGGCACCCTGGAACACCAGAATGGGCAGGAAGATCAACAGGAAGGCTTCACTGTTGATCGGGAAATAGATCAGGGCTTCGGCGGCGCCATCCAGCAGGTCCGTTGCGGAGGAACGAACAACAAGAGACGCAGCGCCACCCAGAACGATGCCAGCAAGGGCCAGCAGAACCGTTTCGGAAATCTCAAGCCGTTTGGCCAGAGGCTGAATGATGCTGACGAGCGTGAGCAGGAACGCAATCGCGAGAAGAACGGCTGCAAGGCCTGTCACCATCATTGTATTCCGTACTCCCTTGGTTCGAAAACCATCCTAGAGACGGTTGCCGCCCCACGATAGCTCTGTCTTGCAAATTATGTGTCAGCGGCGGCAAGCCACTGTCTGACCTGGCTTTCCGGGTCTTCGGCACGAATGAAATCGCTTACGGCGGCAACGCTGTCTGCCCCTGCCTTCAGGCAGGACGGCAGCCGATCGAGCGTGATGCCACCAATGGCCACCAGAGGGACATCGCCACTGAGCTCACGCCACTCGGTCAGGCGCTCAACACCTTGCGGACCAAACGCCATCTTCTTCAGTTTCGTTTCCCAGATCGGACCGAGTGCAACGTAATCGGGCTTGCAGGCCAAAGCACGCTGCAGTTCTTCATGGCTATGGGTCGAGATGCCGAGGCGAATGCCCGTCTGGCGGATGGCCTCAAGGTCTGCGGTCTCAAGATCTTCCTGCCCCAGATGCAGCCACTCATAGCCCAGTTCGATTGCCAGCTCCCAATAATCGTTCAGCACGAGGGCGACATTATGGCGGGCGGCCAGTTCCTGGGCAGTTTCAGCCTGCGCCCGGATTTCTTCAGACGGCATGTCCTTGAGGCGCAGCTGAATGAAACGCGCGCCCGCTCCGCCGAGGCGTTCGACCCAACGAGGATGATCAACGACAGGATAGATTTTCGAAGGCAGACGGGACATTTACAGCATTTCTCCACCGAGGCTGCGGGCCAGACCGAGGGTCGGGGTCGAGGGCACCGCCATATCGCGTTCTTCCATAGGGTCTGCAGCAAATCCGGCAAGCCCGGCTTCGCACGCCAGGCGAAACGCGGTGGCCATCTGGGCCGGGTTCCCTGCTTTGGCGACGGCCGTGTTGATCAGAACGGCATCGTATCCGAGCTCAAAGGCTGCCGTGGCATGAGAGGGTTTTCCGATGCCGGCATCCACGACCATTGGGATGTCCGAGAAATGGCTGCGCAATGCGCGGAGGCCGAAAAGATTGTTCAGCCCCCTGCCCGAACCAATTGGTGCGCCCCATGGCATTAGCACCTCAGCACCCGCACGGAGCAACCGTTCAGCCACAACCAGATCTTCCGTTGTGTATGGGAAGACTTTGAAGCCATCTTCCGTCAGGATGCGTGTGGCCTCGACCAGCCCAAAGACATCAGGCTGAAGCAGGTCTCCCTGGCCGATCACTTCCAGCTTGATCCAGTCTGTTCCGAAAACATCCCGGGCCATCTGTGCGGTGGTGACAGCTTCCCGAACCCCATGACACCCTGCGGTGTTAGGGAGAATGGGGACGTTCAGGCTCTGGATCAGAGACCAGAACGCCTGTCCTGCCTGAGCGCCCGCAGCTTCGCGACGCAAAGACACGGTTACAACACCAGCCTGAGCGGCCTTTACCGCGTCTGCGAGAATGGCGGGACTGTCATATTGGGCTGTGCCCAGCATCAGCCTTGAAGAGAGTTCAGTGCCGTAGAATTGCATGTCAGCCTCCCTGCATGGGGGCAAGAATTTCGAGCACAGCCCCCTCTTCCACTGTTTGTGCACTCCGCTGGGTGGCTGGAATGAAAAAACCGTTCAGGGCCGTCGCCACGCGCGCCTTGCCGTAACCCAGTTCATCAAGGACCGCGCCAAGTGTTCGCGCATGAACTTCATGGAGTTCGTCATTCACGGTGATCTGCATGATGTCTCTCCCATCCAGGGGTATAAGAGGAAGAAAGGGTCTCAGGCCCGATCCGTTCCGAAAATGATGTCACAGACTTCTTGTGCACGTGCGGGCGATAGCAGGAAACCGTGACGATACATGCCGTTGAGGGAAATGCTCTTCCTATTCTGCCTCACCCTCGGGACATTGTCAGGATAGGCTGGTCTGAGGCCAGCATTGGCCTCCAGAAGTTCTGCTTCTGCGAAAGCAGGGTGCAGCGTATAGGCCGCATTGAGCAGTTCGGTCACGGCGCGCACTGTAATGCCGCGCGTATCATCACTCTCGACCATAGTTGCCCCGACCATGAAGACGCTGTCTGCCCTCGGGACAATATAGACCGGAATGCGGGGATGCAGCATGCGAACAGGCCGGTGAAGGCTGATCTCCGGACAGCGTAGCAGAACCATCTCCCCGCGCATGCCTCTGAGGTCATTTTGCGTGGTCCGGGCCGCTACGCCCGTACAGTCAACAACCCAATCAAACCTATCATCGTCAAACCCTAGGACTGTCAGGACCTGGCCGCCTTGTTGTTTGAGGCGGTGAGCAAGAGCCAGCAAGGCCTTGCGAGGATCGACATGCCCTTCCTCTGCAAAGAAGAGCGCCTTATCGAAACGGCCTGCCAGATCTGGTTCCAGCGTATCAATCTGGGAGGCGTTGAGGGTTTCGAAGTGACTGGTGCGGCGTCCAAAGCGGTTTAACTCTGGCGTATCGCGAGGCGGAGCGACAACAAGGCTGCCTGCCTGAACTACGTCCGGAACGTGGGATTTCCACCAATGGAGCGATGTCAGGCTGTCCTGCGTGACTTCATCTGGTGCTGATTCTGCCTCACACCAGGGGGCCAGCATTCCGCCCGCAAACCATGAGGCGCCAGCGCCAACCCGGCCGCCGGTGTCATGAACCGTGACCTGTGCGCCGTGTTCTGCCAAAGCCACAGCGGTGACCATTCCGGCTACGCCGGCGCCTCGAACCAGAATGCGAGGTCCAGTCATCCATGTCCTCCTCGTAAAAGCGGGACGTGTTTAACATGGCTTGTCTGTTTGGTCAGGAGGCACGCACGGGGAGATGATCGGCTGCGTACACAAAGATCGTATAGCGCCCTTCCGTCAGACGTTTGGCCGGAGTGCCGAATGTTCGCAGCACCTCGGCTTCCCCGAAGGTTTCTTCCGGGTGTGGGATCAGGACGAAAAAGGCTTTTCCATCAAAGCTATGCCAATCCATTTTCTTGCGGATGTGCACAAACGGCGCAACCGTACCGTCTCCCTGCTTCATGCCGGGGTAAATGTGCATTTTTCCGAGAGAGGCCACTTCCAGGTTGCCGGAACTCCACCAGGAACCAACACCATCCGGTGGGACGTCGTGCTCAAGTCGGCTGAGAAGCTGGTTATCATCGGAACTTAGAAGACCAGTCGAATGCGCTGGAAGGGTCCGATAGTCCGTAATGAGCGTGACGACTAAAATCATGGCTGCCAGACTCAGGGCTAAGCCTTTTTTCGGCCAGACGAGCGCTGTGAGGCAGGCCAGATCAATCCAAAGTGGGAAAAGATAACGCGCGACAGCGATGGGACTGCCATCAAGAGCGATGCGGTTGCTAAGAGCGAGCGCCATGAAATTCAGGGCGGCGGACAGAAGCAGCATCATCGGGAATGCGGCAATCTGGTCCCTGCTCTGCCATCCTGACCGGGCAATCTTGAAAGCCGCAGCGAGAGCGAGGCCGACAAGAAGAAGCCGGAGGCATTCCGATATTGAGGATGCTACTGCCTGCCCAGAGGGTTCTGCTCCGTAGAGAAGAAGAATGGAACGAACGGATGTTCCGAAGTTGCTGCCCAGTTGTTCCCATGGTGCAAAGCGGGTTTCCAATGGCTCCGTAACAAAGCCGCCGGTTACGGCATTGATGTGCAGAATGGCTTTGGCCAACACGGTGCCTGCCATGGATGCGAAGACCAAAAGCCCACGTTGGCGAAGAGTAAAGTGCTGAGCCAGAAAAGCGTAGGCGATGATCGCCCCCGTGCCTGTCACTGCGAGTAACGGGTCTCCAATCACCCCGAGGCACAGTAGCACTGCGACGGCCGCCAGTGACCGGTAGGAGCCCGATGAGAGAAACCGGTCAGCCCAGTGAAGTGCCCAAAGACCGTAAATCAGCGCGCCCATATGGATCGCAGACAGCGTGATGAAATACGCCATCGGAGAGCGCATCAGGGGAAAGGCAAGCACTGGCAAAAGGAGGGTCGCTGCGCCGAGGCGTTCCTCAATGCCTCGCAAGCGCAGAAAAACCACCGAGAAAGCTGACGCGACAACGCCGACCCATAGGATTGCGGGTTGCACCATCAGAAGAAATGGGCTGCCTGCCGGTCTGCCTAACAGCTGCCATAGGCCACTCAGGACGGCGCTGAGAGGGATATCGGACGTCCAGAAATCCGGTGGGGTCAGAACCCAGTCATGTAGGCGCCAGTTTCCATGCAGTACATCCAGCCCGGCAAGGAAATAGGACGCCTGATCCGATGTCTTGGGCCACAGCGAACAGACGTAAACCGCTAGAACGAGATAAAGCGTTAGCCCTATGACCGAGGTGATAAAATAGCAGTTTCTAAAAGAAAAATTTCCTAGAAATATTTTTGGTTTCATTGAGTTGAGAAGGCTTTCTCATTTTTTATCTGAAGGTGAGATACGAGTATTTCGACTGGATGAGCAGGCCGCCGTCCGGCAAGACGCTTTGTCTGGCAACGACAGGAGAAGCCCGTTGCCAGAATATTGCCTTCTGCCTTGCTGGCCCAGTTCTGGGCAAAAATGCTGGCGGATAGATCGGCGTGTTCCTTCTCATGGCCGAACAGGCCAGCCATCCCGCAGCAACCAGCTTTGCCCGCATCTGCCTGAACGCCCAGATGTCGCAGAATGGCCGTCCAGTCCTCAGCACTTCCCGGACGCACAGCCTGCTCTGTGCAATGTGAGATGATGGTCAATGCTGCCGTGTCAGGTTTTACCGCATTTGAAGGTATGATGCCCTTGGTGATCTGGTGTTTCAGGAAGGCTTCCAGTGAAAGCACGGGTGGGATGGCTTCGGACCCTGCGACATCCCGATATTCCTGTTCGAACATCAATCCTGTGGCGGCATCCAAAGAAATGACGGGTACGCCGTGCTGAGCGATATTCTTGAGCTGCTTCAGGGTCTTGCGAGCAGTGGCTGAGAAGCCTTTACGAAATCCCCGTACATGCCTGGCCTTGCCATTATCCCACACGGACGTGACGCGCGGGTCCATCCCAAGAGATTTGAGAAGCGTGTATGCGCTTTCGATGACACCGCCATCAAAGCTTCCCGTAAATGAGTCCCGGATCAAAACAACCGACCGGTCATTGTTTCCTGCCTGTTCAAGCCATTCTGTGCTGACCCGCGCGGTTTTTGCCAGTTTCGCGGGGCTGATCTTTGGAAGATCGACAAGCCCCAACTGCTTGAGAAACACAGTCGAGATCGGGTTCTGCATCAGAATATTGGCGAGCGTCGGCATCTGGCGACCGACTTTCAGGAGAGGCTCGAGCCAATACACGAGATAGTCCCTCACTGGACGGTGATGCTTGAGGAAATAGATGTCCAGAAACTTCGACCGCATGGATGGAATGTCCACCCGGATCGGACATTGCGTGGCACAGGCCTTACAGGACAGGCATGTGTCCAGACTGGCTTTGAGCTCGGCGGTTAGCTCGGGAAGCGCACTTTTGTCCGCGGCGGTATCTGGGAGCGAATTCAGTCGCGCCCAGCTTCGCAGCAAGGTTGCTCGGCCTTTTGGTGACTGAAGCCTGTCCTTGGTGGCCTTGTAGGACGGGCACATGGCCATGTCAGGTTCGCGATTATAGCAGGCCCCATTTCCATTGCAGCTCACAGAGAGGCTGAAGTCATCTCGCAGATCTGAGGAAATCTGCTCGTCAAACTGACCTTTGAACGGGATGCCGTCTATCTGGTCTACTGGATATTTGACGCCGACGGGCGCAAGCTTTCCGCGATTAAAAATATCTTTGGGATCAAAGACTTCTTTAATGCGGCAGAGCTCTGCGAAGAGTGTCTCCCCAAAGAATAGAGGCGAAAATTCTCCGCGGTAACCTCTCCCATGTTCCCCCCACAACAACCCACCATGGCGTTTGGTCAGGTTGGCCGCGGCGTCGGAGATCGGGCGGATCAGGGCTCGATCATGTTCGGACAGCATATCCAGAAAAGGACGGACATGCAGACAGCCAACATCGGCATGCCCAAACATGCCGTAAGACAATCCGTAACCGTCGAGAATGGCCCGGAACTCAGACACATAGTCAGCTAGGGCTTCGGGTGGAACGGCTGTGTCTTCGACAAAAGCCACGCCCTGTTTGCGGCCATCCGGACGGCCGAGAAGCCCCACGGATTTTTCACGCAGGGTCCAAAGCTGATTAATGATTGCCTGATCAGATACAGGTTTATAATCAATGACTTCGTAAGGGGAGCTTTCAAGAAGGGTGACGGCTTCCTGCATCTGTTGATGGAGATGGTCTGCGTTATCTCCCACGAACTCAACAAAACTCATCCCCCGCACGGGTTGCTCTGAACGGGCACCAAGAACACTTTCCAGGGATTGCCAGACAATATCCTGCGACGCTTTCTCCAGCACACGGTCATCCAGCACTTCTACTGCCGAAGGATTGGCTGGAAGAATGGTCTGGACGTCTCGGAGGGTGCTGTCGAAACTGGCGTAGCGCACGACGAGAAGCTGCCGATATTTCGGAAGCTTCCGAACACGCAGCACAACACGCTTCGTTAGGGCCAGTGTTCCCTCTGAACCCGCCAGCAGGCGAGCCAGACTGAACTGGCCGTTCTCAAGAAGAACGTTTTCGAGGTTATACCCCGTCAACCCCCGGTTCATGTCTGGGAAGACCCGACGGATTTCGTCCGCCTGCTCTGTCACCACGCGGTACACTTCGCGATAGACCCGCGCAGAGAGATCGCTACCGGTCTTCTTGTGCTCAAGAGCGTCGCTGGTCAGTTTTTCAATATGGAGATCACTGCCATCCGATAGCACCACATCCATGGTCTCAATGTAGTCGGATGTGCGGCCGTAAATGCGAGAGCCCTTGCCTGAAGCATCGGTCGCAATCATTCCGCCGATCGTGGCACGGGTCGCAGTTGAAACTGTAGGCGGGAAAAAATAACCATGGGGCTTGAGAAAGGCATTCAGTCTGGCCAGAACAACGCCGGGTTCGACGGTTACGTGCCCAGTGTCAGGGTCGAAATCCAGAATGCGATCCAGATATCGGGCCACATCAACGACAATCCCTGCGGTCAGGGATTGACCGTTGGTTCCTGTGCCGCCTCCACGCATGGCGAGTGTGAGAGAGCCGTCTTCTGCCGCACGCACGGCACGGTTCAGGTCTTCGGTTGTTCGGGGATAGATGACGGCCAGTGGAAGGCGTTGGTAAATGCTGTTGTCTGTCGCCCCGACTAATCGGGCAGAGACCTGGGGCGTGACATCACCCTCAAAGCCTTCGGCAGCCAGTCTGGCGAGGAAAATATCGCGGATGTGCAATTCAGATGCGGCAAGATAGAGGCCTGAGCGTCCGGCCACACCTGTCAGATCTGCATCGCCACCCATGTTCGTTTCTCCCCGGTCGTATAGCGTGTTGGAAGACTATCCTCGACGAAATGAAGCGTCTTGGAAAGTCCTCCTCACGGAAAGAAAATGTCCTTATTCCACCGTGACAGATTTCGCCAGATTGCGAGGCTGGTCTACGTCCGTACCCTTCAGAAGTGCGACTTCATACGCCAGGATCTGAACTGGGATAGCATAGAGAATGGGGGCAACGAACGCATCGACGTCCGGCAGGATGACAACATGCTCCGCAACGCCTTCCAGACGCTTGGCGCCGACGGCATCTGTAAAGGCCAGAATACGACCACCTCGAGCCTTGGCTTCTTGAAGATTCGAAAGTGTTTTATCGAACAGGATGGTTGATGGAGCGATCGCGACGACCGGAACGGTTCTATCGATCAGGCTGATCGGACCATGCTTCAGTTCACCAGCCGCATAAGCTTCTGCATGGATATAACTGATTTCTTTAAGTTTTAGAGCGCCTTCGAACGCGATCGGTGTGCAGATACCACGACCCAGATACAGAACATCGCGAGCTTCCGCGACAATGCGCGCCATTTCCTGAATGGCCTCAACGCGTGTGAACACTTCGGCGGCCCGAGACGGCAAATCAAGCAGGCTTGCTGTCAGGGTCTCTTCCCGTGCCTTGTCGATCGTTCCGCGAGCTCGTGCAAAATCAATAGAAAGAGCTGCAAGAACAGAGAGTTGTGCCGTAAAGGCCTTGGTTGAGGCTACAGAAATTTCCGGACCAGCAACCATGCCCAAGACGAGATCGCTTTCGCGGCCCATCGTCGAATGCTCGACATTTAGAACCGACACAATGCTCTGTCCTGCCTTCTTAAGGCTGCGCAGGACACCAAGCGTATCTGCCGTCTCGCCAGACTGGGAAATCAGCAGTGCCACGCCCTTGTCTGGTTGCGGCGCATCGCGATAGCGCATTTCAGACGCTACATCGATCTCCACCGGAACGCGCGCTAGCGATTCAAGCCAGTAGCGCCCGACCATGCCCGCATAGAAAGCAGACCCACAGGCTGTAATTGTGACGCGGGGCACCTGTGCCGGATCGAAAGGCATTTCCGGCAGGGCAATTGTCTTGGACGCTGGATCCGTAATGCGCTGAAGCGTCTGGCCAATGGCGACCGGATGCTCGTGCAGTTCTTTCTCCATGTAATGGCGATAGCCATCCTTGCCGACCTGCCCTGCCATGAACGCAATGTTCTGGATTGGACGGCTGACTTCCTGACCTTCCCCGTTTAAGATGATGACATTGCCGGGCGTCAGTTCGCACCAGTCTCCATCGTCCAGATAGGTGATGCGGCTTGCCAGAGGTGCCAGGGCGAGGCTGTCGGAGCCAAGAAACATCTCGCCGTCGCCGTAACCTACAGCGAGAGGCGCACCGTGGCGTGCGCCGATGAGCAGACCATCATGACCCTGAAAGATGATGGCAATGGCATAAGCGCCTTCAAGACGCTTGATGGCCGCAAAAGCGGCCTCACGCGGTGTTTTGCCCTGATCAAGGTAGAAATCGACGAGATGGGCGACTGTTTCTGAATCTGTGTCGGACAGGAAAATCCGGCCTTCACTTTCAAGCTCGGCCTTCAATGTCGCAAAGTTTTCGATGATGCCGTTATGCACGATGGCAACCCGGCCTGCCGCATGGGGATGGGCATTGGCTTCTGTCGGTGCGCCATGTGTGGCCCAACGCGTATGGCCGATGCCTGTGGTGCCGGTTAGCGGATCAGCCTTCAGAACAGTTTCAAGATTATCAAGCTTGCCAGCGGCGCGGCGGCGGTCAATTGTGCCGTCGGCTGTAAGCGTGGCGATGCCTGCGGAATCATATCCGCGGTATTCAAGCCTGCGGAGAGCCTCGAAGACGATCGGGGTGGCTGGACGATGGCCTACAACGCCACAAATTCCACACATCAGCCCTGCTCCTTTTTGGCTTTAAGGGTCTGTTTGATTTCAAGCCCGCGGTCTGGCTTGATTGTCTGGCGAGCGCGTCCGAAAGCGAGTGCTCCGGCCGGGACGTTTTCTGTGATGGTGCTTCCCGCAGCAATCAACGCGTCATCGCCAATTGTGACGGGGGCCACCAGAATGGCATCAGAGCCGATAAAATTGCGGGCGCCGATTGTCGTGCGATGCTTGAAGTATCCATCGTAATTGCAGGTGACGGTCCCTGCTCCAACATTAGTTTGTGCACCGACGGAGGCGTCACCCAGGTAGGTCAGGTGATTGGCTTTTGCGCCAGGGCCGAGATCGACATTCTTCAGTTCAACGAAATTACCGACATGGGTATCAGCAGCGCAGATTGTTCCGGGTCTTAGTCGTGCAAAGGGGCCGATCGTGGCGCCCTCGCCCACGGTGCAGCCTTCAAGGTGAGAGAATGCACGGATCAGGGCACCGCTGCGAACCGTGACGCCTGGTCCAAAAAAGACATTTGGTTCAACGACGACATCCGGCTCCAGACAGGTGTCGGTGCTGAAGAATGTGGTTTCTGGAGAGACAAGTGTGACGCCGCCTTCCATCGCAGAAATGCGCAGGCGCTGCTGAAGCGTGGCTTCTGCCTGGGCAAGCTCCACACGTGAATTGACGCCGGCCAACTCAGTCTCGGGTGCTTCCACGCACTGGACCCGCCCTTCCGAAGCGGCCATTGCAACAACATCGGTCAGATAATACTCACCCTGCGCATTGTCGTTGCCAATAGCGGCCAGCCACCGCCGGAAATCTGCGGCACCTGCGCACATGACGCCTGCATTGCAGAGTGTGATTTCGCGTTCCTGCTCGTTTGCGTCTTTGTATTCTACAATTCGGCTTACGCGGCCCTGCTCTTCAACAATGCGTCCATAACGACCTGGATTGGTTGGGCGCATCCCAAGAAGTGCGAGGCTCGCCCCGCCCTGGCGGGCTTCCGTCAGACGACGCATTGTATTGGCTGTGATCAGCGGGTTGTCTGCGTAGAGAACTGCTATGTCGCCGTCTCCAAACAGGTCTTTTGCAGTGTTGGTCGCATGTGCGGTGCCCAGACGTTCGGTCTGAACGACTGTTCGGTATGGCTGAACGGCTTTTTCCAGTTCAGGCATATCGGGTCCGACGACTACAACGATGTCGTGAAAGATTTCTCGGGCCGTATCGATGAGATGTGTGATCATCGGGCGGTTTCCAAGGCGATGCAAAGCCTTGGGAAGACGTGATTTCATCCGCGTGCCGAGGCCCGCTGCAAGGATGATGGCTGTGGTGTGGCGTGCGGTATTGGTCATGTTCCGTTCCGGGTATCCAAACCACGCCAATCCGTCAAACGATGGTTGAGTTAGGCTCCATCACTTCCGATTGCCATTTATTGCGAAAGGATGGCTGTGGATTTTGAAGGTGGAAGTGGCTGTTGCATGACAACAGTGACGTGCCCGAGCTTGGGATGATTGAATTCGATCCGCACTGGGACAAGTCCAACACCATCGATCTCTTTGAACCAAGCTGACCCAGGCTGTGGCGCGGCCATTTTCGAGCGATTTGGAGAGTCTTTTACAAAGCCTGCAATCTGTTGGCCGACAAAGTCGCAGCGAAGCGCTGGACCTGAATAGGCCTGCTTGTGGGTTTGGGGAATATCGGATGTGGCTGGACCATGAACCGTCATTCTTGTCAGGCGAATTCCATCGAAGATCACAGCGGACCCTTCACAGCTTTTCGTCTGCGTCAGGGTTTCAAGAAGTCGGGCCATTCCGCTGAGCGTATCAATGGTGTGGGGCAGATCACTGTCCGAGACAGGGTCGCGATCTGTCTCAGCAGGCTCCAGAATGTCTACATGCGGCGTGTTGCCATTGTAGGTCAGCAGAACACGCCGATGTTGGCCCCGGGATAGTCCTCCGCTGTCATAACGGATGGGTTTGACGTTCCCGCCCGGAACGAAGTCGCCCTCGACGCGGGAATGAATGTCCATCGTCACGAACCAGCTGATCAGACCTGCCGGTCTGATATGCGTTGTTCCGCCGTAGCCCCAAGGCTCGATCTGATACGAGGCATCTGCGTCAAGCACATGAAGTCCGCGCATATAAATGGCGAACGTTGTGTTGACCTGTCCGGCCGCATGAGCTGTAGGCGCGAGGCCAGCCAACAGCATTCCTGCTGCGGCCAGCACGCGAAGGCCCTTAAACGTCAAGGTTGGCAACCTTGAGGGCATTACCCACAATGAAGTCTCGGCGTGGCTCAACCACGTCGCCCATCAGTGTGGAGAACACCTGGCCAGCCTCTTCCACATCGCCAACCTTGACCTGCAGCAGGGTACGGGTCGAGGGATCAAGTGTGGTGTGCCAGAGCTGCTCATCATTCATTTCGCCAAGGCCCTTGAACCGGTTGATTGTCAGACCACGACGACCCTGGGCAAAAATCCGGTCCATGACATTGGACGGGCCAAACAGCGGATACTCCTGCGTGTCCAGACGCAGTATGGCTGGCGTCATGAAGTCACGTGCCAGACGCTCGCCTTCCGAAGCAAGCCAGCGTGCTTCAGCGGATTTCAGAATGCTCTGCTCCAGACGGTAGATCTCGCTGACGCCACGAACAGAGCGGGCACACTCAATGCCTGTGCTGGATAGTGAAACTTTCCAGCCACGTTCATTGGCAGGTGACGCTTCTTCCAGGTGGCGCTGGAATTCTGGAATACGATCGCTGATCGCTGCTGGATCAATATCAAGCACGCGGGATACAGCCGCCTGCTCCAAAATCCACACAGGGATTTTTGTTGCGATATTCTTCAGGTTCTGTGCCGCCGCAATCAGGAAGCGGACTTCTTCACGAAGCTCTTCTCCCGTGAGCTCAAGGCCATCACCGAAGCGTAGCGAAGCATTTGCCAGGGCCTTATCGAGCAGATACTGCTCCAGCGCAGCATCATCCTTCAGGTAGCGCTCTTCCTGGCCACGCTTTGCACGATAGAGTGGCGGCTGAGCGATATAGAGATACCCCTGCTCAATAAGCTCTGGCATCTGGCGGAAGAAGAACGTTAACAGCAGCGTCCGAATGTGGGAACCGTCCACGTCGGCGTCTGTCATGATGACGATCTTGTGGTAGCGCAGTTTGGCAGCCGAGAAGCCACCCTGATCGACTTCACCACGGCCAATGCCCGTACCGAGGGCCGTGATGAGTGTACCGATTTCCGCAGACCCAAGCATTCTGTCGAAACGGGCGCGCTCGACGTTCAGGATCTTGCCGCGCAGCGGTAGGATGGCCTGGAAGCGACGGTCACGCCCCTGCTTGGCCGTACCACCTGCAGAGTCACCCTCAACGATGAAGATTTCTGCTTTGGACGCATCACGCTCCTGACAGTCAGCCAGCTTGCCAGGCAGCGAAGAAACATCGAGCACCCCCTTACGGCGCGTCAGTTCACGCGCACGACGGGCAGCTTCGCGGGCGCTGGCTGCGTCAATGATCTTGGCGACAATCGCCTTGGCTTCCTTAGGGTGCGTCTCAAACCAATGTGAAATCGAGTCAGCTGCCGTGGCATGAACGACCGGCTGAACCTCGGACGACACCAGCTTGTCCTTCGTCTGGGACGAGAATTTCGGGTCCGGAACCTTGACGGACAGGATGGCGGTCATGCCTTCACGCATGTCCTCACCCGTCAGTGAGCCTGCTTCACGCTTGGCAACACTTTCTGCATATTTGCCAACAACACGCGTCAACGCCTGACGGAAGCCAGCGAGATGTGTGCCGCCGTCTCTCTGCGGAATGTTGTTGGTGAAGCACAGCATTGTCTCGTGATAGCTGTCGTTCCACGTCAGAGCGAACTCGACGCGGATACCGCTTTCAGTATGATCAATGAGGCCCGTGATCGGCGGGTTAACAATGGACGTCTTGGAAGCATCAAGCCATTCCGCGAAAGCACTCAGGCCACCTTCGTAGAAGAACCGAAGTTCCTTGCTTTCAGCGTGACGCTCATCGCGCAGGATAATTTCCAGCCCGGAATTCAGGAATGCCAGTTCGCGAACGCGACGTTCCAGAATGGAAAGCTCGAAATCGACCCTCGTAAAGGTCTGCTTGCTTGGCTTGAACGTCACTAATGTGCCGCGTGGCTCCTCTGACGGTCCAACAACCGTCAGGGCTTCATCGCGTTCACCGTGCTGGAAGCGGATCTTATGCTCCAGACCATTCCGCCAGATGCGAACTTCCATCCATTCGGACAGAGCATTCACCACAGCTGCGCCCACGCCATGCAGACCGCCGGAAACCTTATAGGAATTCTGGTTGAATTTGCCGCCTGCATGCAGCTTCGTCAGCACGACTTCAGCGGCGCTGATGCCCTCTTCCGCGTGCATGTCTGTTGGGATGCCGCGGCCATCATCACGTACGGAAACGGAGCCGTCTCCGTTGAGTGTCAGGATGCAGCGGGTGGCGTGTCCAGCCTGGGCTTCGTCAACGGCATTATCGATGATTTCGAACACCATGTGGTGCAGGCCGGAGCCATCATCCGTGTCACCGATATACATGCCGGGGCGTTTGCGGACAGCGTCCAGTCCCTTCAGTACCGAGATCGAGGAGGCGCCGTAATCGTCACCGTCTGCGCCTGGAATCTCCGGCTGGTTCTGGGTTTCTGACATGCGCGAGGCGGTCTCCGTGGAACTCTGAAAAACTGTTGTATGACTATAGCGTGTCACAGGCCGTGAGGCCAGAGCGCACACATCACGCGGGCTGGATATGGCCATCCTGAACGCTGAAAAAGCCCGCTTTTTCGATCAGGCTGGAAAACGGATCAGGATCTGTTCCGGTGAGGAGAACCGGCGTTTTCAGCTTGCTTAGACTGGACAGAAGCGCGTTCCGTCTGGGTTCATCCAGATGAAGAAGTGGCTCATCCAGCAAAATGGCAGGTGCATCGCCCCTGCTCTGTTTGATCAGTGCAGCATGGCACAGAACGACCCCCAAAAGCATGGCTTTTTGCTGCCCGCTGCTTGAGAGTTCGGCAGACCGTCCTGTGGTGTGATCAAAAAGAAGAAAATCCGCCTTATGGGCACCCAAAGATGTACTGCCTTTAAGGCGATCATCCCGCCGACTGTCCCTTAACTTTGCCCGCAACCAGTCTTCCACCTGCAAAGCCGGGCTGATCATCAGTTGTTGCGTAATGGCGCAGTCAAGATGCAGGCGGCTTTTCGGAAAATCGGAACTGTCGAAGGGGTGAGTGTTCATGCTTTCCACAAGCGCCAGCCGAGCGGCTGATGCGGCGACCGCATGGCGGGCAATGGAATCTTCCAGCGACGTGAGCCAGAGCCCCTCGTCCGGTCTTTCTGACAGCAAGCGGTTACGACTGGAAACTGATCGCTCATGAGCCGTCATTTGCCGGGCATGATCCGGAGAAAGCGCCATGACCAGACGGTCAAGGAAGCGCCGCCTGCCGCCCGCACCTTCAAGAAAAATCCGATCCATCTGTGGCGTTAGCCAGACGCAGGAGAAGATTTGAGCAATTTCTGCCTGAGACCGAACGGAAGAACCATCAAGCTGAAATGAACGCCGGCCGTTCTCGGAGAGGTTTGCTCCAGTCCCAAGAATAGTCTGGTCGATCCCATGAGAGAGCGTTGCGGCAACGCCCCAGTGATCGGCATTTGTGCGGCACAGCGCTTGAAGAGGTGCGCCTCGCAGGCCTCGTCCAGGAGCCAGAAGCGAAACGGCTTCCAGAAGATTGGTCTTTCCAGAGCCATTCTGGCCGGTCAGAACGGAGATATTTGTCTCAGGCTTCCAGACGGAATGCCGGTAATTCCGGAAATCCGTCAGGGCAAGGCGCGTTAGTCTCAATGCGGACCGATCAGACCCGCATCGGCATCAGAACATACAATGCAGAAGGTGATGCTGTATCACGGACCAGTGTCGGAGCTGAGCTGTCGGCAAACGCAAATTCGACTTCAACATCGATCTGATCCGTAATGTCCGTCAGGTATCGTGCCTGAAAGCCAATTTCGATCGGAGGCGCGTCATACGTGACCGTGCTGTCGTCCAACTCTTCCTGTGCCACGCCCTGATCGGGGCTGATGGCCGACAATGTCAGCATGTTGTGCGTGACAGAGAGCTTGACTGGGCGGGAGCGCTCCTGGCTGATGGCAGCAACGCGACCTACCGCAGCAGCGAAATCCTTCTTCGTGATGCGCAGGATGCGGTCATTGCCCTTGGGGATCACGCGCTCATATTCCGGGAACGTGCCGTCAATCAGCTTTGACGTCAGCAGGACAGGTCCAGCCTGAAACTGAATACGTGTATCTGAAAGGGAAACCTCCAGATCCGCAGCGCCCTCGTCCAGCAGCTTGCGAAGTTCAGCAACGGTCTTGCGCGGGATGATAACGCCCGGCATGCCACGTGCGCCTTCTGGAAGCTCGGTCTCGACGCGCGCAAGGCGATGTCCATCCGTTGCGACGGCGCGGAGCATCGGGATGGCGCCGCTTTCCGTAACGTGCAGATAGATGCCGTTCAGGTAGTAACGCGTTTCTTCGTTGGAAATCGCGAATTTCGTCCGGTCGATCAGGCCACGTAGCGTTCCCGCAGGAATGCGGAAGCGGTGCGGGAGGTCGCCAGCAACCATGGCCGGGAAGTCATCAACTGGAAGAACGTTGAGGCTCGTCGCGTAACGGCCCGCACGCAATGCGAGGGGCGCGTCGCTCTCCGGATGATCGAACTCGATTTCCACGCCGTCTGGCAGTTTGCGCACAATTTCGAAAAGCACGGCTGCGGGGACTGTGGTGGAACCTAGACGTTCACCTGCTGCCGGAACGTCTTCGACGACCGCAATTTCCATATCCGTGGCCGTGAGGCGAAGCACATCGCCTTCATAGGACAAGAGAACATTCGCCAGAATGGGAATGGTGTTCCGCTTTTCTGCAACGCCATGAATATGCGCCAGGGCCCGTTGCAGCAGGGTGCGGTCAACCTTGAATTTCATCGTTTTTTTCCCTGGGTCGGCAATCTTTAAGTTTTGCCGTTTCTTAGCAGACAGCCGCCTCCGGTGAAAGGCACCGAAGGCGACTTGTCGTCTTCCTTAACCTTCGAGCATCCGGCGCAGAAGTTCGACGTCTTCTGCAAAGGACGGATCCTGCTCCATCAGTTCACCAACGCGATTGACCGCATGCATGACGGTTGTGTGATCACGATTGCCAAACTTGCGTCCGATCTCGGGAAGAGAGCGGCTTGTCAGCTGCTTTGCGAGGAACATTGCCACCTGCCGTGGGCGAGCAACAGCACGTGCACGGCGCGCGGAGGACATGTCCGTCAGGCGGATATTCCAGTGCTCGGCAACCTTGCGCTGGATTTCCTCGATTGTGACGCGACGGTCATGCGCTTTCAGCATGTCCTTGAGGACATCCTGCGTCGTATCCAGTGTGACAGGGCGCCCAACCAGATCGGCGTGTGCGACAAGGCGATTCAGTGCGCCTTCAAGCTCACGAACATTCGATGTGATTTTGTGGGCGAGATACTCAAGCACCTTTGACGGAACATGCGTGCCTGAGGCTTTCGCCTTGGCTTCCAGAATGGAAATACGCAATTCAAAGGTGGTGGCATGAATATCTGCGACCATGCCGCAGCCGAGCCGCGTTCTCAGGCGGTCTTCAAGCCCTGACAGATCGGATGGGCTTTTATCGGCGCTGACAATGATCTGACGTCCGGCATCAACAAGGGCGTTGAACGTATGGAAGAACTCTTCCTGCGTATTATCCTTGCCGATCAGAAACTGAAGATCGTCGATCATCAGGACGTCCACGGAACGAAGCTGTTCCTTGAACTCCATGGTGGACTGCGAGCGGATCGCCGCGATGAAGCGATACATGAACTTCTCAGCTGACATATAGGCAACCGAGACATTGCCTGTCTTCGTCAGTTCAGACCCAATGGCATGCATAAGATGCGTTTTGCCGAGGCCGACGCCACCATACAGGAAAAGCGGATTAAAACCGGGGCTGGATGGCTTTTCGGCCACACGACGTGCACAGGCATAGGCAAACTCATTTGGCTTGCCGACGATGAACGTATCGAAAGAAAAGCGTGGGTCCAGCGGAACGGCAAGATCGCTGCGAACCTCATGACTGGTCGCAACCTGCGCTGTCACTTCCTCGATGACGCTGTCACCGTCCGTCTCAACTGATGGAAGGACTTCGGGTAGACCGCGTTTGACCTGCAGTTCAATGCCCTGCACGTCCTGCCGTTCGGTGCGCCACAGGGTCTGGAGACGCTCTTCGTATTGGCTGCGAACCCAGTCTCTCAGAAAGCGCGTCGGCAGATAAAGGATGAGTTCACCATCCTCCAGTGGGCCAAGAACGATCTGACGAAGCCAGGTGCGGTATTCGACTTCACCGACCTCGCCCTTCAGCTTCTCGCGAACCCTGTGCCAGGAAGTTTCCAGCGGGCTCGACGAGCCGGGGGCGGAGGCGCTGGCGTCCAGATACTGAGCGTTTTCCACCTATGGTACCCCCTTTCATTTCGGCCCCGGGAATTGCGGGGCGTCTGTCTTGATTCCCTGCGCGCAGGGTGAATACGTCCTCAACGGGGAGTGACCACACAAGCTGCATGGCGCTTCAGAAAAAGCTGACGCTTCCCGGAGAAAACAGAGCCTCTGGCACTGACTTGATCTGACAGGATAGGCTTCTGGTCAGACCGAAGCAAGCTGGAACACGAAAGGTTCAGAAGTGCTGCAGAGGGGTGTTGCCATATAGTCAAAAAAGAACGCGCTCCCGTGAGAGAGCGCGTTCTTCAGTTCAAACCCTGCAAAGGGTCTCAGGCCGTGGCGAGAGACTTGATGCGGGCAGAAAGACGGGACAGCTTGCGGCTGATCGTGTTCTTTGCAACGACACCCTTACCGGCAGCGCGCTGCATTTCAGGCTGTGCAACCTTGTATGCTTCGGCAGCAGCCGTCTTGTCGCCGGACTGGATGGCCTGTTCGACCTTCTTGATGAAGGTACGCATACGGGACATGCGGGCGACGTTGCGCTCGCGGCGACGTTCGTTTTGACGGATGCGCTTACGGGCAGAAGCTGTATTTGCCATGGATCTTTCGGTTCAGTTAGCGGTCTTGTCGCGGAAAATGATTGGCGCCCTCTACCCGTCATGAGCGGCGGCGTCAAGCGTTTTACACATTTTATACACACTGCCACCAATGGGGCGGAGGCCACTATTTCTGGCAGTTTGCGCAGAAAAATGTGGAACGCCCCGTCTGGGTGATGCGTGAAATGGTGGAGCCTGCCCCACACTGGCGGCATGTCTCGCCTTCCCGCCCATAAACAAGGTGGAGATCCTGAAATCCCCCTTTCGTCCCGTCAGCCTGAACGTAGTCTCTTAAAGAGGAGCCTCCTGACGCGATGGCCTCTTCCAGAACAGTTCGAATGGCATTCGCAAGACTGTTGGCTTCTGCCTCTGTCAGCGTTGTGGCCGCGCGTGCGGGATGGATATGGCTTCGGAACAGCGCCTCACACACATAGATATTGCCAAGGCCCACAATCAGCTTCTGGTCCAGAAGCGCTGTTTTGATCGGCGTGCGGCGACCTTGCATGACCGTATGAAGATACGTGCCAGTCATATTCGTGGATAAGGGCTCGATTCCCAGGCCGCTCAGAAGGCGATGTGCGTTTTCCTGATGTGTGGGAACCACATCCACCATGCCGAACCTGCGTGGGTCAACGAGGCCAGCGCGTGCTCCGTTTTCCGTTTGCAGGACAAGGTGCTCATGTTTTGGCGGAGTCGTATTCATGCCTGACTGCCCAAGGAGCAGTCTGCCGGACATTCCCAGATGGAGCATCATGCTCCATCCGTTCTCGACGCGCATCAGGATATACTTGGCGCGACGATGAAAGGAGAGCACGGTCTGCCCTTCAAGCCTTTCCCGGAGATCCAAGGGAAATGGCCACCTCAGGTCAGGGCGGTTGACAGTAACGTGACGGATCCTCTGCCCCTGAAAGGCATCCTGGAACCCACGCATGACGGTTTCGACTTCTGGAAGCTCTGGCATGACTGGTCACAAAGATATATCGATTGCCCCATGACCGATAGCGCTGAACATAACGTCCCGCCCTTCCCGTCTTCCGAGCAGACCGGAGACACCACGGATTTTGGTTACCGCAATGTCCCGCGGAACCAGAAGAAGACCATGGTCAGGGAGGTGTTCGAGAGCGTCGCTGGCAAATATGACATCATGAATGATGTCATGTCGCTGGGGATCCATCGCGTCTGGAAGCGGATTTTCGTGGGCATGCTCGGTGCCCGTCCGAACATGAAGCTGCTGGATCTGGCTGGCGGTACAGGTGACATCACATTCGGTTGGCTGCGTGCGGGCGGTGGCCCGGCCATTCTCTCTGACATTAACTCGGCGATGTTGTCCGTCGGGCGTGATCGCGCAATTAAGGCTGGTCTGATCGGCCAGATTGAAGTGTGTGTTGTCGACGCCGAAGCGATTCCCCTGCCCGACTGTTCTGTTGATCGCGTGACTATCGCTTTTGGTCTGCGGAACTGCACCGACAAGGATGCAGTGCTTCGTGAAGCGCGTCGTGTTCTGAAGCCTGGTGGACGCTTCTTCTGTCTTGAATTCTCTCGTGTCGAAATTGCGGCTCTTTCGCCTGTCTATGATACGTGGTCTTTCAAGGTTCTCCCAAAGATGGGACAGTTGATCGCCAAGGACGCTGAGAGCTACCAGTATCTTGCCGAGAGCATCCGTATGTTCCCTGACCAGGAAACACTTGCTCAGATGATGCGGAATGCAGGTTTGGAGCGTGTTCAGTATCGCAACCTGTCTGGCGGTATTGCTGCCATTCACTCCGGTTGGCGTCTGTAATTGATGCGCCGCGTTCTGCTGATTGTTGGCGGAGGCATTGCTGCTTATCGGGCGCTGGAGCTGGTGCGTCTGTTGAAGGCAGACAATGTCTCCGTGACACCGGTTATGACGGACGCGGCAAAAGCATTCCTTACACCTCTTAGTCTTGAAGCTCTGTCTGGGGAGCGGGTGCATGATGCGCTCTTTGCTCCCACGCAGGAGAGCGAAATTGGCCATATTGCTCTGGCACGCAGTGCGGATCTTGTCGTGGTCTGCCCGGCTACAGCCAATCTCATGGCCCGTATGGCGCATGGCATGGCCGATGATCTGGCCACAACGCTTCTTTTAGCCACCACGACGCCTATACTGCTGGCTCCTGCCATGAATGTGCGCATGTGGGAGCATCCCGCGACACAGGCCAACCTCGCCCTTCTGAAAGAGCGTGGCGTGCGGGTCGTAGGCCCCGATGAAGGTGGTATGGCATGTGGGGAGTTTGGTCCGGGGCGTCTGAGCCAACCTGACGTCATTCGGGACGCAATCCTAGAGGCGCTGGCGTCAGATCATTCTTTGGCCGGCAGACATGCTCTTGTTACTGCGGGGCCAACAGTTGAACCTCTGGATCCTGTCCGGTTTCTCTCCAATCACTCTTCTGGCAAGCAGGGCTATGCGATTGCCGCCGCTCTTGCTGCGCGAGGCGCAAAAGTAACACTTGTCAGTGGTCCGGTTACTCTGCCCGTCCCGGCAGGTGTCGTCTGCGTAAAGGTTCAGACGGCACGTGAGATGTTAGGGGCGTGTGAAGCCGCGCTTCCTGCCGAAATTGCCGTTTGCACCGCCGCAGTCAGTGACTGGCGCGCAAAGGCAGCGGCTCAGGCTAAAATCAAGAAGACCAGTGAAGGGCCACCTGTTCTCGAACTGATGGAAAACCCGGATATCCTTGCAACTCTCTGTCGACTGGCAAATAGGCCGAAACTGATCGTCGGCTTCGCCGCGGAAACTGATGACGTGCTCGAGAATGCTGTGGCCAAGCGTCAGCGCAAGGGATGTGACTGGTTGGTGGCCAACGATGTGCGTCGCGGCGTCTTTGGAGCAGACAGAAATTTGGTCAGCCTGATCACTGAGACAGGCATCGAAACCTGGCCTGAAATGGACAAGTCTCAGGTTGCCGGGAGGCTGGTACAGCGGATTTCTGACGTCTTCATCTCTTCAATCCCCTGAAAATCCAAGATAAGAAAGGCCTCATGATGACCGATCTTATTGATGTACGGATTACACGCCTTCCTCATTCCGAGGGGCTGCCTCTGCCAGCTTACGCCACCTCTGGTGCCGCTGGTTTCGACTTTGTTGCTGCGATTGCAGAACCCATTGTTATCGCACCGGGTGGCCGTGCACTTGTTCCCACAGGGCTATGCATCGCCCTGCCCTCTGCCTACGAACTTCAGATCCGCCCCCGGTCTGGCCTGGCCCTGAAGCACGGCATTACACTCCCGAATTCTCCTGGCACGATTGATGAAGATTATCGCGGGGAAATTGGCATTATTGTCATGAATGCCGGGAGTGAGCCCTTCACGGTAGAGCGTGGCACCCGCATAGCTCAGGGGGTTTTGGCACCGGTTTCCCGTTTGAAGTGGCAGGAAGTTTCTTCTCTCGATGAAACGGATCGCGGTGCACGCGGTTTTGGCAGCACAGGCCACTGAGACGCTTCAGGACATGCAGAAAACACTTGAGCCTCCGGAAGAACCTTCCTTACTCTCGGTCATCATGAAACCGGGAGGACAACAGTCATCATGACGGGCAGCCCGCTGGCCATGCCCATTCGCGTCATGCATCGCTGGCGACAGCGTATGAGTGGCGTAGAGTTATCAATTCTGTTTGCCATGACGGGTCTGTGTCTTTTCCTGCTGAAGAGCGCAGTTTGGGTTCCGGGTGCGCTGCCCTTGCCACTCAAGCCGGCATTCCCGATCTGGCAGGAAGTCGCCTGGACTGTCTTCCACGCGGTGCTGGCTCTGACGACAGTTGTTGTGGTGTCGCTCGTGCTGGCAGGTACGGCGCGACAGTTTCCACGGTTTCGCAGTATTCTGGTGCCTGCACTCTCTGTTGCGCGCGCTGTTCCGGGGCTTGGCCTGACGGGGCTATTACTTCTATTTTTTCCTCCCCTTGTCGTGATTGTAGCGGCAACGGCTTTCAATATGATCTGGCGTGTCCTAACGGCTCTTCTTGATGCCCAGGACACGCTTCCAGCCGAGCTTGAAGAAGTCGCCACAGGCGTGCGTATGACGGGCTGGCAGCACTTCTGGCGGTTGCAGGTTCCGGTTGCCATCCCACTGGTGACGTTCCGTGCTGTGCAGGCCATTCCGGGGTTATGGTTTCGCCTGCTGTGTGTGGAGGGTCTTATGACCCTTCTGATGCGGCGCGACGTTGGAGGGTGTGGGGCGCAGGCACTGGTGGCGCTTGAAACCCATCATCTGAGCTGGTTTCTGGAGGCTGGCGTCTGCGCGGTTCTTCTGATCGTGATCATGGACCAATGTCTGATCAGGCCTATGACCGGATGGGCGCAGCGTTACAGGCTGGATGGTCCTCAGCCACAGAAGAAGCGTACCCACTCCTGGATGCTTCAGTTCTGGAGAGAAACAGGTCTTCTGAACGGTGTTAGCGTGAGTTTGCACACGCTCATTAGCGGGATCGGTAACTGCCGGATCGGCCGGACGGTGCGCTACGTTCAACCCTCCTCCCCGGAATCCCTACCGGTGTCTGGCTGGCTTATTCCTGCGGCCTCCCTACTCTTTCTGGGTCTCGCCATTGCGCAGAGCCATCTGGCGACACGTCTGCCCTATGATGTGCTTGAGAGTGTTCTGACGCTTCTGCATGTTTGCGGGGCTCTTATTCTGTGCATCGTGCTCTGGTTACCGCTGGCTCTATTTTTCTTTGATGCTGGAGCCGGTATTTTTCGGGGCAGCAGAATGATTATTCTGGCAGGCTCGCTTTTCCCGGCCGTTCTTCTTTATCCTGCTTTCCGTGGGCTAGATGTCGTTCCCACCGCTGTTCTTCTGTTCCTTGGTGCGCATTGGCTCACGGGTGGGACGGTACTGGATGCCATTCAGGCTATTCCGGCGCCGTTCAGGCAGGTTGCGCGCGGACTGCGGCTTAAAGGCGTTCTGCTGTGGAAGCGCCTGATCTTACCAGCCATTGCACCTGATCTGTGTGGAGGCCTGCTTTTGGCCGCTGTTCCAATCTGGGATGCCGTGATGGTGGCTGAGGCGTTTGTGCCTTCTGATAGCGGACTGGGTGCGACGCTCCTGGCCGATATGCTTCAGGGGCAAATCGGCGCACAGATCGTTATTCTTATGCTTCTCACGCTTCTTTCCATGCTGCTTGATCGTCTTGTTCTTCAGCCCCTCGCGGTTTACGCCGCACAGAAATATGCAATCCGATGATCTATTCCCTGCTTAGCCTTCAGGACTGCCGCCAGATTTACCAGAAGGACAGCAATGCTGATCTTGTGGTGCTTGATCAGGTCAGTTTCGATGTGCGTCCTGGTGAAATCCTTGGGCTTCTTGGCCGGTCTGGGTCTGGCAAGTCTTCTCTCTTGCGGATCATGTCCGGACAAACGCCTCCTGTTGAGGGGAAGGTTTATTGGGAGGGCAAGCCGGTAGCTGGCCCACTGGAAAAGGTGGCGACAGTTTTTCAGTCGGGCGCGATGTTTCCATGGCTGACCCTTCGACAGAATGTGTTGCTGGGGCTGGAAGCGCAGCGTTTGTCACGGTCTGAGCGGGAAACGCGTGCCAGTGCTGCGATTGAGGTCATGGGACTTGAGGGATACGAAAACGCCTATCCCAAGGAGTTATCTGAAGCCCTCAGCCAGCGTGCCTCGTTTGCACGGGCACTGGCGCTTCAACCCTCTCTTCTCATGCTGGATGAGCCGTTTTCGGCCCTCGACGTTCTGAGTGCGGAAAATCTAAGAACGGACCTGATTGAACTCTGGGCCGAGAAACGCCTCTCGTCGCTCAATGCGATGATACTCGCGACGCATGGAATTGAAGAAGCCGTGCTGATGTGTGACCGGATCCTGATTTTCTCGTCCAGCCCAGGGCGAGTGACGCACGAAATTTCCGTTCCATTTCCTCATCCGCGAAATCGGGAGGGCGCTGATTTCCGGAGCTTCGTGGACCAGATCTACACTCTCATGACACGACGTGCGCCGATCGTCTCGGAAGTCGATACTACGGTTGGGGTGTCAGCTGCCGCGTTGCCGCCTCTGTCCATTGTATTGCCAGACCTTCAGATTGAAGTGCTGGTTGGCCTTATGGAAGTTCTGAGTGGAGAGCCTCTATCAGGACGCGCTGATCTGCCGGAACTTGGTCAGCGTTTGCAGATGACGCTCGATGATCTTCTGCCGCTGGGAGAATCCCTGCAACTGCTTGATCTTGCAGAACTGGAAGACGGAGACATTCTTCTCACGGATGATGGGCGATCATTCGTCGAGGGAGACGCCGATGCCCGCAGGGATATTATGCGCACGGCGCTCCTGCATTATCTGCCGCTCCTTCGCGTCATTCGAAGCACGTTGGATGAGCGGCCGAACCATGTGGTGGCTGCCAATCGCTTCCGCAAAGCTCTCGAGGAGAACATGTCTCCCGATTATGCCCAGCAGACACTGACAACAGCTATCGGCTGGGCACGGTATGCTGAACTGTTTGATTATGATGAAGAGTCAGACCGCTTCCATCTGGAAACGGAAGAATAGGATCTGCTTCTGCCCTTCAGCAGAAGCAGAAAACCCTTCAGGCCGGTGTCTTGAGACGGTCCCGGTATAGCTTGCGCGCCTTGGCAACCTTGGGGGCTACAACAGCCGCACAATAGGCCGTTTCCGGATTGCGGGCGAAATAGTCGAGGTGCTTTTCTTCGGCGCGCCAGAAATGCGCCGGACCTTCAATAGACGTGACAATCGGTGCGGGCCAGATCTGCTCTGCGGTGATCTCGGCTTTTACCTCCTGTGCAACACGCTGTTGGTCGGCATCTCCGAAAATAACAGAGCGATACTGCGTCCCGACATCATTGCCCTGCCGATTGAGCTGCGTGGGGTCATGGGTCGTGAAAAAGACCCGCAGGACATCTGCCAGAGAAATTTCCGCTGGATCAAACACGACCTTCACGACCTCTGCATGTCCGGTGTTCCCGGTACAAACAGCTTCGTAGGAGGGATTATCGACATGGCCGCCTGCATAGCCCGGGTCTGCCGAGATAATGCCGCGCAGGCCGGTATAGACGGCTTCCACGCACCAGAAACAGCCTGCACCAAGAAGAATGGAAGAGTGTGCACTCATAAACTGAGTCTCCTGAGACGATAGCCTCCCCATATGGGGAGGCCTCTTCCTTATTTCACTACTGGTAACCAGATTGCGCTTGCAGCATTGCCGCCGCGATGAATGGTCTGGGTTGCAGAGTGATAGTCCGATGCTTTCGCGTCGAAGATATTCTGAACGAAGCTTTGCGGATTGCGGTCATAAAGCGGGAACCAGCTAGACTGGATCTGGATTTGAATCCGATGGCCCTTCTGGAAAACATGGTTCACCGCCGGTAGCGTGAACTTGTATTCCTGAATTTGTCCTGCGGGTATGGCCGATGGGTGCGCGAAGTCATTGCGATAGCGCCCACGGAAGATGTCCATCGAAACTGGAAGCTCATACCCGCCCATTTCCGGACGATCCGGCGTAACGCCAGGCTGTACGTCGATGATTTTTACAACCCAGTCGGCGTCCGTGCCGGTCGTGGAAGCGAAAATATCGGCGGTCGGGACGCCTGACACGCGGACGGGCGCGTCCAGAACGGGAGTTTCGTAAGTCAGAACGTCCGGGCGGCTCTCGGCAAAGCGCTGGTCCGTAACAAGCCATGCTTTCCAGCGTGAATCCCCTGCGTTGTAGGGGCGTGGCATGAAAGGAACAGGATGCGCGGGATCAGAGATATAAGCATCCGTGCCAGGCAGTGTCCGTTTGAATGACAGGCCGTGGTCAGGCTGAAGATACAGACGCTCCCCACGCATCATGCAGGTTGTGTCACACTCTGCGAGCCAGTTGCGGAAATGATCCCAGTGGTTTTCGCCCGTGTTGTAGATAATCGCTTCATCAAGATGCGGGTCAGCGCCATCCTTCAGATAATGATCGAAGAATGGACGCATGACGTTGGAGCGATACCAAAGGGCCGTGTCACCTTCAAAGTGAAGTGGACCCAGCGTCGATCCGTCGTAATTAACGCCACTATGGCGCCAGGGTCCCATGACGAGAATATTTGGGACCTGTGTGTGGTGAGCCTTGAGGTTCATCCAGGAATGGATCGCCCCCCACATGTCTTCCTGATCCCATAGGCCCTGTTCCCAGATTGTCGGGACCTTCAGAGGCTTGCGGACCAGGATCTGGTCAAGCGCCTGTTCCTGCCAAAACGCATCGTAGGATGGGTGTGCTTTCAGGCGGTTCCACCACGGATACTGGTTCAGCCCTGCTTTGGTTGCAAATGCCCCCGTTGAGCCAGCCTGCAGGAAATTGGTGTAATCGTCGGCATCTGCGCGAGGAATTGTCGGCCCCTCACCGGCTTCGCTCATCTGCATGGTGAAATAGTCGAGGCCAGGCTGACGGAACGCGCCGTAGTGGAACCAGTCGTCGCCCATCCAGCCATCCACCATCGGGCTTTCCGGAGCGGCCACTTTGAGGGCTGGATGTGGGTCCAGCAATGCCATCACAACGGTCCAGCCTTCATACGAAGAGCCAGTCATGCCAACGCGACCGTTGCTTTCCGGAAGGTTTTTCACGAGCCAGTCGATTGTGTCCCACGCATCGGTGGTATCGTCTGTCTTGGTGGGATTGAGGGGACCGATCGGCGGACGGGTCATGATGTAGTCGCCCTGAGACCCGTACTTTCCACGAATATCCTGGAAAACGCGGATATATCCTTCCTCGACGAAGACCCCATCGCCCTGAGGGCAAATTTCACGCATGGTTGGCGCGTTGGGAATTCGGTTCAGGCGCTCACTGGCATGATATGGTGTGCGCGTGAGCAGGATTGGTGCGTTTTTTGCTCCCTTGGGAATGACAATCACGGTATGGAGCTTCACTCCGTCCCGCATGGGAATCATGATGTCACGCTTGATGTAGTCCTGCTGATCAGTTGGCAGGGCAGCATGAGCTGGAATGTCGTTTCCGGTCTGGATCATGTCTGGCGTGACGGCGGGTCCAGCAGATGCCGGGGCAGCCAGTGCGGCAGGGATACAGGCAATGGAAAGAGCCGTTCCAAGGCTGAGAAGATAACGTTTCACAAAAGGCTCCTGATCTTTGGATGGATTTTGGCCTTGTGTGTTCCCATCTAGCAAGAGCGGGAGAGAGTGCTTTTCATATCTTTCCTGCACTGTTCTTTTTTTGTTTGATTCGCTATGGAGCATGGCTCCTGTCGTTATGAAAGTTCTGTTCTGATGCCTGCCTATCGTTCCCGTACCACGACCCATGGCCGCAACATGGCTGGCGCGCGTGCGCTCTGGCGCGCAACGGGGATGAAGGACGGTGACTTCGGAAAGCCTATTATCGCGATTGCCAACTCGTTCACCCAGTTTGTTCCTGGGCATGTGCATCTGAAAGACATGGGCTCTCTCGTGGCATCTGCCATTGAGGAAGCCGGTGGCGTCGCCAAAGAATTCAACACGATCGCTGTGGATGACGGCATCGCCATGGGACACGGCGGAATGCTGTATTCCCTGCCCTCACGAGAGCTGATTGCTGACTCCGTTGAGTATATGGTGAACGCGCACTGTGCTGATGCCATTGTCTGCATCAGCAACTGCGACAAGATCACGCCGGGTATGCTGATGGCCTCCCTGCGACTGAACATTCCAGTTGTGTTCGTGTCTGGTGGCCCCATGGAAGCGGGCAAGCTCAATGGCCCAGGTGTTGAGCGCAAGCTGGACCTCGTAGATTCGATGGTTGCTGCGGCGAACCCGAACGTGACGGACAGTGAATCTGAACAGATCGAGCGCTCAGCTTGCCCGACCTGTGGCTCATGCTCTGGTATGTTTACGGCCAATTCCATGAACTGCCTTGTGGAAGCGCTGGGTCTTGCGCTGCCTGGTAACGGGTCTCTGCTGGCAACTCACGCTGACCGTCGCGATCTGTTTCTGAGGGCTGGTCGTCTCTCAGTTGAGCTGGCACGTCGCTGGTATGAGCAGGACGATGCCTCCGTTCTGCCGCGCAGCATTGCAACCCGGAGTGCGTTTGAGAATGCCATGGCGCTGGATATTGCCATGGGTGGATCAACGAACACCGTACTGCATCTGCTGGCTGCTGCCCGCGAAGGTGAAGTGGATTTCCACATGGCAGACATTGACCGTCTGTCTCGCAAGGTGCCGCATCTTTGCAAAGTCGCGCCTGCCAAAGCAGACGTTCACATGGAAGACGTGCATCGCGCGGGCGGTGTTCCAGCCATTCTGGGCGAACTCGATCGTGCAGGCCTGCTGCAAACATCTCTTCCAACCGTCCATGCTTCCACATTGGCTGATGCCCTTCAGAAGTGGGACATCATGAATGGCGGCGAAGAAGCGGTTAAAATGTTCAAGGCCGCTCCTGGTGGAGTGCGCACCGTTCATGCCTTCTCACAGTCCAGCCAGTACCATGAGCTGGATACGGATCGTGAGAATGGCGTCCTGCGAAGCCGTGCTCATGCCTTCTCGCAGGATGGTGGGCTGGCCGTTCTGTACGGTAACCTCGCGGAAGACGGCGCGATTGTGAAAACTGCCAGCGTGGCCAAAGACATTCTGACCTTCACGGGTACGGCTCGCGTGTTTGAAAGTCAGGACGATGCTGTTGCCGCTGTTCTTGGGAACAAGATCGTTGCTGGCGATGTCGTTGTTATCCGCTACGAGGGGCCGCGCGGTGGTCCAGGGATGCAGGAAATGCTGTACCCGACCAGCTATCTGAAATCCAAAGGGTTGGCTGAAGTCTGCGCTCTGGTGACGGATGGCCGTTTCTCGGGTGGTAGCTCAGGCCTCTCCATTGGGCATGTCTCGCCGGAGGCTGCTGAAGGCGGTGTGATCGGCTTGGTAGAAGATGGTGATCGCATCGTGATCGACATTCCAAACCGGACGATGCGTCTTGATATTTCAGATGCGGAAATCTCGAGCCGCCGTGAAGCCATGAATGGCCGTGGCGAAAATGCCTGGAAGCCGAACCGCACGCGTGTCGTATCCCGCGCCCTGCAGGCTTACGCGGCGATGACAACAAGCGCTGCCAACGGCGCTGTTCGTGATCTGTCTCAGATCATCGTGAAGACACGCGGCTGATAACCCGCTCTACGGCCTCTCTCAATTCGGGAGAGGCCAACATTTTTGGCCCGTCATGCCCTGTGTTGGGTACGATATCGATGTCCCAGTTAAACGGGACATCAAGCCGGTAGGCTTCTTCTCTGGCTTGGGCGTAGGCCCATTGCCCTCTCTCCAGACGGTTGCGTCCCTGCCCCATGGCCTGTGCAATACGACCAGCCTCAAGCGTCGTTTCCACATCATCCGAGCCAAGCAAAATGGTGAGGTGCTCAGCCAGATAACGCTTGATGGATTGCTGTTGAGTATTCTCCGGCCAGCCATTGAACCCATAAGGGACCGGGCTCTCAGCTTCCGGCTCTACATATGTTGCCGGATTCATGAGGATGATCTCGACTTCATTTGCCGGAGCATATGCCGCCACACGGTCCAGAAACTGTGCGCCGGCTGAATGTCCAATCAGAATAATAGGAAGATTGGGCTGCTGGGTTTCGTCCCATGCCCATTGTTCCATGGGCTTGATCAGGGTCGCTGCGGGCAGTTCGCCTTGGCGTACAGGAAAACCACCGCGCTGATATTGCCAGGTAGGAAACTGCTTCAGAGGAAAAGACGGCGCAAAGACAACTCCGCAGACTGCGCGTGCAAGCGGAATACTTTGATCGCGATATGCCTCGTTATCACGGTCTTTGGCGGCCATTACGAACAGGATGACACGTAGACGGCAATCGGCTGGTCGGAACGTGTCTATGTCCAGAGATCGACCATACAGAATGGCTTTCTGGGAGCTCGATCCGACAGGAAGTTCTGTGGCTCTGGCGATGGGGATCTGTGAGACCACCATTGCCAGAGCAATCAGGAAAAGCTTTGGAGGCTTAGCCAAGCCGCGCAAGGGCTGCCTTGAGGCGTTCGAGATCATGCTCGAAGGTCTCAAGGCGCTGACGGTTTTCTTCAACCACTTCCGGCTTTGCACGTGCAACAAAATCAGCGTTGTCCAGTTTGCGACGGACCTTGATGATTTCACTTTCGTTCTTGCTGATCTCTTTTGCAAGGCGTCCCCGTTCTGCATCGAGATCAATCAGGCCCTCCAGCGGGATAAAGATTGTCGCTTCATCAAGCACGATCTGAGCGGCATTCTTCGGTATTTCGCCTTGGAAAATATCGACTTCAGAGACACGCGCCATGCGGCCGATGGCTTCAGCCCATGTCTTTGCACGAGTGAGATTTTCGGGCGAAACATCGCGGAAAATCAGCGGTGCTTTCTGTGCCGGGGGGATGTTCATCTCAGAGCGCAGCGTACGAACTTCGCTGATCAGGCGTACAACCCAATCCAGTTCTGCACGGGCTTCCTCTGCATTCTGGACCGGCATCTTTTCAGGCCAGCGGATTGAAGTGAAGTCCCCCGAGTAACCCAGTTCTTTCCAGAGAGTGGCTGTTACAAATGGTGTCACGGGCTGCATGAGGCGCAGAATCAGGCCTAAAACATGCGCGCTAACTGCGCGGAGTTCGATTGTCTCATCATTTTCTGCCGCGAAGACGGGCTTGGAGAACTCTACGAACCAGTCACAGAAGCAGCTCCAGACGAAGCGATAACAACAGTTAGCGTACTCATCGAACCGATAGTTCGAGAGAGCCTGTTGTGCGTCCGCAATCGCAGTGTTCGCTTCTGAAAGGATCCAGCGCCCCAAGCTGCTCTGCACAGTCGTTGGGTCAAAGTCCGCGACTGGTCGTGCACCATTCATCTCGAGGAAACGGGATGCATTCCAGAGTTTGGTGACGAATGCACGGTGTTCTTCTACGCGCTTGCGACCCAGTTTGATGTCACGTCCCGGGCCTGTGCCCGCACAGATTGCCAAACGGGTTGCATCAGCACCAAACTCTGCAATCAGATCCAGAGGGTCCAGTCCATTACCTTTGGACTTGGACATTTTCTGCCCTTTTTCGTCCCTGACAAGACCGTGGATCAAGACCGTTCGGAAGGGCACATCGTCCATGAAATGCAGGCCCATCATCATCATCCGGGCGACCCAGAAGAAGATGATGTCAAAGCCAGTAACGAGAACGCTTGTTGGGTAATAGTGAGCGAGTTCAGGCGTTTTGTCCGGCCAGCCGAGTGTTGTGAAGGGCCAGAGGCCGGAACTGAACCACGTGTCGAGAACATCTTCGTCCTGCGTCAGTGGAACGCCATCACCGGCCTGGGCCTGGGCCTCAGCTTCTGTATTAGCGACATAAACACTGCCATCCGGCCCATACCAGGCCGGAATACGATGCCCCCACCAGAGCTGGCGGCTGATGCACCATGGCTGAATGTCTCGCATCCACGCGAAAAACGTGTTCTGCCACTGCCTTGGCTCAAAAACGATTTTACCACTTTCCACCGCCTCTACGGCTGGCCCGGAAAGCTTTTTCGCATCGCAATACCACTGCAATGTCAGGCGCGGCTCAACAATAGCTCCACCGCGTTCGGCATAAGGGACCTGAAGCTTATGTGGTTCGATTTTTTCAAGCCACTCAAGACGCTCGAGTTCAGCAACAATGCGCTTGCGTCCCTCTTCCCGGCTTAGGCCTGCGAGCGATTCCACAAACGCTACGGACGACAAGCCGTCAACATCTGCCAGTTCGGTGCGGATTTCATCGAGCCAGATATGGGCTGTTTCATCCAGCATCGTGGGCGCAGACAGATTGTGTCTTTTGCCCACTTCAAAGTCATTGAAGTCGTGAGCCGGCGTAATTTTTACGGCGCCGGTTCCCTTTTCAGGGTCGGAATAGAGATCTGCCACAACAGGAATACGGCGACCCGTTAGCGGGAGCGTAACGAACTTGCCCACCATGTCGGCGTAGCGTTCATCTTCAGGGTGAACGGCAACCGCAACGTCTGCCAGCATCGTTTCAGGGCGCGTGGTTGCAACCGTTATCGTACGTCCGTCCTCGAGCGGATAACGGATGTACCACATGGATCCTTTGGTTTCACGGTTCTCAACCTCAAGGTCGGAAATCGCGGAACGGAAGTTTGGATCCCAGTTTACCAGGCGCCGATCACGATAAATGATCCCTTCCTGGTGCAACTGTACAAAAACCTTGCGGACGGCGCGTGAAAGCCCTTCGTCCATGGTGAAGCGCTCGCGGTCCCAGTCTGCAGAAGCACCCAGTTTGCGAAGCTGCTGGACGATCTCCCCGCCGGACTGCTCTTTCCACTCCCACACCCGCTCAAGAAAGCCTTCGCGGCCCAGAGCGGTTCTGCTGACGCCTTCTTTGTCGAGTGAGCGTTCGACAACCATCTGCGTGGCGATACCAGCATGGTCAGTTCCTGGCTGCCACAGGACATTGCAGCCCTCCTGACGCTTCCAGCGGATTAGAATGTCCTGCAGGGTAAATGTCAGGGCATGACCGAGATGCAGTGTGCCCGTGACATTTGGTGGCGGAAACATGATCGAAAATGGCGTTCCCGGTGCACTCGGGTCGGCACGGAAAGCCCCGTTGTTCTCCCAGCTTTCGTAGAGAGACGTTTCATGATCAGCGGGAACAAAACTTTTTTCGAGCATGATAATCCAGAAAGTTCAGCAGCAAATGTTGGTAAAAGAAGGCAATCAGTTATTCGGGCGCAGACGCGCAATCTCGGCGCGCACCAGAATTTCTACAAGCGAAGGCAGGTGAGCATCCAGCCATGTCCGTACCATGGAGCGCACTTCAGTGCGAACCATGTCTTCAATCGTCATGCCGCTGCTTCCGCTCACGACGGTATCGGACGGGATTGATTTTCCGTTACTGCTGAATGCGGTCTGCAGGTCATTCAGGGAGTGCTCTGCAGCAGCAATGGTTTGTGCGCCCATGAGATCATCCTGCGGCGCGGAGTTGCCGTGCTCTGTCTTTGCAGGCGACACCATCATGGATGGTTCAAGGGTCAGTTCGTCATTTTCGATAGCTGACGTCACGAGTGTGCTCTCCACTGTTGTGTTCAAAGTCTTGTCGTCATTCAGGATCCGACGGATCGAGCTAAGGACGGTGTCGATTGTATCGTCAGCGGAGCCACGCTGCGGCTCCGGAGATGGAGAGGTCATGACGTATGGGGCATCTTGAGCATTACAGGAAAAGCATTAGCGTCCAGGCTGATTGATCGCGTAGTCGCTGGTGCCCCACAGTCTGTTCTTGACCGCATTATAGTAGGCTTTTTCATCGTAGAGCGGGACACCCAGTTTGAGGTCAGATGCCGTCAGTCTTCCGATCGACGCTGCGACCGCATACGAGGAGATGACCAGGTTAGACAGGTGCTGCACCAGTGTCTGCTGGGCCTGCAGGAGTGTCTGCTGCTGCTGGAGAACAGCCAGTGTCGTGCTGGTTCCGACCAGAGCCTGACGTTCTACGCCGTCAAGCGCAATCACGTTGGAGGATATCGCCACCCGGTCACTATTGATGGACTGCTTGAACGCAACCATCTGTTGCCAACTGGACGCTGCTTTCTGGAGTGCAGTGCGACGCTGTACATCCACTTCGCGATGAGCCGCCTGAGCCTGCTGGCGTGCGCCACGAATAGCTGCATATTCAGAGCCCCCCTGATAAATGGGAACCTGAAAAGAGAGCATTCCGTACTTGTTATCCATCAACGTGCGGCTGTAGCCTTGGTTGACGGTATGCTGATAACTGAGGTCAGCAGAAACTTTTGGCATGATCGCCGAGATTTGCACAGAAATGTTGTCTTTTTGCTGAGCCTCAGTGAAGAGCGCGTTAACGACGTCGGGATTGTTCTGCACCGCCGCGGCAACTGCCTCGCGTTCGCTCGAAACTGGTAGTTTGAGTGGCTGTGGAGGCTCAATATTCGGGGCCGCAGAAATGCCTATAATTTGCAGATATGTGGCCTGCGCGCCTTGCAGCGTTCCTTCAGCTTGTTGGCGTTGGGCCGATGCGCTCGCCAGTGCGGCCTGTGCCTGAGCAACGTCGGTTCTCGTTATTTCACCAACCCGAAAGCGTTCTTGTGTCGCTTGAACCTGTTGCTGGAGAACTCTTTCGTTATTAATGGCAAGTTGAAGAAGTTGTTCGTCCTCGACAACGCCTACATAGGCATTGACGACACTGGTAAAAACGCTTTGTTCAGTTGAAATCAGTTTGGCGCGTTCGGCCATGACCTGATTGGTCGCAGCATGAATACCAGCGACTGTTTTTCCGCCTTCGTAAAGCGGTTGGGTAATATTCACTTGCCCGTTGTAGCCGGGAGTTTGATAGGTAGAGCCACTTCCGAGGGAGCCTCCGGAAGCCGCATAATTTGTACGACCGTCGTAGTAGGTCAGATTCATGGACGTCTGAATGGTCGGGTGCCATCCAGCCATTGCCGTCGGAACCTGTTCGTCGGTTGCGCGCAGGTGGGCACGTTCTTCACGAAGCGTGGGGTTGGTCAGATAGGCAGTGGCAAGTGCTTCCTGCAGGGTATGCGGAACGAAGGTTGGGGACCCGCTCCCATCATACTTCTGAGCCAGGGCTGTTCCGCTCAGGAGAAAGCTCAGAAGACCCAGCCCTAGGGGACCGGATAGAGCCTTTGTGCCGTTGCATCCTGAAGTCATGAGATATCCTGCCATCTGAACACTGTATCGCAGCGTTTCGTGAATCAGCCCTTAATAGCCTGATCCCTCCCAGAAGAAAAATCCTCATCGGGACTGAAATATCTCTCTTGACCAAAATGTCCTGAAAGACGATATAGCCCCTGTCTCCTCCGAGGTCCGGTGGCAGAATGGTGATGTAGCGGACTGCAAATCCGCGTATGTGGGTTCGATTCCCGCCCGGACCTCCAGAGAGACTATTCCCCCGCAGAAAATAGCCGTTTTTTTCCTGATGTTCTAAAAATCAGGAATTCGATTTTACAGTTTTCAAATAAAGCATTGGCTTTTTTTGATCGGCTGGCCGTGTGTATTGCGCCACGTTAGCCAGCCGTCTTGCTCAGTCTGTCAGGAGTGAGCCTCTGCATACGCTGCGGCTGCCCCAAAGAGACCAGGCTGGGGATGCGTGATAATTTTGACGGGCATTTCGCTCATCATGGTCTCAAATCGCCCTTTTGCGACGAAACGTTCGGCAAAGCCGGATTCACCGAGAATATTCGCCAGGCGCAGTCCAAGGCCACCGGCAATCACAACGGCATGGGCGCCGTGTGCCAGTGCAAGATCACCAGAAACGGCGCCAAGGCTGAGGCAGAAGCGTTCGAGAGCCGCTGCTGCGATCGTGTCGGAACCTTCCATGGCGTTCTGCCAGAGCGTTCTGTTATCGCGCAGTGTGATGGGCAGGCCCTGTTGTTCCGCGATGACTTCATAAAGGTTGGTCAAGCCAGGACCCGAGACGATGCGTTCTGCTGATACGCGCCGGAAACGCTGGCGGAGTGCCTTGAGGATGTTGTCTTCAACTTCGTCGAGCGGTGGGTAGTCCAGGTGGCCGCCCTCGGTCTCCATGACAAAGTATTTTTCTCCGCGGCGCAGCAAACATGCTGCCCCCAGGCCTGTTCCTGGACCGACAATCGTAATTGTTCCCTGAGATGGTAGGTCCACGTCCGGCCCACACAGATGTCTCATATGAGAGGAATCAACCTGTGCTACAGCATGGGCCACGGCACCGAAATCGTTGACCAGAACGAAGTTGTCGAGATGCAGACGGCTGGCCAGTTGCGTCGGATGGATGACCCAAGGGTTGTTGGTCATCTTCAGGATCTCACCCGTAACCGGACAGGCTACGGCAATCCCCGCTTCCTTTGGTAAAGGGCGGTCCAAAGTTCTGCCAAAAGCTTCCCAGGCCAGAGCCAGGCTTGCGTGCTCAGCGCATTTCAGGGTGACGGCTTCACCCAGTTCCGCGACGGTTCCGTTTTCGATGCTTGCGATTGCAAAACGGGCATGGGTGCCGCCGATATCGACCGCAACGATTTCCCTCATGACAACTATCCTCTGGCCTGTCTGGCATCTGTTGAATGTGGAAGCAGTCGCCTACCGGCAGCATGCCGTCAAGTTAGTGAGAGGTGGCTTTTCTTAATTTGCAGCACGTTGTCGCACTTCGGCGGAACGCAGCAGGCGATGAACGATTGGCCGCGGCACCAGCATCTCCAGAAGTCGGGCCAGAGCGAAAGGCCATGGAAACAGAAGATGCGCCCGTCCCCGCCCGATGGCGCGCGCGATGAGGCGCGCTGCTTTGGTAGAGGACACCAGGAGCGGTCGAGCCCCTTCCAGACGCTGGCTCATGGGCGTGTCGACATATCCCGGAGAGACAAGCGTCACATGAACATTGTGTGGTGTCATGGCAGCGTGAAGCGCTGTGCTGAAACGGGCAAGGCCAGCTTTTGAGCCGCTATAGGCCGTTGCGACGGGAAGATCATGGAAGGCAGCAACAGAACCGATGAGGGCGATATTTCCGCCCCCCCGTGGAGCCATGCGGCGCGCCATTTCTGTGGCCAAGGTCACGGGCGTCGTGAAGTTGACGAGGGAAATGGTTTTCACCTGCTCCGGGAGTTCCGTGAGTTCATTTTCCGGGCGGATGTCTCCCAGCCCTGCACCGAGAACGAGAATATCGATCGGGCTGACGTCGTCGGCTTCTCGTAAGGCAGCAAGGGCCGCGTCTGTGTCACACAGATCAAGAGCGAGAGTTTCTGTCGTGGCACCGTGGCGTTGGGCCTGAGCAGCGACGTTGTTCAGTCGCTGCTGATTGCGGCCCCATAGAATAAGATGTGTTCCTGCCCGCGCATAGTGAAGTGCGAGGGCCTCACCGATGCCGCTGGAGGCTCCGGTGATCAGAATTCGTGACTGAGGGCCGCGTCTGGAAAGCGGAAAGGTTGCCATGGGAGAGATATCCACGTTGAAAGTCATGGTCGGATTGGTAATGGGAGGGTATAGCCTTCCGGTGCGAAAAAATGCGACCCTGTGCTGTTAAGGCATATTACTCCATTAGCTCTGAAAAATTTTTCAACCAGAGGTGCAAGGCCCGACCCTATGACATCGCCCGCTCCGCAAGATGATCTAGTAGTCCGTCCGGTTACGACGCGGGCACATTTGAAGCTCTTTATTACCCTGCCCCGCCGTATTTACGCTGGAATGCCCGGGTTTGTTCCACCACTGGACATGGAACAGAACGACCTTCTGAACCCCAAGAAAGCTGCCATTTTCCGTCATGCCAGCATTCGCTATTTTCTGGCTTGGCGTGGTGACACCCCTGTCGGGCGTATTGCTGCGATTGTTGATCATCGTGCGATTGAATTCTGGGGTGAGAAAACAGGGTCTTTTGGTGCACTGGACGCTGTGCCGGAGGCGTCTGTTGTTGCAGCCCTCCTGAGTGCTGCCCGTCACTGGCTTCGCCTTCAGGGCATGGATCGCGTGCGTGGTCCGGTTACGCTGAGCGGGAATGGTGAATCCGGGCTCATGATCGAGGGGCAGGATCAGCCACTCATGATTGCGATGCCCTGGCACCCCAAACTGCTGGGGCAGCTGGTCGAAGGCGCTGGTTACAAACGAAGCGAAGATCTTCTGAGCTACCGTTTCGATCTGACTGAAGAAAACAGAGCCAATTTTCGCGTTCCGGGTGATCTGAAAATCGGGGAAGGTCGTCTCGGATCCATTTCCGTGACGCGTCTTTCCAAGAAGCAGATTGCAGCACAAGGTGAAGTCCTGCGGACGCTCTACAACGATGCCTGGAGTGGAAAGTATAATTTCGTGCCTTTGCAGGACTACGAAATGAAGGCGATGATCAATCAGCTCAAGCCGCTGCTGAGACCAGAGCACTATGTTCAGATTGATCAGGACGGTGAGCCGGTGGCCATGGCTCTGGTTGTTCCCAATCTTTACGATATTGCAGGCGATCTCGGTGGTGATCCTACGCCGCTCGGTTGGATCAAGCTTGCTACCCGTCTGGGACTGCATCGCTTTCACTCTGCGCGTGTCATTCTGTTGGGCGTCACGCGCAAGCTTCAGGGCACGATGCTGGGCTCCCTCCTGCCCTCTTTGGCAATTTCGGAGCTGCTGCGTCGCGGGCGCTCTCTACCCTATTCCTGGGTAGAGCTTGGGTGGATTCAGGAATCTGATACGAGAATGAAGAATTTGGCGGAAGCTGTAGTTCCGCATCCTTACAAGCGTTATCGCCTGTATGAACGCTCAGTCCAGGATTGAGATCTGAAAGGGGTGCCAGCTTTAGAAGTGCTGCCACCCTTTTTTTTGTATTTCCATAACCTGTCCCTCGGCATTTAGAACGTGAACTCCCGTTCCTGAGCGGATGGCCCCGATACGAGTGATGGGCACGTTTCTTTGAGAGCACGTCTGAACCAACACGCTCTCGTTTTCAGGGGCACAGGTTAAAAGAAGCTCGTAATCATCGCCGCCTGTGAGACGTTGTTCGAGCCATTGTGACCCGAGGGCGTTGGCGGCCGAGGACGCCGGAACTGTGTCTGCCAGAATATCTATGGCCACCCCGGATTCTGCTGCGATATGACCGCAGTCCTGTATCAGGCCATCGGAAATATCCATCGCTGCATGCACAAGCCCATTCAGGTTCAAACCCGTTCGTGGGCGGGGCAAGTGGTATCTCTCTGACAGGAAACCTGTTGGATCAGAAATTTTCCCTTGGAGGGCTAACAGGCCAAGCGCGGCATCACCGATTGTTCCGGTAACCCACAGGCTGTCACCAGCTTTGGCTCCGCTCCGGCGAAGAGCAGTGCCTTTTTTCAGCCGTCCAAAAACTGTTGCTGACAGAACAAGTGGACCCGCCGTCGAGGTCGTGTCTCCCCCGAGCAGCGTTACGCCATAGAGCTTCTGATCTTCCGCCAGGCCCGCAGCAAACGCACTGAACCACACGTCATCGTAGCGAGATGCGTGTGGGATGGTGACGTTCAGGGTGTAGGCATAGGGCTCTGCGCCCATGGCAGCGAGATCTGAGAGATTGCAGCGAAGAAGCTTGCGCCCCACTGTTTCAGGGGGATCTTCCGTCAGAAAATGGACGTTCTCGACCATCGTGTCGGTAGAAATGGCCATCTCCTGCCCCGAGGGGCAAGAGATCAGCGCGCAGTCGTCTCGAAGGTCGAGACTTTCCGGGCCCGCGAGCTGCCGGAAATGTCGGGCGATGAAACTGAATTCGCCCGACATGCTTCAGGTGTTGCTTTCGTTACGTCGGCTGACGGCATCAAGAATGCCGTTCACCATCTTTGGCTCATCCCCGAAGAAAAAGCCGTGCGCAACGTCCATATATTCATTGATGACGATGCGGTCGGGCGTATCGGTATCAGCGATTTCGAATGTTGCAGCCCGGAGCAGTCCACGAAGAACGGGGTCGAGGCGCGTCATTGGCCACTGCTCGGGAAGCAGATCGCTTAACGTGTGGTCGATCTTGTCCTGATCGAGCGTTACGCCACGAACAATTTCCTGCATCAGGGTCAGGTCGGCATCAGGAATGTGGCCGTCTTCGAAGGATGCTGTCGGGCTGACGCGGCGGTGACGGAGAAACTGGCCGAGAACGGTCTCCGCATTGTCGCCGGACTGTTCGCACTGGAACAGAGCCTGAACGGCTGCAACACGGGCAATGGTCCGGCTGCGGCGCGTTGGTCGGCTGTTGGGCGCGTCTGATGCGGTCATGGTGTCTCCTGGGAGTCGTTTTTTCCGGGAGACGCATCTGCGTCCCCGGTTATGGGGTTCATGTCGGCGAGGATCTTCGAGAAAGCCTCGACCTCGCGGAAGTCGCGATAAACGCTGGCGAAGCGGACATAAGCCACACCGTCCACCTCGCGCAATGCGTCCATCGCAAGTTCGCCGATACGATGTGAAGAAATATCCTGCTCTCCGGACGCCTCAAGCTGCCGGACAAGCCCATTGACCAGGCGTTCCTGCCGCTCTTCTTCAACTGGGCGTTTGCGCAAAGCGACGCGGATCGAACGGCTGAGCTTGTCCCGATCGAAGGGGACACGCCGGCCATCTGCCTTGATAACGTTCAACTCGCGAAGCTGAACGCGCTCTACGGTTGTGAAGCGCTGTGTGCAGACCGAGCAGACGCGCCGACGTCGGATCGCGGTCCCGTCTTCACTGGACCGGCTGTCCTTTACCTGAGTGTCGTCGTGTCCGCAGAAAGGGCAACGCATGAACAGTCCTGATCGTTCGGGCCTTGTCGGGGCCAGGAAAATAGGAGCAGTTTACCGGATCATCCGTTCTGGCCCAAATGGGCCTGTCCGTTACCGGGAGACTATCGTTGAAACGGGTATCTGCGGCTTTTGCTGTCTTGTTATCGCTCTCTGCTGTTCCTGCTTTTGCGCAGGAAACTGGCGCTCTGCCAGTTGCACAGCATAATCGCCAAAAAATTGTCGTTCTGGATGGAACACTCGCCCCTTCAAAGCATGATGACACACGGGCCAATGCGTATTTTACGATTCGCAATGACGATGACAGTGATCATCTGTTGAAGGGCATCACGTCACCGGCCTGCTCCACCATCACGGCGCATCACACGAACCAGGAGCAGACGCAGGCCACGAATGATCTATTTTCGCATCTGGCCCTGCCCCACAACTCAGACATGATATTTCCGGTTTCCGGTTATCATCTGCTGTGCGGTGGTGTGCAGCAGGGTCTTCAGATCGGACAGAAAGTACCGTTTACCTTCGAGTTCCTCGATGGTGACAGCATAACGATCGGTTTTACGGTCGAAGCGGCCAAATAAACTGATTTGGAGATCTCAGGCCATGATGGTGGCTGAGATCTCCTTGATAACGGCCAGAACCGATTCGCCGTACCGGTCGAGCTTGGATGCACCCACCCCTTTGATACTACCGAGTTCCTGATGGCTGACGGGGTGTTCTCTTGCGATGTCCCGAAGAACCGAATCGTGGAAAATAACGTAGGGGGGAATTTCCTGCTCCCGTGCTTCTGAAAGGCGCCATTGCCGCAGGGCATCGAAAACAGATTTTTCTTCTGCGGAAAGATTGTCGTTTTCCGGATTGGTGGTCGGAGACCGCGCAATAAGGCTCTGCTTGGCGTCCAGTCGCAAAGAGACCCTTTCTTCCCCACGAAGGATTGGCCGCGCAATCTCGCTCTGAAGCGCAAGGCTCCCATGTTCGCCGTGCGTCCGGATTGCACCGCGCGCAATGAGCTGTCTGACCACGGCACGCCACCAGTTCTCGGTCTGATCCTTCCCGATCCCGAACACTGAAAGGTGCTGATAGGCGTGACGTTCGATGGTTTCGTTGGTTTTGCCGCGTAAGACATTGGTGAGCTGGACGGCGCCGAGGCGTTGTCCAGTGCGATAAATGGCTGACAAAACTTTCTGTGCGGCTTCAGTGCCATCGAACGTGGACACGGGATTGATGCAGTTATCGCAATGGCCACAGGGAGAGGAAAGATTTTCTCCAAAGCAGGCCAGAAGGGCTTGAGTCCGGCAGCCTGTGGTTTCCGTGAGGGCAATCATGCTCTCCAGACGGGACTGCATGACGCGCTTTTCGTTTTCAGGCGCGCTTGACTGCTCCAGCCAGTGTCGCGCGCGAGCCATATCCTCACCGCCATAAAGCAGGAGTGTGTCTGACTTCTCACCATCACGCCCTGCCCGTCCAATCTGCTGGTAATAGGCTTCCGGAGAGGATGGCATGTCCAGATGCACTACGCAGCGGACGTCCGGGCGATCAATGCCCATTCCGAACGCTACGGTGGCAACAATGACCATGTCCTCGCCAGAGCGGAACCGCATGAGGGTCGCCCGTTTTTCAATAGGAGACAGGCCTGCATGAAACGGAAGCGCAGTCAGGCCTTTGCCCCGTAGCATCGTTGCTACACGTTCGGTCTTGTTACGGCTTCCACAGTAGACGATGGCAGCGCCGCTCCGATGGCTTTCCAGTGCCTCGGTCAGCTGCTTGCTTTCGCCTCCTTTTGGGCGGGCTTCCATGAAAAGGTTAGGTCTGTGAAAGCTTGCCATCAGGACGCGCGCATCGGGCATCCCGAGAACATTCAGGATATCGTCGCGTGTGCGCGGGTCAGCCGTTGCCGTCAGGGCAATACGGGGGACGTTCGGGAAGAGTTCAGGAAGCGATGCGAGGGCCCGATATTCCGGTCGGAATTCGTGTCCCCATGCAGAAACGCAGTGAGCCTCGTCAATCGCGATCAGGGAAATACGGCGCTTGGAGAGAAAGTTGCTGGTCGCGGGCTGTAAAAGCCGTTCCGGTGAAATGTACAGGATGTCGATCTGATTATTGCGAAGATCCTGATGCAGGATGTCACGCTCTTCAGCATCCAACTCGGAATGAAGAGCTGCGGCACGGATACCCAGCTGCCTCAGACCTGCTACCTGATCGTCCATCAGGGCAATCAGGGGAGAAATAACGAGACCCATGCCGTCCCGACATAATGCGGGAACCTGATAGCAGAGGCTCTTTCCCCCGCCGGTGGGCATGAGGACGAGAACGTCTTCGCCCCGCATGACAGTTTCAACGGCCTCTCCCTGGAGGCCGCGAAATCCTGGAAACCCGAACACGTCTGCAAGGACCTGTTCGGGAGATTGGCCCGGTTTGGCCGCAGGGTGGTTTTGTCCCTCCGTCACTCCGGGCTCCGGCTCAAAGACCCGGTGTGATCGTGATGGAGACGCGACGCAGCGCAACGTGGGATGCGTCAATGGTCGCCTCTGGTTCTGGCTTGATCTCGATTTTGGCGCCGTTCACGCCGTCATTGGCAAGCTGTGTTGCAACAGCCTGCGCGCGGCTGTCAGCAAGCTCCTTAAGAACTGCTGGATCACCGTTCATGCCAGCAGAACCGGAAACGCGGATGCTCTGAGCATGTTCATTGCGTGCTGCCGTAGCCGCTTTTGTCACAACAGCCTGAGCAACCGGGCTTAGTGAAACGGAATCACGGTCGAAAAAAACAACGTAGCTGTCGCGTGTCGGCTGGTCGGCACAACCGGCCAGAGCGGCGGTCAGGACGAAAGCCGGAGCCGCAATACGGATGGAAGAAAGGATACGAACCATGGCGTGACGTCCTGAGAGAAAGAATTGAGGCTCCTAGGTGCCTTGTCGGCAGAGTCTGGTCAACCTGCGCTTGAAACTACCTGTCCGTTCTCAAGGCGCCAGATGCGATCCAGCCTTTCAACGCCTGTCAGGCGATGAGCGATCAGCAGAACGCTGCGGCCTTCTGCAACGTTGTTCAGGGTCTCCAGGAACGCCTTCTCGGTATCTGCATCGAGGCCTGTTGCAGGTTCATCGAGGATCAGGATCGGGGCGTCTGACAGCAGGACACGGGCGAGTGCTATGCGCCGCCCCTGCCCGCCGGAGAGTTTCGATCCGCTTTCACCAATCCATGTATCGAGACCTTCAGGAAGGCTGTGCACCAGATCCGCGACTTTCGCCTGATCGAGAGCATTCCAGAGTGCGGCTTCTGGAACATCGGTGCGGCCGAGAAGAAGGTTATTGCGGATCGTATCATCAAAAAGGTGGCTGGACTGCGAGAGCCACGCGACCTGAGAGCGCAATGCGTCGTTGTTCAGATTGGCAATATTTTCGCCACCCAGACGAATTTCTCCGTCTTCAGGCGCAACAACTTTCAGAATCAGCGCTGCAAGACTGGATTTTCCAGCACCCGATGGGCCAATCAGCGCCGCACGTTCGCCCTGCCGAAGAGAGAGGGTGAGATCACGAAAAACTGGTTCCCGATTCGGAGCCCATCGAAAGGTTACCCTATCGACTTTGATGTCTCGTCCAGATGGAAGCGGCGTTGTTCCCTCGGCGACAGTCGGGGTCTTCTCGGCCACTTCCATGATGCGTTCAGCAGCGTACGAGACCTGGCCATATAACAGGCCTGCACGAGAGAGGCCCGTCACGCCTTCCAGAGCGGTAATGGCGACAAAAAGTGCTGCGATGCCAGCAACTGGGGCGGCCTGCTGGAAAATCAGACCTGCGACTGCGCAGAGAATGATGGCAATACCTGCTTTGGCGACCAGGCCAGCCACCAGATTTGTCAGCGCCATGCGGATGGCCTGTCTGCGCTGGGCAGAGAACAGGGCTTCCTGACGTTCAGTTACCGCGTTTGCAAGGACGTCTTCGGCGCCAAAAGCGCGAGCCTCACGAAGACCCGACGTCAGATCAAGAGCTGCTACGCGCAGATCCGCCTCAGCGTGAAGAATGTCCGGGCCGAAACGCCGTGACACTCGGGTTGCCACCCAAGGCATGGCGAAAGCAAGGACCGCGAATAGTACTGTTGTGAGCAAGCCGGGGAGTGTTCCAGCTTTAAGCCAGACAAACGCGGCAACAGGCAGCGTCAGAACAGCGGACGCCATCGGGACCAGAATGCGCAGGTAGAGATTGTCGAGCGTCTGGACGTCCGAGACCAGACGAGACAGGAGATCTCCAGAGCGTTGGAAGCCAAGGCCTGCTGCTGCGCCTTTTGCTAGACGGCGATAGAACCACACGCGCAGGTCTGACAGAGCGCGGAACATCGCATCATGCGTATAGAGGCGTTCCAGATATCGCAGGACGATCTGGGAGGCACCGGCTGCCTGTAACAGCATCGACCCAGCAGCAACCCCTACGGCAGCCGCCGCAACGCGACTACCGGCCTGCCCCATCAGAGCCAGACTGGAACATACAGCCAGTTCTGCAATGACGATGCCTGTAATCAGGCGGCCGTAATGTGGCTTCCAGACGCGGATAATACGCGAAAGAGCCGTGCTGTTCTCCGGGCGCTGCGATTGAAGAGAAGCGCTCATGCTGCTTGCTCCGTATAGGAGATAACGCGACCCTTGCTGAGAACAAGGTGGCGACCATGGAACTTCTGGGCCTGCGCAGAATGTGTACAGAGAACCACTGTTCGCCCCTCAGCCAGACGATGAAGGCTGGTCAGGATGTCTGCCTCTGTCGCCGGGTCCAGATGTGATGTGGGTTCGTCCAGAAGCAGAAGTGGCGCGTTCTTGAGGAAGGCCCTGGCAATTGCAATGCGCTGGGCCTGTCCGCCTGAAAGACCAAACCCGCCTTCTCCGATCCGCGTTTCCAAGCCTTCGGGAAGATGCGGGATATAGCTATCCATTGCTGCGTGAAAAATGGCTGACTGCAACTCCTGTTCGGAAGCCTCAGGTTTAGCGAAAAGAATGTTCTCGCGAATTGTTCCTGCAAAAAGGACCGGCTTCTGCCCGATCCAGCTAATGCGGGATGAAATCTGTCGTGGCGTCAGGGTAGCCATGTTTGTGCCGTCCAGAAGGATGCGGCCCTGTGTCGGGTCTACAAAACCCAGAAGAAGTTCGAGAAGTGTGGACTTGCCTGCGCCCGAGGGCCCTTCCAGGATCAATGTCTCGCCGGCCGGGAGCGTGAAGCTCACGTTTTCGATCACGGGACCACGTTCTTCGTTCCAGGAAAACGACAGGTTTTCAGCAGTCACGGTGAGGCCACGGCCATTCTGTACAGTAGCAAGTGCGGGCGTTGACGACAGTTCTTCAGGAAGGTCAGCCAACTCGTGCATAGCCTCCGCGGCTGCCGTCGCATGCGCGCGATCCTGATAAGCCGCAGACAAGGCACGGAAAGACGCGAATGCTTCTGGTACAAGAAGAATGGCGTAAAGGGCGCGTGTGAGAGCAATTTCAGGCGTCGCGCTACTAAGATTATGGCTCTGGGTGATGACGATCAACACCAGCGCTACGACCATGGCGATATCTGTCGTAGCGGATGCAATGAAGGCAATACGCAGGACTTTCATAGTCCGTAGTCGTAGATCGTCAGCACTTGTTGCCAGCGCCTGTGCTTCACGTTCCGTACTGCCGGACAGCACAATTGTGGCAATTCCCTTTACCCGGTCCAGAAAACGCGTCTGCAAACGCGTCATGGCTAGAAACTGACGGCGGGACGCAACCGCAGTGGCGATGCCGAAGACAGCCTGGAAGACCGGAAGGGATGCGCAGCATATTGCGAGGATGACGCCTGCACGATGGTTCTGCCAGAAGACAGCAGCAACGACGATCCATTGCGAGACGAGCCATAGCGCGGATGCTGGAAGCCAGCGTGCAAAATAACCATCCAGCGCTTCCACGCGATCCACAAGCGTGGAGGCGATGACTGAACTGTGTTGCCGACGCAGGAGCGCGGGGCCTTCGCCAATAATGCGAGCCATGATTTCGGATCGAAGCCGACGGCGAGCAGAAAGACTGGCGGACGATGCTCTGATGTCCTGCACAGCCGACAGGCCTACACGGAGGATGCTCACGATGATGAACATCCCGATAGCCGGAGGGGCATTGCCCGGATGTCCGGTTAGAATGGCAGCAAGTGTCCGGGCGAGAGCCCATGCCTGCAGAAGACCCAGAAGGGTCGAGAGCAGTCCGAGGATCACTATAACGGAGATCAGGGAACGGCTGGCACGCCCCTGAGCTTTTATCCACGCTTTTGCGATTGTCTTGTCGGCCTTCATGATCCCTGCATATAGGTCGCAAAGTCGCCACAAGACAGTCTTTGACGCATTTCTTGCTGCTTATTTAGATTTTAAGTGCGTATTTCAGGAGTCGGACGGTTTGCGCGTGCTCGTGGACGCTGGCGACTCTTCGCTGTGGATTGCTTTGTGAGCAATCGCGACAGCTGTCGGAGAGGGATCCGCAGGTACGAACTTCATGTTGTACCATGTGCCATCTTCATTCGAGATCAGAAGATCCGCGTTGATCTGGCGGGCAAATCCACGGATCAACTGAATGCCGATTCCTTCTCGCCTGTTGCGTGACTCCGTAGCGCGTGAGGCTTCAAGTCCGATTCCGTTATCCCCAAGCTCGAACGCCACTAATCCCGTTTTATCGGCGGGAGGATTTTGGACGCGATGAAGGGAAATACGAATGATACCGGATCGATTTTCCGGAAAGGCATAACGAAGGGCGTTGCTGACGACTTCGGTGACAATCAACGCAACTGGCACGGCCTGATCTGGCGAGATCAGGACGTGTTCGATGTCCAGCTCCAGCCTGATCCGCGTTTGCGTATTCATGCTGTGGGCCGAAAAGAGAATTGAACAGAGCTCTTCCAGAAAGCTCTGAACATCCAGAGCGGACAAACCATTTTCAGAATACAGATAGCGATGCAGTGTCGCGAGTGCGCGGACCCGGTCTCGTACCAGTCGAAATTCCTCTCGCGCTTCATGAGAGCGAATGCGGCTGGCCTGAAGATTCAGCAGTGATGCAATGACCTGAAGATTGTTCTTAACCCGGTGATGAATTTCCCGGATAAGCATGTCCTGATGGTGTGCGGATTTCTCCAAGGCCTGCTCATGGCGTGTCAATCGGCGCGTTGCTCTAAGAAAGGCGCGCTCCAGGTGTCGAATTTCCAGTGGGATAGAGCGGTTAATTCTTGGATCGAAGGGCGCCCCTCGCCTCCAGTCCGCTACTGCCAGAGCAAGCCTCTCCAGTGGCTCGACAAGAAAGGTTCGGGCAGCCCAGGCTACGATGAGCAACTCCAGAACCAGAAGAGTGGCAATCAGACTCACGCGAATCAAAAAGATATTAAGGGCACGGTTCTCTTCACGGGTGCGCTCAGTGGCAACCAGCAGACTGACTGGGCCATAGGCGTTCTGCAGCACATAAGTTGTGCCGTGGGACGTGAACGAGTCATGCAAGGCATGATTGGTAAGATCTCTTTTGAGGCGATCATGAACAGCAGGAGGCAGCGTGGGAATGTAAGGATGATCCGGGAAGAGCGAAAAAATCGACCCATCTCCCATCATGAGAAGATGTCTCGCGTTGTCATTTACCCCGAGGAGTAGTCTTCCATCCCCGACAGGCAGGTGACTACGCTGCCAACCAAGCGTTCGTACCGCGATAATGTATCCTGCTATCGTTCCCTGGCTCATCAGGGGAACGACGAATCTTACCAGAGGGCCACGTCCCCCTTTGATAACATCCACGCCGATATTAGGGCGTTCAGCATTTTGAGCCAGCGTTGTGAGAAGTTGGCCTGAAGGACAGATTGCGGGGTCTTGAGAAGACGGCGGTGGGAGCACAACAGAGGGGTGTCCCTGCGCGTCTGTCAGCATCAGGGAACAATAGTGATGCTGTGAAATCGTTTGGACCAGGCCAAATTCTCGGAGTGCGGTTTCTGCGGTTATATCGCGGTCGGCCAGCATATCCAGAACGCTGTGCGTCTGATCCAGATCGCTTGACAGTTCAGAGAGCGCAGCCTGGGCATCGCGTTCGGTTCTGGCCAAAGCGTTGCCAACGTTTTCCTGATAGCTATGCCAAGCCAACAGGCCTGCGATTGTCGCAAGCGGAAGCGTTGTCGCAACAATCAGGGCCATTACACGGGCCCCGACCGTATCGAGCATACGCACACTGCGAAAAACCATTTTGCGATAAGGAATGACGGAACCCTTTATGACCTGCCACCCAGGATCTCAGGCCGGGCTTCCTGCGCAATCACTTTTTCCGGTCTTCTTCGATTAGCTTTAAAAGCTCTTCAGGAATAGGTTCGCTCGCAACATCGTCAAAGAGCTGATGCAGTCCACGACTCAGCCAGATACCAAAAGGGGAATCCTGATCATCCCCTTTGGATTTTCCGGATGAGGATTGGGACTTGTCTCCTCCGGTCATTTTCTAGTCCTGAGCCTCTCTGTGACAACGCAGAATAATCGCCTCTGCTCCCTGCAGACTGTCGCTTTGGCCAACCGCTCTGTGAGAGTTGCGTAGCCAAACGACAGTAAAGAACTGTTTACAAAAACGGTACACTTACCGCAATCGCTTCAATTCCGAAATGGGCGAAATACCAACGTTCCCATGAGGCAAAGAGTTCATCACTGCTTATGAGAAAAGGAGATCGTCAGCAGACTGTCCAGCGCGATGACGGACATCGATCGCGTCACGTAGCGCCTTCACCTTAACGCGCAGCTTATCGTTGCTTGGCATATCGCCAGTCATCCAGGCTTCCAGCTGACGGCGGGCACGGAAAACGCGGCTCTTAGCTGTACCGACAGCGCAATCTGTTGCCTCGGCCAGAGCTTCGTAGCTCATGCCCTGAATAACAACCATGACAAGGGCTTCCCGCTGGTCGGCTGGCAGGCGGGAAAGAGCCAATGACAGGTCTTTCAGAGCGAGCCGGTCTTCATGGGTTGCCGGGCTGGCAAAGGTTGAAGCCGGCACATCATCGATGTCGGTCGTCTCGCGACGCTTGCGCAGGTCGGAAATAAAGCGGTTGCGCAGGATGCGATGCATCCATGCTGAGAAGTTTGTGCCGGGAATAAAGCTGTTCTGAGCGGCCAGAGCGTTGCACACGGCGTCCTGAACAAGGTCCTCCGCAGCAGCGCGGTTGCGCGTCAGGGACAGAGCCTGCACACGCAGCTTCGGTAGGATTGCAATAACCTGATCATGGAACGTCATGGGAAATACTCCTGGTTTCGTCCTGTTTCATGGGATCAATGAACAGGGTTCCAGGATCGTTGCATCCCGATGTAAGTTTTTTTCGAATTTCTGAAAAAATAATAATTTTCAATAGGTTAATGGGGGGCTTCTTGAGGAGTTTGCCCGTCCGCCAGAATGGAAAGCTGGCTTCGCGCTCTTGAAACCCGCGCTTTCATGGTTCCTGGAGGGACATTACAGATGCAGGCGGCCTCGTCATAAGAGAGTTCCTGTGCGCCTACGAGGATAATGGCTTCCCGCAGCAGATCCGGAAGTCTCCAGATCAGTTCTCCCAGATCCGTGACGGCATCCCTTGCGCTTTGCATTGAGGGTGTTTCGGTTGAGAGCGGCATATCCATCTCGACATCCTGCATGATTTCCTGCTCACGCGAGGAGCGTCGGCGTTGTTCGTAGAAAGCATTTCTCTGAATTGTGAAGAGCCAGGCTTTAAGTGTGGTTCCTGGCTGAAACTGCGTCTGTGCAGCAAGCGCGCGAACGACCGTATCCTGTACAAGGTCATCAGCCGTCACGGCGTCGCGCGTCAAAAACCGTGCGAAACCACGAAGGTCTGGCAGCGCTTTCAGCAACTCCTGATGAAAGGAAGCGCCTCTTTTTTCCTGTACAGCCGTCCCAGGCTCGGAAACAGGTGCCGTCAGAGGGGGTATCCTTTCGGGAAGGTGAAAGCTGCAAGTGCAGACAGACACTAGGCGTATCCGGTCGCTCGTGTCATGATTATTCAATCGCCACAAACGGATAGTCCTTCATAAGGTTTCCGCGCGGCTGTCTAATATCAAGAGGCTGAGGATCCATGGCTGACACGTCACGTCACGAACTCATTGCGGCGGTACCGTATGCTCGCCGTTTTGCCCGTGCCCTGGCTGGAGATCAGGCACAGGGAGACCAGTTGGTAGCCAGTGCGCTGAAGGATTTTCTTGCGGAAGAGAAATCTGATCTCCCTCCCCGGCTTGCACTGTATGGCAAGCTTGTGCAGGCGTTCTCAGAGCGGAACGCCGATCGTCCGGACATGACCCTTGTTCAGAGAGCTCTGATGCTTCTGACTTCTCTTGAAGAGCAGTCGCTTGCTTCTGCGGCACGGGCACTTTCAATTTCTGAAGAAGATGCTGCGGCAAATCTGGCTGTGGCACGGCAGGCTCTTCAGGGCATTGCGCAGACGACGGTGCTTATCATTGAAGATGAGCCGATCATTGCCATGGATATTCAGGATCTGGTCGAGCGCTGTGGCCATAAAATCGCAGGCGTTGCTTATACAGAGGCTGACGCCGTGAAGCTGGCTGCCGAGACGAAGCCAGGCCTTATCCTAGCTGATATCAATCTTGGTGGCGGCGGTGATGGAATGCACGCTGTCGGGCGTATTCTGAAAACACATGAAACGCCTGTAATTTTTGTCACGGCTTATCCGGAGCGTTTGTTGACCGGAGAAGCGCATGAGCCCTCCTTCGTGATTACGAAACCCTTCGAGCCGATGGCGCTGGCTGTAGCGACCTATCAGGCTGTCACAGGTGGGATAAAGTCCGTCTGAGACAAAATCAGGCTTTGGGTGCCTTGCGGGCAAGCGTTCCCTGCGACACATAGGGGATATGTCGGCACCCATTCTTCTTCTTCAGAATATCACTTACACTCTTGGCGGACGCCCGCTCCTTGATGGCGCCGAGCTCGGCGTTCTTCCGGGCGAACGCATCTGCCTTGTGGGGCGGAATGGCTCCGGTAAGTCTACACTCCTCAAAATAGCGGCTGGCGACATTGTTGCTGACGACGGGACCCGGTTTGTTCAGCCGGGCGTCAAGGTGCATTACCTTGCGCAGGAGCCTGATTTGACGGCCTACTCTTCCACCTTCGATTATGTCGCAGATGGGCTGGATGAGACGGAGCACTATCGGGCCCGATCCATGCTCGCTGAACTTGACATGACGGGTGACGAAGGGTGCGAACGGCTATCTGGCGGCGAGGTTCGCCGCTGCGCCCTCGCCCGCGCCTTGGCTGCGGAGCCAGATCTTCTGCTGCTGGACGAGCCGACAAACCATCTGGATCTTCCGACGATTACCTGGCTGGAAAAAGAGCTGGCCGCATCGCGCTGTGCCATGATTGTCATCAGCCATGATCGACGCCTCCTTGAGACGCTATCCCGGAGTGTGGTGTGGCTTGAGCAGGGCAAGACGCGGCGTCTGGACCAAGGCTTTTCGCGCTATGAGACTTGGCGGGACGAAGTGCTGGAGCAGGAAGAACGTGATGCTCACAAGCTGGATCGTCAGATCGCTCGGGAAGAGGACTGGATGCGTTATGGCGTGACAGCACGCCGGAAGCGTAACGTCCGCCGCGTCGCTGAACTGGCGTCCTTGAGGAATAACCGTCGAGAAATCTCCGCGAGAGGCACCAGCACGCTGCGCATGTCTGCGACAGAAGCAGATGGCGGCGGCAAGATTACGATCGGTACGGAAAGCCTGGGATGGGCGTATGGGGATCGCACGATTGTAAAAAATCTCGATCTCAAGATTCTGCGCGGAGACCGTTTGGGGTTGGTTGGCGCCAATGGTGCAGGAAAGACCACTCTTATTCGTCTTTTGACCGGTCGCATGCCCCCGCAGGAAGGATCTGTTTATATCGGACCGTCTGTTGCCATGGTGACGCTGGATCAGCAGCGCGAAAGTCTGGACCCGACCAAAAGCCTTTCTGACACCCTTACAGGCGGCAGTGGGGATATGGTTCAGGTCGGGAATGAGAAGCGTCACGTTATCGGATATATGAAGGACTTCATGTTCCGTCCGGAACAGGCACGTACGCCCGTTGGAAAATTATCTGGTGGTGAGCGGGGGCGTCTTGCTCTTGCGTGCGCGCTTGCCAAGCCATCCAGCTTGATGGTGCTCGATGAGCCCACCAATGATCTTGATCTGGAAACGTTGGATCTATTGCAGGAAATGCTGGCGGACTATGCGGGGACTGTTCTTCTGGTCAGCCATGATCGTGATTTTCTTGATCGTGTAGCGGGGTCTGTTCTCGTATCCGAGGGGGATGGCCAATGGATTGAGTACGCCGGTGGCTATTCGGACATGCTTGTTCAGCGACGCGGTGAAGCTCCTGCTGAGCGTCATTCAGAAGATCGGGGTGAGAATGACCTTGTATCAAAAAATACTGTAAAATCAGAAAAGAAGCAGACGAAGCTTAGTTATAATGACAAGCGGGTCCTTGACCTTCTTCCCGGAAAAATGACCAAGCTGGAAAAGGCTATTGTCACGTATCGCGAAGCATTGTCTGACCCCGTGCTTTACAGCAAGGACCCAGAAAAATTCACCAAGATCAGTGATGCCCTTCAGGCGGCAGAGCGCGAATTGACTGACGCCGAAGAGCAATGGCTTGAACTTGAAGCCAAAAAAGAAGAGCTGGAAAGTCAGTAAAACATAAGGTTCTCAGGCCTTATCTGCTACCGGAATAAGGCCTGAGAGCTCCATGGCCTTGCGAGACGCATGGATGCTTTCAGTGACGCGGATTGCCGCATCAAGTGCCCTGATCCCTGCTTGGGCATCAACCAGCACTGGTGCGCCGTTAAGGCATGATTCAGCAAAAGCTTCGTGCTCTACCGCAAGGTTGTCGTGGTCATGCCAGCTGATGGCTTCACGTTTGAAGCCTCCAGTTCCCGGTAGAGGGAGGCCACGTTCTCTGCCAATGAAGCTGAGTTTACGCTCCATGAAGTCTGCTGACAGGTAGCCTTCCTGTGAGAAAAGTCTCATACGGCGTTCTGTTTTAAGGGAAATTCTGCTCGCCGTGATTGTGGCGACGCATCCGTTCTCAAATCGGACCCGCGCATTCGCGATGTCTTCGTGTTCGCTTGAAACGGCTGCGCCAATAGCATCGATGTCCGTAATCGGGCTGTCTACAATTGCAAGAACCAGATCCAGGTCATGGATCATCAGGTCCAGAATGACAGACACATCTGTCCCTCTCGGCTTGAAAGGCGCGATGCGTGTGGCTTCGATATAGAGTGGCTTGTCGATGCGCTCTGTGATTGCTCTGTGCTCTGCGGAGTAGCGCAGCAGATGGCCCACCTGAAGAACTTTGCCCGTCTGGGATGCAAGATCCGCCAGATTGCGAGCTTCCTCCAAAGTGGCTGCGATCGGCTTTTCAACGAGAACATGACGGTCCGCGTTAAGGGCTTTGCTGGCAAGTCGGAAATGATGCTCGGCTGGAGCCGCAATGATCACAGCCTCAACCGAATTTAGCAGGGTCTCGTAAGTTTCTGCAACGGCACAACGTGCCTCACGAGCGACTGTGGCTGCACGTGCCGGATCAGGGTCGAAAAGCGCCACCAGATTTTCAGCCGAATTTGCGGCTGATTTGAGGGCGTGAAATCGCCCGAAGTGACCGGCACCGACGATGCCGACCCGAAGCTGTCGCCGAGTGTTCATGGGTGACAGGATTACCAGTCCATCACGGCTTCGCAAAGCCGTCAGGGGCGGAATGTTGGTGAAAGGTTGCATCGGCATTGCGGAAGCGGCATGGTCCCGCGCAAGAAACTCGAACCGTCCAAACCCGCCGAGGACATCTCGACCCGTTATGATGTATTATAGCCGGCTCAGACTGCTGGGCGTCGCAGGCGTTTGCCTGATCGGCCTCCTGCTGTGTCTGCCCAATTTCATGCGTGCCCCCACGCCGTCCCTGCCCTGGCGGCAGATTCACCTTGGCCTTGATCTCCGTGGTGGCTCATACCTGCTGCTTCAGCTTGATCTGAAGTCCCTAGAACATGACCGCCTGCAATCCTTGCAGGATCAGGCACGTCAGACCCTTCTGGACAAATCTCTCGGTTACCGTGACTTCCAGAAGGATGATCAGACGGCCAGCCTGAGCTTTGAGCCACGTTCCGATGCGGAGCGCGCTGTTGCCCTGAAGACGATGCAGGATCTTCCTGTCGTTGTGCCTGATGAATTCCATGTTGCTGAGGCCAATGGGCGCATCGTTCTAACGCTTCAGCATGATGCCATGTTGGCGCGTGCCCGGGACGCTGTTGCCCAGTCCATTGAGATCGTTCGCCGCCGTATTGATGCGACGGGTGCTATTGATCCAAGTATCGCCCGTGAAGGTGATGACCGGATTGTCGTGGAATTGCCAGGTGTCAGTGATCCTGAGCGGATCAAGACTCTTCTGGGAACAACTGCCCGTCTGACGTTCCGTCTGCTGGCGCCAAACCCCAGTGTGGCCAGCCCCGGTTCGGCGATGCTGGAAGACATCAGCACCCATTCTCAGGTTGCCGTACAGGACCATGTGGATGTTGACGGCACGGATCTGACGAACGCAGGTGCGGTGATCGATCAGCAGAGCGGTGGCTGGGCCGTGACGTTCCAACTCAATAGCGCTGGTGCAACGGCTTTTGCCAATACGACCCGCGCTAATGTGGGTAAGCGGTTTGCGATCGTGCTTGATAACAAGGTTATCGAAGCGCCGAACATTATTAATCCGATTACGGCAGGGAGTGGTCAGATCACAGGTGGCTTTGATGCCCACAGTGCGTCCGATCTTGCGCTTCTGCTGCGTGCTGGTGCTCTGCCCGCTCCGTTGGCTGTTATCGAGCAGCGCACGATTGGTCCGAGCCTTGGCGCTGCGTCCATCCATGCTGGCATTCTCAGCCTTGCGGCCGGATTTGTCCTGGTCGTGGTGTTCATGGTGCTCTTCTACGGTCGCTTCGGCCTGTATGCGGATATTGCGCTGTTCGCCAACCTGATCCTGATGGTCGCAATCCTGTCTCTTTTCCAAGCGACACTGACGCTGCCAGGTATGGCGGGTATGCTGCTGACGCTTGGTATGGCTGTGGATGCCAACATCCTCATCAATGAGCGTATCCGAGAAGAAGTGAAGCGCGGGCGTGCGCCGCTTCAGGCGCTGCAGGCTGGCTTCGAGCGCGCAACCAGCACAATCGTTGACAGTAATGCGACGGCGTTTCTCGCGCATGTCATGCTGTTCGTGTTCGGCACGGGTCCCGTGCGGAACTTCGCCCTGACGATTACCATCGGCATCGTGACGACCCTCTTCACGACCCTGCTGCTGTCACGCTTCCTTGTCGTGCGGTGGTATGCCCTTGCCCGTCCCAAAGAACTGCCGGTCTGAACGTCATGCTGTCACGTCCCCTTCTCCGTTTTGTCCGTGACGATCGGCGCATCAACTTCATGCGCGGCCGTCATATGGGGCTTATCGTTTCGGCGGTTCTCTCCATTGCTTCTGTCATTCTGTTTTTCGAGCCGGGCCTGAAACTCGGCCTCGATTTCCGGGGTGGTATCATCGTCGAAGCCCAGACGCCGGGAGCCGCAGATTTTGGCAAGCTGCGCTCTGCTTTGGAAAAGGCCGGCATTCATCCGGATGCTGTTCAGGCCTTCGGTTCTCCGCGGGATGTCCGCATCTCGATCAATGCGCCGGATGGTGCGGATCGTGAAGCGCAGACACAGAAGCTTGTCGATGGTGTAAAGACCGCCATTTCAGCGGCTGAACCCGGTACGCAGGTTCTGCGGGCTGATGCTGTGGGTGCGTCGGTATCTTCCGAGCTTTTCCGGGATGGCCTCTTGGCACTCGGTTTCAGTCTGGCCATGATTCTGGCTTACATCTGGATCCGCTTTGAGCGTGAGTTCGCCATTAGTGCTGTGGTGACGCTTATTCTGGATCTGACGAAAACCGTGGGCTTCCTCGCTATTACGCGTTTTGAGTTTGATCTGGTGATGGTTGCCGCGTTGCTGACGATCCTCGGATATTCCACCAACGACAAGGTGGTTGTTTATGATCGTATCCGTGAAAATCTTCGCAAATACCGTACAATGCCGCTGCGCGAACTTCTGGATCTCTCCATCAATGAGACCCTGAATCGTACGCTCGGCACCTCCATGACCGTCTTTCTGGCGGCCCTACCGCTGGCTTTGTTTGGTGGCAGCACGCTGACCGGGTTCGCTACGGTCATGCTGTTCGGTATCGTTGTTGGCACATCGTCTTCCATTTTCATCGCTGCTCCCCTGCTGCTCTTGATGGGTGAAAAGCGACTTCGGAAAACTCCTTCCTCCGATACGGAATGAGGCTCTGAAGTCTTTATCAGGCACAAAAAAACCGGCTCTAACTGAGCCGGTTTTTTTGTGCTTTGAGGCGGAATGCCTAGCTATCAAAGCTGGTCAGAAGTGCTGCGATTGCGGCGTCTGCCTGACGATTATCCGATGATGTCTGAAGCCTTGTAGCGTTTAGAACTGCTTTTTGAGCATCATGGTCGAGGCTTATGAGCTTTTGAACATTCTGAGGGGTAACTTTTCCCCTCATTAACGCCCCTCGTGCCATGCCGTGGGCAATCAGATACGCATAAAGTCTGGCATTCGGAGATGGGGGCACGCCTTCGAAAGGACGTGCCACGCATCCACAGAGCAGGCTCCCCACCAAAACAAAACCTGTCAGTTTGCGGGTGAAGGTTGCTCCGAAAGGAGCCTGCCGTGACATCAGGAAGCCTTGGTGGCCAGAATGTCGCGGATCTCTGTCAGGAGAACTTCTTCCTTGGTCGGTGCCGGTGGCGCTGCTGGTGCAGCCTCTTCCTTGCGGTGAAGCTTGCCGATGAGGCGCACAACCCAGAAGATGAAGAATGCCACGATCAGGAACTGAATGACAGCATTCAGGAAAACACCCAGATTGACGGTAACCGCACCGGCCTTCTGTGCTTCTGCAAGCGTATCCTTGACCGGACCTTTCAGGGTGATGAAGAGGTTAGAGAAATCCACACCACCTGTCAGGAGGCCGATGAAAGGCGTCAGGACATCTTTGACGGCGCTGTTCACAATCGTGGTGAAGGCCGCACCGATGATGACACCGACGGCGAGATCCAGCACGTTTCCGCGCATAATGAATTTCTGGAAGTCGCTCAGCCAGCCCGGAGTATGCAGGGCATGTTTCGTTTCGCTCATATTTCGAACCTCTCTTGGGGGAACCCGCATCACTGCGGTTGCAGGCCGGAAAAGCGCTACCTGCATCGCCCAAGGGATAAACGGACTCATGCGATCCCGTAAAGTGTGCTTTCATCCTTGAGCGGTTTCCGTTATACGCGCCTCATGATTCGCTCCGGTCGGTATCGGAGCTTTTTTCCTGGAGTAGAGAATTCATGAAATCCGGCATTCATCCCGACTACCACGAAATCAACGTCATCATGACCGATGGCACCGAGTACAAGACCCGCTCCTGCTATGGTCAGCCGGGTGCTACGCTGCGTCTCGACGTTGACCCGAAGTCCCATCCGGCCTGGACTGGCGTGCAGCGTATGCTCGACACCGGAGGCCAGGTTGCCAAGTTCAACAAGCGCTTCGCTGGTATCGGTACCCGCAAGTAAGCTTGTCTGCCTCCACGCTCCCCTCTTGAAGGGGCGCAGGACAGGTACCATCTGGAATATCGGTCATGATGCCTTCGGGGTCATGGCCGGTAAACCAAGCGCAGTCTGCCAATTGGGGATTGCATCAGATGAACCCTGCCTTGAGGAGGTTTTCATGACATACGATTTTACGCCGCTGTTCCGCAGCGCAATTGGCTTTGATCGCCTTGCCCGTATGGCTGGCAACGCTGCCAATGCTCAGGCTATGCCGAGCTACCCCCCCTACAATATCGAAAAAACTGCCGAAACAGACTACGCCCTGACCATGGCTCTTGCCGGTTTTGGCCCGGATGATGTTGAGGTTCTTCAGGAAGACAATACGCTCGTCATTCGTGGAAGCGTTCCAGAAAATACTCGGGATCGTGAGTGGCTTCATCGCGGTATCGCGACGAGAGCTTTTGAGCGGCGCTTCGTGCTTGCCGATCACACAGAAATTGATCAGGCCGAGCTTCAGAATGGTTTGTTGACCATCGTAGTGCGGCAGGTTGTTCCTGAAGCTGTCCGGCCGCGCCGTATTCCGATTGTTACAGGGAATGGCGTTCCTGGTCATCAGAACGTAGCGGCATCCACATACGCTGGCACGCAGCACGCTGCATGACGGAGGATCGGCAGGGCGGTTTTTGGATTTGCCCTGCCGTTTCGACCTTGACCAGATGTGTGATGGTGCCCCATACCGTTTCTCATTATCGCCGTGCATCCAGCAGGTGCCGCGATCATATCCCGAGCGGCCTTTCGTTCCTCTCCGGGTACGCCAATCGGTGCCTGCGCTCTCGCCGGCCCCTTAGCGCCCCAAAAGGAACGCACTGACATGACCCTGCCTTTGATGCCCAAGGCCACGGCCGTCTGGCTAATCGAGAAAACCGGCCTGACCTTTACTCAAATTGCTGAATTCTGTGGCATGCATCCGCTTGAAGTTCAGGCAATTGCTGATGGTGAAGTTGCAGCCGGAATCAACGGTTACGATCCGGTCAAAAATCATCAGCTGTCTGACGCCGAGATCAAGCGCTGCGAAGCGAACCCGGACTCCAAGCTGAAGATCCTGTCATCTGGCAGTCCGGTGAAGCGTCGTGCCAAGGGCGCGCGTTATACGCCTGTTGCAAAGCGCAATGACCGACCTGATGCCATTGCGTTTGTTCTTCGTCAGTTTCCGCATCTGACGGAAGCTCAGATCGTAAAGCTTCTGGGCACGACGAAGGACACCATCATCAAGGTGCGTGACCGCCAGCATTGGAATAGCGCGAACATCAAGCCGCGCGATCCGGTCATTCTCGGTCTTTGCACTCAGATGGATCTGAACGCAGCGGTCTCAGCTGCCAACGACCGTCTTGCTCGTGAAGGTCAGACCCTTCCTGTGGTGAGTGCCTACGACGCTCATGAAGACAGCGCTCACTGAGCTGAGATCAAGGATGTAGCTTTTCACGAAGCTGCATCCTTTTTTTATTGGTGCGGGCCTGACTGGTTTAGGCCGCCTCAGCCGTGATATGGATTCATGACGATGGACGGAATGAATTCTGTTCGTCATCATGCCGTGACAGAGTTCCGGGACCGATAGCAATGATGACCGATAACAATGCCATGCTCCGCCGCCTCCACGAACTCCGGAGCGAGCATCGCGATCTTGATACGGTTATTGAGCGCCTGGTGGACCATCCCCTCAATCAGCTCCAGATCCTGCGCCTTAAAAAGCGCAAGCTGCAGCTAAAAGACGAGATTTCCTGGATCGAGACCCGTCTGATTCCGGATAACATTGCCTGATGAGCCAGATCCTTTCTCCGAGCGAGACCATTCAAGCAGAAGACGCTGTGCGCGTTGGTGTCATCATGGGGAGCCAGTCTGACTGGGAAACCATGCGGCATGCCTGTGACATTCTGGACGAACTGGGGATTGCCCATGAACGTCGGATTGTCTCGGCTCACCGGACGCCAGATCGTCTTGCGGACTATGCGCGTACGGCTCGCAGCCGTGGATTGCATGTCGTTATCGCGGGCGCGGGTGGTGCTGCCCATCTGCCCGGCATGTGCGCGGCATGGACGTCCCTTCCCGTTCTCGGCGTTCCGGTGGAAAGTCATGCCCTGAAGGGACAGGATAGCCTGCTGTCTATCGTACAGATGCCAGGTGGCGTGCCTGTTGGAACGCTGGCGATTGGCAAGGCTGGGGCCAAGAATGCTGGCCTGTTGGCGGCTTCCATCCTCTCTTTGGCCGATGCGGAGCTGGCTGCACGTCTTGATGCGTGGCGCGGTACTCAGACGGCAGCTGTTGCGGACATTCCTGTCGAATGACGGTTCAGAATAATCAGGTTTTTGCACCTGGAAGTACAATCGGGATTATTGGTGGCGGCCAGTTGGGACGCATGTCAGCAATGGCGGCTGCCAAGCTTGGTTATCGTGTTCATATCCTGAATCCGGCGGCCACGAGCCCTGCTATCGAAGTTTCAGCTTCTGCGACAGTTGGGTCTTACAATGATCCAATAGCGTTGGAAGATTTTGCTGCTCGTTGTGACGTTGTTACTTTCGAATTCGAAAATATCAGTGTTGATGGTCTGTCACTGCTCGAAAAACGTCGTCCCGTCCGTCCTGGTGGCGAGATCCTCAGGATCAGTCAGGATCGGGTTCTGGAAAAGACCCGGCTGGCTCAGGCTGGCGTGGAACTGGCGCCGTGGAAAGCGGTATCCGGGCCGGCGGATCTCTCTGCACTGGAAGAACTGGGTTTTCCTCTCATCCTGAAAACGACCCGTTTTGGTTATGACGGGAAAGGGCAGTTTCGAGTTGAAAGTGCTGAAGCACTTTCTGCGTTGACGAACTTGCCGTACCCGCTTGTTGCGGAAAAAATGATCGACTTTCAGCGTGAGCTGAGTGTGATGGTTGTTCGCGGAATTGACGGAACGGTACGGTGTTTCGATGCAGTGGAAAACCGCCACCGCGATGGCATCCTGGACATCACCTTGGCTCCCGCACCTATTATGCCGGATCTCGCAGAGCACGCTCAGGCCATCGCAACACGCATTGCGACGGATCTTGAACTGGTCGGCATTATGGGAGTGGAAATGTTCCATGCTGCTGATGGTCAGTTACTGGTCAATGAAATTGCTCCCCGGCCCCACAATTCAGGGCATTGGACGATGGATGCCTGTCTGATCGATCAGTTTGAAATGCATATTCGGGCTGTGGCAGGGCTTCCCCTTCCACCTGCGCGACGTCATTCGGACGCTGTCATGCATAATCTTGTCGGGCCGGAAGATATGGCGCGGGTTCCTGCCATACTGGCCACGGACGGTGCATCACTGCATCTCTACGGCAAGCACGAGGCACGACCAGGCCGGAAGATGGGGCACGTCAACACGCTCTTTCCACGTGGCGCATTGCCGGGTGAACTGGCCCTTGAGGGGTTATTACCTCCAAGGGGCTGAGAGCGGTTTGGGCTAGATCAGGCCAAGCTTCTGGAAGCTGGTATGTTTTCCATTGCCGATGATGAGGTGATCCGTGAGCTGGACGCCCACAACATCCAGTGCGGCCTGAACCTGCTGGGTCATCTGGATGTCGGCCTGTGAAGGTGTCGGATCGCCGCTTGGGTGATTGTGAACCAGAATAAGTGATGTGGCTTCAATTTCGACCGCGCGGCGGGCAACTTCTCTTGGGTAGACAGGGGTGTGGTTGACCGTACCGCGCGCCTGAGCCTCATCCGTGATCAGGCTGTTTTTCTCGTTGAGAAAAAGAATACGGAATTGCTCGATATTTTCTCGCGCAAGTCTGGCTGTCAGATAGTCCAGAAGTTTCTGCTCGCTATCGAGAAGATCAATTTTTGGTAGCCGCTCACGATTATAACGAAGTGCAGCCTCATGCAGAACCCGGATCATCGGGACCATGTGTGATCCCATATCCTTTATGCTGGCCAATTCCCTGTTTGTGGCTGCCAGAATGCCCGCCAGCGATCCAAATCGTTCAAGCAATAAGGGGCTTAAAGTCTCTGCTTTTGCTTCGTCGCCGGTGAAAAGAGTGACGACCATTCTGAGAAGAATATCGTCGTCCAGATGACGACCTCGTCCGCTCAGCAATGCCCTTGAAGGCTCGGGTAACTCGGTTGATCGCTGAGTGGTCATGGCCGCGGATTTTATGGTCTGAAGCAGAGAGCTATTCAGAACTTCAGAAAATCCGTCTTCGGCTGCCAGCATATCGTCCATGTGTTTTTGTGGCATTTCCCAAGTGTTGTTATCAAGCCACAGAATATGGTGTTGGGGTATTCCGATATGAGTTCTGTGACCACTGCCTTCACACGGCAGAGGTCACAGAACCCAACGTTCCTATGGCCTTATAGCAAGCCTTCCTGTCGAAAGCTGCGAACCGGGGTGTCGGGCACCTCCAAGAGAATATCATGCAGAACAATCGAAAGTGGCCTAAGTGCGGTTTCCAGCGTTCGAGCAGCGGTTGAAAGCGCGACTGGCTTTAAAGCTGGCTGAACATGAAGTCCGATGATGGCGGTGGCGTGCAAGGCAAGTGCGCGGATGGCGATAGCGCGATTTAGCAAGGTAATATCTTCGAGTTCCGGAGCTGCTTCGTCGGATAGAAGACGATTGCGATTGTCCAGGTAAAAGAGACGGAATTGCCCGCGGATGGCTCCTGCCAAGGCGGTCTCAAGATATTTCATCAGCTGAGGCCAATCCCCCAAAACGGGTCGTTCGCGGTGTTCGGCAGATGCCAGTCGTTCAGCCGCGACGGCCGGCAGTCTCAGTGCACGAATGGTGTCGTCGTTGAGGCCTGCGCTTCTCAAGTCCTGTGTGGATGCGCGGAAAACGTCGATCAGGCTTCCGAAGTGGCTGATGAGCCCTTTTGCGAGCGGCTTGGTATCCTTGCGCGCGATGCCCAAGAACAGCAGCATTTCCAGAATTTCGTAATCTGCCAAGGTTTCTGCGCCGTTGGTCAGGACGCGGGTTCGCATTCTGGCTCGATGGCCTTGTGGTCCGATGCCGCGTGTCAGAGTGATCCGGGGAGATGATGTGTTGGCCATAGGGCCATCACACTCTATATCGGGAGTGTGCCGCAAGACCCTCTCATCCCCACCCCCGAGTATCTCTCCCGCCTGAACCCGGAGCAGAGACGTGCCATCGAGACAACCGAAGGCCCGTTGCTGATTCTTGCCGGTGCAGGAACGGGAAAGACGCGCGTGTTGACGACGCGCTTTGCCCATCTTCTTCTGACCGGACGGGCCTACCCCAGTCAGATTCTGGCCGTGACGTTCACCAACAAGGCTGCGCGTGAAATGCGCGAGCGTGTTGGTGCTCTTCTGGGGGAGCCTGCCGAAGGGCTCTGGCTTGGCACATTCCACGCCATCTGCGCGCGGATGCTGCGGCGTCATGCGGAGTATGTGGGCCTGACGAGCGGGTTCAATATCCTGGATACGGATGATCAGCTTCGTTTGTTGAAGCAGATTATGGAACCCTTCCGGCTGGATACGAAGCGCTGGCCGCCTAATCAGCTCATGGGCATTATCCAGCGTTGGAAAGATCGTGGCCTGACGCCGGATCGCGTGACGCCTGCCGAAGATACGGATTTTGCCAATGGGCAGGCCTTAGCCATCTATCGCGGCTACCAGCAGCGGCTGCGCGAACTGAATACCTGCGATTTCGGCGATCTGATGCTGCACATGGTGGAGATCCTGCGGTCCCAGCCGAATGTGCTGGCGCAGTATCATCGGATCTTCCGCTATATTCTGGTGGACGAGTATCAGGATACCAACACGATCCAGTATCTGTGGTTGCGTTTGCTGGCAAAGCGCGAGCAGGGTCCATCCAACATTGCCTGTGTGGGGGATGACGATCAGTCGATCTACTCCTGGCGCGGTGCCGAAGTTGAAAATATTCTCCGGTTTGAGAAGGATTTTCCCGGTGCCGCTGTTGTGCGGCTGGAACAGAATTATCGTTCGACGGCGCAAATCCTGGCGGCGGCGGCGGGATTGATTGCTCACAATGAAGGACGGTTAGGCAAAACGCTCCGTCCCGGCCGTGAGGATGCGCAGGGCGAGAAGGTCCAGATCATCGGGGTTCGGGATTCCGATGAGGAAGCCCGGATTGTTGGTGGCGCGATTGAACGCCTTCATGCCGATGGTCATCCGCTGTCTGAAATGGCCATCCTGATGCGTGCTGGCTTCCAGACGCGGCCATTTGAAGAGCGCCTGATGACGATAGGCATACCCTATCGGATTGTTGGCGGTCTGCGGTTTTATGAACGCTCGGAAATCCGGGACTGTCTGGCTTACATGCGCGTTCTGTCGCAGCCTTCGGACGATCTGGCGTTCGAACGGATCATTAATGTTCCGAAGCGTGGCGTAGGGGCTGTGGCTGTGCAGAAGCTACATGGTGTAGCGCGTACCCTGCCCGGCCCGTTAACTGCTGGTGTTCTGACGCAGATTGAACAAGGTGCGCTCAAGGGGAAGTCCAAAGAGGCCCTGACCAGTCTGATGGAAGCGTTTCAGCGTGCGAAAGCGACGCTTGAGACAGAAGGCCAGGTGGTGGCTGTTGAGCAGCTTCTGGAAGACAGCGGCTATCTGCAAATGTGGCGTGATGACCGCTCTGTGGAAGCTCCGGGCCGGCTTGATAACATCCGTGAGCTTTTGCGGGCGATTGGCGAGTTTGCGACGCTCGAAGGTTTTCTGGAGCATGTCGCGCTTGTCATGGATACGGAAAGCGAGACGAGTGACGACAAAGTTAGCCTCATGACGTTGCACGGCTCCAAAGGACTGGAGTTCGATACGGTGTTCCTGCCCGGTTGGGAGGAAGGGGTTTTCCCGTCTCAGCGGTCCCTGGACGAAGGCGGCAACCGGGCGCTGGAGGAAGAACGGCGTCTGGCTTATGTCGGGCTGACACGGGCAAGGCTTCGGGCGATCGTTGTTCATGCGGCCAGCCGCCGCATTTATGCGAACTGGCAAGCCTCGATGCCGAGCCGGTTTATTGAGGAAATTCCGTCCGAATACGTTCAGACGAGCGGGCAGTCTCTTGAGAGCCGGAGGCAGGCTGCGGCAGCGCCTTCCATGTTTGCATCCGGCCCGTTTACGAGTACGCGTCGTTCTTCAGGGGGGGCTCAGACCCCTCGTCCGCGCGTTACGGACGTGCAGCCGCAGGCGAATGTTCCGGTTGGCGCGACGGTTTTTCATCAGAAGTTTGGCGAAGGCACCGTGATTGCGGTGGATGGCAGCCGACTGGAAATCAACTTTGAAAATGGCGGCATCAAGCGCGTCATGGCAAATTTCGTGGAGATCAGATCGTGATGGCACCCCGCAGCATTGGCCGACGCCATGCCAGTGCGCTTGAAACCTTGTCCATTACGGTGGAGGAGGAATTTGTTCCTCTTTTCGAACAGGCTCTGATGTGTGTTTGTGAGACTGTCGGGATTTTTGAGGCTGATGATGCGCAGAAATACTGGCGCATCGAAGGTGTCAAAGACACTGGCTACAAGGAAGACGAGCTTGACAGTGCGTTGTCCGTTGCGCGTCTTCTGACGGGCTGTGAGGCAGAACTGCTTCGTGAGGCAACAGAAGCCGAAGGTTGGCTGGCCCGGACCTATGAATCCTTCCCGCAGCAGGACGTTGGCAAGCGGTTTGCCATTCGAGGGACTCATTTGCATGGCGAGCCTGACCGCTCGCGCCTGACCATTACTCTTGATGCCGGTATTGCCTTTGGGTCGGGTGAACACGGATCAACGCGGGGATGCCTGCGCGCACTGGAAATGGTGGCGTACCGCAAACCTCATCATATTCTGGATATGGGGTGTGGCTCGGGTATTCTGGCAATGGCTGCGGCGAAGCTACTGCATCGCCCAGTTCTGGCTGTCGATATTGAGCCATGGTCTGTGCGGACAGCTAAAGCCAATGCCCGTCTGAACGGACAGGGTAACCTGCTGGACTGTCGCTTCGGAAATGGCTGGAACACGGCTCAGGTGCGCGTCAAGGCGCCGTATGATCTCGTGTTTGCAAATATCCTGGCGCGTCCCCTCTGCCGGATGGCGCAGTCTCTCGCCATTAATCTTGCACCGAACGGCACGGCTATTCTTGCTGGGCTGTTATACACACAGGCCAATATGGTCTTAGCTGCGCATCGCCGTCAGGGCCTTGTTCTGGAGCGTCTGTTGCGTGAAGGCGACTGGGCGACCCTGATTCTGCGTAAAAGAGGCTAAGATGTCTGTCGTAATCCGCGAGGTTCAGGAGGCCGACCTTCCCGCAATTCTGCGGATTACGAACGATGCCATCGAGCATACCAATGCACTCTGGATCAGCACGCCGTTCACGATGGAGCAGCGTCGAAAATGGGTTGCTGATCGACAGGCTCAGAATTTTCCGGTTTTCGTGGCTGTTGATGGAGATGGCGTGGTCTGCGGGTACGCATCCTATGGGCCGTTCCGGGCTTTCGAAGGCTACGCTGGCACGGTCGAACACTCCGTATATGTTTCATCCGAGTGCCAGGGACGCGGACTAGGCAGGCTTTTGCTAAATCAGTTGATCCAGCACGCAAAACGGGCCGGATTTCACGTAATGGTGGCCGGGATCACGGCTGGCAACGAGGCCTCCATTGCGCTGCATCATCGGTTAGGCTTTCAAAATAACGGTATTTTGCCTCAGGTTGGACGAAAGGGTGGCCGTTGGCTGGATCTTTTGTTCATGACGCTTTGCCTTGAGGCTGTTTCCAAACCGGAAAAGGACTTTCCATGACCCTTTCCTCCATTCCGCTCAAAGAGCGCCCTACCCTTGTTCGCAAGGCGTGTGAGGCGCTGGGCGTTGCAGGTTTCATCATCCCGCGGGGGGATGAATATCTTGGGGAATATGTTGCCCCCTGCTCTGACCGTCTGGCCTGGCTGACCGGCTTTACGGGGAGCGCAGGCCTCGCGGTCATTCTTCAGGACGCTGCTGCCGTCTTCTCGGATGGACGATATACCGTTCAGATGGAGGAACAGGTTCCCCATGATCTCTGGGAGCGGCGACATGTAAGCATGGAGCCTGCGTCCGACTGGCTGGAAGAAAATGCGCAGGGTGTGCGCGTTGGATACGACCCCAAACTGGTCAGCCGTTCCATGCTGGCATCCTGGAGTGCTCCCGGGGTTGAACTGGTGCCGCTGGCATTTAACCCAATTGATCAGGCATGGCTCGACCGCCCTGCTGCGCCGGCTAATGCCGTTATTAATCACGGTGTAGAACTGGCGGGGGAAACAAGTTCAAGTAAGCGCCAGCGCCTCGCTGCCGGGTTACGGAAAGCTGGACAGGATGCTGTGGTGCTGGCGGACTGCACGTCCGTCGCCTGGCTCCTGAATATTCGCGGTAGTGATGTCCCGCTAACGCCTGTGGCCCATGGATATGGCCTGCTGCATGCTGATGGTCGGGCAGAGCTGTTTGTGGACCCTGCCCGCCTTGAAGACGATCTGGCTACAGCGCTCGATGAAGAGGTCGCTGTTCAGGCACCGAGTACACTGGAAAAACGCCTCGTAGCGCTGAGTGGCAAGGTCGTGCGGCTTGATCCTGTGACGACGCCAGTTTGGTTCGAAACGACCCTGAAAACCGCTGGCGCTTCGGTGGTGGATGGGAATGATCCCTGCACGCTACCCAAGGCTGTCAAAAACCTGACCGAACAGGATGGTGCACGTCAGGCGCATCAGCGCGATGGTATTGCGATGGCACGTTTCCTCCATTCCGTTTCGATATCTGCTGCGGGAGAACGGGAGACGGATCTTGTTGAGCGTCTTGGGATGTTCCGCCAACGCTCTGCCGACTATCGGGAACAGAGTTTTGATGCGATTTCGGCCTCGGGACCGAATGGGGCATATCCGCATTATCGTGCAGAAGTCGGCAAGGATCGCGTGCTTCCGGCCAATAGCGTTTATCTGATTGATAGTGGTGGACAGTATCCGTTCGGGACGACTGACATCACACGGACGCTCTGGGTTGGGCCGGAGTCAGCTCCTCAGGACGTCAAAGAAGCGTTTACGCGTGTTCTGAAGGGAAATATTGCGTTGTCGCGCGTGCGTTTCCCATCGGGTACCACAGGGCATCGTCTGGATGTTCTGGCGCGTGCTGCTCTTTGGCAGGTTGGGCTGGATTATGATCATGGTACCGGACACGGCATTGGAAGTTATTTATCCGTGCATGAAGGCCCGCAGAACATTTCCCCTGCGCCGCGTCCAACAGCCTTGGAAGCGGGTATGATTGTCTCTAATGAGCCAGGGTATTACGAGCCGGGGGCTTATGGCATCCGGATCGAAAATCTGATGCTTGTTAAGCCTTCCTCCTATCAAGGGGCGAAAGGCGTATTTCTCGAATTTGAAATCCTGAGCTACACGCCGATTGATCGAGAACTCATTGATGTGACGCTACTGGATGACGCTGAACTCGAATGGCTTAATGCGTATCATGCAGAGGTTTTGACGCGCGTAGGTCCGGTTGTTGAGTCTGATGTCCAGGAGTGGCTTGAGAAGGTCTGTGCGCCGATGATGCGCGAAACGACCGTTATTCAGTAAGCCTTTATTCATTTTTCCCGGTCATAAGGTTGGTATGACCGGGAAGCGCCTGTTTTTTCTATTCTGTATAAGTGTTGCTACGTCATCAGCCGGCGCCAATGACTGGGATATGGCGCGGGCATGTAGCGAGGCTGTGTCTACTGCAGAGCCACAGGCTGGTATTCCGAATGGTCTTCTGGGGGCTATCAGCCGTGTAGAGAGTGGCCGTCGTGACCCATTATCGGGCCGGACAGTGGCTTGGCCATGGACTGTGAATGCTGCTGGGAAAGGATATTTTTATCCTTCAAAAGCCGAGGCTATTGCTGCAGTCGAAGCTTTTCGGAGTGCAGGCATCACATCGATTGATGTTGGCTGCATGCAGGTCAATCTTCATCATCATCCGAATGCATTTCGCTCGTTAGAAGAAGCTTTCGACCCCCTCACCAATGTTAGATATGGGGCTTCTTTTCTAAAAAATCTTTTCACGCAATTGCATGGCTGGAGTGCGGCAACGGCTGCCTATCACTCTTTAACGCCTGCTTTGGGCACGGAATATGAAGAGCACGTCATGGGGGTCTGGAATGGGAAAAATGACCTTTACAGGCCGCCAGACTTCCTGCCTCAGGTGGTCATGACTGGTTCAGGGCCGCAGGTTATCGTGCCGCAGTTTGATGAACAAATCCCAACCAAGATTTCCAGAAATTTCCTGCAGGCGAAAACGACGCCTCCCAGAAACTTTCCGCCATCAACTGTGAGTCATACTGCTTACGCCCCTCCTCCGCGCATTATCCACCATGTGACAAATAACGGAGGAGGAACTAAAGGCCATGGTCGCGACCTAATGTCTTATCGTGCAAGTCCCGTCAGGATGGCTTGGCGACAAAACTGAGGCGTTGGACTACCTGCCGGGTGCGGTCCAGTTATTGTGCTTGTATCCGGAATATGGACCTGGTGTATCGCCTTGGCGCCAGTGAGTGCGATCAACACGATCAGAGTGATGGTCGTGAGCACAGGCTGTCAGCCCAAAGGCCAAAAGGATAGGCCCCAAAAGAAAACGGAACCTCATAATTTCTCTCCACGATATAGCCAGCCTAGCAGCAGGAGGCTGACGACAACGCGTTAGAGGGGATCAACGTTGCGGGGAGAAACCTGTCAAAAGATGATAGAGATACAGCATGAGCCAGTAGAGTTCTTTCAAAAGTGTCCAGAAAGCTCGAAAGACCTCGAATGGGTCAAAATTGGCACTGATCGACAGCGTAGAGGTTCCTTTAAATGGTCAGGTCTCCTCTCGATAAGCGAAAACCGTCATTTTGAGAAATCCGGGAACAATCGCAAAGTGCCCTGCAAAATGTCATGAGCGTCACAATGGCTTAAAATCTTATTAGTAACCTAGGATCGAAAATTGTTCTTGCTTTCGATCGTGGGTCCGTTCCCTCAGGTCTTTTATAGAGGGTTCTGGCTTCCAAATCGCGTCAAAAACCAAAAGTATAGGGAGTAAGTAGCCAAGGCGTCTCTCCCTTAATTCGTGGTTTCCACTATTGGGTTAAATACCCCGATAAATGCGAGCGCGGATCAAATCAGCATTGTCTGTTGATGCATCTGCATACGGAGTTGCCACCAAGCCAGCGAGCATTTCGACCAGAGGGGCCATGGACTGGACGGTCTGCATATAGTTTGCAGCTGAAGGGTAATAGGTTTGCACAATCGGGGTCGCGATTGTCAGCAGCGTATTGAGGTCGGCTCCAAGAGATTTTGCCCAGCTTTTCCCGGTATCAACCGTAATGGATCCGCCAGAACTGGCTTCAATCGAGGCGGTAACGCTCTCGATCTGGGCTACAAGGCTATCGAACCTGGCCTTGTCATCAGTGGACAGGTGATTGATTACACCCGGCATTGTTTCGATGATCTGAACCGCATAAGCGATGGCCGCGGCATCCTTGTTTAGGGTGGCTGTGTTGAAGCTGGTGTTGTTGCTCGTCGTCGAGCAGGCCACTGTCGAAGCGAGCAGCATACCTGACAGGCCAAACGCAGCGATGCGATTGAGAAAGTGCATATAATAAAGTCCCTAGATATGAAAAAACCGCCTCAAAAGGCGGTTGAAAATGAATGTTGCCGATAATTGATTGGGCCAGATAAAGCTAAAATGTGCTGGGAGAGCTGTTTCTGGATTATTCCGCGTAGCGAAGTTTAATTGCGCGCAGCAAGGACTTACGCTGAATCACTCTGTTATTTTGCGGTGGGATTTTGAATGATGGGGTCCCAGTTCTTGCGAAAAGGCAGCCCGATGATTATTTTCTGGAGTGCTCTAATTCTGAGCGGATAATATCAAGAACAGAAAAATAATTAATGATTGAAGTTATTGATTTTTTAGGAATTTCTGACCGGATCGGGTGGTGGGCGCAACAGGGATTGAACCTGTGACCCCTACCATGTCAAGGTAGTTGAACACTCACGAAAAACGGCAGTTTTTCAACGGGTCTAGCGCAGTCCAATTACGGACTGCACCAGTTCTGCACATTTAAGCAGTTATCCCCAGCCACTCCATGATCTCATCGCGGTAGGCTTCGGGCATCACTTTGGCGTACCGAGTGACCGTTGTGATGTTTCCCCAACCGCCATCAGCTTTTAGTCTCATGAGATCCTTGTGGATGCAGTATTGCCAGCTTGCCCATGTATGGCGAGCGTCGTGAGGTGTGACGTCTGGCACAAAGAAATTACGCTCTGTCTGCTTCCCCTTCGGAACCCATGTGCGTATTTTTCCAGGCAGCCCGGCCTTGTGGCACGCGACTGACCAGCCCGCCTTAATCTGGCCGCCGCTCGTGCGACCATTTTCAGAGTAAGAGTCGCCGACCTCTTTGCCCTGCCCGCTTCGCGATTTACGAGGACGGACAGGACGAAACACGCGTCCGTCTCGATTGGGCAGTGCGGCTAAAGTAGTGCGCACTCGTTCCGGCAGGTCGATATGACGCTCGTTTCCCTGCTTCTGCCAGACAACGGCCCTCTTTCCCCGCAGATCAACGCTCGACCAGTCCAGTTCCAGTGCCTCTGACATTCTGGCTCCGGTTCCGAATAGGAAAACTAGCAATGGCCTAAGGTGGGGCGCTGCGCACTCGATAAGACGCGTCACCTGCTCGGGGCGTAAATAGATCGTTCTGTTCGTCGGAATGCGCGGCTTGTCGAACGCGGGACGGTCACACCATTTGCGGATCGCCGCAAACTCGAGAACTGACCGCAATGGAGTAAGAACCGATCGGACCTTTGTTGCGGGACTGGCCTCGGCACCATCCCGCAGGATATGCCGATAAGCCTGGTCCAATGATGTTTGGTCGATGTCCGAAAGGCGGATGGCCCCGAAGTGATCCAGAAGCCTGAGAAGGTAAGCCTTGGTCGCGTCGGACCTTGGCTCTGCCTCCAGATAAGCTGTTACGGCATGAGCAAACGTTACAACGGCGCGTTTGCCATAGATGCCTTCTTGCCAGAGTTCTGCCTCCCGCTTTGCGCGGTATTCTTCTGCCTGCCTCGGGTCAGCAGTTCCTGTGCTTTCATAAATGCTCTGTCCTTTGACAGTTCCACGGACATAGAGCGTTTCTGAATTGGGGCGCTTGTAGACTTTAAGGGGCATTCCAGGCTCAACAGAAGGCGTTTGTAATCTGCCGGATAGAAGATAATGCGGCTGCCCCAGCGGCGGTGCGTAGGTCCTCCGTGGAACTCGTGGACGCGGCTCAGGTGCTCCCTGAGCTTTGTCTTTCCGATGCGGCCTTTCAGGCGGTCTAGGACGTCCTGAAAAGTCATTGTTTCGTCAAGCGTCTCACCCATGGCCACCATCCTTTACCTTCACGGCGCGATACAGCCCGTCCGGACTGCGCTCAACTAGACCGAGGCGCATGAGGGGCTGATACGCGTAGCGATTGCGCTTGTCCGGTGCGTGCCAGACGTCCGGCTGTGCTTTCAGGGCGTTCAGGACGTCACGCTGCGGGCGTGTTAGGACTGGTTCACTCACGGCCGCCCTCCTGGCAAATGGGGTATCGATATGTTGCGTTAATCTTCTCGATCTCGCGTGCAAGGATTTTCTTACTCCGGCGTTCGGCAAAAAATCCGAGAAGAACACCTGACCAACATAGAAATTGACCGAATAAGAAGCAAAAGATCTCTCTGTTTTGCGGCAGAACTGCGAATACGGAAATCAACACAATCGTACCCCCAATAATAGAGAGCACCAAGCAGAGTGCATTCATCCACTGAACGTAGATATAGGGATTTGAGTTGTTCATTTTTTGGATTCACACTCCAGCCGGAACTCGAGAGGCGTGTTTCTCTTGAGCCAGCTCACTGCGTCGAGAAGCCGCTCCTTCAATGAATTCGCTCATGAATGTCTGAACCTCCGCAATTGAGTAGCCCTCCCTCTTCCAGCCCATGCTCAGAGTATTCATCGCGGTCTTGGCCGCAGCGAGAAAGTCTGTGTCAGAGGACCTGCGATGCTGGTCTGCAACGCGTTTTCCTTCGGTTCTGGCGCCGGGGCGTAGAGGCACGCCACCAAGCGCAGGAAGACACTCAGAAATATGCCTCATACTCATGCTGCACACGCCGTCTTGCGAACGAGATCAGCAATCAGTGTGGCCAATAACGGGCTTTCCACGTTCGAGTGAGGCGAAGGAAGCAATGCATTCCAACTGCCGTCGACGTACAAATCGTACACAGCAGCTTTCGCTCTCAGTCCTGCTTCGGTTTTTGCCGAGGTTCCTACAATAATGGGAATTAGAGCATCACGCTGGGCCCCCAATGAAACGCATTTCTCGTCGTCTGTATCATCCAAATTGTCGGGTAAAGCCCTGACGGCGTCTGCCCAAGCCTTCTCCACCCGGCAAAAATCTTTGCAGGCCTGTAGAAGCTCTGCGTCGATATGGTTGTCTGCCCAGATGACCCGTAATGGCATAAGGTCTCTCATCGGCGTTTTGACGGCACGTTCACTGAGCCACCACTCGCGCCCTGCTAATCCCTCTACGCAGTTCGGAATGCCAAAAGAAAGACCGCGTTTGATGATCATTTCCTGGACTACAGTCGTGAGTGTTCCAGGTTTGATATCATCGAGCTTTTTAAGCAGGTCATCATCGCCCTGCCCTTGCTGGGCATAAATCTCCACGAGACCATGTGGCGTCAGACGGAAGGCATGCTTCTTCTCGATCGCAAGTTCGATCAGATACTCTTCATAGTAAGGCATCCAATCGGGCGTTTCTCCTGGCGTGACACAAAACGCATCAGCCCCGAGACTATTCAGATCCTCTCCAAAAATCCCGGCCGCTAGTCCAAGCAGACGCACCAAGCGCTCACTGTTGTTCATAGCATCTGTAAGATCGAGGCCTGCGGGCCCCATGCTGTTACGCATGTCCGAGATGCAGAGCATCAGTTCAACGAGAATATCTGATGGGCTCTCGATAGCTGGGGGCGTATGGAGGATTTCTTCATAAAGAGCAGCATGACCACGCTCGAGCTCATCATATTCAGCATCGCTGATGCTGCCGGGCTCACTATAGAGCTTGTTGTCAGCTGCAACGTAGGCCGCAAAACCCTGTGCATATTCCCGTCCAATGACTGATGCGCGTCGCGGTCCATTGTCTGTAAGCGCAGCATCAATCTGGTCTTCAATCATCGGGCGAACGACGTCAGAAGCCGTATTCTGGACGCACTTCGAGCGTGTGGTTGTTTCAACCATTTCCGAATTTCCTGTTTCTATTTGCCGGTCAGGCGTGTCTGTTCAGTCTTCGTCATCGTCTTGCAGGTCACCGAGCGTCATCTCGAAAACAGAGACGAGCCCAACTGCGAATTCATGGCCGTGCCGATCCTCTGCAATCATCGCGAGGTGAGATGCTACCGTCGCAATTGACAGCAACTCAGGCGGCATATTGTCGGGCGTTCCGGTGGTGGCCATCCAGCGCGCCAGTCGATCAATCAGATCCGACACCATGCCGTTCACTATTGCTGCCCGGCCCGAACCCGGGATTGCTTCCGCACTCACGAGAAATGCTCGGCTGCTGAGGCCAGCAAAGAAAGCAGCGGGTGCAGAGTGGCGAGCGCACCTGCTGGAACCAGAAAACCAGAGGCAAGAAATGCCAGATCCTTGAACGTGGTCATGAGACCTCCGTGGGGTGTCGTCACCCCATAAGGTAACCATAGCGGTCACCGTATAGTCAACAATAAAAGTCACCTATCCGGGGACTTTTATTGTTGGGAAGACGTGGAGCTCCTCTCACGCCTTCCCATTTGTGCTTTTCGGAAGCGCTATCCCGCCGCCCGGAAGTCATCGAGCACGGACTGCACCAGCTCGAAACCCTCACCGAGACCGGCTGGCCAGAGCGCTTGAACCGCTTTCAGCTTGGCGTTCCGCCCTGAGGCCGTCCTGGCAGGCAGCGCCGCGATCTCATCCATCAGCCGCACGTTCTCGCCTGCCACACTGTCAGCATCCAGCGTTTGACCGCCATGATACACACGGTCCCATTCCGCATTGGTCACGCAGAACCGCTGGCACTTGGCGATCAACGCCGCATCCGGGTTTGGTTGGGTTGCCTCAATCTGCTCCAGCGTCATGATGGACGGAGGAACGACCGCCCCTGAAGAAACTTGCACCATCATGCGGCCTCTCCTTCATCTCCAGCTCGAAGATGCGCGCCGGGCACGAGCCGAGCCAGCTTGGCCAGACCCTGGGCTGTGATGCGAACCTGATCGGCAGCCTTTTCCGTTCCGTCCGGACGTACGACGATGGTTGTCTTGTGTGTCAGGTCACCAGCATTGATGCGCTTCTGATATGCCAGTCGGTTCGCGCTCCCTGCCCGCTTATAGGTCCACTCGTTTGTGTCCATCCAGCGAAACAGCATCTGCGGGCCGATCTGGAGTTCCTTCGCCGCTTCCGTGCCATTGAACGTGCCTTCCAGGCCGGCAATGCGATCCAGCGCATCCGCCTTCGGTTGCACAAGAGCAAGCTGGGCCTTCTGCTTCTCCACCACGGTTTGAAGTCCAGTCAGCGCCCGCAAGGCGAGTTGCTCAGGCGTTTCAGGTGGGGCGATCGTTACGGCTTCCAGTTCCATCCAGCGACGCACGATCTTCAGCCGTAAGTCAGAACGGTATCCAGCAATGAGGGTGTAGGTTAGGTCGCGGGGGAGATTGTAGCATTTCCGCTGTTCTCCTTTTGCATCCTGATAGACGCCCTCAAATTTGAGGCGGTCGATTTCGTTTTCTGCGAGCATCTTTTCGATGTCTCGGACAACGTTATCGTGACGTTTGCCCGTTAGCTCCGCGATCTCTCGGCTCGACATTGTCAGCGGAGCAGAACCGCCCATGAGGAGTTCCACGCTCATGCCTTGCCTCCGTAGCTGACACTTGCATCTGGAAGGTCATGCTCTTCCCGCTCACGAGCGACGATCCCAAAGAGTGTTTGCGCCCGCTCATTGGGGGACATGTCTTTATGAATTTGCTGGAAAGCAGCGCAGGAACCTAATGTGTACTGCACTTGGAAACGTTCGGGCAGCGTTCCTTCGGTCTCCAGAGCCCCCATGATGCCCTGACAGATATAATGAGGAACAATCGTAGTCTTTCCGCCTGGCACCTGGACGATGCGAAGCGCATCTCCGTATTCTCCCTTGCGCGTCACCTCAAGGAAATGACGACGTGCCTGCCGGGAAAGCCCGGTTGCGGCCAAAAGATCCTCATAAGAGGTCCATGGGAAATCAACGCTACCGTTGGGAGGGCAGAAAAAGCGTACTGGCTTGTCATTGATCTGGTGAACGTGCACCGGCGTTGAATCCGGCACACATGACGTGCTATTCTGCGTCATCGCAGTAATTTCCTTGATCGAGGTTACTGTTAAAGGCGCCGGGGGATTGTTTGGCGACGTGTCCCGGTGCCTTTTCATTGCGAGCATTTTCTAAAGCTTTTCCTATCAAGTGCCTGATAGTGCTGCTTCGGCTGCGGAGCCCTCTTGAAATCCCAAAATCGTCAACCGCCTTGAGGTCTCTCGACTTCATAAGGACAATTACTCGTTCAGGTTTTTCTAGGGGCAATCTGTTGCGATATGCTGAAACCATGACAATTCCATATAAGGCGTCGGCCAATCCGATGCACAAATATGTCTAATATGATTGTCATTTGAGTTGCAATAGCAATTTCACCCACTTTGTCGCTAATGTCCTTGAAATCGCGATTTCAAGGATCGAAGGCGACAGCAATGAGTGACACTTCTACCGATAAGCCGACCACAGAACGGCGTGTGTATGTGCTCCCACTCGATTTGTTGGAGCGTATTCGCTCATATCAATCTGACAATAACATCTCCTCCGAAGTGGAGGCGGCGCGTCGCCTACTGAGTGAAGCGCTCCAAGCTCGAGACACAATTAATGATCTGATGAAACAAGTGCGCGCCTATCACCGCCAAGAGAGAGATTTAAGAGCCCTCGCTCGCGATGTCTTAAGCGGCCATATTCTGGTCATTCAGATCAAGATTGACGACAATAAAGTTGAATTTGGATTGCGGAATGGCGAAGCTGGAATGATCCGCCGAGACGGTAAGATGGAAACCGGTACCATCAATGAGGATGGAACTATGTGGTTCAATAACTCTTGGCCGCCACTTCATTCGGAAAAATCTGTTAAAAATTCCGGAAGATGGGATTCTCCACCATCCGATGATTTAGATGACGCAATCCCTTTCTAACCAAGTCCCAACCAAAGGCGCCCTCGGCGCCTCAAATCTCATCTTACGACTTAGGCTGCTATTTCTGACTGCAGCGCAGTATTAAGCACCATTCCTAGCGAAGAGTGAGGGTGAGCGCCCAGAAGTTGCAACTCGCGTACCAGTTGATTGTACTCTTTTTGAACGTCTGCACCGCGCTCCGCTGAGGGAGCTAGCGCAATCACTTGCTCACCGATAAACGAAATCTGCTTCTCACGAGCCTTTCCCTCTTCGGGGGGCAAAACACTGCTGCCATCCACTACATAAGCCCAGGATGTACGGATGATCTCGTCCCCAACAGCTTTAAGCAGCACGCTTCTGATACGAAAAAGTGTGTTCTGCCTAAGCTGCTGAAGGTTGATTAAATACAAAGCGACGTTTTCAGCTTTCAACTGCTCGATATTTTGATCCAATGTTTCTTGAGAACAGAAGATGTATGACCCGTCTGTTGGGAAGAGAATGAGATAGGCATGCTCCTCTGCGGGGCTACGATGACTTCTCCAAAATTCTTCGCTGCTGGCGATGGCAACTACTTCACACCATGGCCGTCCCGCATCTAGGAGGAATTTAGCGGCCCTGAAGCTGCATAGGTCAGAGAAGCCGAACTCAGACCACTTCCAGCGCTTTGCGTCTGGGATCTTTGCAGGAACATCAGGGGCTGAAAATTCTGCCAGCCTGCCGGTCGATTTCAGCAGGCCCTTCTTGAGCCACGTCCTGAAACCTTCGTAGCTGATGCCGATGATGTCGGCGGCTTGAGCGGTTTTAATTTTAACATTGGTGATCATAAACCAATTTGTACATATATTTTTGAATCGGTTTCAAGAGACCGGTTTTAATTTTCGATCTTATTTCGCGTTGCCTACCTCTTTTTCGGCTTTTCGATAAAATATTGAGTGCTCTGGGGGGATTAAACCTGATGAAGTAATTTGAAAGTTATATTGGTTATGCGCGTATAAGTTCCAAAAGAATATATGGAGCTAGCGATCCATATGCATTGGAATATACTAAATATATGAAAATTGTAATAAATACATTCAGGGTTTATAAAGAAACCAACTACTGAAACAATTGCGAATATAACGGATGCAGATATTCCACTCTGAAGATACTTAAACATTAGCGTGAGTAATCCGTTTTTCTTAAGAGTCGCGTAAATTTTACTGTCTTTTATTGTTAAAATAAGCCCCTGTGTGACACCTAAAAACCCTGCAAATACAGCAGCAAGGGTTGCCGAGGTACTCAATAGACCCGAGGGATCTTTGGGAAAGTTAAGCTTCAAAAGATGCCATAAAACTGCGCATCCTATAGCAAGACATATCGGCCAAAATTTCTCTACCAGTGGGCTCATTTGGTATCCGAGGGAAGTAGGCCTTCCTCACTCCATTTATAATAAGCCCTTTTTAAGGCAGTCCATCGAACGACATCCGGATAGCGCTGTTGATCGCCTAAGGTAAGATTGACCTCTTCAGTTAGCCTCGCTTCCAAGAGGTCTAGAACATGAGTGGGAGAATTTTCATCCTCTTGAGTCTTTAGTTTCAAAGTCTGAATATTTTGTTCTTTTACAAGTAGCCTTGCCGCGCTTTTGATGTCTTGTACAGCGAGGCTTCGCCCTCTCTTCCGAGAAGCTCTAATTTGAACACTTAACGTATCGCTACCAGAAACAAGATTATTATCAAGAAATTTTGATAATGACGTATTTTTCATTGTGCTTTCAGAAGAAAAATCTGGAACGTCTATAGAAAATTCCAAACATTTGATAATGGACGCGACGTTCATTTCATCGGCTGGCTCTCTTTTCGTAATGGCTGAGAAATTAAAGCCGTCATCGGTTTGTTTTGTTTTTCCAGAAAGCTCCCGAGCGAATTGAAAAAAATAATTCGATATAGAAGAGATCCGTGGACCGTAGTGATTGTATTGCATTACTAAAATAGAAGTATCTTTGTCATAAAGAGCGGCAGTTTCTTCGCCAAACCCCTGCCCATCTTTTAATTCAAAGTCTTCCATCGGAGCGTCTTCTAACATTTTTCCAGGGCCGCTATTCCGACGTTTTGAAAAATCTAAAAAAAATAGATTTCCGTTTTCTCTCTTAATTTTTTCAATTCTTAGAGGGGAATAAGATATAGTACGAAGTCTATTTTTATACGGAAGACAATCGATATGCTCTAAAATTTTCTCAAAAGAAATATCGGTTCTTTCGAAAACTTTAAAAGCTATAATCTTCAAGGCACCCTCATTTATAAAAAATTTATAAAATAACTTATATTTTTTCGATCCTTTTTTACAAAGAGTCAAACGTCGGGTTACGATTAAAATAGAATTTTTCCGGTTTTCTGTTGTTTTTAGAAATTCTTGACCCGAATCCCATGGCCCTGCTCCGGTTACACTCCAAACAATGGAGGATGCCAGTGTCCATATTTACACATACTTTTATCGGCTCCGACGCAGTCTCTCGCGCCACATACGATGATACTTCCCATGTTTTGACGATTACGTTCCGCGATGGTTGGAAGCAGTACGCCTATTATGGAGTGCCATCGTCGGTATGGATTGAGTTCACACATGCCTCATCGGCTGGGCATTATGTGCAATCTCGTATCAAGCCGTATTACAGCTTGAGGCGGTGACCGGAGATTCCCGGTCACCTACCATCCGTTTCCCCAGGAAGGTTCCATATCGTATTGAGGCGGAGTTCCTGGAGCGGAAGGCTCTGGCCCTGCTCCATTCCACTTCTCGTTGTTCCAGCCCCAGCCGTCTGGGCCAATTCCTGGGCCGTAGCAGCCTGAGAGCAGCAGCGGGAGCGCTAGAATAATGGTAAGGCGTATGATGTTCTTTATTCGAACCATGCGTAGATTGTGCGCTTCATTTGACTGATTACAAAACCACAATCACCCGACATTCCGGTAGTTTGCTGTAACCGAGACAGGGTCAGCCCAAAAACCGGCTGACCTATCCCGGGTTACATTCTGCACGGCTCAGAACTGAGAAGACGTCACAGCCAGGACCATTTCCCAACAACGCGGCCAAGAATGACGAGCTTCTCAACCGGACATTCATAACCAGCGTAACGCTTGCTGAGAGCGGTTACTCGTACTGTCGCTGAATCTGTGCCGGCCAGTGCTTCCAGTTGTCTAAGCGCGGCCCCTGCTCCGTCCTGGATCAGATAGATCCCAGCTGGGGACGGTACCGTGTGGGCAAAGTCGATCAGGACACGATCGGTCGGCAGGTACTCCGGCACCATCGCATCGTCCGAAATTCGGACGAAGCCGGGATGGCTTCCCTCGTCTATATGCGCACGGACCATCTCATGCGGGAGGGTCCAGTGCGCCAGGATCGGGAGTTCTTTGGCTGCTGCGCCATCGACGACCGACGACAGGGTGTATTCGGGAATGGAGACACTGGGCTGAAGGGCGGGAGGCAACCCTGTGGTTGGTGACGGTGCCAGTCGCCAGTCGCCTTCCATAAGTTCTGGCCAGGTCACGCCGAGATGAGGTGCCAGGCGTTCGGCCCACTCCCGTGACATCTTCCGCTCGCCTTTACGGAGCTTGAATATCTGCTGCTTGGACGTGTCCGCCCGCCTGCCCAATTCAGGGTCGGTCAGGCGTTCGCGGGCCATGAGGTCGGCCAGTCTGGTCGGATGGTCAGTCATGCAATAATTGGTAACCACTTCCGGTGACTGTGTCGGTAACTAAATTATTGACTATATGGTCCCCACTGTGTTGATGTGGGGTTATGACGCTTGATGAATATCTGAAAAAGCATGAACTGTCCGATGCTGAGTTCGCACGGCAGTCCGGTATCAATCTTCGGAAAATTGTTGGGGACTGGCGTCGTGGTACGCGTCGCCCTGGCGCTGAGAACATGCGTAAGATCCTTGTTTTCACGAGTGGTCGCGTTACGCCGAATGACTTTGTTCTGTCGAAGGACCTGATCCAGAGATACCTGGGTCAGTAATGGTCGGGGGCGGCTCCCATCCTCTGCAGATTATCCAGAAGGTTAATCATGGCTTCGGCGGTTTCGGCAGTGGGCCGGATTGTCGGGGTTGGCAAAAGTGTGGGCGACAGGATGATGCCGCTGAGCCGCGTCGCAAGACGTGCGGCCGGAATATACTCGTAGATCCCAGTCTGGGCTCTGAGTTGGGCAAGTCCAAGCAAAGTTGCGTCGATACTGGCAAGCAGCTTTTCCGCCCCCTGCGTTTGATCATCTGGTTTCTCATGTTTCACATCTGCCCCTTCCTTGCGGCGTCACTGGGTCTGAACACCCCGAAATCTGCAGGAGACCAAGGCCAGTGTTGTGGAGCATTCCGTCCAAAGGCACGAAGCAGCCGGTTCGGAGTGAACCGGTTATGAATGACACCATCATTGAAGAATACGCGTCGCTCGTTTCCCAAACGGTGGAAAGTCGTCGAAGGGGACGCAGCCTCAAGGCCGCGATTTACGAAGCATCACGTATTCTCGGCCTGACGGAACGTCGTGTTCGTGCCTGCCTTTATCGCGAAATCCGCTCGGTTAAAGTCCCGGAATGGCTGGACGTCCGTGCGCGTTTTGCGTCCCACCTTGAAGCCGAGGCACGCCGACACGCTGCTGAGGCCGATCTGTTGCGCGCCCGCATAGAGGCGTTGCGAAACGAGGCTGCATGATCTGGAAATGGTTCTGTCAGAAAATGGCGGCTTACTGGCGCTGGGTTGCTCGCTCCCAGGCTGACAAGGCCGCCCTTGCTCTTGCCCGTGCCGAAGAATGGCGCCGGAGGGCTGGCCTGTGAGTATTGCTGCGACCCACTGGGCCTTTACGCTGCCCATTCCTGCTACCCATAAGATGGTTCTGCTGGCGTATGCAAACCACGCTGATGACAAGGGTGAGACGTGGCCAGGTATGGATCGCCTGGTCCGTCATACGAGCCTTTCCGAGCGGGCAATTCGTCGCTCCAAGAAGTGGCTCACGAAGCTCGGTCTGATTGCTCCAGTCACGACGGGAAAGCGTTCTGACACGTTCATTCTGAGCGTCGGAATGGAGGTTTCCGAGGGCTTTCTTGAAAGACAGTCTGTCCGGGAAATGGCCTGTGAGTCCGAAACTGGTGACACAAAAACGGACTATTGGTCCGCTGAAACGGACTCACAGGCCAAAAAAACGGACTGTGTGGCCCCCGAATCATCAAGAACTATCAAGAACTATCAATCTCCTCCTTTTTGTTCCTCCGCCGAGGCAACGATTTCGACTGCCGATCCTGACCTTGCTCCGAGCAAGACCCGTGAGTTCAAATCCGGAGCCCATCAGCTTCAGCTCACTTCCCCGGATGAACCATCGGGGCCTTCGCCTTCCCGAGAGCGGAAGCCGTCCTCCAGGGCAGGAGCTTGTGATCCGGAAGAGTTCGATGCGTTCTGGGCGGCTTACCCAAGGAAAGATGGCAAAAAGACTGCGAGGGCAGCCTTTGCCAAAGCCCGAAAGAAGGTTTCGCTGGAACGCCTCTTGGCAGCTGTGAAGGCTTACCCCTTCGCTGAGCCGACAGCCCGCGGTGATTTTCGCCCGATGCCAGCCACATGGCTCAACGGTGAACGTTGGGAGGACGATATCGTGGCAGATGCCCTAGAGATGATCGAGCAAGAGCGACGAATGGGTTCTGATGGGCAAAAGGCTTTTGCTGCTGCCCGGGCAAAATGGGCCGCAGACGGCGGAAGTGGGCGCATGCCAAAGCGTGAAGATTTCGAGATGGGAGTGATGGCATGAGCCCGGCCCACTGGACCGCACAGCATTGGACGGCGCTGGAGCGCTACGATCACACGCTTCAGGCTCTGACGGAGGCCTGGCAGGGCCTGTTGGAGCTTAACAGTTTTGATCATGAACGGATCCTGAAGGAAATCCGGATGGTCTCTCAGGCGATGGCCGTGCGAGCTGTAAAGCACGAGGAGAAATGCCTCCATGAGTGCTGATCTTCATGGCTTGCAGGATCTCTGCACGACGTACCTGCGCCCGCTGGAAAGTATTCAGGCTGAGAACGCGGTCTTGTCCTCAATCCTGCTACGGAACCCGGACTTTGATGCGATTGCTGAGATCCTGCGTCCTGAACATTTCTCGGCGTTACATCGTGGGGAAATGTATCGGCTGATTGGAAATGCTATCCAAGCCGGCCGACGTGTGGATCCGGTCACGATGAGGGAAGCCTTTTCTTCGAACGAGGCTTTGGCCGCCTACGGGGCCCAGAAGGCCGTGCTTGAGGCGATGAACAATGGTATTCCCTGCCCTCATGCTCTGCTGCGCTCCTACGCTAATGAAATCGTGGATCTCGCGATGCGGCGTAGCCTCAGAAGCATGGCTCGAAAGGTTCTGAACGCGGAGAACGAAACCGAGGACGACAATGCCAGTGCAATCATCAGTCGGCTCCAGGAACAGCTTCAGGGTCTCTCTGCGGGTGTGGATGGAACGCGACAAGCCAAGACAGCCAGTCAGGCGTCTCATGAGGTCATTGGAGATCTGGAGGTATCCTGGAAAGCTGGCACGTTCCTGTCTGGTCTGGATTGCGGGTATGCCGAACTGAACAAACGCCTGCGTGGCCTACGCCCGGGTGGCATGTATGTGTTGGCTGGGCGCCCAGCTATGGGAAAATCTTCCCTCGCTTTGGGTATTGCTGTGCGTATGGCTTTGCAGGAAGGCCGCGGTCTTTACTGGTCTGGAGAGATGGACAGCAAAGAGCTCATGGCTCGTGCCATCTCGGCCAAATGCGGGCTGCCTCTGCAAACCGTTCTGACCGGTATGATCGAGGGCGATAATCAGCCAGAAAAGGTCTCTCGTCATACGCTCGAGCGTATCATTTCTGCTGGTATGGCGGCGAGAAAGATCCCGCTTGTTATTGATGACCGGGAAGGTCTGAGTGTTCAACAGATTGCCATCCGAGCACGGCGCATGGCGCGAGAACCCGATGGCCTGAAGTTTGTCGTGATTGACTACATTGGTCTTTTGCGAGGGAGCGATGCAGTGCGCCGTTCTGGTAACCGTGTCGCCGAGGTGACGGAAATCAGCGGCGAGATAGCGCGAATGGCTCGCGAGTTGAAGGTTCCTGTGATCGCCCTTTCGCAGCTCAACCGACAGTCCGAAAACCGAGAAGATCGGCGCCCAGGCATGGCCGACATTCGAGACAGCGGTGCTATCGAGCAGGATGCGCGGTGCATTCTGGCTGTCTATCGTGAAGAAGCAGCTTTGCGTCTCCGTCTCGGGCATGATGGCCAAGTGGTCCGCAATTTGAATGAAGGTGAGCAGGCTTATCAAAAACGTGCGGTCGAGTTTGAAGCTGCTCTGGAGCGATCACAAGGTAAGGGTGAAGTCCTGATCCTCAAGAACCGCGGTGGCACAGGAGGTGTCATAGATATGTGGTTCGACGGGCCCGCGACATGGTTTCGCGACTTTTCGGAAGACGAAAAAGGTCTAGCTTGGTGACTGGAGATCAGAAATATCGGCTGGCTGTTGTTCTGGCGCTCATATCTGCCGGCTGTTTCGTGATCTACGAAGGGTTGCCCTTAACGGGGGCTGTACTGATCCTGATCGCTGCCCTTGGGAGTGGCATATGACCCTTCCCTGGTTCCTGAACCCTTGGGCGGAAGTGCGGCGGTTGCGGGCACGTGAAGCCCTCGCTTCAACAACGTTCGACGTGTTGTTTGCCGACTATCAGAAAGCACAATTCCACGCTTCCTCACTGAAAAGCGAACACGCCGATCTCAGGCGGCGGATTGCAGAGCGGGAAATGGAACTCAATTCATGGGGGCAAAGGTACGCTACTCAATGCCCCATCAATGTGATGGTTGAGCAGGAAAATGCATGCCTCAGAGGCGATCCAAGCCCTCTTTCGTGCAAGGTGGATTCATACGAATCCGGTGCAGAAAACTGCGGATTTCTTCCTAAAATCCTCTCCGACGATTCACACGAATTTCGATGCTATTGCGGGCACTGCTTTGGGAAGCCTGTGAAGATGTGGGGCGGGGATTAGTCCGCCCGGCACCATAGAGTCCTATATTTTATCGGAACTATATTTCTCAAGGAGTTTGCGAAGCTGGTCTTGTGCTGTTTCCCCAGGACCACTGAGAAATTCCGTTACAGAACTATTATAGGGGCCAAGAGTCTCGTAGCGACCTCCTCCCACACCCTGTGAAATCTCCGTCTCGACATGCATTTCTCCGTCCGAGCCAATGCACAGGTAATGCCAAGTTTCATCATGGTTTCCTTTTTCATGATAATAAAAGCGAATTCGTTCTGCCATGATACCTAAAGCCTGTTATTGGAGCGCGGAGTATTGCCGCGTAACACGAAATATCCCTTAATAGAGAAGAGCACATAAATCAGAAGTTAAAATTTTTATTTTAGTCGCGCTCAACACCAAACGGCGCACCCTTCCCGCACTTGCAGCAGTCGTAGGCCCATCCTGATTTTGTTTGTCTCGTGGTCATGGGGATTGTTGGTCAAGCAGTGCGCGGGCCATTATGGCGGCTTGTAATTCTAATTCATCCAAGCTGGACAAAGGAACTATCGGCTCTTGGTCAAATAATCCACTGACAGTCTTAACGACAAGAAAATCTCCATCGATATACCAGTGCGCAAGAGGCTCTCCATCGAAGAGTATCGCTTTAGGGTTCTCAGAGGTGGCAATTTCGGTCATTTCATTTTCCTTTAGTTCTCTAAGTTTATCGCAGTTTTCTCCTTGTACAGCCACACTCGCCTGTACTAAGATTCCTGCATGCCGAAAGCCCTGAAATCCCGCGCCGGACTCGGCGATACTCTCCGCCGTTTTTCCACTCCGAAGCCCGCAAGAAAAACGGCGTTCGCTGTGTCTCGTGCAGAGGACAACTCGCCCACGCCTGAACGGATGGCAAAGCAAGATTACGAATGGCAGGGCAAGAAGCGGTTCAAGCTGAATACCGTCAACGCGCTGCATATGGCGGGCGATATTGATGGTGCCGCAGTAACCGCAGCCCAGTGGTGGATTTGCGACTATGTGTTCGCGCATCATGGGTATCTAGATATCCTGAGCGATGTTCTGCCCACCGACTATGTGAAGGGCGATGTTCACACGTTCGCAATCTCGCGCGGGCACGCTGCCGAGCGGATTGGCATGATCCGCGACCGCCTGGGGCTTTGTGCCCACGTTCGTTTGGAAATGTTACTAGCCCATGAGCTGTCATTCTCGGCAATGGCTGAAGCGTTGGTGCCAGAAAAGGCCGCTCACGGTCGCCGGATTATCTCCGGCCAATGCGCGCTCGTGCTTGAGCAGCTCTCTGATGCGTATGCGGTGGTACGTCGGGAGATACGGGGGGACGTCCAGAGACAGAAAGCTCTTGTACTTGGACCCAGCGCCTGATACGGTTGGACAACACTGAATAATTGCGCCTACAGCGCAAGAAGCTTCCCGGACAATCAAACGCATGTCGCTGCCATCCGTCAAAATTGGCGACGTGGTGCGCTGGCGTGGTTCTGTCCATGTGATTGCGTATTTACAATCAGGAAGCGCTGTTCTCTGTCCAGTCTTGCCGACGAGAACTGTCCGGCATCGTGCCGATATCCTGATCGAGTTCCCAGACACACTCTATCTCGGCGTGACAGATGGCGCTCTGATCCGGTGCAAGCCGTTCGTATTTCGCGATGCTTTCAAGTTGACGGTTGATGGAGCGCTTTCCGACAAGCTAATCCATCGCGTTCATCATGCGATTGATCGAGAAATAGATGCGCGGAGAGTTGAGGCAGGCTTGCCTGAGTATCGAGTGAGGTAGTTATGGTGAGGAAGAAGGTCGACGCACCAGCTCCGGAACCCTCTCGAATTGATATCGCCAGCGCATGGGACGGCGTACTTGTTCTTCTGGAAGAAGGATTGACGCTTCGGGAAATCTGCCAGCGTAGCGACATGCCCACATGGGAAGGATTACGGAAATTTATCCGTAAAGACCCCGGCCGAGTTGCACAGTACGCACACGCGCGTACCGCGGGCGCGGAGGCGTTAGAGGATGAGCTTCTCCACGCCGCCCGCTCTGCGGGTCCTGAGGATGCCGCGGCCCGAAGGTTGCAAGTTGATGCGCTCAAATGGGTGATGAGTAAGCGAGCCCCCAAGGTATACGGTGACAAGATCACGCAGGAACACACCGGCGCTGACGGTGGTCCATTGGAGTTCACAGAAATTCGAAGGGTGGTCGTAGACGTACCCAAGAAGGATTGAGCATGACGAAGGCGCTGGAAATACCCACAGCGCGCGTCTTCCTTCCCCTCCTAAAGCCGAACCGGTACAAAGGCGCATATGGTGGCCGAGGATCGGGCAAATCGCACTTCTTTGGCGGCCTGACCGTTGAAGAGCACTTGGCCATTCCGGGTCATCGCACAGTCTGTATTCGCGAAATCCAGAAATCGATTGCGCGTTCGTCCAAACAGTTGATCGTGGACAAGATCAACCAGTTTAACCTGAACCGGCATTTCGATGTTCAGGATCAGGTCATTAAGACACCGGGGGATGGCCTGATCGTCTTCCAGGGCCTGCAAAACCATACAGCGGATAGCATAAAATCGTTGGAGGGCTTCGACCGCGCGTGGATCGAAGAGGCGCAGTCGATCAGCTCATATTCATGGCGGATGCTGCGGCCGACACTTCGTAAGCCGGGTTCAGAAATATGGGCATCGTGGAACCCGGCATCGTCTGACGATCCGATTGACGAGTTTTTTCGTGGCGAAGGCTCTGACCGCGCCGATCTGACGGCTGTTCGGGCCAACTGGTCTGATAACCCGTGGTTCGACGACGGCACGCTGCCAACTGAGCGTGAGGAAGATCAGAGGGCGCGGCCAGACGAATATGACCATGTCTGGGAAGGTGATTACGTCACCATCTCGGATGCGGTGATCTTCCGTAAGCGCGTCACGGTAGATGATTTCGAGACGCCAGAGGACGCCCGGTTTTTCTATGGATTGGACTGGGGTTTCTCTCAGGATCCGACGGCGGTCGTTCGGTGCTTCATCCGCGATGAAGTGCTGTATGTAGATTATGAGGCTGGCGGAACAGGTATCCATCTGGATGAACTGCCCGCCGTTCTGGATGAGATCCCCGGAACGCGGCGCTGGCCCATCAAGGCTGACTGCGCCTCCCCTCAGAACATCAGTTTCATGGCGACCCGCTACCGCTACAACATGACACCCGCCAAGAAGTGGCCGGGGAGTGTGGAAGACGGGATCGACCGCCTGAAGGCGTTCAAGCGCATTGTTGTGCACCGCCGTTGTCCGCGCATCGCTGAAGAGTTCCGCAAGTACGCATTCAAGGTTGATCCAAAGACTGAAGAGGTCCTTCCGGTCATTGTGGACGCCTGGAACCACTGGATTGACGCATTACGATATGCCCTAGACGGCATCATTCAGAACCGCCGCTCCATGCCCTCCTTCGCAGGGTACAAATCAAGGACACGTTGATGAAACACTGGTTCAGCCGCAACCGGGAGCGCAAGCCGTTGCCCGAGCGGCGCGAGCCTGTGCTTCCACGTAATGAACGGCGTCTCAACCTACGATCGTTCCGCCGAGATGGTGGAGAGACAATGCCTACTGACCCGCGTGACGCGTTCGACGCTTACAAGCCGCCGAAGGGTGTTTGTGGTGAAGCTCCTGCCGCTTTGGCTATGGACGGTGACGATCTGGCCCTGGTCGGTGACATGACGGGATGGGCGGCTACCGCCTCCCCGATCATGCGCGATTACTTCGAGGATGGTCTGGCCTTCCTCGGCTATCCACAGCTTGCGCAGATGGCACAGCGGGCAGAGTTCCGCAAGCCTTGCGAGGTCATTGCCCGGGAAGCAACTCGCGAATGGGTCGAGATCCGTTCGGATAAGCAGGGTGGCGATGAGAAGGACAACGAGCAAGCCGCTGATCGCATCAAAGAAATTGAGCGCGAATTTGAGCGCCTGAACGTTCGTCGCGTGATCCGAACGCACGTCCTGCATGGCCTGCTGTATGGCCTTGGGCATGTGTGGATCGGAATTAAGGGCGCACCCATCACGACGGAAGGGCAGTCCAAGCCGCTCGTTATCGGTGAGAACGGCATGAGCAAGGGCTCTCTAGAGCGCCTCGCCAATATCGAGCCAATCTGGACCACGCCCAACAGCTACAACGCGAACAACCCGCTGGCGAAGAACTTCTACAGGCCGGACAATTGGTGGGTTCTTGGCACGATGGTGGATAGCTCCCGCCTGCTGACCACGATCCCCTACCCTGTTTCACAGATCCTGGCGCCTGCGTTCAACTTCGGCGGCCAGTCTCTTACGCAGCTTCTACGCGCCTACGTCCACAACTACCTGGCCACGCGCAACAGTACAGCCAAGATTGTTCGCAATTTCTCCAAGTTGGTCCTGAAGACGGACATGACGGGGAATATGCAGACGGATATCGGCCCGGGCATGGACGTTCAGCCGCTGCTCTACGGCGATGTGGATATGGCCTCCGTGCAGGGTCGCGCTGCGTACATGCAGGATGTGGCCGAGGGCCAAGACACAATCGTGGTGGATAAGGAGCGTGAAGACGCCTCCATTATCGCCACACCGCTGTCCGGCCTCGATAGCTTGCAGGCGCAGGCAATGGAGGCAATGGCCAGCATCCCCGGCATCCCGCTGGTGAAGCTGTTCGGCATCCAGCCGCAGGGATTGAACGCATCCTCAGAGGGAGAAATCCGCGTCTTTTACGACGAGATTTCCGCCTTTCAGGAAGCCCACATCCGACCCACGCTTCAGACCATCTTTGAAGCGATCCAGATCCACCTATGGGGTAAGATTGACGAGGACCTGTCCTTCCGCTTCGTGCCGCTCTGGCAGATGGATGAGAAGCAGCTGGCCGAGATCGAGAAGATCAAGGCTGATCTAGGAGCTGTGAACATTACGGCCGGGGTGACCTCCCCCGAGGAAGAGCGAGAACGCCTGTCCACGGATGAGCGCAGCATTTACCGCGGGGTTAATCTCACCGGGCCGCCGCCTGAGCCGCCCGAACCTGAGCAAATGCCCGACATGGAAAGCCTGCTGAAGCGGGGCGAGGAAGAGGAAGATTGACCCAGCTCCGCTGCACATCGGTAACCGGGAAGGCCCTCAAGCCAACCCGCGTCAGTGCTGCGCTCGAAGCGGCCTACTACCGTGATCTAATGCGCCTCATCCGGGAGATGGACGACAGCCTGACTTACTGGCTTCAAGCCAACTACCGGAAGCACGAAAGCGCTATCGCGCAGGATAGCGTCTCGGATGAACTGCAGAAGGTCATGAACAAGCTGACGGCTCGCTGGCGGATGCAGTTCAATGAGGTCGCGCGATACCTAGCCAAGAAGCAGTCCAAACGCTGGCAGCAGCACGCGGACACGTCCTTGATGGATAAGCTCAAGCAAGCTGGTTTTGCCGTGAAATTCCGACCTTCAAAGGCTGTAGCGGACACTCTGGACAGCGTTATTAATCAGAACACAACGCTCATCAAAAGTATCGCTGACCACCACTTGAACGAAGTGGCGGACATGGTGCAACGGTCAGTTATGGCAGGACGTGATCTGGCAACACTGACAGCTGAACTGAAGGAGCGCTATGGCATCACTCAGCGCCGTGCCGCTTTCATCGCGCGAGACCAGAACAACAAAGCCACGTCGTTCATCACGCGGACACGTCAGATCGAAATGGGACTGACTGAGGCGATCTGGTGCCACTCAAGCGCGGGAAAGCATCCACGGCCTATGCATGTGAAAGCGGGGCGCGAAAGGCTTCGCTACGATATCCGTAAGGGCGCTGATGTGGACGGCAACGGCAAGTTGATTTTTCCCGGTGAGGAACCGAACTGCCGATGCACGTCTCAGGTGATTATTCCGGGGTTTGACTCTTAACCAAGTCTTGGCAGTCGTCGATCTGTCTTTGAAGCGCATTCATCGGCCCCGCATAAGGAGATTTCGGGTCTGATTCGTTTATTCTCTTCGCAAGATCGCGAACAGCATCAGCAAGAAGAAGCAACAACTTCCGTTCATTTGCAGTCACAACGGCTCTCCTAAAATGACAGACACAATCATGGCCCTAGACCGATCGGTGCGACGCATCGACGCGGATGGGCATCTGCACGTTGAGCGTTGCGTGCTCAGCGCGGCTGTAGTCTCACCCTATTACGGGCGAGAGATCAACGGGGCCGAGCGTCTGGGGCTGGAGCCGGACACCATCTACTGGATGTATCGGGACGCCGATGCCTTGCGGGAAGCCGCATCGAGCATCAACGGCAAGCCACTGATCGAGATCCACCAGCCGGTCAGTGCAGACGATCACCCGCGTGAAATCACGGTCGGTTCGGTCAACAACGCGACATTCCAGGCGCCTGACCTGATTGGCGAACTCGCCATTTGGGATGGTGATGCCATCAAACGAATTCAGGACGGTTCCAAGCGGTGCGTGTCAGCTGGATACGCCTACGAGACCGTCCCTGAGACCGGTGAGATCAACGGACAGCCCTACACGCTGAAGATGGTCAATATCCGTTTCAACCACCTTGCCCTGGTGGAAGAGCCACGCGTGAAGACCGCCATCATTGGCGACAGCGCACCACCCAACATCACGAAGGAAACGAGCATGGCTGCCCACAAGCCCATGTCCACAGCGGGCCGCATCGCGGCGGCCATCCGTTCCGGTCGCCTTGCCATGGATGCGTCTGAAGAAGACGTCAAGAAGTGCATGGACGAGGACGAGACTGAGGAAGAGAAGAAGGCCCGCGAAGAGAAAGAACGCGCAGCCGCCGATGAAGAGGCGAAGAAGAAAGAGGACGAAGAGCGTAAGGCTGCTGACGAAGAAGCCAAGCGTGAGGCGGACGAGCAGAAGGCCAAAGACGAGGAAGAGCGGGAAAAGGACGACGATAAGAAGGCGCAAGACGCCGCCGTCGATGCCAAGATCAAGCTCGCGCTCGACAATCAGCGCCGCGAACTGCGGGCAGCACAGGACGCTCGTGAAGCCGTTCGTCCTCTCGTCGGCGACGTCATCGGCATGGACAGCGCTGGCGACATCTATCGCTACGCCCTGAAGCAGACCGGTCACGATGCGACTGGCGTTCATGACAGCGCTCTTCCCGCTCTCGTCAGTATGGCTATCGATGCCAAGCGCCCCGCCCGGCCCGTTCGCCTCGCCGCAGATAGCGCAGCGGACAGTGATTCCCCTCTGGCGGGCGCTTCAGCTCGCCGCAAAGCGTAAGGAGCGGCCCCGATGGGTTTCCCTACCAAGATCAATTACAACTGGGCAAAGGGTTTTCCAGGCGGCATCGCCTCCGCGAACCCGCGCCGCTCCGCCATTCCCGGACCGATGGGCTTTATTGCTGGCGCGGCTGGCGTCACGGTCGGCGTATTCGGCTGGGTTCAGGCTGACGGCGTAACCGTTCTGAACAAGCCAATCGCCTCTGAAGCCCCGACCGGCTTCGTACTGCGCGACCAGACGGGTCTTATCACGGCCTATCTCGGCGAAAGCACGATGCTGCTCCCGAGCGGCTTCAATGTGCAGCTTATGACGGGCGGCGATTACTTTGCTGTTTCAGCCGCGACTGCTGCAACGCCAGGACAGGCCGTCTACGCCTCCACGACGGATGGCACGCTTCAGACGGGCGCAGCTGGTACGGCTCCTGAAGGCACAGTCGCAACGGGCTGGATCGTCACACAAGGCGGCGCTGCCGGTTCCACCATCATCATTTCCGGTGCGGTTGCGCCGATTGCAGGGAGCAACGAATAATGGCTTCGTTTCGTAACGATGCAACGCGCCTGGCGCAGGATTGGGGCATCAATCTCCCTGGCGTGACGCATTACGTGGGCGAAAAGGGCAACGCATACGACGCGGCCCCCGTATTCGGTGCCACCACGGCACCAAATAGCGGCATTCCGGCCGTCATCAATACGATGGTCGATCCGCAGCTGATCCGTCAGCTCATTACGCCGACCAAGTCTGAAGAGATCTACGGCTCCCAGAAGAAGGGTGACCGCGCGATCAAGACGGTTATGTTCCCGGTCATTGAGGCTTCCGGCTATGCCGTGGCCTACGGTGACTATGAGCAGGCTGGCGACAGCTCAGCTAACGCGAACTGGGTCAATCGCCAGTCCTTCACGTTCCAGACCTGGGCCAAGTATGGCGATCTGGAAGCCGAGATGATGGGCATGGGCAACATCGACTGGGTTGCCGAACAGCGGACTGCTGGCGCTTCTGTGCTCGAAAAGCAGCAGAACCAGCAGTATCTGTTTGGTGTCACTGGCCTTGAGAACTACGGTGCCCTGAACGATCCTGCTCTACCTGCCGCCATTACGGCGTCGGTGAAGACCGGCACGGCCACGTCTTGGAGCAGCACGAGTGATCCGAACCTGATTTATCCAGACTTCGTGACCCTGTTCGCGGCTCTCAATAAGTCCATGATGGGCAACATAAACAATCAGACCCGTCTCAAGGTCGTTGCCCCCTCTGAGCTGTCTCAGGTTATGACCTACACCAATCAGTTCGGGATCACGCTTGAGGAAATGCTGAAAAAGGCATGGCCGAATATGGTGATCGAGTTTCTGCCAGAAGCCGGGGTTACCATGTCGGGCGGATACACCAGCGCTAACATCATGCAGATGTTTGCTCCGGAAATTGACGGCGTCGAGACTGTTACTACGGCGTTCACAGAGCGCCTGACTATGGGGCGCCTAGAGCAGTATTCCACCAATGCACGTCAGAAAATGATGCGCGGCGGGTGGGGCACGATCTGGAAGCGTCCGATGGCTGTTGCCCAGATGGTGGGGATCTAAAGATGGCTGATACCGTCACCGTACTTTGCCGTATGCCGCATGGCTTGCGCTTGCGTATCTCCCATGAGGGAGATGCCGAACGTCGGGCTCAGCTTAGCGCGGACAAGCGCCCTGACCTGAGCCCGGTCGGCTACGTCAAGGAAATCGAGATCAAGGGTGCAAACCGCGCTCCTGATTATCACCCGAAGGACAACGTTCTGCTCGGCCGCGTCGGCCGTACGACGGTGGACAAGGCGTTCTGGGACGCCTGGCTTAAGCAGAACGCAGACAGCGACCTTGTGAAGAACAAGTGCGTGTTTGCAGAGCAGACGGATGCGCGCGCGAATGCCAGAGCGGACGAGTTCAAGGCTGAAAAGACGGGGTTCGAACCACTCGATCCGGAAGAACTGAAGCGCAAGGGCCTCGCCGCTGCTGAAGAAGCTGCTCGGGCACGGGCTTACGCCTGATGAGCGAAACGACCACGACGCAACCGGGCGTGGCTACGTTCGATTATGCGACGTGGTCACAGCTCTACCCTGGGCTTGGCGCCAGTACGAACGAAGCGCAAGCAACGGAATACTTCGCTCAGGCCGGGGACTTCCTTAACAACACCCCTCGCAGCCCCGTGCAGGATCTTGTCAGGCGCACACGTCTGCTCAACCTGCTCACGGCTCACATCGCGCAGCTTAACCTGCCGGTGGATGCTGGCGGGAATGGCGCGGGAACAGTGGGGCGCTTAGCAAGCGCGGCAGAAGGATCGACGTCAGTGTCTTTCGACATGGGTGCGCAATCCGGATCGTCCGCCTGGTTTATGCAGACCCAGTACGGCGCAATGTTCTGGCAGGCCACAGCCTACCTGCGACAGATGCGCTTTGTGCCGGGTCGGTCCCCTCGCCCGAGGATATGGCCCTGATGGCAAAGTCTGTTCTTAAAGGCTCAGCACGCGTTCAGGCGCAGTTGAACCGGATTGGTCGGGAATTGCAGGGCGGCTGGATGAAGCGGCTACTCAGTCGGGTTCTTCGTCGTACTCAGGCTCTTCCGCACGCGAATATTGGCTTTCTGGAGGGGGCTGTCTACCCAGACGGAACCCCTCTCGCGACTGTCGCCTACTACAACGAGTTTGGCACTGATCGTATCCCAGCTCGCCCCTTTATGCGGCAGGCCATCGCCAAAAATCAGGATCAGTGGCCGAAGCTGTTGGCAGCCTCTCTGAAAGCCACTCGAGGCGATCTTGAAAAAGCGCTGGATATGACTGCTGAACGGATTGTAGGCCAGATCCAGGCCAGCATTGAAAAAGGCACATACGAGCCTGATTCTCCCGTCACTAATTTGCTGAAAGATAGATTCCCTAAACGGGAACAGAGCGGCATGACGCCTGCCGATGTTTGGCAGGCCATGCGGGACGTAAGGAATGGGGCAACAGCACCCGCTGCTAAGCCGCTAGATTGGACGGGTGATCTTTATCAAAATGTGAATAAAGAGGTGGTCAGTGATTAACGTCTTTGCCATCGCGAACGCAGCCACAAACGTCGTTAATCCGCCAATCTCTGCCGTTCTAAAGGTCTCAGATGGCGAGACGGAAAACGACGATTTCAGCGTTGCGCCTAGCACCATCGAAGTCGCTGTCACGATCAAAGTGCAAGCTCTCAGTGCTTCTGACCTACGGCAGCTTCAGAACATCAATCAGTCATCCGACATGCGCGCCGTGTACATCAAGGGCGGCATTAAAGGCCTGAACCGCCCGTTGAAGACTGGGGGCGATCTCCTGAATTTCTACGGGTCGGACTGGCTCGTCACGCAGGTTCTGGAAGAATGGGGAGACGGCCAATGGTCCAAACTTGCGGTGACGCGCCAAATTTAGCGTCTTCGGCCATCACCTACGAGCCAACTGACAGCGCCCTTTACAAAGCACTTGGGAATTACCTCAAGACCGTTCTGCCAGATCCATTCCGCATACGTCAGGGACAGCAGAACCGGACAGCCTCACCGACTGGCCCGTATTGCGTGATGCAGCTCATCACCACACGCCTCTTGGCAACGAATGGTTGGACTTACACAGACACGGCCCGCGTGGTTACGGAAATGCGTGAAGTGACTGTGCAGGTGAGCGCATTCGGCTCCGGGGCTGGCGATGCGCTCAAGCAGGTCTGTGGCCTCTGGCGCGATTTCTACACGACAGACTGGTTGCGGGCGAACGCGCCGATCCTGTCCCCCCTCACCGCCGCGGAGCCTAGACAACTCGCGTTCGTCAACGGCGAGCGTCAGTACGAAGATGCCTGGTCGGTCGATCTGAAAATGCAGGTCAACTACCAGCGCACCATACCGCAGCAATTCGCCTCCGAGCTTCATGTGAAGACTTACGAGGCTGATCTTCCAACAACGCAGGAGTAACCGGCAGTGGCTGGCATCCCTATTTCCCAAGTGGTGAGCGTCACCCCCAGCGCACTGACTGCGGCTGGTGGCGTGGCATTCATCAACGGGCTGATCATCACCGAGAATACCACGGCCGTCCCTGCTGGTACCGTCGTAGAGTACACCTCCGCTGCCGCTGTCTCGACTGCGTTCGGTGCGACATCCACCGAAGCCCAGATGGCGGCTGTGTATTTCAGTGGCTACACTGGCGCTTCTCAGAGCCCGAGCAAGCTCTACTTTGCTGGCTATACTGTTGATACCGCCTTCGCTGCGTATCTCACGGTCCTCATCGGCACGACGCAGGACTTCGCAGGCTTCACAACGGCCTTCGAGCCAGCATTGGCAGACAAACAAGCCATTGCAACGTGGGTTGGCACGCAGGAAGACCGGTTCTGGTACGTCGCCTGGGATACGGATACCCAAGCCACGACACAGGGATCTACCGAGGCCTTCGGCGTCTGGCTGGCGGGGCAGACAATCGACGGCACGACAGCGGTTTACAAAGACCCGCTTGTGGCGGCGGGTTGCCTCGGTTGGATGGCGTCTTTGAATTATGACGCCACCAATGGGCGCTGGAACCTTTTCGGATGCCAGTTCTCCGGGCCATCTGCCACTGTCACTGACGGTACAACTGCAAGCATCCTGACAGCCAACGGCTATTCCTTTTACGGACAGCACGCCAACGGCCTTGGACGCTTTACCTTCCTGCGCGGCGGCGCTGTCTCCGGCCAGTTCAAGTGGGCAGACAGCTACATCAATCAGATCTGGCTGAATGCATCGTTCCAGTCCGATCTTGTGACGTTGCTTCTGAGTGCTGGCGATATCCCCTACAACACGCAGGGGGACGCGCTGGTCTCGGCCTCGGTGCAGGACACGATTAATCAAGCGCTTGCCTTTGGTGTGATCCGTGCGGGCGTCACTCTGACAAAGGCGCAGGCTCAGGAGATCAATAACGCGGCAGGTCTCTCAACCATTTCCGACACCCTGCAAACGCGCGGTTGGTATTTCCAGCCGAATGTCTCCACGGCTCCCGCCACAACCCGCGTTGCTCGTGAGTCTCCCGCCTGTAAGTTCTGGTACACCGACGGCCAGAGCGTCCAGAGCATCAATCTTGCTTCCATCGAGGTGCAGTAATGTCCGGTATCATCACTTCGGCGGATGCCATTTTTTCGCTGACCCTCTTGGCCTTGTGGGATAAACCCCTCATCCTTGATAACTGGGGATCAGATCGAGCATGGGAACAGGAAGCGCTGGAGATGGCAGAATTCCGCATGTCGATCGATGGAAAGCTCAACAAGGGTTATGTCCCGCGTGCGGTTGTACAGTCCCTCACCCTCTCCGCTGGCTCTGCCTCGATCCCCTATTTTGAGGCGATCATCACGGGGCAGCAGCAGAGCATGAGCATCTACACGCTCGGGGCTGAACTCACGCTAAAGTCTACCGGTCGGAAGTACACATTCACGAATGGCGGCCTGAGCAGCGGCACCGTTGCGCCGAATGGCGGCGGCACACTTGAGGACCGCACTTTCTCGCTGACATGGGAGCGGGTCTTCCCGGCAGGTATCTGATGAAGAGCATCGAATGGATCCCAACCTCCGGTGAGGATGAGGGCAAGAAGTTCGTTATCACGCGGATGTCTGCTTTCGCTGCTGACAAGTGGGCGCGTCATACCGTGAAGGCTCTCATCAAGTCTGGGGCAAAAATTCCGGATACCGCTATGGAGGCCGGCATCTTGGGGCTTTCAGGCGTTGCCATGCAGATGTTTGGCTTCATGGATGACGATGATTGCGATAAGGCGTTCCAGGCGATGCTGGATTGCGTGAAGATCAGCCGTCTTGCCCCTGATGGGAGGACGTATTTGCCTCCCGTACAGTTGTTTGAGAATGATATCTCAGATCCGCAGACCTTGGTGGATCTTCGCAGCGAGGCGTTCAAGCTGCACGTGGGTTTCTTCAAGGCCGCCGCGTCCCAGATTTCCCCTCTCGCGGCGGCCCTGATCCCACCAGCAAGCCCCGAAAACTCGCCCGCTTCGTAAATGTCTCAAGCGTTATGGGAACCGTCATGGGCTCCGGGCAGGCCACCCTGCACGAACTCCAGACGGTCTATGACAGCGAGGACATGCTACTGATGTGGGAAGCGGCAATGGTTTGGCGGTTTAATGGGTGAGTGGGGTGTCTTGAGCCACGTATATGCCGATTAGGCCGCTCTCTACTCCGTTCTTCATTGCAGCCAATTCACCATATTCCCGGCTCCAGAGCGTGTAGCCATGTCCACTAGACGATTTAATGGTGAAGTAAAATTTTGGCTTCAGCGCGAAGTACAGGGCAGTACCTGCAATTACTGCCGCGACAAGTATTCCAAGGAGAATATTGTCAGTTGTATGGAATTGCCCGTTATCATACGCGGAAAGAGCTGCGCCTATTGCTCCAAGTGCAGACGCAATGAAAATGATCCAATATATCGTGGTAGGCTGCTGCGTTACATTCATGAAGGCTATTTGGCGAAGCGGGAGGACCATTTCGCCAATTTTCACTGTCGTCTCACTGACTGACAAGCTGGCCGATTTGTAAAAGAGTTTCTGCTTCATAACGACTCCGAGTAATGTTCTGAAACATGCCGGAGTTTGGGATGGGGGGAAATGGTTTAGTCTTTCTTCTCCACTTCAAGCCCCTCCGCACTCGTGCTCCGAATCAGGAAGCGTCCATGATTTCATCGTGCGAAGGTCGGTTGTCGTGTAGACCTTGCCTCGGTCATCGCCTTTCGGGCAGTCGGTCGGAAGCGCCACCAGACACATCATTACTTGATCGCCGGAATGAGCGCTGTCTACTTCAGGAAGCTGATCGTAGGAGACCTGATAACCGCCGTTGGTCAGGGCAACAGCGGAGCCGGATCCTGCAACCCATTGGTTATTGCCATCTGATAGGCGCTCTTCGACGGACTTGATGTGAGTAAAGACGCAGGTTCCGGGGCGCTTGGGAAGCCCTGGCTCGCTTGGAGTAGCTGTTGTCTGCGCCACTGCGGCATCGCTCACCAACAGTGCTGTTACTAGTCCTGTAAAAAGCAGCCAACGGTGCATCGCTCTTACTCCTTGTGGGCTTCGTTTTTTATGGCTCCGAGGCCAAGTTGGATCGGGTGACGGATAGCTTCTGGGTGATAGACGCGGGTTTTACCGCCCTGTTATAATGGCCATTCCATTACGGGGCAGCCATTCACGTTGGTCCACAAGCTCCAGCCTTATGGGCACCGTAAGTTGCCTGGGATAATGTATATTTTTCCCCAGCTGATGAGGACAATTGGTGGATTAGGCCCTTACAGGAGAATCCTGACATTTCAAGGTACTGTTTAGCCGATCGGGCTGCATTTTCATTCCAGTCTACAGTCAGGCTGTCCACCGCAACGGTAGCATCGGCTACTGAGTAACCCTCTCCTGCGTCAGATGATAGCTGATGGATAAGTCCAGCGCGTGAAAAGCCCGTCATTTCCAAGTAATTTGTTGCGGATCTTACTGCATTGTTTTGTGCAGAAGTTAGGTTGGCTTGCCCCGAAATGGGAAATTTTTCGCCTTCAATGTCTGAGCGCGGCTGTGCCGAGCTATAATTACTAAAATTTCTTGTTGGAGAAATGAATTGTCCGATCACGCCAAGGCAAAATAGAGAAAAAAACACACATGATGTGTATTTGAATATTTTTTTTATCATAAGAAATCCCGAATCATGAGTGAATAATATCCATCATTAAGTTGCCTAAATATCCCTAGAATTGAAAATTAAAACTTGAATTTAGTATGTGGTATCTGCGTTGAATTGCCCATACTTGACATCCTGTACGTCAATACAAACGGTGTTACTCCTCCTCCAATATCTTTGGATCTGGCATTAGGGAATATTCTCCCCGGTAGAGCGGATTCGGGTCAATGGAAAGAAGAGGCTACTTGTCTTGCTTAGGTGGACGAATATCCGTCGTTAAAGCGTTGTATTGCTAAAGCAATCCGCGCTTCCCGAGCGCTTAAACGCAGCCTTGTCGCTGCCTGACTGCGAAGCCGCCCCACACCGGACGGCTTTTTTATTGCCTGAAGGCCCATCATGCCAACTCTGCTAGACAGCCTCGTCATTCAGCTTAATCTTGACGGCAAGAACGTTGCAAAGGGCGCGCAACAGGCCGGGAAAAGCCTTAAAACGCTTGAAGGTCAAGCTGGCCACACGGCGGGAACGCTATCTGAGGCCGGCAAGACTGCGGCTGATGGGTTCTCGCGGGCACGCACTGAGGCGTTGGCGTTACTTGCTGTCTTTACGGGCGGCCGATCCCTCAAGGCGTTTACGTCCGAGATCACGCGGACCAACGCGGAATTGGGCTACACGGCGCAGCGCCTGAATATGGATCCGGGTAATCTGTACCGGATGCAGAGAGCGGTTGAGGCTGTTGGCGGCTCGGCGTCTGAAGTCGGCTCTTCTTTCCAGTCTATGCAACAGGCGCTTACGGACCCTGCGCATGCTGCTCAGCTTCAGAACACTATGGGGCAGCTTGGACTACGGGCAAACGATTACGTAGATGCGCACGGGAATATCCAACAGGACATACTGAAGCGCCTGAACCGATCTACTCAAGGGATGAACCAGGCCGCCAAGAATAGCCTTCTCCAGTCGCTTGGAATGGGCCCCGGTGAGATTAACGAAATTAATCTGACCACACGTGCTTTCGACAAGCTTCAGGCACAACTGAAGGATACAGCCCCTACTCCCCAGCAAATCCGTGACAGCCAGCAGCTTTTGTCTGACTGGACGGCGATGACTGCCGAAACTGAGAAGCTGGGCCGCTCGATCCTTGGCTACTTGATGCCAGGGATCGATAAGGCGGTTACTAGCTTCACAGCGTGGGAGAAGGCTAACGAACCGCTTGCAAAAGAGATCGGCGAGACCGCGCTTGCAGTTGGTGGCCTGATTACGATTTTGGGCGGGTTGGCAACCGCAAAAGGCTTGCTGATGCTCTTCAAAATCCCTGGGGCCCTGAAGAACGCGTCCGCACTCAAAGATGCAATGTTCGCTTGTGATTGTGAGGGCGGACCTGGCGCAAGCGGCGCGAAGAAGGGCGAGAATGCCGCACTGACCGCCAGCGAAAAAACTGCAAAAGAGACAGCCGAGGCTGGCGCGCGAAAGGGCGCGAGTAAGGCTTTGCCAGAAATGGGCACATATCTTGCTAAAGGTGCAGATGCGAGCGGCCTTATCTTTCGAAAATGGGCACTGAGGCAGGGGCTGCGGGCGATTCCAATCGCAGGAGAATTATACGATCTGTACGGCGGGGCTCTAAACAAAGGTGAAAGCGCTGCTGTCGACCGACTGCGCGCTCGTGGGGCTTTCGGCAATAACCCGTTCGGGAAGTATTCCGCTGCTGTGGCCGGCATCGAAAGCGGCGGTCGGTACGACATAATGGGCGGCGCTGGTGGCAAGTACGCCGGCAAGTATCAGATGAGCCGTGATGCGATTAACGATGCAGCCAAGCGCCTGCATGAGGATGCACCTTCAACAGATCAATTCCTAAAAGATCCCGGGATGCAGGAGCGCTATTTTCGCGCCTACACGGATATGAATCGCGCCTATCTATCTTCCCATGATGCTACGTTCAGTAAGCTTTCTGAGAATAAGCAACTTGCTATCCTTGGATATGCCCACAACCAAGGCGCGGGCGGCGCGCTCAAATGGCTGCATGGCGGGGCCGTTGGGCATGATGCCTTTGGAACCGCCGGAACTAGATACTCGGACGCCATTTCTGCCGCCCTTATGGGGCCCGACCAGCAAGTGGCACAGAACAAAACAGAGATCCATGTAGGGGATATCCACGTCACGGCCCACGGCAATGCTAATGGCCAGCAGATCGCTCGGGACGTGCACACTGAGCTGAAGCGCATTCTTCCTCACACAGCAGCAACGGGACTGGCCTGATGGCTTTTGAGAACGTAACCATGCCGTCCATCTGGGATATTCCGGTGGCCGTAGGCGTCCCTGCCCTGCTCGGACAGTCTATCGGCGCGGGAGTGGACGCTTCGGCTTCTACTGCTCTGGCGGGTGTCGTTCAAAGTTGGACGATCAATCAGGCCGCAAAGAAATGGGGCATCTTCAACTCGTCCAATAAGAACGTGCTGTCAGCAGCCCACGTGCATGGCATCGAGTACGAAAGCAGTTATGCGGTTTCAGATGCGCCGTTAGAAGACGGAGGCTTCACATCCTACAACAAGGTAAAGGCGCCCTATAACGCACGCGTTACGCTAGTCTGCGATGGGTCGGAGACTGGATCAAGCGGCCTTTTTTCTTCTTTAACAAGCTTGATTTCCGGTCTTACTGGGAGCTCAGGAACGGCCGTTCGGCAGGATTTTCTCAATACACTTGAAAGCGTAGTTGCAGACACGAACCTCTATCATGTCGTCACACCTGAGCGGACATATATTAACGCCAATATTGTTGGTTATCGCTGGCGGCGAACGAGTGAAAATGGCCTGACCATGCTGGTGGCGGAAGTGGCGCTTCAAGAAGTCCGTAAGACAGCAGTATCTACCTTCACTAACACTGCTCAACCTCAGGGGGCTGCGGCGGTCCAAGGGGGAACGGTCCAAGGCACCACACCATCGACTGCGGTCCAGACTGCGGTAGCCGGAGTGATGGCATGACCCAAATAGAAATACCGCTTTCCGCGGCGGCATCCCAGACGATCAAAGTGATTTTAAATCAGCAATCAGTTCGGTTGGATGTGTATCAGAGATCAACCGGGCTGTTCATGAATGTCTGGCTGAACGGAATCCAGGTGGTCGCCGGTGCTATCTGCCAAAACCTCAACCCCGTCGTGCATGCTGATTACCTTGGTCTTGGGGGGGACTTTATATTCGTGGACACGCAAGGCTCGGATGACCCCACTTATGATGGGTTAGGAAGCCGTTACGTCCTGGTTTGGGCAACAATATCATGAGCTCGACAACGACTTCCTACGCGCCGAAGCTCCAAACGAGCTTTACGAAGAAGCGTATCGACGTGACCTTTCATATTCCGAGCGGTTCTATTGCCCCCGGGAGTGATGCTGATACCGTCAAGCTGACCGGGCATCGTGTGCGCGCGACGGTCACGATGGCCGGGTTTATTGCCGGGTCACAGCTTTCGCTACGCATCGAAGGCATGACGCTTGCAATGATGAACCGGCTTTCCGTCGTTCAGGCCATGATCAATGTTCAGAACCAGATCTCTATTCGCGGCTCAACGGCAAGCGTTACTGTTCAAGCAGGCGATGACACCTTCGGTCTCAGCACAATTTTCCGGGGCACAATTGCTGAAGCGTTCGTGGACTTTTCGGGCGCTCCCAATGTCGCTTTCCAGGCGCTCGCGTGGGACAATCAGGCCGCAAAACTCTCCCCAACTGCGCCGGCATCGTACGCCGGGACGGTCCCTGCGGCGACGATCTTCTCTGACCTTGCCAGTCGCGCACCTTCTGCATGGCCAGCTAACGACCCGACACGACCCTCTGGCGTATTTAACAATCACAGCGTGACCGAAACCGTGACGAATTTCTACGGGTGCGGCACCGTCATGTCGCAGATTGATCACCTCGCCCGCACCATTGGCGCGGCTTATGCGTGGGACGTCGATGGCGCACTAAACGTCTGGTCTAAAAAGGACGGTACAGACACCAACCGCATCTCAACGAAGATCAACAAAGGAACCGGCCTGATTGGATACCCAGCTTACAATCAGAATGGCGTAGTGTTCACCTGCCTGTTCAACCCTACCTTGCGATATAGGGTTCCGATCCGGCTGGAGAGCGAATACCTGCCTCAAGGGTGGGTAGACAATGAGATGGGACAGTCCATTCCCAAGCTTCCAGCAACAGGCGTTTGGTCGCCTTACACCATCACCCATGATATCGCATCCGAGACCCCGGGAGGCCCCTGGTTCTCATATGTTGCGGCCGTTACTGGCGTTGTTCCGCAGGCAAGCACAGCATGACAAATCCAAGCTTTTCCAATTTCTCAGCACAAGGCTCTGATACTGGCGCTTTGGAAACGCTTATTCGAAAGAACTTGTCGGATTTGGGAACCAACACCCTCGTGCAGGTCAAAGCGGTCCACCCAGGCGACGGTATCGTTGGCAAAGTGGATGTACACCCGATGGTCCACCAGCAAACAAGCGATGGTGCTTCGGTGCCGCACGGGACAATTTACGGCGTTCCTTACCTGCGCATACAGGGCGGCGCATGCGCGATTATCGTTGATCCAGTAGTCGGCGATATCGGATACGCAATCATCTCAGGGCGCGATCAGTCTAACGCGGTCGAGAGCCGAGCGCCCTCTTCTCCAGGTTCCTTTCGGCAGCACTCCATGGCGGATTGTGTTTATGTGGGCGGATTTCTTGGCGCGGCGCCGACCCACTATGTGCAGGTTACAACTGACGGCATCCGCCTCGTGACGACTGGTAAAGTGACGATTGAGGCATCCGAAGTGGATATAAAATGCCCAGTGAATGTGAGTGGCCCGATTACTGCTACTGGCGACATAACCGGCAATGGCATTTCGTTGGACAATCATATGCACGGCGGCGTGCAGTCGGGCTCAGGCACCACGGGCAAGCCCCAATAACGCTTGTACTTGGACCCAGAACAAACTACTGTCCGTATAAATTCCCATATTCGCGCACTGCGCGGGATCTCTCATGAAATCGCTGCTTCTGGACAGAACCACATGGGATCTGTCTCTTGATGCTGACCGCAATCTGGCTGTCTGCACTGAGGGATATTCGATCCTTCAGGACGTGGCGTGTGCTGTTCGAACGTGGTCGGGAGAGTGCTGGTACGATACCAGCCTTGGCCTGACTTACGACAATGGGATCTTCAACGGCTCAACGCCAATGGCTCTTTTGAAATCCCAGGCAGAAGCCGCAGCCCTCGCCGTACCTGGCGTCTCTTCTGCTCAGTGCGTTCTGATAGGCCCCCGCCCCGATCGCTCACTTGGCGGCGCGATTGCGGTGACATTCACGTCCGGAGAAATTGCCAGTGTCCAGTTCTGACGCAACAACGTCGGTCCCGGCCGCGTCGCTCACGGATGCGGGGTTTGTGGCCCCGGCTGAAACAGATATTCTCGCTGGCGTCCAGGCCGATATCACTGCAGCTCTTGGTGGAAACGTTAATCAGGCACTGACGACGCCGCAAGGCCAACTCGCCATGAGTGAGGCGGCCATCATAGGCGATTGCCTCGATCAGATCCTTGGCGTCTTCAATGGGGTTGATCCGCGAACGGCTTCAGGGCGGATGCAGGACGCAATCGGGTATATCGCTTTCCTGACGCGCAATGCGGGCGAGACGCGAGCCGCTTTTGAATATCGCCGCCAGAACAGCGTGGCGCAAAATAGCATTGGAGCCAATGCCTCAATTCTTGGCGCCATCCTCAGCATCGACGGTGTAACGGATGCCTACGTCACGGATAATCCGAACGGGACTTCGCTGCTTACTGGCGGCGTGACGTTGGACCCGCACAGCCTTTACGTTTGCTATACCGGGAGTAATGTCGATCCCGCTGCCGTGGCTCTCGCAGTCATACAGCGAAAATCGCCCGGGTGCGGATATACTGGGTCCAATAGCATTACCATTCAGGACCCGGCCGCCGTCTATAATGGCAACGGCCCAAAGTACATGGTGAAGTACGACCTCGCCATTGATACGCCGATCTACTTCAACGTGCAGATCGTCAATTCAAACGCCGTTCCTTCTACGGCTTTGGGGCAAATTCAAGATGCGATCATCGCCGCCTTCTCTGACGGAACGGCAACGCAGCCCCGGCAGGGCTCAACCATTCTTGCCGCGCGGTATTACTGCGCAGTCGGAAACGTTGCGAATTGGGTTCAGCTTGAAGGCATCATGATTGGCACGACGTCTGCGGCTGGCGAGCAGCGGATTGACCTGAATATTAATCAAGCGCCTTCGATCTCCGCTGCGAATATCACTCTGACACTGGTGTGACATGCTCAACGTATCAGAGACGATCCTTGCGCAGTTCGCAAACAGCCCTTCTCTCAGGACGATCATTGAAGGCTTTAACCAAGCCATAGACCCGAGGGAACTGACAGACGCATGGTATGACAGCGTCTGGAATCCGCAGACCGCCGTGGGCTGGGGATTGGATGTCTGGGGCCGGATCGTCGGCGTCAGCCGCGTTCTTCAAGTTGCAAATATCGGGTTTTTTGGCTTCTCCGAGGGTGCGCCTGACTCTCTCACGTTTGGTGAGGGCGTTTTTTATAACGGGTCTGGTGCCAGTTCCAATTTCAGCCTGACAGACGATGCCTTTCGGAGGCTGATCTTCGCCAAGGCGGCTGCCAACATCTGGAACGGATCTATCACAGGTCTGAATGCCATCCTGATGCTGCTCTTTGGAGACAAAGGCCAATGCTACGTCTCAGACAATCAGGACATGACGTTGACCTATGTGTTCGAGTTTTCGCCAACAGGAGTGGACCGATCAATCATCGGTTCAGGAGTGCTGCCTCGCCCCTGTGGAGTGAGTGTGAATTACATTTTCATTCCCGCAATTGATTATGACACCGACTTCGGGCCCGATATCCAATGAAGCAATCTGACTTTCCGTCGAAGATCATCATTCCCTTTGCCGGGAATGCTTCCAGCTCTTTTGTTCGGGACATCCCGCAGACGACGACAGACCAAGCGGCGGCATCCTTTGACCAAGGCTTCCCGGCCAACACTTTTACGAACACGGCTGCGGGGGGAACGCCTCCCGACGGGAAAGACTTCAACGGTATCCTTCGCATCGTAACCGGGCTTCTTCGGCAGTATTGTCTCGGATATGTGCCAGTATTTGATGCGACCTATCAGACGGAAATCGGCGGTTACCCAAACGGCTCCCTCATCCAGGACGCCACGACAGCCGGTGTTTATTGGCAATCAACAGCAGATGCGAACACTACTACGCCGGGAGCAACTGGCGCGTCGTGGGTCCGGTTCGGTTTTTACAAGGCGACCCCGAGCACCCTGATCCAGACGTCCAACACAGGGAATATGCTCGTCCCCGCTGGCGTCTATTTGATGCGCTTCCGTTTGCGTGCAGGCGGTGGCGGCGGCGGGGCTGGCGGTGGCAATTCGACTTCTGCCGTATCGGCTGGCGGTGGCGGTGGTGGCGGAGGCTGGGGCGAAGTCATCATTTCGGTCCAACCCGGCAACAACGTCTCATGGGTCGTCGGCGCTGGCGGCTCTGCTGGCGTCAATAATGGAACATCCGGCACACAGGGCGGTGACACGATCCTGTACGTCTCTGGCGTCGAAGTAGCTCGCGTCACAGGAGGCAGTGGCGGAGCGAATGCGACCGAAGGAAGCGTTGGCGCTGGCGGTGTCGGCGGCACATTCAAGGTAACAACTGCCGTTGGGTATGCCGCAGAGGATGGCGCAGGCGGCGGCTACGGTATTTACGCCGGTGTCAGCCAAGGATGGGGCGGAATAGGCGGTTCATCGTTTGGCAAATCGTTCGTGCAGGTCACAGGCCAGAACACGGCGGGCATATCCGGACAATCTGGCGGCGGAGGTTCGGGCGGCACCGGCACCAGCAATGGCGGCTCTGGAACTGCGGGGGAAGTGATCTATGACTTCTGAGATATATGCCATCTATCTGACGTCCGCTCAGAATGGGATGCCGGCAGGATATGTGGTGAACAACATCGTCTGTCCTCCCGGTGCAGAGCCGACCACTTCAAGTGGTCAGGTTGCCGTTGCAGATCCTGACAGAAAATACCCGATCGGAAGCATCTATACGGCGGACAGCGCATGACGTGGACGCCCTGCCAGCGGATTGTAAGAGCTGACATTCCGCCATCATTACGACTAAGGGGCATTAGTTCTGACGTAATGTTGTGCTGGCCAAATGCGGCCCTGAATGGTGCTGCTGATTACAGCGTCGATTTCTCGGGACTCATGTCCTGCGGCGGCAAAATCGTGGAAACGGTATTTGCGGTGGACGGCGCGGAAATCGCGTGGTCTTCGATCTTTGGAGGGGTGGTGACGGCCTGGATCAAGTGGCTGTCTCCTGGTCTCCAGTCCGTCCTTGTGACGGTGCGCACTGCTGCTGGTGAAAACCTCACGGTATCAGTCAGTCTTAACGTTCAGACGGCAGCGTCCCTGATCGTGCCCGCGCTCCCGGCTTTTGCACCGAACGTGCTTGCACTGGGGGGCGTCTGTTTTCCGGATGCTTCCGGGGCGCCTCTGGTTACTGGATAGAAAATATGACTACGAGCATCCAAGATCCTGCGATGCAGGTCTATGCGGCGCAATCGACAGATCTGCTCCTGATGTGGCGCACGGACGGCAATCTCCCTTTGGGCGGTAGGACCGTCACGATTGCGGTCTCAGACTTCTTCCTTTCCATGGCGTCTCCGTGGATGACCCTGTGGTTCGCGGCTCTCCCGGCCGTTGCCCCGTCTCAGGGGTGGTGGAGGAATGGGGCAGAACTGGCTTATGCGGGAGATCCTGCGACAGCGCCTGCACTGCCTGGGGGAATAACAACCGCGCAGTTTGCGTCGGTTCGGAGTGCCTATCTGGCCAGTCTTCCAACGTCTGATCCGGGCGACGGGGTTTCTGACTGGAACAATAGCGGGATCATCACCAAAAGCCTTGGGGGCGGCGCATGAAATACATTCGATCTCTGGTCCTGATCCCCTTGGCGGCTTCGGCCGCTTTTTTTGTGCCTGCAGCCCGGGCTGACAATCCTGGCTTCCTGTTTCAGGGCGGGGCCAGATCTGACAGCAAGTTTCACGCTCCGGGAACATCGCTGGACAATCAGTCAGTCCTGCAATGGGCTCAGGCCATTGAGGCCACTCTTGCCGCAGCGAATGCCGCGATTCCCAAATCGGGAAACATGGACGCTTCGGGCAATCTGATTGCTCCGGTGAATTCGCCTCTGGTCAAGATTGGATCCGGCGCTGGCTACGGAGCTTATTTTGTTAACCCAAGCCCCCAGAATGGCGCATCTCCGAACATCCATGTTGATTTCTCGGCGTTCTGGAACGAGTTGACGCTGTGGTCTAACGCTCCCGGCTCCAACCTGCTGACGTTGTGGAACAAGAGCCCGACCGGATTTACAGCGCTTGCCTTCCGTGGGTTTGATCAGGATCTGAACGCACAATTTGAGCACTTTGCGATCGGGTATTTCCCAGGTCTGAATATCGGCGGCCTCAAGGGGTATTCTGGTAAAGAAGTCTCTTCCTACGACATGGCTAATGACAGCCACGAACGTGCGTCTCTGTATGTTGATCAACAGACGGGAGCACATTTCGATGGAATTGGGATTGATATTACCGGGATAATCCCTTCCGGCGCGATGAATACAATTATCTGCCCAGGTGGATGCAGCTTCCCGACTGGCATTAACGGGGACGTTGTTGAAAGCCAGACAGTCTACGGGCTTTTCCCCAAGAAGACAGTAATCGTCTCTGGAGAGGGAACCACAACCCTAACCATGAGTGCCCCGGCTAATTTTTATTCTCCCGATCAAACGAACGGGCAGCCGCTTGTCACGGGGTCTTCCGCCTACACGCAGGCGGATAAGAAGCTGGAAGTTCCTATGGGGAACGACGACGATTTTCGTTATTCTGACCTGCACGATAATAACTTTTTTAATTCCCCTATACCTTTTTTCAGCAAGGATTACCGCAAAGGTAAGGTCGGTATGTGGAACCCGGTTCCGCAGGCGGCTCTTGATGTAAACGACCATATCAGTGCGGGAACTGCGGGGTCTGGAATCACGCCGTCGGCTATTGCTATTCGCGCGGCGTGCAACATCGGCGCGTTTAACGCCTGCATCATGGGCGGGTCTGGATCGGCGTCTCAGGTCGCAAGCTCTATTTATGACGCAACCTCGAAAAAGTCTGTCCAGACACTCGGAACCGGCACGGTCATTCGAACGGTCGCGAACGGGGTAAGCGTACAGGACGTCAACCTCACTACGGGCGACACCCAGACATACCACCACCCCGTCAATGCTCAGGCGGCGGCATATTCGCTCCAGATCAGTGATTGCGGAACTACAATCTCCGTCACGGGCACAACGGCCATCACCAACGGATGGGGCCTGCCTGCCGGTTGCCGCATCACGATCAGCAATATGGGAACGGGAACCGTCACTGTTGTCCCGGGCCAGAGCCTGACCCTCGGCTGGTATGACACTCAGGCTGAGACCGGGACCTACACGTTACCGGGACAGTATTCGTCCGCCGTCCTCGAAGCGAAGACTTCTTACGTCAGCACGATTGAGCGGGGGCAGTAATCCCTAACATCATGACGCTACTGCGGAGATTATTGAGCAGGCATTCCCTCTTTTTCTGGTTTGCAATCATTATCAGAGCAATTATGTGTGTCACAGCTTCTTACATGCTCAAGAACAAGAGGGGAATTATTCCGTTCCAAGCTATATTTATCCGCTACAAAACAGAATTGCGTTATATGTTTTCCCGAAAAGGCATCAATGTATCTGATATCTCCTATTAAATATAAAGCTTGTTTTGGATTTTCTAGGGCGTGAAGTACGATGTCTGATTGAGGAACTATTACTGACATATTTTCGATAAATCCTCCGGGATCTATCGTATAGTGGAGTGACTTTTCTTTATAAATATTATCGAATAAATTTTCTAAATCACCATTCTTAGTGAGCCAGAGGTGCATCCGGATATTGACTGAATACGCTGGGGTTTTCCCATAGTTGGTCAAGCGGGGAGTAAAAATTTCAGTATGACTGCGATTATATTGCTCATGATCACGTGCGATAATTGCGCTTTGATCCGAGTCAATCCCTACAAATGCTCGTTGAGCGATAACCAAGGCATCATGTGATATCTTCGTCTGTTGGCTAGAGTTCAAGAAGCTCATGATTGATATAATCAAGGAAGCGCCAGCGAAAAGGGCGCTTCCAATTGCCGCCCCGGTTGATAGAGGACGTCCATCAGAATGATTATCATCTACCTTGTTGGCGGAATGTTGGGGCTGGTTCTCTGCGGCTTGGCCGCTTTCCGGTTCCGACATTTTGAAATCGACTTCCTAACCGCTGCGATTGTAATTCTTGGTATCTTTTTGGCCGTGTGGGGATTCAATGGAATGCGTGTTCTATATATCCTTTCACCGCCAAGTAACTTTGGAATCTAAGGTTTGAAGTTACTTTGATTGCGAAATAACACGATGAGACTTTCAAGTCTCGTGATTCGACAGAATTAAACACACCGCCCTCTGAGGCGGTTTTTTCATATCTGGAGGGCCGAATGGCCGATGAAAGTGCGCCTGGGCGTCCGCAACGTATCCTCGATTTTCGTATTCCGCTGTGGTCTGCGGGAGTCATGCTTTTCACATACGTTTTCGCCTCGGGTGGGATGTACGTAAAAATGCAGGAAGTGCAGTCGACCCTGACCAGTCTGGAAGTCAAGGCAGACCGCCGAGACACGGCCGACGAAGAGATGTCGCGGCAGATCGATCGGATGTCCAGTCGGTTTGACGTCTATGACATGCGGATCACGCGAAATGCTCAAGACATCTCCGACCTGAAGTCGTCTGTTCACGACCTGAATACGGCCGTGACTGTGGGGAAGGTTCAGGAAAAATGAACCCGAATTACGGCCTCGACCCCGGGCAGGTGAAAAACTTCATTGTCGTTCCGACCCTGACGGCCATGGGAAGCCAGTTTGCCAGTATCGCTGCTATTAACCTGGTGCTGGGAATTGCCATGGCTGAGAGCCGGCTCCGATACGTTCGTCAACGCACGAATGGCGGATACGGTCGGGCGCGTGGTCTCTGCCAGATGGAGCCTGACACGCATAATGATTGCTGGACCAACTGGCTCAACGCACCCGCCCAAGCCTCTGTAGCGCTTGTAATCCGTGGGTTCATTGGCAACCTGACGCCAGACGCTGATCTGATGATCAGCAATCAGGCTTATGATTTTGCCATGGCCCGCATCAAATGCTGGCGCGATCGCGGTCCGCTCCCTGCGTGGAACGATCCCGTGGGCATGAGCGCCTTTCACAAGCGCGTCTACAACACAGCAGGCGGGGCAGCGGACGCGTCTGCCAATGTCGTCCACTTCAAGGCTGCGATCGCGGCCTGACGCAACAGGATACCAGAATGTTTCGACGTCTCCTTGCGGGCGCATTGCTGCTCGCTCTGACGGCGTGTGCGCAGGGCACGCACACGCCCGCTGGGTCTGTTTCCGTGGCTGATTTCGGATCAGACGTGCAGCCTGCTCCCCGGGATCAGCCTAAGAAGCGTGGAGCGATACGCTACGGCGCTACAGCGACCGCATCCTCAGCCAATCCCCGGCCAGACTGGTGCTCCTATACTGCGACCGGAAATGTCGCCTGCATTCAGACGGCCACGGCTGTAGCCAGTGCGATTGGCGATCGTGTCTATGCCAATGGCGGATATTCCAGCGGTCAGACGCTCAGCGGACCGATCGCAAATGGCGGCGCGTTCGATGGCAATCAGACCGTCGGCAATGTCGGTTCTGTCCTCCGAACGCTCTCCGCCCATCTGAACGATCAGACAAACATCCTGGACTATGGCGGCGCTGCAGGAACGGCTGACAACTCAACCGCGCTCGGTGTTGCCATGTCTGCCGCTCAGACGAACGGTTCTGTGGTCACCATTCCCTATTCGACCAGTGGGTACATGCTGGGAACGGCTGGGTCTTACACGGTCAAAACGCCTGGGGAATGGGACTTCCGGGGGAATATAATTTCAGGTCCGGGTATTGGCACCCCCAATACAGGCGCCGGAACACTTCTGAGCCCATACACGAACCCCTGGCTGATTACGTCTAACCGCAAGTGGGTCTATGACCCGGCCGCAATTCCTCAGTTGGGGAATGAAACGACGGTCGCTGAAAGCCTCGAATGTCTCCCCAACCGGGCTAATGCCTCCAATGCCAACACGGCACGCAACTGGATTGCCTGTCGTTACGTCGGGGCGGATACAGGCTCGGGCGGCACGTCGTCCACAGACATCAGCACTGAAGTCGAGAACTGGGTCCTGAACGTCTCCGGGAACCATGGTGTAAGCTTTGAGATCGACACCAACTTCAACGCACCAGTGACGGATGGACAGTGGACGACCGGGCTGTTTCTGACTGGTGGCGGCGCTGCAGGCACGAACGTCAATTCGGTCGCGCTCTCGATCATGCATGAAGCCTACGACAAGTCCCGGCTACCGTGGACTACGGGCATTTCCATTCGGCAGGCCAACACCATGCTGGAGTTCCAGAATACGCAGGCTGGTGAGGCCGGGTATTTCGAGCGCGGATATGACGCGTCCGGGAACTCCCTCTGGAGTGTGGACAAGGCGGGCAATCTTGTCAGCGCAGGTGGCGCGACACTTGGATCCTTCCTGCATGCCCCGTCGATCACCATCAACGGCACGACATTCTCCACGCTGGCGACCTGCTCGTCTTCAACGCTGGGACAGGAACGCACGGTGACGGATAGCGCCGTCAACACGTGGGGCACGACTGTTACGGGCGGCGGGACCTATAGCGTCCTCGCATTCTGCGATGGAGCTAACTGGACCGTTGCCGCCAAGTAAACGTTGCTGAACGCAACTTGATTTCGCTACGGCGAACAATCCCTGAAATGGAAAGCCGATGACTGATTACTCGACGCTGCTGAACGCGTTGCCGGACAAGTACGCCCTGTGCGTGTCTGCCTTTATCATCCTGTGCAAGCTGGTCACTGTCCTGGTGAAACCTCCGGCCACGACTTCAAAGCTGGCATGGCTCTACCAGATCGTCAGTCTGGTCGGGCTGAACGTGGGCTGGGCAGCCAACCGCCTTCAGATCGGAAAAACGGGCGTCATGGTGGCGCGGTCTGATGCGGGCGAGGCCAAGGCTGCACTGGCTCAGGCGAATATCCCGCTCGCCTCTCCAAAGCCGACCGATCGGCCCTCCTGATTGCATATCGCCAATCACTCTTTCTGACCGCCTCTGAGGCGGTTTTTTCATATCTGGAGACTTTATCGCATGCGTTCTTTCAATCGCCTGGCTGCCCTTGGCCTGTCTGCTGTTCTTCTGGCTTCGACAGCAGCCTGCTCTAGCGTGGGCAGTACGACCACCTTCAACACGGCGGCTCTGAACAAGGATGCCACGGCCATTGCCTATGCCGTTCAGGTCATCGAGACGATGCCGGGCGTGGTCGATCATCTGTCCGCAGATGACAAGGCCAAGTTCGACAGCCTGGTGTCTCAGATCAAGAGTGTCACGGCCAGCATCGAGGCCAGCTCTGACGGTGCCATTACCGTCAATACCGGGAAAGACTGGGCCAAATCGCTCGGAACCGATCTCAACACGCTGCTGACCATCGCAACTCCGATTGTGCAGACGTACTACCCGTCGGCGGTCACCTACATGCAGACCGTTCAGTCCATGATTCCGCTGGTGGAAATGCTCGCGGGCCTGACGGGCGCTCCGTATGCCGCCGCATCCTCCGACGATGCCGGTCTCGTCCGTGCCCGGATCTATCAGGGCGTCTGATCCTCGCGATCGCGACCAACGACAAGGGGAGTGGCTTCGGCTGCTCCCCTCTTTTTTTGTTTCCGGAGAATGGAATGACTCTTCAACTTGGCAAGCGCGAGCCTAAGCGCGACTCTCGCACGTATAAGTTGGGCCGGGTTCTGGCCGTGCGTCGGCCGAATGTTCCGGACAGTAAAGACTGGTCTGCGGGCGTGCCTTATCAGATGTGGGGGAATGACCGGTATGGCTGCTGTGCGTTCGCGTCTTACGCAGCCCTCACGGCGACCTGGACGAAAGCCGCGCAGGCGCTTGTCCTTCTGACGACGTCCACGGTTCTGTCTGCTTATGCTGAAGTCACAGGCTTTGATCCGCAGACGGGTGCAAACGATGACGGCACCATTCTGCTGGATCAGCTGAACCACTGGCGGAACCATGGCCTTCCGCGTCCAGGGCAGCCGGGGCGCGATTATCTGACGGCTTATGGAATCATCTCGCCAACGGATATTCAGGGGATCAAGCGCGGGATCTGCTATCTCGGCGGCGTTCTGGCAGGCGTCCAGGTGCCACGGGGCTTCATGAGCCTCGGTCTCGGTGAGACATGGGATCTGTCGAAGCTGTCCGGAAATGACCTCAAGCCCGAAGGCGGTCACGCCATTGCTCTAACGGGCTATATGCCTGCGGGTGTGTTCTTCAACACCTGGGGCACGCGGACGTTCATGCCCTGGGACACACTCGTCCAGATTGCAGATGAGGCTTATGGCCTTCTGTCTCGCCAGAACTGGCTTGGCATTCCTGGCACGTCTCCGAATGGCGAGGACTTTGACGCGCTCCTGGCTGAAGTGAGGGCGGCGTGAATAACGAAAGAAATCAGCGTCGTTTTCCACGTATGCGAAAGGTGCAGACGGCGTTGCTTTGTCTGATTCTTGCCAGCTGCTCAGCCGGATCTGTGGCGCCTGTCACGATCAGCCAGGCGATTGCCGGCGTGCAGGCGGATCTGACAAAGGCGGGCGTCGTGAGTGTGTCAGGCGTTCAGTCCTGGACCGTCGATCAGGCGTCACGTTTCGATGCCAACGTGCGGGCGCTTCAATGTGCCCAGCATACTTCAGACCCTGTAGTGGCCATGATTGCCGGTCCGGTCACGATGGATCTGACGGGCACGTTCAGCCAGTCAGGGTCATTCTCGGTGTCGGCGGCATCGGCCATGCCAGTCTTTGGATTGCAGGCCGATACCAGCCGATCCAAGGGGCAAGCTCTGAATGTTCCAGTCCAGTTTGTGCCGCTATCCGCTCTGCCAGCTGCTGAAATGGGACGGCAGGTCGGATATGCGGGCGCGCTCCTGAGCCAGAACGATGATGTGCGGCATGATGAGGGTGCGCGTATTGAGTTAAATCGGAATACGTTGTCGGCTCATGTGAAATTACTGACTTCTGTCTATGATGGCTCTGATTGCTCAGTACCTATCCATGCCTTCGTTGGAGTGCGTTCCTGCAAAAGCAAAGAATAATATAAATCACACAAGAAAATATTTGACATATTCTCCAATTACAGTCATGTACCCATCTTTCTTTTCCTACCTACGTTCCCAGGGTAAAAAAAGTCTAGGCATCGCAGGGACGGTGCACTTGGTACTCATGCCAATGATTCACTTGCCGAGCAGTCTTCTGATTGCTCTGTCTATATTGTTAGCGCTTTCTCTCTGTAAGTTTATAACAACACTTAAAAACGGAGAAAAAGCAATGATGAGAGACCTTATGAATCCTTCAAAAACAAGTGGTGCGCTTACGATTGGTATATTAGCTAGTATCCCCGGCATGGTACCGCCCCTGTGATGCCTAGTCAGGTGCTATAGGAAAAGAAAAAAGCTAATTTCGTTAAGCGCACCATTACTTTATTTACCAGCTTCTCGCTCTGACAATTTCATCCAATCTTGTCGTATAACGCGCAGATAGCAGGGACGCCCTCGGGGTCCATGTACGCCGCAAGCCTGTCGAAGAAGGCCGCACGACGCCGCTTCCAAATCGCGCGTTGATTGCATCCATAACGGCCATTGCTGCGGAAGAGAGGTCAGGTGCCCGTGTTGAAAACAATGCCCCCTGAGCACCTGCTGGCCTGAGATCGGTTAACACAACTCCCGCTTTGAAATATCGATATCCTGGCAACCATACGCTCTGAGCTAGATCGGTAGCATGCCGTATCAGATCTCGAGTGTCTGACGTGGGCTCAATGGCAGCGCCGACATGCTTTGCGTACCAGGGGTCCCCATTATGAGGATTCGTCTGGATCAAAACAGAAAGGTGCGCGGATTCCAGATGCTCGGCGCGCAGCTTTTCTGCCGCTCTGGCCGCGTAATGAGCAACGGCTTCGCGGATCTCGGGCCATTCGGTCAGAAGGCGGCCAAAGGTCCGTGTCGAGGCAATGCTTTTCCGACTGGACGAAACATCTGAAAGCGCAAGGCACGACTGCCCACGTAGTTCCGCCTGGACGCGGGCGCCCACGACAGTCAGAAGATTGCGGATTGATTTTGGGTCCAGTGTCACAAAATCTGACACTGTCTCAATGCCCATCGACTGCAATTTCTTTACGGTCTGCCGTCCAGTTCCCCAGACCTCTTCGATGCTGGTGACGGCGTACCATTCGGCCCGGATACGCGGATCTGTCAGATCACATAGCCCTTCCAGTCGCGCGTGATCCTTGGCCAAACCATTCGCTAGTTTGGCGATCGTCTTTGTTGGTCCCCACCCGACGCAGGTCGGAATTTTCGCCTCTCGCCAGACAGCCTCTCTGATGTTCTTACAGCGCTCATACAAGTCACCTGGCAGACTTGTCAGATCGAGGAACATCTCATCGATCGAATAGGGCTCGACAGCAGGAACGCGCGCCTGAAGAACCTCGTACATCCGGCGAGACATGTCGGCATAAAGGGCATAATTGGACGAATACCAAACGACCGGCCGAGCTTCAGGGCGTTTGCGGGCGAAGTGCCAGGGATCGCCCATCTTGATCCCAAGGCTTTTGGCTTCGCGTGTTCTGGCTATGGCGCAGCCGTCATTATTACTGAGAACCACGACTGGCTTGCGCTTCAGGCGCGGCTCGAAAGCCCGCTGACAGGAACAATAAAACGAATTGCCATCAATCAGGCCAAAGACAGGCATCAGACGTCTGTGCGGACTAGGCCGGTCGCTACGGCCCAGATTGAGACGTCAGTGTCATCGTCGACCTGGAGAGGTTTGGTGGATCCTGACGGGCGAAGCCACCAGCCATCGGGACGCTGTGTTAGTTCGCAAACGCGCAGCTCATCTCCGACGCTGGCTATCACGACGACACCCGCCCGTGGAGCTAAGGCAGAATCGACCACCAGAATGTCGCCGTGCTTGATTCCGCGTCCGACCAGGGCATCACCTTCGACGCGAACGGGGTAGCGGCTTGGCTGACGCAGATCCAAGACGGCCGCCATTAAGTCGATAGTACCCTCGATATTGTCAGCTGTGGGTGATGCAAAACCCGTTGTGCGGTCGCCTTGATATGCCATGTTCTCTTCCTGTCTAATGAGAACAAAAAGAGAACATATTAGGCCGCGTCAAATGAATTCTGTACCGGAAATTCGTTTGTCAGCAATTTCAGAAGGTTAGTGCATCTGTGCGAAACGGTCATTTTGGACTGCACGGATTTTGCACGGATTTTATCGGTGCAGCACGATTCTAGGCGGTAGATATCGGCGATATGCGGCAGCGGAAATGATCGGGCTGGTTCCGAATTTTCTCTTGAAAGCTGCGATTTTATAAGGAATATCTGACCGGATCGGGTGGTGGGCGCAACAGGGATTGAACCTGTGACCCCTACCATGTCAAGGTAGTGCTCTACCGCTGAGCTATGCGCCCCCGATCCGGTGAGGCGGTGTTTAGCTGTCTCGAATGTGGGTGACAACCCCCTTGAACAAAAAAAATGCACTGAGGTTATGACTGACCCTTCCCCCTATCCTGCTGTAATCATTCAAAAGCCTCAGAAAACGGCCATTCCTCTTGTAGTTTCTTCTCCGCATTCCGGACAGAAATATTTTCAGGATTTTCTGGAGAGCAGTCGGCTTTCATTGTGGGAGCTTCAGCAGACAGAAGACAGGTTTGTCGATCAGTTGTTCGAATGTGTTCCATCCATGGGGGGAACATTGCTGACAACCGAATTTCCACGGATCTGGTGTGACGTTAATCGGGATTGCCGTGAACTGGATTCGGGAATGTTCAAACCTTCCCTTTCCGCCTCTGGTTTGCTGCAGACCTCGAAAGTCCGTGCAGGTTTTGGGGTTATTCCGCGTTGCGCCACGCAAGGACGACCAATCTATACGCACTGCCTGCCATTGGATGAAGTTCAAAGGCGCCTGGTTGCGTCGTGGGTCCCCTATCATCAGGCCCTTCAGAATCTTTTGTACGAAATGCAAAAACAGTTTGGCTCAGTAATTCTTCTAGAGGCTCATTCAATGCCCCGCCTGCATCAGGCGAAAAGCTGCGACATGGTTCTGGGTGATCTGCATGGCAAATCATGCTCCCCCGCTCTCACAGAGTGTGCGGAGCACTATCTTTCAGGCAGAGGATACGCTGTTCGAAGGAATGTGCCTTACGCGGGGGGCTACATCACGCGACATTATGGCCAGCCATCTGAGGGCATTCATGTCCTTCAGCTCGAAATATGCCGATCCCGTTATTTGAACCCGGTCACCCTTCAGCCGTCGCGTGGGTTTGAACAGGTTAAAAACGATATAGACGGCCTTGTGCTTGAGTTGGCTGATCTTGCATGTCACGCCTTTCAGGTCAGCGAGGCTGCTGTGGCAGAATAATCCCGGTGGCTTTTTTATGGTTGCGAACTCAAGAAACCGGTCACTAGATTGTGCCCTGCCTATTCTTTGAGACTATGCGCTAAGCTCCGGATTTTAAACTCTGGTTTGGGACATAGGCATGTTTCTGGGAATTGACGTCGGAACTTCCGGAATCAAGGTTTTGTTGGTGGACGAGAACCAACAGGAAGTTGCGTCTCATACAGAGGGTCTGACAGTCAGTCGGCCATACGATGGATGGAGCGAACAGGCTCCGGAAGACTGGTGGACTGCGACCTGTCGTGGCATCGACCACTTGAAGTCCAGAGTTCCAGAAGCTGTTTCTGCCATACGGGGCATTGGTCTTTCCGGCCAGCAGCATGGTGCAGTTTTGCTGGATTCTGCGGGAGAGGTTCTGCGCCCGTGTATTCTTTGGAATGATACCCGCTCAGAGGCGGAATGTGCGCTTTTTGAAGAGCGTTTCCCCCGCAGTCGAGAGATTACGGGCAACGTTGCAATGCCTGGCTTTACCGCTCCAAAAATTCTGTGGGTTGCTCGGCATGAACCTGAAATTTTCGAACGTATTCAGCATGTTCTTCTTCCAAAGGCATGGCTGCGCTACAGAATGACGGGTCAGATGATTGAAGACATGTCCGATGCTTCAGGCACTCTCTGGCTGGATGTGGGAAAACGTGAATGGTCACCTGAAGCCTTGAAGGCAACGGGCCTGACATGTGCCAACATGCCTGAGCTCCGTGAGGGGACTGCGCCAGCAGGATATCTGAATGAAGAGCTCACCAAACGTTGGGGAATGGTGGCTTCCCCGGTCTTTGCCGGCAGTGCGGGCGATAATGCTGCGGGAGCTGTTGGGCTTGGTGCAATCCGCAATGGCGATGCGTTTATCTCGCTGGGAACGTCTGGTGTTGTTTGGGTGACGACCAACGAATTTCGTCCGGAGCATCAGTCTGCCGTCCATGCGTTTTGTCACGCTGTTCCCAAGACCTGGCATCAGATGGGGGTCACTCTGTCTGCCGCGGCTTCGCTTGCCTGGTGGGCAAGAACCTGTGGGATGAAAGAAGCTGATCTACTGGCTGAACTTCCTGAAAAACCGTCCCACCCTTCTCCCGTCTTGTTTGCCCCTTATTTGTCTGGAGAAAGAACGCCTTACAACGATGGGACCATTCGAGGGGCATTTATCGGGCTTTCACAGGACACAAGCCGTTCTGAGCTGACGCAGGCAGTATTAGAGGGGGTGGCATTCTCTTTCCGGGACGCCCTTGAGGGGCTGAAGGTGTCAGGATCTTCCATTCAGGAAGCCGACGTTATCGGCGGGGGCTCGCGCAGCCCATTCTGGATTTCCATTCTGGCGTCTGTGTTGGATTTACGGCTCCATTGCCTGGCACATGGAGAGCATGGTGGCGCATTTGGGGCTGCCAGGTTGGCGCGTCTTGCGGCAACAGGTGAAAGTGTAGAGAGCGTCTGCACGTCTCCAGAACGTGTCTCGGCAACTGATCCTGAAGCTGGCCTTCAAAATGAATATGCTGCGGCCTATCGCCGGTATCGTCGGATATATTCAGCGCTTCGTAACATTCAGGATGCGTGAATTAATTTTGGTAACGCAAACAGAAGAGGTTTTGTCTGCGGAAAACGCGTGGTAGGGCCCATGGTCATGCAGACAAAAATTCCTTCCGTCTATCTTGCTGGAGATCTCGTCTTTCGACCTGATGCTCTCTCCATATTCGAGCGCCTCAAAGCTATTTGTGCGGAGTATGGGCTTGAAGGGATTGCTCCGTTTGACGGGCAAGCAGAAGCTCGTCTGATGCCGCCAGGACGGGAGACCATTCTGGCATTTGTCCGCGCTGACCGAGCATTGATGGATCAGTGTGATGCAGGTCTGTTCTGTGTGGATCCGTTCCGTCGTGCGGCGGACATGGATCCAGGCACTGCCGTGGAAATCGGTTATATGCACGGTTTGGGCAAGCCGATGGAGGGCTATACAGTTGACGGACGACTGTATCCCGAAAAAGTTGAAGCATACTGGGAAAAGTCCTGGAAGCAGCCACTTCGATCGAGGGTCGAGGACGGGGCGCCCGCTTCAGGCAGTCAGGAAGATCCAGATGGAATGTTGGTTCATTCTGAAGGCCTTCTACAAAATGGCATGGTAGACGGCTTCATCGGCTTCTCGGGCGGAGAAATCTCTATTGACCCGGATTTTTATGAAGCTTTTCGAAAAGCAGCAAAACGTCTCTCAGGGCGTCTGAGCCATTAAAACGTGCCTTCCTCTTTGATGCAGCTATGGGAAATGCTCGCTGAGAAGGTTTGAGAGCGCCCGCGGGCAGGATTATCATCTTGAAAGGTTACTGCCTTGCGATTTCACAGGCTGACCATTGTCTGTTTGAGTATGATGGCGGGATGTGCAGCTTCTCCCCATCGAGATGTGCGGGACGACCTTTTGAAGCCTGTTCATTCTGCTGCTCCAGAGAGCAATGAGAAAGATGGCCTCAAGGACGGAAAAGTACACGGTTCTATGTCAATGAGTACCGGCTTTGGGGCCGGTCGAGCTTCGAATGAGCTAGGGAGATACGGGTCATTGGGAGGATGGTGAAATACTCTATCATGAAAAGTGACTTTGTTATTTTTTAGGTCAAAGAATATGACATGCTCTGTTTGTAAGTCTTTATCGGGGTATCTTCCGGCACGCATAGGCGCTTCTTAATGGTTTGGAAAACATGTTTGATGCAGACTTCAAAGGGTCCGCTTATTGTAAATTTGGGATAGTCTGATTTTTTCATGCTTTTACGTCTGACAAAAAAGTGCCCACCGTTTCTTTTTGTCGGCATCGTTGTATTCGTTGCAGCAATAGTAGGTATATCTTCGCGCTATATCGGGCAGCTTGCTCAGATCTGGCCAGCAAATGCACTGTTGCTGTGGCTGATGATTACTTACCCTCGCTTTAGCCAAAGAAGTTGCTGGATCAGTGCCTCTGTCGGTTACTTACTGGCTGGGTGGATAATGGCTGATCCGCTTTTTACAAATGCCTGGCTCACAACAGCAAACCTAGCTGGCGTTGGTATGGGGTACATCTTGTTTCGGCGCTTGGAACGACAAGAGACAGAGTTGGATGGCCCCCAGTCTGTTCTCGCCTTACTGCTGGTTTGTTCAGGCGCGGCAGGGGCCGCAGCGTTAGTGGGAACAGGAATTGCATTTTCTCTTCCTGGCAGTACCCCGTGGGGGCGCTTTATTTTGTGGTTCAGTAGTGAGCTGAACCGCTATCTCGTCTTGCTTCCTGTCTGTTTTGCAGGAAAAAAATGGTTTTCGGATCTTGTGAATGCAGGCTGGCGCAGTGTGTTGGTAACGCCAGGCTTCAATATCGCGCCGATTGTAAGTCTGGCAGCCTCAGTAGTTCTCGCTACCCTCACTGGCGGTCCTGGCGCAATTGCTTTTCCCGTCCCTGCCCTGCTGTGGTGTGCCCTGACCTACAGCGTTCTGCCTATGTGTCTTGTCGTCCTGATTTTTAACGTCACGGTGATGGGAATTGTAGAAGCCGGGCTTCTGAATTTCCATCAGGCGCATGAGGCTATTGGTGTAACCGTTTCCTTTCGGCTTGGTCTTTCTTTTCTGGTACTTGGCCCTCTTACAGTAGCAGCTATCATGAACACGCAACGGGCTTTGGTGGCGCGACTGAATCAATCCATTACTTGGGATAGTCTAACGCATGTTCTGAGCCGCCAGGCCTATCTGGAGAGAAGCGCGGCCTTGATTAAGGACGTCGTAGAAAACCCGAAGAACAACGGCGTTGCCATACTTATGATAGACCTTGATCGTTTCAAGGATATCAATGACACGTATGGCCATTTTACGGGAGACGCAGCTCTTGTCGCCGTGACTGCTGCTATTTCTGATGTGCTTTGTCCCAACCAGATTTTTGGCCGCGTCGGCGGAGAAGAATTTGCGATTACCGTTGCTGCTCTTGATGAAAAGACGGCTATCGATCTGGCTGAGAAAGTTCGCCAAACGGTAGAGCATGCTCCCTGCCTTATTGCTGAATCAGGATTACAGATGACTGTCAGTATAGGAGTTGTTTATCGAGACTGTATAAATGAAAAAGACTTTCAGTCTCTTCTTACGAAGGCGGATGCTGCATTATACGAGGCTAAAGCATCTGGTCGTAATTGTGTGGTGAAATATTCTCCTTCAAATAATTTTTGATTTTTTTTCTTCGATGTGAGGTTGTATTTTCTATAATTTCTTTGCGGCGTTCTCTTTTCAAGATGGCATAATATTCCCGTAACTCTGATGATGCATCCGAAAAGCGATAATATGAATTAGCGTCTGAAGAAAAATTAGAAAGAGCTAAAAATTTACTCATTTTTCTAAAAAACGGCTGAAGGCGGTTCTCCAATTATATCCCTCTGTCAGGCCCATTGGACTTTCTACGGCCAACGTGCTGTTTCTTTTGCACTCGTGGCCTCGATCCGGCGGATAACCTCCAGCAACTACGGGAGGTATGATGTCGTCAAGATTGATCAGACCAAGTGGCGGCCATAAGAAACATTGCAGACTGGTTGCCACATCTTTTCTGTCGTGCTCCGCCCACTGATCGCTCTGTACTGTAATCCAGTCCTCTCCGACGCTTTGTAACTGCCGGTCTGCTCTCTGTGCTTCGGCCCGATGCGCTTTCTGGTCAGGGCAGGATCACGAACGGCCCGTAGCTTACTTCTCGCGGCCGCCGAAGCGATACTTCATACGCCATAGTTGCGAGCCGTTAGGTTGTACGAGAATGAATAAGCTGCCCGTTTGTAAGCTTTTTCTGCTAGCGCAAGGCGATGCAGTTGAATATCCATCAGCATCGATACCCCACACATGAAATGATACTCTCATTATACTCCGACGCTGCTTGAGCTTGAGGGACTATCACGGAGCATTATAAAGTCCACAAACAGCAAAAATCGCCAGTTTGATGACACTAAAATCACTATGAATTATTGTGGGACGCATTGAATGGCGGAGGGATGTCAATGTATTTGAACGGTTAATTGTATGATTTTCAAAGAAAATTTTCGATGAGTATTTTATAATACCCCTAATTATGCCCCGGATATTAATCCAACATATTATAGTGGTAATTTGAGAGGGTTACGGAGCTTATAAATGAAGAAACCTGCCTATCTCACATGGCGTTTGCAAACCTGCTTTTTCCTTGTGGAAGATATTATAACTGTACATCAAACGTTGTTTTCCAATGTGATTTCTCGTCCGTGATCCCTAATGCCAGTCTACCACCGTGACCTCTGATAATTTGGCGCGCGAGAGGCAATCCGATTCCGTTTCCTCCAGATTTGAATGACACAAACGGCTCGAAGATTTGGTCCCGTAGATCCATATCTATACCCGGTCCATTATCGCGAACACGGATAGCAATCGTGTCATTCATAGCTTCGACAGCCAGTTGCACATGAGGATCAGGCTGTGTGAGAGCAGCCTCCGCGCCATTGTTCAGAAGGTTTAACAGCGCCTGCTCCATCTGCACGGCATCAAGCCGAACCATGATACGGCCGGACGGTACAACGACATCCAGCGCCACGCATTCCTTCCATCGCGCAGTAAAAATTCGCACAATCTCCTGAACCAATGCACCAAGATCCGTTAATTTCAGATCCGGCTCTGGCAGGCGGGCAAGATCACGGTAACCACGAACAAAACGATCTAACCCTTCAGTACGGCGACGGATTGTCCCAAGTGCCTCGATGATCAGATCGTCTGTCTCATAACGCCCTCTCTTCAAACTGCATTGTTCGGCAAACAGATCCTCTGCCGTCGCCGACAGAGAAACGATGGGTGTGAGGGAGTTCATGATTTCATGACTCAAGATCTGCAACAGATCACGAAGTGCCTGTGCTTCAGCAGCGTTCAGTCCGGCTTCAACGTCTGTCAGTGCCAGATACGCCACGATGCCTCCGGCGCCCCCACCCTTCCCCATTGATAGCGCGTAGACCCGGGATGAGCCTCCGCTGGACGCCAGTCGGATCAAACGTTTCTCTGGCCCCGTCGCGTCATTTTCTAATGCCATGACAAGTGGCGGTGGTGGATCGCGGAGGACACCTTCCGTCATGAACAGACGCCGTGCCGCGCGATTGGCAGCATGCAGGGTGCCATCAACATACTGGATCAGCAGCGGAACCGGAGCATGGTCCAGCAGCGCCCGGTTGCGCAGTTTTTCCCGATCCACAGATCGCACGACAGAAGGTTCCTGTCGTTTCAGGCGTCGCGCCATACGGATCTGTGCATCTACGACAGAGCCAGCACAAAACAATCCCAGGCACGATAGCAGAACAGCCGTTGCGTAAAACCCGTGCTGCCACGCCGGAGCCGTGATCAGACAGGCCGCTACGATGCCGGAAAGCAGCAGAAGCGTTTCAATCGCAACCCGCATCTAAAGCCCATACCTTGCCATCCGGCGGTAGAGCGCCGGTCGTGTCAGGCCTAGCTCCCGCGCCGCTTGTGTGACATTGAATCCGTGTTTGCGAAGAGTCGCCTCGATCAGGGACCGCTCTGTATCGCGCAGTGTAGGCGTGCTTTTTGACGCCCCGCCCTGCTCGTCAGCTGATGTCCAACTCCATGTTCCCGTGAGGACCGCCCGCTCAACGGTTGCACGAAGGCTTCGCACGTTTTGCGGCCATGCTTCTCCACAGAGCAACTGACGCCGCTCTTCATCTATCACTGGCTCCATCAGCCCGTGTCGAACTGAGAAATAGCGTAAAAAATGTCCGCTCAGGGCAAGGATATCCTCCGGTCGCTCGTGAAGAGGCGACAGCGGCAGTATTATCATCCCAAGATGCAGCATCAGTCGCGGGTCAAGAGCAGCCTCCAAACCAGTATGATCCACAGATGAAAGGGCAATGACCCGTGGGGGCGTGGGTTCATCCAGCCTGTCTGCCAGATGTCGTTGCATGGGTGCAGACAGCGCTTCAAAGTTACGAAAAATCCACGTTCCGCCTCCTTCAGGTAGACCCTCGCAATCTTCCGCGCGGATCGTCACTGCGGGATTGCTCTCCTGAGAAAGCGCATGAATGCGCCGTGCAAGAAGCATCTTTCCAACCCCTGACGGCCCTGTAATGACCAGTGGAGCACGAGTAACGGCCAAGCGGTCGGCTTCAGTGACAATACGGCGCAGGTTTTCCGACGCCACGATCATAACAGGATCGGTTTCAGCCGCCTGATCGGCCCGACGGCCCTTCAGAGTTGTGCCAACCAGCGCAAGAAGGCGCTCATTATTCCAGGGCTTCATAACGAAATCAGCAGCGCCTGCCCGCATTGCTGCAACCGCAATCGTTACGCCGCTATGGCCGGTTACGACGATCACGGGCAGATCCTGACGGAGAACCAGGATATTTCTGAGTAAGGCCAGCCCCTCTGCGCCGCTACTCTCGCCTTTTCTGTAATTGAGATCCAGCAGCACAAGGTCCACAGGAAAAGATGCAAGCTGTGTCAGAGCCTCTTCCGCTCCATACGCAGACAGCATCTCGATCCCACTTCGGCGAAACAATAGCCTCGCAGCAATCTGCACATCGCGATCATCATCGACGAAGAGAAGGCGGGGCACTAACGACTTTCCTTCTCTCGATTCGTTGCGGAAGTCATTCATTTCGATCTTGACTGGCCTTTCAGAGGTGTCCGGTTCCGGACACCACGTTCGAAACCGGACATATCCTAGATAGATACCTTAATTTCTTCCTTATTTATCAATAAGATAAATTCGATAATCATCCATGATACACTGTTTGCCAACAGGAGAAACAGTGCATGGATCAACCCGTTTCCAAAGCGTCGTCGAACACTACGATGCGCCCGGCATCAGGCGCAGTTATGGATCGGGTGGTCCCTCCTTCACGGCGTAAGGTCGTGCTCCGGAAGACCCTGCGTTATGGCGCTCCTGTGGTAGTCATCGGTCTTCTCTGGGCTGGATGGCGTCTCGTACCCGCGTCGGGAACGCTTTCGGTATCTCAGGACCAGCTGACAGTCGCGACCATACAGTCCGCACCCTTTCTCGATTACCTTCCAGTTCGCGCCACCGTTGCTCCGCTCAACGTCACTTTTATCGACGCCATACAGGGCGGAGAGGTTTCTGAAGTCGTGGCAAAGGATGGTGCCCTCGTGAAAAAGGGGGACGTTCTGGCACATCTGACCAATCCTCAGCTCCAGCTGGACGTCACGTCCAGAGAAGCGCAGATCGCAAGCCAACTCGGTGCAGTTAGTGCCCAGCGCCTGACCCTGCAACAGACCCGCACAACCGAAGAAACGCAGCTCGCCGAGGCCAGATATAATCTTCTCAAGGCCCAGCGCGAGCTTTCCATCCGCCAGCAACTTCACGGCCAAGGCTTTGAATCTGACGCGAACGTTCAGTCCTATCGTGACGAGGCTGACTATTACGCCCAGCGCCTAAAGCGCCTTGAAAATGCACTGTCACTGGATCTGAAGGTCGCGGATCGGCAGGGAAACGAGATTGACGAAGAAGCCCAGAGGCTGCGATCCAATCTGGACGTCGTGGAGACCAGCCTCAATGCACTAATCCTTCGTGCGCCGTTGGATGGCCGACTGACCAATTTTGACCTTCAGCCGGGGCAGTCACTGAAAGCTGGAGATAAGATTGGCCAGATCGACAGCGAGGGACAGTATCGTCTCGATGCAGACATTGACGAGTTCTACCTAGGTCGCGTCGCAATCGGCGAACGGGCCGAGGCTGATCTTGGCGACACAAAACTGCCAATGACCGTATCCCGCGTGCATCCACAGGTTACGAACGGCCAGTTTCGCGCGGAACTCACGTTCGACCGTCCTCCGCCAGCAGGGTTAAGGCGCGGAGAAAGCGTCGATCTGCGCATCACGCTCGGTGAAACTCATCGTGCTCTCGTCCTGCCAAATGGCGCGTGGCTGGAGGCGAGTGGCGGCTCTTCGGCCTTTGTCATGGCATCAGGGGATCACAGCGCAGACCGGGTTTCAATTACCTCCGGGCGTCGCAATCCCGAGCAGGTCGAAATTACCGGCGGGTTGCATGATGGAGATCGGGTGATCGTCTCTTCCTACAATTCCTACAAGAATTTCAACCATCTCTCGATCCACTGACAGGGCCGAATATCATGCTGATCGAACTTTCTCAAATCCAGCGCCTCTACCGTTCTGACGAGGTAGAAACCACGGCCCTGCAGGACATCGACCTTCAGATCGAGACCGGCGAATTCGTCGCAATCATGGGGCCTTCAGGCTGCGGCAAATCCACCCTGCTTAACATCCTCGGCACGATCGACCGGCCGACCGGTGGCTCCTATCGCTTCGGCACACAGGAACTGACCGCAATGAACGAAGCGGAGCTTGCCAAATTCCGCCGGGAACATCTGGGATATGTATTCCAGAGTTTTAACCTGATCGATGAGTTGACGATCGAAGAAAACATCGAACTGGCCCTCATCTACCGTGAGATGCCCAAAAGCGAGCGCAGGGAGCGCGTTGCGCATGCGATGGACCATGTCGGCATCGCGCACCGTGCACGGCATTATCCTTCTCAACTCTCAGGCGGCCAGCAGCAGCGCGCGGCCATTGCGCGCGCCATCGTAGGCCAGCCCAGCCTGATCCTCGCCGACGAGCCAACCGGTAACCTGGACACCGATAACGGCGCACAGGTGATGGATATCCTCCAGCGCCTTAATGACGAAGGCGCCACTATCATCATGGTCACACACTCCCCCAGCCACGCCGACCTCGCGCGCCGCCGCATCGACATGCTCGACGGTCAGGTCGTGGTCTCCGTCCGCAACGCTATCTGAGGCGGAGTAAGCGTCATGCTCATCACCATCTTGCGCAATATCGTCCGTCAGGCCCGGCGTCAGCCTCGTTATCTGGCTCTCAACGTGATCGGGCTGGGGCTCGGTATGGCGGTTTGTCTCGTTCTGACGTTGCAGGTTCGGTATGAATACAGCTTCAACGCATCCATTCCTGATGCTGCGAATGTTCTGCGCCTTGACGCTCATCACATGAATCCCGGAAACGCCCCTCAGGAGAACGCCGATGTGCCGTTCATCGCGTTTCCGTTCCTTCATACTGACTTCCCCCAGATTCTTGCCACGACACGCTACGAAACAGCGGATTATCAGCTTCGTGCAGGCGAACGCAGGGTCACGGCCGACACGGCTATGGTCGATCCATCTTTTTTCGATGTCATTACTTTGAAGCTCGAACGCGGTAACGCCCGCACGGCGTTAACCCGACCAGACGCAATTATTCTTTCAGCCAATACGGCACAGGCCCTGTTTGGCACGACAGATGTGCTCGGACGCATCATCACGACAGACCATGAAGGCCACCGCGTCAGCCAGACGGTAACGGGCGTACTCGTACATCCAAGCGGGCCTGTGACGATTAGGCCTGACGCTGTAACTCCCATTCCCGCCTACGAGATGGAAAAACCGCAATTCACACGCTGGGGCTCCAGTGCAGGCGATATTTTCATACGGGTACATCATGCCGTCGATCGCAGTGTAATCTCACAAAACCTGACCCGTTTTGTGATCGATCACGCATCCGGCGACGCGAATGACGATAACAGCGAGGGTGTCCATCCCGAACGTCACTTCGGCCTTTCATTGGTTAGCCTGCGCGAAACGCATTTTCACGATCTACAAGTCATTGGCGGAGATGAGGCAACCGACCGATCGGTCGTCAATATTCTTGAACTGATCGGTGTTCTGGCGCTCCTGCTCGCCGTTTTCAACGCCGTCAATCTCGCAACGGCGCGGGCTGGTCTGCGCGCACGAGAGGTGGCTATCCGTAAGACACTGGGCGCCACGCGAGTGGTACTGTTCGTCCAGTTCGTAGGGGAAGCCATAGTCAATACCGCCGTAGGGGGCGCACTCGCGCTCGCCCTGTGTGAAGTTGCCCTCCCTTTCACGGCTGCCCTCACCGGTACGACGCTGCATATGGACTATGGCTTTACGCTTCCCTTCCTTTTCGGGATCGTATTGCTGACTGGTCTTGCCTGCGGCCTCTACCCGGCGATCATTCTTTCGTCCTACCAACCGGCACACGTCCTTGCCGCAACCCGGATGCCGTCCGGCGGCCGGGTTGCGGCGCGTCTGCGGAATGGGCTCGTCATCATGCAGTTCGCATTCGCCGTGGCCTTCGCGATCTGTACGCTCGTGGTGAACCGGCAGGCCAATTTCATGCAGACGCTGGATTTAGGCTTCGCACGTGAAGGCGTGCTTATCAGTTCCGGCGACATGGCGAATGATGCCGGAAAGCAGCGCGCCCTCATCGAAGCCCTGCGTCACACCCCTGGCGTGGTGTCCACATGTCTCTCTGAACTCACTCCGAATATCGACAATCGTCACCGATTTGATGTCACACCCGTCGGCTTGCATAGCGGAGACATTCACGTTCTTGGAGATACGATCATTGGCGACTATGCCACGACGTATCGTCCTCGCCTGCTTGCCGGGCGCTGGTTTGATAGCAGCCACGGTGAAGACGACAGCCCCGGGGACGATGCGTTCTCTAAGGCGCCAGGTAAAACCTGGAACGTGGTCCTCAACCGTACTGCCCTGTCCCGACTGGGGTTTGTGATGCCTGAAAGCGCTGTTGGTGCTTTGCTTAAGAGCGGAAGTGTCACGTTACGGGTCATCGGCGTGACCAAAGACATGCGTTTCATTTCCGCACGCGAAGACGTCTCACCCCAGATCACGTTCTATTCCACCGCGCCTCAGACCTATCCGCACGCATCGGTCCGCTTTTCTGGTGCCTCTGAAAACATCATGAGAACACGTCTTAAGTCGGCATGGGATCAGGTTTTCCCGGATGCCCCTTCCAGCTTCGAGACAGTTGAGGAACGTATGTCAACGTTCTACATCACGGAACAGCGACGCGGCTGGCTGTTCTCCATTGCCTCAGGAATTGCCGTCACTATTGCGTGCCTCGGGCTGTATGGGCTTGCGTCCTTTATTGCACTTCGCAGAACGCATGAAGTCGGCATCCGCAAGGCTTTGGGGGCGACGAGCCAGAAGGTCCTCACGCTCATGTTGCGTGATTTCCTGCGCCCCGTGCTTGTCGCCTGCGCCCTCGCCGCTGTCCCGGCATGGCTCGTGGTGCAGTCCTGGCTTTCAGGCTTCCATCAGCGGATCTCAGTCTCATGGCTCGATTTCGCGATTGTCGTCAGCGGAACCACCGCCATCGCTGCCCTCACCGTCCTTGGACAAACACTACGTCTCGCCCGCGCCGAACCGGCCCGTGCGCTCAGAGCGGAGTAAGCGTCATGCTGTCCCACATCGCCCTGGTTTTCTGGCGCGGCATCGTCCAGCGCCGTCTGTTCACAACACTGAACGTGCTGGGCATGGCACTCGGTATGGCAACGTTTCTCACGTTGGCCCTGATCGTGCGTTACGAATTCAGCTTTGACCGCTGGATTCCACACGCTGCGGACATTTACCGGCTGGACGCGTTCGATGACAGTGAGACTTCCGTCTCCAGCATCCGCCTGATCGACGCACTACGCGCCGAACATCCGGACTGGAACGCGACCGCCGTCCTGCGAGGCTTTTCCGGAGCAACCATTCGCGTCAATGAAAACGCCTGGGACGTCTTCATTGCGCGCACCGACCCGCATCTCTTCGATGTCTTTGCTCTGCCGCTTCTGGAAGGAGATCCCGCAACTGCTCTGGTCCCAGACGGCGTGGTCCTGTCACAGGCAGAAGCCCTCCGTTTCTTCGGGACCGACCATAGCATTCTTGGAAAAACACTCGACCTGACCCAGAAAGGGCAGACTCACAGACTGCATGTCACGGGCGTTCTGAAGGAACTTCCCGCGAATACCACACCACGATTTGACATCATTGTTCCCTCTTCGGGGGCAGCCCTGCACATCAATGATCTCTGGCCAATGGCCACATCTGAAATCTGGGTGCGGGTCTCGCCATCGGTCGCATCTCAATTCCCCACCCTCCTCCAAGGTCTCGTCCAGCGACATGCCGCAGGGCTGGCGGAACAAGACGCTAAAAAATATGTCGTCCGGGGGCGTGCTCTCACCAGTCTGCACTTCTTCGACGCCACCATTGGAATGCGAGGGACTGACAAACGCCTGTCAGTGATCCTCGGCATCGTTGGTCTGCTGGCACTCGGCGCAGGGCTGGTTAACTTCGTCACACTGTCCACGGCTCTTGCGGCAACCCGGGCCCGTGAAGTCGCGATGCGCAAGGTGCTGGGAGCGACGGTCTTGATGCTGGGGCTGTCGTTTACGGCAGAAGCCATCGGGATGGCACTGATTGCGGCCTTTGTCGCCCTCGCCCTGACTGAACTGACGCTGCCCTGGATCACAACGCTGAGTGGCTGGCCCGTCCGCCTCGATTTCGGCTTTGCAGTGCCCCTCCTTATCATTACGGCCGTCATCGGAGGGGCCTGCGCAGGAGCCTATCCGTCATGGGTCCTCTCACGCTTCCGGCCGGCTACGGTTCTCTCGTCTGCCCGCCTGCCTGGAAGCGGTCGCCTCGGGAGCCGCCTGCGCGAAGGGCTGACCATCGTTCAGTTCTCCTTCGCTGTGACACTGACAATCTGTACGCTGGTCATCTGGCGCCAGACCCGCCTGCTCCAGACCATGGACCGCGGGTTCCACCAATCCGGCCTTCTCGTAAGCCATCTGCCAAATGACCCGGCTGAGCGTCTGCGCCAGCAGCGATTGAGCGATCTTGTGCGTAACCTTCCAGGCATCACTGGCGTCACGGTTTCAGACGATGCCCCTGGCGGTGGCAGCGCAGGCATGACTTTCGACACAACACGGCCGGGAAATGCTATACCCGCCATATTAGCTGTGATCGGAACACAATCCTCGACGCTTCCGGTCTGGGGGGCACACCTTCTCGCCGGGCGCCTGTTCGACAGTTCTCATGATTACGACAGTCGCCCTATGCCCGCGTCCCCATTCGACAGTTTCCTCACCGGCCAGGCGTTGGCGTTCGGCACACATAATGTCGTCATCAATGAAGCCGCCGTGCGAGCGCTTGGGTTCGCTAATGACGCAAGTGCCATCGGAACACCGATCACATTGCATGGAAAGGACATCCAGACGATCATCGGCGTCATTGCCGATATGCGTTTCAAAGACAGTCGGGCCAGCGTCACGCCTGCGCTCTACTATGCGATATCAGGCCCGATTGGGTACGGCGTACTCTCTGTCCGCTACAGAAACGCTCCTGAAAACACAACGCGAGCAGCAATCGCTACGATCTGGAAGCAGGTCTATCCGGAAAGCGCACTGAATCTGCGCAGTGTCGGTGACATCATTGATGAGGATGTCCGGCCAGAACAGCAGCGCGGAATGCTGATGATTGCCGCCTCCTTCGTGACCCTCTCCATTTCCTGTGTCGGGCTCTACGGCATCGCCGTGTTCAACGTCCGCCGCAGATTATTCGAAATTGGGGTCCGCAAGGTGCTCGGCGCAACAGCCCAACAGGTGACGCGCCTTCTGATCCTCCAGTTCCTGCGGCCAGTCATGATTGCGAACATCGTCGCCTGGCCGGTTGCCTGGTGGGTGATGCGTAACTGGCTGTCCGGGTTTGACCGCCGCATCAGCCTTTCTCCGCTCTATTTCGCCCTGACTGCCCTGATCGTACTCGCGCTCGCGGTTCTCACCACTCTGTTCCAGATCCGCCGCGGTGCCCGCAGCGCACCGGCCATCGCTCTGGGCTCTTCATGAACCGCTGCTCTACTCACCACTCAGGACCCTGCCCGATCATGAGACACAGCACGCTTCTCGTTCTTGCCCTGCTGGTTGCGTCCACGGCGGCTTTCCCTGCCATTGCAGACGCTCAAACGCTGCAGGAGGCCTTGGCTCTCGCCTACCGAAGCAATCCGACGCTGCGCGGTGAGCAGGCCAATCAGCGCGCTATTACCGAAAACTCAGCGCAAGCCAGGTCAGGCTGGAGGCCCACCGTTCAGCTGAACATGGATGCTTCCTATCAACAGGGGCCATACACCAGCGCCTTTGCGCTTGGCTCCTATACGTCCAACTCTGCTGAAGGTTATGTATCGGCCAAGCAGACGCTGTATTCATTCGGCCATGTCGCCAATCAGGTCCGTGCAGCGGACGCCCGTTCTCAAGCGGAACAGCATCAGTTGAGGCTCATTGAGGCGCAGGTCTTTACCAATGTCGTCACAGCCTACATGAATGTATTGCGAGATCGAAACATCCTCGACGTGCGTCGGGCAGATCTGGAGATGCTGACAAGGCAGGTCCAGTTGACAACCTCGCGTTACAATCTCGGCGGACAGCCCTCCGAACAGGTCACGCGCACCGATGTCGAGCAGGCGGAGACGCGCCGACGGTCAGCAGAGGTTGCCGTTACACAGGCTCAGGCCACGCTTGCCGCATCCGTGGCCCAGTTTCGCGCAGTTATTGGCGCAGATCCCAGTGAACTCACAATGCCTGATAGCCTGCCGGGCCTACCTGCAACGCTCGATCAGGCGCTGAAAACTGCGCTTACACTTAATCCACAGCTCGCCCAGATGCAGGAAACAAAGAAAGCCACGTCTGCCGACATCGACACCGCCCGCTCACAGTGGGGGCCACAAATTCAGGTTCAGGGCACTTTCGGAACGATCGGTCCCGCCTCACCGTTCCGGGGTGGACAGTATGGCGAACAGGTGACTGGCGTCGTGCAACTCGTCCAGCCCCTCTATAACGGAGATCTGTACAACTCCCAGATCCGCCAGGCTCGCAACATAGACGAACAGGCCCGCGAGAACATTGAACTCGCGCGGCGGACCGCGCTTCAGGACGTGGCAACCAACTGGCATGCCGTTGAAAACGGATTACAGGCTATCAGTGCCGGAATTGCCGAAGTCAAATCCGGTGAAACGTCTCTCAAGGGATACCAGATCGAATATGGCTACGGTCTGCGGAGCACGACCGACGTCCTTTATGCCGATCAGAACCTGCGGTCAGCCCAGGTGGAACTCGCCAGCAGTCGTCATGATACCATCGTCGCAGAAGCAACACTTCTTGCCGCGATGGGGCGGCTTCAGAGTGATGATCTCCTACCCGGAATGCCTCATTATGACGCTGCGGCAAAACTTCAGCATGCGCGGACACGCGGCTGGGAACCTCTTCAGGCGCCAATCTCCGCTATCGACAAGGCTGGCTGGTAAGAAAGGAGAGCCTGATTATGTTCGCCGATACTCTCAGAGCCAGCTGGCGTACTCTTGCCGGTCAGAAACGCTATACATTTCTCAATCTGGCGGGCCTCGCACTCGGCATTGCCGTGTTTCTTACGATGGCACTGATCGTGCGTTACGAAAACAGCTACGACGCCAGCGTTCCTAACATATCCCACCTTTATGTTCTGAATGAAGTATTTCGACCTACGGGTCATGCGCCGTCCGAAAGCGATGACGTCAGTTTTGTTCCTTTCCCATTCCTTAAGCAGGATTTTCCCGAAATTGGAGCAGCCATACGGATGCTGCAAGAACCGCTGGTTGTTCGGGCGGGGCTGACTCTGTCCCAGGAAAAAGTAACGCTGACGGACCCCGCTTTCTTTTCCGTCTTCAAATTGCCCCTCCTCGCCGGAGATAGCTCTACCGCGCTGGACGGTCCGGGGAAGGTCGTGATTTCGACGGATATGGCTCGTAAGTATTTCGGGACCGAACAGGCTTTGGGAAAGCGCCTGCGGATCGATAATGGTCAGACGGAAGCGATCGTAAGCGGCATTCTGGCGCCGCAGCCTCCGAGCCAGACGATGGGGTTCGATCTGATCGAGGTCATTCCGACAAGTTGGCTCTCAAAATATGCTTTCACAAACTGGGGGTCTATGTGGGGAACACTCTGGGTTCGGGTCGACGATCCACGTGCTATTCCGCGCATCCAAGCTGGATTGGCGCATTATCCCTACCAGCATCCTGGCAACTGGACGAAGGATCTGCTTCAGGAAATATTCGGTGGCGGAGGACTGGAACTGGTGCCACTGCAAGACCTCCATTTCCACGCGGCTGCCATTGGAGAAGGTGGAAACAGCCGTGCTCTTGTGCGTATCCTTGGTCTGATCGGACTGGCTGCTCTGGCAACAGCCATCATTAATTATGTTAATCTGGCTACGGCACGCTCTGCCCTGCGGGCCCGCGAAGTCGCTGTCCGAAAAGTGCTGGGAGCAACGCGGCTGCGCCTGATTGCGCAGTTCATGACCGAAGCCTACGTGATGGTCATGATGGCCGCTGTTCTCGGATCAGTGTTTACGGAGCTGGCGCTGCACTGGGTCAATCTGTGGGGTGGTTGGGCCCTCTCGATGGACTGGGTATTTGTACTGTCCGTTAACGCGCTCGTCGTTCTGGGGGCCGGCACACTTGCAGGTTTTTATCCTGCGCTGATTATCTCCGGTTTTCGTCCGGCTGCCGTACTGGCAGCGAGCAAGACACCGGCTGGCGGTCGGATTGAAAGCAGACTGCGCGCTCTTCTGGTCGTACTCCAGTTCAGCTTTGCCATGACGCTTGCGATTTGCAGCCTCGTCATGGGACTCCAGGCACGTCACATCAGAATGCTGGATCGCGGCATGAAGCAGGATGGCCTCATCGTCATTCCATCGCTGAATGATGCCTCCCTCGTCAGTCGACAAAGCGACATCATAACGCGGCTGGCACAGGTTCCGGGTGTGCATATTGCGACACGCTCGGATATTTACCCTCACAACGCCCTCAATAACGACGATTGGCTGCTTGCAGGGCATCCCGAAAAGCACGCGATGAACTGGGGGCGTGCGACCGACGGGTACTTCGACGCGATCGGTGCACACCTGCTTGCAGGGCGTTTTTTCGATAGCCATCATGGGCAGGACTACCCGGTCGATCCACGTGTAGCGGGAAATGGCACCAGCGTCATTCTGACGCGCCTTGCGGCTGAGCGCTTTGGATTTTCCTCGCCCCAGGATGCTGTTGGAAAAGATGTTCAGGAAAGCGGTGCCCCTCAGACTTACCATGTCGTCGGAGTCATTGATGATATCCGGGTCCGCTCGGCGAATGCTCCCCTGAGGCCATTACTTTTTATGGGCGCATCCGGCTCGTTTTCCTATATTGGCGGCTTGGTCCGCTACAGTGGAACATCCACTCAGATTGAAATGGGCCGCCTTGCCAGGGCATGGGCTGAAGTTGCGCCCGATGTGGCTTTCTCAGCGCAAACCGCATCCGACATCTTTGCGGACGATTATCGGCGGGATGAAAGTCACGGTGCCCTGTTTGGTATCGGTTCTGCGGTAGCCATTGGCATCGCGTGTCTCGGGCTCTACGGACTTTCCGCCTTTAACGTCTCGCGCCGCAGACAGGAGATTGGGATCCGCAAGGTTCTTGGGGCCCGAACCCAGGATGTCCTTTGGCTTCTGCTCATCCAGTTTCTCCGGCCGGTTGTTTTTGCAAGTTTTGTTGCTTGGCCTACAGCCTGGGTGCTGATGCGGATCTGGCTATCGTCATTCAACGACCGGATCAGCCTCACGCCGATGCCGTTCCTCGCAGTCACGACAGTCGCGCTTTCTATCGCCGTTCTGACAATCATCACCCAGACCCGACGTATCGCGACACTGTCTCCTGCACGCTCCCTGCATCAGGCCGGATGAGAACCTTAAACAAATCGCCTCACTGTTGATCGCAACATGGAAGAACAAGCCCTATTTTCAGGGCATCCGGGAGTTGTCACATGTCTGTATCAGTCAATGGAAATTTCGTGATGTCACGATGATCTTTTCGGACTGTGTTTCCTGCCGTTCTCTGCCAACACTGCGCAGAGAACGGTTTCCGACATCGGCCAGAAGCGCGGAACAATCGATGAACTCGCGGGCGACGAGATGCACGACCTCGCCTTCTTTCTGAAGACTGCCCTTTACGCCCAGCATCTGGCTGGACAGCACCACGCGCCGGTATTTCTCGAACATGTCTGGCCAGACAATGACATTCAGCGCGGCGGTTTCATCTTCCAGAGTAAGGAACACCACACCGTCAGCGGAGCCCGGACGCTGCCGAACCAGCACAAGCCCTGCCGAAGTCAGTCTGCGTCCATCCTTTGCGTCCAGCGCCTGTCGGCAGGATACAATGCCCTGTTCGGACAAATCGCTGCGCAGGAAGGCGAGTGGATGGTCCCGCAGGGTCAGGCCGGTCCGGTTGTAATCGCGTGTCACTTCGGCCCCTTCCTGCATGGGCCGGAGCAACACATCGGGTTCCTCTGCCTCGCGTTCCACCATGGCCGCGGCAAACAGCGGCAAGGGTTCGTCACGCAGGGCTCTGATAGCCCAAAGAGCTTCACGTCGTGCAAGTCCGAGAGCTGGCCGGAAAGCATCCGCTTCCGCAAGATGAGTCAACGAGGCTGCCTTCACCCCTGCCCGACGCCACAGATCGTCTACCGATATGAACGGTTTTGTACCTCGCGCGATAACGATCCGTGCGGCCTCATCGTTGGCAAGTCCCTTCACCAGGCTCATGCCCAGCCGGACCGCAAATCTGCCCTCTCCTGTCTCTGGCCCCTCGAGCGTACTGTCCCATCGTGACGCGTTGATACAGATTGGTCTGATCTCAACGCCATGCTCGCGCGCGTCCCGCACAAGCTGGGCCGGTGCATAAAACCCCATCGGCTGGGAATTGAGCAGAGACGCCAGAAACACATCGGGATGTCTGCATTTCATCCAGGACGAGGAATAGGCGAGAATTGCGAAACTTGCCGCATGACTCTCCGGGAAGCCGTAAGACCCAAAGCCCTCAAGCTGCTGGTAAATCCGTTCGGCAAACTCTTCCGGGTAACCTTTCTCCTTCATGCCCTCAACCAACCGGGTCTGAAACTGGGAGACAGTGCCAGTATTCTTGAACGTCGCCATGGCACGCCGTAACTGATCCGCCTCGCTGGCCGAAAATCCTGCGCAGACCATCGCGACCTGCATCGCCTGCTCTTGAAACAGCGGGATGCCAAGGGTCTTTTTCAGCACGTTTTCCAGTTCAGGTGTCGGATACTCCTCTGGCTCAAGTCCCTCGCGCCGCCTCAGGTAAGGATGAACCATATCCCCCTGAATGGGCCCGGGCCGTACGATCGCAACTTCAATGACGAGATCATAGAAAACACGAGGTTTGAGGCGCGGAAGCATCGACATCTGCGCCCGGCTCTCGATCTGAAACACCCCGATCGTATCGGCCTTGCGGATCATTGCATACGTGCGCGGATCCTCAGCCGGAATGGTGGCCAGCGTGAAATGCTGGCCTTTGTGTTCGGCCAGAAGGTCGAGACTTTTCTTCATGCAGGTCAGCATCCCCAGCGCCAGACAGTCGACCTTCATGAATTTCAGGACGTCGATATCATCCTTGTCCCACTCGATGATCTGCCGGTTGTCCATGGCCGCTGGTTCAACTGGCACCAGTTCATCCAGCCGGTCATGGGTCAGCACGAAGCCACCCGGATGCTGGGAAAGATGGCGTGGCACGCCCATCAGGCATCGGGCCAGATCCAGGGTCAGACGGACGCGGCGGTCGGAGAGATCGATACCAGTGTCCGTCAGCGTGTCTGTTTCCAGCTTTCGCCCCCACCCCCAGATCTGCCCGGAGAGCGTACGGATCAGATCTTCAGGCAATCCCATGACCTTGCCGACATCCTGCAACGCACCCTTGGCACGATAACGCGTCACGACAGCCGTCAGGGCTGCGCGGTCCCGGCCATAATGACTGTAAACCCACAGGAGCACCTCCTCCCGGCGCGCATGTTCGAAGTCTACGTCAATATCCGGTGGCTCGCGTCGCTCCTCGCTGATGAAGCGCTCGAACAGCAAGTTGTTTCGGGCCGGATCGATGGCCGTGACACCCAGCACGTAGCAAACGGCACTATTGGCGGCCGAACCCCGCCCCTGACACAGAATGCCCTTTGAACGGGCATAACGGACAATACTGTGCACCGTCAGAAAGTAGGGTGCATAATCCATGCGCGCGATCAGGGCGAGCTCATGATGAAGGCTCCTGCGAACCTCGTCAGGGATCCCCTCGGGATAGAAACTGTCCGCTCCTTTCCAGGTCAGGGCTTCAAGGGCCTGCTGCGGAGTCTGGCCCGGAACAGAAACTTCATCCGGATACTGGTAGGCCAGATCATCAAGGCTGAACCTGCAGCGTTTCATGATAGTCACGGATCGCGCAACGGCTTCCGGATACCGGCTGAACAGTCGGGCCATTTCTTCAGGCGGTTTCAGGTAGCGGTCCGCATGGCGTTCGCGGGCAAATCCGGCGTCGTCGATGGTGGTGTTGTGCCGGATACAGGTGACGACATCCTGCAGAATGCGCCGGTCGTAGGTATGAAACAGCACGTCATTGGTTACGACCGTCGGCACTTTTGCCTGATGCGCCAGGTTCGCCAGTTCATAAATCCGCATCTGGTCATTGGGACGTCGGAGCAGCGTCAGCGCCATAAAGGCGCGATCGGCAAAAGCGTCTTTCAGTTTGCGCAGATGCAGGGCGCATGCGTCATCAGCCACGTCTGGAATCAGGATGACAAGCAGCCCCTCACCCCAGTGAACCAGATCCTCCCAGACCAGATGGCACTTGCCCTTCCCGGCACGAGCCTTGCCGATGGTGAGCAGCCGGCACAACCGCCCATAAGCGGCGCGGTCGGTCGGATAGGCCAGCACAGGCGGGAAATCAGCAAAGTCGAGGCGACAGCCGACGACCAGTCGGATCCCGGTCGCTTTCGCCGCGACATGGGCCTGCACCATGCCAGCCAGAGAATTGCGGTCACAAATCCCGAGCGCCTCGATCCCAAGCGCATTTGCCTCCTCGAACAGCTCAATGGGCGACGAGGCTCCACGGAGGAACGAGAAATACGTCGTGACCTGCAACTCGGCATAAGGCGGTGCCAGGGACGTCATCCAAAGATGCCATGCAGAAACCAGGCCTGCGATCCGGTCTCGCCATGTTCACCATCACCTGCGCGGTAGAGCCAGAACCGTTCGCCGCTCGTGTCCTCCACCCGGAAATAATCCCGGGCGATGGTCAGTTCGGTGTCATCCTTCCACCACTCCCCGAAAACACGTTCTGGTCCATCCGCGCATTTCACCTTGCGCCGTACGCCACGCCAGATGAAGAACAACGGCGGTTGGTCGGGGAGTTCCGCCATCGCCTGCACCTGTTCGGGACGCGGCAGCAGACGTGTCGGTCGTGGCCAGTGATCGGGCCAGTCCCTCGCCTCTTCCGGGGCAAGAGCCGACACACGACAGAAAGACCTTTCGGGGAGATCGCTCTCCACGGCGGCAAACCGATAAAGCGCATGGGTGCCGACCCGATTGGCCAGCGTGTCGATCAGGTCGGAAACATCGCTTTCTTCCTCTTCGACCAGGCAGGAGACAGTCTGACGCCGGTCCATCGGCTCGGCCAGCGAGGCAATCAGCACCATACGCTCAATGCCGAAACCGGGGTCGATGGTCTCGATCTTCTCGCACAGCAGCCGGGTCAGGCGTCTAACGTCGCGCACTGGCGTTGCCGTGGCCACGCGGACAGCTTCGGTGCGGCGGTCGACACGGTGCAATAGCAGATCAAGACGTCGCACGCCCTGCCCGCGTTCGTCCAGCTTTTCACACAGCGGAGGAACCAGCTTGCCGATATAGCGGGCGATGGTCTCCGCCGCTGCGATCGGCTCGGCAAAGCTGCGCACCACCTGCACCGGGTCAACGGGCCGGATCGGGATGATGGCCTCACTCACGCGACCGAAGGCCTGATCCAGTCTGCGGGCTATGTCGGGGCCAAAACGCAGTGTCAGCGGGGCATGCGGCATCGCAGCGAGCGGGCCAATCCGCGACACCCCCAGCGCCATCAGCCCTTCGACACTCCTGGTGGGCAGACGCAGGGCTTCAATGGGCAAGTCAGAAAGGACAGAAGCCACATCCCCCTGGGGCACAACAGTCAGCGCTGCCTGTCCATAGCGCGCGAGTGCATGAGCGGCGCCCCACGTTTCGGCTACGGCCGCTTTTGATCTGAAGCCGGAACTGGACAGGCGATGGATCATGTCCGTGAGCATGGCGCGCTCGCCACCATGAAGATGGTCGGCTCCCGTGGTATTCAGAACCAGGCCATCCGGCGGATCGGTTGCGACGAGAGGGGAAATCCGGTGCTGGAACCACAACGCCAGCTTTTCCAGCCCCTGCCGGTCGCCATCGGGATCGGCATCCATGAAGACCAGATCAGGATAGAGCGCCTGCGCCTTGGCGGCCGGCGTGCCAGGGCGGAGGCCCAGCCTGCGGGCCGCCAGATCAACCGACAGCACAACGCGACGACGCCCATCCCGCCCTACCAGCGCCAGAGGGAGATCAGGCGCTGGCGCGTCGTGCCCCAGCCGCTTCCTGATCCGGTCTGTTGGCCAGAGCGGCAGGTAGAGCGAGACCACCCGCGAGACCACGACTGTAGGCGAGCCTCCCTTTGGCATCGCAGGCCTCCACTTCAAAATCAGCACATTCGCCCGCACGGGCACGGATCAGTTCCAGCAACCAGCGGGGCCGACCCACTCCCGGCACCGGCAACCCAACCGAGGGCAATACGGACACCCGCCAGCGCGTGGCACTGGCCGTCGGGTGACCAAAAACGGCGGCCTCGGTCTGACGGTGCCAGCGCCGGATCGCGAGGCCAAGCGCGCCAGATGTTTCAGCCGCCAGTTGCAGGCGACGGGACGCCGTCATCGACAGACGCGCTACATCTGCGACCACGGCCCCAAGACCACCATGCCGCAGCCCCTCCTCGAAACACGCCAGAACGTCAGCCTCCGAAGCGGCCTCAACATAGATGACCCTTCGGCCGGACAATCCGGCCTGTTTAAGCGCGGGACCAAACACATCCTGGCGGGTGACAATCCACAACACTTTGCCGCGTGTCCGGGCCGCGATCCCGGCGACGAACTGTCCAGCTGCCGCACCATGCAGCGCATCATTGCCGCCACCAGCCACTTCATGGAGAGCCCCCAGCGCGAGCCCTCCTCCTGGCAGACGACTGTCGATCTCCCTCACATCAAAAGGCAGAACGGACCGACGCCGGTTCGTATGACCTTCCAGACGACTGATGGCAGCACGCAACGTCTCCAGTGCTGGTTTCATGTCGGGAGAAGCACTCATTGCATAGGTCCGCCGCTCCTTGTCTGGCAGAATTTCAAGACTACATGTTCCTGTTTTGTTCCTAAATAGCTGCGCAAGTCAATGCCAATTTGTACCTGACTGGTAGGATGATTTTTCAGTCCGTGTTCAAATTGGCTCACAAAAGTGCCGTAAGGACCTGAACTAGTAGGTTTCACCAATCTTACTGTCGAAGAGGAATTCTTCCACTGGCAATCCCTGAATGAAATGCATGGTATTAAGGATCTTGCCAGGCCCTCTCAGGGATCCCGCTTCAAGAAACCGGATAACTTCCTGCTGGATGCTTGTGTTCGTTCCCAAAGCTCTTCCAGCATCTGCGCGGCGATCACGCAGAATAGACAGACGCACAAACCATGTGAGGCCTACCTGTCTGCCTCAAGCTATACATATCATCATCCTGTAGCGCCTTCTGGGTCATGGAAGGACTACCGACACGGTAGCGGACTATTACCGGTATGAAGTTATAGCTAACTGATTTTATTTGATTTTTGAATGAGTGGCGGAGGGGATGGGATTCGAACCCACGATACGACTTACATCGTATAACGGATTAGCAATCCGCCGCCTTCAGCCTCTCGGCCACCCCTCCGCGTGGAAAGCAGTTTTTATACTGCGTTCGTGAAGGCGTTCTTAAGGGGGAACGGCCTCGCCGTCAAACCCCTTAAGAACAATTTTTTTATCTCATTCGGAAAGAAGCTTTTTCAAGGTTTCATTCACCAGAGCCGGGTTCCCTTTACCCTTCATGGCCTTCATCGTCTGGCCAACAAAGAAGCCGAAAAGCTTGTCCTTGCCGGATTTGAATTCAGCAACCTTATCCGCATTTGCTGCCAGGATATCGCGGATGGAGCTTTCGATGGCTCCTGTGTCAGTCACCTGACGAAGACCTTTCCGCTCAACAATAGCAGAAGCCGATTCGCCAGTTTCTACCATGTCTTCAAGGACTTCCTTCGCAATCTTGCCGTTAATCGTCGAATCCGAGATCAGGCTTAACAGCTCACGCAGTCCTTCTGCACTGACTGGACTGTCTTCAATTGAGCGACCAGTGCGGTTCAGGGCAGCAAAGAAGTCTCCGAGCATCCAGTTGGTGGCAAGGCGCGCATCGGCGCCCTTTGCAACGGTCTCGTAGAAGTCTGCGACAGCTTGCTCTGCGGTCAGGACACTCGCTTCATAGCGACTAACGCCGTATTCGCGTTCCAGGCGGTCCCGCTTGGCTTCTGGCAGTTCGGGAAGAGCAGCTTCTAGTTCGTCAACCCAGGACTGCTCGATGATGAGCGGAAGAAGATCCGGGTCCGGGAAGTAGCGATAATCGTGCGCGTCTTCCTTGGACCGAAGCGAGCGTGTTTCGCTGCGGACATGATCGAACAGGCGCGTTTCCTGATCGACTTCGCCGCCAGCTTCCCAGATCTCGATCTGGCGCTGTGCTTCTACTTCAATCGACTGCATGACATAGCGGATCGAGTTGACATTCTTGATCTCGCAGCGGGTCCGATATCCCTCCTCGCCCGGCTTGCGCACGGAGACGTTCACGTCAGCGCGCATGGAACCTTCTTCCATGTTGCCATCGCAGGTGTCGATATAACGCAGGATCTGACGGAGCTTCCGCAGGTAGGCTCCGGCTTCTTCCGGTGAGCGGATGTCTGGCTCACTCACGATTTCCATGAGGGCGACGCCCGCACGGTTCAGGTCAATGAAGGAACGCGTTGGGTCCTGATCATGGATGGACTTGCCTGCATCCTGTTCCAGATGAAGTCGCGTCACGCCGATTTCACGTGTGCTTCCATCTGCGAGATCAACCAGCACCTTGCCCTCACCCACGATGGGATGAGCAAACTGGCTGATCTGATAGCCAGTGGGGAGATCGGCATAGAAGTAGTTTTTGCGATCAAAGCGGCTGAAAAGATTGATCTGCGCGTTCAGGCCAAGGCCGGTACGCACGGCCTGCGCAACGCATTCCTGATTCAGCACGGGGAGCATACCCGGGAAACCCGCGTCAATCAGGCTGACATGCGTATTTGGCTCGCCGCCGTAAGAGGCGGAGGCGCCAGAGAACAGCTTCGCTTTGCTGATGACCTGGGCATGAACTTCCAGCCCGACGACAATTTCCCATTCGCCGGTGTTGCCGGTGATACGATAGCTCATGCCGACACTCCTGCATGGATGGCGGGTCTGTGGGTGAAGGACGCAGCCTGTTCGATGACGTGCCCTGCTGCGATCAGTGTTTCTTCGTCAAAGAACTTGCCAATGAGCTGAAGGCCGAGCGGAACGCCCTGTGCGTCCAGACCGGCCGGAACAGAGAGTGCAGGAACGCCTGCCATGCTGGCTGGAACAGTGAAGATGTCATTGAGGTACATCTGCACCGGGTCTGTCGGCTTTTCGTCCTGAGCGAAGGCACTGGACGGCGCCGTTGGCGTCAGAAGGAAATCCACCTTCTCGAAGGCATTCAGGAAGTCCCGCTGGATCAGTGTACGGACCTTCTGTGCGCGCAGGTAATAGGCATCGTAATAACCCGACGACAGAACATGTGTTCCGATCAGGATACGGCGCTTCACTTCTTCACCAAAACCTGCGGCGCGGGTGGCTTCGTACAGTGCATCAAGGGAATCCCCCTTCACACGTTCGCCGAAACGCACGCCGTCATAACGGGCAAGGTTTGAAGATGCCTCTGCGAGAGCTGCGATGTAGTAAGTTGGAAGGCCGTACTTCGTGTGCGGAAGAGACACTTCCACCACTTCTGCGCCTGCGGCCTTCAGCCAGTTGATACCCTGCTGCCAGAGGGCCTCGATCTCGGCTGGCATGCCTGGGGCATGATATTCCTTGGGAATACCAACGCGCAGGCCTTTGACGCCTCGCGTCAGCGCTGCTTCGTAGTTTGGAACAGGGGTATTGACGCTTGTGGAATCCCGCTCGTCGAACCCGGCCATGGATTCCAGCAGGATTGCGCAATCCTGAAGGTTGCGGGCCATCGGGCCAGCCTGATCCAGCGAGCTTGCGAAAGCGATTGTGCCGAAACGGGAGCAGCGGCCGTAGGTCGGCTTGATGCCAGCAATGCCGGTGAAGGCGGCCGGCTGGCGAATGGAGCCACCCGTATCCGTACCGGTCGCGCCCAAGACCAGACCTGCGGCTACGGCAGCGGCAGAGCCACCGGAAGAACCGCCCGGAACCAGCTTGGCGTCAGAGCCATTGCGCTTCCAGGGGTTTTCTACCGGGCCAAAGGCTGAGTTCAGATTGGCGGAACCCATAGCGAATTCATCGAGGTTCAGCTTGCCAAGGAACACGGCGCCGTCACGCAGAAGGTTGGACGTCACCGTGCTTTCGTAAGGCGGGACAAAATTGCCGAGAATCTTGCTGGCCGCCGTCGTGCGGACGCCGTTCGTGCAGAACAGATCCTTGATGCCGAGCGGAATGCCGGTCAGTGCGCCGCCCTCACCTTTCGCCAGAACGTCGTCCGCAGCCTTTGCTGCTACGCGAGCCTGATCGGGCGTACGGGTGATGAAACTGTTGAGGCGGCCATCCAGACGCTCGATGGCATCCAGGTGGGCGTTCGTCAGTTCAACCGCGGAAATCTTGCGAGCCTTAAGGGCATCCCGGGCGGAAGCCAGCGTAAAATCGTGCATGCCGGACATTATTCGACCACCTTCGGAACCGTGTAGAACGGACCTTCACGGTCCGGAGCGTTTGACAGCACGTCATCGCGGCGATTGCCGTCCGTGACGCGGTCTTCCCGCAGGCGTGGCGTGGCGAGGCCTGTGCCAATCATGGGAGGGACATCTGTGACGTCCACTTCATTAAGCTGTTCCACCCAATCAATGATGGAACCCATGTCCTTCCCGAGAGAGTCTACCTCCCCCGGTTCGAGACCAATTCTCGCCAATCTGGCGATGCGCGTGACCGTTTTCGCGTCGAGCGACATGAACATTCCTGAAAAAGAGGAAATTATGGTAGCTTTTCAGCCGTCAGACAGATCATAACGCCGGGTTATGTCCCTGTTCAATCCACAAGACCTCCGTAATGTTCTTCAAACTGATCAGCGTATCCTTGGGCTGGACCCAGGATCGAAGACGATCGGCGTTGCCCTGACAGATGTTTCCCTCATGCTCGCCTCACCATTCATGGGGTTGAAACGGCGGAAATTGGGGGAAAATGCCAAGGAGTTGGCAGAGATCGTGACGCGTCAGAATGTTGGGGCGCTGGTGGTTGGCTTGCCCCTGTCACTGGATGGATCTTTTGGCCCAGCAGCACGTGCAGCATCGGATTGGACGACTGCTCTCTCGGAGCGATTGGGTATTCCGGCATGTCTGTGGGATGAGCGGCTTTCTTCCAGCGCTGTTAATCGCTTCCTGATTCAGGATGCAGATATGACGCGCGGGAGGCGAGCTGAAGTCGTGGACAAGATGGCCGCAGCCTACATGCTGCAAGGCTGGCTTGATGCAACGAAACCCGATCTTGAGAAGAAATATTTATAAAGAAAGGCAATTGGCTGAGCTCACATGAAACTCACGCCAATCAGAATCCCGAGAATAGAAAGCCCAACCAAAATACACAAAGGCAACATAAGGGTGGAGAGTAGAGACTCTCCCTCTTGCGTTGCATCCAAAGCAATTTCGTCTTCGGTATCATCGATGTCTGTCTGATCAGTCATGATCGGACAGTACGATATCACGCCGGTACAGGCGAGAAAATTATCTCATTACTCCATCAAAAGCTAAAGTCCGAAGAGGTGGATTTATGAAATGGAAAATTTTCAAAATCTGTTTGAGGGGCTGATATTCACCTCTCAAACAACGTTGAAAAGATCAAACTTTGTGGTTTTTATATATTTAACAGAAAAAAATCAGATGTAATTTTTATTATACGTTATTTTTAAGGCTTCAATCCGAAGATTTATTTCCTGTTTCGGATTTTCTTTCATTATTTTACATGGAATATTAATGGGAACATCACGTTTTTGTTGGGAAATCATCATATCTGAATGTCGCGTGCAAACTTCGAGTGTTGCCGCTTTCATGGAAATGCTCACGCGATCATGTAGTGAAGGGTTTCTTGATGAAGGGTCAGACATGAATTCGGTCCTTCCTTAATTCGGACTGAATTTATCCTGTTTTTCCGACTGTGGCAATTGATACTGTTTTCAAATAAGCTTTTCTCCTCACAGGAGGGCCCTAAAATGGCTGATGAAGAAATTGCTGGCTATCTTATTCGCCGTGAACTTGAAAACGGGGACGATGAATTCTGGAACCCTACAGAAAAATGGGTTTCTGATCCGGGTGACTCAGAGCTTTATGAAGACGAAGATGAAGCGAATGCCGTTGCTGATCTCCTGAGCGAAAATGACTCATTGGCGATTACCGTCGAAGAAGTATATTTCGATGACGGAGAAGAGGAAGATGAAGCCACAGACGGAGAATAAAATTTTCTCTTAAATGGTGAAGGCCGCACTGCTTTTTGTAGTGCGGCTTGTTTTTCGTATTTCGTCCTTAATTCGATAGTATTTTCTAATTTTTGGTATATTTCTTTTTTATATTTTAGAATACCAACAACCCAAAGGGCGTTGGATCAGAAATGCGCAAATCAATAAAGAACTTCAACACGACGCTGAGCGTCTGAATCTTTTAGCTAGCAAATCATCAATGCCGGATGATATCAAATATATACTTGTGGCTCGAGCCAACAAATTGGCGGGTTACCGTCCTTGTTTGATTGGTTTCAGGCTTCATCACAAGAACAGGTTGAGCTCGAGAAACTTTCGACTTTAAGCGAGGTATTTGTAGAGGTCATTCCTCATGACCCGGCAGGCATCCGAAGTTTCCCCCCGAACATGCCGAAAATCGCATGTAAAGAGCGACATTGATTTATAGAAATTATACTCTGCTCTACAGCAGCATTAAAAAATAAATCTTTTCAAGGACTTAGAATGGTGGGCGCGACAGGGATTGAACCTGTGACCCCTGCCGTGTGAAGGCAGTGCTCTACCGCTGAGCTACGCGCCCATTCATTGAGCGGGCTTTTAACAGCGGCTGTACAGTCTGACAAGACGCTTTTTTAAACACCTCTTCGCCTTTGTTTGAACTTATTGCGCTTCCAGAAATACTTTGTCTGACTCGGAGCGACAATGAAACGGAATGCTGCCTTGGATTGCTTGCGAGGAGCAGCAATCCTTCTTGTGATCAGTAATCACATCGGAATACGTATTCCTCTCCTCCACACCGAATTAGCGAGCTTTCTGCCGCACCAATTTCTGGTGAGTGTGAACTATAACGGGGGGGAAGCCGTAAGCATCTTCTTCGCTTTATCCGGCTTTCTGATCACTACCAGAGTTATGCAGGTCTTTGGAGCACTTGATCGGATCCAACCAGCTACATTTCTTATTCATCGCGCCATTCGTATTGTTCCCTGCCTTGTACTCCTGGTGTGCGTTCTGGGAGTTCTCGATTATATCGGCTTTGAGGATTATCGGTTCTCCAAGCCGGGTCAGAGTTTTATCGGTGCCGCGATGGCAGCTTTCGGGCTTTACTTCAATATTTGGCAGGCGCGGCATGGATGGAGTGTTGCAGGCTGGACGGTTCTGTGGTCGCTCTCGATTGAAGAGCTCTTTTATCTGCTGTTTCCGTTTCTCTGTCGGCTGAATGCCCGGCTGCGCATAGGGCTACTTGTTATCCTCGCCGCTGCAGCGCCAGTTTATCAGGCGACACTTAAAGGCAATGAAATCTGGAAAGAGCAAGCCACTCTGACTGGGCTGGGGACGATAGCCTTGGGTGTTCTTATGGCCATTATAGCAGCACGTTATCGTCCAATCGGACGTTGGCCTGTCGCTATGGGGCTGGCGGGCATGGTGATGATGCTGTTGGAGATGTGTGGCCCCTCATCATGGTGGCCTCTGCTGTCCGATGGCTGGTTTGCTGTCCTCTATTTGGGCATTGCCATGTTGGTTCTGGCGTGCGGCTGGCGTTCCTTTGAGGGGGCTCAATGGAGTTGGTGGATCCGCAGAATGGGGCAACTGTCATATGAGGTTTATCTGTCTCATATGTTTGTTGTCATGGCAGTCGTTCGGATCTGGAGACATAACCACTGGCCTCAAAGTCTGGGGTGGATCGTTTATCCAGTTTGCCTGATGGTGATCTGGGGTTTGGGTGAAACTGTTTCGCGGTTGTTCACCAAGCCGATCTCTCGAATTCTGGAGCAGGCACTAACGTCTCATATTTATCAAAAATCCCCTGCCGTTAACTCGGTCAAAATATCTGGGGTACAGCCTTAAAATACCTCTTCTCTCGCCGCCGATATTCCATTGCCAGCATGAGTAGACTGCATGGTGATTTCAGAATTCTCGATATTTTGACTACTCCCTGAGCAAGGGAGGCGCTGGCAATGAGAGGTAATGCATGCGTTTCTGTTCGCGTCTGCCTAATGTGATGCTATCCAGAATCAGGCCGCACACCAGTGAAAGTGCCGCAAGGATCATACTGCCTGTGGCAAGGAGTGCTGTAGGGAGGCGCGGTACCAGTCCTGTGTGAAGATAGGTCAAAACGACAGGAAGCCCGAGACTTAGGCCCATAATGGTAAAGAGGGATGCGAGGGCTGAAAAGAACATCAATGGGCGCTCCTGCTTCACCAGATTGATAATGGTTTTCAGAATTAGCAGCCCATCTGAGTAGGTGCGCAGCTTGGAGGCAGAGCCAGGTGGGCGCTCAATATACGTTGTCGCAACTTCCCCGATGGGCATCCCTAATTCAAGGGCATGGACTGTGAATTCGGTCTCTGTTTCAAAACCGGCGGAAAGAGCAGGAAAAGACTTCACGAAACGACGTGAAAATACTCGATATCCGGACAGCATATCACTCAGACGCCGACCAAAAACAAACGTTACCAGGCCTGTAAGCACTTTGTTGCCCAGTACGTGGCCGCGCCGATAAGCCGCTTCCCGGTCTGTCACGCGGGCTCCATTTACCATGTCCAGCCCTTCTGACATGGCGGCCTTGAGCATGATGGGCGCTGCGGCGGCTTCGTAGGTGGCGTCTCCGTCGACGAGAATATAGTAGTCTGCATCGATGTCTGCGAACATGCGGCGGATGACGTGCCCTTTGCCTTTCATCCGTTCTGTACGGACAATTGCTCCGGCGGCTTTGGCGATTTCCTTGGTGTCGTCTGTTGAGTTGTTATCATACACATAAATATTGACGCCCGGCAGTGCCGCACGAAAATCATGAATAACCTTTTGAATGGTCACTTCTTCATTATAGCAGGGTACAAGAACAACAATGCGGTACGAAGAAAATGGATCATTTTCAGAAGGCATTTAGGTGTGACCAATATTGAGAGTGTTTGAAATACCGTATTTGGAATTTATAGATTTCTTCTGCCTGAAACTCAAAGGCTGATATCGTTTTGTATAAACGATGCGCATGTCATCATCTGGCCGATTGCCGCAAAAGCAATGTTCTATGCTGAAGAACAGAATAACAATCCGCTCTTCAGCATAAGTGTAAGTGGAGCTGTCAGAAACCAAACATATGATCGAGGGAGAAGCCGCCTTCCCCATTTTCCAATCCGTGATACCCGAACAGTCGGCATGTCAGGTCGCGGATCAGGATATAACCACCGACACCTGCGCGTTCCAGAAGAGCATTCTCGAACATCTCATGCGGACGAACTATGTATGAACCCGATGGCTGGATGTGGATGGCTGTTTCAGCCACGAGAGTACCATCAACTGCGTGGAGGAGTAGAACCGTCTCGGATGGATCTGTTCCCTCAATAGACGCTGGATGGATCAGGCAACAAAAACTACGCAGATGATCATGCCCAAGCTTCAGGAAGAGGCGCGTCGTCAGGCCCGGCGGTGGACCGGAGTAGGATTGCGGTTCGGAACGCCATGTCATGAGCGTGTTAAAGATGTGGGCTCCAAAGCTGGTTTCTGCCGCATGATCGGTTTCACGGTTGCGATAGCGCATGAGCGCATGAAGCCAGCCGTCAGCTTCTCCTCCGTCTCGGAAGTCATATACCAGATCTGCATGCCCTGGCCGGTCTGTCAGGTCATGCAAGGCGATGGCTGTTGAGTGGCTGCGCGGAAGATTGCCAAGGAAGTGGGAGCCTACCGGCTGGCCGGCATCATCGAAAATATCCAGCCGCACAGGAAGCGTTTCCAATGCTTCGGACATGGGGTTTGGTTGGATAAAGCTTTCAAATTTTGCAGGGTCCAGAATGGGAAAAGGCAGCAGAAAGCCTCGGCCTAGCGATGGTGCGAAATTTCTGATGGCTGGGTCTGGGCGAATATTGTCCCGCTCGACATTCAGGTGTGCAATGCGTGTGCGTCCACGCTGAGTTATTTCATAGCGCGGCCGAACCAGATGACGTCCTGAGCGCATTTCGAGCTGGGCAGGCCATGCGAGTTCGGGAAAGATTTTTCCAACATCGACTGCGACCGTCTCAAACGGGCCGATCGCCTGATCTACGCCACGATGTTCTTCCACGCCCATGGGGTTAAAGGTAATGCCTCCCGCCGGGATCGTGGTGGCATGGCTGTTCTGGACCCAGACGGTAAGGGTCTCATCTGCTTCCGGAGCCGGTAGCGTGGCATAACGGACAGATGGCCAGGCATTGGCGTCATGCGTGACGGACAGGCTTGGGTCACCGTTTCTGCCCCAGACATCCAGCGCGTACTTGACGACGTCATGCCCGCGTGCGCCGATCACATGAATGAAAAGCTGCCCCATAAACGGTGGCAGGTTGAAACGTTCACGTATTTGGGCGCTATCAATCGTGATGCCTGCGCCAGACTGGGTAACAGGTTGCTCCCACTGGGCGATGACCTGCCCGGACTGGTCATAAAGACGTAGCCAGTAACGCAGATCCTGCGAGCCATAATTGGACCAGTAGTTGGCCGTCACGATCCGCGTGGAAAACTGATCGTCATCCCGAAAAAAAGCAAAATTTGTCGCGAAATTGAGTTTGTCGAGATAGGGGCGACCACGGACGATCATATCATCGGGTAGGCGTGCCGGGGCGAGAGTGTGCAATGTGCGCCCGTTCAGGAGCTTGCCCAGACGACCGCGCATTTTCGCGTTATCGAACGAGAGCGCCAGAATGATATCTGCATCAGTGTCGGGCAGTTCCAAAAGGGCTTGCTTCGCCCCACCAAAGCCGTCGGGTTGGCCAACCTGCTCGGTATCATGAACCAGCACGACAGAAGGTTTTAGTCCCGGATAAAGGGCAACCAGCGTTCGGACGGTGTCCTCGGGGTCGTAAATGACGATTGTCTGCCCGGCGAAGGCCTTCTCCATGCGCGTCAGCGCCTCGGCTGCTAGCGGGTGGGCCAGCGCCTTGTAGAGCACGTTTCCACCCTGTGGACCGAAAGTGCGGATATCGAGCATAGAGGGCCCTTTCAGAGCTTCAGTCGTCGGCGCATTTCTCTCGCCACAGTGGGGGTGTCGTCAAGCGGCTGGACAGACCATGATGTCAAGGTCGGGTTGAATATGCGGACGCGCCCTGCTTCCTCAAGGGTTTGCACAAACCGGCCAATGCGTGCTGACTTGCCCGGAAGCGGAAGAACCATCACCGGTGCAGTCGTAGCGGCAGCTTCAGAAATCATGGAAACACTGTCTGTAGTCACGGCAATCATATCTGCGCAGGCAAGCATCCCGAAATAAGGATTGTTATCTCCCTGCCCCTCAAGAATGCGGATACCGGCTGGAACAAGCTTTTCCTTCAGCACGGCAAGAGCGGCTGGGTCCGTCCGGCGTGAGGGGGTCAGGACAGCCTGCATTTCATTCCGGTTCACGAAAGCGATCAGTCCTTCTGCCATTTTGACTGCTTCCGCCACCCCAAGAGAAAAGCGCCCGTTTGTGCCGCCAACCAGAATGGCAAGCAAAGGCCGCTCGTCATGTTTCAGACGATCAGCCCATAAGGCACGGGCATAATCCAGCTTCTGGGGCGTGACGGGGTGCAATGCATTGCGAGAGATCAAAACATTCGGGCCATTAATGCCGTCATGGCTGTTGGCAACAATAAGATTAAATTTTGTGAGGTCAGTTCGGGGATTTTGAATCTGCACCACGGGCAACCCTTCCCGTTTGGCAACTGCTGCCCCTGCAATACCTCCCGTCCCACCAATACTGATGATCAGTTTTGTGTCAGGCGCTATGGTGATGGGGGCAATGCGCTTTAAAGGAGACGGCCAGTATCGGGCCGGAACATGGTTCCAGGGTTTGCGGATCAGAACGGGTTGAAAGTCCCAGTCCATTCCTGCTTTCTCCGCGAGACCGGCACCTTGCGCACGCATCCCGGCGAAGTCTTCGGCGATGATCGTGGCCTTCATGGTTGGACTCCAAAAAAAGACGCTATTTCCCGAAACGGAAGAAATTTGGCAAGAAGCGGATATGACGATGCCTGAAACACCTTCCATTTCCAATTCTGACGGTTTTGCCGAGTTTGGACTGATCCCCCCTCTTCTGGCCACGCTGGAGCAGGTTGGGCACAAACGCCCGAGCGCGATCCAGTCTCAGGCCATCCCGCCGCTTCTGGCCGGGCGCGATGTGCTTGTCGCATCCCAGACAGGAAGTGGCAAAACTGCTGCTTTCGTGCTCCCCATGCTGCAGAAGCTGAGTGAAGGGGAAGCTGCGCCGGGCCCGCGCGCTTTAATTCTTGAACCCACACGGGAGCTGGCCGCGCAGACTGCGGCAGTCTGCCGTCAATTAGGGCGTCGCCTGTCTTTGAAAACGCGTGTGATCTGTGGCGGAACACCCCGTGATCAGCAACTGCGCACGATCCGCGATGGCGTCGACATTATTGTAGCCACGCATGGACGACTGCTGGACCTGGTGATGCAGGGTGAACTGGTTCTGGAGTATTTGACCTACCTCGTGCTGGATGAGGCCGATCGCCTCCTGGATGAAGACTTCTCCGAAAGCATGACGGCGCTGACACCGTATTTTCCCGATGTACCGCCGCAAACCGTCTTTTGCTCTGCTACGTTGCCGGAGCCGGTCATGGCTCTGGCCAAGCGTGTAACGCGTGATCCGGTTCGCGTGGATGTTGCTGCTGAAACCTTCACGCCAAAGAAAATACGCCAGCGCGCGATGTTTGTGGAAAAAGACGACAAGCCTGAAACTGTCGCACGTATTCTGGAGAGGTTTCCGGGCCGCAGCATGGTCTTTGCCCGCACAAAAGTGAATGTCGATCTGATGGCCAAGGTGCTTCGCCGTCATGACATCAGGGCGGAAACCCTGCACGGTGATCGGACACAAGGCGCACGAAACAAGGCTTTGGATCTGTTCCGGCAGGGCCGCGTGCCTGTGTTGGTGACCACGGATATCGCCTCACGTGGGTTGGATATTTCCGATGTTGATCTTGTCATCAACATGGACATGCCGGAAACGCCTGAATCGTATGTTCACCGCATTGGCCGGACGGCCCGTGCCGGTAAGAAGGGCGCTGCGTTCTCTCTTATCAACAGTGATGAGCGTCTGTTTCTGCGCGATATTGAAAAGCACATTGGCTATCGCATTCGTATCGCGACAGAAGACGCACTCGACACCTAAGGGAGGTAGCGATCCAGAATATTTCTTCCCAGTTCCTGCCACGCAATTGTGCTGTCAGGAATTGGAGGAATTGGTGGTGGATTTTTCAAAAGGACGGTGATTGCCTGAGCGATTGCCTCCGGCTCCGGTTCACAGAGTACTGCCTGTGAATTGTCAGCAAACTGCTCCGTGAGCCCCCCCACATTTGTCGCAACGATATAACGCCCTCCTGCTGCGGCCATTGCGCCAACGCCACTTTGAGAGGCTTCCCGATAGGGAAGCAGCAATACGTCCGCCCAGCCCATCAGTTGTGACAGCTCATTTTCTGGAACCCACCGATTTTCAACGTGCACTCCGTTGATCTTCTGAAGTTCAGCAAGTTCAGGGCTATCAGGCCCCTGCCCGATAACGCGACATTCGATAGGAATATCAACCTGCGGAAGTGCCGCAGCCAATAGGTCCAGTCCCTTGTAAGGCAGAAGGCGTCCAAACATCAGCAGCTTGGGCTTCCCTTGATGGCTAAACGGCGGAGCGGCGTTCGTCCCGATAAATGGTGGATGGGAAAGTGAAAGGATCCTTTTTCCCTGACACGATGCGTCGCCCGACAATGTTTGGGCGACGTGCTGGCTAAAGGTGACCAGACTGGATGACTGTCTGATCAGAATGCGTTGAAGAAACATCTGTAACGGGTAGCCGTCTCCCGGATGGGCACGGGCATCGTGAATGATCGTGATGACCGGCACCCCGGCCCGCCGCAGAGCATGCGCCATGAGAACATCAAGCGGCCCTGGCATTGCACAGATGGCGATATCGGGCCTGTTGCTCAGAATGGCCATGAAAAGACGTGTGATAATCACCGGTGCCTGCAGGAATTTGCAGAACAACCCGAACGCAGAGCGATACGTCCTGAATGTCAGGACATTCGCAGGAGCGTGATGGCTATGAAGGATTTCCGCTTGGTCTGAAAGCGAGAGCTGAACACTGGTTCGGGGAAGTGCAGCAAGCCCATTGGCAAGGTCCACCGCGATTCGCGGCCCCGCGCCCCGTTTCCCCCACTGCCAGACAAAAACTTTCCTGGCGGTCACCCCTGAACTCCTGACGCCTGTACCGCTTGCAGAAGGCTCTGGCCGTTCAGTCGATCCTCCACACGCTTCATGGCGGCATTCCCCAGGCGTTCCCGAAGGGCAGGATTATCTGCGGCTTCTCTTAATGCCTGTGCTGCGGATTGAACGTCAGGGTTGGCCCAGCTGGTTTGCGGCATGTCGAGAACACCCCGTGGGTCACGGGCGGGAGACAGACTGTAGGCGACAGGAAGTCCGCATGAAGTATCCATGAACTCCGCCGATGCAGACCAGTCCGTGGCTACAATGCAGCGCCCCAGCGCCATGGCTTCTGCCACGACCAGTCCGAACCCTTCGCTCTTGTGAAGGGAAAGAATGATATCAGCACAAGCCATAAGTGCCAGCGTGTCTTCGCTGCTGTAATGCGCAGTATCGAGGCGAATATTAGGAGCCCCGCCGATCGCGGCCTGAATGGCGGCCATATCATCTGGGTAGTTCTCTGTATGGCCAATCTTCAGCAGTAAAATCCGGTCAGGACGGATGCCAAACGCCTCACGAAAGGCCCGAATGGTATCGATGGGATTCTTCCGAACCATGCTGGACGCAAGATTAAACGAAACAAGAACAATGAGGGCATCATCTGGCAGGTTGAATGCCGCCCGGTCTTTCTGAGAGGGTTTTTGACCCGCAAGGCCAACAGGGTGTTCCACCACGCGAACCGGGACATTGAGGGGCGCGATCGCATCAGCGGTAAAGCGGGACGGCACCCAGATTTCATGGACATATCGCCGAGCGTATGTCCATGTTTTTGGAATGATGGGCAATTCCCATGCCCAATAGCCGATCACTTTCCGGCCGTTCCGAAGAGAGCGCGGCATTCTGAGAAGGACAGAGGGGAGCATTGGCGCATTGACGTGAATGACAAGAGGTGCGCCTGCCCCGACTGCATCCCCTTCAAGTCGCCGGGTGTCTATATCCCAGGTCGCACAGGGAATGTTCAGCTTGCGCAAAGCCTGCACCATCAGACGGGCCCCTTCGCCCAGTCCTGAACTGCGGCTCAGTTCTCCAGCCACAATAATGCCGGAAGCACGGGATGGATAAGTCTTGCTGATGCTGGGCGCGACGAGGGCTGTTGCCCATGCAAAAAACCGTCGTCTCGGTTCCTGAGGCAGTTTTTGCCAGATCCTGTGAGCTACAGAAAGATCAGGGTGGCTCACGGCATGTCCTTCAAGGCGTGTTTCGTACGGAGAAAAATCGGTTTCAGTTTAAAATCAGCTGCCGTCACGCCTGCTTCTTTACAACATGTTTCCTGCCTTGAGCATCAGCATCATAAAGCCGTTACAAGCTCTATGGCGACTGGCCAGGAACGTGCTTACACTACAATCCATGACCGATCCACGCACCATTCCTCCCCGGGTAGAGACGATTCTTGCGGCATTGGTCTCGTTTGATACGACCAGCCGCCATTCAAATCTTTCGATTATCGAATGGATCGAAGGTTATCTGGCTGCCCATGATGTCGCTTTTACCCGGTATCCGGGTGGAGATGGCGGGAAGTGGAACCTGCATGCCGTTATCGGTCCAGAAAAAGCTGGGGGAATGGCATTCGCCGGGCATGTGGATTGTGTTCCGGTTGACGGTCAGGACTGGTCGTCTGATCCTTTTGTTCTCAGGGAAGAGAACGGCCGCCTCTATGGGCGTGGCGCAGCAGACATGAAGGGCTACGTCGCCTGCATGTTGGCCGCAGTGCCCGATTTCAAGGCTATGGATCTCCCTAAGCCCATCCATCTGCTTTTTACCTGCGACGAAGAAATTACCTGTGATGGGGCACGACACCTGATCGAGGACATAAAGCAGGCGCATCTGCTCCCTGCCCTCTGCATGGTGGGCGAACCGACCATGATGACGCCCGTAATCGCTCATAAAGGGCGCTTCGCTGTTCGCGTGCGGCTAACTGGAAAGCCGGGGCATTCCTCCCTGCCGCAGGGTGGGAGGAATGCCTTGCATGCCATGGGGCGAGCTATCGCTATCTGTGCCGACGAGGCTGACCGCCTTGCTGTGGAAGGTCGGCGGGTTGATGGGTTTGTTCCGCCGTATACAACCATGCAGGTCGGGCTCGCATCCGGTGGCAGTATCCTCAACATCATCCCGGAACAGGCCGAATTTGACGTTGAATGGCGGAATGTTCCCGGCGATGAGGGATGCGTCGAGTTTGAGAAGTTACGTGAGGCCCTCTCTCCGCTGGATGAAAGTCTGAGAGAAGATAACCCCGGCGGCGGCATCAGCTACCTTCTTTTGGTGGACTTGCCTCCACTTGCCCTGGCCGCCGACCATCCTCTGGCAGAACTGACGTGCCAGATCACCGGCAGCAACACGACGGGAAAAGTGTCTTATGGAACTGAGGCTGGGATCTACCAGCGTGGTGCCATGGAGAGTATTGTCTGTGGTCCGGGAGATATTGCTCAGGCTCATCGTCCGGACGAGTTTATTGCGAAGGAACAGCTTGAGCGCTGTGAAACGGTCATACGGGATTTTGCACGGAGAGTAAGCGGGGCGGCATGAGTTGTAAGGCAGGACAGAGGCACCATCCGATACGGCTTCGTCAGCCGCGCCTGACTGAAGACCTGCCCGGAAGCGGCCGTCCGGCTTTTCCTTTGAACGTCTGCCTGAATCCGCCTGATCTCTCAGCATGGAGAAATCCTGCATCTGGCATTTCGGGCGTCATGATTTTCGAGTCCGGTCGAAGTGGGCCGGAGGTCGTTATTAGCGGGATGGTTCATGGTAACGAGTATGCTGGTGGCCATGCCCTGGATAGGCTCAGAAAGACACTTCCCGTTCCGGAGGTTGGTCGTGTCACGCTGATTCTTGCCAATCTGGAGGCTTTCGACCGCTTTGATCGTTCTGCCCCGATGGCTTCTCGCTACAGAGAGGAAGACCTCAACAGACTCTGGCATCCATCACGTCTGAACAATGATGAGCAGTCCTGTGAACTGGCGCGAGCCCGGGAGCTGCGTCCTTTTATTGAGCGTGCTGATCTCTTGCTGGATCTTCACTCCACACTCTGGCCGTCCCACCCGCTTTTCATTGTTCCCCCCAGGCGGCGGTCCAGTGATCTTGCCTGCGCATTAGCCTCAGAGGCCGGATCACCGACGCTGGTGCTGACTGACCTTGGACATCACGGCGGCTCTCGCCTGATTGAGCATGCGCGCTTCATGGCCGTTGGGGGCACCGGACGATCCTGCCTGCTGGAAGCGGGATTACATTGGGAGCCGGAAACCGTGGACGTGATGGAGAAAGTGAGCCGCCGATTTTTGGCTGAAGCTTTGAATGTGCATATTCAGGGCATTGCACAGGATAAAACGCAGCCAGCAAGGCTTGCTGTTGTGACGGATAACGTCACAGCCAAAAGTGGAGAGTTCAGCTTTGTTCAGCCTTGGGTTGGCAATACCTGCATCCCAAGAGCAGGAACTGTAATCGCTAGGGACGGTCATGACGCAATCTGCACACCCTACGATGACTGTCTGCTCATCGTGCCTAATCTGCGCCCTAAACAAGGGCAACTTGCGGTGCGTCTGGCCAGACGCACCGCAAGTTCACCTTAACTCTTAGGCAGAAGCGCGATCATAGATCGGGAAGCGACGGCAGAGTGCCTTCACTTCTTCATGGACACGGTTGGTCGTGTCATTGACGTCGCCCTCTTCCAAAGCTGCCGTCAAAACTTCGTCCATCATGCGGGCAATGGTGCGGAATTCTTCTTCGCCGAAACCACGCGCCGTTGCAGCCGGGCTGCCCAGACGAATGCCTGACGTGACGAACGGCTTTTCCGGATCGAACGGAATGGCGTTCTTGTTGGCCGTGATGCCAGCGCGTTCCAGAATTTCTTCTGCAAGCTTGCCCGTCACTTTCTTGGGGCGAAGATCAACCAGCACCAGATGGCTGTCTGTGCCGCCTGTCACGATATCGAAGCCACGTAGCTGAAGTTCGTCGGCCAGTGCCTTCGCATTGGCTACAACGCGCTTCTGGTAGTCGCGGAAGTCGTCCTTCAGGGCCTCACCGAAGGCAACGGCCTTGCCAGCGATGACGTGCATCAGCGGGCCACCCTGTAGACCTGGGAAGACCGCAGAGTTGATCTTCTTGGCCAGCTCGGCGCTGTTCGTCAGGATGATGCCGCCACGTGGGCCACGTAGCGTCTTGTGCGTCGTGGACGTCACGATGTCAGCATGCGGCAGCGGGCTCGGATACAGGCCAGCGGCAACCAGACCGGCAAAATGAGCCATGTCCACCATCAGATAAGCGCCAACCTCGTCAGCAATCTTCCGGAAGCGCGGGAAGTCGATCACGCGTGGATAGGCGGAGCTACCTGCAACGATGATCTTCGGCTTGTGTTCGCGGGCCAGCTCTTCCATCTGATCGTAGTCGATCAGGCCGTCCTGCGCCCGCACGCCATACTGAACGGCGTTGAACCACTTGCCGGAGTAGTTCGGAGCTGCACCGTGGGTTAGATGCCCGCCAGCCGCGAGGCTCAGACCCAGAATGGTGTCGCCTGGCTTTGCCATTGCCATGAAGGCTGCCTGATTGGCATTGGCGCCGGAATGCGGCTGCACGTTTGCAAATTCTGCGCCGAACAGCTTCTTAAGGCGCTCGATGGCGAGGGTTTCAACGCGGTCCACGTCAACGCAGCCACCATAGTAGCGCTTGCCCGGAAGGCCTTCAGCGTACTTGTTGGTCAGAACAGAGCCCTGCGCTTCCATCACGGCAAAAGATGCCATGTTCTCGGACGCGATCAGCTCGATACCATCCTGTTGACGGGTCAGTTCGTCATTCAGGATTGCGGCAACTTCGGCATCAGCCTCTTTTAGAGGCGCGTGGAAAAAAGGATTCAGCGTGGACTGGCTGGCGTGTTCCGACATCGTGGTCCATTCTCCAGGGTGAGTTCGCCCCGTCACTACCGCAGAATGCGCGCGTCGGCAAAAACAATCCGTGTTTCCAACGAGGATCTTTCATGACCAATCCGCTCTGGCGGACCAAGCCTGTGTCTTCCGCTGCGTCTGACAATACAGGCCTGAAACGTGTTCTTGGCCCCTGGCACCTGATTGCACTCGGTGTAGGTGTGACCATCGGTGCCGGCCTGTTCTCCCTGACAGGCGTTGCAGCAGGCCAGAACGCAGGCCCTGCCGTCACGCTGTCCTATCTTATTGCTGCCCTCGCCTGTGGATTTGCCGGCCTCTGTTACGGCGAACTGGCTGGGATGATCCCGTCAGGCGGGTCAGCGTATTCCTATGCCTATGCGTCCATGGGTGAGTTGATCGCCTGGATCATCGGCTGGGATCTTGTGCTTGAATATACAGTAGGTGCAGCCGCTGTGGCCTCGAGCTGGTCGGGCTATGTATCCTCCCTGCTCTCAGGCTGGGGCATTACGATTGATCCGCGGCTTCTGGCGACACCCATGACACCCGTGACACTGGCGGACGGGTCAGTTGTCAGTGCCTGGTTCAATTTTCCGGCGGTTCTGGCTATCTGGGTCGTGACTGCTTTGTTGATGCGTGGTGTCAGCCAGTCTGCTGCGGTGAATAATGTTATCGTAGTCATCAAGCTGGCAGTGATCGCTCTGGTGCTGGTGTTCTGCATCCCGCATATCAAGCTGGCAAACTATCATCCGTATATTCCGCCGAATGACGGCACCTTTGGGCATTTCGGCTTCTCTGGCGTAATGCGGGCCGCCGGGATGGCATTCTTTGCCTATCTGGGATTCGATATCGTCTCCACAACCGCGCAAGACAGCAAAAACCCGGCCCGGGATATTCCGGTCGGCATTATCGGAAGCCTGCTGATCTGTGGTGTTGTTTATGCAGTGTTCTCTGCGGTTCTGACGGGCGTTGTGAACTATAAAGTCATGGCGAATGATCCAAGCCCGGTTGCAACAGCGATTGATGCTGCTGGTGCCCCCTGGCTCGCCAGTCTCGTTAAACTGGGGATTACAGTAGGATACGTTTCTGTCCTGTTTGGGCTTCTTCTGGGTCAGGCGCGTGTATTTCTGGCCATGTCGCATGATGGGCTGCTTCCGAAAGTCTTCGCGAAGCTGAACACGCGCACGCATACGCCCTGGACGTCCCATCTGTGCTTTGCTGCCCTGACAAGCGTTCTGACTGCAGTGCTGCCGATCGGTGAGTTGGGCAACATGACATCAATTGGAACGCTGCTTGCGTTCATCATTGTCTGCGTCGGCGTTCCACTCTTAAGAATAAAAGAGCCTCAGGCCCCACGCCTTTTCCGTGTGCCCGGTGGGCCGATTATTCCGGTTCTGGGCGTGTTGTCCTGCGGTGCGGTCATGGTGTCTCTGGATATGCTGACCTGGGTTCGGCTGGTGGTATGGCTCGTGATCGGGCTGGCGATCTATTTCTGTTACGGAGTACGTCACAGCCTGCTTTCCAGATAGAAAATATAGGAGCATGATTGGGGGCATGACGAACGCATCATTCCCCCTCTTCCGCCCGCGGCGTAATCGCCACGATGCCTTTACACGTCGGCTGGTTCAGGAAAATCGACTGCACGTCGATGACCTGATCTGGCCGATTTTCGTTTGTGAAGGCGAAAACCAGCGCCAGAAAGTGTCCTCCATGCCCGGTGTTGAGCGCGTCAGCCTCGACAATCTGGTGGAGCATGTCCGTCCGGCTGTTGAGCTTGGCATTCCGGCGGTTGCCATCTTTCCCATCACGCCAGTCGAACTGCGTGATGCAACCGGCACTGAAGCCCTGAACCCGGACAATCTGATGTGTCGCGCCTCCCGCGTCATCAAGGAAGCCTTTCCGGAGCTTGGTGTTATCGGTGACGTGGCGCTCGATCCCTACACGGATCATGGTCATGACGGCGTTATCAAGGATGGCCGTATCCTCAATGACGAATCTGTTGAAATCCTTCGTCAGCAGGCGCTCAATCAGGCTCGCGCTGGAAACGACATTATTGCGCCGTCTGACATGATGGATGGTCGTGTGCAGGCAATCCGCGAAACACTCGATGCCAACGGCTTCGAGACTGTCCGAATCATGGCTTACACCGCGAAATACGCTTCCGCCTTCTACGGCCCGTTCCGTGATGCGTTGGGATCAGGTGGCCTTCTGACGGGTGACAAGAAAACCTATCAGATGGACCCGGCCAATTCGGATGAAGCTCTTCGGGAAGTGGAGCAGGACATCCGGGAAGGTGCGGACATGATCATGGTCAAGCCCGGCATGCCGTATCTGGATATCATCCGCCGTATTCGTGACCGTTTTTCGGTGCCGACCTTCGCCTATCAGGTTTCTGGTGAGTATGCGATGCTAGCCGGCGCTATTCAGAATGGCTGGCTTGAGCGGGATCGTACCATCATGGAGAGCCTGATCGCTTTCAAGCGTGCTGGCTGTAATGGCATCCTGACGTATTTTGCGATTGATGCTGCCCGTCTTCTGAAAGAAGAGCGCTGATTAACCGTCGCGCGAAAGGCGTTCAGGCTTATTACGGAGGCCTGAACGCTGAAGAGATCGCTAAGCGCCATATGGTGGAGGCAGGGCTGGAAATTCTGGCTCAAAGGCTCAGAACACCATATGGCGAAATTGATCTTCTGGTCGCGGATGAAGACTGGATTATCGCTGTTGAGGTGAAGAGCCGTTCCACACTCAGGGATAGCGCGGAAGCTCTCCGTCCTCGTCAGGCGGAGCGCCTGATGGCAGCGTTTGAGTATGTCCTTGCGACCAAACCTGAATGGTCGCGTCCGAACACGCGCTTCGACGTTATTGTTGTCAATCGCGAGGGGCAGGCGCGACGCATCGTGGATGCGCTACGCCTTACATAATATCAGGTGCGACGGCTGCGGACGTGACGATGAGCTGTTGTTGCGGCAGCTGCATGCGGGCGGTAAGCCACGTTACGGATCACAGCGTGATGTCCGCTCCATGCCATTGAGTGGCTTGCGGAGTGACGAGCAAAGTGAACAACCGGGCGGTGGTAAACCGGGGTTGCTGTCAGCGCATCAAATGTCAGCTTGCTGGCTTCGTAATCAGTGATGGCTGCACGGGCATGAGCCTTTCCGGCTCCCATGCATAGTCCAACGCCCATAATGCCGAGAGCAATTCGGCCAGCCCACTGTCGCGCCATTGATGTGTTTCCATCCCTGTTTTGATGGAACTACCGTATGACGTAATCAGAGGGTTCGACAACCCCGATGGGAAAAGTTTTAGAAAAAATCAAGGTCTTGCCACTTTTGGACACATCATGGCTGAATTGTGGCGTCTGCAAGCCTTGAAAAAGGTTGAATTCCGGCCGTTTCAGCGGCCGGAATTAACGAAATCAGGCATTCGCCGTAGCGATTCCTTTTTCGGTCAGCAGAGTCTCAAGTTCACCGCTCTGGTACATGTCCGTCACGATGTCGCAGCCACCAACGAACTCACCTTTGACGTAGAGCTGCGGCACGGTCGGCCACTGTGAGAAATCCTTGATGCCCTGACGAAGCTCAGCGCTTTCAAGAATGTTGCAGGTCTCGAACGGCACGCCAAGGTGGTTCAGGATCTGCACAACGCGTGCAGAGAAGCCGCACTGCGGGAAGAGTTTGTCACCCTTCATGAACAGCATGACCGGGTTTGCGTCGATCAGGTTCTGGATATGCTGGAACACGGTCTCAGACATTGGTTTTTCCTTTTGTCGGCATCAGGGAGAGGCAATGCCCTCCCTGGCTGTCAGCAGTCACTTCAGAAGGGAATGATTCCCCCTGAGTTCAAGGGGTCAGGGTTTTGAGAGCCATCGCATGCAGCTCAGTACCCATGCGGGTTCCGAACGCATCATAAACCAGTTTGTGCTGGCGTACACGAGAAAGCCCTTCGAATGCCGTGCTGACCACGGTGCAGGCGTAGTGATCCCCGTCCCCTGCCAGATCCTGAATTGTGATCTGGGCATCGGGAATGGCGGCGAGGATGGTCCGTTCGATTTCGGATGCTGTCATCGGCATGTGTCAGGCGTCCTCACCCATGAATTTCGGGAAGAATGCTGCGTTGATGTCGCGCAATCTGCTGGCTTTTAGTGCAATACCATCCGCAAGCTTCAGTTCCTTGCCGCCGGAATGACCCAGCTTGCGGGCGGGGACATGAGCTTTTTCGGCTGCGGCAAGAAGAGCCTGCGCGCTTTTGGTCGCCACAACATAGCACGCCTGATCTTCACCGAACCAGAAGGCATGCAGTGGAATGTTGGATGGGGGTGCATTCAACACGCATCCAACATCTCCAGCCATGACCATCTCAGCCAGTGTCACAAGAAGACCGCCATCTGCAATATCGTGGCAGGCTGCGACCAACCCGGCTTCAATCTGTCCGCGCACAAAGTCACCGTTCCGGCGCTCTGCAACAAGATCAACATGAGGTGGAGCACCGTCCTCGCGATGGCAAATCTCACGGAGCCACAGGGACTGACCAAGTTCCCCACGGATTTCGCCGATCAGAACCAGATCATGGTCTGCAGGCATGGATAGTCCGATGGACCGCGAAGCATCTGCGAGAACACCCAGAGCGCCGATCGCCGGTGTTGGGAGAATAGCCTGGGCCAGACCTGATGGTGAACGTGTCTCGTTATACAATGAGACATTGCCACTCACGACCGGGAAATCCAGCGCACGGCACGCCTCACCCATGCCTTTGATGGCTTGAGCAAACTGAGCCATGATTTCCGGGCGTTCCGGATTGCCGAAGTTCAGGTTGTCCGTCACGGCCAAAGGCTTCGCACCTGTTGCCGTAATGTTGCGCCATGCTTCGGCAACAGCCTGTGCTGCTCCGGTTTTCGGGTCAGCCTGACAGTAACGCGGGGTGCAGTCTGTCGTCAGGGCGAGGCCCAGACGCGTTCCTTCCACGCGCACAATGGCAGCATCTGCTGCACCTGGGCGACGCGCCGTATTGCCGCCGACGGATGCATCGTACTGGTTCCAGATCCATGCGCGGGACGCCAGATCCGGGCAGCCGATCAATGTCAGCAGAGCATGCTCAATCCCTACCGGGTCTGCAGGTGGCTGGATGTGCCGTGGGGCCTCCAGCGGAACAGTCGGGCGATTGTAGATCGGAGCTTCATCCGCCAGCGGTGCCAGCGGAATATCCGCTTCGACCTGTCCGTTGTGCTTGATTGTGATGCGGCCACTATCTGTCAGTTGCCCGACGATCGCGAAATCCAGTTCCCATTTTTCAAAGATGGCCCGGGCCTGCTCAGTGCTCTCTGGCTTGAGAACCATGAGCATACGCTCCTGGCTTTCAGACAGCATCATTTCATACGCTGACATGCCGGGTTCGCGCTGCGGGACGGAATCAAGGTCAAGCTCAATTCCGACGCCACCCTTCCCTGCCATTTCAACAGCAGAAGACGTCAGGCCAGCCGCACCCATATCCTGAATGGCCACGATCGCATCTGTGGCCATCAGTTCAAGGCACGCCTCAATCAGCAGCTTCTCGATGAACGGGTCGCCCACCTGAACGGTTGGACGCTTGGAGGCGGCCTCATCGTCGAACTCGGCGGAGGACATGGTAGCGCCATGAATACCGTCTCGACCGGTTTTGGAGCCAACATAAACAACCGGATTTCCAATGCCTGCAGCAGCAGAAAGGAAAATCTTGTCCTGCTTGGCAACACCGACCGTCATCGCATTGACGAGCGGATTGCCGTCATAGGCCTTGTGGAAGTTGACTTCCCCGCCGACCGTCGGAACGCCGACGCAGTTGCCGTACCCACCTACGCCGCGAACAACACCATCGACGATACGGCGCGTTCCCGGATTCTTTGGATCACCGAAGCGCAGGGCATTCAGGTTGGCGACCGGACGGGCTCCCATGGTGAACACGTCACGCAGGATACCGCCCACACCTGTCGCTGCGCCCTGATAAGGCTCGATGAAGGACGGATGGTTGTGGCTTTCCATCTTGAAGACGGCAGCCAGACCTTCGCCGATATCAACAACACCCGCGTTTTCGCCCGGCCCATGAATGACCCATGGAGCCTTGGTTGGCAGCGTCTTGAGATGGATGCGGGAGGATTTGTAAGAACAGTGCTCGGACCACATGACCGAGAAAATGCCAAGCTCCGTAAAGCTGGGCATGCGGCCCATGATGCTCAGGAGCTTGTCATATTCCGCAGGTGTCAGGCCGAAAGACTGGGCCAGTTTGGCGTCGATTGTAACACTCATCCGACGAGAGCCTCCACCAAGCCTTTGAAGAGCGGCACGCCATCAGTCGCGCCGATTTCCGGGTCAGTCAGGTTTTCAGGGTGCGGCATCAGGCCACACACACGGCCATTTTCGCTCAGGATACCAGCGATCGAGCGCGCGCTGCCGTTAGGATTGGAGTGGCGATTGCCCTCTGAGACCTGTCCATCAGCGGCACAATAGCGGAATGCAACCCGGCCCTCTCCTTCGAGACGCTCAAGCGTTTCAGGTGAGGCCGTGTAGTTGCCATCACCATGCGCAAGCGGCGCACGGAAAATGTCGCCGCTCTTCCATCCCTGTGTGAACGCCGACGTGGCATTTTCAACTTTCAGGTGGCAGTCCTGCGATAGAAAGCGCAGGCCAGCGTTGCGAAGCAGTGCGCCTGGCAGAAGATGCGTTTCCGTCAGGATCTGAAAGCCGTTACAGACACCGAGAACATGGCCACCCTTCTCAGCGAAAGCTTTGACTTCGCGCATGATCGGAGAATGAGCAGCCATGGCACCACTGCGCAGATAATCCCCGAAGCTGAAACCCCCTGGTAGAACCACGAGATCCAGATCACCAAGGGATGTGTCCCGGTGCCAGATCATCTTCGGGGTCTGGCCGGAAACCAGCTTCAGGGCGTGCACCATGTCGCGCTCCCGGTTCGTGCCAGGAAATACGACGATACCTGCCTTCATTTCTGAGCCTCCGGAGCCGTATGGCAGGGGTAAGCATCATGCAGGGCACGGTAAACGGCCTTGCCGCCCGACTGCGTCAACGCATCGTTATGAGCGTGCAGCCAGGAAATCAGCTTGCCGCGGACCTGCGTTGTCGTTTCGCTGACCGGAACACAAAACGCGACAGGCGCGCCAGCGTCATCGGCGTAGCTGTCGTATTTCTTGGACCAGACTTCGCTGTCCATGACGCCTGCGAGATACGCGTCACAGAGAGCGGTGGACTTGCTGGCTGAGCACATGTTGCCCAGAGCTTTTCCGGAGACCTTGGAAACGCGCTGTGCATGCGCAGGAGCCGCAGCTACGGTCACGAGACCGGCAGCCAGAAGAGCAGCGGAGAAGAGCTTCATGCCGCCACCTCGACGCTGAAGTCTTCAATGACCTCGTTAGCCAGCAAAGCGCGGGCCATGGCCTCACCCTCAGCAAGAGCTGCAGCATTGTCCTGCGCTGCAACGTCCAGTTCGATCACGCGGTTAACGCGGACTTCACCAACACCTTTGAAACCCAGAGACTCAAGAGCATGGCCGACGGCTTTGCCCTGCGGGTCAAGAACACCATCTTTCAGAGAAACGAAAACGCGGATTTTCATTATACTGCCTCCGGACCCTTGAGGTCTCCATTACTGGCTTCGGGCAGGATCCCGAGACGCCGTGCAACTTCCTGATAAGCTTCTTCGACGCGGCCCATGTCCCTGCGGAACCGGTCCTTGTCCATTTTCTCGCTGGTCTTGCTGTCCCACAGGCGGCAGTTATCGGGAGAGATTTCGTCAGCGACGATAATCCGCATCTCCTCGCCTTCCCAGAGACGGCCGAATTCCAGCTTGAAATCAATGAGGGTGATGCCAACGCCCATGAAGATGCCCATCAGGAAATCATTGGTCCTGAGAGCCAGCGTATTCATGTCGTCCAGGTCCTGTGGTGAGGCCCAGTCGAACGCGGCAATATGTTCTTCAGAGACCATCGGGTCCCCGAGAGTATCGTTCTTGTAGTAATATTCGATGATCGTGCGCGGCAGACGGGTCCCTTCAGGGATGCCAAGGCGCTTGGCGATCGAGCCCGCCGCAACATTGCGGACCACCACTTCGAGTGGAATGATCTCGACTTCGCGGATCAGCTGCTCACGCATGTTGAGACGGCGAATGAAGTGCGTTGGAATGTTGATGTCGTGCAACTTCATCATCAGGTATTCGCTGATGCGGTTGTTCAGGACACCCTTCCCTGTGATCACGCCACTTTTGGCGCCGTTTCCGGCGGTAGCGTCATCCTTGAAATACTGCACGAGCGTTCCGGGCTCGGGCCCTTCGAAAAGAACCTTGGCTTTGCCTTCATAGAGCTGGCGGCGGCGGGCCATGAGCAATCCTTACTGCGTTGCGCCGTCCCGTTTGTCAGGGATGCGGAAACGGCTGGTCCAGCGACGGTTTTTCGGTTCCATAGCATTGCGGAACCGGAACCGCGAGAGTGCGGGAAAACTATTCCCGCCCCCGTTTGTCCAGATTAACCGAAAATGCGGTTAAAGATGCGATCAACCTGGCTGAGATGCTGCGCCGGATCGAAGGCCCGGTCCAGAACTTCCGCACTGACACGGCCGGCAACTTCCGGATCTGCTTCAAGATTCTCGCGGAACGTGCGGAAGTCAGGGTGGCCCAGCTTCGTCCATGTCTCCATGGCGTTGCGCTGGACAATCCGGTAGGCGTCTTCGCGGGAAATGCCAGCGCGGGCCAGAACCAGCAGCACTTCACCCGAATGGACAACGCCACCGAGGCTTTCCATGTTGGCGATCATCTGGTCTGGATAGACCATCAGCTTTTCCATCATGCCAGCCAGGCGCATCAGAGCGAAATCAAGCCCGATCGTGGCGTCAGGGCAGATGTTCCGCTCTACGGCTGAGTGGCTGATGTCACGTTCGTGCCACAGGGCAACGTTTTCCAGTGCAGGCGTAACGTGGGAGCGAATCAGGCGGGCAAGGCCTGTCAGATTTTCGGATAAGACCGGATTCCGCTTGTGCGGCATCGCGGAGCTGCCCTTCTGGCCTTTGTGGAAGAACTCTTCCGCTTCGCGCACTTCCGAGCGCTGCAAATGGCGAACTTCAACAGCGAGGCGCTCAATGCCGCTGGCAATCACGCCCAGGGTGCAGAAAAATGCTGCGTGGCGGTCACGGGGGATAACCTGTGTGGAGACGCTTTCGGCAACAAGTCCCAGTTTTTCAGCGACGTATTCTTCAACTGCCGGGTCAATATGAGCATACGTACCGACCGCACCGGAAATGGCACAGACAGCGATTTCTTTGCGGGCCTGAAGCAGACGCTCTTTGTTGCGCGCGAATTCTGCATAATGGCCAGCCAGTTTCAGGCCGAAGCTGGTCGGTTCCGCATGAATGGCGTGACTGCGGCCGATCGTCACGGTCAGCTTGTGCTCGTATGCGCGCGTCTTGAGGGCCGCGAGAACGCGCTCCAGATCTTCAAGAAGAAGGTCCGAAGCCTGTGTCAGCTGAACAGACAGGCATGTGTCCAGCACATCCGAAGACGTCATGCCGAGATGAACGAAGCGGCTGTCCGGGCCGACTTTTTCTGCCAGCCATGTCAGGAACGCAATCACGTCATGGCGCGTTTCAGCCTCGATCTCGTCAATCCGGGCCAGATCAGCGTCGGAGAATGCGGCCATTGCAGCATCCCCTTTTTCGCGGATCGTTTTGGCTGATTCGGCAGGGATTGCGCCCTGTTCCGCCATGGCTTCACAGGCCAGGGCTTCAATTTCGAACCAGATACGGTAACGGTTGGCGGGCGACCAGATTGCGGTCATCTGGGGGCGGCTATAACGCGGAACCATGAGAACTCCGGAGGCGAGTGGGGCTTTACGGAGGCTGCTTAGACCAAATACGAGGATATTGCACGGACCCCTTTTGGAAGAATGACAACCTTGCTCCCTGATACTTTCGTTCACGGCCTGTTTGCGCTGGCACAGGTCACCCTCATTGATATCACGCTCGCGGGAGACAACGCCGTTGTCATCGGGATGGCGGTTCGTAGCCTTCAGGGGCGGCAGAGGCGTCTGGCCATCCTGATCGGCACGGCCTTTGCTGCCGTCCTGCGAATTGGGTTGGCACTGGTCGCAGCCCGTCTTCTGGCTGTTGTCGGCCTGACGCTCGCAGGTGGCTGTCTTCTGCTCTGGGTCTGCTGGAAGATGTATCGGGAGCTCCGACACAATGATGCGGATGTCGAGGTTGACGCCCCTTCCCGGCTTGGGCCTGCCATTCTCAAGATTGTCATTGCCGATCTTTCCATGAGTCTGGACAATGTCCTCGCTGTCGCAGGGGCTGCTATTGGTCATCCATGGATTCTCATGGGCGGTCTCGCGTTCTCTGTGTTGCTGATGGGCGTTGCCGCGTCGTTCATTGCCGGGCTTCTGGCCCGTTACAGCTGGATCGCATGGTGTGGTCTGTTTGTCGTGCTGGGTGTGGCGATTGAGCTCATCATCCGCGGCGGAGGAGAAATCTGGCATCATGTTGTGCTGCCGAACTGACCGACCACTTCTGCTGGCTGCCGCCCTGTTTCTCGGGGCGGCAGCTCCCTTGCCTCCTACACCCTCGGTTCAGGACCGATTGGCTCAGTGGCTGTCACTTGTTGCGCCTTCAGCCACGGACCGACCTGCGGACGACTATGCCGCTTTTCTTCTGGAGACGCCGGTCTGGCCGCAACGCGCCAAAATTCTGTGGCGATATCAGAATGTCCTTACGCATACGTCTGATCCTGACGCGTTAAACCGTCTCTGCCCGTCTCTTCCCCTGACACTCGTCTCGGCTTTCCTGAACTGTCAGGATCATCTCCCCAGTGCAGTAAATGAAGCGCGTAGGCTTTGGGTCTCTGGCGCAGGAACTGCTCAGGAAGAAGGTGCTCTTTTAGCGAGATATGCCACTGTCTTCGGTGCGGATGATCAGTGGCAGCGTTATGAGCGTCTTGAAGCCAAAGGCCAGTTTTCGGCAGCGGGACGTCAGATCCCTCGCCTGCTGCCCGAACGTCAGGCTCTTGCGCGCGCGAGACTCGCTGAACGATCCGTTTCGCCTGCTGCCGACAGCGCATTTGATGCTCTATCTCCTGCGGAGCGTGCAGATCCCATTTTAATTCGTTATCGCCTGCGGGCTCTCCGGCGCGAAGACCGCCTGGATGACGCTTTGGCGCTCTGGAATGATATGGGTTCACGTCTGCAAGCCGCGGCCCCTTCTCATGAATGGTCCAGTGAAAGAGCAAGTCTGGCGCGCGCCCTGCTCCTCGCAGGTCGTGTGCAGGACGCTTATGCCCTAGCGCAGGACACAACACTGCCGCTTACCGAAATCGACCGTCAGGAAGCGCAAAATCTCTCCGGCTTTATTGCTCTTCGGCTCTTGAACACTCCCGACCAAGCAGAGGAGTTTTTCAAGCCGCTCCAGCAGGCTTCCTCACTCACGATGCAGGCTCGAGGCTGGTACTGGACTGCGCGCGCCCGCCAGGCCGCAGGGCATTCAGGAGACGCGCAGGACGCATTTGAGCATGCGACACATTTTCCCACGACGTTCCATGGCCAGCTTGCTCAGGCAGTTCTTTCCGGGGAGCAGTCTTTTATTTTGGCCGGGACGACGTCTCAGGAATTCGATAGTGCGCTCCAGCAAAGCTTGCACTCTCTTCCGTCGGTGGCATCAGGAGACTTGCAGCGACAGGATCTCGTCGAGGCGGCCACTGACCTGATGCAGTCAGGAGATCAGGAACACGCTAAAGACTTCCTGCTGCTTCTTCTGATCGCCAATCCGACGCCGCAAGGCCAGAAGGCTGTGGCAGACCTTGGCTCACGTCTTAATGTTCCTGCCGCTGAAGTCTTTGCCGCTCATGCCTTGTCACGAAAAGGCGTTGCCCTCTATCCGCAGGGGTTCCCTAATCCATGGCCGGAAGCATCGACTATTCCAGATGGTTTGCTTCCAGCTGTTATCAGGCAGGAAAGCGGGTTCGATTCTGCTGCCATCAGTGGGGCTCACGCTATTGGTCTGCTTCAGATTTTACCCGGGGCTGCGACCGATGTGGTGAGGCGCGCCCATCTTGGGGGCATTAATGTTTCTGCAGCTGCACTTTTGGATCCTCAGACCAATCTGACCGTCGGGAATGCTTACGTATCCCAGTTGCTTGCGCGCTTTGATAACGTCATTCCCTATGCCTTGGCTGCTTATAATGCTGGGCCGCATCGGGTGGATCTGTGGCTCAAAGCAAATCCACCCGCCGATCCTTTATCTGAAGATGGTATTCTAGATTGGATCGAACGTCTTCCCTACCGGGAAACGCGGATGTACATCGAGAATATCGAAGCCAATATGATGGTTTATCGAGTGAGTGCTTCCCATGTCGGAAACTGATTTTCGATCACTTTGTGAAAAAGTTTTCGCGCATTTGGCTGCCCGAGACCTACGCTTGGTGACGGTGGAAAGTTGTACCGGGGGTATGATCTGTGCAGCGCTTACCGATATCGCAGGTTCGTCCAGTGTGATCGAAGGAGGACTCGTAACGTACTCCAACGCTCTTAAAAACAGTGCGGCGGGTGTTCCAGAAGAAACTCTTGTTCGATACGGCGCAGTCAGTGAAGAGACAGCGCAAGCCATGGCAGAAGGCGCACTGTGCCATGCTGCGGATGCGAGCGTGGCGGTATCCGTAACAGGAATAGCGGGGCCAGACGGTGGAAGTGCTGATAAGCCTGTGGGAACGGTTTGTTTCGGGCTAGCTATTTTTCCAGGAAAGGCAATCTCAGAGCGACATATTTTTTCCGGAGACCGCGCCGCTGTCAGAAATGCAACGGTTAGACATGCTCTGGAAATGGTCCTGAAGGTGTAAACAAAAAAAAGCCCTTACCGATCTGGTAAGGGCTTTTCCAACGGGTGTACCGACTGAGAACTTATTGACCGTCAGTAGGCGCCGTTGCTGGCATGGTTGACGCTGCCGGCGGTACGGCTGGAACCGGCGGGGCCGTAGGAACAACAGCAGACGTTGGAGCCGTTGCAACAGGAAGTGGAGCTGCTGGTGCCTGTGCCTGGACCGGCGTTTGAGCCTGCTGCAGTGAACGAGCGTTAAGAGCGTCCGTTGCAGAAGCTTCGTCAGACTTTTGAGCGTGGGCGGCAGCCTTCTTGCCATGGTGATGCCCATGGTGTGCGGCCATAGCCGGGGAAGAAGCAGCAATCAAAGCCGAGAAGGCAAATGCGCCGAAGGTAAATTTCTTCATTGCGTAATCCTTTCATGACACCATTCGGTGCTTGAGGCTGAGAACGCCTCATGCGCCAAATGGTTCATGACGTATTACGAATTCTTTCCTGTACTCAAGAAAGTCCTGGCTGCGGGGTGCGGTTCTGTGCAGCCTGTACTCCGTAGATATCGCGGGCACGCTTGATGAAGGCTGAGACCATCAAGCGAACGCCTTCATTGAAAACAACTCCCATCGCGTTCTGTAGAAGACGGGAACGGAATTCAAAGTCTACAAAGAAGTCTACCAGACAGCCACGAGGGTCTGGTGTGAATGTCCAGACGTTGTTCAGATACCGGAAAGGCCCCTTTTCATAACGGACGCGGATACGCGAAGGGCATTCCAAGGTCACACGGCTGGTAAAGGTCTCACGGAACGGACCGAACCCGATTGTCAGGTCAGCTACCAGTTCATGCTCCGTCTTGGATTTGATAGTCGCTTTGACGCACCATGGCAGAAACTGCGGATATCTCTCCACATCTGCGACCAGATCAAAAAGTTGCTCCGGCGTGTAGGCAATCAACCGTTGCTCGGCATGTGTCGGCATCAGGGACTTTCTTTCAGACGGCTGTTTCGCGCAGCCTGCAGCTTCGCGAAGTCACTGTCCGCATGATAGGAGGATCGTGTCAGAGGGCTTGCACTGACCTGGAGAAATCCTTTGGAACGGGCAGCCGCAGCATAGCCGTCAAATTCTTCCGGGGTAACAAACTTTTCGACCGATGCATGCTTTACGCTCGGCTGAAGATACTGGCCCAACGTCAAAAAATCGACGTCAGCAACCCTGAAATCATCCATGACCTGCCATACTTCCATCTTCTCCTCACCAAGGCCAAGCATCAGGCCAGACTTGGTGAAAATGGATGGATCGAGCCTCTTTACACCGTCCAGCAGACGCAATGACTGATAGTATCGCGCACCTGGCCGGATTGTGGGATAGAGACGAGGCACGGTCTCGATATTGTGATTGAAAACGTCAGGCCGTGCCTCCACCACAATCTCAAGTGCGCCTGGTTTCCGAAGAAAATCAGGCGTCAGAATTTCGATTGTCGTACCTGGTGAAGCTGAGCGTATGGCCTGAATGACGTGCGCGAAATGACGAGCGCCTCCATCCGCAAGGTCATCACGATCAACTGATGTGATGACAACATGCTTGAGACCAAGCTTTGCCACGGCTTCTGCAACCCGGCGCGGTTCGTCTGTGTCCAAGGCTTTTGGGAGGCCAGTTGTCACGTTGCAGAAAGAGCAGGCCCGCGTGCAGATTTCGCCCATGATCATCATGGTCGCATGACGCTGGGACCAGCATTCCCCGATATTCGGACAGGCTGCTTCCTCGCAGACCGTAACCAGATTGGCCTCCCGCATCAGCGCCCGTGTCTCGTGGTACACGGGATGGTTGGGCGCCTTTACCCGAATCCAGGACGGTTTACGCTGGATCGGATTATCAGGACGATGTGCCTTCTCCGGATGACGGAGAGCAGACATCTCACGGTGATCTATGGTGATGCGCTGGGACATGCTGCTCAGATATGGAGCGGACCGTCGAAGGCCGCCAGAGTCGCTTCATGCATCGTCTCGGAGATTGTCGGATGCGGGAAAACCGTCTCGATCAGTTCTGCTTCCGTCAGCTCACTAGTTCGGGCGATAACATAACCCTGGATCATTTCCGTGACTTCGGCACCGATCATATGAGCACCAAGAAGCTCTCCGGTGGTTGCGTCAAACACGGTTTTGACCATGCCTTCCGTCTCCCCCATCGCTACGGCCTTGCCATTCGCCATGAACGGGAAGCGACCGACGCGGACCTTATGACCAGAGGCAATAGCCTTCTCTTCGCTCAGACCTACCGAAGCAATCTGGGGACGAGAGTAGGTGCAGCCCGGAATGTTCAAGGCATGAAGAGGCTGCGGCGAACGACCGGCAATCTTCTCGACGCAGAGAATACCTTCATGGCTTGCTTTGTGAGCCAGCCACGGAGCACCTGCAACGTCCCCGATCGCATAGATGCCCGGCTCTGCCGTGCGGCAGAAGCCGTCCGTGATGATATGAGTGCGATCGACCTGAACCTTGGTCCCCTCGAGGCCCAGATCCTCAACGTTTCCAACAATGCCGACAGCGCAGATCACGCGATCCACAGTCAGATCAACCGTACCGGAGGAGCTTTCAATGGTGGTGGAAACCTCGTTTTCACCCTTCTGAAGCGGGCCAACCTTCGCACCGGTGATGATCTTCATCCCCTGCTTCTCGAAGGCCTTGCGGGCTGCGGCACTAATTTCCGGATCTTCGGCGATCAGAATACGGTCCGCCACTTCGGCAATCGTTACTTCACTACCCATGTTGCGATAGAAGGACGCAAATTCGATACCAATGGCACCAGAACCGATGACCAGCAGGCGCTTCGGCAGTTCGGTCGGGGTCATGGCTTCACGCGCACCCCAGATCAGCTTTCCATCTGTCTCCAGACCCGGAAGCTGGCGGCCGCGTGCACCAGTAGCCAGAATGACGTTGGGCGACTTAATGATCGCCACTTCGGCACCATCCTTGGTGATGGAAATCTTGTGTGCTTCCCCTGCCCGGCCAGCCAGTTTAGCACGACCGTCAAAGGTCGTGACTTTGGCCTTCTTGAGCAGATGGGCAATGCCCCCGCCCATGCGACGGGCAATGCCACGGGATCGGGCCACAATCTTGGGTAGATCGAAGGATATGTTCTCGGCCGAGAAGCCGAACGTATTCAGATCATGCAAAAGATGGTGAATTTCGGAGGAACGCAAAAGCGCCTTTGTAGGGATGCAGCCCCAATTGAGGCAGACGCCACCAAAATGCGTGCTCTCCACGATGGCAACGCTCATGCCAAGCTGGCTGGCTCGAAGCGCTGCAACGTATCCGCCAGGACCGCCACCAACAACGATCAGATCGAAAGTATCGGACATGGATCAGACCACCAGAGTGTAAGGGTTCTGTACGATATCGCGCAGGGCATTTAGCCACTGTGCCCCAAGCGCGCCATCAACGGCACGATGATCAACAGAAAGTGTCGCGGTCATGACAGTTGCAATTGCAAGCTGGTCTCCTCGAATCACGGCACGTTTCTCTCCTGACGCAATGGCCAGAATTCCGGCCTGCGGCGGGTTGATGATCGCAGCAAAATCCCGGACGCCAAACATGCCCATATTCGAGATGGAGAACGTGCCACCCTGAAACTCTTCAGGCTTCAGTTTGCCTGCTCGCGCACGCTTGGCCAGATCCTTGGCTTCACGGCTGATCTCACGCAGGGACTTCAGGTCCGCATTGCGGATGATTGGCGTGATCAAGCCTTCCGGAATGGAGACAGCCATCGAAATGTCCACATTCTCGAAATGCAGCGTCTCGGAATCCGTGAACTGAACGTTCAGACCCGGTACCTTTTTCAGTGCCAGCCCGACAGCTTTAATCATCATATCATTGACCGAGAGCTTGAAGCTGTTCTCTTCGGCGGTCGCATTTAGTTTGGAGCGAAGTGCGAGCAGAGCATCAAGCTCAATGTCCACTGATACATAGAAATGCGGGACCTGCGTCTTCGATTCCGTCAGGCGTCGCGCAATGACCTTGCGCATCGTGGAGTTCGGAACGCGCGTGATATCGCCCTCAACGGCGATCGGTGCCGCAGGTACAGGTTTCGCTGCGGCTGGAGCAGCGTTACCGCCCTTCTCAACGTCCCTTTTCAGAATGCGGCCATTCGGTCCGGTTCCGTTCAAGGTTCCAAGAGCGATGCCGCGCTCTTTAGCCATACGCTTGGCCAGTGGAGAGACAAAAATACGCTCACTGCTCTCCTTTGGGGACGCGGCTTTGGCGCTTGGCGCAGGTGCACTTGCAGCAGCAACAGGCTCAGCGGCCGAAGCGGCGATAGCAGGTGTCTGTCCAGAAGACGCAGCCGGTACGTCTTCGCCTTCCTCAACCAGAATTGCGATGGGCGTATTGACCGCAACGCCCTCCACGCCTTCCTGAACAAGAATGCGGCCGAGTATGCCCTCGTCCACAGCTTCGACTTCCATCGTGGCCTTGTCGGTCTCGATTTCAGCGATCACATCACCGGCTGAAACCTTATCGCCTTCATTCTTGAGCCAGCGAGCCAGTTTACCCTCGGTCATTGTCGGCGACAGGGCCGGCATCAGGATATCAGTTGCCATTGTCGGTCAGTCCCCGAACTGCTTGCGGACTGCTTCCACAACCCATTCGGGTTTCGGAAGTGCCAGTTTTTCAAGATTGGATGCGTAAGGCAGCGGCAGGTCAAGTCCGCAGACGCGGGCTGGCGGGGCATCTAACCAGTCGAACGCCTGCTCAACAGCGACAGTGCAGATTTCCGCGCCAATACCCGCGACCGGCCAGCCCTCTTCGACGGAAACAATCCGGTTCGTCTTTTTGACGCTCTTGATGATGGTCTCGGTGTCCAGCGGACGTAACGTACGAAGGTTAATGACTTCCGCCTCAATGCCCTCTTCCGCGAGCTTGGCAGCAGCATCAAGCGCAACACCCACCATGATGGAGAACGCTACTAGCGTCACATCCTTGCCTTCGCGCTCGATCTTGGCTTTCCCGATCGGCAGGATGAAGTCGTCATCCGTGGGGCATGGGAATTTCTGGCCGTACAGGATCTCGTTTTCCAGCACGACAACCGGGTTCGGGTCGCGGATAGCGGCGCGTAGCAGACCTTTCGCGTCAGCCGCAGACCAGGGAGCCACAACCTTCAGGCCCGGAATGTGGGCATACCAGCTTGCAAAGCACTGGGAGTGCTGTGCGCCAACACGGGCAGCGGCTCCATTTGGCCCACGGAAGACGATTGGACAACCCATCTGACCGCCAGACATATAAAGTGTCTTGGCAGCAGAATTAATAATATGATCAATAGCTTGTAGCGAGAAGTTCATGGTCATGAACTCAACGATCGGCTTCAGTCCCGTCAGAGCCGCGCCAACTGCCATCCCGGTGAAACCATGTTCGGTGATAGGCATGTCGATCACACGCTTCTCACCAAACTCGTCCAGCAGACCTTGGCTGATCTTGTAAGCGCCCTGATACTGGGCAACTTCCTCGCCCATCAGGAATACGTCTTCATCACGCCGAAGTTCTGCGGCCATTGCATCGCGAAGAGCTTCACGGACTGTGATGTTTTTCGTCTCGCCCCAGTCCTTTTCCGCATCTGCCTGCTTGATTGCCGGAGCCTCAATAATCGCGGCAGCAGACGGAGTCTCAATTGCGATTGGGGCACCCGCAGCCGGATCAGCAGAACGTGTTACGTTCTCAGCAGCCGTGGCATCCTCACCATCTTCAAGGAGAACGGCGATAGGTGTGTTGACGGCAACGCTTTCGCTGCCCTCAGGAACCAGCACCTTGCCAAACACACCGTCTTCAACAGCTTCGACTTCCATCGTGGCCTTGTCGGTCTCAATCTCGGCAATCACATCGCCAGACTTTACCGCATCGCCAGGCTGACGAAGCCAGCGTGCGATTGTACCTTCGGTCATGGTCGGCGACAGGGCCGGCATCAGAATCAGAGATGCCATGGAAATCAGGCCTCCACCAAAATATCAGTCCAGAGTTCGGACGGGTCCGGCTCCGGACAGGTCTGTGCAAATTCAACAGCGTCCGCCACGACGGCTTTCACTTCGACTTCAATGTCCTTGAAGGTGCTTTCTTCAATGCCGTTACGCAGCATCTCGGCCTTCAGGGTTTCAATCGGATCACGCGTCCGACGCATTTCTTCAACTTCGGCACGGTCGCGGTACTTTGCCGGATCGGACATGGAGTGCCCGCGGTAACGGTAGGTTTCCATTTCCAGCAGGAAAGGTCCCTTTCCGGAGCGGCAATGCTCCATGGCTTCCTGTGCAGCCTGATGCACGGCGCATACGTCCATGCCGTCAACCTTGCGGCTCGGGATGCCCCAAGGCTCTGCATTGCGAGACAGATCCTTGGACGCAGAGGCGCGCTCGATGGATGTGCCCATGCCGTACCGGTTGTTCTCGATTACATAGATACAGGGGAGCTTATGCAGAGCGGCGAGATTGAAGCTCTCGTAAACCTGCCCCTGCGCCGATGCACCTTCACCGAAATAGACGATGGAGACCTCGTCTGTGCCACGATACATGTTGGCAAAAGCCAGACCGGTCCCCAGAGCCACCTGTGCTCCGACGATGCCATGACCGCCATAGAACTCTTTTTCGCGGGAGAACATGTGCATGGAGCCGCCCTTCCCGCGTGAATACCCGCCTGAACGTCCCGTCAGCTCTGCCATTACGCCGCGGGGCGTCATCCCTGCCACCAGCATCTGACCATGATCGCGGTATGACGTGATGGACTTGTCGCCCTGCTTCATGTTCAGGCCGATGCCGACAACAACGGCTTCCTGGCCAATATAAAGATGGCAGAAGCCGCCGATGAGCCCCATTCCGTAGAGCTGCCCGGCTTTTTCCTCAAAACGTCGGACAAGAAGCATGTCCTTGTAGGCTTGCTTCATTGTCTCCGGCGAAAGGGCCGGACCATTGCTCCGGTGGGAAGCGGACGTTGTCTCGCCCATGGCAGGTCTCCTGCAAATGCACAAATCTGGGGAAGCTCTTACCGTCACTCGACCCGGAAGGCCAGAGTGGTCCCAGTTACATCTCCGAAAGGAAAAGCAGGAGGGCGTGAGCTCGCATGAAAATTAGAGTGCTGAGGGCAAGCAATATTTTGCCCCCAGCATGGAAGTATCAGACAAAGCCTAAAAGACGACGGGCCGCCTTGCCTGGGTCCTCTTCACGGAGAAGACTTTCCCCGACGAGCACGGCGCTTGCGCCGACCTCCCCAACCTTGAGCAGATCATCCTGTGTCTTGATACCACTTTCGGACACGACAAGACGATCAGGTGGAACCATGGGAGCCAGATCCAAAGTGGTCTGAATGTCGGTCTTCAAGGTGCGAAGGTTTCGATTGTTGATACCAATCAAGGATGTGTCGAGAGCCAGAGCCCGGTTCAGTTCGTCGGCATCATGCACTTCAACCAGAACGTCCATGTCCAGGCCGCGAGCAATACCGATAAGTTCAGACGCCTGCGTTTCCGTCAGGGCCGCCATGATCAACAGAATGCAATCCGCACCAATCAGACGGCTCTCATGAACCTGCCACGGATCAAGAATGAAATCCTTGCGCAGGATCGGAAGACTGCAGGCCTCGCGAACGGCGCGGATATCATCTGTGCTGCCGTGGAAGCATGATCCTTCCGTCAGAACGGACAGGCAGGTCGCACCAGCAGCCTGATACGACAGAGCAATTTCGACCGGATTGAAGTTTGGACGGAGCACGCCAGCAGAGGGAGATGCCTTTTTGATTTCAGCAATCAGGCCAACCTGTCGGTCTGCTGTCAGGTGTTGAAGGGCCTGACCGAAGCCCCTTGTCGGCGCCGTGACTTCACGCGCGCGCAGCGTGATCTCCTTGAGAGACATGATCTGTGAACGCTGTTCTACATCCACACGTGTGCGGGCGCAGATGCGAGCAAGAACGTCGCTGCGATCGGTTGTCTCGACGGCGGGGTCCTTGATGGGCGGCGTGGTCGTCTCCGGAACTTCCGGGTCAGGAAACTGCTCTACCCCTTCAGGTGCATAGGTCATCGCGGGTCGCTGATGCATGAAGGTCATGATAGTCCTGCGTTTGTTTTTATAAGGGTGGAATTTGTCATGGCCGCTCTGTCCAGAGCTGCGCGCGCGGAGCCACCGTCGATGGCACTCGCTGCCAGAGCTACATTGTTACGAAAAGCCTGCGCGTCAATCGAGCCATTCTGTATGACATTGCCACGGCCTGCCACGTGAAGAGCCGCAGCAGCATTCAAAAGAACAGTATCACGGTATGGGCCAGAGGCGCCATCGAGAAGAGTCTTCAGCGCAATGGCGTTCTCTTGAGCGTTTCCGCCGCGAACGGCTGAGATTGGTGTCCTGACCATTCCCGCCATCTCAGGCTCGAATGAAAGAGAGAGGACTTTCGCATCTTCAAGGCAGACAATCTGAGCTGGGCCTGCCAGCGTCAGTTCATCGCTGCCGCCTTCATCTGTGGTTCCGTGAAGAGCCCAGACATGCGTGCTGCCAAGATTAGCCAAAGTCCGGACGACAGGTTCGCACCAGCGGGCATCAAAAACACCGATAAGCTGGCGATGAACCTGTGCAGGATTGCATAGGGGGCCAAGCAGATTGAAGAGAGTTCTGAAGCCGAGAGCCTTTCGCACGGGAGCCGCATGACGCATCGCGGGGTGATGAAAAGGTGCCGCCAGAAACGCCAGATTGTTTTCATGTAGCCGACGGGACTGAAGTGTCAGGTCATCGGTGGGTGGAATTCCCAGAACTTCCAATACATCGGTGGCACCGGAGCGAGATGAAAGTGCCCGGTTGCCATGTTTGGCCACAGGAACGCCGAGGCCTGCCAGAACGAATGCAACCGCAGTGGAGACATTGAGCGTCCCTAGCCCATCTCCGCCAGTTCCGCAGACATCCAGGGTATTATCCGGCACAGCAGGCAACGTCGTCATGTATCGTCGGACGGCCTGAACTGCGCCTGTCAGCTCCGCTTCTGTTTCACCGCGAACCTTGAGAGCTGTCAGAAATGCGGCGAGTAAAGGAGCGTCTACGGAGCCGGCCATGATGGCAGAAAATGCGGCATCAGCCTCTTGCGATGCCAGAGATTTGCCATCAGCCACCTTGCGAAGCACGGCTGCAAAATCTGTCTTTCCTGTCATGCCGCTTCAGTAGCTTTGTGCCGGATTCCGGCAATAGTCAGAAAATTAGAAAGAAGTTCACGGCCCGCAACGGATGCGATGCTTTCAGGGTGAAACTGTACACCGTGAATGTCGTAATCCCGGTGGCGGATGCCCATAATCACGCCATCTTCTGTAGAGGCGTTGACGATCAGTTCCGAGGGAATAGTTGCAGGATCGAGTGTCAGGCTGTGATAACGCACAACGTTAACGGGCTGCGGCAAGCCTGCAAAAACACCGGTTCCATCATGATTTACGGGGCTGATCTTGCCATGCATCGGCACGGGCGCACGAACAACGGTGGCGCCAAAAACCTGACCGATGGCCTGATGTCCAAGGCATACGCCAAACACGGGAAACTTTCCGGCCGCGGCTCGGATCAGCTCACAGCAGATCCCCGCACCGTCTGGTGCACAAGGACCTGGCGAAATCACAATGGCAGACGGGTTGAGCGCAAGCGCCTCGTCCACGCTCAGCGCGTCATTTCGTCTCACATCACATTCAACACCCAGCGCCCCCAGATGGTGGACGATGTTGAAGGTGAAGCTGTCGTAGTTGTCGATGAGCAGGATCATGGCAACAGGATGGCCTTCACGTTTCGTTACGTCAAATGCAACATTGTTTCAGGATTTTGCTGCGTTGGAGACGGCAACTTCGGCCGCCCTGAAAAGAGCCCTCGCCTTGACCTGTGTTTCACGAAATTCGGAGTTGGGATCGCTGTCCGCGACCACACCGCAGCCGGCCTGAACATACATCTGGCCGTTTTTGAGAACGGCCATACGCAGCCCGATGCAGGTATCCATTTCCCCGTCTGCTCCGAAATATCCGACGCATCCTGAGTATGGCCCCCGACGGGTTGGTTCCAGCTCATCAATGATCTGCATGGCGCGGATTTTTGGCGCTCCGGTCAGGGTTCCGGCCGGGAATGCCGCGACGAGGGCATCCATAGCCGTTTTGCCTGCTTTGATTTGCCCAGTGACGGTTGAAGAGATGTGCATCACATGGCTGTAGCGTTCGATCACGAACTGATCCGGAACTTCTACTGTGCCAAGTTCGGAAACACGTCCGACATCGTTGCGGCCCAGATCAATGAGCATCAGATGTTCAGCCAGCTCTTTCTTGTCGGCGAGCAGTTCTCTCTCGAGTGCCAGATCATGCTCCCGATCCGTTCCACGAGGACGTGTCCCGGCTAGCGGACGAACCGTGACTTCCCCTTCCCTCAAACGAACAAGAATTTCGGGGGAAGATCCGACCAGCGCGTAATCTTCCAGCTCCATCAGGAACAGGAACGGTGCCGGATTGACGCGGCGCAGGCTGCGATAGAGGGCAAGCGGTGAAAGTGGGAACGGTGTCGTAAACCGCTGGCTTGGGACAATCTGAAAGGCATCTCCAGCCGCGATGTAATCCTGTGCCTTGCGGACGTTCGCTTCAAACTGCTCCTGCGTCATATTGCAGGACGGCGGTGCCAACTCACTTCCTGCTGGAAGTGTCTCGCTGGCATTTTCAAGCGGGGCAGCCAGTGCTTCACGCGCACGATCCAGAAGCGCATGGCCTTCTGCTTCCGTCATTGAGCCACGGATAGGCACTGCCAGGGTCAGCTCATCACGCACGGAATCAAAGACCGCGAAGAGCTGCGGACGGATCATGATCCCTTCCGGCAGGTCCAGATCGTTGATGGGCGCATTTGGCAGAAATTCCATCTGCCGCACCATGTCGTATCCCAGGACGCCAAAGACCCCGCCGATCATGGGAGGCATATCGACCGGCAGCGTCATCTGGCTCTGGTCGATAATGTCCTTCAGGGTCTCCAGCGGGTTGCCCTCCAAGGGCGTCCCATCCAGAACCGCTTCACCGTTACGGCACTTCCAGACCAGATCAGGCAGAAGTGCGATCACGGAATACCGACCACGCGCGGCTCCCCCCTCCACACTTTCCAGAAGCATCCGATACGGATCATCAGAGAGGCGTGACAACCGGAGGTAGGCTGAGACAGGCGTTAAAAGATCTGCGGCTTCAATGCTGTGAACGATGCTCATCACTGCGCTCCGCCTGCGTTCCCCGGTGACGTGGACGCCACGACCTGATTGAAGAGATTGGTGTTCAGGTGCGACACGGGCACTGTTTTTTCAAGGCTGGCGTCCAGAGCAGCGGGGATATCAGCCTGAAGAGCCTGAACGTACTGGGCCGACAGTTCCTTTTGCAGAGAAGCAGCATCTGCTTCTGCGCCCGGCTTCTGCCCTGTCACGTTGACGATCCAGAAAGCATCCGGCCCTTCATACATGCCTGTTGTGCCGACCTTCAGGCCGAATGCGGCACGAAGAACATTCTGAGGAAGAGACTGGTCCGGGTGGATGCGTGAAATTGTTACATCCTTGCGAAGGCTGGACGCTTCAGCCTGACCTTCGAGTGCCTTTGCCAGTGTGCTTTTCTTGGCTTCCGTGAACAGGGCTGTGGTGCGTGTATCAGCGGCATGACGCTGCTGCTCGGCTGTCCAAGCCTGAACGATCTGATCCCGTACATCCGCGAACGGGCGGCGTGTTCCAGGATGGACTTCGTCCACCACTACGGCGAAGGCAGATCCATCCGGGCCGTTTACAACAACTGGCTGGGCATCTTTCTTCTGAGAGAAGATATGCTGAACGATGGACTGGCGCAGGCCTGCGTCGCCCGGGATTGGTGCTGGAGTTCCGTCCTGCATCAGGCCATGGGAATCAAGCGAGCCAGCTGCTGGCACCGCACCAAGGTTGGATGGAATTTTCTCAAGCGTTGTGGAGCCTGCAATCGCGTCCTGAAACTGCTTCAGGCGCGCCTGAAGTGCTTCGGGAGCTTCCTGCTTCTGGACCTGATCGCGCAGTTCAGGCTTAGCCTGCTCGAAAGTGGTCTGATGAGGGGCGACGACATCCGTGATGTTGAATACGACCCAGCCTGCTGCCGTCTTCGTCGGACCGCTGATCTGATTAGCGGGCGCTCCAAAAGCTGCCTTGGCGAGTTCGGGGTTTGGGATGTCGCTCTCGCGGACGTGCGGAAGAGCGACAGCCGCTGCATCCGGATAGGCCTTCTGGATCGCGTCCCACGCATTGGTGTTGCGCCATGCCGTAGCCGCAGCATTGGCTTTGCTCTCTTCCTGGAACGTCAGAACCTGAAGCGTGCGTGTTTCCGGCATGTTGTACGTGCGGGACTGAAAATCATACAGCTTGTGTAGAACGTCATCCGGTACTTCGATTGTCTTGGCGACGCTGTCTGCCGTCATTACGACCATCTTGGCATGACGATATTCCGTGGTGCGGAAATCCTGCGGATGATTGTCGTAATAGCGATGAAGCTGCTCGTCGGTTGGGGCCGCTGACACTGCTGTTGAAGTGAACGGAACGCGCAGAACATCCATGACGCGCTGATCTGCATCGAAGGCGAACAGACGGTTCAGAAGGGATGTTGGTGCCTGAACGGAAGCGCCCATACCCTGAAGCAGGGCTCGGGAAATGATGTCCTCGCGAATCATCTGGATCAGGCGTTTTTCGGTAATGCCAATGCGGGCCAGTCGGTCATTCAGCATGCTACGATCAAATTGACCTGCTGCATTGTGAAAAGCCGGGATCGCGAAGATTTCCTTCCGGATCAACTCATCTGGCACAACCATGCCAGCACGCTCGCCTGCAAGCTGTACCTCGTTCTGGATCACGAGATTGTGAAGAACCTGACGTGCAATCTGCTGCTTCGTACCGTCCGGCAGATGCGACGGATCAGACAGTCCCATCTGCTGGGCTGCCGCTGGTAGCTGTGCGGAGAGTGCCCGCGCAAGGTCATCCGGTGTGATCGTTCTGTTCCCGATCGTGACGATCGTATTGGAGCTGCTCGTCCCCATATTGGAATAGACGTCTCCTACACCCCACCCGATGAAGGCCAGGAAAATCAGGATTGCGGCGGCACGGCCGGCCCAGGAATCAACAAGGAGGTGGCGTAGGGTGGTAATCATAGGGTCAGGACGGATCCGGATGGCGGGATGGTGCGGACGGGGAAGGCCCGCTAGAACTTGCCGCACCATAATGTCGTGAGCCGCGCTTGACCAGAAGCTGACAGGCCACCCCCAGGAGGAAGCATGAATGTAACGCCGAAACTTGTCATCGGGAACTGGAAGATGAATGGCTTGCGGGAGGCGTCACTGCAACTTGCAACAGCTGTGGCCGAAGGTGCGCGTTCGCTGCCTGACGATGTGCGGATGGTCATTTGCCCACCCTTCACGCAACTGGACCGTGTGGCTGAGGCACTTGAGGGCGCAGGATCATCCATAATGCTGGGAGCGCAGGACTGTCATACTGCGGTTTCCGGTGCTCACACAGGTGATATTTCGGCTGAAATGCTCGCCGATACAGGCGCGCGTTATGTTCTTCTGGGGCATTCAGAACGTCGGCAGGCCCATGGTGAAAACGACGCCCTGATCAGGCAAAAGGTGCAGGCGGCAGAAGCTGCCGGGCTGATCCCTGTTGTGTGTATCGGGGAAACGATGGCCGAGCGGCAGGATGGTCGTGCGGCAACAGTTCTGGCCAGTCAGATTGACGGTTCTTTGACCGATAATTTCAATGGCGTGCTGGCTTATGAGCCTGTCTGGGCGATTGGAAGTGGCGTCACTCCATCCCGGGAAGAGCTTGAACGGACGCTGCTTTTGTTGCGTGGTCTGTTGCAGTCCCGTCTCAAGATGGATGACATTCGCGTGCCAATCCTGTATGGCGGCTCCGTAACACCGGCCCAGGCGCCGACTATTCTTTCCATCGGGGTGCTTGGCGGAGTGCTGGTTGGTAGTGCCAGCCTGGAGGCCAGAAGCTTCCTGCGCATTGCCGAAGCGGCATCGCTCCGTCTTTCATCCCAACCATTGTCCGGACCCTATCGTTCATGACCACTTTTCTGCTTGTCATCAATCTGCTGGTCACACTGGCCCTGATCGGTACGATCCTGATCCAGCGCAGTGAAGGCGGCGGCCTCGGCATCGGTAGCAGCCAGGGCATGGGCTCCTTCATGACTGGCCGCGGCACGGCAACGCTGCTGACGCGTGCGACATCTGTGCTCGCTGGCGTTTTCATGCTGCTCTGCCTCGTTCTGGCCCTTCTGAACCGCGGTGCTTCCTCGGGTGTCGGCGGCCATGATATCCTTGCAGATCTGCCTGCCCCGGCTGCTGTGACGACGGCTCCTGCTGCGCCTGCAACCCCTGCTGCTCCGGCTCCTGCCGAGACGCCTGCTCACTAACTGAATCGGGAAGCATCTCGACGCTTCCCCTCGCCCCCACCTTCGGTGTATGAGGAGCGCCCATGACGCGCTTCGTATTCATCACCGGCGGTGTGGTATCTTCTCTCGGCAAGGGCATCGCTTCTGCGGCTCTTGCTGCTCTCCTCCAGGCACGCGGTTACAAGGTCCGCATGCGTAAGCTGGACCCTTACCTGAACGTGGATCCGGGCACGATGAGCCCGTATCAGCATGGCGAGGTGTTCATTACTGACGACGGGGCCGAAACCGACCTCGACCTTGGTCATTATGAGCGCTTTACGGGCGTCCATGCCCGCCGTGCAGACAACACCACAACAGGTCGCATCTATTCCGATGTCATCGCCCGCGAACGTCGCGGCGACTATCTGGGCGGAACCGTTCAGGTCATTCCCCACATCACGGACGCCATCAAGGATGTCGTGGTGGCTGGGACGGAAGAGTATGATTTCGTTCTGGTGGAAATTGGCGGAACGGTTGGCGACATTGAGAGCCTTCCTTTCCTTGAAGCCATTCGTCAGCTTCGCAATGATCTGGGGCATAACCAGACCATGTGCGTTCATTTGACGCTGCTGCCTTACATCCCCTCAGCCGGTGAGTTGAAGACGAAACCGACGCAGCATTCCGTCAAGGAACTGCAGAATGTCGGCATTCAGCCACAGGTGCTGCTGTGTCGTTCGGATCGTCCGATTCCGGAAAACGAACGCCGCAAGATCGCGAACTTCTGTAACGTCCGTTCGGAAGCTGTGATTGCGGCGCTGGATGTGGATACGATCTACGCGTGCCCAATTTCGTACCATAACGAAGGCATGGATCGCGAAGTTCTGCGTTATTTCGGTCTGCCGTTCGAAGGTTCGCCGGACCTGACGCGCTGGGAAAAGATCGTCCACGCGATTCGTGAGCCTGAGGGTGAGGTCAAGGTTGCTGTCGTCGGCAAGTACACGGCGCTTCTGGACAGCTACAAGTCGTTGGCGGAAGCCCTGCTGCATGGCGGTATCGCGAACAATGTACGCGTCAAACTCGACTGGATCGAATCGGAAGAATTCGAGAAGTCAGGTGATATTGCCGAGCGCCTGAAGGATGCGGATGCCATTCTGGTTCCGGGCGGCTTCGGTGAGCGTGGCGCAGAAGGCAAGATTCAGGCCGTCCGCTATGCGCGTGAAAACGGCATTCCGTTCCTTGGTATTTGCTTCGGCATGCAGATGGCCGTGATCGAATGTGCCCGTTCGCTTGCTGGCCTCACGAAAGCGTCTTCCACTGAATTCGGCCCCACAAGTGAGCCGCTGGTCGGCCTCATGACGGAATGGGCGAACGGCAATGAGCTGATGCGCCGTCGTGAAGGCGGTGATCTTGGCGGCACGATGCGTCTCGGTGCATTCCCTGCCAGGCTGGCAGCAGGATCACGTGCCGCTGAGATCTATGGTACGACCGATATTCGCGAGCGTCACCGTCATCGCTGGGAAGTGAACCTTCACTACAAGGATCGCCTGGAAAAGACGGGTCTGCGTTTCTCTGGGATGTCTCCGGACGGCGTTCTGCCGGAAGTGGTGGAGTATCCAGATCATCCATGGTTCATCGGCGTGCAATATCATCCGGAACTGCTGTCCAAGCCGTTCGATCCGCATCCGCTTTTCGCAGGATTTATCGGGGCAGCTCGTAAGCGGGCTGAAAGCAAGTGAGCTTCCAGATTGGAAAGCTTGAGATTGGTCAGGACCGGCCCTTCACCCTGATTGCAGGGCCATGCCAGATCGAATCCCGAGATCATGCCGTGGAGATGGCAGACGCGCTCTCCACGTTATGTCGAGAGCTGGATATCGGGCTGATCTACAAGAGCAGTTATGACAAGGCGAACCGTAGTTCCGTGAATGCGGCCCGCGGTGTAGGCATGGAGATGGGGCTGGATATTCTCTCTTCTATCCGTGAACGCTTTGACGTTCCTGTTCTGACGGATGTTCATGCTGCCGAGCAATGTGCTGTCGCTGCGGAGGCTGTGGACGTGCTCCAGATCCCCGCTTTCCTGTGTCGACAAACTGACCTCCTGCTTGCTGCCGGGCAAACGGGGCGTGCCATCAATGTCAAGAAGGGTCAGTTTCTGGCGCCTTGGGATATGGCAAATGTCGCGGCCAAGCTGGCTTCCACCGGTAACGAGCGAATCATGCTCTGTGATCGTGGCACGAGCTTTGGTTACAACACGCTCGTCAGTGATATGCGCGGCCTGCCGATTATGGCTCAGACGGGTTATCCGGTTGTTTTCGATGCCACCCACTCTGTGCAGCAACCGGGTGGTCTAGGGGCCTCCACGGGCGGACAGAGGGAGTTTGTTGAACCCCTCGCCCGTGCAGCGTTGTCTATCGGTGTTGCGGCAGTTTTCATCGAGACACACCAGGACCCGGATTATGCTCCGAGTGATGGTCCAACAATGGTGCCACTTTCAGAAATGCGGGCCTTGTTGACCCGCCTTAAAGCGTTTGACGCTTTGGCCAAATCCTACAGCGTATAATTCTGTAACGGCGCCAGGGCTGCCATGAGGAGACTTATGACAGCCCCCACCGTCAGAACGCCTCTCAGGGGCATGTATCCCGGTGGCAGCGCGCCATTCTTCCAAGCCATTCGTTCTACAGCAAACGTTGCCAGAAAACCGATAACCTCAAGCAGGTATCCGGCGCGCAGTCCTCCAAGCAGTCCGACGCAGAGGGAAAGCCATGCCCAGAGCGCAGGGCAGACACCCAGGAGGAGTCTCTGGCGGTCACGATCTGCCGTTCCCTGAACTGTGATGATATCTGGCCGCTCCATGGCGAGGCCCCAGTGGACTGCGCCGAGAAAAGACAGGATGCATGCCCCATAGGCCAGAAGAATAACGGTTAGATGCGGGAGTGGAGAAAAAAGTCCTGCGAGGAAAATCCACCCACCAAGGGTCAGGAAAGGTATAAGTCCTGCCAAACCGAGGATCAGGGCGAGGAAAGGAAGACGCATGTCGTCGATTGACCTTATGTTCTGATTTTGAGACGAAACGGTGATCCGTTCCGAACGGTTATGAGCCACCCCCGGTTCACGCATATCCAGGAGAGCTTCCATTGAGCGCCATTGTTGATATCACCGCCCGCGAGATCCTGGACAGCCGTGGTAACCCAACCGTTGAGGTTGAGGTTGAGCTGTCGTCTGGTGCCCGCGGTCGCGCCGCCGTTCCCTCTGGCGCTTCTACTGGCGCCCACGAAGCTGTCGAGCTGCGTGACGGGGACAAGTCCCGTTACAACGGCAAAGGTGTCCTGAAGGCCTGTGGGTTCGTTGAAGACGAAATCCTTGAAGTGCTGCAGGGTGCAGAGTCTGAAGACCAGATCGCCATCGACAACGCGATGATCGAGCTGGATGGCACGCCGAATAAGTCCCGCATTGGTGCGAATGCAATTCTCGGCGTTTCTCTCGCGGTTGCCAAGGCGACGGCAGAAGAGCTGGAACTACCGCTCTATCGCTATGTCGGTGGCGTTTTCGCGCACACGCTTCCGGTTCCCATGATGAACATCGTGAATGGTGGCGAACACGCGGATAACCCGATCGACATTCAGGAGTTCATGATCCAGCCAGTTGGTGCGCCGACGTTGGCTGATGCCGTGCGCATGGGTTCTGAAATCTTCGCCGCTCTCAAGAAGGGTCTGTCTGCTGCTGGTCACAACACCAATGTTGGTGATGAGGGCGGTTTTGCTCCGGGTCTGAAGTCTGCTGATGAAGCTCTGAGCTTCATTACGAAGTCCGTTGAGGCTGCCGGGTATCGTCCGGGCGATGACGTGACGTTTGCCCTCGATTGTGCAGCGACCGAGTTCTACAGCAACGGCCGTTACAACCTGAAGGGTGAAGGCAAAGAGTTCGACTCTTCAGGCATGATCTCTTACCTCGAAGATCTCGCCAAGAAATATCCGATTGTCTCCATCGAAGATGGTCTGGCTGAGGATGACTGGGAAGGCTGGGCTGAACTGACGTCCCGTCTAGGTGATCGTCTCCAGCTTGTTGGTGATGATCTGTTCGTGACCAATCCTGAGCGCCTTCGTCGCGGCATCAAGGCTAAGACGGCCAACTCCCTGCTCGTGAAGGTCAATCAGATTGGCACGCTGACGGAGACGCTGGAAGCAGTCGAGACAGCGCATAAGGCTGGCTACACCTGCGTCATGAGCCACCGTTCTGGTGAGACTGAAGACGCCGTGATTGCAGATCTTGCTGTTGCTACGAACTGTGGTCAGATCAAGACGGGTTCCCTCTCCCGCTCTGACCGCACGGCTAAGTACAACCAGCTGATCCGCATTGAGCAGCAGCTTGGAAGCGCAGCCCGTTATGCGGGTCGCAGCATTCTCAAGTCCGCCTGATCAACAAACGCCGGCCTCCATTTGGGAGGCCGGTTTTATAGGCGCGTTAAAATAATCTACTGTCTTGAACAACAGTGATTGTTTCGCAGCCTCTCTCTGAGCTAGGCTGTTGGGAAGTTTTCAAGCCAAGGGAGCCTGTTACCCCGCGTGAGACCCGTCAGACTTATCAAACGTGCCATCCGCGCGGTTGCTCCCCCTGTGCTCTTTCTGTCCCTGACCGCTTATTTCGGGTGGAACGCCCTTCACGGCGCTCATGGTATCCGTGCCTATCAGGATCAGCTTGTGCTTCAGCAGCAGGCCATCCAGGCGCAACAGGATGCCAAAGATGAGCAGGCGGTGTGGCATCGTCGCGTGCTTGCGCTCAAAGAGAAGGCTCTTGATGCCGACATTCTGGACGAGCGTTCACGTGCCATGCTTAATCTGACGCGGAACGGCGATATTGTTATCCCCTATGGACCACACGACAAACTTTTCTAAGAGCCGCTTCAGGCTCTTTTTTTATGTTTGGTGAAGTTTTGTTTGCCGGAAACTGAGCCAATAAAAAAGGCGACCCGAAGGCCGCCTTTTTTAAAGTCGTATGATCCGCGAGATCTTACTTGATCTTGGCTTCGCGGAAGGTCACGTGCTTGCGGGCAACCGGGTCATACTTACGGACTTCCATCTTGCCCGTAGCAGAACGTGCGTTCTTCTTCGTGACGTAGAAGTAGCCGGTGTCAGCCGACGAGACGAGACGGATCTGAATAACGTTGCTTTTTCCCATGATACCCTCGGGCTTGCGCCGTCCTGATGCCGCTCGCAAGTGCCAAAGCAGCAGGTTGATCTAGTTCGGCGCAACATGCTGATTTGTATGTCTCAGGTCAAGGCTTTCTGAAGAAAATCCAGGGATAAGGTGTATTTTTCCGCAAAAACCCGCGTTTTCTGCCGGATAAAAGCTTTATTGATGCCCCGTAGATATCCTTGCAGGTGGACAAAGGGGAACCTATAAGGAACAAAAGAGCTCTGCATACGATTATGCAATGTCTCGATCTTCAGATTTTGCCTCCACCGAGGCGCATGGGAGCGCCTGTATGCTGACGCGTAAGCAGCACCAGCTTTTGCTATACATTGACGAACATCTTCGGCGGACGGGCTATTCCCCTTCCTTCGATGAAATGAAGGACGCCCTAGAGCTTCGTTCCAAATCAGGAATTCATCGCCTCATCTCCGCCCTTGAAGAGCGTGGCTTTCTGCGGCGCCATCATCATCGTGCGAGAGCGCTTGAAGTCCTACGTCTGCCTCATATGGGCCTTGAGGCCCCGGTTGTGGATACCGTGGCTAATCCGGCGCCTTTCGTTCCAACAGTTGTTGAGGGTGGTCGTCAGGATCTTCCCGGGACATTTTCCGAGGCGCCTCGCTCTCCCGTTGAAAACACAAGCGTTCAGCTTCCACTTTATGGACGCATTGCTGCCGGCCTCCCTATTGAGGCCTTGCAGGATGATAGCGCACAGATTCAGGTGCCATCGTCCCTGCTCGGCACTGGAGAGCATTATGCTCTCACAGTCGCGGGTGATTCCATGATTGAAGCTGGCATTTTGGACGGTGATGTTGCCATCATCCGTCGCGGCGAAGTGGCGGATAATGGTCAGATCGTTGTTGCGCTGATTGATGATCAGGAAGTGACCCTCAAGAAGCTGCGCCGTCGTGGTTCTACGATTGCTTTGGAAGCCGCTAATCGGGAATACGAGACACGTATTCTGCCTGCTGCGCGTGTGCGCATACAGGGGCGGCTGGTCGCCCTTTTCAGGCATTACTGAAAGAACTGCCTTGTCGGATTAATGCTCCGGCAAGGCAGATAATTTCTGATGATTATTTATTAGGAACTGACGGTACGCCGCGCACGACGCGGACTTTACCGTCAGGAGCGATCAGAGTGCTCGTTCCGTCCCCATTCGGGATGATGATTGTTTTGTCGGGGTTTTTGTTCAGGAAGCGACCAGCATTATCCGGAACGCTCGTCGGAAGCGTAGGAATAAAGTGACTGCGATCTTCCGAAACGCCCCGCATTGCGTCGATCTTCTCACCGACGGACATGGTATCGCCTGACTTCATCTGCGGCCCAGATACGCCAAGAGCACCGGCACCGGCGATGCCGCCCATGAAATTCTTGTCGAGTGTGGCGCCACCAAAATACGTGGCTGGATCGCCGAGAGCCTTATTAAATACGCTGTCAGGGTTTACCACGTCTTTAAGGGTTGGCAGAGGCTGAGGTGAGCCAGGCCACATATTCCCACCTTCTGGCAGGATTGGTGCAGCCGCTACGAATTCACCGCGTGCTCTGCGAAGGTTCTCACTATCGCCATGGGGAGCATTAGGGTTACTTCCCGACCACAGCGCGGTGTCATTGAAAAACTTACCCATGCCCGCACAGCCGCTCAGGGCCAGAGGTAATGCCAGTAGAGCGGCCTTACGCATTGTGTACTCCCATAAGGTCGATCCCTGAACTCTAGCTGTCATAAGTTAAAAGCGCCAGATGACGAGCCGATAACTGCAATAATAATCACGGCTAGTCCAGATCAGGAGACGATCTTTGAAGACTTGCGCGGCTGAGAAGCCATCATTCGGGTGAGCCCGGCAGTGAGGTAACCCCACCCGCTCAGAACTGTTGGGATAACTGAAATCCAGAGCAGAATACCACCGATCAGTGTGGCGGGCAGGAATGAGATATGCAGCGTGACTGCAGCTTTGTCTCCCCCGATCAGAAAACCGATCGCGACCATCTGAATGCCGGTCTTCCATTTCGCGAGCCGAGTGGATGGAAGTGTTGCGCGCTGGGAGGCCATGTATTCACGTAGGCCACTAACAAGAATTTCGCGCAGCATAATGATGATGGCCGCGTAGAGGGAATACACTGGGAGTACTGTCAGGCCTGCCAGTGCGAGCAGAAGTGCGCCAACAAGGAGCTTGTCAGCAATCGGGTCCATCATCCGCCCCAACTCGGACAGCATCTGCCACCGACGTGCCAGGGCACCATCCAGATAATCCGTAATACAGGCAGCCGTATACACAACGCAGGCCGCAACGTTACCGAGTGCGGAATGCAGCGCCAGCAAAGCGACCAGAACAGGAATGGCCGCAATACGGAGCAGAGTCAGGACGTTTGGTAGATCAGTCAGCATCACGAAGCAGTCTAGAACAGTTTATCCGTCTCCGGTATGCGCCAATCCGCTCTGAATGTGTGTATTTTTTATGCCAAGCCAGTGTTCAAAGGGAGACCTCACGGAATTGTCAGCTCTGTGTCCGTAGCCATTCGGGATGGAAGTGTCCGTAGATGGCTCTGGCCGTTCCCGAACTGATTCCCGGTGCAGTTTCAAGCTCTTCGAGACTGGCCTGTCTTACGGTCTTGGCTGACCCGAAGTGATTCAGAAGTGCCTTCTTTCGGGCCCCTCCGATTCCCGGAACATCATCCAGTTCGGATTTCCGAAGCCCTTTGGAGCGCCCTGCCCTGTGTGTCGTAATGGCAAAACGATGGGCTTCATCTCTCAGGCGTTGAAGATAGTAGAGAACCGGATCTCTCGGTGGGAGTTGGAACGGTGACTGTGTTTCAGTGAAAAACCATTCGCGGCCAGCATCACGATCCGGGCCTTTGGCAATCGCCACAATGGGAATTCCCGTAACCCCAAGGTCTGCCAAGACATTGCGAACAGCGTTGAACTGGCCCAGTCCACCATCGATCAGCAACAGATCGGGCCAATCCTCAGGCCTGTCCCCCTCCTCTCTGTTTTTCCCAAACCGGCGCTCCATGACCTCCCGCATCATTCCGAAATCATCGCCTGGAGTAACTGGGCCTTTAATGGCGTATTTCCGATAAGAGCGTTTTTCGAAGCCTTCTGGGCCACCCACGACCATGACGCCATAAGGCGCCTGACCCATGATGTGTGAGTTATCGTATGTTTCGATCCGCTGAGGCGTTTCAGGCAGATTGAAAACCTTTGCCACGCCTTCCAGAAGTTTGCGCTGACCCGTATTCTCCGCAAGTTTTCGCTCCAGAGCTTCCCGTGCGTTCAGGGCGGCATGGTCGACGACGCTCTTCTTCTCACCGCGTTGAGGGCAGGCAATTTCTACCTTCTGCTCTCTCTTGATGCTGAGAGCTTCCTCGACGAGCTTTTGTTCCGAAATTTCCTGATTCACCAGAATCACTGGTGGTGGAGGCTTGTTGTCGTAAAACTGAAGGAGGAAGGCAGACAGCACGTCAGCCGGGGTCTCTTCTTCTGCGTGAACAGGATAGAAGGCCCGGTTTCCGTTATTACGGCTGCCGCGAATGAAAAAGACCTGGATGCAGGTCTGCCCCGCGTCCTGCCAGATTGCTACGATGTCTGCATCCTGAATGGACGTCGGATTAATGGTCCCTGAGTTCTGGATGCTGGAAAATCCGCGGATACGATCCCGAATGGCAGCAGCCCGCTCATATTCCATGGCTGCGGATGCCCGTTCCATTTCAACGGCAAGCTCCTGCTGCAACTCAGTATTCTTACCCGAGAGAAACTGCCGCGCCTGCACGACCAGCTCGCTGTAATTTTCTTTGGAAATACGATCCACACAAGGGGCCGAGCAGCGTTTGATCTGAAACAGCAGGCAGGGTCGTGTTCGGCTCTTGAGAACCGCATCGGAGCATGATCGGAGGAGGAAAGTTTTCTGTACAAGGTTTAGCGTCTGGTTCACGGCCCAGGCTGAAGCAAATGGCCCCCAGTAGGTCGCGCCTTTGATGGGCTTTCCGCGCTGTTTGGTAAGCTGAGGAAATTCATGATTTTCAGTCAGCATTAGCCACGGATAGCTCTTGTCATCCCGCAGCAGGATATTGAAGCGCGGCTTCATGCGCTTGATGTAATTCGCTTCCAGCAGAAGAGCGTCAGCTTCCGTCCGGGTAATGACAATCTCCATTGAGACCGTCATGGACACCATGCGGCGCAGACGTTCCGGCAACTGGGCTATACGCGTATAGGAAGAAACGCGTTTCTTGAGGCTTAACGCCTTGCCCACATACAGAACCTCCCCTTTTTCGCTGAGCATGCGATACACGCCAGGGCTGTAGGGAATGGTTTTCAAAGCATCCCGAATAGCCTCGACGCCCTGCTTTTTCACAACGGGAACAGGAGCTTCTTCAGGCGTCATTGAGGTTTCTGTCTCTGTGGGCGTAGGGTCAGTCATGCCAGTTCTTCAGTCATCCACCGATCCTGTGGACAAGTCTGTGGGTTGCTCCATGACAGAATCATGAAGGCCAAGGTTTCCCGGCCTTGCCATCAGATTGCCTAATTTTTAATCAGTAAACGTAAGATATTGATAATAATGGAAAATATTTTCCGTTCCGTCATGGGGCAGAAAAATTTTCAGTTTGAGGCTCCTGTTGAACGGGACATGACGACTTTCCAAAGCATAGTGGATGAGTGCACTCTGCATTAAGTCTCAATGGTCCCGTTCTGTTCCCATTAGAGAGAACTTTTTTGCTGAACGAACGTGCTTTTTCAGGCTGAAATTGATGCTTGTTCGGCTTTTTCCATCAGGCGAAGCATATTACCACCCCAGATAGCAGCCAGTTCATCCGCCCCGAAGCCCACATTACGCAAGGCCTCAGTTACGGCAGGAGTTTGTGTGGCATCCTGCCAGCCCGGTATGCCTCCGCCGCCGTCGAAATCGGATGAGACGCCGACGTGCCGTACACCTATGCGCTCTGCGACATAGGCAACATGGCGCGCCAGATCCTCCACGGTTCCTCCGCCGCCTTTGCGCAGAAAAGACCCCATGGCGGTGATCTGGATCAGACCGTCGGTTTCTTTCAAACGATCAAGCTGCTCATCGTCGAGATTGCGCGGGTGATCGCAGAGACTTCGGACGCAGGAGTGGCTGGCGAATACCGGCGTGGTGGAAAGTTCTGACGCCTGCATCATGGTGGATTTTGCCGTGTGTGACACATCCACTAGCACACCATGGCGATTCATCTCGCGAATGGTCTCGCGACCCAGCTCAGACAATCCCCCATGAAGTTCCGTAACATCATTCAGGTCTTTTCTGGGGATGGCTGCATCAGCGAGAGCGTTGTGGCCATTATGGGTCAGGGTCAGGTATCTGACGCCATACTCTGCGGCCAGTTGGCCGATCCGCGACGGTACACCACCAAGCGCATGGCCATTTTCAATGGCGGGAACAATAGCGAGCGCTCCTGCCCGGAATGCTGAGCGGACATCCTCTGCTGTTCGGCAGATATTTGCGCTTAATCCGTCCTGATGTCCGCCGAGGGCATTGATGACCTTGAGCATCGCCTGAACACGGTGCCAGGCCTCTTCGTGGCCCGCTTCATCGCGTGGTCCCTGCGGAATATAGGCGGCAAGGCAGACAGAGCGAAGTTTGCCCTGATCGCATTTTCTTACATCGACTTTTCGGTCTGTGTTCAGAGACCAGGCATCCGCCTGATCGGGCCATGGAATATCGATATGGGTATCGAAAGTCAGAAGCGTGTCGTGCAGTTCAGTCATGATCCGTCCTAGATCGGGTGTGAGCGGGTCTGACGCAAGAGGTGCTTGTCAAAGCGCTCAATTCAGACGATCCAATGGTGATGCGTCTGATTACATGGAACATCAACTCCCTCCGGCTTCGTTTGCCGCTGCTGAAGAAGCTCGTTGAGGAGGAAAATCCGGACATTGTCTGCCTTCAGGAGACGAAAGTTCCCGATCCGCTCTTCCCGGCTGAAGCTCTTGTGGAGCTTGGCTTTCCGCATCAGCTCTATCGAGGAATGAAGGGATACAACGGGGTTGCAATCCTGTCCCGCCTGCCCCTCGACACAGTTGCGAATACGCCTGACTGGTGCAGCCGGAGCGATTGTCGGCACATCGCGGCATCAATCCAGACGCCTGGTGGGCCAGTGATGCTGCATGATTTCTATGTCCCTGCGGGGGGCGATATCCCGGATCCGGAAGAAAACGAAAAATTTGCTCACAAACTCGCGTTTGTAGAAGAAGCCGCGAAATGGTTCACGGATAGTCCACCAGTGCGCAGCATTGTGGTTGGAGATCTCAATATCGCTCCGTTGGAGCATGATGTCTGGAGCCATCGTCAGCTTCTCAAAATCGTCAGCCATACGCCGCCGGAGACCGAGCGACTTAATACGTGGATGGCGGCAGGGTTTGAGGACGCCATGAGGCGGATTACGCCTGAGCCCACCAAATTGTATACATGGTGGTCCTACAGGAACAAGGACTGGAAAAAGTCAGATCGTGGAAGGCGCCTAGATCATGTCTGGCTTACGCCAGATCTGATGCCAGGCCTTCGAAATATTCGTGTTCTGCGGGATGTTCGCGATTGGGACAGCCCTTCAGATCACGTGCCGGTCGTGCTGGATTTCGATCCAGCCTGACCGGCAGGGCCTGAGTATCAGGCTGTCAGTGATTCGGCCGTAGCAACAGTGCGGCCTTCCGGGTCAAGACGATACCCACCACCCTCAGTGATCAGCAGGGACGTCTTGGTGGGGTCTGGCTCGATTTTCTGGCGAAGACGATAGATATGCGTCTCAAGCGTATGGGTCGTCACTGCAGCGTTGTAACCCCAGACTTCGTTCAGAAGCACCTGACGGGCGACGGGGCGCTGACCGGCCCGGTAAAGATACTTGAGAATCGCGGCTTCTTTTTCAGTCAGGCGAATGCGGCGATTGCGGGCCGTCTCAACCAGAAGTTTGGCTGATGGACGAAACGCGTAAGGGCCGATTTCAAAAACGGCATCTTCGCTGTTTTCAAAGATCCGGAGCTGTGCCCGAAGACGCGCCAGCAGTTCCCCGATACGGAATGGCTTTGCGACATAGTCGTTTGCGCCTGCATCAAGCCCGCGGACAACATCACTTTCATCGTCTGAACCGGTCAGAATAATGATCGGCATCCGAACGCCTTCGCGACGAAGCTCCGCACAGAAGTCGCGGCCGTCTCCGTCAGGAAGGGTGATGTCCAGCAGCATGGCGTCGTAACGGGCACCAGGCTTCTTGAGGAGCTCTCTTGCTGTTGCCACGGAGACTGCTTCCACAGCCTCAAGTTCGCCACCGTGCTGGAGTTGCTCTGTCAGCAGGCTTCGTAGCGTATCGTCATCATCTACCACGAGGATGGGCCGGGGACCTGCCATAATACCTGTCTCGTTTTATCTAGGCGGAAAACGTCACATCCGCATGTGTTCGCGTTAATAGGCCACGCATCCAATTCTGCCTATCCTGCACCGCAGGACCAGCAGCACACTTGCCATCTGAGATATGACAAATACTTATCCGAAAGGGAACAGCAACATGACTAAAGCTATTTTGAGAATCACTGAGGGCCGCGCTTTTCTTCACTTTCGTAATGTAATCATTCCGGCTTTGATCGGGGCTGGTGGTATTCGCCTTGACAAGCGTGAAGGCGATCACGCGACCCCTGTAGGTGAACTACCCCTCCGCCGTATCCTGTATCGCGCAGATCGTGTGGAAAAGCCTGTTTCCGGCGCGGGTTTACCTATCGAGCCGATTGCTGCTTCGGATGGTTGGTGCGATGACGGATCGCACCCGGATTATAACCGTCCGGTGACACTTCCTCACCCTGCGTCATATGAGAAAATGTGCCGGGATGATCATGTCTATGATCTCTGCATTGTGATGGGGTGGAATGACGTCACCATCGAGTCGGGACGTGGGTCTGCAATTTTCCTGCATCTGCCTCCCGTCAGCGGTGTGACGGAAGGCTGTATTGCATTGCAGGAAAAGGACCTGCGTTATGTGCTGGAACAGGGTCTGACGGCTATCATGGTGGAAGCGCCTTAAGCTGCCTCTTCCTCTGTGTGTCGAGTGTCAGTCGGCGGTACCATCGAGATCATCAGGTCCCCAGGCATCGGGGTGATGACAGTCGGATCTTCTGCCGAACGAATGAGAATGGCAGAGCGTCTGCTGACAAGGATATCGAGGCGATTGTCGTCCGTTCCAAACCCTGCCGCATTGGCCTCATTGGCTGCACGGGATACGAAGCGCCAGCCTTGCTCGAACAGGGTATCGAACAGGGTGTAATTCCAAGCGGGTTCTCCCAGAACCTTTCCTCGGGAGTCACGGGAAAGCCCATGATAAAAATCTAGTCGGGCCACACCCGGGCTGATCTGGAATACCCGTTCCCGCCCCATGGCTGGCGCGAGATGTCCGCAGATCATCCCATTATAGATGCCGTCTCCGGTCGTTGCGATCAGGTAGTCTGCTGGTCGTTCTTCCAGTGCTTCCTGCCCGTGCTGGGACAGCAGTTCGGTCCTTAGAACTGGAATGTCGAGCTGCGCGGCAGCCATCAGTGCGCTGGATCGGTTGTCCACGAGCAGAACGGGAATGTTTTCACGATGGAGGCAGGCTGCAAGGTCGATGGACCATTTGCTCGCCCCCAGAATGGCGATGGCTGGATCATTCGAGAGTGTGAGCTTGAGAGCACGTGCGATTGGACGAAGCGAAAAGCCATGAAGGATCATGGTCACGGCGATAACGGCGAAGACCGCTGGCATAATGAGGTCAGCCGACTGGTAGCCCGTTTCTTTCAGGCGAATACCAGCGGCGCCCGCAACGGCCGCCGCAACGATGCCTCGGGGCGCAATCCATCCGACGAAGAGGCGCTCTTTCCAAGGCATGCTGGTGCCCAGGGTGGAAAAGAAAATTCCAACCGGACGTACGACGAACAGTACGACAAGCGTCAGCATCAGAATGGGAATGGAAAGGTGCTTGAGAACGTCTCGATGAAGATCTGCTGTCAGCAGGATGAACAGTACCGACACGACGAGAACCACCATCGATTCCTTGATGCGCCTTAGTTCTGCGACGCCTGGAATGTGGAGGTTGGTCAGTGCCATGCCAAAAATAGTGACCGCGACCAGGCCCGCGCCTTCCATTTCCAGATTGCAGGCCGTGAAAATCAGCAGTGCCATTGAGATGAGCACCGGCGTTTTGAGAATTTCCGGCATCATGTCGCGAGTGAAGAGATAACGGATCAGATAGGCTGGAAGAATGCCCGCCGAAATCGACTCAGTTGCAGCAGCGAGCAGATCAGGAAGTGTGTGGGTAAAAAAGACGCCGGTATGCAGGTCAACGTGCAGAAGCATGAGCTGCAGCACAACGGCTGCGAGAATCGCTCCCAGTGGATCATTGACGATGGCTTCCCATCGCAGGAACGCCGCGACACGAGGCTGGAGCTTGGCACTACGCAAAAGCGGGAGCACCACGGTTGGGCCTGTCACAACAATGATGGCGCCGAACAGCATCGACGTGCCCCATTCAAGGTGGGCAACGTAATGGGCCGCAAGTGATCCCAGAACCCAGTTGATGGGTAAGGCCAGCATCGTCAGGCGTGCGACACCTTCCCCGGCCTCACGGAGCTGCCGGATATCCAGAGCCATGCCGCCTTCAAACACGACAATGGCAACCAGGAGGGAGACCAGTGGTCTGAAGACCCAGCCCATCGTCTCTGAGGGGTGCACAATGCCCAGCCCAGGGCCGAACAGAAGCCCAATGGTGAACAGGAGCACGATTGCGGGAAGGCGAAACCGCCAGGCAACCCACTGGGCCAGCATTCCGGCCCCGAAGGTCGAGGCGATGCCGATGAAAATATCATACTGCATGTGTAAGAGCGCGTCGGTCCCGTGCTGATTTTGGAAACCGTATCATAACCCGGATAATGTGTTGGGCCTAACTGCGTGATTTTGAGAGTGTTATCCGATGGTTGAAACGATCCTGACCATTCGTCCGGCACAGTCCTTGGACCGAGAGGGTATCTGGCGCTTGCTGGCACCTGTTCTCAAGGCTGGGGAAACGTACGCTTTGCCGCGAACGTGGGGCCGTCGGCAGGCCTTGGCGTACTGGATGGCCGTCGAGCATCGTGTGTATGTCGCCGAGACAAAGACAGGCCAGATTGTGGGCACATTCTATGTGCAGGACAATCAGAAAGGCGGCGGTCAGCATGTTGCCAATGCTGGTTTTGTCGCAGCTACAGGATATGGTGCCGGAGCGACAATGGGACGATATGCCCTGAAAGAGGCGCAGGCGCTCGGATACAGGGCGATGCAGTTCAACTTTGTCGTCAGCACCAATCTGCGAGCCATTGCGCTTTGGAAGCATCTTGGTTTCAGGGTGGTTGGAACGCTACCCGGTGCGTTCAACCACCCTGAGCAAGGGTATGTGGATGCGCTTGTTATGTGGAAGGAGCTTCTTCCTGTGCCGTCTCAACCTTCTGTTCAACCCGCTGCATGACGCAGGCAAAGAAGCCATCCGTTCCGTCACGAAGGGGCGTCAGGGAAAACTGAGCCTTTTCGCGGAGTTCGGCTGGCAGAAGATCGGGTAGGTCTTCCGTAGCTACACGAACAAAATCTGTCCGACGCTTCAGGAATGCATCAATCTGCTGCCCGTTTTCAGCGGCCAAAAGAGAGCACGTCGCATAGATCATCCGGCCGCCGGATTTGACCAAAGATGCTGCGCGATCAAGGATTTCGGACTGTTTGATAACAAGTTCCTGAATGTCTTCAGGTGTCAGTCGCAGTCGTGCATCCGGGTTGCGGCGCCATGTGCCGGTGCCTGAACAGGGTGCATCCACCAGGACGCGATCAAAGCTTGCGGCACGACGCTTGGCCCATTTGTCGCCTGTGGTGAGCAGGTGCCGCTCAACATTATGCACCCCTGCCCGACGCAGACGTTTGACAGCCCCTTCAAGGCGCTTTTCATGAACGTCACAGGCAACGATATGGCCCTTGTTCTCCATGGTCATGGCAAGGGCAAGAGTCTTGCCGCCAGCTCCAGCGCAGTAATCCAGAACGCGGTGTTCCGGCCGGGCGCCAGCTGCCGCGACAACGAGCTGTGAGCCCTCGTCCTGAATTTCTACAAGTCCATCTTTGAAGGCCTGTGCTGCCGTAACCGGCTGACGGCCATCGAGGCGCAGGCCCCACGGCGACAGCTTGGTTGGGACGGCATTCAGGCCCTCACTCCTCAGAGCGCGCAGACCGTCCTCGCGGGTGCCCTTCAAAAGGTTTACGCGAAGATCCAAAGTCGGGGTTCCGAGCATGGCTTCCATTTCGTCAGCCATGCGGGATCCGAAAGTTTCGCGTAGGGCTGGCTCAATCCAGTCCGGATATTCGAGGCGGACTGCTACAGGCTGCTTCTGGGTAGAAAGTTCTTTTCCTTCCAGATGCTTAAGGTTCACATCTTCACGCGGCGTCAGAGGCTTTTGAGCATACCGCTCGCCACTGAATAACATGCGAACCTGATCCATCGTTGTGCCGGTTAGCAGCATGGAGGCAGCACATAGCAGGCGTGGAGAAATTTCGCCCTGGCTGCCTTCCAGGTGCCAGTGCAGCCGCCGCCAGCCACGCAGCACATCCCAGGCAAGCGTGGAAATGGCGCGCCGGTCTCCGCCGCCTATATAACGGCGTTCACGGAAAAAAGCGTTAGCGGTAGCGTCTGCGGGACGGCGGGGCGCATTCTGGATCGCACAAAGCAGATCAATGGCGCCGGAAAGGCGAGCTGCGGGGGTCATATCGCCCCCGTAGCCGGTTTGGCCTCTCAAAGCGAGAGGCCAATGCACAGGAAATGTCAGTCCCGGCGATAGTTCGGGGCTTCACGCGTGATTGTCACGTCATGGACATGGCTTTCACGAAGGCCCGCATTTGTGATGCGACGGAACATGGTGCGCACCTGAAGTTCCGCAACCGTGGCAGATCCGGTGTAGCCCATGCCAGCTTTCAGGCCGCCAACAAGCTGGTGCACGACTGGTGCCATGCCACCCTTGTAAGGAACCTGTCCTTCAATGCCTTCCGGAACTAGCTTCAGTGTATCGCGCACTTCAGCCTGGAAGTACCGATCAGCAGAGCCCCGGGCCATAGCCCCAAGGGACCCCATGCCGCGATACGATTTGTAGGAGCGGCCCTGATACAGGAACGTTTCGCCTGGGCTCTCGTCCGTGCCGGCCAGCAGCGAGCCAACCATCACGACGTCAGCACCGGCACCAATGGCCTTTACAATGTCACCGGATGTCCGGATGCCACCATCGGCGATGGCCGGAACATCAAGCTCATGACAGGCTGCTGCCGTTTCCATGACGGCGGAGAACTGCGGCACGCCCACACCGGCAACAACGCGCGTTGTGCAGATGGACCCCGGACCGATGCCCACCTTGATGCAGTCTGCTCCGGCTTCAATAAGGGCGCGAGCCGCCTGCGGGGTGGCGACGTTGCCAGCAATGACCTGAAGGCCTGGGTGGCGCTCCTTGAGTGTCCGGACAGTGCTCAGAACGCCGTGGGAGTGGCCATGAGCGGTATCAACGACAATAACGTCCACACCGGCTTCCACGAGGGCAGCAGCACGGTTCAGACCGTCCTCCCCAACGCCGACAGCGGCGGCGCAGCGAAGCCGTCCTTGCGCGTCCTTGATGGCGAGCGGATGCGTCGTCGCCTTGTCCATGTCCTTGACGGTGATGAGGCCGATGCAGCGGCCGCCCTCATCAACGACCAGCAGCTTTTCGATGCGGTGACGATGCAGCAGAGCGCGAGCTTCTTCAGGAGCAGCGCCATTCAGAACCGTGACAAGATTGTCCTTCGTCATCAGATCACGGACGCGGGTGTTCAGGTCCGTGGTGAAACGGACGTCACGGTTGGTCAGGATGCCAACCAGGATACCGGTTCCCTCTTCCACAACCGGAAGGCCAGAGACACCATGGCGCGCCATGATGGCATTCACTTCAGCCAGTGTCTGGTCCGGACCAACGGTGACCGGATTAACGACCATGCCAGATTCGAAGCGCTTTACGCGGCGGACCTGTTCGGCCTGCTCTTCAATAGAGAGGTTTTTGTGAATGACGCCCATGCCGCCCTGTTGGGCCATGGCAATGGCCATTCCGTCTTCCGTGACTGTGTCCATGGCCGAGGACATCAAAGGGATGTTCAGCTCGATGGTGCGCGTCAGGCGTGTGCGGGTGGATGTCTGGGCCGGAAGCACGGACGATTCAGCCGGTTCGACGAGAACATCGTCGAACGCCAGTGCTTCACGTATGCGTGCGTTAAAATCAGTTGTGCAGGAAGAGGATGTCATGCCCGCTGGCCCCCGTTGGTCATGCGTCGTGGGACGCTTGAAGTCTGAACCGGGGGCCAAGAGGCCCAGCCGGCCGTTGGCGGGTCCTCATAGACTAATTCCCCCCTGGAGGGGAAGTCTCTTTTTTGCGGTAGATTTTAAGGAATTTGTTGGCTGGGAGACCTGGATTCGAACCAGGGCTGACCGGGTCAGAGCCGGTAGTTCTACCGCTAAACTATCTCCCAAGCGGTGAGTGGGTGTTTACCCATCACGGCTGAGTGACGCAAGGGGGTCTTTCCACTTTTTTTGAAAAAACTGATATTTTTCTTGCGGTAAGACGTTTTCCCGTCTCATGCTGCATATTCAAGGTCCCAGCACGGGCAAAATCGGGAGCCTAAACAAGATGATGAGGCAAGGAGCGGAGCAGAGGCTTTCAGGTCAGGCGCAAATTCGCGCGTCTGGTGCCCGTCAGGCCGGTCCGTTCTTTGGGGCCATTGATCTTGGGACGAATAACTGTCGGCTGATGATTGCCGCAGGCACACCGAATGGGTTTCGGGTCGTGGACAGTTTCAACAGGTCTGTCCGGTTAGGGGAAGGTCTGCGTGTCAGCGGCCGACTGGCTGAAGAGTCTATGACACGCGCGCTTGATGCCCTGCGCATTTGCGTCGAGCGCATGCGGCAATGGCCCCTCTCCCACGTTCGCGCTGTGGCCACCGAAGCCTGCCGTCGCGCCGTGAATGGTCGCGAGTTCCTTGAGCGTGTGCAGACCGAAATTGGTCTAACCATTGATATTATTACGGCGCGTGAGGAAGCAGAGCTCGCGCTGGAGAGCTGCTCTCCTCTCTTCCGGATGCCCTCACGGCCACCTTCTCAGTCTGAACGTGGCGTTCTGTTTGATATTGGTGGTGGTTCCACTGAAGTCGCATGGGTGCGTGTTGATCAGGAGCGTAAGTCTCAGACACTGATTGGGACAACCAGCATGCCTGTGGGTGTCATCACGCTTCAGGAGATGTTCGGTGAAGGCCATGGCTCTTCCTATGAAGAGATGGTTTCTCACGTGCAGACCCACCTTGTAGGTTTTGAGAATGTTCACCGCATTCGCCGTGAAGTCGCACAGGGGAATGCGTGCCTGCTGGGTACGTCTGGTACTGTCACGACCCTTGCCGGCGTCGCTCTGGCCCTGCCCCGTTATAATCGCGCGGCGATTGATGGCCTGATTTTGCCGGGGCAAATCATGCGAAGTGCCATCGACACGCTCCGTAGCCTTTCGCGCGATCATTTGGCGATGCATCCCTGTGTCGGACAGGATCGCGTAAAGTATGTTCTTCCGGGTTGCGCAATTTTCGAGGCAATTCATCGGACATGGCCTATAGAAGAGGTCACGATTGCCGATCGGGGGTTGCGTGATGGCATGCTGCTGCGTATGGCCCGCGATCATGGTCAGCGTTTCACTAGAGAACGCCGCAGGACCCATCGACATGTAACGCCCCGTTCGAGGGGCCCTCTCGGGAATTACGCCACGATATGAAGCCGCCCAGATCCCGCTCCGGTTCTTCCAAAAAGGATACGGGACCCAAGCGCATCCCTGGAAAAGCTCTCAAGAGTGCTGCCGCACCAGGTGCAGCTGACGCTACTCAGGACGCCTCTACTTCACAGACGGCCCGCAATAAGGTCGTCACCCTCAGAACAGCTCGTGGGCGCACCACGGCACAGCAGCGCTGGTTGAACCGGCAGCTCAACGATCCCTATGTCGCGGCAGCCCGTAAACAGGGCTGGCGTTCACGTGCAGCCTTTAAGCTGATTGAAATCGATGATCGGTTTCACATCATCAAGCCGGGTGCGCGCGTCATCGATTTGGGAGCGGCCCCAGGCGGCTGGTCTCAGGTTGCAGTCAAACGTGGCGCTGGCAACATTGCAGGTGTGGACCTCCTGCCTGTCGATCCTGTCAGCGGTGCCGAGATCATTGAAGGGGATTTCACAGATCCGGAAATGCCTGATCGCTTGAAAGAAATTCTCGGCGGTCCAGCAGATCTTGTCATGTCTGATATGGCTCCCAACACAACGGGCCATGCCGCAACAGACCATATGCGGATTATGGGACTGGCAGAGGGTGCACTGGATTTTGCAGTTCAGGTGCTGGCTGAAGGCGGAAGCTTCGTGGCCAAGGTCTTTCAGGGTGGTTCTGAAAAACAGATGCTTGAGTCCATGAAGAAAGCCTTCTCTTCGGTCAAGCACGTCAAGCCGCCTGCTTCCCGCAAGGAATCAAGCGAACTCTACGTCATTGCCACCGGTTTCCGCCCCGAGCGATTAAGCGACGAAGGCTGATCGTTGAACTGACGAGCGCTTTTTTAAGGGCGCTCGTCAGTTCCAGTGCTTGACCGGATCACGTTCCACCTACAGAACGGACAGGATGATCCAGAGCCTTACTGTCATCCTGCTTTACCTCGTGTCGTTGCCGCTTTTTGCGCTCACTCTGGCGCGGCAACCTCATAAAGATCTTCCGCCTTGGGCTATCTGCCTCTCGTTAGTTGCAACCGAGACATCTACACTGACGATCGTCAGTGTTCCTGGCGTGGCATACCTGCACGGATATGTTTTTCTGGGGCTGGCAGTCGGGTATCTCCTCGGACGCGTGGCTGTTGCCTGGTGGTTTCTGCCTCTGCATGAGCGGGGCGCGACATCCATCTATCGGTATGTTGGCCAGCGGTTCGGAACGCGTCTTCAGAAGCTGGTGTCTGGCACGTTCCTGCTGACGCGTCTTCTTGCCGAGGGTGTACGTTTGTACGCTGGCATGATTCCGGTTTCCCTGTTGTGTGCGAGTATCGGCTATCCCATTCCGGATATTGTCCTGCTCATGGGGATTGTCATTCTCACGCTGGCTTATACGCTGGCCGGTGGTCTGAAGGCTGTCGTCTGGTCCGACACGCTTCAATTGCTTCTCTATCTCGGCGGCAGTGTCGCGTGTGGGGTCGTGCTGTTCAGCCGCTCAGGGACTGATATTTTTCATGCGGCTCCCATGTTTACTGCGGGATTGCCAGCATTCACCAATCCTTTTTCCGTAGCCGGAGCTGTTGTTGGCGGCGCAATTCTTTCCCTTGCCTCACACGGTACAGACCAACTCATGCTTCAACGTTGCCTCGCAGCAAAGACGCTCAACGGCGCGCGGACAGCGATGATTGGAAGTGTGTTTGTCGTGGCGTTGCTGTTCGCCCTGCTCTCCTTTGTCGGGGTGGGGTTAAGGGCGCTTTGGCCTGATTATCACGGTGCCCCAGACGCACTTTTCCCGCAGTTTGTTCTGACATTGCCCCCTATTCTGCGCGGACTGCTCGTAGCTGGCATTCTTGCTGCGACAATGGGATCTCTTTCCAGTGCCATGAATTCAATGGCAGCCGCGACAAAAAGCGATTTTTTTCCGAAGAAGACGCTGTCCCTGCGGACGGCGACCTGTTTCTGGGCCGTTCTGCTTGTGGTGACCGCGCTGTCTTTCTCTCACCCGACAGGCTCTGCCGTCGTGTTCGGGCTCTCAATCGCGTCTTACAGCTATGGTGCGACGCTTGGAGTGTTTTTGCTGGCTATGGTCGGACATTCACGAGATGAGGCAAATGGGATTGCCGGTTTTCTGACGGCCGTCGTTGTTTTGGCCGGTCTGGCGATGGTCAGGATTGACGGCCATTCCATCGCCTTCCCTTGGCTGGTGCCCGCAGGCGTTCTGGCGACTTCTGCGGGAGCTAAAGTTTTCTCACAGCTGCGGCGGATGGGCTTCCAGGAATAAGGCCATTGCTTTCTGCGCCATGGCAGCGTCCTTCCCCAGCTCGATGAGCGCAGGAATCTGCGATGGCTGCCTGACGAGAGAGGACAACAATCCGCCAAGATGGATGGCGCCATCCTTGAGGCCATCCCGTGCAGCTGGCGGCAGGCTGCGGGCTGAATCATCGCAGACGACACGAAGGACTGCGAAAGGCTTGCCGGTTCTGGCTATTGCGCCGCTTTCCATATCGACGGCGATGCAGCCTGTGGTTTTGTAGAGACGGGATTTTTCTTCCGCCGTTTCGATGAGGCTGTCGCTATGAAGAATGCGCCCCTGACGGGCATGGTCTGCTCCGAACTGTATGCTCAGACCCGCATCGGCCTCGTAGCTTGAATCGCTCATGACAACACAATCTGCCACGATAATCGTGCCCGGTTTTACGCTGGTTGATAGTCCGCCAGCGCATCCGAAAGATAGCAGACGTGTTGCTCCAGCGCGCAGAAGCCTCTCGGCTCCTGCCACAGCGCCTGATGCTGTAGCATTGCTCAAAGCAATCGGTGCGTCCGGCAGGAAACGGCGAATGATGCGCGCTTCCTGCTTCATTCCCACTAGAACGCCGAGCATCAGAAACCGTATTCCACGCGACCGGTGTTGCTGGTTCCCAGATTGCGGTAACGCGAAAGAGCCTGAAGCGGGAAGAACTGCTTGTAGCCGTGATAGCGGAGGTAAAATACCTTCGGGAAGCCAACAGCGTTATAGGCGTCTTCCTGCCATTCGCCGTTATCATCCTGCTTTGATGTCAGGAAGTTGATGCCACGCTTAACGGCTTCACTGTCACGGCGGCCCACAGCCATCAGCGCGAGAACAGCCCAGGCGGTTTGTGACGGCAGGCTCTCCTTGTACGTGCCTGGAGGCGCGCCTTCATAGGTTGCGCAATCTTCGCCCCATCCGCCGTCGGCACGCTGAACGTCTTCCAGCCATGTGATGGCGCGCTTCACCATCGGGTCATCATAGGAGATGCCCGCAATGTTCAGGGCGCAGAGAACAGACCAGGTGCCGTAGATATAGTTCGTGCCCCAGCGACCGAACCAGCAGCCTTCTTTTTCCTGCTCTTTGCGCAGGTAATCGAGTGCCTTATCGATAACTGGCCGGTCTTCCGGATGGCCAAGCTGACAAAGGAAAGAAATGCACCGTGCGGACACATCGGCAGTTGGTGGGTCCAGAAGCGCGCCATGATCCGAGAACGGAATATGGTTCAGCATTTCGAGATCATTATCGATGTCGAACGCGCCCCACCCACCATTGGTGCTTTGCATTCCAATGATCCATTCCCGTGCGCGTTCAATGGCTTCACGGTTCTCTTCAGGATCAACACGATGCAGAAGCATGCCGACAACAGCCGTATCATCCACATCCGGGTAGTAATCGTTTTCGTACTGGAAAGCCCAACCACCCGGGCGTAAATTGGGTGTGTTGACTGCCCAGTCTCCTTTGACATCCAGGATCTGGCGGTCCCGCAGCCATTCAGCACTTTTCTTGAGCTTCGCGATGGTTTCGTCCCGTTTGGTGGGATGAGCACCGGATGCCGCTTCCATCATGGCAAGCCCTGACAGTCCTGTATCCCATACAGGGGAGACGCAGGGCTGGCAGTAAATTTCGTCTTCTTTTTGAACAAGAAGGTCCTGAATGGACTCCCATGCCGTGACCACGCGTGGATCGCTATCGGGAACGCCAAGCGCGCGATACATCATGACCACGTTGGCCATGGCAGGATAGATCGCTCCAAGGCCGCCACGACTCAGGCGTGGTTCGATAAAGCTGATGGCAGCCTTGATGGCCTTCTCATGGATGCGGTTAGGAATGAGCGGCAGGACAGGCCGAAGCGCAGAGTCCAGATGTTTGAAAGCCCGTCCCCAAATTGAGCGGTATGGACCCCGGATCCAGTCCTTGACCAGCTCAGGTGGTTTGACGAACAGTTCCTGGATATGAATGCCACGCGGATTGATGGCGGTAGGCTTCATAGCCCCCACTGCCAGCATCGGCGCCAGCACGCATCGTGACCAGTACGACATGTTCCAGACTGAGAAGAATGCCTTCCGCGGGAGCAGCATGAGCTCGACCGGCATGACAGGCGTGGCATCCCAAGGCACTTCACCATACAGGGCAAGCTGGATGCGTGTGAACACATTGGACCGGGCAGCCCCACCGTGGTCCAGAATGGCTTCGCGGGCGCGACGCATATGTGGCGCGTCTATATTGTCCCCGATGGCTTTGAGCGCGAAGTAAGCTTTTACACTTGCGGACAGGTCAAAGCCGCCGCCAAAATAAAGCGGCCAGCCGCCATGTTCACCCTGAATGCGGCGCAGATAGACGCCAATCTTGTCCTGCTTTTCCTGATCGATGCGGTCAAGATAGTGTTCCAGCAGAACATATTCGGCAGGAATGGTTGCGTCTGCCTCAAGTTCAAAAACCCAATGTCCGTCGTCTTTCTGGCGATTGCCCAGAGCGGCATGGGCCCCCTCAATGGCACGGTTGACGTTTTCGGCGTCGACAGGCTTGTGGGAAAGGGTCTCGCTCACACGGTCCTCCTTTTCATCAGGATAGATCAGCATTGTTCAGGTCTCCCGGGACATGCAGCCCTCATTATCGGGAGTTGTGTTACAGCCATGGTTTCGAGAGCACTCATCACGTTTCCGTGTTTTTCACGGCAGAACGGAAACCCAGAGCACTGACCGCTGCCAGTCCGGATTGAATGGCCCCTTCGATCGTTGATGGAAGCCCCGTATCCGTCCAGTCTCCCGCCAGCGCCATATTGGCGGTGTCTGTCTTCGCTTTGGGGCGACGGCAGTTTTGCTCTGGTGTCGCGGCGAATGTCGCTCGTTTTTCCCGTAGCAGCCGAGCGGGTGGCATCGCGACAGGGAGTGGCTGAGGCAAAATGGGATCCAGTGCGCGCCGGATTTCAGACCAGATCGTGGCAAGCATCTCGTTGCTGTCGCGATCTGCGTAGCGATTAGCGGCGCTAACCGTGACGGAAAGGACGTCGCCTTTCAGAAAGATCCACTCCGAAATACCACCCACGAGACCTACAAAACCTGCCTGAGCGACGACGCCCCTCGCCTCTACGGGCGCAGCAAGTTTGAAATGCGCGTTTGCAATGCTCTCGAACGCGTCTGGCACAACCAGTTCCGGCACAAGGTTCTGGGTGACTGGAGCGGGTGTAGCGACAATGATGTGGTCTTCCGGACCAAGCTCAATGCGGCCTTCCGTCGTCTCAATGGCAGTCGCGCGGCCATTCTCTCTTATGATGGTGCTAACACGAACGCCCGTGCGGACCGTCGCATGATACCGGTTCAGGTATGAAATCGCTGGGTCGACCAGTGTTTCAGATAGGCCAATTTTTGGGAACCAGGGGCAGCAGGCCATACCGCCTTGTGCCAGAGACTTTCGGATGACGTTTCCCAACAACAGTGCACTGCCAGTGTGCAGGTCTGTGTTCAGAACCGAAATGGCGAAAGGCTCCAGGAGGCGTCGGCTTAGCTGACCGGGTTTCAGGCACTCTTCCACAACGGTCGTGTCATCAGCTTTCAGGAAACGCCCGAGGGATGCCAGTTCGGAAAGCTTCATCCCTGGAACGCGGCGACCGCCGGGTAATGCCCAGAATGGGACTTTTCCTTTGGAAAGCCGAAGTGTCCAAGCCAGATCTTCTGCCAGATCATAGTAAGGAAAGATCGGAATACCGGGGCCTGCCAGTGTGTGACGGGCGCCGAGAATATCCAGATACCGGAATGTCAGGTTGTTGGCCGACAGCAGAAGATGGTTGCCGTTGTCGATCAGGGTATCGAGCGTGCGGTCATGAAAAGAGCGTGCGCGTCCGCCACAGGCAGGGCCCGCTTCATAGATCGTGACCTGGGCCTGGGCGGCAAGTTCTACGGCAGCAGACAGGCCGGACAGCCCTCCGCCAATAATATGAACGTGGCTCATCGGGCTTACTTCACATATGCCGCCAGAGCGCGGACTGCCCGCCAGCCTTTACTGACTTTCGGAGAAAGCTCCGGGTTTTTCCATCCACGCTTTTCGAGGGCGTTCAGGACAGGCTCATAAGACGCTGCCATCATGCGTGCTGGACGCATGGCGGTGCTGTCGCATTCTTTCATTGCGCGGCGTGCTTCACGGAAATGATCATGAGCGCGGCGGCTCAGGATACGTGCCACATCATCCAGGCCGTGTGCGTACAGAGCTTCTTTTGGATTATTGGGTACGTTGAAGCGTTCCAGCAGTTCTGACGGAAGGTACAGGCGGTCCCGCGCTGCATCTTCAGCAATGTCGCGCAGGATGTTGGTAAGCTGGAGGGCGCGACCTAGATGTTTTGATACACGGTCAGCCGCTGCGGAAGAGTCGCCGAAAGCACGAACTGAAAGGCGACCTACGGCTGACGCAACGCGGTCGCAATACAGATCCAAGGTTTTCTCGTCAGGCGCGACAATGGGGGCGCCGCAGTCCATGGCCATGCCATCAATGACTGCGTGGAAATCTTTGGCTTGCAGTTGGAAACGGAAGATCGCTGCGACAAGAACACGGTCGAGTGCGTCCTGCGTTTCCCCCTGATACAGGCGGTCTATACGTTCATGCCATTCCTGTAGGGCCTGTGCGGGGTCAGCGACATTTGTGTCACCATCAGCAATGTCGTCGACCTGCCGGCAGAACGCATAGATTGCAAACATGGCCTGCCGTCTCGCAGCCGGTAAGACCTTCATACCTCTGGCAAAAGACGTCCCGGAGGCTGTGACAATGTGCGCAACATGGTCAAGATCGGCCTGCGCGCAGGGAAGACCAGAAAAAGCACGCGCCCTGCTGAAAACCATGTCTGTCACCTGTTCTGTTTCAGAAATTCTGCGTTCTAGCCCCAAACCGGGATGTCACAAAGCCGACACGAACGGAATGGGATGCCATACGTTTCTATGATGCCAAAAGGCAACACTCTTCCCAAAGGAGTATCCGATGAAGTTCCGTTTGTCTCTGATCCTTCTGTCCTGCCTGACTGCGGGTTCTGTTGCTCATGCAGAATCGTCGACTGCCACTGCCCATGCCGATCACTTGCTCAACGCATCCCATTCCTGGAATGGCGTGACCTACACACCGTATTCAACGGCCCAGCCTGAACTGAGCATGATCCGGCTGACCATTCCGCCTCATACGGCCCTGCCCTGGCATGTCCATCCATTTCCAAACGCTGGCTATGTCCTGCAAGGCACCCTGAAGATTGAAGACCGGGAAAGTGGCAAAACCAGAACCTTTCACCAGGGCGAAGCCTTTGCGGAATCAGTGAATGATGTGCACCGTGGTGTGTCAGGAGATGTCTCGACTGTTCTTCTGCTGACCTATGCGGGCGTTGAGGGTAAGCCGACTTCCATCCCTGTGGACAAGCAGAAGCCAGAATACTGAAATCCGATTTCATTTCGGGCTTTGACAGACAGATCGTTCCGTTTCTAGTATGTTTTCAGACACACTAGGAGCGTGAGCCGAGCATGACCGATTGCCTGTCCCCTGAAGCAAAAGACGATCTTCTCTCACGCGGTTATTCCCGTCGTAGTCTGGGCCGCGTAGCTGCGCTGATGAGTGCAGGCATGGCAGTCCGGTCACTCGTTGGGCGTGCGGAGGCTTCCCCCCTGACCGCGCTGCCGCCCGGTGATGTCACCAAGATGACCCGAATTGGCAGTAACGAGTGCTGGACTGGTCCGTTCCCAGCCGCTGCCAAGGCGGGTGCCGCTGCCGTTTTCGAGGGGAACCGGTATGATCCGACGGGCCATACACGCGAAGACCTGATCCGTACGGCTGCCAAGATCGATAACGTTCCTGAAAACTGCATTCTGCCATGGGGTGGTTCATCTGATCCGCTCTGTCGCACGATCGTGACGTTCTGTTCCCCAACACGTGGCCTCGTTACGGCTGATCCAAGCTATGAAGCCGGATGGGTGGCTTCCGAATGGCTCAAGATCCCGCTGGTCAAGGTGCCGCTGGATGCCTCGAACGGTTACAAGACCGATGTCAAGGCGATGCTGAAGGCCAATCCGAACGCGGGCGTCTATTATATCTGCTCACCGAATAATCCGACTGGTACTATTACGCCGTTGGAAGATATTCGCTGGCTGGTCGCGAACAAGCCGAAAGACTCCATTGTTCTGGTTGACGAGGCCTACATTCACTTCTCCAATGCTCCGAGCGCTGTCTCGCTCGTTGCTGAAGGGCGTGATGTCGTTGTCCTGCGGACGTTCTCGAAGATGTTCGCCATGGCCGGTCTGCGGCTGGGCTTCAGCATGGCGCCACCGGCCCTGCATGAAAAAATGATGCGTTATGATGGCGTGAACCAAACGCACATGCTGCCAGTTCCGGCCGTAATCTGCGGCACGAAGAGCCTGACAATGACGTCAGATATTGATGCGCGCCGTCGTGAGATGATTGCAGCCCGCGCCATGACGTATGAGCACCTTCAGAAGAAGGGAATCAGCTTCATTCCTTCTGATGCGAACATGTTCGTGATTGACTGGAAGCGTCCTGCGGCACCGATCAAGGATGCGTTCCTGAAGGAAAACATTATCATCGGTCGTTCCTGGCCCATCTGGCCGAATGCCTCCCGTATTACGGTTGGCTCCATGAGCGACATGAAAAAGTTCTGTGCAGCGCTCGACCGTATTATCGGCTGATTTGCCTGAGGGAAGGCCTGAAGCCTTCCCTCATCTTATTTAGTTCGATGGAAAGTAGCGCATAGCCAGAAGCAGTGCCTTTGCGCCGTCTGATTTCGTCAAAGAAACGCGTTCTGCAACGGGGTCCTGACGTCTCAGTTTGCGCGTCAGAATATGCGATAGCTCCACAATAACAGCAGCTTCGAGCCGCATCCGGCGATCCTTGATCAGCATCGGTAATCCGCGGGCTTCGCGATTCAGCGTATCCACCCCATCCAGCATTCTATCAAAAACGCGGCGTAGGCCCGGCTTGCTTCGCACAAGCCGAAGATCATCGAGCGTAACGCCTTCTTCTTCGAGCCAAGGAAGCGGAATGTAGCATCGATCCAGCGTTTTCAGATCTTCAGACGCATCCTGAAGATGGTTGATGACCTGCAATGCGGAGCACAGAGCGTCTGATGGCGCCAGCGTCTCCTGCCCTTCTGCGTGTAGCAGCAGAAGAAAACGCCCGACCGGGTTAGCCGAATACCGGCAGTAATGCAGGAGTTCCTGCCAGCTCTCATAACGTGTCTTCTCGGCATCCATGCAGAATGCTTCAAGGAGATCTGTCGCCGTCTCAAGCGGAACGCCTGTCTTGAGAAGAACCTCTCTCAATTTGACGGCTGTCTGCGCGTCCGCTCTTTGAGGCGCCTGGATTTCCCCACGAATGACGGCAGCCATCCCTTTCAGCCGCGCAATTTTCTGCTGGGGTGTCAGGTCGGGAGTGTCCACCATGTCATCGGCGACGCGGGCGAAATTGTAATATGTATGAACATATGGGCGCAGGCGCCGGGAAATCAGCAGAGAGCCGACAGGAAAATTTTCGTCAGTCTTGCCTTTGGCGGAGGTGACGTCTTTCGTCCCCCAGATGTCTTCTGTCACGATGCCTCATCCGTATAGGAACGATTTTTCCAGCGTACGCCGACCCCTCTGTGGTGGTCTATGGCTGAGCCGACGGTAGCAGCCATATAAAAGGCCGCGACGAATGGTAGCGGTAGCGCCCGCCACAATGGGAGACCAAACCTTTTCAAAGTTGGCAGAAAGGTTGCGCAAGACACGAGATAGGTCAGGAGTCCCACCTTTCTCGTGCGCCCCTTACCAAAAAGCGCCAGCCCGACAGGGAGAAGCCAGATCAGCGTCATTCCCAGAATGGTCGCCAGCAACAGCAATGGAGACTGGCGCAACTGGACGTAAGCTGTCCGGGCAATCATTTCCCAGATGTCTTTAGCGCCGCGATAGGGCCGAACTGACCACGCAAGCTCGCTGTGTCCCAGATAGAGACGACCGCCTGATCGTTTGACATGTGCAGCGAGTGTGCAGTCATCAATCAGTGCACCTCGAATGGCTTCAATGCCGCCAATCCGCTCCAGAGCGCGTCTACGAAGAAGGATCGTTCCTCCCGCTGCTCCGGCAATGCGGGACCGTTCACTGGCCGTCCAGGCAAACGGATAGAGCATGGCGAAGAAGTAAACGAAAGCTGGAACCAGAAAGCGTTCAGCCGAACTCTCGCAGTTAAGGGCGACCATCTCTGAGACCATGTCGAGATCGTCTTCCCGGGCCTTGGCCAGAAGCGTGGCCAGATGCTGCGGCGCATGCATGATATCGGCGTCGGTGAATAGAATATAGCCGTAAGGCCCAATGTGGTTCACTGCCTCTTGGGCACCCTGGTTCACGGCCCACAGCTTGCCGCTCCACCCAGGCGGCCGGGGCGCTCCGGTGAGGACAATCAGCCGGTTATGGGGGTCAGGTACGGCGCGTGCCAGATCCCCGGTTCCGTCCGTGCTGTTATCATCCACGAGAATGACGGAAAGTTTGCCATCGTAGTCCTGCTCCAGAAGAGATTTCAGGCAAGACTGAATGGACTCAGCTTCGTCACGTGCCGGCACCACGATCGCAACATCTGGTGCGCAAGGCGGTGACGAACCTGCTTTGAGAGTTGGACCACCCTGCCAGAATTTCCCGTGGAAGAGTGAGAGGTAAATCCAGGCTCCAAGACTGGTAAGTGCGCTTCCAAACAGCATTATTTCATACGTCCATGCAGACGGAACCAGGAAATTGCATCAGCGATCGCATCCCGTGCAGGGCGGGGTGCATAGCCCAGTTCTCTCTGTGCCTTGAGCGATGAGAAAAACATAAGCTTCCGGGACATGGCGAGTGTTTCGCGCGTTACGCGAGGCTCGATCCCAAATCCTCGCGCAAGCCATTCGGAAACCACGGCAACTGGATAAAGCCAGGATTGCTTGAGCTTGACCCGCGGCGGCTTGACGCAGGCAATTTCACTAGTGAGCCGGAACAGGTCTCCCAGCATCATGTTCTCGCCACCAAGGATATATTTTTCGCCAATCTTGCCGCGCTCCAAAGCGAGAGCATGGCCTTCAGCAACATCGTCTACATGAACGATGTTCAGTCCAGTCTCAACATACGCAGGCATTCGGCCCGAGGCACAGTCGAGGATCATCTGCCCCGTAGGCGTTGGCTTGATGTCCCGCGGGCCGATAGGGGTTGATGGGTTAACGATAATGGCTGGTAGGCCCTTCTCCCGAACCAGCTTCAGGACTTCCTGTTCCGCTCGATATTTGGAAAGTTTGTACGTACCGATGACGCTGCTTTCCGTGACGTATGTTTCTTCGTCAGCGGGCGTACCATCCTTGTTCAGGCCCAGAGCGGCAACGGATGAACAGTACACGATCTTTTCTACGCCCGCCTCAAGCGCTGCAAGCATCAGGTTTCGTGTGCCGTCAACGTTGGCCTTCATCATGACGGAAGGGTCCGGGACCCAGAGTCGGTAGTCGGCAGCGACGTGAAAGAGGATCTTCACACCTTTGAGAGCGGCAGGAAGGGTCGTCGGATCAGACAGATCCCCGATGGCAAGTTCCGCGTCGAGCTCTGCAATGTTGGAACGGTCCGAGTTTTCCCGAACAAACAAACGCAGGCGGTGCCCACGTTCCCGGAGTACGCGGGCAACAGCAGAACCAACGAACCCGGTAGCCCCTGTAACGAGTGTGACATCGTTCATGGTGGCAATCTTCTCCTCGGCTCATCAGCAACAGGTTGAAATTTTTCGGCCACCATACTGCCGGTGGCTTTCGGGGGAAAGCGTCTGCAAGGCTGGAATATTGCAGAGCTGTAGGTTAGAGCGTGTTGCGAACGGTATGTGACGAAGACGTTGAAAAAAACTCTCCCTATTATTCTCTCCCTTCTGGGTGTGGCTCTTTTCACATTCATTGCCGCCAAGGCAGGCATCCAGCCAGTCATGGAAGCTCTTGGAAAAGTTGGCGTCGGAGGTTTCTTCCTTCTGGTGCTGATCCAGCTTGTTCTGGATGTCGGTCTCGGCCTCGCTTGGAAGGCAGCCGTACCGCAGATTGGTCTGGCACGATTGACCGGCGCGCGATTTGTCCGCGATGCAGCCGGTGCCTGCCTGCCCTTTTCCCAGCTTGGCGGAATGGTCCTTGGCGTCCGTGCGACCCTGGCAGGGCATCAGGCTCGGGACGTTGATGGTGAAGATCTTCACTGGCCAGAAGGTGTGGCGGCCAATCTGGTCGACATCACAACAGAGGTTCTGGGGCAGATTGCCTTTATTCTCGTTGCGATTCTCTGCCTCGTTGGCCATCAGGGAGCTGCGCGATTTATCTGGCCTCTGATGGGCGGCATGGTGCTGCTGTCTCTTGGGATTGCTGGCTTCATATGGACGCAGCATCGTGGTGGGTCCATGATCCGCAAAACTGCCACGTTCTTCGGACGCCACATCGCCGCTGACTGGCGAGAAAGCCTGATCGGAAATACGGACATCTTTCAGGCTCGCCTGGAAGCGCTCTGGGGGCGCCCGGATCGAATTATGCTTGGCGCAATCGTTCATTTTAGTTGCTGGGTCGGTGGTGCAGTCGCCACATGGACTGCTCTGGAGCTTTTGGGCGCCCACGTCGGGTTTCTGTCCGCACTTGCCATCGAGGGAGTGGTGTGTGGAATCATGTCAGCGGGTTTTCTGGTTCCGGCTGCCCTCGGTGTACAGGAAGCGGCATACGTCGCGCTTGGCCTGATTTTTGGAATAGACTCACAGATATCCCTCAGCCTGTCCCTGCTCCGTCGCGGGCGTGACATCCTCATCGGCATCCCTGTTCTTCTCGGGTGGCAGGTCGTGGAGATGAATCGTCTTCGGAAGGAACGGGCCACTCTTGTCGGCTCGCATGAAGACGCAGTCTCTTCTGTTCTGAAAAAAGCCAGAACGACCGCGATGACTGGATCTGTCAGCAAGGATGGATCATCAAATCGTGAAAATGAAAAAGAGGACGACGCAGCTTTCGCAGCCGCGCCGCGTACCCTGTAATGCCGCTTTTTCGTTCTCTGGCAGTCATTGGTCCTGGACTGATCGGCTCGTCTGTCCTGCGGCGCGCCAAGGAAATGGGCGAGCTTGCGGAAACGTTAATCGCGGCTGATATCAATCCTGCTGTTCTTGAGCGCGTACGGGAGCTCGGGATTGCCGACGTCGTTACAGACGATATGGCACAGGCAGCGCAGGCTGAGTGCGTGATGATCTGCGTTCCTGTCGGAGCGGTAGAGGCTACGGCGCGCGCTATTCTGCCTCACATGCGACCGGGAGCGATTCTGACGGATGTCGCATCTGTACGCGGGAAACTGGGACCTACAATACAGACACTCCTGCCCGCTGGTGTGGATTATGTTCCCGGTCATCCTATGGCTGGCACCGAGCACTCAGGGCCAGACGCTGGTTTTGCAACGCTTTTTGAGAACCGCTGGTCGCTGCTCGTGCCGCCAGAGGGCGCAAATGAGCTTGCCGTAGAGAAGATCCAGACGCTGTGGGAGCTCTGTGGCGCTCGCACAAAAATTCTTCCTGATGACAAGCATGACCGTATTTGTGCCATGGTGAGTCACCTTCCCCATCTGCTGGCTTTTACAATCTGCGATACGGCGGATAATCTTTCCGAAGAAATCCGCGCAGCCGTTCTCGATTATGCCGCATCGGGCTTTCGTGATTTCACGCGTATTGCGGCTTCTGACCCCGTCATGTGGCGAGATATCTTCATCGCCAACAAGGACGTCCTGCTAGAGACGCTGGATCGCTTTGTCGCAGATGCTCAAGGCATGGCGCAGGCGATACGTGAAGGTGATGAGGCAGCGATTACGAGCCGGATTGAGAGAGGTCGAGCCATCCGGCGCACACTGATTGAAAATCGACAGGTCTGAGTATTTTCCCTTCCTGCAAGAAAACTCACAGGAAGGAAAAATGATTTAAAATCAGGCTGTTGTAATGCGAAGCGTATTTGTGCTTCCAGCCACGCCATAAGGCAGGCCAGCCAGAACGATGACATGGTCCCCATTGCGGCACAGCTTCATGGACAGTGCCATGGCAGCTGTTGGTGCAGCCAGTTCCTCAATGCTCTGAGCAATATGCTCTTTCTCTACGACCTGAGGGAAGACGCCCCAGACAACGCAGAGTCTACGAGCCACTTCCTGATGAGGGGTGACGGCGAGGATCGGACAGTGAGGACGTTCACGAGCCATACGAAGGGCGCCACCACCGCCTTGTGTCCGAACGCCAATGGTCCGAGCATTCAGCGCGGTGCTGACCTGCCACGCGGCCTGAACAATCGCGTCCTGAACCGTCCCTTCCGGCTTCGGGCGGGAGCGGTCCATGCGCAGACGCCATTCGACGTCCTGCTCAACACGAGATGCAATACGCGCCATGATGGAAACTGCTTCGATCGGATACTTGCCGGCCGCACTTTCCGCTGAAAGCATGACAGCATCCGCGCCATCATAAACGGCGTTGGAAACGTCAGAAACTTCGGCGCGTGTTGGCGTTGGGCTTTCGATCATGCTTTCCAGCATCTGTGTCGCCACGATCACCGGACGGCACTGACGACGGGCCTCAGCGATAGCGCGCTTCTGAGCGACGGGCACTTCTTCCGGGGGAAGCTCGACACCAAGATCGCCACGAGCGACCATGATCGCGTCTGAAAGACGAACGATCCGCTCCAGGTCGTCCATTGCCTGTGGCTTTTCTAGCTTCGTCACAATCGCTGCGCGGCCCTTGGCGATATTGCGCGCTTCTTCAACGTCTTCAGGCCGCTGCACGAAGGAGAGTGCAATGAAATCCACACCGAGAGAAAGCGCGAAGTCGAAGTCCTTGCGATCTTTCTCTGTCAGCGCCGGGATAGGAAGCGTTACGTCAGGGACGTTCACGCCCTTTCGTTCAGACAGCTTGCCACCAATGACAACTTCCGTTTCAAGAGCGCCTTCGATGACATTGACGACGCGCAGCTTGAGCTTGCCATCATCCAGCAGGAGATGGCTGCCTGGCTTGGCGGCAGAAATGATCTCCGGGTGCGGCAGGCAGACGCGGTCTATGTTGCCGGGCGTTCTGTCCAGATCCAGACGGAACGGCTTTCCTTCTTCAAGGATGACCGGGCCATTCTCGAAAACACCAACGCGCAGTTTCGGGCCCTGAAGATCAGCAAGAATGGCGAGTGGTCGGCCAACTTTTGCTTCTGCTGCACGGATCGCGGCATGACGCTCGCCATGGTCTTCGTGTGCACCGTGTGAGAAGTTGAGACGGAAGACATTTACCCCTGCTTCGGCCAGAGCAAGGATCATCTCAGGCGAGGACGATGCCGGGCCAAGAGTTGCGACGATCCGCGTGCGACGATGATGGGAGCTGGATGTCATATGTTGGCGTCCTCGCAAGAAAAATCAGTTGGATTGAATCGTCTCTCCTGGGAGAAGACCCCAGAACAGACGACGTGGCAGCCATCCCTCGTAGCCTTTGACGACCACGTGGCACCATTGAGAACTTTGTGGGCAGGCCTTGATATTGCCTACGGTGCCCGGCTGGAGGACAGCAACCACGCTACTGTCTTCCTCCGGATGGCTCATGAGGAGAACATCACTTTTATGCGCGCGGGCTTCGTCCTGCGTCTCGACGTGACCCAGAACGCGTGCATCTGCACGGCCGATGTGGTCTCCGTCCTTGGCGGAAGCCTCTCCCGTCTGAGCTTTCACGCCTTCAGGCGGCAAGCCCGGAATAACGAAAGTTCGGCTGCCATACAGCGTCGCCTGATGGACCCATCCCTTCTGGCCGTCGGAGTCTTCGACAAGTCGCCAGACATCGAATTCACGCTCGATCTGAACTGGGAGACCACGGCGATGATAAACCCAGTCAATGGGATAGCGATCGCCCGGGCCGCGCCGCATATAGACCTTGTCTGCGCGGAGAGCTGCATATCGAGGCAAAGGTAGCCCCGTGTTGCTGCCCTTATCGGTCGGGTCTGTGGAGGGGACATCCGGCGTTGCCTGCGCTGTTGCGGGCTGACTCGTAACGGCCGCTGCGGCTGCCGCTCCGGCTCCGGCCGCCGCTACAGGGGCGACATGTTTGCCAGAGATGTGATGTGATGCATGGTGAGGTGCCTTGACCGCCCCGGCACTGTCATTCTTGGCTTTTACCGCCTTCTTTTTCGCATGAGAGGCCTTGGCAGTAGAGGCATCAGCCTTTGCCGCGTGCTCATGCTTGTGATGACGTGCTTCTGCGGGATGGACGGCCAGCAGAGCTGTGCCAGTCGTGACAGCCAGCAGAAACTGACGGCAGCGGAGTGTTCGGGACAGAGGGGTGACAAGCGTTCTCATGACCGCATCCCTGCCAAGGGTAGAAGGTTTCGGCAAGTCACCAAATCACAAAACTGTCGAATTGTCCCAAGGCGTACACTCATAGTGCCGTGATCGGGCGGTCTCCCGCCTGCTCCAGAAAGGTTACAATACCCCGTACGGAAACGGTTTCCATAAGGGCATCCGGTTTGAGGCCCGTCAGAGCAAGTCCGGTTTCACACGCCATGAGTGTTACGTCGAATTCGATCAAGGCATCACGCAATTCACTGAAACCCGGGACGCCGCGAGCGGCAAGTTCATCATCGGGGATAACCCCTGTTAAACCCGACCAGTCCTTTGCCAAGGCGTGAACACTCTTTCCTCCTGCAAAAATTGTAACCGGGCGCCCCAAAGAGAGCATCCCGGCTGCCACGATAAACGCGTAGTGAGCGCGCTGCCAGGAATCGTCCGCCAGAGTCAGGAACAGAGGGGGTTTCATGCCGGTTTGCTTTCGTTATCGGTGTGGACCGGACAGGAAGGGTCCCTGGCCAAGACAAAGCTCCGCATGGTCGCACCCAGAGCATCCCAGATCATGAGGCGTGTTTCTTCCCGCCCCTCGAGTTGCATAAGTTCCCGCATGACCTCAACGGCCATCAGACTTCCCATGACGCCTGTTGCGGCACCTAGAACGCCGGACTGCCCGCATGTTGGTGCTTCAGTCTGAGCAGCTTCAGGGAAAAGACAACGATAGCAGGGTCCCCCGGTCTGAGGCCGGAAAACGGCCAACTGTCCTGAAAAACCCTGAACAGCGCCTGATACTAGTGTTCGCCCATGTTTTACGCAGGCATCAGAGACTGCAAGGCGCGTCTCAAAGTTATCGGTGCCATCGCAAATCAGGTCGTAGTGCGGAACAAGCTCATTCAGTGTGTCCGGTGTGGCGCGCAGACAATGCGCTGTGACGCGAGATAGCGGATTGAGCGCGGTAAGTCTCTCGGTGGCCGCTTCAGCCTTTGGACGTCCAATGTCTTGCGTCGTGTAGAGAACCTGCCGCTGAAGGTTGCTGAGCTCCAGATGGTCGTAGTCCATCAGGCCGATATGCCCAACGCCGGATGCAGCCAGTTGTTGTGCAAGAGGAGCCCCGAGCCCTCCTGCTCCCACAATCAGGACTGAGGCCTGCCTGACCTGCGCCTGCCCAATGGCCCCCACCTGCGGGAGCAGAATATGACGGGAATATCGCTCAAGTTCGGCATCAGAAAAATCAAGGTTCATCAGGACAAGATAATTGCTGACTTTTCAGACGGAAAGACGTTAGATTCACAGATGTCCACCTTCTCCTGATTTTCAGGGTCTGTGCGGAGGCTTGAGCGTGAAAAATTCTTTCTGGAAAATATCATACCGAGCCCGGCAAGGACTGGGTGTTACAGCGGGTGCCGTGCTGGCTGCCTACGCTGTTTCCCCGTTTCTGGCATTGTGGGATATTGATCGCGCCATGAAGGGCAATAACCCTGCGCGCCTGATCCCTCATGTGGACTGGAGTTCCCTGACACATTCCCTCAAGGAGCAGTTCAGGCCATCTGCCCCTGCCTCAGACGATGATCTGCCGGATTTTGGCAGCTCTTTTGCCGGCAATGCGATATCGAACGCGATTGATACGGAGCTTTCTCCCGCCACTCTTATGACGACAGCGCGTCAGCTGATGCCAGCGGGATCTTCCGGGTATTCTTCCAGTGGTGGCTGGCCAGTACTTGGTGGCCTGCACGCTCACTTTGTGAGCCTGAACAAGTTTGAGGCTCAGGTGGACCAGCCAGGGCAGACTCCATTCGTCCTTCACATGAAGTTCGAGCACTGGGGCTGGAAAATCACGCGATTTGAACTGCCGCAGTCTGCCCCGCGGCCCTGAACAAGGGCCGTTCAGGCCGGGGGAAGATCTTCCTCAAGAACTGTGATGTGAATGGCGTATGAGATTTCGCCTTCATCTTCGTCACGATGAACCGTGCCGATAACTTCGCCTGAAACGGCAAGTTCAACACTCATTCCCTTACGTGCAGGCTTAACGACTGCGAGCTTCGGCGATCCCAGAAGACGCTGCAGCGTCGTTTGAAGGCGTGTCACTTCGGAAGGGGTCATATCGGCCATGAGTGGCACTCCTGTGTTTGGCAAGGTCTTGCCCTGTAGCTCATCGTTACCCTTAAAGGAACCCGTCTCCCCTACCCTGAATGGGTTTCGTGTTGTAGAAACCGGGCTCTTCTTATTTTGCCCTGTCCATTCGGTCCTGTCCGGAATGGTGTAGGGCAGTTCATCCTGACCCCGCGCAAAGGAGACAGAATGCGCCCCTTCCTCTTCCGTACACTCGGAGCTCTCGTCACAACGGCAGCTCTTTCCGGATGCGGTTATTTTGATTCCCGTAACGCTCACAAGGCTCAGTTCGAGATGGTCGGTATGACCGGATACGATCTTCAGGCCTGTGCTGGTCTTCCAGGAAGCACCAAGAAGCTTAACGATACGACAGAGATCTGGCAGTACGATGGTACGCAGAGCACTCCTACCATTTCTTCTGATTCAGGTCTGATTCCTGCACAGTCCATTATCAGCATTTATCAGTCTGCTTTTGGCGGCGGCGGCACAACTTGCCGTATGGTCCTTCGACTGGACCATGATCGTGTTTCCGAAGTGCATTACACGGGAAATGACGACGAATATATCGGCACTGACGGTATCTGCTCCATCATCACCCGGGGTTGTGCTCGCCAGAGAGAGTCGACGATGCATCGTGTAAATGCAGGTCCATTCGGTCCGGTGTCGGCCTTCCACCCACCGGCAACACCGGCACAGAGCACCTCGGCCACATACTCCGACCAGTCCGGAAAATATGTGCCGAAATTCACCGACGACAAAACACAGTCGGTTATTCAGCCAGCCAAGTAAAAACGAAACAGCCGGGATTTATCCCGGCTTTTTTTATGGGCAGTTGATCAGATATTTCATTTTACGAACGGCTGGACCGAGGCCATCGAAAACCGCCTGGCTGATCAGGAAATGTCCAATATTCAGCTCAGCCAGTCCTGGAAGCTTGGCTACAGGCGTCACGTTGTCATAAGTCAGACCGTGACCGGCATGGAGTTCCAGTCCGCAGTCTGTGACGATTCCAGCGGCATGCTGAAGGCGCTCAAGTTCTCCCGGCTTGTTGTGGGCATAGGCGCCTGTGTGAAGCTCCACAACTGCTGCGCCAAGCTCCGCCGAAGCTTCGATCTGGCGCTGATCCGGATCAATGAACAGAGAGACCCGAATACCCGCGTCTTTCAGGCGCGCAATCCGCGGGGCCAGCACTTCGCGATGTCCTGCGACGTCCAGACCGCCTTCTGTCGTCACTTCCGTACGCTTTTCCGGAACCAGACAGCATGCGTGGGGCTTCAACAGGCAAGCGATCCGAACCATTTCCTGCGTTGCAGCCATCTCGAAATTCAACGGTGCTGCGAGTGCCTTGAGGCGTGGCATGTCTGCGTCACGGATGTGTCGACGATCTTCCCGAAGATGCGCGGTAATGCCGTCTCCTCCCCATTTAAGGGCAAGCTTTGCGGCTTCTACAGGGTCTGGGTAAGCATCGCCGCGGGCGTTTCGCAGGGTGGCAACATGATCGATATTAACACCAAGACGAATCATCGGTTGTCTCCCTTTTTATGACGGGACATGGAATCTGCCAGTCTGAGTGCTGCGAGAAGGCTGGATGGATCAACCTGACTGTCTGAACGTCCTACCGGGCCCGCAATATCGAAGGCAGTGCCGTGATCTGGAGACGTCCTGATAATCGGCAAGCCAATGGTGACGTTCACGCCCTCAGCCATATCAAGCGTTTTCAGGGGAATAAGCGCCTGATCATGATACATACAGATCGCTGCGTCATAGCCCGGCCTCGCTGTTGCGCTGAACATTGTGTCTGGTGGGAACGGACCCATCACGGTCAGTCCTTGGGACTTCAATATGGCTATAGCTGGGCCGATGATGGTTTTTTCTTCCGTGCCCATCATGCCCTCTTCGCCAGCATGGGGGTTTAGGCCAGCGATAGCCAGGCGCGGCTGAGTGATACCAAAGTCACTCTGTAAAGCCTTGTGCGTGGCGAGCGTGACCGCAACAATCCGCTCAGCAGTCAGGCTCTCGATTGCCTGGCGCAGAGACACATGGATCGTCACGGGCACAACCCTAAGATGAGGGGATGCCAGCATCATGACTTCCTGCCCATCGCGGTGGCAGAGCGCTGCCAGAAATTCGGTGTGACCGGGAAAGGAAAATCCAGCCGCGGCCAGCACATGTTTGGCAATCGGGTTGGTCGTTACACCTCCCGCCTGCCCGTTCTGAACATATCGGACTGCCTGCTCAATACTTGCAATAACCGTTGGGGCATTGCGTGAATCTGGCTTCCCAGGAACGACCGGGGCACGGCATTCGATTGGCAAAACAGGCAGAGCATCGGAAAATACCTCGTGGGCACTTTCCGGCGCTTCAATCAGTCTGAAGGGTACGGCGTCATTGAGGAGGGCCGGATCACCAAGCCAGAAGAAAGTTGGTCCAGTCTTTCGCAGGGCCGACCAGGCCAGAGCGGCCAGCTCCGGCCCTATCCCAGCCGGATCACCGAGGGTCAGGGCAATCGGAGCGTTCATGTCAGCCTACGTCTGCGAGGGAAGCAATGATGCGTGCCCAGGATCTGACACCTTTGTGGAAGGAGTCCAGGCCGTATTGCTCATTGGGAGAGTGAATACGGTCATCAGATTGTGCGAAGCCAACCATGAGCGCATCTAATCCGAGTGCGTCCCGTACTTCTCCTGCCACTGGAATGGACCCACCACAGCCGATTGTCGCGGCAGGGATGCCCCATTCATCTGTGAGTGCTTTCAGTGTGGGAGCAAGGAAGCGACTGTCACGTGAGACTTCAAAGCCAGGTGAGCCGCCATGCGCCGTGAACGTGACCTTGGCATCTGCTGGCAGGGCAGCATTGACATGCGCGCGGAAGGCTTCACGAATTTTGTCTGGATCCTGTCCCGGAACCAGACGGAAGGACACCTTTGCCATTGCCTTCGCTGGAAGGACTGTCTTGAACCCCTCGCCTTCGTATCCGCCGGAGATACCATTGATTTCGCAACTTGGGCGGCACCAGGTCTGCTCAATGGCTGTATAGCCTTTTTCTCCAGCAGCGACGGATAGGCCGGCTTCTTCCAGCAAGGCCGCATCATCTGGAAACAGTGTTTTCCACTGTGCGCGTGTCTCTGGGGATGGGTCCTGAATGCCGTCGTAAAATCCTGGAAGCGTTACACGGCCGTCAGCATCGCGAAGCGACGCTAAAATCTGACACAGCAGTGCAATGGGGTTAGCTGCGGCGTTGCCGTAAATGCCAGAATGCAGGTCATGAGAGGCACATTCGATGACGATTTCTTCTGCCATCATGCCTCGAAGTGAGGTCGTAATACCCGGGGTCTGACGGTCCGCCATTGAGGTGTCGCACACCAAAGCGATGTCGGCCTTCAGCTCGGTAGCATTCTCCTGAAGAAACGGCAGGAGATTGCTGCCCCCGCACTCTTCCTCACCTTCCAGCAGAACACTGACCTGTACCGGGATGGACCCATGCACGGTTTTCCAGGCGCGGCAAGCTTCAAGGAAGGTCATGACCTGGCCTTTGTCATCGCTGGCACCGCGCGCCACGATGACCTTGCGTCCAGAGGGTTCTTCCACAAGCCGTGGTTCGAATGGAGGTGCTTTCCAGAGGTTTTCCGGGTCAGTCGGCTGGACGTCATAATGGCCGTAAAACAGAACATGCGGCTTGCCTGTCTGGGCCGTATCATGAGCCACGACCATTGGATGTCCGGGAGCCGCCCAGCGTACTTCGCGTATATCTGCGTTCAGACCCATGCTTGCCATATCAGCTCGAAGCCACTCCGCGGCTTTGCGGCAATCCGCAGCGTGTGATGGCTGCGTAGAGATGCTTGGAATTCTCAGGAGGCTGAAAAGTCGTTCAACAGAAGCATCAAGCGTCGTGTCGATATGTGAGAGGACAGCATCCAGAGCTGAAGTGTGAGAAGTGGTCGTCATTAGGTCAAAGTTCCGAAAGCGGTAATGAAATTCCGACGCGGGGGGAGAGCGTGACTGAAACAGGCGTCTCGCCGTAATCGTCCTCATCGGAGAGGGCTGAGGGTGCGGGAGTGTCAGATATTTTACGCGGCTGCAGGCGGATAGGAGCAGGTGCAATTGGTCCTGCAGGTTTGTTTTGCCGGATCATGCGTGGGGGATGGGTCTGAAGCGGCAAAGCATCTTTTCCGCTTGCCAATGCCAGAATGCTGTCGAGCTGCTGGTCGAAACGTGCTGACCCGGACGCGTCCAAAACAGACTTACGGGCATGGCTGCTGATGTCATTCCAGAGCGCTTCATCCTGATACAGGCGTACGATCGCGTCAGCAAATTTGTCAGGGTCACAGAAACCGCCAGACAGACAGTCTTTTCCATCTTCCCAGTTGAGATGTGCACGCGTTGTTTCTGTCAAAATTGCAGGCAGGCCTGCCGCAGCCGCCTCGAGAATTTCTTTGGCAGAAGCACTCATGACGCGTGAAGGGTCAATCAGAATGCGCCGTGAACGATACAGAGCGTTCATGTTTATCAGTGAAGGCAGCGGTTCGACGTGCGATGCGCGGGTATAGGGCGTCAGATCGACATTGTCCCCTCGGTGCCCGGCCATCAGAACGGTTGCCTCTGGTGGCAGTCGCCCTTCCAGCTTCTGAATAACGTCGAGCATGAACCAGTTCAGGCCGTCATGTACGGCATTTCCTGCATCCTGTACGGGCAGAGCAAACAGAATACCTGAGCGTTCATTAAAACCAGGAGCCATTGCAGAGGATGTGATCGGAAACTGCTCCAGTTCCTGTACATTCCCATAACCAAGCTGACGGAGACTTTCTGCTTCCGTCTTGTGGGTGGTTACCAGAGCCTGGCACATCCAGGCATCTGTTAGTTCCTGATCAAGATCATCAAGCAGTTGCTCATGATCATCAACTGCTCCAACCCTCTTTCGAAGATAGGTTTCCTCCGCCTGTGTCCCGTCCAGATCCAGTACAATATTCAGCACAGGGAGAGTGGCGGCATGTGCGCGTAAAATCGCAGCAGTGCGTCGGAGCGCGCTGCTACCACTTACCCAGATCATATCAAAAGATCCGCTGCGATCGCGCAGGAAATCAGACAGCTCAGAAATATCGCTGTCGTTCATGATTTCGACGTTGGCCGGAAAATCCAAAGCGGTTGTTACGGTATCCGTGACATCTCCATCTATCGGAAAGACCGTAACGTGGTGCCCTTTCTGACTGAGGGCCAGAACAAGGTCTTGACGTCGCAGATGGGGAGAACCCAGCGAGCGATGTGGAAGTCGGTCGCACAGGAAGAGAACTGTAGGAACACCTGATGCAAAGCGGGCTTTGAACAGGGAGCTTCCCTGCATGGGATGCCGTGACAGCAGAGACGAGAAGCGACGGCGCAGCCAGTCCTGATTGCGTTTCAGGAAGTCTGAAGGAAGTGCGCTGGGCGGTCTGGTGCGATCCAGAATTGAAGGATCGTAGACAATTTTCCCGCCACCTTGACGTAGCGCCAGGCAGAGAGAAAGCAGTCGGGCTTCCGAACCAATGCAGTTCTGGTCAATGCTGCCGCATTCCGCGAGCCTTTCTCGTCTGCAGAGCATCATTCCGACCGAAATGGCATCTACCTGACGGCAGAAGCCAATTGCGGGTTCGTTTGCTTTGGCTCCCGTGCCAAAGCGCAACGTTGAGGCATCGCGCCATACGATTGTTCCGGCTTCCAGCACGCGTCCGTCAAGGCCAAGGGACTGACCACCAATGGCCCAGATGTCCGGAGAGTTAAAAGCCTGCAGTGCGGCTTTAAGAGAGCCCGGAAAAGGCTGCGTCCCTGGTTCCATGAGAAGAACGATGGGTGCACGTGCTGCTTCTACGCCTAGATTGACCTGTTCGCTGCTACTTGCCCGAAAAGACGGACGCAGGACGCGGATACCTTTTACAAACCGCTCGATCTGTGCCGTCTCATCTGTCGATCCTGCATCAACAATAATGACCTCGACCACTCCTGGGCCATTTGCGTGCAGTGCCGCGAGACTGGAGAGCGTGTCTAGGAACTGATTGGCAACCGGGATGATGACACTGACTTCCGGGGGCCGAATGAGGCGGAAATCGAGGGGAGCGCGGACGATGGACGGAATCAGTGTTTCTGCGCGCTTCAGATCCAGATTCTGGTACTGCTCTGCTGAAGCATCCGGAATATCTTCCGTCACGCCGAGAGTGCTCTGTGACTGCACCCACAATGCGAAAATATCCCTGAAATGCCGCTCTCTCAGCTTTCGCTGAACTCCAGGTTGGTGTGCAAATGCCTGCAAATCCACGCCTGTCTGTGGGATGCGCATTTCTCGTGCGCCAAACCGGATGAAATGCTCATACCCATTTCGGAAGCCGCCATCCGTAACGATAGCCGCAACATCCGGATAAAGCTGGGCATAATGTGCTTCGCTGAACCATTGATTCGGATTGTAAGCGACCGGATTTGAATTTGTCAGGTAATGGTGAAGAGCATTGAGGAAGAGGCCCTGCTCCACGGCTTTTGCAACCTCTGGATAGGTAGAAAGATACCACTCTGGATCAAAATACCAGGAACTGCGGCATAGGCCAGCCTCCGATGACATCAGGAACTGTCTGAAATCGCCTTTTCCATAATCATATGACAGGCCCCGGCTCAGGCTTGCCATACGGAAAACAGAGGTTTCAAAGAAAGGATGCGCCTGTCTGTGCTCGTGTTCCCCATCGGTCAGGTAATGGTCATATCCGTTGCTGAAACCCTGCGAGATCAGAACTGGCAGGCTTAGATCCGGATTGCGACTGAAGTAATCAGTTTCTGAGAACAACCAATGCGGTGAGCGGCTGCGAAAACCGCTTTCACAATAATGCAGAAAGCCACAGCTAAAAACGCCATAGCTGATCCCGTCTCGCACGTCTGGATTTTGGCGGAGATACCATTCTTCATCGAAGAAGCGGTTTGGAGAAAGGCCTTTACTGGCCCCCGTCTCGAGCCAATGATTTTCCATAGCCTCATTGCTGAGGTTCAGGGGCAGATTATCATCATTGAGGAGCTTTTCTTCGCGCAGAATGTGGGCGTAGCGTGTCCGATACCATTCCGCATCAAAGCGTCCCCACACGGGAGGACGGCTGCCGGAAAAAGCCGGGGAGGCTAGGATGTAGTCTTTCAAGCTCATGCGGACCGTCTCTTCTGCGCGAAACTCTTACTTCAGGACCTGTCGATATCTCATTTCTGCTGAGTGCGGCGGCTCTGCCAGAGGTCATGGAAGTTGATCGGCTGGATATTGCCGACAGGAAATCCAGCTTCCCGGATCGTATTAAGCAGGATCATTCTTGCAGACGGGAACAGATACCCAGGAGCATTGACCAGCAGCAGAGGTTCGACATCTGCCTGTGTGACCAGACCGGAAAGCGCAAAGAGACCCGCATAAGCGATCTGAAGTTCATACAGGGTACGGGCATTGTGTGTGGCGGACTGCGGAGCATCCAGACCCTGTGCACGGATCACGAGGGTGACTTCAAAATTCGGGTGTCCTCCCGGAAGCTGCCGGGCTGTCACGTCTACCGTCATGCCGATATGGGGCTCGCCTGAAATATCGCGATAGATGTCAGGCGTATTCTGTACGTCGATGGACAGTGTGCGAAGGTATTGAGAGCCAAGGACGAGTGTAGGGGCAGCAGCCGGGCTTGCAGAAACGCCCGAAGCGCCCTGAAGTGTGTCTGCGTGATCGTGATCGTTCATCCTGACCTTACCTTGTAAGCTATGCACGGTGTCCTGCGTAGTCGTCTGAAAGCGCAGCAACATGTCTGAAACAGTCTTGTGTCATGAGGGCGGCATTTTGGCTACCCGGCAACACTTTCTGCTGATCTCAAATGAGCCTGCCGCGTAGCATTCCCAAAGCTGGCAACGGCGCCCATCGTTTAGGTAATTCAGCACGGCGTATGCGCTCGATGTGATACACAGGCGGTGGTTGCTGTTCACTGATAAGAAATCGCGAATAACTCCTGACCTGAGCCATGCGCCACTGGCAGTCGGCCTCAGCGGCCTTTTGTGATAGATGAACATCTGCGATGACTTTGCGCCTTCCCTGCGAAGCAATGACAGCCCAGAGAAGATCAGCTTTCGGAAGTGTCGGTCGGAGGGGTATGACTTCGGACACAGCTCTCCCTTTCAGTGAGGCGCTGAGAATGTTATCGCCTTAAAGGAACGTCAGCATCGGTGCTTGGTTATGTTCCAAACGCAAGCACATCATGAGTGCTGACAGGAAATCAATCCTCCCGTGGTGCGGTTCTTGCCTCACGGGCAGCACGAATAGGACATTCCTATGCTGAGACTTCTTTTTATTGTCATCTTTCTGGCCGTATTGATCGTATTTGCCCTGAGCAACACGGACCTTGAGCCGATCTGGCTGATCTCTTTTGGCTGGCATCTTTCAGTGGGCACGCTCGCACTGGGCATTGGTGTCGTGGGGCTGATCTTCGGGTTTCTCACTGGATGGGTGGGCGAATTCCGTCAACGCTCCAGAGCCCGTCGTTCCGAGGCACATGTCCGTACACTGGAAAGCCAGTTGGTGGAGCTTCATCAGCGCCTTGATCGCCTGCAAACGCCTCCCGTTGCAGCTGCCCCCACATCAGTCCCCTCACCTGAAAACCGGATCTGACTTTCCCCATGACCAAGCGCACCAGGCTGATTGCCGCTTTTGATACAAACAGCCGAACGCAGGCCGAAGAATGGTCTTCAAGTCTTGGGCATGCTGTTGATGCCATCAAGCTTGGCCTCGAGTTTACGTATGCCTGTGGTCTGGATGCCGTGAAGTCCGTGTCTGCCGGGCATGAGTTGTTTCTGGATCTCAAACTGCATGACATTCCCAATACTGTTGCATCGGGATTGTCTGCGCTGGCGCCGTTGCGCCCTGCCCTGACGACAATTCATGCCTGTGGTGGCGCCGAGATGATCTCTCGCTCCCGCGAAGCGCTGGAGCAAGCTTTTCCGGGTGACGAAAAGCGTCCCAAGTTGCTGGCCGTAACCGTTCTGACGAGTATGGATGAAGCTGGACTGCGAGAAACGGGGGTGGATGCTACGCCGCGGGAGCAGGTTCTGCGTCTTGGTAAACTGGCGATTAGTGCCGGTGCGGATGGCCTTGTGTGCTCGGCACATGAAATTACCCTTCTGCGAGATGCTTTGGGCGACGATCCCGTTCTGGTTGTGCCGGGTATCCGGCCCGAGGGCAGCGCATCAAATGACCAGAAGCGCATCATGACGCCTACTCAGGCGGCGCAAGCCGGGGCAGACTGGATTGTTGTGGGGCGCCCGATCACGCGTTCGCCAAACCCGGCAAAGGCTGCAGCGGCTATTATGGCTGAGCTTGCGAGCGTATGACGAAAGTCAAAATCTGCGGTGTACGAGATGTAGAGACAATGCAGCTTTGCGCCAACCTAGCTGTAGACTGGGTTGGGTTTGTCTTTCACCCCGCATCACCACGATATGTATTGCCGGAGCAAGCGCGTCTGCTGCATGAGAGTGTGTCAGACGTCCTTGCGCCCTCCCGCGTAGGATTGTTCGTCAAAGCCGACGACAGGACAATTGAGCGTACCTTGCAAACAGTGCCGCTCAATGTTTTGCAGATTTACGATTCAGTTGAACGTGCGAAAGAAATCAGAAGTCGATTTGGACTTCCCGTCTGGTTAGCGCGCGGGGTGAAGTCATTCTCTGATCTCCCCATTCAGGCTGATGTTGACAGGTATGTCATCGAAGCCCCCAGGCAGGCTGGAGATGATCGCCCAGGCGGTCTCGGGCGAACATTTGACTGGACCTTGACCCGGAAGTGGAAAGCTCCCGCTTTCTGGATGCTTGCTGGAGGACTAACGCCGTTCAACGTTCAGGAGGCTCTGAACGCCAGTTCGGCGCCCGCTGTGGATGTGTCTTCCGGCGTTGAAAGCCAGGCGGGCGAAAAATCTCACAAATTAATTGAGCAATTTGTCGAAAAAGCCCGCATAAGGGGTTGATCTTCAAACAGACCTTTCGTAAACACCACCTCGCTCGACAGGAGAGATGGCCGAGCGGCTTAAGGCGCACGCTTGGAAAGCGTGTGTACGTTAATAGCGTACCGTGGGTTCGAATCCCACTCTCTCCGCCATATGTCTAGAAAACCAATGAAATCAGTCAGTTATGACCACATGCTGGTAGCACCTCGTCGGTAGTCCTTCCATGACCAAGAAGGCTCTACAGGATGATGATATGCACGGCTTGAGGCGGACAGGTGGCCTCACATGGTCTGTCCGTCTGTCTATTCCGCGTGATCGCCGGGCGGATGCTGGCGAGGCTTTCGGGACCAAATCAGGCATCAAGCAGGAAGTTATCCGGTCTCTCGGAACCCGCGATAAACAAGAGGCCATCAGAAGGCGCGACAAGGCCCTTGCAGTAATGCGGGAGGACTTGGACGCAAAGCTGGTGGCCGCTTGCTTCCTGCCTATCCACGGCCATTGGCAGCCCGATTGGATGAATGAAGACCGCTTGCTCACTGAGGCATTAGACGCTCGGCGAGAGATTACAGCCACATCAGATAGGACGGATGGTGGTGATAACGAGATGGGCGGGACTGATCCTAGACGCCGCCTCATCGAAGGCATGGATTATTTTCTGGACGAGCGTGCTGAGCAGCTTGAGGCGGCCGGTAAGAACCCTTCAGACTATGTGACCCGCTTCCGGGAAATTGCGCTGGGCCAGTCCACACCTATCGGCCCTCTCTTCGACCGCTGGATGCGGGACGTGGAAAGCACGATCAGACAGCAGACGGCCCGAGGGCACAGGCTGGCCTTTCGGCTCTTCGGGGAGTTTCTGGCTTTTCAGGATGGAGATGAGTGCCTCAGCCAAGACCCGGAAACCCTGATTGCGTCCACAAGCGTGGAAAGCGTCACCAAGAGGCGCATAGGCGAGTTTCCCGAATGGTTGGCCCAGCGAAAGGGGCTATGTGCAAAGACCATCCAGAGCCGTATCAGCCCGCTCAAGACCTTCTGGGATTGGCTGGAGCGTAAGGGTTATAGCGAGACCAATCCATGGCTGGGAGCGACTACGGGCCTCAAGCGTCGGGCTGAGGTGGAGGAGAAGCAGGACCGTGAACGAGAATATACTGAAGCGGAGTTGATTGCCCTACTCCAAGCTAACCCTGACGCACATAGGCGCTGGGGCTATGGGGCAGCCCTCTTTGATCTTGTCAGGCTGGGTCTCCTCACAGGGGCGAGGCAGAATGAGTTGGTCTCTTTAACACGGGATCGCATCCAGCCCCCTGAGACAGAAGGCGGACTGCCTATGATTGTGGTCACGTCTGAGGTGGCGAAGACCAGAAACTCCCGTAGACGCATCCCACTCCACCCATTGGCCCAGAAGATCATTAAAGAGCGTCTGGAGGCGCTTGAGGATCAGTCTGGAGATGCCCCTCTCTTTCCAGAGTGCCCACCGGGAGGCCCAGACGGAAAGCGTTCCTGGACCCTCTCCAAGCGGTTTACGACCTTCAGGCGCGATGTGCTTGGCAAGGTGTCAGATGGTCAGTTAGATTATCATAGCTTCAGGCGATGCTTCATCACCAACATGGAGAACGCCCAGCGCAAAGGAGTCTCTGCCTGCTCTGAGCTGGTCCGGGATCACCTTGTGGGCCATAAGCCCCAGAGCCTTGCTGGAAGCACCTATGCGACCAAGGACTTTGGAGGAGATGCTTATTCTGCGGCTATCACGGGGATGGTTGAGAAAGGATTGCCTGAAGGGGTCCTGAAGGCGCTAGAGGCCACTCAGAATGATCGGCCCCCATATCCTTGGCACTAATCCTTAATCGTGGGGCTGGTTGAACTGATTACTTCCTATTCAACCACAATCCGAATTTTTCTGCTCAAGCGAGCGATGCAAGCGTTTTCCAAAGACTTGCGAGCAATCTCCACACACGATCGGGATACGAGTAGACCGTCATGCATGGGAAGAACGATACCTCTAGCTTCCAAAATGCTACTCATTGCCTCCCGCATGATGGAGGCTTCCACCCCTGTGAGATATTGCCCTACAGCCCAGTTCTGCATTGGCTTGGGAATACTTGCCCGCAATGTCTCGGGAAGGATGTTTTCCACATCTTTCAGTGCTGGATAACGCGCAAATGCAGGGCCTTTAATCTCCTGAGGCTTAATGCTCTCCCGAATTGCTGAAGGGGTCTTCTTCGGCCATTTCTGAGGCGCTTTTCCGCTCTGCCAAAACAGGACGAACCAGTGCTTGATGGCGTCCCGATGGGTCTCTTCGAGGCCCGGAAGGCTATAGGGATCACCCTCAGGCGCTAGAGAGCCAAGAAGGGCCAGAGCAATGGACAGGTAGGACGCCGAGAGATCAAGCTCTGCCACAGCCTCACCGCTCATCGTAATGTGGCTGCGCTCTGTCTTGCCGATCCCGTTCTGGTAGTTATCCGCCCCACGGGCATAGATACGCCCTCCAAACTCCCTCATACCGATAAAGCGGGCCTGAAGCACAGGGCGAGCGCATCTTGTAAATTCGGTCTCGGCAAGACGTGCTGTGAGAAGCTGCATAAACACCTGAAGATCGTCACATCCGGAAGGGACGTTCATTGGTTGTCTGCTGGCCTCATTGATTCTTCCCCTCACCTTCGTGGGAATTTCCGTAAAGACCAGAAGCTCTTTAGGTGCCAGAAGCTCGATGGGAGCAGGTGCAATCAGCTTCCAGTCTTCACCCGCCGTTGAGGGCGTGCAGCCGTAACGCTGGGCCATGTCGATCAAGGTTCTGGATGGACGCAGACGGGCCGCGTCGCCGTGATAATCTCCCCAGACGTTCTTAAACCTCGAGCCCGGCACATAATCGAGCAACCCGAGAGCCCGCATTGCTTTGACCTTGGTCCAGAATGCATTGTGCTTCACAGGAAGCTTGCGTGAGGCTTTCCAGAACCATGTACTGGGGCTTTCATTTACAGCGGACCAGTCGCCGCTCAGGCCATGTCGGAGCAGCCCGGCGAGGATGATGCCCGTTTCCCGTATGCGTCTTTCTTGGCCCCTGTCGCGCCCTCCCAAGGCTGCTTTCGCTCGATCTCCAAGATGGGAGCGTAAGTCGTCGCTGATCTGGGTGGTCAGGTTGTGGGCAGCGTCCGTATCGGGAATGCGGCCCAGAGAGAGCGGAGGTGCAGAGCGGAGTTCTTCGGCATCGTGGTTATGAGATGGAACTGAAAGCTGGGGACGTTCTTCAGTCATGGGGTTTAGTGCTGGCAAGTTGTCCAATGTCCCAAACCTTTCATCTTATCCTCCTCATAGGTCCCAAGAGGCTAAACTCAACCTACAAGCATAACCACCTACATGATCTACAGACCCATTACCCGTATCCTATCTTCATCATCTAATCATGGGAATAGAGATTGATGTGGAGATGTATGAGCGTGGGTATATGGTTGGATTATACTACTCAACCATTATCTGATTATAGAATTGGATGATTAGATGATGGTGAATAAGAATGTGGGATGATTGGCGGCTTGAGCATACAAGTATCCTTTGAAGCTCTGGGGCCGCTAGCCACCCCCACAAGGGTCTTGCGGGACCATCCCGGTAGAGGGTGTCCTATGCTTCTGTGAGAGAAGTCCGGCTGTCTCTGAAAAGGTCTATGATGGAGAGACGGATGCGGACTTCAGTGAGTGAGAGGGTCAAGCGGTTAGTGGGTGCTCACTGTGGGACTGGACCAGCGAGAGGAACACCGAACGTCCTGCAACGGCTTTTTCCCAGTTGATAGGATGCCGCTCGCCTGTGGCCTTGATCTCTGTTTCCAGATTATCGCGATGCAGATTGAATGGGTTACCATCTTTATAGTGCAGTTTCCGTCCATCGTGCATCTCACCTGCGAGGAAGCGGGCTACCGTGACCATCTGGTGGCTACCGGGGGTTTGCGGGGCTTTGGTGAGCATGACGGCTGTGTGGTGGCCAGAGCGGTCGGTGATTACATAAATGCGCTTCCCCTCATCGGACATCTGCATCAGGTTGGCATGATCCGGCGCAGCAATATGCAGGAACCTACCAGCACCGTGGACCCCAGATAGTTGGAGGGTCCAGCCACCTGCTTCTTGAGAGCCTCTGACTGGGGCACGTGGCTTTTTAGGGCCTTTCGGCACCCCAGCGTCCGATCTTACTTTTCTGGTTGAATTGCGGGTTGGTCTTCTGCCCGGTACTTCCTCTTCTGAGGATACAAGGCGTGCGTCATCATGATGTGTTCGATCCAACAAGGGTGTCTCATTTCATATATTTTGGGATTGAGTGTGGTGTGGATGCGGCCCAGCGGTGAACGACACACCCTTGCGCCCTAGTTATGGGCGGATAGAACCACTCAGAGGTGGTTGATTGCTGAACGCATGATCCACACCAAGGAGCTGAGGAAGCCCAAGACGCCTATAGGCATCCTGCGGCCCTCAGTTCTCTGCTGTGGGTCGGTTGAGTACGGCCAAGAGTAACTGGCTGTAATTCTGTTTCTGGTATGGGTGGGATCATCCCGGGAAAGGAAGAAGCTTTGATCGCCAATCAGGGCCTCAGGAGCCTTTAACACCTTGGGGATGTCTTAGGGGCGCTTCTCTATAAGAAGCCTCATTAGACAGTTTTTCAACTAAACCCATGATTTCATTGAGTTTATCGAGTTCATCCGCCATTGCGGTTAGGTCCTTTGTAGCTGTGGTTTACCAGTCGGCGGAGCTGTAGGGTGGCATCTGGCCTCAACGCCTTCTGCGCCTCTGAAATGGCTAAAATCAGCCGATAAACCCGCTTTCTCAGGCCTCTAGTTTTCCTGCGTCGTACTTGGTTACGCTTAACGGCCTGAGAGCGACGGCCAAGGCGTGCTCTTGAAGGGCCTCCAGCTCTTCTAGGGGCTGTGCCACTGCTGGGATGCTCGTCAGATAGACTTACCAGCTTCTTATCCAGCCATGTGTTTTAGGAATCTTCGGGATTCCGAAACTGCACGAGTCATGCCTTCGCTGGGCCTGTATCACCAATGTCAACGAGGGTTCACATTCAGCGAACACAGGACGACATGACCACCACAGCCCCGCTCTTCGTTAGTTACTTCCGCGTTTCTACAGCCCGCCAAGGCGCTTCAGGACTTGGTATCGAAGCCCAGCAGAGAGCCGTTGCGGTTCATGTAGCCCAGGCAGGCGGACGTGAGCTTGCGTCTTTCACGGAGATTGAGAGCGGAAAGAACAATGAGCGGCCAAAGCTTGCTGAAGCAATGGAGCGTTGTCGTCTGACGGGTGCCGTCCTGTTGATTGCAAAGCTCGACAGGCTTTCCCGTGATGCCCATTTCCTCCTTGGGCTGGAGAAGGCTGGAATAGACTTCATTGCAGCGGACATGCCCAACGCTAACCGCCTGACGGTCGGAATCATGGCCCTTGTGGCCCAGCAGGAGCGCGAAGCTATCTCCGCACGTACGAAAGCCGCTCTTGCTGAAGCAAAGGCTCGTGGCAAGATGTTGGGTGGTTATCGGCCCGGCGCTCGCAAAGTGGACTACAGACTGTCCGTAGAAGCCCGTCAGAGGGCCGCTGAGGCCTTTAGGGCAAGCGTTGGTCCATGGTGATTGAACTCCGCAATGAGGGCCTGAGCCTTCGTCAAATCGCTTCCAGACTGGCCCACCAAGGCATTAGAACCGCGAAAGGTGGAATGTGGACCGCTGCGGCTGTGAGGCGGGTTTCCGTTCCTGAGGTGGAGTGCGTTAAATTCTCCCAAGAAAGCGCATAGCTTCTTCAAGTTTTTCTCTTCGATGGGCAGGGCAAGGCTTCGTCCGTTTGGAAAGATCACGGCGATTAGGGGCAACTTTTGTAATCAAGCCATGTTCGGACAATATGTGGGCAATCCAACAGGATTGGGCCGTAAAGCCATGATTTTCTTTCACCCACTTTATGATTTCTTGATACGTCGCCATTCTACCTGATCCTTTATTCGGCTGATCCAGCACCAACGTCTCTACGGGCGCATAACAACCTTTCTGAATCTATCTCTGCTCAGACGGGCCACGGACGCTATAGGCTGCTCTCTGGCGGGTTTCAAACAGTCTTGCATGATCCTTCCAGCCCACTAAATTTCTAAAGCCCTCCATAGACACGTCTAGCGGCTTGAAAATGGGCTCTTTGGACGCAATGCTTGAAACGAGGTGCGAGCGTTAGTGACGCACGGTGAATGAGTGAGTGTCACTTATTTGCTGGCTGTTTTCTGCGGTAAATTGAAAATTTGCGGAAAGTCCCACTCTCTCCGCCAGATAAATCAAAAATTCCCGGATTCTTCAGGGAGTTATTTGATTTGTCAAAATTCATCCCACCTTGAGACCCATCTTAAAAAATGCGTCATCGCGCGGCGCTCGGACGCGATATGCGTTGTTTTATAAATTTCCCGATGTGACCTGCTGACTGATGTCCTGCTGTCTCCAGAGACATCTAGATGATCTGAGGGCGCGACTGAAACAGCGACCCACGAAAAAACGCTCAGAAATTTCTTGAAATCGTCGTCCGTGCTCGGCTAACGTTATTAAGTTAGCTGACACTACAGTACGAAAAACTTCTAGCAAGCCCAGAAGGCTCTCTGCCACTGCTTCAAGCAGAGACCCTGTAGAACACTGAACGCCGAAAAAACCAAACGAAATTAGTATCATCGTTAGTCCCATGAGGGGCTGGTTGGAAAGGCGTATCATGAGTTCTGTTTTCCCCCTTCGTCGCTCTGACGACATCTTCATAACGCGTCGGGAAGCTTCTGAGCGACTACGCGTGTCCCTCTCGACGATCGACAGATATGTCGCTGCGGGCGAGCTCGAACGCTTGAAAATCGGTCCAAGGCGAACTCTGTTTCGACTGCGCGATGTCGAAAGGCTCGTCCGTCGTGACGGCAGCGCTTCTTCCGCCATGCAGACCACACTGAGCAACGTCTGGTCGTAGCTGCTGATTTTATCAGTGCAGGATACCTGCGGATCTTTCCTTTCCATGATGAAAGCTAGCGCTATGTTTGACGTCGCTGAGATTGACTTTGCTTGGGACAGCCCTTGGGACTCCCTGGAGATGAAATGCGTCTATCAGGATATTGTTTTCTGGATCCTGTGTGATGTTACTCGAGAGATTGATCCCTATTACAAGACTAATTGCTACAAAGTAGATAATCCCGATAGTTTATTTTCGCCACCAACTACCGTAAATGACTTACATAACTTGTTCTGGGCATCTCCTTCGGAGATTTCTGAAGGATGGTTTCTATTCAAAATGATGAACGGTAATTTTTCAGACACTAAGCTTTTTGAAATCCTTAATACATTTCTTTTCCTGAAAGACAAATCTACGATTGCACAGCCAACGATAGATGAAATCATGGAGTTTTTGTTTGCCCGTGCTTCGCATTGGTCAGATAAACTGACGATTAAAGATCTCCTGCCGCAGCTGGCTTCTGGCAGGATGATCCAGGTCCATGATCAGTCCCCGCCTGGAGGGCTGCCGCTGAACGTTATCGCGGAGCAAGTCCTGTTTTATAAAAGGCCGATACGACCTGACGAGCAGCTTATTCTTGCACGTGCTCTGACATATCTTGGATGGCGACGGCATCGTACCGCCCAGACACGCCGATGGATTGCTCCCCCTGACTTTCCGACAAAAGATCCCGGCAAACTTCGATGGCATTACAGGTGACGATGTCCGCCAAAGCACAGCGACTTCGCGAGTACCTTTGCACGAGAGAAAACATCCCGCAGGCGATTATCATGGCGTTTGATGGTCATCGAAGATCGATAGATACCAGCAGAAACGGCTGGTGACTGCGGAATTGCCCCTGATGGAACATCGAAAGACGATCCAGTTGCGCGACGGGCAGCCAGAGACGACCGTCCAGAGCAAGGCAAGGTGCATCCGCCCAGTGCAGACGTGAATCCGAGATCAGTTTCGTGATCTTTCCCGAAACGTCTCTCCGATAGACGCCGTTATCCTTCAGATTGGTGAAGTAAAGGTTTCCGGCAGTATCCATGGCACTGCCCCCGATTGGAGGTAAATCTGCCCAAGGCTTCACAGCCGCAGACAGATCGGTTGATGACACATTGGGATCGTCAAGAAATGCTGTCGGAATGCGGGACCACGGCCCTTCAAGCGGCCCGAAATACAGCCATTTCCCGTCCGGACTCACTTCCAGCGGATCGACATTCACCAGAAGCGGCTGACGCGGGTGGCTCTCCACGACGTGTCCGTCCAGGATAAGCGGTCGATCTGTCCGTGCGCGTGTGGACGCGTCATTGTCCAGAACACGACGTGCCTGGCCTGTTTTGATGTCAAGAACAATCAGCGCCGCCTTGCCCGCATCAGTCAGATAGGCATGCATCCCGTTGAAACGGATATCGTCGATATAGCTCCCCGCCTGCGCGATCTCTGGGCCCAGAGGATAGATTCGCAGCACATCACCTGTTGCCGGATCAATGCGGACCAGTTTGGCTCCCCCAGGTAAGGGTGGACCTCCAAAAGACGGAGTTCCAGTATCAACAACCCAGAGCGTGCCGTCAGGAGCAACATGGAGGGCATTGACGCTGACAAAGCGATGTGTCGCATCCCGTCCGGGTTTCCAGCCACTCCAGTCAGCATCTGGAAACGGCTCTATCTTTCCATTCTTCGTCAGAAGAGCTACGGTCGGTCAGGAAAACCCGGTCCAGCGAGGGCCTGCGACAAACACATGACCGCCAGCAAGCGCTACGGCGTTCCAGTCCATGGCCGTAGTGGTCGCCTCAATCCTGATGGTCTGTGCATGGGAAGAAACAGGATGCGCGTATACCCCAACGAATCCTGTGAAAACGGCAATGGCGATCCTGCACAGGCCTCTTTTTGTGAAAGCCTGCCGTGAGCGCGGTCTCATGAACCCCATGACGTTAGATCCCTGCAATAAAGCCGGACGGCGTACCGTCAGCAGGATCCACGAACACCACGTCATCTGGCGCCCGTCGCGGCGTGTCGATAGCCAGAAAAATAACTGGGTGGCTTAGAATGCGGGGTACGGCATGTACCGCCCGACGGGGGAACACCAGAAGATGGCCGGGGGCAAACGGAGCCTCCTCCTTGGGATCATCAATCCAGAACGTGCCTGTCCCGGACAGGACATGAAGCACTTCATCGCACTGGGTATGATAATGCGGCGGCACATCCCGATAGATTCGGAAGACCCGGATACTGGCTTCCGGCTTGTCGGTCAGATAGGTGTCCAGCAGCATCGTGTCCGCCGTTTCGGGAAACGCCGCCGCAATTTTATTGAGATCGAAGCGACCTCCCGTCCGGTTCAGGGTCATCAGATGTTCTTCGTCATTCATGAGGTCTGCTCCTCTCAAGCGCTTTGACTGTTTTCGTCACGGTTCTCTCCGTTCAGGCAGGAAAACTTTCGAGCACGATCTTGCCTTTGGCCTGACCACTCTCGATCAGAGCGTGAGCCTCTCGCAGATTGGCGGCGGTGATCGCGCCAAGATTTTTGCCGAGCGTCGTACGGAGACGCCCTTCGTCTAGAAGGCGCGACACCTCGTTCAGGAGTTTCCCTTGTGTGCTGATGTCTGCCGTTCCGAACAGTGAGCGGGTGAACATCAGCTCCCAATGCAGGGACAGGCTTTTGCGCTTGAGGGGTACAGCATTGAGTTCAGCAGGATCATCAATCAGGCCGAAATGTCCCTGAGGGGCAAGAAGTTCGACGATCTCTGCCAGGTGGCGATCCGTCTGCGTCGTCGAAAAGACAAAACCGGGAGCGCCCGTAGGAAGGCCAGCAACCTGTTCCGCTAGAGGCTTACTGTGATCGATCACGTAATCTGCCCCGAGAGATGTGACCCAGTCCTGCGTTTCGGGGCGCGAAGCCGTAGTAATGACCGTGATGTCGGTCAGAACCTTGGTCAACTGGATCGCCATGGAACTGACCCCGCCTGCGCCTCCAATGATCAATATGGACGGCGTCGTTCCCGGGACAGGCCGACGAACGTCCAGGCGATCGAAAAGCATCTCCCAGGCGGTGATTGCTGTCAGCGGTAAGGCCGCGGCTTCGGCCCAGTTCAGGGAGCGGGGTTTGCGACCGACAATCCGCTCATCGACCAGATGAAACTCCGCGTTGGTCCCTGAGCGATTGATCGCCCCCGCATAAAAGACCTCATCGCCGACAGAAAAATCTGCGACGTCCGGTCCAGTGCCCACGACAACCCCCGCCGCATCCCAGCCCAGAACACGCCACTGACCTGCCTCTGGTGTCGCACTGCGACGGACCTTTGTATCAACCGGATTGACCGACACAGCCCTGATTTCCACCAGAAGATCCCGGCCCGAAGGAACAGGTTTCGGTAGATCAATATCCTGAAGAGATGCCGGATTTTCGATGGGAAGCGGCGTCTGATAACCGATGGCCCGCATGATGTCTGATCCTCTGTTGAATGAGGAGAAGAGTGAGCACTATGCTGTTTTCAGACAAAAACGCACTTTTAACGCCCATAGTGTCGGAAATGATACCGTTATGACCCGTATCCGCCATCAGTCGCTCGATTGCAGCCCCGGCTGCGCTGTTGAAGCAACGCTTCAGCTCATCGACGGAAAATGGAAAGGCGTAATCCTCTATCATCTGCTTCAGGGAACCTTACGCTTCAACGCCATCCGCAAGCGCCTGCCCAACATCACGCAGAGAATGCTGACGACCCAGCTTCGCGAACTGGAGCGTGACGGGTTCGTGTTACGGACGGTTTACCCAGAAGTTCCGCCAAAGGTGGAATACAGCCTCACCCCACGCGGACGGACCCTCAAGCCTGTCATCATGGCTCTCAAGGCCTGGGGCGACGAGCACACACAGTTCAGGCATGGGCCTGAGGCCCGTGCAGATCAAGATGAAATACTCACTTCTGCCGCTAAAGGGACTAAATAATTGCTCAGTAGTCATTCGGCTAAGGGGGGGGAAGCAGTCTGTCGGCTTTTCTATTCGAGCGATCAAAAGCAGACCAATTATCACCCATTTCTGATCCGTCAGATCGCCTCGTGCCATGTCTGTTCCCTCTGCCCGTTATCCCCAGGCATCCCCGGGCACAAAGTGAATCAGATCTCAGGCAGACCATACAGTCCTTTTGCCAACGTGATCTAGGATCGAGCATCTACATTACCCATGACTGGTAATCGCATAATATTTGTGGTGATATATGTCACGTTGAAAGGCTTTTGGGTGATCCTTGAAAGAAATCTGGAGAAATTAATTGAGCGATGATTTTTTTATCGGTGATTTAATCAGAGCCAAACAATCCGCTGTCGATGCAGCAGTTACCACCATAGCCAAGAGTGCTGCGGGTCCATATTTCTTGCAGCGGCGTCCTGCTTTGGTATTAGGATACTATTCCCTTGGTATTGGCAATCGAGTGAGTGCATGGATCGCTTATAAGCGGAAAAATGGAAAATGGTACGAATACGGTTGGCCCGTAAATCTAAATAAATACGAGCTAGTTTCCAGACCCAAAAACACTGCAATTCTTAATCCGTTTGAAGCATGGCAAAATATTCCTCAAGCGAGACACATTACTCTCGTTAGATCAAAGAAATGTTTCTACAGTTACCAGTGGGCTGCGGGAACATCGACAACCGATCCCGATACACCCCTGCTGTATCAGTCTCTACCTATGTCAGCCGCTGATCTGGGGGCATATATTCGGCTTGCTCTCTCTAAGACGAGCGATCACAGATCACAAAGGATCGATGGGAAATTTTCGGAGGTTTATCTTCGTGAAATTGCTATCAGATCCAACGAAAGTGGTGCACCCATAAAGGAGGAGCTTTCGACAAAATTTAAACTCGAACCTACCAAGCTTCTTTCCACACGATCGCAAATATCTATAAACCAATTATTTGATTGTTATGAATTACATCCTTCAGTTCAATATGGTGGAAGCGATATGTTTGTTTCCATAAATGAAAGTGATGAAATTTTAGGAAAGGCGGTACTTGAAATGCTCGATAGACCCTACATGGCAGAAAAGAAATATTGCGAAAAATATTCCTATTTGTCGCATGTGATGCCCCATCTGGAAAAATCCATCATAGATGCGGAATTTTAATATTCATTTATAATCTTATTGATCTTTCTATCACCTAGGTCCTTTCATCATATTGCTAAGACGCGTCGTTTGGGCGGGTGCCAGCGTGACTGCAGCGGTGATTTGGGAAATCTCATCGGCGGAAAACAACGCCGGAAAGATGAAGCGCTTTTCCAACTCCTCCAGCACCACGAACCACGAGATATATTTCATCTTATGATCGGGATTGCGCATGCCTTCGGCAAAAATCTGGGGCAAGGCGCTGCCTTGGTAGGCTTGCAAATGCCCGGGATCAACGGCGATTGCCGTCTTGCTCATAATGTTCAAACCATCAGTCATAATGATCCGGCCGAAGGGGCACTGAGATCTATGACCTCCAGTTCTGTCAATCGGACAGTGACAGTCAATATCCCGTGCAGTGGGGCTGTTTGGTTCTTTGCGATATCGACTAAGGAGGAATCGGCAAAGCGGGTCAAAAAGCTGTCAATCTCATTGAGCTTAATTGGCTCGGTGAATTCGTGTTCTATCGACTGCCAATCATCGTCAACCGCGCCAATTTCAAGCCGAGCGATCGTAACACCCAAAATAGTAACGCCAGTCACGACACAGCAAGGCGCATGCTCCCTTGTGGCCGAAGGTGTGCAGAGAAAACCAGTGCTGCTGGAGGAAAAGCCTCTCACATCCATGCCAGGGGAGGCTTCGATACGGATAGGCCACACGGATCTTGTCAATATTGTCAGTCTTGTGAGGATGCATTGCTTGTATCCAACGTAAGGTGGCGACAATAGCGAGAAGAAGGAGCGTCAGATGAGTGACTTAACGGCAAGTAGCGTGACTTCGGAAAGCTCGTGAGCAGGTGCACATACCGAGCTTGCGGCACCATAATTTGTACAACAGCTAGCTAAATTTGTTCGCATATAAGAGGCGTTCCGGTTTGTCCAGAAGGCCGGACAAAAGAGGGGCGGATTATGCGGCTCCGCGAATGGTCGGTTTCAGAGTAACCGGACGCGCCAAGCCGCAGCACTGCCCCCCACCAAAGTTCCAAATGCGGTCTATCGCGGTTCACCTAAAAACGTCTGCTTTCGGGCAGCCAACATCCCCACTTCGATGTCTCACTTGAGGCG
>NZ_BLJQ01000004.1 GCF_014132155.1 Gluconobacter sp. Gdi
CGGCCAAGCCCTCGAAGAAGGCCCCGCCGCGTCGGTGAACGGGCTTATACGGCCACCACCCAACACTGTCAAACAATCATCATACGATACTTATCCACAAGAAAAATGACTGTAAATTAGGGAAAATGCGAGAAATCCACACTTTCCACCTTTTTAGCCTCCACAAAAAACTTTCATTTTTTGCATTTTTCTTCTGAAATCTTCGTCCCGCGTTAGAAATCCGGCCAGTTCGACGCCAGATGCCCTCCCATCCTTAAAGGAGCGACGCGGACAGCCAGACCTGTGGCATCATTTGTCTCGACCATCAGACCGCAGACTGTCGCCTCGCCTTCTGCTGGCTGAGGGCGCTCCCCTGGGATTTTACGGATCAGCCGATGAAGGGACGCTTCCTTCCCCATGCCAATGACACTGTCATAGTCACCGCACATACCGGCGTCCGTCTGATAGGCCGTGCCTTTGGGAAGAATACGATGGTCTGCCGTCGGCACATGCGTATGTGTTCCAACAACAAGCGACACCCGCCCGTCGAAGAACTGACCAAAGCCCATCTTCTCACTGGTCGCTTCCGCGTGAATATCTACGACAATTGCATTCACGGTCACGCCAAGCCGATGACGGGACAGCAGTTCACCAACGACCCGAAAGGGATCATCCAGCGGGTCCATGAAAATTCGACCCATGACATTAACCACCAGAGCGCGGCGACCACGCTCCAGATCTATAATGTAGCTCCCCTGCCCCGGCGTCCCTGCGGGATAGTTAATAGGTCGCACGATATTAGGCATCTGACTGATGTGGCTCACCATATCACGTCTGTCCCAGGCATGGTTGCCCAACGTGATGACATCTACACCGGCAGAGAACAGGCTTCTCGCGATATCAGGGGAAAGGCCATAACCATGTGAAGCGTTCTCCGCATTCACGACAACCAGATCCAAAGAGAGCTTTTTACGCCACTCCGGCAAGTTGTCGGTTATTGCTTCACGTCCACTCCGACCTACAACGTCGCCCAGAAACAGCAGTCTCAACAGTCAGCCTTCCAAATTATAAGGCCCCGTCTGAATCGTCTCTTTTTCAGTGACGACAACAGAAAGGGGAATATCGTACGGCCCAACGGGAATGCTTTTCATTTCCTGAAAGGCAAAACCGAAGCCAATTGCGGGCACATTCAGCTGCGCCAGAGTGCGGTCATAATAACCGCCCCCATAGCCCAAGCGAAAACCTTTCCGGTCAAACGCCAGGAAAGGAACAAGAACAAGATCAGGAACAAGGATGGGACCATCAGGATGAAACGTCCCAAAGCGACCTGCCAGCATGGGCGTCTCTTCGCTCCACCCCCGAAAAACGAGAGGCGTTCCTTTGGGCGTCGTCTCAGGCAGCGCAACGCGTCGCCCATCACCAGCCAGCCTGGAACACAAAGGTCGAAGATCGATTTCTCCCGGCAGGGGCCAAACTGCCGCTACGCTCGGAGCATCATAAGTCTGAACGGTTTTGAAAATCCGTTCCAGAAGGTCCGCTTCTGCATGCGCTTGCGCATTCCTGCGCTTCTCAGCCATGAGGTCGCGGAGTTCTTTTTTTTGCTGATCGATGGAAGAAATCTGTGGAGCCGCCAAAGCCGTTGGTCTTTTCAGCCCTCCTAGACCTGCAAGTGCAGGTGGGCACCAGTTAACGTGACCAGGGTCACGACAGAGCCAGTTCCCGTAGGAATGCTTATCGGCCCGGGGGTTGATTTGCCTGACGCACCAGGCAGCTCCGAACTACATATTAGACACTGCGGAGAGATATTCAACGGGAACCCGTCGATTACCCGTCCTTTTCGAGTGTCTCAGCCAAACCCTCAACCTGCTGCGTCAAATGTGTGAGCCTCGCCTGGCGGGATTCCGCGATACGCAAGGCCGCTTTGGCTTCTTCAACAGTCGCCAGCATATCATCCGGAATCGGGCGGCGCTTCAGCTCGAAAATTTCGTCCGCCATCAAGAGCGCAGCCATCATAAGTGTCTTGGACTCGCTGGCGGCACCACCAAGGGTCCTCGCCCGCTGAAGCCAGCTCTCAACCTGCCGCGCCATGGAATAAAGATGGTGTTCTTCTCCATCCTGGCAGCCAACACTGTAAACATACCCGTTCAGACGAATGGAAACCTGCCCCATGGCTCATTCTCCCTTTCGTTCAAGAATTCCGCGGATACGCACACATAAAGCATCAATGTTTGCGGCAATCTCTGGCAGGTCGGGAGCTGAACGCGCCTCGCGCTCACGCTCTTCCCGCATTCGGGCCTGCTGCTCCATCGCGGTGGCAATTCGCCCCACCGCTTCCTCAAGACGATCAATAGTCCTATCGTCCTGCAGAGATCCTGTCTGCTCGCTCAAAACGCGCTCTTTCCGTTCATGCCATCACTATGCCGAATACTATGACCGACACATCTCATCCTAGACTACCTAATCAGGAAAGACCCGAACCCTTCATCAGGTCAAGCGCTGCAGCTTCTCTGATGCTGCCAGTTTTCAGTATTTCTTCTTACCCTGAAATGACCAGACTCAGAGCGCAGCACCCTCAGCCCTTTCTGGCGCTCTCCCCTGACGGCGCAGGTAACAGCTTCGGAATTCCCTGGTGGCTGGATGTGGTGCAGGAGCAAAAAGCTTTTTCCATTCTGGATTGTGGCGCCTCCGCAGCTTTGGCGCGCATGGCACTCCTGGCCGGGATTGGATGGGTTGTTTGCCAAGCGTCTCCGCAGCAAATGAGAGCCTTGAAGTCAGACAAACTCCATGAAACGAGGGTCCTGACGGCCCGCCCTTCCCCTACCTCATGGCGACGCTAGCCCACCGCGCGTGAATCTGCGAAACTCTGCTCATGATACCTTGCGATCTTTATCCCGTTCTGCCCGCCACATTCGAAACAGCCGCAATGCTTGATGCATTGCCGGGGCTACTCGCACGCCCCGAGGTCACTGCGCTGCGTTTTCCAGCCACCCACAGCCTCGACAAAAAGCAGCTTTCCAAATTCGTGAGTCTGCTTCACGAGAATGACGTCGCCCTGATGCTGGATGTGGCGGATGTAACGGTTTCTATCTCGCCAGATCTTTTAAAGGTGGCTGATGGTATCCACGCGCCGTCACCAGACAGCCTGCCTGCCCTGCGCAAAATAGCAGGAGAGAACATCCAGATTGGATGCTTCTGCCAAAGCCGGGACGAAGCGATGCAGGCTGGAGAAAGCGGCGCGGACTACATCGCCTTCCCTTCAGAACATGCAGACATGATTAAGTGGTGGACGTCCGTAATGGAACTTCCTGCTGTGGCCGAAAACATTGTATCGGCCGAAGCTGCACGGACCGCCAGGGACTCTGCTACTGACTTCCTTGCCATCCCCCTGAAGCTGGATGGCAGCGATCAGGACTCAGTCACCAAGCTTTTAGGCGCGCTCAGCACCTGAGGAGGTAGCGCGCCCTTCTTTGATTCAGTGAGAAACAGGAAGCAGCGCGTCCCGCATGAAATACAGAACACCATTGGACTGCGGCAGCGAATGGCTCCACAGATGAGACACCTGCCCGGCGGGATTATTCAGGAAAATTTCGCCAGTCCGCGCATCGATATGGACGCTGATGATATCTCCATACAGCGTCTTAAGACCGATACCCCGACCATGGTTTCTGGCGATGGCCTTGCGGATAGCTTTTTCGTCCCATTTTCCTGATGCGATTGTATAGCCCAGGATATGGGTTAACTGGCCCTTCATCGCAGGCGCCATCAGTCCACCCGGCCAGCGAGCCGAGAGTTTTTCCATGGCTTCATTAGGAATGGCAAAAACCGTGTAAGGGCCGGGACCCGTGATCCAAGGCACCAGACCTACGTGCCGGATCGCAGCCGTATAATCGGCCAACTCTATTGACGCGGCGATATTTTCGTCCAGCGGGCGATCATCATACGACGGGGATGCAGGCCGGTGATAAGCGACCGGCGTGCTCGGCTCATTATTCTTGGGCGTTTCAAATGCATTGGCAACCGTGTCAGGCATATAAGACATGGATGTCTTTGCCTGGGTCTCGAAACTATCCTGATAATTATGCGACCAGTCCGTCCCATGACATCCTGCCAGAGCTAAACCCAGCAGGGCCACTGCGCCCGAACGAAGACCCGAGAACCGGGTCAAAGCGCCGGGGGCAGAGGAAAAACCGAATCGCACATGCATGTCTGGTCACACCGTCTTAATAAAGAGGACGCAGAACCATAGACGAGGAAACCGGGTTCAGCACCCGTCCCCGCGCATGGTCCATCCCACGACGTGACCGCTTACCAGTTCAAACGTCGTCTGACAGCTTGTGTTGTAATAGGTCGCAGGGAAACCGCCACCCCAGCCGCCGCCGTAGCCACCATAGCCGGGTCCACCCCAGCCACCGCCCCAACCGCCGCCCCAGCCACCATAGCCGCCGCCCCAGCCGCCCCAACCCCAGCCGCCGCCACCGGAATACTGGGTCTGGTTGTCGATATAGGCGAGGAACGAGTGACCTTCTGCCTGGTAGTCCTTCGTCGGGACGCCAAACTGGCGAATGACGTCCACTTCAGACTTCCCGACCATCGAATCGAGAACCTTGCGCTGCTGCAGGGTAGGAACCTCACAGGCGGAAAGAGCCAGAAGAGCGACGACGGAAAGCAGCTTTGCCTTTTTCATTTTCTTTGTCCCCGGCTGTGTGACCAGCACAGATATGTTTCTTCGTGAGACGTTCTAGCCCGTTTGGAGATAGAAACGGATTAAAAGTCCTGCAAGTTTCAAAACGGCTATGCCAACCACAAAATGTCACGGATTGCAGGCGCACCCGTCGCGAGCATGACGAGGCGATCAAACCCCAGCGCAATACCAGAACATGATGGCATATCTGGCAATGCCGTCAAAAAAGCTTCATCAAGCGGCCAGTCCTGATCGGGCGAAATATCGAGTCTTCGTTGCCGATCCGTAGCGAAACGTTCGCGCTGCTCCACAGGGTCCGTCAATTCTTCGAACGCGTTCGCCAGCTCGATCCCACCAATATACAGTTCAAACCGCAAGGCTACCCTCGCGTCCGACGGATCTTTGCGGGCAAGAGCCGCCTGCTCTGCGGGCCAGTGTGTCAGGAAAGTGGGCCTTTCACGACCAATCACCGGCTCAACACGCTCCAGAAGTAGGCGAAAAAAGAGATCTTCCCAGGTCTCACCATTTCTGAGCACTGCGCCCGCCTGTGTCGCGAGAGCTTCTGCATTCCCAGCTGTCACTAGAAGGTCTGCACCTACATATCGTGCAAAAGCATCCTGCATTGTCAGACGTTCAAACGGCACAGACAGGGGGATTAGTCTTCCATCCCGATAGACCTGCTCCGGCAACAGAGCCCTGACGTAAGCCTCCGTCTCATCCATCAGGCTGGCAAGATCAGCTTCAGGCGCATACCATTCCAGCATCGTGAATTCCGGAACATGCGTGGAGCTACTTTCTCCATTGCGCCACACCCGGGCGAGCTGGAAGATCGGTAGCCCCGTGGCCGCTACAATTCGTTTCATCGCAAATTCGGGGCTGGTATGCAGGAACCGTGCTTCACGGCCTCCATCAGGCTGTTCCAGCTCTGTCCGGAAGCAGCGAAGATGCACTTCTTCCCCGGGGACTGGAACCGCGTAAGGCGTTTCCACATCCAGATAACCACGATCATCGAAAAATTTTCGCGTAGCCTGCACCATCGCAGCCCGGCGCCTGAGCAACGGCAGGCGTTCAGCAATCCGGTCATGATCGGATGAGGAATGGGTCATAAGGGAAGAGTTCCTGTTGCAACACACAGCCAGCCAGCGTTAGAGCCACCACATGCACGATATGGTCAAGACCACGAACAAGCGGCATGTGCTGCGCACACCATCTGATCTCATTCAGGCAGGTCTAGCTCCGGAAGCCGACAGAGCGACCCTTGATGCTGTCAGCGGCCACTTTGCGACAGCCATCCCACCTGCATTCCAAGCACTGATTGAAACCTCAGACGACCCTATCGGAAAGCAGGTCATCCCTGACATCCGGGAACTGACCACGCAGCCCTATGAAACCGTTGATCCGATTGGGGATGATGCACTGTCCCCCGTCAAAGGGATCGTACATCGTTACGAAGATCGTGCGCTTCTGAAGCCCCTGTTGATCTGCCCGCTTTACTGCCGTTTCTGCTTCCGTCGGGAGCATGTTGGTCCCGATGGTGGCCTTCTGACAGATAAAGAGCTTGAAAATGCGCTGGACTGGGTTCGGGGTCATCCCGCCATCCGCGAAATCATCCTGACGGGTGGTGACCCTTTGATGCTGGCGCCGCGCCGACTGAAACATATCGTTCAGGCCCTCTCGGCAATTCCGCATATTGAGACCATCCGTATTCATTCCCGTGTTCCCGTAGCAGACCCGGCCCGCATTACACCGGACCTGCTGGATGCCATGGAAACAGATCGCGCCATGTGGGTCGTTGCGCATATCAATCACGCACGGGAAATGACAGAAGACGCCCGCAAGGCAGTTCGCGCCATTCTTTCGCGCGCCATTCCGGTTCTGTCCCAGTCTGTTCTTTTAAGGGGGGTGAACGATACGGAAGCCTCTCTGGAGGCGCTTTTACGCGCGCTCGTGACGGCACGTATCAAGCCTTATTACCTGCATCACCTCGACGCTGCACCGGGAACCAGTCACTTTCAAGTTCCCGTTGAAGAAGGGCGTGCTTTGCTGGGCCGCCTTCGTGGACGCGTCACAGGCCTAGCATGGCCGACATATGTTCTCGACATTCCCCATGGCAAAGGGAAAGTCCCATTGGGGCCGGATTACCTGTTGCCTGGCGAGAAGGGCAAAGTCCGTACACCTCAAGGAGAAATTGCGGATTTTGAAGGTTAGGGCCTATCGCTCAGGCCATCGAAATCCTGACCTGATTCAGCCTTCAACTCTCACCGCCTCAACTGCGGACAAGCTTGCTCAACACGATAGAGCATTGCCCAATGACGAACTTTGGAGCTGCTTACCCAAAGAACTGGTACGCAGCCCCGAGCCCCAGCTTTATCCTTCTGTCTTCGGAAACAGATGCGTCGCATGTGTGACGGCGCCACCCGCACGGATAGCCGCTGCCACCAGAGCAATCTCTGAAAGTTGAGCGTCTGTTGCCCCTGCCTCACGCGCAGCCTTGGCATGAAGTTCGATACAATACGGGCACTGCGTGGTCAGCGCGACAGCAACCGCAGCGAGCTGCTTGGTCAGTGCGCTGACAGTTCCGTCTTCAAATGCAGCGCGATCAAACTGCCAGAAAGCGTCCATCCCCTTGCTGGCGTTCGCTTCGAGATGGGAAATACGGGAAAGATTTTTCATGTCGTACATGAGAGCAAGCCCCTGAGTTATCCGTCCCCGCCTGCACGACAGGGCCATTGCGAGCATGAACCCCTCTCACTTTTCCTCCAAGAGCGACATCCTTCACACTTTCCTGAGTTATTCGGCCTACTCAGGCCGCCTTGCGCCTTGCCGAAATCCCCTCCACGGCGCTAGAAGCCCACAAGACGTGATAAGAAACCCACTATTGCAGGGTCAGGACAACACATGAAGCAACAAGCCAACCTTATCCGCGCCGGTCAGGTCATCGAGCACGATGGCCGTCGCTGGACGGTTCTCAAGCAGCAGATCATCACCCCGGGTAAGGGTGGCGCGTTTATTCAGGTTGAAATGCGTGACCTGAAGACGGGCAACAAAACGAACGAGCGCTGGCGCACCGCAGACACCGTTGAGCGCCTGATCACGGAAGACAAGGACTTCACCTATTCCTACATGGACGGTGAGAACATTGTTCTGATGGACCCGGAAACGTTCGAGCAGGTCATCCTGCCAACCGATATCCTGGGTGACCAGCTTCCGTTCCTGCAGGACAACATGGAACTGAGCGTCAAGCTTGTGGAAGGCGACGCCGTTGGCGTGACCCTGCCGCCGCATGTCACGCTCGAAATCACCGAAGCGGACCCGGTCGTGAAAGGCCAGACAGCCTCATCGTCCTACAAGCCAGCCATGCTCGCCAATGGCGTGAAGACCATGGTTCCTCCTTTCATTGAAGCTGGCGAGCGCATCGTTGTCCGTACGGATGATGCGTCCTACGTCGAGCGCGCCAAGGACTGATCATGCGTCTTTCCCCGCACATGGCCGTCATGCAGAACGCAGCGCAGAAGGCAGCACGCCGCCTGCTCCGCGATTTTGCAGAGGTCGAGCAGCTTCAGGTCAGCATCAAGGGTCCGGGAGACTTCGTGTCCCAGGCCGACCTGCGTGCAGAAACCATCATCCGCGAAGAACTCGCCCGCGCACGTCCAGGCTATGCCTTCCTCATGGAAGAATCAGGCCCCTCGGGCGGGGATAACTGGACGTGGCGCTGGATTGTCGACCCGCTCGACGGCACGACGAACTTTCTGCACGGCATTCCGCACTGGGCCATTTCCATTGGCCTTCAGCGTCGCCTGCCGGATGGTACGGTCGAACTGGTCTCCGGACTGGTTTACAATCCTGCTGCCAACGAAATGTTCTGGGCTGAAAAAGGCATCGGCGCATTCCTGAACGAGCGCCGCCTGCGCGTTTCCGCACGACGGAACATGCAGGAAGCCGTGTTCGCCACAGGTATTCCGTTCGCAAAGGTCCCCAGCAGCAAGCGTCTGCCCTTCGCGCGTGTTCTGGGTGCTCTCATGCCGCAGGTTGCAGGCATCCGCCGCTTCGGTGCCGCTGCCCTTGATCTCGCATGGGTCGCAGCTGGCCGTTACGAAGGTTACTGGGAATTCGGCATCAAGCCATGGGACTGCGCAGCAGGCCTGCTGATCGTTCGGGAAGCTGGTGGCCACGCCACTGATCCGGACGGACAGGAGCTTCATGACCTCGACGACGACGTCAATGTTGTTGCCGGAAATGCCCAGCTTCATGGCACTCTGCGCGGTATCGTGCATGAGGCTTTGAACCGGGAGTAAGCAGAAGTCTCTCCTGCCCCATTGCGGGAGGATGGAACGCTCGGTTAGGATCGGTCCCCTATGTACAGGCCGATCCTAACCTCCCTCTCAGTGGCGGCCGTTCTGGCCTGCCTTCAGCCTTCTGGGGCGCATGCCCAGGTCACCAGCAATCTGGATGATCTTCCCAGTGGCAAACCGACTGCTGTTGCAAAACCCGCAGTCCCTTCCCAAGCCACGCATCGTGCCGCAGCGACGCCTTCTCCGTCACGGAGCACGGTTCCGCACAGCGCCCCTGCACCTACAGGTACAGGCAAAACGACGGTTCCTGCCGTTCCCGCAGCACCGCCGCCACCTGTTGTGCTGCCGCCGCCTTTCGTCCCCATCCAGACGCATGCGCCCGCTCCACCGGTTGATATCAAGGCCGTTGCTGATGCGAAGAGCAGCACGACAGCTCTGCCAGAGGGTGGACTGCGCGTGATTTTCGCGCCGTCGAGTTCAGATCTCACCGATGAGAGCCTCAAAGCCCTTACGGCCTATGGCGCCTCGCTCAAGGATCAGCCTGAAAAACGTATCATCCTGACAGCCTATGCCACGGTGCCAGGTGATGACATTTCAATGCCAAGGCGCATTTCCCTTGCACGAGCACTGGCTGTACGCTCCATTTTCATCAATGCTGGCGTTGCAACCACGCGCCTGTATCCCCGCGCCATGGGACGTCCGGACAAGGGCGATGCCAATCCGGCTGACCGTCTCGATATCGTCACTGAGCAAAATCCGCCGCCTTCCGATTCCCCAACCCCGGCAAACGGCACGCCATAAGCCAGGAAAGACCCGCCGTGACCCGTCCCACAACCTTCCTTCTGCGTATGGGCGTCTTTCTCGCCGCCGTTGCGCTTCTCGCAGCGTCTATGGCCAAGACGCTCCTGAACGCTTTCAATGCCAACCCGAAGCTGGATGCCGTCATTCTGGGCGTTCTGATTTTGGGAATTATCTGGAACCTGCGCGTCGTCCAGCGGCTCATGCCGGAAGTTCGCTGGGTGGAAATGCTCCGTCAGCCCCGCGCTGGGCTTGCAGCTCCAAATCCGCCCAAACTGCTCGCCCCAATGGCGAGCATGCTGGCCGCACGCAGTCGCACGGACCGTCTGACCCTCTCGACCCAGACAACCCAGGCCATGCTGGACAGTCTCTCGTCCCGATTGGATGAGAGCCGCGAAATTTCGCGTTATATGACGCAGTTGCTGATTTTCCTGGGGCTTCTCGGCACCTTCTACGGTCTGCTTCTGACGGTGAGCTCCATCGCCTCCGTGATCGGTGGAATGTCAGCGGGTAACGGCGATCTGGACGCCATGTTCAACCAGCTCAAGACAGGCCTTGCCGGTCCACTGGCGGGCATGTCGACCGCATTCTCGGGTTCCATGTTCGGCCTGGCAGGAGCGCTGGTTCTTGGCTTCCTGGATCTGACAGCCGGTCAGGCACAAAGCCGCTTCTTCAATGAGCTGGAAGAATGGCTTGCGGGCGTTACACGCGTCAGCGGCGGCACAAGCATTGAGAGCGACGGGGCTCCGATCCCAGCCTATGTGCAGGCCCTTCTCGAGCAGACAGCGGAAAATCTTGAAACGCTTCAGAACGCCGTTTCCCGTAGTGAAGAAGCTCGCGTCCGTGAGGTTCAGTTGCTGGATAGCCTGCAGGAGCGTCTGCGCGGCATGACTGAACTCCTGAAAGCCAATCAGCAGATCATGACCCGGACGGCTGAGACGAATGCAGCCCTCGTTCCGCTCCTTCGCCAGATGGGTGAAGAGGGTCAACCGGGCTCGCAAGGCACGCCGCTTCTTCGGATTGAGAGCCATCTTTCCCGTCTCGTTGAAGAACTGCATCAAGGTCGCGCCCAAACCGTCGGTGAAATTCGCAATGACCTGCGCGTTCTCGCGCGGACCATCGCTGCGGCCTCCGGCACCACAAACGGCACTTCCAGCAGGCAGGACTGACCATGGCCCGGCGCAGACGCGGACCCAACAACGCCCTGGATGCCTGGCCCGGCTATGTGGACGCTCTGTCCACACTGCTGATGGTCGTCACGTTCGTTCTTCTGGTCTTTGTGGTGGGACAACAGTTTTTGTCCGTCGCCCTGATGCGACGCGAGCACACACTCGACGCTTTGCAGAAGCAGTTGGCTGAGCTGTCACACATGCTCTCCATGACGGAAGACAAGAACCAGTCCCTGAATGCGACGGTCGCCAGCCTGGCCAATGACAAGCAAAAAAACGAGGACCAGCTCAAGGCTTTGGCCGGACAGATGGCCCTTCTGAATGGCCAGCTTCAGTCTAAAGACCAGGCCCTTGTCTCTGCTGACAGCGCAAGCCAGCAGCAGAACAGCAAAATCTCGGACCTACAGGCTCAGATCGAAGAGCTGACGCGCCAGCTTCAGGCCATCAGTAATGCCCTCGATATCGAGAAAAAGAACGAGCAAGCCAAGGATACGCAGATTCAGGATCTTGGAAACAAGCTGAACGTCGCCTTGGCCGACAAAGTGAACCAGCTCAAACGATATCGCTCGGAATTTTTCGGCCGCCTGCGTGATATCCTGAAGAACCAGAAGGGCGTGAATGTCGTAGGAGACCGGTTTGTCTTTCAATCAGAAATTCTTTTCCCTCAGGGCAGCGCTGACCTGACCACTGAAGGCAAAAAAGAAATCACCACTCTGGCAAAGACGTTCAAACAGGTGTCTTCAACCATTCCCGCAGATATCCCATGGATTCTGCGCATTGACGGCCATGCAGACAGACAGCCCATTCACAGCGCTTTTCCGAGCAACTGGGAGCTGTCCTCTGAACGCGCCATCACTGTTGTGAAACTTCTGATTGCCGAGGGTGTGGACCCGCATCATCTGGCAGCAACAGGGTTTGCAGACTTCCAGCCGCTTGACGCGGCCAGTACCCCAGCGGCATACGCCCGCAACCGCAGGATCGAGTTCCGTCTGACGGATCGCTGATTCCCCTTGCCTGCCTTTTCACGAAGGCAGGCTTTTCAGCAGGTCTGCTGACATTCCTGCGATAATCCCGTATGTAACCTGCCATGACCGAAACCCCGCTCTCCCTCATTCGCAATTTCTCGATCATTGCGCATATCGACCACGGTAAATCGACGCTTGCAGACCGCCTGATCCAGGCCTGTGGCGCTCTCACGGCCCGTGAGATGAAAGCTCAGGTCCTCGATTCGATGGAGCTGGAGCAGGAGCGCGGCATTACCATCAAGGCACAGACGGTTCGCCTGACGTACCCGGCCAAAGATGGAAACATCTACACGCTGAACCTCATGGACACGCCGGGCCACGTTGACTTTGCATACGAAGTCAGTCGCTCGCTTGCCGCCTGTGAGGGGTCACTGCTGGTTGTGGATGCGTCCCAAGGCGTGGAAGCCCAGACTCTGGCAAACGTCTATCAGGCGATCGACGCGAACCACGAAATCGTGCCAGTCCTGAACAAGATCGACCTTCCGGCAGCCGAGCCGGAGCGTGTTCGCACGCAGATCGAAGAGGTCATTGGCATCCCGGCAGATGACGCTGTGGAAATCAGCGCCAAAACCGGCATTAACATCGAAGGCGTCCTCGAGGCACTTGTAACGCGTCTGCCTGCGCCGAAGGGTGACCGTTCAGCACCGCTTCAGGCTCTTCTGGTGGATAGCTGGTACGATGCCTACCTCGGCGTCATCATTCTGATCCGCGTCATGAATGGCACCGTCAAGCGCGGTGACCGCATTCGTATGATGCAGGCCGGATCGACCTATCACGTTGATCAGGTTGGTGTGTTCCTTCCCAAGATGACCAACGTGGATGAGCTTGGCCCAGGTGAGATGGGCTTCATTAATGCAGCCATCAAAACCGTTGCGGACGTCGCGGTCGGTGACACAATTACCCTTGATCGCAAACCAGCTGAAAAGGCGCTTGCAGGCTTCAAACCTTCTATCCCTGTGGTGTGGTGCGGCCTCTTCCCAATCGATGCCGACGATTTCGAGAAGCTGCGTGACAGTCTTGGCAAGCTGCGTCTGAATGATGCATCTTTCCACTTCGAGGCAGAAAGCTCTGCCGCTCTGGGCTTCGGTTTCCGCTGTGGCTTCCTCGGACTGCTTCATCTGGAGATCATCCAGGAACGCCTCTCCCGCGAATTCAATCTGGATCTGATCGCCACCGCGCCATCTGTCGTCTATCGCATGACACTGACGAACGGCACGAAGGAAGAACTGCATAATCCTGCAGACATGCCGGATCCTGCCCAAATCGAAACTATTGAAGAGCCTTGGATCAAGGCTACGATCATGGTTCAGGATGAATATCTGGGTTCCGTGCTGACACTCTGTTCAGAACGTCGCGGTATTCAGGTCGATCTCACGTATGTCGGCAACCGTGCGATGGCCGTCTATCGGCTGCCGCTTAATGAAGTTGTGTTTGACTTCTATGATCGCCTCAAATCCCTGACCCGCGGATATGCGTCCTTCGACTATCAGGTTGATGGGTACGAAGAGAGCGACCTGGTCCGCATTTCCATTCTGGTCAATCATGAGCCAGTGGATGCGCTGTCCTTTGTTGCTCACCGCACCGTGGCAGAAACACGCGGTCGGGCAATCTGTGGCAAGCTCAAGGATCTCATCCCCAAGCAGCTCTTCAAGATCGCCATTCAGGCCGCCATTGGCTCCAAGGTCATCGCCCGTGAAACCATTGGCGCGCTCTCCAAGGATGTGACGGCGAAATGCTATGGTGGTGACATCTCCCGTAAGCGCAAACTTCTGGACAAGCAGAAAGAGGGCAAGAAGCGGATGAGACAGTTTGGTAAGGTCGAAATTCCGCAGAGCGCCTTCCTCGCAGCCCTCAAAATGGACTGACCCAGCATTATGCCCAAAACAGCCGCTGTCCTGTTCGTCCATAACGAGGCCGACAACATCGGCTGGTGGCTCAGTCACCATGCCACGATTGGGTTCTCTACCCTGATCGTCTGCGACGACCACTCTACTGATGGCACCTGGACAATTCTTTCCAATGCCGCTTCGTTTTACGATATTCGCCTTCAGCGATCGGACAAAACCATTTCCGATCGCCTGGAGCGCCAGACAGCCTTCCAGAAAGCTATTTTCGAAAACGGTCGTCATGAATTCGACTGGATGATGATTCTGGCCGCAGACGAATATCTCCATCTGGAACACGCCTCGTCCCTGCATGACTTCCTCTCTGCTTCAGAAGGGCAGAGCATTCCGGTAAACTGGTGTCTGTTTGGCTCGAATGGGCATGAAGTTCCTTCGCCTTTTGCGCCAAGCGAGGCCTTCACGCATCATGCTCTACTGGGAACCGCTGATCACAGAGTAACGCGAGCCCTCTTTCCAATGACACGGTTCGAAGGTGCCTTACCTGATCCTTTCGAACGCGTCAGTTCTCACGCGGACTGGTCTCAGGCTCGAGTTCTCCATTACGCCGCAGGCGATCGTCAGAGTTTTTTTCAGCGCAATCCGAGTGAAGTAGCAGAAGAAGCTTGGAAACACTTCAATCGTAATGATGCTGTGGAGACAGGCCCGCAACGCTGGCTTTCTGAAACGCGTCGAATTGCCGCCGCGCTTGTTCAGTCAGGCTTAACGGACCTGTACTGGCGCCTTCGGCAGACTGTGGTTCAGCATGATGAGGCGACGCTGGAAAAGCTGGGCCTTATGGCATCTGATCTCGTGGCGGGAGACGAGAGCACATTTTCTGATTTTCAGTTTTATGCTTTCGGTGAGACGCAGCCGTTCGTACTGGATCTTCACTCAGAAAAACTTATTGCTCTTCAGGTAACTGATCTCGACCCGACCCGGCATGTCCGCATGATACTCGCAGTCGAGGTCAGTGCAGCATCTCCATGTCCGGCTTTCTTATTCCCTGAACGCCCATGCCCAGCCCCATGTCTGAGTATCGCAGGGTCGCCGTCACTTCTTGCAGCCCTTCCCTTGCGCTTCAATCAGGCAGACCAGCGCATTACTTCTGCGATTACAGGACAAAGCGTCCATATTGAGATGCCCGACCCCATCCCGGTTTCCCAGGAGGCTACCTCCGAGCTTTACGCCCGCCTCACCGCATTGATGGTGCTCAGCCAAGGCGGTCACACGCTGGATGCGCTGCTTCGAGGCATTGAAAGACTCTCTGCCCCCGATGCAACTGCACTGGGGTGTGCAATTGCCATGCTCTCTCCCGCAGAGGCAGCGCGGCTGGCCCTCGCATTCCCAGGGCTTGTTCCGTTGAGCGTCCGGCCTGTCAGCCCGTAACGGCCGCTTTTCGAAACAGATCAAACGTTGACGTCACGCCGTCCATAACTGCCGCGCGATAAGCGGCATCTCCATTGGAAAGCCGCTCCCGTAGAATCTGAAGGAATGCGGGCCAGCCACCTTTCTCATGAGCTGCCGACAAATATTCCCTTGGCAGCCCGTCCCCCACCTGAGCTGACAGCATCTTGCCACCAAGCCGGGATCCTTCCAGCACATAAAGAGCGCCCAGAGCGCCTCCTGAGGCTTCAGGAGGCTGCCAATCAAGTGCCATGGGCAGAGCGTGGCCAAGAGCCTTCAAATCCCGCCGTAAAAGGTCAGTGCGGCCCTGCCAGCTCGGCAACCCATGCTGAGTGGCAAGCCACTGCTCCACAACAGGCAACACCTTCGCATGCGCCTGCAGAAACGCACCATAAGATTCCGGGTCTGACAGACTGAAGCGCGAGTACGCCTGATCGACCTGTTCGTGCACAGCGCGACTGACCTGTCGCAAGGCTGTCAGAGGATCATGCTCTGCTCTGATATCGTTCAAGGTCTCACTCATTTTCCACGCTCTTCATGTCTTCAGGCGCAACTGGGTCGGCTGCAAATCGTATTCATACCAATGCAGTCATATTTCTTCTTCGGCCAGATGTTTCGTGATGTGGAGTTTCAATGATGAGTGATGCCTCGTCCCAAAAGGTTCGTCGCAAGCATCCTGTGTTGAGAATAACAGGAGGTCTTGTCGGTGCCCTAGCCATTGCCATCATTGTTCTGGTGCTCATCTGGCAGTGGGACTGGCTCGTCCCCCTCATTAATCGCAAGGCCTCGGCAGCACTTCATCGCCCAGTCAGCATCGCTCATCTTCACGTTTCACCTGGGCTGCGCACCAGTGTCACCGTCGATGATTTGAAAATTGCTCAACCCGAAGGCTTCGAAAAAGAAAAGGCTGACTTTGCGTCTGCCAAATCCCTGACGGTCAAAGTTGATGTCTGGCGTTATCTCACCGGCCGCGGTCTCTTCATCCCGGTAATCCGCATGGACACACCGAAAGGTGACATCATTTCCCTAATGGACGGCCGAAATAATTATACTTTCGGCGATACATCCAAAGACACCCAACCATCTTCCTCCTCAGGCACAACCACGTTACCTGACCTCGGCGAAATCGACATCCAGAATGCCGACATTCATCTGGCGCTCGCTCAGTTAAAAACAGACATGCATGTACTTGTTCACACGACGCCAGCTCAGGCCAATCAAAAAGGCAATGTCGTCGTTGATCTTAAAGGACGCTACGCTCAGGCGCCAATCAACGGACACATTGTTGGTGGGGCTCTTCTCTCGCTCACCAAGCCTGCTGAGCCGTACCCCATTGATGGTCGTATCGCTAACGGCCCAACTTACGTAACCCTCAAAGGAACGGTCGACGACCCGCTGCACTTCAAGGGAGCAAAGCTCACCCTTCACTTCGCGGGCCCAGACATGTCTTTGCTTTATGGACTGACGGGTGTTCCTGTGCCGCACACTCCGGCCTACAGCATCACGGGTAACCTCGGATATTCCGAAAATGCCATTCGTTTCCAGAAATTCGAAGGAAAGATGGGGTCGTCTGACATTGGTGGGGACATCAACGTCAATCCCCACCTAAAACCACCGTTCGTTGAGGCCGCCCTTCATTCACACTCGGTCGATCTGGCCGATCTTGGCGGTTTCATTGGTGCGAAAACAGGCGAAGCAAAGAAGACTGCTCCTCCAAGCAAAAGCGTGCTGCCCGATCAGAAAATCAATGTTCCCAAGCTGAACGCTGTGAATGCCCACGTGACCTATCACGGCGACCATATCCGCAACAAAGACCTGCCCCTGGACAACATCGATACGGAGTTCGAGGTCAAAGATGGCGCCATTGATCTGAAACATCTGACTTTTGCGACGGGATCTGGAAAAATCAGCGCCGCTGCGACCCTGGAACCAACGAAGAATGAGCAGTTCCGGACCAAGTTCCGCCTTGATGTCTCTCGCCTTCCCCTCTCGCAGATCATGAAAGCAACAGACACCTTCAAAGGTGAAGGAACGATCGGCGGCCACGTCACACTGACATCAACAGGCAACTCCGTCGCGTCGCTGGTCGCGAACGGCGATGGCGGAACCACACTAGTGCTGGATCGAGGCGGAGACGTCACCGCCCTTCTCCCGGATCTGCTCGGACTGAAGCTCGGATCCGCAGTTTTGTCTGCCCTCGGCATTCCCGACAGGTCAAAGCTCGAATGCCTCGTCGCTGATATGCCCCTCGACAATGGCATTCTGAAAACCAAGTCTCTCCTTCTCCAGACTGAAACTACTCGCACAACCGGAACAGGAACCGTCAATTTCCGCAACGACACCCTTGATTATGCTGTCACCACCCGCTCAATTCATCCTCAGATTCTCTCCCTTCCAGGTGCCGTTCACATTTTTGGTCCCTTGAGTGGCCCCAACATTCTACCTGGCGCAGAACTGGTAGGACGTGTTGCAGCCTCTGTAGGCCTCGGTGTTCTCTTTCCGCCTGCTGCGCTGATTCCCACCATTCAGCTCGGGGTGGGAGAAGGCTCAGCCTGTGAGCGTGCCGTGCGAGAAGCCAATACCAACCCGGCAGCGGGCATTGCTCCAGGAAGTACGACAGGCGGCGGGACGAGCAGCGTGCCACATCCTTCAAAATCGACATCTTCTGGCAAGCCTGCGAAGCGCCTGACACCCGCTCAGGTCAAGAAAGCATGGGCTCAAAAAACGAACCCGAAATGAAAAATCACTAAGGCCCCATGGCGGAATGAACTTTTTTCACTATAGCTGAGCAAAATTTTCATTCCCGCCGGAGTGCCTGATCGTTGCTGTCCACACTCGACCGCTGGTTTCATATTTCCGCCCGCGGCTCCACCGTTCCGCGTGAGATCATCGCTGGCCTGACGGTTTTCGGGGCCATGGCCTATATCGTTGCTGTCAATCCAGCCATTCTCTCTACGGCGGGCCTCGATCGCCACGACATGGTTATGACCACGATCGCAGGTGCGGTCGCTGGCACATTGCTGATGGCTCTTTGGGCGAAACTGCCCATCGCCTTAGCCCCAGCCATGAGCAGCAACGTTTTGTTCGCGCAGGTTGTCGTTCAGCAGGCCCATGTGAACCCACGGACCGCCTTTACGGTCGTGCTTTTCAGCGGCCTATGCTTCACAGCGCTTTCCCTCAGTCAGATACGCCAGCGTATTATCCGCGGGTTTCCGCCTTCAATTGTGCTAGGCATTCAAGTCGCGCTGGGTGCCTTCATCGCACGCATCGGCCTCACCACCAGTGGCATTGCTGTCCCGACCGCTCAAGGGCTGACGTTCGGTTCTCTGAGTGATCCGTCCGTTATTCTCAGCCTAGCTGGCGTGCTTCTCTGTGCCGTTCTCGTGGTTCTGAGAGTACCCGCCGGGCTTCTTCTGGCGATTCTGACACTGACTGTGGCAGGCCTGTTCATTCATACCGATAAGGGCGCAATCACGACCCTGCCCACGCATATGGTGGACTGGCCGCATTATCCCACCAATCTGTTTCTTCCTTTTGATTTTGCAGGTTTTTTCTCCCACCTCGGCCTTCTCGTTCCCATCACGCTCTACTTCCTCATCAGTGACTTCTTTGATGCGACAGCAACGATGATGAGTGTTGCCCATCGTGCAGGTCTGGATGGAACGCCCGAGAAACCGGCACTGGATCATCGTGCTTTTGCATCTGACGGCGCAGCCAGCATCATTGGGGCCAGCCTCGGGACGTGTACGGTTTCGGCCTATGTCGAAAGCCTTGCAGGTGTCGAAGCTGGAGGCCGAACCGGCCTGAGCGCACTGATCGTCGCCCTGCTTTTCGCAGCTTCCTCCATTTTCTGGCCACTGATTACCGCTATCCCGGCCATCGCGACGGCGCCCGTTCTCGTCTTGGTCGGCCTCAATATGCTTGGCAGCCTCCACCGCGTGGCATCCAACCCGTCCGATGCTATTCCGCCCCTCACGATGCTGCTCATCGCCGGGATCACCGGAAACTTCATGCTCAGCCTGTCCTGCGGCTTGCTGCTTTATACGGGATTGGCCCTCGCATTGCGGGACTTCAAACGCCTTACGCCAATTGTGCTCGGCCTCGATGCTGCGTTTCTTTTTTATATGGTTCTGCAAAGTCACATGGGCGGCTAACAAACTTTGACCGCTCAGTTTTAAGCCTTTCTTAAGGGGAGATAGAACACTATCTCCCCATGAACGCAGCCCCACACGTCTTCATTGCGACACCCTGCTTTGGTGGAACAGTCACCCAAGCATACATGCAGTCCATTATTAGCTGCATGAGTGAAGCACCTTCTCACAATATTCGCCTGACGCTTTCGACACTAGGAAGCGACGCCTTGATTACACGGGCACGCAATACGCTTCTTCACCAGTTCATAACCCAAACCGATGCCACACACCTGTTATTTGCAGACAGTGACATTGGTTTTTCGTTTGCAGATATTCAAGCACTTCTAAACGCCGACAAGCCGGTTATCGGCGGAGCCTACCCGCTCAAATCTCACTACTGGGACCATAATACCCAGCGGTTCATGGGCAAAGGCGAACCCCCGGAGAGCGCCAGCCTACGCTATGTTGGCGACTGCTCTGCGCTGTATGACACTTCACCGCCAGCCGAAATTGCTTCCGTTTCTTACATCGGAACTGGCTTCATGCTGCTGACACGCGCCACAATCAGCCAGATGATGAGCGCCTATCCTGAGACCGAATACGAGCGCATCGATGCTCAACAAAGTGGCCATCTCACCGATCATTCGGTCCCACAGAAGCCTTTTGCCTTGTTTGACTGCATGATTGACCCGGAGACGAGGACATATCTTTCCGAAGACTTCGCGTTTTGTCGTCGATGGCTCAAAATCGGCGGAAGCGTCTGGCTTCATCGGGGACTGCGCCTGTCCCATACTGGTCCTGCGACGTTCCAGGGCAATCCCCAAAACAGGCTTTTCGCGCTTCGTTAAATACCCATAAAAATCAGATTAAATAATTGGCATATTCAGCTACGCCACTATTCGGTCATAATATACCGATCTAAGGTAAACCTGCGATGTCGGGAGCGTGATGCATACAGGTCCCCGGCATCGCTCTCGCTTTAAGCCTGAACAGCTCTCCTGAAATAATCGACATTGGCCATAGGGTCTGCCGCGCCGAGCGGGGTGTTGTAATGCACCTTGTGATACCGGCTTAAGGCAAACGGATCCTGTGCAGCAGGCAGGGCTTCCCGAACACGGTAAAACCGGATTCGCGCCATCGCACAGGCATATCGTAAATTACTGACCATCTGCGCAGTGCGTGGCAGATCATGAGCCAGCATGTTTTCCAGAATGACAGCATATGGCTGCCCAACCGGGAAACGTAGAAAGTTAGCCCAACAATCGTCGTGGGTTGCAGGTTCCATTTGCCACAGCCCCAGCGCTGGCCCTCCCCCAATCTGCTTTACGTAGGCTCCTCTGCTCTCAGCCAGTGCCGTGCCCGTCAGGAGATTAACAGCCGCTCTCCCGCCAAGTCCCAGTGCGGCAAGAGTTGGCTCCACCACCAGATGCTTGAGTTGTCCGACATCAAGACCTTCCATGACTCGTCCCCTCAACGCGTGCTGAGAGACAGAGCGAAATGCACCATCCCAGTTCCGAGGATGGATGTTGCCAGCGTCACTATCGCCGTCAGAACAGCCCGACCACCGATCAGACGGTCCAGCTTTCCATTCACAATCCTGTTACCATTATCGACTTTGGTCTCCAGGGATTTCATCTGATCCCGCAGAGAACTGATTTCCTGCCGCATCTCCGTACGCAGTTGTTCGTACCGATCTGACAACCCCCCAGCGACTGTTTCCAGTCGAAGAACACGGTCTTCCAAAATACGGATCGTGTAAGCCCGATGCTCATTTCCCTCGGAAGACGGCGACCTTTCAGAGATCTGTTTTTCCATGTGTTCCTCAAAAACAAAAAAAGCGCCCCGAAGGACGCTTTGTGGCATTGAGCCACAGTTATAGAAAAACCACGCTATTTCGGCAATGGAAAATCCGTTACTTGGCCCACGGCACGGCGCAGGGCATAACAGATGTCATGACGATACCTCCGACGGAGACCCTGCTGGACCTGCGCGGTCTTGCCTGCCCCATGCCCGTTCTCAAGGCGAACCGCGCCCTGCGTGACATGGCGCCCGGAACACGCCTCCGTATTCTGGCGACGGATCGCGCTTCAGTGGCGGATTTCCAGTCTTATTGCCGCGAAACAGGCCATGCGATGGTGGCATTCACGGAGAGCGCTGGCGTTCTTTCATTTGTCATCCGCAGGCGTGCAGAAACGCAACCCTCCTGAGGAAACTCCCCCGTTCCCAAGCACAGGGCTGGCAAAACCTGTCATCTGGCTGTAATCCCTCGCTACCTTGTTTCCCAAAGCGTGTCTTGAGGCTTTCCATGCCCGAACCCATTGATGCCATGTCTTTCGAAGATGCCCTCTCCGAGCTGGAGCGGATCGTCCGTGGCCTTGAAGGCGGACAGATGAAGCTTGAAGACGCCATTTCTGCCTATGAACGCGGTGCAGCCCTACGCAAGCACTGCGATGCAAAGCTGGGAGAGGCCGAGATGCGTGTGCGCGCCATTGTCCAGAACGATGACGGCAGCACAGGCACAGAGCCTCTTGCCGATACCGGAGAGACCGGCCGATGAGTGCCACCACGTCCACCTCCCTCAAGGAGGCTCTCGCCCACGCCTGCACGGACATCGAAGCAACAATCGACGCCCTGCTCCCGATGGTGCCGGGTGACGAATCCATTCTTCTTGAAGCCATGCGCTACGCTGCCCTCGGTGGCGGAAAGCGTCTTCGTGGCTTTCTGGCCGTAGAAGTTGCGTCTCTATTTGGTGCAGACCGCAGGGCTGCGCTGCGCGTTGCGGCGTCAGTCGAACTACTTCACGCATATTCTCTTGTGCATGATGATCTCCCGTCCATGGATGACGATGATCTCCGCCGTGGGCGTCCCTCTACGCACCGTCAGTTTGACGAAGCCATTGCCATTCTTGCCGGCGACGCTCTTCAGACGCGTGCTTTCGAGATCCTTCTTGAGGATGAAACGTCTTCCGACGCCACCATCCGCTCCAACCTTGCGCTCGCCCTGGCTCGTGCCTCAGGCGCAGCGGGAATGGTTGGTGGCCAGGTCATCGATATCCGTGGAGAAGGCCGTGCCCTTCCTCTGGATGAAGTCCGCCGTCTTCACGCCCTGAAAACAGGAGCCCTGATCCGCTATGCAGCCGAATCAGGAGCAATTCTGGCGGGTGTGACCGATGATCGACGGGACGCCATTGTCTCGTACGGCCAGAATCTTGGAACAGCCTTTCAGGTTGCGGACGACGTTCTAGACACGACCGCAAGCGCCGAGGAACTCGGCAAAACTGCTGGCAAGGATGAAGCCAGCGGCAAATCAACCTATGTCTCCCTGCTTGGCATTGACGGAGCCCGCGCCGAGGCCCGCCGCCTGAGCGATCAGGCCCGGGAGGCCCTTTCATCTTTCGGCGCACAGGCCGCAGCCCTCAGGGCCCTTGCAGACTACGTCGTCGAGCGCAGGAACTGATTTCATGAGCAACCCGTCTTCCACGATTCCCACATACGGTCGCTATCCGGTTCTGGACCGCGTGACCCTGCCGTCAGATATGCGGAATCTTTCCGTCGATCAGCTCAAGCAGCTTGCCGACGAACTGCGCTCCGAAACGGTTGACGCCGTTTCCACCACTGGCGGCCACCTTGGCGCCTCTCTTGGTGTCGTCGAACTGACCGTTGCGCTACACGCCGTATTCAATACGCCGGATGACCGTATCATCTGGGATGTTGGCCATCAGGCTTACCCACACAAGATCCTGACAGGCCGTCGTGATCGGATCCGCACCCTGCGTCAGCCGGAAGGCCTGTCCGGCTTCACCCGTCGCGCGGAAAGCGAATACGACCCGTTCGGTGCCGCTCATTCGTCCACGTCCATTTCTGCCGGTCTTGGTATGGCCGTCGCCCATCACCTGCGTGCGGAAGAAGATCCGAGCTACCATGAGCGCAACGTGATTGCGGTCATTGGTGACGGCTCCATTTCCGCTGGCATGGCCTACGAAGCCATGAACAACGCCGCTGTTGCAGGTCCGGGCGCGAACCGCCTGATCGTGGTGCTGAACGACAATGAAATGTCGATTGCACCACCAGTTGGTTCGATGTCGAACTACCTGTCCCGCCTGATGTCTTCGCGCCAGTTCTTCGGTCTGCGTGACTTGGCTGGCAAGGTTGCCAAGCGCCTGCCCGGCAAGATCGAGCGGACGGCCAAGCGCGCTGAAGAATATGCCCGTGGCATGATCACAGGCGGCACGCTGTTTGAAGAGCTCGGTTTCTACTATGTCGGCCCCGTTGACGGCCATGACATGAACCAGCTTGTCCCCATCCTGCGCAACCTGCGCGATGCGGACGATCAAGGCCCGATCCTGCTCCACATCATCACGGAAAAAGGCCGCGGTTATAAGCCTGCCGAGGCTGCTGGCGACAAATATCACGCTGTCAGCAAATTCAATGTCGTGACAGGCGAGCAGAAGAAGGCTCCGGCTGGACCGCCGAGCTACACGTCGATTTTCAGCCGCGAACTCCTGCGTCGCGCGAAAACAGACGACAAGCTCGTAACCATCACTGCAGCAATGCCTTCCGGTACAGGTCTTACAGCTTTCGCCAAAGCCTATCCGGACCGCTTCTTTGACGTCGGCATTGCCGAACAGCACGCCGTCACCTTTGCGGCAGGCATTGCGTCCGAAGGCCTGCGTCCGTTCTGCGCAATTTACTCGACGTTCCTTCAGCGCGCCTATGATCAGGTCGTGCACGACGTGGCGCTTCAGAACCTTCCAGTCCGCTTCGCCATCGACCGCGCTGGTCTGGTCGGTGCCGATGGCGCGACGCATGCCGGGTCTTTCGACCTGAACTATCTGTGCTGTCTGCCAAACATGGTCGTGATGGCACCGTCAGACGAAATCGAGCTGCTGCATGCTACGGCAACGGCTTGCGAATACGACGCTGGCCCGATTGCTTTCCGTTACCCCCGTGGCAGCGGCATCGGCCTCGACCTTCCGGAAAAGGGCGAAGTGCAGGAAATCGGCAAGGGCCGCATCGTTCGCGAAGCGCGTCAGGCACCTGGCGCCCGCGCAGGTGTCGCCATTCTGTCGCTCGGTACGCGTTTGCACGAATCTCTGCGCGCAGCGGACCAGCTGGCCGCTCAGGGCGTTCCGGTCACGGTAGCAGATGCCCGCTTCGCCAAACCGATCGACACGAAGCTCGTTGATGATCTGGTCAGCCAGCATGAAGTCCTCATCACCCTTGAAGAAGGTGCGATTGGCGGCTTCAGCAGCCTTGTTGTGCAGTACCTTGCAGAAACCGGTCTGCTGGATACGGTGAAATTCCGTCCGCTGGCTCTTCCAGACAGGTACATCGATCACAATGCCCCTGACGTTCAGTATGACGAAGCTGGCCTGACAGCTCCGCATATCGTGCGCACGGCAGCAGCCGCACTGGGCGTCGAAGTCGTCCAGCAGTCTGCCTGAGACATGGCCAAACGCCGCGCAGACCAGCTCCTCGTTGATCGGGGGCTGGTTGACAGCCGAACTCGTGCCCAGTCCCTCATTATGGCAGGTCTTGCCTATACGGGGGATCGGCGCATCGCCAAGGCTGGAGACCAGCTTCCAGAGGATGCCCCCCTGTCCCTCAAAGGACAGGATCATCCCTGGGTGTCTCGCGGCGGCCTAAAACTCATTCACGGCATTGAGCATTTCGGGCTAGACCCCAAAGGCCGTATTGCCATCGATGTCGGTGCCTCAACGGGCGGATTTACGGATGTCCTTCTCACGCACGGCGCGACGAAAGTTTATGCCGTTGATGTCGGGCACGGTCAGCTGGCTTGGAAAATCCGCTCTGATGAACGCGTCGTCGTCATGGAAAAGACGAACGCGCGCGCTCTGACAGCGGAACAGATTCCTGAACGCGCAGGCATCGTCGTTTGCGACGCCAGCTTTATCAGCCTTAAAACCGTGCTGGCCGCCGCGCTTAAGCTAACATCCCCGGATGCCTGGGCAATCGCTCTGATCAAGCCGCAATTTGAAGCCGGGCGAAACGAAGTCGGCGCAAAGGGCGTGGTACGGGACCCCGCCGTTCACGAACGTGTCTGTGCCGAAATCCGTGACTGGCTCTCGGCCACTCCAGGGTGGGAAGTTCTGGGAGTCGAAGCCAGCCCCATTACTGGCCCCGAAGGCAATCGGGAGTTTCTCATTGCCGCTCGTCGCAATGGCCCGCTGGAAGATCCAGACCTCGCCTAAACGTTTCAAGGCGACGTTTGAAAACACCTGCGTCGCCTCGAGCATGGGCCAACACTAATGCTCCCTGAATGCCACTAACGATTTCCTCAGACAGATCAACAGCGTCGCTTGTCGAACGCCCCAGCCGCTGGAGCGCCTGAGACAGACTTTCCTGCCAGCGCAGAAAATAGTTTCTAATCTGCATAGCAAACGATGTGTCTACGCTCAGGGCCAGCAACCCCATCAGACAGATTCTCTGGCCTGACCTAAAGTACTGCTCAGTACCTTCGAACATCGCTGTCAGGCCGACCTTGGGGTCTTCTTCCGTTTCCAGAGGACTAAAAATTTCAGCATCGAACCACTGCTGGATATGCTCCAGGACTTCAGCAGCCATCTGCTTCTTCCCTTCCGGAAAGAAATTGTAGAGGCTGCCTTTTCCCAGCCCAGTCGCAGCTGTGAAGCGACTGAGAGACGCCCCTTCGTACCCATACTGACGAAATACCTCAGCGATATTTTGCAAGATAGCAGTACGGCTACGGCCGCCTGATCCCGTCATAGCCCCAAATCACTCAATCCAGGATGTCCCTCAGGTCGAACCTTGCCTTCCCAGTGGAACAGGCGTTGAGCGTCCTTGATTGGCACATCATTGATGCTGGCATGCCGCTCTGCCATGAGGCCTGCCTCGTCAAAACCCCAGTTTTCATTCCCGTGCGATCGACACCACTGGCCCTGCCCATCTCGCCACTCATAAACAAAGCGGACGGCGATCCGGTTCTCGTGAAATGCCCAAAGCTCCTTAATCAGCCGATACTCACGCTCTCTCTCCCATTTTCTCGTCAGGAATTCCTTAATTTCAGACCGCCCGTGAACAAACTGATCCCGGTTGCGCCAACGACTGTCGGCCGTATAGGCCAGCGCAACCGTCTCCGGATCTTGACGGTTCCAGGCATCTTCAGCCGCTCGAACTTTCTGAATAGCGGTGTCCCGCGTGAATGGGGGCACAGGCGGACGCGTTTGCATGTCGTACCTTTCAGAACCATAGAAGAAACCATATTTTGTACTGAACGGTACAAAGAGTCCAATCTTTCTTGCCCCACCTCACTTTCCCTTGGAAATCTGCGCCCTCCCCGTGCTATGGCTCCGCCGCCATGATCGCTTTGAAACATCCCGACACCCTCCCCCGTATCAATTCCATCGCTTCAGATGATCTGAATGAGGCGGAGCGCGAACGCATTCGCGCAAAGTCCGCCCTGTTCGCCCCACCTGAGGCACGATTGGAAGACGGACGGCGTGATCTGGTCGGAATGTCACGCGAAGAGCTGGCAACCCTGATGACGGAAATTGGCGAAAAGCCTTTCCGCGCAAAACAGATCTGGCACTGGATCTACCATCAGGGAGCCACCGATTTTTCGAAGATGAGCACAATCGCCAAACCCCTTCAGGCGAAACTTGCAGACCACTTCATCGTCGGCCGCCCGACGACAACGACCGAACAGACGTCGGTGGATGCAACGCGGAAATTTCTTTTCCGCTTCCGCGACGGTCAGGAAGCTGAAACAGTTTATATTCCTGACCGTAAGGAAGACCGTGGCGCTGTCTGCATCTCTTCACAGGTCGGATGTACGCTCTCCTGCACGTTCTGCCACACAGGGACGCAAAAGCTCGTCCGCAACCTTGGCCCAGCAGAAATTGTCGGCCAGTTCATGGCGGCACGAGACAGCTACAAGGAGTGGCCTAGCCCAAGCGCGGACATGCCACGCTTTCTCTCAACCATCGTTCTGATGGGAATGGGCGAACCGCTCTACAATTACGATAACGTCGCCAAAGCCATGCGCATCGTGATGGATGGAGAAGGCATTGCCCTCTCCCGACGACGCATCACGCTGTCTACGTCAGGCGTCGTGCCCATGATGGATCGCTGCGGTGAAGAACTGGGCGTAGGCCTCGCCATTTCCCTGCATGCGGTCACGAACGAGCTGCGCGATCAGATCGTCCCTCTGAACCGCAAGTACCCGATCGAGGAATTGATGGCGGCCTGCAAGCGTTATCCTGCAGCGTCCAATTCCCGCCGCATCACCTTCGAATACATCATGCTGCGCGGCGTGAATGATAGCGAAGCCGATGCGAGGGAGCTGGTCCGCCTGATCAAGGACCTGCCGGCGAAAGTGAACCTTATTCCTTTCAATCCTTGGCCAGGATCAGAGTTCCGTCCCTCCACAAAAGAGCAACTCGCAAAGTTCGCAAAGATCGTGATGGATGCAGGATTTGCCGCCCCGATCCGTACACCACGTGGCCAGGACATTCTTGCAGCCTGCGGACAGCTCAAAACCGAAAGCGAGCGTCAGCGCAAAAGCGTCTGACGCCCGGTTTCCCTCACGGACGCGGGATGCTAGAAACGCCTTCCGAACGAACACCATTAAGGACCACGCAGTTATGAGCGCCCATCAGGACGTCAAGAAAGTCGTTCTCGCCTATTCCGGCGGGCTGGACACTTCGGTCATCCTTCGATGGCTCCAGAAGACCTATAACTGCGAGGTCGTGACCTTTACGGCTGACCTTGGTCAGGGCGAAGAGCTGGAGCCGGCCCGCAAGAAGGCCGAGATGTTCGGCGTGAAGGAAATCTTCGTCGAGGATCTGCGCGAGACCTTCGTGAAGGACTATGTCTTCCCGATGTTCCGCGCGAACACGGTTTATGAAGGCCAGTACCTCCTCGGTACGTCCATCGCCCGTCCGCTGATCGCCAAGCGTCAGATCGAAATCGCCGAAGCTGTTGGTGCAGATGCTGTTGCCCACGGCGCAACCGGCAAGGGCAACGATCAGGTCCGTTTCGAACTTGGCTACTATGCGCTGAAGCCGGACGTGAAAGTCATTTCCCCATGGCGCGAATGGGAACTGACATCCCGCACGAAGCTGCTGGAATTCGCTGAAGAAAACCAGATCCCCGTTACGAAAGACAAACGCGGCGAAGCCCCCTTCTCCGTTGACGCCAACCTTCTGCACTCCTCTTCCGAAGGCAAGCTGCTCGAAGATCCGGCTGTCGCGCCTGACGAAATCGTTTTCCAGCGCACCATCTCCCCGGAAGCCGCGCCGGACAAGGCTACGGAAATCAGCATCGACTTCGTGAATGGTGACCCGGTTGCCATCAACGGCGTTGCGATGACCCCGGCAACACTGCTGACGCGCCTGAACGAGCTGGGCCGCGACAACGGCATCGGCCGTCTGGACATCGTGGAAAACCGCTTTGTGGGTATGAAGTCCCGCGGCATCTACGAAACGCCAGGTGGCACGATCCTGCTGGCTGCTCATCGTTCCATCGAGAGCATCACGCTGGACCGCGAAGCTGCCCATCTCAAGGACAGCATCATGCCGCGCTATGCGGAGCTGATCTATAACGGTTTCTGGTTCTCCCCAGAGCGCCGGATGCTTCAGGCTCTGATTGATGCCAGCCAGCATTCCGTCAACGGCCGTGTCCGCATGAAACTCTATAAGGGCAATGTCGTTTGCGTCGGACGCGAAAGCCCGAACAGCCTGTATGATACCCGCGTCGTGACATTTGAAGATGACGAGGGGGCGTATAACCAGCAGGACGCACAGGGCTTTATCAAGCTCAATGCCCTGCGCCTGCGTCTGGGTGGTCAGATTGGCCGCCGCGGCGGCGCACTCTAAGTACAAACCAGTAGCGGGGGACCATGACCAGCCTGTTTCGCCTTACATCAGCCTTGACCCTTTGCGGCGCACTCCTTGCAGGATGCGCCGGACACAAGGAAGACGCGCCAGAACTGACGCCCGAACAGTTCATGGCGAAAATCCAGGCGGAACCGGGTGTCAAAACCCTCCCGGACGGACTGAGCTACAAGGTTTTGAAGTCCGGCCCCAAAGATGGTGAAAGTCCGCATCGTGGCTCCACCATCATGGTGATCTATGAAGGACGCCTGCCAGACGGCGGAATTTTTGACAGCTCTGATCAGCATGGCAGCGGTGCCTATATGGAAATGCCGCTGGATGGCCTGGTTGATGGCTGGCTCGAAGCTCTACCAATGATGCACGTTGGCGATGAATGGATGCTCTATCTTCCAGCCAAGCTAGGCTACGGGAAGCGCTCCATGGGCATCATTCCGCCCAACAGCCCACTCATCTTCAAGCTCCAGCTTCTGGGCGTCAATAACGGACAGCAGTAAGTCCTGCTGCTTCATTTAAGCCCTGTCAGAGAGGCCTCAAGGCCCCTCTGGCAGGCACCAATGCTCATTGCACCGCGCCTCATACAGCTCCTGATCTCCCGTTTCGAGAAGATGCCCAGTTTCATGTGTCTTGGCAGTCCACTGGGCCGGCTGATTGCAGACATGGCACCGAGCTTCCAGGTGAATAATTTCATCGGCGAACTGCATGAGCCTCGATACAATTTCAAACGGCTCCTGACGATAATCGCTATCCAGGCCACCAACAGTGACAGTTGCTCCGCGCAATCGAGCAGACTGCAACTCTGAAACGATATCTCCCTCGTAATGAGGTGAGACCATAAACTGCACTTCATCCAGAACAATGTGTGAATAGTTCTCGGAATGAGACGGCCAGCGCCGCACGGAACGCGCTGCGAAATGTGAGCCATCCCGACTGACCAGTTCTGCACCGTCACGCGTATCGAATCCCGGCTTCAGTGCCAGAACGCGTTCATGCGCAGACGCAGCCTTGATTAGATGCGAGGATTTTCCTGCAAACATTGGCCCCACATACAGTACCAGACGTCCCTTGCCGCTCATGCTTTCTCCTTCTGATGCGCCCATGAGCCCTATCGGGACGGTTTTGCCAAGAGCCACCCTTGCTGAACGCACCATGAAAATGCGACAAACCTTCTGTGATCAGATTAGACCCAGCAATCCGGCTTCCCCTGTTTATTGCCATTTTCATGGCAATTGTCTTTGTGGTTGGCCATGCCTGGGAAAATCGTGAACAGGCACCTCGAGAATATTCGAACGAGTGCAGTATCTGCCATCATGGTGGCCATGGGCAGGTGCGAGCCGTTGCTCCAATCTTCGGTCGGGTTGGGCATATTGCCCTGACTCCGGAAGGCCATCGCTACATTATCCACGTGCTGCTGAACGGTCTTGACGGACCGATCACAGCGGGTGGCGCTCCTTACAACAGTTCCATGCCATCATTCCATCGCCTTTCGGATGATGAAATTGCACGGATCCTGACATTTGTTGGAGGAAAAGAAATGGCCGCAGGGGGCCCAACATTCACGGCTGCTGAGATCGCTGAAGAGCGCAAACATCCGCTGTCACCTCAGGAAGTGCTGCTTGAACGCCAGAAACTGGAACAGCAGTCCCCTCTCCCATGAAACGGATCGCTTTTCTTGGTTGTCTCGCACTTGCCTGCTGCGGGAAGAAACCGGCTGGCCAAGCCGTTTATGGGCCCAACTGCGGTATCTGCCACCATGGCGGAAGTGGAATGCCGGGTGAGACACCCCCCCTGGTGGGGCGTGTGGATTTCATCGCCCAAACACCTGAAGGTCGCCACTATCTCGCAAATGTTCTTCTGAACGGCCTTCGCGGCGGTTTCACCACGCAGGGCTATCGCTATAACTATTCCATGCCCGCATATCGTGATCGCCTCACGGACCAGCAGATTTCTGATACTCTGAACTGGCTGATTGCACGCGGCAATATCAAGCCTTCCCCCACCATTACGCCAGCCGAGGTCGCCAGTGCACGTGCACAGCAGGGTGATCCGGCAGCGAGTTACCAAGAACGCCAGCTCCTGGAGCAGAAGCAGCCGCTTCCCTGAGAGCATGACCTTTCCCCAAAGCTGAAGACAGATCCATCATGCAGCGTGTATTTTCCGGCATTCAGCCAACTGGCATTCCTCATCTGGGTAACTACCTGGGTGCACTCCGCAACTGGGCGGCCATGCAGGCAGACCATGATTGTGTCTTCTGCCTCGTGGACATGCACTCGATCACGATGCCCTGGAATCCGGAAGACCTGCGTCGTCAGACGCTGGGTTCAGCAGCCTGCCTTCTGGCAACCGGCATTGAACCGACACGCCTCTACAACCAATCCGCCGTCAGCGCTCATGCGCGACTGGGATGGATTTTCAATTGTGTTTCCCGCCTCGGCTGGTTGAACCGGATGACACAGTTCAAAGACAAGGCTGGCAAGAACCGCGAGAACCACTCAGCGGGCCTCTATGTCTATCCCAACCTCATGGCCGCAGACATTCTGGCGTTCCACGCGACCCGCGTCCCCGTCGGTGACGATCAGAAGCAGCATATTGAGTTGGCCAATGACATCGCCCAGAAGTTCAACCATGATATGGATACGGAGTTCTTTCCGCAGATCGAGGCCTTTATTCCTCCAGCGGCAGCCCGCGTGATGAGCCTGCGCGACGGTACGAAGAAAATGTCCAAGTCGGACCCCTCCGAGCAGAGCCGCATTGTCCTGACAGACACCCCGGACGAAATCGCTCTGAAGATTCGCCGCGCCAAGACAGATTCCGACGCGCTACCAAGCGACGTTGAGGGGCTGGGAGACCGTGCAGAAGCCCGCAATCTGGTAGCTATTTACGCGGCCATGTCAGACGAGACGATGTCTGACGTTCTGGCGCGTTTCGGTGGACAGGGCTTTGGCCCGTTCAAAAACGCTCTGGCCGATCTGCTCGTGGAAAAACTTGGGCCAGTTGCCACCGAGACAGCCCGCCTGATGCAGAACGAAGATCACATTATCTCCGTCCTGCGCGCTGGCGCCGACCGGGCCCGTGAAATTTCCGAGCCAATCGTGCAGGAAGCAGAACGCTTGGTCGGTTTTATTCGCTGATTTTTTTCTTCTTGGACGAGCGGGACACCGGCTCGTCCAGAAGATCCATAATTTCCGCAGCCGCTGCATCCGCAGGCGTACCCACAGCAGGAGAGAGCTTTTCCAGCACCTCTTCAAATGCCATCTGCTGCTTCTTTGCCGCTGCCGGATCATCAAGCAGCTTTGAGACCATATCCGCCAGCTTTTCAGGCGTGCAGTTCTCCTGCAACATTTCCGGCACGACTTCACGTCCTGCCAGCAGATTGACCATGGCCACGTATGGCACCTTGATCATCCGACGCGCCATCATCGCCGTTAGCGGATTCACCCGATACGTCACCACCATCGGCACATTGCCCATGGCAAGCTCAAGCGTGGACGTCCCCGACTTTGTCAGAGCGCACTGAGCCGCTGCAAACGCATCGTGTTTATCATGAATATCAGTCACGATATGCGGCTGTACGGGCCATTTACGAATAAGGTTGCGCACGGTCGGCGCAATGACTGGAGCAACCGGTATCACCGGGCAGATGTCCGGATGCGTCTTGCGCACAATGTCCAGCATCTTGCGAAAAACTGGCAACAGCTTCGGAACTTCAGAGCGTCGGCTTCCTGGCATCAAAATCAGGACGGGTGCCGTTTCAGGAATATTATGCCGCGTCCGAAAGCGTGCAGCGTTTCCCTGTCTTACACCCGACTGCAACACTGGATGACCGACGAACCGCGCTTCCAGTCCTCTCTGCGCAAACCATTCCGGCTCAAACGGTAAAAGGCAGAGTAACCGATCCCACAGCCCAGGGAATTCCTTGACGCGATTTTCGCGCCAGGCCCAGACCTGCGGTGCAACGTAATGAACGCGCTTGAAGCCGGAATTTTCAATTTTCTGAAGAAGTCGAAGTGCAAAACCCGGGCTGTCTATTGTGACAACCAAATCAGGCTTACGAAGCTCAATATCCTGAACAGCTTCCAGAAGCCGCTGCCGCAAATGTCTGACCCTCGGCAAGACTTCCACAAGCCCCATGACAGCCAGATCACTCATCGGGAACAGGCTATGCAGCCCAAGGGCTTCCATGCGGCCACCCCCGACTCCGGCAAACACCAGCGTCGGGTCCTGCGCATGAAGCGCCAGCATGAGACGTGCACCAATCACGTCTCCGCTGGCTTCCCCTGCCAGAATCCAAATCACGCGCCCATGCTGAGGCGTGGGAGCCCCCGGCTGAAAGGCCCTATTGCCCGGCTGATGCGCCAGTTCGGATTCTGGAAGAGAGTTCATCGGCGCAACGTAGCTCCTGTTGCCTTGAGAACCGCAGCTTCCACCGATTTGGAAAGCGCTTCAAGGCCGACATCCGTCAGACTTTCGGTCTGTGGCTGCAGGACAACCTCAACACCGAGAGAACGATGCCCTTCCGGCAGGCTACCACCTTCAAAGACGTCAAAGAGGCGAACATCCTGAATCAGGTTCCGGTCGGCCATACGAACGGCCTTGAGAACAGCCTGTGCTTCAACATCCGGCCCAGCAAGGAACGCGAAGTCACGACGCACTGGCTGTAGCGCTGAGAGCGCAGGAGGGGTCTTCTTTTTAGCCTTAGGCTGAGGGATACGATCCAGATACAGCTCGAACGCCACGACAGTCCCAGTCAGACCAAGCGCGCGTGCCGTGCGAGGATGCAGTTCACCAAAGCTACCCAGAACCAGCTTAGGACCCTGCCGTACCTGACCTGACCGACCCGGATGATAAAAGCCCGGAGCATCTGCCGTGACAGACAAAGAAGCTTCCGGAACACCAAGCGCGGTCAACGCGGCCGTCAGATCCGCCTTGGCGTCCCAGAGCGTTGCTTCCTGCGCAGCCTGACCGGGTTCACGAGCCGTCAATCCGCCTCGCAAGCCAGCAACACGCAGGTGCTGACCTTCGAAATCAAAACATGGACCGATTTCAAACAATGCACCTTCGCCAGAAAGCCCCAGACCACGCGCCAGATTACGGCCGAGTGCACGCGCCAGATTGACAAGCGGCGTCGGGCGCAACTGATCCAGATCCATGGCGATCGGGTTCAGCAAACGCTGCGTTTCGGGCACATCACCAAACAGAACTGCGTCTTCATGAGCAACGAAGGAGAAACCAACCGTTTCCATCATCCCACGTGCTGCACAGATACGGCGCATTAGCGCTGCACGCGCCTGAAGAGGCGTGACTGCCGGAGCCGCGACCATGGCCAACTGAGGGAGTGGCACAGCCGGCACAGCATCCAGCCCATAAAGACGCAGCACTTCCTCTATGAGGTCACATTCTGCTTCCATGCGCGGAACATTCGCTGCTGCCTTTGCGGCAACGTCCTCATCAAGTGTGACGGCCTGAGCCAGAACCTGACCGGACGCAACGTCATTCCTCCAGGAAGGAACGGCGAAAGTTGCCTCCTCGTCATTCCGCTCAACGACCTCGAAGCCGAGATGCTCCAGAGACCGCACCGCCTCATCCGCAGGAATAGTGACGCCACCCAACGTTGCCAGACGCTCAAAACGCAGCGTAGCCGTACGTTTCCAATTGGGGAGTTCGCCAGCTTCCGTGATTTCGCTCGGCTGACCACCACACAGGTCACGGATCATTGCTGTGGCCGCTTCGAGCCCGCTACGAACCAGCGCAGGATCAATGCCGCGCTCGAAACGCTGACGGGCATCCGTATGAATGGCGAGACGGCGGCCAGTCAGAGCAATCCGAACAGCATCGAACAACGCGGATTCAACAAACACGTCTGTCGTGTTCTCATCCACACCGCTCTGCTGACCACCCATGATGCCCGCAAGCGACTGCACACCAGCATCATCGACGATCACCATATCGTCCGTCCCCAGGACGTACTCATTGCCATCCAGCGCCGTGAAAGTCTCACGTGCCGCGTGGGTCACGGTCAGGGTGCTGCCAGAAAGTTTCGCAACATCAAAGACATGCAGAGGCCGACCGAGATCATATGTGAGGTAGTTCGTGACATCCACCAGAGCCGAAATCGGCTTCACGCCAACCGCCTGAAGACGGCGCTGCAGCCAACTCGGGCTTGGACCATTCTTCACGCCACGAATGACACGGCCTACCACGTACGGGCAGTCAGGATTTTCGGACTTCCACGAGATCGGTGATTCGAAATCACCCTCAAGAGCTTCCGTCAGCCATGGCTTGAGATGACCAATGCCAGCTGCAGCCAGATCACGCGCAATACCGCGAATGCTCAGCGCATCGCCACGGTTCGGTGTAATCGCGATTTCAATGACCGGGTCATCAAGCTCGGCGTAAGTCGCATAAGCCTCACCGATCGGAGCCGTTTCTGGCAGTTCGGCAATACCGTTGCTCTCCTCACCAAGACCCAGCTCACGCAGGGAACACAGCATACCTCCGCTTTCCTCACCGCGGATTTTGCCCTTCTTGATGGTGATATCCAGCCCCGGAACATACGTCCCCGGAGGCGCAAAAATCACATGGAGGCCAGTACGTGCATTCGGTGCACCGCATACGACCTGCAAATCTTCATAACCCGCACCAGCAGCGACGCGGCAAAGTTGAAGACGGTCCGCATCCGGATGGCGATGTGCTTCCAGAATTTTGGCCGTTCTAAAACCTGCCAGCTTCTCGGCGGGGTTTTCAACGCTCTCAACTTCAAGACCGATGCCGTTCAGACGGGCACAGATCTCTTCGCAAGACGCTGTAAAATCAAGATGTTCACGCAGCCAGGAGAGAGAGAACTTCATGTCACACGCCCTCCGTCAGCGTGGCGGGAGAGAAAGCGGAAAATCCGTAGTGACGCAGCCAGCGCAGGTCACTCTCATAGAACGACCGCAGATCCGGAATACCATTCTTGAGCATGGCCAGACGCTCAACGCCCATGCCAAACGCAAAGCCCTGCCACTCCGCCGGATCAAGCCCACAATTGGCCAGCACGCGCGGGTGCACCATGCCGGACCCCAGAACTTCCAGCCAATCGGACCCTCCGCCAATCTCGCCTGTCGCCTTGGACCAACCGATATCCACTTCCATGGAAGGCTCAGTAAATGGGAAATAAGATGCACGGAAACGCACCGGCAGATTAGGCTTGTCGAAGTAGACGCGCAGGAACTCGATCAGGCAGCCCTTGAGGTGCCCAAGAGTAATATTGCGATCAATGACCAGACCTTCGCACTGATGGAACATCGGCGAATGGGTTGCGTCATGATCGGCACGATACGTGCGGCCGGGAGCAATGATGCGGATGGGTGGCTTCTGACCAATCATGGTCCGGATCTGAACGCCAGACGTCTGGGTCCGGAGAACACGCGGTTCATTGCTGCCTGATTTGGGCGGAAGATAAAAAGTATCGTGCTCGGTCCGTGCCGGATGGTGATCCGGCGTATTGAGTGCCGAGAAATTATGCCATTGGCTTTCGACATCAGGCCCTTCCGCGACGGAAAAACCCATGGCGCCAAAGATGGCTGTCATTTCTTCAATGGTGCGGCTGATCGGATGAATGGCACCTGTCACCACAGAAGGGGCAGGCATCGTGATGTCCACCCGTTCGGCTTTCAGGCGTGCTTGAAGCGCTTCCTCTTCAATCTCCCGACCGCGATCTTCGATCACCTTGGTCAATTCGTCCCGCAGGCGGTTTAAAGCCTGTCCGCGCAGTTTGCGCTCTTCGGGGTCGAGTTTGCCAAGCTGTTTGAGCAGCCCGGTGAGAGCGCCAGACTTGCCCAGCGTTCCAACGCGAACGGCATCCCATTGCGCGCGGTCCTGAGCAGCGCCCAGCGCAGCAAGAGTTTCATTCTTCAGCGTGTCGAGATCGTCAGCCATACCGCCCATCGCTTACAGTACAAATACAAAACGGGCCGCCCTGATAACAGGACGGCCCGCCAGTCACCAGCCCCCACACGTGGGGATCAGGTCTGAATAGCTCAGGCTGCGAGAGCGGCCTGTGCCTTCTTGACGATTTCTGCGAAAGCAGCTGCGTCGTCGAAAGCAATGGCAGCAAGAACCTTACGGTCGATCTCGATGCCAGCCTTGTCCAGGCCATTGATGAACTTGCTGTACGTCAGACCGTGCTCACGGACAGCAGCGTTGATACGCTGGATCCACAGAGCGCGGAAATCACGCTTCTTGTTGCGACGGTCGCGATACGCATAGCGCAGCGCCTTCTCAACGCGCTCGAGAGCAATACGGTAGTTCGTAGACGAACGGCCGCGGTAACCCTTGGCGAGATCGAGAACTTTCTTGTGACGGGCGTGCGTCGTTACGCCCCGCTTAACACGTGCCATGTACCTTAATCTCCCTTAGAGCCCGTAGGGCGCCCACTGCTTGATGGTCTTTGCGTCCATATCCGTCATGGTCTGAGGACCACGGTTGGTGCGCTTCATCTTCTGCGGGCGGTTGATAAGGCCGTGACGCTTGTTGCCTGGGCCGCACATTACCTTGCCGGTCGCGGTGATCTTGAACCGCTTCTTGACCGACGACTTCGTCTTCATCTTGGGCATTTCGGTCTCCCTCGCCGTAAACGATTGGTCCCACCGAAGCGGGACTCTGCACGGCCGGGCATGCCACTTATGGCCCGGACGCGTACACGGAGCGGCTGCCTTATCCCATCGAACTGATTCCGCCAAGGACTTTATTTTCTTTAGCGCGCAAGCAAAAGACGCCTCTTTGTTCAAGTCACGTCACTGTGATCTCACTCACAGTGACGTGAGCAACATGAACCATCTGACATCTTGATTCTTAAAGCGCTTCTATGTGTTTGTCCGAAGGTCAAGTGCTGCACCAAATAACAGCTCTAGGAACATCATGAGCACATCATCCCGGCCAGGGCTCTGGGCCCTGATCACGGCCGCGGTCTTCGCGCTTTGCGGCGCGATCCTCACCGTGGGAGGCGCATGGGCCGCTTCCCTCGGCGGCCCTCTGTATTATCTCCTTCTCGGCATCGCACTTCTTGCGACCGCCTTCCTCGCATGGCGCCGTAACCCGGCTGCCCTGTGGCTCTTTGCTGCTGTAGTGTTCGCGACGGTCGTATGGGAACTCTCCGTGGTCGGTCTCGACCTCTGGGCACTGGTTCCCCGCTCCGACATCGTGATCATTCTTGGCATCTGGCTGCTGATCCCGTTCGTGTCCCGTCAGATCGGTGGCACACGCGCATCTGTCCTTCCCCTGGCAGGCTCCGTCGGTCTCGCCGTACTGGTTCTTGCTGCCGGTCTTTTCACAGACCCGCACGACATCAGCGGCAACCTGCCAACAGAGCTGACCAACGCAGCACCGGTTGACGCAGATAACGTTCCAGATAGCGAGTGGCACGCCTATGGCCGCACGCAGGCTGGCGATCGCTGGTCTCCGCTGAAGCAGATCAACTCGTCCAACGTTCAGAACCTCAAGGTGGCATGGCACATCCACACCAAGGATCTGATGGGACCGAACGATCCAGGCGAAGCAACCAACGAAGTCACGCCGATTGAATTCGACAACACGCTGTATCTGTGCTCGCTGCACCAGAAGCTCTGGGCCGTTGATGCCGCAACGGGTCACGTCAAATGGAAGTTCGATCCACGCCTGCAGATCAACCCTGGCTTCCAGCATCTGACGTGCCGTGGTGTGAGCTTCCACCAGACGCCAGCCGATGCCACGGACAGCGATGGCAACCCTGCTCCGACCGATTGCGCCAAGCGTATCGTTCTGCCGGTCAACGATGGCCGCCTTGTCGAAGTCGATGCAGAAACCGGGCAGAAGTGCTCTGGCTTCGGCAACGATGGCGAACTGGATCTGCGCCTGCCGAACCAGCCTTACACCACGCCGGGCATGTATGAACCGACGTCTCCGCCGGTCATCACCGACAAGCTGATCATTGCCAACAGCGCCATCACCGATAACGGCTCCATCAAGCAGGCATCGGGCGCAACGCAGGCATTTGACGTTTATACCGGCAAGCGCGTGTGGGTGTTTGACGCATCCAACCCTGACCCGAACCAGATGCCAGACCCGGATCATCCGGTCTTCCATCCGAACTCTCCAAACTCCTGGATCGTGTCGTCCTACGACAAGAACCTGAACCTCGTTTACATCCCAATGGGCGTAGGTACGCCGGATCAGTGGGGCGGTTACCGCACCAAGGAATCCGAGCGCTTTGCTCCGGGTATCGTCGCGCTGAACGCAGAGACGGGTAAGCTGGCCTGGTATTACCAGACCGTTCACCATGACCTGTGGGACATGGACGCCCCGTCCCAGCCGAGCCTCGTAGACATCACGTCGAAAGACGGCACGATTGTTCCGTCCATCTACGTTCCGACAAAGACTGGCGACATTTTCGTTCTTGACCGTCGTACGGGCAAGGAAGTCGTCCCGGCTCCGGAAACACCTGTTCCTGGTGGCGCCGCACCGGGCGATCACACCAGCCCAACGCAGCCGATGTCTCAGCTGAGCCTACGTCCGAAGGCCCCCCTCTCCGATTCCGATATCTGGGGTGGCACGATCTTCGACCAGATGTTCTGCAGCATTTACTTCCACTCCCTTCGCTATGAAGGTCCGTTCACGCCGCCGTCACTCCAGGGATCTCTGATCTTCCCGGGCGACCTCGGCATGTTCGAATGGGGTGGTCTGGCTGTCGATCCGCAGCGTCAGGTGGCTTTTGCCAACCCTATCTCGCTGCCGTTCGTTTCCCGTCTGGTGCCCCGTGGTCCGGGTAACCCGCTATGGCCGGAACCGAACGCAAAGGGCTCTGGTGGCGAAACTGGTCTGCAGCCGAACTACGGCATCCCCTATGCTGTTGATCTGCATCCGTTCATGGACCCGGTCCTGCTGCCGCTTGGCATCAAGATGCCTTGCCGTACACCGCCTTGGGGTTATGTGGCCGGTATCGATCTGCGCACCAACAAGGTGGTCTGGCAGCATCGTAACGGTACGCTCCGTGACTCCATGCACGGCAGCTCCCTGCCCATTCCGCTGCCTCCGATCAAGATCGGCGTCCCGAGCCTCGGCGGCCCGCTCTCCACGGCTGGCAACGTTGGCTTCCTGACAGGCACGATGGACTACTACATCCGCGCCTACGACCTGACGACAGGCAAGACCCTGTGGCAGGATCGCCTCCCAGCTGGCGCGCAAGCCACGCCAATGACCTATGCGGTCAATGGAAAGCAGTTCGTTGTCACTTATGCTGGTGGCCACAACTCCTTCCCGACCGTTATGGGCGACGATCTGATTGCTTACAGCCTCGCTGATCAGAAGTGATCATTGAGTAAGCCATTGGTTATCGAGAAAAAGGGGTACCTTCGGGTGCCCCTTTTTTTGTCTTCAAGTCCCGGCAAAAGCTTTCTAAGTTCTCGTTACGTTATGAAATATATTCCATAAAGTAAGGGCGTCATGCATTTTTCTCGATCTGGAATGGCTCTGGCCATCTTTGGGCTCATCGCCGTCGTTCCGTCTCCAGCCCACAGCGATGATACTGTTTCCGTAACGGCGGTGCTGGATCCGAGCCATCACGGACGTCTCATCTATCCGCCGGCTGAACTTGAACTGCGGCATTCGGGATCGGCACATATTGTCTGCGTCATCACAAAGGACGGTCAGCCTCAAAGCTGTGAAACTTCAGCGAGCGCACCGGATTTCGCACTTGCAGCAGAAGCCTATGCCTATTCATCCAAGTTTCTTCCGGCATACCAGGACAGCAAACCCGTTGAAGGCCGCTGGGAAAAGACCATTCCCTTCCAGGCCCAGGGAACAGCAACCGTCCCCGTCGTGGATCATCAGCACACTCCACGCCCCTACTATCCAGACTTTGCGAACGACAGAAATATTACAGGAAGAGTAGCCGTCACCTGTCAGGTTGATACTGCAGGCATCGCGCATGACTGCATCGCCAGCCCGGGGCCCGAAATTTTACGACGGGCAGCGCTCGCTTATTTCACGCTGGCCAGATACCTTCCGGCTATGAAAGACGGGCAACCCATCTCAGCCCCCTATCATGGCAACATAAACTGGGAGTCAGACGCGAAAGACCGGAACGACGGGTTCCGCTGAAATCTTGTGTCTGCACGCTGGTCCATTCCATAATCAGCATCGAAAGCCCTGTCGGTTCAGGGCAAAAAACTGCACAGAGGCTATTCATGACCCTTCGCAAATTTGCTCTTCTTGCCTTCGCTACCATCGCTTTCGGCGGCCAGTTCGCACATGCCAAATCTCAGCCCTGCCGGGACGCCAAAGGCAAATTCACAAAGTGTGAAGCACCAAAGAAGCCGAAGGCCTGCCGGGATGCCAAAGGCAAGTTCACCAAATGTGACGTAACAGCTCCGCAAGTTGCTCAGCCTGCTCACTAAGCTCAAACAAAAAAGCCCCTGTCAGCAGACGCTGGCAGGGGCTTTTTTGAAAGACTGAGATCGTTAGGCAGCAGCACGCTTGAGGATGGCCTGAGCCATTGCCTCAACGCCATTTCCACGGTTCGTGGACAGTGCTTTGACCAGCCCCATATTATGCAAAAAGACCGGGCTCGTCTGAAGGACCTCTTCACGGCTCCGCCCTGAATACACCCTTAGCAAAAGGGCTACCAATCCCTGAACAATGGCCGCATCTGAAGCGCCAGCAAAGAAGAGCTTACCATCACGGTCTTCCGCTTCGAGCCAGACCTGGCTTTGACACCCCGGAACACGGTGGACATCGTCCTGCCATTCCGAAGGGAAAGCCGGAAGTTTGCGGCCCATTTCAATAATATACTGATACCGCTCCATCCAGTCGTCGAACATCGCCAGTTCGGCTTCAATTTCCTCGATGGCAGCGGTCGCCGTCTCTTCCTGAGGGGCAAGAAAGGCATCTCTCACAAAAAACGTCTCCGTCACAGGATAAAGCGGCTCAAATCACCCTTGCGGGCAAGCGGCGCCACCCTGTCACGAACATCCTCTGCCGTCACCCTCACGGTCTCGCCTTTCCGGTCAGATGCAGTAAATGAGACGTCCTCCAGCAGCTTTTCCAGAACTGTTGCCAAACGGCGGGCCCCAATGTTTTCAACCCGCTCGTTAATATCAGCCGCCAGTTCCGCCAAAGCATCCACGGCATCGTCACCGAATTCCAGCGTCACACCTTCTGTACCCAGCAGACTCACATACTGCTTCAGAAGCGAATGCTCAGGCTCCAGCAGAATACGCTTCAAATCGTCTCTGCTCAGGCCAGCCAACTCCACACGAATAGGCAGACGCCCCTGCAATTCCGGCAGAAGATCTGAAGGCTTGGCAATGTGAAAGGCTCCGGACGCGATAAACAGGATATGGTCCGTCTTCACCGAGCCATACTTCGTGCTGACGGTCGTCCCCTCAATCAGCGGAAGAAGGTCACGCTGCACGCCTTCACGAGAGACATCTCCGCTGCGCGTTCCATGCTCAGATGTCGCACAAACCTTGTCGATTTCATCCAGGAACACAATGCCATGGTTCTGGGTGTGCTCTATGGCTTCGCGCGTCAGGGCTTCATCATCCAGAAGTTTGTCCGCTTCCTCACGGATTAACTGCTCGCGGGCCACCGAAACCTTCAGTTTCTTGCGTGAAGGCATCCGGTTCATGAACCCCTTCATCATATCGTTGAAACTGATGACCTGCCCGGGCTGGAGACCTGGAATATCGCTGCTCTCCTTACCGCGCTGTGGATCAGGAGCAATCTGGATTTCAATTTCTTTGTCTTCTAAAGCGCCATCTCGCAGCATCTGGCGAAACTTCACCTTGGTGTCGGCCGTCGCGCCTTCTCCAACCAGCGCATCAACGAGCCGGGTTTCGGCGGCGGCCTCAGCTTTCTCCTGCACGTCTTTGCGGCGTCCATCCCGCAGCATGGTCAGAGAGACCTCGACAAGATCCCGGACAATACTGTCCACGTCCCGCCCGACGTAGCCAACTTCCGTAAACTTGGTCGCTTCCACTTTCAGGAACGGAGACTGCGCCAGCTTGGCCAGTCGACGGGCGATTTCTGTCTTGCCGCAACCTGTAGGGCCAATCATGAGAATGTTTTTGGGAACAACCTCATCCTTCAAGCCTTCAGGAAGCTGGGACCGGCGCCAGCGATTACGCATCGCGATGGCAACTGCACGTTTTGCGTCGGACTGACCAACAATAAAGCGATCAAGCTCGGATACGATTTCGTGGGGGGCAAAATTTGGAACAGACATCTCAGGAGGCCTCCCCGCCTAGTGTTTCCAGCGTCACGGAATAGTTCGTGTAAACGCAGATATCACCGGCAATTTTCATGGACCGACGCGCGATTTCCTCGGCGCTCAGGCCCTCCACCGTCATCAATGCCCGCGCTGCAGACAGTGCGTAATTTCCGCCGGAGCCAATGGCCACAATGCCGTCTTCCGGCTCCAGCACATCGCCATTTCCGGTCAGGGTGAAAGAGCGGTCTGCGTCAGCCACCAGCATCATGGCTTCCAGACGCCGCAGATAGCGGTCCGTGCGCCAGTCTTTCGCCAGTTCGACGCAGGCCCGCTCAAGCTGCCCTGGATACCGCTCAAGTTTCGCTTCAAGTCGCTCCAGCAGGGTAAAGGCGTCAGCCGTGGCACCGGCAAAACCCGCAAGGATATTGCTGTGAGGGCCAATTCGCCGAACCTTGCGAGCATTACCCTTGATAACGGTCTGCCCGAGGGAGACCTGGCCGTCCCCCGCCATGGCCACCCGGCCATCGCGACGGACACAAAGAATGGTCGTGCCATGCCAGCCGACCGGATCGTGGGGAGTGATTTGGTAAGACATCACTCAAAAAGATGGTGCGGATATAGCGCCTGACAAGAGGACCTCTCCTGTCAGGTTATATTGCCTCCTGCATCAGCCGCCTGATCGCATCCTGTAGTCCCTTCTGCGTAAAGGGCTTGGGCAATGGCTCATTTTCAGACTGGGTATCTGTGTGGCCACTGATGAACAGCACTTTGAGATGCGACATTTTTTCCATCAGGATGGCTGCACAGGTCGGTCCATCATGGTCGGGCATGCGCATATCAATCACCGCCAGATCGAAGGGTCCCTTTTCATCTGTCAGCGCCAGAGCCTCGGACAGAGAAGATGCAGAAGCAACCTCATGCCCGTCCTGACGAAGAAAACCCTCCGTCACCATGCGAACCGGCGCCTCATCATCGACAACCAATACCTTCAGGGAACGCGGTTTCTCATCTTCCGCAGCCCGATCTGCCACAACATCGCTCCTGACGACCGGAAGCAGCAATGTCATGCACGTCCCTTTGCCGGGCGTGCTGTCCACAACGATTTCGCCATAACTCCGGCTCAGGAACCCATACACACTGGAAAGGCCCAGCCCTGTTCCACGCCCGACATCCTTGGTGGTGAAAAATGGATCGAAAATCCGTTTCATCACCTCGGGTGACATGCCCTCACCTTCATCGACCACATCAATGGCCACCGCACGATCCAGGCAACATTCCGGAGGCAGCGTCGTGAATTTCTGCCCCACTACACGCGCCGACACCGACACTGTCCCACCCTGCGTCATGGCATCCCGAGCATTCACACAGAGGTTCAGAAGCGCCATTTCAAGCTGATCCTGATCCGACCAGACCGCGGGGAAATCAACAGGCATTTCCTCAAGAGACAGTTTACAGGCCACACTTTTTTCACCGCTTCGCCGCTTGAGACTTTGAACCAGAAGCGCTTCCAGCCCCGGCAGAAGATCCTGCAACGCCACCGGCGCCAGACGCGCTTCACGCGGACGTCCAAACTGAAGTAGCCGCCGTGTCAGCACAGCACCACGCTGCGCAGATTCCATAGCGTTCTTCACCAGAGCACTGGATGTCTCATCCAGGTCCACCATGTCTTCCAGCAGTTCCAGAGACCCGGAAATAGCAGCAAGCAGATTGTTGAAATCGTGCGCGATCCCCCCAGCCAACGTACCAAGAGACTGAAGCTTGTCCGCCTGCCGCAGACGGCTTTCCATCAGCACTCGCTGCGTAACGTCCCGATCCATGCTGACCTGCCATCGGTCTTCCGTCGGAACGCCCTGCGGCCACGCCAGAGAAAGGCGGCTCAATTCGTGCCAGCGCTGAACGCTTCCTCCGTCATGATCGGGCAGAACTTCAGCAACCAGTCGCTCTTCCTGCCCCGTACTACGGACATTCTCGCGCATTTGCTGAACATCATCACGCAGTACTTCCGGGAAGTGCATCAGTTCGTCGTTAAAATCCTGTACAACGTCTTTCACATTGCTCCGAATACAGCGCCCCTGAGCATCAGAAAAAACAAGACCCATCGGAAGGGCATCCATCAAGCCCCGCAACAGAGCCTGCTCCGTCTGCAGCGCCCGTTGGGCAATACAATGCTGCGTCACTTCCCCGACCAAAGACCGAAGCGCATCCGAATCCCAGGGTTTGTGCACGTAAGCCTGCACCTGTCCAAGGTTCAGGGCAGACACCACGGCATCCAAATCCGCATAGCCCGTCAGCAGAATACTGCGCGCATCCGAAAACTCGCGCGCCCGCATCAAAAGCTGATCCCCCGTCAGTCCAGGCATCCGCTGATCGGAGATAATGGTGGCAACATCCGGATGCGCCCGCAAAAGCTCCAGAGCTCGCAGCGGATCCGTCGTTGCAAGAATTTCGTACTGGTCTTCCAGCAGATCTTCCAGGGCGACAAGGATTTCTTCCTCGTCATCCACCAGCAAAATACGGGGACGTAATGGCCCCTTCACGCTCCACACACTCATACGGAACGTCCCGTTGCCACCGGCCCGTCTTCCGTCATTGTGACGGGAAGGCTGAGCCGGAAACACGCCCCTATTCCACGGCCATCCGGCAAATGGGCATCTGTAATTTCGATAATGCCATCATGGGCTTCCATCACACTATAAGCGATCGCAAGCCCCAACCCCGTGCCTGTTCCAACCGGCTTGGTTGTGAAGAACGGATCGAACACCCTATTTCTCAGTTCCATCGGCAAACCCGGGCCATCATCGCTGATCGTCATGTCATACCGGCCATTTTCAAGACGGGACTTGATCACAATACGCCCCTGCACAGGGCCGCCCTCAGGCGAGATGTCAGCCAATGCATCGGCTGCATTGGAAATAATATTCATAACCACCTGATTCAGAAACGCAGGCTGACAGACCAAATGCGCCGGAGCCTGCAAATCCTTTTCAATTCTAATGTCCGGACCAAGCTTATGTCCCAGCAACGCCAATGCTGTCTCAAGTGCACTGGGAACATCGACTGTCTGGAATGAACTTTCATCCAGCCGGGAAAATCGCCGGAGACTCAAAACGAGATTCTGAATCCGCTGCAACCCGAGCTTCATGGATTCCAGACGTGAAATCCCCTTCTGCATGAGCGGCGCCCCATCCTCTGGACTCCCCATCGCCTGAAGGCGCTTGAGCGTCCGCTCCACTGTGTCGGCATGGGCGATTGTGAAGGCTAGCGGATTGTTAATCTCATGAGCGATACCCGCCACCAGCTCACCCAACGAAGCCATCTTGGCAGTCTGCACGAGTTTCGACTGCGCCTGAATCAACTGTTCGTTTGTGCGCGCTAATTCCATATTGGCCTGCGCCAGTGCTTCAGCCATTTCGGCCTTCGCCCTTGCCGCTTCTAAAGTAAGCGCATTCTGCTGCCGCTCAATTTCCTGCTGCCGGAACTCATCCTGCGCCATACGTCTTTGCGCAAGCGTCCTGATCCGCATGGCGAGGGCTTCGATGGCAATGTCGCTGGGAACCAGATCGTCAATGCCGGCCTCGAAGAATTCACCGGAAGATTGCCTCCGGAAGCGTGAGGCCTCCACGATACCAAGCGTTCGGAACGGAATTCCACCGGCTTCCAGAACAGCCTGACGGCGTGCATCCAGAAGACGGCAAAACTTGAGATCCTCATCTCCGCTCCCCAGTTCCAGAACCAAACAGTCAGGACCATCTGCGCCGCGCAACCATCCACCATCAATCAGATCGTCTGAACGCTCGATAGACGTGACCGTATGCCCATCACGCCAGAGCAGCTCACCCAACGTTGTCTCAGGTGCATCTTCAGTAATCTCTTCGTCTTCCTCCTCTTCACGGGGAGAATTGACGATGACAATTCTTGCCCGGCGAAAGCGAGAGGCTTCATCCACCTGAAGAAGCTCCGGTCCTTCCCGAAGCAAAGCGCGCATCCGCAACACCAGCAGGTCAGGATGAGCGGATTTGGAAATATAGGCATCTGCCCCACTTTCCAGCCCCTCTCGCTCACCGCCGGGAAAAGCATCTTCCGTCAGCATCAGGATCGGAATGGTGCGTGTCAGGGCATCCAACCGCAAACGCCGCGCCAACTGCCCACCCGTCATGCCGGGCAGCTCAGAGCACACGACCACAAGGTCAGGCATCAGATCCTCAACCGTTCCCAAAGCAGCTTCACCGCTGCCGAGACAGGTCACGGTGAAGCCTTCCTTTAGAAGAACACGCCAGATCCGCTGGGCATGAGCATCATCCGGCTCCACGAGCAGAACACGTGCGGTCTCTGTGGCTCCGAGCGGAGCTTTAAGATCAGAATGCAGCATGAGAATGACGGAATGTTTGCATTAACGGCCTCTTGCAGCTAGTCCGAAGCTGATGTTCGTCCGATTTCCAAGGGGCGAAGATAACTCCCGTTACCGGATCAGTGGAAGCCGTATCTCATGGACATTCAGCCCTCGCGCAACCTGACGGATCGCCTGCTCAACTCCCGCAGCGGGGAAAGCGGCCCTCTTTCAACCGGCGCGCTGATCCGGACGGGCATCTGGTCCATCTGCTATTTCGCCTTCTACTTTGCCCAGCAGGTCGCAGAGCTTCTCGCTCCGCTTCTCCTGATTCTTGGTCTTGGCTGGTATATCCTTCCGCACATCGTGAACGCCATTACGACAAGTGCTGCGAGTGCCGACCCGCAGGCGAAAGACATCATGAACCATGTGGCGGGCACCCTGCCGACCCACCTTCAGATCGGCAGTCACCTGCTAACCCCAGGCTCCCTCATGTTCGACGGCTTTCTCCTGATGGGACTTGCCGCAATTGGAGCGACCCTGTCCGCACTGGCCGCTCGCAACATGTAAGACCCAGGCTCAGGGAGTAAGGAGATGGCCGATACCCGGCCATAAAGTCACGAGCTCCCCAGCCTTCCAGTGCCATAGTGCGGCCACGCCTCCGCCGACCACCACAAGACTGAGCCCCCACGCGGCACTCCAAGTCCCAAGACTTCCAATCATTTTCGTCCCGACAGTCTCGGGTTTACCCAGACCGTGGGTTACTGTCCGGGAATGTAGAACAAACGCATGTTTCGCAGCGTCCCGTGCTTCGGACGCGCTTAGTCCAACAGGATAAGACTGTGATGTTTCAGGGCCTGGAGGCTCTTCAGTCTCAGCCTTGAGCAAGGACAAGTCATCAGGCGGAATTTGCGCAAGCTCAGCCTCCTGCGCCTCTTGTAAAGGCCAGCTATCCCCACAGTTCGCGCAACGCAGCCGCCGCGCCTGCTCCAAAAGTGAATCAGGCACTTCAAAAACAGCATGACAGTGGGGACATTCAACACGCATCACGGTATCCTTCAAAAATCAGACCGTACCGGCCTCGGTCTGACCTCAACTGGGTTGCCCATATGACGAGGTTGTCGTTAATAAATGGTTAATACGCCTGCAACACCTTTGATCGTTTTCATATGATCCGCCTGCGCGATGTCTCCCTGAAACCTGCTGGCGTTGGGCAGCCTGTTCTGCACGGCATGACCCTGACAATCCCTCAGGGAGAATTCCGCTGGCTTCTCGGGCCATCAGGCGCAGGCAAATCCAGCCTTCTCAAGCTTCTGACACTCGGGGCAAAACCCGCCTCAGGCCAAATGGATATTCTCAACACCCCAGTCACGGGCGCCAGCCGAAGCACTCTACGGAACCTGAGAAGACGTATCGGGTTCGTCCCACAGGATTACCGCCTGATCGGAGAGTGGAATGTTTTTGACAACGTCGCCCTCCCGTTGCGTCTGCGCGGGCGCTCCGAACGCGATATTCGACAGGAGGTTTTTGCCGTCCTGGACTGGCTGGATGTTTCCCCGCATGCCCATTCCCGACCGACCACTCTTTCCGGGGGCGAACAGCAGCGTGTTGCCATTGCACGCGCCCTGATCGGACGACCCGATATCCTTCTTGCCGATGAACCAACAAACGCTCTTGAGGATTCTCAGGCCAGACGCCTTCTTGCAACGTTCCAGGAACTGATTGATCTGGGAACAACCGTGATTGTCGCGACGCATAACGAAGGCCTCGTGCGCGATGCTCCCGCCCCATCCATCATGCTTCGTGATGGCACGCTCGATCCGCATGCAAATGAGGCGATAGCGTGAGCCGCCGCGTCTCTCCCGGTCTGCGCTCAGGCAGCCTCCCTCTGCTTGTTGCTCTCATGACCCTGCTGGCTGGCTTGGCTCTTGCTGGTTTGACCGGTGTTCAAGCGCTTGCAGATGGCTGGGCGCAGGCGGCCCAAAGTGCTGCAACGATCGAAATCCCGACGGACATTCCAAACGCCTCAGATCGCACGGACGCACTCATTCACGCTCTCAAAGCCTTGCCGGGCGTTACCAACCTGCAAAAGCTTTCCACAGACAAAGTGCAGGATCTACTGGCGCCCTGGCTTGGCCAGCCTACGGATTCACGGAAAGGCTTGCCGGGCCTCTCACTGCCCACCGTCCTCATCGTCGCCCACACGCCTGACGCTAACCTAAGCTCCACTGTTCATGAGACGTTACCCGAAGCCATTGTTCAGGAAGACATGCAGTGGGGCCAGAGGCTTGAACATTTGGGCACAAGCCTCGTCGGATGCGCCTGGCTTGCTGTTATCCTGATCGCAGCGATTGCCGTTTTATCCATTGGCATCACTGTCCGCCGCTCTGTCGCTGCCCAGAAACGGGCTGTGGAAATCGTGCATTCCCTTGGCGCCGGGGACTTTACAATTTCCAGCCATATTGCCGGTCGGGCTGCACTCCTCAGCTTTATGGGCGGCGTGGCTGGCCTCGTCCTCCTCACGCCACTGACAACCTCCCTTGCCACAACCCTCGCCCCCTTCACGCATCAGGCCACCGTCCCAAGCACCTTTCCGACAACACTAGATGGCTGGTGGACGACACTCCGCATTTTACCTCTCAGCCTCCTGAAAGAGCTCGGTGCCCTGCCCGTCATTGCGGCTCTTCTGGGATGGATCACAGCTCAGGGCGTTGTGCTCGTGTGGCTTCGTCGATTGCCGTGAAGGCCTTTCTTTCCTCGCTGTTTCTTATTGCCGTGCTCTGGTCGGCTGGCTTCGTCTGGTTCATCCACGATTCCCGACAGCCACCGCACGTTGCCACTGTCTGCGATGGCATCGTCACCCTCACAGGCGGCCAATCCCGTATCGAAACCTCCCTCACCCTTCTCAAGGGCGGATATGGCCAGCTTCTACTGATTTCTGGCGTAGGGCCCCATGTTACACTCGATCAACTTGTGCGCCTTCAGAACCAGACCCTTTCCAACGATTTGGCCAGCCGTGTCACTCTGGGCCGCCGCGCCGTCAGTACGATTGGTAATGCGTATGAGATCACGACGTGGGCCAGAGATCACAAGATGCACAGCCTGCTGGTCGTTACCGCTGGCTACCACATTCGCCGCGCCATTATAGAGCTCAGCCGGACTGCCCCAGATCTGGAACTCGTGCCTTATCCGGTTCTCCCGCCAGCTCTGGAAGCGCCACTGTCCCGCCAGACCCTGCACTTACTCATCCGGGAATATTTCAAACTTCTGGGCGCAGAACTTAGTAATCTGACGGGCTTACCAGACGGCAAGATTGGCCTTACGCCTCACTAAGGCCTCTTGTGCAACCGCAGCTTTTCTGGTGAGCAGACAAAATTATGAGCATTCTTCGCGGCCTGCTGTTCAATCTTTATTTCCTGATCCTCACAGTCATCATGGGCCTCGGGGCAATCCCGATCCGCCTTATGAAGCGACAGGATCTGGCACTCTCTTACGCCAAACTGTGGTCCAGAGCAGTGCTGTTCGGATTTGCACAGCTTTGCTCCGTGAAAATTGAAGTTTATGGTCGGGATAATATTCCTGCAGGCCCAAGCCTGATTGCATCTCAGCATCAGTCCTTCTTCGATGGCTTCGTCTGGATGGATCTGGTTCCCCTACCGACCTACATCATCAAGGCGGAACTGACTAAAATACCCCTCGTCGGCCCCATGCTCGTTCTGAGCGGTATGATCCCTGTGGAACGAAGCGCCGGATCTAAAGCCCTGCGCACCATGATGAAAGACAGCGCACGCGCTCACGCATCTGACAGACAGATTATTATCTTTCCTGAAGGCACACGCACACTCCCCGGAGAGCGCCACCCCATCCAACCGGGCATTATTGCTTTAGCCCGACAGGCTAATGTCCCTGTCGTGCCGGTCGCCACCAATTCCGGCCTTTTCTGGGACCGATCTCCCTGGCGGAAAAAACCTGGTGTTTTGAAGGTCGTCATCGGCGCGCCACTCCCCTCCACAGAGGGACGCGACGGCTTCACGACCGCGCTGAACGAAGCATGGGATGAACTGTGCGCAACCCATGAATTACCGCGCAATACTGTGGATAACTCTGTGGAGCTTCAGAGAGTTTAACAGCCGCCGGAACAGAAGGAGTTTTGGGGCGACAGGCTTTGGGCGAATCTCAAGAAACCCAACAGTTTCCATACGTAGCTAAAAAACCCTGTTTTTCTGCGGTTTTCAGCTATTTCCTGACCTCAATTTTCTCAGATCGCCTTCCATAGACTCGGCTGTCAAACAATGACTGCACGCGGAATGCTGTTTTGGGGATAAAATACCGTCCATCGAACCAGCCTCTTTATCCAGTTACACAAAGACAGGCCCAGTGAACCCAGTTTCCAATACTGCCCGTTACCTGAAAATCACGCTTGTCATCTTCTGTTTCATTACAGTTGTGGCGGCTGCAGATACCGCCCTGTGGCATCACGTCACCACCAGAATGCAGGCACAAATTGAAAACGAAGTCGCGAACCTGAAAGCAACAGGATGGTCCGTAGAGACTGGAGAAGTTCGACGTGGAGGCTGGCCTTTCGGAGCATGGATCGAAATTCAGAAACCCCAACTCAGCCATAAAAATTTTCCTGCCCAACCATTCGAAGCTGGTTGGGCAGGTGAGACTTTCAGGCTTGGCGGACCATGGACGGAACTCGTCAGAAACGGCCTCACCGTCTCCCTTCCTGGTCGTCAGGCTGCGCGCATTATCACTTCTTCGGCCAGAGCAACCATTCTCACAGAAACTTTGAGACTGCACATCTCAGAGGACGGAACCGTAATGTTCCATGCTCCTTCTGCCCAAGTCGCCGTCGCAATGAACCTTGTGGATCAGACAGTCGCGCTGTCCCGCCTTTCTGGACGCATCCTCATCCAATCCCAGGCCCCAGCGGGAGCCACACGCCTCGGACTGGATGTGTTGTCTTCCACCCTCAGCACATCATTTTTGAATGCTGCCAAGTATCCACTGCACAACGCTCATCTCGTGGTAGCTCTCACAACGTCCAGCACACATCCTGAAAGTCCACTTTTTAGTCCTGATGGCTATGAGCGCCTACTTGTGCAGACAGCATCATTTTCGATGGGGTCGGAAGCGACTTCTGCACATTTTTCCTTTTCCGGTGAACTGACATACCCAGCGCTCAACGGCCACCTCACCCTGACGCTTCTGAACTGGCATGATGCCGCCGAAAAAATCCTGAATATTCCGCGCCTTCAGGCCTCGCTTGCTCCAGACACGCGCGTCTTTCTTGAGCACATTTTGTACGCAACGCCCTCACCGGGACTGGCAGAAAGTCATCCTGTTGTCGCAGAAGTTTCCGTCGTGAACGGTCATGCTGCACCTGCTCTCGAACAACTTTTGCAAACAATCTCCACACAAAAAATTGACGCGTCACATTTGCGCGAGTAGACGCAGGGAATGTTTTGATTTTTGTCAAAACCATGGCGCGGAAAGAAAACTTTTCCCGTGCTGCGGCTTTCAAGATTCAGATCCGGATCATGTGTGCAGTGCGGTGCGCATGATCTCAGCTCATTCCTGACTTCTAGGGTGCGAGCGTAGCTGACGGGTCCATGCGGACCGGTTCTGCGGTCCGCCTCCCAAGCAGAAGGCACCATCGCAATGTTTGGCCTGTCGGCTTTATTTCTCGCGCGATTTCAGTTCGCGTTTACAGTCGGGTTTCACATCGTATTCCCGGCATTCTCGATCGGGCTTGCTGCCTATCTCGCCGTTCTTGAAGGCCTCTGGCTCAAGACGGGACGCAGCGCCTATCTGGATCTCTTCAAATACTGGCTGAAAATCTTCTCCGTCGTATTCGCGATGGGCGTGGTTTCCGGTCTGGTCATGTCCTACGAGTTCGGGACTAACTGGTCCCAGTTCTCGCAGAAGGCTGGCCCCATCCTCGGCCCAATGCTGGCCTACGAAGTGATGACGGCCTTCTTCCTTGAAGCTGGCTTCCTCGGCGTCATGATGTTTGGCCTGAACCGCGTGGGCAAAGGTCTGCATTTCGGCGCCACCTGCATGGTCTCGATCGGCACGCTGATCTCCATGACGTGGATTCTCGCTTCCAATTCCTGGATGCAGACGCCGCAGGGCTACATCATTGATGAAGCTACAGGTCGCTTCCTGCCGGGTAACTGGTGGCAGATCATCTTCAACCCGTCCTTCCCGTTCCGCCTCGTGCACATGGGACTGGCAGCGTTCCTGTCCGTCGCGTTCATCGTGGCTGGTGTCGCTGGCTGGCATCTGCTGAAGGCCCGTCGTGAAGGGCGCCAGGCGTCCGAACAGGTCCGCCTGATGTTCTCCATGGCCATGTGGATGGCCGCGATCGTCGCTCCGGTCCAGTTTCTGGCGGGTGACACGCAGGGTCTGAACACGCTGGAATACCAGCCTGCCAAAATCGCCGCGATGGAAGGCGACTGGGACTCCGAAGGCCGCGCGCCGGAAATCCTGTTCGGTATTCCGGACATGGAAAACGAGACGACGCACTACAAGGTCCAGATTCCGCTCCTCGGCTCCCTGATCCTGACGCACAGCCTCGATGGCAAAGTGCCGGGCCTCAAGGACTACCCGAAGGATCTGCGTCCGTATTCACCTCTGCTGTTCTTCTCCTTCCGCATCATGATCGCGCTTGGCTCGCTCATGGTTCTGGTTGGTCTGTGGTCTCTCTTCCTGCGCTGGAAGGGCAGCCTCTACAGCAACGCCATGCTCCATCGTGTCGCTCTGTGGATGTCCCCGGCAGGCTTCATTGCTCTGCTGTGTGGCTGGATCACGACTGAGGTCGGCCGTCAGCCGTACACGGTTTATGGCCTCCTGAAGACCTCCGACAGTGTCTCCCAGATCGCTCTGCCGAGCATGGCGACGTCGATGGTTGCCTTCGTGATTGTGTACTTTGTGGTCTTCGCAGGTGGCATCACAATTCTCCTGCGCAGCTTCGCAGAAGAGCCTCACTCTGGTGAGGAAGGTCCGTCCGAGCACGAGCCGCAGATGTCCGCTGGTACCACGCAGGTCTCACATCACCCCCACAATGCTGGTCTGGCGGAGTAAGCGATCATGACCGAATCCGCCGCTTTCTGGCTTCCCGTGGTCTGGGCCGTTCTCGCGGCCTCTGCCATCTTCCTCTACGTCATCCTTGACGGCTTCGACCTGGGCATCGGCGTCCTGTTCCTCAAGGAACGGGACCACGATCACCGCAACGTCATGGTCAACACAGTCGCCCCTGTCTGGGACGGCAACGAAACCTGGATGATCTTCGGCGGCGCCGCCCTCTACGGCGTCTTCCCGGTCGCTTACGGCACGATCCTTCCCGCGCTGTACCTGCCCATCCTGTTCATGCTGCTGGCTCTCATCCTGCGCGGTGTCTCCTTCGAGTTCCGCTTCAAGATGAAATCTCCCGGTTCACAGCTGTTCTGGGATGCATCCTTCTGCGGTGGCTCCATCGTTGCAGCATTCATGCAGGGTGTGATCCTCGGGACGCTGGTGCAGGGCATTCCTGTCCAGAACAACGTGTTCGTCGGAACCTCGCTGGACTGGGTGACGCCGTTTGCATTGTTCTGTGGTGCAGCCGTCACAATCGGCTACGCGCTTCTGGGTTCCACATGGCTCATCTGGCGCTGTGAAGGCGAACTGCAGGATACGATGCGTCGTGTCTCCTATGGCCTTGCCGGCCTGATGCTGCTGACGATCGTCGCTGTATCCGTCTGGACGCCACAGCTTCACACGACCTACATGCAGCATTGGCTTGAATGGCCGCAGCTTGCTCTGGTCCTGCCGGTTCCGGTCGCTGTCGTAGCTGTTGCTGGCGCGCTGTTCCTGGGCCTGCGTAACCGCAAGTCTCACCTGCTGCCGTTCATCTCGACACTGGGTCTGTTCTTCCTGTGCTTTTCCGGTCTCGGGATCAACGTGTGGCCGTATATCGTGCCGCCGACCATCACGATCTGGCAGGCCTCTTCGCCACCAAGCAGTCAGGCTTTCGTCCTGTTCGGTGCGATGTTCCTGCTGCCAGTCATCCTCGGCTACACGATTTATTCCTACTACGTGTTCCGTGGAAAAGTGACGAACGAGCATCACTACCACTGACCTTCAGGGAGTTCGCGCCATGAGAATCGAGTACGGAAAGCCCAACCAGAAAACCGGCACCGTCGCCTGGATGAAACGGGTGGGATGGTTCGTACTCTTCTGGCTCAGCGGTGTCCTCGTCGTTGGCGTGGGAGCTGAACTCCTCAAGAGGATCATCTTCGGCGGCCATCACTAACCGAGGCCTCCCAAAGAAAAACCCCGCCCCTGAAAGGCGGGGTTTTTCATGCCCTCAGAAGGTATCTTTCTGCCGACGCAAGTCCGCAAACTGCGCCACATCGGACGCTCGCAGAAATGGATTCGTGGCCCGCTCCGCTCCCAGAGAGACTGGCAATGTCGGTCTCCCCGCTTCCAGAAGCGTTTCCACTTCCGCTGCCCGCGCTTTCAGAGCCTGATTGTCTGGATCGACATGTAATGCAAAAGCGATGTTCGAGCGGGTGTACTCATGTCCGGCACAAACCAGCGTGTTATCAGGCAGTGCATCATAACGATGGAGACTCCGATACAGCTCCTCTGCTGTCCCCTCCAGCAGGCGCCCACATCCGACACTGAACAGCACATCACCACAGAACAACGCAGGCACTTCAGGCACAATATAGGAAAGATGCCCGACAGCGTGTCCCGGCGTTAGAAGAACATCCACTTTCGTAGATCCGATATAAAAACTGTCACCGTCTCCAAGGCCACGATCCAGCTTAGGAAGCCATTCCTGCTTCTGAGATGGGCCGAACACTTTCGCGCCATATCGCTCGCGAAGGGCTTCCACCCCTGCCGTGTGATCCGCGTGGTGATGCGTCAGAAGAATCAGATCGAGACGCCCTTCTCCCAACACGTCCATGACTGGGCCAGCTTCGCCTGGGTCCACGACAGCCCGCGTCCCGTCTTCTGCTTTCAAAAGCCAGACATAATTGTCTGACAAAACCGGAATGGGCTGAATATCAAGTGACATGACAGTTCCCCTGAACTGAGCTTGCTGGTTAGATACTTCCATGCTGACGCGCCTGACACGCACCCGTTCCGAAGATGCTGCCGCTTTCTATCAAAGCTGGGCAGGCCAACGCACAGCCAGCCTCCTCAACCGAAGATTGAACAGCCTCCTGCCAGACCTCCGGGCGCGTCGGCTGCTCGGGATAGGGTACCCCGGCCCCTATCTTCCTACCACAGCCGGGTGCGCAATTTCTGCGCGTTTGCAGCATCCCCAGACCCAGCGCCCATTTCACCACATCGTTCAGGACTGCCTGATTGAGAGCGGGCGCCTGCCTTTCGATGACCTGTCGATGGATACCGTGCTGGTCGTTCATGGACTGGAGTTTACCCGTTCAGCAGCAGAGTTTCTCCGCGCCGCCTGGAAAGTCATGACGGATGACGGCTACCTGATTCTCGTCGTACCAAACCGCTCCGGCTACTGGGCTCATACGGATGCAACACCTTTTGGTCACGGCGTCCCCTTCAGCACCAGACAGTTGACGCGGCTGCTGGAGCAGGGACTGTTCCAAATCGAACATCACACTGGCGCCCTCATGACGCCTCCTGCTCTGCTGTCGCGCCTTTCAGGCACACTTCCAGAGCGCGTTGGAAAAATGATCCGCTACCCCTGCGCGGGCGTCCATATCGTGGTGGCTCGCAAGAACGTCTATGCAGGCCTACCCCTGATGGACGAAAAAGCGCGTGTGACCGTCCCCAGACAGGTTGCAGAACCTGCCTGAAAAACGCCTTCTTTGTGGCGAATTCTTGACCCTAGCTTCCTGTGCCGTAAGAGTGCGTTCCATGTCGTTGATCCAGTCCCTCAAACTTGTCCTGTCGCCGCCGCATCGCGCTGCGACTCCCTTCCTCGCTGCTGGTGCCTTCGTTGGCATCATCGGGCGCCTGACGCCCTGGCGGTTCACGCGTCTCATCGGAAAGGCTGGCATCGCATTTTCTGCCTTCTGCCTGTACTTCTTCCGGGACCCGAAGCGCACACCGCCACCGGGATCAGATCTCGTACTGGCGTCTGCAGATGGCCGCGTAACGTCGGTCTCCCTCGTTGCTCCGCCGGCAGCGCTTGAAATGGGCACAACTCCGGTCTGGCGCGTCTCCACGTTCCTTTCCGTGCTGGATGTGCACATCAACCGCATGCCTGCAGCCGGTCAGGTCACGAAGATTGCCTATCATGCAGGCAAGTTCCTGAACGCCAGCCTAGACAAGGCCTCCGAGCACAATGAGCGCAATGAAATTCGCCTGACCCTTGCAGACGGCCGCAATATCGGCGTCGTGCAGATCGCAGGCCTGATTGCGCGCCGTATCCTCTGCTTCGTTGAAGAAGGCGAGCATCTGGAAGCTGGCGAACGCTTTGGTCTGATCCGTTTTGGCTCCCGCACAGACGTGTATCTGCCGCCGGGTGTTGAGCCGATCGTTGTTGAAGGCCAAACCATGATCGGGGGCGAAACCGTCCTGGCGAAGCTCTGAGCCAGAACGCGCCAATGACCATTCCCGAGACGGCTGAACCCAACCGTCCTGCCAGACGCCGCCGCATTCGTCGCCGACTGCGGCGCATGGGACGCACCCCCCGCACACGCGTGCGGGGACCGTCCTTTAACCGGCTGATTCCCAACATCCTGACCATGCTCGGCCTGTGTGCCGGGTTGAGCGGGATGCGCTTTGCGCTGGAACACCAGTTTGCACACGCAGCGGTCGCCCTCCTGATCGCCGCCTGCATTGATGGACTGGACGGCCGAATTGCCCGCCTTCTGCGCGGCACAACGCGTTTTGGCGCCGAATTCGACAGTCTGTCAGATTTCGTATGCTTCGGTGTCGCACCGTCATTCGTGCTGCTGATCTGGTGCCTTGAAGATGCCGGGCGCTATGCCTTTGTCCCCTGCATCATGTTCACGGTCTGCATGGCCCTTCGTCTGGCACGCTTTAACGCAAGCCTGGATGACGATGACAAGCCGGATTACTCCGCCAACTTCTTTACCGGCGTACCAGCCCCTGCTGGCGCAGGTATCGTTCTATTCCCTGTATTTCTGGGGCTCGAGGCGGACAGGATGCATGCCGAAGGCCTCGCAGCTTTCGCCCGTGCACCCATCGTCTCGGCAGTCTGCCTGATCCTGACAGGTCTGCTGCTGGTCTCGACGCTGCCGGTCTGGTCTTTCAAGAATTTCAAGGTTCCGGCCCGCTATGTTCTGCCGCTCATGCTGGGAACGGGCCTCTATGCGGCCGTTCTCGTTGCAGACCCGTGGGGCGCACTAGCCGCCGCCGGACTGTTCTATGTCGCAATACTGCCCTTTTCCCGCCGGTCTTATCACCGGCTGAAACGGGCCGCTGAAGACATGTCCGAGACGGTTGAAGAAGAAGCAATCTGAACAAAAAAAGCCGCCGGAATAACCGGCGGCTTTTTTTATGTCTCCACATGGCTGGAAGCAGTCTTCCAGCCATTCGGAAAATACTTATTCCGTGACATCCCAAAGCCATGCTGCACCGCGGACGCCAGAGCTGTCACCATGCAGGTTCTTGACGATTGGCGTTGTGCAGACCGGCGTAATGACGTGCTTGCTCAGGAGCGGCGGAACACGCTCATACAGAGACGCCAGATTGGAAATTCCGCCTCCGAGAACGATCACGTCCGGATCAAGGAAATTGATCGCGAGGGAACAGGCGCGCGCAAAGCGCTCCATGTAGAGGTTCAGGGCGCGGATGGCAGCCTGATCGCCGTTTGCAGCAGCATCTTCGATGCCAGCCGTATTGCGGTTACCTGGGCCCTTCCAGTCAGCAGCAAGAGCCGGACCGGAAAGATAGCGCTCCATGCAGCCTTTGTTTCCGCAGAAGCAAGGACGCGGCTCACCATCTTCAGGGAGCGGCCAGGGAAGCGGCAGATGCCCCCACTCACCCGCAATATGATGACGACCCTCAATCACGCGGCCATTATTAACAATGCCGGCGCCCATGCCCGTTCCGACAATAATGCCGAAAACAGTCTGTGCGCCCTTGGCAGCACCATCGGCGGCCTCAGACAGCGCAAAGCAGTTCGCGTCGTTCTCGGTGCGAACAGGACGGGACAGGGCCGATTCCAGATCCATGCCAAAAGGCTGATCGTTCAGCCAGGTCGCATTGGCATTCTTGATCAGCCCCGTCTCCGGAGAAATCGATCCTGGAATGCCAATACCCAGCGTGGACGTGCTCTGACCGGCAGACACACGGTGGCTGGGAACAGCCCCCAGACGGTGGTCCACGCTCGTCACGAGATCACGGATCGCAAGAACCGCTTCCGGATAAACACCTGGATTGGGAATTCGCTCACGCAGGACAAGATCGCCCTGACGATTAAGAACTGCGATCTCGATCTTGGTTCCACCGAGATCAATACCAAGGCGATAGTCAGCCGTCTCATGCCCTGTGTTGTTTGGCGGCCGTCTGAAAAGAGAGCCTGAAAACAGATTAACGCACTGTATGCGCTCGTCTGATTGAACGTGAAAGCCTCTGTCGGCAAGTCATCCGATCACAAAAAATCAATGTTTCTGTTTTTGTAGGATCGAGTTCTGGTCAAACTCCGCCATTCATCCCTCAGCGAGACGCTGAAGACCCACAAGAATGTCCTGGGGAGACGGAGGACATCCTGGAATAGCCCGACGGACCGGCGTGAGCGCTTTCAAGCCTCCCAAAGTGGCATAATTCGGCCCGAACATCCCGCCATCAACAGCGCAAGCCCCTACAGCCACCAGACTTTTTCCAGCCGGCATCGCATTCCAGACCCGCTCAAGCATCTGAACACAGGCCCTGCCCATCGGACCCGTAACCAACAGCCAGTCGGCATCTGCCGGATCGGTAACGCGTGCGAAGCCATATTGCTCAAGAGCGAAAGCACTGCCGCATAAACTCTCCACTTCCATGGCGCAGCCTTCACATCCGCCGGTCTCCAATACGTACAATTTGATCGTATCGGGACGGACAGACGTGCCTTTGTCAGCAGATAATCTCCACCGCGAGACATTCAGGAAAGCGTGCAACACACTGAGTGGGCCCATAGTCTGCAATGCTGTCACATCGCCACTCCAGACGGGGCCAAAGCGAGAGACTTTAGCCCGGCGCTCAAACGCTCTGGAACCTCTCCCTGCAACACGCGATGCAGAACGGGCAGCAAAGAGACAGCCGGGTCTCGGGCATGGACAGACTCAATCTTCCCATTCTTCAGGCGGACCCAATACCAGACGTCACCTCTCGCCCCTTCAGCCGCGCCAATGCCTTCCTGCGTGGCTTCAGGTGCGGGCTCGTCATCATCCATGCCGATGCTCCCCAAAATCCGCTTAATTAAAGCCAGAGAGTCCCGGATTTCCGTCAAACGTAACGCATCTCGGGCCGCCGCATCGCCATCGCTTGAGCCTGTTGCCCGCAAAGCATCCAGCCGCATACCGACTTCCCTGCGACGTACATCCAGACTTCTACCTGATGCCCGACCGACCAGACCACCCACTGCAAATTCACGTGCCTGCGCGGGCGCCAAAACAGCCAGTCCCTTCAAACGGGGTGCAAATACGGATTGCAGTTCGCGCAGTTGCGCCATGCGAGAGTACATGACCTCCAGAACAGCTTGAGCCAGCGGAACGATTTCCAAACCAGACCGCACACCCTCGCACGTAATCACGTCCGTCAGTCGGCGCGGTACGCCCTGCTCTGCACAAGCAGCGGCAATAGCCTCCCGCGCATGCTCACAGTGTGTTGCCAGCAGCCCCGCATCCACGGCACGTGCTGTTCTCGCCATATCGAAGAGGTGGACGGAAATTCGCTCGATTTCCAGAAGGATCATCCAGGCATCCCGCGTCCCTGGACCCGGCTGCAACCCGCGCGCTTGGGCAACAGCCCGGGAAAACGCCATTGGATGAGCAACAAAACCTCCAGCCGTCATACGGGAAACCAGCGGGAGTGCCTCTTCAGGCGACAATCCAACCATGCGTTGCAACACACCGCGATGAGCCAGCCCGGCATCGACGGCCAGCCCTTGCACTGCGCCGCGCACAACATCAAAAGAGAGTTCGAGCGGACCACTCAATCCTGTTGTTTCCGCTCGCAGGCGGCTACGGCCCGCAGGCAAGGGCATAGCCTGCCCTCCAGGCCCCGGCCGTGAGGAAAGCGGCCATGTCGTTTCCCAGAAACCATCATCAAGGGCAGGACGACCATCTCCGCAGGCACTCATGGCCTCAACGCCCCAGAGATCATAGGCTACGCGTTCCCCCCACTCCGCCGCAGGGAAACGTGAAGATGGCGCCAGATAGCGACGATCTTCCACCGCCGTACTGGCCATCAAAGGGCAATCGCCGTCCAGCAACAGCACGTAAACACGCTGCTCATCCGCCCAGCAGGACAACAGTGACAAAGCTCTGCCGGGTGCAGTCAGCATCGCTTCCCATTGCTCGGGATCAAGATGGTAATGCGCCAGTGCAACCCGCTCACCACTCCGAATGATGCGTTCCATGCTCATCATGGCCGCCACCCAGGCGCTGGATGCCATGCCAGAAGCAGCGGCCCGCAAAGACCGACAAGCAGAAGAACAACCTCAACGGCTGGAACAATGCCACCCTTGAGACTAAGACCGGACGGCATCAGCCCGGCCAGACGAACCTGCCTCAACCCGGGAAGTAGACAAACGATCATCAGCACGAGGAGCAGTGGCTCGAGAGAGCGACCAATCGCCAACAACGCGCAAAAGACCGGCCAAGGCGCTACACCAGCAGCAACCATTTCGTATCGACGTCCGTCATTCTGACGTTCCAAAACAGCCAATCCGACAGACGCCACTAAAAGAAGGACAATTGCACTTCCTTCACCAACTGCCGCGGCAATCGCCCCCAGCGAGGACAGAATGGGCAAAAAGACACCGCGCCCTCGGGACTGGCCTGCCATCCGCATGATCAGAGTCCCCAATCCAGCCACCAGTACCAGAATATGAACGAGCGGGTGTCCGTCCAGTCGCAACATCAGCAGAATGGCCGCAAACCTCAAGCCCGTATCAAGCAACACGGCATCAGGTTCCGGGACGGGAGACGGCCCTAAACCAGCCATCATGCACAACCCGACTGTCAGCAGAACTGGCCCCAGAGGAGACTGGTCCATCGACAGCAGGGACGCCCCCAGCACTCCCAGAATAACGCCACCGAGACGTGACCTCGCCATATCCCAGACAATGGCAGCCTTCTGCGCCCCCCGGCCCTCGCGCCAAGCCCAGAGAACCGTTCCTGCGCCACACAGCACCGTAACGGCGAAAGCTGAATGAACATTCAGGGCCATCAAAGCGCATCCAGTCACCAGAAAGGGCAAAATACGTCCTACCCGGTCTCCCGCAGGCGGCAACAGAAGCGGGATGACTGCAACCACGCAGGAGCACGCGGCGGCGAGCGCATCCGCACCCGGCATCAGCCAAACTGCAACGGGGGTCATGAGAGCACCAGCAATCGCAAACGTGCGACTGCTGACAGCCTGTCGGCCTGGCGGGGTCATGAGCAGCAGAAAAGCGGCCAGAAGCGGCCAGACTGTCACGGCAAACAGCGTTCCAACGGGAGCAAGTGGATGCATCAGTTTTCCTCCACCCGCCGCCAGGCAAGGCGTGGCAACAGCGTCATCCCCAGTGCGCCCAGAACACCCCATAGCGCTACAGCCGCAGCAAAGAACGGCCACGACTGAAGAACACACGCCATGACAATCAGTCCGTCAGCAGCCATCAGCAGCCCTGTAAACTGCACAAGGGCTGGGCCGAAAGCAGCGCCACAAAGGCCCACCAGAACTGCTCCCGCTCCCAACACAGGCGCCAACCCAAGACTCGCACCTGAGAGACCTAGTGCCAGCAGCAGAAGCAACGCCCCGACCACAGGCAGCACGGCACCGCGATCTGGCACATGACCAGCGAACCGCCTGAGCCATATCCAGGCACCAATATTCAGACCGATTAATGCGATCGAGGTGAGCAGCGCCAGAAGCCCTCCACAGACTGTCGCCCCTGCAAAAGCACATACCAGACCGTAAAGCGGCAGGCCTCGTCCATCTCGCCCCAGCCCGGCAAGCGCCAGCAGCAGGAGCACGCCAAATCCGACAATCATGTCGCAAACCTCCCGGCGAGCGCGAGCAAAAGCGCCACTCCGGCAAATAGCGCCGTCAGTCGTTCACTGCGTTCCTGTGCGGTGAGCCTCAGCCCCATAAGCACGACCACCACAAGAGCAAGTCGACCCAACAGACCACCCAATCCTACAAACCAGCCCGTCACATCGCTTCCACCCAGACCAACCGTAATCGGCAGAGCGAGATCAGCCAGCAGCAGAAGCCAGGCCATATTCAGAACTTCCACAACATTCCGCGACATCTCACGAACCTGACGGCTTTTTTCGCCATCCAGACGCTGGATCATATCGTCTTCACGCAGAGGCGGGCAGGAAATCGCCAACGCCAATGCGCATGCGCCCAGCGCGCCTTCCAGCCCTGGTGCTGGCTCAATGTGCAACATGGCACATAAGCCCCCCAGACCATCCGCACCCGGTGCCGCAAGCGCAATCAAGGCTTCCGTCAGGCAGAGAACCAGAACGGCAGGAAGAACCCGCCGCCATTCTTCCCTTTGCTGTGGAACGCCTAACATGAGGCGACCGGCCAGCAGCAAAAGGCCGATCAGCAGAGGATTGGCGAGAGAAACAAATGCCCCCCCCGTCGTCACCGCAGGCAGAACAACAAAGATCAACAATGCAATGGCCAAGACAAGCGCCAGTCTCGGTGCAACAGGTTGCCTTAAGACAACGCCCCAAAAACGGATTGCCCTACGCATCCGACGCTGAGGCCCGCAAATGGCTTCGCCATTTATCCAGCGAGGCAACTCTGCCAGCGCCCACCCCATGACAGGCGCCAGAGCCAGAAGAATAAAAAGCTGAAACAACGTCTGGGCGACAGCCCATAAACCGGTCATCATCATGCCGTCAGACCCAGCACCACCAGAACAAGCGCAAGCAGCACAAGCCAGAGCCCCACCGCCATCTGCCGCATATCTGGCATTTGACCGCTCTTAAGCGCCGCCAGCGCCTGAAGACGGATCCGACCCCCGACAATCAAACGACGCATGATCCAGGGCAGAGCCGGAGGTTCTTCGAAGAGTCCTGTCTCTGATCGGCCTGTCTGCGTCCCCGGAAGCAGTAAGTTCGCGATCGCCTTTTCAAGACCGCGCTCCGTGCGCCACGATTTTACAAAGAACAGCCACAACACACTGAGAATTAACATCACAGCTGGCACCTTGAGGTGCGCGCCATCTCCGCCACCCAAAGACCAGAACGGCCAGACCCACTCTCCCTCGACGTGATGAAGCACGGGACTGAACACACCAAACACTGCCACCGGCAGCAGTAGCGCGCCCAAAATAACCCCGCAGGCAGCACCAGCGGGACCGATAGGCAAAACGCCCGTGTCGGGCCGACGCCCCACAGTCAAAACATCAAACAGTGAAATTAGGCCGATCAGAAGCGCCACAAGCACTCCAATCACGCTCCAGCCCTGCACACCGGCAGCCAGCCCCAGCGCAGCGTGAATTCCCAGCCACAACACGAGAAACCCTGGCAGGGGCGGAAACGGCAGACGCAACGTCACGAGGACCGGCATCAGTCTCAGCACCGGAACGGACAGCGTTATCAGGGTCAAATCCAGCAACAGGCTTTCAAGCGCAATCCGCGCGCCTGTTCCCATGCCCTCATCCTGCGCAGCAATCAGAAGCGTTGCCAGAATGGCAGGCCGGACCAGTCCCAGATCGCCCGGGGAAATTCCCCAGAACACGCTGCGCCCCAAAACGAGCAAAACAAGAGCCGCCAGTCCCGCTGTACAGCCGATAGGGACCACGGCCCCCGCATGCCAGACAAGCGCAACGGCAAGAACAGACGATAACGCCGGAAACAGCGCACCCTCACGGGTGAAGAGCGCAGGCCAGAACAGCACCGGAAAGAGAGAAAGAAGCGCCAACGTACTGTCTGGCATCAACGCCGAGCATACGAGAGCTGGCAGCGCCCACCATACCGGGCACGCTTTGCGCTCCTGCGTCATCAGCACGCCAATCGCTACAGCAACAGCCGGGGCAGACGTTAACAATACAGCCGCAAGAGCTGCCGGGAGTGCAAAGCGCCCCCCGCCAACACGGCTTTCCCGGTCTGTCTTAAGAGCAGCAGGGAACGTCAATGCCGCAAGGCAAAGAGAGACCGGATCAGTATGAAACAGGGCAGAAAAAGTGAGCAGGGTACGGTCCGGTCCAGAGTGGGAACGGGCCGTATCAGATTATGCCCGTCAGATCATGGCGAGAGATACCTTGCGTTGCGGCGGAGGGAAAGCATGATCCAGAACTTTCAGGTCCTCTTCAGTGAGGCTGATTTCCAAACTGGCAACATTGGAGAGGAGATGCTTTGGAGAGCCGGCCTTGGGAATAGCCATGACATTTTCCCGACGCATCACCCAGGCCAGTGCAATCTGAGCAGGATCAGCCGGTCCAGCAGACGTCTCATGTCTCCCTGCGATCTCGGCAAGAGCGGGGTGCTGGAGAAGTTCGCCGCCCTGCCCCAGCGGAGAATAAGCCATCGTCACAGTTCCGGTCGAAAGATCATGATCCAGCAGATCAAACTCCGTTCCGCGATGTTCCAGACTGTAAAGAACCTGATTGACCTGACAGGACCCTGAAAGCGCCTCGATTTCTTCCATGTCATCAACATCGAAGTTTGAAACACCCCATCCCCGGATCAGCCCGTCTGTCTGGAGGTCTTCAAACGCCCGAATGGTCTCTTCCAGCGGCGTACCACCACGCCAGTGCAGCAGATACATGTCCAGCCAGTCCGTATCCAGACGGTCCAGCGAGCGCCGGCAGGCCCGGCGCACGCCGTCATAAGACGCGTTGGACGGGAGAACCTTGCTGACGAGATAAACATCATCCCGTACATCCGCGATGGCTTCACCAACCAGCTTTTCAGACCGGCCGTTTCCATACATTTCTGCTGTGTCGATAACCCGCAGACCGGCTTCCAGACCCGTGCGCAAACTCTCGATTTCCAGAGCGCGGCGATCTGCACTGTCTCCGACATTCCATGTCCCCATTCCCAGTGCAGGAACGGTGGTGCCGTTGCGGAGGGTAACGGTTTTCATAAGGCGTCTCCCGGGAAGAACTCTGTCACACAACGACATACCCCCCGAAGATGTTCCGCCTGAACCTCAGCCGGACTTCTTCCAACCCCGCTCCTGCTGCTGCCAGTACACAAGAGTATGGCCAGCCGCTTTCAGGGCTACCCATCTTTGACGGGCCCTTTGGACGCTCGCGGGGTCGCGCCCATCGAACAGGTCAAAAATTCTTGTGAACGGAGAAAAATCGTCTTCTCCAGCGCCGTCAATCCGGAACAGGAACTTTGCGCCATTCGGCACATCAGTCCCTTCTGTCAGCCAGATCGGCTGCCAGGACGCATGACCCATCTTTGCTGTGCCATGCGGAAGCCACACAGGATCGCGGGACGCCCAGAGCGCCGCATCCAGAGCCGTGACTGACGCTGCATCATGGCAACGGACCAAGGCCCGCTCCCCGACATCCAGCGTCTTACCCAAAAGCGCAGGCAACGCCTCTTCCAGAGGCGTCCGCGTCAGATGATAAAATCCGACATCCACTCTCAGGCACGGGCCTCATGAGACAGTACGAACTGGTTCAGAAGACGAACCCCAAACCCAGTTGCACCCTTCGGAGCCGTCGGGGACGCCGTTGTCTTCCATGTCGTGCCGGCAATATCCAGATGCGCCCAGACAGTCTCACCAACGAAGCGCTTCAGGAACTCAGCCGCCAGAATGGCACTCCCCGGACGGCCGCCAATGTTCTTCATATCAGCAATGTCAGAGTCGATCTGGCGGTTGTAAGCCTCGCCCATCGGCATCCGCCACAGACCTTCGCCAACCTGCTTTCCAGCCTCGAAAAGACCGGAAGCCAGCGTGTCGTCATTGCTGAACAAACCTGCGTTTTCCGTTCCAAGGCTCACCACGATCGCACCGGTCAATGTGGCCAGATCGACCATCAGCTTCGGCTTGAAACGATCCTTTGTGTAGGCAAGCACATCCGCCAGAACCAGACGACCTTCGGCATCCGTGTTCAGCACTTCAATGGTCTGGCCGCTATAACTCGTCACAATATCGCCCGGACGCTGTGCCCGGTCAGACACCATGTTTTCCACCAGCCCGACAACACCAATCGCATTCACAGGAGCCTTGCGGCGCGCCAGTGCGCTCATGAGACCGATAACCGTGGCGGCCCCGCCCATGTCGGTCTTCATCTCGTCCATGCCGGCAGCAGGCTTGATCGAAATTCCGCCGCTATCAAACGTTACGCCTTTGCCGATGAAGGCCAGAGGCGCTTCATCACCACCGCCATTATGACGGACGATCACCGTGCGGGGCTTGTTCGCACTTCCCTGTGCCACCCCCAGAAGCGCACCAAAGCCCAATTCCTGCATGGCGGCTTCATCGAGAACTTCTACTTCAAGACCCGTCTCACGGAGCGCTTCGATCCGCGCTGTAAACGTCTCCGGAGAGAGAATGTTGGCGGGTTCGCTGATAAGGTCGCGGGTCAGGAAAACACCGCGAGATACGGCATCCAGAGCAGTCCAGCGTGCTTCAGCGGCGGCAACATCCGAAGCCACGACCGTCAAAGCTTTCAGAACCGGCCTCTCGGAAGACTTCTTTGTGCGATACAGAGCAAAGTCGTAACGAGCCAGACGCGCACCCAAAGCAGCTTCTGGTACAAATTCTGCAATATCTGCCGTCAGGGCGAGAACCGCATCAGCCACGCCATCGAGTGCTTTAGCCGCAGAACCACCGGCATTTTCAACGGCAACCGACCCGACAGCCGAGCCGTCCTTTGCTGCACATCCCACCAGAACAACCTGAGACAGACCAGCAGACGGCGCCGTCAGAACAACCGTCTGCCCAACTTCGCCCTTGAAACCCTTAAAAGACGCAGCACGGCTCAATGCACCAGCCGTGGCGTCATCGAGTGCCTTGAAGGTGCTGTCTTCAAAGGTCGCCTTCCCATACCCAATCAGGGCAACGGCCTGTGGCTGGGCGTTGTTCAGCGCTGGAAGCGAACCAAAAGAAATATCGAGCATATCGCACCTTTTGCATGGCAGAACCATTTCAGTGCTCCCGTTATCGGGAACAGCGTGCTTCCACACAAGAGGGGAGCAGTTCGATGAGCACAACAGAGACGTCACACGCCACTGCGTTCCGGCTTCATTTCCGCTGCAATCGTCGCCTCATTCGCGTGCTCTGGTCGGTATGCAACAACTCAAGTCACCTCCCTCGCATCAGCACATGACGAAACGCCTTTCATGAAGTAGCCTTGCAGGCATGACCTCAGCCCCCCTTCATACGGTCTCCCCAGACGATGACCGCGCCCTGCTGTCCCTCGCATTCCGTCTGGCTTCGGAAGCAGCGGACATCATCAACGAGATCCGTGCCCGAGGCTTCCTCACGGAAGTCAAGAAAGACGCCTCTCCGGTTACGGAGGCAGATCGCGCCTCTGAAGACCACATCCTGCGTGGCCTGCGCACGGCATGCCCGTCGCTTGCCGCAATCGGGGAAGAGGAAATGTCCGCCGGGATTGAGGTTACAGCCGGGGACGCCTACTGGCTTGTTGACCCTCTGGACGGAACGCGGGGGTTCTCTTCAGGCGGCAAGGACTTCACCGTCAATATCGGGCTAATCCGTGGAGACAGACCCGCTCTTGGCGTCGTGGCACTTCCCGGATACGGGCTAATCTACAGCGGAGGCGTGGGCCTCGGCGCGCATCGTTTCGATGGCACGACCAGTACCCCTATCCACACAGCGGCCCCTTCGACTGAGGGGCTGCGTGTTCTGGCGTCCAGCCATCATGGTAACACCGAGCTTCTTGAGCGGTGGCTCGCCGGACGCAAGGTCGCGTCCATCGACAAGCTGGCCTCTTCTGTGAAGTTCATGCGCGTCGCAGAAGGCGCTGCCGATTTTTATCCCCGTTTTGGCCCCACCATGGAGTGGGACACCGCCGCCCCACAGGCCATTCTCGAAGCCGCAGGTGGCAGCCTGCTGGATGAAAACGGCCAGCCCTTGCGTTACGGCAAGCCTGGCCGCCTGAACTCTTCATTTTACTGCACGGGAGGCGCTTCGTGAGCGAGTCTCTGAACACGGAACGCCTGACTGCTGATACCAACGGAATCCGCCGCGCTGCAGAGCTTCTGAAGGCTGGTAAGCTTGTCGCCTTCGGAACTGAAACCGTCTATGGCCTCGGCGCCCTTGCTTCGTCCGACACGGCTGTCGCGCGTATTTTCGCCGCCAAGGGCCGTCCACGCTTCAATCCGCTTATCAGCCATCTTGCAGATGCAGAAAGTGCGTTCGCCCAGGCGGACCTGCATGGTCGTACCAAAGACATCGCCTATGAGCTTGCGGAAAAGTTCTGGCCTGGCCCCCTGACGATGGTGCTGCCCCGCGCGCCGAACTCCACCGTTTCGGACCTTGCAGCGGCTGGTTTGAATACACTTGCCCTTCGCGTCCCCAGAGGCAAAACAGCCCTTGCCTTGCTCCGCGAGGTCGGGGCTCCTATTGCAGCGCCCTCCGCAAACATTTCCGGAACTGTCAGCCCGTCGGATGCCTCGCACGTGCTGCGCTCGCTGGATGGACGTATCGACGCCATTCTGGATTCCGGCCCCTGTTCTGTCGGCGTAGAAAGCACCGTTCTGGATCTCACACGAGACACACCCGTTCTGCTCCGGCCGGGCGGCGTAACGCTGGAAGAACTGACGGCACTCTGTGGCCCAATCCATCATCCGGATGATTTTGCAGAAGCGCTCCCGTCGTCCCCGGGCAGACTGGCATCTCATTATGCCCCTTCGCTCCCTGTCCGGCTGGACGCCTATGACGTTCGCCCCAACGAGGCACTGCTCGCGTTCGGCCCGCCGCTCCCCAGCGCCGGCCTGACCTGGAACCTGAGTGAAACCGGAAATCTGGAAGAAGCCGCGGCCCGCCTGTTTTCAGGGCTGCGCTTCCTGGATGCAGAAGGAACCAAACGCGGACTGACATGCATTGCTGCCCAGCCCATCCCCCGCCAGGGATTGGGGCTGGCAATCCGGGACCGCCTAAAGCGTGCGGCTGAACCACGCCCACTTTCCCAGAATCCCGGCTGATCATATGGCCGAAAACCGCTTCGCCCCGAAAGATATCAAGATTCTCTCCGATATTCTTGCACTGGTTCTGGCGGAGCCTTCAGGCTCTGCCCAGAATGCGCTCGAAGCCCTTCGTATACGTGCCAAACGCAACAACCTGACAGGCGGCGCGCTCAAAAATCTTTTCACGAGCCTGGCCACTGACACTTCACGCCAGGGCGCGGCAGACCGTGAAGAGCAACTTCGGAACAGGATCTTCCAGCTTGAACGTGAGCTTCGCCAAGCACAGGGCCATATCAGGTCCGCCCAAGGCGCCCTGAGCCATATGCAAATGGAAAGCCGGGCTCTCATGACGGAAATCGCGACACAACGCGCCCAACGTCCATGGCGTTACATTACAATTGCCTTTGGGATCAGCGCGGGGCTATTGCTTGGGATCGCGACAAGCCAGTTCTACCATAGCCTGACAGACCGGCCTCCGATTGACCGATCAGTCTACTTTCGCTGATACCGTATTGTTTTTTTGCCTTTCTCCCGTCACAGGCTAAGGATAGATGAAGGGCCATGGCCTCTTCCCCCGGCGCTGCAAAGCGACATCTGCTGCCCCTTCTTGACCGGTACGTCCTCCGTCAGCTTGTCATTGCCCTTCTGGCACTGACGGGGGGAGCAGTCGCGCTTATCTGGCTGACGCAATCGCTGCATTTCGTCTCGATGATTGTTCAGCACGGACTGTCTCTGCGCGTCTTTTTGCAGCTTACTTCCCTGATGTTGCCGTCCTTTGTGGCAGTCATCTTGCCGATCACGACCTTCCTCGTGATTCTCTTCACCTATCAGCGGATGTCCGGCGACCGGGAAATGACCGTCATGCGGGCCGCTGGACGCTCCCCGTTAGAGCTGGCACGCCCTGGCCTGATCTGCGCAGGAGCCTGCGTGGGCCTGTGTTACGTTTTGACGCTTTGGCTGGCTCCGGTGTCCTATCACGCCTTCCATCGATACGAATTCCAGATCCGCAATCAGATGGCTGCTTTCCTGCTACAGGATGGAGTCTTCACCAAAGTCTCCGGCGACATGACCGTGTATGTCCGATCCCGGGATTCCAACGGGCTGCTACACGGCGTTCTGGTGGAAGATGATCGTGACCCGGATGCTCATACGACCGTTCTGGCCGAACGGGGCACCATCGTCACCGTCAACGACAAGCCTCGCGTCGTCCTCTATAATGGCTCTCGTGAAGAAATCGACCGGCATACAGGGCGCCTGAACGTCCTGACGTTTGGCCGCAACACGATTGATCTGACATCCTCCCGCCAGAACAACCACGAGGAGCGGGATGCGTCGGAAATGCCCTTACATGACCTCTTCCATCCAGACCCCAATGAGGTTTCCGAGCGTGACAGAGGCAAATTTGCGGTCGAAGGGTGGCATCGCCTGACCTCTCCGCTGACGGTGCTGTCCTTCGCCATGATCGGGCTGGTCGCTGTTCTCCGGGGGACGTTCTCCCGGCATGGCAACATTACCCGCCCTCTGATCGCCATTCTGACAGTTGTCGGGCTTCTTGCGCTCTCGCTCATGCTCCAGAATTTTGCTGGCCGGAACCTTGCGCTCGTTCCCCTGCTCTGGGTTGCAGCCCTTCTTCCCAGCATCATCTGTGCAGCTCTTCTGTTCGCGGAACAGTGGACCGGAACTTCGCGCCAGACTGGACGCCCTTCATGAAATCAACGACTGACGGGTATCGCAGCTGGTTTTCCACGCTCCTGCACACCCTGAGACCGCAGGAAACCGAAGTCGGGTTTTCCACGACATTAGCGATCTACATCGCACGCCATTTCACCCTGAACACGCTTTCGATGGTTCTGGCGCTGACAGGGCTTGTGTCCCTGTTCGACTTCATTGATCTGCTCAGACGCGCCGCCACCCGTCCCAATGTGCCAACGAGCCTTATTCTTGAAATCGCAGGCCTGCACATTCCGTATTACGTCATTTATGTGCTGCCTTTCGGTATTCTGCTCGGCGGGATTGTCTGTTTTTCGCGTCTGACACGCTCGTCCGAACTTATCGTCGCCAGAGCTGCGGGCATCTCTGCCTGGCAGTTTCTTGCCAGCCCCTTGGCTTGCGCGCTCCTGATCGGTCTGTTCACAACCACCGGCATCTCGGCCCTCTCCTCCTCAATGTATCGGCAGGCAGAACTTCTGGATCAGTCTTACCTACGGACAGGCGGTGGAGTTCTGACGCTAAAGGGGGGCGAGCTCTGGCTCAGACAGGCCGATGAAGGGCTGACACCGCATGGCGTTGCCATTCTACACGCCCAGAACGTCAAGCTTGCGCAAGACACGCTCGATGTTTCAGGCGTGACCATTTTCCGTCTGGATGACCGTGATCGGCTGATCGTACGCGTCGAAGCACCGACTGGAACGCTCGCCCACCAGCAGTGGAACCTGAATGATTCGTCCTTGCTTCATCCAGACCATCTGCCCGAGAAAGTCGGAACCCTGACCCTTCCTTCCGACCTTACGGTTGACCGCATTCAGGAAAGTTTCGCGTCCCCCGATACGCTCTCGGTCTTTGCTCTACCCGGCTTTATCTCCCTTCTGGAGCGTTCCGGTTTCCCTTCAATTCGGCACAGGTTACATTTCCAATCGCTTCTGGCTCTTCCCATCCTTGCTGGTACAATGGCATTGGTGTCCGCAGGGTTTTCGATGCGTCCCGCACGACGCGGCGGAGTGGCCCGGATGCTGGGATCGGGAATTGCTGCAGGCTTTGCGCTCTTCACGATCTCGAAAGTGGCTGAACAGTTTGGTGAATCTGGCGCTTTGCCGCCGGTTCTTGCCGCATGGGCGCCCACGGGCGCAGGGCTTTGCCTTGCGGTCGCGCTTTTGCTGCACATGGAGGATGGTTGATGTCGGTGCCCCGGTGGCTCCCAAAACGCGCCCGCAGATGCGTCTCTCTTGCAGGCGTCGCCCTGACGGGAACTGCGCTCGTGGCGCCGCAGGACATGTTTGCCAATACGATGCAGCGGGACAATTCGCATATCATCGTCATCGGTAAGCCGACGTCCGAGCATGACCCCCTCACCTATCTGGCTGACAGCGAAAGCTACGCAAAGAACGGTCTGGTCACATGGGAAGGCAATGTCCGCATCTGGCAGGGCGATCACGCCCTCCGTGCGGACAAGATCACCTATGACCGGAATACGGGCGTTCTGGCAGCGCGCGGCCATGTCGCCATCATGGAGCCGGATGGCAGCACAACCTATGCCGCCTATATGGAATTCAGCCATGGCATGCATGACGGCATCGGCACGTCCATCTACATGCAGATGCAGGACAATGCGAAGCTGGCTGGCAACGGCATGCGTCGAACCAATGGTCTGATCAATGATCTGTCACATGCCGTCTATACGGCCTGCAAGATCTGCGAAACGAACCCTGACGCTCCCCCGTTCTGGCAGTTTCAGGCATACGGTGCGACGCAGGATGCCCAGCACAAGCGCATCGAGTTCAACCATGCCTGGTTGAAAATGCTCGGCCTTCCAGTGTTCTATTTCCCGTTTTTCTCGATGTCTGATCCTTCGGTCAAACGGCAGAGCGGCTTCCTGATGGCCGGCATCAGCCCGCATGACCGCTATCTTGGAACGTATTTCACACTTCCATATTTCTGGGCCATTGACGACAGTCAGGACCTCACCGTTCGTGGGCTGGTCTCCACAAAGACAGGCCCGGAAATCACCAGCGAATATCGTCGCCGTTTCAACTTTGGTACGCTGGATATTACTGCCGGTGGCGCATACGACACCAACCGAGAGAGCCGTTACGTCAACACGTTCGGCAACAACGTTAATTCCTCAGGCGAATACGGCCTGCAGGGCTACGTGTTCGGTCAGGGCAATTTCGCGATCAACAAGCATTGGCAGGCAGGCATCAACGTCAATCTGGCGACGTCTGCCAACTACATGCGAGATTACCGCGTTCCTGGTTATGGTCAGGAATCGCTCAACTCGAACGTCTATCTTGAAGGCTACGGCGTAGGCGCCTACGCCCGCCTCGACGCGCAGGCCTATCAGGGTCTGAACCAGGGCGTCATTCAGAACTCTGAACTGCCATGGGCGCTCCCGCGCTTCACCTATGCCTATCAGGGCCAGCCTGATGCGCTCGGCGGCCGTTTCAGTATGAACACCACCGACTTTGACGTCTTCCGTTCCAAGGGTGTGTCTGATCAGCGTGGTCAGCTCCAGATGCAGTGGGACCGTCCATTCCACAACAGTCTTGGCCAGCAGTGGCTTGTAACAGCCCGACTGGACTCAAACGTCTATCGCGCCACCAGTCTGGCACAGCAGCCAACCTATTACGCTGTTGGCGGTACAAAAGTCACCGGGCAGGTTCTGCCGACAATTGCCGTCAAGATGAACTGGCCGTTTCTCAGGTCTTTTGCCCGCGGACGGGGCACGCAGATCCTTGAGCCGATTGTCCAGCTGATTGCCGCCCCTAATACCGGCAACTCTTCCAACAGCAATATGCCGAATGAAGACAGCCTGACGTACGAGTTCACCGATACAACCATGTTCTCCCTAAACCGCTATTCCGGAACAGATCGCCTTGACGGTGGTCTGCGCGGCAATATTGGCGTTCATCAGAGCTGGACGTGGAACGGCCATTCCATTGACATGCTGGTGGGTGAAAGCATCCAGGAGCACATCACGAAGAACCGTATTCCGTATTCCGGGCTGGATCATCATCTTTCGGACCCGGTTGGCCGTGTGCGTTTCACACCCAATAAATACCTCGATGTGACGGCTCGCGGCCGTTACAATCCATGGACACACCAGCTGGACTACGGCGAAGGCCTGTTCAGCGCCGGCATTCCAGCTTTGCGCTTCAGTGCAGGCTATCTCTATGCCCCAGTAACACCGTATTATTACTACGCTACCAATTATCGTGAGAGCGGCGTAAATTCGCCTTATCTGGTCAAAACGAACGAAATCACAGGAAGCGTGGCCACTCACTGGCGTAATTATCATGCCTCCGGCTTCTTCCGGCGCAGCCTGTCCCGGAAACAGTTCGTCGCAAACGGGGGAGACATTGGGTATTCCAACGACTGCTTCGGGCTGGATATCATGTATATCAAACAGTACACACGGATCGGCGGCGAGCAGCGGAACACCACTGTGATGTTCAACTTCACGTTCAAAACGATCGGCACTTTCGGAATTAACGGCTGAGCATGTTCAAGACCCATCGCATCGCATCTACTGCCCTGGTTGCCCTGCTGGCCTTCTCTGCGGCGGTTCCAACCGCTGTGGCGCATGCTGCACCCGCCCACAAGACTGTTCCCAAAAAAGAGCAGGCACCTGTGGCCAAACCACCCGAAGACCAGATCCTGGCTGTTATCAACGGCCAGGTCCTGACCCAGCGTGATGTGGATAACCGCGCCAAGCTGTTCGTACTTTCCACAGGCCTGCCCGTCAGCCCGGATGTTATGAACCGCATGCGCGGCCAGATCATTCACCAGCTGATCGAAGAGCGCCTGAAGACCCAGGAGATGCTCAAGCGACACATCAATGTCGAGCCTGAGCAGATTGCTGGCGCCATCAGCAACATCGAACAGCGCAACGGCATGCCCAAAAATGCCCTGCGTGACCGCCTCGCGTCTGACGGCGTTTCCCTGACGACGCTGATCGATCAGATTCGTGTGCAGATTGGCTGGATGCAGGTCCTGCGTGAACAGTTGGGCGAAGGGGGGCGCATTACAGCCACCCAGATCGCGCAGCGTGAGCAGGCCCTTCAGGCTGAGCAGGGTCGCGCGCAGTACATGATGAGCGAAATTTTCGTTCCTGTTGCTGACCCTCGCCACGATGAAAACGAACTCACGTTCACACGCACCATCATCTCCCAGCTTCGCGAAGGGGCTCCCTTCCCGATTGTTGCCGCCCAGTTCTCGCAGGCACAGTCTGCTCTGGATGGTGGTTCCATGGGGTGGGTACAGGAAGACAGCCTCGATCCACAGGTCGTGAATGTCGTTCGGCAGATGCCGATTGGCGCTATTTCCAATCCGATCCAGGTTGCAGGCGGCTTTGTCATTGCAACGGTGCAGGCCAAGCGCGTCGTCGGCAAGCAGATGGGCACGCTCGTTGCCCTGCGTCAGGCATTCTTCCCGTTCGATGCACCACTGAACCCGCAAAATCCGACCCCTCAGCAGCAGGCAGCTCTTCAGAAGGCGACACATGCTGTGGAAACGATCCATAGCTGCGACGCAATAGAGGCTCTCAACAAGTCTCTTGGGGAGAAGCGTCCCAGCAACCCCGGCACGCAGATCCTGGAACGCCTCGCCCCTCAGATGCGCTCCATCATCGAGCCTCTACCAGTCAACAAAGTCAGTCGCCCTCTGGTCTCCATGGATGGCATAGCCCTGTTAATGGTCTGTGATCGCCAGCAGAAAAATCTGGCACAGCAGACACCGGGTGAAATTGCCGATCAGCTCATGAACGAGCGCGTTGAACAGGCTTCCCGTCAGCTCCAGCGGGATCTGCAGCGTCGGTCCATCATCGATATACGCCCTGCCGCAAAACCGGCTCTTAACTGACGTGAGCCTTCCTTCTCTGAAAGAGTCCATTCAGGCTTATGGCCTGGATGCAAAGAAGTCTCTTGGTCAGCACTTTCTTCTGGATCCCGGAATTTGTGCTCGGATCGTCGCCTTGGGCGGCGATCTGACAGGGCGAAGCGTTGTTGAAATCGGACCCGGCCCTGGTGGTCTGACACGAGCTTTGCTCGATAGTCCTGCAAGCCGCGTCGATGCTGTGGAAATTGACGAACGTGCCTGGCCACTGCTCGAAGAGCTCGCCGGGCACTATCCGGATCGTCTTCATATTATCCGGCAGGATGCCCTGAAACTGGATGCCGCAAGCCTTGCGCCTGCTCCCAGACAGATCATTGCGAACCTGCCTTACAATGTCGCCACTCCCCTTCTTGTGGGCTGGTTGAGGCAGGCCCATGCGTGGGAACGCCTGTCCCTGATGTTCCAGCTTGAAGTTGCTGAACGCATCTGTGCTGAACCAGATACCTCCGCTTACGGGCGGCTGGCTGTGCTGGCCCAATGGTGCGCGTCCTGCTCCGTGGCTCTGCGCATTCCACCGGGGGCATTTTCCCCGCCACCAAAGGTTCATTCTGCCGTTGCAGTCCTGATCCCGCACGCAGAGCAGCCTGCACCAGAGCTTTTCCGAGCGATGGAGCGCGTCACAGCCGCCGCGTTCGGACAGCGCCGCAAGATGCTACGTTCATCTCTCAAATCGATTGGCGGGGAAGCACTTCTGGACGCTGCGGGCATTGAGCCGACACGCCGGGCTGAAACCCTGAGCGTTGCAGAATTTGGCCGCCTTGCAGAGCTGCATCTTGCCCGCTCCTAAGAACCTTCCCCGCTGTCGCTGGGCCGTAACAGACCCTCTTCTTCGCCAGTATCATGACGAAGAATGGGGCGTTCCGATCCGTGATAGCCGAGAGCTGTGGGAGACTCTCGTTCTGGAAAGCTTTCAAGCTGGCTTGTCCTGGGCGATTGTTTTGAAAAGACGAGAAGGTTTTCGAAAGGCCTTCGCCAACTTCGATCCTGAAAAAGTAGCGCTCTTTACGGAACAGGATATCGACCGCCTCATGCAGGATCCCGGCATCATCCGGGCCCGTGCCAAGATCAAAGCCACCATAGGCAATGCACAGGCCTATCTGGCCATGCAGGCACGAGGCGAAGACCTTGCAGGTTTCATTGCATCATTGGTTCCTGATGCTCCGGTTTACAATTCAACCGGAGCAGTATTGGCGCAGTCACCTCTTTCAGTAACTGTGTCCAAGGCTTTGAAAGCCCGGGGCTTTCGCTTCGTTGGCCCTGTCATCGTGTATGCCTGGATGCAGGCCGTGGGTCTGATCCACGATCATGACCCATCCTGCTTTCGCTACACACCCCAAGTATAAAAACTCAGACTGCGCTTTTTGCGCGCTCATTCTCAAACATGTAATCACGCGTCAAAGGCACGGCATCCACAGATCGTGTTAACTGAAGCTGAAAATTCATGTGCCCCTGCACACGGAACGCCAGTTCGCTCCCAACAAGATACAATTCAAACATCCGCACAAAGCGCTCGTCATACAGATCTATGATTTTCTGTCGGTTCGCATCAAAGCGCTTACGCCATTCTGCAATTGTCTTGGCATAGTGCAGACGCAGAACTTCGCAGTCTGTCATCCAGAGACCGGTGCGCTCAATAGCAGCTAGCGTCTCGCTTAAAGACGGAGAATATCCTCCGGGGAAGATGTATTTCTGAAGCCACGCATTGGTGGTTCCCGGCCCATCCGTCCGACCGATCGAGTGGATTAAAGCCACCCCATCCGGCTTCAAACATTCCTTAATTCCGCGAAAATAGCGCTCAAATTGCGGTTGCCCAACGTGCTCGAACATTCCGACTGACACGACACGATCGAACTCGTGATGAACATTCCGATAGTCCATGAGCTCGAAACGGACCTGCCTTTCAAGTCCCTCTGCCCGCACTCGAGCCCGCGCTTCCTCCAGTTGCTCTTTTGAAAGCGTAATACCGACAACCGTCGCGCCATAGTCTTTTGCCAGTGTCAGTGCCAGACCGCCCCAGCCGCACCCAATATCCAGAACTTCCAGTCCGGGACGGTTTAGATTGAGCTTAGCTGCAATATGTCGCTTCTTTGCGATCTGGGCTTCCTCTAGGGTCATATCCTCACGCTGGAAATACGCGCACGAATATTGGCGGTCCTTGTCGAGGAACAAGTCGTAAAGTCGACCATTCAGATCATAGTGATGCGCAACATTCCGGCAGGACCGCTTCAGGGAATTAAGTCCCTTCAAAGGTCGCAGAAGATAACGGAGTCGGTCCTCGATCTCCTCAAAAACATGGCCACCCTGCGTGATGTTCGCCATCAGAACGATCATCAGCGTCTCAAGAGTGCATCCTTCCGGCGCAAGTTCGCCAGCCATATATTCTTCGCCAAACGCCAGCCCGGAATTAATAACCAGAGAACGCTCAGCCTGTTTTGTTTTGAGATGTAAGCCTGCTTCAACGCCGGGCGTTGCCCCACGATAAGTATGTATCGTGCCGTCACTGAACGTGACTCGCAGCGTTCCAACCTGAATAAATTTCTTCAGAACGAAATCGAGAATGGGTTTCACGCCTGTCTCCCTCCTGTTCACGCGTCATGACAAGACATGACACAGTCTTCAGTTTCCTGACCGGGAGAGCAGACATCAAAAAACCCGGCGCGGGAATACCCGGCCGGGTTTTCTGTTGGCTATGCCAGAGAAATCAGCCTTCGGCTTCTTCCGTGACTGCAGATTCGGCAGCAGCTTCTTCAGCTGCGTTCTCTGCCTGCAGTTCGCCGAGGATGTTGTCATCCTCTTCTTCCACGCCAACGGCTTCGCCGCGGGCCTGGCGCTCAGCTTCTTCAGCAGAACGTGCAACGTTGACTGTCAGCGGAATGGAAACTTCCGGGTGCAGGACGATGCGGGCTTCCGTCAGGCCAAGAGACTTGATCGGGTGAGCCAGAACAACCTGCTGACGAGCAACCGTAAGGCCAGCGTCCGTAGCAGCAACAGCGATATCACGCGTGCTGACGGAGCCGTACAGGTTGCCGCTGTCACTTGCCTGACGGATGATGATGACAGACAGGCTGTCCATACGTTCGGCAAGACGCTCAGCTTCTTCGCGCTTCTTGATGTTCAGCGCTTCAAGCTGGGCGCGCTCCGTGTCAAAGCGCTTGCGGTTTGCGGCCGTAGCACGCATCGCCTTGCCTTGCGGAAGCAGGAAGTTACGGGCGTAACCCGGCTTCACGGAAACAAGATCGCCCATCTGGCCGAGATGCTCGACCCGCTGGAGCAGGATCAGTGCGGTCTGGGACATGGTGCTCTCCTCAGCTTACGACGTAGGGGAGCAGGGCAAGGAAGCGGGCACGCTTGATAGCCTGCGCCAGCTCACGCTGCTTCTTGGCCGAAACAGCCGTGATACGGCTCGGCACGATCTTGCCACGCTCAGAGAGGAAGCGGCTCAGAAGACGCACGTCCTTGTAGTCGATCTTCGGCGCATTCGGGCCGGAGAACGGGCAGGACTTACGACGACGATAGAAAGGACGGCGTGCGCCGACAGCCGTGCGACGGGCTGCTGGGTTGACGTCGTTCACGTCGGTGGTGGTTGTATCGGACATGTTTCTTACTCCGCTCCAGCCGCCTCACGAGCATCGTCCTGCTCGCCGCGTGCACGGTATTCTTCACGGTCTTCGCTGCCACGACGCGGGCCGCCACGGCCGCTCTCGAAGCGACCAGCCGGCTTGGAGCCGCCACGGAAGCTACCACGGTCGCCGCGGTCATCATTCTTGCGAGCAAGAACCGGGGACGGAGTTTCGTCGATTTCGTCAACGCGAAGCGTCAGAACGCGAAGCACGTCTTCGTTCAGGCCGAGCTGACGCTCAACTTCACGAAGCGTATCCGGCGTGCAGTCGATACCGAGCAGGACGTAATGGCCCTTACGGTTCTTCTTGATGCGGTATGCGAGCGAACGGAGACCCCAGAATTCGCGCTTCTGGATGGAACCACCATTCTCGGTCAGCAGGGCTTCAATGGTCTCAACCAGGCTCTCGACCTGTGCCTGAGACACATCGTTACGTGCGATGAGCACGCTTTCGTACAGTGGCATGAAAACTCCCTTCGGATAAGGTCAACCCAACTGGTCCAGCCCGTGCCGGAGACAGTGCAATCTTTATGGGAAAGCGCGGGTATAGCCGGCGCGACGCCACATCGCCCGGCAGGGAAAGGCTGCATTAATCATGCAGCCTAACGGAAATCAAGGATAAACTCAGAGTCGACGCAGCTCTGCCGGGACATATTCGTCAGGAACGTTCCAGATTTCCTGAACAACATACTGAATTACAAACCCACATTTCTGATAATTGGTCAGAGCTCTGGGATGATCCAGTGTGCAGGTATTGACCCGCAATCGCCAGCACCCTGCCGCAAACGCCTGAGAAATCGCGGAATCTAGCAATGCCCGACCTAAGCCATGACCAATTGCCGCTGGCAGCAGTCCGAAGTACGCCAGATTGGCGTCTCCACCCTCTCTCAGATCCAGTTCGTAGAACCCAAGAGGCGTACCATCTGCCTGCCAGAGCACCATGAAGTAAACGTCAGGATCATGGACGATTTCAGCCAGTTTTTCGTCCGGCATCGGACGACGCATCCACCAGCAATAGTCTTTACCGACTTCCCGATAAAGCTTGCGGTATAGCGGCAAAGCCGGAGGGAGAACTCTCTCAAGAGAGATCCCCTCCGGCCAAACCGGAGCTGGGCGGCTCGCCCTCGTCTCCAGAAAAGTCACACCCACCTCAAAGCGGGTGGATGATCCCTGCGGATGAAGCCAGGCCGGCAGCATGACCCAGACGATCAGTTATCGTCGAGGAAGGAACGCAGCTTGCGGCTGCGGCTCGGGTGCTTGAGCTTGCGAAGAGCCTTTGCCTCGATCTGACGAATACGCTCACGCGTCACGTTGAACTGCTGGCCCACTTCCTCAAGGGTGTGGTCCGTGTTCATGCCAATACCGAAACGCATCCGCAGAACGCGCTCTTCACGTGGCGTCAGGGATGCCAGAACGCGCGTGGTTGCTTCACGCAGGTTGGTCTGGATCGCGGCATCCAACGGAATAACAGCCGTCTTGTCCTCGATAAAGTCACCAAGATGGCTGTCTTCCTCGTCGCCAATCGGCGTTTCAAGGGAGATCGGCTCCTTGGCAATCTTCAGGACCTTCCGGACCTTCTCCAGCGGCATACCCAGCTTCTCAGCCAGCTCTTCCGGAGCAGGCTCACGCCCGATCTCATGCAGCATCTGACGGGACGTGCGCACCAGCTTGTTGATCGTCTCGATCATGTGCACCGGAATACGGATCGTCTTGGCCTGATCGGCGATAGAACGCGTGATCGCCTGACGGATCCACCAGGTGGCATAGGTCGAGAACTTGTAACCGCGACGGTACTCGAACTTGTCCACGGCCTTCATCAGACCGATGTTGCCTTCCTGAATCAGATCCAGGAACTGCAGACCACGGTTCGTGTACTTCTTGGCAATCGAGATCACGAGACGCAGGTTGGCCTCGATCATTTCCTTCTTGGCACGTGTGGAGTCACGCTCACCACGGGAAATGGTCGCATACACACGGCGGAATTCCCCAACCGGCAGGCCAGTCTCGTGAGAAAGCGCCGCAAGATCGGCACGCATGGAGCGGATCTGGTCCAGGTGCTTGGTCGTCAGCGTCTTCCAGCCCTTACCGGGCAGAGTGCAGATAAAATCAACCCAGGTCGGGTCCATCTCACGGTTACGATACTTCAGCAGGAAGTCATCACGCGAAATCTTGCAGCCCTCAGCCAGACGCAGCAAGCGACCTTCGAGGTTATTCAGACGCTGAACATGCATCTTGATCTGGGCAACAAGCTCTTCAATCCGGTTGTTATGCAGGTGAACCTGCTCCACCAGACTGACCAGTTCATGGCGCAGTTCTTCATAGATGTTCTCAGACTTGTCCGAGCTTTCCTCGCCGGCCGTCAGGGCCTCCAGACGCTTGACCTGAAGCTGACGCAGCTTGTGATACAGCGGCTCGATGGCTTCGAAGCGGGCCAGAATTTCTGGCTTCAGCTTCTCTTCCAGAGCAGACAGGGACAGGCCACTGCCTTCCTGCTGATCACCGTCGCCTTCTTCGGCATCGTCGTCCGTGGCGTCTTCGTCAGACGCAGCTTCCTCGCCTTCCTCGCCCTCTTCGCCTTCAGGACCCGGACCGACAGCCTGACTGGCTTCCAGATCGACGATGTCACGGAGCAGCATTTCGCCGTCCTTGAGGCGTTCATGCCAGGAAATGATCGCGCGGATCGTCAACGGGCTTTCGCAAAGCCCGCCAATCATCTCGTCACGACCCGCTTCAATGCGCTTGGCGATCGCGATTTCGCCTTCGCGGGACAGGAGCTCTACAGACCCCATCTCACGCAGATACATCCGAACCGGATCATCCGTGCGGCTGGCAGCCTCGGCATCAATATTGCCGCCCTGAGGCTCGTCTGATTCCTCAGCTTCTTCCTTGGCTTCTTCCTGAGCCGGCTCAGCTTCGTCCTGTTCTTCGTTTTCCAGAACCTGAATGCCCATCTCTGACAGAGCTGCCATGACGTCTTCGATCTGCTCGGAGGACATCTGGTCCTGCGGCAGAACGGCGTTCAGCTCGTCAAAGGTAATATGGCCACGCTCACGCCCTTTGGCGATCAGCCGCTTCACGGCAGCGGATTGCGTATCAAGAAGAGTGGCATCCCCCTCCTGTTCCTGCGCGTTCCGATCCGTACCAGAGGCTGTTTTCGTCGCCATGCGTCTCTCCCTCAACTCCACCGAAAGCAAGCAATTCGGCAGCGTGCAGGTGGTCGATCCTGAGCCGTAAGTCAAGGTTTAGACGAAAAAGAAAGCAACTTCAGGGCAATAAAAAACGTTAGCCCCGGCCTTTTTCACCCTTCCTCTTCAACATCCTCACCGCGTCGCAGCGCTTCCAGAACCCTCATCCGCGCCAGCAGGCTTTCCGGAAAAGAAGAGTCTCCGCCCCCTCCACCAGAATAGACCTGCATGATGGTTGCCTGAATGTCATTGGCCACTTCGCGCTCGAAATTGCGAAAATTTACAAGCCCGTAAAAGTGCCACCAGCTCTCCACGACATCGATCTTGAGAACTTCATCTCTGTCTTTTCCGAGCCCCACTTCCCGAGGCATGGGACTTTCTGTCACGGCCGCCACGATATCCGTCAGTCCATGAGCCTCGATCCAGCGATGGCAGTTCTCTTCCGTCAGATCCTCGTCCTGACAACTCCAGTCCAGAAGAGCGGAGCGAATCCGATCCAGATCCACTGGTAGAGCCAGACTGCTATAAGCCTGCTCTACCTCCGGAAGAATATCCGGATAGCGCAGCAGCATCGCAGTCAGAATGTTGAGACGCTCCACACTCCCCTGCTCGATATGCCGCATCTCGCCGGGGGCCTGCGTTGAAAGAGGAAGCGGTGCCCCTTTCTTCTGGAACGGCTTTTTGCTTCCACCCCCGCGCCTGAACCGGGCAAAAAACATATCCAGAAACGTACTGCGATACTCAGACGCGAGTGCCCGATCCGGGATCAGCTTTGACAGAGCAACAAGCTTCTCACGCAACGCCGCCCGCTGATCGGGACCGGGATCAACCATCCCCCCTGTCATCAACCCGAACAATTCAGTCGCCAGAGACGTCGCCCCAGACAGGGCTTCCTTCATGGCCGCAACGCCGCGTGTACGGATCAGACTGTCCGGATCATCTTTAGGGTCGAGGCGGCAGAACCTGAGCGTTCGTTCGGGAGACAGCAGCGGAAGCGCGACTTCACAGACCCGCAAAGCGGCGCGGGCTCCTGCCGCATCACCATCCAGACACAGGATCGGAGAGGGCGTCATGCGCCACAGCAGATCCAGCTGCTCTTCGCCCAGCGCAGTCCCCAACGGCGCCACAGCACCGCCGAAGCCTGCCTGGTCCAGAGCAATGACGTCCATATACCCTTCAACCACAACAAGCTCAGCCCCTTTGTGGACAGCCTCACGCGCCAGATCGAGGTTGTAGAGTGTACGCCGCTTGGAGAAGAGCGCCGTTTCCGGACCATTGAGATATTTCGGTTGCCCGTCTCCCAGGGTGCGTGCGCCAAAAGAAATCAGCTTGCCGCGGCGATCCCGGATCGGAAACGTCACGCGATTGAAGAACAGTTCCCCTTTGGGCTGTCCCCGATCATCCACGCGCAAAATGCCCGCCTGAACCAGCATTTCAGGCGTCACATCATGGGCGCGCAATTCTTCAGCCAGATGCCGCCCATCGCCAGACCACCCCAAACCAAACCGCTCGATGGTCGCGTCACTCAGTCCGCGCCCACGCAGATAAGCGAGCCCTTCCCGTCCTTCCGGAAGAAAGAGCCGACGCCGGTAACTGGCCTGAACAAGGGACAGAACATCGCCAAGAGATTTGACCTCCCGCGCACGCGCCTCACTCCGTGGGTCCTGCTTCGGAACTTCAAGGCCTGCTTCAGCGGCTAGTTGCTCAACAGCCTCAGGGAAACTCCGGCCGTCGCTCTGCATGACAAAGGAGATCGCATCGCCATGAGCGCCGCAGCCAAAGCAATGGAAATGGTCATCATAGACGTAAAAAGACGGCGTCTTTTCCCCATGGAAAGGACAGCATGTCTTCCAGTTACGACCGGAGCGAACCAGCTTGTTGCGACGCCCGATCAGGGAGGCCAGCGGCGTTCGATTGCGGAGTTCGTCCAGAAAGGCGGCGTCAAATGCCATCGGGCAGCAGGAGCCTTTCAATCAGGTCTGTCAGGAGAGAAGGCTCTTACAATCCTGGGAAGGGAAAATCTACTCTTCCCCAAATTTCCCTGCGTTAAAGAAAACCTGAATAGTGAATGCCAGTTTCCGAAACAATCGTAGCCGTTTTCCTGATCTGGAAACGATTACAATATGAAAGACAGAAGAAATTTTTTTCTTTTGACACCCATCAAGGGAAAAGGCGCAAATATAGCGTCAATATGGCAGTCGAATGAGGCACAGGCCCCTGCATCCCTTTAGGGGGATGGATGAGTCGCGCCTTCACAAAAGATTAAAGACGCAGGATCTCAACCTATGACCGTAAAAATCACGGTACTAAAAGAACAGGACGAAGGCGGTGAACGCCGCGTCGCCCTGATCCCGCAGGTTGTCGAGCGCCTCAGCAGCCTCGGCGTCTCTTTCGCGATGGAAAACGGGGCCGGTGCCGCCTCTTCCTACCCGGATGAAACCTATAAAAACGTAACCCTTTCAACAGACAGGAAGGCGCTCCTCGGCGATGCGGATATTGTCCTCGCCGTTCAGCCTCCCACCATTGAAACCGTTCAGGCCATGAAGCCCGGCGCCGTTCTGGTGTCTTTCATTTACGGCCGAAACCACCCTGATCTGGTCAAAGCCCTTCGGGACCAGAAAGTCACATGCTTCGCCATGGAGCTGGTTCCCCGCATTTCCCGCGCGCAGGCCATGGATGCCCTGTCCAGTCAGGCCACCCTCGCAGGCTATTACGCCGTTCTGCTCGGGTCCGTGCACATGACCAAGATCCTTCCCATGATGACCACAGCTGTCGGTTCCCTGCGGGCCGCGCAGGTTCTGGTCATGGGCCTTGGCGTCGCTGGCCTACAGGCCCTCGCAACGGCCAAGCGTCTTGGTGCCGTCACGGAAGGCTATGACGTCCGCCCCGAAACACGCGAAGAAGCACAGTCTCTCGGTGCCAAATTCGTCGATACCGGCGTGGATGCCACTGGCAAGGGCGGTTATGCCCGTGAACTGACGGACGAAGAAAAGCAGACGGTCCGCAAGGCTATCAGCGATCACATCGCCCGCGCCGACCTGATCGTCACGACAGCCGCCGTCCCCGGCAAAAAGGCTCCGCGCCTGATTGATGCCGAGCAGATCAAGGCCATGAAACCCGGCTCCGTCATCATCGACCTCGGTGCAGAAGGTGGTGGCAACTGTGAAGGCACACAGGCTGGCCAGACCGTGCAGGTCGGCCCGACGACGATTGTCGGCCCCATCAATGTTCCGTCCATGCTCGCCCTTCAGGCCAGTGAACTTTATTCCAAGAACATCATGCATCTGCTCCAGCAGATCCTGACCAAGGAGGGTCAGATCCAGCTGGATTTCACGGATGAAGTCATTTCCGGCACAGCCCTGACTCATGATGGCTACATCACGAACGAAGGCATCCGCACGGCCGTCGATCCGAATTCCCCGGCACCGCCCGCACCGCAACCCCCTGCCCCGGCTGCCGCCCCCGCCGCACCGGCACAGGCTTCAGGACAGGAGGCCGCACGATGATCACCGCAATGACCTTCATCATCGCGCTTTACATCTTCATGCTCGCTGCTTTCACGGGCTACGAGGTCATCAGCCGCGTACCCTCCATTCTGCACACACCGCTGATGTCCGGCTCGAACTTCGTGCACGGCATCGTGGTCGTGGGGGCGCTGACAGCCCTGTTCAACGCCTCATCCATCCTCGAACAGGTTGTCGGTTTCCTCGGCGTCATGATGGGTGCTGGTAACGTTGTCGGCGGTTACGTCGTGACAGACCGTATGCTGGCCATGTTCAAGCCCAGTGACAAAGCGGCTCCGCAGAAGGGAGCGCAGAAATGATTCTCCTCGAATATATCGTCGCTATCAGCGCCCTTATCGCCTCCGGCCTGCTGGTCTACGGCCTCAAGCGCATGTCCTCTCCCGTCACGGCCGTTTCCGGCATTGTGACGGCGGGCTGGGGTATGCTGTTCGTCACGGCTGCCAGCTTCCTCGGCATCTTCAGCGTTTCTGAAGCCGCAAAGCCGCATCTGGTCGTCAACGTCATTCTGGCCATCCTCGCCCTCGTCATCGGTGGCGGCTGGGCTGGCTGGAAAGGCCGCAGCGTTGCCATGACGGCCATGCCGCAGATGGTCGCTCTCTTCAACGGCATGGGTGGCGGTGCGGCCGCGGCTGTGTCCGTCATCGCCCTGACCGGCCCGAAAGAGACAGGCATCGTTCCGCTGCTCGTCACCGTCGCTGGTGGCTTGATCGGCAGCATGTCCCTGTCTGGTTCCATCATCGCCTGGGCCAAGCTCGATGGCCGCATGAACAAGCCGATCCGCTTCGGCGGGCAGCGTATCGTCAATGCAGCCGTCTTCATGCTGACAGTCCTGCTCGGCATCATGGCAGCCTTCCTGTACCATCAGGATGGCGGCGGTATCGCCACGCTGCTGTTCTTCATCGGCGCCCTGCTGGCTGGCATCTGCATGACGATCCCCATCGGCGGCGCCGACATGCCGGTCGTGATCTCGCTGTATAACGCCTTCACGGGTCTGGCTGTGGGTCTCGAAGGCTATGTCATGGCCGATCCGGCTCTGATGATCGCCGGTATGGTCGTGGGTTCCGCCGGTACACTGCTGACGGTCATGATGGCCAAGGGCATGAATCGTTCGATTGCCAACGTGCTGTTCAGCAACTTCGGTGAAGCTTCTGCCTCCACGGCCACAGGCCCCGAAAAAGAAGCCAAGTCCGTTGCTCCAAGCGATGCTGCTACGACGATGCGCTATGCTTCGTCTGTCATCATCGTGCCGGGTTACGGTCTGGCCGTCGCTCAGGCTCAGGGCAAGCTGTACGACTTCGTCAAGCAGCTTCAAGCCGCAGGCGTGGACGTCAAGTTCGCCATCCATCCGGTCGCCGGTCGTATGCCGGGCCACATGAACGTGCTGCTCGCCGAAGCCGGCGTTCCGTACGACATGATCTATGACATGGAAGACATCAACGACAGCTTCGCTGACACGGATGTCGCCCTCATCATCGGCGCCAACGACGTGGTGAACCCATCCGCCCGGACGGACAAATCCTCCCCGATCTACGGCATGCCGATCCTGAATGCCGATCAGGCCCGTCAGGTCTTCGTCATCAAGCGTGGCATGGGCATGGGTTACTCCGCCGTTCAGAACCCGCTCTTCTTCCAGGACAACTGCGCCATGGTCTTCGGCGATGCGCAGGCCGTCCTCAGCAAGATGGTCGAAGCCGTCAAGGCTCTCGGCGCATCGTAAACCAGTTCTCAAGGAGACACTCTCATGGCTGATACAATGCTAGCCGCCGTCGTCCGCGAGTTCGGGAAGCCTCTCTCGGTAGAGAGGCTTCCCATCCCCGAGATCCGGCCAAACCAGATCCTCGTGAAAGTCGATACCTGCGGCGTCTGCCACACCGACCTGCATGCCGCAGAAGGTGACTGGCCTGCAAAGCCGAACCCACCGTTCATTCCCGGCCATGAAGGCATCGGTCACATCGTGGCCGTTGGCAGTCAGGTCAGCCACGCCAAGATCGGCGACGTGGTCGGTGTGCCGTGGCTCTACTCGGCCTGCGGGCACTGCGAACACTGCCTCGGCGGCTGGGAAACGCTGTGCAAGGATCAGGACGACACCGGCTACACGGTCAATGGCTGCTTCGCCGAATATGTCGTCGCAGATCCGAACTATGTCGCACATCTGCCCAGCAACATCGATGCACTACAGGCCGCACCCGTGCTTTGCGCAGGCCTGACAGTCTACAAGGGCCTGAAAATGACCGAGGCACGCCCCGGTCAGTGGATGGCTATTTCGGGCGTCGGCGGCCTTGGTCAGATGGCCGTTCAATATGCGGTCGCCATGGGCATGAATGTCGTAGCCGTCGATATTGACGACGACAAGCTCGCCACCGCCACAAAGCTTGGCGCGGCTCTGACCGTCAATGCCAAGGACAAGGACCCAGCAGCCTTCATCCAGCAGGAAGTTGGCGGCGCGCACGGTGCCCTTGTTACAGCGGTGGGTCGCACCGCGTTCTCGCAGGCCATGGGTTATGCCCGCCGCGGCGGCACAATCGTTCTGAACGGCCTGCCACCCGGAGACTTCCCGGTGTCGATCTTCGATATGGTCATGAACGGCACGACCATTCGTGGCTCCATCGTGGGCACACGGCTGGACATGATCGAAGCCATGGATTTCTTCGCCCGTGGCAAAGTGAAATCCGTCGTCACCGCAGACAAGATTGAGAACATCAACACGATCTTCGACAACCTCAAAAACGGACGCCTTCAGGGCCGCACGGTTCTGGACTTCCGGTCCTGAGACAGAACACCTGAGACTTTAGAAAGCACACGCCATGTTTGCCATGCAGCTCCGCCAACACCACCAGCCTCTGGAATGGGTGGAGCTGCCAGACCCCGAACCCGGCCCGGACGAAATCCGCATCCGCATCGGGGCCTGTGGCGTCTGCCGCACAGACCTGCATGTCGTAGACGGCGAGCTCGCCAACCCCACCCTTCCCATCATTCCCGGGCATGAAATTGTTGGCCGGATCGACAAGCTCGGAAGCAAAGTTAAAAGCCTTAGCGTCGGGGAACGGGTCGGCATTCCCTGGCTCGGCCATACCTGTGGGCATTGCTATTACTGCACGCACGGGATGGAAAATCTCTGCGACCATCCTCTTTTCACAGGCTTCACCCGCAATGGCGGCTACGCGACTATGACAGTCGCTGATGCAAAATATGCCTTTCCCATGGGTGACAAAGGGAAAGACAAGGACCTCGCCCCACTGCTCTGCGCTGGACTGATCGGCTGGCGCTGCCTCAGCAAAGCTGGCGACGGCAAAAAGATCGGCCTGTATGGCTTCGGAGCCGCCGCTCACATCATCATTCAGGTGCTGCGCTGGCAGGGACGCGAGGTTTATGCCTTCACCTCCCCCGGAGACACAGAGAAGCAGGCATTTGCCCGCTCCCTTGGCGCGGTTTGGGCAGGCGGTTCAGACGAACTCCCGCCCGAACCGCTTGACGCCGTCATCCTGTTTGCGCCTGTCGGCGCGCTGGTTCCGGCCGGGCTAAAAGCCGTCCGCAAGGGTGGAAAGGTCGTGTGTGGCGGCATCCACATGAGCCCGATCCCGTCCTTTTCCTACGATACACTTTGGGAAGAACGCGAAATCGTTTCCGTTGCCAACCTGACCCGGCAGGACGGACTGGATTTTCTGAAACTGGCTCCTGAGATCGGCATCAAGGTCACGAATACGCCTTATGCCCTCAAAGATGCCAATCAGGCTCTGGATGACCTGCGCCACGGTCGTTTTGAGGGAGCAGCTGTTCTCATTCCATAAGCGGACATCACTACTCTGCCCTCGCTCTTAACAGCCCCATCGCCTAGGAAAGACATACTGTGTCACAATAAGGCGACAGGCACTTCATGCGTAAGACAGCTCTTCTCCTGATCGCCTTTCAATTCTGCGGGCATGCTCAAGCTACACCCTGGCAGACTTGCCTTCATGGCGCGGTCTCCGTTCCACTGGAGCACTATAATGCGCCCCCCTCCATGCTGGGCAGTATAGACGGATTACCTGCCCGCTTTTTCCTTGCCCCGCAGGCAAGCGATACTTTTGTTTTTGCCAATCACAATGTCACGTTTTTGGGCTCAGCTCCTGAAGATGCGGCATCAGAGACAGGCGAAGCGACAGTATTTGTAAAGATGCTCTCAACCGTAAATATTGGTGCACTCACACTCAAAAATTATACTGCTTATGTAGCGGATTATTCAGCACCCAATAATATCACTCCAGCACTCCAAGTCGAACTGGGAGACCATTTTCTCTCCCATATTTCCACCCTGATTGACCGCTCCTCTCGCAGCGTCACGTTCTTTCGATACGACGATGAAAAATGTCCATCGATCGGAGATTTGCTCCCCTCGCCGAAAACAAAACTGCACCTCTATCAAGACAGTTATCCACTCTCGAACACGGTTCTCGTTGAGCTCAACGGCCACCCAGTTCGAATGAAAATCAACCTAAGCTCCAACCGAACCCTGATCCAGAAAGATACAGCCAGAGCAATAGGCATTGCTTCCGAGCCAGATAAAGATGATCCGGTCCGCATCAATGCCGGCAATACAGTTGGTGGCTATCTTCATACGTTCGATACACTGAAAATCGGTTCGTTTCTGCTGCCTCACCCGAAGATCGTTATCGCTTCCACCATTGCCTATGACGAGTTAGGCACTGATGCTCTGAACCATTTCCATATCCTTCTGGACCCACTTCACGCGACCATCTGGCTCTCTCCCGCGTCAGACCCTTCTCTAACCAAAGAACCGCCATTGCCATGGACGCCACTCCATATCCGCAAGTATCAGGCAGCCGTTCATGACAAGGTCACCGCACCGAAAGATCCCGTTCATTCCGGGAATGATATGTTGAAGACAGCCGGGCCAGATCGATAATACTATTCCGAATTAGAAACATATCATCTGACCATAAAGGCTCGGCCGCCATGAGACGACTGTCCAAAACGCTTCGAACCGCCGTGCTCGCATCCACGCTCGGCGCAGCATGCATCCCCAGTCACGGCCAGGCACAAACTCTCCCGCCCCTGCAAAGTGTCTCCGTTTACGGTCAGCAGATCCGTTTCCTGGAAGCTGGTACGGGTCCGGACCTTGTGCTGGTCCATGGCCTCGGAAGCAGCGCCACAATGGACTGGGGCAAAGTCATCCCTGAACTGTCCCGGCACTATCATGTGATAGCCATGGATCAGCTCGGCTTTGGTGCTTCGGAAAAACCACTGATCGCCTACGGAATTCAGACATGGGTAGACATGTTGGATGGCTTCCTCAAAGTACGCCACATCACGCATTTCATGCTCGCTGGAGAATCCCTCGGCGGCTGGATTGCAGGACTTTACACAATCGAGGCGGCACAGAATTCCTCCATGGCCATGCCCCTACGGCTTGTCCTGAGCGATGCCGCTGGCCACAAGTCCCTCGTCGAGCACGGCCTTCCCCTGTTCGGGCCAGTCTCATTTTCTGGCATTCGAACGGGGCTGAGAGGGCTGTTTTACAACAAAGCCCTCATTACGGAGGAACTGGTTCAGGCAACATTCCGAACCCGACTGGCCGAAGGTGCACAATATACGCAGGAGAGCTTCGCCAGAAACGCCAATGCGCCGGACACCTTTCTCGATGACAGCATGAAGGCCATTCATATTCCCACGCTCGTGATCTGGGGACAGAATGACCAAGTCATTCCACTGGCCGACGGCCACGATTTTGCTGCAAAAATTCCCGGAGCACATCTGACGGTCATTCCGCAATCAGGGCATGCTCCCAGCATTGAGCGACCCGAGGCTTTTCTTAAAGCCGTCGAGCCGTTCCTAGCGGCGAAGTAGTATTCGCCATCAGGCCAGAGGGGCTGGAATCCCGTCCCTCTTGTCCTGCGCCTCAACATACATCCGCAATACAGCGGGGTATCGCGTGCGGGTTGTTTTCTCCAGCATCGAAACCCCTCGCTCCACGTCTCCCGAGGAGATCGCGTCATCCCAGTCCAGAGACAGCAGAACGATAATACTCTCGGGACCTCGGGTCTCCGTCACAACCTCATTGATCCCGATAACGCCAGGCAATTTCCGCGCTTCCGCACGCACAAAAGCATCAATTTCCGGATTGCTCTCCCCCACAAGAAGAGAGCGTGTCTCATTGGTCAGCAATGCGGCCACCACAACCAGCACGACACCAATCAGCAGCGATGCAATTCCATCCAGAACGTGCAGACCTGTCACAACGGAAAGCACTGTAAACACCAGCGCAATCACCAGACTGACCAGCGCAGCCCCATCCTCAAACAGTACGACAAACAGACCGGGATCGGCACTCCGACGAATCATTCTCCACAATGAAACCCCTTCGCTGCGTGGCACGGATTTCACAGCCGCAATAAAGCCATACCCTTCCATGCTGCCGGAAATCGCGAGAATGGCTACGTTCATCCACCACCCCGGAAAGACATGCCCCAAAAGGTGCACCGGCTGCATTTCCGCCGGATGCATGACCTTCTCCCAGCCTTCATAGAGAGACGCGACGCCACCCCCCACAAACAGTGCGCCAGCTACAACCATCGTCCAGAAATACAGCTCACGATGGTAGCCCAGCGGATGCTCCTTCGTTGCCGGAGCCGCTGACCGCTTCATGCCCACCAACAACAGGATCTGGTTTCCGCAATCCACAAAGGAATGAACCGTCTCAGCCAACATCGCAGCAGAGCCGGTTAGAAGGGCCGCCATCCCTTTCACGCAGGCGATGCCGAAATTGACACCCAGCGCGATGAAAACGACTTTTGTTGAACCACCAGCAGACATGAAGCCCTCATTTCCGTAAGCAAAGGCCAGATTGGGGACCTCAGATAACCTAAGTCAAACTTCGCGAGCTTTCAGGGGTTCACTAACCCAACATAAAAAAGGCCGCCCACAAGGGACGGCCTTCTTCAAGCGACGATGCCTAGCCCGCTTCAGGCAGACAGACGTGCCTTCACAAGCGCACTGGCCTTGGCCGGATCCAGATCGGCACCAAAACGCTCTTTCAGCGCCGCCATCACCTTGCCCATGTCTTTCATGCTTTCCGCACCTACAGCAGTGGCGGCTTCATCAATGGCAGACTTCAGAGTTGCCTCATCGAGTTCTGGCGGCAGGTAGGCCTTGATCGTCGCGATCTCACCCTCTTCCTTTTCCGCCAGTTCCGGACGGCCACCTTCACGATACATCGTTGCGGATTCAGTACGGGACTTGATCATGGAGCGCAGAGCAGAAATAATCTCTGCTTCCGTCACTTCCCCTGTCTTGGCGCGAGCAGCAACTTCAAGATCCTTCAGCTTCGCCGTGATGCCACGGATCTGCGCCACCTTCTCAGACTGACCAGCCTTCATTGCTGTTTTGAGGTCATCCATGATCTGCGTGCGAAGCGACATGCGTCTTCTCCTGTTTGCGCGGGGCCTGAAAAGCCCCTGTTCAGTCAATGGCGGCAAAATCGCATAAAAGCCTCCCCCCAACAATGGAAAGCACAGCTCTTTCCAGCATCGTCACAAGGTGTAGGGAAGTTTTTTCCCATACCACCCCGCAGACACAAAAACTCATTGGGAAAAAACTTCCCATTCCCGGTTCGATCGCCTATCAGACGGGAAAGTGAACGCGGAGCCAGGAACGGGCGACCATGGACATCGACAGAATCATTGAAAAAGCTGGTGGCGCGGAAGAAATCGCCGCGCTGGCTGGTGTCGGCCTTGAAGCCGTACGAAAGTGGCGTCAGTCGCGAACCGTGCCGACCAAGCACTGGCCCGCCCTACTGCGCGTTCCCGGAATCGAACTCCAGGACCTAACTTCCGCTGAAACCCCGCAAGAAAGAGAGACGGACGTGTCCAATTCCTGCCCTGCCGGCGCCAATGCCGCCCTTGTCCTTGCAGATGGCACGGTCCTGTGGGGCCGAGGCTTCGGTGCCCACACCGATGGCGCCGTCGGTGAGCTCTGCTTCTCCACTGGCATGACCGGCTATCAGGAAACCCTGACAGACCCGTCTTTTGCTGGACAGATCGTCACCTTCACCTTCCCGCATATCGGCAATGTCGGTACGAACACGGACGACAATGAAGCGCCGAAAATGGCCGCTCTTGGCGCCGTCGTGAAGGAAGATGTCACCGCTCCGGCAAGCTGGCGCTCCATGGAATCCCTCGACAGCTGGCTGAAGCAGCACGGCCGTGCGGGTATCAGCGGCGTCGACACCCGAGCAGTCACCCGTTCCCTGCGCGACAATGGTCCGCAAACTGCCATTCTTGCCTTCCCGGCAAACGGTCGGATCGACACGGACAGCCTGCTGAACCGCGCCCGCCAGTGGCCTGGCCTCGAAGGCATGGACCTTGCAAAAGAGGTCACGCAGCCGAAGCGCGTCTGGACGGAAGGCGTATGGGAAAGCACCCGCCCGGCTCGTACCGAGAACCGCCGCCGCGTGGTCGCCATGGACTACGGCGCCAAGGACAACATCCTGCGCTGCCTCGTGACCGCTGGGTGTGACGTCACGGTTCTGCCCGCGACCGCTACGGCCGAAGAAATTTTGGAACTGAAACCCGAAGGCGTGTTCCTCTCCAACGGCCCGGGCGATCCGGCAGCGACCGGCACCTATGCCGTCCCGGCCATCAAGGGCGTTCTGGATGCCAACGTTCCAGTCTTTGGCATCTGCCTTGGCCACCAGCTTCTCGCACAGGCTCTCGGCGGCAAGACCTACAAGCTGGATCGTGGCCATCGCGGCGCCAATCAGCCGGTCAAGGACATCGAAAGTGGCCGCGTGGAAATCACCAGCCAGAACCATGGCTTCGCCGTGGATGAGAAGTCGCTGCCCGCTGATGTGAAGGTAACGCATGTGAGCCTGTTTGACGGCTCCAACGAAGGCATCGCCTCCACCACGAAGGACGCCTTCTCCGTCCAGTACCACCCCGAGGCCAGCCCTGGCCCGTCTGACAGTTTCTATCTTTTCGAGCGTTTCGTCGCGGTCATGGACCGTCGCGCTAAAGCAGGAGCCTGAGCCATGCCAAAACGGACAGACATCAAGTCCATCCTGATCATCGGCGCAGGCCCGATCGTTATCGGACAGGCCTGCGAGTTCGATTACTCCGGCGCACAGGCCTGTAAAGCCCTGCGTGAGGAAGGCTATCGCGTCATCCTCATCAACTCCAACCCGGCCACGATCATGACTGATCCGGGCCTGGCGGACGCGACCTATATCGAGCCGATCACGCCGGAATTCGTCGAGCGCATCATCCTTAAGGAAAAGCCCGACGCCGTCCTGCCGACCATGGGTGGCCAGACAGCCCTGAACGCCGCCATGGCGCTCGACAAGTCCGGCTTCCTCAAGACGCACAACGTGGAACTGATCGGCGCGGACGCAGAGGTCATCGACCGCGCGGAAGATCGCCAGAAGTTCCGCGAGGCCATGGACGAGATCGGGATCGAAAGCCCGCGCAGCACCATCGCCCATACGCTGGAAGAAGCTCGTGCTGCTCTGGGTGACGTCGGCCTGCCGGCCATCATTCGTCCGTCCTTCACTATGGGCGGCGCTGGCGGTGGCATCGCATACAACCGCGAAGAGTTCGACCAGATCGTCACAGGCGGCCTCGATGCCTCACCGACAACCGAAGTCCTGATCGAAGAATCCGTCCTCGGCTGGAAAGAATACGAGATGGAAGTGGTCCGCGACACCGCGGATAACTGCATCATCATCTGCTCCATCGAAAACATCGACCCGATGGGCGTGCACACCGGTGACTCCATCACCGTCGCCCCAGCCCTGACGCTGACCGATAAGGAATATCAGCGCATGCGGGACGCCTCGATCGCGTGCCTGCGCAAGATCGGCGTCGAGACCGGTGGCTCCAACGTGCAGTTCGGCGTTAATCCTGCCGATGGTCGTCTGGTCGTCATCGAGATGAACCCGCGCGTTTCCCGCTCGTCTGCCCTCGCCTCCAAGGCTACCGGCTTCCCGATCGCCAAGATCGCTGCCAAACTGGCCGTTGGTTACACGCTGGACGAACTCAAGAACGACATCACCAAGACGACCCCGGCCTCCTTCGAGCCGACGATCGACTACGTTGTCGCCAAGATCCCCCGCTTCACGTTCGAGAAGTTCCCGGGCTCCCCGGCCCTGCTTTCCACGTCCATGAAGTCGGTCGGCGAGGCCATGTCCGTGGGCCGCTCCTTTGCCGAAGCCATCCAGAAGGGCTTCCGCTCCATGGAAACGGGCCTGATGGGTCTGGATCCGGTTGAAGCGCCCGGCGATGGCTCGAAAGACGCCTATCTGGCTGCTCTTGCAGAACCACGCCCGGAGCGCATTCTAATGGCCACGCAGGCCTTGCGCGCGGGCCTGACGGTCGAAGAGATCCAGCAGGCCTGCAAGTTCGAGCCTTGGTTCCTGCGCCAACTGGAAGACATCGTGTCTTCTGAGCGGGACGTGGAAAAGAATGGCCTGCCAAAAGACGCCTACGGCATGCGCCGCCTGAAGGCCCAGGGCTTCTCTGACGCCCAGCTTGCACGCCTGTCAGGCCAGAGCATTCCGGACGTCGCAGCACAGCGCGAAGCTCTTGAAGTCGTGCCCGTCTATCGCCGCATCGATACCTGCGCCGCAGAGTTCGCTTCTGACACTCCGTATCTCTATTCCACCTACGAAGGCGGATACGGCACGCCGGAATGCGAAAGCCGCCCGACCAACCGCGACAAGATCATCATTCTGGGTGGCGGACCGAACCGGATTGGTCAGGGCATCGAGTTCGATTACTGCTGTGTTCATGCCGCTTACGCCCTGCGTGAAGCTGGTTTCGAAACGGTCATGGTCAACTGCAACCCGGAAACCGTTTCCACCGATTACGACACGTCCGACCGTCTGTACTTCGAACCTCTGACTGCGGAAGACGTCATTGCTCTGATCCGCACGGAAGCGAAGGGCGGCAAGGTTCTGGGCTGCATCGTTCAGTACGGTGGCCAGACCCCTCTCAAGCTGTCCCGTGCTCTTGAAGAGGCAGGCATTCCGCTGCTCGGCACCCCGGCTGACGCTATTGATCGCGCGGAAGACCGTGAACGCTTCCAGACCATGCTGCGCAAGCTGGGCCTTCGCCAGCCACGTAACGGCATTGCCCGCAATCCGGCAGAAGCCGAGAAAGTGGCCGAAGAGGTCGGATACCCGGTCGTTGCTCGTCCGTCCTACGTTCTGGGCGGCCGTGCGATGGAAATTGTCTATGATAACGCAGGTCTGAAGCATTACCTGAATACGGTTCTGCGCGCTGCCGGCCCCGAAGTTTCCACCGGTCCGGTCCTGCTCGATCACTACCTGAACGATGCCATCGAAGCCGATGTGGACTGCATTTCGGACGGCGAAAACGTCTATGTCGCCGGTGTCATGGAACACATTGAGGAAGCTGGTATCCATTCCGGTGACTCTGCCTGCTCACTGCCACCCTACACGCTCTCCCCGGCACTGGTGACGGAACTCCGCTCCCAGACGGAAGCCATGGCTCGTGAGCTTGGCATCCGCGGCCTGATGAATGTGCAGTACGCCATCAAGGACCAGGAAGTCTTCGTTCTGGAAGTGAACCCACGCGCCTCCCGGACCGTGCCGTTTGTTGCCAAGGCAACAGGCGTTCCGGTTGCCAAGATCGGCGCTCGCGTCATGGCTGGCGCACGTCTGTCCGAGTTCCGTCTGGATGGCGGAGCGGTCTCCCCGCATGTTGCGGTCAAGGAAGCCGTCTTCCCGTTCCACCGCTTTGCGAACGCAGACACGATCCTCGGTCCGGAAATGCGCTCCACGGGTGAAGTCATGGGGCTGGATTCCAGCTTCGAGCGTGCCTTTGCGAAGTCTCAGCTTGCTGCTGGCGTAAAACTGCCACTGGCTGGAACGGTCTTCCTGTCCGTCCGTGACAGCGACAAGGGACATGTTCAGCCGCTAGCCCGCAAACTGGTTGAAATGGGGTTCACCGTTCTCGCAACCAGCGGCACGGCTTCACGCCTCGAAGCGGCTAACATTCCGGTAAAGCGCGTGAACAAGGTCATGCAGGGCCGTCCGAACTGCGTGGATGCCATCCGCTCGGGTGACGTTCAAATGGTCATCAACACCTCGCAGGGTGGCCAGGCCGCACGTGACAGCTACGATATCCGTCGCGGCGCTCTGACCATGGGCATCCCGCACTACACCACGATTGCCGGTGCCCGCGCGGCAACCTACGCCATCGCGGTTCTCAAGGAAGGCGACCTCGACGTCGCTCCGCTTCAGTCCTACTTCAAGGGTGAGTTCTGAACTCTCCCCGATCCCGAAAACCCCCGCCGGAGTACTCCGGCGGGGGTTTTCGTTTTTAGCCGCCTGAATATCGCAGAAGATCGCCCGGCTGACACTCGAGAACCCGACATAAGGCCTCAAGCGTCGAAAACCGGATCGCCTTTGCCTTTCCTGTCTTGAGAATTGAGAGATTGGCCAGCGTCAGCCCCACTTTCTCCGACAGTTCTGTCAGAGACATTCCCCGTTCTCTGAGAAGCTCATCCAGCTTGACCAGCACAGGCATCAGATAACCTCATCGATTTCGGGTTGAAGCTGAACACCCACCCCGAAAAGCCAGGCAATAAGATAAACCAATCCCAGACAGAGCGCAGAATCAGCAAGATCTGAAAGACAGCCCAGCCATGAGAACGGACCGTATCTTGCAGGATCAAAAAGGCTCGAAAATATCCCTGCAAAAAAAGTAATCCCAGAAAAATAAAGGGTTTTTCTAAAAATATCCCATATAATTTCTGAATTATTTTGAGAGAAAAAATTTCCCGAGATAGCGCTATCAAATATAAATATAGAATTTCTAAAAATAATCTTTAAAATATAAAAAATAATAACTGCCATGATGAGACCAAATATCTCAACAACACTCTGCGACAGAGAATAACAGAAGTTTCCTCCGAAAAAATAGAGTACCGGTGTCAGAACAAGAGTGCATGCCAAGAGCACTAGTTCGCCCCAAAAAAGCACCGATGAGATCCCAAAGAGAAAACGCAGGATCTGACGAACACGGCGCAAGGTATCAACTTTTTTCATAATGGCTTCTCCTTATCGAAAAACGATAAGCACCGACAGGTGTTGCCTGCCAAGAGTTTTATTGCTTTTCGATAAACAAAAACGCGCCACCTTGCATAAACCCCCCTAAAATCCTATGTTGTCAGGCTGTTCATTCAATTTCAGTCACGCTTTTCCGAGGATTTCAGAGTGCAGAAGATCCCCATGACCGCAAAGGGACTGCAGCGTCTTGAAGACGAACTGCGTACCCTCAAGAGCGTTGACCGCCCTGCAGTCATTCGTGCCATCGCAGAAGCCCGCGAACACGGCGACCTTTCCGAAAACGCCGAATATCACGCCGCCCGAGACCGTCAGTCTTTCATCGAAGGTCGCGTGCTTGAGCTGGAAAGCATTGTTTCCTCGGCAGAAGTTATTGATCCTTCGACCCTGACCGGCACGAAAGTACGTTTCGGCGCGCATATCGAAGTCGTTGACGAAGAGACGGACAAGGAAAACGCCTATCAGATCGTTGGCGTTCATGAAGCCGACATCAAGCAGGGCCTGATTTCAATCTCGTCTCCTCTGGCGAAGGCGCTAATTGGTAAAGATGTAGGCGACACCATCTCCGTTCCTGCTCCCGGCGGTGACCGCAGCTACGAGATCCTGAAAGTCACATACCGCTAATGTCTGACGTCCTGACGTCCGTCGCCCCTGTTGTGACTCTCCTGGACATTGAAAATGCTCAGAAGCGTATTGCGTCCACGGTAGTTCGCACGCCGACGATTGCCTGCCCAGCCCTTTCCCGCCTGACAGGTGCTGAAATTACGCTCAAGCTTGAAAATCTTCAGGCTATCGGCTCGTTCAAGGAGCGGGGAGCAGCCAACAAAATGGCGCTCCTGACGCCCGAGGAACGCGCCCGCGGCGTTATTACAGTCTCGGCAGGCAATCACGCACAGGGTGTGGCGCGTCAGGCCAGCCTCCTTGGTATTGATGCCACGATCGTCATGCCCCGCTTTACGCCAGCAACCAAAGTTGCAGCGACGCAGGCATGGGGAGCAAATGTTGTCCTCGCAGGCGACGATTTTGCTTCTGCATGCGTAACGGCGGAAGAAATTCAGAATAAAGAAGGCCGGGTCCTCGTCCATCCGTTCAATGACCCTGCCGTCATTGCGGGTCAGGGGACTGCTGCACTCGAGCTTCTCGAAGATGCACCCGATATTGATATGGTCGTCGTCCCTGTCGGCGGCGGCGGCCTGATCGGTGGTTTTGCAACCGTCATGGCTGCACTTCGCCCCGATGTGGAAATCATTGGCGTGCAGGTCGAGGCTTATGCCTCTTTAGCCGCATTTCCGACGGAAGGTGGCGCCACTCTCGGTGGATCGACAATTGCTGAAGGCATTGCCGTAACGCAGTTGGGCGACCATTGCCTCAGGGCATTTCGTCACCGGATTTCCAAAATTCTCGTCGTTAACGAACTTCAGGTCGAAAGCGCTATCACGACGTTGGCGGAAAAAGCCAAGCAGGTCTGCGAAGGCGCTGGTGCGACGGGTCTGGCTGCTGTTCTGGCCAACCCTGAGATGTTCAAAGGCCGCAAGGTTGCCCTTCCCTTGTCGGGTGGCAACATCAATGCCCGTATTCTGGCCAATACGATCCTTCGCTCCCTTCTCCGGGACGGAAGAATTCTTCGCCTGATCTTCCAAATTCCCGACCGCCCCGGAATGCTGGCTGACATCTCCGCGCGTATTGGCAACTACGGTGGAAACATCATCGAGGTGTCCCATCATCGCCTTTTTGCCTCGCCGTCAGTTCAGACAGCCGAGCTGGTTGTGATGATCGAAGCCCGTGACACTCAGCACGCCACGCAGATCGAAACCGATCTTGCCCGTCATTACATCGTTCGACGGGACTAAAACTGCACGCATTGTGTTCGAACTATTCTCCCAGCGCCGAACACAATGCTGCGGTAACTTAATTTCCGAAGTTCAGACGCCTTCTACAATCACCACGTTGTAAGAAGCAGCTTTCCAGCGATGCTTGGCGACCGTTTGATAGGCTGGGCTGTCATACCAGGCCCGGGCAGCAGCAATATCCGGAAATTCAATGACAACGACGCCATCTGGCTCGATACCTTCAAGCTTTTCCTGCTTTCCATAGGCAGCAAGAATTTTGGCGGGATGTCCTTTGAAGGTTTCGCCGACACCATTTGAATAGGCCTCAAACTCGGCTGGGTCAGTCAATTTGTCACGAATGAAAATAGCGTAAGCGGTCATGGTACGTCATCTCCTGAACGGGGGGATGCATAACCGGCCACAAAACGGCGGGATGTTCAGCACACAAGCGCGTGTGCTGAACATTTGAACCCTTTTTAGCGCGTCCCGAAAAGACGATCGCCCGCATCACCCAGACCGGGGACGATGTATCCGTGTTCATCAAGCTTCTGATCCACGCAACACGTTACGATCTGCACATCAGGGTGCAGCTTCGTCATGTAATCAATGCCTTCCGGTGCCGCGAGCAGGCAGGCGAAAACAGGTGAAATCGCACCCGCTTCCTTGACGCGCGCTACAGCCGCCGCAGCGGAATGCCCGGTGGCGAGCATCGGGTCCAGAACAATACATGTCCGCCCCGGAACGTCGCTTGGCATATTGAAATAATATTCGCTGACTTCCAGCGTTTCATGGTCGCGGCGCAGACCAATATGTCCCACACGCGCAGACGGAACCAGATCCAGCATTCCGTCCAGAAGGCCGTTTCCTGCGCGCAGAATGGAGACGAAGCAGAGCTTCTTGCCGTCCAGTTCCTCACCTTCCATTGGCCCGCTCGGGGCTTCAATATGGCGAGACGCCAGAGAAAGCCCGCGCGTCGCTTCATAGGCCAGAAGCAGACTGAGCTCACGGGTCAGCCGACGAAAGCCTGCTGTAGATGTATTCTTATCACGCAGACGGGTCAGCTTGTGGCGCACCAGCGGGTGGTCGAGAACGATAGGCGGCAGCGCCTGACTCATGCTTTTTCTCCTTCGGCCGGGCGAAAATCGAGTGCCAGACCGTTCATGCAATACCGTAACCCTGTGGGCGGTGGCCCATCAGGAAAAACATGCCCCAGATGCCCATGACAACCCGCACAGTGCACTTCCGTCCGAACCATTCCGTGGCTGACGTCCTGCGTCGTCCCGACACCGTTTTCCAAAGGCGCGAAAAAAGACGGCCAGCCACTTCCGCTCTCGTATTTCGTGGCGGATGAAAAAAGTTCACGCCCACATCCTGCGCAGGCATAAATTCCTGCCCGCTTTTCATCATTCAGCGGGCTGGAACCGGGATATTCGGTGCCATGCTCGAGCAGGATACGGCGCTGTTCCGGCGTGAGGCCGACGCCACACCCCCCGCCATTGGTTCCCGAAACGGGACCGCAGCTTTGGGTCATGGTCAATCTCCAGAAAATCTGAGGTTTTCAGTCTTGGATATATGGAAGCCGCACGCCGCTTTGTCACGCATATCTGAGTGCAAGACATGAAACTTCCTGCCTCACCAGCCGTTTATGTTCGGCAACCCTGTTTCAGGAGGTAATGTCATGAGCTCCATTGAAGACAAGATCAAAGGCGCCACCAACAAGGTCGTCGGCAAGATCAAGGAAGAAGTTGGTCGTGTCACCGACGATGAAAAGCTTGAAGGTGAAGGCGTTGTCCAAAATCTAAAGGGACAGGCCCAGACCGCCAAGGGTGACGTCAAGGACGCCGTCAAGGGCGGCATCGACAAGATCTGACGCTCACGCGACTGTCATGTCACCTGCAACGCCCGCCATATGGCGGGCGTTCGCATTTTGGAGGAGAGGTGGCATAATGCCCGACAGTCTTTTCCTCCTTAATGCGAGACAGGAAGTCCAATCATGTCCCATACCGCTTCTTCTGCACGCCGCCCCGTCATGCTTGTCATTCTGGACGGGTTCGGCTGGCGTGAAGAAAACTCCGATAACGCGGTAAGACTGGCAAACACTCCAACGTTTGACGGACTTTGGGCGAATAACCCGCATGCTTTTCTTAAAACATGCGGAGAAGACGTCGGACTTCCTGAAGGTCAGATGGGAAATTCCGAGGTCGGCCACCTGAATATTGGTGCAGGCCGGGTCGTGATGCAGGAACTGCCTCGCATTTCCCGCAGTGCCCGTGATGGCTCACTCGCCGAAAATACAGCCCTCAAAGAATATATTCATGCGCTGAAGGTGTCAGGCGGAACCTGCCATCTGATGGGTCTCGTTTCTCCCGGCGGCGTTCATGCACACCAGGACCATATTCTGGCTCTCGCGAAAATCGTCAGCGCAGCGGGAGTGCCTGTCGCTCTACACATTTTCAGCGACGGCCGTGATACTCCCCCCCGCTCCGGTGAAGAATTCATCTCAGCGCTCCTTCGAGACCTGCCGGAGACCGTACAGATTGCCACGATCAGTGGTCGCTACTACGCCATGGACCGCGATCGCCGTTGGGAGCGCGTCAAGCTGGCCGTGGATGCGATCCGTGATGGCCAAGGCCCTCATGCAGATGACGCCCTCTCTGTACTCGAAGCCAGTTACGCGGAGGACAAGGGAGACGAGTTCGTCCTTCCAACCGTACTCGGACAGTATGGTGGCATGAAAGACGGCGACGGCATTCTCTCCTGTAATTTCCGTGCCGATCGTATCCGTCAGTTGCTGGACGTTCTCGTGGCTCCGGACTTTGATGGATACGCCAGCGGAGGCCGCATCAAGTTTGCCGCCATTACCGGCATGACGCGCTACTCGGATCACCTGTCGCCTTACATGACAGTCCTGTTCCCAAAAATTCCTTTGGAAGATCTTCTGGGTGAGGTCGTGGCCAAGGCTAACAAGACTCAGCTTCGTATGGCAGAAACTGAGAAATTCCCTCACGTCACATACTTCCTGAATGGTGGTCGTGAAGTTCAGCTTCCGGGCGAAGAACGCATTCTCGTGCCATCTCCCAAGGTCGCTACCTACGACCTGCAACCAGAAATGTCCGCTCCTGAGCTGACAGATCGTGCCGTAGAAGCCATTGATTCCGGCCGCTTCGACATGATCATTCTGAACTTCGCAAACCCGGATATGGTTGGCCACACAGGCTCCCTGCCCGCTGCCATCAAGGCCTGCGAAACCGTTGATCAAGGGCTGGGCCGCATCAATGACGCACTTGTCCGCGCAGGTGGCACACTGATCGTCACCGCCGATCACGGAAACTGCGAAACCATGCGCGACCCTGAGACGGGCGGCGTTCATACGGCCCACACCCTCAACGTCGTTCCGGTCATTCTGGCCCATGCTGACGGCAAAACGCTTCACGACGGACGCCTGGCAGACCTGGCCCCGACGCTTCTGGCACTTCTGGGTCTTGCTCAGCCCCCAGCGATGACGGGCGTCTCCCTACTTGAAAACGCCTGACTCAGCCGTCGTTCTGCCACTGGTTTTGGCGTTCTCGCCATTGCTGGTGGCCGCGACTGCGTCCACGCCTCATGGGCATCATACCACTACCCACGCCCACCCGACGCATGCCCTAAGTGCGGGACAACAAGCGCTCGCCCGTGCTCAAGCGGCTCGGAAAGCGCTTGAGACACAGCAGGCTCAGGAAGCCGCCACACTCCGTGCCAGACAGGCTGCTGCCGTTGCCGCACAGCAAAAGGTCCTGCAGGACAGCGCGCGAAAAGATGCACTGGCCGCTCAGACCCACACGGCCCAGACCGTTGTACAGACGACACGTTCCCGTATCGCGGCTTTGAATGTCGAAATCGCAGATCTCACCAGTCGGCAAGCAAACGTGCGGCAGGATATCGCCCACGAAAACCAAGCGCTCCAACCGCTCCTGCCCGTTGCAGCGAGACTCTCGATAGCGCCCGATGCTGCTCTGCTAGCCTCCCCGACGACTGCAACTGAGAGCATTACCGCACTTTCCATTTTAGGAGGTTTCTCCCGCCTGACCCAGCAGCGGGCTGCAAACCTGCAAACGAAGGAAGATGAGCTTCAGGAGATCGGTGCCACTCTGGAGGCCCGCCAGAAAGAGCTCGATGGCCTCCTTCAGTCACAAACTCATCAACGCGATATCGCAGCCGCCAGAACCCGCATTGCGGCCAAACAGGAAAATGTTTCGGACCAGGCCGCACGCCGTGCGAAATCCGCAGTTGCCGAAGCGATGAAGGCGTCTGCGGACCTTTCTGCAGAAATTGACGCAATCGCCCGACAGGAAGCTCAGGCCAAAGCAACACTGGAAGCCGAGGCCCGTGCGCTCGCAAAGAGCCATCAGATGGAACAGGCCCGCAAAGCCCGTGCTCAGGTCAAGGCTCTTTCCGCCGGAAACGGTGTTTCTTCCGGGAGCGGCCACGCACCTGTCACCGGGCGTATTGCGGTTCGCTGGGGACAGGATACGGAAGCCGGTCCGTCAACAGGCATCACCTATGCCGCTGTACCTTCTGCATCCGTTCAAGCTCCGTGCAGTGGCCGAATCGTCTTTTCCGGTCCGTTCCGCTCTTTTGGACAGATGTTGATTCTGGATTGCGGACAGAATTACCGTTTTGTTCTTTCCGGCCTGGGGTCATTGGGTGTTTCCAGCGGGCAAAGTGTCAGGAAAGCTGCCGCACTCGGGCAAATGCCGTCTGCTGAGGGGTTACTCTTTGTCCAGCTGCGCCACGGCGCCCAGATCGTCAGCCCTGCTCCGTTTCTGTGACCCTGTTTTCTGACAGGGCAGGACACTGTAAGATCACGTCTTAACATTTCGGCAACCCGTTTCGCGCTAGTTCACACACTGCAAGAGACGCCGGAAGCACGCCCGTTCCCGAGGATGGAGATCACATGAAGTTCCGTACTGGCCTGTTGCTGGGCACCGCCTTTCTGGCCGGACTGGCTGTCGGACCGGGCGCACTGCGTCTCGTCGGGTCCGCTGGCAGTTTCCCCACCGCCGCCATCGCTCGCGACGTCTCTCACGACAACAGCGCTGAAACCGTTCGCCTCCTAACCCTGCTCGGCACGGTCATGGATGTCGTGAAAGCCGAATACGTCCATCCCGTGACGGACAAAGACCTCATCAACAATGCCCTGGACGGCATGGTTGGTGAACTCGATCCCCATTCGTCTTATATGACCGCCGCCCAGTTCAAGGACATGCAGACCGAGATTTCCGGCAAGTTCGGCGGTCTGGGCCTTCAGGTTCAGGCTGAATCCGGCCATGTGCGCGTTGTGTCTCCAATTGATGGCACGCCTGCCGCACGGGCTGGTATCCAGACTGGTGATTTCATCACCATGGTGGATCACAAGAGCATTGATGGCCTGACGCTTGATCAAGCTGTTCGCAAGATGCGCGGCGATCCGGGAACATCTATCAGCCTGACCGTGGTTCGCCCGAAAACGGGCAAGACACTCACGTTCGACATGAAGCGCGAAATCGTTCACGTCCAGATCGTACGGTCCGCTCTGTACGGCAGCACTGCGTATATTCGCCTGACAGAGTTCGACGATGATCTCGAAGGCGCAATGCATGCCGCCTTTGACAAGCTGAAGGCTGAAGCTGCCAAGAGTCCAGCCCACAAGCTGACAGGTATCATCCTTGATCTGCGGTCCAATCCGGGCGGCAAGCTCGATCAGGCTATTGCCGTCTCTGATGACTTCATCAAGGAAGGAGAAATCGTCTCCATCCGTGGGCGGCATGCTGAAAATAACCAGCGCTGGGATGCGCGCGGCACGGACATCACAAATGGCCTCCCGATTGTGGTTCTGACCAATGGCGGCTCTGCGTCTGCCAGTGAAATCGTGGCCGGAGCGCTGAAAGACCATCGTCGGGCTGTCATTCTGGGTGAAAAGACGTTCGGCAAGGGGTCTGTCCAAACGCTGATTCCTATTGGAGATCAGGGTGCCGTTCGCCTGACAACGGCGCGTTATTACACGCCATCTGGCCGTTCCATCCAGGGACTGGGCATCACGCCTGACATCCCCGTTGCGGAAACCAAGGACGATGACGCCTATGGTTATCGGGAAGCAGACCTGTCCCACATTCTGACCAATGTCGGTGGAAACCGAACAGCAGAAACGCCTCGGACCGATCTACCCCCGATCTCAAAGTCTATTCCGAAAGCTCCGCCGGCAGACTGGCCGAAATTTGATCTGACCAAACCTGCGACGGACTTCCAGCTGCAGCAGGCCATCAAGGTCGTCAACGCCATGGCTGGAATTTCCAATCCTGCACCGGCTGTAGAGCAGGCTACGGAAGTCAAAGCGCCTCCAGCAGACAAAAAGGCCGCTCCTGCACCGGCGCCGACGCACTAACCCGTAGAACGACACAGGACAGCCCAGACCGTGCAGAACCGTCCCGCTTCATCCCGCTCTGGGCTCTGGAGCCGCCTTCCCGTTATCGGGCGTCTTCTGATCGTGTTCTGGGGTGTCGTCCTGGTTGGTGGCACGTCAGCAGCCTTGATGCTTCGGCATCAAACACCTGCTGACGTGCCACCACAAAAAACCGAAACTGCTTTGGCGATACCGTCACACCCGCCAGAAAACACTGCTTCCGGTGAGAGGACATCCCCCCCGGCGACGCCGCTAAATCAGAATTCCAAAGGCGCTCTCAACGCAAATTCATCGGTCTCACCAGTGCAACCTGCGTCAGCTATAAAAACGCCGGAAATGCCGCCCCCGATTGCGCAGACAGCCCATACTGATCTGACAACAATTACAGCTTCAGGCAAAAGCGTTGTGGCCATCGTGCTCGAAGGTTTCGGGTATTCAGACGCCATGACATATGATGTCCTTTCCCGCATCCCTGAGCCTGTTGCGGTCGGTGTGTCACCCTATCTTGGCAATCTGACGGATGTCCTGTCCCGAGCACACGCGGCCCATCGCGAAACTTACGTCACACTCCCCATGCAAAGCGCTCATCCGGAGCAGGTTGACGAAGGCCCTCATGCGTTAGGCTATGGCAATTCGGAAGCGGAAGACCGACAGGAACTGGACTGGTGCCTCTCGCAGGCTAAAGGGGCCACAGGTCTAACCGATGCCTCCGAAGCCGGAGACAGCCAACCGGCAGATGGCTACGCAACTACGCCTGCATTTCAATCTCTGGCAGATACGATTTCCAGCCGTGGCTTTCTGTATATCAGCAGATCTTCGCAGGAAGACCGTCGTATCCGGGGTATGACAGCGTCCACGTGGATCAATGGTGACACAGATGCCAAAACGCTTGACGCAGAATTTTCCGCCCTAGTCCCGGAGGGGGCCAAGCCCACCCATGTTCTGTTGATGATGGGGCCGCTGACACCCGTTGCAATCGACCGCCTTGAAGCATGGTTGAAAAGCCCGGCGGCAGAGCGTTTCATTCTGGTCCCGCCCTCCGCACTTGCCGACAACGGCACGACGGATCATCAGGCATCCATCCAGTCAACAAACATCCAGGCGGCACCCCTATGACCGATTTTTCAGACCTGCCCTACCGCCCAAATGTTGGCGTGGCGTTGTTCAATCGTCATGGAGAGCTCTTCGTCGCCCGTCGCGCCGATCTTCCTGGAGACATCTGGCAATGCCCCCAGGGCGGTATTGATGACGGAGAAGACCCGCGAACTGCGGCCTTCCGTGAACTTGAAGAAGAAACTGGCTGTACGAAGGCGACACTGCTCGCGGAACGGTCAGACTGGCTGTCCTACGATCTTCCTGCTCCCCTGATTGGTCGTGCGCTAGGCGGAAAATTTAGAGGCCAGACACAGAAATGGTTCGTTCTCGGATTTGATGGGGAGGACGGGGATATCCGTCTGGATCTTCATCTCCCGCCCGAGTTCGATACATGGGAATGGATTGCCCCTGAGGATCTTCTTCAGCGCAATCTGGGGTTCAAGCGAGAGCTTTATGAAAAGCTCCTGCCTGAACTCAAAAACCTCTATCAGGCCGCTTCAAGAGACTGGCTTCGGACCAATCGGGCGTAGAGGCCGTTCTTCTTGAGCAGCTCAGCATGAGACCCAGATTCAACCGCTTTGCCTCCATCCATCACAACGATGACGTCGGCAGCCTGCACGGTTGAAAGTCGGTGCGCCACAATAACAGTGGTGCGACCTGTGCGAAGCGTACCGAGAGCTTCCTGCACACGAGATTCACTTTCGGAATCCAGCGCACTTGTTGCTTCGTCCAGCAACAGTACGCGCGGGTTACGCAGAAGAGCCCGCGCGAGAGCAACACGCTGTCGCTGTCCCCCTGAAAGGCGCCGTCCCCCCGGTCCAACACGCGTTTCCAATCCATGTGGAAGATTACCGAGAAAATCAACGGCCGCCATCCGACAGGCGTTTTCGACCTCTTCCCTGCTCGCATCCGGGCGGCCAATCCAGATATTTTCCATGAGAGACATATCGAAAAGTGTCGTGTCCTGACTAACATACGCGATCGCATCACGCAGGGACGATACGCGCACATCCCGAATATCTACACCCTCCAACAGAATACGTCCTGCCGTCACGTCATGCAGACGAGGAATGAGGGAAAGTGCAGTTGATTTTCCCGCACCACTAGGGCCCACCAGCGCCACTGTCTGCCCCGGTTGAACATCTAAGGTCAGACCGGCCAGTCCGACACGCCCATCCTCGTATTCGTAGGATGCCTGCTCAAAAACCAGATGCCCGGTTCCAGACGGGACAGCCTGAGCGTCCATACGCTCGACGACCGCTGGCGGCTCATCAATGACAGCAAAGACACGAGACAGCCCGGCCAATCCTTCCTGCATCGCCGTATTGAGAGAGCCCAGAGCCCGAATTGGGCGCGCCGCCGTCAACAGAGCCGTAATGAAAGCCGTGAAATCGCCAAGGGTGGCTCCCCCCATTGCAGCACGCCATCCAGCGAAGCCAAGTACGACAGCGACAGCAGTTCCGCCGAGAACTTCCAACACGGGATCAACACGCGCACGCCCCTTCGCAATCCGCAGAAACGCTATGTGCAACAGATCCAGGGAATGATCGACGCGCTTACTCTCCCGGCTTTCCATCCGGTAGATGCGCACCTGACGTGCCAAGGCGAAGCTTTCGTTGAGAAGCGCAGAAGTCTCGCCAATCTGCTCCTGCATCCCCCCCGACGCCCGACGAACCTTTTTACCAAGCTTCTGGATCGGCACAGCAGCAACCGGATAAAGCACTAGAGCAATCAGGCTAAGTTCCCAGTCAGCCCAGATCATGGCTGCTACAAGCCCGACCACAGTAACAGCGTCGCCCAGCGCATTCACGACCCGGACCATGGCTTCACGGATCGAAACAGCGTCTGTCGTGAAACGTGCGGCCCACTGAGCAGGTGCTTCGCGCTCAATGCGCGAAATGTCTGTTTGCAGGGCATGTGCGAACATCCGCGACTGAAGCCCACGGATAACAGTCAGTACCAGCCCCTGAACGGCAATTGTCTGCCCGTACTGGGAGGCAGCCTTGAGGGTCGTCACAATCACAACGAGTGCCGGCACCTGGTAGAGAATGCGCGGGTCCTGAGCCGCAAACATGTCTACAGCGCGTTTGATCACCACTGGATAGAGCGCCGTCAGCCCTGCCATCAGAACCGTCAGCACAACCACGCTCACAATCTGGCGCACGTGATGACGCATTTCATCACGCCAGATCCGTCGAATCAGAATCTGGCTGTCTGTATCAAGGGCTGTCTTTCTGCTCATTCGAGGGGGTTTAGCAGGCCTCTGCAAAAGCACGAAACCGCGACGACACCATGTGCCTACTCTGACGCGTCGCCCATCTCATCCAGAAGATACGCCATGCATGCGTCTCGGCCCGGAAGGCACCCCTGGTTCATCCACCATAAACGCCCCTTAGCCAACCACTGCCCCATGCCTGGGCCTGGCATAATCCCGACGTCTCTGGCCTCTTTGCCTCCAAGCGGGAACACAGGTTGTGGTTCCTGCGTCAGACGATCTCGCAGCCTGTTCCATTCAATACTCGGGGCACCAATCAGCGCAGCCTGCAACAACCAGCTTCTTTCCAGCAAAACGGGAAGGTTTTGTTCTACACGTGCTCGCCGGACATCGTCAGCAGACATTGCGGGTGCCAGATTTGGCTGACCAGAATCAAACAAACGCAGCCGGTCACGATCCGCATTGGAGAGCCTTAGACGCTCTGCCAACAATTCACCTTGCCCATGACCGAGAGCCGATAGCCGCAACACTGGATCTTCTGGCGCTTCACACATCAGAAGCCGCTGTAACAAGACCAGATTGGGTACAGGGATAATCCGAGCCAAAAGGCCGACGTCCTGCATAGCCTGCAACGTTTCCTGCAACCTTGGTCCCGTCAGGATCCGCAGCAGCTCTGAGGCAATCCGCTCGGCGGACAAGCCCTCAATCAGATCAAGCCGTTCCGCAATCGCCGTGCAGGCCTCATGATCGGGTGTTCCCCTGCCATAGCGCGCATCGAAGCGAAAAAATCTGAGCGCCCGCAGAGCATCTTCCTCAATGCGGCGCCCGGCATTTCCAACAAATCGAACGTGATGGGCTTCAAGGTCCCGGCTGCCCTGGAAATAGTCATGTAGACGATCATGCCGATCCAGAGACATCGCGTTGATGGTAAAATCGCGACGTGCGGCGTCTTCTTCCCAGCTTTCTGTCCAGGCAACCACAGCATGGCGACCATCTGTCTGCTCGTCACGCCGTAGGGTTGTAATTTCGTACGGCACACCACGAATCACAGCCGTCACCGTGCCATGAGATAATCCGGTCGGAATAACCCGGACTCCGTTAGCCTTCAGAATGTCCTGTACGATTTCGGGAGGCTCAGGCGTTGCCATATCCAGATCGTGCACGGAGACGCCGCGCAGCAGATCTCTGACGGACCCGCCAACCAGGCGTGCCTCTGGCAGGAGCCTCCACAAAACATCCAGACCACTCCGGTCGTCCAGACGGGCCAGAAGTCCGGATGTCTCCGTCATGGTTGACGTGATAACGGGAAGAAACAGTCTTGGCTCCAGACGCCCAGACACGGCTTCCCCTCTACATGTCCCTGCACAGCAAGGGCCGCGAGCTCAAAATGGACGGACCGGCTGATTCGCGCCTGTATCGGGAAATCACCTTCCCCGTTTCTCAAATGAACGTAAGGAATGGCTCCACACTCATCGAGCGGACGGTCCCAGTCACAGAGGATGGGGTGTTCCGGCCCCACGCAAACGAGTTCGTCCATATTGGTGCGAAAACAGAGCGTCTGGTGGCGCCCACAGCTTCCCCGAAAGTCCATTTCAACGGCGATGTAGGGAACATCCTCCACCTGAATAACCCCGCTTTCCATGGGTGTTTTCAGCCAGTACGTGCCTTCGCTATCTCGTGTCAGCATGGACGAAAACATGCAAAGCATCGCCTTGCGCGTCACGGGAGACCCCCGATACAGCCAGGTGCCATCCCGGCGAATCAGAAATGGAATTTTCCGGACACCGGCAGAGGGTGCTGCGGCAGCTTCAGCAGGTCCCGTCGCGGGGAAAACGTCAGATGGGGAGACATCCCGACAATCATGAGCGCTCAATTTTCCCTCCGGTTAAAATGAAAACTTCTCTTCTCACACCAAGTTGGGTGCAATCGAGCCTTGATGAAACCCCCACACCTGTCAGACTGGTGATATGAGCGAGCAGCATTATTCTACCGGCGCCTCCGCCGGAACCCTCCGGGGCGAAGCAGATGTGGCCGAGGCCGATCGTCTGGCCCCTGTTCTCCGCGATGTCCACACAGCTATCGGCAGTATCGTGCTGGGACAAGACCGGGTGATCGAGCAGGTTCTCGTCACGATCCTGTCTGGCGGTCACGCACTTCTGATGGGTGCGCCGGGCCTCGGGAAAACCCTTCTCGTCAACACGGCCTCCCGCGTACTGGGACTGGATGCCACGCGTATCCAGTTTACGCCTGATCTGATGCCGTCAGACATCACGGGTGCTGAAATCCTGGATCAGGACGTCAACGGACAGCGGGCCTTCCGATTCCTTCCTGGCCCGATCTTCGGACAGCTTGTACTGGCGGATGAAATCAACCGCGCAAGCCCCCGCACGCAGTCCGCCCTGTTGCAGGCCATGGCAGAGCACCGCGTGACGCAGGGTGGCAAGGATTACATTCTTCCAAGCCCCTTCCACGTTCTCGCAACACAGAACCCTATCGAGCAGGAGGGCACCTATCCGCTGCCAGAAGCCCAGCTCGATCGTTTCATGCTTCGCATTCCGCTGGATTTCCCCAACCGGGACGCAGAGCGCCAGATGCTCCTGCAAACAACGGGGGCTACAACGGCACAGGCTCCGACGCTTCTAAACGCCGAATCCCTTCTGGCAGCGCAGGCCCTCGTTCGTCGGCTGCCTATTGGTGATAAAATCGTTGACGCAATCCTGAGCCTGACGCGCGCCCTTCGTCCAGAAGACCCGTCTGCTTCTTCCGAAGTCCGGGACGCCGTTTCTTTCGGCCCAGGTCCTCGCGCCGCGCAGGCCCTGATGATTGCGACCCGTGCCCGCGCCCTGCTGAACGGCCGTCTTGCCCCCAGCCTGGACGATGTCATCGCGTTGGCCGAACCCGTCCTCTCACACCGTATCGGTCTTGGCTTCGGTGCGCGGGCCTCCGGCGTAACAGTCGAAGCCCTGATCCGCGCGCAGGCTCAAACGATTCTCTGACCCCTGTGAAAAGTCCGATTGAAACGCTCCGGGGCCTGTTCTCCTCCCAGAACAGGCACTCTCCCGCCTCTCTCACGGCACCAGCCGAGCGGCTCGCTCTGCCGGCTCTGCTGCTTCAGGCCGAAAAGATTGCAGCCAGCCTTCAGGCTGGCACACATGGCCGCCGACGCTCCGGAGGCGGGGAAGACTTCTGGCAATTCCGCCCTTATCACTCTGGGGAACCGGCAACGGCCATTGATTGGCGGCAGTCCGCACGCTCTCCCATCGAAAATACCTTCTGGGTGCGGGAACGGGAGCGGGAAAACGCGCAGTCTCTGCTCGTGTGGTGCGACCCATCTGCATCCATGGACTGGCGGTCTTCAGTGCAGCTCCCCACAAAACGGGAGCGTGCTCAGCTCTGTACACTGGCACTGGCCGGTGCGGCTCTCCGCGGCGGTGAACGGGCTGGCCTTCTGACAGGCCCAGAAGCCGGACGCGTTTTTGGTGGAGCTCAGGTGCTCAGCCGGCTTGGCGAGGCTCTCCTTCACTCTTCGACGGATGAACCAGAACTTCCTCCCCTGAATGCGCTGTCACCTCAGACAGACCTGGTTCTCATCAGTGACTTTCTTTGGGAAGAAGACCGGATCGAAGCCGTTCTCAAGCATTGCGCCAGTCGGCCAGTCCGCATCCATCTGCTCTGCATTCTGGATCCCGGCGAGCGTTCCCTTAACCAGACAGGACGAATCCGCTTTTCCGGCCTGGAGGGCGGTGTTTTGACCCTTCCCGCCGTGGAAAGTCTCAATTCAGCTTATGAACACGCGGTCTCAGCGCATCTGGGTGCGTTGAAAGCAAGTGCAGCAAACCTGCATGCCGACTGCATTGTGCATGAAACATCGCAGGACCCGCTCCCTGCGTTGCTGGCACTCCACCTCGCCATGGGAAGCGGACGATGATTTTTCTCTCGCCTCTTCTTCTACTTGGTCTGCTGGCACTTCCAGCGCTGTGGTGGCTTGTCCGCGCGACACCTCCTGCCCCGCAGGAAAAGTCCTTTCCATCGCTGCTACTGCTCCGGCGCCTGACGGCGCAGCGGGAGGATGCTGCACGTTCGCCTCTGTGGCTTCTGATTCTGCGGATTGCCGCAGTTGCACTGGTTATTTTCGGCCTTTCCCGTCCCGTCCTCATTCCACACAGCTCTGGGAAGACTAACGGTCCTGTCCTCATTGTTATGGATGACGGATGGGCCGCAATCCCGCACTGGAATGAACGCGTTGCAGCGGCTCTTTCCCTTGGACAGTCAGCCCTCCGCAGCGGAAACCCGGTAACACTTGTTCGTGCAGCCCGCTCCCCCGATGGCGCGATGCCGGAGCCTTTCGTCACGAGAGACAGCCACGCTCTTTCGGAACGTCTTGAGCACATACGCCCTCAGCCCTGGCCGGTTGATCGCGCAGGGCTGGCTGACGAGCTTGGCCATATGGATCTGTCGAACCAACATATTACCCTGCTGTCTGACGGGGTCGCTGCCCCTCATGACGAAGCTCTGCAAAAAGCCTTAAGCAAAGCAGACGCGGTGCAGGATATGCGCTGGAATCCCTGCGATGTTCTACGCCTGAGCGCCAATCAGGAGGCCAACGGCACTCTTCATGCAAAGGTCGAAGGATTTTCCTGCCCCAGCCGAACAGTCACGGTTCGTGCCGTTGTAGGGAATGGCGGGACCTTGGCGGCGTATCCGGTTCAGGTTGGCGAAGACAAAATACTTCCGCTACCTGCGCTGCTTCGCAATCAGCTGGATCATTTCGCTGTAGAAGGCCTAGTAGGCCCAGCGACAACAGTGCTGAGAGGAGACGCCGGGCATCGCCGCCCTGTCGGCCTCCTTCAGACGCCCGGCGACAACACACCGCTCATTGGTTCAGCATTCTTCCTCAATCATGCGCTCGATACACTCTCGGAACGCCGAACCGGTGACGCGAGCGCTCTACTCGGTTCGTCACTTTCCGTCTTGGTGGCCACCGATGGATCCCTGTCTGGCGAGCAGACCCGCAACCGCGTTCTCGAGTGGGTCCGGCATGGTGGAATGCTTATCCGCTTTGCTGGGCCGGGCCTTGCAGCCGCTCAGTCTTCGCAACAGGATAACGCGACCGACGACGCACCGGATGCCCTGCTGCCCGTTCCCCTGATGAGAGGTATGCGCCAGCTCGGAGGGCCGATGTCCTGGGGCAAGCCTCAGGCTCTGGAAACTTTCCCCGCCACGTCGCCTTTTGCTGACCTCGCCATTCCGCCAGACGTGACAGTCTCACGACAGGTTCTTGCGAAGCCGGAAACGGGTTTGCAAGATCACGTCTGGGCCGCCTTGGCAGACGGGACGCCGCTGGTCACGGCACGGTCGGAAGGCAATGGAGAAATTGTCCTGTTCCACATCACAGCCTCTCCTGACTGGTCCAATCTTCCCATTTCCGGCCTGTTTCCACAGATGCTGGAGCGTCTGATCGAGCGCTCCGCAGGCGTGACTGGCACGAGCCCCAACGATCTTTCCCCTTGGCGCACGCTGGACAGCACCGGCGGCCTCACGATGCCGCCCGCAGCAGCCAGATCCGTCAAAGCTAATGCTCTTGCCACCACCGAAGTTAGCGTCACACACCCAGCAGGGCTCTATGGTCCCGCCCGCGGAACACGCCCACTGAACCTGTCCGACCACGCGCCCCCTCTTCGGGAAGAGGCGCTTATGGGAACGCAGCTTACGCCCGAAGGCGCGTCACCAGACCGGCCGCTTGGCCCATGGCTTCTGGCCACCGGGCTGCTGGTCCTGCTTGTGGATTTTGCATTGTCCCTGCGACGGCGTGGCCTGCTTGGCCCTCTGTGTGGTGCACTTGTGGTACTTTCGTTCCAACAGGCCCAAGCTCAGCAACCAGTCCCCTCAGTACTCCCGACAACGGTGCCGCAGGCCGCATTGGAAACCCGGCTGGCCTACGTCATCACTGGCAATGACGATGTGGATACAGCCTCCCGCGAAGGACTTCAGGGGCTGTCTGACTATACAAGTGCCCGAAGCTCCGCTCTGCTGGGGCACCCTGACGGTGTTGTTCCCGGGAAAGATGATCTGGCGTTTTATCCGCTCATCTACTGGCCCATTACAGCAGACGCACAACCGGATGCCGCTCGCACCAAAGCCCTCAACGCCTTCATGGATCATGGCGGCATTCTGCTGATTGATCAGCAGGGCGCCGGCACGGATATGGATGCAGGATCAGGAGGTGCCGTGAGAGCGGCTCTGAAGCGCGTCACAGACGGACTAACTATTCCTCCTCTTGCCAAACTAACGGACAAACACGTTCTGGGACACACGTTCTATCTCCTCCACAGCGGCTTCCCGGGGCGCGTCAATAGCCAGCCCGTTTATGTGGCTCGCAACGGAGATGAAGCAAACGATGATGTCAGCCCCGTCATCATCGGCAACGGAGACTGGGCCCACGCATGGGCGGTCGATGCGTCCGGCAATCACCCTTACGCCGTTCTTCCCGGCGGTGATGATCAACGCACACAAGCCTATCGCTTTGGCGTCAACATGGTGCTCTACGCCCTGACCGGAAACTACAAGAGCGATCAGGCCCATTACCCGGAAATGCTCCATCGTCTGGGGCAGGACAATCCTGACACGCAAAGCCCCTCCGTTGGCACAGACGAAGACGAGGAGGACGCACCATGACGTTCGACCTTGCCCCCATGCTTCCTCTCTGGCTACTGGCCGCTGTAGCCGCAGTCGTTATTCTTGGCGCCCTTTACGGTCTGGTGCGTGGTGCACGCGGGATGGTCTGGCGTGCATTGGCCGTTCTGATGCTTCTGGGCTGGATGGCTGGACCGCGCTCCCTGCACCCGGTTCTTCGACCTGTTCCACAGGATGCCCTCCTGATCGTGGATCATTCTCCGTCCATGCAGGTTGGGCAGCGTGCGTCTCTCGCAGATCAGACAGCCAATCAGATCACGCAGGATGCAACGCACCTGCCGGGCCTGACACTTCACCGCATTGATGTGCCGGGAGGCGCCGGCCACGGAACGCGCCTGTTTGACGCGATGGATCACGCGGATCTGCCACAAGGTCGTTTTGCCGGAGCCATCGTTGTCACGGATGGCATGGATCATGACGTCCCATCACGGCTTCCAACTCGCTTTCAGGGCCCGAACGGACAGAAACTACCGCTTCATCTGGTTCTGGCGGCGAAGGGAGAAGAAACGGATCGTCGTCTGCGAATTTTGAGCACTCCGCCGTATGCCATTGTCGGCCAGAACGCGACCATTCGCCTTCAGGTGGACGATCTGGGAACGCCTGCCCCGGCGACAGCAACCCTGACTGTGCGTGCGGGAGACGCTCCCGCAACGACCCGAACAATCCAAACAGGCCAGCCGCAGGATATAACCGTTCCTGTCCAGCACCCCGGTGAAACACTGGTTGGCCTCTCCGTCTCAGCCCTCCCGGGCGAGGCCTCTACGCTGAACAACAATGACGTTATTCGCATTCGCGGCGTTCGGGACCGGCTGCGCGTTCTGCTGGTTTCTGGCGTCCCAAACCAGAGTGAGCGCGTTTGGCGCCGCCTGCTGAAAGCGGACCCGTCAGTCGATCTGGTCCACTTCACCATTCTCCGCTCTCCAAGCACAGATGATGGCACACCGCTTTCGGATCTGGCGCTAATACCTTTCCCGATCCGGGAACTGTTTCAGGAAAAAATCCGCAGCTTTGATCTCATCATTCTGGATGGATTTCGTAACAGCAACATCCTGCCGGAAGAGTATCTGACAAACATCGCGGATTATGTTCGCCGTGGTGGTGGCCTGCTTGTCACGGCGGGGCCGGAATTCGTGCAGGATGGCTCCTTGCAGGACACGACACTGGCACAGGTTTTCCCTGCGCATGTGCCAACCGATGGCCTGGTGTCCCAAGCCTTCCGCCCCGTTCTGACAGATCTCGGCAAAGCTCATCCGGTCACTGCGGGACTGGGCAACAGCAATGACTGGGGTCCCTGGTACCGTTCAGCAAAGGTGGACCAGTCACACGGCCAGAATTTGATGAACGGCCCCAATGGCTCACCCCTCCTTCTGCTTGACCGAGTGGATCAGGGACGCGTTGCGATGCTTCTGTCTGATCAGCTTTGGCTCTGGTCACGCAATGAAGGCGGCGGAGGGCCACAAGCTGAACTCCTGCGGCGCCTCTCGCACTGGCTCATGAAAGAACCGGATCTCGAAGAGAACCGGCTAAGTGCCCGCATCGAAAATGGCCAGCTTCTGGTGGACCGTCATGCGCTGGGTCAGACCGCCATAACTCCACAAGCCATGGTGACTCTTCCCGACGGTCACACCCAGCCTATTGCCATGACAGGCGGGAAAGGCCTCTGGCATGGCAGCATGCCGGTAACGGGCGGCGGTATCTGGACAATCCGGCAAGATGGCCTTGTCGCCTTCGCCAGTCCTGCCGCACAGGATATTCTTGAACGGCAGGACCTCCGCGCAACCGCAACAGTCATGGGCGCAACGGCCCAGGCATCGGGCGGAAGCCAGAACTGGGCAGGAATCGGTATTCCTCATCTGCGACAAATCACCACAGGGCAGGATCTATCCGGTTCGGGATGGATCGGCCTGCCAGTCAGTCAAGCGGCCGTGGCCGGGGAAACGCGAACGCAGGACCTCGTTCCAGCATGGCTTGCGCTCGTTCTCGCCCTACTATTCCTTGGCTTTGGCTGGTGGCGGGAAGGACGTTGATATTGCAGCATGTGACAAGTTGCGGACGACGATTCTGGAGACTCGCACAGGACTTCAGATCGCAGTATATTGACCCTATGCGACTGCCCCTCACCCTGCCCCGCCTTCTGCTGATTGCCGCTTTGGCAGCCACACCGACAATCTTCGTGCCCTGGCACTCTGCCCATGCGCAGGATGCCGATGACGCAGAAGCTGAACAGGAAGCGGAAGAATCTGCCAAAAAGGCAGAAGCCCGCAAGGCCGCGAAACGCGCCGCCCCGCCTTCAGCTCTGCCAGGCGCAGAAGCGGCAGATGACGATGCGGGCCATGCACGTGTGGACACGAACCCGACGACGGCTCTCTTTGATGCTATCAATCGCGGTTCGCTGAATGCGTCCAAAGAAGCCTTGAATCGTGGTGCTGACATGAATGGCCACAACATTCTCGATCAGACCCCGCTGGACATGGCGATTGACCTGAATCGCAAAGACATCATGTTCCTGCTGCTTTCCATGCGGACCTACAATCCGGATGGACGCCTGGAAACGAGCGTCAAGGATAGCGGCGTGCAGATGAAAGGTGGCAGCGGTCACCTGACGATTGGCGGCAAAGCCTCGACGGCAATGCGCGCAGCTCCTTCACCCCATTTCGATGAAAAAGGTGGCACCGCGGACCCGGCATCCGGCTTCCTCGGATTTGCGGGGCGCTGACGTCCTAAACCTTCAGAAACAAAAAAGGCCGGAAGGAGAACTCTCCTTCCGGCCTTTTTTATGTCTTGGCTTTCAGAACACGAGAGCGCTTAGCCAACGTTGCGCAAGGCAACGCTCTCCTGACGCAGAATATCAATCGGCACCATTTCTCCGTCCCGCTCGAAGAACCAGAACGTCCACCCATTACAAGAAGGCGCATTGGTCAGCATTGCGCCCAACTTGTGAATGGAACCCCGCTGATTACCCGATACCAGCGTGCCATCTGGTGTGACCGTTGCCTTCAGACGCTTCTGGCGATCGTAAAGCGCCGTTCCGGCAGGCAAGACACCCGTTTCCACAAAGCTCCCGAACGGGATCCGTGGAATATCGCGTTTGGCGGGCGTGACGGCAACATGCTCGGACGTCAGACGTTCCTCGCGGGCTACGCGCTCACGCGCAGCCTTCACATAATCGGGGTGACGCTCAATTCCGACGTAGTGACGCCCCAGTCGCTTGGCCACCGCAGGTGTCGTGCCACTGCCACAGAATGGGTCAAGCACGACATCTTCAACATTCGTGGACGCCACAAGCACACGATGCAGAAGGCTTTCCGGCTTCTGCGTCGGATGCAGCTTCAAACCGTGCTCGTTTTTGAGGCGCTCGTTCCCCGTGCACAACGGCAAGTACCAGTCTGATCGCATCTGAAGGTCATCGTTCAGCGCTTTCATGGCCTGATAATTGAAGCGATAACGGCTCTGCGGGCTCTTGGCCGCCCAGATCATCGTTTCATGAGCATTCGTAAACCGGCGCCCACGGAAATTCGGCATCGGGTTGGATTTGCGCCAGATGATATCGTTCAGGATCCAGAACCCAAGATCCTGAAGAATGGCACCGAGACGAAACACGTTATGATAGGAGCCGATCACCCAGATCGTGCCGTCCTTGTCCAGAATACGATGTGCTTCTGACAGCCACTCACGCGTGAATTTGTCGTACGCCGAGTAATCGTCGAACTTGTCCCAGGCATCATCAACGCCATCAACGACAGTTTCGTCCGGGCGCCGCAGTTCGCCACGAAGCTGAAGATTATATGGCGGATCGGCAAAGATGCAGTCCACGCTGCCATCCGGCAGGGTCTTCATCGTCTCCACGCATTCACCACGCAGGATCTGGTCCACTGGGAGTTCGCCGGTCATGCTGCGTGTGCCTCTGCTTCAATCATGTTTCGAATAGGCGCAAATCCGCGCCTGTGATGGGGCGTCACACCCTGTGTTTTCAGGCCGCTCATATGAACAGCGGTGCCATATCCCGCATTGCGCTCCCATCCATAGGCATCATGCCGAACGGCAAGACGGGCCATCAGGCGGTCTCGTGTAATTTTTGCGATAATAGAGGCTGCCGCGATGGAGAGGCTGATGCCATCTCCACCAATCACCATCTGAATGGGACAGGGCAGCTTGGGCGCGTGCTTGCCATCAACCAGCGCAAGATCCGGCATGCGATCCAACCGGTCCAACGCCCGTCTCATGGCCAGGTGGCAAGCCTGCGCAATGTTGATCTGTTCAATTTCCGTGACGGATGCTGCGCCGACCCCGATCAGGATATTCGAAGCCTGCATCAGTAGATCGTAGGCGACCATTCGCCGTTTCGCTGTCAGTTTCTTGGAATCATCCAGAAGGTGCGACAGCATTTCATCGGGGGGAGAGGTGAACGCGACAGCTGCTGCCACGACAGGTCCAGCCAGAGGACCACGCCCGACTTCGTCGATCCCGACGACCAGCCCTCCGTGGGCCGCTTCAAGGGCGTAATCTGGCATTCCTGAACTTCTCCCCGACCAATCCGGTCAATCAACTGACTACCGAATCGGTTTTGAATCATGGCGACTCGAAAGGGAAGCCCAAAAATGGCTTATTTTTCAGAATAAGTTGTCAAGTGTGCCTCGAAAGACTCTTTCACGTGCCTTTCAGAGGTTTTCCTGCTCACCCTCGCCCTCTGCCGGGCCCTGAGGTGCGCTGGAGGCATGATGCGTGTGGTTCACCTGCTGCTGTATTTCGGGCCACCGGCTGATCGTGTCACCGATGTTGAACACGAGCAGCACGATGCTGACGGCAAGAAGAGATCGCCCTCGTCCGGTGATCTGGCGACGACGCCAGAAATATCCAGGCAGGAACAGCCACCACCAGAAACCTGGAGGTGTAGCGCCCGTTTCCCGGATCGAATTCCGATCCATAAAAAACGCAGTAAAAAAAAGACCCAGCACCAGAAGACTGACGATAGACATCGTGCTCATGCGATCGGCTTCCGCAACATGCCGCCAGTCCATGATGTAAAGCGTCAGGCGCCCCATGATCCACGGACCAACCAGAAGCGCCCAGGCCCAATGCTCTGAAATTTCGGCGGAAGGGCGTATCAGTCCCGTCAATGGTGAAACCAGCCCGGCGGACGATGCCGGACGCCAGGAATCCCCAAAGGTCGGTGTCCAGACCAGCGTCTCCGGACGAATCCGCTGCTGCATGATCAGACGCAGAATTTCTTCACGGGATACGGGCCCAGTCTGCTGCCCGTTATTCTCGTAAAACCATTCCATAGAAAAAAAGCCTCCCGGATTACTCCGGGAGGCTTCTAGCACACGATGTAATGCGTGTGTGAAATCAGCTGCTCTTACGACCGAACAGCAGACCACCGACAATCATGCCAACAACTGTTGCAATGACGATCGAGATAAGCGGACGATCCTGCACAAAAGCCGTCGCAGCTTCGAGCTTCGTCTCGCCTTCGTCATAGAGGTCAGCGAATTCCTGCTGAGCCATGCCAGACAGCTGATCGAACTTGCCTTCAGCCTGCGTGGCGGTGTCGCCCGTCAGACCGCCAACGCCGTCCTTGACCTTGCCCTTGACTTCATCAAGTAGGCCCTCAGCCTTTGTACCTGTCGTATCAGCCATGTCTGTATCTCCTTATCCGGATGTGATCCGTTCCTGCCTTAAACGGCCCACGGACCATCGGGTTTCCATAAGGATATGGTGCGAGCATGAAATGAAGCAAGAGACAGATTGCCTTGAAAAGCAATCTCTTAGCCTTCCATGTTGCGTATTCGTTGCCAAACCTGAACAGGATTTAAGGTCCCGTCATGGCAGCATTGCGTTCACTGCACTATAAGGAAAGAACTGACGGAAGGATGCCGTTTCTCAGGTGCATCCATACCAAAAAGCTGTACGGGAAAGACAGGACTACTATGGACGAGCAGACGGCCGGACCCAGCGACCGCCACCAGAGCATAAACGCCCAGTCCCCCTCGCCAGCCCGACGCCCCCGCCGTCGTTGGCTGCTATGGGGCACGATTGTTCTGGTGATTCTGCTGATCCTTTTTGCAGTCCTGCGGACGCATGGATCCCATTCAGGAAAATCGCACAAAAATGGCGCAGCGGGCGACACTCAGCCTGTTGCCGTTGCCACGGTTCATACAGGCGACATGCCTGTCATCCTGCAACTGATCGGCACAGTCATTCCCGTGACAAACGTGACGATTACACCGCGCGTCAACGGACATATTCTTGATGTGTATTATCAGGAAGGTCAGCACGTTAAAAAAGGCGATGAACTGGAGCTGATTGATCCACGTCCTTACGAGGCAGTTCTTGCACAATATAAGGGTACGCTCGCCGCAGACCGTGCCCAGCTTGAAAAAGCCCGCGTTGATAATGCCCGCTACCAGAAGCTGATCCGTCAGAACTCGACTTCCGCCATGACGGCCCGGGATCAGGAATTCACGGTTCAGCAGCTTGAAGGCACTGTGAAATTCGACGAAGCGAACGTTCGTAACGCCGAGCTGGACGTCATGTACTGCCACATTATTGCGCCGGTTGATGGCCGCGTTGGTATCCGCGTGCTCGACAAAGGCAACTATGTCTCAGCAGGACAATCCGGCGGCCTGACAATCCTGACCCAGATGGAGCCCATCTCGGTCATCTTCACGGTTCCGCAGAACCAGATTGGCCCTGTTGCTGATCGTCTGCGTGAAGTTCAGGAACTTCCGGTCGAGGCCTGGAACAGCGATAACACTCAGAAGATTGCTGACGGCACCGTGAAAGCACTGGACAGTCAGATCGACACGTCCACCGGTACGGTTCGTATGCGTGGCATTTTCGCCAATGAAGACGAGCGGCTGTTCCCGAATGAATTCGTGAATGCACATCTCCTCGTCAATACGCTGCACAACGTCCTTATCGTGCCAGGCAATGCACTCCAGACCGGCCCTGACGGACAGTTCCTGTATGTCGTTCAGCCGGACATGACGGTGAAGGATGTGCCGGTCAAGGTTGGTGAGACGGACGACAGCAACGCCGTCATTCTGTCCGGTGTGAAGACGGGTGATCGCGTCGTGACTGATGGTGTGAGCCATCTGCGTCCGGGACAGAAAATCTCAATCCCCGATACGTCCACGCCGAACACCCAGAACGCCGCTGCAGAAGCCAAGACGGCCGAGACCCATCATCGCCACAGCAATGGCCAGCAGAGCACCGATGCCGCCAAGCGTGGCAATGATCCGTCCGCAGCCGATGTTACCGGCAATCACTGACCGCTCACAGGGAACAGCAAGACCGTGAATCCGTCCCGCCTGTTCATCGAGCGTCCGGTTGCCACCAGCCTCCTGATGTTCGCCATCCTGCTGAGCGGACTGCTCGGCTACCACTTCCTGGCAGTCTCCGCGCTGCCTCAGGTTGAATACCCAACCATTACGGTTTCGACCTATTACCCAGGCGCCGGACCGGACGTGATGAGCACGTCCATCACGGCTCCACTTGAAACGCAGCTTGGGCAGATGCCGGGCCTGGACCAGATGACGTCACAGTCTTCTGGCGGTGCCTCGGTGGTGACCCTGCGCTTCGGCCTCGACATGTCCATGGATGTGGCGGAGCAGGAAGTTCAGGCTGCCATCAATAATGCCACATCATTGCTGCCAACGGATCTGCCAGCACCTCCGATTTATGCGAAGGTCAATCCGGCGGATACTCCGGTCCTGACACTGGGTATCACGTCGAAAACCCTGCCGCTTCCGGAAGTGGAAGATTACGTCAACACGCGTCTTGAGCAGAAGATCAGCCAGATCTCCGGCGTGGGTCTCGTCACGCTGTCTGGTGGCAATCGCAAGGCGTACCGCATTCAGGTCAACATCCCGAAGCTGACATCGTACGGCATCGCGATTGATACCTTGCGCACGATCATTACGACCGTGAACGTCAACTCCCCAACAGGCACATTTGACGGCCCAAAACGCTCTACATCTCTACGCATTGATGGGCAGATCAAGTCCGTCGATCAGTTGATGGACCAAATCATTGCCTATCAGAACAGCGGCCCGATCCGCGTTCGCGATGTGGCTACGGTCGTCGAAGGCGCAGAGAACACTCAGCTGGCGGCATGGTCGAACAAGACCCCTGCCCTGATCCTGAATGTTCAGCGCCAGCCCGGCGCCAACGTGATTGGCGTGGTGGACAACGTTCTGCGCATCCTGCCCCAGCTCAAGCAGGACCTGCCCCCTGGCATCGAAATCACACCGCTGACAGACCGGACAACAACCATCCGTGCCTCTGTTGACGATGTTGAATACGAGCTGGGTCTGTCCATGCTGCTCGTGGTCGGCGTCATCTTCGTCTTCCTGCGCAATGTCCCTGCCACAATCATTCCCAGCCTGTCGGTCCCGCTTTCGCTGGTGGGCACCATGGCGGCAATGTACCTGCTCGGGTTCTCGCTCGATAACCTGTCGCTGATGTCCCTCACCATTGCCACAGGCTTTGTGGTGGATGACGCCATCGTGGTGATCGAGAACATTGCCCGCTACGTGGAAGCCGGCGAAGATCGTTACACCGCTGCCCTGAAGGGTGCTGGCGAAATCGGCTTCACCATCATCTCGCTAACAGTTTCGCTGATCGCAGTGCTCATCCCACTGCTGTTCATGAAGGATGTCGTGGGACGCTTGTTCCACGAATTCGCCATGACGCTCTCCATCACGATTGTCATCTCGGCCATTGTTTCCATTACGCTGGTTCCAATGATGTGCGCGCGGATGCTGACGGATACGCATGCCCCCTCCAAGAGCCGTGGGTTCTGGGGCCGCCTGTCCGATGCAACGGAACGCGGCATCAATGGCATGATTGCCTTGTACGGTCGCTGGCTGGACGTGGTTCTGCGGTTCCGTGGCCTGACACTTCTGGTCACGCTCGGAACAATTATCCTGACGGGCGCACTGGCCTACACAATCCCGAAAGGCTTCTTCCCAACGCAGGATACAGGCGTTGTGCAGGGCATTTCCGTCATGTCCCAGGCCATTTCCTTTAATGGCATGAAGGAGCGTCAGGCCGCTTTGGGGGCAGAGATCCTCAAGGATCCGGATGTGGCCAGCATTTCCTCTTTTGTGGGAATTGACGGCCAGAACATGACGCTGAACGTCGGCCGTTTTCTGATTAATCTCAAGGCACGGGATGAGCGCACCTCTGACCTGACAACCATTCTTCAGCGACTGGGTCAGGTCGGCCAGAATGTCATCGGAACGCAGCTGTTTGTTCAGCCGATTCAGGATCTGTCTCTGGATTCCTCGATTTCGGCCACACAATACCAGTTCATGCTGGAGAACCCGGATTACGACACCTTCAAGACCTGGGTTCCCAAAATTGTCGACGCGCTGAAACAGGAGCCTTCCCTGTCGGATGTCACGTCCGATCTGCAGGCTGAAGGTCTGGTTGCCCAGCTCTCGCTCGACCGTGCAACGGGTGCCCGCTATTCCATCACACCGCAGACGGTCGATAACCTTCTGTATGACAGTTATGGCCAGCGTCAGATCTCAACGATCTACACGCAGGCCAACCAGTACCGCGTCATTTTGGAAGCGCTTCCGGATCTTCAGAACGACCTGACATCTCTCAATCAGCTATACCTGCCGGGGATTTCATCCGAAGCGGGCAGCAGCACCTCCGGCCCGACACGTCAGCCGACTTCCGGGTTGGTCCCGCTGAAGCAGGTTACGACGATCAGTCATAGCCTTGCCCCCCTTCTCATCAGTCATTACGGCCAGTTCCCAGCCACGACGATCTCTTTCAACGTCTCGAAAGGGTATTCGCTCGGTGCGGCAACGAGTGCCATTGAACGGGTTGAGAAGCAGCTTGGCCTTCCCCCGGCATTCGAAACCGCGTTTCAAGGCACAGCCGCAGCTTTCCGCTCGTCTCTGACGAACGAGGTCTGGCTTGTTATGGCTGCGGTCATCGCGGTCTACATCGTTCTGGGTATTCTCTATGAGAGCTTCATCCACCCCATCACCATCCTGTCCACGCTGCCATCCGCTGCTATCGGCGCGCTGATTGGCCTGTACCTGTTCGGTATGGACCTCGACATCATGGGGATCATCGGCATCGTGCTGCTGATCGGCATTGTAAAAAAGAATGCCATCATGATGATCGACTTCGCACTCGAGGCCGAGCGACTGGAAGGGCACACACCGCTCGAAGCCATTCGCCAGGCAGCCCTCCTGCGTTTTCGTCCGATCCTCATGACGACGCTGGCCGCTTTGTTTGGTGCCCTGCCTCTCATGCTGAGCCATGGCGTCGGCTCCGAACTGCGCCGCCCCCTCGGCGTGGCGATTGTGTGTGGCCTGATGCTGTCACAGATGCTGACCCTGTTCACCACTCCGGTCATCTATCTGTTCATGGACGGCATCGGCCGTAAGACGCGGACGCTGATGCAGCGCTATCATGCAGGCCGGGCGCAAACTCCAAGCACGCACAGCAACCCGTGAGGCTGATCCGCCTTTTCGTCATGCGGCCAGTTGGAACGATCCTTCTGGCCGTCGCGCTCCTGATCGGCGGCATCCTGGGCTATTTCAGCCTGCCCGTCGCCGATCTGCCGAACGTAGACTTCCCGGTCATCATGGTGATGGCGAACCAGCCTGGCGGTTCTCCGTCCGAAATCGCCAGTACAGTGGCAGCCCCGCTGGAGCGGCATCTGGGTGCGATTTCGGGCGTTACGGAGATGACGTCTGAATCAACGGTCAATCAGACGCGCATTACTCTTCAGTTTGACCTCTCCCGCGACATCAATGGTGCCGCACGAGACGTCGAAGCTGCACTTCAGGGCGCACGCCAGGATCTTCCCTCCACTCTGCGCACAAACCCGACTTACGACAAAGCCAACTCCAACGGCCCCCCGGTTGTTGCACTGACGCTGACGTCCAGCACAAGGACGCCACAGGAGCTTTATGAGTTTGCCAGCAACGTTCTGATTCAGCAGCTCAGTCAGGTTGAGGGTGTGGGCGAAGTCGAAATCCGCGGCAGTTCCCTCCCCGCGGTTCGTGTAGAACTGAATCCTCTCCGCCTGTTCCGCTATGGCATTGGTTTCGAAGATGTTCGCGCGGCACTTGCATCGGCCAATGCTCACACGCCGAAGGGTTTCATTGACTCCCACGGCACGCGTCTCATGCTGTCAACGAACGATCAGGCCAGCAAAGCCGTTGATTACCGTGGGCTGGTCGTCGCCTATCGTGACAGCCAACCTGTTCGCCTGACAGACGTCGCGGAAGTCAATGACAGCGTTGAAGATCTACGCCAGACAGGCTTCCTCAATGGTCAGCGCGCCATCATCTGTACAGTGTTCACACAGGGTGGCGCCAACGTCATCAAGACGGTTGATGGTATTCGCAAGCGCCTTCCCATTCTTCAGTCGGCAATGCCGGGCAACACCCATATCAACGTCCTGATTGACCGTTCCAAGACAATCCGCGCCTCCCTGAACGATACAAAACAGACCCTCATCATAGCCGTAGTGCTGGTCGTGGTCGTTGTCCTGCTGTTTCTGCGCAGCCTGTCCGCCATTCTGATTCCAGCGATTGTCGTCCCGATTTCGATCATCGGAACGTTTGGGGTCATGTCGCTGCTGGGTTATCAGCTCGACAATATGTCTCTGATGGCCCTGACAATCTCCACCGGCTTCGTTGTGGACGATGCCATCGTCGTGCTTGAGAACATTACCCGTTATATGGAAATGGGTCATGAGCGGGTGGAAGCCGCCATCCTCGGGGCAAGCGAGGTTGCCTTTACTGTTTTATCCATCACCATGTCCCTGATTGTGGTTTTCGCTCCCATCATGTTCATGGGCGGCATTGCGGGTCGGCTATTCCATGAGTTCGCGATGGTCATGGTTATCACGCTGACCATCTCCATGGTGCTGTCCCTCTCCCTCACCCCGATGCTCAGCGCCCTGATCCTCAGCTCTGCGCCCGCAGCCTCACAGGGCTTCTGGGGCAGAATTGGTTCCATGCTTGAATGCATGATCGACCGGGTCGCCAAAGGATATGAACAGTCACTCGGATGGAGCCTTCGGCATCCATTCCTGATCGTTATGTCCTTGCCAGCAACACTGATTTTGGCCGGTGTTCTCTTTGTGAAAATGCCCAAGGGCTTCTTTCCGTCTGAAGATACCGGGCAACTCATGGGGCGTCTCGTCGCCGATCAGTCCGTGTCCTTTCAGTCCCTGAAAGACATTACGGCCCGCGCCATGAAAGTCGTCGCAGCAGACAGGGATGTTGCGGGGGTCATGGGTGGCGCAGGCGGACGCTCGGCCAATTCCGCCAATCTTTTTGTCGCGCTTAAATCCAAGGAAGAGCGCAAGGACGATCTGGCTGCAACGGTTCAACGCATCAACCGGGCCTTCTCGCACGTTCCAGGCGCGCAACTCCGCCTTATGGCTCCAGGGGCAGTCCGTATAGGTGCGCGCTCGGGAGACGCAGCCTATCAGTACTCGCTGGAAGGCCCATCGGCCGAAGAGCTCTATGAGTGGACGCCTAAAATTGTTGCAGCGCTCTCAAAAATTCCCCTGCTGATGGATGTTTCATCCAACGTGGAGGAAGGCGGTCAGGCCATTGCCATTGCGATCAATCGGGATATGTCCTCCCGGTATTCCATCACGCCCCAGCTGATTGCGAATACACTCTATGACGCGTTTGGTCAGCGTTCAGCTTCCGTCATTTACGGGAATCTGAACCAGTATCATGTGGTGATGGAAGTCGCTCCGCGATACTGGGAAAGCCCCGAAACGCTGAAACAGATGTGGGTTAGTGCCTCTGGTGGAACCGCCGCAGGCGGCACGTCCTCTAATAACCTGCGTGTTCGAGCCGACACCGCAACTAGCACGCTCTCTCAGAGCGAACAGTCTTACATCAACTCCGTAGCGAATGCTTTGGCAGGTGGAAAATCCGCGTCTAGTGGTGCAGCCGTTGCCACTAGCGTTTCCAACATGGTGCCGCTCTCGGTGCTTGGATATCAGCGCGCCACGAACACGGCCCTGACGGTCAACCATGATGGACTTTCCGTTGCTACAACCGTGTCTTTCAATTTGGCGCCAGGTGCCTCTCTCGGACCTGCCGTTCAGGCTGTCGAAACGGCGATGGTCAAACTGCATGTTCCGCCCACCATTCATGGTGGATTTGCAGGCAATGCCGCAGCTTTCCAGAAGTCTGTCAGTGATGAGCCTTTGCTGATCCTTGCTGCTCTTGCGGCGGTCTATATCGTTCTGGGTATGCTCTATGAGAGCCTGATCCATCCCTTGACGATCCTGTCCACCCTGCCCTCTGCTGGCGTCGGCGCCCTTCTCGCCCTTCAGTTGTTTGGGCAGGAATTCTCCCTCATGGCAATGATTGGCGTCATTCTTCTGATTGGTATCGTCAAGAAGAACGCGATCATGCTGATCGACTTTGCTCTTGTCGCACAACGCGAGGGCGCAACAGCTTTTGAGGCTATCCAGCAGGCGAGCGTTCTGCGATTTCGCCCAATCCTTATGACATCTCTGGCCGCAGCCTTTGGGGCCGTGCCTCTCGTCTTCGGGAATGGATATGGCTGCGAACTGCGCCGCCCGCTTGGCATCGCCATTCTGGGTGGGCTGATGGTCAGCCAGCTTCTCACGCTCTACAGCACGCCCGTCGTGTTCCTTTATCTCGATCGTTTTGGAAAGATGCTCGGCCGCGCCCGGCATAACTTTGCCATTCTGCTTCACATCTCGCCCCGGGAAACGGAAATCTGATGACCGTCCTTCGTATGCCTTCCCTGCGTACTTTTCTGCTGGGAGCAGCCGTGCCTTTCCTGAGTGGGTGCATGGTTGGACCGAATTACCATCGTCCTTCGGCAGTCATTTCTCCACACTTCAAAGAAGTGCCGCCACCAGCCGGCTGGAACAAGGCGCGCCCTGATCTGGTTCAGATGCCCAAAGGCGACTGGTGGACCATCTTCAATGATCCGCTTCTCAATGATCTGGAAGAACGCATCGCGACATCCAATCAGAGCCTGAAGGAATACGAAGCGCAGTATCGCAAAGCCGCGGCGACCATCGATTCCATCAAGGCAAGCCTGTACCCCACACTGAGCGGGAATTTCAGCTTCAACAGGAATTCGCAGGGCAGCAGTGCCTCAAGCACCAGTGGTGGTTTCACCTACACCTCCTCGCAGTCCTACACGAGCAACACTTGGGCAACCGGCCCATCTGCAAGCTGGACGGTTGATGTCTGGGGAAAAATACGGCGGCAGGTTCAGCAGCAGGTTGCTGCAACGCAGGGCGACGCCGCGCTGGTTGCCAGCATGCGCCTGTCCTATCAACTGACACTGGCGCAGGACTATTTCAGCCTGCGATACCAGGATAGCCTGGTCGATCTCTATACGCGCAACGTGGGCCTATACCGGGACAATCTCAAAATTCTTGAAAACCAGCTTGAGGCAGGCGTTGCTGACCCAACAAGCCTTCTGCAGGCCCGGTATCTTCTGCAATCCACCGAAGCCAGCCTCGCCAATGCTCATATTGCCCGCGCCCAATATGAGCATGCCATTGCAATGCTGACCGGTCGCGCACCGGCAGACGTGACGATCGCTCCAGCATTGCTTCCCAAGGAGATTCCTGCAGCTCCTGTAGCCGTTCCTTCCATGATCCTTGAACGCCGACCGGACGTCGCTCAGGCTGAGCGCAACATGGAAGCCTATAATGCCGAAATCGGATATGCGATTGGCGCGTTCTTCCCGGAAATCACGCTCTCTGCATCTTATGGTTATAGCGGTAATCCGCTCCAGCAACTGATCCAGACCGCTACCCGTACCTGGGGCCTGGGCGCGGCTGCCACGGAAACGATCTTCCAGGGCGGCGCACGAACTGCTGCTGTCCGTGAAGCCGAGGCAGACTACGATAATGCTGTTGCGACATATCGACAGACCGTTCTTGCAGCCATGCAAGACACGGAAGATCAGATGTCGAATCTGCATTACCTTGATCAGCAGCTAGGACTTCAGAACCAGGCCGTCGCAAGTGCCCAGGCTGCCGTACGGGTCTCCATGAATGAGTATCTCGCCGGCACCCAGATTTACACGACCGTCATTACAGCACAGCAGACCGCTCTTCAGTATGAAGAGAGCCAACTGAGCATTCGCCAGCAGCAATTCAATGCTGAAGTTGCTCTGCTGACTGATCTTGGCGGCGGCTGGAATGTAAAAGACCTCCCAACAAAGGCCTCTCTTCAGACCGACAACCCTTTGCTTCCCTCTTTCATCCAGAAAGACAAAAACGGACGCTGAAAACAAAAAGGGCGGGATTTTCATCCCGCCCTTTTTTATGCCCTCATCCGGCGAAGGATACAGCGCTCAGAGAGCGTGTAGCCCGGCAACGCCAGCCAGAATGGCCAGAACAGCAAGTACCAGGAAGATGATGAAAAACAGCTTGGCAATACCAGCGGTTGCTGCGGAAATGCCCGAAAAGCCGAACACACCGGCAATGATAGAAATAATGAAGAAAACGATAGCATAATGCAGCATGGGACATGATCCTTGAATTATAGGTCGTGGTCATGTCGTAACGTCATGTGCCTCAGGAAGGTTTCTTTCCTGAAAAAAGACTACGTCCTAACAACAGACCGCTGACAAAAGCGGACAGCAGCAAGAAAAATGGCTGATCCACCATCAGATCCGCCACAACTGCCCGACTTTCTTTTAAGAACGAGCAAATATTTTTCTTTGCACAGGTGCAGTCGACAACCCGCCCAGCCCCATCCTGCAAGGACGGCACGCTCTCATCCAGATATGACGCCAGATCTGCATCCATAGTTTTCAACTCCCAAACCATTTCATCCACGACATACAAAAACAGGGGCAGTTCGATAACGAACCACCCCTGCTCTTTAACAAAGATGTGACAGATCGCTCTTAGTGACCGACAGTCGTGCTCACTTCGCCTCGGGCCGTAGCTTCTTCTGTGTAACGACGAGCCTCAGGAGAAATCTTAAGGGCAAGCGTCATACCAGCGGAAGCAAGGTAGATCACAGCAAATGTCCAGATCACATAGCTCATGCCCGGACCGAAAACCGCTCCACAGAACGAGACGATTGCCGGACCAACCCATGTCGAGGCACCTGCGCCGAGACCCAGAATGGACAGAGCTGCAGCTTTTTCACGTGGGCAAATCTGCGGCATCAGGCCTGAAAGCGGCACGAAGGCAGCGACCGTTGCACCATAGAAAATGCCCGCTGCGGCAACCGCCCAGAAATTCCCCGGATACCAGATAGGCACATAGTAAAACAGCGGAATGGCAATGAAGCCGCCGATACCACCGAAGACCGACACCACGAAACGATGTCCCAAAGTGTCAGCAATCATGCCGGAGACAAGGTTAAACAGGATGTTGCTGAGGAAGATCAGCGACAGCAGGTTGAGCCATTGTTCGAGGCTAAAGTGTAGCTGGTCCACAAAGAACGCTGGCATGATGGCGAGGAAAGCGTATTCCGAAGACGTATCGATAATACGGACAATCCCAGCAATCGTCGTCTTGGGCTCACGCCACATAATGCTGAGTGAGCCAAAGAAAATATCTTTGGTGGGCACGTGATCAGGCAAAAGGCGCTTCTTGCCTGTAGGCTCGTGCGTGAACAGCAATGCGACGAGGCCACCAATAATCACCAGCCCCAGTGAGCACCAGAACGTTTTGAGTTCACCAAGATATGGGATCGTATAGCGTGCAAACTGGGAGCCAAGTGTCGGCAGCCCCGCAGAGAAAGAGAACCAGAACCATCCAGCAGCCGATCCAAGCATGGCAGCCGGAGTGGCGGCAGCAATCCACACGAGGAAACCGTATGCGAACAGCGGATAGGCAAATCCACGCAGCGCATAAAAGAGAAGGATCATAGGCCCACTATTCGGACCCAGCCCGAACGTCAGGAAGCAGACTTCCAGAAGAGCCCAAAGGATCAGGCCGATCCACATGACCTTTTTGGGGCCCATCAGATCAGACAGAGGCCCGGAAAACCAGGCTGCAATCATGACCGTGATGCCGTAAAGAGTGAAGAGTTCGTTGACGAACCCTTGGGAGTGGCCGTGGTGCAGCATGTAGGTGTCGAGATATCCGGCTTCGACACCGTCTCCCACCATGAATAAAAGCTGACCAACAAAAGCCCAGAAAAGGGCGCGTGGGATGCCAAGAATTTCCGCTAGTCCGCGTTTAGGTGCGGCTGTTTCGGACATTTTCATGCTCTCCAGGCATAGGCGCGTCACGAACCTGCTTCGACCTCATTGCCGAAACAGATATGGGAGGCGTCGTTGCGGGCCCTACGAGAGTGCTCGGACCCGTTTCTCAAAATTATGCAGGACAGCGAGGCCAACAGATTGTCGACCTTCAGGAAAAGAGACACCCTCCCCGCCCTGACGGGCGGGAGAAAAACAGCCGGTTAAGAAACCAGACGGGAATCGTCCTGCAAGAGATGTGGCAAAACTACACACTCTGCACAGCAATGTGAACCGCAGAATAAAAAAAAGGCCGGTGCATTGCTGCACCGGCCCTTTTTTCGTCTCGAAACGAGAAGCCTCAGGCGGCTTCCTGCTCTTCTGCAACTGGCTTCGGACCGCTGTCTTGGCCCTTGGCATCAACATCGCGCTCTACGAGTTCGATGACTGCCATGTCGGCATTGTCGCCGTAGCGTACGCCAGCCTTCAGAACGCGGGAGTAGCCACCGGCACGAGCCTTGTAGCGCTCAGCAACCGTGCTGAAGAGCTTGCTGACAACCGTGTCATCACGCAGCTGAGCGAATGCCTGACGACGAGCGTGCAGGTCACCGCGCTTACCGAGAGTGATCAGCTTCTCAACAACCGGACGAAGTTCTTTCGCCTTCGGCAGAGTCGTCGTGATCTGCTCGTGCTTGATGAGTGCGACGGCCATGTTGCGGAACATGGCAGCGCGGTGAGAAGAGGTGACATTGAGCTTACGCCCGCTCACACCATGACGCATTGCTAGTTTTCCTTACCCTAAGAAGTTCTCAAAACGTCTCATCGAGACGCTTGGCCAGATCCTCGATGTTCTCGGGCGGCCAGGCCGGGACGCTCATGCCGAGCGACAGCCCCATACCGGTGAGAACTTCCTTGATCTCGTTGAGCGATTTACGCCCGAAGTTTGGCGTACGGAGCATTTCCTGTTCGGACTTCTGCACCAGATCGCCAATGTAAACAATGTTGTCGTTCTTGAGGCAGTTGGCGCTACGCACCGAAAGCTCGAGTTCGTCAACCTTGCGAAGAAGATTGCGGTTGAACGGCAGGTCGTCCTGCGGCTCTTCATGCTGGACCGGACGCGGCTCATCAAAGTTGATGAACAGCTGGAGCTGATCCTGAAGAATACGCGCAGCAAGAGCCAGACTGTCTTCCGGCGTTACAGCACCGTTCGTCTCAACCGTCAGCAGCAGCTTATCGTAGTCAGTGACCTGACCAACGCGGGTCTGCTCGACCTTGTAAGACACGCGGCGAACCGGTGAGTAGATTGCATCGATCGGGATCATACCAATCGGAGCATCTTCCGGACGGTTTGCAACAGCAGCAACGTAACCCTTGCCCATGTTGACGGTGAACTCCATTCCGAGCTTCACACCATCATCAAGAGTGCAGATCACAAGATCAGGGTTCATGATTTCAATATCATGCCCGGCCTGAATCTGCCCTGCCTTTACTTCTCCCGGACCAGTCGCCGTGAGAATCATGCGCTTCGGCCCCTCACTGTGCATACGCAGAGCAAGCTGCTTAACGTTCAGGACGATGTCCGTTACGTCTTCACGCACGCCAGGTACAGCAGAGAACTCATGCAGCACGCCATCAATCTGAATGGCAGTTACTGCAGCGCCCTGAAGTGAGGACAGAAGAATACGACGCAGCGCATTACCGAGCGTCATACCGAAACCGCGCTCCAGCGGCTCCGCCACGACTGTGGCGATGCGCGAGGCAACCGGGCCGGGCTCGACTTCAAGCTTCTCCGGCTTGATGAGGGACTGCCAGTTTTTCTGGAGAACCAAGGTCGTGGCCTTTCAAACAACGAAGCCCGCCAACAAAAATTGGCGGCACCTGGCCCGCACAAATCGTGCGGAGGGAGATGCAATCACTACACATGCCGTACATCCTCACGAATGTACGGCATGGCATCACTCAAACGCGACGACGCTTGCGCGGACGGCAGCCATTATGGGGCACCGGCGTCATGTCACGGATGGACGTAATGGTGAAGCCAACAGCCTGCAGCGCACGAAGAGCACTTTCACGCCCCGAACCCGGACCGGACACTTCGATCTCAAGCGTTTCCATACCGTGCTCGCGAGCCTTGCGGCCTGCGTCTTCTGCAGCAACCTGTGCAGCATACGGTGTAGACTTACGCGAGCCCTTGAAGCCCTGTGCGCCCGAGGAGGACCATGCAATTGCATTACCCTGCGCGTCGGAGATCGTGATCATGGTGTTGTTGAACGTGGAAAGCACGTGTGCAACGCCAGAGATAATATTCTTGCGCTCTTTCTTACGAATGCGCGGTGCTGCGGCCTTAGCCATAATAGAGGTCGTCCTAAAAGTTAGCGAGAAGCGTCAGAGTGAAGCAGTCAGGCGCGAATTAGCGCGTGACCTTCTTCTTGCCAGCAATCGCCACTGCCTTACCCTTACGGGTACGTGCATTCGTGTGCGTACGCTGACCGCGGACCGGGAGGCCGCGACGATGACGCAGACCGCGGTAGCAGCCCAGATCCATCAGACGCTTGATGTTCATGGCCGTCTCACGACGCAGATCACCTTCGACGCGGAATTCGCCATCGATCAGCTCACGGATCTTTACGATCTCATCGTCAGACAGTTCGTTAACGCGCTTTGCATCGGGGATACCGAGCTTGCTGCAGATTGCCTGCGCGGTCGACGGGCCAATGCCGTAGACATAGCGCAGGCTGATGACCACCCGCTTGTTGGTCGGAATGTTTACGCCGGCAATACGTGCCACGCCAATTCTCCCATCGACGCGATCAATTGACCGCGTCAGCCTGTTTCATGTCCGGTCGAAACCGGATCGATTGCATCGCAGGCATGTCAGCTCCCAGTCCGATTCCGGAACACAGGCCACCTCTACGCTGCAGATATGTCGAGGGCGCGCAATATACCGGGCACCCCCCTTGAGTCAAATGAGAATGATCACTTCTTCGTGATCTTCCTCATTTCTTCAATTTTTTGCGGTCTTTCCAATGAGCGCGTCAATCTCCCCGCCCACTTCGTCAACGCCACGCATGCCGTCAACATGTTTCAGACGACCAGCCTTCTCATAATAGGGAAGGATGGGTGCAGTCTGGCGGCGATAAATATCAAGGCGAGACCTCACGACCTCAGGATTGTCATCTGGCCGACGTGTACCATCTTCCGCAGTACGACTGGCAATACGCTCGACAAGCTGATCTTCGGCGACATCCAGAAGAATGACGGCGTCAATCTTCAATCCGTCGGTGCCCAACATGGCATCAAGTGCTTCCGCCTGGCTTTCCGTTCTTGGGAAACCATCCAGAATGAACCCTTGAGCACAATCTGGCTGGGCAATCCGTCCCTGGATCATCTTCACCATTATCGGATCAGGAAGAAACTCCCCTTTCTCCATAATGGCTTTTGCTTCCTTGCCGATTGGCGTTCCCGCAGCGACTTCCGCCCGCAGCATATCTCCAGTCGAGATCTGCTTTAGCCCATAAAGCTGCTCAAGACGTTTCGCCTGCGTCCCCTTGCCTGCCCCGGGAGGGCCAAGAAGAATGATATTCATCGACGCTTATTTCCTCCCGAAATGCCATTCCTGGAACCACGGCTACGCTGCTTGCGGATCAGCCCCTGATACTGGTGGGCAACAAGATGAGACTGGACCTGCGTCACGGTATCGATTGTGACCGACACAATAATGATGAGGCTCGTACCGCCAAAATAAAATGGCACGTTGTACTTGCTGATCAAAATCTGCGGCAGGAGACAGACAACGACCAGATACAGAGCACCGATCGTGGTCAGCCTCGACAGAATCCGATCGAAATATGACGCGGTGCTTGCTCCCGGACGAATACCCGGAATAAAGCCGCCCTGCTTACGCAGATTTTCAGCCGTTTCTTCAGGATTGAATGTCACAGCAGCGTAGAAGTACGAGAAAAACAGAATCATTGCGGCATAGAACAGCATATAAAGAGGCTGTCCCTGACCAAGCTGCTGCCCAAGAACGGAAAGCCAGCCCGGCATATTATGCCCGTTCATGAATCCTGAAATCGTCACAGGAATCAGCAATACGGAAGAAGCAAAAATGGGAGGGATTACACCCGCCGTGTTTACCTTCAACGGCATATGCGTGGAATCACCGCCGAACATGCGATTGCCAATCTGACGCTTCGGATACTGGATCACAACACGACGCTGTGCCTGCTCCATGAAGACGATAAAGGCAATGACAGCGATCGCCATAACCAAAAAGATCATCACGAAAATCGGAGACAATGCCCCGGTGCGGCCCAGTTCAAAAAGGCTGGCCAGCGCATGAGGCAAATTGGCGACAATACCCGCGAAAATAATCAGTGAAATACCGTTACCGACACCCCGTGATGTGATCTGCTCGCCAAGCCACATCAAGAACATCGTGCCACCGACCAGCGTCACGACACACGACGCGAGGAAGAAGACACCCGGCATCACCACAGCGCTCGCGCCATGAGACGTCATGTTCTCCAGCCCAACAGCGATGCCGTATGCTTGGAAGAGTGCGATGAAAACAGTGAGGTAGCGGGTATACTGGTTAAGCTTTTTGCGCCCCGCCTCACCCTCTTTCTTCATTGCTTCCATAGACGGAAGAGCAGTTGAAAGAAGCTGAATAATAATCGATGCACTGATGTACGGCATGATGTTCAGGGCGAACACAGTCATGCGTCCGAGAGCACCACCCGTGAACATGTCGAACATGCCCAGAATGCCACCCTGATGCTGTGCCAGCAGCTGACCCATGACTGTCGCATCAACACCAGGAACAGGAATGTATGTTCCGAGGCGATAAACGATAAGGGCCAAAAGCGTAAACCAGATACGCTTCTTGAGTTCAGTCGCCTTGGCAAAGGAACTCATATTGAGATTGGCGGCGAGCTGCTCTGCTGCGGAAGCCATCCACCTGTCCTTTCATGAAAACAGCGTCGCCGCACATCTGCACGGGACGCTGTTCACTATCTAACCATACCCCAGATAAATCTGGGAGAGGAGAACTCAGGCTTCAGCCTGAACTTCCTTCTTCGGTGCAAGCACCTTAACGGAGCCACCAGCCTTCTCAACAGCAGCAAGAGCTGCTGCGGAAGCACCGTCGACTTCGATGGTTACGCCATGCGAAAGTTCACCCTTCGCAAGAAGACGAACACCATAGGTCTTGCCATTGACAAGCCCAGCAGCGCGAAGTGTTGCTTCCGTAACAGGAGCCGACTTGTCCAGCTTGCCTGCTTCGATAGCCTTCGAAATCGCGCCAAGGTTCACCGGAGCGTATTCCTTGCGGAAGATGTTCACGAAGCCACGCTTAGGCATACGGCGATACAGCGGAAGCTGACCACCTTCAAAGCCATTCAGCGAGACGCCTTCACGAGCCTTCTGACCCTTAACACCGCGTCCGGAGGTCTTACCCTTACCGGAACCAATGCCACGTCCTAGGCGCTTCTTGCGATAACGAGAGCCCTCGTTATCGCGCAATTCGTTGAGGTTCATTTCAACCCTCCACCTGGATGAGGTGGGCAACCTTGCGGATCATCCCACGCACAGCCGGAGTATCTTCCAGCGTACGGGTGGAACCGATACCGCGCAGACCAAGACCAACAAGGGTCTCAGCCTGGCCCGGTTTGCGACCAATGACAGAAGCGATCTGCTTTACCTGAACGGTCTTACCGTTTTCAGACATTTGCAGTCTCCTCGGTCTGAGCCTGCTCGCGCTTACCGAAAAGTTCAGCGGCCTTCTTGCCACGGCGCGAAGCGACGTTGCGAGGGCTGCTTGCCTTTTCAAGGGCAGCGAACGTAGCCTTGATCATGTTGTGCGGGTTACGCGTTCCAAGGCTCTTAGCGACAACGTCGTTAACACCCAGGCTCTCGAAAACCGCACGCATCGGACCACCGGCGATGATACCCGTACCGGCCTCAGCCGCACGAACAACAACCTTACCAGCGCCGTAGTGACCTGACGTATCATGATGAAGGGTACGACCCTCCTTCATTGGTACGCGGATCATCGTACGCTTGGCGCGCTCGGTAGCCTTACGGATAGCTTCGGGCACTTCACGAGCTTTACCCGCACCGTAACCAACGCGTCCCTTCTGATCGCCAACAACAACCAGCGCTGCGAAAGCAAAGCGACGGCCACCCTTAACAACCTTGGCAACACGATTGATGGTTACGAGCTTGTCGACCAGATCGTCGCCCTGCTCGCGCTCACGACCACCACGGCCGCCTTCTCTTGGCTCACGTGCCATGTGTGATCCTCCTTAGAACGAGAGTCCGCCCTCACGGGCAGCCTCTGCCAGGGCCTTGACCCGGCCATGATAGACATAAGCGCCGCGATCAAACACGACGGCCGTCACGCCAGCTGCCAAGCCACGTTCCGCGATCAGCTTGCCGATCGCCGAAGCTGCGTCCACGTTAGCACCGGTGTTGCCATTGTCGCGGAGCTCTTTTTCCAGCGTAGATGCGCTGGCAAGAGTACGACCCTGTGCATCGTCGATGATCTGGGCGTGAATGTGCTTGCTGGAACGGAAGACCGACAAACGCGGCCGGCCGCCGCTCTTGCGACGAAGCTGGAAACGCAGCCGCTGACGGCGACGTTCCTGCAATCCTTGCTGCGATGCCATTACTTCTTCTTACCTTCCTTGCGACGCAGAACTTCCGTGTCATAACGAACGCCCTTGCCCTTGTATGGCTCAGGCTTGCGGAAGCTGCGAATATCGAGAGCGACCTGACCAACGCGCTGCTTGTCGTTGCCTTCAACAACAATAGCGGTCGGACGCGGCGTGGTGATCTTGATACCGGCCGGAATCGGATAAACGACATCGTGCGAGAAGCCGAGGTTCATCACCAGATTGGATCCCTGAACAGCAGCACGGAAACCCGTACCCTGAATTTCAAGACCCTTGGTGAAACCAACAGACACACCCTTGACCATATTTGCGATCAGAGCGCGCGTCGTTCCCCACATCGTCCAGTTTTCACGGGAGCGACGACCAATCGGAGCAACTGCAACTGAGTTGTCTTCGATTTTCACGTCCACGTGACGAGAAACCGGGAAGCTCAGTTCACCAAGCTTGCCTTTGGCCGTGAAGACACCGTTGGCAACTGCGACCTGCACACCTGCCGGAACTTCTACGGGATATTTACCTACGCGAGACATGCGACCCTCCTCAGAAGACGCGGCAGAGAACCTCGCCGCCAACATTGGCAGCGCGGGCCTCGACGTCCGAAAGGACGCCACGCGGGGTGGACAGGATCGACACACCAAGGCCGGCATAAACGCGCGGAAGTTCCTTGATCTTCGAATAGACACGACGGCCAGGCTTGGAGACCCTATGGATTTCCTTAATGACCGGCTGCCCTTCAACGTACTTCAGCTCAATACGGAGCTGCGATACGCCCTTACGGACTTCTTCCGTGGAAAAACCACGGATGTAACCTTCACGCTTCAGAGCCTCAAGCACGTTCGTGCGAAGCTTGGAAGCGGGCGCAACGCAGGCAGCATGACGAGCACGCTGAGCATTACGGATCCGGGTAAGCATATCACCCAGTGGATCAGACAACGACATTCGATCTATCCCTTACCAGCTCGACTTGACCATGCCAGGAATCTGGCCGGCGGACGCAAGATCACGCAGAGCGATACGGCAAAGCTCGAACTTACGGTAGTTAGCACGGGGACGACCGGTCAGCTTGCAACGAAGACGGACGCGCGTTGCGGATCCGTTACGTGGCATCTGTGCCAGCTTAAGAGTCGCTTCAAATCGGTCTTCAACCGAAAGGGAACGATCCTTGATGATGTTTTTAAGAGCGGTCCGCTTTTCCTTATCGCGCTTTGCAAGAGCTGCGCGATGGTTATTACGGTTAACCGCTGAGATCTTCGCCATCTCGAATTTTCTCCCGGAACCTGTCAGGCCTATCCCGACGGTTTTCCAATCTGCGTGTCTATAAAGGAAAGCGGCCTTCCAATGGAAGGCCGAATCCTTATTTTTAGTCGCGATCGGTCTGAAAAATTACCTGATCAACCTGCAAACGGCAGATCGAAGGCCTTCAGCAGAGCCTTTGCTTCGGCATCGGTCTTTGCAGTGGTCACGAAGATGATGTCCATACCGCGAACGGCATCGATCTTGTCATATTCGATTTCCGGGAAAACAATCTGTTCCTTGATGCCCATGGCGAAGTTGCCACGACCATCAAAGCCCTTGTTTGCCGGAAGACCACGGAAATCACGAATGCGAGGCATTGCGATCGTCACGAGACGGTCGAGGAACTCATACATACGCTGACGACGCAGAGTAACCTTACAACCGATCGGAAGACCTTCACGGATCTTGAAGCCAGCAATAGCCTTGCGTGCCAGCGTCTTGACCGGCTTTTGGCCGGAGATCGCTGCCATTTCAGCAACTGCTGCATCCAGCTTCTTCTGGTCGCCAGCTGCTTCACCGACGCCCATGTTCAGCACGATCTTCTCGAGCTTAGGAACCTGCATCGGGTTTGCGTAGCCGAACTGCTCGAGAAGCTGCTTACGAAGAATTTCTTCGTAGCGCTGCTGCATACGCGGCAAAGCGGTGTTGTTATCGCTCATTTTTGCGTTCCTCAGCCTTCGATCACTTCGCCGGTTGCCTTAGCAACACGAACTTTGCGACCGTCTTCAAGAACCCGAAAACCAACGCGTGTCGGCTTACCGCTCTTGGGATCAACCAGCTTTAGGTTGGACAGATGGATCGGCATTTCCTGCTCGATGATACCACCTTCTCCACCTGCGCGGTTGGGCTTCGTGTGACGCTTAGCGATAGCTACGCCGCGGACGACAGCTTTCTCAGCTTTTGGCATCACTGAAAGGACTTCACCACGAACGCCCCGGGACTTGCCGGAAAGAACGAGGACCTGATCGCCTTTTTTAATACGTGCAGCCATTACAGCACCTCCGGCGCCAGGGAGATAATCTTCATGAACTTGCGTGCACGCAGTTCACGAACGACCGGGCCAAAGATACGCGTGCCAATCGGCTCCTGCTGCTTGTTAATCAGCACAGCAGCATTTTTGTCAAAACGGATCGCAGATCCGTCTGCACGACGTACCGGATAAGACGTACGAACGATAACGGCCTGATGGACGTCACCCTTCTTCACCTTACCGCGGGGAATGGCTTCCTTAACGGATACGACAATGATGTCGCCGACCGAGGCAGTCTTCCGCTTGGAGCCGCCCAGCACCTTGATGCACTGCACCCGACGCGCACCGGAATTATCGGCGACGTCAAGGTTGGTCTCGGGATGAATCATGTGCCTACCCCCTTATGCGCTGACGGAAGAGGAAGCCGAAGCCATGTCCTCTCCGTTGCGTGCGACGACAGACCAAGTCTTGCGCTTGGAAATCGGTGCGCATTCTTCAATGCGAACCAGATCGCCAATTTGGCAGACGTTGGCTTCATCATGAGCCGCATACTTTTTGGAGCGGCGGATGAATTTCTTATAGAGCGGGTGCATGATACGACGATCAACAAGAACGGTAACCGTCTTGTCCATCTTGTCGCTCGTTACTCGCCCTGTCAGGACGCGCCTTGGCATCGTCCGTCTCCTCTCAGGACTTTGCGGCGGACGTTTGGGCGCCCGCACGGTTCTTCGATTGATGAGCCAGTGTCTTGATGCGCGCGACAGCACGACGCACGACCTTAACACGGCTTGTGTTTTCCGACTGCCCGGTGGCAGCCGCAAAACGGTGATTGATCTGTTCGCGCTTCAGATCGATGAGCAGAGCGTTCAGCTCGTCCTCGCTCTTCGCGCGCAGATCTGCAGGCTTGTACGTGTCGGCCATCTTACGCGTCTCCGATACGCTGAACGAACTTGGTCTTGATCGGAAGCTTTGCAGCTCCCAGGCTCAGTGCCAAGCGAGCGACTTCCGGCGGAACGCCTTCGATCTCAAACAGGATGCGACCTGGCTTGACACGAGCTGCCCAGTACTCTGGGGAACCCTTGCCCGAGCCCATACGCACTTCTGCAGGCTTTGTCGAGACCGGAAGGTCAGGAAAAATACGAATCCATACGCGACCGGCACGCTTCATCGCACGAGTAATAGCACGACGGGACGCTTCGATCTGACGGGCCGTGATCCGCTCTGGCTCAAGAGCCTTCAGACCATATGCACCGAAGTTCAGCTGCGTTCCGCTTTTCGCAAGACCGTGGATACGGCCTTTGTGAGCTTTACGAAACTTTGTCCGCTTTGGGGAAAGCATGTTGTTAAATCCTCAATCAGCACCAGCAATGGAACTGTAGGCTTTCGCCTACAATTCAACGTTGCGGAGCCTGCTCCGCGGCACGACGGTCTTGTGCCAGGGGGTCATGAGCCAGGATCTCACCCTTGAAGATCCAGACCTTCACACCGCAGGTTCCATAAGTCGTCTTGGCCGTCGCCGTGCCATAGTCAATATCAGCGCGGAGCGTATGCAACGGCACACGTCCCTCACGATACTTCTCGTCACGTGCGATTTCGGCACCACCCAGACGTCCGCTGCAAGTAATACGGATGCCCTGGGCGCCCAGACGCATTGCAGACTGGATTGCGCGCTTCATGGCGCGGCGGAAAGCAACGCGACGCTCAAGCTGCTGAGCAATGTTTTCAGCAACCAGAGTTGCGTCGATTTCCGGCTTACGGATCTCAACGATGTTCAGCGCTACGTCGGTCTTCGCCATACGGCTCAGTTCCTTACGCAGTGCATCAATGTCCTGACCCTTCTTACCGATCACGACACCCGGACGGGCAGCGTAGATCGTTACGCGGGGCTTCTTTGCCGGACGCTCGATAACAACACGAGAGACGCCAGCACCAGACAGCTTACGACGCAGGAATGCACGCAGCTTAAGGTCTTCATGAAGAAGACGTGCATAGTCTGCACCTGCGTACCAGCGGCTATCCCAGGTACGGTTAACACCGAGCCGAAGCCCGATTGGATTGACCTTATGTCCCATGGATCAAGCTGCCTTCTGCTCTTCGCTGGTTTCCGACGCTTCTGCAGCTTCGGCCACAACAATCTTCAGGTGGCTGAAGAACTTTTCAACGCGAGCCGAACGACCACGGCCACGAGCGTGAAAACGCTTCATGACGATGGACTTGCCGACTTCAGCCGTCTTCACAACCAGACGATCAACGTCCAGCTGATGATTGTTCTCAGCGTTGGCCACGGCGCTCTCAAGAGTCTTCTTAACCTGCTGCGCGATACGACGACGCGAGAAGGTCAGAGCGGCAATAGCCTTGTCAGCTGGCTGGTTACGGATCATTGCCGCAACCAGGTTCAGCTTACGCGGGCTAACACGGATGTTACGCGTAATTGCTTGCGCTTCCGTATCAGCAAGCGTGCGGATGTGCTTCGGCTTGCTCATTTTCAGCCCCGCTTCGACTTCTTGTCAGAGCCATGACCGGTGTAGGTCCGTGTCGGTGAGAATTCACCGAACTTATGACCGACCATGTTCTCCGTGACCTGCACAGGCAGGAACTTGTGACCATTATAGACGCCGAACGTAAGCCCGACGAACTGCGGCAGAATCGTGGAACGACGTGACCAGATCTTGATCACTTCGTTACGACCAGAAGCACGAGCTGCTTCTGCTTTGCCGAACAGATACCCGTCAACGAACGGGCCCTTCCAGACGGAACGTGCCATCTCTGTTTGCCCCCTCTTACTTGCCGGACTTACGGCGACGGATGATCAAGCTATCCGTCTTTTTGTTAACACGCGTCTTGTAACCCTTCGTCGGAACGCCCCATGGCGTAACCGGATGACGGCCACCAGAGGTACGACCTTCACCACCACCATGCGGGTGATCAACCGGGTTCATGACAACGCCACGGTTATGCGGACGACGTCCGAGCCAACGGGAACGTCCAGCTTTACCCATGTGCTGGTTCATGTTGTCTGGGTTAGAGACAGCACCAACCGTTGCCATGCATTCGCCGCGAACAAGACGTAGTTCACCAGACTGAAGCTTGATCTGGGCGTAGCCCGCATCTTTACCAACGAGCTGAGCATACGTTCCAGCGGAACGTGCCATCTTGCCGCCAGCACCTGGCTTCAGTTCAATGTTGTGAACAATCGTACCAACCGGCATAGCGCCGAGAGACATCGCATTGCCCGGCTTCACATCCGTATGGGCGCCAGAGATGACGCGATCGCCAACCTTGATGCGCTGCGGAGCCAGAATGTAAGCAAGCTCGCCGTCATCGTACTTGATGAGCGCGATAAACGCCGTACGATTTGGATCGTACTCAAGGCGTTCAATCGTTGCACCCACATCGAACTTACGACGCTTGAAATCGACGTAACGATAGGACTGCTTGTGCCCGCCGCCACGGAACCGAACTGTCGTACGGCCGTGGTTATTACGACCGCCAGACTTGTTCTTACCTTCCGTCAGCTGCTTGACCGGCTTGCCCTTCCAGAGCTCGCTACGATCAATCAGCACGGTGCCGCGTGTGCTCGGCGTCGTGGGATTAAAGTGCTTTAGTGCCATGGTTATTACCCCGCGTCAGCCCAGCTTCGCTGTAAGGTCAATGGATTGACCTTCTGCAAGCTGTACATACGCCTTCTTGATGTCAGAGCGGCGACCAGGACGACCCTTGACGCGCTTCGTCTTACCCTTCTGGACCAGCGTGTTCACGCCAGAAACCTTAACGTTGAAGAGCTTTTCGACAGCGGCCTTGATCTGCGGCTTGGTTGCAGTCGTGGAGACCTTGAAAACAACCTGATTACGCTCCGAAAGAAGCGTAGCCTTTTCCGTGATCAGCGGCGAACGGACCACATCGTAAAGAGCTTCCTGAGACATGTTCTCAGCTGTCTTACGTGCGTTCATGACGATAGAGATGGTCATGCCAGACGCTCCTTAAGACCCTCAAGACCCGCACGGGTAATAACCAGTACATCGTGGTTGAGGATGTCATAGACGTTCGCGCCGATGGTCGGCAGGACGTCAATCTTCGGCAGGTTCGCAACCGCACGAGCAAACTGCTCATCAACCGCACCATCCACGATCAACGCGGAGGACCAGCCGAGAACCTTGAGCTTAGCAGCAGCTTCACGGGTCTTGCTCACGCCATTGGCGGTATCGAGCACAACCAGCTTGCCAGCAGCAGCCTTCTGCGAAAGCGCAGAAATCAGGCCGAGACGACGAACCTTCTTTGGCAGATCGTATCCGTGGTCACGGACAACCGGACCATGAACAACGCCACCCGTACGGAACTGCGGCGCACGCAGCGAGCCCTGACGTGCAGAACCGGTGCCCTTCTGGCGGAACGGCTTCTTCGTCGTACCAGAAACTTCACCCATGCCTTTGGTGCGATGCGTGCCAGCGCGGCGCTTAGCCAGCTGCCAGTGAACAACTCGCGCCATGATGTCGGCACGCGGAGAAACCGCGAAAATCTCTTCTGGAAGCGCGACCGAGCCAGCGCTGCCATTATCGAGGGTCTTGATATCGTATTCCATGCCCCTCGTCCTCAACCGGCGGCCGCTACGACTGCAGCCGGGTACGGCGCATCGGCGTGGCGAGCCTTCTTGATTGCATCGCGAATCAGCACAAGGCTATTCTTCGCACCAGGAATCGCACCCCTGACCATAATCAGGTTACGCTCTTCATCCACGGCTGCCACTTCCAGGTTCAGCGTTGTAACACGCTCGTCACCCATATGACCTGCCATCTTCTTGCCCTTGAAGACCTTGCCAGGATCCTGGCGCTGGCCCGTAGAACCATGAGAACGGTGGCTAATGGAAACGCCGTGAGAGGCTTCAAGGCCAGCGAAGTTATGACGCTTCATAACACCCGCAAAACCTTTACCCTTACTCTGGCCCGTGACATCAACTTTCTGCCCAACCACGAAATGGTTAGCGGAGAGCTTTGCGCCGGCCTCAAGCAGAGCATCTTCCGCAACGCGGAACTCTACGAGGTGCTTCTTCGGCTCAACCTTGGTACGGGCAAAGTGGCCACGATTTGCCTTGGTGACATTCTTCACCTTGGCATTACCAAGACCGAGCTGAACGGCTGTATAGCCATCACGCTCATTCGTGCGGGTATCCACAACCTGAACTTCGTCAAGGTGCAGGACCGTCACAGGCACATGAGTGCCGTCTTCTTTAAACAGCCGGGTCATCCCCAGCTTTTTTGCAATCAATCCGGTACGCATCGTCTGGACCTTAGAGTTTGATCTCGACATCAACGCCAGCGGCGAGGTCGAGCTTCATGAGGGCGTCCACGGTCTGCGGTGTCGGCTCGACAATGTCGAGCAGCCGGCGGTGAGTCCGAATTTCGAACTGCTCGCGGCTTTTCTTATCCACGTGTGGCGAACGGTTCACCGTGAAACGTTCGATATGCGTCGGCAGCGGGATCGGACCCCGAACCCGCGCACCCGTACGCTTCGCCGTGTTTACGATCTCTTTGGTGCTGTTGTCCAGCACTCGATGATCGTACGCCTTAAGGCGAATGCGGATGTTCTGGTTGTCCATAGTCTTAATTCGTCCAACTCAAAAATTCGGGTCTCGTCCTACTGCCATTGCATCTGAAAGGGAACCCCGGCCAGAAATAAATCTGGCCGGGGCTTCCATATCAACGGCGAAACGTAGGACTTAGGCGCTGATTGAAGAAACCACGCCTGCACCCACGGTGCGGCCACCTTCGCGAATTGCGAAGCGGAGGCCTTCGTCCATGGCGATCGGAGCAATCAGCTCGACATCCATGGCTACGTTATCACCCGGCATGACCATTTCCGTGCCTTCCGGCAGCGTCACGACGCCCGTGACGTCGGTCGTACGGAAATAGAACTGCGGGCGGTAGTTCGTGAAGAACGGCGTATGGCGGCCACCTTCTTCCTTCGTGAGGATGTAAGCCTCAGCCTTGAACGTCTTGTGCGGCGTAATGGAGCCTGGCTTTGCAAGAACCTGACCACGCTCAACGTCTTCACGCTTCGTACCACGAACCAGTGCACCGATGTTGTCACCGGCTTCACCACGATCGAGCAGCTTACGGAACATCTCAACACCCGTAACGGTTGTCTTGATGGTATCCTTCAGACCAACGATCTCAACTTCGTCGCCGACGTTCACAACGCCACGCTCAACACGACCCGTGACAACCGTACCACGACCCGAGATCGAGAACACGTCTTCGATCGGCATCAGGAACGGACGGTCAACCGGACGCTCAGGCTGCGGAATGTAGGTGTCTACAGCTTCCATCAGCTCAAGAACGCGATCTTCACCGATGGTGGCGTCACCATCTTCAAGGGTCACAAGAGCAGAACCCTTGACGATGGGGATATCGTCGCCCGGGAACTGGTAGGAAGACAGAAGCTCACGAACTTCCATTTCCACGAGCTCGAGCAGCTCAGCGTCGTCAACCTGGTCAACCTTGTTCAGGAACACAACCAGAGCAGGAACACCAACCTGACGAGCAAGCAGAATGTGCTCACGCGTCTGCGGCATCGGGCCGTCAGCAGCGGACACAACCAGGATCGCGCCGTCCATCTGAGCGGCACCGGTGATCATGTTCTTGACGTAGTCAGCATGGCCCGGGCAATCGACGTGAGCGTAGTGACGGTTCTTCGTCTCATACTCAACGTGAGCCGTGGAGATGGTGATACCACGAGCGCGCTCTTCAGGAGCCTTGTCGATCTGGTCGTATGCACTGAACGTTGCACCACCGGACTTTGCCAGCACCTTGGTGATTGCAGCAGTCAGCGAGGTCTTGCCGTGATCGACGTGACCAATCGTTCCAATGTTGCAGTGCGGCTTGTTCCGCTCGAATTTAGCCTTTGCCATCGTCTTTCTCCAAAACCCTGCCTTCCACGAGGCAGAGAATAAGACTGAAAGTTCATCCAGTCAGTATCTGTTAGATTCCAAGATACTGCCGGAAGCCCTTTAGCGGGTTCTGATTACCAGCGATAGTGACTGAATGCCTTGTTAGCTTCAGCCATACGGTGGGTGTCTTCGCGCTTCTTTACAGCAGCGCCACGATTGTTAACCGCGTCCATCAGTTCGTTGGACAAGCGCTCCTGCATCGTGTTCTCACCGCGCTTGCGGGAGGCATCGATCAACCACCGGATCGCCAGAGCCTGACGGCGCTCAGTGCGCACTTCGACAGGCACCTGATAGGTAGCACCACCAACACGACGTGAACGGACTTCAACAGCCGGCTTCACGTTGTCCAGAGCCGAGTGGAACATGGCCACCGGGTCAGCAGTTGCACCACCACGGTGACGCAGAACCTCGAGAGCACCGTAAACGATGCCTTCGGCGGTGGATTTCTTTCCATCATACATCAGCGCATTCATGAAGCGCGTAATGACGATGTCTCCGAACTTTGGATCGGGAAGGATCTCACGCTTTACAGCGCGGTGACGGCGACTCATTCCAAATACCTCTTACTTCGGACGCTTCGCGCCATACAGCGAACGACGCTGACGACGCTTAGCGATGCCCTGCGTGTCAAGCACGCCTCGCAGGATGTGATAACGCACACCAGGAAGATCCTTCACTCGCCCACCACGGATAAGAACAACACTGTGTTCCTGAAGGTTATGACCTTCACCCGGAATGTAGCTTACGACCTCGTACCCGTTGGTCAGACGCACCTTGGCGACCTTACGCAGAGCGGAGTTCGGCTTCTTTGGCGTTACCGTGTACACGCGCGTGCATACGCCACGCTTCTGGGGGCATCCCTGTAGTGCAGGGACCTTATTCCGCTTTGCGGCCGGCTCACGGCCGTTCGCGATCAACTGGTTGATGGTCGGCATGCGCCCTTCCCAATCCTTGTCCTATTCCGGACAGAAAGCACCAGACTTTCTGCCATGACATTTTATTCAAATCGACATGCGGCTGAACCGCCTGCCTATCCCACATTTGGAAAGAGAAACAGCAAAAGCCATTTCCCTCCTTTTGTAGCGTGCGGCCTTGGCATCCCCCGAATCCGAGGTAGCGGCACCACATGCGATTCTTTGTCTTCGACGGCTTTTTTTCGCCTAATTAGACGGGAGTAGCCGAGGGCGCGGAACCTACGAAGGGTTCCGCGTTGAGTCAAGTGTTTCGGCTAAAATTGCAGCGATTCTGAAGATAGAGTTTCTGGAATCGCTGCAATTTCCCCTCTGCCCTTCTTTTAAAAGAGAAGCAGAGAGGTTTTTCATTATTCAGCCGCGTCTTTCACTTCCGCCGCTGAACGACCAACGCGATGACGGTCCTGGCTGGCAGCAATGCCCCGCAGACGGTTCATAACGCTACCCGTACCAGCCGGGATCAGACGACCCACAATCACGTTCTCCTTGAGACCGTTCAGTGTGTCGACCTTGCCCGAGGTCGCAGCGTCTGTAAGCACCCGTGTGGTCTCCTGGAAGGACGCCGCTGAGATAAAGGACTGCGTCTGCAGGGAAGCCTTGGTAATGCCCTGTAGCACCGGCATAGCCACTGCTGGTGTATCACCATTTTCCTGAAGACGCTGGTTCTCGATCTCGTACTCGATCCGATCAACAGTCTCGCCGATCAGATAGGTCGAGTCACCCGGTTCCAGAATCTCAACCTTCTGCAGCATCTGATGAACAATGACCTCAATATGCTTGTCATTGATCTTCACGCCCTGCAGTCGATAGACGTCCTGGATCTCGTTGACGAGATAGTCCGAAAGCGCCTCGACACCCATAACCTTCAGAATGTCATGCGGCACACGCGGACCATCGACCAGCGGGTCACCCTTCTGGACGAAGTCACCTTCCTGAACGGAAACGTGCTTGCCCTTCGGGATGAGATACTGCGTCTCTTCGCTGGTCTCGTCGTTCTTCACGATAACGCAACGCTTCGACTTGTAATCCTTCCCGAATTCGATACGCCCATCGCCCTCGGCAATGATCGCATGATCCTTCGGACGGCGGGCTTCGAACAGTTCGGCAACACGCGGCAGACCACCGGTAATGTCACGGGTCTTGGAGCCTTCACGCGGAATACGCGCCAGCACGTCACCAGCATGAACTTCGGCACCATTCTCAATCGACAGAATACTGTCTGGTGAGAGGAAGTAGCGAGCATCATTGCCGTTGGCGAGCTTGACCACATTGCCCGCAGCATCCTTGAGCTGCAGACGTGGACGAAGATCAACACCCTTGGAAGCCTGCTTATAGTCAACCACAACCTTGGAGCTAAGGCCTGTGACCTCATCCATACGTTCGACAAGCGTGATGCTGTCGATCAGGTCAAGGTATTCCACCGTACCAGCCTGCTCGGTGATGATTGGAAGGGTGTACGGGTCCCACTCGGCCATCTTCTGGCCACGTGCAACTGCCTCACCCTCGCCCACCATCAGACGTGCACCGTATGGCACACGGTAACGAGCGCGCTCGACACCGTTCTCATCGGTCAGAAGGATCTCGCAGTTACGCGACATCACAACCAGAACCTTCTGAGAGTTCTCAACCACGTTGCGGTTCTTGATCGTCACCTGACCATCGCGAGACGCTTCGACCATGGACTGCTCGGCGCCACGCGTTGCCGCACCACCAATATGGAAGGTACGCATCGTCAGCTGTGTACCAGGCTCACCGATGGACTGAGCGGCGATAACGCCAACAGCTTCACCAATGTTCACCGGCGTACCGCGAGCCAGATCACGACCATAGCAATGCGCACAGATACCAACGCGGCTATCGCATGTCAGAACCGAGCGGATCTCCATGCTTTCGACGCCGGCCTTCTCGATGAGCTCGGCTTCAGGCTCCTCGATCAGGGTGTTGCGCGGAAGCAGAACTTCATGCGTCACCGGATGCAACACATCCTTGGACGTCGTACGTCCCAGAATACGCTCAGACAGCGAAGCGACCACTTCGCCACTATCCATAACCGCGCGAACCGTCAGGCCGCGTTCGGTACCGCAATCCGGCTCGACGATGATGCAATCCTGGGCAACGTCAACGAGACGACGCGTCAGATAACCCGAGTTTGCAGTCTTCAGAGCCGTATCCGCGAGGCCCTTACGAGCACCGTGGCTGGACGTGAAGTAATCGAGAACCGACAGACCTTCTTTGAAGTTCGCGATAATCGGCTGTTCGATAATTTCGCCCGAAGGTTTCACCATCAGACCGCGCATACCAGCGAGCTGCTTCATCTGGGCTGGCGACCCACGAGCACCGGAGTGGCTCATCATCCAGACAGAGTTGGTCGGCTTACCGATAACCTGCTTGGAGATTTCCTTCAGCATGGCTGCCTGGACTTCGTCCGTGCAACGTGACCAGGCATCAACCACCTTGTTGTAGCGCTCGCCAGCGGTGATCAGACCGTCCTGATACTGCTGCTCGAATTCCTTGACCTCTTCCGAGGTCTTGGCAACGAGAGGCGCCTTCTCTGCCGGGATGATCATGTCATCCTTGCCGAAGGAAATACCAGCACGGGCAGCGTGCTTGAAACCAAGGCCCATGAGACGGTCACAGAAGATCACGGCTTCCTTCTGACCACAGTGACGATAGACCGTGTCAATCACGTCAGACACGTTCTTTTTCGTCAGCTGCTTATTGATCAGGCTGAACGGAATCGCAGGATGCTTCGGCAGGATCTGCGCAATAAGCGCACGTCCCGGGGTCGTCAGGATCGTCTGGCGGATCGGGTTACCGTTTTCATCAACGGTCGGTAGACGCAGACGGATCTTATCGTGAAGCTGCAGGGAACCTGCGAGCATGGCGCTCTCGATTTCTGCAACATCCGAGTAAGCCGGCGGGGCAGCCTTAACGACCTTGCCATCTTCGATGACCGCTTCGTCAGGCGTTGCGCGATATTCAGGAACTTCAAGGCTCAAATAATAGAGACCCAGAACAATATCCTGAGACGGCACGATAATCGGCTTACCGTTCGCCGGGCTGAGGATGTTGTTTGTGGACATCATCAGCACACGGGCTTCCAACTGCGCTTCAAGCGACAGCGGAACGTGCACGGCCATCTGATCGCCGTCGAAGTCAGCATTGAACGCGGTGCAGACCAGCGGGTGAAGCTGGATAGCCTTCCCTTCGATCAGCGTTGGCTCAAATGCCTGAATACCAAGACGGTGAAGCGTCGGTGCGCGGTTCAGCATCACGGGATGTTCGCGGATGACCTCTTCGAGGATATCCCAAACTTCCGGACGCTCTTTCTCCACCATGCGCTTTGCAGCTTTAATGGTGGTAGCGTGACCGTATTTTTCCAGCTTGGAATAGATGAACGGCTTGAAAAGCTCGAGCGCCATCTTCTTCGGAAGACCGCACTGATGCAGCTTCAGTTCCGGGCCAACCACGATGACCGAACGGCCAGAGTAATCAACGCGCTTACCAAGAAGGTTCTGACGGAAACGGCCCTGCTTGCCCTTGAGCATGTCGGACAGAGACTTCAGTGGACGCTTGTTGGCACCCGTGATGGCACGTCCACGACGACCGTTATCGAACAGCGCATCGACAGATTCCTGAAGCATACGCTTTTCGTTGCGAACAATAATGTCCGGCGCACGAAGCTCGATCAAACGCTTCAGACGGTTATTACGGTTGATAACGCGACGATACAGATCATTCAGATCGGACGTGGCAAAACGACCGCCATCCAGCGGGACCAGCGGACGCAGTTCCGGCGGGATCACCGGAATAATGTCCATGATCATCCAGTCCGGGCGCGAACCACTCTCAACGAATGCCTCGACAAGCTTCAGACGCTTGACCAGCTTCTTACGAGCAGCCTCAGACGTTGCCTTGCGCAGCTTCTTGCGCATCATCGTCTTCTCGGAATCGCCTTCCATGACTTCAGCGTCATAGTCGAACGGATCCGGTAGCCCCTTCGCCTTGGCAGCAAGGCTCAGCTCACGCTCCTGAGCGTTGGGAATACCCCAGTCATATGTGGAAAGTGCACGCTTGATGGCTTCAGCGCCGATACCGACGTCAATGCCTGCATCCGGATACTCATCCAGAAGATCTTCACACCGCACTTCGTCCAGAAGGTACTGGTCGCGCTTCTTGCCGTTCTTGTAAGACTCGATCTGATCGGAGTCACAGACTCCCTTGTCGAGCACCAGGAACTTCTCGAAGTACAGAACCGGCTCAACATCCTTGAGAGCCATATCCATCATCGTGGCAATACGGCTAGGAAGCGACTTCAGGAACCAGATATGTGCAACGGGTGAAGCGAGCTCGATATGGCCCATACGCTCACGGCGAACCTTCGCCAGCGTAACTTCAACACCGCACTTTTCACAGACAATGCCGCGGAACTTCATCCGCTTGTATTTTCCGCACAGGCATTCGTAGTCCTTGATCGGACCAAAAATACGAGCACAGAAAAGGCCGTCACGCTCAGGCTTGAACGTCCGGTAATTAATGGTCTCCGGCTTTTTGATTTCACCGTAAGACCAGGAACGGATCTGCTCGCTCGAAGCAAGCTGGATCTTGATCTGATCGAAGGCTACCGACTGGCCAGCCTGACCCAGGATCTTCATGAGTTCGTTCATGCGCCGAAACCCCAATGCGCGCCGCAGCGTCCTGCGGGCGCGTCAAAATTGAACCGTAAAGCGAGCAGCAGAGACGCCAATTAAGCGGCGCCCTGCTCAAGTTCGACATTCAGACCGAGCGACTTCAGTTCCTTGATCAGAACGTTGAAGCTCTCAGGAATACCGGCCTCGAAGTCATCCTGCTCACGCACGATCGCCTCATAAACCTTGGTACGGCCGGACACGTCATCCGACTTCACCGTCAGCATTTCCTGCAGCGTATATGCTGCGCCATACGCCTCAAGTGCCCACACTTCCATCTCACCGAAGCGCTGACCACCGAACTGCGCCTTACCACCCAGCGGCTGCTGCGTAACAAGCGAGTAAGGACCGATCGAACGTGCATGGATCTTGTCGTCGACAAGGTGATGCAGCTTCAGCATGTAGATGTAGCCAACTGTCGTCTTACGCTCGAACAGCTCGCCTGTACGACCATCGATCAGCTGGGACTGGCCAGACTTATCAACGCCAGCCTTCTCCAGCATGTTTTCGATATCAGGGATAGAAGCCCCATCGAAAACAGGCGTAGCAATCGGCAGGCCCTTGCGGAGGTTATTGGCCAGCTCAACAAGCTGCTCGTTAGGAAGCGTTGCCACATCCGTCTCGAACACTTCGTCGCCATAGACATCACGCAGGCGATCAAGCAGTTCCTGCTTACGCTCGCCAGACCGCTGATACTCGTCGACCATTTCCCCGATGCTTGCGCCAATATTGGCACAGGCCCAACCCAGATGGGTTTCAAGGATCTGACCGATGTTCATACGAGACGGCACACCCAGCGGGTTCAGAACGATATCAACCGCCTGACCGTTCTCCAGGAACGGCATGTCCTCGACTGGCACAACGCGGGAAACAACACCCTTGTTACCATGACGACCGGCCATCTTATCACCAGGCTGAAGCTTACGCTTCACAGCAACGAAGACCTTGACCATCTTCATCACGCCAGGCGGCAGTTCATCGCCACGCTGAAGCTTCTCGACCTTGTTCTCAAAGCGAGAGTTAATGAGGCGAACAGCTTCGTCGAACTCTGAACGCAGGGTCTCAAGCTCAGCGGTGACTTCGTCGGAAGCAACCGTAACGTTCCGCCATGCAGCGCGAGGATGCTCATCAAGCACCTCTACTGTGATCGGCGTTCCTGCACGAATGCCCTTGAAGCCTGCTCCTGCAACTTCACCAACCAGACGCTCACGCAAACGGTTGTGGAAGCTACGCTCCTGAATGGAACGCTCGTCGTCACGGTCCTTCGTCAGACGCTCGATTTCAGCGCGTTCGATGGCCATGGCACGTTCGTCCTTGTCCACGCCGCGGCGTGAGAAGACACGAACGTCAACGATCGTTCCGGTCGTTCCAGGTGGAAGCTTCAGAGACGTGTCACGAACGTCAGAAGCCTTTTCACCAAAGATGGCCCGCAGAAGCTTCTCTTCTGGCGTCATCGGGCTTTCGCCCTTTGGTGTCACCTTACCAACAAGAATGTCGCCCGGATTAACCTCCGCGCCGACATAAACAATGCCAGCCTCGTCAAGGTTACGAAGAGCTTCTTCGCCAACGTTAGGAATGTCGCGCGTAATTTCTTCCTGACCCAGCTTCGTATCACGAGCCATGACTTCGAATTCCTCGATATGAATCGAGGTGAACACGTCATCACGAGCAATACGCTCAGAAATCAGGATGGAGTCTTCGAAGTTGTAACCGTTCCAAGGCATGAACGCGACGAGCACGTTACGACCCAGAGCCAGTTCACCCAGTTCCGTGGACGGACCATCAGCAATGATGTCGCCAGCATGAACCGTATCGCCAACCTTCACCAGCGGGCGCTGGTTGATGCACGTCGACTGGTTCGAACGCATGTACTTGCGAAGGCGATAGATGTCGACGCCCTGAGTTGCACCGGCATCGTCGGTCGCGCGGACAACGATACGAGCACCATCGATCTGGTCGATAATACCGTCACGCTTGGCTACGATTGTTGCACCAGAGTCACGTGCAACAGCTGCTTCCATGCCCGTACCAACCAGTGGGGCATCAGCCTTCACCAGCGGAACGGCCTGACGCTGCATGTTCGCACCCATCAGGGCGCGGTTCGCGTCATCGTTCTCAAGAAACGGAATGAGAGCTGCCGCAACAGACACAAGCTGCTTCGGTGACACGTCGCAAGCCGTAACCTGCTCAGGCGGAACAACGCGGAAGTCGCCAGACTTACGAACCGAGACCAGTTCGTCCGTCAGATGGCCGTCGGCGCTCTGCTTCGCATCGGCCTGTGCAACAACAAGCTTCTCTTCTTCCATGGCGGAAAGATATTTCCAACCATCCTGCAGAATACCGTCCTTCACAAGACGATACGGTGTCTCAATGAAGCCGTACTTGTTAACCTTGGCATAGGTCGAAAGCGAGTTGATCAGACCAATGTTCGGGCCTTCAGGCGTTTCAATTGGGCAGATACGACCGTAATGCGTCGGATGGACGTCACGAACTTCAAAGCCCGCACGTTCACGGGTTAGACCGCCCGGGCCAAGCGCCGAAAGACGGCGCTTATGCGTCACTTCGGAAAGCGGGTTTGTCTGATCCATGAACTGGCTCAGCTGCGACGATCCGAAGAACTCACGTACGGCAGCAGCCGCCGGCTTGGCGTTAATCAGATCATGCGGCATGACCGTGTCGATGTCGACGGAGCCCATACGCTCGCGGATGGCACGCTCCATACGAAGCAAGCCAACGCGATACTGGTTTTCCATCAGTTCGCCGACAGAGCGAACGCGACGGTTACCAAGGTTATCGATATCGTCGATCTGGCCACGACCATCCTTCAGATCGCACATGATCTTGATGGTACGCAGGATATCTTCCTTGCGCAGAACGCGCAGGGTGTCCGGAGCGTCTACATCAAGACGCATGTTCATCTTGACACGACCAACAGACGAAAGGTCGTAGCGATCCTGGTCAAAGAACAGACCGCGGAACATCGCTTCAGCGGTTTCCTTGGTCGGCGGCTCGCCTGGACGCATGATACGATAGATATCGATCAGCGCTTCATCACGGCTCGTGTTCTTGTCAACTGAGAGCGTGTTGCGGATCCAAGGACCATGCGAACCATCGATGGAAAGCGTCGGAAGCTCTGTAATTCCAAGCTCTTCAAGTGCTGCCAGACGGTCTTCCGTCAGCTCTTCACCCGCTTCGCCGTAAATTTCGCCGGTGTTCTCGTTAACAAGATCATGGGCAAGGTAGCAGCCAAGAACGTCAAGACGCCCGACCTGGACCACACGGGTCTTTTCAGCGATCTTGCGAACCATGCGCGCTGTCAGCTTGGCATCGGCTTCAGCAACAACTTCACCGGTGTCAGCGTCAACCAAGGGGCTCAGCAGTTTCTGGCCGCGGAACGCATCGGGCTCGAACGGACGTGCCCAACCATCACCCATACGGGTAAAGGTGACCATGTCGTAGAAGTAGGACAGGATTTCATCCTGATCCATACCCCGGATGTCTAGACCTTCGACATCGCCGCCTTCTGCAATCTTCTCTTCGCGCTGGGCGATATAGTTCGCGCCCTCAAGAGCATAAAGCAGCGTCGTAACCGGAAGCTTACGCTTGCGATCGATACGGACGTAAATCAGGTCCTTTGCATCGAATTCGAAGTCCAGCCACGAACCGCGATACGGAATCACACGGGCAGCAAAAAGATACTTGCCCGAAGAATGCGTCTTGCCCTTATCATGATCGAAGAAGACGCCCGGGCTACGATGCATCTGAGAAACGATGACACGCTCGGTACCATTGATAATGAAGGTGCCGTTATTGGTCATGAGCGGCATGTCGCCCATGTAAACCGGCTGTTCCTTCAGATCATGAATGGAGCGTGAACCTGTGTCTTCATCGATATCCCAAGTCGTAAGACGGAGGATAACCTTCAGCGGGGCTGCAAATGTCAGACCGCGCTGAATGCACTCTTCGACGTCATACTTCGGCTCTTCGAACTCGTAAGACACGAAGTCCAGACGACCGCGACCAGCAAAGTCATTGATTGGAAAAACCGAACGGAAGACTTCCTGCAGACCGGAGTTCTGACGGCTGTCAGGACTCACGTTCATTTGCAGGAACGCTTCGTAGGACGCGCGCTGCACATCGATCAGATTGGGCATCGGCGCAATTTCGGGAATGCGCCCGAAGCTTTTGCGGATCCTCTTGCGTCCCGTGAACGATTTGGTGATCGCGTTCATCTATCTTGCCCTCTGCACCAGACCTTCGAGTCGCCCGGGATTTCATTGTCAGACGAACGCCTGACACGACACGGACGACCGGAACGACCGGCTTTCAGTAATTTCAATACGTAGCGAGCCGCGTATTATACTCTTATTTCCACCAACGGCAAATCGGGCGGGAACCGCATGCGATCCCCGCCCTATCCGTCTGCTTTCGCAGAGGCCGCCCCTCAGAGAGGAAACGACCCGATCAAGTTGATTACTTGATTTCGACCTTGGCGCCGTTGTCTTCCAGGGTCTTCTTGATCTTCTCGGCTTCGTCCTTGGACACGCCTTCCTTGACGGTCTTCGGTGCGCCTTCAACCAGGTCCTTAGCTTCCTTCAGACCCAGACCCGTGATGCCACGGATTTCCTTAATCACGTTGATCTTCTTGTCGCCAGCAGCGGCCAGAACAACGGTGAACTCGGTCTGCTCTTCAGCAGGAGCTGCAGCAGCAGCCGGGCCAGCAGCAACAGCTACTGGAGCAGCAGCGGAAACGCCCCACTTCTCTTCGAGAAGCTTGGAAAGCTCAGCAGCTTCGAGAACGGTAAGAGCGGATAGCTCTTCAACAATCTTTGCCAGATCGGCCATGGTCTTATCCTACGTGATGCACTGTTTGATTGGGTTCAAATCTACGCCGCAGCGTTGATTTTACTCTTAGGCGGCTTCGCCGGTCTTGGCATAGGCGCCGAAGACGCGAGCAAGCTGGCCTGCCGGAGCCTGAACAACACCTGCGATACGCGTAGCGGGGGTCTGAATCATACCCACCAGCTTCGCACGCAGTTCGTCCAGAGACGGCAGCTCGGCAAGTGTCTTGATTCCAGCGACGTCAAGCGTCTGGGAACCAAGGGAGCCACCGAGCACTACAAGCTTGTCATTCGTCTTGGCGAACTCGACGATCACCTTTGCAACTGCAACCGGATCTTCAGACCAGGCCAGGGCCGTCGGCCCCTTGAGCAGCGGCGCGATGCCGTCGAATTGGGTCCCATCCAGAGCGCGGCTGGCCAGCCGGTTCTTCGCAACCTTATATGTCGCACCTGCCGCACGAATGCGTCGACGCAGCTCCGTCACATCAGCAACCGTCAGACCCTTATTCTGGGTGACGACAACCATGGACGTGCTGTTGAACACATCGGCGAGGAACTCGACAAAGGCCCGCTTTTCCGTACGGTCCAAAACCTGTCTCCTCGTCAGTCCGGAACGATCCGGACCAAGTTACCCATGGGATACCCCCGTTTCCGGAAAATACCCCGCTCGCCTGTCCACAGAAGTGAGCGAACCCAGTGCATCCTGGCAAAGCCATTGAAACACTGGCGCCCCGCCTGACGCTCGCCACTCCACGAAAGGAGCATTTAAAGCACTAGAGGTGCTACGTGCGGTCTTGGACAGGTTTGGAAGCAATTCGCGAGCGAATTACCCCTACGCCACCATGCCGAAACATGGCGTCATTCCTTGTTGAGGGCTTTCTACAGAAAGCCCTCAATTCAATCAAGCCTCGAAGGAGGACACGTCAACGCGGACGCCCGGACCCATCGTGGAAGACAGCGCTGCCTTCTTCATGTAGGTACCCTTAGCGCCAGACGGACGAGCCTTCTGAACGGCATCGACCAGAGCCTTGATGTTCTCGACCAGCTTGGCTTCATCGAAAGAAGCCTTACCAACGCCAGCGTGGATGATACCGGCTTTTTCAGCGCGATACTCAACCTGACCGGACTTGGCAGCCGTGATCGCACCCTTGACGTCCATCGTTACCGTGCCAAGACGCGGGTTCGGCATCAGGCCACGCGGACCAAGAACCTTACCGAGACGACCAACGAGAGCCATCATGTCAGGCGTTGCAATGCAGCGGTCGAAAGCGATTTCACCAGCCTGGATCTTTTCAGCCAGGTCTTCTGCACCAACAACTTCTGCACCAGCTGCGAGAGCTTCTTCAGCCTTGGCGCCACGTGCGAACACGCCAACGCGAAGTGTCTTGCCCGTGCCGTTCGGCAGGGAAATCAGACCACGAACCATCTGATCAGCATGACGCGGGTCAATACCAAGGTTCAGGGAGATTTCGATGGTCTCATCGAACTTTGCCTTGGCGTTGCTCTTCACCAGAGCAACAGCTTCGGAAAGGGCATATGGCTTGTTGCGCTCGACAGTAGCCTGCGCAGCATTCAGACGCTTGTTCTTGGCCATGATATCAGCCCTCCACCACGTTCAGGCCCATCGACTTCGCGGAGCCTGCGAGCATACGCACAGCGCCATCGAGATCGTTGGCGTTCATGTCCTTGAACTTCGTTTCAGCAATCTCGCGAAGCTGAGACGTCGTCACGGAACCAACAGCCGCAGCCTTACCAACCGTCTGGCTGCCCTTGGAAATCTTGGCGGCCTTCAGAAGGAAGTACGTGTTCGGCGGGGTCTTCGTGATGAAGGAGAACGTACGGTCTGCATACGCGGTGATAACCACCGGGATCGGCATACCTGGCTCAAGCTGCTGCGTCTTCGCGTTGAACTCTTTGCAGAACTGCATGATGTTCAGGCCGCGCTGACCCAGTGCCGGACCTACCGGCGGAGACGGGTTGGCTTTACCAGCCGGGATCTGAAGCTTGATGTAGCCAACAACTTTTTTGGCCATATCCGGGACTCCCCTGTTTGTCGTTCCCGAACCGCGGTGACAACGGAGTCGGACACAGCCGCCCCCTCCCGCGTTCGAAGTGAGGCGGTCCCCTAGACTGGTTTAGCCTAGTGCGTCAACCCTCCGCGGACATTTTTCGTCCCTTTGTCTCCGCTTAGATCGTTGTCAGCTGCAGACTCATGGGCATCAATTCCCGCCACAGGTGCCGGCTTGTGCAATCCTTCATACTGGAACGCACCAAACGGATCGATCTGCTTCACACCTGGAAGCTCACTGACATTCCATCCGCCGCCCAGAGAGCGCACAAGACGGACTGTCGCCTGTATCTGTGACGTCTGCGTCTGAACCAGCCCCAGCCGTGCCTGAAGCGCATCCTGCTGCGCCACGAGAGCATCCAGGTAATTCGACAATCCGCCTGTGTAGAGCGCCATGGTCATGCTCTGCGTCCGCAGTGCGGCCTCAACAGCTTTCTGCTGCTGGTCCTGAGCAATTTTGTATTGCCCGCTCTGGGTCAGACCGTTTTCCACGTCCTGAAACGCCGACAGGACAACGCCGCGATAGTCATCAACTGAAGCCCGATATTGAGACCACGCCCGCTGCAAGGCCGCACGCCGTAGTCCACCCGTAAATGCTGGCTCCACAGCTTGAACTGCAATTTTCCAGAATGCACGGGAGACACTGGCAAGATCAAACCCGCCATCCTCAAAGCCCCCATCCGCGCTCAACGTAATATGCGGATAGAACGCTGCGCGTGATATGCCAATCGCCCGGGAGGCTGCGGCCATATGTCGTTCAGCTGATGCAATATCCGGACGCCGCTCCAGCAGGGACGACGGAAAGCCCGGATTTACCTTCACGACACCAAACCGCATCTTCACGTCGCGGACTGGCGCAATATGGAAACCCGCAGGCGCTGTATTCAGCAACACGGCGATCGCATTTTCCATTACTCTGCGGTCTGCAACCAGAGTGCTCTGAGCGGCCATGGCTGAAAACAGCTGATTCTGGGCACGCGAAACGTCAAGCCCGGCACCAATGGCCCCAGCCTGACGCAGCTCCGTAATTTCTACTGCGGCCTTGAAGTAATGGATTGAGTCTTCATAAACCGCATTCTGGGCATCAAGCCCTCGCAACGCGATATAATCGCTGGCGAGCTCCGCCTCCAGACTCAGCTTGGCTGAGGCATATTCTGCGGCCGTCGCCTGAGCGAGATTTTTCTCCATCCGTGTCGAGTTACGGATGGAGTCCCAGAAATCGGGCTCCCAGGTTGCAGCACCACTATAAGCCTGATTTGACTCATAGACGAGCGATGAACTGGTTCTCGGGTTGTTATACAACCGCCCCACCGAGCCCTTGTTATAGCTCATATGAGCTGCACCGGTGAGCTGCGGATAGAGCTTGCTCTCCGCCTCGCGCGCGACGTCCCGGGCTTGGGTAAAGGCTTCTGCGGCGGCTTGCAGGTCCGGATTGACCTGCAGCATCCGCGTTTCCATCTCGTTCAGGATCGGGTCCTTGAACATCGTCCACCAGTCACTGCGGAGCGCATCATCCGCAGGACGGGCGTTGCCCATGACCCCCTTCCCTTCCCAGCCTTCCGGATAGAGGAATTTCTGGGGATGGTACTCTGGCGCCAGGTTGCAGGACGCCAGACCGATGGACAGGACACCAGCCAAAGCTGTCGCCACATGACGGCGGGGCCTGGAGAAATATCCGCGCTTGCGATCAGTCAATCTCATCAACGGGATCCAGCCTCATCCGGATTGGCATCATGCGAACGCACAGATTTCTGGTCCTCTTCCTGCTGAGCCTTGGTCGGAATGTTATAGCCCGGTGTCGTTGGCACAACACGAACCTCATCCCCTTCCAGCAGATCAGCGGTCGGGTTGGCAATAAGCTGGTCATCCTTCGTCACACCACTCAGGATCTGCACAGTCGTCCCAAAGTTGATGCCAACGGTCACGCTGACCAGATGGACATGTCCGTTGATAACTTTGGCAACCTGCATTCCCTGGGCCCGGAAAATGATAGCGCCCTCGGGAAGAATCAAAATGTCCGGATTTCCGGGAGCAGCGATATGAGCCGTTGCGTAGGAATTCGGCCAGAGAAGATTGTCCTCATTCCCGATCGTCAGCTCTGTCGTCACAGTTCGCGTAGACGCATTGAACGCGTTTGCCGTTGCCAGGAACGTGGCACGGAAGCGGCGCCCTGGATACTGAGGAACAGACAGATCAGCCGTAATTTTAGGCGAAATAACGCTCGCAAAATCCTGCGGAACAGAGACGAAAACGCGCATCCGATGAACATCTGCCACCGAAAACAGCTCTGAGGCTGTTCCGCGCGAATTCACGTTTCCACCCCCTGCATTCACATAGTCACCGACGTTCACCAGACGTGACGTCACGATTCCATCGAATGGAGCGACAATTTTTTTGAAATCTTCCAGCGCCTGAAACCGCTCGACTTCATGCTCGGCAGCTTCCAACTCAGCTTTCTGTGCCGCTGCATTTGCAGCCTGCACGTCCACTTCCTGCCGGGACACAGCCTGCGTCCCCTTCAGAGCGGTCCAGCGCTGCGTCGTGATAACGGCCAGGTTATAGCGCGCCAGTTTTACGTTATATTGCGCCTTGGCCGCCTGGAACTGGGCATCAATGCTTGGCGTATTGATTTCAGCCAGAACATCGCCACGCTTCACATGCGCGCCGTAGTCCTTGTACCACATTTTCACATAGCCGGAGACCTGAGCGTAGATCGGCGCTTCATACCAGGCTGCCAGATTGGCAGGCAGATCTACCTGACGCGTTTTCGGCCCAGGCTGCGGAGAAATCAGCGTTACCGGCGGAATGGCCGCTTCTTCAGTCACACCGCTGAGCGAATGATAGTGCACGCCTCTTTCAACGATACCCCAGGCAGCCAGCACAATGGCAACCACCACGACACCAAGAAGAATCAGTCTGTTCCGCACGGGTGATCCACTTTCCTGTCGGTTTCCCTGAGGCGTCTGCCCCTGTTGTGTCGGGTGGGTCACGCGCGGTCTCCTTCAGGCCTAGCAGGCCGCTTGTAATGCATTAAGGCAAAGACACAGGGAACGAACAGCAACGTTGCCACTGTTGCGATGAGCAGGCCACCAATCACGGCCTTACCCAGCGGAGCGTTCGAGGAATTACTGATCGACATCGGAATCATGCCGATCATCATGGCAAGCGCTGTCATCAGAACCGGGCGGATACGCTCATATCCCGCCTCCAGAGACGCCAACAGAACATCACCGTGGTGATCCAGCCGCTCTCGCGCAAACGAGACAACAAGAATGGCGTTCGCGGTAGCCGTTCCCATACACATGATCGCACCAGTCAATGCCGGCACAGACAATGGCGTGTGGGTCAGGAACAGGCTCCAGGAAATACCACCAAGCGCACCCGGCAACGCCGTGATGATCACGAACGGATCAAGCCAGGACTGAAAATTCACCACGATGATCAGGTAAACAAGAACAATGGACAGGGCGAGGCCGCCAATCAGCTGCACATAGGCATCATTCATGGTCACAGCCTGACCGCGCACCACAAGGGTTGATCCGTGCGGCAGGTCTTTACGCTCTCCATCAACGACGCGGTTCACCGCCCGAGACAGAGTGCCAAGGTCCGTACCCTCTGGCGCTGCGTAAATATCGAAGACCGGCATGATGTTGTAATGTGAGATTTCCGCAGGCGTACCGGTCTGAACCAGTTCGCTCAGGGCACCCAGCATCTGCGGGTTCTGGTTGGTCGGGTTGCCGTCGCCCTTGTCGATTGGAACAATTTCCAGATCATTCATGGTCTGAAGATAGTTCGCAGGTGTCTGCACATCGATAAGCTGAGACGTCCCCTGAGCATTCAGGTAGTAGGTCTGCCCCACCTGCGCACTACCAGACAGCGTGACGAGAGCATTCAACGCAACGTCCCGCTGTGTAATGCCCGTTCCCAATGCAAAGCTTCGACGGTTGTTGATCAGCAACGTTGGCTGGGTCATCGGCTGCTGAACGGATACGTCCGTGATACCCGGAATATGGCGCAGTTTCTTGGCCAGATGCGTTGCAAAGGCAAAGTTGTTCTGCAGATCACGACCCGAAATCTGAACGTCAATCGGCGCTGGCAGACCGAAGTTCAGGATTTTGGCGGTCATGTCGCCCGGCTGGAACGTGAAGATTGTTCCAGGAAACGCATCTATCAGACCCTTACGGACTTTCTGACGGTATTCCGGGATAGGGCTTTCATCATTCTTGAGCTGGATCGTGATGTCACAATCCTGCGCACCGGTTGTCGGTGACGGCACCATGGCCTGGTTCAACTGACTGAACGGCAAGCCACAGTTATTGACGACATTCTCGACCTGACCCGGCAGGATCTGCCGCAGGCGCTTTTCTGCCAGCCCGGCAATCTTACCCGTCTCTTCAATACGCGTACCAACCGGTGCGCGCATATGCATCTGAAGCGTACCGGATTTGATTTCCGGGAAGAAATCCTGCCCGACGAACAACAGCAGGGCCATGGACGCCACAGCCGCCAGAAGGAACATGGCAACAAACCGGCCGCGAATGGCGATAAGGCCAGACAGGATACCTTTGTAATGCTCGCGGAAGCTCGTAAACCGGGCTTCAAAGCCTCTCTGGAACCTGCCGAAAAAGCCTGGCTTACGATGATGCCACTCCGGATCGCGGTGCATCTTCACCTGCGCCGGAAGCAGCCAGTTCGCCATTGTCGGGACGAGGGTTCGTGAGAGAATGAAGGACGCAATCATCGCGAAGATGATGGCCTCGGCCATCGGCATGAAGAGCCAGCCGGAAACGCCCGTCAACTCGAAAAGCGGCAGCCAGACGATACAGATACAGGTTGTCGACACGAATGTCGGGATGACGATCTGATTGGCCGCATCAATGATGGCGTCTTCAAGCTCTTTTCCCATCTCAAGATGGGCATCGATATTCTCAATCATGACGGTCGCGTCATCGACAAGAATACCGACAGCCAGAGCAAGACCACCCAATGTCATGACGTTAATCGACTGCCCCGCAATACTGAGGCCGATCAACGAACAGAGCATGGCCAGCGGAATGGACGTCGCAACGATGACGGTAGAGCGCCAGGAACCAAGGAAGAGCAGAACTGTCAAACTGGTCAGGATCGCAGCGGTGATCATCTCACGCACCACGTCGAAAACCGACTCTTTCACGAAGCCTGACGCGTCCGTCAGTACGTTCAGAGTAGTGCCCGCCGGCAATGTAGCCTTGATCTGAGGCAGAAGCGCCTTCACGCCCGCGACGACAGAGAGGGTCGAGGCATCACCACTTTTCAGAATGACAATCAGAACGGCCTGCTGTCCCTTCACCAGAACAGCGTTGATCTGAGGAGGCCCTCCTCGATGCACCCACGCGACATCTCGCAGGTAGATAACGGAGTTCCCCACCTGCTTGATGGGCATTTTGTTGAAGACCGAGAGATCAAGCGGGGTCGAGTTGGTCTTCACCATCCAGTCAATGGAACCGACCTTCTGATCACCAGCCGGCAGAACAATGTTCTGCCGGTTCAGCGCATTCGCAACGTCCTCAGGTGAAAGACGGTGAGCCTGAAGTTTGATCGGGTCGATATCGACCATGATGTCCGGCGCAAGACCACCATATGGATTCGGAATGGCCGCACCCGCGACCGGCACAAGCGCCGGGCGAATCAGGTTGGACGCCATGTTGTAGATTTCCGACCCGGACATGGTCGAATTGTTGACCTGCAACGTCAGAACCGGGACGGAAGATGCATCGAGCGCGATAATCAACGGCGGCGTCGCCCCAGTCGGCATCTGCTTGATAACCGTCTGGGAAACAGACGTAATCTGGGTTTGCGCAACCGCAGTATTCGTCCCTGGCTGGAAGAAAACCTTGACGATGCCACGACCGTAGTAAGACGAACTTTCAATATGCTCGATATTACTGACAGTCGCCGTAAGAGACCGTTCGTAATAATAAACAATACGGCCCGACATATCGTCTGGCATAAGCCCAGTATAGGACCAGACAATCGCAACAATAGGGATCTTGATTGAAGGAAAAACGTCCGTCGGTGTCGAAACAATCGCCCTGACCCCGAAAATCAGGATCATGATTGAAAGAACAACGAACGTATAAGGCCGCTTGAGGGCCGTTACGACGATGGCATTCATGCGTCTGCGATGCTCCCGTTCCTTGATGATCGGAGCTGCGCGATTACGTCAGTCTTTTTCAGTCTCAACGGGCGTCCCCTTTAAATTGAGACAAGTCATACCGGACACAGGAAGTGCGACAAGCAAAATTGAATTTAAGAAAGACCGGATTCAGGCATGAAACAGAAATGTCATGTAATACTGGCGCTACGCTCAGAGCCACTCCACCCTGAAAAATGGATCGTAAATACTGATCCTGCCAGTTCCTGATTGGGCCGGAACGCACTGATTTTCAGCGTTGCCCCATGCAAATGCAGAATTGCAGATACAAGACTCAAACCAAGACCACTTCCCGGAATGTGACGACTTTTGTCTGAACGGTAGAATCGCCCCAATACGGCGCCCCGCTCTTCTTCCGCAATCCCGATGCCCGTGTCATGCACCTGAAGCCAGGCGCAGCCCTGCTCGTCCTGCCCGACCATCAACCCAACATCCCCGCCTGGAGGCGTAAACTTGATGGCATTGTCCACAAGATTCGCCAGAACCTCATTCAGGAGATCCATATCTCCATACAGTGGGATTGCGCGATCCGCCCCTTCGACAGTTAGTGCCAGTCCACCAGCCTCGGCAATCGGCTCATAGAGATCTGCAATACCCGCAACCAGTTCCGACAGATCCATTGTTGTGAAACCTGCCTGCCGACGCCCGTTCTCGATTTCGCCGATACGCAGCAGTGCCGTAATCACCGAAAAGCACTGATCCAGATCCTGCGTGGCCCGTAGGATAATGGACTTGAGGTGAGCAGGATCATCTGACGATGAGAGTGCCCGCTCCAACCGCGCCCGCACACGGGCCAGCGGGGTCCGAAGATCGTGCGCAATATCGTTGCCAACACCCCGAATTTCATCGAGCAGATGCTCAAGCCGATCCAGCATCCGGTTCACGGCGCCTGCAAGACGCTCGATATCATCCCATTCGCGCCCGGCGGGCAAACGCTCATGCAGATCGCCCGCCATGATCCGTTCAATGGCCTGCCGCATCTCCTTGACCCGCGCCAAGGCCCGATGACTGAGAAACAATCCCGCCAGCAGCGCAAACAGCACCATTGGCACCAGTGAAATCAACGCAGCCCGCTTGATAATGTACCGGAGCTCATCCGCCATATGCATGGAGCGGGCAAGGACCAGAATCCGATCGCCTGCTCCGCCACCCGGCCCCGGAACCTCTATCGCCAGATATCGCATCTCATAAGGCGTATCCCCCGGAGGCGCGACCTTGAGCCGACGCGTCCGGTTAGACACCTCCAACCCTTCAGGCCAGCGCCGAATGTCACCAACAATGCGATTGTGATTCAGGTCGAACAGGCCAGCACCATTCAGAATGACGCGCAAATCCGTCTTGCTTCGTTCCCGAACTTCGTCCTCCAAACGCTCAGGCGTTTCCTGAACGAGCAGAGCTGCCTCACGCCGGAGCAGATCGCTGGAACGGGCGCTTTCGTAACCGTTCATCTGGGCATAGACGAGAAGGAACTGCATCGTGATGCCGCCGATCATCGCCACCACGAATGCCAGTGTCAGCCGGAACGTGGCCGTCCGGAAAATGTCAGTCCGATACACGCAGACTGAACCCCGCGCCCCGGATGCTATGGATCAGCGGCGTTTCGCCCTGAAGATCAATCTTCCTGCGCAATTTACCGATATGCACGTCCACCAGATTGGTCTGTGGAACAAAACGATAGTTCCAGACATCCTCCAGCAGCATCGTTCGGGTCAGAACCGTGCCGGGACGACGCATCATATATTCCAGAAGGCGGAACTCACGCGGTAGAAGCTCGACGTCCCGGCCATTGCGAGACACCTTGCGCTCAATCAGGTCCATCTCGAGCGGACCAACACGCAGAACCGTTACACGGCTATCCGTAGGACGCCGCAGCAAAGCCTCCAATCGGGCAGCAAGCTCCTCCATGGCGAACGGCTTTGTAAGGTAGTCGTCACCGCCAGCCTTCAGGCCATTCACACGGTCATCAACTGCGGACAATGCGGAAAGAACCAGAACAGGAAGTGTGATCTTCTGGCGGCGAAGGGCCTCGATAACACTCAGGCCGTCCATCTCAGGCAACATACGATCAACGACCATCAGGTCGTATTGACCGGACTGCGCTGCTTCGAGGCCCAGAATGCCGTTATCGACCCACGTCACATCATAACCGCGCGTCTTCAGTTCTTCGGAGACTTCCGACGCAATACTTTCATCGTCCTCAATCAGCAGGAGACGAATGACAGGCTCAATCGGGCGGGAGACCGCCTCGTGCTCAGGTACGGGCATCATGCTCATAACTGTCACATGCGGGAATATATCCTGTCATCCAATTAAAATCAGTCTTAAGCTTCCAGACTATCAATCTCGTCCTGCTCCTCATCCATTTTATCAATACCATCCAGTGATCTCAGGCGACGCCCAAGAACACGGGTCCGGCGGCGCGCCTCTTCGATCGTGTTTCCCATCGTACCGGCATTTCGCTGCAACCGTTCAAGAACCTGATCCATCCGAAGCATTTCCTGCCGTGTCGCGCCTAACAGCCTGGCAATGGTTTCTGTCCGCTCTTCCAGCGCGAGCGTCACATAACCGAGATGAACCGTACGCAGCATGGCAGGTAGCAATGACGGTCCCATGACAATCACCCGATACAACCGCCCGATTTCATCAATAACGCCAGGCATCCGGGCAATTTCGGTATAAAGACCGTCCGTCGGCAGATACAGGACGGCGAATTCGACCGTGACAGGTGGCCGAATATACTTGGACGCGATCTTGCGCGCCTCGAATTTGATCGCCGTTTCAAGCTCGCGCCTTGCAGCCTTTTCAGCCGATGCATCCGAAAGCTCTGATGCATTCAAAAGACGCTCGTAAGCCTCCGTGGGAAATTTGCTGTCAATCGCCAGCCGAGGGGCGACATGCCCTTTCACAGGCATGCGAATGGCAAACTCTACCGACTCTCCGCTGTCTCCCAGTCGGAAGTTGGTGTCATAGCTCCCTTCCGGAAGAATATCGTCCAGAATAGCCCGGCACTGTGCCTCGCCCCAGCCACCGCGCGTCTTGACGTTCGAGAACAGACGCTTGAGGTCCCCGATCTGGGCTGTAACGCTTGTGACCTCACCGAGAGCTTTCTGCATTGCACTGAACTGCTCAACCACGCGTTGAAAGCTGGTCTGCATCTGCTTTTCGACAGCACCGTGCAACTGTTCATTTACGGCCAGGCGGATCCGCTCGATCTGCTCGTTCTGACTTTGTGCCATGTCACGCAACGCATCAGAGAGCAGAACACGCCCTTCTGCCTGATCCTGCCCAACACGACGCGCCAGATCACCAAGTTTTTCGCTGGTTTCAAGCCGAAGAGCATCCATCCGACCGGACAGGACACGCTCAACCTCGGCCAAGTGTGCCCGCTGATAGTCCGCATCCCGCGCACGCTCATCGGCTTCACGGTCCAGAAGGCGGGCGACCTCCCCGCTATTCCCACGCAATAATGCCAGTGCAGCTACCACGAGAGCCGCTGCTGCAATAATCCATGGAACGAACTGCACCATACCGGAACTCCCATCCTGCATGGCGCGGTTCTAGCCCCTTAGAAGCTCATGTCCAATCCTGGCAGCCTCAGGGCTGATGGATGTTGCCGTAGCTTGCAGCGCCCAGTCCCGGGCAGGAACAGGAGGTGCCCAAAGGAACCTGAGTTGGCATCTTGCAGGTGTAGATCCCGGCCTTGCAGGTATAGCCATACCCGGCGACCGGCGCTGACGGGTTAACAGGGCCCGGCGCGGCCGTTCCGACGCATGCACCCAATCCAAGGAATGAAAGGCCTGCAACAGCACGCAGGACTGAACGGCGAATAGAACCAGACATCAACATGACCCTCTCAAAACAATTCATGTGAGCGCAAAACGGATCTTCCGCTCATCAGTTGCGGGAATCCTATGCCGATATGGCAATCCTGTGGCGCCCCAGCCTATACACGAGCAGCAGCAGCCTGCCCTGCAGCAACACCGCTGGACCAGGCCCACTGGAAATTGTGGCCACCGAGCCATCCCGTGACATCCACTGCTTCACCAATCGCATACAGCCCCGGGACGTCCCGCACTTCCATTGTCTGGGACGAAAGACCGCTCGTATCGATCCCTCCGCGCATAACTTCGGCCTTCGCGTACCCTTCCGTTCCAGAAGGACGGACCTCCCATCGGGACAGACGTTCTGCGAGCGCTTTGATATTCTTGTCCGGCTGATTGGCCAGCATGACGTCTCCAAGCCCGGCAGCCAGTTCTTTCGCCAGACGCGCAGGAAGTGCTTCAAGCAGGCTGGGAGGAAGCGCGCGCGGCCGTGCCTTCTTGATCGCCAGCAAAACCTCCAACGCATTTCGCCCCGGCATCAGGTCAATATGAGCCGTGCTGCCTGCCTCAAGATAAGAGGAAATCTGGAGGATGGCTGGGCCTGACAGCCCACGATGGGTGAAAACCATCCCGTCGGCAAAGCGAGGCCCTTTTTTCCCGCAAGTTGTCACGACATCCAGTGACACCCCCGCCAGAGAAGGGTCAGCATCATCCAGGACTAACGGCACCAAAGCGGGAGCGGTCGGGACAATCTTCAAACCGAAGGATCGTGCGATCCGAAGGGAAAGGTCAGTAGCGCCCAGCTTGGGAATAGACAGACCGCCGGTTGCCAAAATCACAGAACGGCTTCGAACATCCCCGGCATCCGTGCGAACGACAAAGCCATCCGCATCGGCCTCGACATCTGTGATCCGGGTCTCCATCCGCGCTTCACAACCAGCATCCTGACATTCAGACACCAGCATATCCACGATCTGACGGGCAGACCCATCGCAGAATAACTGCCCCTTGGCCTTCTCGTGCCAGGCAATCTGATAGCGATCCACCAACTTCACGAAATCACGCGGCGTGTACCGTGCCAGCGCCGAGCGCGCAAAATGCTTGTTCTGGGACAGGAAACAGTTCGGCCCCGTCTCCAGATGCGTGAAGTTACAGCGTCCACCGCCCGAAATCAGGATCTTGCGTCCGGGTTCGGACCCATGATCCAGAACCAGTACACGCGCACCACCACGTCCCGCTGTTGCAGCAGTCATGAGGCCAGCCGCACCAGCCCCAAGGACCACCACATCAAATGTCACGGACAGCTCCCGCTCAGAAATCCAGATTCGCATAATGACCGGGCGGCGTGATGCCACTCATCCGGTCAGTCAGAAGGCCGCGGAAACACGGGCGAGACTTCACCCGAGCATACCAGTCCTTGGCGGCCGGCGCTTTTGCCCAGTTCACATCCCCAATGAAGTCCAGCGCCGAGAGATGCGCAGCAGCAGCAAAGTCAGCCATCGAAATGGACGGCCCCGCAAGCCAGGACCGCGTTTCTGCCAGCCAGCCGATATAGTCCAGATGGAAGCGCATGTTGCCGTAACCGGCCCGCAGGGCGTTTCCGTCTGGGTGACCACGGCCATACAACCGCTTGTCAACTTTCTCGCCCAACAGGTTGCGGGTCACTTCCTGCCCGAAACGGGTCTCAAACCAGTCCATCAATCGACGGACTTCGACACGTTCGGCAAGCGTACGGCCAAGCAGGGGTGTATCCGGATAGGCTTCATCCAGATATTCGCAGATGACGCGGGCGCCGGGTACGGCAAGCCCGTTCTCTTCAACAAGAACCGGAACCTCACCAGCAGGGTTCAGAGCGAGGAATTCCTCGCGCTGTTCCCACACCCGTTCGATCACGAGTTCACAGGGCAGTCTCTTCTCGCCAAGCACAAGCCGAACAAGACGGCATTGCGGGGAGAGTGGAAGGTGATGCAGGATACGCATTCTTCATGTTCTAAGTCAGCCATTACGCGCTCACAAGAGCCTCCGTCATTGCTTCCATACAGGGCCAACGAATTTTCCGATGTCAGACACCGCATCCGCTTCTCACGCCTCCTCCCCGATGCGCATCCGTGCCCGCGGCCGCTCTTTTCTGGCGCTGGTCCTGTCACCGGAGGCTCCCCTGAACCTCTGGCTGGCCGGCCTGGATCAGCAGGTCGTCCGTTCGGGCGGCCTTTTCAGCGGAAAGCCAGTGATTCTCGACCTCGGACTTCTCTCGGAGGAAACACCGGGCCTGCCAACCCTTCTGGAAGACATCCGCAGCCGTGGGGTGCGGGTTATCAGCATTGAAGGTGGTGATCGTTCATGGCCAGCTGTCGCAGGGTGGGACTGGCCTGCTTCCTTCGAAGGCGGCCGCCCTTCCGGCGAAGTGGAGCTTCCCGATCAAGGGGCCGCAGCAGATGCCACAGCCGTCGCGGCGCCCGCAGGCGGTCAAACGCTGATCCTCGACGGTGCCATCCGCTCAGGACAGTGCATCCAGCACATGCAGGGCGACGTGATCATTATCGGCTCCGTTTCATCAGGAGCCGAGATCGTTGCAGCAGGTTCTATCCACGTTTACGGTTCGTTACGTGGGCGCGCGATTGCCGGTGTCGGCGGCAAGTCTGAAGCGCGAATTTTTGCGTCCAGAATGGAGGCCGAACTCCTTGCTCTGGATGGCTTTTACGCCGTTACGGAAGACATTGACGCTGCGATTTTTGGCCAGCCCGCACAGGTCCTTCTGGATGAGGACCGGGTCCGCGTTTTGCCTCTTCCGCGCTGATCCGGAGGCGGGAACTGCAAGAAAGTGACCTCATGCCACGAAACAGCCCTTATTCCCGTGTTGCCGTAAGGCTTTACTATCCCATAGGATAAGGCATCAGGCGCGGGTTCCGCACAACGGGCGGCATTACGTCACAGAAGCAGTTTTTGGAGTATTCATGGCCAAGGTTCTGGTTGTCACCTCAGGCAAAGGTGGCGTCGGCAAGACGACATCGACCGCCGCTCTCGGCGCCGCACTCGCGCAGAGCGGCCAGAACGTCGTTGTGGTGGATTTTGACGTTGGCCTGCGTAACCTTGATCTGGTGATGGGTGCAGAACGTCGCGTTGTGTTTGACCTCATCAACGTGGTGCAGGGCGACGCAAGACTGTCCCAGGCTCTGATCCGCGATAAGCGCTGCGAAACCCTGTCCATTCTTCCGGCCTCCCAGACGCGCGACAAAGACGCGCTGACGTCAGAAGGCGTAGCCCGCGTCATGGAAGAACTTCGCGAGAAGTTTGACTGGGTTATCTGTGACAGCCCGGCCGGCATTGAACGCGGTGCGCAACTCGCCATGTACCATGCTGACGCTGCGGTCATCGTGACGAACCCTGAAGTCAGCTCCGTACGTGACTCAGACCGCATTATCGGCTTGCTGGATAGCAAAACCGAAAAGGCCGAACGCGGCGAGAAGATTGAAAAGCACCTTCTCATCACGCGTTATGACCCGATCCGCGCTGCCCGCAAGGAAATGCTGAGCGTTGAAGACGTTCTGGAAATCCTGTCCATCCCGCTGGTTGGTATTGTTCCGGAAAGCGATGATGTTCTGAAGGCGTCCAACGTTGGCGCTCCTGTCACCCTATCCTCTCCGGAAAGCCTCCCGGCGCGCGCCTATTTCGAAGCCGCACGTCGTCTGGCTGGTGAGAAGATTGAAGTTTCAGTCCCGGTCGAGAAGCGTGGCTTCTTTGACTGGCTCCTTGGCAAGAAGGGTGCGGCATGAGCTTCCTCGCAAACCTCTTCGCAAAACGTCAGCAGACGTCCAGTAGCGCTGTCGCACGGGATCGCCTCCAGATTCTTCTCGCCCACGAACGTGGCGCAGGTGAAGAAGGCGAGTCAGACCTAATCAAGCAGCTTCACAAAGAAATCATGGAAGTCATCGCACGCCACGTCGCCGTCGATCAGGACAAGGTCAAGATCAAGCTTGACCGCGGCAGCGGCTGTTCGATGCTCGAAATTGATGTCGAAGTTCCTCAGGAACTCAACAAAAAACGAGCATCCTGATTTAAAGCCGGGCCGATCATTTTGGCTCGGCCCTTTTTTCTCCTAGCGGCGTTCAGGCCGCGTCAAAGACGGAATACGCGCCATGAGCGGCTTTTTCGGTAACATCGTGAATCAGGCAATGGGCGCTCTCGGCGGCCAACTCGGCGATAAGCTGGGCGGTAGCTTTGGGGACATGCTCAAAGGCGAAGGCCTGAACATGCTCATCGCACAGGCCAAGAGCGCAGGCCTTGATGAAAAGATCCATTCCTGGATTGGCAATGGCGAGAACCTGCCCATCACCACGGATGAACTCCGCAATCTGCTGACGAACGAGCAGATCCAGATGATTGTCTCAAAGACAGGTCTTCCGGCAGCAACCATTCTTCCGGCTATTGCCCAGTTGCTTCCTGCCGCAGTGGACAAGCACACAACAGAAGACCAACTGCCACCGCAGCAGACAGCCTGAAGGCCTCAAGCCCGAAAAAGCCCTCGATCCAGTCCTCTGGTCGAGGGCTTTTTTCGTTTTTAATCCCCCGGTGTCCCGGCTTTGGCGGGCGCCCCCTCGGGCAGGGCATTGTAGGCTTCCGGCTCTTCAATCGGGAACCTGACCAGCAGATAGGGCGGAACGCGCCGGTCTTTGCCTTCATTGAAAGACGCCAGCCGGTTCCACTGACCAAACGTGCAGTACACATAATTGTCGGATGCAAAAATGCCATCCGGCGAAAGAGCGCGCGGGTCCCGGAGCATCATCTTGAAACTGCCATCCGGATCACGTCGCAAGATACAGTCGTGCTCGTAGTTGGTCGTGTAAAGGCGATCATGCCGGTCGAAGTCGAGGCCATCAGCCACCCCTTTCTCACCTTCATCCCTGATTGCTGGCTCAAGCTTTGCATCATCCGAAGAGACATCTGCGAGCAGAGCAACAGGCAAGCTATAAAGACGGCGACTTGTCAGAGGCGAGAAGTACAGACGCTGCTCGTCCTTTGTGATGGCGATACCATCCACACCACCTGAAACAAGCTGAGGCTTGCCGGGAATGTATCGGCGGGGCTCGCCCTCCACGATTGCCAGAAAGCCCTGTTCCGCCAGAATGGCCTTGCTTTGCGTCAGGACACGACGCGCCTGCCCCGTCGCGACATCCACCACCACAAGTCCCGGCTTCGTCCCGAATGAAGAATCCGTCACGAACACTGTGCCTTGCGCTCCATGAGACAAGGACACACGCAGATCATTCATATGACTGTCCGGCAAAAGTGCCGGCGCTTTCAGGATAATCCTGTGAACAATCGTGCTGGTCTGTGGATCGATACAAATGATCTTGGCGGCACCAAGCGCTAGCGGGTGACCGGCTCTTTTGCCATCATCGATTGCCCAGATCCGGCCCTTTGCATCCAGCGTCATGCCATGAACGGACACAAGGCAATCCGCGGCCGAGCGGCTGCTGGGCATACTTTCCTCGACCGAAGGATAAGGAACCACCCTTCCCTTCACAAGCTCACCCAGTGTCGCCCCCTTATGGTCAACCGCATGCCGTGGAAAACCAACGAATATGCGACCATCTGGCAGAACCACGACGCCCGAAGGCCCTGGTCCATCAAACTGGGCCACCACTTCGAATACACCGGAAGGGCCTGTTCCCCGGTCTTCATTTCCATCAGCCCAAGCTGATTGGGGCACGAGAGAGGATGCAGCGAGAGAGGCGGGCGCGACAGAAGCCGCGCGCAGAAAATGACGACGCTTCACTGTTCAAGCTCCAAGTGGTCAGTCAAACAGCAACGCCCCAACTGAGGGAATGAAGCAACACCAGGACACAATTTTCGGGAATGTTATCAAACTGTAAGAAATTACGTTGACCAAAACGATACACGACACCAGATTGTCGAATTCTCCATACACTCTCGTGAGATCGTTAAATCGTGGCTGTACGCTTTTCTTCCCGACATCTGGGCCTCCTTGGTACCACACTTCTTGGCTCCTCTCTCATGATGCCGGTTGCAGGACTATGCGCAGCCGTCCCGACAACGGATAACGATCACAAGAAGACCAAGAGCCAAGCAGTCCGCAATGCTTCCCCCGCACACGCCAAAGACGTCTCCGGCGGCACTGAAGCTGTAATTGTCACGGGAACGCGTGAGTTCGGCAAAAAAGCACGGGATTCCATTTCCCCGATCGACGTCGTCTCGAATCGTCAGATCACGTCCACAGGTCAGCCGACGCTTCGCGACGCCCTCTCCCTGTTGCTACCGTCCCTGACAGTCCCGACAGCAGGTTTCGACGCTGGCGCCCTGACGGACACGATTGCCCTGCGCGGTCTGAACCCTAACGAAACCCTTGTGCTCGTAGATGGAAAGCGCCGTCATACGACAGCCAACATTTATGCCGATCCGGGACCGTCTCAGGGCGCAACCCCGGTTGATATCGACATGCTGCCCATGTCCATGATCGACCACATCGAAGTTCTGCGTGACGGCGCATCAGCCCAGTACGGCTCCGACGCGATCGCTGGCGTGGTGAACATCATCACCAAGAAGCAGGACCACGGCCTGAGCATGCGCTCTAACACGGGGATCACCAGTGAAGGTGACGGCTTCCAGCAGGGCGTATATCTGGATGGCGGCTTCAATCTGAATAACCGCGGCTATGTGCATATCGGCGGCGATTTCGTGCATCAGGACCACGCGTTCCGGTCCGGTAAAGACAATCGTACCAACCAGTATACCAACCAGGTGCTGAGCCAGCCCGAACAGACACGTGAGAGCGTCGCCATCACTGCAGGTTACGACATCACCGAGACTGTTCAGGCCTATGCCAGTGCCACCTATGCCCATCGGCATGCGGAATCCTACCAGAACTATCGCCTGCCCTCGACCCTGAGCGCCTATCCCGGATACGCCGCAAAATACCCGTATGGCTATTCGCCGATCCTGGGACTGGAAGAGAACGATTACGAACTGACGGCTGGTTTCAAAGGTATGCTGGCTGGCTGGCACTGGGATCTTTCCACAGTGTATGGCCGTGACTTCGATCGCTTTGATGCTCTCAGCACGATTAACAGCGCCGTTTACAAAGCAGACGGACGGACGCCTACGAACTTTTACAATGCGCAGGGATATAACAACTCTCAGTGGACGAGCAGTTTCGATCTGTCCCGGAAGTTCAACTTCTCTTTCTGGCCTCATAGCATCAACGTCGCCGGTGGCGCAGCGTATCGCTATGAATCCTATTCCATGGGCACCGGCTCCGCAGACAGCATTGCGGGCACAGGCGCTGACGGCATTCCCGGGACGACAACTTACAACGCCGGCAATTGGTCCCGTGATGTCGCGTCTGGATACGTCGATATCTCTACCCACTTGATGAAGAACTGGCAGGTCGATCTGGCGGGCCGCGTCGAGCACTATACAGATGTTGGAAACGCCAAAACCGGCAAAGTCTCCACACGCTACGACTTCAGCCCGCGATTTGCTGTTCGCGGAACATTCAGCAGTGGCTTCCATGCCCCGACACTGGCCCAGCAGCATTACTCCGCGCTTGCCGTTTCCCCAACAGCAGCGCGCGGCCTGATTGCAGCCAACTCCACCGGCGCGTTGGCTAACGGCGCTTCACAGATGAAGCCGGAGCAGGCCACAAGCGTCGAAGGCGGCATCATTGTTGAGCCGATCCGTAAGCTTCACGTCACGGTCGACGCCTATCAAATTGATCTGCGTGATCGTATCCAGCCAGGCGGAACGATCTACGGTTCACAGGCGTATAAGGCCCTCTACGCAAACGGCTTCCCACTGCCGTCAGGCTCCGAAAACTGGGGTGCTGGCCAGTTGTCAGCTTACTGGTTCGCGAACGTCGCCACGACCCGCACACAGGGTCTGGACATCAATGCAACTTACCCAAGCGAGTTCGGCCGCTTCGGTCATGTGGACTGGGACGTTGCCATCAACCTGAACCGGACGCGCCTGCGTCACCAGGGTACAACCACCAGCGGTGCAGACCTGCTGACCATCCCCACTCTCGCCTATCTGACGACAGCCTATCCACGCTCCAAGATTATCTTTGGCGGTCGCTGGCACTCGCCCAACAACACATGGGCCGTCGCCATTCATGAAATCCGCTACGGCCAGACGACATCAAACCTGACCTATTACACTGGCCCGAACGCGTTCTCGACAACGAACTATCGTGAGTTCCAGAATGCACCTAAATGGACCACCAATGCGTCTGTAACCTACAACATCAACACCCGCTGGAGTGCGACGATTGGCGGCAACAACATCTTTGCTGCGTACCCCTCCGTCGTGCCAAAGGAAAACCGCTATCTTGGTGCGCCCAAGTATTACATGAGCACCAACCAGCTCGGTATTGCTGGCGGATATTATTATCTGGATGTGTCTGCGCGCTTCTAAGCCAGAACGCAAAACGGCGGAGCTCAACTCCGCCGTTTTCCATAACCACAACACTGACAACCCATCCACTTAATGCAGACGCTGGAAACTCAGACTTTCCAGATGCCACACAGCGCCGAGATATGACGTCGGCAAAGCGCCAGATCAGGTGCCCCGCTGTGCTTGCAGGCCAGTTCAAAAGTCTGCGTTTCGCGTGCCGCCCGGCTCAACGCAGCCAGAGACCAACGATCAAGAGCCTGATTAAAGGCGGCTGTCCGTTTAAAAAACACCGGGGGTTTGAGCGCTTTCATGGCTTCTGCGCGGCCTTGGCCAGCCTTCACTGCAAGTGCCACTTTCTGAAGCCGCGTCAGCACGCTTAATACCGCACGCGCGACAGCTACGGGATTAGCCCCATCGGCCAAAGCGCGCTCCAGGGCCTGATCTGCTTCTGCCCGATGGCCGGACAATGCAGCAAATACTGCATCCTCCAAAGAGCTTCCCCCTGCATCGCCTACGCAGTCCTGAACAGCATCCAGATCAAGCCGTCCATTCGGGCCCGCATAGAGCACAAGCTTCTCGATTTCTCCACGAACGCCGCTTCGATCTGCACCAAGCCGCCCCATCAGCCAGGTCAACGCATCCCGATCGATAGAAACTCCAGCCTGAGACAGTGCATCTGTGACCGTCTGGGATAATGCCCGCCCTTCCTCGGGATAGCAGGCAATAGATGCCACGTCCTTCCGGCGCTCGGCGAATGCACGCAAGGTGGATCTTGAAGAAAGGCCGGGCGCCTCAATAACGATCAGCGTGTCCGTCGAAACTTCCAGAGCACGCGTCAGCATGGGCGTCAGAGCATCCGTGCCGCTCCGAACCCACACGACACGCCGACCACCGATCAACGAAAGAGCAGTGCCCTCTTCCTCAAGACGATCATGCGTCTCGCGATCGAGTTGGGAGACGCGAAATGGATCGTCCAGCGTCTCTGCAACGAGCCGAACGGCCTGAGCCGCTCTTTCCCGTATTAGCCCCGTGTCTTCGCCATGAAGAAGAATGGCGCGCCACGTTCCGGCATCGGATAAGGCGCGGCCAATATTACGGGCCTCAATTTTCATTAATTGCTTGTGGTGCCCTGAGAGAGACGTCCTGTCGCAGAGGCTGGGAAGCCATCCACGCCAACACGATCCGTCGCCGATCCATTATCAGACGGCATGCTATCCGTATTGATATACCGCGGCATATCAACAGGTGCCGCATTAGACGGCATATTATGAGAGCGGAACCAGACAGCAAGCTGCTGCGTAAGGCTCTGAGCCAGGGTGTCCGCAACGCGCCCCTTGGTCGTTTCGTCATTCAGCGTCTGAGCAAAATACTGTTCGAAACTGGCGTTGTAACCGTCCAGTGTCGTTGCATCTCCCTGCGTGATTAACTGGGGAGACTGCTCCACTGTGAACAACTGCCAGTGCGCGGAACCGGAAACGCGGATACGGCCAGCCGTGTTGTCCTGGTGAATATCAATGGCTTCACTGTTCGCGCCCGAGTTGACCCGCAGCGTATAACGCTGAGGATTTTCCGGACCGGCGCCTGCAAGATTTTTTTGCAGGGCCAGCCGCAGTTCCTGACCATATCTTCCCGGAATATTCGCGACGTAAACCTGTGCGAGTTCAGCCGAAATATCGGTTTTCGTGTCCATCTTGCCGTAGAGGGGGGTGAAACCACACCCTCCCAACAGAAGGAACGCAGAGAGAGTCAGGGAACTGCGATGTTTCACGATCAGCCTGCTACCACAAAATTGACGATCCGGTTGGGAACGTGGATTTCCTTCACCAGACGCTTACCCTCAAGGGCGCGGGCAACATTAGGCTCAGCCTTAGCCGCAGCAAGAACGTCATCCTTTGGTGCATCAGGCGGCACCTGGATCGTTCCACGCAACTTGCCAAGCACCTGCACACCGATCGTGACGCTTTGAACTGCAAGCCACTCATCCTGCGCCTCAGGCCATGCCCGATCCACAACGAGTTCACCACCAGGTTCGAGAACCGCCATCATGTCTTCAGCAAGATGCGGCATCATTGGCGCAGACAGCAGGCACAGCGCGGAGGCAGCTTCCCGTCGTGCGGCAGCAAAACCAGCCCCTTCTTTGCCCTGCGCCTCTGCCAGAGCGGAGGTTAGCTCATGCAATCGAGCCACTGCGACGTTCGGCGTGAACGCTTCCAAAGCTTCTGTGACCGCTGCAATCGCCCGATGGGTAGCACGGCGCAGATCATCTCCAGCCGGGCTATGCACACTGTCAATCGGATCAGCCGCAGCCACAGCCGAAACCAGACGATGCAGACGCTGCCCGAACCGGGCCGCAGCAGCCACGCCAGACGCTGTCCACTCCATGTCACGCTCTGGCGGACTGTCAGACAGAACAAACCACCGCGCTGTATCAGCACCAAAACGCTCAATAATCTCTACCGGAGAGACCGTATTGCGCTTGGATTTGGACATCTTTTCAAAGCGTCCAACCTGAATGGGCGTTCCCGTGTCGCGTCGGACAACCACATCACCGCGACGCTCGACTTCTTCCGGATAGAGCCAGTTTGCCCCGTCCTTGTAGCTTTCGTGCGTGACCATGCCCTGAGTGAAGAGGCCGTCAAACGGCTCATCCAGACCCAAATGACCCGTCTCATGCATGGCGCGGGTAAAGAAGCGCGCATAGAGCAGATGGAGGATCGCATGTTCAATTCCGCCGATATACTGATCGACGGGCAGCCAGCCATCAGCCGCAGCCGGCACGGTCGGCGTCGACGCGTGCGGGCTGGTAAAGCGGGCAAAGTACCAGGAACTGTCCACAAACGTGTCAAACGTGTCTGTCTCACGCGTGGCGGCAGACCCGCAGCTTGGGCAGGAAACGTGCTTCCAGGTCGGATGATGATCCAGCGGATTGCCCGGCCGATCAAATGTCACATCTTCTGGCAGGACAACTGGCAGCTGATCATCCGGAACCGGAACTGCACCACACTTCTCACAGTGAATAATGGGGATCGGGCAGCCCCAGTAGCGCTGACGGGAAATTCCCCAGTCCCGCAGACGCCAGTTTACGACGCCATGCCCAACGCCCATGCCTTCGAGACGCTCGATGACTGTTTTTTTGGCGACTGCAACAGCCAGACCGTCCAGAAATCCCGAATTGTAGAGCGTAGCTTCGCCCGAGACTGCCTTCCGGCCAACGCGGAATGTCTCCGCATCTTCCCCAGCGGGAAGCAGAACCTGCGGCACAGCCAGATCATATTTATGAGCAAAATCGAGATCGCGCTGGTCGCCACACGGGCACCCAAACACTGCCCCCGTGCCATAATCCATCAACACGAAATTGGCGATCCAGACGGGCGCCGTCTGATCTGGATTCAAAGGATTACTGACGCGAAGACCCGTATCGAAGCCACGCTTTTCAGCGGCCTCAATCACCTCTTCGGATGTCCCAAGACGACGGCATTCTTCAATAAATTCAGCCGCAGCAGGATTGGTCCGGGCGACCTTGGCTGCCAGCGGATGATCCGCGGCAATACCAACGAAGCTCAATCCGAACAGCGTATCCGGCCTCGTCGTGAAGACTTCGATACCATCCAGCTCAATGTCGAAGCCCGACGGCGGGCTATGAAGAGCGAAACGGACACGCGCACCTTCTGAACGCCCAATCCAGCGCTCCTGCATCGTCCGCACGCGTTCCGGCCAGCGATCCAACTGCCCCAGCGTATCAAGCAGCGGCTGAGCAAATTTGGTGATTTTCAGGAACCACTGAGAAAGAACTTTCTTCTCAATCAGCGCTCCGGACCGCCATCCGCGTCCCTCGACAACCTGCTCATTGGCCAGAACCGTCTCATCGACCGGGTCCCAGTTTACAGACGAATCCCGGCGCTCAACCAGACCACCGGCGAGCATATCCAGAAACAGTTTCTGCTGCTTGCCGTAATATTCCGGAAGGCAGGTCGCGATTTCACGGTCCCAGTCCAAGGAAAAGCCGAGACGTTGCAGCGTGCCGCGCATTGTGGCGATGTTTTCCATCGTCCACTTACCAGGATGCACATTGCGTTCCCGCGCTGCATTCTCAGCGGGCAGTCCAAAAGCGTCCCATCCCATGGGATGAAGCACCGAAAACCCTCGTGCCCGCTTGTAACGCGCTACGACGTCTCCAAGTGTGTAATTCCGTACGTGACCCACGTGTAGCTGGCCGGATGGGTACGGAAACATTTCCAGCACGTAGTATTTTGGCCGGTCAGCCGGAGGCACATCTGGAACAGCAAATACATTTCGCTGCTTCCACTCTGCCTGCCAGAACGGCTCCCGGGACTGAAAATCGAAAGCCGTATGTGTCGTGTCGCTCATGTCTAACTCAGTTACCCTGTTCGCCGTTTTCTGCGCGCAACTGGCGGGCGCGGGTCAGGATGCGGGTCGTAATGTCAGATGTGGTCGTGGCTGAGACGGGGGTATCCTGCCATTCACCATCCTGGAACACCTGCCGAAATACCGAGACACGAAGCGCGTCAGAGCGCATCCGGCGGTCGAGTACATACGCAGCAATCTTGAAACGCTCATCCTTGCTGGATGGCGGCTGATACCAATCCGTTAGAATGACCCCACCAACAGCATCAGCCGAAGCCAATGGCATGAACGAGAGCGTATCAATCGCACCACGCCACAGATAGGCATTAACGCCGCCCTTGAGCTGGTCCGCACCACCCTCTGCACCGCGATCAACGCCAAGCAGATGATTACGGGGAGCGGTAAGGCTACTGGGATCACGAGCGCCGCCACAGGCTGCAACTGTACCGACGGCAAGAATGCCTAGGGCCGTCCGGAGCGCGGAACGACGGGAAGAGCTGGAAACAATCATCTGCATACGAGACATCATGGTGGTCCTGCGGGCCGGGCCAGGGCCGTCACGGGCATGGAGACAGACTGGCGAAACCTGAATCCGGGCAACATCAATTCCGTGTTCATATCGCGCTCACCGGGTAAGGCCAAGCGCCCTACCCGCACATGAGCGGTTTATAAAAGACCTGTCGAGCTGAAAGCCTGCTGAAGCTCTGCCTTTTTAGTGGCATTCAGATACGGGAAACGGCTCAAAATCTTCTCAATCGTCAGGTCGGGGACCAACCGGTGCAAGTGCTCGCGAACCTGCTGGATCTCCTCAGCACTTTCGCCCTCCAGCACCAAAGCCGCCAGATAATAGACCAACGCACTTGAATAATTGGGGTGCAGTCCTGCCATCAGGCGCCCCATTTCAATGACGTCCTGCCTCTCTCCACCCAACATCATGATCATCATGAAAAATGGTCTGATCAATGTGGAAAGCGGAGAATGATACGGATTATGACGCAGTTTTCCAGCGATCGCAGCTGCACCCTCCAGATCTCCGTCCAGAACATGCAGCAGGACGCGACAGAGCAGCACATCGTGCAGATTATGTGTCCCGGAAGGCCCCGCCATGGACTTTTCACACATCCGCACGATTGACCGTGCCAAAGGCACGGATGCCGGATCATGCATGAGAAACGCTGACAAAAGGATAGCCATACCAGGCGCATCTGGCTTGAGATTAACCAGCAACCGCGCAAACTTGATACCATTTGCGAGCAGAGCTGTACCTTCAGCACTCCAATCATTTTCGTAGCGGATCAGGCAGTAAAGCACCTGCATGACCGCTACAGTGCCTTCCCGGGGGTCTTCCAGTCCGGCAGCATCCAGAAGCTGCCTAATCCTGGGAAACAGGGCATTGTCCCGCTTCAATAGCAACATGAAGACCCGAGTGGCTTTACCCAGAGCCGAAAGCTCCGTGTCAGCCCGGTTCGCTGTACGGCGCCCCTCGGCAAGAAGAAGACCCCATTGCATTGCTGTCGCCGGGCCGATCAGCCCGTTACTGACTGACATCGGGTCCAGATCAGGCAGATCGTAGTACGTACCCCAGACAATAAATCCGCCCGCCCGAACGTCCAGAACCTTCAGGATAAGCCGGAAGGTATTATCCGAAGCCCCTGAACGGACAGCCCCCGTGACAACGTAATCAGCCCCGAGCCCCCGATACGATGCCATCGGATTAGCAGGATCAGGCACGAACCCTTCAGGCTTTGCAACGATGTCAAATGTATCGACATGCACGAACAGCAACTCAAACTGATCACTAAGGCTGGTCGCACATTTTAACTCAGCATCTTTCAACCCGTCAGCGGCAAAGGGCGAAAGGACCAGCAACGAGATCTTTCGAGACTGCCCAGCCGCCATTTGCGAAAGATGCAGAGGCAATGCCAGCATTGGATCGGTGCGTTGTGCGCCAGCAGCGCCGAGAAGATTTTCGTCGCTCCCCGGAAACAGTACAGACGTACTCTCCAGTTCTGCAATTCCAGCGGTCGTAAGACTTGGCTCAAGCCCCGCCGCCTTCAGAACACTCGAAATCAGTGCCTGAGTAACAGGGCCTGCCACATGCCCTTCTTCCTGCCCGAAAGCCCGTACAGCCTGCTCCGCCAAAAGTACGGCCCTTGCCTGCTCACCGCGACGGAGGGCGCTCTGAATTTTAGCGCGCCATGCAGCCTCATTCAGAGAATCAACTTTCAGAAGACGGTCAGTAACGTCATCAACCTGCTCCGGGTCAGTCAACTCACGCAGGCAGCTTTCATAAAGCCCCAGTAGATGATGCGACAGCCGGGCGCGTTGCTGGTTCAGCCACTCATCCAGGGCCACATCAATGCCACTCAACTCCCCAAGCAGCACTTCCTCAGGAGCCGGGATGCTATCAATGGTTCTTACGCTCGCCGTCAGAATACGTTCTGCATCGACAGAAGTCAGGGCAGGCTTAAGCATGAGAGAATGCCGCTGTACGTCTATGATTTCGACGCCAAGCGGGCTTAGAGCATCAAGAAGACGATGAATTTCCTGCCGCAACGACGCACGAGCCATATCTTCTGGCCGACGACTCCAGAGCAATTCAGCCAGCCGAGAACGAAGGACGGGCTTCCTGTCAGAGAGAGCCAGAATGGCCAAAAGCGCGCGTGTTTTACCCCCGACAGGAAGAACACTCTCCCCTGTCAGGGTCCGTGCTTCCATTTGCCCAATCAGCTTGAGGCGTAAAAGTGTCGGGTCTGCTTCACGGGCCTGTCGCACTGAACTTGAAAGCATCTTAGTCATACCCATCAATACCCGCAGTCAGACCGAAATGCATGAAAAAGACGAAGATTATCTTGATCAGATATTCGATACGAAACCATGGCAAGCAACTCTCAACCCTGACAGACCTGAAACAGGCGCTTCAAAACGCTCGCTGTAGGAACAGGTTGTGGCATTGCCATCCTCCCTACCCAGGTGCTGATGATGTCCAGCAACCACCTTTCCAGCAAAAGATTTTTAAAATCCCTGTGGAAAGATCTATTTCAAAGGTCGAACTTTTCCACACATCTTCCGACGTGAAAAATATTCCACCTATTTACGCACTAGTCTCCGCCTACCCTGAGGGTAAGCCACGAGTATGGCGCACCACCAAAGACAGTTTTTGACACAGACACTTCTGAAAGTTTGATATCAAGAAACTTCCTAGATAGGGATGACTGGAACCACAGACAAAACGAAAGTGCAAGAATCTTCTTCCATTTTCGAAGTCCAATTTGAATACATAAATATGCCAGAACCCCCATAAACAGAAATATAAATTACGTTTTTATGTTAATTTAGTAATTATATTGCAGCGCACGCAATGAGTGCATCCCACTGATATCATATAACGTTTTTAATATATTAACACAAGTTTTCAATTTATATACCTCCAAGAGCCCAGCTTGCAGCCGCAGGCATCTTGGGATAACAAACTGCACGTGTGTCCGCGTAGCTCAGCAGGATAGAGCACAGGATTCCTAAAGTCTGAATTGGGCGCCATGACAGGAAACTTCATGGTGGATTCACTCAAATTCGGGGAACGCTCTGGCTTACTTGAGCCGTGCCAATCCCGAGCCAAGCTTTCCGCCCTTAGCGGAAAGAAGGTGTAGAGACTGTACGGGTGACACCTTGGCTCCTCTCGCGGGGTCGTGGTGAAGAGACAGTCCAGACCACGAACATGCTCAGCTATGAGTGTGGCGGCGAAAGTCGAAGTGGTATGAATCCTGGGGCCGGAGGTTCGAATCCTCTCGCGGACACCACAACTTCACAGCGTAATTGCCTTATCCTGCGCCGTGCCCCTGACGGGAATGTTGTGAGGAATACCAAGAAGCGCATGCAATAAATATACGACGATAGCCGCTGTCAGAAGCACCGCCAGTAACCGTCCAAAAATGCGAAATGCCAAAACAATCAGAGCACACAACAGGCAGAATAAAAGGACTGTCTGAAACTGCCCATGTACTCCGATACTACTCAGCACGGCACGTGCGGAAACCTCCACAAAGGCTACAGCCGCAACGATGAAGCCCAGCAGCATCAGGATGAAACTGAGCAAGGTGTCAAAAATGGATTGCATGGGTCGCCCAGGGCATGAATTGAATTAGAAGCATCCTACAAAGACATCACCCTCTTCCTTCGGTCAATCGCTTCCAGAGCCGGGGATGGACGGATGATAACGATGTCATTACGAAAGAGGGTAGCGCCACCTGGAACATCAGACTTTTTATGAGCATCTCATGACCTCTTCGCCCAACCTGCTGCTCACGATCATCCAGGCTATTTTGCCCATTCTGGTCACACTGGGCTTCGGCTATTTCGCCGCATACCGTAAAGATTTCGATGCCCAGCAGGCAGGCGTTCTGACGCGACTGGTCATGCTCTATGCCCTTCCGCTCGAACTCTTCGTCTCCATTCTGAGCACACCCAAAGCACAGGTGCTATCTGCTGGCCCGGTAGCGGCGCTCATACTTTTGGCTATGGTGGGCGGATATGCCGCCGTTTTCAGCGTGTTCCGTTTTGCACTGAAGCGCCGACTGAGCGAAGCCGCAATTATTGCCATGACAATCACCGGGCCTTCGGTCCCGTTTATTGGTATTCCCGTCTTGGGGCAGATTTTCGGGGCCGCCAGCGGTGTACCGATTTCTATCGCCGCCCTGGCCATGAATCTGATCCAGTTGCCCATCACCCTTATTCTGATGGGTCACGACCACGGCAATCAACCGGCTCGCGATACTGCCACGGAAACACGTAACGAATTCAGAGAGCTGGTAGGACACCTTCTTCATTCATGCCGCGAACCCGTGGTCTGGGTGCCCTTGTTAGCTCTTGTTTTGGTCAGCGCTGGCGCTTTCCTTCCCGTCTTTCTGAAGGGATCTTTTCTTCTGCTTGGCCACACGACCGGAGGAGCGGCCCTGTTCGCATCCGGCGTGGTGTTATTTACGCGACAGGTCCGTTTCAGTCCTCTGGTGGGCACAATTGTGGGGATCCGCAACATTGTCATTCCAAGCATAATCTATGCTCTGGCACGCGCATGGCACCTTCCGCCGCAGGCCCTTCAGGAAAGTGTGTTGACGATGGCGATCCCAAGTGCCTCCATCAACGTTATTCTGGCAATGCGGTATCACGTTCTGGAACGCGAAATCGCTTCCGTCCTGTTTTTCGGAACACTCACCTCCATTGCAACAATGGCATTTTTTATATGGTTAACCGGCGCTTAAGTAGCTTTCTGTTTGTCTGCACAGGCAATATCTGCCGTTCTCCACTCGCTGAACTCGCCATGCGCCGAGAGGCTGCAAGGCGACAGCTTGAACTCGATATTGATTCTGCAGCAATCGGCCATTGGCACCTCGGGTATCCCCCTGATCCGAGAGCCTGCAAGGTGGCAAGTCGACATGGCCTGGATGCTTCGGCACTCAGATCACGCTTGGTCTGCGAAGATGACTTCTACCGCTTTGACCACATCATTGCTCTCGATCACTCACACCTGACCCACCTGCAAAATATACAGCCTGCGGATAGCAGAGCACGCCTTTCCCTTATGCTTGACCACATTCCTGGCCGAGAGGGTGAAGACGTCGATGACCCTTATTATGGCCCAGAGAGCGGCTTTACAGTCACATGGAACGACGTTGAACAAGCATGCCGCGCCCTTGCGGACAAAGAGCTCGACGCCCTCCCCTCCCGTCACTGATCAACAGGAGAACTGCCTTGTCTTCCAAACCTGACCTGCTCATGATCGACCCATTCCCAGCCGGGATCGTGGCGCGACTTGCAGAGCATTTTAACCTGCACAAATATAGTGATCTCGATCAGCTCAAGCCACTCGCAGATAAAATCCGGGGAGTTGCTACAGGGGGAGGTTCAGGACTTCCACGCCCCATCATGGACGCACTCCCCGCGCTGGAAGTCATCGCTGTCAATGGCGTTGGCACAGATCAGATCGATCTTGAAGAAGCACGCCGTCGCAAAATTGGTGTTGCCACAACGCTTGGCACGCTCACCGATGACGTTGCAGACATGGCCATTGTTCTGACCCTTTCCGTGATGCGCGATACGGTCTTGAATGACCGCTTTGTTCGCTCTGGTGAGTGGTCCAAAAACTCCCTCCCACTTTCCCGAAGCGTGACCGGAAAACGGATGGGCATCGCAGGTTTTGGTCAGATCGGGCAAGCCATCGCCCACCGTGCAGCCGCATTCGGTATGGAACTGGCCTATTTCAATTCGAAGCCTCGTCCTGAAAGCGCCGTACGTTTCGAAAGTGATCTGAAGAAACTGGCTGAATGGAGCGATATTCTCGTTCTGGCAGTCTCGGGAGGCCCTCGCTCAGCCAATATGGTTGACGCGGAAATTCTTGACGCTCTCGGGCCAGACGGCGTCCTGATCAACATTGCTCGCGGATCGGTTGTCGATGAGGCGGCTTTGCTTTCAGCTTTGCAAGAAAAGCGAATTGCAGGCGCCGGACTGGACGTGTTCCAGAATGAACCAAATATCAATCCAGCATTTTTCAAGCTGGACAATACGGTCCTACAAGCTCACCAGGCCTCAGCAACCGTAGAAACACGGACCATCATGGGCAACCTGATGGTAGATAATCTCATCGCGCACTTTGACGGAAAACCCTTGCTGACACCAATCCTGTAAAAAGCACTACTCCAGAAACTGCTCGGCAATAATACGCTCGGACAGTCCATGATCTGGATCGAAGAGGACCGTGGCATGCAGCTTACGGTCCTCTTTTACGATGACCTCCGCGACATCACGAATTTCTTTAAAATCTGCTACTGCAGCTGTTGGCCGTTTGTCTGTATCCATCAAAGTCAGTCTGACCACGGCTGACGATGGCAAAAGGGCACCCCGCCAGCGCCTGGGCCGGAAAGCAGAAATCGGCGTCAGGGGCAATATGTTAGCGCTTAACGGCACAATAGGCCCATGTGCCGAAAGATTATATGCCGTCGATCCCGCAGGGGTCGCGACGATCACGCCATCACAGATCAACTCTTCCAATCTGACCCGCCCATCAACTTCAATGCGAATACGGGATGTCTGACGTGTCTGCCGAAACAGGAACACGTCATTGAACGCGCGTGCTTCGAAAACCTCCCCACTGACTGTTCTCGCTGTCATATGCAACGGATGCAGTAAAGAAGGCTGCGCGTTTAACAGGCGTTCCGGAAGATTATCTTCATTTGGCGTGTTCATGAGGAACCCGATGGTCCCGTAATTCATGCCGTACACAGCCAGTTCAAGTCCAAGGACACGATGAAGCGTTTCAAGCATGAAGCCGTCGCCCCCAAGACTGACAGCTACATCCGCGTTCTCGAGCGGCACATTGCCATACCGGGCAACCAGAACAGCAAGCGCATCCTGGGCGACATCTGTTGACGCCGCTACAAAAGCAATTTTCATGAGGGTTAGATCAACTGCCTGTTTGCCTGAATGGGCATACGCTCACGCACCTGACGCACCTGATCAAAATCGAGATCGGCAGTTCCCCAAGCGGCTTCACCACCCAGTTTCAGAACAACCTCGCCCCAGGGATTCACAATCATGGAGTGCCCATACGTTTGACGCTCGTTTCCAGCAGCATCCGTGTGCCAACCGGCTGTACCGCAAGCAATAACCCATGCCTGCGCCTCTATGGCACGCGCCCGAATCAGGATTTCCCAATGAGCTTCCCCTGTCTGCTGTGTAAACGCAGCAGGCAAGATGATCATCGCCACATCGGCTGCCCGCAATGCGAGGAACAGTTCAGCAAATCGCAGGTCGTAACAGATGGCAAGACCAGTCGGGACGCTCGAGATGTCCACGACCTCTACACTGTCACCCGGCACATAACTATCGCTCTCCCGATAGCCCTCACCATTCGGCGTCACCACATCAAAAAGGTGAATTTTCCTGTAGCGACCGCACTCATTACCTTGAGGGTCAAAAATCAGCGACGTATTCGCCAACTTGTTTTTACCCTCACCCGACACGATCTCCCCAATCGAGCCACCATGAACCCAGATCCCATGCTCCTTCGCCATCGCACGCAAAGCTTCGTACAGAGGGCCGCCCTGCTCTCCTGGAGTAGGCAGTCTCTCAGCATTTGCATGCTTTGTCTCGGCTGTCCCGCCTAGACAACTCCACACCTCTGGCAAAACGACCAGCGCAGGGTTTCGAGCTTTTACAGCATCCGCGACGAGACGCTGAGCCTGGGAAATATTCGCCTCCCGGTCAGCCGAAGGAGCCATCTGGATCAGTGCAACACGCATGGTCAGTACATTTCCTTAAGCAATGACCCGAGACCATAAGCGATCACAGAGTCCGAGGTAAGCCCGGATTTCTCGAGTTACAGTCGCCGCTTTCAATGCATGAGGACATGATCTCTCGCGTTTTTACTGGATTACCCCAACGGTCCGTATCTTTGCGCGAGTAGAAATTTCTGTCTGCGAGAGCACCATTGTCGAAGGACGGATACGCTCCACAATCATTCGCATGGGACGACGCATCCCCCCGGCGACAAGAATAACCGGGTTTTCACCCTGCCCCAAAGCTACATCCAGCGCCTGCCTCAGCTTTCCTACCAATTCGCTAAGGCGAGATGGCGGGAGAGCCAACTGGCGGTCATCTGCAGGACCAATCATGTTCTCTGACAGCACGACTTCCCAATCGGGGCTGAGTGTCAGAACAGGAATATAACCTTTCGGCCCGGTCACAGCGAAACTGATCTGACGCGCCAGACGACTACGGACATGTGAGGTCAACGCCACAACAGATTTCAGACCTTGCCCACAGCCTTCCTGAAGCGCCTCTAAAATACCCGACAGATCACGAATTGAAATCTGCTCAGCCAGAAGACTTTGTAGAACTCTCTGAACAACACTTACTGACACTTGAGACGGAATGAGATCGACAATCAGTTTTTGCTGATCACGTGGCATTTCATCCAGAAGTTTCTGTGTTTCGGAGTAAGAGAGAAGGTCTGCCATGTTTTCCCGAACCAACTCAGTTAAGTGCGTAATAATAACACTTGCTGGATCAACAACAGTATAACCTTTAATTATCGCGTTCTCTCGTTCACTTTGATCAATCCACAAGGCCGGTAGATTAAATGCGGGCTCTCGTGTTTCTTCGCCACGCAAATCCGGTAATCCGCCCTTAGGGTTCATTGCCAGAAGCCTGCTTATCTGTACTTCCCCATGCCCAATTTCGATTTCTTTAATTTTTACAGAATAGGCATTGGACGATAGCTGTAAATTGTCCTGAATACGAACCGGAGGTAAAATAAACCCCATTTCTCCAGCAATTGTTCTCCTGAGAACCTTGATTTGCTCTGTCAAACGCGCGCCATCACCGCTCGCGATTGACAGTAAATTGAAACCCAATTCCAAACGCAACAAATCGACGCGTAAGCTCTCAGTAAGAGGGGGCTCACCGGGTTGCGTATTTTCAGGAAGGCTAACGGCATCCTCTTCAGCATCATGATCCGTAACCGGAGAGCGGTACCGCAACCATGCTCCTCCTCCTGCAAGAGCCGCCAAACCAAGAAAAGGAAGCGTTGGCAGACCGGGCATCAATGAAAGAACAGCCGCTGAGCCAGCAGCCAGAGCCAGCGGTTTGGGATTACCCCCAAGTTGCCGCACCAAAGCCACGTCTGCTGCTCCTTCTGTCCCTCCCTTAGTCACCACAATACCCGAGGCCGTAGAGACCAGCAGAGCAGGAATTTGCGACACCAGACCATCGCCAATCGTCAAAGTCGTAAAAGCAGAAGCTGCATCCGCCACAGACATTCCATGACGCCCAATGCCGATTGCCAACCCCCCGACGATATTGATTGCCGTAATAATCAGACTTGCGATTGCATCTCCACGAACGAACTTGGCCGCACCATCCATCGCTCCATAAAACCCGCTTTCTTCCTGAAGCTCTTTGCGACGCTGACGAGCAATTTTGTCACTGATGGCGCCAGAAGACAGTTCAGCATCAATCGCCATCTGCTTTCCAGGCATGGCATCCAGCGAAAAGCGTGCTGCCACTTCGGCAATACGTCCTGATCCTTTGGTGATCACCATGAAATTCACAACCAGAAGGATTGCAAACAGGATCGCGCCGATTACGACATCACCTCCCATGAGGAAGCCCCCGAAAGCAGCTACGACATGGCCTGCTGCATACATCCCCTCATAGCCGTGACTAAGAATGAGTCTGGTCGTCGCAACCTCCAACGACAGACGGAGCAGTGTTGTGAGGAGGAGCAATGTGGGGAAGGAGGTGAAGTCGAGTGGTCGCGTCAAAAACAAGGCAACCATCAAAACGAGCACAGACGCCGTCACTGAGAGCGCAAGCCCCACATCCAGAATGAATGTCGGAAGCGGCAAGACGAGGATTGAAAGCAATGCCGCAACAGCCAATGCCAATCCAACATCGGTGCCCGGCAACCAACGCTGCCCTCCTCGCAACCAGACAGGCAAAGGAAATTTCTGAAAATAACCAGAGAGAGTGGTCTTTTTCACAATGGAAGAAAGAGCCCCTTCTGATGTATTCATAATAATAATCTTACCTGATTAAATTTTCACCTCAGGAAAAATACATCCCTATAAGTTAAATATTCGGAAATTTTTTCAGTTTTTAACTTTTCCAGATTTGATGATTTCCGTCATGGTTACCCCAAGTCGGTTTTCATCAACCATCACCACTTCACCACGGGCTATCAGACGATTATTCACAAGAATATCAATCGAATCACCGACTTTGCGATCAAGCTCCACAACGGCCCCACGACCCAAGCGTAATAACTGGCTTACCTGCATATTCGCACGTCCCAGAACTGCACTTACCGTTACCGGGATATCGTAGATCGCTTCGAGATCATGAGCGAAGCGTGGCGGTTCTACAGACTGCGCCGATACTGCCTCGACGTCATCAAGATCGAAATTATTCTGTGTATCAGGCATTTCAATTATTCCGCGCTAACGGCAGGTGAAATTTTATCCAAAGAAAATACCTTCAAAATTTCCTGCACCAGGCTTCCTGCCTCTCGGCTGGCCTTTCCCGTCGACCAGGAAATTCGAAAGTCTCCCGAAGACAAAGTGTCATCTGCACGACAATCAATCACTTCCACTCCTTCTCGCTCACACAGCGTTAATAAATGCTGAAGTTCTTGAGATTTAGCTTCTATTCTGACGCGCGCTGCTTCCCGGAGCGTCGGCATGATTTTATCAACCAAGGCATCCCGTTCTCCTGGCCCGTAACTCTCTAGGAGGGTTGGAAAAATTTTAGCCAAATAAGAGAAAATAGCATGTGCAACATCTTCGGCCGCTTGATGTGCACACTGGTTTGCCTGATCCGAAATTTTTTTTAGAATATTCAAAGAACTGCTCTCAATGCAATTCTTCCATTCAGATTTTTCTTTTTTATAATAACTGCGTTCTAATGCAGATACACGCTCCTTTTCCTGCCTCCGAGCACGATCCAAATCTTCTTCAGTATAGATCTCAGGTGTATTTACTTCTACGGGACACATTTCTGAAGCTGACTCTGGTTCGACAGTTGGCAAAGCAGGAACGTCAAAATCTTCAGCATAAAGAGCCTTAGAAACCTGAACACGACGGTCATAGTCAGTCATGATCATACAAGCATCTCATTTGCAGCCTGCTCTTGGTCCAGGAGTTCAATTTCCCCACGATCAAGCAGAACTTTCGCAACAAGAAGAATATCACTCTGGGCCGCGTCAACGTCCTTAACGCGCACAGGCCCCAATGCCTCAACTTCATCTATCAGAATGCGCCCTGCACGCTCAGACATTGCAGCGAGGAATGCACTTCGCAGTTTGTCGCTTGCGCCTTTGAGAGCAATTGGCAAACTTTCTCGGGCGATCTGATTGAGCAACACCATGAGGCCCTCTACAGGGACCTGAGCCAACTCCTCAAAAGTAAACATAAGGCTCTTAATTCGTTCCGCATCATCATGACTGCGCTCATCCAGGGCCGTCATAAAGCGCGCTTCAAGTCTTCGATCAAAGTTATTGAAGATATCTGCGAGGACTTCATGGCTGTCTCTATGTGAGCCACGAGGGAGATTAGAGACAAATTCAGATCTCAACGTCTGCTCTACACTATGCAGAACACCTTTCTGCACATTCTCCATTTTGAGCATTCGCGTCATAACATCGAGCGAAAATTCTTCTGGAAGCAGGGCTAATACTTTCGCAGAATGTGCAGCTTTGATTCTACTGAGAATAACAGCGACAGTTTGTGGATATTCATTTTTTAAATAGTTCGCGAGTACTACCTCTGAAACGTTTCCGAGTTTGTCCCACATAGTTCGCCCGGCAGGACCACGAATTTCTTCCATGATGGCTGCGGCTCGCCCAGCGGGGAGCGTATTTTTGAGCAATCGTTCTGTTGTCTCGATATCCCCGATCAAGACTTCTGAAGACCCAAGGCTCCGACTAAATTCGTGACAGACACTTTCAACAGTTTCTGCAGAAACCATTCCAAGCTGAGACATGGCGGCAGAAATCTCTCGAATTTCTTCTTCATGCATCTGCTCAAACAAGCGAGCGCAGTTTTCTTCTCCTAATGCCATCATTAAAATCGCGGATTTCTGCGCACCCGTGACAGATTTTTCCAATCCAATCATTTTCAGTGCCCCTCCTGTCTCGGCATCAGCCAATTACGCATCAGTGCAATACTTTCCGCAGGATGCGTTTCGACGAGATCAACAACCCTCTGAACAGAAGAAGCTCGAATACGGCCGGAAACGCCACTTACAGCGATTGTTTCTTCATCACTCTCCGTTAGAGGGGTTGTGGCATCATATGGAGCAGGCAAAAGAGCAGTAGGGTTTCCAGTCTCAGATGCCAGTGCACCTCCTAACTCACGCATGGAAACAACGCCGCGACTTTCATCAGAAAGAACATTTCCTGCCGTAACTCCGCCCCCAGCCGGGCGTAGCAGGGGCCGCACAACAAAGAAGAGCACCATCAAAAGACACAGAGCAAAAATACCGAAACGAACGGCTTCCATTTCATTCGAGCGGCTCAGGAAACCCTTTAGAAAAGGCTGCTGTGGTGCGGGCATTGCCGCTTCGAGATCAGAAAACTGCATCGACATTACGGTCACAACATCGCCACGAGCCTGATCGAAACCAATGGCCGTCTTGGTCAGAGCCGTTAGCCTATCCAGTTCCTGAGTATTCCTTGGTTGCCAGGCATGCTGACCTTTCACATCCGTCTGGACGGCTCCATCAACCATGACAGCAACGCTGATACGAGCAATTCGAGGCTGATCCTGTACCAGGGTCCGAACCTTCTTGCCGATCTCGTAATTATCCGTCTGCTCCTGCCTGCTGCTTTGACTTCCGTTCTGCGGCTGACCAGCATTAGCGTTCGGCAGATTGTTTCCAACCGTCGTATTCGCTGTTCCTTGTGTATTTATACTTTTGTCGTTTTTGGTTTGCTGAGAACGAAGAACCTGCTGGTCAGGATCGTAACTTTCCTGAGTTTCCCGCACACGATCATTATTCATCGCTACGGTCGCTTCCACCCGCACATGCCCTATGCCAACAGAAGCTCCCAACATATCCTCAACTTCACGAGCGATGCGTTGCTCCAGCGCCTGCCGTTGCATTTCCGCCGTTTGATTACCATCGACACTTCCCGCGCCTTGCCGCAGCAGGACATGCCCGCGATTGTCGACAAGCGAGATATTCTGTGCCTCCAAACCCGGTACGGCTGCGGAAACCAGGTTAACGACCGCCGCAATACTCTCCTCATCCAAACGGCGCGCACCTTCCATGGAAAGAAGCACACTCGCCTGAGCTCCCTGTTCGTTCGTCGAAAAGAGTTCTCTGTGGCGCAGTACAAGATGAACACGCGCATTACGAACACCGTGAATCAGACGGATTGACCGTTCCAATTCTCCCTCCAGCGCACGCGTTTCATTGATTGTTTGCTCAAACTGCGTCGCTGTAAAACTGTTTCCCTTATCGAAAATCTCGTACCCGACCGAGCCTCCCGACGGCAGTCCACTTTTTGCGAGAAGAAGGCGCGCCTTAGCAACCTCATCATCAGGGACCATAATCGTCGCCCCCTGATCCTGCAGGCGATAAACGATATGGGCCTTAGCAAGCTGATCTACGATTTCACCGGCTTCTCTGGGATCGAGATCTCTGTAAAGCAGCCCGGTAGCAGAGTTTGCACCATGCATGACCAAAACTCCGAGAAGCACAAGCAGAGCCACACCCACTGCACCCAGGGCAGCCAGACGCGGGAGGCCAAGCTGCTTCAGATTTGTGAGAAGAGCCTTCACTTATGCGCCCACCATGCGGTCATCTGCGTACAAGCTTTTCCAGGAGGTGCCTCAAGCCCTGCCCACATGTGCGTTCACCCTGTCCTGCTGCAATTACTGACAGGTATTGTGGACAGGAAAGGTTAACGTCCGCTTAAAACGACAGAATTTCCCCCGCTCGTCGTTCAGACTCCCGAAAATCCATCCAAGTCACTCAGCGGCACTGTTGCACTTCCCATTTGTACATTGATACCACTCGATGTCCGCGTCAGACCTGTTACCGTACCGGAAACCGTTGTTGGAAAAGACGCCGTTTCCCCACTTGTTCCAGTCCCTTCGACAGCAACAAAGTACTGACCGTCAGACATTTTTGTTCCACTGCTATCAATACCATCCCATGACCAGGAGTTCGTCCCCGCAGTCGCCGTCATCGTGTCGGTCTTGACGACCTGACCGCTGGCATCGGTAACTGCAATGGCTACAGGTCCGGCTTGCTGCGCCGTAAATGTCATGCTCGCGTTGCCATTCTGTAAGGGCAACGAAGCAGTTGTGGCCGTGGTTGTTTTACCCACAAGAGCGACACCAGACGTAATCTGCGTGTCCTGAGTAGCAGAAATCAGGCTGGTAAGATTGGTGTTCGTCTCAACCTGTTGCTGCACACCTGCGAACTGCGCCAACTCACTTGTGAAGCTGTCGGTACTGGTTGGATTACTCGGGTCTTGATGCTGGAGTTGAGTAGTCAGAAGCGTCAGGAACTGATTAAAATTTCCCGCCATGGAGGACAGCGCAGCACTGCCGACACTACTCGCCGTAGATGTGGCTGCACCAGACGCTTGCGATGATGCACTGGACTTGGCTGCCGAAACAGCTTGGCTGAGAAGCGATGATGAATTGACAGAAGAGACCATAAAACAAGCGTCCTTTATGCGGTCAGATCAACAACACCGCGTAAAATTTTTCGAGGAAATACGGAGGCTCTCTCATTAAGATCTTCAGATGAGACCTCGGAAGAACCACCAACAGCGGGCGATCGTTGCTGACTGCCTTCCCGATCAGAACTTCTGGGATAGTCTTGAGAGAAAGATCCCAGAAAACCAAACGTAACTTCTGTGGATATTGCAGTCCGGTCTGCTGAGACAGGCAAAATTCTCTGGTTCAGTGAGGACAATAAGCTCTCTTTATTTGTTGAAAGACTTCGCAGTGCATCTGAACTTTCAGCCAGAATGTGGATGTGGCGTCCCCCGTCCTTGTCTTCCTCAACAGACATGCGGATTTTGCCTTCACGCTCTAAGGACATTTCAATCTGGGTATTGAGGTGCTGACCTGTTGCCTGGTGCGTGATGACAGGGCCGTTCAAAGCTGACTGACGCGCCTCGTCCTGCGTCGGTGTTAGAAGGCTATTATGTCCGGAATCAGAGTTCTGCAATTTCGAGGTCGAAAGTTCCAGGAATAACCCCGGGACCTCAGCAATCGGTGCTGGCGCAACATCAACATTTTCTACCAACGCAAGAGAGACCACCCCTGCACTCTCTGTTTCAGAAACTTGCAGGTCTTTGCTTACTTCAAGCTGATCTGTCGCGGGTTTCGTTTCACAATTGAACGAAGCGACACTGAGAGAAGGCTCAGATACCGAACTTTGAGTGCTATCGTCTTCTAGATCCGAAACGCACTGTGTAGGCAACTCAACGCGTTCGCCCGAACCAGGTTCATCCGTCTTCCCTGGTGCGGATACGTTATCATTTTGCAGCGCGGGCAAAAACGTTTCTGTAACTTCCTCTGTAGAGGGACCCATAGAAATCTTCTGAGCCGATACTTCCGAGGGACGTTGAACCACCTTGGTCGCACTCGATGTTTTCTCAAATTTCTCTGGAAGCGAACTCGATTGAACAGGCTGTTCGGAGACCTTTGTAGCCGGGCTCGAAGATTTTAAGCTTCGAGCCCCCCCGCAGTTTTCCGTTGAAACACGGGGGCCTTGGCCGCCTTCAGGTACTCTGGCCGTCTGGGTACTTTTTTCACCCGGCGACGGAGGAGTATTTTTGCTAGAGACAGCTTTGGCGTCAGGCGGCTGTGTCTTCTCGTGAACGTAGCTTTTCAGAAAATCCTGAAATCGTTCTTTGGAAGCAAGCTGTGCACCAACAGGAAAGACGCTGCCACCAAGCGCTATCGCGGGCGTTGCTACGGGCAAAATCTGCGACAATGATAAGCCCTCCTACACCCGGTGAAACAACCGGAAAGAAGAGTGGCACGACAGGCGTAAAGAAAAGGTTTATACGCGGCCCTTTTCCAAGAAGCCGCGTATCAAACTCAGTTCTGAATGTGATCGTATCCGGGAGAACCAGGAAATGGTCCTCGCGTAATCGCTGCTGGTGCCGGACAAACCGGCGGCATTCCATCAAGCGCAAAGGCCTGCACCGTATGGGACGAAGCTGCCACAAGTCCTCTCACAGCAAGAGGCTGTGCCAGACGTACACCTGCCAGAAGCTCTTCTGGAAGAATGACAGTCGTCCCATCACGCAGCATCACACCTGTAGGCGTAATACGGGAGACAATCCCTTTCGTGACGGGCAGCGGTGACATGTCATACAGACATGGCGCTGCCTCGGCGACCATCGGGGCGGAGAAAGCCAGAAGCAGGCTTGCGAGAGCGAAAGGTTTCAATGCCGGAAATGCCTCATGCCAGTGAAGACCATGGCGATTCCAGCTGCATCGGCAGCGTCGATCACCTCCTGATCGCGGATTGAGCCACCGGGCTGGATCACAGCCACAGCACCAGCAGCAACAACACTCTCAAGACCATCTGCGAACGGGAAGAACGCATCCGATGCGGCCACAGATCCCTTGGTCAACGGGGCAGTCTCACCCGCAACATTCGCAGCATCTTCGCTCTTGCGAGCCGCAATGCGCGCGCTATCAACACGGGACATCTGCCCCGCCCCGATCCCGACAGTCGCATTGTTGCGAACATAAATGACTGCGTTGGATTTCACGTGCTTGGCCACTCGGAACGCGAACAGGAGATCTTTCATCTCCTTTTCCGTGGGCGCGCGTTTAGTGACGACCTTCAGATCGCTCTCAAGGACGCGACCTGCATCCCGGCTTTGCGCCAGAAAACCACCGGCGACAGAGCGAAAAGCCAGACCTTCAGCTTCCGGATCAGGCATTCCGTCTGTGAGCAACAGACGCAGGTTCTTCTTGCGAGAAAGAATTTCAATAGCTTGCGCATCCGCATCTGGGGCAACAATCACTTCCGTGAAAATCGCACTAATGCGTTGAGCCGTTTCTGCATCTAGCGTTCTGTTCACAGCGACGATGCCACCAAATGCCGAAACCGGATCACACCGCAGCGCCGCAATCCATGCCTGTTCCAGCGTTTCAGCAGACGCCACACCGCATGGATTAGCGTGCTTGACGATCACGACAGTCGGCGCATCAAACTCAGCAACAGCCTCGAACGCTGCGTCTGTGTCATTAAGATTGTTGTAGCTCAGCGCCTTGCCCTGCACCTGACGAGCCGTCGCGATGCCCGCCCGTGTGCTGCCATCACGATAGAAAGCAGCTTTCTGATGTGGGTTTTCACCATAACGCAGAAGCTCGTCGCGAGAGCCACTGAGCGTCAGAACAGGGGGCAACAATTCGCCCGCACGCTCCGCGAACCAACGGGAGATCATACCGTCATAAGACGCCGTATGGGCGTACGCAGCACCGGCATAATCACGACGCTCACTTAGATACGTTCCGCCCGCGTCCAGAGACTGAACGAAATCACCGTATTGCTGAGGAGACGTCAGGATCGTGACATGATCGAAGTTCTTGGCCGCAGCACGGATCATGGCCGGACCGCCAATATCGATATTCTCGATACAGTCTTCATCGCCCGCGCCGGATGCAACCGTAGCGGCGAAAGGATACAGGTTAACGCAGACCAGATCGATTGGCACGATGCCGTGTTCTTCCATCTGGCTCAGATGAGCCGGCAGGTCACGACGTGCGAGAATGCCGCCATGAACCTGCGGAACCAGCGTCTTGACACGACCGTCAAGAATTTCGGGGAAGCCTGTATGTTCTGAAACATCTTTGACAGTCAGACCCGCTTCACGCAGCGCCCTTGCCGAGCCCCCCGTCGAAAGCAGTTCTGCACCGTGGGCGGCAAGTGCGCGCCCCAGTTCAATCAGTCCCGTCTTGTCAGAAACGGAGAGAAGGGCGCGACGGACGGGGAGTCGGGTCTCAGTCATGATGGAAATGCAATATCCTTCAAAACATGTCCGTGCAACCGCTGGTGATGCACGACGTAAGGAGCGTGACTACCAAATGGGTCACGTCCCGCGAACCCTGCCCACCCTAATAGAAAGAGAGTAGGCAGAAGAAGCATGATCTCGCCTAGGCCGCCTGTGCGGACATAGGGCCAGAAAGACAGTCTGGACCGGCTAAGAGGTGCCAGAAGCTGGCAGCCACCGGTTGGCAGGTCAGCCGCAATGTGGGTGGCAACGCCCAGAAGAAGAGCACCAATGGGCCCCCTTAGCGCCCCTTCACCCATAAAAGCTCCAACCAGCCCTGCAACCAGAAGCAGCACAACGCCGGAATGCGTCATCCCCCGGTGGCCGAAGGTTCGAGCCAGGAAACGGGACAGAAATTTGACTCGCGCTCCCAGCATGGAGCGCTCCGTATCAATGTCTGGAAGCAGGCTGCCCAGCAACCCTGTACAAACCGAAAAAGGGTCAGGCGACAGCACATGCCAGCGCATCGCACACAAGACAGCAAATCCGCCAATCAGGAGATGAGAACGTCCAGTCACGGGCTCTTATGATCCGATTCGGACGTTATCGGAAAGGGCCGTAACCCCTTTTCCTGCAAAGATATTCATAAATTCCATCCCCCATCTTCTTCTGGAGATGTTCTTTATCCGTTCTCAGTCAGAGAAACAGGCCCTTAATGAAAAAAGAAAGGCGATCCGGATCACTTCCAGACCGCCTTCCTGTTTTCAATGGAGCGAAAAATTTACAAGGGATCTTAGCTCTGGCGCAAAAGAGCAGCAGCCGTAGCACGCTGCGTCACCGTCTTTGCGTCGAACTCACCTGCCGTAATCCACGATCCGCCAACACAGGATACGGAAGGAAGTGCCAGCCAGTCGGGAGCGCTCCCTTCAGTGATGCCGCCTGTCGGGCAGAAGCGGACATTGCCGAATACACTGGCCAAGCTCTTCAGCGCCGGAATGCCACCATTGGTCACAGCCGGGAAGAACTTGAAGCGTGTCAGGCCCAGATCCAGACCGCGCATGATATCACCAGCATTTGCGACGCCCGGAAGGAAAGGCATGTCATGGTCGCGGGCAGCGTCAGCCAGCGGTGCGGTTAAGCCAGGGCTCACGATAAAGCGGGAGCCAGCCTTGACTGCACGCTCCAGATCCGTCGGGTTCAACACAGTGCCGGCACCAACAAACGCACCGTCCACCTTGGACATTTCCTCGATCACTTCAAGCGCACAAGGCGTCCGCAGCGTCACTTCCAGAGTGGTCAGGCCACCAGCGACCAGCGCTTCAGCCAAGGGACGAGCCTGTGCAACATCATTGACCACCAGCACCGGAATAACCGGGCAGCGGGTCATGACAGCATCAAGTTTGGCAGTATCAGTCATGAAATTTGGTCCTTAGTGAATGGCGTCGCCAACGGCTTCGATTACCTGATCCATTTGGGCCAGCATGGCGGATGCGCCGGTTTCGGCCGGATCATGCACTGAACGCATGAGGGCAAACAACTCACGCCCAGTTCCGAGAGCAGGCGGCGGCGGCGCAACAGGTTCGCGTGCCTCCCATTCTGCCGGATCGACGAGAACCTCAATCTGCCCCGTTACGGCACACACCCGGATCATGTCACCATCCCGAACGCGGGCAATCGGGCCGCCGACCTGAGCTTCCGGGCCGACGTGAATGGCAGCAGGCACCTTACCACTCGCACCTGACATCCGTCCGTCTGTCAGAAGAGCCACCTTGTAGCCCCGATCCTGCAACACGCCGAGCGTTGGCGTCAGTTTGTGCAGTTCCGGCATCCCGTTGGCTTCCGGCCCCTGGAACCGCACAACAACAACGACATCCCGCTCAAGTTCACCCTTCTGAAACGCCGTGGCGACATCATGCTGATCATGGAAAACGCGCGCCGGGGCTTCAATGGTCAGGAATTCTTCAGCAATGGCACTGCTTTTATAGATACCACGACCGACATTGCCCTGCATGAGCTTGATACCACCATCAGCTTTGAACGGCTCCTTGACGTCCCGGAGAATATCACGGTCCAGCGATGGTTTGGCATGCGTGTAAACGACTTCGTCGTCCTGCAGGCTGGCACGGCAGGCATAATCCGCGAACCCGCCGCGTGAGACCGTCATGATGTCCGTGTGCAAAAGACCAGCACGGGAAAGCTCGGCAATCAGTGTCGGCATACCACCCACATGATTGAAGGCGTTCACGTCCTCAGAGCCACTGGGATAAACGCGCGTCATCAGCGGAACTGCTGCTGAGAGGCGGCTCAGATCTTCCCAGTCAATAATGATACCAGCAGCTCGGGCAATGGCAGGCAGGTGGATGGTGTGATTGGTCGAACCGCCAGTTGCCAGCAAGCCGACTGCCGCATTCACAATGGCCTTTTCATCAACACACTGCGCCAGTGGGCGGACATCTTCGCCATTCAGGCTGATTTCCGCCAGACGATGGACGCTTGCGCGCGTCATGGCCTGCCGAAGCGGCGTGTTCGGATTGATGAACGCAGAATCAGGCATCATGAGGCCCATGATCTCAACCATCATCTGGTTCGTATTGGCCGTGCCGTAGAAGGTGCATGTGCCGGCGCTATGGTAGGAGGCGTTTTCCGCTTCCATCAGACGATCCTGCCCGACCTTGCCCTGCACATAGAGCTGACGGATCCGCTGCTTTTCCTTGTTAGGAAGGCCTGACGGCATAGGGCCGGCCGGGATCAGCATTGTCGGCAGATGCCCGAAGCGCAGTGCGCCCATCAGCAGGCCCGGGACAATCTTGTCACAGATCCCCAGAAGCGCGACACCTTCGAACATGCCGTGGCTCAGGCCGACAGCCGTGGACATGGCAATAACGTCACGGGAGAACAGGGAAAGCTCCATTCCCTCTTGTCCCTGCGTCACGCCATCACACATTGCTGGCGCACCACCGGCGATCTGAGCAGTTGCACCAACTTCGCGGGCGAACAGCTTCATCTGGTCCGGGTAACGTCCATATGGCTGATGCGCCGACAGCATGTCGTTGTAAGTCGTCACAATCCCGAGGTTCGTGCTGGCCGGACGCATGAGCTCCGGCTTGTCAGACGCAGCCGCTGCAATGGCGTGAGCGAGGTTTCCGCAGGCCAGGCGTGGGCGGGAGACGCCTTTGGCCCGGTTTCGCTCCATCAGAGCAAGATAACGGCGACGGGAGACTTTCGAACGCTCGATGATCCGGGCGGTCACGCTCTCGACGACGGAATTCAAAGACATTGGAACACTCGCTGCTCGACTGACACACGCGCTGCCAGACGGAAAAAACGCTCTTTCCGCTGAAAGACACAGCCTCGTGAAGGGGCTACTTTCATACGGAACCGAACTTGGAACAGCAACACCTCACAATGCCTTTCCGAGAAAATTTATTATTTTTATTTCTCAGAATGGCTTTTTATCTTTTCATTTAAACCGTTTTTTTTCGAAAAAATGAAAATAAAGTACAAATTCAGATTTACCCAGTATTTTCAATATTATGTATTTTCATATACGCAGATGCGATGATGAGCAAATACTCAAAATGAATTCCCACCACGGGAAATCAGAACGAAATTGATCCGGATTAATGATGAAATATAAATCAACTTTCATTTGATAGGTTCTGAATTATATTTTTATGTTTCCCGATATTGATTTTATATTCATTAGGATCTCATCATGCGAATTCTACTTCCCATCCTTGCATCAGCAGCTTTGACACTCTCCGCCATGCCAGCGCATGCCGGATCTCTTCATAAGGACTGGGAATCTTTCAAAGCCCATCGGGCATTTCATCACCTGTCTGCTGACGGACAACGCGCCGTTACGGACATTCTCAAGGCACGTCAGATCCTGAGTGCCGGACAGACAGATGCGGCCATTCCGGCTCTCTACGACGCCCAGAAGCGACTGACAGCCGCAACAACGGCCAGTCAGAAGTTCCAGGCTGCAGAAAACGATCTGCACGCAGCCCCACAGCACCCAATTCCCTCAACGCATCATGCGATCTCCGGCCAGGTTGACTGGCTACCCGTAGGTGGTGAGTTCATTGCCAGCGAGACACTTGCCCCAGAGCAGAAAGCAGCCGTCGCATCCGCCAATGCTCAGCTAAAAAACGGTGATACGGACTCAGCTGCCCAGACAATGAAGGTCGTGGACCAGAACGCGGACTTCATTCTCGCCCTAGCCCCGATTGCCCCATTCCAGGGCGCAATCAATCGGGCAACTGTCTTCACAGAAGGTCGCCATCCGCAGCAAGCTGTAGAGGCTCTGGATGAAGCTCTGGATTCCATTGTGTTTGTGTCCGAAGACTTCGTTACGACACTAGCCCCCGCAAACGCGACCAAGAAGTAAGCTCTCGCGCCCATCTACCGCGCGGAACCAGAAACAAAAAAGGCGGCCTGCATATTCTGCAGGCCGCCTTTTTTGAATACGAACACTAAAGACCGAACACTTCAGTTCCAGAGAGAGATCGCCAATGGCAGCAAGATCTCGCTTTCCATTCGCGTCAGAAACGGCGCGACTTTTGGCGGCCAGCTTCCGGTAGCTACAGCAGCGGCCCTCTTTTCCGACCGTGCATTCAGGTCTGCATAAGGCCACAGATGCGCAATGCGCGGCGTGCCCTCAAGAGAGACGAGTGTGCACGTCAGCGGGGAGACCGTTTCTCTCTCCGGGACAGCAGCAAGGAAACGCTCCTCAACGTCAGGCATGCCATCCGGCTTGGCCTCATAGCAGCGCCATTCATAGACACTTCCATAAGAGCCGGGGTTAGCGACAGGCGTGATGGCGCGCCAAGACGTCACTTCCACCCGAAACAGGTTCTCATGAGGCAGGCTAGACAAGACGTCTGGACGGCCATTCAAGAGCGCCTCGTAGGTCTGCGCTGTCCTGAGAAGGGTAATGCGGTTCAGGCGACCTATTTCGGTCACCCATGCCCCTACCCCCTCAAGACCTGAGAGAGCAGAGACCACCTGCGGGATATGCCCAGGCTGAACGTCCAGAAAGATGGTCTCTACATAACTCATCACATCATCTCCGCTTCAGGACTTGGTCTGGGCGGCGACAAAGTTTTCCAGCCAGTGAATTGTGTAGTCACCTTTCTGGAAAGTCGGATCCGCCAGAATTTTCCGATGAAGCGGGATAACCGTTTCCACTCCATCCACCACACATTCATCCAAAGCACGCTGCATGCGGGCAATGGCTTCCTGGCGCGTCGGCGCATGAACGATAAGCTTGGCAATCATGCTGTCGTAGTAAGGCGGGATGCGATAGCCAGCGTAAATGGCGCTGTCCATTCGCACACCAAGGCCGCCAGGTGCATGGAAAACATTGACCGTGCCAGGGCTCGGCGCAAAGGTTTCCGGGTTCTCGGCGTTGATGCGGCACTCGATCGCATGGCCGGACATCTTGATGTCCTTTTGCGTATAACCGAGTTGCTCACCAGCAGCGATCCGGATCTGCTCACGCACCAGATCGACACTGCACACCATTTCCGTCACCGGATGTTCCACCTGAAGGCGGGTATTCATCTCGATGAAGCAGAACTGGCCATCCTGATAAAGGAACTCAAGCGTGCCAGCATTCCGGTAGCCCATGCGTGCCAGAGCCTCGGTCGAGGTCCGACCGATTTCTTCACGTTCGGCATCCGTCAGAGCCGGGGAACCGGCTTCTTCAAGCAGCTTCTGGTGACGACGCTGGAGGGAGCAGTCACGCTCGCCGAAATGCACCACGTTGCCATGGGCATCACCAAGGATCTGAAGCTCAATATGACGCGGACGATCGAGATACTTCTCGAGATAGACCTCGTCATTACCGAAGGCGGCACGGGCTTCTGCACGAGCTACCGACCAGGCTTCCTCAATATCATCTGCGGTCTGCGCAACCTTCATGCCGCGACCACCGCCGCCGGCAGCGGCCTTGATCAGGACCGGATAACCGACCTTCTCGGCGACTTCACGGGCAGCCTGAATATCGACCAGCGCCCCATCGGAGCCCGGCACCAGCGGCACGCCAAGCGCACGCATGGTCGTCTTGGCCGTGATTTTGTCGCCCATCGTGCGGATATGCTCCGCCGTCGGGCCGATAAACGCCAGACCATGCTCTTCAACAGTCTCGGCGAACTCGGCATTTTCTGACAGAAAGCCATAACCCGGATGAATGGCATCCGCGCCCGTAATCATGGCAGCTGACAGAATGGCAGCGACGTTCAGATAAGAATCGCGTGCACTCGGCGGACCGATGCAGACGGCTTCATCGGCAAGACGCACATGCATTGCATCGGCGTCGGCCGTCGAATGCACAGCCACGGTTTTGATGCCCATCTCACGGCAGGCGCGCTGGATACGCAGCGCGATCTCGCCTCGATTGGCAATAAGGACTTTAGAAATCATTACTCGATGATCGCCAGAGCTTCGCCAAATTCAACAGGCTGCCCGGACTCGACAAAGAACTTTGTCAGGGTACCAGAGCGGGGAGCCTTGATCTGGTTAAAGGTTTTCATGGCTTCGATCAGCATGATCGTCTGACCGGCAGAAACGGTCTGACCTTCCTGAGCGAATGCCGGGGAAGCCGGATCCGGCGCCAGATAGGCGACACCCACCATCGGGCTTGGAACCGCACCAGGATGCTTGGCAGGATCAGCCGGAGGTGCCGCAACAGGAGCAGCGGCTGGTGCTGCGGCGGGAGCAGGAGCAACGGCTGGTGCAGCAGCCTGAACCACGTTGACGTTGCGCGCCACGCGAATGCGGCTATCAGCTTCGGAGATCTCGATTTCGGTCAGGCCGGTCTGCGTCAGAATATCGGCCAATGCCCGAATGGCATCCTTGTCCACGAGCATGCGGCTCATCCTTCGTCTTCGATCATGTCGGTTATTGCCTGAAGCGCATGCGCGTATCCCCTGACGCCGAGGCCGCAGATCACACCGATGGCGGCCTGCGAGACGTAGGTATGATGGCGGAATGGCTCCCGGCGATGAATGTTGGAAATATGAACCTCAACTATCGGCAACTCAACAGCAAGAAGCGCGTCGAGCAGGGCAATCGAGGTATGCCCATAAGCAGCAGGATTAATCACGATTCCATCAGCGCGGCCGCGACACTCCTGCACCCAGGACACAAGTTCTCCCTCACCGTTTGTCTGTCGGAAATCGATCGCGACATCGAGGCGTTCAGCAGCCTGAATACACACCTGCTCGACATCGTCGAGCGTAGCGTGACCGTAGATTCCAGGCTGGCGCAGACCCAGCATATTGAGATTCGGACCGTTCAGAACGGCAATGAGAGGACGTTTCATCTGGCCGCGCGATAGCACTTTCGGAGCCGTCATGAAAGCGTCATCGCCCTAATCCTGCCGTCTTCAGAGGGTTCAAAAGGGGGACAGGCCCATGGTTTTGTGCTAGGAAGCACGGCTCAAGCCCGTTTTCGTCCACTGGAGAAGATACCAGTCTAGTGAAATTTGCCCCGCCTGCCATTCGCTCATCCCGTCGACTGTCTCCCCTGCGCAGCATGACATTTGCACTCGCGCTTGCCGGAATTGCAGCTGGAACGACTGCCCATGCAGCAGACGATTCTTCTGGTGATGCAGCGGGGACGGTCCGGACCAGCTGGGCAGCCTCTGTTCGATCCGCGCTGGCAAACCGGGCCCACAAGGCCGCGTCCTGGACCCAGCATGGCATGGCGAGCTGGTATGGGCGTCATTTCCACGGACGTCGCACCAGTAGCGGGACGATCTTCAACACAAATGATCTGACGGCCGCACACCCTTCCCTGCCAATTGGCACAAAACTGCTGGTGACGTCTGAAGATACGGGCCGTTCTGTTGTCGTCACAGTGAACGATCGCGGGCCGTTCAATAGCCGCATCATCGATCTGTCACATGCGGCAGCGGCGAAGATCGGAATGCTGAACAGCGGAACTGCCCACGTCACCATTGCCCGTATGGCTGACAAGCCCGCGTCAGATGCCGCGAGCGAAGTCGCGGAAGCCGAGTCCAAGGATACGAGCGAACAAGCCATCAAGGCTGCGGGCACCCAGTCTGACACTACGAAGCAGCCCACCCACCGTTAAAACGACGGACGGGCTGAGTTACCCCGGTGTTTACCGGGGCGTACTTTCAGCCGTAACGGCTTCAGCAATTAAAGGGTCTGTCTGTGGCAGACCGGCAATCCGGGGCTGCGCCCCTTTGATGCGTTCTTCCAGCCCCGCGTTCAGCTCCGCCCCAAAGAGCACGACGTACGCACTCACAAAGAACCACATCATGATCGCCGCAACCGCCCCCAAGGGCCCGTATGTTGCGCCGTAGCTCGCAAAGTGCGCTACGTACCACGAAAATCCGAGCGACATGAGAACCCACAGGACGGTCGCCAGCGCTGATCCGGGAAATATCCACCGCCACTTTGCTGGCTCCCGACTGGGGGCAAAGCGATAAAGCATCGTTACTGCCACGAAGACGAACAGCAGCATCAGGATCGGTGCAAGCGTGTGCACGACAAGCGGCGCACCGTAAGACACCAGCAGATCAAACGGCGGCGGCGGCTTTCTGAAACCCAGATAGCGCGGAAGGTAATCAACCAGCGCAGGCGCAGCCACCATCAGCGCCAATGTCAGCGCAGCCCCAACAACAGCCATCAGAGTGGTGGCCAGAGCAGTCGCCTGGAACCTCAGGAAGCCGCGTGTTTCGGTGGCATTATATGCCATGTTCAACGCGGACAGGATCGACTTCGTACTGGCTGAAGCGGACCACAACGCGACGGAAACAGAAAAAATCAGCCCGATGGTCAGAGACGTATGCGGCTGGGAAACCAGCTCGTGAATACGATTGCCAATCAGCGAATAAGCTGTTGGGGGCAGCAGATGACGCAGCACTTCAAGCTGCGGCTCAACGGTCTGCAGATCGAAAGCCAGACCATATAGCGAGATTAGACTCGATATGGCTGGAAAGAGAGAGAGCGTGGCGTAGAACGCACAGCCCGCGGCAGAGAGGGACGTCTGGGACGATCCCACTTCCGAAAAGACCTGACGTAAGACAATCTTCCAGCCCGCCTTGGGCATACTTAGGGGAGAGTTCGCTCCCGTGCCCGGGGCGTCGGGACCAAGCTCACGTGCCTTGCGAATATCTTCTTCGCTAGGTTCAGGCGTCAGTTCATGGACACGCTGGATATCCTGATGGATTTGTTTCCGGTCAGGGTCCGAAGGTGCGTCTGGCGCTGGACCGGAAGCTGACGCAGAATCGGGAAATAAGCTCACTCAGGGGTCCTCGGCAGTTCCTGTTATGGGCAACAGGCGAGATTAAGTCGTTCCGTTCTCGAGATCGACAGAACCTAGCATACGCAGAAATCACCTTCTGCGTTCCGAATTTGCCCTGATTTCACTCTCCTCAATATTTCCAAAACACAAATAATGCAAAATTAGCTCTTGCAACGGCGGGGCTTTGGTTTCATACGCCCCGTCACGCAGCAACGCACGTGCCACTGGCCCTCTCGAGGTTACGCAACGACGTCAAGCGTTCTGGCCTTCCGGGTCCCGCTTCTTTTGGGTCCCCGCTATTCGCTGGTCCGTTCGACCGTTTCGCAACACACTCGCAGGGTGTAACTGTTCCCTGACGAGTCCGGTTCTGGGAAAGAGTGTCATGACTCCCAAAATCACCCGTTTTCTTGCCGAGCAGCAGCCGGCAACCCCTTGCCTCGTCGTTGATCTCGATGTTGTGGAAAGCAACTATCGTGCCCTTCACGACGCCCTACCAGCTGGCAAGATCTATTACGCCATCAAGGCCAATCCGGCACCGTCCATCCTGAAGCGCCTTGTCGCTCTGGGATCGTCTTTCGATGCAGCATCGCTCGAAGAAATCCGGATGTGCCTGAAGGCTGGCGCCACACCTGATCGCATCTCCTACGGCAATACGCTCAAGAAGGTTGGTGCCATCCGTGAAGCCCGGGACATGGGCATTGATCTCTTTGTGCTCGACAGCATGGAAGAGCTCGAAAAGATTGCAGAGAACGCACCGGGAGCGCGCGTCTTCTGCCGCCTGGCTGTTGAGAACGAAGGCGCTGACTGGCCGCTGTCGCGCAAGTTCGGCACAACAATTGCCCACGCCCGCGACCTGATGATCCGCGCGCGCGATCTGGGCCTGCATCCCTATGGCCTCTCGTTCCATGTCGGAAGCCAGCAGACGGGTATCGCCGCCTACCAGCACGCTATTGCTACGGCCGCACGCCTCTATCATGAGCTGCGCGCGGAAGGCCTTGACCTTCAGATGATCAATCTGGGCGGCGGCTTCCCAACCCATTATCGGGAAGACATTCCGTCTGTGCAGGAATTTGGCGCCGCCATTCAGGCCGCTCTCCGCGAGCACTTTCCTGACGAGCAGCCAGAAGTTCTGCTGGAACCGGGCCGATATATGGTCGGTCAGGCCGGTGTAGTGTCGAGCGAGGTCATTCTTGTGAGCCGTCGTGGCGGTGCAGAAACAGACCCACGCTGGGTCTATCTGGACATCGGGCGCTTCGGTGGCCTCGCAGAGACGGAAGGTGAAGCCATTCGCTACACATTCCGCACGTCTCGCGACGACACAGACAGCTCACGTTCCCCCTGCGTCGTGGCAGGACCAAGCTGCGATGGTGTCGATATTCTCTATGAGAAGAACCGCATCCCGCTGCCGAACAGCCTAAAGTCTGGAGATCGCATCGAAATCCTGGCGACTGGCGCTTATGTTTCGACCTACTGCTCCGTCGGGTTCAATGGTTTTCCGCCTCTGACCGAGCACTATATCTAAGTTGCTTCTGATTGGGGGTGGCACAGACCATCCCCGAAAAAAGCCTTGTCTACTCCCTCAGGCCTTGTGTCCTAATGTGTCACCCCCATCTCCAAGGGGGTAGCAAAAGGACCGCACCATGAAACTCAGCGCACGTAATCAGCTCAAAGGTCAGATTACATAGATCGTAAAAGGCGCAACGACGTCTCACATCACGATCGACGTCAACGGGACGATTATTACAAGTGCCATCACCAATGAAGCTGTTGAGGAACTGTCACTGACAGCGGGCAAGGAAGCCTATGCCGTTATCAAGGCTTCCAGCGTCATGGTCGGCGTGGACTGAGCCCACGCACCTACTTGGCCCAGACTTCACTCAGATTGCAGGGCAGTCTGGTGAGGTCTGACCGCTTTTAAATCCAAGCCCTGCAGGCTGTGGTATTTCGTCTCTTGCAGATTTCAGCAGAATTCAGTGCAGGGTACGTCCCGCCCAGGCCTGAGGGATATCCCGTGGCCAAAGCACGCGCATTTCAGCCGGATGAATCTTTTTCCACCGCGCCAGAGATGACAAAGCTCCGGCCCCTGCTGTCTTGCGCTCATGCCGCGGAAGCCAGTGACCAATCCCAGCCATACAGTCTGAAATCAGGGCGAGAGCCGTGACAATGTAACCCTGCATCAGTCGTTCGGGGAAAAGGTCAGCAAGAAGGTGAAAGACTTCCTTCTGGCCATCATTCTGCACCGTCTGGATCCCCTGGAGAAAGCGCTCCTCCATCGCACTCAGCCCCTGAGAGCCCGGCGGATTGATATCCAGCACAGGGAGCCCGGCTTCTCTCAGATGCTGGGCTGCATCCTCGAACGCTCGCTCCGCGGCATCAAGAACAGGACGGAAAGATGCCGGAAACATGCCATCCGTCGTGCGGGTTTCATGGCAGTACGGCAGGCGGTATCGGCTGACCAGACACCGGATACTCCAGAGTGCCAGTCTTTCGCAGCAGCACAGGTCAGACAGGAAAAGCGGTGTCCGTGTCATGATCAATCTCCGAATCAGCAGAACCAGAGACACTCTAATTGAGAATGATTTGCAATATCAAACTAAAAATGCGTGACCGCACGCTTGTGGCACGAAAAAAATGCTTGCCGCCCTCTTCTGGAAAGAGGACAGCAACACTCTGATTTTCAAAAAGAAAGAGAATGCCCGGCAAGAGTCAGACGTACTCGCCGGACAATAGATCAGTGCTTGTGACCGCAAGACCCATGATCGTGATGATGATGATCGTGATCGTCATCGCTTATCCGGGGAGCGACCTGACAGTGATGGCAGGCCACCCATTCGGCGTCACCATCCAGATAATGCTCTTTCTTCCAGACGGGCACCCGGTGCTTGATCTCGTCGATGATATAACGACATGCCCGGAACGCTGCATCGCGATGAGGCGCAGACACGCCGATCCAGACGGCAACATCCCCAACCCGTAGTGTTCCCGTCCGGTGCATGGCCACAGCATGGCTGATTTCAAATCGGGCCAATGCTTCTTCAATAATCCGCGCACCTTCTTTTTCTGCGAGGGCAGCGTAGGATTCATATTCCAGACCATCCACTGGACGGCCCTCGTTGCTATTGCGAACCCAGCCTTCAAAAGTGCAGAAGCCACCAGCTTCGGCCAGATGTAAGCCCTCTCGCAGCATGTCCAGATCGACTGGCGCATCAGCCATCAGAAAATGGGTCATCCGCCGGTCACCGGCGGAATGAACACAACGTGGTCCCCGCTCTTCAGAGGCTGCGTCCAAGGTGCGAAATCTCCATTCAAGGCAACCCGGAGACGATCAGCCTCAAACGGAAAGCCATATTTCTCTTTCAGTTGCTCATAAAGCGGACCGACCGTTCCGAAATGCGTTTCCACAGTTTCAGTTTTCTGCCCTGCAAGTTCACGCATCTGAGCAAAATATTCCACATCGAGGCGGATCATCTGTCCTCCCAATCGCCGTGAGACGCTTGCACGCTCTTCCGGAGTATTGATGTTATCCAGAGCACCAACTGTCTCCGGAGAAAGCAGTAGCGTCCGGCTATTGATAAGAAGCTTACGGGGGCATTTCCGCCCCCCTTCGACCTGACGCGCCAGAGCGTCCAGCGCTTCCGGCTCCCAGATCGCACAGAGAGGTTCTGGCAGCCCATCATGTTCGCTGCGATAGGCTACCGCAACATGCTGATCATCCCGGGCAGCAATCAAAGTTTCAAGCGTAACCTGATCAAGAAGCGGCAGATCACACGCCAGAACCAACCAGGCGGCCTCTGGAAAAGCCTGATGCGCGGACAGGAGGCCCGCAGCGGGACCGTCTACTGTGACCGCGTCAACAATCTGAGGAAACTGCGCCCGCAGCGGGTCCTCCTTCTGTGCCGGACGCACGGAAACAAAACAGCGCTCGACAAGAGGAGAGAGCGCCTCAAACCCAACCTGTAACTGGGGCGCTCCGTGATAGGACAGTTCAGCCTTGTCCTGCCCCATCCGCGCACTGACGCCACCCGCCAGAACCAGACCGTAAAGCGGCCTCATGCTTCAATCCGCTGGAAATCACGTTTCCCACCGGCCTTCCCCATAAGCTTCACTTCGCGAATGACCATGTCATGAGACAGAGCCTTACACATGTCATAGATCGTCAGAGCAGCAACGGAGGCACCCGTCAGGGCTTCCATTTCCACGCCTGTCTTGCCCTGGCAGGACACGCGGCAGTCGATGACGGCTTCATCGCCCTCCATCGTGATTTCCACACGACATCCGTTCAGGGATAGGGGATGACACAGCGGAATCAACTGGGACGTCGCTTTCACACCCATGACACCCGCAATCTGAGCAACAGTCAAAACCGCGCCCTTCTTGGTCATGAATCCGGCATCATTTAGCGTCTGCGCAACGTCCCGGGGAAAGAGAACACGGGCCTGAGCATGAGCCGTGCGGTCTGTCACGGTCTTACCGCTTACATCCACCATGCGCGGATCTTCACCACGTTCATCAACATGAGTGAGCGTTTTCATCCGTCCTGACCTCCCGATCTAACCACCGATATAATTCATTTCTATCCGACGTTTCGTCGAAGATACCTCACCGGCGGTTCGTTCTTCACTGTACCTGTCGGTACGCATCCGCCACACCGAAGCCAGACGTTCGCGTAAAGCCTCTTCATCCGCCCCGCTGCGAAGAAGTGACCGCAGGTCTGTCCCTTCCGAAGCGAAAAGGCACGTATAGATCTGCCCGTCCGACGACAGCCGCGCCCGTGAACAATCCCCACAGAACGGAGCGGTGACGGAAGAAATGAACCCAATCTCTCCCGCACCATCCTGATACCGATACCGACGCGCAACCTCACCCTGATACTGCGCGCCTAATGGCTCAAGCGGCCAGAGAGCATTCAACCGCTCGACCAGTTCGCGGGACGGGACGACTTCACCCAGTTCCCAGTGATTCCGCGTGCCCACGTCCATATATTCAATAAAGCGCACAATGACGCCTGTATGACGAAAGCGGGCCGCAAGAGCCTCCACACCATCATCATTTACACCTCGCTGCACGACGGTGTTCAGCTTGACACCACCGGGGAATGACAACGCCTGTGCATTTTCGATCGCACGTAGCACCGGCTCCAGCTGCGCCCTACCACCGCTCATTCGTGCAAACACAGCCGGATCAAGACTATCCAGGCTCACGGTAATGCGCCCCAGCCCCGCATCTTTCAGGGACTGCGCGTGACGATCAAGCAGAACACCATTGGTCGTAAGTGCCACATCTTCGACGCCCGGTATCTCCACCAGTCTGCGAACCAGAGATACCAAATCAGGCCGAAGGAGAGGCTCGCCGCCCGTCAGGCGCAACTTGGTCACGCCTAGGGAAACCGCCGCCCGTGCCACCTGAACGATCTCGTCAAAGCTCAGACGTTCTTTAGGCTCCAGAAAGCGGAAATGTTCATGATACGTGGCTTCCGGCATGCAGTAAGGGCACCGGAAATTACAACGGTCCATCACCGAAATCCGCAAATCGTGCAGAGGACGATTGAACCGGTCCCGAACAAATCTGTCAGTCGTGCTACCAGCCATGGAACACAGCATATGAGCCCGCAGGCGCAATGCCCTCTCCGGCGGCCAGCTCTACAAATCCATCGGTTGCCGCGAGAAAACTGAAATCACCGGATGTCGGCATCGGATAGGGCGTGGCCAATGCCTGTCCCGAGCCGTCATGCTGAACACGAACGGGCAGATAACGAGTCAATGTTGAAACGCGTGCAGCATCGGCTTCCAGCTTCACGATATAGGTTTCTGGCCGAGCCACACCCTGCCCTGCCAAAAGCATGGGAATGACATACCGTGTAGCACAGCAGGTTGCCGAGACAGGATTGCCGGGCAAACCAAAAACGCGTTGTCCCTCAGGGCCAACACCAAACCAGAGCGGCTTGCCGGGACGTTGCGCAACCTTATGAAAAACCCGCTCTACACCAAGTTTCGTCAGCGCCTTGGGGACGTGATCGAACTGCCCCATTGAGACGCCGCCACTCAGGATCAGCACCTCATGCCGGGCAAGCTGCTTCTCCAGTGCCAGCATGGTCTCAGCCAGATCATCGGGGACAACCGAGCGTTCAAGGCGAGTAAACCCTCTGGACGCCAGCACTCCTGTCAGGGCGTATTCATTTGAACGTCGGATTTCCCAACTCTGAACCGTCGAGCCGACATCGACGAGTTCGTCGCCCGTGGAAATAATCCCGACCGAAGGCACGCTGGACACTTCAACGGTCGGATATCCATTTCCTGCCAGCACAGCCAAAGCCGGTCCATTCAGACGCAAGCCTGGCTTCAGGAGTTCATGTCCCGCCTTGCAGTCTGAGCCCTTCAGATGGATGAACTGGCCTTTCTGCGGCTCGTACCCCGCCTCAAAGTGCACACGCTGACCATCCCGGATCAATCGCTCGACGGGGACAACGGTATCCGCCCCTTCCGGCAAGACAGCTCCCGTCATGACATCAAGGCAGGTCGCCCCATCGGGCAAAGGCCGCGCGGGCACCCCAGCACGCTGGACGCCATGACAACCCAGCACTGCGCCTGTGCCGTAACGATAGGCCATACCATCCATCATGACCCGGTCATAAGGAGGCTGATCACGTTCGGCATGGACGCTCTGTTGTAGGATGCGGCCGGAAGCCTCGGCCAACGGAACGTGTTCTGTTCCCAAATGACCTGCATATCCGAGGACGAGGTCCACGGCTTGTGCGACGCTCAGGAGTTCGACCAATTTCTGCTCCATTGATGATCCGTGCCGGAGTCCGTTCCTGCCGATATAGACCCAATGCGGTCCTGATCAACTCCCCAGCGTGACAGGCTATGTCACAAGCGCATTTGGGATTAGTCTCATGGCCCCATAAAGGAAAGGATATTTCATGATTGGGCCGGACGGGCTTGTTCCTCTTCCCCAGTGGCCAGACTATGGCCTGACAGACGATCTCCTCCCTTACCTGGAGATCTGGCTGGCACAGGGGAAAGAGGTAGCCCTCGCTACGCTGGTGTCAATCACCGGATCGTCTCCACGCCCCCTTGGCAGTGAAATGGCCATTTCCAGCGCGGGAGACGTGCAAGGCTATGTGTCTGGTGGATGCGTGGAAGCAGCAGTAGCCGCAGAAGCCCTGCAATGCCTGAAAGATCGCCAACCCAGAACCCTGGATTATGGCGCAGGTAGTCCGGTTCTCGATATTCAACTGACCTGTGGTGGCAGGATTGGTATCTTCGTTCGGCCTATCGGAGACCTTGCGACTTATGTCGCTGCGCTCCGTCAGGCGAGAGAAGCCCGTCAGGCCATCACCGTACAAACGGATCTCGCAACCGGCGAGATGCAGGTTTCGCCTTCAGCTGTGCAAACCCAGGGTACTCTGTTTGTACGACGATACACGCCGCCGATTCGACTGATTGTCGCGGGAGGAGATCCGGTGACACTGGCTCTGCTGAAGCTGGCCCCCCAGTTCGGGGTTGAGCCTTTCTTGCTACGCCCACTGGGCCCTGCGCTTCCGCCGGAAGGATTAGCGCCGGAGTGCTACGATCGTCGCTATCTGGACGAGGCTCGGCATGACTTGCGTCTGGACGCCTGGAGCGCAGTTTACGCTCTGACCCACGATGCTCACACTGACCTGGCCATCGCCTCGAAAGCTCTGAAATCTGACGCCTTCTGCGTTGGAATTCTGGGGAGCCGACGCAAAATCTCCAACCGGCTTGCTGCATTACACGCAGCCGGCATCACCTCAGAAGATCTAGAGAAACTGCACCTGCCCGCAGGGATGGATATCAACGCGCGTAATCCGATGCAAATTGCTCTGTCGATTTTATCCCAGATCATAGCGAACCGCCCAGCATAATGCCTCATGACGCAGTTCTTCTTGCCGCAGGCGGCAGCACGAGACTGAAGCGACCCAAGCAGTTGCTCACCCGTCAGGGCACACCGCTTGTCCGGTACGTTGCAGAACTTCTCCTGAGCACATCTCCGGACCGATTGGTCATCATCACCGGAGGCTCCGCCGAAGCCGTCGCTTTAGCCCTTAACGGGCTCCCTGTGGACATATGCTACAACCCGCTTTGGAACACCGGTTTGGCGAGTTCCATTCAATGCGCAGCACGAGCTTTGAGTAGACGGGACAGGTCAATTCTCATCGCGGGAACAGACCAGCCGAGGCTATCTCTGCCACACCTGCTCCGGCTGAGGGACACCCTCCCAGCCAATGCGAATGTCGTCACACAGTACAAAAAAGGCGCGATGGGGATCCCGGTTCGCATGTCTGCCGCCACATTAGCCAAGGCCCCCGAACTCAGTGGGGACAAGGGGTTTCGGGACCTGTGGGCAGACCTACCACCAAAAAAAATCGAGGCCCCCGAATTGCTCGAAGACCTCGATACTCCTGATCAAATGGCCGAAGCCGTCAAGGCAGGGTGGATTGATCCGCCTGCCTGACGCCTCAGATCAGCTTCGTGCGTATACGTCTTCGATACGAACGATATCATCTTCCCCGAGATAAGGACCGGACTGAACCTCAATCAGGGTCAAAGGGATCTTGCCCGGATTTTCCAGTCGGTGAACACAGCCCAACGGGAGATAGATGCTTTCGTTTTCACGAACCATCACCAAGTCCTCATCCCGTGTCACCATGGCGGTTCCACCAACAACAACCCAGTGCTCCGCACGATGGAAATGCTTCTGCAGTGAGAGCTTTGCCCCGGGCTCGACTACGATACGCTTGACCTGGAAACGATCGGCCTGAATGAGGCTTTCATAGAAGCCCCATGGACGATAGCACCGGTTATGCGCGACCGCTTCCTTGCGCCCTGCCTGTACCAAGCGGGTTACCATATGCTTCACGTCCTGAGCGCGATCGCGATGAGAGACCATGACCGCATCCGGTGTCACCACCACAATCAGATCATCCACACCAGCAACGGTGGCAATGATACCATCAGAACGGACGTAACAGTTCCGCGCATCGTCAAGGAAAACGTCACCAAAGGTTGCATTTCCCTCAGCGTCCTTGGGCGTCAGATCCCAGAGGGCATCCCAGCTTCCGATGTCCGACCACCCAAAATTGCCCGGAACGACAGCCGCAAGCTTGGTACGTTCTGCAATGGCATAATCAACAGAGATATCAGGCGCAGCTGCAAAGCTTTCTTCTTCCAGCCGTTCGAAATCCATATCCGTATGGCGCTTGCGAACTGCTTCCCCGACGGTTTCGTAAATCCGTGGCTCGTATTGTTCCGTCTCTTTCAGGAATACGCTGGCCTTTGCAAAGAACATACCCGAGTTCCAGAGATATTTCTCGGACTGAATGAGTTCTTCGGCTTGGGCGGGCTGCGGTTTCTCAATGAAACGGGACACGCCATAAACGCCCTGTACATCGGCAAGCTCGGAGCCAACTTCAATGTACCCGTACCCCGTCTCAGGGCGCGTCGGTTTCATTCCAAACGTCACGATCCGACCCGCATCAGCAGCCTTCAGGGCATTTTTCAAAGACTCCTGAAGCGCTTTCTCATCAGTAATCGCAGCGTCCGCCGCCATGATCCAGAGAATGGCATCCGGGTTCTGCTCTGCAACCATGAAAGCAGCAGCCGCGATGGCAGGGGCTGAATTCCGGCCGACCGGCTCGAGAACGATTTTCGGCTTCCGAATTCCAGCATCGCGCAGTTGTTCGGCGACGATGAAACGATGCTCCGAATTACAGATCACGACCGGATCGGCAAAGCCTGCGGCCCGGCCGCGCAGGGCTGTTTCCTGAATGAGGGTCTTGTCGCTAAGCAGGGGCCAGAACTGCTTCGGATAGCTCTTGCGGGAAACCGGCCAGAGGCGGCTTCCGGACCCACCAGACAGAATCACTGGGACGACGTTCTGAACCATGAAGCAGATATTCTTCCATCAGTTGATGAAGTAGCCACGCACGTCCGCAGCCATATTTGCAGACGATTTTACAGAGGCTGAGGAGCGTTGCCAATCGCACCACACGTGAAGAACGCTGAAGATGCCCGAAAGTCCATACGGTCACAACGCGACAAAAATAAGATCAAAAAATCAAAAATTGAAACAGCGCCAAACATCGACGTTTTACGTACAGAAGGGAAAAGCCTCTAATTCTGACGATCAACACTCCTTTATATAGAAAACATACGTTTCTTCAGTGCTGCCAGCTCCTTTGATGCATCTTAACACCGCACGAAACATACAATTCTCCTCTCAACCGGCTTCAACGGGCGGGCGAGAAGACGGATGATGTCTTTGCCAGTGCTCTTCCAACGCCAATCGTTCGTAATGAAGCTTCTGTCGCATCCAGTGCAGCATGCCAGAAAGTGTCACGATAACGATGCCCACGAACGTCCAGCTATCCAGGGGCTGATGGAAAAGGAGGTAGCTGAATGCGACTGCCCAGAGCATCTGACTGTACTGGGGCAGTGCAACCCGGTTAGCCGGCGCCAGAGCCGTTGCCATCATCATGAAGAGCTGACCAAGAGCGGCCAGGAAACCGTATCCGAACAAAAGCGCCCAGTTTCCAGCACCATGTGGCCACGTGGCGTGTGCCAGCATCAAAAGACCATCGCCGATCAACGGGCCAAACAGGCTTGAGCCAAACAAGGACAGTCGGGCGCTCTGGTTTCCGGCCAGTCTGTATGCGATCACACTGGCAGCATTCGCCATGGCTGCGATCACCGCACAGAGGTGCCCCAGATGAAACGCCCGCACACCCGGTCGTAGAACGATCAGGACTCCGAGAAATCCCACACCGACTGAAAGCCAGGTCCACCCAGAAACCTTTTCTTTCAGAATTCCGACGGAAATCAGGGTCACGAAAAATGGCATCAGGAACATGAGTGACAATGCTTCTGGCATCGGCAGCAGCATAAAAGCCATGACACTGGAAGCCGTGGACACAAATGTCGCAAACGCACGCAACAGCCACATGGACGGGCGATCCGTCGCGAAAATATCGGAATAGGATTCCTGTGGCTTTCGGATGAAGGGCAGAATCAGAAAACCGAAAATACCGCCTGAAAAAGCAACTTCAAACGGATCCAGCTGCCCAGCAAGGCCTTTGGAACAGGCATCGCTAATGGAAAAAAGGGCAAAAGCCGCGAAAGACAACATCATGCCTGATGAGAGGAACTTCAGATTCACCCGATGAGTCTCCACGCATTCCGGACCGTACATAATGGCCCGGAGACTATGGAGACCTCATCTGCCGCGCAGTCAATGTGACAAAACATTAAAACTAAACTGTATGATCCTGATGAGCGGGCGGTACTGCCAAAAGATTCTGCAGCCCTATCTCCAACGGCATCGGGTTCACGCCCAGGCGCTCCCTCATCGGAGCAATATCGAAGTTCTTGTCTTCCAAAAGGCGTCGGATTTCTTCCGGCGCAATTGTGGGCAGCTTAGGAACGTGCCGCATGATGTGAGCAGCCGCGATCAGAAACCACGCAGGAAGCGAGATGATTGGCCGACCACCGAGCCCTGAAAAGTAGAGAATCATCCGAACAAACGTTCGGTAGGGAACAGCATTGGGGCCAGCTATGACAAAAACCTCTGGCCCGCTGACTTTCCCACCCAGAATAAGATCAATGGCCGCAACAACGCAGCGTGTGACGTCCTGCTGATGAATGGGCTGAACTAGCGAGCGCCCGCCACCAGGTAGCGGAACAATCGGCAGACGCTCCAGAAGCCGCGCAAGCCGCTGCACATTATCCTCTCCCTGAGCACCATAAATCATCGTCGGGTGCAGAAGAATGGAAGGGCGGCCATCTGCCTTGAGGGCAGCTTCGCCGGCCAACACCCCACGACCATGATCATCCAGCCAACGCGTAAACTTGCGAGTGCTGCCAAGAGCAACAACAGGCGCACGGGTTGCAAGCAGAATGGCTGGAAGATGACGGGCATGAGCTGTATTCACGACAACGTCCGCATGCTCCAGCGCAATTGGAAGAGCAACCGGATCTGTCAGATCGGCCTGTCTTACGGCTGTGCACATCTCTGCAAGATCAGGAGCCAGTTTTCCTCGGCTCCGCACAACCGCGATGACACTTTGCCCTTGAGCAATCAGCTGACGACAGAGCGCCGAGCCTGAACGACCACTGGCGCCAATAACGCAGATCGTAGACGTGCTGACGCTTTGGCTCACTGGACGGTCACCTTGAGATTATCCGGCGACATCAACGTCATGGCTGCCGTAGGCGACGACGCTATTGCTGCTAATGCCGTGAGCGTCAAAGGCGGCTTTGGTGTCAGAGTAATCGATAACGTGCGGTCATTGGGGTTGGCGAAGTAATCCGGCAGAGCCGCCAGGGCAGGATATGGCGACAGCCCCATTTCCATGCCCTGCGCGAGAACCGTTCTTGCCTGGTCCTGCGCTGCACCGTCCAGAGGGCGTCCTGCATTCAGGGACGGAAGAGACTGGACCAGACGATCGCCATGCAACGTGAGAGTCACCTGCGCCAGCTGAATGGCATCATGCGGATTTTTGGCTGTTCCAACCTTGAGCTGCTGATCCGAAGGACCGAGCAAATTCATGCCGAAATGAGCTTCGGTGAAGTTTGGAATGTTCAAGACACCCTGCACATGCAGTTCGCCCGTCTGCGCAATCCGCTCTTGCGTATATTTCAAGGTTGAAGAATGCCCATCAATATGGACCGGCACCTTGCCGCTTGAAGAGTGTGTGTGAAAACCCTCTCCTTCGAAAACCGTCGTGTCTTTGCCGCTTTTACGCGTTCCTGTACCAATCAGCGTATCCATGCTGAACGTTCTGTCTGCCGAAATGATCTGCGTGCCGCTCAGCTTCATGCTTTCAAGAGGTGGCAGCGCATAGGCAGCGGCCTCGTTCCCCGCCTGCTCGTAGGCAATCCGGGTGGCAAGTTCAGGCTGGCGAAGCTGGAAATTTTTCAGAGACATCTGCACTGACATGGCGCGAGGCGTTCCGTCAGGCTGAAGCGTCGTACGGGACGCAATGGCAAGGCCGTTCTGGATCGCGATCGTTGTCGTGCGTCCCGGGCCGTAACCATCAATCTGGATCGAATCTGACGTCAGACTGTTGAAGTGCATGCTGTTCGGCTGAAGAACCTGCGAAAGATTCTGCACCGACAGATGATCAATATATCCACGCTCCAGATTCAGATGCCCCAGATCAAGCGACTCCAGACCGCTTTTCCCTGCGGGAGGCGGAGGAGTCACCAGATGATTCAGAGTGACGGAATGAGCCCGGATGACCGCAGTAGGCGTCTGGAGAGACGGATCCACCATATCCATATGGGACAGCGTCAGGCCACCATCAGGTGTCGGGATTGGATGACCCAGACGTAAAGTATGTGCCCGGAACGTCATGTTGCCATTCTGAAGAATGACATCCGTCAGCAACGCTCCACGAGCGAGAATGGCCGGGCGCGCGGCGGAATAGCTCAGGGTTGCTCCCACAGGAAGGGAGGCACGGAACCGGGAAATCCCCCGATCAAGCGCAACAGAGGCTGCGTGATGGATACCAATCGCGCTCATTCCAGCGATGACTGCGAGCAGGCTCGTTGTGAGCCAAGGGCGTTTCACGTTGTTTTTCCTGTTTTTCATCGACACTGGGGACAGGAAGATGCGGTCCCTGAATTGAGGGCAGGATACCATTCCGGGCGTCCGGGGCAAATCAGACCCAAAAAAATTGCGGTATCATAATACCTCATAGCTCAAAATGGCTGGAAACCGGGCCGAATCAGCCATCCTGATTCCAAAAGATGACTTGACGGAAAGCCGCGAGCCCGCAATAAGGCCGCACCTGATCCGCTTTCTAGGCAGCAGCATTCTCATCAGAGAATTCTTCTGTTTGTGAAAGCGCCATCCACGGCGCGGCCCTGTCGCGCCCCAAGCTGGAATGTCACTAATGAAGACCACACGTTCGCTGAAGCCGGCGGAGGTGACGAAGAACTGGGTGCTGATCGACGCCGAAGGGCTCGTTCTCGGCCGTCTCGCCACCATCATCGCTACTCGTCTCCGCGGCAAGCACAAGCCGCAGTTTACCCCGCATGTCGACTGCGGTGACAACATTGTTGTCATCAACGCAGAAAAGATCGCTCTGACGGGTAACAAGTTCGGCCAGAAGCTCTTCCATTACCACACGGGTCATCCGGGTGGCATCAAGGAGCGCACCATCACGCAGCGTCTCACGGGCAAGAACCCGGGTCACGTTGTCGAGAAGGCTGTTGAGCGCATGATCACGCGCGGTCCGCTGCAGCGTGCTCAAATGAAGCACCTTTATGTTTACGCTGGTTCCGAGCACCCGCATGACGGCCAGAAGCCTGTCAAGCTGGACGTGGCTGCCCTGAACCGCAAGAACACAATCTCACACGAGTCGTAAGGCCTGACCATGTCCGAGACCCAAGAGCGCACCGGCACGCTGCAGGACCTTGCGAGCGTTGCTCCTGCAGTAGCCACCAACGCCGCCCCGGTTCACGAAGTAAAGCGTGACGCCCAGGGCCGTTCCTATGCTACCGGCCGTCGTAAGGACGCCGTAGCCCGTGTGTGGATCAAGCCTGGCAAGGGGGACATCATCGTCAATGGCCGTCCGGTCACGACGTATTTTGCCCGTCCGGTTCTGCGCATGCTTCTGACGCAGCCGTTCCTGATCGCTGACCGCTACAACCAGTTCGACGTGTATTGCACAGTCGCTGGTGGTGGCCTGTCCGGCCAGGCTGGTGCAGTTCGTCACGGTATCTCCCGTGCACTGACGCACTACGAGCCGAGCCTGCGCGGCATCCTGAAGGCTGCCGGATTCCTGACGCGTGACAGCCGTATTGTCGAGCGTAAGAAGTACGGCCGTGCGAAGGCACGTCGTTCCTTCCAGTTCTCGAAGCGCTGATCCGTCAGCTTTTCGAAGCTTTGGAGAAACCCCGGTCACTCTGTGGCTGGGGTTTTTTCATGCCTGAGGCGCAAACTTTAATTTCCATCAGAAAGTGAATTTGGAAATAATATTTCCCTATCGCCTCTCCCCAACTCCTGTGGCAGAGTGCCCCGCACGTTTATCAGAGTAGCTTGCGGAAGTTCTTTTCATGACGACCTTCACTATTGAAAAAACCGAAACCCCGATGGATCCGGCTCATCGCGCGCAGCTTCTTGTCAGCCCGGCTTTCGGTCGTGTTTTCACTGATCATATGGCGACCATTCGCTATACGAGCGAAAAAGGCTGGCACGACGCCAAAATTACAGCGCGCCGCCCCTTGAGCATCGACCCGGCATCCACAGTCCTGCACTACGGACAGGAAATTTTCGAGGGCATGAAAGCCTATCGGGAAGCAGATGGTCATATCGCGACGTTCCGTCCGCAAGCCAACGCAGCCCGTTTTGCAGCCTCTGCCCGCCGGATGGGCATGGCTGAACTGCCCGAAGACCTCTTCATTCAAGCCGTTGATGAACTCGTCCGTATCGACCAGGACTGGGTTCCGGCTGGTGAAGGACAAAGCCTCTATCTTCGCCCCTTCATGATCTCCAATGAGGTGTTCCTCGGCGTAAAGCCTGCAAGCGAATACCTGTTCATTGTCATCGCCTGCCCGGTAGGCGCCTATTTCAGCGCAGGCTGCGTTTCTGTCTGGGTTTCCGAGTTCTACACCCGAGCAGCGATTGGTGGCACGGGCGAAGCCAAGTGCGGCGGCAACTATGCCGGCAGCCTTGTCGCTCAGGCCGAAGCCAAGGAGAAAGGCTGCGATCAGGTTCTGTTCCTCGATGCCCGTGAACGACGCTATGTCGAAGAAATGGGTGGAATGAACGTGATGTTCGTACGCAACGACGGCAAGATCGTCACGCCTCCCCTCGGAGGCACCATTCTACGCGGCATTACCCGTGACAGCCTGATCAGACTGGCTGCCGACAACGGCATCGAAGTCATCGAAGAACCCGTTGAAATCGACGAGATCTTCACGGGAGCCGCATCCGGGAAATACACCGAAGCCTTCGCCTGCGGCACGGCTGCGGTACTTTCACCCGTTGGCAAGCTGGTCCGGCCTTCCGGGGAAGCCGTGTTTGGCGACGGCGAGACGCCGGGTCCGGTGGCCACCAGACTGAAGAAAATTTTGACCGATCTTCAGGGCGGCCGCACCAATGACGCCCATGGCTGGGTGCATCGCATCGTCTGACGACAAAAAACTCCTGTCAGTTCAATACTAACAGGAGTTTTTACAGCTTTGACAACCACAGATCAGGCTTTCCAGCTTCTGATCGGCATCAAATACGGATTGCGCAGTCACACATCCGAAAGAACGCACCCAAACCCGTAATGGGATTTAGTCGGGCAATATTTTAAGAGAGATTGCTGGGGCGAATGACGGGGATCGAACCCGCGACAACCGGTACCACAAACCGGCGCTCTACCGACTGAGCTACATCCGCCACACAGCGATGCGTTCTTTAGAGAAAGGTTCAGCTGGCGTCTAGCCCTTTCTCAAAGTTTTCTTCAATTTTCTGCTTAGATAACAGGGACACCACCAGTTACAGCAATATTGGCACCCGAAACGTAACTTGCCTCATCACTGGCCAGAAAGACATAGGCCCCGGCGAGCTCCGCAGGTTGCCCCGGTCTTTTCATCGGACCATCTGCTCCAAAGTTGCGAACGTGCTCTCCACCCATGGTTGCGGGAATCAGCGGCGTCCAGATTGGTCCGGGAGCAACCGTGTTTGAGCGTATTCCCTGTTCCGCCAGCAACTCTGCCAGACCACCGCTGAAGTTCAATATGGCGCTTTTGGTTGCAGAATAGGCCAACAGCTTTGGCTTTGGCCGATCCGCATTGACAGAGACGGTGTGAATCAGGGAACCGCCTTCAGGCATATGAGGAACAACCAGCCGCGATAGCCGGAACACTGCGCCTGAATTCGTATCAAACGTCAGATCCCATTCGTCTTCGCTGACATCTTCCAGAGATTCACGTTCGATCTGAAAAGCAGCATTATTGACGAGCACATCCACCTTGCCGAACTCGGCCACCGTCTTGTCGACGATTTCCTTGCAGACGAAGCGCTCTTTAATGTCTCCCGGCAAGAGCAGCGCTTTTCGTCCCGCTTTATCGACCCATGCTGCAGTCTCGCGGGCGTCGTCCAATTCTTCGGGCAGGAATGACAACGCTACATCCGCCCCTTCCCGCGCAAAGGCAATCGCGACTGCACGGCCAATCCCGGAATCGCCTCCGGTGATAATCGCCGTTTTTCCCCTCAGGCGTCCATTCCCCACATAGGTCTGCTCACCATGATCAGGCTTGGGTGTCATTTCTGACGTCTGGCCCGGAATATGCTTTTGCAATGGTGTGTCGAACGGGGGCTTCGGATATCGGCTCATGTCGAACTCCTTAAGTTGTTCTCATGCCAACGCTGTGAATGCAGTGAATGTTCAATCATCTTTCCACGTGAACATCTTCAATCCTGCTCTAAGGCACGGTACACTGGCCGCACCATTGCCGCGCCGGGCCCGAATACGTCGCACCCTGTAGCTCTTCACTCTCAAGGATTGTCATGACACCCGCTCTCTACCGCCGCCAGTGGGGACAAAACCCGCTGCGTGAGGTTCTGGCTGGCATGGTCGGCACTTTTGCCCTCATTCCCGAAGTCATTGCCTTCTCTTACATCGCCGGTGTTTCACCTGCGGTCTCGCTGTTCGCGTCTTTTGTCATTTCGGTCTCAATCGCAATTTTTGGTGGCCGACCCGGAATGATCTCAGGAGCCGCAGGATCTGTTGCTCTTGTTGCCGCACCACTCGTACATGCCCACGGCGTGCAAGCCATGCTGCTCGCCACCCTGATCGCCGGCGCTCTACAGATTGTGTTCGGCCTTCTGCGCCTTCAGGCCGTTATGCGGTTTGTTTCTGCGGAAGTTCGCACAGGCTTCGTCAATGCGCTGGCCATCATGATCTTTTCCGCACAGATGCCACAGCTATTGGGTGTTGGCTGGGAAACTTACGCCCTGATCGCTCTGGGTCTCGTCATCATCTACCTGCTTCCCAAGATTTCTGACGCCATCCCATCCCCGTTGATTTGCATTGTCCTGCTGACGGCCATCACAATGGTCCATCCAATGCCTGTTCACACGGTGTCAGATCTAGGGGAACTCCCAACGGGTCTCCCTCACCTCACTATTCCCCACATCAACCTGGATTGGGCGACCCTGTCAGCCGTTATTCCCTATGCCGTCGCCATGGCTGCCGTGGGTTTGCTGGAATCCATGATGACAGCATCAGTCGTCGATGACCTGACGGACACGCACGGCAATCAACGTATGGAGTGCACAGGCCTTGGCATCTCCAACATTCTCGTTGGAGCATTCGGCGGCATTGCCGGGTGTGGCATGATCGGCCAGACAGTCGGCAATCTGCGTTACGGCGGCCGCGGACGTCTCTCCACCTTCACGGCAGGCGCTTTTCTGCTTGCCCTGATGGTCCTTCTTCATCGCTGGGTGGGACAGGTTCCGATGGCCGCTTTGGTCGCCATCATGATCATGGTTTCGATCAGCACATTCTCCTGGGGCAGCCTGCGGGACGTCACGCGCCAACCCAAGCTTTCAAGCCTGACAATGCTTGTAACCGTCGTTGTGGTCGTGCTGACGCATGATCTGGCTGCCGGCGTTCTAGCCGGGGTTCTCCTGTCGGGCGTGTTCTTTGCCTGGCGCGCTGCCAGCCTGCTGACTGTAACCAGCCACCGCGACGGATCAACAGAGACCTATACCATCTCCGGGCAGGTCTTTTTTGCGTCCGCAGACGGCCTTTCGGCCGAGATTGACTATCTGACGAACGCTGAACTCGTCGTACTCGATTTAACGCATGCAAGGTTCTGGGATGTCACGTCCGTTCAGGCACTGGAAAAGGTCCTGGACAAGCTTCGAAGTCATGGACGTACAGTTGAAGTCACAGGCCTGAAGCATGAGCAGCATGGCATAATTGCATCTCAGTCGGACAATACGCTTCTGGCAATGTGACACGCCTTTCACGGAATATCGCATCCGGACAGGAAGCAGGATACAAAGACCTACTCATGATTGTGAGAGGGGAACCTGCCCGGATGCGCAGATTTGTTATCACCAGCCTCCTATGCTCCATCCTCGCTTCCGGAAGCTCTGCCTCCGCACAACCCGCGTTTCACAATAAAAACGCCACAGCTCAGATACCTGCTGCCGCACAGGCTCTGATCAATCGCTACAACATGCAGCCCGTTCCTGTGGAAGGTGGCTGGTTTTCCCAGCTTCAGCGCACCACAGAAACTATTGCGGGCTCGGCTTTGCCTGCACGCTATGCTGGTGTCACACACCCTCTCTCCACAGCGATCCTGTTCGTGGAAACACGACGGGACTTCTCTGCACTTCACACCCTGAAGACAGCCGAGATCTGGCATTTCTACGCTGGAGATCCCGTTCATCTTCTGTTGCTTCATCCTGACGGCCGAGGCCAAAGTATCACGCTGGACCGGGACCATCCTGCCTATGTCGTTCCTGAAGGTGTTTGGCAGGGCTCGGCACCTATCGGTCCCGCTGGCTGGTCATTTGTTGGCACGACCATGGCTCCGGGCTTTATTCCCGAAGACTTTCAACTGGGTGAACGCAAAGCCCTTAGCGAGCGTTATCCTGCCTTCCGCAAGCAGATTACTGCCCTCACCCGTGTGAAAGTCCAGACCCAATGAAGATCAGCCTTGGTATTCTGTCGCTTCTGTTCGCACCTGGTTTTGCAGCCGCGCAGGTTGTCCACCCAGACCATGTTCCAGCAATTTACCCCGCACCAGGCAGTACCCTGCAGGAATTTATCGGTATTGGATCTGCACTCCCGTCCCATCATCAGAGCATTGCACTCTTCACCCTGACCGCAGGAACCACCTATCCTGAGAGTTACAATCGACGTTCGGAAGAAATCTTCCTGATCCATGAGGGAGAAGGCACCGTCTGGCTTGGAGATCAGATAACTCTTGTCAAAGCAGGCGACATCATTCGCATCAGCCCACATTTGAAGCACAAGATTGCGGCTTCCCCGCACTCGCCCCTCAGTTTTTACGCAATCTCGGCTCCCCCTTTCACCGCCGATGATTACATCCTGACCCCACCGCGGTGATGCCTCCAGCACCAGGCTCATTTCCTTCAAGAAATTTAATATCCCTGAATTCCCTGCAGTATTAAAAGAATGATCTGACTGCTCTTCCTGAAGCAGGTGAATGAATCTGCTTCAGACCGCGATGCAGTTTTCCATACAATCTTTAATGTTGCGGTAATCCAGTCTTCATACTCCCGTTTGATGAAAACTGTATTAAGGCACCATGCAGCTGCCAGCCTCATCATCCGATGCACAGTCTTTACCGCGCAAGCATACTCGCGACCATCGCGTTGATGCCTTGCGGGGCGCTGCTCTGCTGATGATGCTGGCTGACCATGTGCCCGATAATCTCATCAACAGAATCACCATTCGCAATTTCGGTTTTGCCGACGCAGCTGAAATCTTCGTCATGCTGGCAGGATATGCGTCCTATTTGGCATATGGTCGGTTGATCGACCGCGACGGGTGGACCAGCGGTATCCGCCGCATCCTGTCGCGCTGCGCCAAATTGTATATTTATCAGACAGCCATGACACTGGTGTTCGTCTGGACCGTTCGGCACTGGCGCCATTACGAGCCCGTCCCGGAATATATTCTTGAGCCGCAACTCGCCCACGGATACGGCTGGCTATGGCGCATCCTCACCTTCGATGCGCTACCGAGCTACCTCAACATCCTGCCGCTCTACATTGTTCTTCTGGCTCTTTTCCCGCTGATCTACGCTGCCCTCAAGAAAAGCGTCTGGCTGCTGCTTGGCGTCAGCGCAGCCATCTGGGCGATTGCCAATATCGATCCGCGCATCACGGTTCCAAACTGGCTGGACCCAAATGGCTGGTACATGAATCCGTTCGGTTGGCAGTTTCTATATATTCTGGGTGTGCTCGGTGCCGTTTGGGCATCCAAGCATAATGGCGACCTGCCAGCCAGAACATGGGCCAAGGTGCTCTGCGGGGGCTACCTGATTGGTGCCTTTATCCTCTGCTTTCCGTATGAATACTGGCACCTGAGCGGGCTGCGCCTGTTTCCGGCCCCACCCAATAATGGGAAATCGACTCTCGCCGTCTGGCGATTGTTCGACATTATGTCGATCTTTTATCTCGTGCAGTCTTCACGTGTTCTACGTCGTTTTTCAGCCGATCGTCTGGGCCAGATCCTGGCCTTGCTTGGCAGAAATTCACTGGAAGTGTTCTCGTTCGGCACAGTGCTGGATTTGCTGGGACGCCTGATCCTTGGAAGTTTTGGAACAGGCCTGGGCCTTCAGATCATTATTAATGTTCTGGGGCTTATTCTGACCTTCGCGCTGGCAATCCCGCTGGACCGCTCCCGCCAGAAGGCGAAAGCGGCCCGTGCACGCATGGCCCCTCAAGCCGTAGCAGCACGTCCGGGATAGCTGATCTCAAAGCGCTCACAGTCCATGGGGAAGAGACGGACCTGCACATCCATCCCGCCCTCATGATCAAACCGCTCGACCACTTCGCCATGCTGGTAAAGCCAGGCCAGTGCCGCACCATCCTGCAGGGACAGGCTGACTTTCACATCCTGCATGGACTGCGTCAGGTACTGGTCCAGCGTCTCGAACAAATCAGGGATACCATCGCCTGTGATGGCCGAAATCACCACAGCGTTGTCACGCTTCGGCACGGCTTCAACACCGCCGATCAGGTCTGCTTTGTTCAGAACCTCAATTGTTCGCTCCGGCCATTGGGCATCCAGCATGCCGTCCCGCACCATGCCGTCCAGAACATTCAACACGTCAGCACGCTGAGCGGCACTATCCGGATGAGCCACATCACGAACATGCAGAATGACATCTGCCTGCGAGACTTCTTCCAACGTCGCCCGGAAGGCAGCAATCAGTTCTGTCGGCAGATCGCTGATGAATCCCACCGTGTCAGACAGGATAACGTTCCGTCCTGAAGGCAAACGCAGCGCGCGCATCGTAGGGTCCAGCGTCGCGAAGAGCTGGTTTTCAGCATGGACTGCCGCGCCTGTCAGCGCGTTGAAGAGCGTGGACTTACCCGCATTGGTGTATCCCACAAGGGCAACAATCGGGAATGGAACCCGCTTGCGGGCATCCCGATGCAAGCCACGTGTGCGCCGAACCTGCTCCAGCTCTTTTTTGATCCGGCCGATCCGGTCCGCAAGCATTCGCTTATCTGCTTCGATCTGCGTTTCGCCCGGTCCACCAAGGAAGCCAAAGCCGCCGCGCTGACGCTCAAGATGGGTCCACAGACGTACAAGACGAGAGCGCTGATATTCGAGGTGGGCCAGTTCGACCTGCAACACACCCTCTCGGGTGGCGGCACGGGCGCCGAAAATATCAAGGATCAGACCCGTCCGGTCCATAACCTTGCACCCCAGCGCCTTTTCCAGATTGCGCTGCTGCCCCGGAGACAGGCGGGCATCGATAATGACGACATCAACTTGATCCAGCTTCACGGCTTCGGCAAGCTGTTCAACCTGCCCGCTACCCAGCAGCGTTGCCGGGCGACGCGCCCGAAGCAGAATTGCCGCCTGCCGAACGATTACCAGTCCGATGGAGGCCGCAAGACCCACCGCTTCTTCCAGGCGGGCATCTGCAGCCCGGATATCTTCCTGCTGTCCCGATTTCTCCCAAGGGAGAATAACAGCAGCACGCGTGGCAGGCTTCTTGGTATCAAATCCGCTCAAAGTTCATTGTCCGCAAACCGCGGGAGGGCTCCCACGGGCATGATTGTACTGATGGCATGCTTGTAAATGAGTTGAACATGCCCATCCCGGCGCAGCAGCAGCGTGTGGCTGTCAAACTGAGCTACGACCCCCTGAAGCTTCACGCCATTGACGAGAAACACCGTGACGGGTGCCTCGATCTGATGGAGATGCTGGAGGAAAACTTCCTGCACAGCGTCTCTTCCGGCGGAAGTGGATGAAGTTTCTGACGTCACGATAATTTTGACTCGCCGGCCCTGAGGAAAAAAGGAATTGGGATCACTGCCCGTTTATCCCCCGACTGCCGGTGACGTCGAGCGATCTTCCTGTGTGGTAACACCAAGCTGCTTCAGCTTGCGATGCAATGCACTGCGTTCCATGCAAACGAAATTGGCCGTACGGCTGATATTGCCACCAAACCGCATGAGTTGAACCTGTAGATACTGCGTTTCAAACAGATCTCTGGCTTCCCGCAACGGAAGACTCATCACGTCCGCCCCCGAGTTCAGACGCGTCATCGACGGCGCGCCCTGACTGATGGTGGAAGGCAGCATATCTGCACGAATGGGATCACTGCCCGAGCCCGGCATCATGATGAGCAGACGCTCCATCAGGTTGCGCAGTTCACGCACATTGCCGGGCCACTCATAAGCCTGCAACGCCGCAAGCGCATCCACGGAAAGTTCGCGGATCGGCAATCCCGAAGACTGTGCGCAACGCTCCAGAAAGTGCTTGGCCAATCCCGGAATATCTTCACGACGCTCCCGGAGTGAAGGAATGCGCAGAGGGACCACGGCCAACCGGTAATATAGATCTTCCCGGAAGCGATGCGCCATGATTTCGGACTGAAGATCACGGTTTGTCGTGGCAATAACCCGCACATCAACCTTGAGGCGCGTGTTGCCTCCAATCCGCTCAAAAGTCTGGTCCTGCAAGGCACGAACGATCTTGCCCTGCGTCTCCAGCGGCATATCTGCCACCTCGTCGAGCAACAACGTTCCGCGATGAGCACGTTCCAGAACCCCACGGCGTGCGGGCTGGCCGTCCGTACCATCCAGACCGAACAGCTCTTCTTCAAAACGGTTCGGCGCGAGCGTGGCACAGTTCAGCGCGATGAACGGACCTTCCGCACGACGGGAGCGCGCATGAATCATCCGCGCGGCCACTTCTTTGCCTGAACCGGCTGGGCCGGTAATCAGCACCCGGGAGTTGGTCGGGGCCACGCGTTCGATCTGGGCCCGAACAGCCGAAACGGCAGCCCCTTCCCCCGATAGCGTCGTCTCAGGCCCGGCCCGCAGTCGCAGCTCTGCATTTTCGCGCTGCAAACGGGCAGCTTCCAAGGCACGCTGAACCACCAGAAGCAGACGATCTGACTGGAACGGCTTCTCAATGAAGTCGTAGGCACCATGCTTAAGACTGGCGACAGCCGTCTCAATGGTGCCGTGACCCGAAATCATCAGCGTCGGCAGACCTGGCTCTTCAGCCTGCATGACCTTGAGCAGTTCAATCCCGTCCAGCTTGGAACCCTGCAACCAGATGTCCAAAATAGCCAGGGACGGCCTGTGTGCCCTGAAAAGTTCCAAAGCCTGATCGGAGTTCGCGGCCGTGCGGGTCGCATATCCTTCGTCGTTCAGGATACCTTCGATCAGGAACCGGATATCCGGCTCGTCATCGACGATCAGAATCTCATGTTCCATCTGTCACCCTCATGATCCGGTCTTCCTTCTCTCCTGCACCACCCAGCTCCGCCAGAGGCAGAGACAGTGTGACGAGTGTCCCGCGCCGTCCGGATGACGGATCGGGGTCCCGATCGGTGAGCTGAAGCATCCCGGCATGGTCCTCCATGATCTTTTTGACAATCGCAAGGCCAAGACCTGTGCCCTTCGCCTTGTGTGTCACATAAGGCTCGGTCAACCGGTGGCGTTCCCCAGTCGGCAGACCAATCCCGTCGTCTTCTATCCCTAGCAGGACATGCCCGTCCCGAATGTGCAAGCCCACCACAATGTGTCCAATTGGCTGCATCAGGGCGTCAGACGCGTTTTCCCGCGATTTTCCGCGGTCTGTCATGGTTATGGCATCTGCCGCATTCTGCAGAAGGTTTGTCAATGCCTGCCCTATGAGTCGCCGATCGCACCGAACGATAGGCCCTGAGGGCGGCAGATCCCGTGTTTCGAACACAATGTCGGGATGAGCGTTTCTTTGCAGCACCAGTGCTTCACGGCAGATCCGGGAAAAGTCCTCGTTCTGCATCACGGGTTGTGGCATCCGTGCAAAAGCAGAGAACTCATCCACCATTCGGCCGATATCCCCAACCTGCCGGACAATTGTATCTACAAGCTGCGTATATGTGTCGGGATCGCTCTGAATTTCTTTCAGGAAGCGCCTTTTCAGCCGCTCTGCTGCAAGCTGGATTGGCGTCAAGGGGTTCTTGATTTCATGCGCCACGCGTCGGGCCACGTCAGCCCAAGCCGCTTTACGCTGCGCTGACTGAAGCGCCGTGATGTCATCGAAGGTTACGACGTATCCAGCGACATCCGTGCCGCGGAGTTCGGCCACAATCCGCACCAGGAGTGTTCGTCCGGCACCGGCACCGCCACCGTCACCAGGCCCTCCCGGGCGCTGTGCGCCATCTGTATCCACTTGAATTTCATCAGTATGGACGCGTTCCGGCGCCTGCCTTGCCTTGTCCAGCAAAGCTGAAAATTCCGGGACACTGACAGAGAGCCTCATACCGATCGCGGGTTGCAAATCCCGCTGGAGCACGACGGAAGCAGCCCTATTCGGCAGTTCGATCACCTGTCCCCGGTCCAGACCAATGACGCCCGCCGACACGCCCGCCAGAACAGTTTCCGTAAATCGCCGACGCTCATTGATCTGATCGTAAGCCTGCATCAGTTCTGACCGCTGACTCTCAAGCTGGTCGGTCATACGATTGAAGGCCCTGGAGAGCCCCACAACCTCATCGTCCTTTTCGCGGCTCGTCTTTGCTGGCACCGGAACACGAACACCCAGATCGCCTTGGGAAATGCGCGTTGCTGCAAGAATGAGAAGGCCTAGCGGGTTTGCAATACGGTTGGCCAGCGCAAGCCCTGTCAACATGCCAACAGCCAACACCAGCAATCCCATCAGGCCGAAGATCACCACAACAGTGACCTGCGTTTTACCCCGATTGGCAATCATGTGCTGGTAATCCTGCACGAGCTCGTTGGTACGCCGCATATGCTCGAGGACATCAGGATCGACAGGTCGGGTAATGACCAGCATAAGCCCCGAATTCCCGCCCAGCGAGACAATGGCGCGCACCATGCGCTGATCAGGGCGGTTGAGAATGGCGACGTCTCCCCCGCGTGCCATCTCCACCACAGACTTGGGCGGTAAAGGCGGCAGGGTATTCATGTCCGTCTTGCCAAGAAGACCACCGACACCCAGGACTTTGTCCGTGAGCGGATCGAAGACCTCCGCATCGGTCAAACCACGCTCGTAAACCTCATCGTCCAGCAGTTCCTGCAGACGGGATGGACTGTGGAACAGGTCTGTCCCGTGCGTGAACAGCTCATCGTTCTGAATAAGGATCAGCGTATTTGCGAGGGCAAATGCTTCTGTACGGATATTGTCGTTATGCTCCCGCAAATACCCCGCAGCTACAGAGCGGGCCTCCGTCAGAGCATTACTGACGCGATTGGAAAACCAGATCTCCACGCCGTAATGGAAGAATAGCGCTGCTACAGCTCCCACGACGATGGTCGGTGCAACAGCGACAATTCCAAACAGGGTAATGAGGCGCGCATGAAGCCTTGCACCGGCTAGCCCAAGCCGCCGTTCCGCCATCATGCGCCCGATCTGCACCACGCCTGCTGCCGTGATCAGCATGAGCATGATGAAGTCGAGCAGGAAGATGATGGCCTGCACCTGCGGACGATGCGCCAGTGACATGCCGCCCGCGAGAACGACAAAAGTCGCGAACGCCAGAATCAGTGCCATGACGGTTAGAAGAACCACCCCGTTGGCGCTTGTCAGTCGTCTCAGCACACGCCCCGGAGAAAAAGAACTCACTCGTCACTTCCCTTTGGAACCGTAATATCCAGTTCCCTGATTTTCTTGCGCAACGTGTTGCGGTTCAGCCCAAGCATGGCGGCCGCGCGAAGCTGGTTCCCGCCTGTTCTCCGCAGGACCATGGTGATAAGCGGCCGCTCGACTTCCCCCACCACGCTGGCATGCAGATCACCCGCATCATTTTCCAGACCCGTCTCAAAATACTCAATCAACGGACGTTCGAGAGCCCGTGCCAGCCCCCGTGGCCGATCATTTTTAGTGCCTGGCAGACGACAGACCGCACTAATGCGCTCAGGTCCGAGGCGCTGCGACGGCTCGAATGCGGCCAACCAGCGATGCAGACCGCTTTGAAAATTACCCTGCCGCAGCAGAAGGGTCAGGTCATGCCTGCTGGCGGCAATCACACGCAGATCCGTCTCCGGACGCTCAATCTCCGAAACAAACCGGACCTGTAACGCAGGGCACAGGCAGTCAATCTCATCGACAAGCAGAGTCCCGCCCTGCGCCTGCTCGAACCAGCCGCTTTCACGCCCTCCGAACAGAGCATCTTCGCGCAGTGCACAGGGGGTAGCTGTCAGCGCCGCGACCACAAATGGCTGCTGCGCCCGAACACTATGCGTGTGCAGTCGACGCGCCACGTCCTGACGATCAAGCCGGGATGCCCCATACAGAAACATCGGACGGCATGCTTCATCCGCCAGCAAGGGCTCAGCCTGCATCACCATCCCTGACTAAACCTTGGCCGGTCAGGCTGCTTCACTGCATCCATCACGCGGCATGCTGCCGGCTGGTCCGTTCTCACGGTCCCGGACAACGCCCGCTTCGATGTTCCGGTCATAGAACTCTTCCAACATGGAGATTGCTTCCGGCGCGTTATCCACACGATTAATGGCGGAACGGAATGTTGCAGAGCCGGGCAGACCGCCGGAGTACCAGGACACATGCTTGCGCGCCAGACGCAGACCGGGGCGCTCCCCGAAATGATCCAGCATCATCCTGTAGTGACGCAGGGCAATGGACTTTTCCGTTGCCAGATCCGGGTCCGGAACGTCCTGCCCGGTTTTCAGGGACTGAGCCACCTGCGCCGTGAACCACGGACGGCCATAACACCCTCGCCCGATCATCACGCCATCCGCGCCAGACTGATGAAGTGCCTCACGTGCATCACGGATCGTATTGATGTCGCCATTCACGATCACCGGCAGACCCACAGCATCCTTCACGGTCTTTACGAAACGCCAGTCTGCAGTTCCGTTATAGAACATCTGACGGGTGCGCCCATGAACCGTCACGAGCCGGATTCCGCTCTCTTCCGCAATTTTCGCAAGCCGTGGTGCATTGAGGGAGTCGTGATCCCAGCCCATCCGCATCTTGAGCGTCACGGGAACGTTCACGGCCCTTGCCGTAGCCTCAAGAATCTTTCCAGCCTGCACTTCGTCCCGCATCAGGGCGGAACCCGCCATCTGGCCGATCGCGACCTTCTTCACAGGGCAACCGAAATTGATGTCGATGAGGTTTGCACCGCCATCGACCGCAATTTTCGCAGCCTGCGCCATCGCATCCGGATCACACCCTGCGAGCTGAACCGCATTCGGGCCATTCCCGGCCGAACGCGCCATGCGCATGGTGTTCTCGTTCTCCCGGATCATTGCCCAGGATGCGATCATTTCAGACACTACCAGTCCCGCGCCAAGGTCGCGCGCAAGCTGGCGGAACGGCAGATCCGTAACCCCTGAAAGCGGAGCAAGGATCACCGGATCTTCGATCACTACGCCCTGGCCAAGATCAATGGGCGCGAGAACGCGGTTCGGGGGAGCGGAAGAGGAGGAAGCTGTCATGACACTGTTAATTTACCGATGCACTCTCTCAAGCGCAAACGGTCCTTTGCCACGAAACCGTTAATGCCCCTGAAACGCTATCGACTTGCATCTCTTTCATACTTTGCAATGCGACGCAGGAGGTTTTCATGCCCCACATCACCGCGAGCGACGGAACACGCATTCATTACGAAGAACAGGGGCATGGACGCCCCCTCGTCCTGATCCACGGATGGACATTTTCTGGCCGGTTTTTCCACCGCAACGTCGAAGCCCTGTCCGAGCATGCACGTGTCATCACCATGGATCTGCGCGGACACGGACGCTCGGACAAACCAAAACACGGTTACCGCATCGCAAGACTAGCCGCAGACCTGCGAGACCTGATTGGTGCATTGAACCTAAAGGATGCGACCGTTCTGGGCTGGTCCATCGGGTGCCCCGTTATCTGGTCCTATCTGGAACTGTTCGGGCAGGATCGGCTCAGAAGCGCCATTTTCGTTCAACAGACGCCGAAACAGTATTACTCTCCGGAATGGAAGCTGGGTCACGCAACCTGCTACGATCAGGCCGGTCTGGCTTATCTTCAGCAGCAGGTTTTTCTGGATGCTGAAAACTTTGACCGCGGCAATCTGGCAGACTGCCTGAGCCGGGACATTCCAGAAGACGAGAAAGCTTTCCTGCTTCGGGAAATGGCCGCCAGCCCGGACTATGCCCGCGCCGCCATGATGGCCGATCACACCACACAGGACTGGCGGGACGTTTTGCCGCACCTCAAACTGCGATCCCTTATGATGGTCGCGGAGAAGGACAAAATCCTGCCCGCAGGGGGGCCAGCCTGGGTGGCCGATCATATGCCGAACTGTGAAGCCGTTTTCTTTAAGGATAGCGCGCACATGGTCTTCATCGACGAAACCGAAAAATTCAATCGGACCGTTATCGAGTTCCTGAAAGGCTGATTCCGATGTCCCTGCCCTTTCTGTTCGGCATGAACGAATTTACCACCCAGCCCTGGTCCTTCGAAGAAGATGTCGCACGCTACAAAGCAGCAGGCGTACAGGCAATCGAGATCTGCGAAGCGAAGCTGGACCCTGCACGCATCCATGAACAGATGTCTCTTGCTGCCAACAGCGGCATGACCATCAGCGCCATTCAGCCTTCTGTCCGTACCTTCTTCGACAGCCGGATGGCCCCTGAACCAACCGACCCGGCCCAGCGTGCAGCATGCCTCAGGAAAAGCCTTGAGACTCTTGCGCCCTATGCGCCCGGCGCCGTTTTTGTCACCAACACAGGCGCTCCACCCAATGGGAACATGCATCGCGTCATGGATGAGACCGCACGTTATCTGCGAGACTTGTGCCCGCTGGCGGCTGATCTGGGCGTTTCCCTGTCGCTGGAGCCGCTAAATCCCACATCCGTCAATGTTGAGAGCGCAATCTGGACGATAGAGCAGGCCCTGGAGATCATTGATGGTGTTGGCCACCCAGCGATGGGCCTTTGCCTGGATTACTGGAACATCTGGCAACAAGACGACGTCTGTGGTGCCATTCGGAAAGCTGGCAAGAAAATCAACGTTCTTCAGGTGAGCGACTGGCGGACGCCATATTCTGCCACGGATCGGCTCATTCCCGGCGATGGCGTCATTCCTCTGCATGACATGCTTCGCGCCACCTGGGAGGCGGGCTTTCGTGGAGCCTGCACCGTCGAAATTTTCTCGTCAGAGGTTCCGGACAGTCTCTATGACGGAGATCTCGAGGCTCTTATCAGTCAATCACGCAAGGGACTGGAGAATGCCTGGAACAAGGCCTGACATCAGCCAGTCGGACCAATTTCCAGCCGATGCCGGGTCATGCCGGCATCCGTGATCACAAAACGACCGTCTTCGCGCAGGCGAACGAACCCCATGCGCTCCAGGCGCTCAAGGCAGGGCTGGTCACGCAGACCTGTTGGCCGCCCTGCATCGCCACAAAGCAGAAGTCGGTGCAGGGTCGAGCGGCAACATGTTTCTAGATAGGGTTCTTCCCACATTGTTTCGCGTCTATCGCGTCCCCATGCTCCCGCCAACCCCTCTCCCCTCACGTTCTGCCCCACCACGTGCACGCTGCTCAGGTTTGCGGTAAGGGAAAGACTCATGATTGATCTTGGAAAACTGGCCACGCCCCTCCTGCATCGCTTCGATCCGGAGACGGCGCACGAGCTTGCCATAAACTCCATGGCCCTTGGGCTGGGAGGGTCTGCTCCGAAAGACGTACCGGCACTTGCCACCCGCGCTTTCGGACTCCGCTTTCCGAACCCAATTGGTCTGGCTGCGGGTTTTGACAAAAATGCGCGCGCCGTTCGCCCCTTGGCCAAACTCGGATTCGGCCATGTGGAAGCGGGCACCGTCACACCACGACCGCAGCCGGGAAATCCCCAACCGCGCCTGTTCCGCCTGCCGGAAGACGGCGCGATCATCAATCGCATGGGGTTCAACGGCTGCGGGATTGACCGGTTCTGCCGCAATCTCGCACGCCTGCATCGCCCGATGCCTAATGGCCGCACACGCGGTGCGACAGTGCCTCTGGGCGCGAACATCGGCATTAACAAGATCGGCGCAGAGCCTCTGCGGGATTATCCGGAACTCGTCTCCCGCGTCAGTCCTTATGTGGACTACGTGACGATGAACCTGTCCTCACCCAACACACCCGGCCTGCGGGACCTTCAGTCCGCCCAGATGCTGACGGACCTGCTGAGTGCCATCAACACGCGCAACCCGGATCGTCTGCCTCTGCTGGTCAAGCTGGCTCCAGACATGGACGACAGCTCCTACGAGCCCATTCTTGAGGCTGCCATTGCGGGCGGGGCACAAGGACTAATCCTGACCAACACGACAATTGCCCGCCCAGCAAGTTTAACGAGCCCATTGGCAGCCGAGACCGGTGGCCTGTCTGGCAGACCTCTGGCATCCCGGTCGCGTGAAGTTCTCAAGGTTGTCTCAAACCTGAACAAGGGCCGCATCGCGCTCATTTCCTGCGGTGGTATCGAAACAGGAGAAGACGTGCTGGACCGTATCCGTATGGGTGCGGACATGGTCCAGATCTACACGTCTTTCGTGCTCCAGGGGCCCGCTCTTCTCAGTCGCCTTAAGACGGAACTTCTGAATGCCATGCGTCGGGAAGGGTTCGAAACCATTGCAGACGCACACGGGACCGCTCTTTCCGTCTGAAGCCTGCGTCTCGTTTCAAAAAACGTTATCAATACCAGCGCCTTTGCCCAGTCTGGCAGAGGCGCTTTCTTTTTGCTCGCCAGCCGAAAAAGACCCCGATCGTCGCCTCTGCAAGGCTTTCCTGAACCTTGTGGCTCTTCGGATCGTTAAAACCCAACATCAAAACCAGGAGTGAAAGCCCCACATGCAAGAGCCCCACCTCACAGGGCCGGAAACCCGCCGGCGAACCCGCTTCACGTGCAGAAGCGCTTTCCTTGCCCTGACGCTCTTGTGTGGCGTACCGATCACAGGCCATGCCGCCCCCGCTGCGGCCCCACAGGCAGCACCAACAACAACCCAGAAAGCCGTTGTGGACAAGAACGGCGGTCTGGGCTGGACGGCCGTATCGGACACGATCAACCGCCAACTTGAAGACAGTTCAGCAACGCTGAAACAGATCCTCAATGTTCTTAACCGGACAGACGCCAATCTTGGCAGTACCGAGTTGGACAATCTGTCTGCGCGTGCTCAGCGTGTTCAGCAAAATACACAGGACGCACTGACACAGATTCAGAACTACGACGACATCACGGACTCCTATCTTCAAATTCTTGGGCCCAAGGCCGCAGAAAACGAAGACCCGTCTGTCACGGAACAGCGCGCGCGACTGCAGCAGAACTCCCAGGGTGTGAAGTCTGCCCTGATGCGGTCCAAACTTTACAATCTTCAGGCCAAGCAGCTCAATTCCGCCATCGCCACGCGTCGGACACGCCTGCAAAATGCCGCTCTGTCTGAACGGACAGTATCTCCGCTGGCGCCCAAATTCTGGCATGCCCTCCTGACAGAACGGCCGGAAAACAAGTCGTCGCTCCATGAAGACGGCGTACTATCAGCATGGATGATGCTCCTGATCGGCACGGCGGGAACATTGGTCCTGATCGGAATTGCTTCCCCCTTCATTCTGCGCCTTCTAAAGCGCGCTGGCGCCAAATTCCGTTCCTCTGCGGAGACTGGCGTAAAAGACGCGCTCGCCAGCAGCATCATCGCCATCACACTCAATGGCATCCTTTGCGCATTGCTCGGAGGGCTTGCCTGGCTGATCTGGAGTGCTGCCGTACTGGATGCAGATGGCGGTCCGATCGCCGCCATTCTGGGAGAAAGCCTGCCGATCTGCGGTTTTATCATCGGCGCCGGCCTCCCGGTTTTCGGACGGAAAGGTGTTCTGGAGGGCAATCCAAATGAACGCCGCGCCCTCCGTGGTGTGGACTGGATGCTGGCACTCAGCATTCTTGTCCTGAACCTTCTTCGCTCTTTCCGCGCTCAGGATGTCTTCGGCCCCACGCTTCAGACCGTCCTGGAAATGGCGTTCTCTCTGGCGATTGGCATCTGTGCAATCGACACCTTCCGCCGGTTGGGCAAGCAGGACGATACACGCCAGTTCGCACCCACCGCGCTGGGCCTGTCTTCCCTGATTTTCGGCATCTCGCTCATCGCCGTGCTGCTGGGATATGTCTCCTTCGCATTCTCCCTGAACGGCTGGCTCCTGTCATTAGGAACGGGTCTGGCCGTCGTTGTGCTTCTGGGTCTGTGCTGGCGTAGCATTCTGGATCATCTTTTTGATCCAGAAGGCCGCTTTAGTGCACGTCTGCACCCTCTCGGCCTGTCTTCGCGTCGCCTCACGCAGATCGGTGTTCTGCTGTCCGGCATTGGGAACATCCTGCTGCTGCTGCTGCTTTTCTCGATCGCACAGACTGACGGAAGCTTCAGCGTGGGCGATATAGGCAGCCGCCTGCGCCTGCTGTTCGTCGGCAATACCATCAATGGCGTAAAGATCTCGCTCGATACGGTCGTTCTCTGCGTCGTGCTGGTAAGCGTCGCTTACTACATCATTCGCCAGACAAAACACTGGATCCGAGATCGTTTCCTGCCCACCACGCAGCTTGATATCGGTGCCCGGACATCCATCCTGAGCATTTTCACATACTGCTCGTGGATCCTGGTTGGCCTTGGCATTCTGTCGATTGCTGGACTGTCTGTTCAGAACCTCACCTGGGTGGTGAGTGCGCTGTCGGTGGGTATCGGTTTCGGCCTTCAGTCCATTGTACAGAACTTCGTCTCCGGCATGATCCTGATGGCAGAACGACCAGTCCGGGTCGGGGATATGGTGGAAATCGCGGGCGCCAAGGGTGACGTTAAGCGCATCAGCATCCGGGCTACGGATATTGGCCTTGGCGACGGTTCGACGCTGATTGTTCCGAACTCGCAGTTCATCACGTCCAGCGTCAAGAACTGTACCCTGTCCGGTTCAACAAGCGCTCTGACACTGAACTTCAAGGTGCCCACCACCACCGATCTGGAAAAAGCCAAATCCCTGCTCATTGAGGTGGCTGCCCAGCGCTCTGAAATTCTGTCTAATCCTGCACCTGTGGTGCGGATCAGTGCGCTCGCAAGCTTCAGCCTCACCATGAGCCTGACTGTCCGGATCCTGTCTGCCCGGGACGCATCCGCCATACAGGATGCGATCCTGTTCGATGTTTTCCGTCGGTTCAATGCGGAAAATGTCACACTCACGACTGCCTGATATTTCCAAGTAGCCAGTGGAAAACCTCGCTTTTCCACTGGCCGTCCTTTAAGGTGTTGAGTGTCTGAACCGCAGGGACACAGACCGTGCCGCCATCACATATTTCCGGACACAACAGCTCAGGGCAGCTTTTTCATCTGCCCATCCGTGCGCGAATGCTCGCCGTCACCGAAGCTGCCGCTTATCTGGGACTGTCACTCCGTCGACTAAGACTGCTTTCCATGCTTGGAGCAGGCCCAGAGCGCGGTCATATGCCGAATGGGAAGCCCGCATACCGCCGGGAAGACCTCGAAAACTATCTCGTCCAGCTTTATGGCAAAGCCGATATTTCCGGCACTGAAATGGCTCGTCGTCGGGCCGAATACGCCAATCAGCGTAATTCCACACTCGAGCGACTGCAGACAGACCCCAAGGCTCCTCTTCCCCCACCGGACCCCTTCATGATGATGGCCACGAATGGGGAAGTGTGCCAGCATATGGTGTTCTTCATCCTGAAGGTCATGGCCATTTTTGGCTTTATCCTTCTCTGCATTTCACCCACACCGCTCCTGCGTACCCACTTTAACTGAGTCGAAATCAGCCCTGTATGAAAGTTGCCGTTGTTGCCATCGTCCGCGATGAGGTCTCTGATATCCTCTGGTGGCTCGGCTGGTATGTCAGTCTTGGTGTGGATACCATCATCATCTTCGATGATGGTTCGAAAGATGGAACAGATCGCGTTATTACAGACGCAGCCTGTGTGCATGATATCCGCCTCTACCGCATCGATAGTGATGGCGGCTCTCATATAGAAAGACAGAAACAGGTCTATCTTGAAGCCTTGGAACACCTCAAAGGTGAGTTTGACTGGGTCGGCTTTCTGGATGCGGATGAGTATGTATTTTTCCCGAGCCACAAGACCATTCATCAGTTCCTGAGCGAGATGGACGATGATGTTGGTGCGGTTGGAATCAACTGGTGCAATTACGGCAGTTCAGGCCATGTCATCAAACCACGTGCTCCGGCCTTTCATGCCTTCACGCATCACTACAAACCTGAGATCTACATAAACCGTCACGTCAAATCCTTTGTCCGCCCCGATCGATGGAGTGGCGAATGGTGCAATGTTCATTATTTCGACGTTGCCCCTTATCGCTACGTCAACGACGCCAGACAGGACATTGAGTGGTCTGACACACTAGGCATCACGGACCGCATTCCAGAATGGAAAAATGCGAAAGTCATGCATTACCAGCTCAGAAGCATGGAGCATTACGTAGAGCGCACAAAACGCCGCAAAGACGTTCAGTATGGTATGCAGGCCTTCACAGAGGCAGATTATAACGACCTCTATGATCCAACGCCTCAACGTAAAACAGACATTATCCGCGAATGGGCTCGCAATGTCGTTCGCCAAGGCCGTGCAGGAATTCTTGATGCTCTTCCGGACACTGAACGCTTAGCCCCGCTCCCTCCCGCGACACCCACACTGCATGCATTTACACTGATGCCCTTGGGCGGTGGTCATATCTGCGTCCGTGACACCAAGGCGTCAGTTACCGACCAAGCGTCAACAGACCCTTTGCTTCTCGCGATAAGAATTGGGGAAGCGACCTCCCGCGTTTTTCTGGCCGCCATTGGTGCTGATGGCAATCCAGCTCCAGTCAACCTGGACGGCAATCTGCATCTGCTCGATTTTTTGCCTTATGACGTCGTGCCTACAACAGAGGCAGGATCTGTGGCCCTGCGCCAGGCAGACTGTAATCTTTTCCTGAGTGCGACCCCGCATGTTCTGGGTGGGCAGGTCACGTCGGATCGGCGCGAGGTCAAGGAATGGGAGTTGTTCCAACTCTGCCCCCTTGAGGACGAAACCGCTGCAAATGCCATTCTAACCGGCCCTACACTCAGCTTCGCAAGACTTGCCCTGTCTCAGCCGGTTTCTCTTGCTGCCATCAGTTTTCTGTCCAAAGAGAATTTGCGACTGACAGTTTCTGTGCTGCCTCTACTAATGGACTTTCTGGATGATACGGAACGTCAGATGCTGGAAGCCAAACTCCCAGCCTGACAGAAGTTCTCAGTCTGGAAAGCCTGACAGCACGACCTTCCCAATTCCCTTCCCGCTTTCCAGAAGTTCATGCGCCAGACGTAGGTTTTCCAGCGTGATAGGACCCAGCGTCTGATGCAGCGTGGTTCGGAGTAATCCTGCATCGACCAGCGACGCAATCTGCCCAAGAATTCGCCCCTGCACAGCCATGTCTGGCGTATTGAAGGCTGGACGCGCGAACATATATTCCCAGTGGACGGAAAGCGATTTTCGCTTGAAGGGCATGATATCAAATTCACCCGGATCGTCGATCATGGCCAGCGCACCCTGCGGGGCCAGCGCGCGAACAATCGCATCCTTGTGCTGCCCAGTCGCAGTTAGACCGGCCACATACCGTACATGTGGAAGACCAATCCGGGCAAGTTCCTGATCGAGCGGACGACGGTGATCAATGACATGATGCGCCCCCATGGATTTGCACCATTCCACGGTCTCCGGCCGGGATGCTGTCGCAATGACCTTCAAGCCGGTCAGACGACGAGCAATCTGCGTCAGAATTGACCCGACACCTCCAGCGCCGCCAACAATCAGAAGCGCATCCGGGCTTTCCATTTGCCCGGCCGTGAGGCCCAGACGGTCGAACAGCAACTCCCACGCCGTTAAAGCGGTTAGAGGCAAAGCGGCCGCTTCGACATCCGTCAGGCTTTCCGGGGCACATGCAACGAGGCGCTCATCAACCGCCTGAAAGCGGGCATTACTGCCCTGACGAAGATTGCTGCCAGCGTAGAAGACCCGATCGCCAGCACGAAACCCGCGAACCTGACCACCCGTTGCCACAACCCGCCCCACGGCATCGTAACCCAGAACGCGTGCTTCTCCTTCAGGGGGAGCGACAGACCGGAGTTTTGTATCAACCGGGTTCACGGAAACAGCCGAAATTTCAACGATAACATCCCGTGGGCCCGGCTCAGGGGTCGGAATATTCAATTCCACGAGCGCATCTGTTTCTTCGATGCGGGTCGCACGGGTGTGTCCGAAAGCTTTCATGACGGGCTCCGCAAGGTACTCAGGAATTACGATCCATCAGCATGCTTGTCACAGCTGATTTGAAGGGAAGAAGGCGGTTAGCAACGGCCAGACCCAACTTTCTGGCAGCCAGAAATGGCGTCTCATCACGCGTATAAACTGTCGCGATCGCATTGGTTGCAGCAAACAGGGGCGCCGTCGCCATACGATGCGTCCGGGCGAACTTTGACAGTACGCTAGGGGACCCCGCGTCTCCAGGCCCATCGGCGATGGCACGCGCGAGCGTTTCCTGTCCTTTAAGACCCAGATTGAAGCCATGGGCCGTAATAGGATGCATCCCCACGGCAGCATCCCCGATCAAGGCAAAACGCGGCGCATGAAAGCGATGAGCATAGACCGCTTTCAGGGGATAGGAACACCGGAGGCTCTCCAGCTCCATTGGACCCATACGTCCCTGCGTCCGCTCCGTGATCTCGGCGTTGAATGCGTCGGCGTCGAGCGTCTTCAGTCGCGCAATTTCATCGTTTTCCAAGGTTAGAACGAGCGAGGACGAAGCCCCTTCACGTCCGTCAGGAGCGATTGGCAAAAGGGCAATTGTCTGTCCCTCGTCAAACCACTGAAGCGCGGTATGAGCATGGCTTTCCGGATGATGCATCCGACAGACCAAAATGCTCCGGCCAAAATCATGAATGATTGCACCGATGCCCGCATTGTCGCGCAATCGCGAGAAGCGTCCATCTGCTCCGACCAGAAGATCAGCAGTCAGTTCCGTACCATCTGTCAGTGTTACAGAGGCGGACTGCGCATTGTGTCGTGCCGTCTCAATCCCTTCCCCGGCGCGGATTTCGAGGCCCGGTGTCCGCTCTGCCACACGGTACAGAGCCCGGCGAATCAGATGATTGGCGACAAGATATCCAAGTGCGTCAGGGCCATCGGCTGGCGCATCGAACAGAAGCGGTGGACTACCTGCCGCACCTGTTTCAATGCGCGCTGTGTGCATAGGGCAAATGGATGTTGCTGGGATTTCAGCCCATGCTCCCGCATCTTTCAGCCAGTTCGCGGCGTGATGCGTCAGAGCAATTTCTCGCCCGTCAAAAGGTGGATCAGCCAGCACAGATACTGGCGAGCGCTCAATGACACAAACCCTGCGTCCATCCCGGGCAAGAGAAATGCCACAAGCCAGACCAACCGGGCCGCCACCCGCAACAATCACATCATACCGCATTCTGTTCAGCCTGCGTCTGCATCAAATGTAATGGGCTCGCCTTTCCAGACCGCCATATACTCTTCGATGTCCGGGCGCTTGCGCCCCTCGACCGGCTTTTCCGGCGTTCCGACGAACAGGAAGCCTGCAAGACGATGCGGATCTTTCAACCCAAGCGATTCGAGAAGCGCGCGGTCTTCGCAGAAAGGTCCTGTGACCCAAACCCCGCCAAAGCCTTCGGCGTGCAAAGCGTTAAGAACATTCATCGCACCCGCAGCCACGGACATTTCCTGCTCGATGACCGGGATCTTGCCGTCAGGGACAATATGCATCCCCAGTGCAATAATCATGGGCATATTGGAGAAACGATCCCGGCGCTTTTCCTTCTTGGCAGAGGGGGCATCAGGCTCCTGCCGTTCCATGGCTTCCAGCACTACCTGAGCAAAGGCCTCCCGATGCTTTCCTTTAATGACCGTGTAGCGCCACGGTCGCATCCGGCCATGATCCGGCGCTCGCAAACCTGCAGACAGAATATTGCGAAGCTGCTCGCCCTTGGGGGTCGGCTCAACGAGGTTATCGGTCGAGGCGCGGGAGAGAAGAAAGTCGAGGGAGGAGTGATGATGTGCCATGGCCCAGATATGGCGCGATCAGCCGCATCCGCCAAGGGGGCGACAGAGTCTCGCCCCAACTCTTGAAGACAGGTGACAGTCTTCTCGTTCTGCGGCACTCTAGGGGCCTTCTTTTTCATCCTTTATCTCAGGGACAGCGTGGAAATAACCCTCCCGCTGGTGTAGCAGAATCACCATGACCGAACCCCGTCACGCCCGTCTGCACCGCGCGACAAGCGAAACCGATATCACCCTTGCCCTGTCTCTTGATGGGCAGGGACGCTCAACCGTGGACAGTGGCATCGGCTTTTTCGACCATATGCTGACGGCACTCGCCAAACATGGTGGCTTCGATCTGGAATTGCTCGCCAAGGGTGATCTGCACATTGACGGGCACCACACGGTCGAGGACGTCGGCATCGTGTTCGGGCAGGCTTTCCGTCAGGCAATCGGGGACAAGCGCGGCATCGAGCGTTTCGGCCATGCACTGGTGCCACTGGACGAAGCCCTGTGCGAAGCCGTGGTGGATATTTCCGGCCGCCCCTATCTGGCGTGGAACGTGGTTTTCCCACGCGAGAAGATCGGCACGATGGATACCGAACTTTTTGAAGAATTCTTCCGTGCTTTTGCAATGTCTGCGCACATCGCGCTGCACCTGACCTGCAAGGCAGGAACGAACGCTCACCATATTGCAGAAAGCGGCTTTAAGGCAGTGGCCCGGGCCCTGCGCGTTGCCGTCTCGATGGACCCCCGTGCGGCGGGCGCCATTCCCTCCACCAAAGGCGTCCTGTGAAGCTTTTCACGCCCTGTACGGACCCTGCCTCATCGCGGCCGCTAGGTCTGCCTGTCATGGTGCAGAACGGTTTTTCCTGGCGTGTCATGTTTTTCGGATGGCTGGGCCTTCTCACTTATGGTGCCTGGATCTCCGGACTTCTTGCCGCAGCAGCGTCCATCCTGCTGCATGTCTTTATTGCTTCACGCTGGGACATGGCGATTATCGTAGGCATTCATGCGCTCCTTGCCACGTTCACGGCAGAAATCCGTCTGTGGGAAATGCGCCTTAATGGCCGCCAGATGGGCCTGCCAATCCCTGCCCCAAGCAAGGACATTGCGCTGATCCGCTGGGCGGACCGGCACACATCACCTGTTAGCCCCCCGGAGTTCCCATGCGCGTCGTCGTAATTGACTATAATGGTGGCAATCTTGCGTCGGCCGCTCAGGCCGCCAAAAAGGCTGCGGCATTGCGTGGACTTGACGCAGACGTCACCATTACGCGCGATGCGGAAGCCATCCTGAATGCCGATCGCCTGATTCTGCCAGGTCAGGGGGCGTTTGCAGATTGTGCCGCAGGCCTTGGGCCGGATCTTCGCAATATTCTTGAGACTGCAACGGCTAAAGGCACGCCTTTCCTTGGCATCTGCGTTGGCATGCAGCTCATGAGTGAATATGGCCTGGAGCATGGCCGTACCGAAGGACTGGGCTGGATTTCAGGCAATATCCGCCGCATGGATGAAGCCGCCAACGCAGGTCTGCGCCTGCCCCACATGGGCTGGAATACTCTTGATTTCAAACCGGGCGCACATTTGCTGACGCAGGGCCTGGAGCCCGGAATGCACGGTTATTTTGTTCATTCCTATGCCCTGCATGATGGCCATGAAGACGAACTGGTTGCGACTGCACAGTACGGAAATTCGGTCCCCGCCATTGTTGCGCGCGGCAACCGGTGCGGAACACAGTTCCACGTCGAGAAAAGCCAGACTGTTGGCCTGACCATCATGGGCAACTTCCTGAGGTGGACGTCATGACCGTCGTTTGCGAACGGGTCGTCTCTTCCCTCTCCCCTGATGATATGGAAGCGCTCTGCGAAGCTGCAACCGCGGGTATCCTGGATGGTGGCGGCTTTGGCTGGCTCCAGCCGCCCGGAAATCAGGCTCTGGAGCGTTATTTCGAAGGCCTGCTGCTGGTGCAGGAGCGCAGCCTGTATGTTCTGCGCGAAGACGGCATCATTTGCGGTGCGGGACAGCTTGTGCGTCCGCCTTCAAGCTATGAAGCCCATGCCGCCACAGTCAATCTGACAGGCTTCTTTGTCGCACCCTACGCCCGAGGGCGAGGACTGGGGCGCGCTTTGATTCAGGCCATGATCCAAGGCGCAAAAGCCATGGGTAGCAAAGTTATCAACTGCGACGTGCGTGAAACGCATGCTGCTGCCATCGGGCTGTTCCGGTCGCTCGGTTTTGAGCACTGGGGCACCCATCCCTATTATGCACGGATCGGAGGCCAGACAGTGCGCGGACTTTTCTTCTCCAAACTACTCGCCGGTGAACATGAAGCAGCCCGCTGGCAGTCCAGCATTGCTGCACCGGATGCCGGCGGCGCGCCTGTTTCCCCCGAGACCACCAAAAGCCATCAGGGCCTGATGCTCTACCCCGCCATCGACCTGAAAGACGGCGCCTGCGTTCGGCTTCGCCGTGGCGAGATGGAAGATGCCACTCACTATTCCGACGACCCTGCGGCACAGGCCAAGCTGTTTGAAGAAGCAGGCTGCCGCCATCTGCACGTCGTTGACCTCAATGGTGCTTTCGCTGGCAAATCAACAAATGTGCCAGCCATTGAATCCATTGTGAAAGCTACTGGCCTGCCGGTGCAGCTTGGTGGCGGTATCCGCGATATGGCTGCCATTGAGCGCTGGCTGGAAGCCGGCGTTTCTCGCATCATTCTCGGTTCCGTGGCGGTAAAAGACCCGGAACTGGTCCGACAGGCCGCACGCGCCTTCCCGGGCCAGATTGTTGCTGGGATTGATGCCCGCCAAGGCCGCGTTGCAACAGAAGGCTGGGCAGAAGTTTCGGAACTTGAAGCCAACGATCTGGCACTCCGTATGGAAGATGCAGGCGTTGCCGCCATCATCTTCACGGAAATCACCCGCGACGGGATGCTGGCCGGGCTTGATCTCGAACAGACTGCAGACATGGCGCGCCGCCTCTCCATTCCCGTCATTGCGAGCGGTGGCGTCGGCACCCTCGATCATCTTCGGGACCTGCGCACTATTGCCCGCGATGTACCTGGCATTTCCGGCGCCATCGTCGGCCGGGCGCTGTATGATGGGCGTATTTCCCTCAAGGACGCCTTGGACGTACTCGGTTCATGCTGAAACTCCGCGTCATTCCCTGCCTTGACGTCAAGGATGGCCGCGTCGTCAAAGGGGTGAACTTCGTCTCCCTTCGTGATGCGGGTGATCCGGTGGAGCAGGCCAAGCTTTACGACGCTGCCGGTGCTGATGAGCTGACATTTTTGGACATCACGGCCAGCGTCGAAAACCGCGATACCATTCTGGATGTCGTCCGCCGCACGGCTGAAGCCATCTGCCTTCCCCTGACGGTCGGCGGTGGTGTTCGCACCTGCGAGGATATGCGACGCCTGCTTCTGGCTGGCGCTGATAAATGTGCCGTAAACTCGGCCGCGATCACACGCCCGGAACTGATCCGCGAAGCCTCGCAACGCTTTGGCAGCCAATGCGTGGTCGTGGCGATTGATGCGCGATCGAATAGTCGCGGTGGCTGGGAAGTCTATGCCAAGGGCGGCCGCGAACCCACTGGGCTGGACGCGGTGGTATGGGCCAAAAAGATGCAGGATCTGGGCGCAGGAGAAATCCTGCTCACCAGCATGGACCGTGATGGCACGAAGTCCGGTTTCGATCTGGATCTGCTCAGAGCGGTCTGTGGTACAGTGACCATCCCTGTTGTTGCATCCGGCGGCGTTGGCGAATTGCATCACTTTGTTGAAGGCGCCCAGGTTGGCGCAAGCGGCCTGTTAGCCGCCAGCGTCTTCCATTTCGGACAGTTCCGCGTTGGGGACGTCAAACAGGCACTGAATGAGGCCGGCCTTCCGGTCAGACTTGGAGAATAAGGCAATGGCAAAAGCAGCAAAGCCGGAAGAGCGCAAAACGACACCGGCCAGGGAGCACGTGCTGGAGCGCCTGTTCGAGACCGTTCAGTCCCGTCGCGGCACAGACCCGACGCTGAGCCATTCAGCGCGTCTGATGGCCCGTGGTCGCAACAAGATCGCCCAGAAATTTGGCGAAGAAGCTGTTGAATGCTTGATTGAAGCCGTCAACGGCAACCGCAAGGAACTCGTCGGAGAGAGCGCTGACGTTCTTTATCATCTCATCGTCATGTGGGTGGACGCAGGCGTCTCCCCTGACGATGTGTGGGCTGAACTGAAGCGTCGCGAAGGCACGAGCGGGATTGCCGAAAAAGCATCGCGCCCCAAGGAAAAGCTTGGTTAAGGGACAAAGCCATGACGTACGATCACAGTAATATCTTTGCGCGTATCCTCCGTAAGGAGATCCCCTCCCGCACGGTTTACGAAGACGACTACGCGCTGGCCTTTCACGACATCGCCCCGCAGGCACCTATCCATGTGCTGGTCATCCCCAAAGGGCCATATGTCTCCATTGCGGACTTCAGTGCGACAGCATCAGCCGATGCCATTACTGGCTTCTGGAGAGCGGTCGCAAAAGTGGCTGAAGCAGAGGGGCTGACGAAAGACGGTTTTCGCCTTATCAGCAACTCCGGCGCCAATTCAGGCCAAGAAGTTCCTCACTTCCACGTCCACCTTTTTGGCGGGGCAGCACTTGGGCCGCTGCTTTCACAAAAACTGTAAAATAGTACTTGCAAACCCAGAGGGCCTCTTCTATTAACGCCCTCGCTCTGGTCCCATTCGTCTAGAGGCCTAGGACACTGCCCTCTCACGGCGGCAACAGGGGTTCGAATCCCCTATGGGACACCAGTTACCTTAAGTAACTGTATTTTACATAAAAAATCGTTTTCCCACTCTCGTATGCTAATTGGCATTACGTATCGGAGGCTACTTTCATGTATCTGATACACATCCCCATTTATTAAAAATTTCTGATTAGAATGACCGCACAAGCTCGCGCTTGTAGAAATGGCTTCGTCGTTAGTCAAAGTTGTCTGAGGATATTCGAGAGCGACTACCTCAAAAGACTGTCGGCATCAGGGATGAAATAACTGACCCCCCTGCCTCTCAAACACTTTTATTCAGAACGATCCCGCAGTCAGCCGCCCCTGAGCATACAGACACTGCCATGCGCTCGAAACCCTGCCAACAGAGCTAAAGGAACGGCAGGTTATCAACCACGAGGGGGCAGTCACATCCTTCTCCATAGCACCGTAGTCCGTGCCCATTCACAGGCCACGGGGACAACGAGGGTGGGCTCATTCGGAAGCTTTTGGTCGATCACGCGCGGTTTTACGAGCAAAATCCATGCCCGTGTGACTATCAGGGACGCCCTCTCGCCTTTGTCCTTACCGGCAGGCCCGGTCTAGGACTACAAAGCCACAAGGCACCCTGAAAAGTTGCTTGTCCCGCACCCCAACGCCATGCTGGCCGACCGGGACTATGACAGTGACAGCCTCCACCAGGATCTGCTGATCCACGGGACCTGCCGGCTATTCCCTCACGTAACAGTCGTAGCGCTCTCCAGCAAACAGACTGGCAGTGTTACCGCAACCATATCGAACGGATGTTCAACAAGCTCAAGCAGATGCGCCGTATCGCAACCCGCTACGACAACACCGACTTGTCCTTCATGAGTTTTCTCAACCTCACCGCCGCAAGGCTTCTGATCAGGTCCTTTCTCAACGTGACCTAGTCTTCTGTATCGTGGCCAAATGTTATGTTGCCGGAAAGCTACATTCTCTATCATACGGATAAAAACTCGTAGATTTTCAATGTTTTCCTAGAGCACACAATTGTGTTCCTGCGAGGCAGAAAGCTCACCAGAAATGTTCGCTATACATTTGAAGGCTCAAACCAGGCAGAGAACTCCCCGTAAACCTGAGAGGCCGTGCGAGAAGAGCACGCCCCTCACTTCAAAGCTCAAACATTACTATGCGTGTCTTGAGAACATCGATATGATCGCATAGATCAACTAGTTCTGTTTTCCGAAAACACGAGGGAATTCAGCACAGAAAACAAGGGTTTCAGGGGAATTCTGCCGAGTGTCATTGAGGCTTTTCAGAAATGATTGGCTGGAACGGCTCACATATATGCCGTTGTCAGTTTTCGTCCCCGTATGGGTCGTCATCTTTTCCCTTGTCTGCATGGACTGCATGCCGATGGCGCCGGTCCCATTTGTGGCACTTTTCCTTGCGGGCCTTATCTTCTGGTCTTTTTTTGAATATATCGGACACCGCTTCCTCTTCCATCTCAACCTTTCTCATGAAATCGGCCAACGGTTCATCTTCCTGATCCATGGCAATCATCATGAAGAGCCTGGAGAGAAGCTCCGCAACATGATGCCCCTCTCCGTTACTTTGCCACTCGGTGGTTTGCTTTGGGGCTTGGCGCATGTTTTAGGCGGCCATAAGGGCACAACATTTTTTCTGGGCTTTCTCGCTGGCTACATAGCCTACGATCTTGTTCATTATGCCTGCCATCAATATCGCCCAAAACGCGGTATCCTGCGAAAGCTTCGTCGCCATCACCTCATCCATCATTACGCTGCACCGGAAAAGAATTTCGCTGTCAGCAATGATATTTGGGACCGTGTTTTCCACACAAGACCGGACGTTCTTCCTGAAGCCTATGCGGATCGGACTTGATACCCGTAATACGGGCCGCTCCGGAGGCACGGGTGTTGCAACATACGCCGCAACTTTGGGAGAAGCCTACAGCGATGTAGGCATCAGCCCGGCATGGCTGCACGACGATATGGCTAACCATACTCGTCCTCATAGTTTTCCCAGAAAAATTAAACGTTTTTTCCAGAGTGCCCACTCCACTCATCACGTTCAACCGACTTCTGACGGTTATGTGGGCCATGACCTTTATCGTGCCGCTGAAATAAGAGACCGCACGTTTCACACCCCCATTTCCATAAAAGCAGATACACCGCCGGACCTGATGCACTGGACCTATCCAGTTCCCATGCGATGGCACGGTATTCCTAATGTCGTGACGATCCACGACATTATTCCACTGCTTCATCCAGAATTTAGCGACACGCCGACCAAGCGACTCCATAGACGCCTGAAATTTTGGTGCGACAATGCAGATGCTATCGTCACCGTTTCAGAAGCAGTCAGGCAAGATCTGATCAGCTTCTTCGAATTACCTCCCCAAAAAGTCAGCATGCTTTCCCAATCTGTTTCTTTTGCGACAGACCTCATGGAGGCGTCTCTGACTGTCGAAGCTCCTTGTCCGAAAAATGGATTTCTCTACTTCGGAACGATTGAACGTCGCAAAAACATTGGACGCCTGATCAAGGCACATGGCCGTTCAGGAACGATGCGCCCGTTAATCCTGATCGGAGGTTTAGGGTTTGGAGGAGCCGAAGAACTTCAAGCTCTTGCGCACCACCCGACTCCCGAGCGTGTTCACATCCTTCCCTGGTGCAGTAGACCGGCCTTGGTCCGCGCGATCAGAGAAGCACGATGTGTCACCTTCCCTTCATTGGCGGAAGGGTTCGGCCTGCCCATTTTGGAAGCTATGGCGTTAGGCACGCCAGTTTTAACCAGCTTTGGGCATGCGACAGAGGAAATTGCCGGGACTGCGGCATTTCTGGTGGACAGTACAAGTACAGAAGCGTTGACCGAAGGCCTTACAAAACTCGATTATGACGATGCCCTCTCCCTGGAACTCTCATCGTCAGGCCAGGAACGCGCACAGGCGTTTGCTATCGACCCATACGTGCTGCGCATGAAAAATTTTTATCAACGATTACTGACCGGATGATGCTTTTTGTCGAACGAAAATGTTCGGTAAGATCATGCGCAGATAACTGTCGGTTCCTTAATTTCATCGCAATCAAAATCGAGATCAGGTTTGGCATCCTCACACCTGATTATTTTATCTGCTCCAGTGCCTGAGCCACGCTCTCGTCCCAGGAAAGAGCGGAAAAATTTTCGGTCTGCAAAGTATGTTTCTGTCGGTCCGATCCCAGAGCAGCATAGCGCATGATTGCATCCATCCATGCTGGACCGTCCAGAGGATCGAGATAACGAGCTGCCTCTCCGCCAACTTCTCGCAAAACTGGGATATCGGCACAGAGAGCAGGCACTCCCAGCGACAAGGCTTCTGCAAGCGGCAAACCGAAGCCCTCGACAAAAGAGGGGAACAATAACCCTGAACTGCCCTTCAACAGAGTTTGCACCTCTGTATCAGCCAGAGACTGACACTCAATGACGTGCCCTTTGAGAGCAGGCGCACGATCCAGAAGATCGAGAATATTCTCATTCTCCCAACCACGCTTTCCTACAATTACCATCACAGGCGCTGAAGACGGGTCCCGCTCTACAAGACGACGCCAGACATTTAGCAAAAGAAGATGGTTCTTACGGGGCTCAATGGTGCCCAAGCAAACAAAGTAGGGACGTCCCGCCAACTGAGTACGCAGTGAGGCATTCAGTTCCGCATGATGTGAAAGCTGGTGAGGAGCATCTACGCCATGAGGAACAGCATAAACAGGAATATTAGCTGACTTTGCAGCCAGATGCCGGCAAACGGATTCCCTCACATAATGCGACGGTACAATAATGGCGTCTACATAGCGCGCGACCGTTTCAAGGCGGACTTCGTGACGAGCGGGCTCTCTTGGACGGGAATATTCCGGATAGTCTATTGGAATGAGATCGTGAATCATCACGACAAAACGCGCGCCCGTTTGCCTCAGAAAGGCATCCACCACCCTGGGACGCGTCAGATGATGATGGGAAACGTTGAGGTACACCGTTCCAGGCTGCAATGCCCGAGGTCTGCGCCAGAACAGGCCACGATTAATCACACCGCGCAACGGTGCGGCCGGTCGACCAGACACGGACTGCCCCCACTGGACTTCCAGCGCCTTTATGAACCGCCTCGCCACTGTGCCGTCAATCATGCCCATCACACCGATGGGATGCATGGCACAAAACCGCGTTTGTTCGGGCGCATGGGACAGCAAATATCGCGCATAGGCCAGTTCGACCCGATCAATACCTGTTGGTACATTTGCGCTCGAACGGGAAAGAAGGCGTGAAATATCCAGCAGAAACGGAGTTATTGCCTTATCTTTCACTCAGGCGCCCCTACTGCGTCCGCTACCTTTTCTGAAAGGCGCAACAACGGACGGCTCATCCCATGCCAGAATTCATGTCCCTCTTCGGTCGCCCTGGTCTGAAAAAGTTGAGGCGAGTGTCTTTCGAATTTCGCTACGACACCCCGGACAAGCTTGGACATGGCTTCGTCTGAGAAAAAACCACCAGCAACGAGACAGTATTCGACCAGCACACGCCTGAAAGCTGCAAAAAGCTCCATATCCGGCTTTTCTGGTTTCTTCCAGAATGCGTCGAGCGTTCCTTCATATGTAATGCCGGCAATATTGTAGATGGCCTGCCCCAGCGTAATAACTGGAATGCCTTCTGCCAAAGCCAGTGTACCGGTCGTACTATTGATGGTGATGACCCCTTCGGCCCTCTTTACCAGCAATGCAATATCACCGCCTTCGATGAAGCCAATGCGTCCGAGCACACCATGCCGACGACCAGAACACGCAATGATGTGACGCCAATCGCGCAGGCCGTTATCCAGTGGATGCTGCTTGATGATAAGCCGCATATTTTCTGGAGCGTGGGTAGCAAAGGAGGAAATGACGTATTCGATCGCATCCTGCATGCCGTTAAAATCTGAATGAAGACGGACCTGCGCGTCAGCATCCAGTTGAAGAGGAAAGAGCATATAAGGAGCCCTGCAGGCCTCAAGCCGGGCCAGGACTTTCTTTGTACGTTCCGCAACAGCCTTGCGACGGGAAAACCGTCTCAGCCAGCCTACCCCCTCGACCAGAGGGTGCCAGGGGCGATGGTTTGTCCAGTGAGGGAAATACCAACGGAGCAGAAGATCGGCAGTATTGTAAGCAATACCTTCTGCTGCACGCCGCTGAAAAGAGGACGGAACAGGACTATGGGGAACCTGGGGAGGAAGTAATTTTTCTTCCACACGATAGTACTCAGGATCCCGCGGCAGACGTGAGTGACCATTCACGCCCCCGAGTTCAAGGGTCACCCAATCGGGCCTGAGATAACCTTCTTCAAAGACATGCATCGGAACCTGAAGGTCTTCACAAACCTTCGCTGCAACCATGTGATGCAGCCGACAGTCCCCAAAAATTACGACATCCGTGATTTCACGGCGCACTATGAAGTGACGTAGAAATTCGGGCCAGTCTTCAAGACTTCCACGATAGTCCACACCCCCGGGAAGGCGCCAGAAGAGCTTGTCTCCGCCATTGAAGTTAATTTTGGAAACCTTGTAACCATCCGCCAGGAGAGCCTCTCCAACGCGCTCAAAGAACGGCCCCATCAATCCCTGCAGAAACAGAAAATGCCGTGTGGTCAGAGGTTTAAGATTTTCCTTGCCGAAGCGGCTATCGCCCGTTGCCTTCATTTCGGCCAGATCCTCATACGCATATACTGTCCGCGCCTACGTAGCCGACCCTGCCAGCGCCGTAAACGCACAGTGAAAGATGTAGTCCAGATTGTTGGATCAGAAAGTCTCTCGACAAGAACTTCAGGTCCACATGGCGTTTGGGTGACCGGATCCAAATAAAGCGGGTAAAGAATAAGCGCTCCTGCCACAAGATCTTCCAAAAGCAGGTTTCGCCCTCTCCTGCCCGTGCTGGGGGCAAGATCACATGTCAGCCCCCATCCCGCGTAGAACGGATTTCCATAGGTCGTAACTGCCCGTCCACGCAGCAAGGCTTCGAAACCTGCAAGCGATGTCATGGTGTGAACCTGATCCACCTGCGCAATCAGAGACACCATTGCGCCACCCCGTACAATCTCGTCTGCATATTGCAGGGCAATATCGTCTCTGACGCCGCCTGGGCGATGACCTGCGTCAACATCTGGATGGGGGCGGAAAACAATGTACGCATCAGGCATCCGGTCACGAACGTTACGGAGGAGGGAGAGGTTGTCGCTGACGTCCCCACAGCCCAACTGAATGGACAAATCATTACTGACCTGACCTGGCACCAGAATAACCGTCTTGCCTGCCGGTCGAGCGAGCAAGGAACCAACGTCAGCCGTACTCCCGTATTTGGAGACATTCCGCACGACGAGTGTGTCAATCAAATGGCGGGCACGCTCACGCAGCCTGTCATCAAAAGCCGTTCTCATCAGGATCTTTTCCAGATCGCTGGGTCGGGAAGGATCAAAATAGATACCCGACCGGTCGAGAACGATGGAACAGGGCGGCAAAAGATCACTGCCAAGCCCAACAGACCGCAGAAAGCCATCTTCAACCTGGCATATGCCGATGCCTTGAGCTTTTGCCTTCCGCTCCAGTCCCGACGGAATACGACTGGACCAGGCGGCGATTATTCCTTTCCTGCGCTGGGCTTCTTTTAACGCCCCGTACATCGACTTCCGGAAAAAGACCCGATTACGGCCGATATTGAAAAATTCTCGGATACGTTTGCGTTTCCACCACGCCATGCCAAGACAGACCGCCACATCTCTCGTGCGCTCCCATGCCCGGCGGTCGTCAGCCACGACCCTAACGGCTTCGCTGAAATCAATTGAGCGGCCATCGAAGGGACTGTGCCAGGAAACGGACTCTGTCAGCCACGTAAGCGCCATGGCTTCAGAAAATACCACCTCGCCTTCTGTGGGCGACCATAGCGTTACTGCCCGGCCATAGATTGCCCCCAGCAGCGCAGCATCATCCCGGCCAGCAGCCCAAACCTCTTCAACCTTCTCTACAACACTGTGGGGATCGACTTTCGACAAAACCTGCCCACCTGCGGCCCTGACCCTGTCAGCGTGATGCAGATGTGGAGACAGTACTACAACCGTACTCGCCTTTACCCGCGCCGTGACATGGCTCCATAAAGCCCATGCCAGATCCGGATCTGGCGGCAATGAGACAAGGATTTTGCGACCGGAAGACATTACTGCCGGGGGCAGCCAGAACGTTCCACCAATTCGGCCAGACCGAATGTCCTGCAAAAGAGAATCTGCTGAAAATGTAGGCGTCACACCGGCAAATGAAGAGATGCATCCCAGCTCGGAAGCTCGGCTTTCTTTCCTTGGCGGACGCCTGAGCAAGACTGAGTCAGTCGTAGAGCCTGTGCGTGATGGATGAAATCTCATAGATATGCTTTCTAACTGAAAGCCCGCGACATCCGGAAGCCGATTTCGAATTCATGATTTATCTTTTTTCTGCGTCGTTTCTGTGAAGAACTTTCTGCTCTCCCTTCTTTGTACGATCGTATTTTCGATCTTATTTGACAGATTTACTCGACCATCTCGCATTGGCTGGCGTGGATACGCAATCCATACCCTGATTATCTTAATTTTTTATGGTGCGGCACTTGCCCTGACGGGCGGCTTCTGGGTTGCCTGCGTTCTCACTGGAGCAATATTTCTTGCTGTCGTGATCGCTTCGAACATCAAATTTCGAGTGTTAGGTGAGCCATTAGTTTTTTCTGATCTCGCAGTAGCCGCTTCATTCTTGCGCTATCCGCGTTTTTACTTGGCGGCAATTCCCAGCTCCCTGAAGATCATCCTTCTTCCTGCGGTAATGATTGTGATTGGGTGCGTCATAGCCTTCTCGTCCATTACGCCAGCGCCTCACCTTGCAGGCTTGGCAGTCTCTTTGGGCGCCCTTTCGGTGGTTGGCACCAACTGGAAGCTTTATTGGCGCTCCGGCTTCATGCCCTGCCCCAATCTTCAGGCAGATATCACGCAATACGGCTTACTCTCCGTATTGATAGTCTACACACTAAGATGGCGCGCAACTCCATCTCCTGCTGCAGTGCCTCCGCTCCCGGCACTTAAGCCAGACCAAGACCCTGCTCCCTTTTTAATCATCATACAGTGTGAGTCATTTGCTGATCCCACAGATCTTGTCCCTGGGCATTTTCTTCCCCCTCTCCAAGCACTTGAGCGACTACAGAAAACGTCTGATGAATATGGAAGACTCTCCGTCAGCGGGTTCGGTGCTTATACGATGCGGACGGAGTATGCCGTGCTCTGCGGCCGCAGTGATAAGGACCTTGGGTTTCGTGCATTTGATCCTTTTCTGACAGCCGAGGATGAAAGAACATTTGGGCTGCCAAATCGACTTGCCGCGCTTTATGAAAAACGACTTTTTGTCCATCCTCATGATCTACGGTTTTACGGTCGCGACCGTCTGATGCCTGCATTGGGTTTCACGACGCTAGTCGGGCCTGATGATTTCAAGAACGCTGAAAAATCCGGGCCTTACATTAGCGACAAGGCGTTGGGCGACTATCTCCACAACCGCATACTAACAACTGATGAGGCGGAACTGATTTATGTCGTCACCATGGAAAATCATGGCCCTTGGGATGCAGGACGCCTGGATGCGACAGACCCGCTCGCAGCCTGGAATCACCACGCTCATAATGGTGACGCTTTATTGGAGAGCCTGAACCGTACCCTACAAGAATGTGGCCGTCCCGCACATCTGATCTTTTTTGGTGACCATCGCCCTTCAATCCCCGGATACGTTCACCCTGCCCCGGTACGATCAACACCCTTCATTTCTCTCACCTATAACATCGAAAAGGCAGCAGCCCCCGCAACCGCCTGCACGATAACGCCCGCAGAACTGCATGATGTTATTTTAAAAAAATTGTCCACAAATAAGAAATAAATATGAAGTTTAATAAGAAATATTCAACTATTTTTACTTGTTGATATATTAATTTTTATTGCCCTATACACTACGAGAAAATAAAAAATAATTTCTACACAGAAATTATCAGCATCACCGCACCAGCCCTAAAATTTTCAACCGTCATAATCTTTTTCAAAAATTCTTATTGCGAATAATTATCATTTGAATGATAGTCCCGCTTCTTTCACCCAGCCACCGCGTGAGACCCGTGCCCAGCAATTCCAGAATGACCCCCGCCATTGCCGGTTTATGCCTTGTTTTCAGCCATGCTCACGCTGCTGACCAGACAGCCACTCCAGAACACCATACGAACAGAAAAACCACGTCTACGCCTGCTAAAATGGAACATATTTCTGTCCGGGCACGCAGAATGGCGACGGTGGCGACGTCTGCAACGAAGTCGGATACTCCCCTGATCGAGACGGCCCAGTCTGTTACGGTCATTACACGCAATGAGATGGACGTTCGGGGCGTTCTGAACCTTAATCAGGCCGTTCGCTACACAGCTGGCGTCACCGCGGACCAGCGCGGCGGTGCAGTTGGCACGCGTTACGATCTGTTTGCCCTCCGCGGCTTCTCCGTCCCAACCTTTCTGGATGGATTGAAACTACAGGACAGCCCCACAGGCTACGCCGTTGCACAGACCGACACATCGCGCCTTGATCGGGTTGAAATTCTCAAAGGCCCCGCCTCTGCACTGTATGGCCAATCCAGTCCCGGCGGCCTGACGGCCCTCTCCAGCAAGTTGCCAACAGACCAGCGCTTCTACGGCGGGGTCAATGCAACGGGAGGCATGTTCGATCTTTATCGCGTTGATGCGGATGTCGGCGGGTATGCAACAGACAATGGGCTTGTCCGGTACCGGGTCTATGGCACCGTCAATGGGCAGCATACACAGTTAACGCACACCGGAAGCCGACGCTTCTCCATTAGCCCATCGGTGACTTTCGGCGGAAATGGACCGACAACACTCACGTTGCTTGGTAATTATCAGTACGACCCCACCAATGGAACTTATGGTGGCGTTCCTTTGGTGGGATCGCTCAAGCGGGCGCCATACGGCTATTTGCCCAGAAATTTCTATGACGGTGATTCGTCCTTCGAAAAGTACAACCGTCGTCAGGGTGCCATTACCTACATCTTCAATCATACATTCAATAATGACTGGAGCTTCACGTCTCGCGGCCGTTATGACGATGTGAAGACTCAATACCGCAGCGTTTATGACATGGGGTATTACGTCAACGACGATACGCTGGCCCGCTCAGCAATCGAGACATACGAGCACACCCACAACCTGGCGTTTGACAGCCAGTTCAAAGGCAAAGTCCGTACAGGCCCGCTGCATCACACGCTGATGTTCGGCTTTGACTATATGCAGCAGAGCGCGACTGAAGTTGGATATTACGGCGCAGCGCCTGACCTGAACGTGTTTCATCCAGACTACCAGATGGCTATTGCCCCCATGTCTCCATGGGTCAACTATCGAACGGACTCGCATCAGGTGGGCGCCTATGGGCAGGATGAAATCCGCTGGGACCGCCTGATCCTGACAGGTAGCATCCGCAACGACTGGTATCGCTCCCATCAGGTCGAATCCAATTACAATTCAGACAGCCGTCAGAGCCCCAGCCAGATTACTTGGCGCACCTCCGGCCTCTATCATTTTGATTTCGGTCTCGCACCGTACATCAGCTATTCGACATCTTTCCAACCACAGTCTGGCGCCGTGTCCAGCGATGGCGGAAAGACCATGCATCAGGCTGCCCCGTCTCTCGGCAAGCAACTTGAAGGCGGTGTGAAATATCAGGTTCCGGGAACCAGCATCCTGCTGACAGCAACCGGTTTTCACATTGAGCAAACCAACGTTCTGGTTGGTGTCGGGAATACGGGTTACAGCACCGCCAGTGGTCTGGTTCATTCAGATGGTTTCGAGTTCGAAGCACATGCTGAGCCATACAAGAACCTTATGGTCACAGCATCCGTCAGCTTCCAGAAAGTCCATGACGATTCAACCGGCAAGCCCCTGATGCAATCAGGCAAAGGGAATTCCTCCCTGTTTGTTTTCTACACGATGCCATCCGGCCCTCTGAAGGGCTTCGGCTTTGGCGGTGGTATGCGATATTCTGCCAAGACCTATGGTGGCGAAGCATCCTACGGCAGCGTCTGGATTCCGCAGTATGCGCTCTTTGACGGTTCCGTCCGCTACGATCTCAACAACCTGTCCCACAGACTGCATGGCTGGACAGTTGCTGCCAGTGTCCGCAACCTGTTTGATAAGAACTATGTGGCGAACTGCCTTGCTTACGCCTCTTACAATCAGGAATTCTGCTATTATGGCGAACGCCGCAACGCACAGGCGAGCGTTGGCTACACCTGGTAAGTCCGGTCCGGCGCACCAGCATCTGACATTGCGTTTACTGGCGGCATTGCCCGGCGGATACGCATTGTCAGTTCTGGGGGGAGTCTGCCTGAGCCTCTGGCTTCCCCTCTCACGCGCAGATTGCGCTATGGCCGGCATCCTTGTCGGCCTGCTGGTCTGGCCGGTTACGTTCATGACCTGCTTTGGTGTTACCGATGGTCGCAAAGCGTTTGGTGGCACTCTACTTGCGGTACTCTTCACGGGAGGACTGGCTCTTTTGAAGGGCTGGAGGCCATGAAAGGCAATTTTCGTGCCTCCATGGCCTGGCTACACACAGGCCTTGGACTGATAACAGGATGGGTTCTCTTCGCGATTGCCCTGTCTGGAACGCTCAGTGTGTTCCGGCAGGAAATCAGCGTCTGGATGCGGCCAGAACTGAGCGCAACTAATATCTCCCCCATTCAAGCAAGCGCCCACGCCGTAGAGTGGCTTACACAGAATGCCCCGACATCTCCGGCATGGTATCTGAATGCGCCGACACAGCAGGAGCCTTTCACCTTTGGGGTCTGGGCTGACCCCAAAGGCGTGTATTTGCAGAAAGCACTCAGCCCACAAACCGGCAGCCCTGACGGCATTCGACAAACCTTTGGCGGCGAGTTTTTCTACCGCTTCCATTTCGAGCTTCAACTCCCCTACCCGTTTGGTCGCCTGATCGCCGCTATCGCCGCGCTGACCCTTGTCGTCGGCCTGATTTCCGGCGTCATTATTCACCGTCGGATCTTCACGGATTTCTTTACATTCCGTCCGGGAAAAGGACAGAGAAGCTGGCTGGATGCGCATAACCTTCTAGGCGTTCTGGCCCTGCCCTTCCACCTCATGATCTCCTTCACAGGCGCAGTTACGCTGGGGACCCTGCTTCTCCCATGGAGCACGCAGGCCATTTACAAACATGATCTAATGGCGTCTTACACAGATCTGAATCCGGCCTTGAATACCCGTCCGCCCAGCGGCCATCCGGGCCATCTCGCGCCCATCCTTCCCATTCTTCAGGATGCAGAAAGACGCATCGGTGAAGCCGGCATCGCACAGATCTATATCTTCAATCCGACCGATCAGGCGTCAGTGATTACCATCACATCGGGCAACACGAACACCGTCAGCACGACATCACACACCCTGAATTTTGACGGCACGAACGGCCACCTTCTCAGCGAACATGTCGAAAAGCGACCACTCATTGGTGCTTACACATTCCTGTATGGTCTTCACGTCGCACGCTTTGCGCCCAGTGTGACGAGATGGCTTTATTTTGTGTGCGGACTGATGCTGACCGCCGTTATTGGAAGCGGAATGCGCCTCTGGACGATCAAACGTCTCAGAAGCAATCCTCATCTAGGGCACATTCTGACAGAGCGCCTGAATGTCGGGGTTCTGGCTGGGCTGCCCCTCGCTTTTGCATCCTATTTTCTTGCAAACCATATTCTCCCAGCGCGCCTTCCGGGACGGGAGAACCACGAAATTCAGTGCGTCTTCATCATCTGGGCTCTCGCCCTGATTTTCGCCCTGTTCCGTAAATCAGAAGCCGCCTGGACCGAACTTCTGGCTGCCTGCGCCCTAGCATGTCTGGCTATAGCTGCACTGGGGGCACCATGGCGTGATAGTGTCAGCGCCGCGACAAGTGTAACGGCCGCATTTTTTGCCGGGTCGTTCGCCTATGCCGCCATCAATACCTATCGCAAGAAAAGACTTTCCCCATGATGGGGGCGACGCTGCTGTGTGGGCAGATTTCCATTCTGTTGATGGCGGCGGGCTCCGCTCGTGGCAGCGGAATTTTCTTCAAAAAAGCCACGTCGGCGTCCTATCTGCTCGGCCTTAGACTGATAGGCTTTGCACTGCTGGGTTTAAGCCTGATGCTTCAACTCCATGGATCGCAAACGCCCATCATTGATGTCATCACATGGCTTGGCCTGCTCAGCGTAGAAATGTTGCTGGCAGCCCTGCTCTGCACGACATTGAACGCCAAGAAAAATCCGCCGCGCCGGAGATAGCTTCAACGACTGCGGACATCCCGCAGCGACTGCCCCTGCTCTTTCGAGAAAAGAGCCAGTTTGGGCGTCCCGATCCTTTGGGAAAGATAGATGCCGGTGTGGCCGGACACGAGATAGGCGATGAAACACCCAGTCGCGTAATAAATCACATCGGTCGCGCCGAAGAGCTCCACCGCCATGAATGTACAGGCGAGAGGTGTATTGGCCGCCCCTGCAAACACGGCGACGAACCCCACCCCTGCAAGAAGATCAACCGGCACACCCAAAAAAGGGGACAATGCGTTTCCCAAGCCCGCCCCGATGAAAAAGAGGGGCGTCACTTCTCCGCCTTTAAAGCCGGTTGCCAATGCGACAAGAGTGAAGACCAATTTCCAGAGCCAGCTCCAGGGATAATATCCAGCTCCAAAGAAGTTCAGAATGCTCGCCCCGCCCTCCACATGTGAGACAGTACCGAGGCCAAGGTAGTCCCGCGTTCCGAGTATCCAGACCAGAAGCAACGTCAGCACGCCACCAATCGCAGGCCGTATCCAGGCTGATGGGCAAAGGCGCTGGAAGACGCCTGCCAGGCGATGAACACCGTCCGCAAACGCCCGGCTTGCGAGACCGAAACACACGGCAGCAAAACCGACCTTCACCAGCAAAATGGCGTTGACGTGAAACATCGAACCGTCTGCCGCCGCGATCCCCCGAAAGCCGACATGATAAACGGCATGATGGATACCCCACGCATGACACGTCCAGTCTGCGACAATCGAGGCCACCGCGACCGGCAGCAGAGCCGCATAATCAAGCCGGCCGAGCGTCAGAACTTCCAGTCCGAAAACAGCCCCCGCAACAGGCGTTCCGAAAACGGCACCGAAACCTGCGGCAATCCCCGCCATGAGTAACAGGCGCATGTCCTGCACATGCAGCCGGAACAGGCGCCCAATTGCAGCAGCAAAGCTTCCTCCGATCTGAACGGCCGTTCCTTCCCGACCAACAGATGCGCCGAAAAGATGACTGACAACCGTTCCAAACAAAACCAAAGGCGCCATGCGGAAAGGGACGCCCCCACCCGGCTTATGAATTTCGTCGATAATCAGGTTATTGCCTGCGGCTGATTTCCCGCCGAACCACTGATACAGCAGCGCAACGCCCACTCCGGCCAGCGGAAGGCCAAAGATCAGCCAAGGGGTCTCAAACCGTGTGTCCGTGGCCTGGTCCAACAACCAGAGAAACAGGGCACAAACAGATCCGACACTTCCGCCCAGCAACAGAAGCAGAAAACCCCATCGCAATGTCGTCACAGCCACGCGGGGGGAATTATGGAAAGCAGGCATCGGACGCAATTCTCCTGTCATGCTTCTAGAGAAGCGAGTTTGACAGGAATCATCAGCATCTCGCGGAGGAGAGCGGTTCGACCAGTACGGTCAGGCAGAATCCATTGCCGTTGTTGAAATGCTAGCGTTCAACATCCGTGTTGTCATCCTCACAGCACAAAAACGGCCCTCCCTGTTTCCAGGAAGGGCCGCCATTTTCTCAGAAATATTCCACCGCCAGATCAGAACCCGACAGAGATGTTCCCTGTCACGCTGAAGCGCGGATAGAGGTAATAGGTCGGCGTTCCGCTGGCACTGATCGTGCTGCCATAAACACCCTTGGCTGCCTTGGCATTGGACACGAGGCTGTAGGCGCCAGTCCGGACGAAATCACCGCCCAGATTGCTGAAATTCAGCTGGAATTTCGGTGCCTTGAACCGGCCATAGGAGTTGAAGCGATAACCCAGTGACAGATTATCCGTCAGATACCCTGGGATTTTCTCGTCATTCATGAACGTCGAATACTGGGACGACACATAGCTGACGCTGCCATTGGCAAAGAAATGACCGTCATCATACGTCAGGCCCGCACTCGCATGCACATGCGGAGACTGAACTGCCGTCTTACCCTTGGTCGGCAGCAGATCGCTGACCGTCCGGCCATTCAGTGTGCCAGTCGTGAGGATATTGGAATCCATCGTCGCGTTTAGATACTCGACGGAGACATACGGACTGAGATGGTGCCACGGATGTGCCGAGATCATGAAATCCACACCACGTGCGGTCTGATTACCGGCATTGATGGTAGAGCTGATGGCCTGATTGTTGATGTAAACGCTCGTGGACAGCAGGCGGTTGGTGATGGAGTAGTTGAACAGCTCCAGATCCGTCATGAAGTAGTCATTGTCGAAGCGCCAGCCGAGTTCTTCCTTGATGGAATACTGCGACTTTGGATTGTACGGATTGCCGACATAACCACCCGTCTGCGCATCATAAACCTGACCAAGCGATCCCGGGTCCGGCATGCGGAAGTCGCCTTCGGCATTCACATAGATCAGATTGTGCTGATCAATCCGATAGCTGATGCCAACCTGCGGCAAAGGCACAACCTGGTTCTGCTCGCTGCGCGGCGTTGACGATGCACCATTGACCGTCCAGCGATTGATCATGGCAACCTTGATGCCGCCATTCAGCGTCAGGCGATCATGCAGGAACTTGGCCGTATTCTGGAAGAACAGCGAATGGATCTTCCAGCCAGCATCCCCCTGGTACGGCATATAGCGCGTTCCATTCACGTACAGCCCCTTGGAGGTGTTATACGGGAAGTGCTGTGAGCCATTGGTCTGCAACACGGAATACATGTTGTTAACCTGGTTATCCTGATAATCGAACCAGTACCCCAGCTCCATATGGTCCCAGCTCACCGGGTCATAGTTCAGCTTCGCCACTGTTCCGGCGTGCGGGCGATAAACGCTGTAGTAGGAGGCCGCAGGCACACTGCCGGAAACGGGCGTTCCGCCTTGACCAATGGTCGCATTGCGACCAGCGCCGTTAAAGAGGCTTCCGTTATAGGTGTAGCCACCGTTGTAAACGTAATACGGCTTGAAATCGAAAGAGAACTTAGCCGGAAGATGAATGTGGACAGGCAGCGTCACAAACACCTGATCCCACATATTGCCGTTCAGCATGCCGTATTTTGACGGGTTCGACGGGTCATAGGTGGAGGAGTAGTTATACGTCCCGATCCCGTCTTTCTTGTCATGGAACTGCTTTGCCGTTGGCTTGAGCGGCTCCATCGTGAACTGGTGGTTCCACGAGACAAAGAGATTGACGGAAGAACCGTCCTCAAAGTCCTTTGCAGCACCAAAATCAAGGTGACGACGCTCGTTCGTCCCTGGGCCATTCCAGTTACGAGCATGCGTGTGGGAGAAGGACGCAAACGTGCGGATGCCGGAATTGCCGATGTCGCCGCTCTCAACACGGAGGAACTCACGGGACATGTTGTTTGTGCCGTACGAGAAATCCATCAGGCCGCCGAACTTATGCGACGGCGTCATGGTCTGGGAGTCCATAATACCAGCGGCGGCGGACGTTACCGGCAGATCAATGGCAGACGATCCCGGCGTGACGGAGATCATGTTGACGTTTTCAGTGTCGACGTTCTGGTTCAGGTAATACGCTGTTGCGACCGGCACGCCATTCAACAGGATACCCATGTCTGAATCGGTCAGGCTGCGGCTGTTGATCTTGCCGCCAAGAATGCCAGAGCTATCAACAGTCGAAACCGTGACGCTGGGCAGGTTCTTGATCATGTCTAGCGCAGTGCTGGCCGGACTCTGCATCTCAATATACTGACGCGTGACGGTCTGAACGGAGTGCGATGCCATTTCGTGACGCATCATGCCCCCGCCGCCATTCAGCGCCTGACGGGAAACATGAACGGAAATCGCTTCCGCATCCTTGGCATCAACAGCCGTGCGATGATGGATGGGGGCCGCATGAGGATGAACTGGTGCAGCATGCTTACCCCGAGCCTGTGAGACCGCAGCATAGGCTGCTGCATCACAAAATACTCCGGCCAGCACAGTTGCTGTCAGCAGTGTGAGACGTCTGGCACCAAAATTCATCTTCACGCGATCCTAGATATGTCGTTTGCAGCGCAGAAAATATTCATAACGCCAAGCAAAACAAGTTAGACGAAGAACTTCCCGAACCTATATTTTAAAGTTTATTCTGGTTTTTTGTTTCGTGTGTCTTTTAAAGCACACATATGCACATATTGTATTTCAAGTTATTAATTTATACAGAAGTAAATTATTAAATATTCCAATCTATATTTTAAAATATTACCATACCTATAAAGGGCATCATTCCGTTGCCTATAATAGAACACTCACCAAGGATGAATATTTCTTTTCGATATCTTTCCTGTATGGTGTCCTCATTATGAGAGCGGAACGAGGGTAGGAATACATGAAACTTATCTCTTTTGTGCAACAAATCATGCCACGTACTCTTTCCTTGGGTTGCCTGGCCTCCATGGCACTCGCAACAACGCCAGCGGAAGCCAAACAAAAACCCTGGGATATCCGGGCCGTCGTGCTCACAACGTACGAAATTGGCCAAGATACCGGGGATCGTGCAGGCGAATTTCAACCCTGGATCGAAGGAGAGCACCTGACAGAGCAGGTCCCATTCCCGCTGGGGATTCATCCGATCTACACGGATGCGCAACACCATCTGCTGGTCGTGGTAACAGGAACTCCGATTGCTCCAGCCACGACATCCGTCATGGCCCTCGCAACGGATCCAAGATTCGATCTGCGTCATGCCTACTGGATGGTGGACGGCATTTCCGGCTTTGATCCCGCAGTTGCATCCGTCGGTTCGGTGTCAATCGCGGATTACGTGGTCGGGGATATCACGCGTTATATTGACAAGCGGGAAGCTCCGAAGGAGTGGCCATACGGCTACTTCATGATCACGGCTCAGAAGCCGAACCAGTATGCTCTATCGGGCGGGGACGCGCCTGATGGTAGCATTCAGCACAACAATGCCTTCCAGTTGAATCCCTCTCTGGTGCATTGGGCCTATGACTTGACTCAGACCGTCACACTGTCTGATCCGCCCCAGCTCGAAGCCCAGCGCAAGCTCTACAAACCTACCGACGTCGCTGCTGGCCATCCAGCCGTTGTGACCGGTGGAGACTTCGGCTCAGATACCTTCTGGCACGGCAAGATCATGACCGGTTTTGCACGGGACTGGGTACACCTTCTCACACAGGGCAAGAGCCATTTTGTCTCCAGTGACATGGAAGATTCTGGCATTCTCGAAGCCCTGACACGCCTTGGGCAGGCGGGCCGCGTGGACAGCAACCGTGTTCTGGTCCTGCGTAGTGCGTCCAATTACACCGAGCAGCCCCATGGCATGACAGCCGTTCAGTCCATGAACAGCGGCTACGATGGAGAAAAAGTGGCGCTGGACAATGGGTATCGCGTAGGGTCCCGCATCATTCATGAACTGCTGCAACACTGGGACAAATTCGGCGCGCAGACGCCCTGAACTGACCTTCTCCCCTGTGACTGGCACAATATTGCGAAGTCTTGCTGAAGGGTTCATACAGCATGTCGGGCTCTCTTTTTCGTGAGAGCGCCCGACATGGAAGCGCCTACCCGCTTCAGCCGCCGACCGGACATGTTTATCGACTGATCGTGCCCCCTTCGACGGCTCCTGCAAGGTGCTTCGCGGTCAGACAGGGGACCACACATGAGCCGAGAAACCAGCGCCACTCTTTTTCTTGAAAAACAGGGCGTGCCTTTCAGTCTGCATGACTACGAATACAATCCGAATGGCGGCCTGATCGGTATGCAGGCGGCCGATGCCATCGGCGCTGATCCAGGCAGTGTGCTCAAAACGCTCGTCGTCGAAATCGACAAGAAACAGCCAGCCTGTGTCGTGGCCCCCGCTCATCAGAAGCTGAATTTGAAGAAAGTCGCAGCCTTATTCGGTGGCCGGAATGCAAGAATGATGAATCCGGAAAAGGCCCATGAACTGACAGGCTATCAATCCGGCGGGACAAGCCCTTTCGGCCAGACCACATCTATTCCCGTTGTCCTGTCTCAGGACGCCATGGGACAGGAAGCCGTCTACATCAACGCTGGTCATCAAGGGTTCGTGGTGCGCATTTCTCCCGCGGACGCTCAGCGTATCACCGATGCCAAGGTGGCCGATGTTGCCGCAGACTGAGAAGCTCTCTTCAGCGCAAACAAACGCCGCCATCACAAAATTTTCCCTGTCGCGTCACTTGTCCGCTGAGCAGAAGGAGCTTTTAAACGACGTCCTCTCTTTCTGCTCCGCGCATCTGTCAGATCAGAGCGCGCTCCTCATCATTGAAGGCGCTGCCGGCACAGGGAAGAGCGTTGTCCTCAATGCAATTTTCAACGCAATTCAGACACGCGCACGCTCAAAGAACCCAGATGATCCCATGACGGGCACACGCAATATGCTGCTGGTCAATCATCCGGAAATGCTGAAGCTTTACCGTAATGTCGCTGCGGAGATGCCAACTCTTCGCAAGGCCGATTTCGACAGACCTACGACGTTCATCAACCGCCTGCACAAAGCCAATCAGAAGGCAGACATTGTTCTGGTCGATGAAGCCCATCTGCTTCTCACCCGGGCTGACCGGTACAATCATTTTCAGCAACAGAACCATCTCGAAGAAATTCTGGCATTGGCCCGCGTAGTCGTCGTGGTGTTTGACCCGTTACAGGTGCTGAAATTCAAGAGTCATTGGTCTGCGGATCTGCTGGATCGTTTCAAGAACGGCCGAGCAACCAAGACCTTGCACTTAACCAGGCAGTTTCGCGTCGAGGCGGGTCCAGAAGTTCGGCATTGGCTGGACCAACTTGCAGAAGGACACATCGGAAAGCGTCCTCAAGACCCAGACTTTGATCTGCGCGTTTATGACGACTGCGCCCAGCTTTACGATGACCTTAAAGAGCGGAATAACGAAGTCGGCCTATGCCGACTGCTCTCAACTTACGACTACCCTTATCGGCTGGATGGAGAAGACCACTTCATCGACGAAGGACGGTTCCACCTGCGATGGGATCGCTCAAAACCCGATGAAAAGCTTCCCTGGGCCGAACGCCCTGACACAATCGACGAAGTCGGCTCGGTCTATACAATCCAGGGCTTTGACCTGAACTACGCCGGCGTCATTCTAGGCCCTTCCCTTTCCTATGATGCTCAGACTGACAGCATCCGCGTCGATCCAGCCCGCTACGAAGACAGTGCTGCCTTTCAGGGGCAAAGCGGCATTGTTGCTCCACAGATGGCGAAGGAACGCATCATTCTAAATGCGCTGAATGTCCTGCTCACCCGCGGAATGAAAGGTCTTTACCTTTACGCGCATGACCCCGCGCTTCGAGAGCGACTACGAAACAGCTAGGGCAAGCCTGCTGCATGATGACTTTCCAGCTTGAAACTTTAACGCTCAACTTAACTTGAATTGTTACCCGCACAGCGTTCTGATCCAGTGCAGCAAGGAGATTGGTCCATGAAATTCTACCATCCAGCCCTTCTTGCCGCACTCGTTAGCGCCCCTTTAATTGCTTCCACTGCCTATGCTGCGGAAACAACAGACAAGGGCTTAGTTTCCTCTGGAAATGTAGAAATCATCGGGCGCTTTACCAATGCACAGCCCTCCGGCATTGCTGCTCTTCCAGATGGTCGCCTGGTGCTTGGCTTTCCCAGGAGTGTCAAAGACCATTCCGGGCCGCGTCTCGCCACGTATGCTGACGGCCACCTGACGCCGTTCCCGAACGCGGAAACACAGCAGGATTTTGTCTCCCCTCTCGGCATGACCGTTGATGCGAAAGGGCACTTCTGGGTGCTCGATGAAGGAATGCTGGCAGGCAAAGGAACGATCACAGGCGCGCAAAAGCTATTTGAGATTGATCCCGCGACCAACAAGGTTCTGAACGTTCTCACCTTGTCTGCACCAACCCTTCTGCCAGATAGTCACGTTAATGACGTTCGGATCGATCTGACCCATGGGAAGGCCGGAACCGCGTTCATTACTGATACCTCGACAGGCATTCATCCCGCGCTGATCGTCGTCGACCTTGCCTCTGGTCATCAACGCCGCATTCTGTCTGACACGAAACCGGTCATGCCCGAAAAGGGCTTTGTGGCCGTCATGGATGGCAGAGCAGCCCGGTACAATCCAACCAAAGCCGAAATGCCCCAAGGCGGCGCTAATGGCATTGGCCTCAGTCCAGACCAGCAAACGCTCTATTGGCAACCGCAGACAAGCCGTCGCCTCTATGCGGCTCCCACGTCAGTTCTGTCGGACTGGAAAGCCACAGAAAAGCGCATTGAAGTCTCCGTCCGCGATGAAGGAGAAAGCGGGATGGGAGACGGCATGGCAACCGGACCTGACGGCTCTCTTTACATTACCGATGACGAACGCCACGCGATCCTGAAACATGCCCCTGATGGCACATTGTCAGTCGTAGCGCATGACCCGCGTATGATTGAACCAGATGGCCTGACCTACGGGAAAGACGGCCTGTACTGCACAATAGGCCAATGGGCACGGCTGCCAGACTTCCACGATGGAAAAGACATGCAGGAATTACCATATATTGTCGTGAAAATTACTTTACCTAAGTAACTCCTAGTTCCGGCGCCGTATTCTAATGCATTCTTCGGATTGCGGCACCGGCCTACTCATTTTCCGAAAACATAATGCGCCGGGATAGAGCTTATATCGGAGCAATGGATGGAACAGTTACTCGCCTTTCCGTCGCCACTTCCATCCGCCTTCCGTTTTAACAGAGCAAATCCAAAGCAGTCCGATGACCGACACAAAGTCCACGATAAGAGAAATGATAAAAACGGGAATGCTCTTGGCCCACATCATAACCATGTTGCTCAGAAGGATTGCGCCAATAGACACAAGAATGGTCACGCGCCCTTCCCATGTTATCGCGCGCCCTGCTCCATAACCATTTCGCTTCGCCGCAAACCAAGGTCTTTCCATGACCGGCGCCCCTAAAAGGATATCCAGTGAAAATTGGGCGTTCGCAGCAGTACCTGTCAAGGCGAATGGCTTGTTTCACACAACTTTCGCAAGACGATAGAAAATACTCGCAAAAGAAACCGGTCTATGCTGACTTTAAAGTCCAATATGCAGGTTTAAACCCGTGCCGCTTAAAAACTTAATAACGCGACACTGAATGCTACACTCAGCGATCAACCAGGCACCTAGATTTTATCGTCAGGATGGAGTGTGCAATTGAGCGATTCAATGTGCGTCTTTCGCACTCATCAACCTTCGACGATGCTATACCGCCGTCAGACCTACGCACAGCGAGAACTGAGTGGGGTCCACGCTGCAAAATAATTGATTTTCTTGGAAGAAAAGACCTGGTGGAGAGAGTTTCCTTAACGAAAATAAGATAACCTATTGATAACATATGTTCTTATTATTCATTCGTTTTTACTCATGCCCGGATTTTTGCCCAGTTTCTACGGAAGATTTTAGGAACCACATCTCTTCCGGATTTTTTCCATCTGAAGAGCCGATTCGATAAGGTTAGGACACTCCTGACGATGCGCCCGGATCTCGGCCGCCATTCCCTTCTGGAAATCGACCGTCCAGGGATGCAAGGCAGGACACACAACCTTTAGCCGTGGCTGCGCACATCCAGCTAGTGCCAAGCACAACAAAACAACGCGCATCACGCTTTCCCCTTGTCCAGGGCGTCCAGAAACTCGTCCACGGTCTGCGGAGCATCAGCGCCCCGCTGATCCATGGCCTGCTGTTGTGCCACCTGAGATTGAGCGTCCTTAACGTCCTGGTCAGCCGTATCGGCTTTCTGCGATTTACCCCCGGCTCGATAGAGCCCGAGGGCCGATGCCACGCCCACGAGGAGCATGACACCGACAATCGCCAGACTGGCCGTATTCACTGGGCAGGCTGATTGAGGTCAGCAGCTTCGTTTGCAGGTGTCTGTACAACCGGACCAGCTGCCAGAACGCGCTCTAGTTCCGTGGCACCTTCCAGCGTCTTGGTCAGCGCGGCATCGAGCGCGTTGACGTCCACATGCCCCGCAAGTCGGGAGATACTGGCCGCAAGAACACCCTGGAGGACGAGACCGCCGACACTGACAACCTGCTGGGCAGCTGCCGTGTCAGCCTTGCCAAGGGACTGGTTTACGAGACCCTGAAGGGCCGTCACAGAATTA
>NZ_BLJQ01000005.1 GCF_014132155.1 Gluconobacter sp. Gdi
CATCTATGACACCATCACAAACCAGACCGCCCTCGGCGAATGGACCGAACAGGTCCGCTCCCACTTCACACCCGTTCCCTGGACAGACAGCGCCAGAGCCATTCTGGCAGCATTCGACAGACTCATATGATTGTGCCCGAACAGCTTTGCGTCGTCACAGACCCAGGTAATGGCCGTCATGGCAAGCAAATTGTCTGACACACGGGCAATGCGACACCCACGTCAGATCCGTTGAAGGCTTCGAAAAAACAATCTGGCTTTGCGCTGTTGGCCGTGTGTCAATTCTTTCTGCGTTAATTATGGCGTAGAATTTTTCTCTGAGAACCGGAGCGGATAGGCGTAAGGATAAAAAAGGAGTCGTTTGATGCATAATTTAACTAAGGATGAACTGTTCGTACTCGGTAATATTTTTATGGCTTGTGAAGCCGAGGCTGGTTGGGCAGGAACGACATAAAGTACGAATAATCTAGTTGCTTAAGGTTTGACTGAGAAAAGTCCGTCGCGAGGCTTTTGCCGATTAACATTTTTTGGGATTACAGGTCGCCAAAGATGGCCGAGAGCCCTCGAAATCAGAACTACAATGATATAATTAAATAAAAAAATATTATCGTAATTCGAAGTCAAGCTAAATAGAGCAAGTTTTCCCTGATTTTCAGACACCGGGTCGCGTTGACAAAATGCTCTGCCCCGAGCCTTTTAGTGGCGAGGTTTAGGAAACTTATGAAAGACAGGGCGGTTTTGTCGTAGCGGGTTGCGATGCGGCGCATTTGCTTGAGCATGTTGAACATCTCCTCGAGGCGGTTGCGGCTGTAACGCCGCCAGTCTGTTGTCCGTGGAACGCGGCGGCCTTTTCATGAAGGGATAACCGGCAGGATCCTATGGATCAGCAGGGCCTGGCGGAAGCTGTCGCTGTCATAACCTCTACCGGTCAGCATGGCCCGGGGGTTTGGAGCCGGAAGGACTATCAGGGCATCTGTGGCTGTGTAGCCCGAGACTTGGCCTTCGGTAAGGACAAGCCAAGAAGGTGTCCCTGATTGTCGCATCGGGTATGGATTTTGCTCGTAAAGCCGCCGGTGACCCGCCATAATCTCCGCATGACCCCCTTTTTGCGCCCGTAGCCTGTGAATAGGCATGAACCACGGTACCATCGACCATATGCTGCCAGCATCGGTCAGCCCAAGCTCTACCAGGGTTTGCAGCAGAGCATTCCACACGCCCTGTTCAGCCCAACGGCGAAACAGGACATAAAGCGAGTTCCATTTGCCATAGCGCTCATACATGTCCCACCACGGACAACCGACGCGTAGAACCTGCAGCATACCATTGCAAAACCGGCGGTTATCTCCCCCCTAGACGGGCTCAACGTTCGCGTTCAGGAGGCAGGAGCGGACCAATAACCGCCCATTCCTGATCCGTCAGACCGCCTCATGCCATGCCTGTTCTCTCTGTCCCTATATCCCACATACACAAAATGAATCAGATCTCACGCTGATCCTATAAACTTTTGTCACCAAGGCCTAAGTGTTTAGTCTTGGAGTTTGATGGTGTGGTATCTTCACGTGAGTGAAATGAAGCCTTAGGGGACAGATGTGTCATAGCAGCGCCACGGTCACGCCTGCCGAACATGTAATGAGACAAGCCCAAACGACAGCGTTTCAAACGCACTCCCATCGGCTTTTTCCACATCAGAAGTCCAGACCGCCAAAGGCAAGCTTATCCCTTGGGGTCATGATCGGACGAGCAAGTTTGCCGTCACACAACTGATCGAGAAAGCTGATCGGAAGACGGCTCGGGAATTCCTCGAACATCGTTCGACAAAACCCAATCGTCCATGGATCAATGGTCAGGTTGAACGGTTGAATCGGACTCTCAAAGAGGCAACCGTCAAGCGCTTCCATTACGACAGCCAGGAGCAGTTGAAGATTCATCTCAACGACTTCATGGTGGCTTGTAGGCTCAGGACGCTGAGTGGTCTCACGCCTTACGAATATCTCTGCAAAGTCTGGACTTCAAAATCAGAAAAAATCATCATCAATCCAACCCATAAACCCCGGGTCTAAATAGCTAGGATAATGCTCTACACTAGAAAGCATGCTCGTTTGCAAAAGTCAGCATGATCTTTTTCATTAATCACGTTCTCCAGATGTTCGGAGTTCGACTACAAAGTCATAAAGATCTGCGCGATAGCATGAGAATGTTACCTCGAGTATGCGCCCATCAGCGAGGAAGGACCGTCGTTCGATTTCGAGAATGGCGCTCGGTTGCGCAAGATGTAGCAGGTCTGCTTCCTGCACCGAGGCCATTCTGGCGCGAATGCGCTGAAGCGCGCGGACTGGTAACAGGCCTTGCTCTTTCAAAGCCGCATAAAATGAATCTTTGACCAATTCGGGAGATGCCAGATCCCTTCGAGAAATAACGGCAGTCTCGATGGCTAGTGGTTCCCCATCTGCGGTTCTGATCCGCTTGAGGCGAAGCACGGGTGCGCCTGGGGCCATACCCATTGCCATTGCTTCGTCGGGGCTAGCCCCAGCCATACGCTTACCTAGCCAGATTGAACCGGGTTCATAGCCCCTTGCCCGCATATCTTCGGAAAAGCCCATCAAGGCAGACAGGGGTTGCTGGATGCGGCGGGTGACAAAGGTTCCGGCGCCGGGACGTTGGGTTAGAAGTCCCGCATTCACCAGTTGCGCCAAGGATTTGCGGACGGTCACTCGTGAAACGCCGGTGAACTCTGCAATTTCCCGCTCCGGCGGAACGGCATCTCCCCCCCTCAGGGCTCCGCTATCAATCAATTCTCGTAATTGTTCTGCCAGTTGCAGGTAGAGGGGTTTGCGGTCTGCGGGATTAGGCGTCAGTGCAGCGAACAGCTTTTGCGAACTCATCATATGCATGAAAATTACTCGTGTTCCTGGCGGGACGTAAGAGCAGCGCGCAAATTGCCCTCATGGGCAGCAAGAGCACTTTCGGCTTCGTCAATTGTCATGCCGGACCGAACAAGCACTGCTCGCTTGACGTTTTGACCGCTCATTGCAAGTGCTTCAGCGATTTCTGCTGAAGTTCCACCGGCTAACAATTGCACCATCTGTGCTGCTCGTCTTTCCAGTTTTGCATTGACGACCCGCATGTCTACCATCTGCCCCCTATAGCAATGACCCATCTGAATCATGAGCGTGGTGGACAGAAGATTTAGAGCTGCTTTTTGTGCCGTCCCAGCCTTCAGGCGCGTTGATCCGGCAATAACTTCAGGGCCGGTGACGATACTGAGACCCATCTCTGCCTCCCTGAGAAGCCGGCCTTCCGGATTAGAGCTTATCCCGACAGTCAGTGAACCTGCTTCTCGCGCTGCGGCAATAGCAGCACAGGTATACGGTGTCATGCCGCTGGCCGCGATCCCTAGAACAACATCGTTGGTCTCGGGGGTACGAGACAATATTTCGGCGCGAGCCATATCTTCACGGTCTTCCGCTCCTTCGACAGCTTCGAAAAGCGCTTTGGTGCCTCCAGCCAACATCAGAACCAGACGCTCAGGATCCCACCCAAACGTGGGTGTGAGTTCTACACCGTCCTGAAGGCCGACACGCCCAGACGTACCGGCGCCCACATAAAAAAGACGCCCCCCTGCCTGTAGCCGAGGAAGCGCCGCCGCTACAATCTTCGCAATTTGCGGGACGGACGTTTTAACAACTGCCGTTGCAGACATCTGAGCTTCAGCAAGCGCATCCAAAATGGAACTGGCTGGCCAAAGGTCAACGTCCACATAACGGGGATCCTGAGATTCTGTGCCCGAGGAAGCCTGTGACACAAAAGCATTTTGGTCCTTAAGGGCCATAATTATCAGTCCTTTGAAGCGTCGGGAGCATACGATGAGGGTCGAAATATTCCCTCTGTAAGTACCACTGAAATAGCTCCTGGAATAAACGTCAGGATAATGCCTAACGGAACTAACCAGGGGAAAGCCACGTGCCAGTTATAATACTGTAGTGCACCCATCATGACTGCCATGCCTGTCAAGGAAATGGAAAACCCCGTTAAAGCATCCTTCAAGCGTGCTGATGGGTATAACATTCCAAACAGAAAGGCGCCTAGCGTCGGTCCATAAGACCACCCTGCGATTGTTAAGCCCAAAATTACAGCCGATTGTTGACTCCCTGTGAACCACAGTGCGGCTATCACAAGAGCACTACTGCAAAGCAGTGTTAGTACTCTTGGTGCAAATAGCGGCCCCTGCCCTAGCTTCAAGCGTGTTTGGCACGGCTGAAGCACCTGTCCCGGTAATGGGCCGAAATCAGTTAAAATAGCGCTCGCCATTGCGTTTAGGGTTGAAGATAGTGATCCCATCGTCGCACTGAGTACGCCTGCAAGGAGCAAGCCTCCCAATCCGGCCGGCAATCCCGAGACAATAAAAGTCGGAAAGAGGTCGTCTGGAGAGTGTAGCCCCAGAGACATCAGCGAAGTGCCCCCGTTGCGTATCCATAGCTGCACTCCGATCAGTGACAAGGCTCCGAACAGGAACGCGATAACAAAGGCACTTCCCATCAATGCAAAGCGCGCATCTCTCAAGCTTCGTGCGGCAAGAAGGCGCTGAACCATGAGTTGGTCAGTTCCGTGAGACGCAACGGAGAGAATAGCCCCTCCTACTAACGCCGCTAATAGCGTAAAGGGATCAGACAGCATGTTGTCCATATTTATATGATGAAAAGGTGCCAGGTGACCTGATCTCCAAGCTGTCGACCAACCTTCAGGAGAGATCTCATTATTCAGCAGTAAGACACAAATGACTGCGCCAAAAAAATAAATGCAGAGCTGAATAGTATCCGACCATACGACCGCTCGGAGGCCACCCAGCATCGTATAGGTCATCGTAAATACCATGATGAGGCCCAGGACCCAGATGCGGTTCATGGTAATCCCGTCGTGATTAAGCATCCACATGATTGGAATGAGGCCTGCTGATAAACGTACACCTTCTGCAAGCAACCGTGTTATCAAAAAGGCCGCTGAGGCTGCCCGCTGCAGTCCAGATCCAAAGCGATGCCCTAGATACTGGTAGGCACTTGTCATGCGGCCCTGAGTATACAGTGGCAAAAACCATATGGTGACAATCAAGCGGCCAATAAAATATCCTGCCGCGAGCCCCAGAAACACCATACCGCTTCCATAACTTACTCCCGGAATACTGATGAATGTCAGGGTTGAGGTCTCGGTGGCGACCAAGGACAGGCAGATCGCCCACCATGGAAGATCATGAGCGGCTGAGAGGAAATCTCCGGGAGACTTCTTTCGGCGTGAAAGCGTGATAGCCAGAACAGGCAGCGCAATGAAATAAGCACAGATTACAGCAATATCGGCAAAATGCATGAATGTTCCCTCATAGGCCTCAACTGCCATCGAATCTTAATAATACCAAAAAGATACCTGATAATTCGCTCCTTCCCTTCGCCTCAGATATGGAAACACGCATTCAGACTCTACTTTAAATCTCTGTTTGAAATTGCACATGCGATGGATGAGCGCTTGGGACAGTCCTGCACTATTTCCAGAGCGCTCATTTTCTCGCGTGTTTCAAAATCCAGAGGAGACCGAGACTATTCCTGCAAATCCGCCCGCGACGTTGTACGTTGGTGCACTGGCGGCGATCGCTGTGCCATACACGCCTGTTGTGGCATGAGCGTTTGTTGCAACAGAATACGTCGAAGAGAGGTAGCCCTTGTTGCCAAGCCCAAGATTGACCAAATTCAGCTGAATTTGTGGGCGATGAAGGAAACCAACAGAATTAAATCTGTAGCCGAAATTCATATTCAGGGTTTCGTATGCTGGCATCTTCTCATCGTTCATGAAGGTTGAATATTGACTTCCAACATAATTGAACAGAAGACCACCAAATGCATTACCATTATCGTACAGGATACCCACTGAGGCTGTAAATTCTGGCGTATTGACAGCCATTTTTCCTTTTGTTCTCAGATAATCACCGCTAGATGCTCTCAGGTTGTTATCGATCGTCGCGTGAATATACTGCCCTGAGATGTAGGGACTGAAGTGATGCCAAGGTTTGAGGCCTAATTCAATCGTGGCGCCACGAGAAGTTTGCCCGCCCCCATTGATGGAGGAACTGACGCGCGTTCCACCGACCATTTCCGTGGTGGAGACCTGACGGTTCGTAAAGTTGTAATTAAATAAAGCCACGTTGACGTTTACAAAGCCATGATGGCGATATCCAAGCTCTTCAGAAATTGCGTATTCTGGCTTTAGATTCTGAGCGTGACCACGCGTTTGTTTGCCAGTGGAGACGATGATAAAATCAGCGTAACTTGGCCATCCTGCGGGTTCAGCAAAGCCGGTTGTTCCGTTAACGAAAATCTGGTCATTAGGTGTGATCTGATAACTTGCCATCACTTGAGGAAGCGGGACTGCGTCGCTATTGCCATTTCTGTATGATGGTAGTCCGGGCATGATTTGAGTGAGTTGTCTCGTAATCATACTCTCTTTGAATGCGGCAGAGAGTTTTAGGCGGTCATTCAGCGCACTATATTCATCGACAATATAGGCCGTATTGGTCTGCTGCATGAAGTTAATATTGTAGCTGTGCAGGACATCGCCCGATGCAGAAACAACCGGGTATTTTCCAGACATGCTGCCGATACTACCATTCGCATCTGCAGCAGCATATGTTGCGGCTTCGGGCTGCGCAAAATATGCGTACCAGTATCCTACCGTTAGGGTATTGTGACCATGTTTCCATGACAACGAAGCATTGAGCCCAGCATTATTTTCTTTGAACGTGTCCGTAATCGAAACGGGGAAAGAGCCGTTGTAAGATGGCGATACGTTCAGGTTTCCGGCTGGAATGTTTCCGTAATAGCTGCCGGTATTGCTCAGAGTGCTACCGACATCTCCATACCCATCGGAATGCATGTAATAAGGGGTAAGGTGCGCAGTAAGCTGATGCCCTAGGTCGAAATGCATCGGAGCGCCGATTGTAATGGCATTCCGGACATTTTGCTGAAAGCGATAATAATTGGCGCTGCCTGGGATATAGTCCTTTTCCCAGTTAAAATTGGTACCATACTGCTTCCACTGGGTCAGTGTCGGGAAGCGCGGGTAGAAACTGGTTGTGGTGTTGTATGAGACCAATAGCTCCGCTCCGCTATGTCCCCACTCTTTTACGGTCTTGTTGTCCATATGATAGCGGGTCGTGTAGCCTGGACCGCGCCAGTCTTCTGCATGTGTATGGGAAAAAGAGGCATAGGACCGGATGCCGGTGTGCCCAATTTCTCCGGTATCTATCCGAAGAAATTCGCGGTCCAAGCTGTAAGACCCGCCGCTGAAGTCCGCATACCCGCCCGCATGGTCTGAAGGTGTTCGTAAAGTCTGAGTTAATTCGCCTCCTACAGCGTTATAAAGCGGAGATGTAGGTGAAGCTGAACCTTGCGTCAGGTCTACGCGAGCCAGGTTTTCGTTATCTACGTTCTGTGTTGTGTAAAGCTTATAATTCGAAGGATCCGCAGCCGGAATGCCATCCATCAGATAGCCAATTTCAGTCTGTGCCATCCCTCGGACCGTAAGGTTGATGCGTTGATCATCCAACCCCAACGGATCATTCCGCCCTACGGCCACGCCCGGCATGCTAGCAATCATGGAGGCCGTATTCTGCGTGGGCGGCTGATGCGCAATGAAGTCTCGAGTGAAGGCACTCCGGGCCTTTGGCACAGTCTGCGGCGGCATCATGCCCGCTCCCGCAGAATGCCCGCTTGCTCCATCAGGAGCGTTATTGGCTGTAACCTTCACTTCTTCAGCTTCACCTGAAGCTGAAATTGATTTTTCTTTTTTGCTTTCTGGTGCCGTTGGCGATGTAGATTTTGCCTCTACAGAAACTGTAGCCCAAACAGCGCACCCCACCCCTAGCATAAGAACCCTACGATACCGCATCACCGCTCCCCTGCCCATTTCTGGTTGAGATGATCAAACCATCAGTAATACCTTTGTAATACCTATTAATTTCGATTGTAAACCGATTCTCATATCGGTATCGGAATACATTCCGTGTCGGTCTAAAATAACGGTTTTGAAGTTTCTACATGAAAGTGGAAAAGTCATGATGGGGCGATCTGTAGTCGAGTTGAGCCATCATTCGGGGTTCCATCCTGTCGAGTGCTGGCGTTCAACGCGCAGCATGAACATCGTTGAAGCAAGAAAATTTCCATATTTATTTCATTACTTTGGAATAATCGCGCATCGGTTTTCGAAATGGAGATTTTATATCGGTTAGCTATTTCAGGTAGCCTGCCTTACCAAAAGGGGCTGAGACAAAAGCGAAATGACGATGCTCGCACGCGGCCAGATGATCCTTCACTCACGTCGATTAGGGCGCGGATGTCATTCATGTATGTGTTGGCCGTTGTCGGCTCCTTCATGACTCTTTTTTCTCAAACCATTCACGACCTTCATCGGATGTTAAACGTCCGGTCATAAGCCTTTCCAAGGATGACTCTATTTTCTTCATATTCAGCTAGAAAATAATGAAATGAAATCGCCTGGTTTCCTTGAGATCGGGAATCATCCCACATGCTCCGGGAAATTTTACTCTAATTGTTCAAAGTGTGTCTTTACTACCCCCTCCCCCTCAGGGTAGGGAATGGGCATGGCACACGAAACGCACCCTCTCCTTAAGCCCCGTCTGAAGCAGGCGCATGGGCATATCGTCAAAGTTATTGAGATGATGGAAGCAGGAAGATCCTGTTCCGACCTTGCTCAGCAACTTGCAGCCATTGAGAGTACCATTCGCGGCGCGAAGCGCCTGCTTGTGCAGGACCATCTTGAACATTGCATTGTTGATGCCGTGGCCGAGGGCAAGATGAGCCGTGAGGACGCTATTCAGGAATTTTCCTTCCTTGTGAAATATTTTTGAGGAACAGGACGAGTGCGCGTCTCAGCACAGCTGCGTTTCCTGAAACCTCGGGAAATTGCTTTGGCCTGTCTGTTGTCTGTCAGCTGGGCTTCACATGTATCGGCGGCAGATGATGTTATTATCCCGCTTCACACTGCGTTAGGTGCAGCTTGGGACAACGACCCGGTCCGACGCGAACTGGCAACCAACGCTCAGTCTGCCGATGCACGGGCAGCCGCAGCCAAGTCCTGGTTTGCGGGAGGTCCAATCCTGACTGCAAGCTATAGTGACGATCGGGCCTCGGGGACCAATCTGGGGTACATCACATGGCAAGGCGGTGTGTCTGTTCCTCTTTGGTTGCCCGGCCAGGGGAGTGCAACTGAGCATCTGGCGCAGGCGGATGCCAAAGCTGCCTTGGCCAAGGTTGAAGTGGAACGCATGGCGATTGCGGTGCGGGTTCTGGAACAAAGTGGTGCAGCTATTCTGGCCGATCGGCGCGTCATTGCCGCGCATATGCTTTTGCGATCCATGGAGCATATTGCGTCTCTAACGTCCCAGTCGAAAGCTCAAGGCGAGACAACGGGCGTTGAAATGCAAGCGGTCAACGCACAACTTGCAGATACCCGATCAGAATTGGCGCAGGCCGAAGAAAATCAGACGCGAACCCGTGCAGAACTTCTGTCTCTCTTGGGGATTCCTGGCCTTCCTGACATTCTTTCCGCACAGGCTCCATGGCTTGCTCGAATTCCTGTGGGTAACCTTCAGGCGCTGGAAAATCTTGATCCTCGCATACAGTCTGCCCACCGTGCTGTAATGGCTGCGGAAGCAGACATGCATCTGGCCCGTTCCAGCTTCATGCCTAATCCCGAAGTTGGCATAGATGCGATTGATCAGGGGCAGTATGGCAGCCCTTGGGCCACGCAGGTGGGGGTGAATGTTCGTGTCCCGCTTCCGAGTGACGTGACGCATACGCCTCTTCTTTCTGCGGCTCAAAACCGGCTCGCCGCTGCTACCCGTGCTGAGATAGAAGCACGACGCGCGGTCCACACCGAATTGGTTCAGGTCATGGCACGTGTGACGGCAGCCCGAGAAATGCTGACACAATCCCAGACGAGCGCATCTCAGACCATGAAGCGTGCAGACGCAATGGAGCGATCCTGGCGTCTCGGCGAAACTTCGTTGATTGAAGCACTTCGTGCCAGAACGGACGCTTGGCGTGCCCTTCTTACCCTCAATCAGGCTGAAGTCGCCTGGCACAGTGCCATTGTGCGCATCTGTATTTCCACAGGGAAACTCCCTTGAACACTAAATGGTTTTTGACGGTCTGTCTGTTCGGCATGGTGTCAGCAACGTGCCATGCGGCAGTTCCTTCCTGGCTCAAGCCCGTCACTATGAGCGCGGCAGCGCAGCAAAGCGAGAATGTGTCAGTAGTCCCGGTCAGGTACGGAGAACTGCACGCGCGTCTTCCTGCAATGGCCAGTGTCATGGCCAATTCGACCCATTCGGTCATGATCAGGCCAGCGGGAAGTGGTAAGGTAACGGAGGTGTTGGTCACGCCGGGAGAGCGCGTCCACAAAGGACAGATTCTGCTCACATATACCGATCACTCCTTGCATGAACTCTATCTTGAGCAAGGCCAGACAAATGCGGCGCTCAGTTCCGCGCTGGCTGCTGTTTCGGAAGCCGAGAAGGCCTATCAGCGCGGTCGCTCCCTGAGCGGGACAACCGTCTCCTCCGGAGAAGTCCAACGCCGTCTTGCGATGCTTCAGCAGGCACAGGCCACTCTGGCAGCAAAGCGAACCGACAGTGAAACCATAAAGCACCGTTTGGAAGAAGAATTCACATCAGCGACTGAGAATATTGGGCACGGTGAAGATTCCCGGCTGATTTCTCCCATTGATGGTGTCGTTCAGAACGTCAGTATTGGCGTGGCTGATGATATCACGAGCGGTGACGTCGTGGCGACCGTAACAGATCTTTCCTCTGTCTGGATTGTTGCAAGTATCCGGCCGGAAGATGCGCAGGATCTTGTTATTGGTGGACAGTTTTCCGTACGTCCTTCAGGTCATGCGAACCAGCCTCCGCTTTCCGCGCGCATCAGCACAATCAATGATGCTGCCGACGCTGATACAGGCCTCCTTCGGGTTATCGGTACATTTGACAAACCGGCTGCCAATCTCAGGCCTGGGACAATGCTCGACGCCACACTTGAAACAATGCACGGTGCCAAAGGGCTTATTGTTCCCACTGCCGCCATACAGCAGCTCGACGGACACGATCTCGTCTACACATTGTCAGCGGGCACGGTATTCCAGCCTCATGAAGTGCGCATAGTCCTGTCAACGGATGATGAGGCCGTTGTTCTGAGTGACCTGTCTCCTGACAGTAAGGTCGTTAGCAGCGGCAGCTTTGCACTTAAAAGTGCAGCAGTCTTTTCAGATTCGAGCGGCGACTGAGACATGCTGGCGTTTATCCAGAAAAATACCTTTCTTTTATTCTGTCTTGTTGGTGCTCTTTTGGCCGGCGGCCTTCTGACTATTCCCGGCCTTCCCGTTGAGCCAGTACCAGACATCTCCCCCAAGCAGGTCATGGTCTCTGTCACAGCCCCGGGGCTCGCGACGGAAGAAGTCGAAAAACTCATTACCTTCCCACTTGAAACCAGCCTGACAGGCATCCCAGGCGTGACGGACCTTCGGTCTGTCTCCCGTACGGGTGTATCTGCTGTTTACCTGCAATTCTCGGATGCGACAGATATTGACCTGGACCGAACGCGGGTCAGTCAGCGCCTGCAACAGGCACGGGATACGATCTCGGTTCCCGGAACATCCATCACGATGGGGCCACTCGCCACCGGTATGGGCGAAATCATGCAGATTCAGATCCTTGGGGCTGGTTATTCCCTAACGGATCTCAATCGGATCATGACCTGGACCGTCGTGCCTCAGCTGAAACTCGTGCCGGGTGTGGTTGATGTCAATGTTAATGGTGGCGCGGAAGAGACTTTTGAACTCACGCTCGATCCGTCCAGAATGGTGGCGTATGGCGTTTCCATCAGTGACATTGATCAGGCCATTGAGACCAACAACGCGTCCTCGGGCGGAGGATGGATTGCGCATCATGATGAACAACAGGTCATTGTCGCTCGTGCGCGCGTCACAGGTCTTGAAGCGTTTGGTCTGATCCCCGTCAAGATGGGCCCCCGTGGGCACGTCATTCGGATCCGCGACATGGGTAAAGTCGAGATTGGTTCCCGCACCCGATTAGGCGCCGTAACGCGTGATGGTCAGGGTGAGATCGTCAATGGTGTCATTCTGATGCAGAATGGTGCCAGTTCAAATGCAACTCTGGCTGCGATCAATGCAGCTCTTCCAGCGATCCGGCAGTCTCTGCCTTCCGGTGTTAAACTCGATCCATTTTATACGCGTGCGACCCTGACGTCTGAAACAATCGGGACCGTCAAGGAAAACCTTCTGATAGGCGCCATTCTCGTCATTGGTGTTCTGATTGTCGTGTTGGGAGACTGGAGGGCCGCATTCGTTATCGCGTCCGTCATTCCGGCGGCTCTGATCTTTGCCATGGCGGGTATGCGGTGGTTTGGCGTGTCTGCCAATCTGTTGAGCCTCGGAGCCATAGACTTTGGCATGATCGTGGACAGTTCACTCGTTGTTGTGGAGCATCTTCTGGCAACGCGGAATCAAGCCAACACCAAAAACGACTTCAGAGCCCTTGCCTACAAAGCCCTGCTGAGCGTTATCCGTCCTGTCAGTTTCGCGATTTTCATCATTATTATCGTCTATCTCCCGATCCTGACCCTGCAGGGGATTGAAGGGAAAATGTTCCGGCCCATGGCGCAGACAGTCATCATGGCGCTGATAGCCTCCCTGCTTTATTGCATTGTCTGCATCCCTACCCTCGCCGCTCTAGTCATGCGGTTTGGTCTCGTTGATCGGGAAACGCGGTTCGTGCGATTTGTACGTCGTTATTACGAGCCAGTTCTTACCTGGAGCGAGCGTCATGCAAAACTGCTGATCGGTATTACACTCGCGACGTTTGCCGTGGCATTGCTGCTGGCCTCCCGAATGGGGGGAGAATTTGTTCCTCAACTTGATGAGGGAGCGCTCCTTGTCAATTCTCTGAGGCTTCCGAGCGCGTCTCTGGATACCGTTCTTCGAAGCGTGACAGAGGAGGAACGGATCCTCAAAAATTTCCCCGATGTTGCTACTGTCGTCAGCAATACCGGCACGTCAGCGATCCCGACTGACCCCATGGGAACAGCTGAAACAGATACGTTCGTGTTTCTGAAGCCTCGATCTGAGTGGACGACAGCAAAGACGGAAGCAGGGCTGGTCAAAGAGATGAGTGCTGCCCTTGCTGAACGCCTGCCGGACGCAGAGTACTCGTGGACACAGCCTATCCAGATGCGAATGGACGATCTCCTGTCCGGCGTCAGGACACAGCTCGCAATTTCAATCTACGGAGATAATCTGGAGATGCTTTCACGGCTCGCCAATACGACGATCAGGGCAATCAACAGCATCCCGGGTGCGGCAGATGTGAACTCCGCTAGTGAAGGCACAATATCCTACATGCATGTTGATGTAGATCGGGATTCAGCCGCTCGCCTGGGGGTGAATGTTTCAGATATTCTTCAGACTGTAGAGGCGATTGGTGGCCATACCGGGACGTTCATTACGCTGGAAAATGCCATCATTCCTGCTCAGGTCCAGTTTGCAGGTGATGCTGTCAAATCCATGGATCGGATTGGCCGCCTTCAGATACGGCGTGCGGATGGCAGGGGGTGGGTTCTACTCAACGAAGTTGCTCATATCTCGCTGATTAATGGCACCTCTCGTATTGATCGGGACAGTCTGCGCAGGCGCATCATCGTTCAGGCGAATGTTCGCGGTCGCGACGTCGCAAGTTTTGTGAAGGAGGCACAGACTGCTGTTAAAAAACAGGTCGTTTTGCCGCCAGGATATCGGATGGCTTGGTCAGGTCAGTTTCGCAATCTGCAATCGGCGAGCCGACGGTTGAGTATTGTCGTGCCCATCGCTCTAGCGCTCATTTTCATATTACTTGTGGCCGCTCTTTCCTCCCTTGGTACCGCAGCTCTGGTGTTTGCGAACTTGCCTATGGCCGCTACAGGAGGAATTTTGGCGCTTGCCATGCGGGGAATGCCCTTCAGTATCGCGGCTGGCATTGGTTTCATCGCTTTGTTTGGCGTCGCCATTCTTAATGGAGTGGTTCTGGTTTCGCAGATCCGGACCTATCGTGAAGAAGGCATGGAGGCCGCTCAAGCGGCGTTCGAAGCAGCGCGGGTCCGGCTCCGTCCTGTTATTGCGACAGCGTCTGTAGCGAGCCTTGGATTTTTTCCTATGGCGTTCTCCGGAAGCGCTGGGGCTGAAGTGGAACGGCCACTTGCGACTGTTGTTATCGGAGGGTTGATCTCTTCAACTTTGCTCACGCTCTTGGTTCTCCCCTCTCTTTACGCCTTCTTTTTCAGTCGGCATTCAGGTTCAAGAAAACGTCTGTCTACTTCCTGAGGTGCCCAAGATTAAAAGGCTTTTTTGTCTCTGCAATTGAATCTGGCCCAGTAATGTTATGGGGAAGAGACTAAAAAATCTTTCCAAGACCCTTGGACCGATCTCCAGAGTATTAAAAGACCGTACTGTATTATGACCGATACCAGTGGCAGAACAACAAAACCTGTGGTGACCCATATCGCTGTAGTGTGGTTTATCACAAGGGCAGATGCATCATAACGTCCGTAGGACAAACAGAACGCCAGAACAAACCCTGTGACGCCCATGGAGACTTTTGAAATCAGTGTGTTGATAGAATAAGCCAGACCAGCGGCTCCTGTACCATCACCAGCACGGCCGTTATCAATGGCGGTGGCAAGAAAAACGTATGAGATAGGAGACATTAGTCCCTGTCCTAAGGCCAGCGCAACGAAAGCAATGAAAAATCCTGGCAACCATGCTCCGGAAAGAAGCATGGTTGCATAAGCGACGGCTTGGAGCGCAGTCGCCATGGTGGCTGTCTTCATAATCCCGAAGCGACGCGCGCTAATCGGGCAGCATGATGCCCCTATAAAACTGCAGACACTTGCAAGCGTCAGAACCGCTCCGCCCAAGCCATCTGTTCCGCCGAGAACGCATTTCACATAGTAAATGGCAAATCCATACAGGGCAGCGATGACGATGAATTGCTGGAAAACGATTGCGTTGCAAATCAGCCAAAGCTTGTTTTTGAATAATAATTTCAGTGTCTTACGTATGTCATGTCGTGCAGGTACGGTTGGATAACGTGCGACACAATTTTTGGCGACCACTCGCCACAGAATAATTCCCAAAAAAGACAGCAACAGGACGAATATTGTAATTCCTCGTTGCCGGTGAGCCATGCTGCTTCCCCCTCCAAGCCAGGTGACGGCTGGAATGGTCAATGCAGCGATACAAAACTGCCCAACCTGACAACCCATCATTCTGAAAGAATTCAGATCCACTCGCTCTCTTGCAGATTTGGTCATCATAGGGGCTAGTGCGCCGTACGGGGTGTTAATGCAGGAATAAACAGCCCCAAATATAATATAGGTTCCCCCGGCCCACAGTATTTTTCCTGTGGGGGAAAGCGGAAATGGAAGGAAGCAGAAGAAATCAGCAATACCAAGTGGAATTGCCAGATTGCGAATCAGAGGCCGAATAAAGAGGCCGCCTTTTCGATCCACAACCCAGCCAATTGCCGGGTCGCAGAACGCATCGAACACGCGCGCAAAAAGCAGAATCCAGGCGACAGACGCAGCCGGAATACCGTAGATATCAGTGTAGTAGAACATCAGGTACGCTGACGTCAGACCCCACATCAGATTGGAAGACAGGTCTCCGCAACCATAGGCCAGTTTCTCGCGACGAGAGAGTTCGTTTGGCTGGCCTGTCATTACTACTCTCCAATAGCGGAATGAATTTGAACGTCGTATCGAGCTACTCTTTAGAGGCGTCCCGCCTTTAACTCTTTGGCTAGATGCTCACAGGCACGAATACTTAGTGCCATGACTGTCAACGTCGTTCCGAGCGATCCTCCTGTCGGAAAACTGGATGCATCCGTGACATACACATTGGGGACTTCCCAGCATTGTCCGTATGAATTCAGGTACGACGTTGCAGGGTCAGTCCCCATTCTTGCCCCGCCACTTTCATGAATGGCAGCACCCATTATCAGACTTTTTGGAAACATTTTTCGCATAAACCACCGGATCGGCCAGGGCTGGTCTGGATACATGCCCGCGCCTTTCTGCCCCAAGCCCAGTGGGGAGGCCCAGAAATCCACCAGCCCGCCACCACTTTCTATCATGTCCGCACTATCCTGAATCTGGCGTTCCAGCATCGCGCGCTCATTGGTGTGAAGACCGCAACTGATATGTGGGAGAGGAATGCCCCAACGGTCTTTACGGGAGGAATTCAGCGTAATCCGATTGTCTTCATACGGAAGCATTTCGCCGAAACCCATGAGGGTAACGGGCAGATATCCCTGAGCATCCGGACCGGCATAACGACCAATCGACCCCTGATAAGTGTAGCCACCGGAGAAAGACGCGTCCCGGTGATTTCCAATGTTCGCATATCGCGGAACATATATGCCGCCGGTGGGGCCAAACAGAGGATGCTGGGGCAGTGTTTCCGGTAAGCCTTCACGCACTGTAGCGGGCCAGCGTCCAAACATCAGATTTGCACATTGATCCATAAAATATCGGCCGAGCACATCTGAACTGTTTCCAAGCCCTGAAGGATGTCGTGGACTACGCGAGTTCAAAAGCAACCTGACGCTTTCAATGGGGGATGCACAAACTACAACAGCTTTCGAAGCAACGGTGCGGCGTTTGCGTGTTCGGCGATGGATAAAGGTTACACCCGTCGCCTTTCCACTGACGGGATCGGTTTCAATCCGTTCAACGATCGCTTCAGATTGAAGCGTTGTTCGTCCGGTTGCGAGGGCGGCGTCCAAAGCGGCCGGCAATGGCGAACTGTTATAACGGTTGAAGCGCCATGCCACTGTATGGCGATCTGTCCAGCGTGCTTTTACTGTGGCTCGAAACCCTCTTTCCTCTGGTGTCAGGATTGCAGGCTCAGCCATAATGCCGTCAGGAGCAGTGTTTACCCCATCATTATTCCCGCAAATTCCAAGAAATCGCTCTACTTTTTCATAGAATGGCATCAAGTCGGCGTATGACAGTGGCCAGTCGTCGGTTCCCGTTCCGGAGCTTCGCCCTTTGAAGTCTGCGTCAGACCAACGGAAAAGGACACGCCCAAAGACATGCAGCCGGCCACCTGTCTGCTTCCCGCGGATCCAGAGGAATGGTCGTCCCTTGGGGGTCGTATAGCCGTGTGCCCAATCATTGACGAAAAGGTGCCTGAGTTGCTCTTTGAAAAAGGCGACGCGGGCCTGAATCGGCTGCCCCAAAAGCGTTGCCTTCACGCGAGGGAAAAGGGCTGTATGAGCCCAGTTTCGACCGGCACGCGGCTCGACATCAGACTGCTTAAGCCGTTGTCCCGCCTCAAGGACCAGCACTGATAACCCCTGCTCTGCAAGTTCTTTCGCTGCAAAGCTTCCTGCGGCCCCGGACCCCACAACAATCACATCATATGTGGCCTCTTTCATACACAGGGCCTCTCTGCATGGCCATATATGCTCTCAATGAACCTGGCACCACTTTCCAGGACTTCTGCAGGATGGGCGCAAGAATCCATTTCTAGGATGGGGCCACATTTCAAAGGCGTCTTTTCCAGGAGATTTGCCAGCTCTGGAAAATTGACACTGCCCTGCCCTATAGGGCGGAAATACGGGCGATGCTGAACGTAAATGGTCTCATCGATTGTAATTGTAAGCGGCATTATACCCGAAGCGTCCTTCCAGTGCATCGCCACGACGCGCTCAAGATGACGATCCAGTAATTTGACCGGCTCGCCGCCTTCAATGGTGACATGCGCTGGGTCCAGACAAAGAGAAACATAGCGTGGGTCAGTCAGGAGCATGAACAGATCTACATCCCGAGGGGCGCAGAAGACGGAGTTTGCCTCTGTATGCAAAGCCAGAGTTACACCTGCACGTGCAGTTACTGCACCCATTTGATTTAACAAATCCGCCATGGGTTGAGCGAGTGCCATATCGACGAATTGGACTGGCTCCGAAAGCCACGTTGTTCGGCACGGAAGGCCAATGACCAGTATCTTCCCCCCTACGGAAGCGAGAAACTCTGCCGCTGCAGCCACCGCCTTCAAAATTTTTGGTTCTGCTGAACGGTGCTCTGACAACGGGATGCGGTCCAGATCCGCAAAGAAACTCGACCAAATCTCCAGATTTCTGGTTTTGAGTTCGCGGAGCAGATTTTCTCTGGAGCCAAAAGCGTGCAGTGCACTCTCCCAATTAAAGGGAGGGAATGTTAGTTCTATTCCGCTGACGCCAGTGCCGGAGAGCGTATCCAGAATTTTTGTCCAGAAAAAGCGAGGGTCTTTCTCTGCAAGAAGTTGAATTTGTTCTTCGGAAGATACCCCCCAGAATTCGGGATTATAGAACGTAATCAGATCAGTTCCCGTTTTCATGCAGGCTCCTTCCGTCATCTCTCTCTCCGGCCGGAAAGCGAGGTATTTGCACATGAGATTCATTTTATTATGAAGAAGAAACGGATGGCGTGCAATCGTTTGCCAAAAGAGGCGCAAGCCCGTTCTGCTGCACGGTAGGAGGCTTACTGTGTCCTATAGAGATGCCAGAAACTCTTGGCTCGCATGTTGAGTCGGGCAATTTTCACGAATGGTAACATTTTGGACTATGCGCCGCTTTATCAAGCGTCAGGACGCCTCTCGCAGAGTGTTATCACTTTTCACAGCGCTAATCTCATTCGGGTTGGCAATTTTGCCTACTTGCTAATGAGACACGCTGCACCCAGCAGGCCTGCCTCGGTTCCCAATGTGGCCTGTACCAAAAGTGGCTTGGTGGTGGGGTAAAGGATTTTGTCCCTCACGGCACGATCAAGCGCAATGATGAGACTACGGGAATTCCCTAACCCACCTCCGACTGGAAGGATCCTGCCGCCCGTGATGTTGATAACATGTGCCAGAGAAGCAGAAACGTAAGAGAGGTAGACTGAGAGCGTCCGTTCTGCCTGTTTTTCTCCTCTTTCCCACGCGGCCAGGATGCTGCGGCTATCAATGGATTCTCCTCCGGCCCAAAGATGCAGCCGTTCAAGTGCTCTTGCACCCGCTATCGTGTCCAGACAGCCTGACTGGCCGCAACCGCATTTAAACAGCGGAACAACATCTGAATGATCGGGTTCACACTTCATGAATGGTGGAGCTAAAACAACAGGAGAGTGGCCCCATTCTCCTGTAATTCCACCGAGGCCGTTCACGATCTCACCATTCAGGACATGGCCACCGCCAATGCCTGTCCCTAGAATGATGCCAAATACATTGTTGTGGCCCTGAGCAACACCAAATCGGGCTTCAGCTAACGCAAAGCAATCTGCATCATTGGCGATCAAAACGGTCCGATTGGCTTTTTTCTTTACGAGTTCTCTTAGTGGAGCCTGTCTAAGGCACGGAATGTTGGCAGCATGCACAATACCGGTTTCAGGGTTTTCGACCCCTGCAATCGCTATGTGGAGTGGAATTCCCGGCCACGGAAGGCAAAGCGTGACAAGAGCCGCGACAAATGTTTCCAGATCATCAACGGGGGTTGGTACAGCTACCCGGTGTTCCAGCTTCCCCCCTGGCTTCACGACGGCGAAATCAATGAATGAGCCACCTATATCTGCACAGAGAATCATATATGCGTCCGTTTGAAATTAAGGCGACCAAACCTGAAAACATGCAGCCAAAGTCTCACAGACAGGTCGGTTTAATGACGCAGATTCACTACGCCCGTTATCGGGTTAGAGATTGGAAAGGTCTTTGTAAATATATTGGTGTAATTCCTTGGTTTATAATTTAGACAAAAAACTATCCTACCCCACGCGTTCCTGATGGGACGAACAGGAAAACCAATGCTCTCAACTGGCCACTACCAGATCCTCAGTACCCTCAGTCGTGAAGGGTCGAAAAGCCGAACTGAGTTGGCTCAGTTTCTCGGATTGAGCAAAGCCACGATTTCGGGTCTGGTCCGTGACCTTCTCGACAAGGACATCCTGTCCGAGCGAGAGCTTGTTTTTGGTGTGGGGCGACCATCGGTTTCATTGGCTGTTAGAGCTGATGCAGCATGGTTTATCGGCATCTCCATGCAGGACGATCCGATGGTTCTCGTTTTGACGGACCTGCACGGTACGGTTCATGCGCGCGTGGAATTGCCTCGCCTTGCAAACCCAGAAGAGTGCATTAGCACCCTCGCCGAAGCCACAGAACACCTACGCCAGACTATGGGAGAAATAGGCGACAAGCTCTCCGGAATTGGGATTGCGCTCCCTGGCTTTGTCTCAAGGGACAGACATACGTGTGTTGCCTGCACTGCTTTAGGCTGGAGGGATATAAACATCGGCACCGCCATGGCAGAGAAGACGGGTCTTCCGACCTGGGTGGAAAATGATGCCAAGGCCCTGATCTTGGGCGAAGAACTCTTTGGTCCGCTCAGAGGCAGCCCCGATTTCAGCATGGTTTTTGTCAGCCATGGCATCGGATGCGCGCATATCGTCAACGGGAAGCTGTTATGGGGGAACTCTGGAGGGGCCGGAGAAATCTCGCACGCCCCTGTGACGCTGGAAAATTCCGATGCCCTTCCCTGCCGCTGCGGTAACAAGGGGTGCTTGGAGACCGTTGCTTCACTGCTGGCTATTTCCAACTCAGCGCGAAGACTAGGACTTCCAACCGGCGCTCAGGAGCTAACAACCTTGGCAACTAGCGGAAACCCTGAAGCATTGACAATTCTGCATCGCGCAGGATCGGCTATGGGTATCGCAACGGCGCAACTCATCCAAATGCTGGATCCAAGCCACGTTGTCGTCATGCTCGACGCAGCACTGAGAAACGGGGTTTACGGCCATGCACTTCTTCACGAAGCCGAATCCCACATTCTGAATCGCGTCGGCGCACGGACCATGATTCATTTCCGTGATTTTGAGCCGGATAGTTTTGCAAGGGGCGCGGCCAGTCTTGCCGCGCGATATTTCATTTTTGGTCAGGATGATGTCTGAAACGACCCTGGACAAAAGAAACCATCAAAATTCGTGCTTTTTTAGCAACAGTTTCGAATTCAGATCGAAAATTGTTTTGTTCGCATTGTGAATTAAGTTTCGCTTCTTTGAGACCTATTGCGTACTAAAACACGGCTCTGCATGATGATTGCCACAAAGAAACGAAAGAGCGGCGCTGAGACGGGCCGTAGAGTGGAGTTGTCACAATGCGCATAACATTCCGTCAGCTTTTGGTTTCCTGTGTCACGATGGCCAGCCTCGTGAGCGTAAGTGCAAATGCACAGGATAACAAAGCTGCCCCCGCCTCATCCAAGGGCTCCTCAACCACCAAGGCTTCTGCCACGTCGCGACATTCCAACTCTTCAAGCCCAGGCCCCTCCGTTCTGGGGCAATTTACCCCGTCGGTGGAAGAGATTTCGGTTACAACCCATTCTCTGTCAGCAACGGGCGTTACGAACCGCACCCCTGGCGGCGGTCTCATGCCGCATCAGACGGCTCCACGATCCCAGAGTGGAATCACTCGTGACTTTATCGCCAAGCAGTCACCCTCTTCCAATATTACGTCACTGGTTGCGGACCTTCCTGGCGTTACCGTTTCGAGCCAAGACCCTTACGGTATTACTGGCGATCATATTCAGATGCGGGGCCTGAACCAGACGCAGATCGGCTACCTGTTCGAAGGCGCTCCCCTCGCCGATCCGATCAACTATGCGCCTTATACCAGCACGCTGGTTGATACAGAGAACCTTGGGGCTGTTACGGTTTCTCAGGGATCGCCTGATCTGAATGCACCATTCTACAATGCTGTCGGTGGGCAGATCACAGCGTCTGCTCTCAATCCATCGAAAAAAGCTGGTGGCTTTATCGATGTTGCTGGCGGGTCTTACAGCTTTAACAAAGAATTTCTCCGCCTCGAAACGGGCAATATTGGCAACTCAGGTATTCGTGGGTTCGTGTCTTTCTCTCACACCAGCTATAACAATGGTGCTCGTGGACCAGGTGGCCTGTTCCGTTATCACGTCGATTCAAAATTCGTAAAAGAATGGGGCGACGGGAACAGTATCTCTGCAATGTTCTCCTATAACCGTCAGCAGGCAACATCATGGCGCTCGCCAACGATGGCGCAGTGGAAGCAATACGGCGTTGGCTTTGCCTACTCCCCGACGTTCTCTCCGGGCAATGCCTCTTATTACAAGCTGAACCAGCAGAACCTGAATCAGCAGCTCGTCGTCGTGCCGATGCACTTCACACTCTCAGATCACCTGCATCTCCAGGTAACACCATACTATGTGCACCAGTTCGGTCCCTCTCTTGGTGGCGAGAACATTCCTGCGAGTGGCGGATATTACGGAACACAACAATACGGCAATCTTGACCGTGGAACGGTTGTTAATGGTAACATCCTGACGTCCAGCCGTGATCCCTGGAACCAGAAAACTGGCGGCCTCAATACTTCTGCAGACTGGAACATCAGCAGAAGCAACACGTTCTCGTTTGGTTGGTGGTACGCGTATACAACACATGAAGAGCTTTCAGATTTCACGCCTGTCAACGCAAACGGTGTGGGACTCTCAGGTGGCGTAATCCGACTGAACGGCAAGATCTTGTCCGGTTACGACCTGAATTTCATGCAGCAGGTCAACACGCTGTTTATTGCTGACACCCAGAAGCTCCTGAACGATAAGCTCACGCTTAGCGCAGGATTCCGGGTTGCCATGGTGTCACGTCAGGGTACCAACCTGATTCCAGGTGCTGATCCCTACAAGATGCAGGGCAATTATTTCGAGCCGCTGCCGCAGTTCTCTGCCAGCTATCAGATTACCAAGCAGGATCAGATCTATATCAACGGCACCACGTCTTTCCGCGCACCAGAGTCTGTTGAAGCCTATTCCCAGATTTTCGATCCGAATTCCGCTCATGCTGTGATGCAGCCGCAGAGCCTGAAACCTGAATACTCGATCAGCGAAGAAATTGGCTATCGTCACCAGGACAAACTCTACAACTTTGCGATGTCATTGTTTAACATCAACATCACGAACCATCAGGTTACATCAACGGGCTACATCCCCGGTACGAACATGATGGTTGCGTCTCCGATCAATATTGGTGGCCAGACGTCTCGTGGTGTTCAGGCCGAATTTGGACTGGCGCGCTGGCACCATTTCAGCCCCTATGTGTCTGGTCAGTTCCTGCACTCCACGTTTGATAATGACTTCAACACAGGCAGCGGTCTCCTGCCGACGGCCGGCAAGATTGCAGTTGGTGCCCCGAAGTTCACCGCTGCAGTCGGCCTGAACTATGATGACGGACACTTCTTCGGCAACTTTGATCTGCGATATGTGGACTCCCAGTACACGACGTTCATGAACGACCAGAAGATGCCGTCGTACATTACGTCAAACATCGCACTTGGTTACCGTATGAACTCGTATGGACGTATCAAGCACCCACAGATTCAGTTGAACCTCACTAATCTTGGCGACAACCATTATCTATCCGGTTCGAGCTACACCTCCAACGCCAAGGCCCACCTGACCTCCACGGGTGCGACCGCAAATGCCAGCGCACCAGTTTATTATGTCGGTGGCGTGTTCGCGGCGATGGTCTCGCTTTCCACAGGCTTCTAATTCCCACGACAGGCTGCTGATCACATCAATATTGGTCAGCAGCCTATTGAGAGGGCAATCTTTTGTTCAAGTTTCCCATATCGAGCCCCGCGGGGGCTTATGGATGGCGGCCTGTTCTTATCATGGCCGCCCTTTTTTTCAGCATAGGGTTTGTCACCTGGCTGAATGGGCCCCTTATCACTTTTGTGCAGGTTGCTTTCAACCTTAGTGACGTGGCGTCCTTTCTTGTTCCCGTGTGTTTTTATCTTGCATATTTTGTCTTTCCCCTTCCCGCGACCTTGCTATCCAAGCGGATTGGCTTGAGACATGGCCTCGTTGTATCGCTGGCCATTATGGCCGTCGGCACGGGCCTGTTCGGGGAGTGTGTCAACGCAAGATGGTATGCGGGCGCGCTTAGTGGACTGACGGTGATTGGGGCAGGTCTTTCGTTGCTTCAGATCACAATTAATCCTTACGTGAGCTTCCTTGGTGATCATGATCGTGCAGCTCAGCGCATTGCCATCATGGGGGTTGCGAACAAGTTTGCTGGTATTGTGGCTCCTGCGTTGTTCGCCATTATTGTCATGCCACATGTCGGCGAAGTGGCAGCGAGCATCCATAATGCACCTATCGGACCAGAACGTGATGCTATTCTTATAAAATTTACTACTGCCGTACATACCCCATACCGAGTTATGGCCGGTTTACTTGTATTGTTGGCCATACTTGTTGCGCGATCTTCTCTCCCGGAAATCACGATAGAACAAGGAGTGACGACGCAAGATCCGGTACGCCAGGGAAATCCTTTAAAATTGGCCTCGGGTGTGCTGGCAATGTTCCTGTACGTGGGAATTGAAGTTCTGGCGGGCGATGCTATTGGACTCTTCGGTCGCTCTTACGGTCTGTCGCTGGACGTAACCAAGTATCTGACAGCCATGACACTCGCCTCTATGATGGCGGGATACCTTGTCGGAATGGTTGTGGTTCCTCGGTTTATCAGCCAGGAACGCTATATGATCCTGTCTTGCATTCTGGGTGTTTTCGTCTGTCTGCTGTCATTGACCGCACAAGGAGTGGTCCCAGTCCTGTGTGTCGCGTTGCTTGGGTTTACTAACGCCATGATCTTACCGGCTCTCTTCCCCATTGTCTTGGCGGAGGCCGGGACTGATGGGGCCAAGGCAACGGCTTTTCTGGTGATGGCTTTTTCTGGCGGCGCGGTGTTACCCCAGATTTTTGTTCATCTGACCCCATGGCTTGGCACAACATTCGCTTTCATGGGGCTTGTAATCCCGTCCTACCTCTTCATAGGGCTTTGGATGACTGCTATTTTTATGAAAACGACTCACCTTCACCTCACGAAAACGCCTGCAGGAGCCTCCGAGGCATGAAAATTTTGATCTGCCCAGATGCGGCATCCGCTCGAACCGTTGCTGCCAATATCCTGAAGCGCCAGATACTTAGGAAACCGTCATCCGTCCTTGGGCTCGCAACCGGCCGGACGATGGAAGCAATCTATAAACTTCTTGTGGCAGAACATTGCAAACATGGTTTGGATTTTTCTTCTGTAACAACGTTCAATTTGGATGAATATATCGGCCTTGATGGCGCTGACGAGCAATCCTATCGATATTATATGCAGGAACATTTGTTCTCGAAGGTTAATATTTCTCCGGAACGTACTCACGTTCCAAATGGTGCAGCCGACGATGTCAATTTAGAATCCATAAATTACGAAGCCACTATTGTTGAGGCTGGAGGCATTGATCTTCAACTCCTTGGCCTAGGCCAAAATGGACATATTGGTTTTAATGAGCCTCTTTCTTCGTTGAATTGCCGAACACGCGCCGTCACCCTTGCTCAGACCACTCTTGAGCAGAATGCAGAGATGTTCGATGGCAATCCAGACAACGTCCCTTCCCGCGCCATTACCATGGGAACGGCAACTATCCTTGAATCGAGCATGGCCTTGCTGGTGGTAACCGGCCAAGCGAAAGCACACATTGCTGCACAAACAATTGAAGGGCCTGTTACCGCCGCTGTGCCGGGATCCGCGTTGCAATATCATCCGTCCTGTCTGGTGGTTTTGGATGAAGAAGCGGCATCCGCTCTTATGGGTCGCACGGCAATAGATTGGCAGTTAAAGCACGATCCTGAGCTGATTGCTCTGATGGACTGATGATAATGACGAACCGGGTAGGCTTTTAAGGGCCTACCCTTGCACGTTGTCTTCCTTCGAAGTTTCGAGCCGGTCTCTCGTCATGCCGAAAGATGGTAAGAAAATAGGTTTAGGGCATTACATTTGGAGCAACGCAGCTTCGGGCCCGCCTGTAGCACCCGCACAGTCCAGTCGTAGACTGCTAAGTTATGAAGCCGGCTGGTTTTCTGGGTAATCGACAAGAGCCATAATACATATGGTTCTACCCGGCGCTTTGCAGGACATGTTCCTGCTGCGCTGGGTAGAAGGGCTGTTATCGGGTGCTTTGAACCAGTGTGTGAATGCCTGGAACAATAGCAATTAGCAGCCCACTCGGTGGGATCACGCGGTCCTTACCGGCGAAACTGGTGGGATCAATCAAGGTAAGATCCTGTGCAGCCAAAAGCTGATGTGCCTTTTTGCGCCAGGCGCGATTATGACCGCCGGGTTCGAGCGCTTCCAGACCAAGAACCGCCAATTGAGATAACTGTTGGGAAACAGGCTCTGCCAGTTGGAGTTGAGGCGACGTCGCAACCTGAACATAAGCTGCATCATTGGCTGCCCAGATGTTCAATGATTTGCGAAGCTGCTCAACGACGCTGCGATCCCCTGCCGCATAGCGCTTCGCGAGTGCATTGAATTCGATGGCGCTGAAGCTATCGGGAGATGCGATGGCGGCTGGGCTCTTTAGCATCGCGTCTCCTGCAGGAGCAGCAAGATGGTTCATGGCATAATTCTGCACCGGGACAGTGACAGACGTTAGTATGGTCAACGGTGTGATATTGCTGGGCGTGAGCTCAGCGATCATGCGGTCCGTGTGCTCCCGGGCAAGTAAGCCCGTTTCTTCCAGTTCATTCATGATGACAGGTAGTCTGCGATACAGACCATCAACATCCTGAACCGTAGCCGGAGACCAAAAGCGCTCGGCAATTGCTGCCGAACGCGGCCAAAGCCTCGCATCCAACATTTCGTCAGAGACAATTTCTGCCCATAAGGGGGCCTCTCCGCCAAGGACCAGTTTGCGTTGGGCCTCATCCAAAGGCGCCATATCTGGGTCTGGAGCAAAAGCGCTTTCAAGGCGCCCCAGTGTTTGATGGCGTAAACGATCAGTGTCTGCGGCGCTTAGAGTGGCAGGACGGGTTGCATCAGGATCCACAGCATAATGGTTGGCGGAGGAGTACAATAGATCCAGATAGTATCCCGCAGATACGACGACCGGATGACCAGCCTTTGTGGCCGATCCGGTCCACTTTGCGTTTCGCCAGACTTCGACCACAACATCTTTAGGAATTGGAGCTTCGCTAACCTCATCCCAGCCCATCATGATCTTGCCCTGAGCCGCCAGAGCCTTTTCAATTTTGGCTGTAAATGCTGCCTGAAGTGCCGGGACGTCCTTGTATCCGTTAGCTTTCATGTAAGAGACGATTGCTGGGTTATCCAGCCACTGCTGATCCTGAACTTCATCCCCACCTGAATGAATATAGCGATCCGGGAAAAGCTTTCCAATTTCGGCATAAAGATTTGCTGCAAAATCAATGACCTGAGGGCTGACCGGATTCAGCGCGGCGTTGTTCAGATTGGGTCTGCGGTTACAATGTGTAGTCGTCTGACCATCCGCTGAACTCGTCGTACAGGCTCTACCTGCAGCGTCCGTCACCAATACGGGCTGTTGTGCTGCCAGTTCGGGGTAGGCCTGCAGGAGGGACAGTGTGTGCCCCGGGATGTCTATTTCCGGAACAACCCGGATCCCGCGATCGGCAGCATATTGAACAATGCTTCGGACTTGGGACTGCGTATAATATTGATGATGCGCTCCCGCTTGCTGAAGTTTCGGATAGCGCAGACTTTCAATGCGAAAACCTGTTCCATCACTTAGATGCCAGTGCAGGACATTCAGCTTGGTAAGCTCCATCGCATCGAGTTGGCGCTCCATGGTTTCAACCGACATGAAATGTCGCGACACATCAATCATGAGACCACGCCACGAGAACCTTGGGGCGTCCTGTATGTCGGCTTCCGTAATCTGTCGACCTGATGGCCCGGTATGTACAAGCTGCAGAATGGTTGCAAAGCCGTGGATCACGCCTGCCGGCCCATCAGCCTCAAGTTGAATATTCTGACCCTTTACGGACAGACGATATCCCTCTCGTTCATTTACCGTCAGATATGAAGGGTCTTGCCCTGTTCGGATATGCAAAACCGTCTTGGGGCCCGTATCCGTTGCGGCACCATGCAATTGTTCCAGGCGACCCAGAAAACGTGTCGCCGCTTTTTTCTCGAGAGGTGTAGCCTTTCCGTCCCAAACGATCTTGATTCCCTCAAGGCGGATGGATTGACCACTCAAGGAAATATGAGTGGGAGCTGGCAGCAGAACCGGTCCGGAAGACAATACGTCCTGAGATTGCGCGTGCGCTTGAGAAAAGGGGAAGGCACAGACACTACTGAGTAAAATCCCAGAGAGCGCCAAAACGCGGTGAAGGCCTTTTTTCACAAACTGTCTTCCTGCAAAGTGGAGAGAAAATTTTTGGTGGATTGGCAAAGCGATTGATGACGAAAGGCCACGACGCGATGGCTAGGAGAGGTAGAAACTGCGTTCCCGCGGCCGGTCGACCCATAGCTCTAGGAACGCGACCGCTTGATCCTAATCCGGCGCAAAGTCACGCATCTGACGTCATGTTTCTTTGCTCCTGCCTAAGGGACTTTCTGGTCTCTTATTACGGAGTGGGAATTAAATTGCTGTCAATAGATTTTCAGGCGGTATTAACCCTCGCTGGATTGTTTAGTTGAAAAACTTAATTGATCACGGAAAATGGAGCTCTAAAGCGGCCACTTTTCATGGCGGAAGGTCGTCTCTCTTGTCAGACACCTCAAACCGTTTGCGTCACTGAATGCTCTAGAAGCAGAATCACGATCGTCTCTGGTCACTTCCCACCTGGCATTTGCAAAGCGTGGGGGCTGTCCGAGAGGCGATCCTAAGGAGATCCAGGTCTGCGCTAAAACGAAGATGCATGATTTTGAATTGAAAAATCATGCACGTGTCATATCTCCCTTTCGAGATTAAAAATGCTCTAGTTTACACAGTCAAAAATCGACAAACCTTGCGTCTTCTGTCGTTATTACAGTGCCCTTTCCTCAAAATATCTAAAATAAATATAGATATTTTCGCTCATAATTATACAATATACATGATTGTAACGGACATTTTACAATTAATATAAGGTTTTATTTTCAATATATTCAAATAAACTATAACATATATGTAATATTATTCGTGAAAATCTTATGAAATCACTAGAATATTACTTTCTCACATTTCAAAAAACCTTAATGTCCACCACAACATTCGTGACCAGATCATTCGGTTACCAACTCCGTCGGAAACGATCTGTATCACTTCCTAGTGCCTGACTCCTAATGAAGGGGCGAGAAATTCGATGGCGTCTAAATCTGAAATTCTTATTGTTGGTGGTGGCGTTGCAGGTCTTGCACTCGCGACGCGACTTGGAAAAACGATGGGCAAGCCTGGGAAAGCCCGCATCACTCTGATCGACAAAAGCTTCTCACATGTCTGGAAGCCAATGCTCCACTGTTTTGCGTCAGGCACGGTGGGAAATGAAAACGACCGCATCAATTTTATCACTCAGGCAAGCGGTCATCATTTCGAGTTTTGGCCGGGAGAAGTTGTGTCACTTGATCGAGAGAAACATGAGGTTGTCCTCAGTCCTCTTCATGCTTCAGATGGTACGGTGGTTCTGGAAAGCCGAACCATTAAATATGACACCATAGTCATCGCTATTGGCAGTTGCGCCAATGATTTCGGGACGCCAGGCGTTAAAGAACACTGTCTCTCCATTGATAATCTGGTCGAAGCAAACGCTTTCAATGAAAAATTTCGGATGGAGCTTCTACGATCATTCGCGAATAATTCAGAGCTTGACATTGCAATTGTTGGCGGCGGAGCAACAGGCACCCAATTAGCTGCAGAATTACACAAGGCATTGGAGATCGTCGGGCCATATAACCTTCACGCCTTTGGTAAGCCCCCACCGAAGCTCAGGGTCACCCTTCTTCAGTCTGGGCCACGTATTCTCCCAGCCTTTCCTGAATCAGTCTCCGCGGCGGCCCAGCAGGAGTTGGAACGAATTGGGGTAACGGTGCGGACGTCAGCTCGCGTTGCGGGAGCAAATTCAACAGGGTTTATTCTGAAGGATGGGACACAGGTATCGGCAAAGCTTCGGGTCTGGGCTGCCGGTGTCAAGGCACCCGAAGTCACAACAACCTATGGTGGTCTTGCTTTGAACAAAACCGGACAGATTTTGGTCAATCCAAATCTGTCTTCGATCGCAGATGACAGGATCTTCGCCATGGGAGACTGTTCTTTCATTGAGAATGATCCCCTCCCCGCAACTGCGCAGGTCGCCAGGCAGCAGGCTCGGCATCTTGCGCGTTACCTTCCCGCCTGGATCGAAAAAGGTCAGAAGGTACCAGCGTGTATTTTCCATAATAAGGGCGCGATCGTCGCGTTGGGAAAATACAATGGCTGGGCAGCCCTTCCCGGCGGCACCGTTTGGGGAGGAGGTCTGTCGCATGGCTTGTCCGCCAGACTCGGGCATCTGATGCTTTACAGAAAGCACCAGATGGAAATCTTTGGCCTCTATCGCGGTTTGATTTCTTGTTACTCTGATTGGGTGGAAGGTTTTGTACGCCCTTCGGTGAGGCTGGATTAAACACCGCCTAGCCCCAAATCGTTATTAGGTGTTCAAAAGACTCTGAATAACGTTTGCTCCGCGACGTGCCGCTCCGGGAGAGCGATCACCCAACGACCTGTCCGCCATTTCTTTCTGCCGGTCGCGATATAGCGCGTGGCGTGCCGGGGCCTTACGGATAGTATCAAGTAGATCGCGGGGGTTCTCGACGACGTCTCCGAAGTGCCAGTGCGCAAAATCAGGGTTATTTCGCCAATCAATCTGATGAGCGTTCAGAAAGACGCAGGGCCTAGGCGTTTCCAGGAATTCATAGACCTGACTACTGACATCTCCAACGTAAATATCAGCCGAAGAGGTATAAGTCATATCAACACAACGCTCAGATCCAGTATCGATCAGAATTTGAGAACTGCTCCTACCGTTCCAACTGTCCCGAATTGATTGTCGTCGCCGTCTAAACATTTTTGTATGTGGCGCTACTATTAAGTTAAAATCGGACTGCGCGGAAAACTGCTCGAGCATAGGCTCGATAAACTGCTTCCAGGATGAGAGGCCCCTCGCCTTATGAGCATTGTAAAGCACTGTGGGGCGTTGAGTAGAAAAGAACTGTGTTGCGTCTGGAAAAAGTTTGCAGGTTTCGAGCTTGACTGACCCAATCACTGAATGATTTTCAGGCTTGATCAGAGCGTTATCCAACATTCTCTGAGCCGATTTTTGACCCGACAATAGAACATGGTCGAACGCTTTGACTTCACTAGTGAAGCCTCGTGCTCGATCACCGCATCCATGTGGGATATAAATCAGGCGGGGTGACGAAATGCCGAAACGCCTTGCGGACGCAACCGTATCCTCAACTGTTACAATCGCATCGTATCGATCTAGTTCTGCAGCATTATCGCGAAGGACCATATCCTTGAACATTCCCAGGATACGGATGGACTGCATGGCAGCGGTAGGGAACGATCGACGGAGTGGCTGATACTTCATTTCAGGAGCCCCCGCAGCGTAACGAACTCTCTCCAGGTGGTAAGGCGTTTCCGGGTCGTTGTAAAAGTTTGTAATATTGATTTTGTCAGACTGAGCTAATTCCAGCGCAATTGCCGCAGCGTGATAACACTGATAAGATTCAGCAATGTACAGAAATGCAACGTTCTTCATGCCTGAATATATAGTTTTCTCTCATTTGGTAAGCAAGCGTCATTGAATACCATGTCTCGAGAAAACGGATTACTGAAACGTACGTTATCAAATCTTGCATGGCTTCTGGCAGGCAAAGGTGTGGGGGCTGTCCTGAGTCTGATTTATCTGGGATTGGCCGTTCGCACGCTGAAAAGCGAAGGGTTTGGCCAGTTCACGCTCGTTTTCAGTACCGCTCAGGCTATTGCTGCGTTCGTCAGTTTTCAGACGTGGCAAATCATTATTCGGTATGGCGTACGTCACGTGACAGCACGGGACGAAGCCGCACTGTCACGTCTTACGGGGTTCTGTATCGCTCTTGACGTGTCTGGAGGCATAGCCGGGTGTCTGATTTCGTGGGGCGGAGTCACTCTTCTTGGTCCATTGCTCGGATGGTCGCACGCTCTTTCCCACGCTGCGTTGGCCTTCTGTTTTGTAATCCTATTGTCTGTCCGGTCTACGGCTGTGGGGTTACTTCGGCTGCATGATCGTTTCGGTATAGGCGCAATGGCTGATGCTGTAACGCCAATCGTGCGATTTATTGGGGCAATTGCCGCGACCCTGTGGCACCCAACAGTTACAGGTTTTCTTGTCGCCTGGGCCATTGCCGACATTATTACGGCCTTGGCCTACTGGGTGTGCGTCCTGCGTACCATGCCTCGCTCTCTTCGCGTTAGTGAGCTAAGGCAAGGATGGCGGGCTCCGCACGAGAACCCGGGAATATGGCGTTTCACATGGCTTACAAATCTGAATTCAATTATCGGGACGGGCTGCAATAACATCGTATTACTGCTTGTCGGTATTTTTACAGGTGCAACTGACGCAGGCCATTATCGCTTGGCCTATCAGCTTAGTCAGGCGCTCGTCCGTATATCAGAAATGTTTTCTCGAGCTGTATTGCCAGAGCTCGCTCGAGCTCATGCCAGTCAGGAATCCCGCAACATCAGGGTATTGCTTCGCCGGTCGACTGGCCTTGCAATCATCGTTACACTAGTCATTGCCGTAGCTCTTGTGGCTGGAGGTCGCCCTGTCCTTCAGTTAGTGGCGGGACATGCTTATTTAGCAGCATTTCCTTTGCTAGTGACCCTCGGTATTGCCGCCTCTCTGGACCTTATTGGGGTCAGCTTCGAACCCGCTCTTATTGCAACGGGTCATGCAGGCCGAGCCCTTCAGGTTCGCATCGCCAGGACGAGCGTCCTATTTGTGACACTTGCGGTGCTGCTGCCCTACTTTGGCACTATGGGCGCTGCTTCAGGCATGGTGGCGTCATCTATTCTGGGGCTTGTGCTCTCTGTTCTGACGACCAGAAAAGCCCTGGCAAAGGCGCCGCGACAGTCTACTGCGCTTCCAGACAGCATTTGAACGCAATGTCACCACCTCGCCCTCTGCCTCGCTCACCAAATATCACGGCGCCATCTGGTCAGAACCCCAAAGGTGGAGTAGCACATCCGGTATGGATCGCCGGATCAGGAACTCAGCATATCTATTGGGCTTTTGGCCCCTAGTGCTGCTTGCCCTGCTGGCACGCCTGACTTTTGGTGGCGTCGTGACGGCTTCGTCTGTGTTTGACGATTCACTGAAAGAATTGACGAAACTAAGCGTCTTCTGTGATCCACAGGAGGCTTATTCTGCTCCAGACAAACACCACCATCAGAACGATCAGCAGGATGATGCCTTCCTGCTCTCTGATGCTTTGGATCTTTTCCAGCTAACAATCGCTTTCTGCGCACTGATAGCGCTGAGTATTGCGTTTGTTCATCGCGTCTGGATGTTTGCCCCAATCCGCGGGCCACCCACTCCCGAACGCCCCTCTCAGTGCCCCCAAGGCCCTCCCGCCTGATCTGAACTGCAAAAGCCACCCGCCTGCAAGCGCACGCGGGTTTTCGTGCTGTCTATCCAGGTTCAGACCAATGCTTCATTCTATGTATCGATCTTCCCGTCTGCTTGCGGGCGTGACGACCTGTGCCGTCCTTTTCTTCTCTTCCGCCTCATTGGCAACATCTCGCCAGGAGATAGGCACGCCTCTCAAGGCTAGCCGACGTAAAGCTCCGGCTGTCCCCAAGCAGCCTAAAAGGGAAGTCATTACCGTCACGGCCGCCAAGCATGCTCCCGCGCCTATCCGCCCGGCCGGGCAAACGACTTACAGCTCAGACCGAAGTAGTTTTGGGAATCAGATTGGCCAAAGCGTCGCCGACATGATTGTCACTCTCCCCGGGGTCAGTTTCACTCAGGGCAATGGTCCGCGCGATACCGTCGTGTCTGTCCGCGGATCGGGGGATCGGCAGTCTTACGGGCTTAAGAACTTGCAGGTGTTGGAAGACGGTTTCCCCATGACGCAGCCCGACGGAACGGCAAGAGCCGATCTGATCGACCCTCATGCTTACCAGGGGGTGGATGTCTTCGAAGGACCAGCATCTACCGTTTACGGCAATTATGCGATCAATGGCGCAATCAATTTCCGAACCCGCAAGGGGGCTGATATTCACGGGCTGGAATTAGGATCGGATTTCGGCAGCTTCGGTATGTTCAACAACTACGCAACGCTCGGACTTGGTAACCAGCGTTACGATCTTATGGTGTTCGCGAGCGACGTCCGTGGAAATGGGTTTATCGCCAATAGTCGTTATAATACTTCAACAGAAAACGTCCGGCTTCGCGTCAATCTGACGTCTTCAGACCGTCTCATCCTGAAGTTCGTCAACAATGTGACGGACGCGTCCTTACCTGTTCGCCTGTCTTTGAACCAGTATCACGCAAATCCTTATCAGAATGGATGTTATAACACGTCCACTTCCCGTGCTGGGTGCGCTTCCGTCAATCTGCTGGCTAATGGCCGGTACGGCACCAAAGTCGCCATGAGTCCCGAGGCTGCTGGTCTAGGTCGTTTTGATCGTCGTACCGTTACAGGACTACGGTGGGAGCATGATTTTAACGAGCAGACGACCTGGCGTAACCAGTTCACATACGATCAACGCCACGTAGACCAACCCACCTCACCAACGTCTTTCGTAGGCCCCTACAACTCCTATAACGTCAGCAGCGACGTGACAAACCATGCTCGGATCGGAACAACGTCTCTCGATACATTCGGCGGGCTGAGTTTTGATTACCTCGACTATGGGTATCAGACGTACAACATCATGCCGGCAGGCGGTGCCACCCGAGGCGCCATGAGTTCTGCTTCCTACGGACATCAGTGGAACCTTGGCGCGCGCTTTCAGGAAGACTGGCACTTTGCACCCGATTGGCATGTTGTTGTCGGACTAGGAGGTACGTATTCCGATATTGGCGCCACTGAGACGCTATATGGATATTCAGCCTCCGGGGTGCATAGCCAGTACGTCACGGCAAACCGCTTCTACTTCAATCTCGCGCCTGAAGGTGCTCTGATTTATGATCCGAGCGAACACTGGACGTTCCACACACGGGTTGGAACAGCTTATGGCACGCCGTCGTCTTCGAATTTCTTCATCACGCCCCAAGGGCAATACGGGAACAATACACAGCTAAAGAGCCAAACGAGCCTTGGAGTTGACCTCGGAGCAGACTGGCATCCAACAGAGACCACACATATTCAGCTCACAGGATTTTACGAGTTTTACAGCAATGAACTCGTTAACCAGTCCGCCGGTGTGAACGCCGTGGGGGCCTATACATTCAACGCCCCTGCCTCACAGCATCGTGGCATTGTCTTGGGAGCTGACTGGAAGCCGCTTGCCCATGCCCTTCCCGGTGGACGGATTTCGCTCAGCTACACCTACGATAATCAACTCTACACAAACTACACGGAAGTTCTTTCCAATAGTACCGCATCAAAGCGTTTCAGCCGGAATGGGAAATACATCCCCGGCGTTATTCCCAACTTCCTGAATGCCCGTTTTCTTTACGATCAGCCTTCTGGCTTCTTAGAGGGAGTTGGTGGATATGCAGAAGTGACCTGGCGAGATGCCTACTGGCTGGATAATGCGAACCGCCTGAAAGCGCCCGGATATACCCTTCTGAATCTGGAAATGCACTACGATCCCCCAGCTCGGATGGGTTGGGCTCACCGTCTGCACTGGTATTTCGAGGTGCAAAACGTCACCAACCAGACTTATGTCTCTGGCGCGACAAATATCAGCGATCAGTTGCAAGCAAACGGGCAAGAAGCAACGGCAGCAACGCTGATGAATAGCACTGGATCGATTTATGCCGGCTCTCCCCGGGCATATTTCGGCGGCGTACGGATAAAATTGTGATGCGCATGAGTATGAAAGATGATTTGGCGTCCTGGGCCCCCGATCGCCTTACAGTTTGGCGATGGCATTTCTTTTCGGGGCTCTTTTGCCTCCCCTTTGTTGCCCTCTTGTCTCTCACGGGCAGCGTTTACCTGTTCAAGCCACAGATCGATGGGTGGATCGATTGGAAATACGATCACCTTCCCGCGGTAATCGTCTCGTTGCCGCAGGAGGACGTCAATGCTGCTCTGAAAGCAGTGCCTGATGGCAGCTTTCTTGCGTACGAAGTTCCGACCTCCCCACGCAGCGCTGCACGTATTCTCGTTAATCGCGAGGATGGTGAGGCAGTACGAGTTTATGTGGATCGAAACCGCCATATCGTTCTGAAGACCGTGATTGAAGAGCATCGCTTTGAACGACTGGTTTTTAAGCTGCATGGCCAGCTTCTACTGGGCAATCTGGGCTCGATCATCATGGAGATGGTCGCGTCATGGACAATCGTCCTTATCCTCTCGGGTCTCTGTCTATGGTGGCCGCGAAACCAACGGGGGCTGGCTGGTGTGCTGTACCCGCGCCTTAACCAGACTGGACGGGCACGATGGAGAGATCTCCATGCCGTTACGGGTGTTTGGGTTTCTATCGTTCTGACACTGTTTCTCGTGTCTGGCCTCCCTTGGTCATATGTCTGGGGGCACGCCCTTCTTTCTGCCGAGAAGACTGTAGGCCGCATCACATCAGTGAAAGACTGGGAAATTGGTGCGGTACCCGTTCAGGAGACAATAGCTGGCCACCCGATGGTGTCACACCATGAAGACATGCCTGGCATGGATATGTCCGAGGATATGCCGTCGCAGGTGAACTTGAACGGCCTGAACAATGTGGCCCGGACAGCAGAAACGCTATCACTTGCTGCTCCTGTTCTTATCACGCCCCCAAATGGGCCTGATGGTGTTTGGACCATCAGATCCGATGCCCAGAACCGGCCTCTCAGGGAGAGTGTGAAGGTCACGGGAGATGGGCATATCATCGCGAGAGAGCATTTTTCCCAAAAGGCAGCAATTGACCGGATCATAGGATATGGTGTTGCAGCGCATGAGGGACACCTGTTTGGATGGGCAAATCAGCTGCTCAATCTTCTGGTTGCCCTCGGGCTTCTGCTGATGAGTTGTGCAGCAACAGTTCTCTGGCTCAAACGCAGGCCGGAGGGAGAATTCGGAGTACCGCCCTCCTTACCATCATCACGAATGGGCTTTGCTATGGTAGGCGTCCTTTGTGTTCTGGCTATTCTGTTGCCAGAACTGGGAATATCCATGATCTGTTTGGCTGTAGCGGGGAGGCTCTGGCGTTATCGGGAGTCAGGAATGGGTCAGCAATAAACGCTTTAAATCTGTCGCTATCTGATGCGCACTGGAATCAACGGGTATCATTCCGACTAATTGGTTCTCACCGTCCATCAGGTACAGCAGAGAACTGTGATCAATCAGATCGTCGGACCCCATACCAGAATGATGCTGCATCTTAACATGGAAGGCTTCCATAACGGGCTGAAGCTGCTCAGACGTGCCTGTTAGCCCGATGATTTTGGGCGAAAAATTCTCCACATATTCCTTCACAACCTGAGGGGTATCGCGTATCGGATCAACGGAGATGAAAATAGGTGTGACAGAGTTACCTTTGGTCTTGAGCTCATCTAGAGCTGACGAAACTGTTTCAAGCGTTAGGGGGCAGACGTCTACGCAGTGAGTGTAGCCAAAATAAATCAGCGTATAGCGTCCCTGAAAGTCGGACTGGCTGACAGGGTGCCCCTGCCCGTCGGTTAATGCATAAGGGCCGCCAATGGCTGCATGATGATGTGACGTCAGGAAGGTCCGAAACCCGGCAGCGCCGATCAGCAGCGCAAATGTAATACTAACAATCAGGACGAGCGCTTTTCTATCCTGCCGCGGAGACGCAGAGGCTTTTCTGGCAGGAGTTTTTTTGCGGATAGAGCGCCGTTTCATGGCATGTTCATAGCAAACACATGATTGGTTTGCATCAGATGTTTTTTACTAAAGCTGACTTGGCCTGTGCTCACCATCTGCATCAACAGGAAAATTCGTTATAAGCAGTCGGGTATATTCGCTGACAGTCTCCTCGAGCTCATTGTCATGGGCTCGATACGCATTAGAACAGAAGAATAAGTCCGCCATGAAATTTTGCTAGGTCGACGTGATTCCTACGCCTCTCTCATTCATTAATCGTGAATGCATCATTCAGAAAGACAGGAATTTCGCACTCAGGTCGGAGAAACAAGATTTATACTTTGTTACGTCAACAAATGTCTCCTAATCGGCTATAGAGAGTTCCCGAATACCGAGAGCATTTGCTCGACTAACAGACCAAGAGACCTCATAGTGTCGCGAACACACTACACCCGATGACAGTGCAGAAACCTCATTCACGCTTACGAAAATCCTCTCCTGTATCATGGTGGATGTGGAGAGGCCTGTTAGCCCTTGTTCTTGCATGGACTTTCGCACACCTCGTAACTGTCGGATCTCCACAATGGGGCCTGAGTACCCCACATGACTCACTCGTGTTTGGCCAGATGATTGCAGTCGCTCTGTTTCCTGTGCTTCTTCTCATCTCTTTTGGCACACAAAAACCCTTGTCTGGAGGGATTATCGCAGGCGCGGCCTGCATCTGTGCCGCACTTGCGTTGCTGTTTTACTCTTGATGCAGGATAATCTTCGTACGCGCATGGGCTGGCTTCATGCCTGGGTTGGCTTCATCGCCGGGTTGCTTCTTTTTTGCGTATTCGTCACGGGAAGTCTTGCAGTCTTTGATACTGAGCTGACGCGCTGGCTCCAGCCCGAAATACCTCCAGAAGCACCAGCTTTTTCCCCTCAATCACTGGATCACACCCTTCCAGTTGTCCATGAGTTGCTTCTGCAAGGAGAAAAGCCGTTCATCACGCTCCCGTCACAGCGGGATCCCTTCTTGCGAGTGCAGCACCATGATGGATATGAATTCCTGACGGTCCCCTATAATCCGCAGACTGGAGAGCGGCTTCAGGCCCGCGATACTGCTGGCGGGAAATTTTTCTATGATCTGCATTATACGCTGAGGACTGGCATCTACGGAGCAACACTTATTGCTGCGGCGGGTCTGGCCCTTCTTGTAACAGTTGGGTCAGGAATTATCATTCATTTGCGAGGACTGGTTTCGGATCTGCTTCTGGTAAGGCCTTTCGCATCAAGACTGCGTGCATGGTTGGACGCACATGTCCTCGCTAGCGTCCCTTTCATCCCGTTCGTTATCATGATGGCCTATACGGGCACGTTCATTCGCGCACGAACGCTCTTTCCGCCTGTATCGTACATCAATTCTATTCATAATATTGTTTCACCGCATTCAACCGTGTTGGTGCCACCGAAGAAAAAACGAGAGTTTCCGGGCAGTCCTTCTCTCCCTCCTCTTCTCCAGGAAGCTGAAAAGACACTCGGTAAAGACCAAACGAGTTTTATTCTATTCCTGCCCCAAAGCCTTCTCTTCAGTCGATTGGACATGTCTGTCCCCCGACTGAAGGGAGAACATGTAGATTTTAGCCCGTTTGATGGACATTTTTTACGTCATGTTCTGCTTTCAACGCCAGTCACCAAAACGCAGCAACTCATGGAAGGCATTCACTATGCCCGTTGGACGGGGCCGGGATTACGGTGGCTGTATTTCCTATCCGGCATCATGGGCGCCGTGATGTTCGCAAGTGGGTCAATTATTTTTCTAATGAAGCGCCGGAAGATGTCCGGCCTTCGTGTCATTTTCCGGGTCGCCGAAGGGCTTACGATTGGCTTTATTCCCGGATTTATTCTGGCAACACTTGCCTTTTTCTGGGCCAACAGGCTTTTGCCGGTATCTTTGCCTGAACGTCATCTGGCAGAGGTCCACTGTTTCTTTACCATTTGGGCCCTATGCACTGTGACTGGTCTGATCTGGTCCCTACTCCATCACTCACGACGAGGGTGGAGGATGCAATTAAGTGCACTGGCCTTCCTCAGTATTTGCCTGACACCGTTGGACTTTTTTACACGTCCGGGCGCGTCCATTTTTCATGCGCCAACAGTTTTTGCGGCTACGGATCTGTGCGCCCTCTTTTTGGGGTTGGTCACTCTTGAGATGGTGCGTCGTTTGTGAGTCTTGCTCTTTGCATGGTGTTCTGGCTGCTGGGGCTTGGCTTACAGGCAGCATGCGAACCTAAAATGCTACGATTTGCGCGCTTGCCTGAGGATATCTTACCTAGACCAGTAAGGATCGGACGGGTCGTGTTTCCGCTTCTGGGCCTTGTTATCGCCTTTTGGCTTGAACCGATCACCGCTATCTTCCTTTGGGTGGCAGCCTTTTCAATGGCATCTGTTATCGTTGCTCTGGTTTGGGCAATACTGGCCCGATACCAGGAGTTGAAACGATAACAGACATTTTTCCTTATTATCCCTTTTGGGGTGAATACCAGAGACCAATACCGCCGATCAGTGCAGTAAATGCAACATAGATGGCCGGGGCGAGCGGTGTATGTGGTGTCAAGGCAGAAATAATAGCGGGGGTAAGGCCTCCAAAGATCGCGTATGAAATATTATAGGACAGTGAGAGCCCAGAAAAGCGGACCTGAGCGGGGAATGCGCGAAGCATTCCGACCGGAACGAGGCCTACAAATCCACAGCACAGGCCGCTAAATGCCGCCCAGGGAGCAAGGGCTCCGGAGAGCAGCGGAAAGAACGCGTAGAGCCCGAAGCCTCCCAAAGCCAGCATCAGACCGCAAATGAGACTAAGTAGTTTGAGGGGCACGATGTCTGTCAGCGCACTGACCAGAACTACAGAAATTGTCAGGCAGAGTGTGGCAGCAAGGCTTGCCAGCATGGTTTGAGAAGGTGACACATGATGAAGGGTCTGCATCAGAGGCGGCATCATGAGAACAAGCACCACGATGGCTGCTGTCAGCGTCCACGTTGTCATCATTGAGCATAAAATAGCGCGGCGATGGTCACGTAGCAGAAGTTTTACCGGCATGGCTTCAGCCGTTTTAGCGGTCGCATGCATTTCCCGGAATACCGGGGTTTCTTCCAGCCATCGTCGAAGAAACATTGCCCCAAAACCGAAAATACCACCTAGAACGAAGGGAATGCGCCAGCCCCAAGTGGACACCACATCAGGTGGAAATACGGCGTGTAGCAAGAGAATAACAACGGATCCAAGGAGAATACCGCCCGTAAGTCCACCAGTGAGAAGGCCTGTTGCAAGGCCAACACGGTGGCGGGAAGCATGCTCAGAGACAAAAACCCATCCTCCAGGTGCTTCACCACCGATAGCAGCGCCTTGCATGATGCGCAGAACAAGCAAAATGAGTGGAGCGATAACTCCAAGTGTCTGATAGCCGGGCAGAAGCCCCATTAACAGCGTTGGGAGTGCCATAAGCAGTACACTAAGCGTAAAGACCTTCTTTCTGCCCGCAATATCTCCAAAATGGGCCATGATGAGGCCACCTACTGGGCGAGCCAGATAGCCAGCACCAAACAGACCAAAAGCCTCGGCCTGTCGCAGCCATTCAGCTTGGCTGTCCGGGAAGAAATGAGCGGCAATCAGTTTTGCGAGAAATGCAAAAATAACAAAATCATAGAACTCCAGCGCTCCTCCCAGTGAAGCCAAAGCTAGAATACGAAGTTGGGAAGAACTGAGAGGCGCAGGTGCCTGACTGGACGACATGAAGTAACGTTTCCTACACACGGAAAGGTTCCAGCGGGGTGCCGGAACAAAAGGATTGGATATTATACAATAATTTGTTTCAAAAAGTCTATTATATCTGAAATAATATACTATTTTAAAATCGTAAAATATCATTTCTGATCGATTTGTTAGTCTTATGCCTGTCTTGTGATTGAACTGAGTTCAAGGGTAGAACAGTGCGAGGAGTTTAATTTATTCGTATATCTAAGGATAATTATATAAATAATATGCTATTTTAATACAAACATTACTGGTTTTATTGACCTAAATTTTGTTCGGATACTCCATGAAACATTCTGGGAGAACAGAAAGGCGGTGGTGCTCGACAGCTGGTTGAACCGCCTGAGCAATCTATTTCTTCAAAAGTAGGTTATAAGTTAGGTCGCAGGAAATCATGTTAATGGATGCAGAATAGATGGTCGGTTTCAGGATTAAACTCGCATGAAAATAATTTTTAATATTATAATATAAATATATACTTACATTATTTCTATTTTCTTGATTTATTATATATAATTGATATATTTGTAAACTTATGATGGACGCGCTTATTGATCCTTTTTTAATTGCAAGAAATTGGGTACGGAAGCAATTATAAGTGAAAAAATTATCAATTAAATCATCAAACTCAGATCTCCAAAAGTAATTTAAAATAATTATTTATCAATTAACGAGTGTTGGAAGTCCAAGGAGGATAAAATAATTTATTTCAAAGCGTGCCTAAAGCCTCTAGATTTAATTCAGTGGAAATAGGAAGATGAGCATCGTCGCTTCAAAATTTTTTCTTTCATAACGCTCTCATCATGCTCACAGTGATTGTTTTCTAGATGCCTCTTAAGTCGCCCCTTAGGCCAGTTTCCGCTTTTCAAACCGTCGTTCTTACGGGGGCTTCTGGAGGCATCGGAACGATTGTCACCCGAAAGCTTTTAGATCAAGGCCATAGAGTAGTTGCGTTGTCTCGCACTGCTCCAGATATTGCCCATGAAGCACTGACGCATATCTATTACGATGCCTCTAACCTGCACGACATCAGCCGAGTAAATGAAGTCCTTTTAAAACAAATTCCTGGTGTCGATATCTTGATTCATTGTGCGGCAATTATAAGCCCGGGCATGGTCGAAGATACTCAACCGGCAGATGTAATACGGCAAATTTCGATTAATCTGACAGCACCGATTGCACTTACGTCTTTATTATTACCAAAAATTCCGGCTGGAGGCCGTATCATAATAGTAAACTCCATGGCCGCGACGATTCCTTTAGCTGGGAGTAGTGTTTATGGTGCGACCAAAGCAGGACTGCGAAACTTTGCCCTATCGTTGGCTCAGGAAATAAGCCCTAAAGGCATTGCCGTTTCATCCATTTTTCCGGGAGCTGTGGAAACGGAGATGCTACGTCAGGAGATGGAGACTGGTGGTTCGGTTCTAAATTTTGTTGGCACCCCCGCAACACCAGAAGTTATTGCCTCTGAAATCCTGAAGCTTATTCAAAAGCCAAAACTTGAGAGATTTTTTCCTAAAATCGACGGAATTTTTGGTGGTTTATGCTTACTAATGCCGTCTCTCCTGCGCCTCAGCATGCCTTTACTGACTTTCTTGGGAAACCGGGGTTTTCAAAAATTTCTTCGAAATAACAGAAAATAGCAAATATAATTACCAAATATTGTCATTAAGGATGAATTTATAGAGGAGAATACTGGTCATGAAGAACGATCCCAGAGAAATTGCTACCCACAAATCTGTTCTTTTGACAAGAAAAGAAAGTCATTGTCAGGGAGCCAAGCTTAGAAAGCAGACGCCCCGTGGAGCCCATGCTGAATGGAGCGCCTCAGACGTACGTCAAAACCCTGTAAATCTTTTATTCGAACAGGGAAAAGGTCGCATTTCGTCTCTTCTTCCGGTGCGCTATCAGCGAATGAAAGTCTCACCTTTCACGTTCCTTCGTGGGTCTGCGCTTGTCATGGCCAAAGATCTTGCTTCCACCCCGGCATCGGGCATCAATGTTCAGTCTTGTGGAGATTGCCATCTTGCCAACTTCGGAAGCTATTCGTCTCCGGAAGGCGTTCCGGTTTTTGATATCAATGACTTTGATGAGACCCTGAAGGCACCCTTTGAATGGGATGTTAAGCGCTTGGGGACTTCGCTGGTGCTTGCCGGTCAGGAAAGCGGGCTATCCAGCAAGGCTACCAAAGACCTTGCGACAAGCATGTCTCTTTCTTATTGCGAGCAAATGACGCGGCTGGCCGCGATGACCCCTCTTCAGATCTGGTCAGAGCGCATTGACCTCACAGCTGCAATTGCCGGTTTTGAGGACCCAAAAGTCCGTACTCGCGCAGAAAAGCTTCTTTCTGAGCGGATAGAAGCAGCAAAAGGGCATTTCGGCCTGATTGCAAGTGATGGAAAAAATCCAGCGTTCAAGGAAAAGCCTCCGCTGGTCATGCGGTTACCCGAACAGGAAGAGACCATCCGGCTTGCTTTTAGTCGATATGTTGAAACACAGCCGTTAGAGCGGGCCATTCTGTTGCGCCGGTACACTCTTAAAGACGTTATTTTTAAGGTTGTCGGGATTGGGAGTGTCGGAACGTTCTGTGCAATTGGACTGTTCTCAACTGCCGATGGAGAGACCATGCTTCTGCAGATCAAGGAAGCCCAGATGTCCGTTCTGCAGACTGATACGCTGACTTCACCCTTCGCCAATCAAGGAGAGCGCGTCGTAACGGGGCAGCGGATCATGCAGGCTGTGTCTGACACATTTTTGGGGTGGACGCACAGTAATGCCTCAATCTCTAGCGATACACCTGATCTCTCGGGAAGCGGGCGCCAGTTTTATGTGCGGCGCGTCAAGGATAGCCGATTGGCCGCTGTCGGCTCAGATGTGGCTCAGGATGGTTTGGCTGATTATGCAAAATTGTGCGGACGGACTTTGGCGCGGGCACATGCACGTTCTGGCAATGTGAGCATGATTTCTGGCTATCTGGGTAAAGGCGCTTCTTTCGCCTCAGCCATATCAGACTTCTCTGAGACGTATGCAGATCAAACCCATAAAGACTGGAAGATGTTTTGCTCAGCCGTAGAAAACGGTGAAATCCATTAGAAGCCCTTCTGAGGATTTTCTGGCGTGTAAGTCATGGTTTCACTTCTCGTGCGTATTCGTCCTCACGTCAAATCCAAGTACTTTTCCTGTGCTTGGATCAAGATGACACTCCCATGTAAATGAGACCCACTCGATAGGGGATGCTTTCCTTTGATACTGTCCCCGCCCTCGTATCAGAGACGCGTTTACGACCACCTGGCTTTCTGGCCTGTCATCCTGAAGAAAAAAACGATTGTTTGAACTTCCTCGCTTAACGAGTTCGTGCCGCGCGGCAGGCTGGCAGAGATAGGTTGTCATAAGCCAGGCTGTTCCTTGCGTCGCCACAGCGTTCCTCTCCCGTGGGTCACGAATAGACGCGATCTGACGCGAAATGAGTTTTTGCTCTGCCGGTGACGGAATACTTTCTTGCCGTGCTGATGCATCTGCATGCCCGAACAGAACAACGATTAGCAGGCAAGATCCTGCAAACAGATAATCCCGTATCGTCATAAAGTCCTCTGCCCGGTGTTTTGCCTGTCTACCATCTGGGCGTATAGGTAGGGACCGATCCGTCACCATGCCAAGTGGCAATTCAACGCTGGACCCCGCCTTTCATGATTCGTCAGTCATCTACGCTTACAACTTTCGTAGTCACCTTAAGCTGCCCTAACCGCCCTGGCATTGTAGCTGCCATCAGCCAGCGTCTTTATGAGCTTGGTGCGAATATCACGGAAGCACAGCAGTTCGACGATACTGACAGTACCCAGTTTTTCATGCGAATTGTTTTCGATGTGGCAAAGGAGGCATTGTCCGAAACCCAGTTGAAAACAGAATTTTCCCGTCTGGCTGAAAATTTCTCGATGGACTGGCAAATCAGTGACATCTCAAAGCGCCAGAAAGTTCTCCTTTTTGTGTCCCGCTTCGATCATTGCCTTGTGGACCTTCTCTATCGCTGGCGTATCGGTGAACTACAGATAGATCCGGTGGGAATCATCTCCAATCATGCGCGGGAAACCTATGCTGATCTGGATTTCCATGGCGTTCCATTTCACCATCTTCCCATTACCAAAGATACCAAGGCGGAACAGGAACAACGCATCTGGACTGTTTTTCAGGAGAGCGGGGCTGAACTGGCTGTTCTGGCGCGATATATGCAGGTCCTTTCCAACGAAATGGCCACTCGCCTTTCTGGACGTTGCATCAACATTCACCATTCCTTTCTACCAGGCTTTAAAGGCGCTCGCCCCTATCATCAGGCGTTCAGCCGTGGCGTAAAGCTTATTGGTGCGACGGCCCATTATGTCACCAGCGATCTGGATGAAGGACCGATCATAGAGCAGGACGTAGAGCGGATCTCTCACGCTGACGACCCGGAAGACCTGATCCGTAAGGGACGTGATATCGAGCGTCGCGTACTTGCTCGCGCCGTACGGTATCACATTGAACGACGGGCCATTCTAAATGGAAACAAGACGATTGTTTTCACGCCCTGAGCGAGAAGGCGGCCGACCAAGGCGCTTATTGAACAAGCGCCTTGACGAGAGCCTTGATCGCCTTCTGTGCCGCTTTGGACCCCCACTCCTTGAGGAGCCTGTTGCTACGCGGACGCTTGGAGAGTGCATAAGGGCTTTCCCTGATCGGCGGCATGCCTACAACCTGTTCCTTCATGGACTGCGGAAGTGCGGGAAACGGATCCACGTTCACGAGCTGCATCAGAAGCGCAACGGCTATGATCTTGCAGGTTGGCTTGCGTGTATTCAGGCACACATAGGCACCAGTACCATTGGCGGCCGGATCGTAAATGGCCTTCCATGTCACAGCCGGAACCGGGATACGCCCTCTTCCAATTCTCACGCTGTGATCTGGATCGTATCCGGGTCCAGTAACAACGAAAATTTCGCCTTCCTGACGTGCCCACCCTCTGACAGCGCTTTCAACACCTTCCCACGGGCCACGGTTCAACTCACCCGTTTGGGGAACAATATTGGACAGCAGGAAAGACTGCTGCTGAGACGCAAGACCCGGCTCATTGCCGCTTGGTGTCATATGTCCCCGGTCGTAGCCTGAGGCTCTGTAGTCCGTCAGCGACGCGCGCATGGAGGCCGGTAGCCTCATATCGGGAAAGAATTTTCCTTGTCGGTTCGTGTCATCAGCAATTTCAAGATTTTCTTCGGTCAGGTCTTCAGCAGACCAGAGCGGACCCTTTGTCGCTTCTGAAGCCAGAACGGCATAATGGTCATTACACAGCTGAACAGTGCCTGATCGCGCGGTCTCTGACAAAAGTGCGGGGGGAACACCTTTGGCAAATAAGGCCGGGCACGAAGCCGCATGTGCGGGACATGCGATAACCAGAAACCCGACGAAACCAAGCGGAAGATATTTCAACGCCCCTCACAGACCTAAAGCCAGACAATCTTGTCTGCCGGAACAACGAGGATATTGAAAATGACTGGTACGGGCAGAGGGACTTGAACCCCCACAGCTTGCGCCACCAGAACCTAAATCTGGCGTGTCTACCAATTCCACCATGCCCGCAGACTGTGAGGTGGGTCTAGACGATCTCCACGGCTCTTGCAATGGCTATCAACGACCTAAATGACTGAAAAATCACACCTCACAGAAAGAAAATTGATTTAGGAGTTAATTTCCAACCTTCTGGAATTTCAGAACAAAATTGTCCCCTTCCCCGATGGCGGCATATTTGGCGCGATCAACTTGGCCCAGAGCGTATGTTGGAGGAAGGGTCCAGATCCCTTTGGGCCACTGTGCCGTATCCCGGGGATTGGCGTTGATTTCGGAGCTCCCAACAAGCTTGAAACCCGCTTTCTCAATCATCTGGATGGCGTATGCCTGTCTCACATACCCATCTTTTGCCTGCGGGTCCTGCGGAGCGCTGGTGTTTCCGCGATGGTCTTCAATACCCAGAATACCGCCTGGCTTCAGCACTTTGTGGATTGCCTCCAGCATCTGCGGGGCATTTCCAGCTTCCATCCAGTTGTGCATATTCCTGAATGTCATGACGAGATCCGCACTGTCTGCCGGTGCGAAATTCAAATTCTCTGCATCAAAACGAGTGGTTTTGACGGCTCCGTAGATATCCGGATGCGTAGCCTGAAGCTTGGCAATACTCTGCTTTTTGATATCTGCGGGCCCGAGAGCAACCGTATAAGTGCCTTGGTCATGAAGATACGGCGCGAGAATTTGGGTCCAATACCCTCCAGCAGGCCAGATCTCTATGACATTGGACGTCGGAGATATCCCGAAAAACTGCAGCTCTTCCAGCGGGTGCCGAACACTGTCACGGGCGACGAAAGCCGGCGTTCGCTCTGAAAGTTTGAGAGCTTGATCCAAACTTGGGCCAGCCAATGCTGGCGTGGCTGTCAAACATGACAAGGCCAACAGAAAACCGGATTTCGACAGCATCATGATAACTCCTGTTGCAACTGTCGTGACTGTGACACGAGGTCGTAGAGGATGTCTTCACACTTCTTCGAAGCCTGGTGTCCAAACGGTGCCTTGCGCTCACGAAATCTGATAAAGGATAATTTAACAATTTTCCCATCCGGGAAACGGCAACAGGGCAAAACACACATGCGTCTCGACGACCAACGGGAAAGCACCAACATTGATGATCGACGCGGTTCCGGAGGCGGAGGACGCGGCCCTTTGAGGATCGGAGGGATTGGTGGTGTCATCCTTGTCATTGGCGCACTGTACTTCGGCGTTGATCCCCGAGTGGTTCTGAACCTTCTCGAGAATGGTCCGGCAGCAAATACACCGGCGACCAGCCAGCCGCAGGCAGCAAAAGACGACCCGGGAAGAAAATTCATCGCCCGTATTCTCGGATCTACCGAAGATGTCTGGAGCAGCACCTTTCAACAGATGGGGCGAACGTATCATGATCCCGGTCTGGTGCTTTTTTCAGGCGGCACCCAGTCTGGCTGTGGCTATGCTCAAACGTCTGTAGGCCCGTTCTATTGCCCCGCCGACCGTAAGGTTTATCTCGACCTGCAGTTCTTTCAGGAATTGCAGAGTCGTCTGGGAGCGAGCGGAGACTTCGCGAGGGCCTATGTAGTTGCTCACGAGGTCGGGCATCACGTTCAAAATGAACTGGGCATTATGCAGCAGGTCAATCAGCAAGGGAGCGCCGCCCAGAAAGGGGCTAACGGCCTTTCCGTGCGCGTTGAGCTACAGGCAGACTGTTTCGCTGGTGTCTGGGCCAAGCGCGCGAATGATACCCGCCATTTCCTTGAGACGGGAGATATCGAAGAAGGTATGAACGCAGCCTCAGCGGTTGGTGACGATCGCCTGGAACGGCAAGCCCAGGGATACGTTGTCCCGGATAGCTTCACGCATGGAACATCTGCGCAGAGAGTAGCGTGGTTCAAGCGCGGGCTGGAAAGCGGCGATATCAAACGCTGCGACACGTTCAACGCCCCTGCTCTCTGACCTTCTCTGGTATTGCGGGTATGGCGTTCCCAACCATGCCCGCGCTTTTATGGGCTGGCCATCTGACACGTTTCGATGCCGTCATACCTCTGGCAAACTTCCATATTCAGGTGCTTCAATAGACGCACCTGAAAGCTTTGCTGGAAAACATAACCATGAAGCGTGCCCTGCCCGGTATCCTCTCCTTAGCCATGCTTTTTAGTGCCGGTACAGCGTTGGCTGACCCCGCAGCTTGCAAACCTGGAACAACCTCTCTGCCTGCTGGGTATGAGGGCTGGAGCCATCCCACTCCCTTGACGGCCGCCACAAATCAAGCCGGTCTTTCTAACGGTTACCTGACGCTTAATCACGCGGCCACCGTTCATCTGGACCACACTCCTGACGTTCATTTTCTGCAGAGGCCCGCTGAACCGGGCGGAAGTGTCAGTTACGGAGGGATGATTGCTTTCGAGGCTCCCAAGGGTGGGACCTATCGTATCATGCTGCCAAATAAAACGTGGATCGATGTTCTTGGACAGGGTGGCCCAGCTACTTCAACACATCATCAGCATGGTCCCGACTGCTCTGGCATCCGCAAAATGGTGGACTTTCAGCTTTCGGCGGGAAAATATACAGTTCAACTTGCGGGAAGCGGCCTGCAAGACATGCCTGTCATGGTCTCTGCGCTTCCCTGATGCTCCATCAGCTACTGCTATCTCTAGGGCTTCTTATAACCGGGATAGCATTACCAGCGGTTGCCACGGATATTTCCCCACTCGATGCAAAAATCGAGTTAGGGCACAGACTCTTCTACGACGCAGACCTCTCTCTTGACGGCAGTATGTCCTGTGCAACCTGCCATGAGCAGCGTCATGCCTTCTCAGATGGAAATCCGACCCATCCCGGCGTAACAGATGAGGACGGAATCCGGAATGTTCCACCACTCGCGAATGTCGGGCAATTTCATACGCTCACTTGGATCAACCAACATGTCATAACACTGGAAGATCAGTTTTTTATTCCGCTGAGTGGCCATCACCCTGTGGAAATGGGTATGACCAACATGTCAGAACTCTCTCGTCGGCTTTCCCGAAACCTTTGCTATCGCCTTTTGTTTTCGAAAGCTTTTCCTGAAAAACACACTCCGATTGATGCCCGCTCTGTTGCCGAGGCGGTGTCAGCATTCGAGCGAGAGCTAACTTCCTATAAGTCGCCGTGGGACTTGGGATTATCTGACGCGACACGCTCACGAATAAACGGAAAAGAGATATTTCTTGGTAAGGGACAGTGTAGCTCATGCCACCAACCACCTCTATTCACTGACCAAAAATTCCATGCACTGTCGATATCTTATTCCGAACCTATCCGGACCCCTTCTCTACGAAATGTCGAGGTAACCGCACCTTATTTGCATGACGGTTCTGCTTCTACGCTCAAGGACGCCATTCTGGCCCACCCAAAAGGCCAAATACTGTCACAAGCCGAACTGACAGATCTCACCGCATTCCTCAGGCTGATGACGGATCAGGATTTCCTCTCCGACGCCAAGCTAGGCTTGCCATCTGAAAAATGCCCCCTGAGCACACTGTGATCGAGGCCTGATGATGCGGCTAACTTGCACGATGAAGGTAAAATCGACCGGGCGTTTCCCTGGAGCTGGGCCAATGACTTGGTACGAGGCTTTGATACTGTTACATCAATTTGTTTTTGTTTCACTCAGATGATCTGTCGGGAGCCATCCATGATCAAACGCACAGTTCTTGTTATGGGATTTCTATTCGGAACCGCGCCCATAGCTCATGCAGAAGATGGCCAGGCACTCTACAGCAGCAAGTGCAGCGTGTGCCATCAGGCCGCTGGAATTGGATCGCCGGGGCAGTTTCCCCCCTTAAGCGGAAGAGTTGGTAAAATCGCCTCTTCTCCTGAGGGAAAGGCTTATCTTACAGATGTTCTTCTAAATGGGCTGCATGGTGCGATTGACGTTTCCGACGAGACATACATGGGCTTTATGCCTTCTTTCAAAGCGCTTACAGATAGCCAGATTGCTGCTGTTCTTACGTATGTCTCGTCGCTGAATACGTCTGGTAAGGCCCCGGTCTTTTCTGATGATGAAATCAAGGCTGCTCGCGCTACTCCCAAAAAAGCGAAAGAAATTGTGTCGGAACGAGCAGCGCTGAACGCTCTTCATCCGCTGCCGTAAGAGGAATTCATTTTCTGAAAACGAAATTTATTTTCCTGTGACTTCCCTTTAAAAACTATATTGGAAGTCACAGCCTATTCCTTCACCTTTTTCCATATTCTATTTTTGAGAACGAATACCAACATACTCATCACAATAAGATAAATTAACGTATAAATGCCTATTCTATGCCGGGTTTGAAGGTGTGGACGAGCTGTCCATTCCAGGAATGTGCCTACATCCTGTGCCATCTGGGAAATGGTTGCCGACGTCCCGTCTGAGTACTTGACCTGACCAGCATGCAGAGGTTGAGGCATTGCAATATGACGATGCTTCATGGCCAGATTGTAATAAGACCCTTGGGGGAGCACCGCTCCTTCCGGTGCCGAGGCGTAAGATTCCAAAATCTGGATAATACGGGCCGTTCCGCCCTTCTGCGTGAGGGCAAGCCGTGAAAAATCCGGTGGCAAGCCGCCATGATTGGCCATACGGGCCAGATTTTCACTCGGATAGGGTGACCCAATTTTATCGGATGGGTGGGCTGGACGCGTTTTGAGGTCTCCATCGTCATCCAGACCATCAGCAACCTGATGCTGTGCCGCATAGTCCTTGATAGCCGAGACAGACAGGCCGAGTTCTGACAGATCCGAGTAAGCGACATAATTCAGGCTATGGCAGCTACTACAGACCTGCCTGAATACCTGAAACCCACGTTGTTCAGGCGTAGAAGCCATGGCCTGTAAAGGCGAAAGAGCAAGCAAAGCCACGAAAAGATATTTCATTCCGAGCCCTCGTGCTGGACGGTCGGGGATGGTGATGTTTCACGTCGCGACTGAAACGGCAGAAGTACCAAAAAATATAAATACCAGTAGCAAACAGCCACACGGCTGAGCCATAGCCATCCCCCTGCTGGTGGATGCATTCCCGCAAAACCTAGAGCAACAAACGAGAAGAAAAGCAATAAAAGCGCAGGTCGAAGGAGAGGTCGATACCGTGCAGATCTGACAGGGGACTTATCCAGCCATGGCACCGCAAATAATACGCCTATACTTCCTGTCGCGAGGATGAGGCCTCCAAGTTTGGAAGGAACCGCCCTTAAAATCGCATAAAACGGTGCAAAATACCATTCCGGCGTAATGTCCTGAGGCGTCACAAGCGGGTTTGCCTGTACGTAATTCTCTGCAAGAGTCAGAAAATCCGGAGCGAAGAAAACAACTACTGCATAGACGATAAGAAACAAACAAAGCCCCAACCCATCCTTGGACGTATAATAGGGATGAAATGGGACTGTTTCATCAGAGTATTCAGGATCTATTCCTGTCGGGTTATTTGATCCCGCAACATGCAATGTTGCAATATGAAGCGCCACGACGCCAATAATAGAAAATGCTGTCAGGAAATGAAGAACGTAAATTCTGTGTAAAGCAACATTACCAAGGCCCTCCCCTCCCATTAGCCAGGACGTCAGGGCTTTGCCGATCAATGGCACAGTATTGAGCGCATTCACGACAACTGTTGCGCCCCAATAGGACATCTGCCCCCACGGGAGAATATATCCCGCAAAAGCCGTTATCATGACCATTAAAAGCAGTCCGAGCCCAGTGAGCCAGATCAGTTCACGAGGCGCTTTGTAAGATCCGTAATAGAGCCCTCTTGCGACATGAACGTAGAGAGCGGCAAACAGCATGGAAACGCCGCCCATATGAATGGATCGAACCAGCCAGCCCGATGCTACCTGCCGATCTATGGTCTCAATGCTGGAAAATGCATCTGACACTGTCGGAGTATAATTGAGAGCAAGAAAGATCCCGCTCAGCAAAAGCATCCCGAGCGAAACCGTGGCAAAAGCACCGAAATTCCATAGATAATTGAGATTTTTCGGCATTGCGAAATCAACGTATTCACGCCGAAAAGAAGAAACAATCGGGAGACGTTTCTCTACCCACCGGGAGAGATCTTGAGATTTATCGGTCATGAGGACAATCAGATCTGCTGGATAGTCGCGATATCAAAATCTGGATCGCCTTTACTCTTCCCAATGAGAAGGTGCTGATCAGAAATTATCGTCACGGGCGGAACAGGAAGATTATAGGGCGCTGGCGCATCCTTATACGCCCGCCCTGCGATATCGAATTGGGACCCATGGCAGGGACAGGCATATTTCCCGGATCGATCGCCTGACGATGGCGCGTCAAAAGATGGCACACACCCCAGATGCGTACAGATCCCGATCAGAACGCCAATCTCAGGCACAACAGAGCGATGCCAGTTGATCGCATCCTGAGGTTGCTGGTGCATTTTGGACTCTGGGTCACGCAGCCGATGCGCTAGTTCAGGAACACGGAGCGAAGCCAGCATTTCTGGTGTGCGCCGCTGAACGAACACCGGCCATCCACGCCACGTCACCACAAGCTGCTGCCCCGGCGCCAGCTTCGAGCAATCAACCTCAACAGTATCATCTTCGCCAATGCGACTGCTCTGCGTACCATTCAAACTGTTGAGAAACGGATATGCCAGCGCGCAGGCCCCTGCACAGCCCATCCCCAGCGTAACTGTCGCGAGCACATCGCGTCGGCGAGGGTGGTTTTCCTCTTCCAATCCCTGTTGGGATGAGGAAGGAGGTGCATCATCCTGTGTCATGGTGTCCTACTCAAATAACCAGCACAAATCATTCAAGCCCCTATAGGCGAAGTCAATCTCAAACACACTCTGAACCAAACGGCGGCCTGTTTCCGCGCATTCACCTGCGGGTGCCGACGTCCGCTCTTCAACGCCATGCCCGTTCACAAAAGTGACATGAAACATCCTGAATTTCCTTGATGATTTCATCTCCGGAGGCTGATAAGCGTCTTATCACAATCGAGTGTATGGAAGAGATCAACGGTGGCAACAAAACTGAACCGTCGCGGCGTGCTGGGTCTGGGAGCAGGTTTTTCCCTGAGTGCGCTTCTTCCATCCATTCAGCGTGCCCGTGCCATCCCTGCCCGTCGGGACACAGGAACGATCGAAGACGTCCAGCATATTGTTGTACTGATGCAGGAAAACCGATCTTTCGATCACTATCTTGGTCATCTGTCAGGCGTTCGAGGGTATGGAGACCGGCATGTCGTGCGTGGTCCAAACCGCGAACCGATCTGGTGGCAGCAACGGCAGAAAGCCGAAAATGGCTGGATCACGCCGTTCCATCTCCCGACACAAACTACCAGTGCAGAATGCGTGATTGATCTGGACCACAGTTGGGCTCCTACTCACGCAGCGATCAACAAAGGCTGGAACAACCAATGGCCTCGTCACAAGAAAGATATGACGATGGGCTATTACACACGGGAAGATATTCCCTTTCATTACGCTTTGGCTGACGCGTTCACGGTCTGCGATCACTATTTCTGCTCCACACCGACCCAGACACACCCCAACCGTTTTTACCTCATGTCTGGCACCGTTGATCCCAATGCGACAGGCGGTGGCCCGATCCTCGACAATGTGGATTGGGTAGACAGAGATTTTTATCCCAAAGTGCCTGAGCCTTTCACCTGGACGACCTACCCTGAGCGCCTTCAGGAGGCCGGTGTGTCATGGCAGGTTTACCAGCAGGGCCTGTCTGGCGCCGATGTTGAGAATGGTAATTTCGGCACAAACGTTTTGATGTGTTTCAAGAATTTCGCTGACGCCAAGCCGGGATCAGCCCTGCATGAGCGCGCCATGACTGCGCGAACCCTTGATCACTTGAAACAGGATGTTCTGGCGGATCGGCTGCCACAGGTGTCATGGATCCTGCCTCCGGCGGCATATTCTGAACACCCCCGGTGGACGCCCGGCTACGGTGCAACCTTTATTGCTCACGCGCTCGATGCCCTGACGGCAAATCCGGATGTCTGGGCCAAAACCGTTTTTCTCGTGATGTATGATGAGAACGACGGGTATTTTGACCATATGCCGCCCCCACAGCCTCCCACACCAATTCTCCCAGGTCAGAGCACGGTGACGACCAGAGACGAAATTCACAATCATCTCCAGAGCTTCAGGCCAGACCGCTACAAGGCAGACGATCTTCCTTATGGCCTGGGGCCGCGTGTACCCGCTTTCGTTATCTCTCCCTGGAGCACAGGGGGCTTTGTCTGCTCCGAAGTGTTTGACCACACCTCTGTGCTACGCTTCATCGAAGCCCGTTTTGGCGTCAAAGAAACCAATATTACGCCATGGCGCCGCGCAGTCTGCGGCGACTTAACCAGTGCGTTCGATTTTTCGCGCAAAACTACGGTTAAGCCGCCGCTTCCGGACACGGCCGCCTACAGGAAAATTGCTGACGCATCCTGCAAGCTTCCCTCGCCCGTTATTCCTCATCAGAGCACCCTCGACGATATCGGCAACCAGGAACGAGGGGCACGCTTGGCAAGACCACTGCCATACAAACTCTCTGCAGACCTCCTGGAGACCAGTGCAGACAGCGTGACTTTCGAAATCCGCAATGACGGCACATCCGGGGCGTGTTTTTACGTTTATCGTGACGGAACCGAGGAGACCCCTCGCCGGCATACTCTGGAGCCGGGAAAAGCCATCACTGACATTTGGAAAATAAAGAGCGCAGGACAGCACGACTTTACCATTCTCGGGCCAAATGGTTTTGCGCGTTACTTCCAGAACGCGAAACCTATGGATATCCACGTTCAAGCGCGGGGAGACGCTCGAACCGGCAATCTGGTCCTAAACCTCAAGAATACTGCGTCCACAGAAAAGAAGGTCAGGATCCAGGATAACGCTTATGGTGCGGAAGACCGTTTTCTTACCCTTGAAGGAAATCAGTCGGCATCCGTCTCCGTTGATCTCGATGCCAGTCATCACTGGTATGATCTTGTTCTCTCCTGCTCCGATGAACCGGGCAATCAAGCTCGATTTGCCGGGCATGTAGAAACCGGACAAACGAGCATCACAGACCCTGCCATGGGCAACGTCCTGGCCTGACGGACACAGTCATACTCTCGGCAAGAGCATACTTTGGAATGCTCTTGCCGGAAAAACCAGCTTAGCCGCTTATATCAAGGCCGATATCCAGCGCTTTGACCGTATGTGTAAGCCAGCCCAACGACAAAACGTCCACCCCGGTCTCTGCAATCGGGCGTGCCGTCTCCGGTGTAATTCCACCGGATGCCTCAGCAATAGCGCGACCATCGATAAGTCTGACAGCTCTACGAAGTGTTTCCACACCCATATTATCGAGAAGGTAAGCATCTGCTCCGCCAGCCGCGAGGGCTTCTTCGAGCTGATCGAGCGTATCGACCTCCAGCTCAATCTTCATCAGATGCCCCGCCCGCTGACGCGCCGCCTTCAAAGCTGCTGAGACGCCCCCGCATAAAGCCAGATGATTGTCCTTGATCAGGATGGCGTCATCAAGCCGATATCTATGACTGGCACCACCACCTGCACGTACCGCATATTTCTGAACCGCTTTAAGGCCAGGAAGCGTTTTGCGTGTACAGCAGATCCGAGCCTCCGTGCCATGAACGGCATCCACGATCGCCCGCGTCGCTGTAGCGATACCGCTCAGGTGCGAGAGTAGATTTAACGCCGTGCGTTCGCCTGCCAGAACCGTACTCGCAGACCCGTCAATGACGGCCAGGACATCCCCGGCCCCAATCCTGTCGCCATCCTGTCTGTGAGAAATAAACTCAGCCTTGCGGTCAAGAAGACTGAATGCAAGGTGGGCCCCCTGCAACCCAGCCAGAACGCCGTTTTGTCTTGCACGAAAAACTGCCTGAAGGGGCTGTTCAGGATCAAGAAGAGCCTGTGTCGTCAGATCTCCGCCCGTTCCCAGGTCTTCAACAAGCGCGGCACGAACTACAGGTTCCCAGAGAAGATCAGGCAGAAAGGTCTGAAAGGTCATGCAATGTGTCCTTATGGCGAAGGAAGATCAGTTATGGTCAGCACAGTTCGGTTAGGCATCGTTTGACTTGGAAAGTCCGTGCGCCAGTGGCTTCCACGGCTCTCCTTACGTTTCAGGGCAGACGATGCAACGAACGCGGCAATGAGCGCTTCATTACTAACGTGGATATCAGGAAGAATTGTTTCAAAAAGGGCCTGCAATCCACGCTCGTCCCTGAGCAGTCCGGCATACTGGCTCATGAGTGAGGCCAAATCATGCACAGCAGGAGCATTGCTGACTTCGCGCGGCACAATCGTCCCGAACGGCACCTTTGGAAGCATGCTGCTGTCGATGCTTTCTGCGACCCATTTCCCGGTTACGAAGGCTTCGAGCAATGAATTACTCGCCAGGCGATTAGCGCCATGAAGGCCGGTACAAGCCGCTTCTCCGCAGGCCCACAGACCCGGCACAGAGGTACGCCCCTGCTCATCAACATCTAGGCCACCCATGTGATAGTGCATTGCTGGACTGACCGGGATGAGCTGTGCGTCCGGATCAATCCCCATGGCCATGCATGACGCTTTTATGCCCGGAAACCTCAGACTAAAGGGCGTTTTTCCTATTGCCCGCGCATCCAGAAAAACGTCGTGTCCGCTTTGAATATGAGCCGAAATCGCTCGCGCGACGATATCGCGTGGCTGGAGTTCTTCCGTAAATCTGTTTCCAGTTTCATCGACCAGACGAGCACCCGCCCCGCGTACCGCTTCGCTCACCAGAGGTCTGCGGCCAGTCTGCCCGACGCCTTTAAGAGCTGTTGGATGAAACTGGGTAAATTCCATATCGATTAATCTGGCGCCGGCACGTGCAGCATAAGCCAGACCGTTCCCGGTCAATGTTTCAGGACTAGTGGTACAGTCGTAAAGAGCGCCAATGCCTCCGGAGGCGATGACGCAGCATGAGGTGGACAGAAAACCTTGTGAGGTTCTGACTCCAACAAGGCGCTCTTCCTCCGTAACCAAGCCCTCTAATCGCGCTCCTTCCAGAACAGTGACGGTATCGAGACTTCGAACACGCTTTATCAACGTCTGCATGATCGCAGAACCGCTTCCATCTCCGCCGACATGGAGAATACGGTGTCTGGAATGGGCGGCCTCCAGATGCAGGTCCAGTGCTTCGCCCTTCTTTGCAAAAGGGACGCCCCACTCGAGCAAGGTCCTGATGGCGTCAGGTGCCGAGCTCGTAATCAGTTTCACTATGTGGGAAACACTGAGGCCGGCACCTGCGGCTAACGTGTCCTGAGCGTGCAGATCCGGTGAATCTTCTGCTCCAACTGCGGCTGCAATTCCCCCCTGAGCCAAAGAACTCGCCGCCTCGTGCCCTAACGGAGCCGGGCTGAGAACAACACAGGGCTGGCGAAGGTGCAGGGCAGCGGAAAGACCTGCCAGTCCTGCCCCTACGATAACGGGTTGCCCAGCGAGGTGACTTAAAAGAATGTCCTTCACAATTAGATTGCCAGCATTCTCTCGACCGCCATGCGGGCTCGCCCTTCAAGCTCGGACGGAATGGTTACCGGAGTTTCGAGTTTTTCGAGCGCTCTGCGGATTCCTGCCAACGTAATGCGCTTCATGTGTGGGCAAAGATTACACGGGCGAACAAACTCGGTTTCCGGATTCAGCGCGGCCAGATTGTCGCTCATCGAGCATTCTGTCACCAGCAACACTTTTTCCGGGCGGTGGGTCGCGACGTAGTCAATCATATTGGCGGTGGAACCGGAATAGTCCGCCTCGGCAACCACGTCTGGCGGGCATTCAGGATGCGCTATGACCGTCACACCTGGATGAATTCGCCGATACTGCCGAATTTCCTGCGGTGTAAAGCGTTCATGCACTTCACAATGACCCGCCCAGGTCAGCATTTCGATGCCTGTTTCGTTCTCGATGTTTTGAGCCAAAAATTCGTCTGGAATCATGATAACGCGCGGAACACCCAGGCTTTCCACAACGCGTTTAGCATTGCCGGATGTGCAGCAGACGTCTGTTTCCGCTTTCACTTCCGCTGTACTGTTCACGTAGGTGACAACCGGAACTCCCGGATAGCGCCGCTTCATCTCCCGGACGTTTTCCGCCGTTATGCTCTCTGCCAAAGAACAGCCAGCCCGATCGTCCGGAATTAGAACCGTCTTGTCGGGATTCATCAGCTTGGCAGTTTCCGCCATGAAATGAACGCCCGCCATGACAATGATGTCTGCATCGAGGTTCTGGGCATCACGAGCCAGAGCCAGACTGTCTCCGCGGATGTCCGCGACACAGTGGAAAATTTCCGGCGTTTGATAGTTATGAGCCAGAATAACCGCATTTCGTTCGCGTTTCAGGCGAAGAATAGCCTCGATGTCATCCGCGTATAAACGTTCCCAATCCTCCCGCGCCATCAGGCGGGAGACAGGTTCGTAAAGCCTGTCACGGCTTTCCAAGACATGCTGACGGCCCATGACGGACTCCGTAATAACATTATGCTCCCATTGAGCATAATGTATCTTACAGTATTCACAAGCCTGTCGGTCAACACGTTTTCAGGAGAAGGTTCCCAGTGGAAGCTTGGCCCCTGTCAGATAGCAGTTTTCAGAATTGTCCTTCCGGAACCTGTAAAGCCGCGCAGGTCTTCCCTGAACCCCGCTCTCGTAGCGATCGGTTTCGCTGACCAGATCCTGATTTTGTACCAATCGACGAAAATTCTGCTTGTGCATCAAACGCCCCGAAAGGGCTTCCATCGCCTGTTGGAGTTGAAGAAGCGTAAATTCTTCGGGCACAAGCTCGAACACGACAGGCGTGTAACGAATTTTTGCTCTTAAACGAGACATCGCCGTTGCGAGAATACGCCGATGATCCCAGAGCATGGGAGTCTCTCCCAGCCCGGCGCTACAATGGGGTGACTCTTGGACCAGACCAGCCTCCCATAGTAGCTCATAACGCTCCAGCACGGCTTCGTCGTTCCAGCTTTCTCCGTTTAAACCGAACGTGACCTTGCAGCGGTCCAGCCTCTCCTCCTCATGGGCAGCCCACTCAAGAAGTGCTCGCTCAATGGACTTGAGGAGCGTAACACTCCCTTCTGTTCGGCGGTCTTCCCAGGGAAAGTACTGATACCATCCCCTCCATCCCGCCTGATCACCACTGTCGCGCGTCAAAGCCATGTAGGAAATACGCACAAGCCGTTCAGTTTCAGCAGGAACAGAGTCGCCGAACGTATAGAGTTGCTCAACATGGCCCAGGCGGAACCCCGTAAGTTCTTCTACCCAATGGCGCACACCACGCTGCAGTGATGAGTGTTCCGTTTCCAAGGCACCGGCAGGTAAGCAGGCTCCGTTCTGAACGGTCAGAACTTCTGGTGTTCCGCTCTGGAGTGTAGTCAGGACGGCAACCAGTTCCGCCCGACACGTCGCAACGTGATGATTCATTCTAAAATCATGTCTTCCCGTTGGGTAGAAACTCCAGAAGTAAAGCTTTTCTTAGGAAGGAGGCTGGGAGTTTCTTGCTACCACCTCCCCTCCCTAAGGTTTCAGCCTGCGATGCTGTCTGGCATGGACGCCATATCGATCACGAAGCGGTATTTGACGTCTGAACGCAGGACGCGCTCATACGCCTGATTGATCTCATCCATCCGAATGATTTCCACGTCACTGACGATGTTATGCTGACCGCAGAAATCGAGCATTTCCTGCGTTTCCTGAATGCCACCGATAGCAGAGCCAGCCAGACTACGACGCTTGGCAACAAGGCTGAACGCCCCAACAGACATCGGCTTTTCCGGCAGCCCTACAAGCACCATATGTCCGTCCTGCTTCAGCAGGGACAGGTAGGCATTGATGTCATGATCTGCCGACACAGCATCAAGAATGAAATCAAAGCGGTTCGCCTCGGCAGCCATCGCTTGTTCATCGCGGGAAATGACAACCCGGTGTGCACCAAGTCGCTTCCCATCTTCGACTTTATTCGGAGACGTTGTGAACAGCGTCACTTCGGCACCAAGCGCAACGGCAAATTTGACCCCCATATGGCCAAGTCCACCGAGCCCTACAACACCAACACGATGCCCTGTTCCGATTTTCCAGTGAGACAACGGAGACCATGTCGTGATCCCGGCGCAAAGCAATGGTGCCGCTGCGGCAGGATCAAGATTTTCGGGAATACGCAGGACGAAACCTTCATCGACAACGATGGCGCGCGAATATCCGCCGAACGTGTAGGCGCCTTCTGCCGGAAATGCCGGATCGGGGCTGTTGTATGTCCATGTTGGACTGGCATCGCAATACTGCTCCAGACCAGCCTCGCAGGACGCGCAGGTTCGGCATGAATTCACCATGCAGCCCACGCCCACCCGGTCACCGACTTTAAAGCGTGTTACGTCTGGGCCAACCGCTTTGACATGTCCGATAATCTCATGTCCCGGCACGCATGGATAAGAAGCAGGTCCCCATTCGCTCCGTGCGGTATGGATGTCAGAGTGACAGACACCGCAGTGGGTAATGTCAATCTGAACGTCCAAAGGACCGCAGTCACGGCGCTCAAAAGCGAAGGGAGCCAAGGGAGATGTCGGGCTGGAGGCCGCGTAACCAACACAGGTAAGCATTGCAGGTCCTTGTCGAGACAGAAGAATCAAAGCGTCAAAACGATTGATCCACTCTAACAGGAAGTGCCGCTGAACTGTACCCATGCTGAGTTGGCACAGGTTTCTTCAGGCACGCGTAAGACAACCCACAACGTCACGAGCCTCTGCCAGTAAAGCCTCAAGATCCAGTCCGGGAATAGAACCATCCACTACCACGGGCACACCATCCATCAGGACATGACGTACAGTTGTGGCACCTGACACGACCGGAGCAATCAGTGGATCATGCAATCCAGCACATCTGGGTGCATCCAGACCATAAATAACCAGATCCGCCGCTGCGCCGACCTCAACTCGGCCGACATCAGGAAGCCCCAGGATTTGCGCTCCCGCGGATGTTGACCAGCGCATAACATCCTCGGCCGTAACAGCATCAGCACCGTGAACTGCGCGATGAATCATCCACGCACAATGCATCTCTGCCCCCATGTCACAGGCTTCATTGGATGCTGCCCCATCAACTGCCAGCGATACGCGCCCGCCCAGAGCGTCCAAGGCTGGTGCAGGCGCGATCCCTGAACCAAGGCGGCAGTTACTCTGAGGACAATGCGCCATACCGGTCCCGGTTTGGGCCATAAGCGCTAGTTCGCTCTCATCAAGATGAACCAGATGCGCAAACCAGACGTCCTCTCCAACCCAACCATGCTCGGCAACAAACTGAAGGGGTCGCATTCCGTAAGTTTCCAGACAGAACCGGACATAGTTCTCCGTTTCAGACAGATGCGAGTGTAGCGAAATACCCATACTTCGGGCAGCGATAGCCATTTCCCGAAGCTCGTCCGGCGTGACGCCCCAGGTTGGTGTGTTAGGGGCCAGAGCAATTCGGCGTTTCGCGTTCGGGCCCGATTGATGATACCGGCCGACAAGCCCTTCGACACGTTTCATCATCACATCCAGCGTTTCCGTCGGGGCTGGAATAATATCGTCCGTATCAAATTTCCTGGCGCGCGTGGTGCCACCACGTGCCAGAACATAGCGCAGACCCAGATCTTCAGCGGCTTCAAACAGAACGGCAGCCGGATCATATGCATACATATCTGCAAACAGATAATGATGATCAGCGACCGTCGTGCATCCTGACAAGAGCAGTTCCACCATTCCAACCCGGGCCGCCACATTGAGCGCCCGCTCATCTATGCGGTTCCAGTAAGTATTGGGCACAAGGCGAAGCCATGGCTCCAATGGCTTATTAATGGCCGTGGGAACCGCTTTGAGCACACTCTGAAAAAGGTGATGATGCGTGCTTATAAGCCCGGGAGTTGCAATTCCTCCCTTGGCGTTCAGAACCTTCTCTCCAGAGCCAGGTGCCAAACGACCGATTTCAGTGATCCTGCCGTCGCGAATGCGAATGTCACCGGTACGTCTAGCGGCATCGCCGCGTAGTCCAGTTAAAATTCCACCGATATTCTGTATCAGTAAGCTCATGCTGGCATCACCCGGAGAGTATCCACAAACTCTGTGGTGAAGGCACTTTTCCAGTCAGCATCGGCTGGCAAAAGGTTTTGGCTGACCATAAAGTCCCGTGTGGCCTGCCACCGGGCAAGCGTCATCGCGCCAAGACCTCGCTCTTTGACATCTGGGGATGACAGAGCATCTGCTTTTTTCAGCCCCGCATAGCCGAAAGCCAAGTGCTCCAGCGTCATGTTGGGGTTAGCTTTGAGGATCAGAGCATTCCCCGGATTGGGATTTTGAAAATAATCCCGCCATCCCATCAAAGACGCTTTTACAAAGCTGCTTACCTTTTTTTTATCCGTCGCAACCATCTGCTGAGTGGTGACCATAGGGGCGCCATAGGGCGGATAACCCAGATCCTTGAACAGGAAAAACTCGACCGGCATTCCTTTCTGTCTGGCATCCCACAGTTCGGAGGATGCATAAGCCTGAACGGCCATTTCCTGATCTAGAAAAAATGGCTAGAGATTGAAAGAATAAGGCCTCGCCTGCTCTTCCCTGTAACCAAAGCGATTTTTGAGCCATGGCCAGAACGTCGCATGGGAAGACGCTGCTATCAGAATTGGGTGGTCACGGAGCTGGCTGAGATCCTTGACGCCAGCATGAGTCATCAGGCCCTGCTGATCGTGCTGAAATGTACTGGCTACCGCAACAAGAGGAATTCCAGAGGCGACGGCGGAAAGAAGCTGGAAGTCGTAGCCAGTAATGAAATCTGCACGGCCGGCAGCCAGAAGCTGAGGAACATTCATTTGCGGGCTGGCAGCCTCTATCGTAACGTTCAGTCCTTCCTGTGCGTAATACCCCTTGGCTAGAGCTTGATAAAACCCACCAAACTCAGCTTGTGCATACCAGGATGTTATAAGCTTGACGGGCGTCCCCGCATTTTGCGCCCTACTGGTGAGCGGCATGGATAATTCGCCGAGACTTCCAGCCAACCCCAAAAGGGTTTGCCTGCGACTGAGAGACATCCTGGACATACGGAGCGTTCTCCATTCTTCATTCAATCATAGTTTATGAATCGAAATGGTTTTCATGAAAGTGCCTAATTTGAGAATATTGAAATGCTTTTATGAGAACGGCTTTTATAATTGACAGGCAAATGCCCACCATGTTTTGTGTTGAAAACGAGTAGAAGCGGTCGAAGCCCTGTTACAGGCTTTGGGCATTGCTCCAACAGATCCGGATCACGGCTCTGGTTGGGGGCATTTGCCATGATTGATCGCTATAGCCCCTCACCCTGCCGTAGTTCCGTCTCTGTTGTCTTCAATACGTTTATGGAGAAAACGAGTATGGTCCCGACAGGTCTGAGCGAACTTGAAACCGAACGCCATATTGGCGGAATGGGGACGAATATCGCCCGTCAAATTCCCAGGATCGATCTGTCCTCTTTTGAAGAGCGGAAATACCAGATTGCCGACGAACTTTGGTCTGCAGCCACGGAAATCGGTTTTTTTCAGGTTTATAATCACGGCATTCCGCAGAACGACATAGATCGAGCGTTTTCACTGGCAACAGCCTTCTTTGCCCTCCCTAAAGAGGCAAAGGCCCGCCTTCCCCTCAAACCTGGTACGAACGCCGGATGGGAGTTTCAGGAACAGGTGCGGCCCTCAACAGGTACACCTGACCATAAAGAATCATTTCAGATCACCCTTCCCAGAATGGCGGCTCTATGGCCAACAGAGCATGACGCGCCGAACTTCAAGGAATTCCTGTCTCACTTCGAGCACCAGAACTGGCTTCTGGGTATGAAGATCCTGTCCTGCTTTGCCATCAAACTCGGATTTGACGAAAAGTTCTTCACCGAACTGCACGACCCGTCCTCTTCTGACTACCAGTGCACCCTGCGTCTCATTCATTATATGAGCATGGAGAATGCTCTGCCGGAGGACTTCAAACGCTGGCGTGCAGGCGCCCATTCGGATTTTGATTGCCTGACACTTCTTCATCAGCGAACAGGCGAAGGCGGCCTTCAGGTTTGCCCTGGGAAGGATGCAAAGAGCGGGGCATGGACCGACGTTGAACCCGTCTCAGGATATGTGACCTGCAATATTGGTGACATGCTGATGCGGTGGAGCGACGACAAGCTACTGTCCACGCTTCATCGTGTTCGCATGCCACAACCGGGCGAATATCTTGGTGAGCGTCTCTCCATCCCCTTTTTCTGCCAAGCCAATCGGGATGCAATCATTCAGGGGCCAGAGAAGAAATATGCTCCGATCTCGGCCCAGAACTATCTTCTGGAACGCCTGAAGGCTAATTTTGCGGCGACTGAATCGAAAGGCAGTACCACAGTAACTGGTGCTGCCCTTTAAAGATCAAGCCAGCGCCTTACGTTGCCTGACCTGGAAAATTGTCAGGCAACCCATTCCCAGGGCGCAGAACGCAAACAGGGCATAACTGGTCCAGAGCGTTGTTGAGAAGTACAGGTAAGGCATCAGAACTGCCGAGACGGAAATAAACTGGCCGACCGTGCCTGCAACAACGCCACGGGTCTTCCTGTCTGTCGCAACCACCGGCAGCAAAGACATCCCTGCACCACTTAGGCCGCTATAGGCGAATGTCCAAAGAAATAGCCCGGCAGACGCGACCAGCATCGTGCTTCCCGGGAAAAGCAGCAGCCATTGAGCCAGCATGCCAATAGCCGCCATGATGCAGAACATCACCCGGGAACGACGCTCCGTTCCGACACACAGACTGACAATCAGCCCACCAGCCAGCATGACGACAATCTTGATGATCGCGACTTCTGCGGCAGACGCAGCCAAACTCACATGGTGAACGCGCGCAAGGTAAGACGGCGCGATCAAACTGGTTCCATAAGCAATCCCATTCGGGAGCGTTACTGACAGCCCGAGAGCCGTGACCAGCCAAGGTGACAGTCGCTTGGCCGGACCGCTTTCAGTCAAGACAACCGGCGGCTCTTTCAAGCCAGCTAGTGTCAGAACACCAACAGCAAGAATAACAACCATCAGCGCCATATGGGCCGTGCAGGCTGCCTGCCAGCGTCCCCCATTCAAAAAAGGAATGGCGAGCAGAAGACCGGCTGAATATCCGGCCGGGGCAAAAGTGGACCAAAATGCCAAAGCTTTGGAGCGACTTTTTTCCGGCAGATAGCGCATAAACAACACCGGAGAACCCGCTGTCGCAAACGCAAACCCACATCCACACAACATAAGCCCGATCCGTAGGCTCCACAACGTGGATGTTGATAGGAGAAGACTGTCACCAATCAACGTAAGAACAATGGAAATTGGAAAGGCGCGCTTTACGCCAATACGGTCAACCACCATGCCGAACAGGAAGGATGTGAAGGCTGCGGGCACGGAAAAGAAGGACAAACTGGTGCCCACAGGTCCCGGAGAAACATGTCGAGCTTCCGCAATCGCACTGATAAACGGAACCACCAGTCCGACAACGGCCATGGATACTGCCGAATAAACGTAAATCACCAAAACAAGAAAGAGATGATAGCCTGATCTGTCGCTCGTGGTCTGCATAGTCTCATATCCTTGAAAAGGCCGGCCACGGGTCCGGCTAAGGGCTATTCAGTCGATTCAGTTATTCCATGGAACATTCGGAAGGGCTGCCTCTACAGGTCCGGGAGGCTTGATTGAAGCGCAGTTCTGCTGAGGCTTTTGGCCAGCCAGAAGTCTCTTCACAAAGGGAACGGAGTCCTTGAGAGACACATTGACTGCACCATTATGGGTCATGCCCGGATAGCGCTTCCAGAAGACATGCGTTCCTGCATCGCACATGGCTGCCACAGCGTTATACTGCCCGTTCACCCCGGCCTCATCATCGGCCAGACCTGTCCCGGCAAAAACGGGAAAGCTGATCTTCGCGTTCGGGATCGTGAATGCTGCATCATGGCCTGCTTCAAAAGCAGAAAGCTTCTCGTTGAACAGTGCACTACTCTGCACTTTTAACTGATCCGCCTTGTCGAAAAGATCATGAAGGCACGCATGTCGGGCAATCTGGGACATGTGGTGCCCCGCGCTTGTCATGACCGTATGACTGTCTGTTTCGGGCTGTAAAGATTGATCAGAACCTTCGACCCGAAGCATGGCAAATGCGGAATCCATTTTGCTAGCATCTGTATAGACTTCGGGGATGGGAGCATGTCTGGCTCCGGGCGGCACAGCAAAGCCTGTCACGAGACCCGTTGCAACCACACCATGAATATTCAACTCAGCAGCATATGAGGGGGCCAGCCACGCTGCTCCCAGCGCTGCGCCAGAGCCTTGAGACTGCCCAACGAGCACAATCCAGTTCCGGATCTCGTCGGGAAAACCTTTGAGGGAAGCTCGTAGCCCGTCCAGAACACTGTACCCTTCGGGGCGATAAAACAGATATGGATGCGGTCCCGGTGTCCCTAAACCTTGATAATCGGTCGCGACAACAACAAACCCCTCAGACAGCCAACGTGAGAGGTAAGCCTTATCCCGGCTCGAATAGCCGCGCCATGATGGAGCGCAGACATCCGCAATTCCCGTTGTTCCATGTTCCCAGGCGACAACAGGCCATCCCCCGGCTGGCGGTTGACCTTTTGGGAAAAGGACCTGCCCTGAAACCGTTACGAGATCGCCTTTTTTCATCCCATTATTGGCAGAGTACAGGATCCTGACCCCATGACTGGCTCCTTGAGGGAGTTTGGTCGGATCCATTTCTTCATGCTGTATCAGCTGTCCCGGTATTGGCGGAGTAGCTGAAGTGGCCCTGTAAAAGGCACTCACGCCCCCGTCACCGTACCGGTCATCAACCGGGAGATTTGAAGAGGACGCATGCGGTGATGTTGAACACCCTCCAAGCCCCAATAGAAGCGCACCCGCCGCACATGTCAGGCCCGACAGTTTTTTTGTCATGAATGGTCTCCAGTGCTGAGAGAAAGTGTACGACGCCACTCCAGCGTGCGAGCAATCGCTCCAAACGGGTAAAAGTGTAGTCCGCGGAAATTGGTGTTAGGTGTTTCGGCAACTTCTCGGGCAACGGCATCCACAAGAGGCAGCGGATTACACGGCATAAACCAGCGATGAAGTTTCCAACGTTGACGCTGCATGAAACGCAAAGATTGCCCAACACCACAGGCCAGACCATACCGCACCAACGTTTTTGGCGTTGTCAGCCCGTAAACTCCCAGGTTGATTGGCAGTGTAATGCCCTCTTCCCTTAGCCGTTTCTCCCAAGCAAGGACTGGAGCAGCATCAAAGCAGAACTGCGTTACGATCTGCATATTCAAACCCTGCGCCCGTGCAAGATCCTGTTTGCGGCGCATATACTCCAGCAATGTTGCCTCGGAGGCTTGCGGGTGCCCTTCAGGATGCCCCGCAACGTAGACAGTGCGAATGCCCGTGCGAACAGGGATCTCTGTTTCCAAAACCTGTACTGTATCCGCGAAGATGCCAGCAGGTTTCTCTGCTCCCCCTGCGATCAGGAGCATCCGCGGAATATCCCGCTCACTCAACGCAGTGCAGATTTCCTGCAAATGGTCTTTATTGCGGATAGAGCGGACCGCTACATGAGGAACAGGTAGATAGCCACATAGTTTTAGCAGGTCACAGGCAGCCAAGACGTCTGCAAAGGGAACACCTGGAAGCCAGGTGACGAAAACCCTCGACCCACAGGCGAGATCGGGCAGAACACCCGAAAGCTCCAGAATACGGGACGGCAGAAGCTCAATGGAGCTTTCCTTCATGAGCTCCGCACGCACTCGGCCGACCGATACAGTCATGCAGCAATCCTTTTTTCCGCGAGGTCCAGAACGGTTTTGAGAAGCATCATGCGTGTCATCACGCCAAAGCTTCGATCAGGCGGGGTCATCCAGCTCGCAATCTCAGCAACCGCAGGGTGAACATCGCCTTGCAAAGAGCCTTCGGGCCAGCTCATGCCAACATCAATGACCACCGCTCCGGCGCGAACCATATCAGGTGTCACAAGATGCGCTGAACCCGCTGCTGCTATAATGACATCGGAATTCCTAAGCACATCCTTAAAATTTCTACTCTTACGATGCAATGACGTAACGGTTGCATTCCTGCTCTTTCCAGAAAGCAAGAGTGTCGCCGGACCTCCGACAAGGCGCCCTCGCCCCAAAACAGAGACATTTGCCCCTTCCAGGACAAGGCCCGTCTGCTGCAACACTGCATCAATTCCCCTCACAGTGCAGGGAATAACAGACGGATCTGATGTCGTCAGAGACATCAAATTCACAGGGTGAAGACCATCAACATCTTTCTCGGCGCTGATCGCCTGAAGAACCTGTCCCTCATTCAAATGTGCGGGCAAAGGAAGTTGAACCAAAATTCCGGTAATAGATGTGTCTCTATCAAGCCGCAGGATCTGGTCCAAAAGGTCAGCCTGCGTAACCGTTTCGGACAAAACAATCTTCTGGACTGCAATCCCAACCTTTTTGCAGTCCTCAATTTTGCGACTGACGTATGTAGCGCTATGCGGGTCATCGCCGACCTCCACTAGCGCCAGACAGGGAATAATCCCCTTTCGCGTCAACGCTGCGGCCCTGCCCTTGCTCTCTTCTAGAAGTGTGAGGCCCAGGGCGTCCAGGTCAAAGAAACGAGCAGTCACCGCATTTACTCCCCGGTTGGCAAAGGTCTCAGATGGCTTTCAGACGACGAACGATTTTTTTCATAAACGTCCGACGGGCCTTCAACGTGGTGTTGTTCATATTGTAAAGCCCCAAGTAATCGACACTAACACGGCGGTTCATGACAGCCCGCAGAAAGCGTGTCCCATTCTTCCTTGGCGGATCACCAAGAACGAAAGCACGGTGCCTTGGGCAACCATAAGTGGTGACAGTCATGACCTTTTTGATGTTTGTAAAACCGGGAGAAAGTTTTCCGTCTATCAGTTTGAAAGAGACGTCCGGCAGGAAAACCCGATCAAAATATCCCTTGAGAATGGCGGGCCAGCCAAAATTCCATACGGGATGACAGAGAATTAGCACATCCGTACTTTGAAGGCGCTTCACGTAATCTGCCACGCGATGCTGATTGATGGTGACATCATGGTATTCAATACGATCCTGTGGACTGAGTACAGGATCGAAATTTTCCCGATACAGGTCCAGAGCGTCGACTTCATGTCCTTCAGCTTCCAGCGTCTGCTTAACAAGCCTGAACAGCGCAGCATTGAAGCTATCTTCCAGAGGATGGGCAAAAATGACGTGGATTTTCACGCGGTGCTTCCTGTTTTTCTGGTTCTATTAAAAGAGTTTCGTTCGATATTCGAACTCTTGTTCGTTATAATTATTTTAGGCATAATCATTTTCAGCCTGCAATGATATTCGTAACGTCTACGCATAGTTTTTTGTCCAAGAACGGATTTGTCCATGGATCAACCCTCGCCTGTGCCCGATACCGAGATTTCCCTGACATTTGTTAAGGGTCTTGAAGTTCTGCGAGCATTTGAAAATGGTCAGACAGACATGACTGTTGCCGACATTGCTCGGTTGGTCGGTCATACACGGGCTGCCACGCGGCGACTTGTCAGAACGTTGGAATCCCTGGGATATGTCCGGAGCATTGATCAGCGATACAGACTCACAGCACGCGCCTTGAAACTGGGGCTTGGCTTTCTACAAAGTCCCTCCATCGGTCATCTTGTCGGGCCGGTTCTGCGAGCTGAATCCATTGTTATCGGAGAATCCATTTCTCTCGCTCTGCTGGACGCAGACGAGGCAATCTATGTCTTCCATAATCCCGCAGACAAATCTGCCGAAATGTCCGGGCATACTATCGGCAGCAGCATGTCTCTTGCCAGAACCGCAACTGGCCAAGCCATTTGCGCCTTTTTACCCGAGATCAGACAACAGACCATACTGGCCACCTCAGGCCTTTCTGAAACAGAAGCGGCACGCGTGGCTAAGAGTCTTAAAGACGTTCACTCTCAGGGTTTCGCCTTGAGAGATGTGTCTCCGCAAAGCGATCTGCGTGCCCTTGGGGTGCCTGCCTTTAATGTAAATGGCCAAATTGCTGGTGCGCTCAGCATCGTCTTTCCAACCAGTCGATACTCCATGACACAGATTCAGAAGGATCTGGTTCCCCACCTTCAGCGATGCGCGACCTATCTTGTCAGCGCCCTGTGAGACCCACAAATGACAATCATCTTGCATACTTCTGAGCTTGCCCAAAACTATTTGGCCGGCCTCAAAGCACAGATCCGCTCACAGCAGAAAACTCTGGACCATACGCCCACTCTGACGGTCGTCATAGGCTCTTCTGACGCAGGCCCATCGGCCTATCTGCGCCGCATTGACTTACTGGCGGAACAAGCCGGCGTTAACCTACAAGTTGTTGACGTTGCGGGACAAAACGAAAGCAATTTTTGCCAAACAGTCCGAGAGCTTGGCGCTAACAAGAAGATAGACGGAATTCTGATCCTTTTCCCACTCCCGGAAGAAATTTCCCGCCAAGCCATCATAGACGCTCTTCCCCCGGAGAAAGATGTGGACTGTCTCCATCCACTCAATCTTGGAAGCATCATGAATGGAACTCCATACTTCGAGCCCTGCACGGCAACAGGCGCCTTAATGGCGGCAGAACATCTCGTTGGAGATCTGCGCGGAAAAGACTGTGTCATCATTGGCAGTTCGCCCGTTGTCGGGCGCCCTTTGAGCATGCTTCTTCTGGATCGCGGCGCGACGGTTTCTGTTGTTCACATCGATACTCAGGACATCAAGTCGCATTGCAGGAAAGCGGATGTTCTCTTTTCAGCGGTAGGAAAAGCCAGATTAGTCACTGCGGACTGGATCAAGCCAAAAAGTTGTCTCATCGACATCGGGATCAGCTATTGCCCGGATGAGGGGCGTGTTGTGGGAGATGTCGACCTCAAATCTGTCAAAGGTGTCGCGCATACGGTTACCGCAGTTCCGGATGGTGTTGGACCACTTACAACCTGCACCTTGTTGGCTAATACTGTGAAAAGCGCTTTCGATCGAATGGGAGTAAACTTTATATACCCCTCCCTTCCTAGCCAATAATACGAAAATGTTCCCCGTTTAGCTCCCATGAAAATTCTCATTCTAGAGAATTGTTCTAATGCACATTGAAATGGGCGACATGCTAGTGGCAAAAATACCGATAAAAAGCAACTGGGCCATCTAGAGGAACCGAGCAACTGCTGATTAACGGTTCTGGGTGATGGACTTTCGCTCTGCGTTTTGGGCAGAGCGAAAGGCATTGTGCTTTGGATCATTATACACTCACGTTGATCCCCTCGAGGAAGAGGCGGGCGATGTCGATTTGTCCGAATATAACGTGATTGCTGTTTGGCTGCCTCAAGTAGAAAGTCTGGAGTGATTTGTTCCATTCCAGAAAACCGTGGTTGACCTGGAAATGAGGGCCAATAATGAACTTTTCTGACCTGACATTTGATCATATTGGCATTCGCGTGACGTCTCTAAACGGTTCTATACCAAACCTAGCCGGGAGCATTCTTATGAGTGTTCTTCTCAAACCCGCAGGCTATACGCTGCGGGTTTCTGTGTTGAAGGCAAAGCAGAACTGCTGCGTTATCTTGAATAGGAACAGATTATCATTACGGAAGACCGTTTCCGAACGAGATATGATAGGCATATCGCCCGGCCCATTCGCAAACCGGATAATAACGTCTTGTAGTTAAATGAAATTATCAAGTTATTTGATGCCATAATGGACGATGTAGTATACATATAACATTTAATATAAAAATATAATTATTTATAAATATTAATTTTATATATCGAACAGATTTCTATTAAATTTAAATATATTTATTAAATATTTATCACTTGGTACGAACGGACACACATTAACCACGATTTTATACCGTAAAATTATCAACCAATTGCCGCGTAGCAACTTCATGAATCTGTGGGCAACTGGACCTACCAATGCGGTTTCAATACGCATATAAATATAGCATATTGCATAAAGTAAAGTGATTGCTTATTTCCTAGCGTTAGGTGGTGGAGCTCCATGGAACGAAGTGTCGTAAAAATGTCGCAGTTCGATCAGTTATCAGAACCCAGTATCAGTTGGCAGGAGCTGACCCAGCAGGCAAATCAGGCTTACTACTTCACGATCATGAACAGGCACGGACTCTTTATGCGCACGCCATGACGAAAGCCTCCGAACTTCTGGATCATTTTCAGGAAACAGGGCTGCATCTTTCGGCCCCCACTATTTTTGTCGTTTCCTGCCATAATTTATCCGATCTGTATGTCGTGGAGAAAAAGCCTGATCATGCAGTTCTCTTTCTGCGTCGCGCTTGTACAGAACTAATTCGCCTAGCCGAACTGCCTAGCCTGCCCATGCGGGCTCGATTGGTCTGCGTGGAGCAGCTGCGCCCCGCCGTTGTTGCACTGATGGGGTGTAAGGGCGGTGCGCTGTCCGAGCAGCAGGAAACCCAGATGCTGGTGCTTAATGCCCGAACTGTGGCGCTCGCCGTTTATCGGATTTCTGGCTACGCAGCACAAACCTCACTGGAAGACGTCCCACCCCAAGGAGACCCCTCATAGACGAGGGTCTAGTCAAACAGAATTGGAGAGAAAATGTTCAAACTTCCCGAGCTACCTTACGCTCTGGACGCGCTGGCGCCTTACATGTCAGCCGAGACACTTGAGTATCATCATGGCAAGCATCATAAGGCCTACGTCGACAAGCTGAACGAACTGACCGCCAGCGGTTCATATCAGGGACTTGATCTGGACCAGGTAATCCGAAAATCGGCTCAGGATGCCGCCCAGAAAGTATTATTCAATCAGGCAGGCCAGCACTGGAACCATTCCTTTTTCTGGCAGAGCATGAAAGCAAAAGGCGGTGGATCTATCCCCGGCGCCTTGGAAAAGCAGCTTATCGCGGATTTCGGTTCTCTGGATGCATTCACGGCCCAATTCAAAAATGCCTGCGTTTCTCAGTTCGGGAGCGGCTGGGGCTGGCTGGTGCACGACGGTGAAAAACTGGCTATTACAAAGACCGCCAATGCCGATACTCCACTGGTACATGGGCAAACAGCGCTGCTGACATGTGATGTATGGGAACATGCCTATTACATCGATTATCGCAATATGCGCCCGAAATACGTGGAGGCTTTCCTTACGGACCTAGTGGATTGGGAGATGGTCGAACAGCGTTATCAGGTCGCCCTCTCCGCACAATAAGCCCTTCCAGAGAAGTCATGTCATGAAGGATATTCTCGTATTTCTCCATTCGGGCCTGCATCACAGAGGCGCCGTGGTTGGACGTACGAACCAGAATGTCCTCATGGGATCGATCGGCAGATCACAGGAGAACATTTCTTATGATCTGCCGATGCTAAAGGAGTGAGAAAAGACAGTCATAATTGTGCTTTAGCCCGGCTCAGACGAGGGGTTGGCGGTACAAGAGGCCGTTTTTCGATGTGATGATCACGAGCGGCAAAACGGTTAATATGCTCAAGAACTGATTGTCCCAACGGCTGCTGGACGTTTTAAAAGCGATGAAGGATTACGTATATCGTGCGATAGCTGAGTCAATTGCGGCAGCATATGCCGTCAAGCAGCACATCCAGTGCGGCGGGGACTGGCGCTGACCCGACCTTCTCTTCCAGTAGTTGGTTACTGATCGCCAACATGGCGAGACCATGCACCAGCCCCCAGCTTGCTGCTGCCTGCGCACTTATGGCGACTGTCCGGAAACTCCCGTCTCGCTGTCCGTTTTCCAGAAGTCTCAGAAGAATTCCAAATGTGCTCATGGCCGCGCCATGTAACTGCGGATCTATCGTTTTATCCGCATCAGAACTGAACATCAGACGATAAAGTCCGGGGTTTTGACAGGCGAACCCGATATAGGCCTGCGCTGCGGCCATGAATTGCGCGCGTGTGGAAGGAAGATCCGGGCGCATGGCCTCGGTCATAGTCTTTTCAAGCCTGACGAACCCAATTCGGGCTAGTTCCCGAAGCAGCGCTTCCCTGTCGCGGAAGTGCTTGTAAGGCGCTGCATGGCTGACTCCCGTGCGCCGAGCCACCTCCCGCAAGGTGAAGGTCCAGTTCTGATCTGCTGCTAGCATGGCTAACGCCGTGTCGATCAGAGCGCGGCGTAAATCACCGTGATGATAGGGTTGGTCTTTGGTTTCACTCATTCGTGAGGCTCATGTTTACAGAAGAAACTTTTATTGACACTGGAACGTCATGCTCAATATCTTGCCTGCATAAGTTTCCCTTGTAAACATGGAGGACGCAATGTCCGATGTTACGCCTGCCGAGCTGCGCCGCATTCTCGACCGCCAGCGTGCTGCGTTTCTGCATGCCGGACCACCTGACCTGAAACAGCGCCGGACCCATCTGCGTTGTCTGAAAGCCGAGATCCTGAAGCGGCGGACTGACATCGTGCGCGCCCTGAAAGCAGATTTCGGCCAGCGGTCCGAACGCGAGAGCGCCATTGTGGAACTGATCCCGCTAGTGCGGTCGATCAATTACATGATCGTGCATCTGGGGCATTGGATGAAGCCGGAACGCCGCCATATATCGGCCTATTTCCAGTGCGGTAGCGCTTGGATAACCCGGCAACCGGTGGGCGTCGTAGGAATTATCGCCCCGTGGAATTATCCGGTTTCTCTGGCTCTCGTACCATTGGCAACGGCTATTGCCGCCGGCAATCGCGCCATACTCAAACCGTCGGAGTTCACGCCCGCAACATCTGCGTTGATCAAAGAGATTGTTCGGGCTGTCTTTACACCCGAACAAGTTTCTGTCGTGACTGGCGGTAGCGAGGTGGGGGCTGCGTTTTCGGCTCTACCCTTCGATCATATCCTGTTTACTGGCAGTACAGCCGTCGGCAAGAAGGTCGCTGAGGCTGCGGCGCGCAATCTGACGCCCGTCACGCTCGAACTGGGCGGCAAATCTCCCGTAGTGATCGAGCCCGGTTTTTCCATGCAGCGGGTGGCAGACCGTGTGGCGTTCGGAAAGCTGACCAATGCGGGACAGACCTGTATCGCGCCGGATTACGTGCTGGTGCATGAAGGCGATAAGGACGCTTTTACTGCGGCCTATCAGGCCGCCGTGAAGAAGCTGCATCCGGGCGGTTATGTGGGCTCTCCCGATTATACTGCAATTCTCAACACGCATCATTACGAGCGATTGAGCGGTCTGATCCGTGATGCTGAGGAGCATGGCGCACAGGTCATCAGGATGGGTAGCGATTCAACCGCCAGTCATGTTCTGTCGCCCGTTCTCATACTAAATGCCCAGCCTGACATAGCGGTGATGCAGGAGGAAATTTTCGGACCTCTCCTGCCTGTGCTGACCTACAGGACCTATGATGAAGCAATCGCCTTCATTAATGCTCGTCCCCGGCCCTTGGCCCTGTATTATTTTGGCAACAACCGCGCTGAACGCGACAGGCTTCTGAAACGCACCATTTCAGGCAACGTGACGATCAACGGCACATTGATGCATTATGTGCAAGACGATCTGCCCTTTGGCGGCGTGGGAGACAGTGGCATCGGAGCATATCATGGAAAGGAAGGCTTCGTCGCGCTCACACATGCCCGTGGTGTGTACCGACAGGGCCGTTTCAATGCGGCGACACTGCTTCAGCCACCATTTGGCAAGCTCACGGACGTCCTTACAAATCTGATTTTGCGATGATGACGCGTATACCGCTTATCGGAAGGGCCAGTGTTATCGGACGTCTTGTTGATACGGGGCTTGCCAAGCGGCCGAAGACCTTAAGGGGACAGGCGGTAGAAACCTGTATTTCGGCCATCTATGATGCGGTCCAATGACCCATGCCAATCAGTCGAGTTTCGGATGCTTTAATTGTCCATGCTGTTAAGGGTAAAACGACTGCCCCTGCGGAAAACCAAACATTTTACAACCGATCAGCACGTGTTCGTTAAGCATCTTTAATACCGTATGTTTCATATTTGATGTCGAGTTGATGCTGAACACGTTCCCAAAACTTCAGGGATCCATTCCTCCTATGGCATAACCTGACGGGTGAGCCCTGATACCTGGAAAACTCAGGTTCATAACCAGGATGGTGATGGCAAACCGTTCACGCACTAGCCTCTTGTAATTATGGTACGGTATATTACCATACCTTTCAAAAGCATGAAGGGCTTGTTTGAATATGGTGGCTAGTGATCTCCCCTTCCCTCTTGCGTCCGAAAAGGGATTGCACCCCAAGGGTGTCGAGCGCCTCAGAAGGCTTACGTACTCTGCCACCGAGCTTTTCCTTAAGCATGGTTATGAAGCCACTTCCATGGATATGCTCATCCAGAAGGTCGGCGGATCGCGACGCAATATCTATGAGCGCTTTGGGGGCAAGGAAGGGCTTTTTTCAGCCGTTATCGCGGAAGAGTGCGTGAAACTGGCTGCGCCGCTTGAAAGCCTCATATTGGAAGATCGCTGCGTCCGACAAACATTGGAAAAGTTCGGTGCAGAAATCCTGCATATCATCAAACAGCCCCGCGTACTTGAACTGCACCGCCTAATGATCGCGGAAGGAAAGCGGTTTCCCCAACTTTCGCAGACCATATGGTTCGCCGGTCATCATAACGCAAAATCAGTCCTTGCCGCCTGGATCCGGAGGCAGCAGGAGCAGGGCAAACTTCGATCTGCATTAGATGCGTCAGGACTGGCTTACGCTTTCATCCATATGGTCACCGGGGAGGCCCAGTTGCAGTTGCTGAGTGGTGGCCCTTGCACGACCGAAGAGCAGGACAGAAGCACGGTTTCTCTGGCCGTCTCGCTTTTTCTTTCCGCAGCTCAGGAGACAGATCATGCGTAATATTACAGCGAAACAGGTTCTAGCGTATGTTCTGGTGGGCTTCTTTCTTATAGGAGCTGCCGGGAATATTATGGCGCCAAAGACCATTGCAGAAGAGTACGCGCGATGGGGCTATCCGCACTGGTTCCATTTGGTAACCGGATGCCTTGAGTTAACCTCCGCCCTTTTGATGGCGCGATCGGCGAGCCGGATTGTTGGTAGCGTCCTTGGCGGTTGCATTATGGCTTCAGCGATCGCCACGGTGGTCTTCCATGGCGAATACTCTCACGCGATTGCCCCACTCGTCGTGCTCAGCCTCCTGATATTGTCTGTTTATCTGCACAAAAAATGACGCGTTCAGGGCCATAGTCAACACCGAGTTTTCCTCCTCTCTCAAATCTTTGGAAAGTTTATCATGATTCAAAGTCAACCAATTGCACTCGTCAGTGGAGCAACGCGTGGTATTGGTCGCGCCATTGCACAGGGGCTCGCCCATCAAGGCGTCAAGGTCTTGCTGGGTGCCCGAAACCTTCAGATAGGTCAGGAAGCCGCAACAGAAATCAGCGCACCAGATGCTCAGGCAGAAGCTGTTGAGCTCGACACGACCAATCAGGCCACCATTGACAGTCTGGCAGCGCTGATCCGTGAGAAGTATGGTCGGCTGGACATTCTGGTAAACAATGCCGGCATCAGCCTAGATTTCTATCCAGATCTGTCGGCTCGGGAAAAACTATCGAGAACATTTGAAACGAATGTTGTCGGCACAGCGGCGCTCACCGACGCGATGATTCCGTTGCTTGAAAAATCTGCGCATGGGCGGGTTGTTAATGTGTCGTCCGTTCTCGCCTCATTTTCGAGCCGGGGAGAAGCAGACTGGGTTTACAAGGACGTGGCCATGCCGACCTATCAGGCATCCAAGGCTGCTCTGAACTCTTTGACTCTCAGCTACGCCAAACTTCTCGCTGACCAGAATATCAAGGTGAATGCGATTTGTCCCGGCCTAACCGCGACGGATGCTACCAACCATTATGGAGATCGGAAGCCTGATCAGGCTGCTAAGATCGCGATCCAGTATGCTTTGCTGGGCGATGATGGGCCAACAGGAACATTCATCAATGAGGGTGGAGCTCTGGGCTGGTAAGTGTAGGGCAGCTACAAGCATTTGATCCGATTTGCATTTCATATGCAAATCGGATCGTTCCTAATTCGCGACACTTGGAGTATTCGCTTTTTGAGCGCTTTAAATATCATGTGTGGTCGGAATATAGGAGACTAACATCCATCTACAATGAACAAGCCTGTCAGGTTGTAGCTGGATCAATAACCTGCGGTTTTGGACGATCACGCAACCGGCGGTCGGCAGAACGGGATAAAAGATGCTCCACGCCATAGCCCAGTATCCACGAAAGACTGATCGCAGGTACAAACCATAGCCAGCCTATGTACATATTTCCACCGCTGATGCGGAACAGGGCTATGAGTGGGAAAACCACGAACATATGGCTCAGATAAATTTCGTAGCTCATAAACCCGAAGGATCGAAGCCACTTGGTGCCACGCGTTGTGTAATCAGCCATCCATCCCCACGAAAACGCAATGAGCAGAAATGCTGTCGAGATAGTCAGAGCGAGAGCCCCGATGCTGCCCAATATGTTCCAGAAGAAGGGCGCATTTATCAGATAGGATGAGAGAACAATGGCACCTGTTACTCCGATCAATGAGCGCAATGCTGTGCGCCGCTTTATCGATACGCGAGACAGAAAAACATGAATGCCCGAAATCGGCTAAAATGAGCGGTAATCAGGCAGAATAAAGGAAAGTCGATATAGAAGGCTTCTTCAATGGATAGGGACCAGAGGACATCCCATCCGCAAGGGAGATAGCCCGTTTGGCCCTCATACCAGTTCATGTGCATTCCAAAAGCAGCCAGGATTGCTCGGGGAAGAGACTGATCGGTATGTTCAATCGTGTAGTCCGGGACCTGAGTAAGATCAAGCACTGAAAGGACCACAACGAGGGTCACCAGACAGGGTAAGATGCGTGCCGCCCGTCGTCGGTAAAAATTTCGCCAATCCAGTTGGCTCAAAGTACCCCATCGCTTGAGGGTATGAGACGTGATGATAAAGCCGGAAATGACGAAGAAGATGGTTACAGCGCTTCGACCATTCCCACTAAATACTTTGAGCAGCCATAACGGAAAAATAGTGGCAAGGCCGGTTTGCGCCAGAGGGATCCGTAGCGCCATATGATGGATGACCACCAGAACAACAGTAAGGCCGCGAAGGATATCTATCCCGCCATTACGTTCCGCTAAGTGCTTCATGTTTATTGGGATCGGAAGCGGCATAGGGCCTCTGCATAATTGAATATGGCGATAATTAGTTTGTTATCGTAATTATGGTAATAGTGTGGCCTCACACACGAGAAATGCAGTAATATTGCCACATAAAATGGCGTCGGCTCCTCATGTTGTGCTTTGATTAGAGCTTGTTCGCTGTAGTTACTTATAAAGTCGCTCTAAGAGCACGTTTGTTCACTTTGGAGCCGACAAAACCCAGCCGAAGAATTCCAGAACAGTTAAATTCTACGGCTACGATCCTGGTTAACGTCAAATGCTCGAACGAAGGCAGTCCTTCCGTATCTGACTGGGACCGGACAGGCCATCATAAGGTTCCTTAAGCCGCTTAGAAGATGCTGCCCCTTGCCCGTCTTGAAACGGCCAACTCCAGACACCCGCAAATCTTGCTCCAAGCATAAACTACCCCTTGGATATATAACTATATAATATAGTTTTTATTATAAATAACTATCATGTTGACGAAACAAAAGAATCACTACACTAATTCTCATGTCTTACATAAACACGAAATGATCTAGTTCTATGTCTGTAATGCTGTCCTGTCCCTGTCCACCGATGATGCCGGGTTCCTCCCCGCTCTCATTCCCCTTGTTCGGACCGCACGTCACAGGCAGATATCATGACCTTCATCTCCGCTCCGCTTCCTGATCTCTCCCTGCTCTGGGGCCAGGATGCTCGTGAAGCCAGCCATCTTCACGACCGCTTTGCTCCTGTTTTCGAGCAGATCCGCACGAAGGCACTTCGGGCTGAACTGAACCGCGAACTACCCTTCGAGCAGATCCGCCTTCTTAAAGAGAGTGGTTTCACGGCCCTCCGCGTTCCCGTTGCGCATGGTGGCCTTGGTGCCAGCCTTGAAGACCTGTTCTCGCTTGTCACCGCATTGGCCAGAGCTGATTCAAACGTCGCACAGGCGCTCCGGGCCCATTTTGGCTTTGTTGAGCATCTCCTGTTCGAACCTGCCGGGTCTTACCGGACAAAATGGCTCGACCGCCTTGGAGTTGGACAGACCGCAGGCGCAGCAGCAGCAGAAGGCCCAGCGTCCAAGCGTGATCTTTTCAGTACGACCCTGTCCCAGAAAGATGGTCAGTGGGTCATCAACGGCTCCAAATTCTTCACGACCGGCTCCCTTTACGCAGACTGGCTAACCGTCACGGGCACCACGGAAGATGGCCAGACCGTTAAAACACTGGCTGCCCGCAATGATCCCGGCCTCGAAATCGTCGATGACTGGGATGGCGTTGGACAGCGTTTGACCGCCAGTGGCACCGCGTATTTCCGAAATGTTCACACAGAAGAAGCCGACCTGCACTACGGCAACACAGCCTTCCCGTACTCTCAGGCCTTCTTTCAGCTCTATCATTTAGCCACTGTCGCCGGGATTGCCCGCGCTGCTGCAACGGACGTTGCGGATGCCGTGCGCCGCCGCAAACGCTCTTTCAGCCACGGGAATGCAGACCTTCCGGCGGAAGATCCTCAGATCCTCGAAATTGTCGGTCATGTCTTCAGTGGCGCCTATATCGCTGGTGCGGCTGTTGAACGTGCCACCCGCGCTATTCAAGCCGTTGCAGACAGCCCTGCCCCAGAGCTCGATCTCACGGTTGCTCGTGCCGAACTCGAAGTCTGGCAGGTACAGGATCGGATTTTGCCGCTGGTACTGGAAGCCACGACCGCTTTGTTCGACGCGCTAAGCGGTGGTGCAACCTTGCGCGTCGTCGGATTGGATCGACATTGGCGCAACGTTCGTACACTGGGTAATCACAACCCCCGTGTCTATCGCACGCGCGTCGTTGGGGACTACGCAGTCAATGGCACCCTGCCCCCCCCTCAGTGGCGCGTGGGGGTGGCGTAATGGGACAGCACATCATCCTCAACGGCTTTACGATGGCTACGGTTTCGCACCTGAATTACGGCCTGTGGCGCCATCCCGCTGACCAGACACATCGTTACAAGGACATCAGCTACTGGACTGATCTGGCACGCACGCTCGATGACGCTGGGTTCGATGCCCTGTTTATCGCGGATGCCCTCGGCCAGATTGATGTTTACGGCGGTAGTCCAGATGCTGCCCTGAAGCACGGTATCCAGTCCCCACTGATCGATCCGCTTCTGCTGGTGTCCGCCATGGCCGCCGCGACGACGACGCTTGGTTTTGGCATCACGCTGTCTACCACTTACGAGCACCCTTATCTTCTCGCCCGCAAGCTGACGACGCTCGACCATCTGACAAAGGGCCGTCTGGGCTGGAACATTGTGACGTCGCAGCAGGAGAGTGCGGCGCGCAATCTTGGGCTGGACCATCAGATACCCCATGACGAACGCTATGACCGGGCGGACGAGTTCATGAGCGTCGTTTACAAACTGTGGCTGAAATCCTGGGAAGACGATGCTGTCATCCGACGCCAAACGGCTTCAGGTGAGTGGATCTACACCGATCCGGCAAAAGTTCACCCTATACGGCATGATGGCCAGTACTACCGCGTTCCGGACAGCCATACTGCCGAGCCCAGCGCGCAACGGGTTCCCGTTCTGCTTCAGGCAGGCGCTTCAGCCCGGGGCGGCGCATTCGCGGCGCGACATGCCGAGGTTATTTTTGTCGTTGGTGCAGGCGCAGAAGGGACACGCAAAAATGTCCGGCGTATTCGTGAGGACGCTGCTCGCGAAGGTCGCGATCCAGGCAGCCTGCGCTTCATTTGCGCCGCTGCAGTCGTGGTCGGGGAGACTGAGGAAGACGCTATTCGCAAATTTGCGGAATACAAAGCCTTCTACGATGCCACCGGATCGCTCATTCATTACTCCTCAATGACGGGTGTGGACTTCTCGAAGAACCAGACAGACGAGGTCCTGACCTATCGTCCGACAGAAGCCAGCCAGTCTGTCCTTGAACAGTTTGACCCTGCCATCAGTGGTCGTTCATGGACTATTGCAGAAGCCACAAGCCCGGCAGAAGGCTTTGGCCGTGCCAAAACTTTCGTCGGTACAGGTGAAACCGTCGCGGATCAGATTGAGCAATGGCTCGAGGAATCCGAGACCGATGGCCTCAATCTGATCCAGCTTGTTAATCCGGACAGCTATAACGACTTCATCCGCCTCGTCCTGCCGGAACTGAAGCGTCGTGGCCGTATCAAGCCCAAGGACGGCAAGACCCTGCGTGAAAGGCTTTTTCCGCAGAATATGTCCGCACATCCAGCTCCCGACCATCCGGCCTGGGGCTGTTGATCCTCCCAAGACCTGAAAATCCCTGTTTCCTGTATCTTGTGAGTGTATTTCCATGCCCGCTTTTTCATTTTCCAGCCGTAGCGCCAGTGGCTCTGTTTCTCTGATTGCCCTGCTGACCCTCTCGGTTAATACTTACGCTTTCGCTGATACCGCTTCTCCGGCCACCAAGGTGGGCACAAATCCGCGTCACGGCACGCCTGCACTGCCTGCTCACAAACCGGCTCCCTCCCGCGCCATCAGCGCCAAAGCAACCGAGAGCATTGGGGTGGAGGGACACCGGCAGGCTAACTGGGTATCCAATCCCGTTTCTGCGGTTACCATTCGCGAATATGCCGCCGGGACCAATCCGCTCAAGGCCCTCACCCGACTACCTGGGGTTCTGTTCAATTCCGGTGATCCGCAGGGTGTGAACACCTGGCAGAACTCATTCCTGATGCACGGCTTCGATCAGAGCCAGATCGGCATGACGCTGGATGGGATTCCGCTTGGAGACCAGCAATTCAGTAACGTTAACGGCCTGAGCCCGACCTCCGCTATTTCGTCTGAAAACATTGAGCGTATGGATGTTTCGGCGTCCACTGGTTCGGAGAGCGTGGCCAGTACGTCCAATCTGGGCGGTACGGTGCAGTTTATCTCACGCGATCCGTCTCACAAACGTGGGGCCAGTGTGAACCAGACCTTCGGGAGTAATGCGACCTACCGGACGTTTGTGCGTCTTGAAAGCGGCGATCTGAACCGCCAGGGGACGCGCTTCTATGTCTCCTATGCCCGCAACGACACCACCAAATGGCGTGGTGGGCAGGACCAGTTCATGCAGCAGGTCAACGCCAAGGTTCTGCACCCTATCGGGCAGGACAGCCGTATTACGGCCTACTTCGACTACACCGATATGCAGATGCAGAACTATCAGGACTACAGCCTGGATATGTTCAATAACGGTGGCTACGCGATCGATAACTTCATTGGGCAGCCTGGCGGCTATGAAAAGGCATATCGTCTCGCGCTGGCCCAGCGTGGACTTCCGGGAGGGCAGGTTCCTGCAGCCTATGCCAACCTCAAGAGCCCTTACACCGCGTCCTACTACGAGGGCGCCCAAATGCAGCATTCCTATGTCGGGGGTGTATCGGCCGATCTTGCTCTGACTGATCGCTTGCGCTGGCAGAGTACCGTCTATGGGCATCGCTCCTATCAGCGCGGTTCAGTCGCCAGCCCTCTGATCTCGTCTCCTAACGGAGCGCCTTTGATCGATCAGGTTACGCAGCCCGATACGAACCGCTTCGGCTTTACGACGTCCCTGTCCTATCGCATCGCGCATAACGTGCTGAATGCAGGTCTGTGGTATGAAAATACCCATTTCGACATTAGTAAGCCGCTTTACCAGCAGCCGCTGCTGCAGGACGTCCTCGACGGGACCGCAACACCCGTCAACGGGCTCGACAACCTCAAGAACCCTTTCCAGAATGGCTACCGACAGGTCTTTAATACCAACACGTTTGTCGCTTATTTCCAGGATACGTATCACGTAACCAGCACCATCGCGCTTCATGCTGGTTTCCGGTCCGTCCTGAACACGACCCGCGTCGGCGCGCTGGCCAACTGGGAAACTTACACCCGCACGACCGCTATCGCGGGCGGAAACTCCTTGACGTCCAGTAAGCCTTTCCTGCCGCATTTCAGCGGGGAATGGCGCTTCGCTCCTGGCCACCAGCTCTATTTTGACATCGCAGAAAACGTAAAGGTCTATCCTGTCTCGGGCTATAACAGCGGTTCATCCCCGTTCTCGACCACCCAGGCCGCCTATCTGGCTTCGAAAAGCACGCTGCGCCCCGAAACCGACTGGAATTTTGCGGGAGGCTATCGCTACACCGGCCGCCTCATCAGCGGCTCGCTCTATGGCTACCACACGATCTTTTCCAACCGGCTGCAGCGCATCTCCACCGGTCCGACAACCCAGCCGTACACCACCATCCAGAACGTCGGTGGCGTAACGATGACCGGTGTGGATGGTGCCGTCACGCTCACACCCGTTAAGGGGCTGAGCCTGACCAACAGCATCAGCTACAACCATGCCGTCTATGACAACAACATTACTCAGACCGTCAACGGATCGCGGGTGACCTACAATATCCGCGGCCAGCAGGTCGTGGCCTATCCGCGTCTCATGTATCACGCTGACCTGTCCTACACCTGGCATGATCTTCAGGCGCATATCGAAGCCCAGTATGTCGGCAAGCGGAATCTTAGCTACACTGGCGACACGAAGGTTCCGTCCTACTGGCTGACTAATTTCGGTGCACGTTACGACCTGAGCAAACAGTTGCACCGCTTGTCTCACACGGGCTTTCTACAGCACCTCTCGGTAGACCTGAACGTCTATAACCTGACGAACGTAAAATACATCTCCACCATGGGGCAGAACGGTTACCCTATGGCTGGTGATTACCAGTCTGTCGTCCTCGGTGCGCCCCGCCAGTATTTCGGCGCTGTTCATGCGGATTTCTGACATGCAGACGACGTTTCCTGCCGCTCCGCTTCTGCCTGCCAGCCGCCTGCCCCGGAGCTTTGCCCTCCAGTATGCCGGCCTTCTGGTCTTTATGATCGGGGATGGCGTCGAGGTCGGCTATCTGTCGCCGTTTCTGGTCCAGACGGGGCAGACGGAGCACTTCGTAGCCCTTCTCTTCACAGCCTACGGACTTTTCGCTGCTTTGGCGGCCTGGTTCTCGGGCTTGCTGTGCGACATCTTTGGTAGTCGCGCCGTCATGACGGCGGGTCTGTTATTCTGGATCGTGCCGCAACTCCTGTTTCTTGGCGTTGCCATTCCGGCTCATTCTTCAGCCTTGCTACTCCTGACCTACGGATTGCGAGGAGCAGGGTATCCGCTGTTTTCCTATGGACTGCTGACCCTGCTCGTCACTACGATCCGTCAGGACCGGTTGGGTCGTGCTGTCGGTCTGTTCTGGTTCTGCTTTACCTGCGGCTTGCCCACGGTCGGTTCTATTGTGGCGCAACTCCTGCTCCCCGTTTACGGCCAGTACATTACACTCTGGATCGCCCTTCTCGGGGTGGGAGCGGGTGGCCTCCTTGCCGTCCTGCCGCTGCCCACTACGCCACGTGCAGAGAAAGGCAGCCTGAAAGACATCGGCCCAACCCTGCGCGAAACGGTTCGTCAGATCCGCCACAATCCGGGCGTCGGTCTGGCGTGCATCGTGCGGGCGGTCAATTCCAGCGCTACGCATGGCCTGATCGTCTTCATGCCGTTCTTTTTCACGGGCCGTCTGGGCTTGTCCCAGGATGTATGGATCCGCTTTCTCGAAATCATCTTCGCCAGCAACATCGTCTTTAACCTGCTGATCGGTTTTGCCAGCGACTATATTTCATGGCGGCAGACCATCATCTGGTTTGGCGGTATCGGGAGCGCCGTAAGTTGCGTTGGTCTGTATTGGATCCCGCTGCTGTACGCCCACAGTAGCCTGCTCGCGGTTTATGGCTCTGCCGCAGTTTTTGGCATGACACTTGCCGGATATGTGCCGCTTTCGGCTCTGACGCCGTCTCTTCTGCCGGATCACAAAGGTATTGCCATGTCCCTTCTGAATCTTGGTGCAGGGAGTAGCGTCTGGATCGGGCCTTTCATCGTTTACCTTTTTGAAGGCGCCGTAGGCACGCAGGGAATTATCTTCATCTACGCCGCTCTGTTCCTGGCAAGCGCAATCCTGACCTTTTTCATTACGCCTCCGTCTCTCACGCGACCTGACCGCACCAGTAGTCAGGCACTCCCCCAATCCGAAGGAGTTCCCTCATGACACAACTTACGATCGAAAAGGTCACATCCCGTATCGGCGCCATCGTTCACGGCATCAACGCCCGCGAGCCCTTTTCCGACGAGCACAAGGCGTTTCTCCATGAGGCCCTGTTGCGCCACAAGGTGATCTTCCTGCGCGACCAGTTTCTCGATGATGCCCAGCACGAGACGCTTAGCCGCGTCTTCGGAGATCCGATCCTTCACCCGACTATCCCCGCCGCTGACGGCACGCCCTATACGTTCGAACTGAATTCCCGCAACGGTCGTTCAACGGATTCCTGGCACACAGACGTCACTTTCGTGCCGGCCTATCCCAAGGCCTCGATCCTGCGCGCTATCACGATCCCGCCCTACGGCGGCAGCACACTCTGGGCCAACACAGCAACTGCCTATGACGATCTGCCCGCGCCTCTGCAGCAGCTTGCCGACACACTTTGGGCCGTTCATGGCAACGATTACGACACCAATTTCTACAAATACGACACGCGCCACGAGGAAATTGCGGACTTCCGCGCTCGTTTCATTTCACGCCTGTATGAGACAGAGCATCCGGTCGTGCGCGTTCATCCTGAGACCGGTGAGCGCACCCTTATCCTGGGCCATTTCTTCAAGGAAATTCGCGGCGTCCCCACGCAGCACGCCAACCGGTTGCTGGAGATCTTCCAGTCTTACATCACGCAGATTGACAATACCGTCCGCTGGAACTGGAAACCCGGTGATGTGGCCATCTGGGACAATCGCGCCACGCAGCATTACGCTACAGCCGATTTTGACACGCATCCCCGCCTTCTGCGCCGCATTACGGTGCGCGGAGACACGCCTGTCAGCGTTACGGGTGAACAAAGTCGCTTACTCAAAGGCCCTGATGATGGTCAGAACCTCGATCACTGATTCGATTTGTAAGTTATGAATACTCGCCGCAGTAGGGGAGCACCGGCAAGCACGTTTCGAGATGCCGTGGTGCCCCTTCCTGCCGCGAGCCCTATTATCCCGACGAATGGCCTTCATAGCCATGCCGTTATCAATATCCTCGCCATCGACGAACAGCGTAGCATTGCCGACCGCTTTATCGACCACCACAATACCATGAACAGCCCGGCCTTCCGGATCCACCGAAGACAGGACGGACAATCACTGCGTTTTATCATGCGGCAACAAGATCGATCGGTTTTTTATAAGTTTACTCAATCTTGCCGCCGCAAGGATCTGGGGCGGGGTCTTTTGTCAGGCTGACCCAGCACTAAGCATCTTGCCGGGATTTAGAAGCAACATCGGATCATATCGCTTCTTTATAGCTGCGAGATCCGGTGATGCCACACGGTGCATACCGCCTTCCTCAATAGTCACGACATGGGGGTTCGCAATATTCACACCCCTTTTCTCATGTTCAGCAATGATATGATTAAGCCGCGCCTCATCTGTAAAGCGGATGACCGGCAAAGCGGCACAACTTACATGACCGCCCATCGGGAAGAACTCCAGATGCATCATCAGATCATCAGGGAACAGTGCACGGATTTCCGCGACTTTTTCCAAAGTTCCGACGGCCGGATAACCACACTGAAGATACGTGTAACCACGATCCTTTTTTAGAACCTGAAGCGTCGTGTGATTCCACGTCAACTCGTAAAGCGGGGTTGCCCCTGCCGTGTCTTCAGCTTCTCTGGTGTTAGCTTCATAGCAAAGGTGGCCGTTAGTAGCTTCAGCCAGCGCCTTGACCGTTTCAATGCCCGCCGGAGCAACCATGAGAATGACCAGTGACGCCCCATCCGGCACGTGCTCGCGTACGGATGCGAAGAATGGCGGCAGGTCACCGTCAACGACAGACACCAGCTTCTTCTGAATGCCCGCCTGAAGAGCAATATCACGCGCAAAAACTGCCGCTTCTTCAAACGTGCCGAATGAAATGGCCATATCCTGCCAATCCACGGCTGGCTCAACACCAATTTCCAGCTCGGTAATCAGGCCTGTCGTACCGTAGGTGTGAAGCATGCCCCGCGCATCAGAGCCGCGAAGTTCGAGAGCTTCCGGATTTTCACCCAGAGTGACAAAGCGGAGCCCCAGAATATTCCCCGGTGACGAAAGACCGCCCCATCGAACAGACCCAATACCGCCGGATCCACCCGCAATAAATCCACCGATCGTCGCCGTCCGTTTCGTGGACGGATACATGCGGGCTTCCCAGCCCAGCTCATGCAGAGCACGATCCAGATCCAGCATATTCATGCCAGCCTGCACCCGCGCGACACCATCCTTGACCCAAAGAAGCTTATTAAGCTCTGTCATTTCAACAACAGCGCCTCCTTCCATGGGAACAGCCTGGCCGTAATTTCCGGTCCCGCCTCCACGCGGAGTAAGGAAAGTTTTTGTCTCACGGGCGGCTCGGGCAATGTGAAGCAGGTCCTCTTCATTGCGCGGCATAACGATACAATCGCCAAAACAGCTATCAAGCTGCCGCTTCAGAACCGGACTATACCAGTAAAAATCACGGCTTTTCCGCTTCACAAGAGCTGGAACCGTCTGAACGGGAATATCGCCAAGAAGCGACAGGAAGGTCCCAACAGAACTCATCGACCAAGATCCTCCGTAATCGGACGCAGGCGATCCAATGGGTATTCCGCAATTTCTACGAGAAGCTCAAGAAAGCCTTTGATCCACTGATTAGCGACAGCCTCGCCTTTCTCAGCCGTAGCAATGCCAGCATTCCCTGCCGCGCCTGACGGATGGATGTCATGGGTTAGCCAGCCAAAGCCGACGCGCCCTTCTGCTTCCAGCCATTTGGCGGTCTCAGCAAGCTTTTGAGGCCATGGCTCGAAATTATCAGCGCGTTCCATCTCAACAAGATCTGGACGCAGGTGAAGCATCAGGGATGTTTCAATATCGCCACCGTGAATGCCATATCGGCGCTCTTCGTCGGTAAACATGCCATCCGGTACACCGAAACGAGACCAGCCCACACAGACAACAAACATTCCATGTGTCCGGCGGAGTGTTCTGGCAACAATGTCTAAGATCTGTGGCTGTCCACCATGAGAATTCAGGAGCACCAGCCTCTTCACACCAGATCGTGCAACACTTTCACCAATTTCGATGAGAACCTGCGTAAGGGTCTGCGCGCTGAGGGTCAGTGTTCCAGGGTAAGCAACATGCTCTTCGCTTTTGCCAACAGCCTGAATAGGAAGTGCGGTCGCGGGGACGGTCGCGGGGAGCGCCTCCATTGCCTTATCAAGCAGCATTTCGTTGATACAGGCATCCACATAGACCGGAAGATGTGGGCCATGCTGTTCCACCGCGGCCACAGGAAGAATGGCCACGGTCTCAGGGGGAAGCTGACGAAACTGGCGGGAAATCATGTCACACCAGCGCTTTTTGGGCCAGAAAACCGTCTCGGAACTGCTTGTCATGGGCTTGTCTTCCGTTGTCTCTTGTGTGGAATGACACGCCCCGGGGAGGACGAGCCAACACATTCCCTGCTCCGATATGATATCATCCCGGAACGAAAAGATAGATGAAACAGGAAGATCGCAGCTTTTAAAGCATCTATTTTCGACAGGAGCGATGCAAAAAAGAGGGCGCAAATTTCACGGGCATTCCGCTAGCGTTTCAAAAAACAGGAGCCAGCTATGTCCGAACTTTCAACACAGTCATTGCCTACGCGCTCCGTGCGCCTGAATCGTCTCTCCAAAACCGTGATGGTCGGGTCTCTGGGAGTCTTCGGCCTTCTCGTCGCACTTAATAATATTACAGATTATGGTTCAAACTATGCATTTGTTCGTCACGTTCTGTCGATGGATACCACGTTCCCGGGCAACAGTCTCAGATGGCGCGCGATCTCGATCCCGCTGCTGTGGCATATTTTTTACGTCCTGATTATTGGCGCTGAATTCGCAACCGGTGCTCTTTTTTCGTTTGCGGCTTGGAAGATGGCGAAGGCGATCAACATGGATAGTCCGGTCTTTAAGGCCGCTCATACCCTTGTTCCCGTCGCGACGGCCGTAGGATTTCTCATCTGGTTTTTCGGCTTCTCTGTCGTCGGAGGTGAGTGGTTCGCGATGTGGCAATCCCATAGCTGGAACGGCCAGGAAGCCGCATTCCGGTTTTTCATGACCATGTTGGGAGTTTGTATTTTCACTCAGCAAAAAGAGTGAGTGCATCCTTTTTGCGCGCACAAATGGGTTAAAAAGGTATCGGTCCAGCAGCAGAATAGCTCTTCCCACGGAGACAAAAAAACCGTTACGGTCTAATTATAAATGGACGTTGGGAGGCACCTCATGACACCTTACAGGCTTGATCGACGCAGTATGCTCCGCGGCATCATGGCTGCGGGCGCGGTGTCTTCCCTACCCTCTGGGCGAGCAAAAGCGGCATCCAGGCCCCTGACCCTGCTGACCAACTGGTATGCTCAGGCAGAGCACGGAGGCTACTACCAGGCCTCCGAAGACGGACTGTACAGCGCTCAAAATCTGGACGTTTCAATTCAGATGGGTGGCCCCCAGATGAACATGACCCAGCTTCTGATGGCGGGACAATGTGACATCGCCATCATGCAGGGTGAAGAAGCCATCCGCTGTGCAGTGCAGGGCATTCCCGCCGTCGCAATCGCTACGACTTTCCAGAAAGGTGTTGGCGGCGTGATGACCCACCCGGATATTCACGACATCGCCCAACTCAAGGGCCATCCCATTCTGATCAGTTCAGAAGGGCGAGCCAGCTTCTGGGTGTGGCTTAAGAAGCGTTATGGCTTCACGGAAGACCAGGCCCATCCCTACACCTATAATCTCCAGCCCTTCGCTTTCAATCCGCAGATGGCCATGCAGGCCTTTGTTTCCTCGGAGCCCTACGGCGCCAAAAAAGCTGGTATTCCATTCAATTTCTTTCTCCTCGATGACGTGGGCTACGCTGCCTATGGAAACGTGCTGATGGTGTCCCGCAAGACCCTCGAAGAACGTGGCCCCGAGCTCCAGAAGTTCATCGCGGCCAGCAGCGAAGGCTGGAAACGCTATATTTTTGGAGAGTCCACCAAGGGGGATGCTGCGATCCGTAAAGCTAATCCGGATATGAGCGCGGACCAACTCGCGTGGTCCCGTCAGAAACTCCGCGACATCAAAGCTCTGGGCGCACCGGGAGCACCCATCATGACAATGAATGATGAGCGCTGGCAGCGCATTCACGACATCCAGCTTTCAGCTCAACTCATTGCAGACAGTCCGAAATGGAAAGATGGGTATACCCTTGATGTCGTCCACAACAGCCTGGCAACTGTCCCCGCATGAGCAGTCCCGTTCTTTCCCTGAGCAGCGTTGAGAAAATTTTCCCCAACGGCGTGCGCGGTCTTTCTCCTGTCGATCTGAGTGTGGAGAAAGGAGATTTCGTTACGCTGATTGGGCCATCTGGATGCGGCAAAAGTACGCTCCTCAAGCTCATCGCCAATCTTCATACCCCGTCGGCCGGCACACTGAACTGGTGGGGCGGCGGCTTCAGGGACGTAGGTCAGAAAGGGCGCCGTATGGCGTTCGTCTTTCAGGACGCAACGCTCATGCCATGGGCCACGATCGTGAAAAATGTGCGCCTTCCGCTTGATTTGGAAAAAGTGGATCGGACAACGGCTGACAAGCGTGCCCATGCCGCTCTTGAACGCGTTGGCCTAGGTCACGTGGCCGATCAATATCCCGCACAACTTTCCGGCGGCATGAAGATGCGCGTTTCCATTGCCCGTGCACTCGTTACCGAACCAGATCTTCTTCTGATGGATGAGCCATTCGGTGCACTGGACGAATTTACCAGAAACCGCTTGGATGAAGAAATGGCCCGTCTTTGCTATGAAGACGGCCTCACCACACTGTTCGTCACACATGCCCTCCATGAGGCTGCATTTCTGTCCAGCCGCGTAATGGTCATGGCGGCTCACCCTGGGCGTATTCATGCTCAATACGAAATAGACCGTGGCATTGTTCGCGACGAAACTTTCCGCCTTTCCGATCAGTTCGCCGGCATCAGCAAAGAATTGGCGATCCTCCTCGAAGATGCCAGTCGGGACAGCATGATTGGTCAGGAGGCGCAGCAATGATGACATCCCGTTCTCTCTCGCTCCTTGCTCCCATTACTCTCGGAATCATCATTCTGGCAACATGGGAAGCGATTTGTCGCTTCTGGCATATCCCGCCTTACCTGATGCCCTCTCCGTCTGCCATCTGGCGTGCTTTGATGCTGGACGGCGTGTCATTACTCCATGCGCTGCTTATCACTCTGGAAATCACATTTGCGGCGCTCGTTGTGGCCGTCCTCGGGGGTGTTCTGATAGCCTTCCTGTTGGTGCAGAGCCCGCTGATCGAACGGTGCCTGATGCCTTATGTGGTCATCATGCAGGTGACCCCGATTGTAGCCATTGCGCCGCTGATCATCATCCTGATCCACAATACTCCCCTCGCCCTAACTGCCTGCGCAGCATTAGTAGCGATCTTCCCTGTGATCTCGAACACTCTGCAAGGCCTGCGCAGCGTAGATCCAGATCTGGCGGCTTACTTTCAGATGCACAAAGCCACCCGCCTTCAAATGCTGCTGCGACTGCGAATTCCAAGTGCTCTTCCCATGTTCATGGCAGGCCTACGCATTGCAACAGGCCTCTCACTTGTCGGCGCCATTGTAGCTGAGTTTGTTGCCGGAACCGGTGGCAATTCGGCTGGCCTGGCATATCAGATCCTTCAGTCCGGCTTTCAGATGGATATTCCCCGGATGTTCGCGGCACTGTTCCTTATTACAGTCGCAGGCCTCGTCCTGTATGCCGCAGCAGCCAGCCTCCAGCGCTTTGCTCTGAGACATCGCTCATGATTTTTCCTGCTTCTTCTAGCACCGCCCCAGGCGCCCTCCTGAATGCGACTATTCCGGCAGGCCTGCGGCCTTCGTCATTCACTGATGAGGCCATGCGCTACGATATCGCGCTCTCAGAAGGGAAGATCTCAGATATTCTACCGGCAGGAAATCTTTCTTCCGTCGGGGACGCAATTGATCTGAAAGGTCAGATGGTCTGGCCATGCTTTGCAGATATTCATACCCATCTGGACAAGGCCTTCATCTGGGAGCGCGCACCCAATCCTGATGGAACCTTCATGGGGGCCTTGCAAGCCACAACTCAGGATCGAGAAGGGTATTGGACGGACGCAGACGTTGAACGCCGCATGGAGTTCAGTCTGAACTGTGCCTACGCGCACGGAACCAGCGCCATAAGAACGCACTTAGACACCTTCGGAACGCACGGGAACCGCGTTTGGCCGCTTCTGCGTCGCCTTCAAAAGAAATGGTCCGGGAAAGTTGCTCTGCAAGGCGTCTCCCTGACCATGCCTGAGCGCTACATGGGTGAAGACCGGGACGGCATCGTTAGAAATGTCGCCGAGACAGAGGGGGGCGTTCTGGGCGCCGTCCTGATGAAGCACAACACGATGCCCGAAGCCCTCGAAGTTCTCTTTGGACTGGCCACAGAATACGGTCTCGAACTGGATCTTCATGTCGATGAGAATGGAGAAACAGACGGAACGGCTCTGGAACTGATCGCCCAGACAGCTCTGAAGCTTCGGTTTCGTCAAAAGATCTTATGCGGCCATTGCTGTAGCCTTAGCGTTCAAAGCGAGACGCAACAGACGCACATTATTTCCCTGCTCGGCGAAGCCGGGATTGGCATTGTGAGTCTCCCACTTTGCAACATGTACCTTCAGGACCGCACCGCAGGGCGTACACCAAGATGGAGAGGTGTAACCTTACTGCAGGAACTCGATGCCGCGGGTATTCCAGTCATGCTTGCCAGCGACAATGTCCGAGACCCCTTCTACGCTTACGGGGACTTTGACATGCACGAAATTCTTCAAGGCGGTACGAGGATCGGCCAGTTGGATCATACTCACCGTCCTTGGGCGCAATCGGTCACAAGCCGTCCGGGATCCTGGATGGGAAGGATCCATCGTCTGGAAAAAGGTGCACCAGCGGATCTGATTATCTTTCAAGCTCGTTCCATGAATGAATGGATGAGCCGCTCTCAGGCCGGACGGACAGTTCTCCGAAACGGTCGCATTCTCGAAGCAACTCCCCCTTCATACGAAACTCTGGGAGCTGAAATCTGATGTTAGCGCTGAAATCTCGCCGGACGGAGACAATGCAAACGCGGGATGGCGTTTCACTGGTTGCTGATATCTGGGAACCAGAAGGAGACGGCCCCTTCCCCGTTCTTCTGATGCGACAGGCTTACGGCCGCAAAATTGGTACGTCGCTCTGCTACGCACCACCAGAATGGTATGCCAGTCACGGCTATATCGTCATTATGCAGGACGTGCGGGGACGCGGAGATTCTGGTGGTGAGTTTGTCCTGTTCGAATATGAAGCGACAGATGGCGCAGATACGATCGCCTGGGCCGCATCCTTACCGCGCAGCAATGGTCGCGTGGGGATGTTTGGCTTCTCCTTTCAGGGGAGCAACCAACTTCTGGCAGCCGGAGAAAAACCAGAAGCACTCAAAGCGGTAGCGCCTACCATGATCGGCTGGCAGCTGGATCAGGACTGGGCGTATGAAAATGGGGCGTTCCCGATGCGCGCCAACCTTGGTTGGGCGACACAACTGGCAGCAGAAACTGCCAGGCTTCAGGGAGACTACGAAGCCCAGCAGGCGCTCTTTGCGGCTAGTCGGGGCATGTCTTTCAATGGGCGACAACCCACAGTGCCTGCGCATGAAGCGCTTCTTGCGAAATATAGCCATTATACCCGCTGGAGAGAGACACCTCCGGGAGATGCCTACTGGGACAAAATCTCTCCCGCATCGCGGTTGACCGAAATCTCGGAGCTAGCACCCGCAGTTCTACTGATTGGGGGATGGTACGACAGCCACCTGCCTGGCACGCTGGAAGCATATCGAGCTCTGTCCCCCCACATGCCAACACGCTTGATTGTTGGCCCTTGGTCTCACTTTCCGTGGGATCGACATATCGGGGATGTGGACGTCGGCGAGGCTGCCATTACAGACATCGATCAGCAGCAGATCGCATTCTTCGATCAATATCTAAAAGCTGCCCCTATACCCGACGCGAACCCAGTACGCCTTTTCGATATGGGCGCCTGTTGCTGGCAGAACTTCCCGACACTCTCGACAGGGACAGTTCCAAGCTATCCAGTTGGGACGGGTCGCTCCGCGATTGACACACGCGATGGCATTCTGAGCGCGTCGACAGCTCCTACAGCACCGTCAGAGAGCCTTACTCTCGATCCGTGGCGCCCTTCGGGTCCGTGTGGTGGAAGCTTCGGGTTTCCGGGAGGCCCCGTAGATCGCGCCCGCACCGATGCGCGTTCGGACGTCCTGACATTCACGACGCTCCCGCTCGAATTCGATCAGCTGCTCGCAGGAACGATCACAGGGTGCTTTGAAATCGAAAGTGAATACGCCGGTTTTGACCTTCATGCCTGCGTCTCGCGTATCGATCAGAACGGCAAAGTACACCCTCTCGCAGAAGGATATGCGCTGACTGCCCCTGGTCAGACATCTCTGCCGTTGCGGGGAACATGCGTCACATTGAAAGCCGGAGAAAGATTGAGGCTGTCCCTGTCTCTCTCCTGCTTTCCCGTGTTTCCGATCAACCCCGGCACAGGGGCCAGCCCTATTACCGCCACTCTGGACCAACAACAGGTGACGACAGTTCACTTCAAATGCGGCTCCGGAACCTACCTTCTTCTTCCTTGGATCAAACAGGAAAGATAATTCTCATGCCTTTCGCAAAATGCAGCCCTGATAGCGTTGAAGCCTTCCGGATTGCTCCGGATTCAACCAATTACTTTGCCATTTTGTTTGACAAGACAGCTGGCGATTACGCGTCTATTGCCGTTGTCGAAATTTTTGAACCTGGTGGCGCAACACCGCCCAACACACACACGGATGCGGACGAAATGTTTTTCGTTCTGTCCGGCACAGGCCGCGCCTGGTGTGATGGTCAGAGCTGCGAACTCAAGGCTGGCGACGCGCTTCTGGTCAAGCCGGGATCCGAGCACGTTCTGGAAAACACAGGCAGCAACAAACTCTATACTTTGACAGTGATGACCCCAGACGAAGACTTCGGAAAGCTGATCCGCAGCGGAATTCCAGTCAAGCTTGATGCGGAGGATTTGGCGGTCCTGTGTGGAGGGAGTCAATGAGACGTCTGGGCAGTACACACGTCAACAGTTGGGGGGCCACGACGTCTTCCATCAGCCTTTTACGGCCTGAGCGTCCTTCCCGGCCTGTCAGCGTTCCGTCCCAGCCTCAGGCTCTGACTTTCGATCTCGCTTGTACCGCCATTATCGTGATCGATATGCAGAACGACTTCTGCCATCCTGATGGCTGGTTAGCATCTATTGGTGTCGATATCACGGCGGCCCGTCGTCCGATCAAGCCTCTTCAGTCTCTCCTTCCCGCGCTGCGAGAGCATAATGTCCCTGTAATCTGGCTGAACTGGGGAAATCGGCCAGATAAGCTCAACCTTCCTCCTTCTATCCTGCATGTTTATGACCCCGCAGGTGAAGACAAGGGCATCGGAGCGGCTATAGGTTCTGCAGATCGCAAAGTTCTGGAAGATGGCAGCTGGAATGCTGCGATCGTTAACGAACTCGCGGTGTATCCGGAAGATATTCACGTTTCCAAGTATCGAATGAGTGGATTTTGGGACACCCCCCTCGAAGGCATCCTCAAGAACCTACGCGTGGACACATTGCTTTTCTCCGGGGTGAACAGCGATCAGTGCGTTCTGAGCACGCTGACAGATGCAGCCTGCCTCGGATACGACTGCATCTTTTTGGACGATTGCTCCGCAACGACCTCTCCTGAGTTCTGCCAAGAGGCAACAGTTTATAACGTTCGCCAGTGCTATGGATTTGTAGCATCAGGCTCAGATCTCACAAAACGTCTTACTAGCCAAACATGAAATGAGCGGCTTTCAGGATTAAAGACACCCGAAAGCTGATCATGTCAAATGTCGTTGGAGTGTATGTAATTAATACATTCCAGTGACATTATTAGCGCCTATTCATATTAAATTAGTATAATTATCCATCCACGGAATACTTTAATTTCTTTTTTCTAGTATTATGAAGGCGGGTTACCCGTATTAAATTTTTTGAAAGAGAAGATGACATGTCTGTAGTTCTTCTCTTCAAAACTTCATGACAGGCCCGTCATTGAAGGCCCCTACGCTTAGATTAAGCCTATGTCGTCAGCCACCAATTCAAAATGCTTTACAATCCCTCTGATTAATTAGAGCAAAGAGAATTATATTTGACTGCAGCTTAATTCGAACGGCGTCAACCGCTCCTTAACCTGCTGGAAAGACATCACCATAAAAAAAGCCCTCAGAACATCATGTCCTGAGGGCTTTGTGAGGCCGGAAGAGAAATCAGAACCCTGTAGAAATCGTTCCCGTCATGCTGAAACGCGGTTCAACGTAGAACTGAGCACTAGACCCAGCGCCTGAAAGATTCCCATTCATCAGCCGGACGGCAGAAGCGTTGGTACCTACACCAACCACGCCTGTCCGAACAATCGAACCTGTTAGGTTGGTGAAGTTCAAACGAATGGTAGGAGACTTTGCATACCAAACTGGCTTGAAATGATAACCCAGAGATAGTGTGTTCGTTACGTATCCCGGAATACGCTGATCGCCTGCAATCGAAACGGACTGCGGACCTGTGTAATGAACCGTTGCGTTAGCGAAGAAGCCTTTATTCACATAGGTCAGGCCGAAGTTTGCCATAACATGCGGTGACAGAGGTGCCTGCGTGCCCTTTGTTCTGAAGGCGGTCAGGTTTCCACTTGCATCGGACGCGGCAATATTCGTGTCCATTCGCGCGTTAAGGTATTCGAACGAAACATACGGGCTAAAACCATAGATCGGCTGCGTAGAGAACATGGCATCAAAACCACGCGCAGTCTGGTTGCCTGCATTAACTACACCCGACTGATTATTGCCCAGGTACGTGCTCAGGAGACGGTTCGTAATGTTATAGTTGAAGAGATCAAGATCAACGATAACGTACTTATCATTATACCGATATCCAAGCTCTTCCTTGATGGAATACTGGTTCTTGGGCAGCTTTCCAGTGAGGGTAGTGTTCCCAAGAGCCGATGCAGAAGGCTGACGGAAGTCACCCTCAGCATTGATGTAAACCTGATGGTGCTCGTTGAAATGATAACTGACGGACAGGTGCGGCAGAGGTGCCGTCAGGTTCTGGCCCATTTGCTTGTGTGCCGGATATGTCGTGTACCAGACATTGGACATCACATATTTGAAACCACCATTGACCAGCAGACGGTCATGAAAATATTTCGCTGTATCCTGAAGGAAGAGGGAGTGAATTTCATAACCAGTGGTGTTGCCGAAATACGAGCGGGAACCACCAGAATAGACTTGATAGGTTGAATCGTTCGGGCTCGGGTTGGAACCATCAGCCTTCGTCACGCTAACAGGAAAGTGCTGAGTATAATCCTGGTTTTCGTACCAGTACCCGAGCTCAAAATGGTTATGCTTGTCGATATCATAGCCCAACTTGGCTGTAGCACCGACGTCAAGAGCTCCATTCTCTTGGAAGTAGCTTGTTAGCGGCGTACCAGCAGCAATGGTCTGACCAGACTTAAATGTTGTTGTACCATTGGCAAAGCCACCTGACGAACCATCCCATCCCTGGCCCCAGTTATAATACGGACGCAGATCGAACTGGAGCTTATCTGTAAGGACGATATGAATTGGAGCGCTCAGAAAGAGCTGGTTCCAATGATCGATATTGTTTTTCCAGTAGTCGTTTCCAGTTGCATCAAATCCAGCCTTACGACCGTATCCCTCACCTGTGTCCTTATACTTGTGGAACTGTGCAGCAGTGGGATACCGATCAATTGTGAAGTCTTCGAAGTTCCAAGACATGAAGAGCTTCGCAAACGAACCATTCTCCCAGTCCTTGCGAATACCGAAATCAAGATGACGGCGCTCGTTGATACCCGCCCCCATCCATGAACGAGCATGTGTATTCGAAAACGACAGGTAGCTACGAATGCCGCTCTTGCCGATATCACCGGTCTCTAAGCGCATGAATTCGCGAGACAGGTTATTCGTGCCGTACGAAAAATCCATCAAGCCGCCGAATGTATGCGACGGATCATGAGATACTTCGTTCATGACGCCCGCGGCAGCAGACGTGGCGGGCAGATCAACGGCGGACGAACCCGGCGTGAGGCTGACACTATCCAGATTTTCTGAATCAATGTCTTCGGCCATATAAGCCGCACTGGCTGCAGGTGCACCGTCGACCATAAGAGCCATATCAGCATCGGTCAGGCTTCGGCTCTGAATACGCCCACCCTGCATACCAGACGTATCAGGCGTCGAAACGTTCACGCTCGGCAGGTTCTTGATAAGATCAAGTGCTGTGCTTGTCGGGCTTTTAGCCTCGATAAATGCCTTCGTGATTGTCTGGATAGCGTAAGGCGCAGTCTCGACACGCATCATGCCGCCACCACGGCTTCTGGCCAGGCGGGACGTGGACACTGTGACGTGTTCATCCCCCGTCGAGTTGATCGATGCCGGGCGACGCATTTTTGGATGAGCAGGAACAGCTGCAATCTCAGCTTTTTGACCCGTCACAGCCTGCGGGTGATGCGCATGAGCTTTATGGTGGACAGCGGCGTTACTCGAAGCTGCCTGCGCGGAAGCAACAAGAGACGACGAACCAAAGCCAGCCAAACACGTTACAAGAAGAAGCGCCTTCCTGGACGAGTGTTTTTCAAATCGGTACGGACACATAACCTTTTGGCTTCTCCTGCTGCAAAACGATTTTCGTTCCTGCCAGGACCTGATCTCTGTACAGAAGAGATCCTTTCCCATAACGAAAACGTAACATAATCGAGCGCTACCTCAGAAGGCGAATAATTGCCTCGCACCGACATCAAAAATAGGACACAAGGCAGATCCCGAGCATTTGATGTGTCTTTTACACACGCCTCCACATGTTTTGCAACATTCCCCCGATAGATCATACCTTGCTCTTCTATTTTTAAAATATATGTTTTATTTCAATCCATTATAGGAATTTTTAGCTCTAAAATTTTCGCTGTTTTTCGCATCAGATGTGTGCTGATCACAATCATAATGGCAGCATAAGGCGAACGGCTTCCAGGGTGTGCTCTTAATGCAACACATTCTCTTCCAATTACGAAAACTGTCGCTATCAGAGGCGTTAAAGATGTTTTCCATCTTTCCTTGAAAGATCTTCGGAACGTTCTTAGTCTGCATCTTTTCGGTGCGAAAACTACGATGCTCCATAGCCGCCTTCTCATCTATCTGGATACGGTTGCCCGCTGCGGATCCATCCGAAAGGCAGGCGAACAGCTAAACGTTGCCTCAACGGCGATTAATCGGCAGATCCTGACGCTGGAAGATAATCTGGGCACTCCCATATTCCAGAGACTTCCCCGCAAACTGGTTTTGACGGCCGCAGGAGAAATCCTGCTTGCTCACGTCCGCGAGACGCTCAAAAACATGAACCTCACGCGGCAAGTTTTGGAAGATCTGAAAGGTCTCAAACGCGGGGAATTTTCTATCGCTACGATGGTAGGTCCCATCTCGACCTTTTTGCCGCTTGCTCTGGCTGATTTTCACAACACACATCAAAACGTGCGGATCCATGTCAGCACCTACGGCACGCATGATCTCGTCGAGACTGTCAAAAATGGGCAGGCCGATATTGGCATCGGGTTTGATATTCCCGTGGACAACAGCCTCGTTGTGCAGACGTCGCGCACGGTTCCCCTAGGCGTGGTGATGGGCGTCCATCACCCCCTCGCCCATCAGGAATCCATTACCCTCGAAGAATGCAACGCGTGGCCACTAACCGTAGCTGACGCCAGTATGGCTATTCGACCCCACCTCGAAGATCTCTATGCAGCTCGAAATCTGACCTTGACGCCGGCCATCGAGACCAACTCGATTGAGCTAATGCGCCAGATGGCTCTCTCCCCTGGGCATATCACTTTCCTGACACCATTGGACATCATTCAGGAGAAAGCCGAAGGAAAGCTCAAGTTCCTGTCTCTCAACGAGCACGGGACCCAACCCCAGACCCTCTCAATCGTGGCGCGGTCAAAGATTTCCAATCCCTTCACCGCGCTCTTCATTGAACGGGTAGAGTACTTTCTCCAGGATTACACGAGCGCCTCTGTCTGAAAAAGAAACACTTTCAAACCACCATGCGGAATTGGAGCCCCGGTGGGGAGAAACGGAAGCCCAGTTGCGTGGGCCAGTGAAACTTCCGTCGTTAGAATACCCACACGCCATCCCTTAAAGTGTTCTTTAAGTCTTTGCCCCAGAGCGCGATATAGCGCAGATAACTTCGCCTTATCGCCGATACGTGTCCCATAAGGAGGATTTAGAATAACCAATCCGGGGGCACTTCCATCAGGCGGGCTGATTTCACTGATTGTGGCCTGACGAAACTCCGTGCACTCCGCAACCCCAGCCCGCAAAGCATTAGCCTCGCTCATGGCAATCGCACCGGCATCCCTGTCACTTCCATAAAAGCGGAAACCGGGTGCACGCTCACTTTTGACGGAGCGCATTGTCTGCCACGCAGCTTCGTCATACGTCGCGAGTTGCTCGAAGGCAAAGTGTCTTGAGCGCCCAGGATTGAGGCGAGACGCGATCTCGGCGGCCTCAATCACGAAGGTCCCGGAACCGCACATGGGGTCCACCACTGCTTCCTGACCGTCGTAACCACATTTCCTCAAGAAAAGCGAAGCCAGGGTTTCTCGCATGGGAGCGCGATTGACCGCCTCTTTATGCCCTCGCCTGTGCAGAAGATCCCCCGACGTATCGACACTGACTGTACAGAAATTCTGATCAATTCTGACACGTAGAACTACATCAGCATCAGCATCAGCAGATGCACCCAAGATTTCCGTCACAACCTTGGAAATCCGCTCTGCCGCCGCACCGCTATGATAGATCCGTGAAGACGAACAGGAGACGTCCACCTTGAACGGAACGTCCGGACGCAGCACTTCCAACCACTTAATCTCCCGTGCTCGTTTTTCAAGTTGAGACAGATACTCCGCCTTGAACTGCGCCACGCGTGCCAGTACCCGACTAGCTCCCCGGATCCAGAGATTAGCTCGCCAGACTTCAGGCCACCCTCCTCGCAGTGTCACCCCGCCGGGTACGACTTTTGGCTGGCGAAAGCCCTTCATCCGGACTTCGGAGCAAAGGGTTTCTTCCAGTCCCGGAGGAGCAGCAAGAAAGATCTCAAAGTGCCTGTTATTCGTCATGGGCCCTGAATGGCAGGAAGAGCGCCAAACAGCAATCGCCAGTTCCGCATTCCAGCTAACAGCAAAAACCGAAGCATTAAAAACCACTCCAACAGTTTAACCTTCCCGGCAATAAAATTTCTGTGCTCACGCGAACGAGCCCCTCATCACAACGTAAACTGCAGATGTTCGGAAGCCCCCTGATGATCTCCTGTGACCAGCGGCCTTTCCCCATCACGATCCCACGCACAGCACGATCATCCCATCAGGAGGAGCGACCATGAACCCTTCAGAGCGTCGTAAATTCGGACGAAAAGACTTTAGCGTTACAGCTTTTGCCTTCGGCACTGCCCCTCTGGGGAATTTTCTTCAGAAGGTTGGAGATCAGGAGGCAGATGAAATGATCCAACAGGCTTGGAGTGCTGGCATTCGCCTTTATGACACGTCCCCCATGTATGGCCATGGGCTGGCAGAGCTCAGGCTCGGGCACTCCCTCCGTTGGAAAAACAGAGATGATTTCATCGTCATGACAAAAGTTGGGCGAACGCTGCATTCTGCTCGCAGGACTGAGATTGACTTTGCTCCGTGGGTTAATGCAGCCCCCAACAAAATGACCTTTGACTACAGCTACGACGGAACGATGCGAGCTTTTGAAGACTCCCTTCAAAGGCTCGCGCTCGAGCACATCGATGTCGCTTTCATCCACGATATCGACCGATTTACGCATGGTCCCGATCAACCTGAAGCCTTTCGGCAGGCAATGGATGGGAGTTGGCGCGCTTTGGAAAAACTTCGATCAGAAGGTGTCGTCAAAGCCGTCGGTGTTGGTGTGAATGAATGGGAAGTCTGCCATAACGCTCTCCAGCAACGAGATTTCGACTGCTTCCTTCTGGCAGGTCGATACACTTTGCTGGAACAGGACGCGCTGAACGAGTTCCTACCTCTCTGTGAACAGCGAGGCGCCACCCTTATTGTTGGCGGAGGTTTCAATTCAGGAATTCTTGCAACAGGAGCGGTTCCGGGCGCGAAGTACAATTATTCCCCTGCACCCGAACACATTCTGGACCGCGTCAAGAAAATCGAGGCAGTCTGCGACGATTATGACGTTTCACTCCCTGCCGCCGCACTTCAGTTTGTGGTGGCACACCCCTCGATTTCTTCATTTTGCGCGGGCACTCGAAATGTGACCCAACTCAAGCAGAACCTGGAGTGGTTTGCTCAGCCTATCCCTGAAGACTTCTGGGCTGAACTCAAGTCACAAGGCCTGCTTGCAGAACGTGCTCCAGTGCCTGCAATGGCTCAATCCTAGTATCTGTCTGCTCAGGGTTTTTCCTGGCGTTCCCGGAGGATCCTGAGCGTTAAAACATCATCTTTTTGCGAGACAGACCTTTGGTTGATGAAAATCCCATCTCGTATGCTGGACAGTGAAAATGATATATGTAACATGAATAACGTTATATGTTGTTGTGTGGCCGTTATTCCTGCCGAAAGAAGCACACCTCAGATTTATTGAACGTAACATTCCAGAATGTTCGCTTTGAGATTTGACGGTCCTTCTTTCTGGATTATCCCCACCCAACAGCGTGTTTTATGTGTGTTTGTCAGCTTTAGGTGTGCTGTATGGATCTGGTTCTTGGAATTGACGTTGGGACTGGCAGTGCACGCGCTGGCATTTTCACCCTGACCGGGCAGAAAATGGCCTCTGCGGTGCAGCCAACCAGAACGTGGTCACCGGCCCCGGATTTTGCACAGCAGTCGTCCGAAAATATCTGGGCTGCGGTCTGTACAGCCACCCGCACTGCGCTCGCGACACTCACTGAACCTTTCCGCATCATCGGGATCGGCTTTGATGCAACCTGTTCCCTTGTCGTACTTGATAGGAACGGCAAGCCGCTCTCGGTGGACCCGCAAGGTGCACCAGAGCAGGACATTATTCTTTGGGCCGATCACCGTGCATTGAATGAAACTGCCGAAATTAATAACGGTGGATACGATGTCCTGCGCTATGTCGGGGGAAAAATTTCTCCGGAAATGGAGACGCCGAAGCTCCTGTGGCTGAAACGTAACCTTCCCGACATTTTCGCCAGAGCCAGCCATTTCTTTGACCTCCCCGACTTCCTGACCTGGCGCGCAACCGGATCCCTGTCCCGTTCAGCCTGCTCAACAGCTTGCAAATGGACCTATCTGGCCCATGAAGACAGATGGGATGACACATATTTCAAGGCTATCGGTCTGGAAGACCTCACGGCTGACAACTACGCCCGGATCGGCAATGATATTCGCCCGCTTGGGGGTGTCGTCGGGGATGGTTTGAGCCCTCAGGCCGCGGCGGAGCTAGGGTTAGAAGTTGGTATTCCCGTTGGTGTTTCAGCAATTGATGCTCATGCTGGGGGGCTTGGCATTCTGGGTATCGAAGCGGAAGGCACAATTTCTGATGCCGTTCTTGAGCGCTCAATATCTTTAATTTGTGGCACATCCAGCTGCCATATGGCGGCGTCAAAGGAGGCCCGTTTCGTGCCCGGAGTATGGGGGCCTTACTGGAACGCCATGGTCCCGGATATGTGGCTGAATGAAGCAGGTCAGTCAGCAACCGGAGCGCTGATTGATTTCGTGATTTCTCATCATGCGGCGGGGCCTGAGCTCAAGCGGCAGGCTGAGCAATCAGGCAGTAATATCTATGCCCTCCTCAATACCCGGATTGAAGAGCTGGAAGCCCGGAAACTGCCAGGAAGCAGTACAGCCAATCTTCACCTACTACCAGATTTCCATGGTAATCGTTCTCCCCATGCAGACCCGGATCTGAAAGGCGTTATCAGCGGCCTCGCCCTGTCAGCGACGCCGGATGATCTCGCCAGGCTCTATCTGGCTACCCTCCAGGGTTTGGCTTACGGCACGCAGGACATCATTGATGCTCTCAACGCCCAAGGCTACCGGATCGACACAATTCTGGCCACGGGAGGAAGCACCAAGAACCCGATCTTCTTGCGCGAACATGCAAATGCAACCGGCTGTCGTATTCTCCTCCCAAAAGAGCCTGATTCCGTTCTTCTCGGGGCGGCCATTCTGGGAGCTGTCGCTAGCGGCCAATATGCCACTCTGCGCGCAGCTATGGCTCAAATGAGCCATGCTGGCAGCGAAATCCTGCCAGATGTGAAAACGAAGACTTACCACGCTGCCAAACGTTCCATCTGTCACGACATGCTCGAAAGCCAGCTCGCATGGCGTCAGAAAATGCAGGATGCTTTGAAATAACGTCCACTCACTGATCTGCCTCCCGAAAACCCAAGCTGTCGTGCGTAACTCCGTTCGCGGCTCTTTTTTCAAAGGTCTGAGTTCCATGTCTCGTCTGAAAACAGCCTGCACCCTTGCAGTTCTCTTGAGCGGTTCAGTTCTTTCTACTGCGCAAGCCGCAGGCACCCTGACAATCGCAACCGTGAACAACGGGGACATGATCGTCATGCGTCAGCTGTCGCAGGAGTTTGAAAAAGCGCATCCCGATATTCATCTCAACTGGGTGACTCTCGAAGAGAACGTTCTGCGCCAGCGCGTCACAACCGACATTGCCATGAAAACCGGTCAGTTCGACGTTGTGACGATCGGGAATTACGAAGTGCCCATCTGGGCAAAACAGGGCTGGCTCACAGAAATCAAGCCGGACGCCGCATACGACATTAGCGATGTGCTGCCATCGGTTCGGGAAGCCCTGACATCAGACGGCAAGCTTTACGCTCTCCCCTTCTATGCCGAGAGCGTCATGACCTACTACCGCAAGGATCTGTTCCAGAAAGCCGGTCTGACGATGCCAGACGCACCTACCTACGATCAGATCCGGCAGTTCGCCGACAAGATCACAGACAAGTCAGGACAGGTCTATGGCATCTGTCTTCGTGGCAAGCCTGGCTGGGGTGAGAACATGGCCTATGTCTCGTCGCTGGCGAACACATACGGTGCCCAGTGGTTCGACATGTCCTGGAAGCCAATGCTCACGTCAGACGCATGGAAAAAAGCTCTGACATGGTATGTCTCGGCGTTGAAGGAAGACGGCCCACCGGGCGTCACATCCAACGGATTCAATGAAAATCTGGCACTCTTCGCGAGTGGACATTGCGGCATCTGGATTGATTCCACCGTTGCCGGCGGCCTCCTGTTCGATCCGAAGCAGTCTCAGGTAGCCGACAAAGTCGGCTTCGCGTCGGCTCCCAAAGGCCCCTACGGCAAGGGACCAACATGGCTGTGGAGCTGGAGCCTTGCCGTTCCCGTCAGTTCCCATCAGGGCACGGACGCCCAGACCTTCATCACATGGGCAACCTCCAAGGAATACGTGAAGCTGGTTGCGGACCGAAAGGGATGGGTTGCAGTTCCCGCTGGCACCCGTGCCTCAACATATGCTGCCTCCGAGTACCAGAAAGCTGCCCCGTTTGCGTCGTTCGTTCTGAACGCGATCAAGACTGCCGACCCAAGTGGACAAACAGCAGACCCGCGCCCCTATACCGGAGCGCAGTTTGTAGGAATTCCTGAATTCCAAGCGGTTGGTACTCAGGTCGGGCAGACAGTCGCCGCGACCCTTTCCGGCCAGATGACCGTGGATCAGGCTCTGGCTGCAGCACAATCTTCTGTCACCCGTTCGCTGCGCCAGTCTGGCCGCGCCAAGTAAGGCAGAGTGCCATGCAGGCAGTTCTAGAACATAGCCCCCCAAAAGGGGCATCAGAACGCACAGGCAAGCGAACGGGGCTTCTGCTCCTGTCGCCTGCCGTTCTGATCCTTCTCGTCTGGTCCCTCGTCCCACTGGCGATGACGCTTTGGTACTCGCTGATCAACTACAATCTGATTGACCCGACGCTTCACGGCTTCGCTGGCTTCAGCAACTACTGGTACCTTCTGACTGATCCGGATTTTCTGTATTCCCTGTTGCATACAGTCATTCTGGTCGTTGGCGTCCTGATCATCAGCGTAGGAGGTGGCACGCTTCTGGCCATCCTTTACGATCAGGAGTTCTTCGGGCGCGGTATTGCGCGTGTTCTGGTCATTTCTCCGTTCTTCGTCATGCCGACAGTGTCTGCCCTGCTGTGGAAGAACCTGATGCTGCACCCGATCTATGGCGTTTATTCCGCCATGATGCGGGCTGTCGGTTTAACGCCAATTGACTGGCTTGCCCGGTTCCCGCTCCTGACAGTCATGATGATCGTCAGCTGGGAATGGTTGCCATTTGCCGTCCTCATTCTCCTCACAGCCGTCCAGTCACTGGATAGCGAGCAGAAAGAGGCCGCACGGATGGATGGTGCCGGTCCGATCGCTCAGTTCCGTCATATCATTCTCCCTCACCTGAGCCGCGCTATCAGCGTCGTCGTGATGATCGAGACGATTTATCTGCTGACAATCTTTGCGGAGATCTCCGTCACGACGGCAGGCGGCCCTGGAGTGGCATCCACCAACCTGGCGTATCTCATCTACTCCCGCGCATTGCTTCAGTTTGATGTCGGCGGCGCCTCTGCTGGTGGTGTCCTGGCCATCATTATTGCGAATGTCGCTGCGATGTTCCTCGTGCGCTCTGTCGCACGTAACCTGGAGGTGTGAGATGGCGATCAAGACAAAACGCAGTACAAAAATCGCCGTCACCTGTCTGGGCTGGGGTATTGCGCTATGGCTCTTCTTTCCCATTTTCTGGATGATTTTGACGGGCTTCAAGAGCGAAGTTCAGGCGGTCTCAACACCGCCCCAACTGATCTTCGCGCCGACCCTCAGCAGCTACGCGGAAGTGTTCGAGCGCGCAAGTTACTGGCACTTCACCTTCAACACCGTCATCATCTCGGTTGGCGCTACTGTGGGCGCGCTCCTGCTTGCCATTCCGGCGGCATACTCGATGGCCTTCATGCCCTCAAAGCGCACACGCGGGACGTTGCTGTGGATGTTGTCGACACGCATGCTGCCTCCTGTTGGGGTGCTCGTACCAATCTATCTTCTGGCTCGCAGCACTCACCTTCTGGACACCTGCACAGGCCTGGCCATCGTCAACATGCTGACGAACCTGCCCATCATCGTCTGGATGCTGTTTACTTTCTTCCGGGAAGTTCCTGCCCCAATTCTTGAGGCTGGTCGCATGGATGGGGCAACACGCTGGCAGGAAATGACAATGGTCCTGCTTCCCCTTGCCCTGCCAGGGATCGCCTCCACAGCCCTGTTGTCGCTGATCCTGTGTTGGAATGAGGCTTTCTGGTCTCTCAATCTTACCTCCTCCAATGCCGCTCCGCTCACAGCATTCATTGCTTCCTTCTCCTCACCGGAAGGACTGTTTTTCGGCAAGCTATCCGCCGCATCCACACTCGCAGTCGCTCCGATCCTTGTTCTGGGCTGGATCAGCCAGAAACAGCTCGTACGTGGCCTCACCTTTGGAGCCGTCAAATGATGGCTACCCTAGCTTTCTCCGTCCCCCAAACGCTCAGGAACGGGACCTGATTCATGGCAACTCTTGAACTCAAAAACCTCCGTAAAACCTATCTTACGGAAGAAATCATCAAAGGCATTTCGCTGTCGATCGAGGACCGTGAATTCGTGGTGTTTGTCGGTCCGTCCGGCTGCGGAAAATCCACGCTGCTTCGTATGATTGCAGGCCTTGAAGACATCACTTCCGGAGACCTTCTGATTGACGGTCAGCGCGTCAACGACGTGGAACCCGGAAAACGCGGCCTTGCCATGGTGTTCCAGTCCTACGCGCTCTACCCGCACATGGACGTCTACAAGAACATGGAATTTGGCCTCAAACTTGCTGGGGTGCCGGAGAAAGAACGGAGCGAGAAGATCAAGCATGTTGCCGCCACGCTTCAGCTTGAACCCTATCTGCATCACAAGCCGGGTCAGCTCTCAGGCGGCCAGCGGCAGCGTGTTGCTATCGGCCGCGCCATTGTGCGTAACCCGAAGGTTTTCCTGTTTGACGAGCCTCTCTCAAACCTGGATGCAGCCCTGCGAGGCCAGATGCGAGTGGAGCTTTCGGCCCTCCATCGCAAGCTGAACGCGACCACCATCTATGTGACCCATGATCAGGTAGAAGCCATGACAATGGCGGACAAGATCGTGGTTCTTCAGAAAGGTGTCGTGGAACAGATTGGCTCACCGCTGGAGCTTTATCACCACCCGCGCAACCTGTTTGTCGCCAAGTTCATCGGCTCACCTCCCATGAACTTCTTCTCCGCTATTTTCCAGAATGGCGGGCAGGACGGATCGAGTGTTCAGCTCCGGGACGGTACTCTTCTGCATGTCCCGGTCTCGCCACCGGATATTTTGCCCGGAACCAAGATTACAGTCGGTATTCGCCCAGAACACGTTGAGCTGGCTCCCGCGAGTGATGATAGTGGGGTTGTGGAAGTTATCGAGCGCCTCGGCGCCATCACGCTGGTTCATGTCCACTGTGCCGACGGGCAGATCATCGTTGTTCAGACAGACGGTTTCACAACCCTAGAAGTCGACACGCCGGTCAGCCTGAAGCTTCCTCCGCAGCATTGCCACCTTTTCGCCCCTGATGGCCTGGCGTTCGAGGCCTGCCGCCGTCATCCCCTTGCCGCCTGATTTTTCTTCCCAGGAATATACATCATGTACATGGAAAAACTTCGCCTTGACGGTCGCGTCGCAGTGGTTACAGGCGGTGCACAGAATATTGGCCTCGCCTGCGTCACGGCTCTGGCAGAAGCAGGCGCGCGCGTCATCATCGCAGATCTGGACGAAACACTTGCTGCACAATCTGCGGAAGATCTGCGCAAGCAGGACCTGAATGTGGATAGCATTCGGATGGATGTCACCAGCACGGAGAGCGTTCAGTCCGCAATCAAAACCCTTCACGAGAAAGAGGGGCATCTGGATATTCTGGTTGCCTGTGCCGGTATCTGTATTTCAGAAGTCAAAGCCGAGGATATGACGGATGGGCAGTGGCTCAAACAGGTGGACATCAACCTGAACGGCATGTTCCGGTGCTGTCAGGCTGTTGGCCGGATCATGATCGAGCAGAAAAAGGGCGCCATCGTTGCGATTGGCTCCATGTCCGGCCAGATCGTCAATCGCCCCCAGCAGCAGGCTGCCTACAACGCGTCAAAAGCGGGCGTACATCAGTATATTCGTTCGCTGGCCGCAGAATGGGCCCCTCATGGCATTCGCGCCAATGCCGTGGCCCCGACTTATATTGAGACAACCCTGACGCGTTTCGGCATGGAAAAGCCGGAACTCTATGACGCCTGGATCGCCGGAACCCCAATGGGCCGAGTTGGCCAGCCGGATGAAGTGGCATCCGTCGTGCAGTTCCTGGCTTCAGACGCCGCCAGCCTCATGACCGGTGCCATCGTTAACGTCGATGCAGGCTTTACCGTCTGGTAAATACCTTTCTACAATTGGGCCTGTCTAACAGGCCCAATTGCTCCTGTACTACCTGTGAGGCATAAGAGAGTCTGTCTTCTGCCTCACAGGTAGTACGGTCGTAAGTGCCTTCTAATCGGTATAGCAGAGTACAAGACGTGTGCTGCCGTTCCAAACGCCGGAATGGTGTCTGGCGTTACGAAATTCTAGATCCCAGCCCTATTGGCTCACCGTAATAGGCTTCTTCAATCATTGAAGAAAATACCCAGACCTTTCATCCGGACGAAGAATTTGTAAAGGTTCCGGACAATGATCGAAGAATCAATCTTTTACTGACTCAGCATGAAAAACAATTTTAGACCCTTGTCCGGATGCCGAGCAAACAGGGCGACTATTATTGGAGCGACAGAGTTTTGGGACGATCGAACATTGTGCAGCAACAATTCTATCAAGGTGTAAGCAACTGCAATACTGCAAGCAACAAACCTAGAAGATTCATCAGGCCGGGCCAGACCACTGCGCTCTTCAGCTTGAGAGAATTCATGCCAATGACTGTCACACCAGCATTTTCAGTACATGGAAGCTATTGGCAAGATCAAACAAATGGGCCAGAAAAAAGCACACCCCAAACGCAATGATCGACCCTGTTGACGCAATGGCAAAGTGCAGAATTTTAGATGTCATACCAAAATAAAAGTATATTTGGTTTCTATTTAATCAAACCATAATATTTCCCCGCTCATTCGTCCGCTATGGTGCCATTGGCTCTGTCGCCTGCTTCATCAAGAAGGCTTTCCAATGAACCAGCCCACCTTAAAGCAGCCTCACGAACTCTGGCGGGAAACACTCATGACCGCCTGGAACAACCAGATCGTACAGGACAAAAGTTCTAGCCTCCACCTCCTGTTTGCCAGTACAGAACAAGATAACAAACGCCGCACTTCCCAGTCTCACCAGAGAAGCTAGATTTCTGCCTGCATGACTTTACGTTCAGCTCTCCTCCTCACCACGCTCCTCCCATTCCTGCACGCCCCGGCCCATGCCGCTGAAACGCAGCCTCCGGAGGCAATAACTCCAATTCATCATCTGGTCGTGATCTATCAGGAGAACGTCTCCTTCGATCATTACTTCGGAACGTATCCATCGGCAGCGAACCCTGCCGGAGAGCCTGCTTTTCATGCGGCGGCAGCCACGCCGAACGCCAATACGCTCATCGCGGCCGCTCTTCTGCTAAAAAATCCTAACACTCGCGCTGAAAACGGCCGAGATGCGTCTTTGCCCTTCCGTCTAGACAGAACACAGGCCAGCACTGCCGATCAGAACCACGCCTACACGGCTGAGCAACAGGCTTATCATCATGGGCTGGCAGACCTGTTCCCTCGTCACACTGGTCGTGGTGCGCCGGGGGGCGTCGGAGCTTTCTCAACGCGCGGCCAAGTGATGGGCTATTTTGACGGTAACACCGTTACGGCTTTGTGGAACTACGCTCAGAATTTCGCCATGAGTGACGCCACCTATACGGACACTTATGGCCCCTCCACTCCTGGTGCTCTGGAAGTGGTCTCCGGGCAAACCAATGGCATGAAGATCGTTAAAAGCTCGCAGGGACGGTCCACCCTAACTGTCCAGTCACCCTTCATTCCGGACGGGCAAGGTGGCTGGACCATGGTTAATGATATCGATCCGGCTGGAGATGTCTGCTCTGTTCCGACTGAACAGGTCATGATGACCAGCCGGAACATCGGCGACCTGCTGAACGAAAAGAACCTGACATGGGGCGGGTTTATGGGTGGGTTTGATCTGACCGCTCATAACGCTGACGGCACGACAGGCTGCAACCGCCAAACCTATTCTTCTGTCGTGGCCCAGAATGTGGTTGATTACATTCCTCATCACAACTGGTTCCAGTATTACGCCACAACGTCCAATCCGACGCATGCGAGACCATCATCGCTCAGCGCCATCGGGCGTACGTTTCAGCAGGATGGTATCCACCGAGACCCGGCTAACCATCAATATGACCTGAAAGATTTTTATAAAGTCGTCGCGGCAGGAGATCTGCCTGCCGTATCATTTTTGAAAATGCCAGCCTTTCAGGATGGCCATGCCGGCTATTCGGACCCACTGGACGAACAGCAGGGCGTGGTGAACGCTATCAATCTCATTCAGCAAAGCCCGCATTGGCACGATACGGCCATTATAATCGCTTACGATGATTCCGATGGCTGGTACGATCATGCTTATGTCACGCCAATCCACGGCTCCTATGATAATCCGGCAGATCAGCTCAATGGACCCGGACGCTGCGGTACGGCACCAGCTTCAACCGGTGTATCTGGTCAGCCGGTCAACGGCCGTTGTGGTCCGGGAACCAGAATTCCTCTAATCGTGCTGTCTCCATGGGCCAAGCATAATTACGTCAGTCATACTCAGATTACCCAGAGTTCCATCACCCGCTTCATTGAAGATAACTGGCTTCACGGTAAGCGTCTTGGGCAAGGATCGTTTGACGCAGAGGCTACCGATCTGTCTGATCTGTTCGACTTCAAGCAGACACCACACCTCACACCCGTTTTCCTGAATCCGGAGACAGGTGAACTTGTTCAACAGGCTCCCGCTACATCGCTTTGACCGTTTTATTCCGTTCTTTCAAAGCGGCGCTGACTGGCGGCCTGATGTCCACCATGCTGGCCAGTCAAGCCGTCGCTTCGGATCAATGTTTGCCAACCCAGGACGGCAGCAATCCATGTCCGGTCGAATTACATCGGCCCGCGCATGCACCTCTTTCCGAGATGGCGAAGATCGGGCGTGAAATCTTTCACGACCCCCTCTTCTCGGGCTCAGGACGTCTGTCCTGTGCATCCTGTCACAGCCCAAAACATCATTACGGGCCTTCCGGTGCTGCTTCCGTGTTTCTGGGAGGCCCAACACTGGCAAGCCATGGCCGCAGAGCCATTCCTTCCCTGACATATCTGGAGCACGTGCCAAATTTCAGCATTGGTCCGGATAATCCAGAAAGTGAGACGGCACCCGTTCTGGCTTCGGCAGCACCCGATGCTAATCGCTCACCGAAGAATGCAGCCGCGTCCCCAACGATCAGTATGGTGCCTCAAGGAGGAATGTTCTGGGACGGTCGGGCCGATACGCTCCAGCAGCAGGCTTCCGGCCCCCTTTATGATCCGGCTGAAATGGCCTCTACCCCGGAGATTGCGTTCCATCGGCTTGAAAGTACCAAGTATATCCAACGGCTGAAGGCTCTAGGCGGTCCTGCGACTGACACATCCCCTGACCTGCTGCTGTCTGAAGCCTTGTTTGCTCTTGCGCGCTACCAGATCGAAGATCCGTCTTTTCATGCCTATGACAGCAAGTTCGATGCATGGCTTGAAGGGAAAGCCCGTTTCACACCGGAAGAGAGTGCTGGATATCGGCTCTTCAACGATCCGACAAAAGGCAACTGCGCAGCCTGTCACCTGGATCGTCCGCTTCCCGGTAATCTCCCACCACTTCTCACGGATCGCCAATACGAAGCACTGGGCGCCCCGCGCAATCAGGCTTTAATGGGGCCGTACGACACGGGGCATTTCGACCTGGGATTGTGTGAAGTCATGCCGGGAGGCATTGAGACGTCATCGGCCTATTGCGGTATGTTCGCGACACCCACCCTCCGCAATGTGGCAGCACGCAAGGTATTCTTCCACAATGGCGTGTTTCATGACCTTCATCAGGTTCTGGACTTCTACGTCCTACGCGACATCCACCCAGAACGCTTCTACAGCCGTGACGCACACGGTCATCTTCAGGTTCCGGATGATATCCCGCCTCAGTATCGCTCCAACCTTGATCGCACGGACGCACCGATGGATCGAAAACCAGATGACCCACCAGCCCTGACGCCTCAGGAGCGCAGTCAAATCATCCAGTTTCTAAAGACACTTACGGACGGCTGGTCTCCCACCCGTCCGTAACATCTCACTTTTGGCTATCAGCCGTCAGGCCACGATGCGCCAGCATCGGCTCAATGTCCGGGTCTTTCCCGTAAAATGCACTGAACATCGGGCCGTAATCCATCGTATGCCCTTTGGACAGGATCATGTCGCGGAAACGCTGACCATTCTCACGCGTCAAGCCACCATGCTGCGTGAACCAGGCAAAGGCATCCTGATCCAGCATTTCGGTCCACAGATACGCATAGTATCCGGCAGAATACCCATTGGACCAGATATGCAGGAAGTAGCTCGAACGGTAACGCGGTGGCACGTTGGCCACGTCCAGTCCCATGCTGTTCAGGGCGTCAGCTTCAAACTTGTCCACATCCTGACGTGGTGCTGAGGCCGGGAGGGCATGCCATTTCATGTCCAGTTCTGCTGCAGCGACGATCTCACCCAAGGCGTAGCCCTGATTGAAACGGGCAGCCTTCTTGATCTTGGCGACCAGTTCCTGCGGCATCGGAGCGCCAGTCTTGTAGTGCCGAGCGTAATGGGAGAGCACCTTCGGATCGAGGGCCCAGTTCTCGTTGAACTGAGACGGGAACTCAACGAAATCCCGTGCGACACTGGTCCCTGAAATCGAAGGATATGTCTGGCTGGCAAACAATCCATGCAAGGCATGCCCAAACTCATGGAACATTGTCGTCACATCATCAGACGTGATGAGTTGTGGCTGACCTGGTGCGGCCTTTGTAAAATTGGCTACGTTGTAGATGACCGGCTTCGTGCCCAACAGCGTGGACTGACCAACGAAGTTGGACATCCATGCGCCGCCGGATTTGGTATCACGCTTGAAGTAATCGAAATACATCAGGCCAAGCTGTGAACCGTCCTTATCAAAAACCTCAAATACCATGACATCAGGGTTATAAACCGGGATGTCAGTGCGCTGTTTGAAGGTCACTCCGTAAAGCTGGTTGGCAGCAAAGAAAACACCGTCTGTCAGAACGGTCTTCAGTTCGAAATATGGCTTCACTTCATCCTGGTTGAGGGCATACTTCTCATGACGCACCTGCTCCGCATAACGGCTCCAGTCCCAGGGCTTCAGTGTGAAGTTCTCACCATCCCGATGGATGGCGTCCTGCAACACACCAGCTTCTCGCTTCTGTTCAGCTGCAACCGCAGGAACAAGCTGCTTCATGAAATTTTCGGCAGCTTCCGGCGTCTTCGCCATCTGATCATACAGCGTGTAGGCCGCAAAGCTCGGGTAGCTGAACAGGGCCGCCTTCTGCGCACGAAGCTGGGCGAGTTCTGAGATTGTGGACCGCGTATCGTTCTTGTCGCCCTTCTCCGCACGGTTCCAGCTCTGATCGAACAAAGCCTGACGCGTTTCGCGCTTGCTCAGGTTTTCCAGCGCTGGCTGCTGCGTTGTATTCTGGAGCGGCAGAACCCACTTACCGGAAAGCTTCCGACTTTCAGCGTCTTTCTGTGCGGAGGCGATCGTCCCGTCATCCAGTCCTGCAAGCGCCTCCTTGCTATCAACGACCAGAGCGCCATTTTTTGCAGCAGCAATCAGCTTCTGCTGATAGGCAGATTCAAGGTTGGCAAGCTTGGTGTTGATGGCCCGCAGCTTGACCTTGCCAGCTTTGGAAAGCTGGGCGCCCGCATGAACGAACTGCTGGTAATAAACATCCAGAAGCTGCGCCTGCTCCGCATTCAGATTTAGGCTTGCACGAGCATCGTAGATTGCCTTTACGCGCGCAAACAGGCGCTCATTCAGATAGACTTCATCTTCATGCTGAGACAGACGTGGCGCTTCACGGCTTTCAACCTTGTCCAGTTCGGCATCACTATTGGCTTGATAAACACCAAAGAACGTCTCCTGCACACGATCCAGCAGACGACCTGACTTCTCCATGGCGACAATCGTGTTTTCGAATGTCGGAGCGGCTTTGTTGTTGGCAATCGCTGTGATCTCGCGCAGATGATCTGCCATACCGCGCTCAAAAGCGGGCGCGTAATCACTGTCCTTGATCAGGTCAAAGCGGGGAGCCTGATAGGGGAGCGTGCTGGCGCTGAAGAACGGATTTTCTGCGGCAGCATGTGCTTCAGTGCCAACGAGCGCGGCAAACGAGAGTGCGAAAGCCGCTCTGGTCCAGAGGTTGGAAGTCATTGAAAAGTCCTGACTGCTAAACGTTATGGCGACTGTATTGAAGAAGCCGCATAACGTCCAATCTCTCTGTCTCGTCAGTCCTTTACGGGAAACAGCTTGGCTCCCCACTCGTCCACACTGTCGCCACTACTGAAGGCTGGATCAATCAGGCCATCCACCATGAAGGTTGGTGAGACATGGATACCGTTCTGGCGACCGTAACGAGCATGCCATTTGACTGCTGCCGTCACCTCGGGACGAACAAAGGCCTCAGCAAGCGGGACGCCGCTATAAACCTCAATACGCTGTAGAATGTCTGCCGGTGTAGCGTCCATATTCGGTCCACGGCAGTGATCGGTAAATTCGAACTCTTCCCGATGATCTGCAATAGCTGTCATGACGGCTAGAGCCGCTTCTGCCCCCTCCTCCAGCAAGGATGCTGCCAGAATGGCCCGTACAATGACGCCGGAGAACATATGCCACGGCTGGGACTGGAGCCGCACACGAACCGTCAGACGGTCTTGCCCCGCAAGTTGAAGGAGATCTGGTATTTTACGCAGGGTCTTGACGGAAAATGGGCAGGTCGGTTCCAGAAAGACTTCAAGAACCTTGGGTCCTGCGCCCCATTCCAGGGCAGAAAGCTGGAACGTCATGTATCTATTCTCCCTCTCAATCATCAAGCCGGATGCGACGATTGCGTTTGATCCCGGCCCTATGGGCTTTTCCATCCAGTCTGCGCTGCCGCGCTCCTTTTCCGGGGCGTGTCGGCACCCGGTAGGCCTGTCGATGCGCGGCTTCACGGATCATTTCTGCCAAACGCTCGATAACGTCTTCCCGATTGCGTAACTGCGTCCGGAAGCGCCGCCCGGTCAGAACGATTTCCCCATCCCGGGTCGCCCGACTGCCCGCAATTTCTAAAAGACGGGTTCGTATCCGCTCTGACAGAGCAGCAGAACCGGAGACATCGAAACGCAGTTGCGCAGCTGTCGCAACCTTATTGACGTTCTGTCCACCTGGGCCAGACGCCAGGATATAGGTAACTCTTAGGTCCTCTTCCCGCAGGGACAGGCCGGGCATGACTTCAACACTCATTCCTCTTCCATACCACACCGACAGATGAACGTGCGACAGTCAGTTAGAGCTCGCTGAGACGCTGTTCTGCTGTCTCCAGACCCGCGGAGAGACCCCGAACCATCGTCTGAACGCACGGCTGAAAGCACTGGTTTCAGTATATCCAAGGAGAGACGCAATCTCACTAACATCTTTGTTCGGCTCTGCCAGATATCGCAACGCATCGATCTGACGTGTCTCATCCAGGAGACCGGAATAAGAAAGGCCAAGTTGGGCAAGTCTGCGTTGAAGGGTCCAGGGCGATAGGGATAGTTTTTCCGCCACATCAGAGAATTCAGAGCCGCCCTGCCGCATCGACTTTCGGACCTGAACCATAACCTGTTCTTTGAGGCTTTGCCCTGAATCAGGCACCGTGTGCCCTGCCCCTCGCGCCAACGTCACAAGTGAAGATTTCATCACCTGTAGCAAAGCGGCATCAGCGTCTGGCATGGGCTTTTTCAGCCCCTCTTTCCGGAACACCAAAGCATTCATCCCGGCAGAAAAGCGGACATCGGCCTGAAACGCTTCTCGATGCTCGGAAGCCTGCTCCGGTTGCTCGTGAGCAAAAAGAACGTCCTGCGGGCACCAGTCCGCACCAAGACCAGCCCTTAAGATATTGGCAAACATGCCCATCGTCAGCTCGGCATCATGGCGTTTGTCCTGAATGGCCGTATCCGCGATCATGTATTCGAGCCGGACATGATCATCCGTTTCAACAAACCGTGTGATGGTCTGCGCCTGATGGTACCCGAAATAAGTCGCCAGATTCTGCGCCGCCTGCCCCACTGTTTCTGAACAAAGCGCGATGTAACCAATCAGCCCGAGTTGCCTCGGTCTGAACTGTTGCCCGAAATGCAGACCGATGTTTCCGTCGTGCGTATCTGTTTCGGCTTCGGAAAACAGACGGCAGTACGCACCCAGGTTCAATGCATCTGTTGGCATGGCGAATTGATGCGTTGAAAGACCCGACCGCCCAGCGATCCGGTCCATGTCTCCGCCTTGCTCCGTAAGGAATTTTTCCACACCGGCAGCGGCGGCCGCCAAGACATAGACGTCTGATCCGGAAGACTTGGGAAAGGATGACATGGTGTCTTCCTGTTGCTGCTCACTTGACACGAGTGTTGGCCGCATTGTCGTCAAATGTCAAAACGTTGTTGTTTCGGGTCAAGTCAAACTCGGTCCGAAAGAGATATAATTGCGATAACGGACAAAACCTTGATTCTCCCAAATGCGACTTTCGGGATGAGCAAAGGCAGAGGACTCTGGCCATGGCTTACAGATGCACCCTGCGAGGGGAACAGTACACCTTTGATGATCTGAAGATGCTGCTGGCCAAAGCGTCTCCTGCCCGCTCTGGTGATGAACTCGCGGGCCTGTCTGCCTCTTCCGACGCTCAACGCGTTGCCGCCCGTTACGCTCTCGCAGACCTCCCCCTCGACACATTTCTAAAATCAGAACTCATTCCTTACGAAAGGGATGACGTGACGCGCCTGATTCTGGATACACACGACCGGAACGCCTTCTCCCGGCTCTCATCGTTGACTGTTGCTGGCTTCCGGGACTGGCTGCTATCCGAAGACGCCACGACAGAAACACTGGCAGCCACAGCTCTAGGCATCACACCGGAAATGGCCGCTGCCGTCAGTAAGATCATGAGAAATCAGGATCTTATGACAGTGTCGCGCAAGATCCGCGTTCTCACAAAATTTCGCAATACCGTCGGCCTCGAAGGTTGTCTGTCCACACGTCTGCAACCCAACCATCCTACAGATGATCTGAGGGGTATTGCCGCTTCTACGCTTGATGGTCTTTTGCGCGGCATGGGCGATGCCGTCATTGGTATCAACCCGGCAACAGACAGCGTCTCCAATGGTCTTGCCCTGCTGGAGATGCTGGACCATGCCCGCCAGCGCTATGACATTCCCACACAGACATGCGTTCTGACGCACGTCACCAACACGCTCGAGATCATGAACCGTGGTGGCGCGGTTGATCTGGTGTTTCAGTCCATCGCAGGCACCCAAAAAGCCAATGAAGGTTTCGGAGTCAGCCTCTCAATTCTGAAGGAAGCCCATGAGGCCGCCCGAGCGCTGAACCGCGGTACGATTGGCAACAATGTCATGTATTTCGAAACGGGTCAGGGCGCTGCACTGTCCGCCGATGCCCATCACGGCGTTGATCAGCAGACGGTAGAAGCACGCGCCTATGCTGTGGCTCGCGCCTATGACCCCCTTCTCGTCAATACGGTCGTCGGATTCATTGGGCCGGAGTATCTGTATGATGGAAAGCAGATCATCCGTGCCGCGCTGGAGGATCATTTCTGCGCGAAGTTGCTGGGCGTCCCGATGGGGTGTGACGCCTGCTACACCAATCATGCCGAAGCGGATCAGGATGATATGGACAACCTGATGGTGTTGCTGGGAGCTGCCGGGATCACATTTCTGATCGGGGTGCCAGGAGCTGATGACATCATGCTCAATTACCAGAGCCTGTCGTTCCATGACCTTCTGAGCCTTCGGAAGCTTCTGGGCCTCAAGCCCGCTCCAGAATTTGCAGGCTGGCTGGAAAAAATGGGCCTCTATGATCCGCAAACGGAGCGCATGCTGGATATTCCACCCGGCCAGACCCTTCTTGGTGAAATGGCGCGCTGACCATGACGGATGATCGCAACGCGCCCTCCGTTCCACCGCACACAGCGGACCTCTGGCAGGATTTGCGGCGTCTGACCCGTGCCCGGATCGGCCTGGGTCGCGCAGGAAACGCGTTGAAAACCGAGGATGTGCTCGATTTTCAGGCCTCTCATGCCCAGGCCCGCGACGCGGTCCACACACCTTTGGACGTTTCAGCCCTGACAGCGACTTTAGGGCCTGAGCCCTATCTGATCGTCCATAGCCGCGCATCAGACCGGTCCACTTATTTGCGTCGCCCCGATCTTGGCCGCCGGCTGGCCCCAGAAACGCTCGGCACTCTCACAAAAGGTGACTGGGACGTGGTGTTCGTCGCGGGCGATGGTCTGTCGTCTTTTGCCACCCAGCAAAACGCCATCCCGCTCTTTCGGGCCATGAAGAGCCGCCTTCCGGACTGGAAAATCGCCCCGCTGGTTATTGCAACACAGGCGCGCGTCGCTCTGGGGGACGACATTGCCGCCAGTCTCGGAGCGAAAATGGTTGTGATGATGATTGGCGAGCGACCAGGTCTCAGCGTCGCGGATAGTCTGGGCGTGTACCTGACATATGCGCCTTTTGTGGGCTGCCCGGACTCAGCACGTAACTGCCTCTCCAACATTCATGCTCATGGCATGACCATCCCGGCCGCCGCGACAAAGCTGGCTTGGCTCATGCGTGAAGCCCGCCATCTGAAACTCACTGGCGTCGGCCTCAAAGATGCGGCTCCAGATGCCCCTCTGATCGAAAACACCACTCCAACCCTGGAAAAGGACAATGACCAATGAGCACTGCTCCGACGCATCTCAACAAGTCCCTTAGTGCGTTTCATCTCTGGGGAATTGCGGTTGGTCTCGTCATTTCGGGTGAATATTTCGGATGGAGCTACGGCTGGGCAACAGCGGGGACGTTAGGCTTTCTGATTGCCACAGTCTTTGTCGCGCTCGTTTATACCAGTTTCATTTTCAGCTTCACGGAACTGACATGTGCGATCCCGCAGGCAGGCGGCCCGTTTGCTTACAGCCAGCGTGCGCTTGGCCGCTGGGGTGGCTTAATTGCAGGTCTGGCCACACTGGTTGAATTCATTTTCGCACCACCAGCCATCGCGCTTGCCATCGGAGCCTATCTGAACGTTCAGTTTCCTCATCTGAACCCAAAGGTGGCAGCACTGGGCGCCTATATCGTCTTCATGGCGCTCAATATCGTGGGGGTCCATATTGCCGCCACGTTCGAACTGTTCATCACAATCGCCGCAATCATTGAGCTGCTGGTATTCATGGGCGTCGTTGCTCCCGCTTTTTCATGGGACAACTTCCTGCACGATGGATGGGGCGTTGCACCTCATTTCGGACTGGAGGCCATGGGTGGCATCTTCGCGGCCATTCCTTTTGCCATCTGGTTCTTCCTGGCGATCGAAGGCGTCGCCATGGCGGCGGAAGAAGCCAGCAACCCTCGCCGATCCATCCCCATCGCCTATGTTACAGGGGTTCTAACGCTGGTCGCACTGGCTTTTGGCGTCATGGTATTTGCTGGTGGTGCGGGGGATTGGCATGCGTTGGCCAACCTGAATGATCCCCTGCCTCAGGCGATGAAGCATGTTGTCGGCGCACATAGCGGATGGCTGCATATGCTGGTCTGGCTGGGTCTGTTTGGACTTGTCGCGTCTTTGCACGGGATCATCATGGGATATGCGCGCCAGATTTTCGCAATGGCGCGGGCTGGCTTTCTGCCCGCTGTTCTCGGCAAGGTGCATCCACGCTTCCACACTCCCTACACCGCGACCATTGCCGGTGGCGTTATCGGCATTGCTGCCATTTTCTCTGATGACGTCATTTCGATCCACGGTCAGTCTTTGACGGCAACGCTTGTCACCATGGCCGTCTTCGGGTCCCTGACGATGTACATTCTCAGCATGGTAAGCCTGTTTCGCCTACGCCAGACGGAACCAGATCTTGCGCGCAGTTATCGTGCCCCGCTCTACCCCGTTCTTCCGGGCGTTGCCTTGGCAGGCGCTGTGATCCTTCTGGTCGCCGTCACGTATTACAACCCAGAAGTCTGCCTGATTTACGTGGCCTTCATGACGATACTGAGCCTCTTCTTCATGCGGAAATACCAGAACGGGCAGAAGCAGGTAGCATCAGAAATCTGATCCGTTTTTCCTCACGACCCTTCCGAAACCTTCAGGAACGGAATTTCGCGTGTCAAAAAAACACGTCATGGCAGTCTTTTGTCTGCTGGCCGGAACCGCCCTGCCGTCTTTCGCCTATGCGCAGGCGGCAGCCTCTTCAAACACGACTATCACGCCAAACGGCACGCCCAACCCCAATCACCCGACACCACCGCCAACAGCATCCCATACGAACGATGCCGGAGATCCTGATCTTCCGGCGTTGAAAGCCGGAAATCTTTTCTCCCCCAAAGCCGGACGTCCCCTTACCTATTGGGATGGCTTGGTCGGACATCTCACGGTCGAAGCTGGTATCAGCGGGAACCCGTGGACGAGATCCGGACGGAATTTCGGGCAGTTTTATCTTGATCGCGCGAATACCGTGACCCTTAACCAGATCATGGGCTCTCTGTCGCATCCCGTCACCTCCATCGGAAGCGGTTACGGGATCGGGTTTGTCGTAGAGATGATGTACGGATCTGACTCACGTTTCGACCCGACGATCGGAATGGGCGACGGTACGATTAGCGGCTTGTACCAGTGGGCACCGACACAGGCCCATATCGACATCCATACGCCATGGATTTTCCATCACGGCATCGACTTCCAGGCCGGTCAAATGTACGGCCTGATGGGCGCTGAGGGCACACCAGCCCTCGCCCGTCCGTTCTATTCTTTCAATTATGCTGCCGACTATATCGTTCCCTTCGAGACGGTCGGCGTCGTGGCCACGATGCATTTGAGCCATCACATGGACTGGATCCTTGGCATCGATGCAGGCAATTCCACAACCTTCGGAGGCGCTGGAAACAATAGCCGCCCCAAAGGCTACTTTGGCTTTGCCTGGAATAACCTGATGGGCGGCAAGCTGAATGTCCATGCCATTGGCCATTTCGGTCCGCAGGCAAATAATGGCCGCACGATCGTCTCACCCGCCGGGTGGAATAGTGCAGGCATCGGGCGATCCGCCAACGATCTCATGCAGTATAACGCGGACCTTCTCGCCACTTATCATGTTACAGATGCCTTGTCCGTCATGGCAGAAGCCCTCTATCTGCACGACGATGCGTCGCGCGACGATGCGTATGGCGTTTCTTCATATCTGTCGTGGGACATCCAGCCATCCCTCACACTCAACGTCCGAGGTGAGATCTTCCGAGACAACACTGGCGGCATCATCAACCAGTATTCCAGCGACATGTCCTACACAAACTCACTGAGAAACCGCCCGTTCGAGTATTATAACGCCCTGCCGACCACATACGGAGACCTGACAGTTGGGGTGGCGTACCGGCCCACCTTCATCAACCGACATCTGGGTCCAGCCAGCCTGACTGTCCGACCTGAAATCCGTCTGGACAAATCCCTGAATGGAACGCACCCTTTCAATCAATCCGGCACAGTCTCTTCCAGAACGGTGAATAACGGGACGAACAACATGCTGTGGTTCAATCTGGATGCTGTCCTGAGTTTCTGATCTGCCACACCTTCCCTTTCAAAACAGAGGGAGATGCAAAACTCCTTGACAGGTTATGCGCGTTTATGACGGTTTGCGCGTGTTTTAACCCGTTTCGGAGAAAGTCCCATTCTCAAGGACGAACGTCTCAGCCACATTCGGGCCCGTCTGCGAAGCCACGGCCGTGTTGTCGCGGCTGATCTGGCCACGGAATGGACCGTCCCGGTCGATATGATCCGGCGCGATTTGCGTGAGCTCTCTGAAGCAGGAGAATGTCATCGCGTTTATGGCGGTGCACTGCGGCTACAGCCCAATGCGTCTCATATCCGGGCGAGAATGGGCGAAAAGGTTCCACTGAAGAACGCCCTCGCACGTCAGGCCGCAACGCTTTTCAAGCCGCGGCAGGTTGTCTTCATCGACACGGGCTCAACCAATATTGCGCTGGCTGGATCGCTTCCCCGCGATACGCCTTTGACTGTGGTTACATCCAGTCCCGCCGTTGCTGTTGCTTTGAGCGACGCAGACCAGATTGAAACCATTATGATTGGCGGGCGTCTGGAAGGAACAACGGGTGGCGTGACAGGGTCAGTCGCCGTCCAGTCCCTTCAGCATTACCGTTTTGATCTCTGCTCTTTGGGCGTCTGGGCCATTTCCGCCGAAGGACCAAGTGTCTGGGATCATGAAGAAGCCGCCTTCAAACGTGAGGTTCTGAGCCGGAGCGAAAGCGTGGTGATCATGGCCGAAGCAAGCAAGATCGGGTCCGGGGGGCGCTTCCCCGTTGCCCCTCTTGAAACTGTCCAGACCCTGATCGTTACCGATGATGCCCCAACAGACGAACTCACCCGCATGACTGCCTCTGGCGTCACTATTATCAAGGTTCCAGTCCATGACTGATCCCACTACCGAGACATCACGTCCCGCCCAACGGGATCTTATCCTCATCCTCGGGCTGCTGACCTGTCTCGGTCCGCTTAACATCGACATGTACCTGCCGGGTTTCCCCAGTATCGGGCATGATTTTCACGCTGGAGAGACCGCAGTTCAGTTCAGCCTGACCAGCACCCTGATCGGGCTGGCTCTGGGACAACTCATGGTAGGACCGTTCAGCGACTCACGCGGCCGGAAAGGGCCGTTGCTGGCAGCGATGGCGCTTTTTGCGCTTTCATCCCTGTTCTGCGCCATTTCATCCAGCATCACAGCGTTCATCGTTGCCCGCTTTCTTCAGGGCCTCACAGCATCAGCCGGACTGGTTCTGTCCCGGGCGGTGGTGCGAGACGTGTTTAATGGACCGGAACTTGCCCGCTTCTTTTCCCGACTCATGATCATCAATGCTGTCGCCCCTATGGTGGCACCAATGATGGGTGGAGCCATTCTGGCCCTGCCATCAGCAACATGGCGCACCATGTTCTGGTTCCTGACAGGCTTTGGCGTCGTGGCGCTAGGTCTGGTTGGCGGCCGTCTGAATGAAACGCTTGAATTACACCGCCGCCTCCCCAATTCAGCACGCTCGACGCTAGAGACATTCCATAGTCTGCTGACGGACCGGGAATTCATTGGGCATGCGTTGACTGTGGGACTGATCCATGGCGGCAGCTTTGCCTATGTGGCCGGCACGCCCTTCGTCTATCAGGACATCTACGGCGTCTCGCCCCAGACATTCAGTCTTCTGTTTGGAATCAATGGTCTGGCACTCGTCGGGGGGAGCTGGCTGATTGGCCGTGCAGGCAGCATGGCGCGCACCAATACACTGCTTCGAGCATCCGTGATCTGCATCACAACCGCGGCCGCACTGATCACGCTTATCGCGACACTGAAAGGACCGCTCTTCCTGTTGGTAGCAGCCATCTTCCTTTACATGACGTGCATCGGCATGATTCTGACGGCTACATTTGTTCTCGCCATTGCCAAGCAGGGCCACCGTGCAGGAAGTGCGAGTGCCATCCTCGGCTCTCTCAACCTCCTGGTTGGCGGCGTTGCTGCTCCTCTCGTCGGACTGAGCAAAACCAGTGCCTTACCGATGGGACTGGTTCTGTTCTTTACCTCTCTCGCAGGCTTGCTGACCTGCTTTCGCATGACCTCAAACCATCAGGACGAAACGCCCTGATGGCCGACATATCCGCTCAGGCCTTTTGAAGGCCTGAGTTGCCATGCTCAACTGCAAAACTGGCGTAGGTTGAGAGCTGTCCATCGTGATTGCTCACCTGATCCAAAGTTTTAAGATCTGCTCGCCAGACATCCCGGCCAACATCGCACAACACATAGCCACGCTTGTCTGTCGTCGCCTTAAGATGTGGGTTTTCACGCCGAACCGACTGGCTATGGGCGTCATTATCTCCAACGCCATCACCGCCTGACGAAATGGACGTCGCCAGAAATTCCACCGACACTGGCTTCTGCTTGGCGGGATCAATCACAAGATTGCCCGCATAATGCCGATGTGCGTCGCCCGTCACGTTGACCACGTTTCCGGGGCAGTGCTCTCCGATGAACTGAAGCAGTCTGTTACGGCTATGCATATAACCGGACCACTGATCCATGCTGTAAAGCAGTTCCGAATGGGCTGACTTGCGGTGAGCAAGATCCATAACCATCACCTGGTGCGCCAGCAGGTTCCACCGCGTGTCAGATTGTCCCAGCCCGTTGAAAAGCCAGGCCTCCTGCTGTTGTCCCATCATTGTGCGTTCGGGTGACCAGACATCCGGTCCCTGCGGAACGTCTTTATCACCATAAGCCTGATCGCTCCGGTACTGACGGGTATCCAGCACGAACGTATTCATCAGATCACCAAAGCAGAAGCTTCGGTACATCTGCATGTGACTGCCATCTGGAAGAGAGCTGATACGAAGAGGCATATGTTCGTAATAGGCCTGCATGGCGGATGCCCGACGCAGACGGAAAATATCCGCCGGAGTTCCGTCCTGATCGGTATCCCCTGCCCAGTTATTATCAACTTCATGATCATCAAAGCTTACCAGCCATGGCGCAGCGGCATGAGCAGCCTGTAGATCCGGGTCAATTTTGTACTGCGCGTAACGGCGGCGATATTCGTCGAGGGAATAGATTTCCGGCCCGATGTGCCGACGGATTGCCGTAAATGGCTTTCCATAAACCGTGTGTACGCCTGCCCCAATATCGGGGCCTTCGTAAATATAGTCACCGTAATGGAAAACAAAATCGACGTTCTCATTCGCGATAGCTCGCCAGCCACTGTAATATCCAAATTCGTAGTGCTGACACCCTGCCGCGGCGAACCTTACACGCTGCACGCTTGCACCGGGCAACGGCAAAGTACGGGCACGACCTATCGGGCTCTCATGTCCGGCAATATGGAAACGATACCAGTAAGGCCGATCGGGTTGGAGCCCATAAACTTCAACATGAACGGAATGAGCGAGTTCTGGGTGAGCAATGGTCTGCCCCGACCGCAGGCGCGTTGAGAAACGCTCATCCTCGCTGATTTCCCAGTCCACCAGAACGGGCTTCAGGCGCTTCATTCCTCCCGCCTCTTCCAGCGGGTGTGGCGCAAGGCGTGTCCATATTACGAAACCGTCTGGTGCCGGATCTCCAGACGCGACACCCAACTGAAAGGGCGATGCATCAAACTCAGGAGTCTTGTCCAGATTATTCGGGGCGGCAGCAGACAACTGCTTCAGGCGATAGGAAAACAGGAGCCCGGCTCCCAGACCTGTCAGTACCCGTCGGCGGTTTAAAAGCATGATGGAAAATCTTTCGCTGAAATCGAGCGGTCGCACTCTTTCCAAGACAGCGAATGAGAGCGTTTGCCCATGCCCTTCAGCCTCTTTTCATGAAACTGTCACAGACCCACCCCGCCAAAATCCGTAATGGAGCGCTTCAGGCAGTCCATCTTTAAAACAGGATGATAGAAGCTTTGGCGGAAAACTGGTTTCCCTGTCAGCAGGAATGGCTGCACCTTTGCCGCCGCATCAAAAGCATGACACATCGCGATGATGCTGAAGATCATCTGCAGACGGCGCTGGCGAATTATTATGAACGCGCCAAAGACGACGTGACGCATCCGGAGGCATACATCACCAGAAGTGCGCTCAACCTGCATCTCAATGATTTGAAAAAAGCCTCATCGCGCCTGCAATCTTTCAGCGATGATCGGGATATTACATTAGAAATAGAAGATCCTGGGCCATCCCAGGAAGACGTTTATGCGTCAGGCCAAAGAATGGATCGCTTCCACGAGGGTTGCAGACAGCTTCCCGAAAAGACAAGGCAGGCCTTTCTTCTCAATCGTGTTGAAAAAATGAAGTATCGGGAGATTGCTTTAACGCTGGGAATGAGCGAAAGCAGCGTGGAAAAGCATATTGCAAAAGCCCTTGTCTTCCTTGCTTCCTGGATGGACCATTAATGCCTTCCGAAAAGCAGTTCGCAGTTCGGGAACAGGCCGCTCTCTGGATTGCGCGCCTGCACGCTGACGATTGTAACGACACGGATCGTGCCCGCTTTTTACAGTGGATGCGTGAGGACACCTGTAACGCCAATACTTTTGAACTCCTGACGGATTACTGGGAGCTTGGCGGCGGCGTTCCAACACAAAGCATTCCTGCAACACCCGCAAAACGCTCAGATACGCATGGTTTTTCGTTAGGGCGTAGAAGTGCACTGGCCCTTGCCTCAGCTGCGCTCATCGCACTTGTGCCGATGAACAAGACTGCGCGGGCATCCCGTGTTCTGCAGGCATCGACTGGGCATACTCTTCGCATTGCATTGCCTGATTACGGCACATGCCTCCTGGATTCAGGAAGCCGGATGACGCTGTCTGAAGATGGGCAACGCGCGAGACTGGAGCATGGACAAGTGCTGCTTTCACCTGAAAGCCCATCAGATTTCTACCTCTCAGTTCGAAACGTCACAGTTCGGCTCTCACGACAGACCTCAGCTAATGTCCGCATGGAACAGAACTGCACAGACATCACGGCGCTTCGGGGCAGGATATTGCTCCGAAGCGGAACAACTGCCGCGCGTGATATCTGGATCCGGACGGGGCAGCGCTTTCGCATTGCCCAGAATGGTGCGGTAAGCATCGATTATCCCAATATCGAAGCGCTTCTTTCCTGGCAGACCGGACGTCTGATTTTCCGCAATACGCCTCTGCAGGAGGCTGTTTCAGAAATCCGACGGTATAGCCAACGTCAGATCATCCTGGCGTCGCCAACTGTTTCAAATATGCGGTTAAGCGGGGTTTATTTTGTGTCGCAGGGCGAGATGTTTTTGCGGATGCTTCCGCGCCTTCTTCCCTTGACGCTCCAGGAACAAGGAAACGTTTTCATCTTTCGTGCTTTATGACGGTTTCATGAAAACCGTTGAACAATGCTGAGGTTTTTCAGTTTTCGTTTGTCTTCCTGTTGAGACCGCCTTCTGCGATCACCAACAGGATAGAGAATACATGGCCGTCAACGTCCGGTGCCCCCTTCGCGCAGTTCTGCTTCTGACTGTAGGGACGACCATTTTGACCCATTCTGCTCTGGCTACACCGTCAGCCACAGCGAATATTCACATTAACCGTCAGCCAATGGCACAGGCACTGGAATCCCTGAGCCAACAGACCGGACAGAGCGTCATTTTCTCCCCTGAACTGGTGGACCACCTTGAGGCTCCGTCCGTTAATGGTGCCCTGTCAGCTGACGCAGCCGTCGCACGGTTGCTCAATGGGAGCGGTCTGGTTGCCGAGGTTGCTCCAGGCGGCGGAATGGTCATTCGACGTGGTGCCGCTACAAAACGCCTCCCAAAGCACCTACGCGCATCGCGGACCCGGGATGAGCGCGACATTGAGCAGATTGTTGCAACTGGCCATCGGACGCGGTCTGTGTTGAGCATCAGCGGCGACCAGATGCAGGAAATGATGCCGGGTCAGAACCCGATGCAGGCGCTGGATCTTCTACCGGGCGTGACGTTCACCAATGTTGATCCGTGGGGCAACAACGAACAGAACTCAAGCATTTACGTTCACGGTTTCTCCAACAGTCAGCTTGGCTACACCCTTGATGGCGTGCCGCTCGGTGCAGGCGCTTATGGCAATTATAATGGCCTCTCTCCGCAACGAGCCGCCATCAGCGAAAATATCGGCCAAACGTCCCTGTCCTCTGGAGCCGGCGCACTCGGAACAGCGTCCACCAGTAACCTAGGCGGAACGATTGAGTTCAATACGCGGGACCCGAAAGCAAAAGCCGGCGCAACAATCCGGCAGACTTTCGGCAGCTATTCCACGTTTCGCACCTATGCCCGCCTAGACACCGATAATTTTGGGAACGGAAACGCGGCCTACGTCTCTTTCTCACGGCAAGATGCTAGACCCTGGAATCTTGGTGCAGGAAACAATCAGGGTGGCTATCAGGTAAATGGCAAGTTTGTTCATAAAGGTGAAAACACCACCATCACGGCGTATTTTGATTGGCAGGACAAGGCAGAGCCCAACACACAAGGACTAACGGCGCCTACAGACCTCTATGCTCGCGGTGCGTTTTTCCCTGATTTGAACGCTGCCATGGCCAACTACCCTGCCATGACCTCCAAATCCGCAGCCCCGGGAACGCCCAATAATAAATACTATTACTCAGCAGCGCAGCGAACCGATTACCTCACCTATCTGAAAATCTCGCACAAATTTTCTCCAAACCTAACGTGGGATAACCAGCTTTACTTTCACTATGACGATGGCGCAGGTGTGGTCGCAACGTCCATTCGCACCAACGCTATTTTGACAATCCTTGGGAGTTACCTGGACCCGACTGGATCCAAATATATCAAGAATGGTCAGTTCACGTATAGCAATGCCGGAATTGACCCGAAGGTCTGGAATGCAACCGGCGGAACGGGTTTTGCCGTTCGTACGACCGAGTATAAAGACTATCGCGGAGGCCTAACCAGCACCCTGCACTATCATCTGGGCCACCATAATATTGAGGTTGGCGGATGGTACGAACGCAACAACAATACACAAGGGCGTCTTTGGTATCCGCTCACCGCAACGGACACGCTGACGCCTTATAAGCGCGCGACCAATCCTCTTTTTACTCAGTGGATGAATGCGTTTTACACGAACACATTTGTCACGCACCTGCAGGATAGCTGGCGTGTAACGCCGCATCTAACTCTGACAGCAGGCTTCAAGTCCGAGATGGTTTATACCAACGGCACGTTGCCCGTCGCTGCTTTGCCGCAGTCTCTGGCATCATCTGTTAAAGGCGCAAAAACGATTGTTGATACCAGCACCCACACAGTGGCTGGCGGAACGATCCCGTCTTACAAGCCCTTTCTTCCTGCTTTTGGTGCCTTGTGGAATTTTACGCCACATGAGCAGCTCTTTGCCAACATTCAGGAAAACATGAATTCGTTTGCCCAGACCGGATATGGCAGCACGTCACCTTGGGCCGTAACCAGCCAGGAAGCATTTGAAGACTTCAAGAAAACAGGAAAACCAGAGACGTCCTGGACATATGAAGCCGGCATTCGAACCAATCGGCCGCTGTTTCTCGGCCCACTCACGGGCATCAGTGGTCAGCTTGAATATTACCATGTCGATTTCTTCAATCGTCTTGGCTCGATCAAGCCGCCTAATCAGGGAATTTCCGGCGTTGGTGGCACTGTAGCCAACCTTGGTAGCGTTTCGACAAATGGTATGGATCTGTCATTCACACTACGGTTCGGGCAGCACTTCTCGATCTATGATGCCGTATCCTATGTCAGCAGCATTTACGGAAGCGATTTCATAGACGGCACCACGCTTTACGCGACAAAAGGCGAGAAAGTCCCGGCTATTCCTGTCTGGTCTGACAAGTTCGCCATCAATTACAATCAGGCAGGCTTCAACGCTCAGCTCTTCGGAACCTATATGGGCGTTCGTCCAGGTACAATCACGAATACCGTCATGGTGCCACCAAGGTTCCAGCTTGGTTTCAGCTCTGGTTATACGTTCAAACATATCCCGCACATGCAGAGCCTCAAGCTCCAGTTCAACGTCAGCAACCTGACGAATACGCGCTCCTGGTCCACCATCACCGCGGGAGATGGCTCAACGTATGTGGGTTATCCTACACCGCCACGCATGTTCTTCGGCACGGTGGCGGCATCGTTCTGAAAAAAATCAGAGGGATGGCAAGAACGCCATCCCTCGCTTTTTCAGAAGTCTGCGCGAACGCGAACTTCCCAGGTTGCTGGTCGGCCAGCAACTGCAATGTTGTCGCCACCCACAAAATAGCCGCGCGTCACGTCATAATGCTTGTCCGTGATGTTGCGACCAATGCCCTCGATCTTCCAGTGCCCCTTATGCGGGGCAAAAGAGATATATCCACCCCAGAGGGTATATCCCGGAATCGTATTGGCAGAGTTCAGGGCCGTACTCGTCGTGCGCAGGCTGTAATCAACACCAGAAATGAGGTCGTATTTGCCGACGCGCCACGTATAATCCACAGAACCATTGGCTGTGAAATGCGGGACTTCAATGCCACGTCCTGAGACGTCCTGCTTCACGCCAACCCAGACACCATTAACTCGTCTGGAACTCGTGACCGCACTGAACTCATCGTATGCGCCTTCAACATAAGCGCCAGACTGCGCCACATGCAGCCCAGGGACCGGAGACCACTCGACTTCATATTCCCCACCAAACATGTGGGAACGTGGCGCATTGACGAACAGGCCAATGGCAGAGCCCGTGGTCGGGCTGTACGCGATGGACTGAACCTGACGGTCAAAATAGTCATAGTAGAAAAAGTCGGCATTCACCCGCAGATTATACCGTGGCAGGATCAGCTTGTTGCCTACTTCAAAAGAATAAAGCTGCTCAGGTTTGAATGGGTTGGTCATCTGCGTGACGTCAGATGAATTGTACACCGTGAAGCCACCGGATTTCACACCTTTGCTGAAGGTGAAATACGTCATGTCATGACTGAACGGATGATACTGAACGCTGAACTTTGCAGATGGCAGCGTATAGGACTGAGACTGCTGAGCCAGAGAGTTGTTCGGGTTCGTGACGACGCCCCCGACCAGATAATGAGCATACACATTGTCGAGTGTCCGCTTTTCGTGTTCGACACGAATTCCACCGACCAGTTGCAGTTTTGGCGTCAGGTCATACGTAACCTGACCAAATCCGCTGATGGTATTGACCGTCTGTGAATAACGGACATCGCCATCTGTATTATAGAGCGCTTCAAAGCCAGACTGGTAGCGATCATTCAACCACTGGTGCCCGTAGTAAATGCCACCGATCCAGTGAAGACGCCCAGACGTATTGGATGAGAACCGCAGTTCATTTGCCACCACATTGGCGCGCGTGTTAAATTTTACATCGGCGAGTGACAGCGATGAGTCATCAAAATTGTCGTATTCATTCCGCTGCATGTAGTCATAGCTGGCCAAGTTCGTGATCGTGAAATCACGAAGGTGCTTCTCAACCCGCAAGCTGCTCCCGCCCGTATCAATATGGCTGTAAGGCTTCTGGTCCGGTGTCAGTCCGGTTTCCTTGGCAAACTGCGCTGACGTACCCCAGCGCGTGTTGTAGCGACTGGTAGATGCCGGCATTGGATTGGTCGAACTCAGGCTGGTAATCGGGCGCCAGGCGTAAACCCCTGTTCCGTCAGACCGGTCACGGCTGCCATGCAGATTCCATTCGATTTTCCAGCTCTCTGACGGTGCATAGTCCACCAACAAGCGGGCGGCACCACGATTGACGTTGCCAAGATGCGCTTGCGCTTCAGGGTTGTACTGCCACGCCCCGCCCTGCTGTGTTTCGCCGGAGAGACGGAATTTCAGCTTGTCATTGATTGGGCCGGAAATATAACCGTCGATCTTGGCGCTATCGAAACGGCCATACTGAGCACTTACGCCCCCAGCCAGCTTGTCGGTGGGCTTATTCGTAATATAATTGATGGCGCCGCCCGTGGTGTTGCGTCCATAAAGCGTGCCCTGAGGCCCACGCAGAACTTCCACGCGCTGCATGTCAAACATCATTCCATTGATGCCGAACGGAACCGGGTTTGCCACCTCATCGATATAGATACCGACTGTTGGGGAATTGTTACTGGAGTAGTTGTTAAAGCCGACACCACGGATGGTATACGTGAACTGTCCACTTCCATAGGAAGGCTGGATCTGAAGTGATGGCGTGGCATACTGGAGATCGAACACATTGTTAATGTTTCGGTTCTCCAGCATTTTTGCGGAAACCACACTGATTGATGTACCAATGTTCTGCGGGCTGTCTGCACGACGTTCAGACGTCACGACAACATTTTCCACCCGTGAAGGTTCAGCCGCATGCACTTTGGATGCAATCTGGGAATGAGCCGCCGTAGGAACAGTGCTTCCCTTCCGTGACGCAGCCTGGGTGGGCTTTTTCGTAGCATTCTCTTCCGCAGCCGCAGCAACATTCCAGAGCGGCAGGAATGCAACGCTGGAAATCAGTGCGATACGCCCACGAACAAGGAGGGCATTCCTGCGGTACGGAGCAGTGAGGACGTCGTGCATCGGTTCCGCCTAATAACTAAGTTTCTTCGTCGTTCTTTAAAACAACTATTTAATTGCGTTTAAGGGATAGAAAAACGATTCACAACAGGTTATGTTGTGAATGCAACAATTTTTTTGTGTTTCTGAACGCGTTGAAAACAAGAGATCAAGATCCATGGCTTCCCAGATGAAACTCGCCGCATTTCTTCTCCCTACTGGCCATCATGCGGCGGCTTGGCGTCATGCTGGATCTGCCCCTGATGCAGGAAGCAATTTCAAGCGTCAGCTTGAACAGGCACGCCTAGCTGAACGGGGATTATTTGATGCCGTGTTCATCGCAGATTTTACAAGCTCCATCGACGAAGCCACAATCGATGGCTTCCGCAGAATGACATATGCAGCATCTTTCGAACCTTTAACGCTTCTTGCCGCGCTTGCTGCCACAACAGATAAGATTGGCCTGATCGGCACTGTCAGCACAACATACTCTGTCCCCTATCACCTCGCCCGGCAGTTCCTCTCACTTGACCAGATCAGCGGCGGACGTGCCGGATGGAACCTTGTCACAACGGCTAACGTCAAGGAATCCATTCACTACGGACGTCCGAGCCATGTCCCACATGCGGACCGTTATCGTCAGGCCCGAGAGTTTGCACAGATTGTAGAAAATTTCTGGGATAGCTGGAGCGATGACGCCTTCCTGAGGGACACAGAAAGCGGCGCCTTTTTTGCGCCAGAGGGCCGGCGTCCTTTCGACTTCAAGGGCGAGTTTCTCTCTGCAGCGGGTCAGATCGATATTCCCCGCTCGCCACAGGGCAGACCCGTTCTCGTGCAAGCGGGCTCTTCCGAACCGGGGCGCCAACTGGCTGCGGAAACCGCAGAAATGGTTTTCACCGCACAGCAGGACATTCAGGAAGCAAAAGCGTTCCGCCTCGATCTCCACCGCCGTATGAGGGAAATTGGGCGAGACCCCGCATCCCTGAAAGTCATGCCAGGCGTCTATCCGCTTGTAGGACGCACACAGATGGAAGCGGAAGATCTGAGGGCTGAACTTGACGAACTTACCCACCCTGACGTCGGGCTATTTCTGCTTGGCGGCATGACAGGCACAGATCTCCGTGGCCTCCCCCTTGATGCCCCCCTTCCAGAGGCCCCTGCCGACTTCAACGGAAACCGTAGCCGGCAGACACTGCTCGTAGAAATGGCCAAGAAGCGCAACATGACCCTGCGCGACCTCTACCTCGAAGTCAGCGGCGCTCGCGGCCATTGGTCCATTTATGGTGGCCCAAAGGAGATTGCAGATCAGCTTGAAGAGTGGTTTGTGGAGGGCGCGGCAGACGGGTTCAATGTCATGCCTCCCATTCTGCCGCAGAGCCTTGAAACGTTTGTGGATCATGTGGTGCCAGAACTTCAGAGACGCGGCCTGTTTCGCACAGCCTATGAAGGCTCCACCCTGCGCGAGCATCTTGGCCTGAAGCGCCCGGCTCCCGGCGAGACCCCATGAAGTCAACTTTTGCGCTTTTAACCATGGCAGGCCTGAGTCTGGGCACGTCTGCGCTGGCTCAGACGCGCGACACAATGAGCATTGGCGTCTCTATTGAGCCGCCTGGCCTGGACCCGACCCGCAGTCCAAGTGAGGCCATCGGCACAATCACATACAACAATGTCTATGAGGGCCTGACCTGGCTGGACCGCGACGGGCACGTCCAACCCCTGCTTGCACGGGATTGGACTGTCTCAGATGAAGGCCGCGTTTATCATTTTACTTTGCAAGAGAACGTCCATTTCCATGATGGAACGCCCCTCACCTGTGACAATGTGCGGTTCTCGCTGCTGCGTGCAGGGGCGACTTCCAGTACAAACCCCGACCGTACGTTTTTTACAAACATAGCGGATGTAAGCTGCCCTAATGCCACCCACGCAGATATCACACTCAGAAAAGCCCATGGCAGCTTCACCTATGAGCTTGCGTGGAATGATGCCTCCATCCTGTCACCCTCATCTGCAGACAAGAACGCCAGCCATCCCATAGGGACAGGACCGTTCTTCTTCCAAGATTGGCAAAGAGGCGATCACGTCACGCTGTCTCGTAATTCCGAATATTGGGGAAAAGCGCCAGCCCTGAAAACGGTGACGTTCCGGTTCATGCCTGATCCGCTTGCTGCCAGCAATGCGCTTCTGGCGGGGGAACTGGATGCTTATCCCTCATTCCCTGCCCCTGAAATTCTTGGCCGTTTTGCAGGAAATCCTAACATCAAGGTCGTGCGCGGGACCTTCCCGTTCAAAGCCATTCTGGCACTGAACAATGCGCGCAGGCCATTCAATGACCTACGCGTACGTCAGGCTCTTGCCTACGCTATCGATCGAAAAGCCCTCATTCAGGCTGGGGCCGATGGAGACGGGACAGTCCTGCAATCTCATATGGCTCCCAATGATCCAGACTACACTGCACTCCCCGATCGGTACCCATACAATCCGGAACGTGCACGGGAGCTTCTCAAAGAGGCTGGCATCAAACCGGGAACACAACTGACGCTCTCTTACCCGCCCATCACCTATGCTCGCGATACGAGCGAAATCGTTGCCGCTTACCTGGAGCAGGTTGGCCTGATCGTCACGTTGCAGCCGTTGGAATGGCCATCATGGCTGGGCCGTGTTTTTGGCCAAGGCTCTTTTGACATGACAGTCATTGCCCATACAGAGCCGCATGACATCGGGATCTACGATCGGGACAATATCTACTTTCATTACAAGAACCCGCAGTTTCATGAGCTATTCGAACAGTATGAAGCCAGCGACAATGCGGAGGATCGGCATCGACTTTCTGTCGCACTGCAAGATCGCCTCGCACAGGATGAGCCCAACGTCTTCCTGTATTCCCGCCCTCGGGACACCGTTCTGAACCGGCATATCTCAGGCTTATGGATCGACCAGCAAATCGCAGCCTGCCCTATGGCAGATGTGACGTGGCAACCATGATGACCAATCTTGCCTCTGCCATTTCAGGAAGACTGGTGGTTCTCGCAGTCGCCAGTGTGATCGTGTTCGCTCTGTTGAACCTCCTTCCGGGAGATCCTGCCACAGTGATGCTTGGGCTGGATGCAAGCCCGGACAGCATTGCGGCTCTCCATCACCAGCTAGGCCTCGATGCTTCCCCCGCAACACGGTATCTGCGCTGGATTTCTGGCCTGATGCACGGAGAGGCTGGAACGAGTTACACCTATGATGTCCCCGTTCGTGGACTGATCCTTGAGCGCTTCCAGAGCACCCTCCCTCTGATCCTGCTGGCTACGGGCCTCGCTCTTCTCATTGGGTTACCCACGGGAGCCATCGCAGCCACTCATCGTGGAAAAGGTCTTGATCTTGCCGTCATGGCGACGTTGCAGTTCCTCAAATCCATTCCGGATTTCTGGCTGGCCATGATGATGACGCTGCTGTTTTCCCTGACGCTCCACTGGTTTCCGGCAGGAGGATTTACGGGCTGGAACGCAGGATTTTTCACCGGACTGCGCGCTCTTTTCCTGCCCACAGTCGCACTGGCCATCCCCCAGGCAGCCATCACAGCACGCTTCATGCGCTCCTCTCTCATCGATGTTCTGAATCAGGACTTTATCCGGACAGCACGCGCTCAAGGCTACAGCCGCACGGCCGTTCTCTGGAAAGTCGCCATCCCGAATGCATTGATTCCGGTTCTAACCCTGATCGGCATTCAGCTTCCCGTTCTGGTGACCGGAGCAATTATTGTCGAAAGCGTGTTCAATATTCCCGGCTGCGGAAAACTTCTTCTGGAAGCCGTGAACCAGCGTGACATTCCGGTCGTACAAAACCTTGTCATGCTGATTGTCGCGGGTGTCCTGCTGCTCAATCTGGCACTTTCCATCATTGTTCGCTGGTTGGACCCGCGTCTTGCAGGAGAAAGTGCATGACCTGGCTTCGCACGAACAGGAGCCTAATTGCTGGAAGTGCCCTTCTTCTGGCGTGCCTTGTCCCAGCAACACTTACATGGATCTGGCGGGGTGGCCGCTCTCCTCTGATTGATATCGCGCATCGTTACGCTCCGATTTCTTTCTCTCACCCACTGGGAACGGACCCGTTCGGACGTGACATTGCGAGTTATGTCCTGACAGGGGCTTTCAACAGCACGGTAATCGCCGTGATTGCGGTGACACTTGCGACAGTCATTGGGACAGCCTTGGGGCTCGTTGCGGCTTACGGCGGTTTGCGCGGCAAAGCCGTGATGAGCACAGCAGATCTGGGGCTGGCTTTTCCCCCTATTCTGATTGCCGCCATGCTCGTCACAGCGCAAGGCGCCTCTGCCACTGGCGAAATTCTTGCTATTGCACTTTTCGGCATCCCAGCCCAGATCCGGATTACCCGACAGGCCGCACACTCCATTCTTGTGCTCGATTACATTGCAGCCGCCCGCATGGCAGGACTTAACTCAATCGATACGATCCTTCGCCATGTTCTTCCGAACATCGCGCCTATCCTGATCGTTCATGCCTCGACCTCTCTGGCGTTGGCCATTCTCTCAGAAGCCGGCCTATCCTACCTAGGGCTTGGGGCACCGCCCCCTCAGCCGGATCTGGGACGAACGCTCGCATCTTATCAAATCCATATTTTTGACCATCCCCTGCTTGTTGCAATTCCGGGTGTAACCGTGATGGTTCTGGTGCTCGGGTTTAATCTGCTTGGCGACGGCCTGCGTGACCTTCTGGAGCGCCCTTTCAATCGACTGAAAGGACAGCCGTCATGAGCCGCCTTCTTTCCGTTCAAAATTTGTCAGTTCGTGCTGGCTCCGCAGCCATTTTGCACCCTTTGTCCTTCACCATAAACGCTGGTGAAACGGTCGCTGTCACGGGAGAATCTGGTTCGGGAAAATCCACGCTTGCCCGTACGCTTATGGGATTGCTCCCCGATGGCTTTGAAACGTCAGGTCAGGCTCTGTTTGAAGAGCAGAACCTCATTTCTCTTCCGGAGCACCAGTTTCGAAGCCTGCGCGGTCAGAAGGTTGCCATGGTTTTTCAGGAGCCCATGACCGCGCTTAACCCAATCCGGCGGATTGGTCAGCAAATCGGGGATACGTTCCGACTGCACACCGCCATGACAGGTCGCGAAATCAAAGAGGCCGTTCATCAGCTTCTGGATCGTGTTGGCCTCAATCGCGCAGGGGTTTCAGCCAGCGACTACCCTCACACGCTGTCAGGCGGTCAGCGACAGCGTGTGCTCTTGGCTATCGCAATCGCATGCAAACCAGCACTGCTGATTGCTGACGAGTTCACAACCGCACTGGATAGCCAGACCCAAGCCGAGGTCATGGATCTGGTCCAGGATCTCGCTTCTGAAAATCAGATGGCCATTCTAATGATTTCCCATGATCTGGGCCTGATCCGCCATAAAGCCCGTCATGTTCTGGTTCTTCAACACGGGACACTCGTGGAAAGCGCAAAGACGGAAACACTTTTTTCAGCACCTCAGCACCCATACACGCGTGCTTTACTGAGCATGTCCCTGCACGGAGTGAACCATCCGCCGCTGACACGCCTTCCAGTGCCAGAAAAACTGGCGTCTGGGGTGGAGCCATGAGCCATCTTCTGGAAGCCATGAATATCCGGTACGATGTCGCAGGCTGGGGAACATCGCTGTTTCGCCCCCAGAAACTGAAGAGCATTCTACAAGATGTCTCGCTTCACGTAGATAAGGGCGAAACACTGGGGCTCATTGGGTCCTCAGGGAGCGGAAAATCCACGTTGGCTCGTATCCTAACGGGTTTAGTCGGTGCTAAAAGTGGCCAGATCTTCTTTGAAGAACAGGATATTACGTCCATCACCGGCGCTGCCCGACACCGCTTCAGACCACACATCCAGATGATTTTCCAGGACCCCCAAGGAGCTCTGGACCCTCGGCAAACCGTTGAAAAAATCGTCGCAGAACCTCTTTATCAGACCGGTTTGAATGCTGAAGAGAGGAATCGCCGTGTTCTTGACGTTCTGGCCGACGTGGCTCTGCCGGAAGACGCCATCAGCCGCTATCCAAGGGAATTTTCGGGTGGCCAGAGACAGCGTATCGCAATCGCCCGTGCGCTTGTAACCCGGCCTGATGTTATCGTGGCAGACGAGGCTGTTTCGGCGCTGGACGTCTCCACTCAAGCCATCGTTCTGAACCTTCTGCTGGATCTGCAAGAGCGTCATGGGTTGTCATATATTTTTGTTAGCCATGACTTGGCTGTAATCCGACACATTTCACATCGTATTGCTGTTTTAGATGGTGGGAGAATTGTCGAAACGGGGCCTACAGCGGACGTTTTGACGCACCCTCAACACCCGACAACCCGTGCCCTCATTAACGCTAGCCTCTGAAATCACACCCGCCATGACTTCCAGAATCCGCCATAATCTCATCACGGACATTCCCGGTATTCGCGTCGGGAATGTGCGCAATGTTCAACAAAGAACTGGCGTGACGGCGCTTGTGTTCGACCGGCCAGTTGTCGCTTCAGGCAGCTTTCTTGGCGGAGCCCCTGCACTTCGGGAAAATGCGCTTCTGGAGCCAGAAATGCTGGTGGATGGCATTCACGCCATCGCGCTCTCCGGTGGATCGACGTATGGTCTGGATGCAACCGCCGGCGTGCAGGCATGGCTGAGAGAAGAGTTTGACGCTCTTCCCACGCCAGACGGCCAGGTCCGCGTGCCTATTGTGGTGCAGGCCAGTCTTTTTGACCTTGTAAACGGCGGCGATAAGGACTGGGGGCGATACTCGCCTTATGCGGAACTGGGCTATCAGGCCGCACAAACAGCATCTCACGGTCCCTTCGAACTAGGGACCGAAGGCGCCGGAACGGGCGCAACCACTGCGACCGTAAGAGGGGGACTTGGATCAGCCAGCGCCATAACCTCCAGCGGGCACACGGTCGCAGCGCTTATGGTCGTCAATGCTGTCGGAACGGCCACGATTGGAGACGGACCGCACTTCTGGAGCGCGCCTTTCGAACAAGGTGAGGAGTTCGGAGGGCACGGCTTCCCGCCACATCTGACAGCAGATGACCTCAAACTCCGCATGAAGCCGAATTACGTCGCTGGAACCACAATCGGCGTTATTGCCACTGATGCTACCCTGACGAAAGCGCAAGCCAAACGCTTGGCCATTCTGGCGCAGGATGGCGTCGCACGTGGCGTTTTCCCCGCGCATCTTCCGCAGGACGGAGACGCAGTGTTCGGCATCGCTACAGGCGATGCACCCGCGCCCGCTTCCATTGAGGAGTGGACCGAAATTCTGCATACGGCCACACAGGTCACAGCCCGAGCGATCGCGCGCGGCGTTTATGAGGCATCGCCCTTGCCAGGCGAGCCCACTCGCCCCACGTGGCAGGAACGTTTTGGGAGGAATACCAACCATGACTGAGACACTTCCACCAGCAGAAACATTCTTCCGCGTTCCAGGCCGCAGGCTTGCCGTCTCTTCAAAACAGGCTGGAAGCGACACAACGCTTTTTTTCGTGCACGGATTGGGCGGGAACCGTCAGCAGTGGCGGCTGCAGTGGGCCCGGTTTTCCAAAGAGCCCGTCAATCTCGTCGCATGGGATGCGCTTGGACATGGCGAGAGTGCGCGCTCCAAGCACGAACAGGTTTTTGCCAGTCGGTTTTCTGTACAAGATCTGGCCGCTGTTCTGGCTGCTTTCCCTTCGCGCAAACGCATCATCGTCGCTCATTCCTTCGGGTGCCGCATCACGTTGGAATGGATTTCCGGACTACTTGCTGCTGGAGATGACATACCCGTTGATGGCCTCATTCTGTTGGGTCCGGCATCTCTTGCCCCGTCACTGAAGGGGCCGATGTTTGGAAACTGGATGGACCGACTGCCCTTCTGGCTTGCCTCGTTTGCAAGACCGGCTTTACAGGCGCGCTTCGAAAAGCTCGCATGGGCTCCAGACGTAGATCCAGAGATACTCAAAACCGAGCGTCAGGCGACGAAGCGCAACAGCCTGTTCATGATCAATGCTGTCCGTTCAGGTGCGGCCCCGGTCAATACGGAAATCCTGCGCCGTTTTGACAAACCCGTGCATATTCTTGCAGGTCAGAACGATGGCATCGTACCCCTGACGGAAGTCAAGAAAGTGCATGATTTTCTCCCCAACAGCACCTTGGATATCCTGCCAGCCTGTGGTCATCAAATCATGCTGGAACAGCCTGTTATCGTAAACCAGTACATTGAAAAAGAACTTCAGCGACTTTCCTCCTCTCCGGGAGAGGCGCCATGACTCAGGACGTTCTGAACAACGATATTTCTGCTGACCAAGCGTCTACGATCGCTGGCATCAATGATTTTATCCTTGGTTACCTTGGATATGACCTGCGTCTGGTCAAAATTCTCGAAGTTGCAGACCAGTCAGAAGACTGCCTGGCGAACACCTATGCCGGGCTGCTCTGGATGCTGTCTGAAACAGGTGATGTCCCCTCAGAAGCGCGCCGATATCATGAACGCGCAGCTCAATCCGTTACGAGTGCCCTTCCGCGTGAAAAGCTTCTGTTTTCAGTTCTGGAGGCCTCTATTGGTGAGGACCCAGAGGCTATTATTCGCCTGACAGATTGTATTCTCGCCCAGTGGCCGCGCGATCTGGTGACGCTGAAACTTCGGCAGTACCACGATTTCATCCGGGGTCGCTTTGAGGACATGCTGGCCGTTGCGTTACGCAGCGAAGATGCCGCCGGAGACGTTGCCGCCCTCCACGGTATGCTGGCTTTTGCCTATGAGCAGTGCCACGATTTGCCTGCCGCTGAGCGTTCTGCCCGCACAGCTCTTGCCATGGATCCATCGGAGCCGTGGGCCCAACATGCCCTTGCTCATGTTTTCCTGACGCAGGGACGCATTGATGAAGGTACTGCGTTTCTTGAAGAGCGGTCTACTGGCTGGAAAACGCTCACTTCCTTCATGGACACCCACCTATGGTGGCATCTGGCTCTCTTTTACCTTGCACGCAATCGGGTAAGCGACGCTGTTTCAGTTTATGACCAGCATTGCTGGACCAGAGAACGCAGCTTCTCACAGGATCAGGTTGGCGCAGTATCCCTTCTGGTCCGTCTGGAGCTGGCGGGAGCTGATGTCGAGGACCGATGGACGGACCTGGCGAACTGGCTCGCTTCACGGCAGGACGATGTCAGTCAGCCCTTTCTGACCCTGCAATATCTTTACGGACTACTTCGCGCCCATCGTCCGGAAGGGCAGCATCTGCTGCGACGTATCGAGGGCCTCTCCGGGCAAAACCTGCCAGACCAGCGAGCATGGGATCTGGTAGGCATTCCTTTAGGCCGTGGGCTGAACGCCTATCTTCACAATGAAAATGCTTCAGCCCTGCTCTCTTTCAACGCTGCGCTTCCTCACTTGCAGGACATTGGTGGCAGCCACGCCCAGAGAGACCTTTTCATTCAAATCCATCAGGACCTGAAGCGGCGCATGTCCCAGGCTTAATCAAGCCCCCACGTCTGCCTTGATCCTGGCTGTAATTTCAAGCGAGCGCTTGCGGCTGTCCTGATCATGAATCGGGACAGCCACCATCAGCTCGTCAGGCTTGTGGCGTTCCAAAAAGCGTTTCAGGTGTCCCGTCACACTCTCTCTGGACCCGGCAAACGTATAAGCCAGTGTCTGCTCAAGCAGCGCCTGCTCCTCTGCCGACCACAACGACAGGATATTGCTGACAGGAGGCGGAAACGCGATAGGCCGTCCGCGACGCAAGGCCATGAAATACTGGTATAGTGACGTCGCCAGGCGCTTGCCATCTGCTTCCTCATCCGCTGCAATGACATTGACTGTCAGCATCACATGAGGCCGCGCGCATCTTTCGGACGGCTCAAACCGTGACCGATAGAGAGCAATGGCCTCTTCCATCTGCGCTGGCGCGAAGTGAGATGCAAAGGCGTACGGTAGCCCCAACTGGGCGGCCAGAACGGCCGAAAACAGAGACGACCCCAAAATCCAGACCGGAACGCGCAGGCCCATTCCGGGAATGGCACGTATCAAATGCGTATCTTCCGCCGCCATGGGCTCGAAGTAATGCAGAAGCTCAACCACATCTTCCGGAAACCTGTCAGGCGCTGACGGATCGCGCCTCAGAGCACGGGCTGTTCTTTGGTCGGCACCTGGTGCCCGGCCCAGACCCAGATCTATGCGGCCAGGAAAGAGCGTCTCCAATGTTCCAAATTGCTCTGCAACAACAAGGGGCGAGTGATTTGGGAGCATGATTCCGCCAGAGCCCACCCGAATACGGGTCGTTGCCCCAGCCACCTGACCGATCAGAATAGCCGTTGCCGCAGACGCAATTCCCGGCATGGAATGGTGTTCAGCCAGCCAGTAGCGATGAAACCCCAGATTTTCCGCTAGCTTGGCAAAATCGATTGTATTCCTGAACGCCTCACGAGGGCCTGCGCCCCGTGTGATGATTGAGAGATCAAGAACAGAAAACGGGATCATTGTGTGGTCCTTGAGGTCAATGCGTTCAGACGTACGGCACCGTAGCACGAACCGACAAAGCCGTAGCCATTGTCACCGTACAGACTCCTGACGCGGCACTTCACTGATGCGTTGCGTTCAAGTTCCCGTCATTCAGGCGCTTCATTACTGTCGGGTCAGGACCAAAAAATGCAGGAATAATTTAAAAATTCACAGCTTCCATATTCTTCAACGCACGCATTTGAGCGATGGTGAAAGCCTTCTGCCGAGATCATGACGCAGACTTTACATCCGTTCTTTGAGGCAATCGGCGTATGGGTCTGAGAAAGTTTCAGTTCTCTGCAGGAGCCTCTCACGTAACGGTTTTTTCTGGTTTCCGCTTCTGAACTGTTTCCTCGTTCTGACAGGGCTGCGTTCCATATGACAACAACCTTTGCCATTCTGCTGGCAACAGCCGCAATCATTGCAGTCGTCGTACTCATTGCGCGTTTTCGTCTGCATCCTTTCATCGTTCTCTTCAGCGTTTCTATTCTGCTGGCTCTTTGCGCGGGTATGCCTGCGGACAAGGTTGTCGCATCATTCGAAGCCGGGGCCGGCCACGTCCTTGGGCACGTTGGCACAATCATTGCTCTCGGCACCATGCTTGGCAAAATGCTGGCTGAGTCCGGAGGCGCTGACCGGATTGCCCTGACAATTTCAGAGCGCGCGGGTCGTCAACGGATTGACTGGGCCATGATGGTGATAGGCCTGCTTGTGGGGCTGCCAGTCTTCTTCGAAGTTGGCGTTGTCCTGCTCTTCCCGCTCGCTTTCGTTCTTGCAGCCCGAACGGAAACATCGCTGTTGCGAGTAGCTCTTCCCATGGGTGCGGCGCTTTCCGTTACACACGCCATGATCCCGCCTCACCCGGCAACGCTGCTCGCCCTCTCGGCCTATCACGCCAACACGGGCACAACGATTTTCTGGGGCGTTCTGCTGGGAACACCGATTGCGGCCATCTCAGGCCCGCTATTTGCGCGCTTCATCAGCCCTCGTGTTCTCATCACAGAAAAGAATGCGTTGGCAGAACAGTTTGTACGGCGTGAGATCCCGACAAACCTCCCAGGTTTTACGGTTACCGTCCTAACCATCACATGCCCCGTCATCCTGATGCTGATCGGCTCTTCCGCGGACATGTTTACGACTCCGAGAAGCGCACCAAACATGTTCCTGCACTTCATCGGCAATACGGACATTGCGCTGCTTCTGGCGACCGTCATGTCGTTTTACGTGCTGGGGCTGGCCCGTGGATTTTCGCGGGAAACCATTCTTCGCTTCACCAATGAGTGTCTTGGCCCAACGGCTCTGATCATGCTTCTGGTTGGCGCGGGCGGGGGCTTTGGTCGTGAACTCATTGATAGCGGCGTCTCGAAAGCCATCACGGACGCGGCCGTCAGCGCGCACGTTCCACTTCTCGTGCTCGCATGGCTTCTGGCCGCGATCGTCCGCGTCGCTTGCGGATCTTCTACTGTTGCCATGAGCACGGCCTCCGGCATTGCGGGGCCAATCCTCGCGCACTCGCAGGGCGTATCGCCAGAACTTATGGCGATTGCCACCGGCGCAGGGTCCGTGGCTTTCGGCCCCATGAACGATGCCGGCTTCTGGCAGATGAAAGAATATCTTGGCCTGACAGTGCCGCAGACAATCAAGACCTGGTCAGTTCTGGAAACGATCATTGCTGTTCTGGGACTGGTCTTCTGCGTTGGTATTTCAATGTTCATCTGATCCGCGTTTGCAGAGCGCTGACACAGTAAAGGAAGAAGGATTTTCCATGAGTATATCTCTTTTTGACCTGACGGGACGTCGCGCTCTGATTACGGGATCGTCTCAAGGTATCGGCTTCAGTTTGGCTAAAGGCCTGCAAGCGGCGGGCGCTGAAGTTGTTCTGAATGGGCGGAATGCTTCCAAACTCTCGGCCGCAGCCGAGGAACTGGGAGGTGTCGAGACACTTGTTTTTGACGTGACCGACCATGTAGCTGTTCGAACGGCAGTCGATCGCTTCGAAGAAGATACCGGGCCCATTGATATTCTGGTCAACAATGCAGGAATGCAGCACCGCGCGCCCTTGGAAGACTTCCCACCAGAAATGTTTCAGAAGGTTCTTCAAACAAACCTGACCTCCATTTTCAATGTTGGACAGGCTGTTGCGAGACATATGCTAAGCCGTGGACGAGGTAAGATCGTCAATATCGCTAGCGTCCAGACGGCCCTCGCCCGCCCGAATATCTCCCCCTATACGGCCACCAAGGGTGCCGTAGGGAATCTGACCAAGGGGATGGCAACCGAGTGGGCAAGACACGGCCTTCAGTGCAATGCCATTGCGCCGGGTTACTTCGACACGCCTCTCAACGCTGCGCTCGTAAATGATGCAGAATTTTCAACATGGCTGGAAAAACGCACACCTGCGGGTCGGTGGGGACAGCTTGATGAGCTGACGGGGGCCTGTATTTTCCTTGCTTCCGGCGCATCTTCGTTTGTGAATGGCCATGTTTTGTATGTGGACGGCGGTATCACGGTGTCTCTCTGAAGCAAACGCGCCAAAGACACATCAGCGCCTTGTTAGAAGACCCATCAGGAAACAGGCACCTATCGCAGAAATGACTATTCCAACTGGCAGCTCCTGAGACGGCAAAAGACAGCGGCTGAGAAGATCTGAAAGGATTGTCAGCATCCCCCCCGCGACCATAGCGGGGACAAGAATATTTCGAACAGACCGTCCCCAGATGGGCCTTATGAGATGAGGCACAATCAATCCGACGAAGCCAATCGGCCCACATAATGCTACTGTCGTTGCACAGCTAAACGCGCAAAGGGCAAGAACACCAAGCCGTAGCCTTCTGGTTTGCACCCCGAGGGACGCTGCGGTTTCCTCCCCGGCCATCAAGGCATCCAGATCAGCGCCAAAAGCCCATTTACCGAAGATCACGGGCAAAAGCCCCAACACGACAAGTGGCAGGGCCGACCAGCGAGCGGCGGAAAAACTGCCCATCGTCCAGAACAGGACGGATTGCGCCGTATTACGGTCACCCCAGAAAATCAGCAGGTTTGTCAGAGTAGAGAAGACAAAGGAAATCGCCAGGCCGGACAGTAGCATCCGTTCCGTTGAGACCCGTACGCCAGACCGTAATCTAAAAGATACCAGCAGTAGAAGCGCAGAAGTTGCCAGAAATGCCCCACCGACTGCACCAAAAGCGATCGTCCAGACGCCGAAAACATCCCCCAACAATACGATGACAGCAACAGCGCCTGTCGCTGCACCCGAGGATAGCCCGAAGAGAAACGGATCTGCCAAGGGATTACGGGTTACGGCCTGAAGAAGCGCTCCTGCACCGGCAAGAATTGCTCCGGTCAAGAAGGCCAGAACCAGCCTTGGCATTCGCAGGGACCAGATGATCCGGGCGGCAATATCATGGCTGGCTGGACCGCCCAAAAGACCCGCTTGCAACGAATGCCAGGGAAGAGAAGCACTTCCGAGCGCAACTTCCAAAAATGCCAGCACACTCAGAGCCGGCAAAGCGCTGATGCTAAGAACACGCTTCATCAAGGTGCTGCGTCCGGATGGAGAAAGGTGGCAATCTTTTCGATCACATCGATATTGGCGGGAGACGGCGTCATTTCATCATAACGCACAACCAGAACACGGTTTGTCTTCAGGGCCGTACTCTCTATCAGCAATGGCTGGCTTCGCAGAAATTTCAGACTGTCTGAAACACCGGCCCCATAATCCATCACCAAAATAGCTTCAGGATTACGCAAACCTGCGTTTTCCCATGAGGCAGCGCCCCAGTTTGTCGGTAAATCACGAAAAATATTTTCGCCCCCGCCCAGCCGGATCAGCTCTGTCGCGAGGGCATATTGACCAGCTGTAAATGGCCGATCGCGGCCACTGTCATAGAGAAAAACACGTAACGAGTGATGGCCCTTAAGACGATCCTGAATGTGCTGAACGCGCCTTTGCCAACCTTCAACAAGTTGCCGAGCCTGCTGCTCCCGGCCAAAAACCTGTCCAAGTTTTTCTTCGTCGCTATACAGAAGGTCTAACGTTGGAAGAGCCGTAGACTGCCCTGCCCTGAAGCAGCTTTCAGACAGAACAAGCGTCGGAATACCCTGAATTGCCAAGGTCTCAGGTGTCACATCCCCACCGACATGCATCCCATAATTCCAGCCGGCAAAGAAAAAATCTGTTCCAGCATCAAGCAATTGTTCAAGACTGGGATAATGGGTCGCGATTTCCGGGATATCGCCCTGCTGAGCTTTAAATCCCGGTGTGTATTTGTCCCAGCCTGATATCCCCGTCAAACCACGAATATAGGGCTGCAAATGCAAAGCAAAAGCCATTTCTGCCATATTAACGTCGTGGATGACAGCATGCTCTGGCTGATGCGTGATCGTTACGGGCTTCCCGCAGCTCTGCACGGTAACCGGGTAGGCGAAGGCCGTTTGCACGGCAAAGCCACAAAACCCCAGAAACAGTATAAAGGCAGGCGCTTTCATGCGCCTCGCGGCCTAAAAACGAACGTCGTGCTGCCATCATCCAGTTGAACGGAATGAACATTCAAGCCGAACGCATGCCCTAGTTCTGAAGAGAGCAAAACCTCAGAAGACGCCCCATCCAGAATGATTTTTCCGTCCCTCATCAAGAGAGTTCGCGGCGCAAAATCAGGCACGAAAGACAGGTCATGCAGGACGGCCACGATTGTCAGAGGGAGGTCACGAAGCAGATTTAAAAGCTCTGCTCTGGCCGCAAGGTCCAGGTGATTGGTGGGTTCATCCAGCAACAGTATTTTGGGGGTCTGGGCCAGACATCGCGCCAGCATCACACGCTGACGCTCACCACCAGAAAGACTGCCAATCGACCGTTTTAAAAAAGGTTCGACACGGAAATACTGGATCGCCGTTTGCAGAGCCGCAGTATCCTGCTGCGCCTGAGGAGTGCCCCGAAACGGGAGACGACCAAGTGCGATGTAATCCTCAACTATGAAGTCAGGAGTTACATCATCGGTCTGGGAAAGCCACGCAACCTTGCGCGCTACCGCAGGTCTGGAAAGGGCGCAGAGCTGCGTTCCTTCCAGAAATATCCCCCCTTCCGTGGGCGAAATTAATCCAGCGAGCAGCCTCAGAAGCGTGCTTTTCCCAGCACCATTGGGGCCAATGAGTGCAACATGCTCACCCTCCCTGACGGAGAGATCCGTCAAAGAGAGTATGCGGTCATACCCGGCAGCATGCGTCTGAAGCACAACCTCAGACACGATCAGAAACCAGCCTGAACACTGATCGAGAAAGACCGCGGCGCCCCCAGCATCACTTCACTCGGATAACTGGTATCCGCCCACTGAATGAAGTGCTTGTTTCCCACATTGTCTACCCGGCCATAAACCGTCACGCCACGATAGGCGTGCCATGCCGCGAAAAGATTGACGAGCGCATAATCTTTCAGACTCAGGGTATTGGCGTAATCGCCCTTGCGGGCAGATACGTAACGCATGCCAGCCCCCAGATCGACCGGCAGATCTGCAACCCGGGACCAGACACCCCACAGGTTGGCCGTTACAGCCGGAACGTTCGGGACCTCGTTCCCGGAGGCATTCACTGACGCTGAAGGATGGAATGATCCATAACGAGACCACGTATAGGCTACATTTCCGGACAGGCTCCAGTGTTTGCCCAGCGTGAGGTCCCCTTGCCATTCCACACCCCGTGACTTCTGAACGCCCGCCGTTGCCACGCTGTCCACACCGGTGGCAACGAGAACTCGGGTACGGCGGATATCATACAGAGACAATGTAGAGGACAGACGGCCTTTCCAGAAAGAGCCCTTCGCGCCAATTTCCCCCTGTCTGGAATGACTCAGGCGCGAAAACTGACCTTTGTTAACCAGGAAGATATTAGAGCCCGGCGGATCTTCAGCCGTCGTATACACGCCGTAAAGGCTGATGTTGTCTGTCAGATCATAAACAGGGCCAATCCTGAAGTTGGCAGGATTGTAGTTCCCTTTGAAGCTGGTCGCAGGGTTGAACGCACCAGACTGGCTATAATTCTGACGATCCAGTTTTAGCCAGTCGTAGCGAAATCCACCCACCACACGCAGATCGTCCCGCACGGTCAGGACATCTTCCATGAAGATGCCTGCGTCCACCATGTTTGTAGGAGATTTCGTATATGGATACTCCCCTGCAAAGCTCCCCACGGCCGTGCTTTCGGGGCTACTCAGAGAAACACTGTCTGCATATGTCGCGTCCGGAAAACCACGGTTCCGGATGAGCCGCACATAATACGCGTCTCCACCGACGACCAGACGGTTCTTCATTCCGAAAACATGAAAATCAAACTGGCCATCCAGCGTGTCACCAACCTGATGCTGGTTCATATAAACATAGAACCGATCCCGGCCGACCCGACCGGGTGCAATGGCACTTCCGGCTGCGTCTGTCTGCCCAGATGAACCGATATAACTGTAGGATTCAGCGTTATTCCAGTTCCGCTTGGCGTAAAGGACATAGGTTTTATTGTGGAACGTCATGTTCTCCGTTGACTGCCACGTCAGATGGAGCGTCGGGGTCACATTGACCGAGCCGGCTTTTGCATCCTTGGCATTGTAATACCGCCAGAGCGATGACCGGCTTACGCCTAACCCCTTGGAAGACGACAGCAGGCCGCCCACGCCATCATGGACCTGAGCCAGCGGGACCAAAGGGGTTCCATAATACGTCGACAAGCGATCTGTCAGATAGTCGACGCCAAAGCGGGCTGTAAATTTCTTCGAAGGGTGCCAGAGCAACGTTGTCGTGAAATCGTTGCTGTGTGGGTCTGCGCCAGCAACGTATCCATCAGACGAGGTACGACTAAAATCACTTCGAATGGCCAACGTGTCAGTAATGGGAACCGAACCGCCCAGGCCAGCATTCCATGTATTGAAACTGCCATAAGATATCAGCGCATTGGCATGCGGCCCATCAAATGCAGGATCACGCGTGCGCATGTCCACGGTGCCGCCGACAGCGCCCTGCCCGTAAAGAACGGACGACGGCCCCTTGAGAACCTGAACGCTCTCAAGATTAAAGCTGTTGAGCGGACGGTTCACCATCGTGGTCGGGCCGTAATAAATTCCGTCCCGAAGGATCAGAACCTGATTTCCGCTGAAGCCGCGCATCATCATCTGCGCCGGACTTCCAGGAGATCCACCGGAAGAAACGCCCGGTGCGCTGTCTGCGGCGTCTTCAGCATGCGCATAGCCGCGCTGCTCCATCACGCTGCGCTGAATGACATTGATGGTTGCAGGGTTATGCTGAACCGTCAGCCCGAGCCTGCCCCCGATAACAGCACTGTCCTTCAATGGCTGCGCCCGGCCATGCGCCGTAATGTGCTCCTCTTTCGCCTTGGTTGCTGCCTTCCTGACATCTTCTGTCTGAGCAAATGCGGGCTGAAAGACGGTCAATGCCGCGACGGGCAACACACCGACAAAACTAATTTTCCTCATGGATAACGCAAACTTCACTCAACAATGCGTCACTACGATGAGCAGGATAAACATCCTGCTGCGTCCGGTGCACCCCGCCCTTTCGCTTCGTCCATGACCATTTTCGATGGCAGGTCTCCTGGCTTGCAGATCATCGGCAGATCGCGAGCCTTCCCAAGGCTGACGCCCCAGTGGCCGGGTTCCCGGAACCCATCGTGATCAGCCTCACCGCTCACAGTTGCGGGGGCAGCCGCAGCATTTCACTGCGTTCCCTTTTCATCCCCTTCCGGGGAACCATCATTGAGCAGGGGCATAACCGAAACTCCCATATAGTCAAACACGTATGTTATAACATATCAATAACTGAAGTTATCAATTTGAACAATGGGGCGCCTTCGCGTTTGGGGCAGCGGCCATGAACAGGCCCCTCAATCCCTTGGAAGTAGCGCCTAAACATGCCTAATCTCATGCTTCCCCACTCTGGACAGAAAGTGTTGCAGGATGAAGCTCTGTCGTTTTGGTCCCTTGAATCAGGAAACACCCGGACTCATTGATGACACTGGCATCCTGAGAAGCCTCGAAGGGGTTTTGCCTGATATTACAGCTGCCCATCTGTCTCCAGAGCAGTTGGACGCCTTGCGGGCGATTAATCCGGATACTCTCCCTGTCATTTCAGAAGCACCACGCTACGGTATTCCGTTCTCCGGTGCCGGAAAGTACATCTGCATTGGTCTGAACTATCTGGATCATGCCGAGGAAGCAGGCCTTCCCCTCCCCTCAGAGCCAATCGTCTTCATGAAAGCCATCTCTGCCCTGACGGGTCCGAGCGATGGTATTCTGATTCCCCAACAAGCCACCAAAGTGGACTGGGAAGTCGAACTCGCAGTCATTATCGGCACAAAAGCGTCCTACGTCTCCCCGGAGAAGGCTTTGGAGCATGTGGCGGGATATTGTGTCGCCAATGATGTCTCTGAACGCTCATTTCAGATGCAGACAAGCCAGTGGGACAAAGGCAAAGGCTGCGACACATTCGGGCCTTTGGGACCATGGCTTGTGACGACCGATGAAATCGCCGATCCGCAATCGCTTTCCATGCGGTTAGATGTCAACGGACACCGTCGACAGACCGGACATACCTCCAACATGATCTTTGACGTCCGCAGCATCATTTCACATGTCAGCCACTACATGACCCTGATGCCAGGCGATATCATTGCCACCGGCACACCAGCGGGCGTTGGCATGGGTATCAAGCCTCACCCAGTCTATCTCGAACCGGGGGATGTCCTGGAAGTGGAAATCGAAGGGCTTGGCATTCAAAGACAGACGGTGAGGTCAACTCACGCCTGAACGGATAGAAAGACTTTCACACAGCGCGATTCTTGAAAAAACATCCGCTTTCGTAATTATTTTTTTCGTAAAAAATACTTGCCCGCTCAAGGTGGCAGGAAAGCTGCGCTGAATATAACAACTGCGAATTTGAGTGAATTAAAGATTGAAGTTTTTGAGAATGAATATCATTTGTAACTTTAAGAAAGACGGGAACTCGGTTGAAATTCCCGTGAAAATTCATTTCAGCGGAGGCAGTTAGCCCGTTCCATGAGACTTCCAGCGTCGAACGTTCCTCAACGTACAAATTTTGGTCCAATGCTTTTTACGGCGCTCCTCCTCTCTGGCACATGTAATGGTGCCTTCGCTGCTGCAGTTGATGAGGGTTCGCCAGATACACGCAAGAAATCATCTTTAGCGACGAGTAACGCAAAGGAACGTTCCGCTTCAACACAGCCTCACAATGTGCAGCGCAAACATGTTGCGCAGGCAGATGATACGCCTGGTAGCATCGAACAGCTTCTTGTGCAGGGACATCGACGCAATGCGTCCACAGACGGCACCGGAACCTATACGGTTTCCGCGGTCTCCACGACCAAGATGCTCCTCAAACCGATGGATATTCCGCAATCCATCTCTGTTCTCAGCAGTCAACAGATGAAGGACCAGAATCTCAATACGATTGATGCAGCTCTCAAACAGGTCGCTGGTGTCAACGTTAACATGTACGGTGATGGAACAGGTGGCTATACAGCCCGTGGCTTTTCGCTTCAGGCTCAGTATGACGGCGTTCCTTCCATGAGCGGTCTGACGTTCAGTCAGCAATACGATTTGTCCATCTACGATCGGATTGAGGTCCTTCGGGGACCGGATGGAATGCTGCAAGGTTCCAGCACACCAGGCGGAAGTGTCAATTTCGTTCATAAGCGCCCGACAGAGCAGTTCCAGGGGAATGCTTCATTCTCTGCTGGCTCGTGGAACAACTATCACACCACCTTTGATATTGGCGGCCCCATCGCGAATTCGAAAATCGTCTCAGCACGACTGGTCGTCGCAGGAACAGACCGTAATCAGTTCTATAGCAATGCCTACGATCGGCGATGGACGATCTATGGGGTTACGGATGTGCACCTGACGCTTCACGACACACTGACAGTCTCCGTGACGTCTCAAAGCAACGATACAACCCGCTACATGGGTCTTCCCAGAGCCAGCAATGGTGCAGATCTTGATTTACCTACCAGCACCTTCATAGGCGCGAACTGGGGTAAGTCCGAAGTGCCCATGACGGAAGTCGAGGCACAACTCGAGCATCTTTTTTCTCATGGTTGGCGTGGGCGCTTCAACTACCGTCATCGGATCTCAGCCACGACGCTGCAATACGCTTATCTCAACGCTTATAATGCCGGCGCAAAGAGTGGGAATTTCGTCGAGGCCAACACACGCTACGATGAGACCAATGACGGTCTGGACGCCTACGTCACTGGGCCTCTTCATCTTTTTGGACAGAAACACGTCCTGATGATGGGAGCGAACTATGACCGTTACCTCTATGAAGGCGGGGGCGCCAGTGCAAACTCTCGCACCTATACGGCCCTGGCTGGAATCCCGATCAGTGCTAACAATGCCATCCCGTCCCTTGCCCTCCCTACAATCACCAATCGCTATTGGGAGCCGTCCACACAATGGGGCGTTTATGGTCAGGCGCAGATCAAACCGATCTCAAGCTTTGCTATCCTGATCGGTGGACGCGTTAGCGGGTACGTCAGCAAGACACGTCGAATCTCGCCCTATGTGGGCAGAACCAACACAGATATCGACCAGCAAGGCATTCTGACGCCCTATATTGGCGGGGTTTGGCACTTGCGACCGAACATCTCAATGTATGCCAGTTACGTCTCCACCTTCTCGCCCCAGTCCGTCTTTGACACAACGGGACGTCTTGCGCCTGTCCGCGGCAATCAGCTTGAAGGAGGCATCAAGGGAGAGTTCTTCCGCGGACACCTCGGTATGACCCTGTCTGGCTACAAGATCATCCAGAAAAATGAGGCTATTTATAACGGCACAATCGGCGCCATCTGTGGCCCCGGTGGCATAGATGACTGCTACGTCGCCACAGGTAAGACGCGCAGTCAGGGCGCAGAAGCAGAATTGATCGGCCGCCCCCTGGAGGGCTGGGACATCAATGCCAGCTATACGTACAACGATAACAGGATCGTCAATAACGGTAGCGCGACACAGTCTGGCCTGACCTATGCTGGCAACTCACCCAAACATCTATGGAAACTCTGGACACATTACCGTTTCGAACCCTATCGCGGTGCGCAGAAAAACGTCTGGAGCATTGGCGGCGGGCTCAATGCGCAGACCAGTACCTTCGGGACAAACCGCACCGTAACGCAGGGTGGATATATCATCGGATCCATTCAGGCGGGATACCAGTGGAACAAGTATCTTTCCCTCTCCGCGACGCTCAATAACATTGCCAACAAGCGCTATTATCAGCGCTTGGGCAATCTCTACTACTACAACTATTATGGAGAGCCGCGGAACTTCATGTTCACACTCAGGTCGAATTTCTGAGGGATATTTCAGACGGCTTCATAAGCTCTCTGCAAATGGGCGGGGCTCCATAGGTAAGGATCTACCGCGTTCAGAGCTTGTGGGGCCGTTTTTTCGGTATGTGTATCCGGTCCGGTCGTTCCAGGATCGGTCTGTCTAGACCACAATAATATCATGATAAGTCCGGCAACCACGACAATGATTGTCAAAAAAACCCAGCGTCTCTCCATGATCTTTACTCCCGGCAGCAATCAGCCATATTCGTCGGCCGCCTCTGAGAATCATAAGCCAGAGCATGACCAAGGGTTTCCGCTACACACAAGGAAATAACCTCACTCGCACCAGAGCGGGGCATCTTTCGAAAAATTCTTCCATCGTTTGGGGAGTTTCTTAAGGATCTTCTTCCGATCCTGATGTGCAGCCTGGATGATCGCGTCCCCTGCCTCGGCTAGATCCGGCCTTTCCCGGATCGCCTGGTTCACCAGGGCCTCTGCTGTTGCGGCATCATTGAAACGACCGAACAGTTCCTGCAAATCCTTGCAATGGCTCATGTAGGTTTCGAGGTGGCGGCCCTTATAAAGGGGAAGAACAGTCTCGATACTGTATCGCAGCCCTTTCAATGCCTTGCGGACGTTATGAAGCTGCAGGTCTGATAGTTTCCCGATATGACGCCCCCGATGCTGGACCTTGCGCGCCATTCTATCCAGCAAAACAGGCGCATGATCTTCCAAAAGTGCTCCGGTGAGTTTTGGCCCAAAGACAGCAGCGGGATCTTCCGTACTCTGCCCCAAAGAAAGCAGTGCAGAAGTTATGCGCGGATCGGTCAAATTCTGCCGCATCTGCCCTAAAGCGTCTGATCGTCTTTCTTCTGCAAATTGGCTAAATTCGGCCCGAGCCTTTTCGGTCATGTGGTTCGGTACAATCTCCGTCAGGAAAACATCCCAATCTCTGACATTCCCAAGAGACCGTCCAATTTTCTGCAACACCATCGCCTCATTCGCAAACGCGCCTTTTGGAAACAGAGGGCGAAAGGCTTTCAGGATTGTCCGTAGCCGCCGAAGAGCCACTCGCATCTGGTGAACGCCCGCGACGCTTCCCTGCTCGGCTGACGGCTGAAGGGTCAGAAAAGCCGCCAGAAGCCCTCGGACAGACTGGCTCCAGCCCTCCCCAACAGTTACATCACCTGTAAAGACAGGGGCTTTAATCATCGCACCATCGGGATAGAGGCCTGTTGCCAGCCGGACGCCCCTCATAGGAACGGTCTCCCCGGTCAGCCAGATGGGCAGATCATTCAGGGTCTGCGCCATGCCGTAGAGACTGCTCACATCCCCTCTGACCAGCATCAGATCCAACGTACAAACAGCTTCCGCCAATTCTCCAGCCTGCACCGATCCGCGAGATAGAGTAATCCTGATGGTGTGACCATCAGACGCCTGCTCCCCCTGTAACTGCCAGAAATCCGATCGGTATATTGGGAGCAATGCACCTGAAAGATCCAGGTTCGCAGCCGGAGTGGCTTCAAGCAGCGTTGTCTCGGGACGTAATCCCTTCCTGGACCAGACCCATCGTTCTGAAGACTTCATATTCGGTAAGCCAGACCATGCTACAGGCTCCAGCCCCTGAACCGAAAAACGGCCTTCCCGCCCTGTGCACAGCGCCCAATCATGGCGAGACAGCAGACACGATGCCGTGTCATGAAACGTCCAGACCCGATGGCGAGGCCTGATACTTTTCAACGATGGAGCAATAATCGGGTGATGTCGAATGAGAGGCCATGCTTCTGGCAGAAAGCGAAATGTCATACGTTGCGGCAAAAGGCTTCGGATCATTGTTCTTTCCCCTCCAGCATGACCACTCATGAAGCGTAAGCCCTCATGCCCTAACGTTGCCAGAGGATAAAAGGAGCTTCCAGCGGAACGCTGAGAATGTCTTCTGCTGGAATGATCCGTAGCGTACACTCTGCCGCAGGCGCAGGGAGCTCGGTCTCAAGAGTATAGGCAATCCAACCATCTTGAAGATGATGTTCTGCCTGTGTCAGGGACTTGATGCGTGGATGACCATTCTGCGGATTGGCATAGAACTGAACACTAAACAAAGCAGGGTCGAGCATACCGGGATGAATGAATGCATGAGCTTTCTGTTCTCCCCCACTCTCGGGAATGACAACCTCACCGATCCTGAGACTACTCCAACCGGCAGAGAGGGCTTTCTGCTGGTCCAGAACTGTTCCAGCATCCTCCCCGTGTTCGGTCAAGCGGCGTCTGTAGCGCTGTGCGCCTGTTAGATAGAACTGTTCCGTATAGTCGCGAACCGTTCGGTTCGCGGAAAACTGAGGCGTCAGACGCGCCATGCTTTCGCGCATTTTCGCCACCCATGCGCGCGGTATTCCGCTGGGAACGCGTTCATAGAACTCAGGAAGAACATGCTCTTCCAATAGTCTGTAAAGTTCCTGCGCGTCAGAATGGTCATAAGCCGGATCTCCCGCATGTTCCAGACCATCCCCGAGCGCCCAGCCAACTGCTGGCGCATAGGCCTCAGCCCACCATCCATCGAGTTCCGACAGGTTCAGGCCACCATTCACCAAAACTTTCATGCCGCTGGTTCCGCTGGCCTCCCAAGGGCGCCGCGGTGTGTTCAGCCACAGATCCACCCCCTGAACCATTTTCTGCGCCAGAGCCATGTCGTAATCGGCGAGGAATATGACTTTCCCTACGATATCCTGACGTTGGCAGAAGCGGACCCAGCGCGTGATCATAGCTTGCCCCTCCTGATCACGCGGATGAGCTTTACCTGAAAGAATGATCTGAACCGGGCGATCAGCATGTCGCAACAGACGGACGAGCCGTTCCTCGTCGTACAATAGAAGGTCCGGGCGCTTGTAAGTGGCAAACCTCCGCGCAAACCCGATTGTCAGAGCCTCCGGGTTCAGGGTTGGCGCGGGCAGACACCATAGCCCGTCTTCACCAACGATACATTGCCGGGCAGAGAGCTCCTCTCCCAGAGCCTGAACAAATCCTGCGCGGGACTCACACCGGCTGTTCCAAAGAGTCGTGTCGTCAAGGCGCCGCACAGCATCGCCCAGACCTTCCAGATTGCCTTCCCACCGACTTCTCCCCCCGACCTGGGTCCAAAGTTCATCAGCCGCTACTGAATCCCAGGTCGGAGTGTGAACGCCGTTTGTCACATGAGAGACTGGGACTTCGCTTTGTGGCCACCGCGGGAATAAGGGCGTGAACAGGGACCGGCTGACAGCTCCATGCAACTGGCTCACGCCATTGACAGCACCGCTGCACCGAACGGCCAGATAAGCCATATTGAAGAATTCATCGCCATTCTCTGGATCAAGCCGCCCTAGCGCAAGAAAATCCTGAATGGGCATCCCGAGACGCTCTTCGGCATAGAATGTGAGATGGCTTTCGATGAGTTTGGGCGGGAAAAGATCAAACCCGGCGGGCACAGCAGTGTGGGTTGTGAAGATTGTTCCAGCGCGGACAATAGCCCGAGCCTGCGCGAACGGGATTTCCTCTTCTTCCGAAAGGCAGCGGGCCCTCTCCAGCGCTGCGAATGCTGCATGTCCCTCGTTCAGATGGCAAATATCTGGCCGGTGCCCTAAAGCATGCAGCAATCTCCAGCCCCCAATTCCCAGCACCATCTCCTGCCGTAAGCGAAGCTCTGCATCTCCCCCATAAAGCTGAGTTGTAATGCAGCGAACAGCCGGAGGATTGGACGGATCGTTCGTATCCAGAAGATAAAGGGTTGCCCGGCCTACAACGGCTTTCCAGGCCCGAAGCCAGATTTCACCCGTCGCTGTCTGAACAGAAAGTCGGAACCAGTCCCCGTCCGGGGTCAGGACTGGCTGTATTGGAAGCTGGTCAGGATCATTAAACGGATAGAGCGCGCGCTGCTCGCCTGCTGGGGTAATGACCTGGCGAAAGTATCCCTGCGCATAAAGGAGCCCGACAGCGACAACAGGAACACCCAGATCACTCGCCGCCTTAAGCTGATCAGCGGCCACATTTCCGAGACCACCAGAATAGATCGGGAGTGCCTCGCTAAGCATATATTCCATGCTGAAATAGGCGACCTCAGACAGCTCCGTTTGACTATGGTTTTCCGCAAACCATGTTGGACGTTCGAGCTCATATTTGCGGCGCTCTATACTGGCTTTTAGAAGACGCCGAACGTCCGTATTCTGCAGAGCATCGCGTAGCTGAGCCTTGGGTGTGCGGGTCAGAGTGATCCATGGATTATGAGTTCTGTCCCAGAGGTCCGGATTGATCATCTGCCAAAGCAGATCCGCCTCGTGATTCCATGTCCAATGCAGATCAAGCGCCAGCATTCGCAGAGCTGCTTCTGCTGCACGCGGCATACGAGGAGACGTGTCGACCATAGAACCGGAACTCCCATGACTGTCCGTGACCAGCTCTCTGGAGGTATGGCCATTTCAGTGAACAGGACAGATTGCGTACATTAAGCAACTGGGGCGCTAACGCATGAGAACCAGGGAAGGATAAGGTGAACCCGCTGCCAGACATGCTTCGTGACATCACATTTTCTGATAAGCGCACGAAAGAAGGTGGGCTTTAGCTAAAAACCTCTGTTCCCCTCATCCGTTTGCTATGAACGGCGCTGTTCTTCAAGAACTGCCCCATTAATGAGGTGCGTCATGCTCCGGAAGCTTCTGCTCGTCTCAATAATAGGTTCATGCGTTGTCCCGTCAGCATGGGGTGCTCCCTCCACGAAAAATTTGTCTGTCGCTCGGGGCTTCCATCTAGAGATCGTATCCGCTGATGTCCGTGGTGCGCGGGAAATTGCCCTTGGAGACAGGGGAACTATTTTCCTTGGCTCGATGGGGCCCGGAAAGGTCTATGCCGTCTCCAGTGTTGGGAATCCCGGAAAACCGGTTCAGGTCCGAACTGTCGCCAGTGCCCTCGAGACGCCTTCAGGCGTCGCATTTCACGACGGAGATCTCTATATCGCTGAACCAGAAAGACTTCTGGTTTTAAGAGATATCGAAGATCATCTGGATGATCCCCCCAAACCGGAAGTCATCACAGATCATTTGCCCTTCAGTGACGGTGACCATTTTTGGAAGTTTATCGCCTTCGGGCCAGATGGAAGGCTTTACGTGACCATCGGGGCGCCCTGCAACGTCTGCGATGTTGGGCGTGATTTTGGAAAAATCATCAGCCTGAAGCCCGACGGCACCGACAGGCAGGACGTGGCTTACGGCATTCGCAACTCAGTTGGTCTAGCATGGCGAAAAACAGGAAAGGACCTGTGGTTTACGGATAACGGCCGCGATATGATGGGCGATGACGTCCCTTCTGACGAATTAAACACCCTTACACGGCCCCAACAGTCTTTCGGCTATCCGTATTGCCATCAGGGAGATGTCCCCGATCCCCATTACGGAACAGACCACTCCTGCGGTGAGTTTACTCCGCCGGTCCTGAAGCTAGGGGCCCATGTCGCAGCATTAGGTTTGCGATTTTACGAAGGCCCTGCCGCGTCACGTTCCTTAAATGGTGCATTGCTGATTGCAGAACATGGGTCGTGGAACCGGAGCGTTCCATCAGGGTATCAGGTCGTTACAGTAAAATTTGATAGTACAGACCATCCACAGCAACCAGAGCCCTTAATCTGGGGTTTTCGGCGGAACGGACGGACTTTTGGCCGCCCGGCAGATGTTCAACCAATGCCTGACGGCAGCATTCTCGTTAGTGACGATTTTTCCGGCTCGCTCTACAGGCTGACTTATGCCTCTGCCGTACAAAAATAAGTATCATAGAGTTGGAAGAGCCGGCACGGGTGCAGCGACCCGCCGGACAGTTTGAACAGAGGCTATCCGCAGCCAGAAACGGGTGACGATAGCCCCCAGTAGAATCATGAGAAAATAACGCATATCATTCCCCTTTTCAGAGGTTATCGTGAAGCATAAACTTGGCGAATATGCGCAGGAACTATGGCAAACGTGATTCAGAACGTAACAGTTCCCGTTCTGAATAAGGAGAAAATAAAATGTCTTTTGGTATTATTATTCTGGTGACCCTTGTGGCGGTACTTTTTATTCTCGGGCCCATTCTTGTTGCCGTCGGCGCAGCCGCTTGGATTAACGATCGTTTTCTGAGCCGAAAATAACTTCAAACGTTATTCTATTGTTTGGAACGGACACGGCCTGGACCCGCCACGTCCTGTAAAAAGAGAGGACGCTCCAACTCTGCGGAAGAATATCCAGCTTCTCCACCGCTTCTGCATTCAGGCCCATGGCCAGCAAAGTCAAGGCTCGCACGACCTCAGCGTCCACTCCCAAAATTAAGGGATTTTGCGCCTCCCTGATGTCTGATAGCCACCCGGCAAGACGGGCATACATTTTGGTCCGGCTCTCACCAGCCGGCGGTGAAAAATCGGGGTCCATCATCCATTGTGCCAGACTTACTGGCGATAGGGTTTTAAGGCTCTGTCCGCACCAATCACCATAGTCATGGCCCCTAAGTCGCTCATCCACGGTAACAGGACACTCGGAATGAGCCTCAAGCCATGCTGCATCAGAGTTGCACCCTGTCAGGATGGGCAGGGACTTTGGCCAAAAACTCCCTTCCAGGCACTCTGTGTTACGTTGTTCACCGCTCTCGGGGAAAACGCTCCGCTTCACAGATGGGTATGGGGGGAGAGCAAAACAGAACAGCTTCATTTTACGTGCTTTGACCATTCCTGAAGCGCGCGTTCCAGACGATCCCAACCAGCACTATCCCGCGGCAGACCAAATCTCAGTTCCGTTGGGCGCTCCGGGAAAGCACGGGTTACGATGCCGCATCCACAGAGGAATGCCCATAGAGAAGCCGCCTCATCCGAACTGACCAGACAGAACAGAAGCGTGTTTCCTTTGATGGTCAGACCCGCCCGTTTTAAGATTTTTGCAAGACGTTGTGCGTCCTGCTCCAACCGGGCTTTCGTTCTACCCAGCCAGTCCTTATCCGACAGGGCCTGACGTCCTGCGGACAGAGCCAGGGCGCTGACCGCCCAATCCCCTATCAGCTTCCGCATTTGATCTGCCGTTCCGTTGGACGCAATCAGGAAACCAAGCCGTACGCCCGGCAATCCGTAGGTTTTCCCAAAAGAGCGCAAAACCATAAGGCCGGTTTGCGGGAAAGATGCAGCGGCACTTTCGTGCTCGAAATCCGCATACGCCTCATCTACGATTAACCGTCCACCGGAGGCTGCACAGCGCTTTGAGAGTTCCAGAAGCGTCTCGACAGGCAGACATCGACCGTCTGGATTATTCGGATTACAGACTACGCACACAGCCCCCGCTTGCCCTGCGGCAGCTTTGAAAGCCTGAATATCCGTCACGATCGACACGTTGACCCCTGCGTTTCTCCATGCCTGTTCGTGGCCAGAATAGGTGGGTCCGAAAATGAAGACGTTTTCTGCCTTCAGCACCAAGGGCAACAAGGCGATAAGCAACTGTGTGCCCGGCCCCGCTACAATCATGTCTTCAGTCGGCACACCGTAAGCTGCCGCTGCTGCTTTTAGGAGCGCCGCCTCATCTGCTGTTTCCGGTAGCCGGGTGAGCATGGACATTTCTACGGGAGAAAGAGGGTATTCGTACGGACTAATGCCCGTGGAAAGGTCTATGAAAGGCCTCGGGGCCTGCGGGAAGCGCGCCATCACCTGCCGCACCTGCCCCCCATGCACCGGCATGTTTTTCAGCACCGATCGCATCATGCTAGATCAAGCCATCCGGATGAAACACACAGGCCCATGACTTTCTCCCTCCTGTCCCACACACTGTCCGTTGCCTGTCTGGCCTGTGCGATTGAAGCCGCTTTCGGTTATCCGAACTGGATTTTTCGCAAGATTGGCCATCCAGTCATGTGGATTGGTGCCCTTATTGCGCGACTGGATCGTTCGCTCAACCGCTCGCAGGATAGCGCTGTCCGGCAACGGTTATGGGGAATAGTCTGCCTGACGATCCTCGTTGGCTTTCCGCTCCTAGTTGTCTGCATGGCCCTTCAGTGCATACACCTTCTGTTTTCCCCTCTGCTTGTCTGGGGGATGGAAGGAATTATGGCCAGCACTCTGATTGCCCAACGTTCCCTGTGGGAGCATGTCCAAGCGGTCCACACTGGCCTGCAGACAGCGGGACTGGCAGGTGGCAGAAAAGCGGTTTCCATGATTGTTGGCCGTGATCCTGAGCAACTTGACGAAGCGGGCGTAGTACGCGCGGCTATTGAAAGTCTGGCTGAGAATTTTTCCGATGGCGTTGTTGCGCCGCTTTTCTGGACTGCCCTCTGTGGCCTGTCAGGCGCAACCGCTTACAAATCAATCAACACAGCAGACAGCATGATCGGTCACCTCACGCTTCGACACAAAGCCTTTGGGTGGGCTTCTGCGAAGTTGGATGATCTGGTGAACCTTCCCGCCTCCCGTCTATCCGCTCTATGGCTGGTTTTGGCAGCACTCACGATGCGCGGTACTAACTCGACTGAGGCATTTCGAGCAGTTCGGCGAGATGCAGGCCACCATCGCTCCCCAAACGCCGGTTGGCCGGAAGCCGCCATGGCAGGTGCGTTGGGCCTTAAGCTTGCTGGCCCCAGAGTTTATAACGGCATTCTGGTCGAAGATTCATGGATGGGCGACGGCCGTGCCACGGCAACCGCTGACGACCTCTGGCGAGCTCTCACCCTCTACCGTCGGGCCTGCTTCATTCAGGGAGCAGTGCTGGGCCTGCTCACCCTTCTGTTCTGGCTTTGAACGATCAGACAGGTCGGGCCAATGCAAGAAGCGCATCCAGATCAATGCAGGCTTCAAGATGGTGCGCCCAGGCATCCAGCGCAGCCTCAACCCGCTCATCATGATCCTGAAGGTCAGGCCCGGCGCACCCTACGCGTGAAAGAAGAGCTTTCCGCGCGTTTCCACCAGACAGAACCCCATGTAGATAAGTTCCCCAAACACGGCCGTCAGGCGAAACGGCACCTTCAGGCTCACCGTCTACCGTTGCAAATGGCCTCTGAGTATCAGGACCAGCAGTTCGCCCGACATGAATTTCATAGCCAGTGAGCGGGGTCCCTTCCGGCACCAGTAATCCACTCACTTCTGTCAAACGCTTATCATTTGTCAGAACCGTCTGCCCGTCCAGCAAGCCCAAGCCCTCGACGAGACCCGGGGGGCCTTCGATCCCATCCTTGTCCTCAATGGATTTTCCAAGCATTTGATATCCACCGCAAATGCCAAGAACACGACCGCCACGGCGGGTATGCGCCTTCAGGTCAATGTCCCATCCCTGTTTTTTGAAAAACGCCAGATCAGAAATAGTTGCCTTCGAGCCTGGTATGATCACAAGGTCACAAACTGGAAGGGGCCGACCAGGTGCCACGATCTCCAGAGTGACGCCCGGATCAGATCGCAAGGGGTCTAAATCATCGAAATTGGCGATCGTGGGTAGCTGCGGCACGACAACCCGTAAGCCGTCGCCTACTGGCGTTTCGTTCACAAGATCAGATGCGTCTTCAGCGGGAAGGTCACCAACATGCGCACAGTGTGTGACGAGACCAAGCTTTTCCCACCCCGTCTGGCGTGAAATAGTGGTCATGCCATCGGTAAAAAGCGAAGCGTCTCCACGCATTTTGTTTACGATAAACCCTTTGATCCGCCCTGCATCCTGCCCTGACAGCACCATTTTTGTTCCCACAAGGCTGGCAATCACGCCCCCCCGGTCGATATCACCAATGAGCACGACGTCCACATCGGCGGCTTCGGCAAAACCCATATTGGCAATGTCGTTTGTCCGCAGATTGACCTCTGAAGCCGATCCGGCCCCTTCAATCAAAACGATATCAGCTTCTGCCGCCAAAGTGCGAAACGCGGACAACACGTCTGGCATAAGCATTGTTTTAACGTCCTGATAAGCACGGGCCCGCACGGTTCCTCGCACTTTTCCTCGAACCACAAGCTGGGATCCTGTCTCGCTCTGTGGCTTCAACAGCACAGGATTCATGTCCACGGTGGGCGGAACCCCGCAGGCACGAGCCTGAAGAGCCTGGGCGCGGCCAATTTCGCCTCCGTCTCGGGTCACGGCGGCGTTGTTTGACATGTTCTGAGGCTTGAACGGACGCACTGTAAGGCCACGTCGTGTCAGGGCTCGTGCAATCCCTGCAACAAGCACAGATTTCCCAACGCTGGAGCCCGTTCCCTGAAACATGAGAGCCCTGGGCCCCTTCCGCTGCGTCATCAGAATTCGAACCCGGCCTGAGCTTTCACACCTGCACTGAAATGATGTTTTACCAGCGTCATTTCCGTCACCAGATCCGCAGCGTCCACAAGGGCTGGTTTAGCATTACGCCCAGTTATGACGACATGCTGCATTCCAGGACGCGTTTTCAGGTCTTCCAGAACCTGCTCCAGGGGCAAATAATCGTATCGCAGGGCGATATTCAGTTCATCGAGAACCACAAGAGCGACATCGTCGCGTTTCAGAGCCGCTTGCGCCACCTCCCACGCCCGGGCGCAGGCAGCAATATCCTTTGAGCGATCCTGCGTTTCCCAGGTGAACCCCTCGCCCATCGTGTGCCACTCTACCAGATCGTCAAAGCGTTCCAACGCAGCGCGCTCTCCTGTCACCCAGGCGCCCTTGATAAACTGCACGACAACAACCCGCTTTCCATGGCCCAATGCACGCAGCGCAAGGCCGAAGGCTGCGGTAGACTTACCTTTCCCCGGGCCTGTATTAACCGCCAGAACGCCCTTTTCGACAGTCTTTGACGCGACTTCCTTGTCCTGCACGTCTTTGCGTTTCTGCATTTTCTCCCGGTGCCGGGCCGCATCATCGTTGGTGTTCATGCTCACTTCCTGTCTCTACGTGCCATCACGTGAAAAAATGATCCGGACACCAGCCCACGACAACCTCCAGCCATCCCAAGATCATTGCCGTAGCCGTCTCTCAAGGTTGCGAGAGGCTCGTCCGTTCCGGCTTGGATCACGCGGGCATAATGAAATTCATGTCCCCGAAAGATACTGCCTTTTGACCCCAGCGCGCAGTCTGTTGCCAGTATCGCCTCACGATATCCCAGATTCATTTTACGCTTCGCAAAACTGGTTCCGTGCCCCAGAAGGCCCACCATCTTATGCGTCACACCGTTTGCATCTTCCAGAAACTCTCCCAGAGCCATGAAGCCTCCGCATTCTCCGTGGACTGGTCGTGTCTCCGAGAACTTCACCAGACGGGATTGAAAGTGACGGGATGCCGCCAGTTGTTCAGCATGTAATTCCGGATATCCTCCGGGAAGCCAGCAGACATCACAGTCTTCAGCAGGCCCTTGATCTGCCAGCGGAGAGAACGGAACAAGTTCGGCTCCTGCATTTTTCCAACTCTGCGCCACATGCCCATAAAGGAACGAAAATGCAGCGTCATCCGCAACCGCGATCCTTTGTCCCGGAGGGCTTATGGCAACACAGCCATGATCCTCAATATCGAGAGGTGCTGCCGCGGCCATGATGGCATCGAGGTCAAGCGAACCTTCCGTCCTCTCCCGCAGGCTAGCAAGAAGATCTTTCAGTGTGTCCTGTTCCCGTGCCTGCACAAGGCCAAGATGTCGCTCCGGAAGTTTCAGAGTGGTGTCCCGCATGTATGCACCCAGGACGGGGATACCTGCGGCCAGAATGGCCTCACGGGCCATAGCCAGATGCCGTGCGGACGCAACCTGGTTGAGGATGACACCAGCAACATGCAGAGCGGGATCGAGCGTGGCGAAACCGTGAGCAATGGCCGCGGCAGACTGACCCTGCCCTGATACATCCAGCACAAGAATAACCGGAATACCAAACCGAGCCGCAATATCGGACGGTGCACCGCGCGCGTCTGCGGGTCCCAGCAAGCCGTCGAACAGCCCCATAGCAGATTCAACGACCAAAAGATCCGCACCTTCAGCCGCATGCGCCAACATGCTTTCGAGAAGCTCAGGCATCATCACCCAGCTATCGAGGTTCAAGCTGGAACGCCCGGTTACAACCTCATGAAACGCTGGATCAATATAATCCGGGCCTGTCTTTGCGGCCTGAATTTCGATATTTCTGGCCCTCAGAGCTGACAGAATACCAAGCGTGGCCGTCGTTTTACCTCCCCCCGAGCGAGGCGCGGCAATCATGATCGCGCGGGTCATATCAGCGATCCTTTCCGATGGCATGTCTCGCTTTCAGCATGAAATATCGTATCCTGTCTTCGATGACTGCCCAAGGCTCCCCTCTGCGATATGGCTGGACGACCGGAAGCTGCGCGACCGCGGCGGCCAAAGCTGCATGGATAGCGCTCCAGACTGGAACATTTCCTGATCCCGTGTCCATCACGCTGCCGGGAGGCAAACAGGCGGCGTTTGCACTGGCTGCTCATGGGATGAACAAAACGGGCGCCTGGGCAGCGGTCGTCAAGGATGCCGGTGACGACCCCGATGTCACGCACGGCGCCCTTATCCGCGCAGATGTGCGCCAATTGCCTAAGGGGCAAGATATTATTTTTCGCGCGGGCGATGGTGTTGGAACAATTACGCGCCCCGGTCTCTCCCTTCCACCCGGTGAACCGGCCATTAATCCCGTCCCCCGTCAGATGATCCGTGTAGCTCTTCAGGGTGCCTCCGCTGAGGTCACAATCAGCGTTGAAAATGGCGTTACACTGGCAAGAAAAACCCTGAATAGTCGGCTGGGCATTGTCGGAGGGTTGTCCATTCTGGGCACAACGGGAATTGTCGTGCCTTTTTCCTGCTCTGCCTGGATTGACAGCATTCATCGCGGGATCGACGTCGCGCGGGCGCTGAGCCTGCCACATCTGGCCGCGACCACAGGAGATGTTTCCGAACGCGCTGTTCAGGCGCTCTACGGGTTGCCTGAAACAGCGCTGATCGAAATGGGTGACTTTGCAGGTGGCGTCCTGAAATATATTCGTCGACACCCGGTCCCTCGCCTTACAATCGGCGGAGGCATCGCCAAGATGACCAAGCTGGCTCAGGGCCGGATGGATCTGCATTCCAAGCGAGGGGCCGCAGATATGTCGGCTCTGGGGGCCTTGGCAACGCAGGCAGGCGCGAGCGCGGAATTGGCCGATGCTATTGCAGTTTCCCCTACGGTCGCAGAGGCGTTTCTTCTGGCTGCCGGGCAGAATATTCCGCTGGGCAATCACATCGCACAGGCGGCGTACCAGTTCGCCAGCAGCGTTCTGGAAGACAGCAGTATTGCTCTGGACGTTATGGTTTTTGACCGACAAGGCAACTGCGTAGGACGCAGTCATCCGGCTGATGATCCAGACCTGAACCGGCGCTGATAGTCCGGATCATAGAGTGCGCTCTCCCGAAATTCATCGACCGCAAGCGCGGGGCCAACCAAAACAAGAGCAGTGCGCTCCATTGGGTTAGCTGCAGCTTTTTCAAGAAGAGTTCCAAGCGTGGCGCGAATGGTCATCTGGTCCGGCCAGCTTGCGCGTGCCACCACCGCCACAGGGCATTCTGGTCCGTAATGGGGCAGCAACTCCGTAACGATATGGTCCAGCGCATGCACTGCCAGATGAATGGCCAGTGTAGCGCCGGTCGCAGCATAGGCTGAGAGTGTTTCACGCGCTGGCATGGAAGACGCTCGGCCACTGACGCGGGTCAGCACGACGGTCTGCGCAACTTCCGGGACAGTAAGTTCCCGCCCCAAGACAGATGCTGCTGCCGCAAATGCGGGCACTCCCGGCGTCATGGTCCAGGGAATACCAAGCCTATCCAGGCGGCGCGTCTGTTCGGCAACCGCGCTGTAGATAGACAGATCCCCAGAATGAAGACGCGCGATGTCCTGCCCTTCAGCGTGTGCCCGGATGTATTCCTGCTCGATCTGGTCCAGCGATAACGGCGCCGTGTTCACTTTGCGGGCATCTGGCGGGCAGTGCTCCAGCATTTCCACCGGGACGATAGACCCCGCATATAGACAGACTTTACATGAGGCCAAAAGATCCCGGCCTCGCAGCGTCAGAAGATCAGCGGCGCCCGGTCCTGCACCAATAAAATGAACCGTCATCCGTTCTCTTTCCTCATGTCTCAACTGACTGCGCAAGGGCACAGGTCACGTCTTTTCCACTCTGCCGCATAACGATCAAACGGCTTTTTGGCCCAGCACCAGCTAGTGCGCAAGCCTCCGCCACAGAGCTGAATCCCGTCTTCTCAAAAGCAATTGCAGAATGGGTTTCGCACTCTACCTGACGCTCCGTCAGGCTTTCCGTATCAATCCACACAAGCTCAACATTCAAACGTTTTGCTAGCTCTGGAATAGCTGGCTCCGCTTTTCTAAACTCCGGAGCAGCAAGCCGATCGAACCTGCGGCCAGACGTCACCTGCATGATGAGGTCCAGCAGGGATTGTTCGTCCACTTTTGGTCGACAGCCGATACCCGCGACGATCATAACCTGTCCTCAGAAATCACTGTCGCATATTGCGTCACGCGCATGGCGGGCCGGAAAGCATGCAGCCCACCGACAGCATCCAGCCGTTCAACGCCGATCCGCGTTAGCGTCCCGCCATAGCGCGTATATTGAGCGGATAGAACCGCTTCACCTTCCAGCGTTACAGCATTGGCAACAAGACGTCCGCCAACGGGAAGTGCGGCTCTCGCCTGCGTGAAAATATCCACATGTGTCAGCCCTCCGCCTATGAACACGACGTCTGGTCTTTCAAGTTCAGGCAAAGCATCAGGCGCAATGCCTTCCACAATCTTTAGTCCCGGCACACCCAGTTTCAGGGCATTTCTCGCTATTCTCGCCGCCCGAAGTGGATTTTTCTCAATGACGATGGCCCGATTGGCAGGGTGATGAAGCATCCACTCAATGGCGACAGACCCGGCCCCTCCACCAATGTCCCAAAGGAGTTCTCCGGGATGGGGGGCTAATGTTGAAAGCGTGACAGCACGAATTTCACGCTTGGTAATCTGCCCGTCATGCTCAAACAGCCCGTCCTCTAAACCACTGGAAAGCGGGACCATCTTCGCCCCTGGAGCCGCCTCGATTTCAATTCCTATAAGGTTCAGAGGATCGACATCTTCGAGCCCGTCCGAAGCCACGATTACACGCGACTGCTCATTGAGGCCGCCTACCCGTTCCATGACATGAATGCGAGAGGGTCCAAAGCCTCGCCCAGTCAAAAACTGACTGACTTTTCTCGGCGTGCTACCGTCTTCTGACAAAACAATCAGCCGCATAGTCCGATGAAGGTACGGAACCAGTATCTCAATCGGGCGTCCACAGAGCGACACGACACGCACGTCCTGTTCAGCCCATCCAAGGCGTCCGCAGGCCCAGGATATTGAAGACGGCGCGGGCACACAGAGCATTTCCTCTGGCGGAATATGGCGTGCCAACGTGCTCCCCACACCAAAGCAGAACGGGTCTCCGGATGCGAGGACGGTGACGGGCTGTCCACGCCGCTCAAGAACACGACGCACTCCACTCGAAAACGGTGAACCCCAAGGTTCAGCTTGCCCTGAGATCAAACTCGCAGCCAGTTCAAGATGCCTTTCACCGCCAATCACAAACTCGGACTGACGAACGATCTGACGTGCGAGAGACGAAAGCCCCTCGACACCATCCTCGCCAATTCCGATAACGCTCAGCCATGGGGTCTTCATCGGCCTGCTCCGGCAAAGGAACCAAATCCATGCGCGTTCTGATCCTTGGCGGCACGACAGAGGCCAACCAGCTGGCACAACATCTCGCGGAAAGAAAGGATTTCGAGCCAGTCTTTTCTCTTGCTGGCGTAACGAAAAATCCAGTTCTTCCCGGGATCCCTGTGCGCATTGGCGGTTTTGGCGGCATATCGGGGTTGGAAACGTTCTTGGCCGCAGAGAACATTGGTGCGGTTGTGGACGCGACCCATCCGTTCGCCGCACAGATGAGCCGACACGCCGTGACGGCATGCGAGCGAATGGGCCTTCCTCTGCTGCGGATAGACCGCCCTAGCTGGGAAGCCCAACCTGACGACCACTGGACGTTCGTTCCCAATATTGACGCCGCCGTAGAAGCGCTGGGGGCGGCCGCGAGCACTGTCTTTCTGACGACGGGGCGCAAGGACCTGCTGCCGTTCCAGAAGGCTCCGCATCATCATTACGTGCTGCGCAGTATCGACCAGCCTGATCCCTTGTCCCTGCCGTCTAACGTCACGCTTCTGCTTGCCCGGCCGCCGTTCACTGTGGACAACGAAATCGCGCTCATGAGAGACCATGCTGTGCAGGTTCTCGTCACCAAGAATGCTGGAGCTGATGCGACGGCCGCCAAGCTGATTGCCGCCAGAGCGTTGAAATTGCCCGTTATCATGATTAACCGCCCGACGCTGCCGCCAGCGGAGAGTGTCACGACCGTCGACGAAGCGCTGGACTGGTTGGACCGCCATTATCACGCGGGCACAGACCGGGACGTATAAAGCCATGCCTGTCCATCCGGCCGCTCGATGCGATGTGTCAGAGTGGTCCCGATCAGGACAAGTGTACTCATATCCACCAGTTCGGGGTCAACATGGTCTAGATCCGTCAGATGCAGCCGTTCATCGATTCTTCCAATAGCCCTTGCGAAGGCCACAGGCACAGTTCCAGACAATTCCTGACGCAGCACTTCGAAAGCCTCGCCCAATTGCCAGGGACGTGCCTTTGAACGGGGGTTGTAGAGCGCAATCACGAAGCCCGCCTGCGCGGCCAACGTCAGACGCCGGCAGACCGTCTCCCAAGGCTTGAGATTATCAGACAGAGACATGACGCAGAAATCGCCTCCGAGGGGCGCGCCAATACGGGCTGCGGCAGCCAGAACGGCGGAAACACCGGGAATGACCGTGACATTCATATCACTCCATCGATCCGGTTCGTGACCGATGGCTTCAAACAGGGCGCTTGCCATGCCAAACACGCCCGCATCCCCGCCTGACACGATCGCCACACAACGCCCCTGCTCCGCAAGCTCAAGAGCATGGCGAGCGCGATCCAGTTCGACACGATTATCCGATGGATGGCGAGTGATATGCGCTGGCAAATCCACACGATCCACGTATGGGCCATATCCTATGACATCTGTTGCCTGAGCAAGTGCCTCTTGAGCCTCAGGCGTTCTCTGGCTGGGCTTTCCCGGCCCGAGACCGATAACGAAGATCCGGCTCACCGGACACCCCGGCGCCCTGGCAACAACGCCAGAGAGAAATAAGGAGCCGCACCGTCCATGTCATTCAGTGGCAGAACACGGGCCTCTTCCTGGGTTCCCCGCTCCACATAAACGGCATCCTGCAATCGCCCCGCACGTTCCAGCGCTGTGCGCAGCTTTGGAAGATTGCGTCCCAGTTTCATCACAACGGCTGCATCAGCCTGCTCCAGCCACTGAGCAAGATCATCTTCCGGCATAGTGGCAGGCAGGACGCACAAGACATCATCACCATGCGTCATGGGGAGTGCCGCCTGCGTCCAGCATCCACTCATTCCTGTGATTCCGGGAATGACTTCACAAGGTCCGACAGGCTCAAGCCGATCAAACACATACATGGCGGAACCATACAGAAACGGATCACCCTCACAAAGAAGAGCAACGCTCCGGCCAGCCTCTATTTCGACGGCAATCTGCGTTGCACACTCATCGTAAAATGACGACATATCAGGATGATAGGACGGATCATTAACAAGGCGCTCCGTCGTAAAGGGGTACGCAAAACGCAGCTCTTTCGTGCCCGGCGTAATGTGCGTGTCAGCGATTTTCCGCGCATGACCCATTTTGTCATGACGGCAGAAATAGGCGATGACGGGAGCTGTTGAAATGACCCGCGCTGCCTTGAGCGTCATAAGTTCCGGATCACCCGGCCCTACGCCGACGACGTAAACTGTTGCAGCTGTCATTCTGCCTCGCTGGCAAGGGCGTTCAGGGCCGCGGCAGCCATGGCGCTTCCGCCCAGCCGGCCACGTACGATGACATGCGCAAGGTCAGGGCGAGCTGCCAGTGCGTCCTTGGACTCTGCGGCTCCCACAAAACCAACAGGCATACCGATAATTGCTGCGGGGCGCGGGCCACCTGCATCAATGAGCTCGAGAAGGTGAAAAAGCGCTGTCGGGGCGTTGCCGATCGCTACAACAGCCCCTTCAATCTGATCGCCCCAAAGATCAAGAGCTGCGGCAGAGCGCGTATTGCCAATTTGTCTGGCAAGATCTGGCGTCCGTTCATCGCGCAACGTGCAGATAACGGCATTATTGGCTGGCAACCGGGCGCGCGTGACACCATGGGCGACCATCTCGGAATCACACAGGATTGGCTTACCCGCCTGCAACGCTGCACGCGCTTTGCTAACAAGATCAGACGTCATGGCGACTGATCCTGCGACCTCCACCATTCCGCATGCATGGATAATGCGCACTGCAATCTTGGACTGTTCAGGCGTAAAACCCGACAAATCGGCCTCTGCACGGATCGTTGCGAAGGACCGGGCATAAATGGCCGCGCCATCCCGAATATAGTCGTAGGAAGAGGGTCCGGCGCTCAAACCTGTGTCTCCTTCAATTCATGACGCAACAGGGTCCGTATCTGCGGAATATCCATGTCGTGCCATGATGGCGTGTCTGTTGTGCGCCCATTGCGCACAACCTCATAATGCCCGTCATCAGCAACAAGCGTCATATCTGCCGCACGGGGATGCGCACACCCCTTTATGCAGCCTGAAACATGCAGCACACAGCCGGGCGGCACATCAGATGCCAGAGCCGAGGCTGTCTCGACAACATCTGCGGTGGCTTTCGCACACCCGGAACGGCCAATACAGGCTTCCACTCGCAACAATGGATCTACCGAACTGGTGATGAAGCCGGGCCATGTTCCGTCCTGCTGCGGCAGGAGGACACTACGCCAAGGTGTGACCCGCAGCCGTGATGTCCCGGTAAGTTCGGCAAGAACCTCAAAATCTTTAGCATGGCATCGGCCGAATGGCAGGCCAACACCCATGACTTGCCCCGGCAGTGGCCCTATGAGAGATACCGGACGAGTACCCTGCCGTTTGCACGGAATTCCCTCTAGCCTCGCCTTCGAGAGGGCGAAAGCTGCGGCCGCAGTGTCTCGCGATGGCCGCCCAAGGTCAGAACTTTCTGCACAGACCCGGGACAACATCACGGCTGCGCTAACAGCCGCATCGTTCTCAAGAGCTTCGGTTGCCATAGCACCACAGACAACTGACCATCCATCCGGGCGGGACTGAAGGGCAATATCCGCTGATAACGTGCCCTCTGGAACATACCCGCCGCCATCAACGACCCAACCGAACTTGCCACTCAGCCCCGACAACACGTCTTCTTCAAGAAGCGCCGTCTGAAGCGATTGGGCGACGTCCAACGTTCCCGGGTCGCATTTAGGGTCCAAGCCCGCAAGGGGTGAAACCAGAATGGCCCTTCGGCGCTCTTTCGCTGGATCAGGATCTACAAGCCCCTCCGCCAGTGCGCTTTCTAACGCGAGCTTTGCACTCGTCGAAGAAAATCCCCGTAGCTGCACGTTGCCACGATTGGTCAGTTCAACAACGCCGTTTCCGAAACGTCGTGCCAGTTCTGCAATAGCCAGCACTTGTGGCCCATCAAAACCACCGAGCGGAGAACGGACGCGAACCAGCAATCCATCTCGCGCTTCCATCGGCGCGAACATATCCGGACACCAGCCGCGAACAAGGGAGGGAACTGTCATTCGCTCCCGCTCTCCAACACCGCAGAAACGCTATTCAGGCGTGGGTGCCAGAGGCCTCGACGGATCATATCCTGGAACCGCGTGCGCATTGCCTGACGTGCCTGAGGGTTAGCGCTTTTCAGGAAAGTATCACAGGTGTCATCGCCAAGCGTTGCGGCAAATACCAAGTCAAACTGTTGATCAAACCGAACAGAAAGGGTCGCGGCGAAAGCGCAGAGGGCGTCCAGTCCCCGGGCAATTTCGGCACCTCCCTGATAGTCATGCCGCTGCATCCCTGCCAGCCAACGGGGATTGGCCAGACGCCCTCGAACGATGCGCTTCACTTCGTCTTCGACTCTCCGAAGACGGGGCGCGTCCGCATGGGACGTATCGCCATGCCAAAGGACGGGATCGGCCCCTAGCAGAGCCGCCGCCGCTGCAAGCCCACCTTCATGAGCAGCAAAATCCGGGCTTTCGAGAATATCCGTTTCTGCGTGGTCCTGCACATGCAGGATTGCGTCTGCCCGTGCCAGATTTTGGGCCAGTGCTGCGCTGCTACGTGTCCCGTCACGGCCGCCACCATACATCCAGTCGTTGCCGTCCAGATAGGACTGGCCAAGCTCAGACCGGTCTTCCCAGTTACTCCGCGTGAGAGCGTCTTCAATGCCTGTCCCGTACGTACCGGGCGCTGCACCAAAAATCCGCGCTCCAGCAATTTTTCGGGCCTCACCCTCCAGATTTCTCACACGAGCAGACAACGGGTTCCATTCCTCGCCTTCCTCCAAACAGGAAACAGCTTCAACCACCTGATCGAAAAGAGAAATCTGTGCCGGAAAAGCGTCCCGGAACAATCCTGAAATTCGAAGTGTCACGTCGACACGCGGACGATCGAGAAGAGCCAGCGGTGTAATTTCAAATCCTGATACACGACCGCTCGACGCATCCCACGTGGGGTCAACTCCCATCAGGATCAGAGCCAGTGCCAGATCCTCCCCCCCCGTGCGCAGGGTGGAGGAACCCCACAGATCTATAACGATGGTTTGAAGCGGCTCGCCCTCGTTCTGCAAGTGACACAGAAGGATCTGCTTTGCCTGCGTTCGGGCCAGCTCCACAGCAGAAGCCGTGGGAACAGCTCTCGGATCAAGCGTGAAAAGATTGCGGCCAGTCGGCAGAACGTCTACTCGCCCACGTGTCGGCGCACCAGACGGACCGGGTTGAATGAACAGTCCCTCCAGCCCGGCCAGAAGTGCCTTCATTTCCGCATCTGCGCTGGCTTCGATCAGAGTAGCAACCGTTTGCTGCGGCACCTGTGCGACACAAGACACCATTTCGGCTAATTTTTCGGCATGTGGTGCTACTTGACCGAAAACATGCAGACCATCACGGATCTGAAGGTCCTTCACATCACATAGATAAGCATCCAGCCGCGCCAGAGCCTCTGCTTCGTCGCCTTCCCCCGCTTTGACGCCACTTTCGCTCAAAAGCCCCATGCGCGTGGCTCGGTCCAGAATATTACGCTTCAGAATGGCGCCACGCCGCCTGTCCAGACCATCCGCCTCTGCAAACTCGTCGATCAGTTGTTCCAGCTCTGCCATGTCCGGATCAAGTCCGGCCTTCATAACAGGCGGTGTCATATGTCCGATGGTGACTGCGCCGAGACGACGTTTCGCCGAGGCTGCTTCTCCCGGATTGTTGACGATAAAAGGATAAAGAACCGGCAAAGCGCCACGAAGAACGGCGGGAGCGCACTGATTGGAAAGCGCTACAGCTTTGCCGGGCAGCCATTCGAGCGTGCCATGCGTTCCAAGATGAACCATGGCATCTGTCTGGCAGACATGACGTAGCCAGAGGTGGAACGCGATATAGGCATGGCGTGGGGGTGTATCAGGGTCGTGGTATTGGGCTTTACGATCCTGCGCGCTCCCGCGATCGGGCTGGACAGCGACTACGATGTTACCCAGCGCCACGAATTTAAGGCAAAATGAACCGTCCTGAACGACGGGGTCTTCCGCAGAGGTGCCCCAACTCTGCGTCACAGCGTCCCGGAAGGGAGCGGGCAAGCGCGCAAAGAGTTCGTTATAATCGTCCAGAGGCAAACAGGGCTGTGGCAGGTCTTCACACAAAGCCTCCACCAACGCCCTACTAGCGGGAATTTTCTCAGTTCCACAGTCATAGCCTGCCTGTTTCAACCCATGAAGGATGGATTCAAGGCTGGCAAAAGTATCTAACCCGACGGCGTGTGCAGTCTGTCCATCCGCACCGGGATAATCAGAAAGGACGATCGCAAGACGCTTCTCGCGCGGAGGCGTTTTTTTAAGCCTTGCCCATGCGAGAGCCTGCTCTGCGGCAGCGGCAATACCCTGTTGAAAGGGCATATGCCTTGCCGCATCCCCCGGAACTGTTTCGGATTTGAAGGAGATCGGAGACGAAGAAATCCGCCCATCAAGTTCTGGCAAAACGACCTGCATGGCGAGGTCGGACTGCGACAGGCCGCGTCCGCTCTCAGCCCATGCCGAGGCTGTCACACCAGGCTGCAAAATTTGAAGAACCGGAACAGCAGCAATATCAAGAGGAGATGCCCCTTCTTTTCCGCGCGCAGAAAAGAAAGTCGCGTTCAGAATAATGTCTGGCGGAGTTTCAATCAGGCGGTTCTGAATCCACTCGGCAACATCCGGGTTCTTCAGCGATGCGACATATAGAACATCTGTCGCGACCCCGGACTTTTCCAGTTCATCGGCAAGACCGTCAATCGCTGCTGTATCGGCAGCCAGAAGGTGAGCGCGGTAGAAAACGATTGTGGCTCTTAAAGGAAAATCCGCTGTCGTCTGGCAATAAATTCCAGCTGGCGGAAGCGCTGCGGGCTGCCCTGAGACGTCATCTCCATGTCCGGCAAGATGAGCCATGAGCAAAAGGGCACGACGCGCATTCTCAGGACCACCTTCCCTCAGAAACCCCGTGAGTCTGGAATGGTTTTCTGCTTCGACGCTTGACCACTCTTCAAGCCGTGCATCCTGGCGGGCATCTCCGGGCAACAAAGCCAGTGGGATGGTGTTCCTGCCACAAAAATTCTGAAATTCTTCCGCCCCATAGCGCCAGTAATCCACACCACCCAGAAGCCGTGCGATGACGCATCGGGACGATGCTATGGTCTGCTCAACGTATAAATCGACCGACATGGGGTGTCGGAGGCGAGCAAGATTGACCAACCGCAGCGAAAAACCTGCGCCGTTTGGGGTCTGCTCATTAAGATTAGAGTACGCCCGCTCAAGCGCCAGAAGATCGCTATCCGAGAATGATAGAAACACGACATCAGCAGGCGCATGACCGAGATCCTCGGCCACGTCCTGATCGTCTATTCCGTGTCGTTCCCGGACAAGCAGATGCATCAGGTCAGTCCGCCAGCAATGCGGCTTCGATGGCTGCGCGATCCAGGCCTGTCTGGCCAATTACGACGAGACGCCCGTCCCGGCCTGCATCTGCGAGAGGCACATCAAATTCATGACGGAAACGGGTCCCGACACCCTGCACGGCCAATCGCATTTTCTTGCCCTGCACGGCTGCAAAGCCTTTCATACGGAGGATATCGAATTGCCCCGCAACCTCACTCAAGCGCTTGAGTAATGCTTCAGCACTTTTCTGCTCTGGAAGGACCACGACGAAGCTCTCGAAGTCATCATGTTCGTGGTCATCTGCGCCATCATGATTGGACGGGCGCGCTTGAAGGTCGTCTTCGGCACCGGCACCAATTCCCAGCAGAACAGCGGGGTCCAGTCGTCCCTCTACTGCGCGCAGCGTGATAACTTTCCGCGGCACAGCCTCCGTAATGCCCTTTTCAACCGCATCAATCCCGGCTTCGTCCAGAAGATCAGTCTTGTTCAGAACAATAAGATCCGCCGCATTCAACTGATCTTCATAGACTTCAGCCAACGGATTATCATGATCCAGAGAAGGGTCAGCAGCCTGCTGTGCAGCAACAGCTTCCGGATCGTCCGCAAAGCGACCCGCGGCGACAGCGGGTGCATCCACCAGCGTAATCACACCATCAACGGTCATGCGAGTACGGATCCCGGGCCAGCTGAATGCCTTGAGAAGAGGCTTGGGTAGCGCAAGGCCAGATGTCTCGATCACGATGTGCTCTGGCGGATCAGGACGATCGATCAGAGCCTCCATGGTCGGAATGAAGTCGTCTGCAACCGTGCAGCAGAGGCACCCGTTGGTGAGTTCGACGATATCCTCGTCAGCGCAACCTTCGATCCCGCAGGACCGCAGAATTTCACCATCAATCCCAAGCGAACCGAACTCGTTCACGACGATTGCAATACGGCGCCCATCAGCCTGTGCGAGAAGATTTCGCAGAAGGGTTGTTTTCCCTGCCCCCAGAAAACCCGTGATGATCGTAACCGGAATCTTGCGACCGGAGCCTGAAACAGTCTGGGACATCATGAAAGTTCCTGTGAAGCAGACAATGAAGATGGAAGACGGGCGATAACCATATCAGAAAGCGATGCGGGTCGCTTTGACGGCATCACTGTTCCAGTTTTCGATGCTCGGTAAAGCTGAAGGTAAGCCAGCAGGTCAGACAGCTTTTCCGGACCAAGTTCACCTAGAACAAAAGTCCATTTTTCCGGCATGGAAAGCGTGGCAATACAGCCTCGGCTACAGGCTGCCATACATTCAACGGGCTGGACGCTGAAATCGCCTTCAGCAGCCTGGTCAAGCAAGGCATCGTAGAGCTGTCGCCCCTGAACAGGGTCATTCCCAACCGGTAGACCGCGACGACACGTCACACAGACGTGGAAAACTGGCGAAACGGATGATTGGCCCGTTTCAGGATAAGGCAGGGTATCTGCCATGGTTTCGTCTCTCTTGCAGGCACAACGGCATAACAAAAGGCGCGATTAAAGGCCTTCGCAGTCGCGAAAGTGACACGCACATGATGGCGCGCCCTCACGGTCCGGGCACCCCGCCGGATCATGACACTTGGCTCAGATGGCAGGTCTCCTGACTCACGGCTGAGGCGCCATTAGCACCTCCTCTCCCACCGGGCCTTCCCAGATCGAAATCCAGTGGCTGCCTTTCCTGAAAGAAAGACTGGCAGGACAGAAAACCGTCCACAGTTGCGGGGGCAGTGCCGGGTTTGACCTATTTCTAAGGCCGCACCAGCTTCCCTTTTCATCCTCTTCTCAGAGGAACCATCAAACCCTCTCCTATCTCTGGGATGAAAGCGTGTCAAAGTCCGGGAAATGGGCTCATTTCATTTTCAAAGACAAACCCGCCGCCACGAACAGCACTTCTCCGGCGACTGCGGCGATCTTCTGATGAAGAAGACCCGCTTCATCGCGGAAACGCCGCGCCAGGGCATTGTCCGGGACAATTCCGAGCCCTACCTCGTTGCCCACAAGAACGGTCCGGCCTTTCCGTGTTTGCAACGCCTCGAGAAGATCTTTCGTCGCCGTGTGAATATTACGATCTTCCAGAATGAGATTTGTCAGCCATAAAGTCAGGCAATCAACCAGGACCGGCGCGCGCTGCTCGGCCTGTAAAACACCTGCGATATCAAATGGCTCTTCAACTGTACGCCACCCTTTGTTCCCACGGGTGGTACGGTGCAAATCTATCCTGGCCTGCATTTCCTCATCAAAAGCCCGACCGGTCGCGAGGTAAACCCAAGGCGCCGGAAGGTCAGTGATAAGGGCCTCAGCGATCCGGCTTTTTCCTGACCTGGCGCCCCCGAGGACCAGTGACACATCCGGTAGTCCTGTTTGCATGATGGTCTGTGCCACAATGTGTCCTGCGCCTTCTTCTTGCATGGTCCCTGATAACAGCACAAAAGACCTGTCATGCCACCGCACATCATGCCCTCGTCCTGTCAGTCCCCTTTCGCCAGCATGGCAGAACTTCGCACTGCCTGCCTGTCACTTCCAGACCCCGACCCAAAAGTCGCCGCCCTGATAGCGGAGCGAGACGCAACTCTGACCAAACCTCCCGGCAGCCTCGGGCGGTTGGAAGAGCTATCCATTTGGCTCGGTGAATGGCAAGGCCATCAGAAACCAAGGCTAGAGCACGTTCAGATAACAATTTTCGCAGGGAATCATGGTGTGGTCCGCCGGGGCGTATCTCCGTGGCCTTCGGATGTTACGGCCCAGATGGTGTCAAATTTTCAGCGTGGAGGCGCAGCAATCAACCAGCTTGCCCGAAATGCTGGTGCGGACCTTGCTGTTGTTCCCGTCCGAAACCTAACGGCCACGGCAGATTTCACAGCTTTCCCAGCTATGAGCGAAGAGGAGTTCCTTGATGCGGTCTCGGTCGGATACACCGCTGTATCCCCCATGCTGGATCTGTTCTGCCCAGGCGAAATGGGCATCGGCAACACAACCCCTTCCGCCGCACTCTGTGCTGCCCTTCTAGGAGGCACTGGCGCGGACTGGGCAGGACGTGGAACGGGTCTCGATCAGGCGGGCGTTAACCTCAAGGCTTCTGTTATTGATGAGGCCCTGTGTCTGCACGCGGCGTCACTTAGCGACCCCTTGGATACCGCACGTTGTCTGGGTGGTTACGAACTGGCCGCCATATTGGGAAGTGCTCTGGCCGCCAGACACCATCGTATCCCGGTTCTGCTTGACGGCTTCGTCTGTACCGCAGCCGTGCTGCCATTGATCAAACTGACTGCCTCAGCACTCGACCACACAAAGCTCTCGCATTGTTCCGCTGAAGCTGGTCACCGCAGGCTGGCAGATGCCCTCAGGCTGAAACCAATACTGGACCTGGGCTTGCGCCTCGGAGAGGGATCTGGGTCTGCGGTTGCCATTCCCGTCCTCAGAGCAGCATTGGCCTGCCACAACGGTATGGCGACGTTCGCAGAGGCTGCCGTTTCCCAATCAGACGTCTCCATTCAATGAGGCTTTGGCGCACCATTCGAGAAGACATCGCCTGTGGTGCGGGCCTGCTGACCCGCCTTCCCTTGGGATGGCTGCGCGTCAGCGGACAGGACTGGTCTCTGGCGCGGTCTGTCTGGTGCTGGCCCCTAATTGGGGCGCTTGTCGGTATTCTCAGCGCATCAATGTTCTTGCTGCTGAGCGCCTTGAGTGTTCCCCCTCTGGTAGCGGCAGCCTGGAGCGTCGGCCTACAAGTTCTCTTAACCGGAGGCCTGCACGAAGACGGACTGGCGGATATGGCGGACGGATGTGGTGGCGGCCATACTCCTGAGAAGCGCCTGACCATCATGCGCGATAGTCGTATCGGCAGCTATGGTGCGCTGGCTCTGGGCATCAGCTTGATTATCCGCATTACGACATTAGCAGCGCTGCCTAATGCAATGATCTTGCCGGCAATGGCTGTCACGGGAGCGCTCTCCCGCGCAGTACTCCCACTCCTGACGTTCATCACAAAGCCTGCGCGTGACAACGGGCTGGCAAAGCAGCTCTCCAGTCTGACGCGGGATCAGCTGCTGGGCACGTTGTTTTCCGGCTTTTGCGTGACAGTGATTTGCCTTCCCGCACAACTGGGCCTCCAAACTCTTCTTGCCGTACTATGCACAATGCTTGGAGTTCGCGCCGTCGCCCGAAAACTGCTCGGCGGATATACAGGAGACGTGCTGGGAGCAACGGCCAGTTTTGCCGAGTGCGTTCTCCTGACAGTGCTGGCCTCAGCATGGAAAAGTTGACACTTTCTCACGAAACGCTACATCCTCTCTCCTAGCGGAAGCAGGGAGAAGCCGGTGCAAATCCGGTGCGGTCGCGCCACTGTAATGCTCGTGAAATCACGTTGCGAAGCCAGACCTCCTTTATCAATTTTCCACCGCAGAACGCGCTTTTCCAGCGGAGCCTATTATGAGCCAGAGCCTTTCCCCGTCCCACCTGCCCGCCAGCATCACCGCACCGGTTGCGCTACCGATCCGCGCGCTCCTTCCATGGGCTGCCTTTACGGTCGTGCTCAGCCTTCTGCTGCTTTATTTTGTTGGTGCAGAACAAGGCGCGACGTCTCTGATTTCAGGGCATGCGGTCCATGAATTTGTTCATGATGGGCGCCATCTGCTCGGCTTCCCCTGCCACTAAACGCAGCATAGTTTTATGACAGGTCGTCTTTTGAGCCGCGGCATGATTGCCGGGATTGCTGCCGCATTGCTTGCATTCGTGTTTGCGCGTTTTTTTGGAGAGCCGCAGGTTAATCTTGCGATTGCATTCGAGAGCGCGAAAGACCTCGCTGCTGGTGAGCCGCCTGAACCGGAAATTATCAGCCGAGACATACAGGCGTCTTTCGGGCTTCTCACCGCTGCCATTATGTATGGTGCGGCTTACGGCGGCATTTTCGCGACTATTTTTGCTTTTGCGTACGGTCGCGTAGGCCGCTTTTCGCCGCGAGCCTTATCTGCACTTCTGGCAGCCGCAGCATTCGTTGTGTTCGTGCTGGTGCCGGACCTGAAATATCCTCCCAATCCCCCTGCCGTTGGCCTTCCATCCACCATCGGCCTAAGAACCGGCGCCTATTTCGGTATGATCGCTCTCTCGCTTTGCGCGGCAGCGGCATCCTATATGGTCAGCCGACCACTCATCCGGCGCCTGGGCCACTGGAACGGTGTGCTAGCCTCTCTCGGTGTCTTCATCATTTTGGTGGCCGCCGTACAAGCCGGTATGCCTGATATCAATGAAGTTCCAACAGATTTCCCGGCAACAGTGCTCTGGCGTTTCCGCGAGGCAGCCTTGGGGATGCAGATCGTTCTGTGGGCTACGATCGGACTGCTCTTCGGGCCTCTGGCATCCCGTGTCCTGACGGTGGGCGCTGACAAACCTTTTGTACGCAACGGATAAACCATGACGGTACCAGCCTTTTCAGACGATTTCAGAAAAGATCTGGAGCGCCTTTTCACATGGCGTCGGGATGCGCGACATTTCCAACGGAATCCTCTGCCCGTATCAGTGCTCGATGATCTCCTGCATGCATCGACCCTGGCGCCTTCCGTTGGTTTGAGTGAGCCATGGCGCTTCGTGCTCGTTGAAAACCCAGAGCGAAAAGCCGCCGTTCGGAAGAGCTTTGAAACCTGTAACCGGGAAGCCCTTCAGGGATATGAAGGCGAACAAGCAGCATCCTATGCGATGCTCAAACTGGCCGGATTAGATGATGCCCCGCATCATGTCGCGGTCTTCTGCGAAACATTCCCGGATCAAGGGCATGGTCTTGGACGTGCGACCATGCCGGAAACAACGACCTGGTCCGCTGTGATGGCTATCCATACGTTTTGGCTGGCTGCAACGGCGGCAGGTGTTGGGCTGGGCTGGGTCTCCATTCTTGAGCCCGAGCACGTGTCAGACCTCCTCGATGCCGAGCCGGGATGGAACCTTATCGCGTATCTTTGCATCGGATATCCTGCAGCCCATGCCAAAACGCCAGAACTGGAGCGCATGGGCTGGGAAACAAGAAACCCGGACCGACGTGAGTGGATCAAACGCTGACGTAATGGAGCCTGCTGCTGCCCTGCGGCATTGAAGGTGCTAGCAGGTTGGCCCTCTCTCCTTTGGCAAGCCCATCAAGGAGACGAAGCGGGCCGCCGTGCGAAATGACTAACGCAGCCTTTCCGGCCTGAACGAGGTCTACCCAGAAAGACTGCACACGTTCCTGTAGCGCTCGGCCACTTTCACCCTTGGGGGGAGAAAACCCTTCAGGATCTTCGGCCCAGCTATCGAGAGCCACACGCGGCACAACATTCCAGGATAGCCCTTCCCACTGGCCAAAATTTAGTTCCAGTAACCGGTCATCCAAACGCAGCGGCCACCCGGTCTGTGCCTCAAGTCTTCGCGCGACAGACAGACACCGGGCCGATGGTGACGTGTAGATAACGGAACAGCCGGCGCCCCTTGCAAGGGTCAGCAGACCAGCGGCCTGGGCCTCCCACCCCGCTCTGAGTTCCATTTCCTGTCGCCCGTAACAAAGGCCTTCACTTCCCTCAACGGGAGGATGGCGGGACAGGAGAACCGGAATGGTAAGAGTGGTCATTAATCGTAGATGGGGGTGCCACGCGTTTTCCGTCAACCAGCCAGTCCGATGATTTTATGCCATTTCCTGATCAGCAATACGATGTGTAAGGTGTGCCTCATCTCGTCAGACACGCGTTATGACAAAGACTGAGGACATGATGCACAAACCTTCCCTTCGAAACCGGCTGAAATTGGCGACCGCTCTTGCCGCTTTCGCCATAGCTCCGCTCGCGACCGGCATTTCCGGAGCCTATGCAGCGTCTGACGCAGGCGCCTCCGGCCCTATCGACCCGGCTCGGATGTCGGAGACAATGCGGGTTCTGTCATCGGACTCATTTGAGGGACGTGCCCCTGGCACCCCAGGTGAGGCCGTCACGGTCAAGTGGCTGATTGATCAGTATCAGAAGCTTGGACTGGAACCTGGCGGCGAAAATGGTGGATGGACGCAGAATGTCCCCATGATCCGTACCCGCCCTGATCCGAAAGCGATCGCGACGATCAAGACACGGGGGCAGGCTGCTCTGCCGCTTCATCAGCTGACAGATATCGTCATGTCGACGCTCCAGCCGATCGAGCGCCTTCAGCTGTCAAACGTCCCTCTGGTCTTCGTGGGCTATGGTGTGACGGCGCCGGAACGTCGCTGGAATGACTTCAAGCAGGTTGATCTGCACGGCAAGATTGCGGTCTTCCTGGTGAATGATCCTGATTTCGATGCTGGACCGGAAGAGCCTGTTGCTGGCCGCTTTGGTGGCAAGACCATGACGTATTATGGCCGCTGGACCTACAAGTTTGAAGAAGCAGCCCGTCGCGGTGCAGCTGGAGCGCTGATCATTCATGATACTCCGGGCGCTTCCTATCCTTGGAGCACGGTCGTCGCACCTCAGGGTGAAGAGTATGACATTCTTCACGACGATAAGGACCTGAAGTCCGTACCGATGATCGGCTGGATCGAAGGCAATGCAGCCAAAACATTGTTCGCACGGGCCGGGCTGGATCTTAACCGTCTGCGTCGTCAGGCGCGTTCGCCGGATTTCCATCCGGTCAATATTCATGACACGACGCTTTCAGTGGACATGCCGGTCAAGGTCGATCACCTCCAGAGCCAGAACGTCATCGGCAAGATCACGGGTACGGATTATCCCGACGAAACTGTAATGTTCGGCGCGCACTGGGATGCGTTTGGCAAAAGCACCGATGCCGCAGGCAAGACCGTTATTCGGCGCGGAGCGATTGACGACGGCTCTGGTATTGCAGCCGTTCTGGAAATCGCACGGGCTTTCAAAAACGGGCCAAAGCCAAAACGGACTGTCAGTTTTGCTTCTTGGACCGGTGAAGAGCGCGGCCTTCTGGGATCGAGCTGGTATGTCGCACATCCGCTGGCACCGCTGGATAAGACTGCGGCCAACCTGACCATGGATGTGCTTCAGATGGCAGGCCCAGCTCATAATGCCTTCATTATCGGCGCTGGACAGGATACTCTGCAGGACGACTTCGCAGCCGCAGCCCTCAAGCAGGGCCGTACAACCCAGCCGGAAACCATGCCAGAGCGCGGAGCCTTTTACCGTGCGGACCATCTGCCTTTCGCCCGGGCTGGTGTGCCCGTTCTCGCGGTTATGGATATGGCTGGCCCGTTCGATCTTCTTAAGGGTGGAACAGCCGCAGGCAGCAAGTGGCTGACGGCATATATGGCTTGCTATCATCAGGCCTGCGATGCCTGGAGCCCTGACTGGGACGTCCGAGGTGCGGCGCAGGACGTCGATGTTGTCCGCCAGGTCGGATATAATGCGGCCTTCTCGCATGATTGGCCGACGTGGAAAGGTGGCTCCGAGTTCCGGGCTATCCGTGAAAAGAGCAACGACGTTCGTTCAGCTCACTAAACTTCAGGTTCAGGCGGCTCGGAGAAAGAGCTGCCTGAAGTCTGATTTTAAACGATATATTGTAGATTTCTCATTATCCGTTTCGTATTCAGGCCGCCCTTATTCAACCACACAGTAAGCCATTGTTGGCATCCTGCGCGCCTGAGAATTTGCGCGCCTTGAACAGAACACCTGCAACCCGTTCATAGATGAGATCGAGATGGACAATCGCGTTGGCGAAATGCAGGTTTTCCTACGGGTAGTCGAAAGCGGCAGTTTCTCGGAAGCCGCCCGGCTGCTGGTCATGACGCCGTCAACCGTCAGCAAGCTCATTGCCAGAATTGAAGCCCGTCTGGGTGTCCGCCTGATCGAACGCTCGACCCGCCGCCTTTCCGTAACGCAGGAAGGACAGACCTATTATACGCGTGCTGTCAGCCTGATAGCGGATCTCGATGATATTGAACGTAGCCTCACAACGGGAACTATGCATCCCAGAGGGACGGTCCGGGTCAACGCGTCCGTTGCGTTCGGCACCCTTGGACTGGAGCCATTCCTCCCTGCGTTTTGGGATGCCTATCCGGATATTCTGATTGATCTCTCACTTTCTGACGACGTAACAGACCTTTACCTTGACCGGACAGACGTGGCTTTCCGTGTCGGCCGACTGCAGGATTCAGGCCTCACAGTCCGTCACCTGGGGGCGGTGCCACGCAGGATTGTAGCCTCACCCACCTATCTTGAACGCCATGGAACGCCTCAGACCGTTGCGGATTTAGACAGCCATCAATGCCTTGGGTTTAACTTCCAGCGCACAACCCCAGTCTGGCCGTTTCAGGAGAAAGGGCGGCTGATTGACCGGCGCGTGCACGGCCCCCTTCTGGCGAATAATGGTGAAACGGTAAGGCGTATGGCCCTGCAAGGCGTCGGCTTGGCACGGCTTGGGGAGTATCATGTCCGTGAAGACCTAAAGATTGGCCGCTTGGTTGAAGTTCTGAGTGATGCCACGATACAGGACGAAGAAGACATTCATGCCCTCTTCCCTGCAGGACATCAGAGCCCACCGCGAGTGCGTGCCTTTCTTGATTTCATGGTTCCGCGAATACAGGATTATCTCAAGGTGCCTTGATCCGTGACGTGCCCTTACTGAGAGGCCGCGCGGCCCAGTATGCGGCCAGAACGGAGCCGGACACATTGTGCCAGACGGAAAAAACTGCTCCTGGCAGCGCTGCAATGGGTGAGAAGTAAAGACGGCCCAGCGTTGCGGCGAGCGCCGAGTTCTGCATCCCGACTTCAAGCGCAAGCGTTCGGCAGACAGACTCATCGAAGCCCAGAAGCCTGCCGCCCCAGTATCCCCCCAACAAACCAATAGCGTTATGCAGAATAACGCCCAGGATCAGGAGGGGACCTGCTTGAGCCAAGGAGGGACCGGCGCCAGCGACTACGCAACCAATGATCAGCAAAATGGACACCATGGCCACGGGTGGCAAGGCGCTCTCAATCCGCTGGATGGTCCGATGCCACAGCGTGTTGACGATCACACCGGCAAAAACCGGTAACGCAACCATGGTAATGATGCTTCGAAACAGCCCCCAGCTATCAACAGAGACACCCGCAGACACATACAGCCGTGTCAGTAACGGTGTTGCAAAAATTCCTACCAAAGTAGACAGCGCACTAATACTGACGGACAACGCGACGTCCCCCTTGGAGAGAAAAATCATCACATTGGAGGCTGTGCCGCTAGAGACACAGCCCACAAGAACCATGCCTGTCGCCAGACCGGGAGGCATACCGAGCAGATGCGCAATACCCCATGCTGCCAAAGGCATGACGAGATAATGCAATCCTACACCTGCCAGAACAGGATAAGGGCGCCGGGCAATGCGGGAAAAATCCTGCACTGTCAGAGACACACCCATCGTAAACATGATAAACGCGAGCAGCGGTGTGATGACCGGCAACAGTTTCAAGAACGGCGCGGGAAGCACGATGGCTGCCAGCGAGACCAGAATGGCCCAGACCGGGAAAAGGCGCGTCATCATCTGGCGGAGCGTCTCCATTGTTAGAACACGGGTAAGGTAACGTTCCTCATACCGTCATCCTGCCTACTTGGGAAAATGATGGCCGTCAGATCGGCAATTCGGGATCGGCCTTAACCTCTTCCATGACGGTATAGGTGTGCGTCTGCCGAACCCCCGGAAGCCGGGTCAGGGTTTTCCCCAGAAAATTACGATATGCGGTCATATCCTTGACCCGCGCCTTCACCAGATAGTCGAACCCGCCCGCAACCATATAACACTCACTGACCTGAGGAATGGTTTTGAGTGCCTTGGAAAATGCCTCGAAAATATCCGGACTGGTCCGATCCAGCGTGACCTGAATGAAAACAAGCAGCCCAAGATTGACGGTTTCAGGGTCAAGACGGGCCATATAACCGCGGATTACCCCATTTTGCTCCAGCTTTTTGACGCGCTCCAGCGTAGCGGCCGGGCTGAGATGAATCTGCCGTGACAGATCAATGTTCGTGATGCGGCCATCCTTCTGAAGAAACCTCAGAATTCTGCGATCTATGTCATCCACTTCGCACCACCTGCTAAATATAATTTTCCATAAATTCGATAAACCGAATTTAATTCGTCGTCTCCCTTAAAATACCAGAACCTGTTTCGCAAACGTTTCAATATCTGTGAGAGACCATCAGAACAGCGGTATCCTCATGACCTCACCTTTCGCGTCCCTTGCAGCCATCGTTCCGCCGCGGTCTCCGCTACGTCAGGCCATCACCGACCATACCCGTGTAGCGGAAGCCCCCCGGGTGACGGAGCTTTCACGTGAAGCTCGCCTTGAGGGCGATCAGACCGCCCTCGCCCGTCAGACAGCGAGGCGTTTGGTCGAAGCTCTTCGTCAAGGCCGCAGTAGCGGTATCGTTCAGGATCTGGTGCAGGAATACGATCTCTCCTCTCAGGAGGGTGTCGCCCTGATGTGCCTGGCGGAGGCCCTGCTTCGTATCCCTGACCTTCCCACGCGTGACGCTCTCATTCGCGACAAGATTGGGAACGGTCAGTGGCATGAGCATATCAGTCGCAAGTCCTCCCTGTTCGTAAACGCAGCGACCTGGGGACTGGTCGTCTCAGGCAAGGTCCTGTCGACGGAAGAGACGAAAGCGCTGCCGGGAAGCCTCAAACGCCTGATCGGACGGTGCGGTGAGCCTGTGATCCGCAAGGGCGTCGATATGGCAATGCGCATGATGGGTGAGCAGTTCGTAACCGGCCAAACCATCGCGAACGCGCTCGAAAACAGCAAACCCCTCGTCGCAAAAGGCTTCCGTTACTCCTACGACATGCTGGGAGAAGCTGCCACGACCATGGCGGACGCTGATCGGTATTACCGTGATTATGAAACAGCTATTCACGCCATTGGCCAGGCATCAGCAGGCGCTGGCGCCTATCAAGGCCCGGGTATTTCAGTCAAGCTGTCTGCCCTTCATCCGCGCTATAGCCGCCTCCAGAGGGAACGCGTTCTCGCCGAGTTGGGCCCTCGCCTGACAGCACTTGCGCGCCGTGCCTGTCACTATGACATCGGCTTCAACATCGATGCTGAAGAGACAGACCGGCTGGAGCTCTCTCTGGACCTACTGGAAACGCTTTGTTTCGACCCAGCCCTGAAAGACTGGAAGGGCATTGGCTTCGTAGTCCAAGCTTATCAGAAGCGTGCGCCGTTCGTACTCGACTGGGTGATTGATCTGGCACGTCGCACAAATCACCGTCTGATGGTCCGACTGGTTAAGGGTGCCTATTGGGACAGTGAAATCAAACGTGCCCAGGTCGATGGGATGGACGATTTCCCGCTCTTCACGCAGAAGATCCATACCGACATTTCCTACATTGCCTGCGCCAAGAAGCTTCTGGCTGCTCCAGACGCCATTTTCCCACAGTTTGCAACACATAACGCGCAAACACTGGCCAGCATTTACGCCTTGGCTGGCCCGAATTTCACGACTGAGTCCTATGAGTTTCAATGCCTGCACGGCATGGGAGAAACGCTGTACAAAGAAGTTGTTGGTCCGGAAAAGCTGAATCGGCCTGTCCGTGTCTATGCTCCTGTGGGCACGCATGAAACGCTCTTGGCCTATCTCGTACGCCGTCTACTGGAAAATGGCGCGAATTCGTCCTTTGTGAACCGAATTCAGGATCCTGCAATTTCAGTGGAAGAGCTGATTACCGACCCAGTCACGCTCTCCGCCAATGCCCTCCCGAGCACCCTGCACCTACCAAGCGATCTTTTCCAGCCTGAGCGTGAAAACTCGCATGGGCTGGATCTTGCAGACGAAAACACTCTGAAAACACTTGGTGTTGCCCTGAATAAGGAGGCCTCATTTGGTGAAACCGCGGGCGAAGATGTTGTTAATCCCGCCGACAAGTCAGATGTCATTGGGTATATCAAACCCACGGCTGTCGAAAGCGTAGGGGCTGTCATCAGCAAAGCCGTCACAGGTTTTGATGTCTGGAAGAACACACCAGTCTTCGAGCGCGCTATATGTCTGGAGAAGGCCGCTCAGAGCCTCGAAGACGAGATGCCCAGACTGATGGGACTGATTATCCGGGAAGCCGGAAAAACTCTCGCCAACGCCGTGTCTGAAATCCGCGAAGCTGTAGATTTTCTACGCTATTATGCTGCCCAGATCCGCCGCGAATTTACTGCTGACAATGCTGCCCCACTGGGACCCGTCGTCTGCATTAGCCCCTGGAACTTCCCTCTCGCCATTTTTCTGGGGCAGGTTTCTGCTTCCCTGGCAGCCGGGAACAGCGTTCTCGCCAAACCAGCGGAAGAAACACCTCTCATTGCGCAAGAAGCTATCCGCATTCTCCATGATGCCGGAGTGCCAGCAGAAGCCTTACAGCTTGTACCAGGTGGCGGCGAAATCGGAGCGGCGCTTGTCGCCGATCCCCGCATAACCGGCGTTCTGTTCACGGGCTCGACGGAAGTCGCAAGGCTGATCCAAAAGCAGCTTGCCGGACGCCTGAATGCAGATGGCACACCTATTCCTCTGATTGCCGAAACGGGCGGCCAGAATGCACTTGTTGTGGACAGCTCAGCTCTGTCTGAACAGGTCGTCGGGGATGTGCTATCTTCCGCCTTTGACAGTGCCGGACAGCGATGCAGCGCACTCCGGGTACTATGCCTGCAAAACGATAGCGCAGATCGTGTTCTGACGATGCTCAAAGGGGCGATGGCAGAACTGCGTACGGGAAATCCAGCTCTCCCGCAGACAGATGTCGGGCCAGTCATCACAGAAGAGGCTCAGAGCGGAATTCTCAGCCATATTAAAGACATGCGCGCTCGTGGTTTTTCGATCCATCAGTCTGCAATTTCTGAAGAGTGCGCAAACGGGACCTTTGTGCCGCCGACACTGATCGAAATCGACAGTTTGTCAGCTCTGCGCCGCGAGGTGTTTGGGCCGGTTCTGCATGTCGTCAGATATCGCCGCGAAGAGCGCTCGCAGTTGATAGCAGCCATCAATAACACTGGATATGCCTTGACCTTCGGCGTTCACTCACGCATCGACAGTACGATTGACGACCTTAAAGCCACCTCAGATGCGGGAAATATCTACGTCAACCGCAATCTGGTGGGCGCCGTCGTCGGATCTCAGCCGTTTGGGGGGCACGGCCTTTCTGGAACAGGCCCGAAGGCAGGTGGGCCGCTTTACCTGCGTCGCCTTCTGTCCCGACGCCCTGAAGGTGCTCTGGCGCACCATGACCTGCCAGTTGTTCTGAATTTTGCCGGGCAGTGGTTAAGGGCCATAGCACCAGACTTCAGAGCCGTTGTGCCTGCCGGAACGCCTTTGGGAACAACCCTTTCCCTCCCCGGCCCTGTCGGAGAAGACAACGTTTACACTTTGGCAGCACGAGGCACCGTGCTGTGTGCAGGGCCTACACTCGAGAATCTGTGTCAGCAAATCACAGATGCCCTTTCCACTGGGAATGCCTGTGCGATCCCTGCGGAAATCTGGCGCCGTCTACCCCCACCGCCTGCGGCCCTCGGAGACTCTATCCTACCACTATCAACAGACATTCAGGTGGATGTAGCGCTGTGCAATGGCAATGCAACAGACCGTAAGCGGGTCTTGTCAGCACTGGAACGTAAAGACGGACCAGTAGTCTGCCTGCACACACCAGATGCAGACGGACGTTACCCACTGGAATGGCTGGTTCAGGAGCGGGCCTGTAGCACCAACACAACGGCTGCTGGCGGAAATGCAGCTCTTATGGCGACCGTTTAGTATTCACGCCCCAACACGAGACATACTACCATCGTGGTCATACAGGCTGCGGTGGGAGGTCTTGGTTTAAAGAGACAGACGCATCAAACCTGCCTCCCACTTTCATGTCAGGACCGAGTGTGCGACCCTTGCGCCACCATTGAAACAAAGCGTTACGCTGTTTCTTCAATATTCTGACTGATTAAGGATACGCATCGTTATGCGCCGCCTTCTGGCTTTCAGCACCCTTCTTGCCGGTCTTCCCTTTGCCATGGTGGCGCATGCCGAAGGAACGTTTTCCTTCCAGCAGACACCAGGACAACTTCCCAAAACCGTTGTTCCGGCCTCCTATGCCATCGATCTCGAAACAGACCCGGAGCATCTGACTCTCAAGGGCCAGGAAACCATCGACGTCACGGTCCTGACAGATACGCAGGACATTGTTCTCAATCAGGCAGGACTAAAGCTATCTGGTGCCGTTCTGGATGGGACGCAGCATGCGACCATCACACAGGATGACGCTGCAGAAACTGCCACGCTGCATTTCTCACAGCCTGTTCCCAAGGGCCCACACACTCTTTCCATCGATTATACGGGCCCAATCCTCAAAACGCCAAATGGCCTCTACATCAACGATTATACGTCAGCCACCGGTCAGGCACGCCGCATGCTGGTGACGCAGTTCGAAGTTGCTGATGCCCGCCGGATGTTCCCCGGATGGGATGAACCCGCATTCAAGGCCAGCTTCCAGCTGAATGTGACGTTGCCGTTTGATGATGTTGCTGTCAGCAATATGCCCATTATCGGCACCACTCAGCAGGACACGAAGACCAAGCGTGTTTCCTTTGCCCCAACACCTCGCATGTCCAGCTACCTGCTGGCACTAGTTGCCGGTGACATGGGAGCCGTTCATGGAGAGGCTGACGGCACGCCCATGAGTGTGTATGCTCCGGCCGGCCTTGAGGAACAGGGTCGGTATGCTCTTGAATCAGCCCAGCGCATTCTGCCGTATTACAACAGCTATTTCGGGGTGAAATATCCTCTCCCAAAAATGGATATGCTGGCCATTCCAGGGAATTATCAGGCCGGTGCGATGGAGAACTGGGGCGCTCTCACATACATCGACAATGTGCTTCTGTTTGACCCAAAAAACAGCACACCCAAAACACGCGAGCTGATTCACGAAGTCGTTGCGCATGAGATGGCGCATCAGTGGTCTGGCGATCTTGTGACGATGGGCTGGTGGAACAACATCTGGCTCAACGAGGGCTTTGCGTCCTGGATGGAAATCAAGGTCACGGACAAGCTGAACCCACAGTGGGACATCTGGCCACGCCAGCATGAGACCCGCGAAGAAACGATGGGCATTGATGCCCTTTCAACGACCCATCCGATCCAGCAGACCATTCACAACGTCAGTGAAGCAAATTCAGCGTTTGACAGCATCAGCTATGGCAAAGGCGAGCTGGTCATCCGGATGCTGGAAGGCTGGCTGGGTGAGGACAAATTCCGTGATGGCATGCGGGCCTACATGAAAGCTCACGCATTCGGCAATGCTACCAGTCAGGATCTGTGGAATGCCCTTTCGTCCACCTCTGGCGAAGACGTTGCCAAGGTAGCGCGCAGCTTTACGGAGCAGCCAGGTATCCCACAGGTTAATGTCACATCGTTCTGTCAGAATGATCAGGCCACCTACACACTCACCCAGAGCCGCTTCACAATCCATGACCCACAGGCTCAGCCTCTAACATGGAGCGTTCCGGTTGTGGCTGGCGGACCAGGACTTCCGACAAAAACCCTCGTTCTCGGCACTGAACCCGTCACTATCACAGCGCCCCGTTGCGATACGGCCTTCAAACTCAATCTTGGCGAGAGCGGCTATTATCGCGTTTCTTATGACAAGAACGCGCTCGGCGCCCTTGCAACATCTCTCAGCAAATTTGCTCCCGTTGATCGCGCCAACCTGCTTGGGGACCAGTATGCCCTTTTCCGGTCAGGACAGGCCAAACTTGGGTCTTATCTGGATCTGGTCGATACTCTGACCGCAGCGCATGAGAGCGACATTGCGGTTCTGGAAGAGATTATCAGCCGCATTGAAACGATTGATCAGTACGAAATCGGCAATGCCGATCGTGATGACTTCCAGACATATGCTCGCAGCCGTCTGGCACCGGTTCTGGCGCGTTTGGGCTGGGACGAAAAGCCGCACGAGAACGTTCTCGACACGATGCTGCGCCCATCAGTGATCAGCGCACTCGGAACATTCAACGATCCGCAGGTTATTGCGGAAGCCAAGCGTCGCTTTGCGCTCTGGAAGGCAAACCCAGCCTCTCTCCGTCCCGATCTTGTCGGTGCCGTTACGACCATTGCCATGAAGACGGCGGATGGCCAGACATATGACTTCATGGCTGACAAAGTTCGCACCACCCAAGCGACGGAACTCAAACTGCGCTACTTCGCAGCTCTTGCCAGCGCAACCAACCCGGATCTGATCCGCAAGAACGTGGCCCTCGCCTATAGCGGAGCCATTCCGAACGGGCGGATTGCACGGTCACTGGCCGTCATTGCAGCATCGAGCGAAAATCCTGATCTGGTGTGGCAACTGGTGCAGGAGCATGAGGCAGATATTCGCACGCATCTGGCTCCGTGGTCACAGGATGACTTCTTGGCCTCAATCGCCGCACACTCCAATAGCCCACAGGTCCTGGAGGCACTCCAGAATGATCCTTGGTCCACGAAGACAACAGGTGCGAAAATCGCGACAGCAAAAGCGGTCAATACGATCAATGCCCGTCAGGACGCTATTAAAGCCACTCAGGAACAAATCCACGAGTGGCTGGCAACGCATCACTGATTGCTTTAAAGGATTATTATGGGGAGGGGATTAATTCCCCTCTCCTCTTCAAGCCCTTAAGGCGCCGTAGAAGATCGGGGCGCGACCAGCTTGAACATGGGCCCTGTCAGGACCGTGGAAATGACAGCAAGAACCATCAGAGATGCGAAAGCAAACTCTGAAATCATGCCTTGGGCGTGGAAAATCGTTGCAGCAACAATTTCCATGAGCCCCTTGCACTGCAACAGAACACCGACACTCAACGCCTGACGCCTGCTCAGACCTGACGCCGGTGGGTAAATATAGACCGCCAAAATCTTCGTCACGATCGAAATTGCAACCAGTGACAAAGAGGCGATTACGGATGGCCACGTCAGGGCATCACCATCAATATTCAGGCCACTATGACCAAAGAACATCGGGGCGAGCCAGATGAGTGAGAACGTTCCCACCTTCTCAACAGGCAACCGTCGAACCCACGACGGCGGCATGATCGCGCCAGCAAAGTAAGCGCCAATCAGTTCGTGCAGACCGAGTTGCATGCTGGCCCACGAACCGGCAGCAAGATAAATCGGCACCGCAATCCAGATAACAGCGGAAGGCGGATTCCTGAAATGACGGGAAGCCCAGTTTCCGGCAACAGCCAGCCCCACCAGCAGCGCAATCGCGAGGACTTCGAGGCCCGTCCATCCATGGAGGGCAGCCGTCCCACGCTCGGCAACCTGAAGCATTGCCAGACCAATCCAGAGAGCAGCATCGTCGACAACGGCCAGCTTAAGCGCCAACTGTCCTAACGGACGCTGCGAAGGGTCAAGCTCACGCACAACGCCTATAAGAACGGGCAAAGCACTGACAGCGATGCAAAGCCCAATGGACGCCGCAGCGACCCAAGGCTGGGCGTGTGGCGGGTGCCATCCGGGAAGCGGCAGGAAGAATTCGTAAGCCAGTATTGATCCCACCAGAAGTGGACCACCCAACGCGACGGCCGCACCCGTTAGCAGACGCCCTAATGTCGGCGTTGGCAGGGCATGATCGTCTGCCACGCTTCCAGGGGACTGCCACATTTCAAGGCCGGCAGTAAACGCCAGAACCAGAACGGCAACCCAGCCAATATCGCTTCCATAAACCGATGGAATCCCAAGTGATTTTACAGGGATATGCCAGACAGAAATCAATATACCGACAAGTATTGGCAGAACCACAATCGGTATTGTTTTCTTCAGTATCCTCCATGCAACCCATGGAAGAAAAACAAAAACTGCGGCGTCTGCAATAAGTGCCGTAATGTTTGTCATCAGCCTCCCCTCTATGCCTAAATGAAGAGACAGAGTACGCGATTATGGGGAAAAGGTGCAAACCAAAGTGTTTGGGACGCCTTCTCGCGCCCCACTCCACACCCGGTTCGGTTATCTTCCACTTCGATAATAGGGCGTCCCGAGTGCGGCTGGAGCGGCCATGGCAGAGCGCAGTTTTGCGAAGGCCAGCATCGGCACAATAATGCAGGCAACCGTCCCGAGATATGGGAGCGTATTCAGGATCGCGGGTGCAACCGGCCAGCCCCTGGCCTGCCCCATGAACCCTACTGCCGTTACAAGCCCGAACAGTAGCCCGGACAAGACGGCAACAATTGGGCGGTATCCCGCAAAGATTACCAGCGCCACGGCAATCCAGCCACGTCCGGCGATCATCCCGTCTGACCAGACAGGCACGACGGCGAGCGTCAGATCAGCGCCAGCCACGCCTGCCAGAACACCACCAACAATCACCGCCAGAGCTCTGTACTTCATGACGGGCACCCCGACTGCGTCTGCCGCCGCCGGATTTTCGCCCACGGCCCTCAGATCCAGGCCCGAACGCGTCCGAAACAGCCAGAAATGCGCCATTAAGGGAAAGACGAGATAGATCAGGTAAACGAGAATATTCTGGCTAAAAAAGGCAGGCCCGATAACAGGAATGGCAGACAGAACCGGGATGGAGACTGGTTCGAAAACAGCAGAGACCGGAACACCGGCAACGGACCGCCCGATTACAGAACTAAGACCCAGCCCCAGGAAGGTGATCGCCACACCACACAAAACCTGATTGGCACGAAGTACAACGCTGGAGAGCGCAAGCACACTTGCTCCCAGCCCACCAACCAGTCCTGCTGCCAGCAGGCCAAGCCATGGATGAGGCGTCGCGTTCACAGTCATGACTGCAACGACGGCCCCGAGAGACATCAGACCCTCCACCCCGAGATTCAGAACACCTGCACGCTCGGCAATCACCTCGCCGAGGGCACCAAGCGCCAGAACACCGCCTGACAGAACGGCATGACCGAGAAGGTCGCTGAGAAGTGCCATGATCAGTTCCTGTTCACACGGACATAGGCTGCCATTTCGTCTCCGGCCGCAATGGCAAGGACCAGCAGACCGGTAATGGCAAGAACGGCGGAAGAACTGATCTGGGTTGTCTGGAGAACAATCCCCGTATCCAGAATCAGTGCCATCAGAAGCGCTGCTGGAATAAGGGCAAAGCACGACCCACGAGCCAGAAGCGCCACGACAATGCCCAGATATCCATAATTATTGGCAAGGCCACCCTGAAGCCGGTGAACAGTTCCCGCGACTTCAAACACACCAGCCAACCCCGCCAAAGCGCCTGACAACAACAGCACAGCCAGAATACGGGGAGCGACCTTAATCCCAGCATAATGCGCAGCCTGAGGATTGGAGCCACACACAGCCGTTTCATAACCAAACCGGCTTTTCGCGAGCCCTACTCCCAAGCCAACAACAATACCCAATGCGAGCAAGAACCCCAGATGAACCGCCCCCCAGAGCTCCGGAAGTGCCACATGCAGGCGTTCAGTTGAGGCCAGAGCACCAGTCACGCGATCAGCCCACGGTCCGGTTGCCAGATAATAGACAAGCAGGGAGGCCACGAAGTTCAGAAGAAGAGAGGTAACAATTTCACTGACGCCAAGCCAGGCCCGGGCCGCAGCGGGAATAAAAATCCATGCCGCTCCCGCCAAAGCGCCTGCTACAACCATCGCCGGAAGAGCGACAATCGCGGGCCAATGCGTGAATAGACCAACAGCCGTCGCTGCCGTCGCACCTGCATAAAGCTGCCCTTCCGCCCCGATATTCCAGAGATTGACACGGATCCCGACCCAAACTGCCGCCCCTGTAAGCATCAGAGGCGTCATGAAGAGTGCGAGGTCCTCAATGCCAAAGCGCGACCCGACGGTCGATCGAACGACGAGCCCGGCGAGTTCGATCGGAGATCGTCCCATCGCGGCGAGCGTAATCGCTACAATGCCCAGAGCCGCAAGGATGGAGAGCCCGCGGCCAACGGCAATACGATGAGACGGAACAACCGTAAGACGCGTGCGAGGGGATACGGCGCTCATGCGGCCTCCGACAGATTACGGCCACTCATGAGCGCGCCTATGCTTTCCCGATCTGCATCTGCACGATCCATGACCCCCATGAGGCGCCCTGCATACAGAACAGCAATACGATCACTCAGGGCAAAGATTTCATCCAGATCTTCTGACATCAGAACCACGGCAACACCTGCGTCACGCGCACGGGCGAGCATATCCCGCATGGCAGATATAGCTCCAATGTCCAGACCCCGGCTGGGATAACTGGCCACCAGAACATGACTGGCAATCCGGATCTCGCGTTCCAGAACCAGCCTCTGCTGATTGCCGCCAGACAACCCGCGAATTTGCACCTGTGTGCCCGGAAGCTTCACACCTGCCCTGTCTGCGAGCATCTGGGCAAACTTGCGGGCCTGCGCCATGGAGAAGCTGAACCGGCCACCAATCGGCGCACGGTCATACTCCCGAAGTGCCATGTTCTCCGCAACGCTCAGCCCCGGCATCAGGGCACGTTTCAGTCGGTCTTCCGGTACGTGCCCCACACCCGCATGCGCAAACATTGCCGGGTCTGCACGATTGGCAGCCTTGCCATTCAAATAGACCGTTCCGCTCTCAGCCGCCTTCAATCCGGTAAGGACTTCTGCCAGCTCAGGCTGGCCGTTACCCGTCACCCCTGCAATCCCCAGGACTTCTCCCGGACGAAGAGAAAGACTGACATCATCCAGACGGACCACGCCTGCGGCATCCCGCACTGTCACCTGTTTCAGAGACAGAGGTTCAGCCCCACTGCCTCCCGGAGCAGGAGACTGCCGTGGATAAGAGGTTGCAAGCGTAACAGGGCGCCCGATCATCTCTGTTACGAGACTGTCAGGCGTTACATCGGACGTTTGATGCGTGCCCACCAGTCGCCCTTGCCGCAGAACGGAAACCCGGTCTGCAAGCGCCATAATCTCATCAAGCTTGTGGCTGATGATCACGACTGCCCCTCCCTCGGAGCGAAACCGACGAAGAGCGGAAAACAGTTCGCCGACTTCGACGGGGCTGAGAACAGCCGTTGGCTCATCAAGGATAAGAAGCCGCGCGCCCCGAGACAGAACACGAAGGATTTCAACGCGCTGCTGCTCGCCCGCAGACAAAGAAGACACAACGGCCGACGGTGTAATGGGGAGGCCAAACTTCTTGGAAAGTGCGGCGGCACGCTCTTCAATGTCTTTTCCCGCGAGGCGCCGAGGTGTTTCAGACCAGCCCAGGTGGAGGTTTTCAGCGACTGTAAAACGGGGAACCAGACGGAAATGCTGGTGCACCATGCCAATCCCGGCCGCGATGGCTGCGTCGGGGGCCGGAAACGTAGTCCCATATCCATCAATGATGATCTCCCCGGCATCGGGCTGATACAGGCCCGTTACCACATTCATCAATGTGGACTTCCCTGCACCATTCTCCCCTAACAGGGCGTGAATTTCACCGGGGAACACATTCAGGGAAACATTTTCGTTCGCAATGACGCCTGGAAAGTATTTCGCAATATTCACCAGCTCCAGAATGGGCGGTGTTCCTGCTGCAAGATGAGCGGGAGGCGCGTTGGACGCATGAGTGACATCAGCCAAGACCAGACACTCCCTGAACCTGCCACGACCAGTTATACATCTCCATGTCAGTCATGACATGGCCTGCTGGAACCCGCAGCGTTCCCTCAGAGTCATAAATTGGCCCCTGAAAAGGCGACCATCCAGCCAGCATCCGGTCCCGCGCAGCGTCGGCTTCTTTCTGTACAGCCTCAGGAACGTTCTGCCCCCAGCGATCCCGATCGACGCCTTTGGCCAATGTGAGAAAACGTCCCTCCGGCGCCCACTCTCCCCGGATCCGCGCACCAACCTGCTGAATATAATAGTCAGCAAAGTCCAGCACGACAGAGCTGACATATGCATTGGGCCCGAACTCACGCATGTCCGTATTCCACATCGCGGCCCAGACGCCGCGTTTCTCCGCGACACGCAGATAGCCCGGATCATCCATAATCCCGCACAGGAAGTCACAGCCACTGTCTACCAGAGCAGCCCCCGCTTCCGTTGCAGCCTGCGGATCAAACCACGAATTGATGGAGATAACACGCATTGTCGCCTGCGGATTGACCGAGCGCGCCCCCAAAAGCACGGCATTCGCACTGGCATAGACAGAAGGAACCGGGAAAGAGGCCACGTAGCCAAGCTTACCAGTTTTGCTCAGACGGGCTGCGGCGATACCAATGACATAACTGGCGTACCAGTGCGTGATGTAATACCAGCCAAGGTTATTGCTGACAGCATGGCCATCACACTCCATGAACGCAACGTCCGGAGCACGATCGGCGACGTCGCGAATGAAGTCTCCGTAATTGGATGTGGAAATCACCATCTGCGCTCCTTCCGCCACGAACTGGCGGAAGATGCGGGTTGCATCTGCGGAGTAAGGCACGCTCTCGACAAAGAGGGTTTTGACAGCTGGATAGGCACGTTTGACGGCTTGAACTGCCAGATCGTGAGCGTGGCTCCATCCGCCATCGGTGATGGGGCTGGTGTGCCCAAAGCCAATCAGAAGATCCTCTTCCCGAATGGGCGCAAAACGACGTGACGCTGCCTTCAGAGCCGACGGCATCACAAGCGAGCTGCCCAAAGCAGCCAGTACGGAACGCCGCGGGAGCATCAGAGGATTTTTCAGTGACATTCCGGCACTCCTGGCATCGTTATGAACCCAGGCAGCGCCTTGAAGTGCCTCATGAAGTTTCGAGCTACCGGATAAAGATCCAAAGGAACTTCAAGGTCCTGGCTCAGGGCAACAACTGGAAACAGCATGATGTCGGCAACTCCTGGATGATCCCCTGACACCCAGCATCTACCGTCCAAGCGGTTCTCTGCAAGCCGATCTTCAATCTCGCCCATCAATGGCATCGCGAGCTGGGCGGGATTTTCAACAGGAAGAGACGCCAGCATGACCGTCCTGCGCATGATGGAAAAGCTGTCCAAGGCGTTCGCTGCCCACGTCATTTCGTCCGTTCCGGAATTCCATTCCTGCAGGACGTCTGGAAGCGTTACGAGCCGTTTCAGGATCTCTAACGGCCCATGAAGAACATCGTCAACGAGTTCAAGGGCCGGGCCACTTTCCAAGGCGCTATCATCCGTGACCGTAGGCAGCTTCACTCCCATCAGGGACGCTCCCAGCCGAACGGCATAGCATCTGTCATCAAGTGCCCAGTCTCGTAACCTCATGCTGAAACGGTCTCCTTGATGGCTTCCAGACGATCCCGTAACTGCACAGCTTGTCGCGCAGCCTCCCGCTGCCCGGCGACAGTCCATGACGCGACATGCAACATGGTCAGGCCAACTGCTGGTTCATGCACAGCGAAAAGCCAGTTATCCTGCTGCTTCCAGTTCGAAGCCTCCATATTGAGAGACGTCCGCGCAGTTTGCAAAGGCACCTGAACCAGCAAGCTCCGGACACCTGACGCCTCGCCCTCCGGCAGGTGCGAAAGTGATGGCTTCTCATCGAGGCTCACCCAAATCACTCCGCATCTCTCCTGCACCTGATAAGCTGTCGCGCGAATGGTGCCCGGCACACGGAGTTCAGGATGAGCTGGAATGTGGCGACACGTTGAATCTGCTCCAAACTGCCAGCCGTGGTAGAGGCAAGCCAGATTTCCGTTCCGCACGAAACCGAAACTCAGCCGCATTCCTCGATGTGGGCAACGATCTTCCCAGGCATGGATCTCACCATCTGTGCCACGCCAAAGAGCAATTTCTTTGCCAGACAAGCGTACCGGAGCGGCTGTTCCAGCGGGTACATCCATACTGAGAGCGACTGGAAACCACCCTGTCATCCGAGGCTCTCCGTGCCTGTCACAATACAGCCCGCTGGCCCGAGGAGACACGCCATCTCAAACATTCCGAGAAGTGCTTCTTCACCTACCAGCCGAACTGAAAAACAATGATCTGAAACAGACATGTCTGTAATCTCCACGGCCAGAAGGCGCGCCCGGGCAATAGCAAAATCCCGGAACAGCTCGGGATCAAAGCGCCCTTCGAAACGAATCTCCCGAACCACTGGATCATGCCTTTCTTATCTCATTTCACAATAAGAATTTTCCGGTTTATCAATATTCTGTATTCCATCAATGCCGGGGAGCATGATTAACTCTTCCCATCCGTCACCAGCAGCAGGTTGCCCGTGCCATGACTAGCCCCGATCCAGAGACGTTATCACACTGGTATCCTGTGGCTATGGTCAGGGATCTGACACATGCGACTTTCCAGACCATACTGCTCGACCGGCTGATTGAGATCTCCCGCGATGAAAACAATGCGTTTCAGGCGCTCTGCGGCAATCGCCCCCTCCCCGTACAGGAACGCTACGGTTATCTCTGGACGTCTCTTGGAGAGCCCGTCCGGGATATCCCAGCGATTCCCGAGGCCGCTGAGGCAGACCGCCGACTGGTATGTTGCGGGTCTATTGCCGTACATTCGTCAGGCCTAAGGGTCGTCGAAAACTTCCTCGATATGGCCCACTTCCCCTTTGTTCATACCAATATTCTTGGGGCAGAGCCTGAAACCGAAGTTCGGCGATATCAGATCGAAACGCGTGAAGACGGTGCAGAAATCTGGGCAACCGACTGTACATTCTTCCAGCCTCAAGCGGCACTCTCCGCGTCCGGCGGGATTTTAACTGACTATACCTATCGAGTTGCTGCCCCGTTCTCGACGCTTCTTTATAAAACCTGCCCGGCCTCTCCCGAAAGACAGGACGTTATCGCTCTGTTCGTCCAACCGATGACCGCAACCCGTTCGCGCGCCCACCCAGTGATGTTCCTGATCGACGACAGTTCTTCACTGGGCGGATTGGTTGAATTCCAGCAATTCATTTTTCTTCAGGACAGGATCATTCTTGAAAACCAGCGCCCTCGCCTGATGCCGCTGGACGGAAAATATGAAATTCCGACCATGGCAGATCGTTCGTCCGTGGCGTACCGGCGCTGGCTTAAAGGAAAAGGCGTGACATATGGTGCTCTGTCGTGAGTGCATTTGTCGTCACCGGCCGGGCGCTGGCGTCCCGAACGCCGCAGCAGGCCGTTCTGGAAAATGTAGCTCTGCTGGTTGGCGACGACGGGATTATTCAGCGTCGTGCAACCTGCGGGACACAGGCCTATCAAGACCTGCAAAGCAGTGAAACTGTGATTGAACTGCCAGACAACACTCTCCTCGTTCCCGGCCTGACAGATCTACACATTCATGCGCCTCAATGGCCTCAAGCTGGCACGGCTCTGGACCGTCCACTGGAAGAGTGGCTTGGCACATATACCTTTCCTCTAGAGGCCCGCTACTCGGACACCACCTTCGCAGCCGCGGTTTATGAGGACCTGGTTCAAACCCTTCTGCGAAATGGCACCACCACTGCGCTCTATTTTGCCACGATCCACGAAGAAGCCAGTCTTGTTCTTGCCCGCACCTGCCTCAAATACGGGCAACGCGGGTTCGTTGGGCTGGTGGCAATGGATCATCCAGATCTGTGTCCACCAGACTACCGTCAGGCCAGCGCTCAGGATGCTCTCGATGCAACCCGACGCTTCATTCACGCCGTCCGGACCTTGCCAGGCAACGAGGCCGGTCTGGTCCAGCCTGTTATTACGCCTCGCTTCATTCCTGCCTGCTCCGACGCACTGTTGAATGGTCTTGGCGCGCTAGCTGCAGAAATGAATGTCAAAGTGCAGACCCATGCGTCAGAAAGCGACTGGGAGCATCATCATGTTCTGGAAAGAACAGGCCAGACAGACACGTCTGCACTGGATGCTTTTGGTCTCCTGCGAGACCATACCATTCTGGCGCACGCAGGATTTCTGAACCAGAATGACCGGACGTTGGTCAAAGAGCGCAACGCCGGACTTGCTCACTGCCCGATTTCCAACGCCTTTTTTGCAGGAGCGGCCCTTCCCGTTCGCGACGTTCTCGATGAGCACGTTCACTGTGGGCTGGGAACAGACCTTTCAGGCGGGTATTCTCCGTCCATCTTTGAAAATGCGCGACAGGCCGTTCTCGCGTCCCGGATGCTGGAAAGCGGGACAAACCCAGAAATTCCTCCGGCAAAACGCGGCCTGCCTAACCACAGGATAGATTTTCAGGAAGCGTTCTGGCTTGCAACACGAGGCGGCGCGGAGGCTCTCGGGGTGCCAAGTGGACAACTCCTGCCCGGACAGGCGTTCGATGCGCTGGAGCTTCGCTGCACGTCAGGCAGTCTGCGATTATCGTCGCAAGACAGTGCGGCCAGCTGCGCTCAAAAAATTGTCTGTCATGCTTCGCCTGAGACGATTGATCGTGTCTGGATCAATGGCCGTCTGGTCAAGAAATAAGGAACTGATTGCATGATTACAGAAACAGACGACCTGCGTTTCCTCCGTATAGCGTTCGATGTTGCCAGGAAAGCACGTGACGGCGGGGATCACCCTTTCGGGTCTATTCTCGTGGACGAGACAGGCACTGTTCTGATGGAGCAGGGTAATGGCTACAGCGCAGAAGGATGCGACATGACAGCCCATGCCGAGCGTCTCCTCGCCAGCCGGGCCAGCAAAGCTTATGGGGCAGAACGCCTGCGCCAGTGCACGCTCTACAGCTCTGCAGAACCCTGCGCGATGTGCTCAGGTGCGATCTACTGGTCCGGGATCGGACGCGTGGTTTACGGCCAGTCCGAAAAGGACCTGAAAGACATGACCGGCAATCACGCGGAAAATCCCACACTGGATCTCCCTTGCAGGACCGTCTTTGCTGCTGGTCAACAGCCAGTGGACGTTGTGGGTCCCCTCCTGGAACAGGAAGCAGCCGCATTGCAGGCAGAATTCTGGGCGGCACATGGCTCGTGACAGCAGGACGAACCTGATGCTACGATAAGCCTTCTTCGCCCGCTCAAAGCAAGTTTGATGACGATCCGGACTTCGCATCTCCGGAACAGGGCCTTCTGCGAAAGCCATGAGTAATCATGGCTTGCTGATGGTTATTGGGAAAAGATGCCGCAATGACGGTCAACCTCCTCATCACAAATGCTTCTCTGTACATTGATCGGAATTGGGAAATCCCAAATGGATGGATCGCCATTAAAGACGGGCGCGTTCATTCCACAGGCCACTCCGGAGAAGCTGCTCCACAAGCAGAAAAAATCATATCGGCCAATGGAAAGCTGGTAACTCCGGGCCTGATCAATGCCCACCATCACATGTATCAGAATCTCACACGCTCCTATGCTCCCGTAACCAATGGGACGTTGTTCGAGTGGCTTCAGGGACTGTATCCGCTCTGGGCCGGACTGGACGAAGAGTCTGTTTATCTCTCAACAGCGGTTGCCATGATTGAGCTCCTGATGGGGGGCTGCACGACATCTATGGATCACATGTATGTCCATCCCAAGCCCTTTCTGATCGACGCCCAGTTTCGTGCGGCCAAGGATATAGGCTTTCGTTTCCATGCCACTCGCGGCTCAATGACGCGATCCGTGGAGGATGGAGGACTTCCACCCGCATCTGTTGTGCAAGACGAAGAGACCATTCTGGCAGACAGTGAAAGGCTGGTAAAAACCTATCATGATGCCTCTCCAGGCGCGATGGGTCGGGTCGCTCTGGCGCCCTGCTCTCTTTTCAGTGTCTCCGAACGGATCATGACAGAATCTGCCGCGATGGCAGACAGATATGACCTCCGGTTACACACCCATCTGGCAGAAGATCACGATGAGGACCGCTATTGTGCGGAAGTCTATGGCTGCACACCAACAGAATATTTCGAACGTGTAGGTTGGGCCAGCCCGCGCTCCTGGGTGGCACACTATATTTACCCCTCCTCTGACGAAATCGATCGTCTGGCGCATGCTGGCGTCTGCACAGCGCAATGTCCCTGCTCCAACATGATGATTGGAGGCGGCTCTGCGGATGCCATGGATATGCGGCGTCGTGGGATGCGTGTCGGGCTCGGTTGTGACGGTTCAGCTTCGACAGACCATGCATCGCTCTGGCTAGAGACCCGCATGGCGCTCCTTCTGGGCCGCTTCCGCAATGGCCCACACTCCATGACGGCCCGAGACGCTCTGGATATGGCCACACGCGGTGGAGCTGCCTGCCTAGGCTGGGACGATGAGATCGGACATCTACGTCCCGGGGCATGTGCGGATCTGGTTATCTGGCAGATGTCGGACATTTCCCTTGCAGGGGCTCTGACCGACCCCGTAGAGGCATGGCTTCGCTGCGCCCCGGCGACTGCCGGAACCACCATCGTCAACGGCAAAATTCTGGTTGAGAACGGGCAACCTGTGCTGAAAAACCTGGGGGATATCCTTGGGGCTCATCGCAAGGAAGCCATGCGCATCCAGCGTTTGACGCCCGAGGCCTGAAACAGAGCTGAACGATGATCTGGACATCCGTCTGGATCATCATTCAGCTAACGGAAAACGATCGTTCTGAAGATTGCGAAAATATTATTTTTAACGAAAAGAGTGCGGTATGCCCCTGTTTCGTCAGACAGAACGTGACAGTTCAGAGGTGCCGAATTTTCCTCACCAGATCCTGAACTTGTAACGGTTCCGTATTCCTTACAAAATCATTTCAATCTGTAAGGAGTTACCCATGCGTTCAGGCATCCTGACCCGTTCTTTTCTTGCTGTTAGCCTGCTGGCAGCCACCTGTCTCACAGCTCACGCGGAGGCCCCGGTCTCAGACAACGTCAAACAGGCTGAAACGGCATCACAGTTTCTGACAACCCCCCAGAAGGTTGTATCAGATGGAGCTGTAACCATTCGTGGTCAGCACATTCCTTATCAGGCCGTCACCGGCACGCTGATTGTCCATGCCCAAGGGTGGGATGATTCCGATACCGGCCCCAGCGATCCAAAAGCTGAAAAGAAAAGCCCGGACGCCGTCGCGTCCATTTTTTATGTGGCCTATTTCAAGAAGGGCGCGCATCCAGAGAACCGCCCGATTACGTTTGTTTATAATGGTGGTCCCGGTTCTTCGAGTGTCTGGATGCATATGGGCGCTTTTGGCCCACATCGTATCGTCACCGCAGATGACAGCCACACCGCAGCGGCCCCGTACAAACTGATTGATAATAATGACAGTCCGCTGGATGCCACGGATCTTGTCTTCATTGATGCGCCAGGTACTGGCTTTGGGCGCCTTGTCGGCAAAGACAAGGAAAAAGCGTTCTACGGTACAGACCCGGACGCCGCAGCCTTCACGGACTTTATTGCTCAATTTCTGACCCGTTTCGGGCGATATAACTCTCCCAAATACCTGTTCGGAGAAAGCTACGGCACGACGCGCTCAGCAATCGTCGCCAACCAGCTTGCCTCTGAAAAAGGCATCGATCTGAATGGCGTTATGCTGTTGTCGCAGATTCTGGATTACGACAATTCGATCGACAACGTGAAATCAAACCCCAGTGTTGATCAGCCCTATGTTCTTGCCCTGCCTAGCTTCGCTGCCACGGCCTGGTATCACCACAAATTGCCAGCACAACCCAAAGACCTGAAAAGCTTCCTGAGCGAAGTCGAAAATTTTGCGCTGACGGACTATACCAGCGCCCTTCAGGACGGCACCGCCATCTCAGACGAAAAGCTGGAACAAACGGCCCAGAAGCTGCACCAATATACGGGGCTTCCCGTCGACTACCTGAAGAAAGCTGACCTTCGCGTCAGTGGTGGCGAATTTGCCAAAACCCTGCTTGGCGATGACGGAATGGATACAGGCCGTCTGGACAGTCGCTTCTCCGGGCCAGCCATTGATCCATTGGCGCAGACCCCTGACTATGACCCCCAGTTTGCCGCGATGCAGTCAGCCTATGTGTCCGCCTTCAACGATTATGCGCGCAATACACTGCATTACGGCACAAACCCGGCTTTCAATGACGGCTATGAGGAATACAAGGTCAGCGCCCATTCAATTGGCAAATGGGCCTTTGTGCATAAGCAGCCAGGCGCCGGTCGGCCAGCCAAGGGCGCGCCAAATGTCCTGCCGGACCTTGCAAGTGCCATGAAGCAGAACCCGAGCCTGAAGATTATGCTCAATCAGGGATACTACGATCTGGGGACGCCCTTCTTCGAAGGGATCTACGAGATGCAGCATCTCCCGATCCCTCACAAGCTGGCCTCAAACATCGAAATTCATCAGTATGAGTCCGGTCACATGGTCTATGCCCATGCACCGGCTCTGACTGAACTGCACGATAATGTTGTCAACTTCATCAACAAGACGCATGGCTAACACCATTCCGTCTTGACGATTAACCCATACTGCATGGCGGACCTGTCAACTTTTGAGCTTTGACAGGTCCGCCATTCAGAACATGATCAGGCGTGTGCTGCTACGCCCAGTGCACGAGCAGCGTCCGTGGCAATATCATGCCGGAGTTTCACGACACTGTGGCCCCCGGACGGATGAACCCGATTGGTCAGAATAAGCACATAACTGTCATTCTCAGGGTCAATCCAGAGCGACGTCCCCGTAAAGCCGGTATGGCCGAATGATCTCGCCGAAAGCAGATCCCCTCTTGGGGAGGAATAGTGCGTGGCGATATCCCAGCCCAGTCCTCGCAGGTCAGTTTTCCCAGCGGGCTGTTGTGGGGTTGTCATCAACTCCAATGTACTTCTTTGAAGCGGAAACGCGCTGGGACGACCGGCAAGACGATCCAGTAACGCCTGTGCATACAGGCACATGTCCTGTGCATTGGAGAAAAGCCCCGCATGCCCTGCGACGCCCCCCATGCGGCGGGCGGTCGGATCATGCACGACACCGCGCAGCATGTGATGTTGGTCATCATACTGCGTAGGCGCAATATCTGGCTGTAATGCAGCATCGGGCAGGTAACCGGAGTGAGACATCCCCAAAGGCGCCAGAATATTGTCAGCGACATACTGGTTCAGGGGCTGACCTGTAACCTTTTCCACGATCAGACCCAGCGTAATGTAATTGACGTCGCTATAGACGAACTTTGCCCCCGGCGGATTGGCAAGCGGCGATGTCATGGCAAGGCGGACAGCCTCTGCTTTTCCGCTCCATGGACTATCAAGCGGCACATCCGGGGGAAGGCCCGAATAATGGGTCAGCAGAAGCCGCAGGGTAACTGCCGATTTCCCGTTTGCGGCGAACTCTGGAAGATAACGCACCACCGGATCGTCAATATTGATTTTTCCATGTTCCACCAACTGCATGACAGCCAGAGCCGTCATTGTCGGCTTGGTCAGCGACGCCATATCGAACCGCGTGTCCCAAGTCATGGGCTCACGAGTAGGAACCAGAGCACGGTTTCCATACACATAACGATGTGCAACCTCGCCACTATGACCAACAGCAAGAACAACGCCTGGTGTCTCTCTGTCTTTCACGGCCTGTCGAGCCAAGGCATCCACTTTATAGAACTTGCCTTCACCGGAGGAGGCACACCCCACCAGAGCGCTACAAGACAGCGCTGCACTTCCTATCAGAAACTGACGCCGACTGCTGCGCTCTTTGCTCAATGGATACTGCAATCTGGTCTCCTGCTTTCAGGTTCTTCCGGATACGTAAGAACCTGAACAGTAGCGTGCTTCAGGCAGAGCGCAAGCAGGGCAGTTTTAAAAGCAAGTTCAAATTAGGTCTGTCTGTCCGCTCTCCTGTTACCCATCGCCGCCTTAATGGCGCTGATAACCTGCCCAGAGGTAATATTCCGCGTGCATTCAAACTGACGACTGGTGCCTGCATGGCGCGGACAAAAGAGAAAATCACTGTGGATGAACGGATGGCGAATATCGTGCCAGCAACTGTTGCAGGCATTAGTATTAAAGACCCGATATGGTGTCTGAAACTCATTTATCGGATGTGTAAATCCGGAAATCATCACGACGGGCGTGTCAGCCGCCCAGGCAAGCCAGGATAAGCCGCTCGAAAGGCCGACAAAAAACTCTGCGTGCTTCAGCCATTGGAGGCGTTCCTGAAGGGGCCGTGCCCCCGTCTCATCTTCCGCATTATGAGGAATCTGGTTCCAGTGAAGACCTTGACCATACTTTATTTCACGATCGATGCAGATAACGCGGTAACCTGATCTCTTGAGAAACTCCACGACATCATACCAACCTGTCGGGTTATTCCAGTATTTGCACTGTGCACTGGCCTGACTGGCTATGACAACATAGGGTTCTTCAATCGGTCTTTCTTCAGAAATATCCAGATGCAGAGGTTCTTCCTTGGGAGAAACCCCGAGAATATAGCCTGCTGTTCTGTGTAATCCCACGAGCCTGAAATCAGAAGGCTGCCAGATATTATCTTCATCCCCGAAGAATAAACCGATGTAATATGTGGCGTAAAACTCGTCTTTTAACGCGCTGAATTCCTGCTTTTCAATAAATCTGATATATGGGTATGACGCAGACAGCAGCTCTTTCATCTGCGCGGATACCATCACTGTGAGTTCGCATGCATGATCTCGTGCAAAACGCACAGCATATGGCACCCAACCAGCCGTATCGCCGATTGTATTGCCGGCCATAAGAATGGCTATCTTTTTACCCTTAGCATCGTAGTCATGCGAAAAAACGAGCATGCCCGCCTTAAAGACTTCAATCCTTGCGTTCAGATAATGCTTTTTCCGACTTTCAAAAGTAGAGGCACTTCCCTCACCATCAAAAATAACCATGTCAGTATCAAGATCGGTAAGCCGAATACGCCATCTCCCTTCTGGAACCGCAACACGGATACCTTGATTGAAGTCATATCGAATGCCTGCAGGCCCCTCCTGTGTCGCCACATTTGAAGGACTGGGAAATGTCGTCGTCTCGGTTGATGACGCCGAGGCTACTGCCCCCACTTCTCTCGGGGCTTTATCGGTCTCGCTAGATGGGTCCTCGGCGACCGGCGCTGAAACAGACGCACTCGAACTGCCAGCAAGCATAATCGACTGGAAAATGTCATTCACTTTGGCAACGGTCATTCTGACACTCCCTCAAGGTCGGGAATTTGCATGATTGTGTCGATCACCTGTTGCGAAGAAATCAGTCTGGTGCATTCAAACTGCTTGTCTGTACCGCTCTGTCGTGGGCACCAGAGATAATCGGCTGGATTGAGCTGACAGCGGATATCATTGGAGCAACTGTTGCAGGCGTTCCAGTTAATCACGCGGTAGGGTGTTTCGAACTCATTATCTGGCCTCGTAAAGCCGCTGATCAGCACGATAGGCGTACCGACAGCCCATGCCAACCAGCTCAAACCACTGGAAAGACCAATAAAAAACTCCGCATGTCGCAACCATCGGGCACGTTCGGCCAGAGGCAGCGCGCCTGTGAAATCTTCCGCCCCATACGGGATATGGTTCCAGATTGTTCCGACCCCGTTCACCCGGTTTCTGTCGATACAGATGACCCTATACCCTCGCTTTTTTAAGAAGCGGATCGTTTCCAGCCAGCCGAAAGGATTGTTCCAGTATTTGTTCTGGGATGTTGCCTGGGTAGCAATGCAGACATATCGCTCTTCAAGAGGTCTCCCTCCCTCCATGATCGCAACATCGGGCCGACGCGATGTCCGCGAAAGGCCCAGGATGAGCGCCGCATTAGTTTCCAGACCTGCTTCGCGATAATCGACCGGACTATGGTTCCGGGCAACGTCGTTGTAAAAAATGAGAACTTTATAAGAGGCGTAATAGTCTGATCCCGCCTCTTCTTCGGTCGATACAAGGCGAATATGAGGATAAACCGGGATGAGCAGATTTGCGATATCCGGGCGCACGATACATGTCAGGCGACACTCGTGTTTGCGGGCGAACTCAGCTACCTGCCCAAACCAAGCCAAGTGATCTCCAATGCCCCCTTCCCGCATTCGAACAAGAACAGGCTGGTCTTTCAGATTCATTTCATACGTAAAGAAAGGTTCACCGTCTTTCGTAATCTCGATCTGAAAGCGGAGGTAATATCGCTTTGAGCTCTGCACGATCCCTTGAGATACATCCTCTGAAAACAGGATCGTATGCGTATCCAGGTCCTTCAGAACAACATGCCAGTTCCCCGCTGGAAGAAAAACGCGGCAGCCATCATTGAAATCGAAGCGGATGCCTCCTGGCCCTTCTCGTGCTGGCACAATGGGGGCTTGTTGAACTAGCGGCACTGAGGGACTGCTCATGCTCACATTTTTCCCTCTGCGATTTTCAGAATACGCACCCGGCCAGATCCAAGAGGACTGTGGGTATATTCGCCAAGGATCGGAATGTTACCCTGAAGAAGCTCTTTCTTTGTTTCCCCTACGCGGATTTTCCCACTCGGTGTTTTCAGGATCGCACTGGCACGCAGGAAAACAATACGGCATCGAGAGGCCGGAAAATGTGCACAGATTTTCTCGCCAATAGCTTTCCCCAATTGCGTCAGATCGCCGGCTGATCCTGAGGGCAGTTCCGTCACTAGAACAAGCGTCGTTCCATCCTCAGTGCTTTCCTCAAATACCGCCGTTGAGAATAACCGAATATCGTCTTCGAACCCTCCCAGGCAGGCGATGATATCTTCTGGATCCAGAACACTGTCGCCTAGCCTGATACGATTATCCTGGCGCCCAGTGACGTAAAGTATTCCGTCCAACAGGAAACCTCGGTCTCCGGTTCTCAGGAAGGTTCCCTCTTCACCCGCAACACGGCCCTGAAAAACCTGGCTGTTTTCTACAGGGCGGTTCACATATCCGGTTGCGACCCCGGGACTATGAATACGGATCTCCCCGACGTCCCCATCCGGCACGACCGCTTCAGTGTCCGCATCGGCAATTCGTACGATAATATCTGAGGGCGGCCTCCCGCAGCCTGCCAAGAGGCGTCTATCGAGAATATTGTGCGGCGGCATCGCATGACCGTGCGCCAAACCATCGCGCGAAAACTCCCGAAATGATACGCCCTGCCCGCGCTCGCTGGCTGTGACCAGCAAGGTGGCTTCCGCGAGGCCATAACATGCAAAGAACGCACGTTCATCAAACCCGGATGACGCAAAACGTTCTGTGAACGACTGCATCGTCTCGGCGCGGATATATTCTGCCCCGTTAAACGCCACTTCCCAGCAGGACAGATCCAGCGATGCAACCTCTTCGGGGGCGATAGACCTCACGCACATTCCGTACGCGAAATTCGGGCCGCCGGAAAGCGTTGCCCTGTAATGACTAATAGCCTGCAACCACCGTATCGGCTTTTCAGCAACAGCTTCTGGCGGCAACAGAATACAGCGTCCTCCCGTTGCCAGTGTCATGAGGGCGCCCCCAATCAATCCCATGTCATGAGAGAGAGGGAGCCAGTTAACGCCGCAATCGCCCTGCCGATACCCAAAAGCCTCTGCCTGACGGAAGAGATTATGTGCAATATTGCGGTGCGTGAGCAGAACACCCCGCGGCGTACGGGTCGAGCCAGACGTGTACTGAATAAGCGCGACGTCCTCCGGTGAAGGATGTGCCACACTCTCGGGCTTTGCAGACGGGCGGATCTTGTCTGTCGGTATCCACAGAAACCGTGGACCATCGATTTTATCAGGGCAAACCTTCTGAAATTCTGTGAGAATACTGCGGTTTCCGATAACGGCCGCAGCCTCGGCATCGTCCCTCAATGCGACAAACCGGTCCCGTGCTCCAAAAGCCTTTGGGTACACTCCTGAGACAGGCACCAGTCCTGCGCACAAACACCCGAGAAGCCCACGAATGTAATCAAGACTGCTCTCATACAGGAGCAATACACGGGAGCCCGGCGAAAGCATGCGTCGCAGCCACGTAGCCAACGCCGTTGCCTGTGCGGCAAGTTGAGACGCTGTTACAGCATCTGTCTCGTTCTCACCGTCTCCGAGCAGAGTATAGACTTTGAGGTCTGGCGTTCTTGACGCATGAAAGAACAGCGCATCAACGATCGTACTCCGCTGCCAGTCCAGCATTTCCTTGCCATCAGCGGCAAGGACTGTGGCGAAGGGCTGTGTCATGGCAGTTGTGCCGTCTGGCCGATCTTGACCCTGTTCAAAAGAAACTGGGACATTTTCCGGATACTTTCATCGCGTGCGAGAACAAGGATGGAAACTTCAACACCAAATTCTACCCGCAAGGCCGTTTGAAGTTCAACGCCGGCCAGAGAGTCGATCCCAAGTTCGGAAAGACGTGCACGGTCGTCAATGCTTGTCGGCTCCAGATGCAGGGTCTGGGCGATTAGAACTTTGACCTGCTCCACAACATAAGGAAGGCGCTCATCCTCCGGCAACGCCGAGAGCGTGGCTAGACGCTCACTGGTCGCCCTGTTACTGGCATCGGCAAGGCGTACCAGTGAAAAGCGCGCTAACGCATTTGCCCCAGGAACGATCTGTGCCCACTTTTTCCAGTCAATCTCAACACAAGCAACCTCGGGTAGCTCTAGCGCCAGCATTTCCCGCATGTGTCCCAGTGCGTCCCGGGCCGACATACCCTTCAGACCAGCCGCTTCCAGAGCGCGGGCTGCCGTCTCGTTCCGGCTCAGCATGCCAACATCCGCAATAGCCCCCCAGTCTACTGCCAGAGCAGCCTCTCCATCTTTCCAGCGATTAGCCGCTATTGCGCCCAGAACGGCATTGGCTGCGATATAAGCGCTCTGCCCAATATTTCCCAGAAGCGTAGTCACGGAAGAAAACAGCACGAAATAGTCAAGGCTCATGCCACTGACCAAACGGTCAAGGATGATTGCTCCCTTGGCTTTTGCCTCGAGAACCCGACTAATCCGCTCCTCGTCCAGATTGTAGATCAGGGCGTCGTCCAGCATGCCAGCGCAATGGAAAATGCCTTTGATCGGCGGAAGATTGCTTGTGAAGGCCAACTCATCGAAGACATCTTTCATGGCTTCTTCATGAGAGACATCAACCTGGATAGTATGAACCTGCACACCCGCAGCACGATGAACCAACAGTTGCTCGCTGATCCCGGTTTCCTCTGGTGTTCTGCGGCCTAGCAGGACGAGACTCCGGGCCCCTTGCTCAATCAACCATTCAGCCGTTGCCCAGCCAAAGCCACTCAGGCCTCCTGTAACAAGGTAAGTCTTGCCATCCCCTACCTGAGGCTGTGTCCGTGGCAATGGTGAGGCTTTGAGATTATCCAGGTTGGAGTAATCGATAACGACCTTACCCATATGTTTTGCAGAAGCCAGCAGACGGAAGGCTCCTGCAGCATCCTGCGCAGGGAAACTCTCCAGAGGGAGAGGCTGCACTGCGCCCATTTTGGACAGTTCTGCAACGTCTGACAGGAGGGAACGCATCAATGCAGGCCGCTCCAGCATCATGCGATCCAGGTCGAGCGAGAAGAACGATAGGTTTTCGTTGAAAGGCGCTAGCGGTAGCCCACGCTTCTCGATGATGTCCTTCTTCCCGATTTCTACAAAACGCCCATAGGGGGCAACGATGGACAGACTGTGTGTCTGCCCTTCTCCGGGCAATGAGTTGAGTACAACATCGACCCCCCGCCCCTGCGTGACATCTCTGATCCCTTCCGCGAACTCAAGCGACCGGGAGTCCCAAACGCCTTCACATCCAAGATCCTTGAGGTACTGCCGTTTCTCCAGAGTACCCGCAGTCGCAAAAATCCGTGCTCCGATCCGTTTTGCCAGCTGGATCGCCGCCAGACCCACGCCACCAGTCCCGGAATGGATCAGGACTGTTTCACCTTTTTCAAGATGAGCCAGACGGCACAGACCATAATACGCCGTGATGAAAGCGACGGGCAGTGTGGCGGCTTCAAGTGGAGACCCAAGCCCTTCAATGGGAAGCGCAAAAATGCTTTCAGCGTCGGCAGTGAAATGAGACGCAAAACACCCCGGCCATGAGACGAGATAACGTTCCCCCGGCACGAAGTCCGTTACGCCCTCGCCGACAGCGAGCACTTCAGCAGACGCTTCCATGCCAAGGCTTTCGCCATGGAACGTATCATCCACAACACTTTGCGGAATCAGGCCCGTTGCTTTCAGGATATCCTTGAAATTCAGCGCTGCAGCGAGCGTCCGAAATAGCACCTGGCCACGCTGCAACGGTTCCGCGATAAACCGCTCATGATGCAAGCGGTCCAGCGAACCATTTGATGCGCTGACAAGACGTACTCCAACAAGCTTCCCGTCAAACGTTTCGTTCGTATGATAAAGTGTTGGAACGGGGTCTGGCTTGGTTTCCGAAGGTGTTAACCGCCCCACAGACCGTGTGCCAACACGCAGAACAATATCGTCTTCTGAATCCTGCTGAACGATCTCTGCGCATAGCTGCTGCAAGACAGCCTCATCAACAGTGCGTCCGATATCGACGATCCGAAGCGCAAGATCTGGTCGCTCTGATGCGATCCCTCGTGCAAAACCCCGAATGGCTGCCTGCCCCGTATCCAGATCATCGCTCTGAAGAGCTTCTACAGATACCGCTCCCCGCGTTACGATCAGACATCTTGGCGCAGTTTCGCTGTCTTCCGAAATCTTGACTGCCTGAACAAGACGCAAAATTTCTGCGATGCCCTGTTGTCCGGTTTCCCCTTCGTTGGATGAGCACAGATAGAGGATTGCATCAGTCGTTTGAGACAATGCGCCTGCCAATTCCGTCTGATCCAGACCGTCAATTTTCAGGGTGTCGACCATGATCCCCTGAGCAGCAGAGATTTGACTGAATTTCTCCAATAAAGAGCTATCACGTCCCAGAGCCAGTGCGGTTAAAGGCTCCGCGAAATGCGGGAGCAATTCCGTCTGAACCCAGGCGGGACGATAGAAACGGCGGACATTGTCCGAACCCATATTTGTAGCGGTCAGTTTCCGGATAGCCCGCGCCTTGAAGCCGAGAATTTCAGCAACAGGCTCACCCTGTTCCGTAAAGAGTCGGATATCGCCCTCAATGCCGGTTTCGGAACGTCGTGTCAGGGCCGCATGAGCCAAAAGGACTTTATGCTGTCCGCCGCGATAGACGACCTGGCGCGCGCCCGTCGGAACAAAAACTCTCTCTTCCGCAGCACTGTATCCAGCACCGATCAATGCCTGGAAAGCACCATCAAGCAGTGCCGGATGAAGAAAATACTCTGCGATGCTCTGTGCCTCGGACAATTCAAGGCGTGCATAGGCAATACCCTCGCCAGCCTTCAGCTCTTTGATCGTTTGGAAAGCGGGGCCGTATGAAAAGCCGTGTTCTGCAAGCCGCGCATAAAACGTTTCTGGAGGGATATAGTGTTGCAGGTTGTCCTGAAGACTGTCAGGAGCCACCGGGTCTGCTGCCCATGGTTCATTCGCCAGAACCCGTAGCTTCGCGTGCTGAATCCACTCTTCTTCGCCATCCTCCCCGTGAGACGATGATACCGTCAGAACGCGCGTTTCTTCGTCAAATGCCCACTCGACAACCGGTGGCGTCAGACTATCCAGAAGGAGCGCCTGTCCGATCTCCAAGTCTTCAAGAATTGCAGCATCAGAGCGCTCAATCTGCCGGTGTAAAGCCAATCCGCCCTCAATGTAGCCCGCAGCAGGAAACAGGCAGATCCCGTCAACTTTATGATCCGGCAGCCACGGCATGTAGTTGCGATTAATATCGGCAAGCCAACCCGGACGCGACGCACTGACTGGAATACCGAGAACCGGGTGAACGGTTCCGTCCAGCCGATCCCTGCGCGACATTTCAGTCTCAGACCAGAACCGGCTTCGAGACCAGGCATAATGAGGAAGGTCCGTGCGGTGGCCTCCCGTCAGAAGAGACCAATCCAACGGCACGGCCGCCATATAGAGTTTGGCGATACTGCGCGCTATGGCTGTGTCTTCCGGATCTTTCCGGCTCAGGCTGGCAATAATAGAGACTTCTCCGTCAACCTGCTGCGCTGTTTCCCTTATCAAACCGCCCAGCACCGGGTGTGCACCAATCTCAAGGAAAACCCGGTGCCCATCGGCCATCAAGTTCTGAATGGCATCATGGAACAGGACGGGCTTGCGCGCATTGCCATACCAGTATTCCGCATCATGCAGAGCATCTTCAGCCCAGCGCGTGCCTGTTACTGTTGAATAGAGCGGAATGCTTGGGTTTTGAGGAGAGAGCATGCCAAGCGGACTGAGAAGATCCTGACGGATCTCTTCCATCAGGATGCTGTGATACGGCACCTCAACCCTAAGAAGACGATTGAATGTTTCATCCTGATCACAGCGCGTAGCGAGCTCCCTGAGCGCATTTTCTTCACCCGCAAGTGTGGAAGACTTCGCACTATTGAGAGCCGCGACTGACACCCGGTCTTCATAACCAGGAAGTAATTTTTCGGCTGCCTCTTTGCCGGAAATACCGACAGCCAACATCGTGCCACGCCCCGCCAGTCGAGCCTGTTGCTGGCTTCGATGGAAGATCACGGTTACAGCGTCTTCCAGCGACAAAGCACCCGCGATGTAACTCGCAGCCACCTCGCCCACGCTATGCCCAACGATAGCCGCCGGTGTCACGCCATGAAAACGGAACAGCTCTGCAAGAACAACCTGAACCATGAAAATGGCAGGCTGGGCGACAACTGTTTCATCAATGCGGGAATGTTCCGCAGGCTTCAGGATTTCATCCAGAATGGACCAGCCGGCCAGTTCGGAAAACAGGCTATCAATCTGCTGGATACTGCGAGAAATGGGTTCGGGCATCTGCCTGAGGATAGACTGCCCCATCCCCTTCCACTGGGAGCCCATGCCAGAAAAGACAAAAACAGGTTGCTGCATCTCACCGTTTCGACGTCGGCCCAGTGTAACAGCAGAGGAAGACTGCCCCTCCGACAGAGCTTTCAAGCCTGCAATCAGCTCTTCACGATCTTGGCCAGACACGACGGCCTGCATCGGCAGACGCGTCCTGTAGGTTGCAGCAGAGAAACAGACATCGGCGATAGATGGAGCAGAAGAAGACGCCAGAAGATCTGCATAGGAGCGCGCCAGATTTTTCAACGAGGCGTCTACAAGCGCATTCACGGGCAGCAGGAAGCGCCCGGACGGCAGCCTGACCACTTCTGCCATAGGGTGGATCGGCTGATCCTCTACTGTCAGCGACCTGAGCAGGGCAACCGCGTTTGTTCCGCCATATCCAAACGAGTTGACGCCCGCATACACTGTTCCTGCCTCAGCCGTCAGCGGGGTCATGGTATCCTGAGCGACTTGCAGATTAAGGTCCGCAAACGGAATCGTGGGATTAACCTGTGTTAGGTTCGTCTGCGGTGGAATAGAGCCATGCCTCAGGCAAAGGAGTGCCTTGATAAGGCCGGTAACACCCGCTGCAGCTTCCAGATGCCCCAGATTGGCTTTAATAGACCCAATAATCAGGGGGCTTTCCGGGGCTCGCTTATGGCCGATCGCCGTTCCCAAAGCACGGGCTTCGATAGGATCGCCAACAGGCGTTCCGGTACCATGGGCTTCTACATATCCAATCGTGGCAAGATCGACATGCGCCTTCTGGGCGACTTCCTCAATGAGCGCGCGCTGAGCATCTTCACTGGGCATCGTCAATGACAGCGTACGACCATCCTGATTAACACCCGTTCCCACGATGACACCATGGATAACGTCTCCATCCCGTTTTGCATCGGCGAGCCGTTTAAGCAGGACAATGCCGGCCCCCTCACCGCGCCCATAGCCGTCTGCATCTGCCGAGAAGCTTTTGCAGCGCCCGTCCGCAGCCAGAAAGTGCCCTTTGGACATTGTGATTGAGGCCGGTGGAGCAAGCATCATGTTGACGCCACCCGCTACGACAACATCACTCTCACCATTCAACAAACTGGTACGGGCCTGATGAATAGCCACCAATGATGATGAGCATGCCGTATCAATAGACATGCATGGCCCCTGAAGACCAAGATTATGAGAAATCCGCGCAGCCAGCATGGTGGCTGACGCCGCAGTTGCGGCGAAATGATCCGTAATCAGGTTCCGATTGAGGGGAGAACCGCAGGCCACCAGCCAGTCCAGAGAGAACGTGCCAATAAAGACACCAGCCCGAGTGCCTGCCAACGTGGAAGGAAGAATGCCAGCATTTTCCATTGCCTCCCACACGACTTCCAGAAGAAGCCTTTGTTGAGGGTCCATGAGGGCGGCTTCACGCGGCGAAATACCGAAGAACAGCGGATCCATTTCATCAATCTTCTGGTCAATGAAGGAACCGCGCCGCATGTAAGTCTTGTTTGGGGTTTCGTATTCAGGATCGTAAAAGCGCTTGATACCCCACCGATCGGCGGGAATGTCGGATGTGGCATCACCTTGTTCACACAGAAAGCGCCAGAGAGCTTGGGTTGTTTCAATTCCTCCCGGAAGGCGACATCCGATCCCTACGACTGCCACTTCATTTCCGTAATCGACCATCTAAAACCCGCTTTTCGTCTTCTATTCTGTGTAGAACGTAACTTATAAAATCTTGTTATTCAGGACGGTTTGACCGCCTTCTGTAACGCCAGCCTATCCGGTTGCCCGCTCTCCGTTCGTGGAAGAGCATCGATCCAGACGGCAGTCACATCTGGCAGATTAGGGAAAACATTCCTCATCCACTTTGAAAGAACTTCGAGATTGAAATCTTCTGCGGTCACAAGAGCGACCCAGGGAGCAGGCAGCCCTTGAGCATCAGGTACGACAAACATCGCACCGTCTTTCACGCCGGGACACTCAAGAAGACGCGTATCCAGTCTATCCAGGTCAAACTTGTCACCGCCAAAGCTTATCAGATCATCTGCACGCCCTCTAAGATGCAACGTTCCGTCTGCATCCAGAAACCCGCTATCGCCCGGATAAAACCAGCCTTCCCTGAATTGTTCGGCAGTAGCAGCTGGATCAAGATCGTACCCGTCTACAACTCCTGTTCCGCTGACACGAATGCAACCCACGACACCCGTCGGGACACGCCGATGCTGCTCATCCACAATCTCAAGACCAACCCACGGCAGCGGCTGACCCACCTCATCATCGGTGGACTGAGTATCCGTAGAGGCAATGGTCACAACGCCGCACTCATCCGCACCGTACACGACCTGCACATGCGGTGTGAGCGTCTGACGAATGGATGCACAGAGGGCTTTAGGCAGTTTTCCTCCAGCAACCGTTAGAAACAGATTGTCCAGCGGTTTCATACCGGGCGGAAGCCGAGAGAGTATTCCTTCGGCATGTCGTGGGGACACAACGGCTACAGTCGGGACATCCTGACTGAAGACAAGACCCAGTTCAGAACCGGTTACCATCTGAAGACGTGTTCCAGCCACAAGAGCCGACAGAATGATGAGGAATCCACTTGAAGTCTCTGCTCCAAGCGTTGGTAGGACACGCAATCCCTCAGGGCGGTGACTATGAGACAGGATATCCTGAAACAGGAGATGGTAGACGGCCGTTTCGACGTATCGCGATGTCAGGGCGATGCGGCGTGCATCCTGGCTCGTTCCACCAGCTACAGAGTAACGGACAACATCTTCAGGCTGTACCGCAATGGTTTCTACACAGTCTGAACCTGTCTGACAGACATGTTCGAACCATGCCTCATTCAGTACCAGAGATTGCTGGTCGAGCCCTTCAACGGGCTCATCAAGCAACACGATATCCGGTGACAGGATTTTCACAGAGCGGTGGAAATTTGCATCCACATATCCCGGCAGTGATGCCGAGGGTATTCCGAGACGGGACAGAGCGAGAATGAAAACCCAGTGTCTGTACGGATGTTCGCAACGAATAGCCACAACAGACGGGACAAGATCCCGAAGCTGAAACAGTGCGAAGGCCACTCGGCTAACATCCTGGGAAAGTTGACCGAAACTCGCTTCCCCCTCAAACCAGCTCATCGCAAGTGAGGCCGGCTGTCCGGCAGCATATTTCAGGGCCAGACGTTCAAACATAGTGCGTCAACCTATTCCTCGGAACTCTATGAAAACCCTGCAACTAAAAAGAAGGAAGTGACGTGCGCCTTGAAAACGCACGTCACTTCCTTTTCGTTCAAATATCCAAGTGGTTTTTCAAGATGCAACGACGGCTACAGCGTCATTTTCATCATCAAGCACATATGGGCCTGCATTCTTCACTTCGATCGTCAGCACAGAGATCGAAAGATCCTGACGGGCTGGAAGGTTCAAAAGGGCATTGCCATTTGTCCAGCGGACGCCGCCTTCTTCACGGTTATTCCAACCAGACAGGTTGTCTTCCGTGACGTGTGCCGTAAGGCTCTTCTGACCATTGCCCGCCCAGAGACTGATGTTGCCAACCAAAACGCCAAGATAACGACGATCATCAACCATCGGACCGAAGACATCAGCCGGGCGAGATGCACGGGAAACGATGTAAACTTCGTCAATACCGGCAGGAAGCATGAAAACGAAATCTCCGTTTTCTGCGCGACGTGCCGGATTAATCCGATGACCTGCAGAGGTTACAAGATGAAGATTGGCGTCTTCGGTCAGAACGACAGGCTTGCGCTGGTCTGGAAGAGACATTTCAACAGCACGCTCTTCAAGGGTGCGATAAATCGGCTCAACCAGATCACGCGTTACCGCCAGCGGGGCTGCTGAATCGACACTCCATTCGCGGGTCGGACCACTGACAAGACGGACAATACCACCCTGCTGGCCAAACTCACGACGATTTCCTGTATCCAGATAGCTTTCGCTGAGCGCACCATTGGACCACAGAATGGAGTGGCTTTCCGTTTCAACGTGGAAGTATTCGTAGTTCGTCATTGTCAGATCGTAGAAGACGCTACGGCCATTGACGAGCATACGGGCTGGAACGAAACGCCCTTCGAAATACAGGCAGTGCTCGGGTGTAACCACAAGGTCCTGATGAGGAACCCCAGGGGAAATCGCATCCTTGAGAATACGGACAGGATAGCCAGCCTGATCAACCGGCAGATCCGCCCGAACCTGCGCCGTTCGATGACCAACCCACGTCACAGGCTGAACGACTTCGCGGCCGGCAACATACGTCAGCACGCGATCACCGATTTTGAGCTCTTCGACAACCTTCTCCCCGCTCTCTGTGCGGATCAGCGTACCTGCACAGAAGCAGACGAAAGTTGCAATGGTGCTGCCATCAACAGGGTCACGACCCAGCACGAAGTAATCGGTGCTCTTGAATGCTCCACCAAACGTCGTCTGCCAGGTGCTGCCACCTTCGGAAATCGTGAGAGTATTGCCATCCAGTTTGACTGTGCCGCCCGACACATAGGACAGCGTATCAACATCGATGACAGCGCCCTGAACCACCTGCGTTCCGGCAAGAACAGCACCAGCCGCAACCGTAAGCGAACCACCAGAAGAAACAGTAACATTGAGGGATGTTGCGCCAGAGGCAACAATCTCATTGCCACCCTGCAGAACAGTTCCGCCCGAAACCGTCCCACCAGACAGCACACTCTCGGTACCGCCGGAAGATACAGTGACGTTAGAAGCCGCTGCCCCGCTGGAAACGGTCAGTTTTCCTCCAGCAGCAACAACAGCGCCTCGGAGAACGGCTGCAGCATTCAGAAGGACATTACCACCCGAAACGGTTGTTGCGCTGACGATCGCGCCACTGCTGGCTACCGTCGTTCCACCGGAACCTACAACCGTCCCGGTCGTCACAGCACCGGTATAAAGATTCTGAACACCACCGCTGTTGACGGTATCGCTAATCGTCAGGCCACCCGCAGAAACGTACTGCGTCCCCTGGATCAGGGATCCCTTGTCCGTACCGCCGCTCGTGAGGGTTTCGGTAGCACCCGTATGAACGACGCCGCCCGAGACGAAGCCAGCTCCACTCAGATCTGTCAGCCCCTTGGACGTCAGGATCGCAGAAGCAGAGGCGTTGAGGGACTGATCTCCGACCAGCAACCCGCCGCCGGAGGCTATGTTGTAATTGTTAATTGTTCCACCGTTGAAAGCCAGCGCCGCAGCTGAATTTCCAACAGTTACTCCACTAATAATACCGCCAGATGCAAGAACAGCACCAGCAGACGTCGCAGACAAATTCGTCCCGACATCACCAGACTGAGCTATAATAGCGCCATATTGAGCAGCCGTAGCGCCCGATAGCGTATTATTTATTAGAAAATACGATTCATTTATAGTTACATTTCCAGAAGCATCCGTTGAGGTGGAACCTGATATTGTTCCTCCATTACCAACATAGACACTTCTATGAGTGTAGCTCGTTCCGCCAGCCATGCCTAATTCCTCCATCTCTAGAAGAGTTAAGCATTTATTAACGAATTATATATTGTTAATCCGTGCTCAGCGCCGGAATCGAACATAGAAGATATTGTTAATTTTAATCAATGCCCATGTTGATATAAAAAAAAACTCAATAACTATGAATTAACGATAAACCTAAATTTCTGCTGTTTTCCGTCGTAAACTACTCGTTATCTAAGCTCTATATTCCATAATACCCCCAAAAAATCATTACTTTTTGCTCTACATCAATTCAGAGTCTTGTGGTCACACTAATTTTGGACACCTCAAGTCCTGATTTACTTTCCTAGAACGCAAAGGATTTCAATCCGGCTTTAAGATCGGAATATCGATGCCCCGAGGTGCCACGAATGCCATCAGAACGGCATCTACGATCTCCCAGCAATCAGGTCAGTCGTGACGCTTCGCTTTCCGCGCTTCTCGATTAAGACGGAGTTGCTCCCGCCGCTCCGCTCTCCGTCCGGCCGGGTTTTTCTGCTGCTGAACTGCAATTTCACGTGTCATCTTTAGCCAGTTATTCCAGCGGCGCTCATCAAGCCTTCCGTCTTCACATGCCTCTCGAACTGCACAGCCTGGCTCGCCTTCATGTTGGCAATTGCGGAAACGACACTGTTGCGCCAGCTCTTCAATCTCAGCAGCAAAGTCTCCGAACGCAGCAGCGAGGCCTTCCGTTGCATTAACCATCCCCAGTTCACGCATTCCAGGCGTGTCGATCAGAAGGCCACCTGACGGGAGACTGACCATCTCCCTATGAGTCGTTGTGTGCCTGCCCTGCCCGTCATACTCAGATACCGCTCCCGTGGCGGCATAATCAGTTTTCAGCAAAGCATTCAGCAGCGTCGACTTTCCTGCACCCGAACTCCCCACCATGACACCGGTGCGCTGCCCATCAAGATACGCAGCAATTTCCTCAAGGCCCTGCCCTTGAACAGAAGATACAATCCTGAGATCAACCTCAGGCGCACAGGCCTGCACTTCAGCCGCAACCTGCTCCACATCCTCACACAAATCAGCTTTTGTGAGAACAATGACGGGCTTTGCGCCACTTTCTCTTGTCAGCGCCAGATAGCGTTCAAGACGGGAAAGATTGAAGTCCGCCCCCGTCGTCATCACAAGAAAGGCCACGTCAATATTGGCAGCAATCACTTGCGACTGGGTGCGTTTGCCAACTTCTTTGCGGACAAAGCAGGATGTGCGCGACAAAACAGCTTGAATGGTGCCGCGTCTCTCATAAAATCTCGGCTGGCAAACCACCCAATCTCCAATCGCAGGCCGATCCAATGGATCCGAAGTATGCAGGAGCCTCCCTGCTGTGTCAGCCTGGATCAGTCCGCTCTCGGTAATAACCCCAAGAAGGCCACGCTGCTGCGCCACGACACGACCGAGGATCAGGTCACTTCCAGAATAAGGCTGGAAGGCCAACGCCGTTTCAGCATTCCAGCCATAAGATGCCAGTATAGTCAGGGATGTTCTCTTTCGTTCACACTTGGGTCTCTTCCCGCTTTATTAGCACTATCCCGAGGTTTTCACATGCTTCTTATCAGCAATAAAACCGTGATGCATAAGAAGCGCATCACTCCTCTCTCCGAGAATAGCGCTCTCCCTACCGAAAACCATTTACCCTGCATGCACCCTGTCGGAAGTCCGAACGGTGACGGCACTTGCGCTTGGCATCTCAACGAAGCAGAGTTTTTGAAACTCACCACATTATAGAATAAAACATTATTGAAACTTAAAAAAATACAGAGAACCAAGTTACTAATTATTTTTATTTCGTTTCTTAATGCGTCACCAAAGAAAATAATTTGAAATCTTGAAACACAAAATACTGTTTTATTTTTAAAAATAAAACAGGTTACGATTTCGTTATGGATATTGATCGGCAATGCCACTCAATCGAGGTCCATGAAAAGATCACTCCAGGAAACGACCTGGTGCCACATAAAAGGAAATCCATGTGATGCGCTCTCGTGCCTGTAAAATCCGAGCGTTGAATCAGCGCCTCCTCGTCATGACCTGCCTCGGAACCAGTGTGCCAGCCGGAATCATTGACGCTCTCTCTCTTTCGGAAGCTCAGGCTGCGACCACGGAGCAGGAGACGAAAAAATCAGCGCCCCATCGTGAAGCGCGCTCACGTTCACATGCTATTCCCACACTTTCTGAGCACCCCAAACCGCAGCATAAACGTACGGAAATCAATTCCACCACAGATGAAACCGTTCATGTATCCAGCGTGCACCGTAGCCGCGGCGGCGGAATGATGCGCGTTGAAACAGCACCTTATGCAGTACAAACCATTACAAAATCATTTATTGATATGCGCAGCCCAACAAGCACTGCGCTGGAGCTCGTTCGCAACCTACCAAGCGTTAATATCGCCGTTACTGATACTTCCGGCCTGCAAGGTGGTCGCATTCAGAGCCGAAGCCTTACTGATGCCGATATGGCGCTGATGATTGATGGCGGCCCTGCAGCCAGCGCAGCCTATATGGCAGAAAACGTTGAATCCGAAGACGTTGACAGCGTCAGCATGCTGCCAGGATCATCTCCGATTGACCTTCCCGTGACGTCCGCAGCAGCAGGTGTTTTGAATCAGGCCACTCATGATCCCCAACACAAATTTGGGGGAACGATGGACTTTTCCTATGGCACAAACAATCTGGCGCGCCAGTTCATCCGCCTTGAGTCGGGAGACATAGGTAACACAGGCAGCAGGGGATTTGTTTCCTTTGCCCACACCCATGCTCGATCATGGTTTGGGGGCGGCCGCAACGAGAAGATCCATGTAGACGTTGGCGTCCGAAAAGACTGGGCCAATGGCTCATATGCCCGCGCCTTCATGGGCTGGAACCTTGAAGACTTTGTTGTCGATACATATGGCACAGCTACACAGTTTTATAATTTCAAGCGGACCGGAAACAGCTATGGGCGCAAAGCTGAGTTCGACCCGGTTAATAACGATTACTGGAAGAACAACATCAACCATTGGATGCAGCTTTTTCTTACTGCCCCAATGCACGTTGTCATAACGCGACGTCTACACCTTGACCTTCGCCCCTACTATAACTGGGGTCGCGGATGGAGCGGAAGCGCCGGAGCCTTTTCAAGCGCGACGAGCGGGAACACCCACAAATCAGGCGTGCCTGTTGCCACGGGAACTCCAGTAACTAGTTTCTTTTTGCAAGATGGGGCATTCAGTGTAGGTGCAACTGCAATCCTGGGTTACGATATTGATAAGCATAACCACTTCGAACTGGGCTACTGGTATCAAAATCAGGATTATACCCAGCACTTTCCAAGCAGCGTAACAACAGCTGAGGGTGCCAATCCCAGCCCCAATGATGCTACTTACCAGATCTATCGGAATGGCAACCGTGTCTATCCTGGCAATACAGCGGGTTTCGAAGTTCATTCGATATTTTTTCAGGACACAGCGAAATACTTTCACGACCGCCTTCTGGTGAACGCCGGCTTCAAATATGTCATGTCCAATGTCTGGTACATCGTTTATCCAAGCAGGAGACAGCTCGGACAAAACCTGACTGCGCCACTTCCTCACGTATCCATCAGCTATCACTTTAATGACCATCACCAGATCTACCTGAATGCAGAAGGTGATTTCCGGCAACCCTCATCCTCGGCAGTAGCTAATACCAATATTGATGGAACATTGCCGAAAAATCAGTACTCAATTAAAGAAGAATTAGGGTACCGATATAACGATAAATATTTTATTGTTGATCTTGATCTTTTTAACTACAATATCACGAACCGACTTTTGTCTACTTATGTCGGAAATAACCAGACCGGTGTCGTCAATGCTGGCAACCAAACCGCACGCGGCGTGGACCTGATGGTATCAACACAACCAATTTATGGCTTAAGCCCCTATTTTTCGCTCGAATATCTCAGCGCGACGACAGATACGAATATCGCAGCCTCGGATATTTATGGAAATCTCACAGCCTTCGCGAGCAAGGGCAAACAGGCTCCCCTGGCTCCACATTTTATGGCGAACTTTGGGCTAACGTACACTTACAAAGGCATTTTTGCCAATGGGGCCCTGCATTACACCGGCCCACAATCAACAACTCTTGCAGGCGACCAGCGTATGCCTGGCTATTTCACAAATACGCTCTCGTTAGGTTATCATTTCAAGCCTCTGTGGCATGCAAAATCACCGACCATCCGGCTAAACTTCACCAATCTTACGGGGGCCATTTTAAGAACCGGAGTAGTTGGCGTTGGAACAAACGCAAGTCAGGTGCGCCTCATGAACGGCAACCTTTCAAACCTGGGTTCGGGCGCTCAATTTATTCTTGAGCCTCGCTTTACAGTTACAGGAACAGTTTCAACGGCTTTCTAAGGTATTCCAGGAGTATCTGATTAAACTGAGTTCTGTTTCCCTGAATACCTCAGCCAGACAGAACTCAGTCAAAGACATCTCATGTGGCGGTCTGGCGCATCAGAAGTGGACTATCATTGGTCCACTTCTCTGTCCCAAGCGAGGATGTTCCCGGTGTAGGCGGTCCAAAATAATTATCTCTTGCTCAAGGCATATCGCGTGCTCTGAACCATGACCGCCAGCTAGACATGCACAAATGCCCAGAGCCTCGGCGCTGCTTTTCTGTTCGGTTTCATTGATGGCTGAGCGACTGGCGGGAGCGCCCTTGACTGCCCGTAATACTATAGATTTGGCCGATATTTTCCCAGCCTACAGATAAAAACACAAAGACCGCTTCTCCTGCCGTCTTTTTCTACTCAATATCCCAGATAAAAATTCTTATCAGACCACTTCGTAAAGTATCTATCATTTAATAAAATGCCACATAGATTTTAAATGGACCTCCTCAATAGGCAAAATCGCACTGTGAAATCCATAAGACGGAGTGCACCGATTTAACAAAGAATTACACTTTTTTCAGTTCCAAATAAATAAGCTACTTGCCTCCTTCAAAAAATAGGCAAAAAGAATGAGTATGTCGGAAGCAGAAACCATACTCATTCTCCTCGCCATGATTGTTATAAGCAGTCTGGCGGTACGAGCGCTCTCCAACCGTGTGCCTGCTCCCTTGGTCCAAATCTTTTTAGGGATCGTTGCGGCTCTTTGCGGCCTGCATGTCGGGTTGAAACCAAGCTTATTCATGCTGGTCTTCCTGCCCCCGCTCCTTTTCACAGACGCTTTCCGTATGCCTCTGCGAGAATTCTCCGAACTACGAAGTGTAATTCTGTTTCTGGCATTCGGCCTGGTGGTCATCTCAACGGTTCTCTGTGGATACGCCATTCACTGGATGATACCTGCCGTCAGCCTAGCAGTATGTTTTACACTTGCGGCGGCACTTTCACCTACGGATACCGTCGCAGTCTCCAGCCTCATCGCAGGCCGACGCGTGTCTGAACGCCTTATCCATATCCTGAATGGTGAAGCTCTGTTTAATGATGCTTCTGGCCTTGTCTGCTTTCATTTTGCAATGATTGCCGCAATGACCGGCGAATTTTCATACCGCCATGCTTTCAGCTCATTCTTGCTGGTCTCCTTCGGAGGGCTGGCCATCAGCGCAGGACTGGCATGGATTGCCGTACGCGCGGAGCGCATCCTCCTACGACGCGGATTTGATGATCCGCTCATGCAGGTTCTGATGATTGTCCTGCTGCCCTTTGGCATTTATGCGGCCGCTGAAACAGCACATGCATCAGGCATACTAGCGGCTGTCTCAGGGTGCATGGTGATTAAACTGACAGGCGTATCAGACGAGGCTGCCACCTCTACCAGGCTTCAGGCAAGCACGGTGCTCGATACCGTCAGCTATGTCTTTAATGCCCTGATCTTCTTACTGCTGGGCTTACAGCTTCCATGGCTTTTGAATGCCGGCGTCGAATTAGCTCAAGAGCATAGCGCGCACTTCTGGCAACTCTCGCTGCTTGTCGCAAGCGTCTATACTATAATGTTCGTAATCCGATTTTGCGGTATCTGGATTTCTGTCATCCGAAGATGGGCGGTTGCCCGTATGTCCCATCGGGCATTTGCATTTCCACATTTTCTCGAGATCGTTTTGCTGGCATTTTCCGGTGTCCGCGGTGCCGTTACTCTCGCTGCCGTGCTCTCTTTGCCAGCACTTGGGATTGATCCTCAGGCTTTTCCCGAGCGCAGCTTCGTTATTACTGTAGCGACAGGAGTGATTGTTCTCTCCCTCGTCATGGCAGCAATCGCTATCCCTCTGTGTATCCGATTTCTCCCACGTGATATGTCTGACAAACACGCGCAGGAAGAGAGTCTCGCACGCCAGCGTTTGCTTCAGGCCACTCTGCAACTTCTGCATAATGAGCAAAGTCGCGCTGAGAAGGACCGGAGTGAAGCGATTGACAACGCGAATAACGATCACGGTAACGAGGATATGAGACTGGAAGTTCTGGGACGCCTCCTCCAGACATACGAGAACCGCCTCAGCCAGATTGATGGTCCGACACAATCCCCGGTTTTAACCCGGACAACGGCGCTTCGGCGGGAACGCATCGAATTGGCTTTACGTCTCATCGTTCTCCGCCTGCAACGCCAGACGCTTCATGCGTTGGTAGATGCACGAGACATCAATGATCAGACTGAATGGGATATTCAGCGCGAACTGGACTATGAAGAACAAGTGATCCGCAGTCGGGTGCAGAGATTACCCCAGGATATTTAATGGTAACGTGTGGCGGCGGCGACCAGAATGCAGGCAAACATTTTCCACCCAGAGGACGCGGAAATGACCAGAGTCAGTTCAGGATCACGATAAGAAAGGGCTAACAGCAATCTACAAGACACACGGCTGTCAGCACTACTGAACAAAAAAAATATCGTAGCATTTTTGCCTCTGCACTCTCGCAGGCACGCAACATGTTCACATGGCAATCAAACATTGGCCTAACGAGCAAACGTCCGCATTATCCTTACAAAACACACACATGCGTCTCAGGAAAAGATCTCTCCGTCCGAGCAAGCAGACTCAAAGCGAAATATCGTAAAAATGGCTTCACAAAAGAAAAGGACAATCTTTACAATTCGACAACAAGAGAACTACCCAATGAATATACATCTATAAAAAAGTAATTTTATATCTTTTTAATATGTAATCCTATAGAATTATATAGATACAACATTATAATATAAACAAAACATATAAATATAACTAGAACATATAATTTTTATTGAAATAACTAAAAATATAAACATTGTGTTTTTATAAATTAAACTAAATATAAAAACGAAAAAACCAAAAGTTCAAGGAATCGTGATCGTTTTTTGCTTGATGTTTATTGCTTTAAGAAATTTTAGACGTTAGCGTCTGGTTTCTGCAAACGTCCCAAGCATGGCCATTGTTCGTGTTTGCGAGAATGAAGATTTTAAGGAATAAAATCATGAGTAGTGCAGGAACTTATTATACGTATGTAACTGACGCTGAAGGTAATCCTATTCTGGATACCAACGGCAATAAACAGATTGAAACAACCTGGACCATTACTGAAGAGACTGGCCTATTTGGTGCCAAGACAGGAAACTCGACAGTAACAGTTCAGGATTCTTCGGGACAGACCATTCAAACGCTTACTGGCGTCCCGGACGGTCTCTTGGCTGCACATATCCAGACTGGAGCCAACGCTACAAATGGTAGCCTTCTGAGCGTCCTGGGTGGCCAATGGGTATCCGTTCCTGGATCCAGCGGGACGATTAATATTGTTCTTTCGGTCTTGTCTGCCCCTACTTTTACAATTGGCGGCACGACAGATATCAATTTCGTAGTCAATGCAGCAACCGCTATCACCATAGATATATATGGTGGAACGGCTTCTTTCTCGGGCGGCTTAGTTGCCGGTGCCCTAAGTGGTTCTACCATTAATATTGGCTATGGCGGAACTTATAATGGTAATACGCAACTCATCAGCCTTCTTCAGGGTACAACAGTTAACTTTACCAGCGGCAGCGGGACCCTGGTTTTAAATGGTGGCGGTGTTTTCCTAAACTTATCAGGAACATCAATCACCGGGTATGACCCCAAATACAATACGATAGAAATTGAAAACACAGTCGCTCCAGTTTCGGGCTATGTGATTTCTGGATCTGGAACGTCCCGTACCATTACGCTTCAAGGAAGCGACGGCCAGGATATTGCCAGTTATTCCGTAACTCTTGCAGACGGCGCCAATGTTCCTACAGGTACCTTCGATAACGCTGCAAACTCACAGAATTTGGCAACCAACCCTTTAAGAATCACTTATTCTAATGGGAACACATATATTGGTGCCTGTTTTCTGGCAGGAAGCATGATCAAAACGCCAGATGGCGATGTCGCCGTTGAAGAAATTTTGGCTGGTGACAAAGTCATTGCATTCGATTGGAAAGAAGGCAAAAACGTCGTTCGTCCAGTTGTGTGGGCTGGAAAAACACAGGCGAGTATTCGCTATGGGCTGCCCGACGATGAAGCTGGTTACCCTGTACGCATTCTACAGAATGCGATTAGCGATGGCGTTCCCTATAAAGACATGCTGATCACGCCAGAGCATTGCCTCTTTTTTAATGGCAAGTTCGTACCTGCACGTATGCTGGTAAATGGAGAGACTATTTTTTATGACAAAAGCATTACGTCATATGAATATTACCATTTAGAAACGGACCAACATTCTGTTATCATATCAGATGGTGTTCTCACGGAAAGCTATCTGGACACAGGCAATCGCCATACCTTTCGGCAGGAAGGAAATGTAGTGAATTTTGGAGGGCCTGTAAAAAGCTGGGAAGGCGACGCAGCGGCACCTTTGGATGTTGACCGCTCCTTTGTTGAGCCCCTGTTCCATCAGCTTCAAGAGCGAGCCAACAAAACTGCACAACTGTCGAAATCTGCAAAGCAATCCAATTTAACAAGCAATTCAGATCTTCATCTTGTTACTAATAACGGTACTGTTATTCGCAAGGCTCGTGAAGCCAACGGGCGTATGGTATTTATGATACCGGCCAGTGCCAAAACTGTACGCCTCGTGTCTCGTGCATCGCGCCCGTGCGACACTATCGGCCCTTTCGTTGATGACCGTCGTCAACTTGGAGTCCTCGTAGGCCAAATTACCCTTTTCGAAAACAGCCATTCCAAAAATCTTACGGATCACTATACCTCCGGAATTTTGGATGGCTGGAACAATCTGGAACAGGAAAATTTGCGCTGGACGACTGGAAATGGGTTTCTTGATTTGGGTAAGAGGTCTCCTGACAGTATTGCAATACTGGCTATCCAAGTGTTGGCCAGTGGCCCTTATTTGTTAAATGATACAACAAAAACAACCAGCGCAATTACGGCTTAATTCTAAATCCACAAGTATCCTTGCCCCATCCTTAAAAAGATGGGGCTAATCCAACTATCAGAAAAAATTTATTCCATTAATTTCCGAAGACACTCCAAGGTCAGGACGCATTGATCAGAGCCAGAAGATGACAATGGCAGCGAGTACAATGCCGGAGAAGAAAGTTGTGGGGCATCTGTCGTAGCGGGTCACAACGCGGCGGCAGTCCTTAAGACGTCCGAACATGATCTCGATGCAGTTGTGCCGTCTGTAGCGGCGCCTGTCGTTATTTGACAGCCTTGTTCCGGGACTTTCGGCCCGAGATGCAGGGCTTGATGCCCTTTTCCTGCAAGGCGTCCCTGAACCAGTCAACGTTATAACCCGATCTCTCGGCATCAATTGTGCTGCGGCAAGACTTTCCAGACGGGTATTGACACCGGTATAATTACTGATCAGTCCCTTTTCCATGAAGAAACTGAGCGGTCATATGCCCTGACCGATTTTAGGGTAAGTCGCATCAATCATGATGCTCTACTTTCCTCGCAACTAGGACGCCCATCATCTGAGCGAAAATCGCCGTGGCCCACCAATGACACATCTGTCGTATACTTCGAAAAAAGAAAAAAACGAAGTGGGTCAGTAATGACCCACTCCCCCATAACTCTTTCTTCAGAGCGTGAAGTTGATACGTCCATAGTAATAGCCACCCGTCATCGGGACCTGCGATGAGAAAGTATCATACGGATTGGCGCCAAGCTGGTTCAGTTCGCCTGGCAGCTTACGCGGTCGGATATTGAACACGTTATTCGCACCTACAGCGACATGCCAGCGCGAATTAAAACGATATCCAATCTCAAGATCCGTCAACCACCGGGGTGAATTCTTGAACTGGGCAAAGCAGGAACTGGACTGGGCAAGCTGCTTTCCGTCGATCGGGCAGATTGATGCTGTTGGCGTCCAGTCCTGATACGTCATCATCCCAGTCGTCTCGCCGTAACGCGTCTGACGAACATTGATATCCCAGTTTCCAACAGTCCAGAGAGCGTTCAGAATAATCTTGCTACGCGGATACGCCGTAGTGAGATACGCAATGTTCTGAGCGTTCAGCAACGGAGACCCCGTTGAAGACATACCGTTATGCGTCAAACGCGTGCGGTTCAGATCCAGTGCCATGGACAGCGTCAGATTACCATAACGATGCAAGCGGAACATATAATCCGCCTTGATATCAAGCCCTTGCGTCCGTGTGCTGGCTCCGTTTGTGAAGTAATAGGTCTGCACGGAATTTTCAGAAATCTGTGTTAAGGCTGGTAGCGAAACACCCATTCCTTCAAGAGCTGCAATGGCTGGTGCTCCCGTCACGTTGCCGCCCTGAACAACACGGTCACGAATGTTGATCTGGTAAACATCCGTTTCGATATGAAATCCATCAATTGGTTCTAGTACGATACCACCTGTCGCACTGGTGGAACGTTCAGGCTTCAGGGGTGTGGCGCCCGTCGCACGCGCTTCGGACGACGAAACTGGTAGCAGCCCCAGAACTGATGTCGGGCCAACGTTAATGGCACTGTAATGCTGCTCGGCCATCGTTGGCGCACGGAAGCCATTGCTGATGGTCGCACGCAGGCCAATGCGGCGGGTGATATCGTAACGGGTTGAAACCTTGCCGTTCTCGGTATTGCCGACATCGGTATAGTGCTCAAAACGACCGGCGAAATCCAGATCCCAGTTCTTCAGCGGGTGGAAATCACCATCCAGATATGCCGCCCAGACATCACGGTCCCACTTGCCCGCATCCTGCGGCGTCAGGCCAGCGAGGGCCGAAGTTCCCCCATATTCATAAGATGCGGGTTCACCAGCAAGGATAGTATACTGCTCAAGCCGGTGCTCACCACCAAATGCGAGCGTCATCGGCACGACATTAGCGATATTAAAATTCCGGCGAAAATCGAGATTATTAGTCCATTGGGCTAGTCGGAAGTTCGATGTCCGCACAGTGGTCGGTGAGTAGCCCGTTGTCGCATACATGTTCGGGTTGGTCGTATTCTGGTTGGAAATCTTATCCAGATCCTCGCCCCATGTGCTGCTTAGATCCCAGTCGAACCCGAAGAGATGACGCCCCTTCAGACCGAGGGTTGCCGCATAGTCATTCTCGTCGATCGTCTCCAATGGCGAATAGCCATATGGGAAAAGTTCCGGATTACTCGCGCTGCTCCCAGAAGGAATACGATAGTTCTCGTATGCTTCGGCATGACGGTGCGCGTAAGTGACCTGACCGTAAAAATCGACGTTGTCCGTCAGCTTCTTGCCGAAATCAATCCCGAGGTTCTCCCGCGTCTCCTCGGGCGTGCTCATGATCTTGTTGGAGTTCTTGGGAACCTTGACCGACCCCGTGTAGAGCTCGTTGGCAGCCCCTGCCGGAACATAACCGGCCAAGCGGTTATCTACCGTGTTGGTTACGAAATGATCCGTATGGTACACTTGCCCGGAAATATGAAGATAACCGTCGCGCCCAAGCTTCAGACCTCCGTCAGCATTAAGCTGATACTGCCAACCGTCCCCATTATAAGCATTCGCGCCAGTCTGGGCGCTCATGTTCAGCCCATGATCCTGCTTTCTGGTAATGATGTTCACAACGCCGGCAATGGCGTCGGAGCCATACATTGCCGCAGCACCGTCCTCCAGCACTTCGATATGATCGATCATATTCGAAGGAATCATGTTCAAATCAACTGGAGTGGCACCAAAATTCGGCCCGGCATCAGCATTGATGTTTGCAGTAGTATGACGCCTTTTGCCATCTACCAGAACCAGAACCTGATTCGGATTAAGGCCCCGCATTCGGATGAATGACGTCAACGCACCTGCGTCATTGCCCATCGTACTCATGTTGATGGAAGGATAGGTTTTCGTCAGGGCCTCAGCCAGATTCATCATGCCAGACCGACGCAACGCAGCTCCAGAAAGAACTGTGATGGGACTTGTGCTCTGACGAGCATGGCGGTTGGTGGCGTGAGTACCCGTGACGATCAGACCTTCTTCACCACCAGAAATGGACTTTACTTGATGAGCACGGGCCAGAGCCTTCTGGGCAGCGGGACGCACGGTTGCAGTCTTTTGGGGTGCCTTGTGCGTGGGCGCTTTCACCTGCCCTGCTGGCACGCTCATCGTTTCAGCCAGAAGCGGGCTGGTGCCGAAACTGACTGAAAGGAAGGTGGAATAAAGCGCAAATTTCCTGATGTTCATAATCGGCTCCATTGCCCTGCCCGCGCAGGGATATCAGTCGGTTTTTTCAAGGCGATGCGGAAGTCTTCTCAAACGAGACTCTTTCCGCGTCGAACATTCAAAAGACGTTAAGGATCACGCAGCTTCGGAACGCAGGAGTTGCGAGAGCGCCCCTGCAACCACTTTTGTCGCGCGTCGCATGTCTTCGAGAACCACGTGTTCGTTGGCGCGATGGCCATTGGCATCCTGTAGACAGCGCGGCCCTGCCCCATACAGAACAGTCGGACAGCCCCAATTGCTGTAGATCCGTGCATCGGTGAAGAGCGGCATGCCTTTCTGGGCAATCCGTTCGCCAAAGGCGGCTTCCGCAGCATCCTGTAATGCTTTGATCAGCGGTGCCTGACCTTCTGTAGGCACCAGTGGCAAAGCCAGAAGATGTTGCGACACAACACACTCCACACCGGGCATATCTGCCGCCTGAGCAATCACGCGCCGCAACTCTGCTTCAACGTCAGCAGCCTGTTCGTCAGGCAATATCCGGCGTTCCAAACGGAACTGCGCCTGGGCAGGCACAACGTTGGCGGCAATGCCTCCCTCAATTGTCCCGATCACAAGCGTAGGAGAGTCGATCCCCTCGATGGCACTTCGATGTTCAGACAGACCGTCACGATAAGTATAGAGCGCTGTCATCACCCGACAGGCCGTTTCGATCGCATCCGCACCTGTTTCAGGCCAGGCAGAATGCGCAGACCTGCCCGTGAATATGATATCCAACTGAAGGCTACCATTGTGGGCGATCATCACATCATAGGTAAAACCAGCGCTGATGACGTAATCCGGCTTGCTCAGCCCCTCAGAAAGAAGCCATCCGGGACCGACGTGACCACCTATTTCTTCATCATAGGTCAGATGGAGTTCAACCGTTCCTGACAGATCGGTACAGACTTCCCGCAAAGCCTGAAGCGCGAAAGCATAGGTCGCGAAATCAGACTTTGAAACCGCCGCACCGCGCCCATACAACCGTCCATCCTCAATAACACCCCCATAGGGATCATGAGTCCATCCGTCTCCCGGCGGGACTACATCACCATGTGCATTGAGGGCAACGACCGGCCCAGATCCATCGCCAAAGCGCTCCCGAATGATCAGATTCGTGGCACTCTTCATGCCATACTGCCCCACAACGCTGTGTGGAACAGGATGACACTCGACCTCAAAGCCAAGGTCTTTCAGGCGCTCAGCCGAAAAATAAGCATGCGGCGCGCAGTCGCCGGGTGGATTGTCCGAAGGAACACCGACGAGCGCCTGCAGGAAAGGAACCTGCCGCGCATCGAAGTCACGATCAATGACGCCACCGAGGCGATTGGCCACCGTCTTTTCACAACAGGAATCGTTTCCCAGCATAGCGCCTCCCATCGGATCTTCGTTCCGTCCTCGGTTCATATTCTCTTTGTATACCGAATGAATTCGATCAAGAAGCGGAATGTTACGCCCATGCGAAAAATTTTTAACTTTTTTACGAAACCTCTTCGAAGCGTAGAAAAGACTGGGCACGCGGCGAGCATTTTCCTGCAAAGAAATCCTCCGCCGGACAGTCATCAACAATCTCACCCGCGTCCACGAACAGGATCCGTGTCGCTACCTGGCGTGCAAATCCCATTTCGTGCGTCACGCACATCATGGTCATTCCATCGCGCGCCAATTCTGTCATGACCTGAAGGACTTCCTGAACCATCTCTGGATCCAGTGCGGAAGTTGGCTCATCGAACAGCATGACATCCGGCTTCATCGCAAGAGCCCGTGCGATCGCTGCACGCTGCTGCTGGCCACCTGACAACGCAATTGGATACTTGCTCGCATGACGCTCAAGACCAACACGACGCAACAACGCTTCCGCCAAAGGGCGGATTTCGGCGCTGTTACGCTTCTGCACAATGCGCGGCGCCAACATTATGTTTTCCAGAATGGTCAGGTGTGAAAACAGTTCAAAGCTCTGGAAGACCATCCCCGCCTTCGCCCTTAGCGCCGAGTGATTGGTCTGCGCTGAACGAACTGCCATTCCATCCACGTAGATCTGGCCGCTTTCGAACGTTTCGAGCGCATTGATGCATTTGATAAGCGTGGATTTCCCAGAACCGGACGGCCCACAGACAACTACGACCTCCCCTTTGGAGATCTTTGCCGAACATCCTTTGAGCACCTGAAAAGCACCGTAGGATTTTGTCACCTTCTCAAGTGTGATCATGACGGATTTCCATAAAAACGGATTGGAGAAAAGATCCCCAGATCAGCCCGCTCGCAGCGCCCCAACAGCATGTCGGCCACGTGACGACCCATGGCAGGCGCCAGCGTCACGCCGTTGGCTGTCACCGCCGTAAAGAAGCCCGGAACATCCGGGCTTTCCCCAAGAATGGGCGCCCCATCGACATCAATGTTCATGGCAGCCCAACTCCGAACGATATTAACAGCAGCCAGAGCCGGAACCAGGCGCTGAGCAACCCACAGATTGCCTTCAAGATTTTCCCGCAGCGGACGGGGATGACCATGCACAGGATCGAGGCCCGCACTCCAGCCACCGCCGATCAATAGCGAGCCATTCGCCGCCTGCTTAAGCGTCAGGTGACGGCTCGCATGGGCAAGAAGAGAATGTACCAGCGGAGCAACAGGTTCAGTGACAATCATCTGCAACGGAGCTCCAAAAACAGGCAGTGTCCGTCCCACAAGCCCTGCGACCTCACCCGCATAGGCACCCGCCGCATTCACCACGGCACCAGCCGACCATCTCCGCGCGCCTGCCCGGACGGCAAACCGTTTGCCTTCACGATCAATCGCGGACAGCGGCGTCAATTCCTCGATGCACACGCCTGCCTTGCGGGCGTGCGCCAAAACGGCCTGCGTGGCAGCCATCGGATTGATCTTACCTTCCTCGGAACAGTACGCTCCCCCAAGAAACCCCTCACGCAGATTGGGTTCGATCCGCCGCAATTCATCCGGATCCAAGATCCGTGCATCCACGCCCAAAGACTGCTCGACCGCAACCTTGCTCCGCAGGCGCGTCATGTCAGCGTCTGTTTCCGCAACGACCAGTCCTCCGCAGATCTTGATTTCCAGATCCCGGTCAAACCGGCCCCGAAGCGCCTCCCACATTCTGATCGACTCACGCTGCAGTGCCAGTGTCCGGGCAGGCATAGACGGCCCATCACTGTCTGCACTTGCGTCGAAGGCCATAAGTTGAGCATGCAGGCTTCCCGCATTCCCTCCCGAGGCCATGGCTCCTGCACGCCCCTTTTCCAGCACCACGACGGACTTTCCTGCTTCAGCCAGAAAAAGGGCTGCAAAAAGTCCGACGATCCCAGCCCCAACGACGACGACATCCACCATTTCGTCAGAAATTTCGGGTGTCCGCAGCGGCGTTCCGAGACCCGAAGGAATGGTCACACGACGGTGCCCGCGCCACTCAGGCTTCTGACGAGCTAGCGCGGACACTGGCACCGGACGCAATGGAACTTGCGGCGCTGTAAAATCGCGCTCGCTGGTCGCAGAAGGCAGAACTGCCATCAGTGCCGCCTGACAGAAACGTCCCTGACAACGCCCCATTCCCGCCCGCGTCGTGCGCTTGAGAGTGGCCAGATCGTTAATGCCATCTTCTGCCATCCGCCCCAGGACGGTCCCCGCTGAAACGCATTCACATCGACATAGAACCGTTTGGCCTTCCGGTGAGGGCAACGTGATGACAGGACTGTAGAGTTTCCATAGAAGAGATTGGAAACGTTCGCTTCGCCGATAGATCCGCAGGGCCCGTTCCAAGCCCTTCGAAGCCTCCCGTCGCTCCAGTTCCAAAAGTCGTCCCGCACACAGTTCGCCCTGAGCCTGTGCAAGAAAAGCCCCGCCAAAGCGTCCCGCTTCACCGATAATGAAGACATCGTCCTGATCCGTGCGCCCGTCGGGAGTACGCCCGGTTTCAGGATGAATGACTGGCCACGTCCGCACCTGCTGTTGACACCCCAGCAGCCGGGGCAATTCTCCCGCCGGGACAAAGCCGTCACCAAGACAGACCGTCTGTATATCCAACCAACGGTTTTGACCGTCCACGTTTCGTACGCAGGCTCGTTCGACACGCTCGTTTCCTTCAATGCGTGTCACGACACTGCTCCACAGCACGGGAACTCCAGCCCGGCGAAGCGTCAACAGATGCTGCACACCAGCAAGAGCCAGCCGTGGGGAAGCCACTGAAAGCTGGCCAGTTAGAACAGCCCGCGTCATAGGATCAGGCGCGGCTTCCACGACGGCAGCCACCTCAGCACCCCGCCTGACCAGTTCGGCCGCAAGCTGCAGATTGAGCGGACCGTTTCCAGCGACAAGAACCCGGCCGGGCGAAACCGTCTCATAGGCCCGCAGTAATGTCTGAGCAGCACCGGTTGTCATCACGCCCGGAAGCGTCCAACCGGGTCTGGGTTGGGGTGTTTCCTGCCCACCAGTCGCTATGACGATCCGCTTTGGCCGAATATAAAACGCTTCACCATCCCTGAGACCACCGATGACGAGCGCACCTTGTTCGCGATAGGCACACCAGACGAGCGTATCGTGCCACAACTGCGCACCGCTCTGCTGCATGGCTTCAATCAGCGCCCGCCCTCGGCGAGCCTGACTATCCTGATGCTGCGGATTTACGGCATTCTGCTTGAAATACTGACCACCCGGAATATGCCGCTCGTCAAGCAGCAGAACATCCAGCCCCCCCTGAGCCAGTTTTGTCGCTGCGACTAAACCTGCTGGCCCCGCACCAATTACCAGAACGTCACATGTATGCTCGACCAACTGGTTCTGTTCGCCATCGATAACATCCGCAGCCAGTGCCTGCGCGATTGTAACATCCGGCAGGCGTGCATTGCGATGGACCACCATTCCTTCTCGCACTGGCGTCATGCATCCACGGAGGGACATCCGCCCGTCCACGTTTAGCAGACACTCCTGACATGCCCCAATGCCGCACAGCGGTCCGCGTGCCGAACCATCAGGTGCTACGCGATGCACAATCTTTCCCGCCGCCACCAAAGCAGCCGTCAGAGTCTGGCCTGGCTTCGCTGAAAGCGTATTGCCATCAAACGTGAAACTCAGAGTGTCAGCCATTAGCGCGCATCCTGTGTGCTGACAGGCAAACTGATGATATCTTCCGGGATCAGACGCTGCTGTCGGAGATACGGACGCTCAGCATAACGCTCAATCCGGCGCTGAAGAAAATCCCACGCTGTGGTCATTAGTAAGTAATACAACGCCGCTACCGAAAACAGCTCCAGCACCATGAACTGATCCTGCACAAGGATCTGGCTGCGTTGCATGAGTTCTTCCATGGAAATAACGGACGTCACGCTTGTCGTTTTCAGCAGGCCATTCACTGAATTGCCCAAAGGCGGAATAACAAGGCGAAACGCCTGCGGAAATGCGATACGCCAAGCGATCTGTCGTTCGCTCAAACCCAGCGCGCGCGCTGCCGCAATCTGCCCTGCAGGCACGGCATTAAGTCCCGAACGTATGATTTCTGCCAGATAGGCCGCTTCATTCAGCGTTAAGCCGATAATCGAGCACGCCATTACGCTCAAACGGATATCCAGCTTAGGCAATCCGGCGTAGATTACCACAAGCTGTACCAGCAAAGGCGTGCCCCTGAAAAACCAGACATAAAAGCGCGCAGGCCAAGACAGCAAAGGGCGGCGAGATCGTTTCATAAGGGCAATAATAAGACCCAAAAGAAACCCTAGCACCATCGCGACCGCCGTCATGTAGACGGTGAGAAGTGCTCCGCGAAAAATATACGGGCTGCCGAGATAGGTGAAGAAGCCCTGCCAACTCCAGATCTGCATGTCGATGCCCCGTTTCAGCGTATGAAAATTAGCGTGTGTTGTCGGAAAAATGAGGCTTGGAAACTGTGATGTGCCCCGGGAACGGAGCAACGCCATAAGGCGCCATGAGACGGGCCAGCGTGCCATCCTGCCGCATACCTTCCAGAACTGAGGCCAGTTGCTGTGCCAGCGCCGGATCGCGGAGCGCTAACGCTACCGGTGTGGGATACAGCCCCGCCAAAACAGGCCGGACGCCTCCCTGATGAGCATTGCGCTGCGCTACAGCATCAATGGAAAGTACGGCTGTAATCTGCTTTGCCCGCAAAGCAGCGAAGGCAATCCCAACATTCTGGAACGTTTTAATTTCAAGTCCTGGCCGGTTGCTCGCTCGGAGCGCCTGATCTGCTTCGCGTGCATGACGCTCTTCGATCCCCCCCATTTCCACCCCAACTGATTTGCCGGAAAGGTCCTCAAGTCGGGCGGGACGAAGGGTCGTATCGTTATTCAGGGATACACTGATCGCCTGAATCTCGTAGGGGATCATCTCCATCAGCTTTGCGCGCTGAGACGTATAGAACATTCCAGTGTTGATAACGTCCCAGCGCTTTTCGAGAAGGCCAAGCGTGAGTTGCGCAAAAGAGGTCGAGAGAAAGACCGGCTTCAGACAGAGCCTGCGAGCCAGTTCGTCTCCCAGTTCCATCCGCATACCGGCAATCCGCCCATCTACCGTCACATATTGCAATGGCGGCAGCGTTGGATTGGTCGCCATGACAAGCTGACCTGGCGAAATCAAGCCAGGGACTACAGTCGGGCATGGTGTGGCCTGCGCTGCCTGCCACCCGAAACACAGAACCGCACAGAACAGCCCTTTGCCTCGCAACACGTGTGACAGAGCCCCCTTAGCCATTTCAGGCACCTTCTTCGAACCGGAGGCCCAGATCCTTAACAATCTGAAGCGCACGGGCATCGTCCGCAGCCGGCAGCGGCAGGCGCGGGGCACGTGGCCCGCCAACATCGAATCCCATATGTTTCAGGAGAGCTTTCGTCCCCGAAACATAGCCCTGCCCGCCTACGAACTGGATCAGCGGCACATGGCGGAAATACATGTCCCGTGCTTTGCCAATGTCCTTGTACCCATCACAGAGATTAAAAATCTCACTCATGACATGTGGCGCCACGTTGGACGCGACAGCGACCCAGCCGATCGCTCCTTCAAGGAAACTCTCGAAGCCCATAATCCCGCCAAAAACTGATAGCCGATCACCACACAGACGAATGATGTCCCGTACGCGGGTGACATCCATCGTGGATTCCTTGATCAGGCAGCAGTTATCAATATGCGACAGACGCGCCACCAGTTCGGGCTTAAGGTCCACATTTGCTGTTGCCGGGTTGTTGTAAAGCATGATCGGCAGACCAATCGCATCCGAGATACGGCGATAGTGAACAAAGAGTTCATCGTCTGTTGGCGTGGAGTAGAATGGCGGAATGATCATCACGCCATCTGCACCCAGACGCTCGGCCTCTTGGCTGTAGCGGATCACGTCATAGGTGTTTTCTGCACCCGTGCCGATAAAGACCGGAACACGTCCTGCGGCTTGTTCGATCACTGTCTGTGCAACAAGCGTGCGCTCATCATCCGTCAGTGACAGGAACTCTCCTGTGGAACCGAGCGGAATAAGACCAGCGATCCCTTGAGCAATCTGCCAATCCGTGAAGCGTCGAAGCCCCGGAACGTCAATACGTCCCTCGCTGTCATACGGCGTGATCATGACGGTGTAAGTGCCACGAAATTTCATGGATTTTTCCTTTATTACTCGAGACATCATTGTTGTGGGCCAAGCTGGCCCACGGGCAGACCAGCCCCGGGGTCACTGCCATGGGCATTCATGAACGCTGCGATATCGGGCTCTTGCGCGGCCTCTCTCAGGCCTTTGCCCACAGCCCGAACGCGACCCTCCTCCAGCAGGACGATCCGATCTGACAGTGACGAGACGACACTCATCGCATGCGAAACCTGAACCACGGTCATGCCGTCACGCGCGAGGTCGCGCAGCAGCACGCTGACTTCATGAACCTTCCGCGGGTCCAACGCTGATGTCGGCTCGTCCAGAAGCAACAGCGAGGGCCGAAGCATCAAGGCACGTGCGATGGCAACACGTTGCTTCTGACCGCCCGAAAGGTCTGCAGGCAGCGCATCCGCCTTGTCGCCCAGCCCCAGCCGTTCGAGCAGCCCGCGCGCCTCATTCTCAGCCTCCGTGCGCGTTCGTTTCGCCACGACGGTCGGTGCAAGGGTCAGATTGCGCAACACTGACATATGACCAAAGAGGCCGAACTGCTGGAAAACAATCGCCGATTGGTCTCGCAGGATTTTTGCAGCGCCTGCCGCCGACATATCGACGACACGACCATCCACCGTCATGCTTCCCCGCACGACAGGTTGCAGCCCTATCAAGGTTCGCAGCAGAGTGGTCTTTCCTGAACCCGAAGGCCCGATGAAGCTGACGATCTCCCCGCGTTCAGCCACAAACCCGGCCTCCCCGAGCGTCTCGTTCTTTCCATGACGGACACAGACGTCCCGAACATCAATGTACGGCAATGCGTTTCTCCAGAAGACGGCTCAGACAGGTCAGCGGATAGGAAATAACGAAATAAACCAGCAGTACCGCGCAGAAGACCTGCGCTGACGGCAGCCCGCGGCTGGAAAGGATCACACCGGCCTGGCTGAGTTCCACCACGCCGATCTGCGAGGCCAACGCTGTGTCCTTGATAAAGAGCACCAGATATCCCACAGCAGGTGGAATAACGGCCGACATCGCCTGTGGCCCGATCACGTACCGCCAACGCGCCCAGGTTGGCAGGTTCAAGGCCAGTGCAGCCTCAACCTGTTCAACCGGGACCGTATTGATCCCGCCATGCAAAATTTCGCAGAGATATCCCGCTGCGATCAACCCGATTGAGCAGATCGCCACTCCAGTTGCTGAGACGTCTACCCCTGCCATTCCCGTACAGAAGAACAGAATATAAAGCGTCACAATGAACGGAACTCGCCGGATGGTCTGCACATATGCGACCGCCAGAGCCCGAAGCGGGAGCAACGCACGCCCTGCTGAAAGCCGCAGCGCCGTCAGGAGAACCGCTCCGACGATCCCCAGACATCCTCCACCAAGAGACAGAACGATCGTCCGCAGCATCGCGTGCAGCAGTAGCGCCATGTCATAATGCGAGAACGCAATCATACCATGCGCTCCATTGTGCGACGACACAGCACAAAAAAACCTGTCAATGCAAAGGACAGTACGGCGTACAAACCGCCGGTCACGAGCATGACTTCCAGAATGCGAAACGTTGTCGATCCGATATCATAGGCACGGCCCGTGAGGTCCTCGACACCAAAGATAGACGCCATTGCACTTCCCAGAATCATGATCTGAAAGTGATTGGCCAGTGCCGGGAACATCGTGCGTCCGACATGCGGCAATATGACCCGCAGATAGGTCTGACGACGGTTGAGGCCCAGCGTCAGAGCCACTTCATGATAGACTGGGGGCACCCTTGCCATACCAGCCCCAAGAATATCCGCCAGATACGCAGCCGCATTCAGCGTCATTCCAATGACAACGGACAGAAACGGTGACACCATCAGTCCCATCAGGGGTAGACAGTAGAAAACCGCAAAAATCTGAGAGAGCTGCGGTGTATTGGTCAAAGCTGTGCTGAAACTGCGGCTTGCCTTGCACCAGAAGCCCTTATTTTCAAACCGCAAAACGACCAGAAGAACAGCCAGAAACAGCCCCAACCCAAAAGCGAGTGTCGCAATCAAGACTGTGACACCGACACCACCCAGCAAAAAAGGCAGCCGCAACAGAACCGGATGAAAATTTAGCTGACTCATGGAACTGCCTGCGCAGAACCGGGGTCGAACCATTTGCGATAAATCGCCTCAAGCCGCCCGTCCTGCTCCATTGCTTCAAGCACATGATTCACGTCCGCTCGCAGCGTCACGTCTCTACGGGCAAGGCCAATGCAGTCCTCCCCGACAGGCGGTGCAAACCCGCGAATGACAGTCCACTGAACCTGTGATTGCACCGGCAAGTAATGGCCAACATATTCAATGACATCAACCATCGCATCTCCCCGTCCCTGCGCAAGAGCCCGAATTGCATCCGCGTAGCTATCCAGAAGCAGCATCGGCGCTTCTGGAGCATGCTCCCGCAGATACGCCACAGCCGTTGATCCTCGGACCTCCACGAGCTGGTGCATTCCTGAAAGCAGATCAGTAAACGACGAAATACCTCGCTCTTTTGGCGCAATGATTGCGAACTGCTCGGTATAAAGAGGATGGGAAAACGCGATGACCTGCGCTCTCTCCGGGGTGCGCGTCAGCCCGCCTAGAACGATATCAACCTTCCCTGCCAACAGATAGGGAATGCGACCACTGGATGACAGCGTGACAAACCGCGGTTCTACACCCAGCCCCAATGCAATGGCTCGCCCAACATCGACATCATAACCCGCCAGCTCGTTACGGACATCATATTGCCCCAAAGGCGGCAATCCGGCTTCCACGCCGATATTGATATGACCGCTCGCCCGGATGGCAGCGCTCTCCCTCGCTTCGGCTTTACCGAAAGCAAGAACACTGCAGACAGCGCAGAATCCCAGAAACTGGTTGATCCGGATCACTCTCAAGAAAGGTTTCCCTGATGCTGTGCGACTTTAGGGTTGCGGTTGTCAGATCACTGATCTAATTCGAATATACGTTATGTATACGATAGAAAACCCTTTAGAAGAATTTTCTTCTCCGGACCGATCCAGATGAGCAACGAAAACTCCCCGATCACTTTTGTTTTTCAAAGCCGATCGGGCACCCGCACGGTAAATGGCATTGAGGGGGAACCTGTTACAGCGGCGCTCCGTCGCTCAGGCATTCTCGAACTTGGACAATCCGGTATCGACGGCACCCCGCGGGGCGCTTTCTGTTTCATGGGGAGTTGTCAGGAATGCCGCGTTCTTATCAATGGCGCGATCGATTACGCCTGCAAAGCCTCCGTCCTCCCGAACATGACCGTTACGCCTTATGTCCAAGCCTGATCGATCCCCAGTCACCGTGATCGGTGGCGGAGTTGCGGGCAGCACCGCCGCCATTGCGCTTTCCCGCCACGGCCTTCCTGTCACGCTTATCGATGAACAGCCCTCAGCCGGTGGACAGATCTTTCGTGCTCCCTCTTCTTATGCACGTCAGACAGTTCCACCCAACCATGAATTCAGCGGAGGCGACGCCCTTCGCCAGAAGCTGGCCACCTCTAACGTCCGGGTGCGCCTTTCCACCCGCGTCTGGGGCCTGTCTCCCAGCCTGACACTCGACCTACTTGGCCCTGATGGAATGGACCAGATTCCGCCGTCTACGGTGGTAGTGGCCAATGGTGCGACTGAGCGATTCTTTCCTTTTCAAGGCTGGACGACACCCCGCATTACCGGCCTTGCTGGCGCCAGTATTCTCATGCGCAATGGTGGAACATTACCAGGCCAAAGTGTCGTAGTTGCAGGATCCGGGCCGCTTCTCTTTTCGGTCGCCCATCAGGTTCTTGAAATGGGCGGCAAAGTCACTGCGATTATAGATTCAGGCAACCGTGCCGACTGGACCCGGCTGGGTGCCATGCTCACGCTCGATTCCTCTCGCCTCACGCAGGCTGCCGCGTGGATGCTTCGCTTACGCAAAGCTGGAATTCCAGTCCATCACCGCTCGTTCCTGTCGGCCGCGGAGGAAACTGAAACAGGCCTGCTTCTGACGGTTAGCGATATGGACCATCCGGAGCGTCACCACTTTTACACTGCCGAAGCCGCCGCATGTGGCTATGGTCTCAAGCCTTCGACACTCATTACGCGAACCGCTGGTGTTCAGCACCGCTATGATTCACTTGGTGGTTATCTCGAGCCCGTCACAGATGTCGCGGGTCGCACAAGCCATCCTGATTTATACGTCACGGGAGACGCTGCGGGCATCCGTGGCATGGCCGTCGCCCGCCTACGCGGCCTTGTCACGGCTCATGCAGTCGCACACGATCGCGGGCTGATTCCAGCCAAAGCATATGCCAGCCTGACCAGAACGCCGCTCCGGCATCTTCGCCGTCTTGATGCTGTCTCCCGCCGAATGCTGCCGCTTATGAACGCGGGGCGTACGATAGGCGCCCGTTTGCCTGATGATACCATCGTCTGTCGCTGCGAGCGTGTAAAAGCTGGAACATTACGAACCGCCATCCAGTCTGGCGCAGAAGATTTGAACCAGCTCAAGGCATGGACCCGCTGCGGCATGGGGCCCTGTCAAGGACGTATGTGTGAAGACAGTGCGCGTGCTCTTCTTACGACTGCCTGCAACAGCACTCCCGAAGAGGCAGGCAGTTTCACGGCCCGCATACCTTTCTTTCCACTGCCCCTGACCTCCGTAACCGGAGACTTCAGTTATTCCGATATCCCTTTACCAAAGGCGGCTCCGCTATGACCGTCGCATTTCATGAATCACCCGTGATCTATGATGCCATCATCATCGGGGCGGGTGTCATGGGGGCTACTACTGCCCTATTTCTGGCTCGCGCAGGCCTGAAAGTCGCTTTAGTTGACCGGCAAGACATGTTTCGTGCTGCTTCAGGTGTTAACGCTGGAACACTGACTTTGCACATGACACGTGCGCAACTCATTCCTCACGCCATTCGCGGGCGGGAAATGTGGCTCAACAGCGCAGAATGGCTGGGCGAGGATGTCGGTGCCCTAGCCACGCCAGGGCTGTCCATGGCTTTTACCGAAGCAGAAGAAGATCTTCTTCGACAGCGCGCGAGCGTCCGTCAAAATATGGGTGCACCTATTGAGATTATTTCAGCAGAAAAAGCCGTCAGCATTGAACCAGGCGTAAATCCCCGTCTGCGTGCCGCCGCCTATTGTGCGCTGGATGGTCATATCCCGACCTATCGCGTCGGAGGAGCCTATGCCCGCGCATTAAAAGAAGCTGGTATCACTCTCATCGAGAATGCTCCCGTCGAGAGTATCTCCTCCGTAAGGGGACAAGGTCATGAAATCCGCCTTACTGGTCACGCGCGCGCCATACACGGACGCCGTGTGGTTCTTAGTACCGGTGCCTGGCTGGAAAAGATGCTTGGCTGGTTTGGACATGACATTTCAATCCGCTGCCTTATCAACCAGCTCGTCGTTACAGAAACTCTGCCACCTGTCATGGGAAGCGTACTGAGCATCGCCAACGGTCTGCTGTCACTCAAACAGTTCGCCAATGGCAGTGTCCTGATTGGCGGAGGCTGGCAGGGTGAAGGCAACATTCGTGACGGTGGCACCCGCGTCATTCCTGAAAATCTTCAGGGTAACGTCCGCCTCGCCCAGCATGTCGTCCCTCGTCTGAACGAGGCACAGATCCTCCGGGTATGGCTTGGACTGGAATCTGAAACTCCAGATGCCATGCCGCTGATAGGCGCTCTTACACCTGATGATGATGCCTTTGTTGTTGGCTGCGTCCACTCGGGCTTTACCAGTGGCCCCTACATGGGTCGTCTCCTTGCCGAGCGCATTCTCGGCGCCGATCCCGACTTAAGCGCCTTTAATCCCTCTCGTTTCTCCCCCTCTTCAGCCACCAGAGCTCAGCTATGATTCCCGCGTCTCCTACGCCGTTCCGGGGCGTTTACGCCGCCACGCTTGTGCCTTTTCTGGCTGATGGCACGCTGGATGAAGCCCTTTTCAGTCAGCATCTTGCAGAGTGCACTGCTCCCCAAGGCATCGTCGGTATTCTCTGCAACGGTCATGCTGGCGAAAACCATCTTCTGACCCGAGCCGAAAAGCGCCGGGTGGTGGAGCTGGCTGCGGAAACCATCGGAAAAACACGGATCATTGTCTCCGGTGTTCTTTCCGAAGACCTTGATGAAGCCTGCGAGCACGCACGGGACGCCGTAGCTGCCGGCGCTGACGCACTCCTTGTGTTTCCACCCTTTTCCTGGGCCGTCTCACAGGACGCCGATGCCATTATCGCCCATCACACCGCGATCTGTGAAGCGGTTGACGTCCCAATCATGCTCTATCAGTCCTCGATCAGCAGCGGGGGTATGGCCTATTCCCTACCAATTCTCGAAACTTTGTTAAGGCTTCCGGGGGTCGTTGCCGTCAAGGAAGGCAGTTGGGAAGCCAATGCCTATGACCGACACCGCAGACTAGCCGCACGCATTGCGCCACACGTAGACGTTATGGCATCGGGAGACGAACATCTCCTTGCCTGTTTTGCTATCGGCACCACCGGTAGTCTCGTCAGCCTGGCCGCTATTCTGCCAAAGGCCATGGCAGGTCTGTTCAGCGCCATACGTGCAAACGATCTGCCTGCCGCGCAAAAGATCCATGAAGCTGTCCAGCCCCTCGCCAACCTGATCTACGGCCGTGCCCCAGGGGGACGAGCCACCCTACGCTTGAAAGCCTGCCTGGTCATGCAGGATAAATGGCCCTCCTGCCGCACGCGCAAGGCTTCTGATATCATCGCTCCAGAAGAATGGCAGGAACTGTCAACTGCATTGAAAACTGCCATGACAGTGGAAGGACCGTAATGAGCGATTACATGGTGGCCGATCGCGAGCAGAATCTCGCAGAACTGGCTTACACGCAGATTAAACGTATGATCCTTGAGAAAAAGCTACCCAGCGGCATGTCAGTCGTGGAAGGCCGTCTTGCGGACCATCTCGAAATTTCCCGCACACCTGTGCGCGAAGCCCTGATGCGCCTTGCTGCCGAAGACCTCCTGATCAAACAGGGATCGCGCTCTTTTGCCGTCCGTAATGTCTCGGCTATTGAGTTTTTTCAGGCCATTCATATCCGTGAAATTCTAGAGAGCGAAGCCATCGCCCTCTCGTTCGACAAACTCGACCGCGCCACGCTCGAGGAACTGCGTCGCGACATTGTGGAACTGGGAAAAACTCCCGACCAGACAGCCGCCCAATGGCAGCTCGATGACCGGCTTCACCGCATGTTCCCGACAGTTTCAGGAAACAGTGTTCTTCTCCGTACGATCGACGAACTCCGTACCCTTACCCGGCTGTGCGAAGTCACCTACCCCCTCGGTCGCGTCCCCTCTTCCACATCTGAACATCTGGCCATCGTAGATGCCCTGCTTGCAGGCGATCGCGAGGCCGCACGCGCAGCCATGGTTACACATCTGCGCAATGTCGCGGCCGACTGCATGGACATTCTCAGGGGCGGCTAAAACGCCCCATCTTACAGGAGACACCATCATGACGACTTTTGACCTCGTGATCCGGAACGGTATGATCGTGACCGCGACAGACAAATATATCGCCGACCTCGGGATCAACGGCTCAAAAATCGTTGAGATCGGTTCCAATCTCCAAGGACATGAAACGGTCGATGCGACCGGTCTTCTGGTCATGCCAGGCGGGATCGACGGCCATTGCCATATCGAGCAGGAAGAGGCTGACGGCACAATTCATGAAGACGATTTCGTCTCAGCTACCGGGTCGGCCCTGCTTGGAGGCACCACGACAGCGGTTTGCTTTGCCTCGCATGTTCCCGGACGAGGTCTCGTGGAGCAATTTGAGGCTTATCGTGAGAAAGGCGCAAATTCCCGGATCGATTTTGCTATTCACCAGATCATCACCCGTACCGATGACCAGACAATCCATGACGAGATTCCCATTGTAGCCGAACGGGGAGCGGCCGGCCTGAAGGTCTTCATGACCTATGACGACTTTCATCTTGCCGACGGGCAGTTTCTTCAGGTTCTGGAAGCCGCCCGTAAAAGCAGGATCATTGTTTCCGTCCATTGTGAGAACTACGATGCCATCCGTCACCTGATCCTGCGTCACCTGGATGAGGGTCGGACCGAACCTCATGGTCATGCAACCTCGCGGCCCCCCAGTGTAGAACGTGAGGCCACTTACCGCGCGATGACACTGAGTGAACTCGTGAACCAGGAAATTCAGATTTTCCATGTTTCCTGCCCCGAAGTCGCTGAGGAAATCAGCCGGGCCCAGTCACGGGGCGTCAAGGTTGTGGCTGAAACCTGCCCCCATTATCTTACTCTGACCGAAGACGCCCTCAAACGCGACAATTTCGAAGGTACAAAATACATCTGTAGCCCACCGCTGCGCACCCAAGCACAGCAGGAGGGTATGTGGTCTTACCTTCGAAGCGGTGTCATCAGTATCATTTCGTCCGATCATTGTGGTTACACATTTGATGGCGCCGTCGGGAAAGGTCGTCATGGTCGGGATGCCGATTTCTCCCTTATTCCCAATGGCATGCCCGGTCTCGGCACACGCCTGCCAGTCTTTTATGATGCCGCCATCAACAGCGGGAAGCTGGACCTGACCGACTTCGTGCGCCTCACCGCTACGACCCCAGCAAAACGCTATGGTCTCTATCCCGAAAAAGGCACGATCGCCCCCGGTTCTGACGCCGATCTGGTTCTATGGGACCCGAACCGCGTAGTCACGATCACCAATGACCTCTTCCAGAGCAATATTGACTACACCCCTTATGAGGGCCTGACTGTGCGCGGTTGGCCGACAAAAGTTTTTCTACGTGGAACTCTTGCCATGGAAGAAGGAAAGCTTGTCGCCATGCCAGGAGCCGGACAATTTCTCAAGGTTCGGCACGCTTGAAAGGCTCTGGCACTTATACTGCACTTTTCCACATCTATGAACCACGTTCAGAAGAGACAGACTGCACAGAATATTTCTCAACACTGATGCAGCCTGTCCTCTGATCAAGGTTTGGTTAGAGCTATGGGAGGTGAAGACTATTTCCCTCCGAGTTCCCCCGTCAGAAACTGTGCTCTTCCCAGCCCAAAGGACCAGTGCGCATCCTGATTTTCAACCACGGACACCATAACGTCCGACGAAGAAATTCCGCACTCCCGTTCAAGATGTTCTGTTAGCAGTTTGTAGAATAATGCCGTCTTTTCTTCGCCGCGTGGCCGGCTGAACATCTGAACAACCACAACTTTTTCAGTCCGCGGAATTCCAAGACCCGTATCTTCCACGATCATGCGTGAAGGCTTGTACTCAGAAACCAATTGATAGCGGTCTCCACGCGGGACCTCAAAGGCTTCCAGCATCGCTTCATGGGCAGCATCCAGAAGCGTCTTGATCTCCGCATCCGTGCGGCCTTCAAGCATATGAAAGTGAAGTAATGGCATGGTATTTTCTCCAGTTTTAATTGAAACGGATCAGGAAATCGTCTGCCACTGCCTTTGCTGATGTGAGCAAACAGCAGCATCGATGATCTTCTGAATTTCCCATGCCTCCCGGAAATCTGGAGTGCTGGGTTCGCCACGATCAATGGCGCGAATAAATTCTGCCATTTCGATCGTCTTGATATCGTTGAAGCCAAGGTGGTGGCCTTGCGCGACGCAGAATGCGCCGTAAGGCGGATGTTGTGGGCCAGTTTCGATCAGCCGGAAACCGTTTGTCCGGCTATCCTCACCAGCCTTATAATAGAGCAGTTCATTCATGCGTTCCTGAGTGAATGACAATGCTCCCTTACTGCCGGAAATTTCAAATTCCAGCTGCATTTTCCGTCCTGTCGCAAGCCAGTTGGCCTGAAGAGTTCCGGAACATCCACGCTCAAACGTGACAATCATTCTAGCCACGTCATCAATATTAATGTCTCTGAGCTCTGACGCCCCGGCAAAGGCAGGCCGTTTCTTCACTACCGTGTCCAACTGGGCAAAGACCGACGTTATGGGTCCTAACAGAAACCGTGCAACGGAAATAATGTGACTTCCCACGTCTGCCAGCGCCCCCGTCCCTCCCGCAGGATCGCATCGCCAGCTATAGGGGGACAAGGGATCCGACATGAAATCTTCTGCGTGGATGCCATTAAAAGCGTAAATTTCTCCCAACTCCCCTGACTCGATGAAATCACGTGCGTATTTCAGCAGCGGGTTTTTAAGATAATTAAAACCACTCTGTGTCCTCACACCTGCTTTTTCAGCCGCCAGAACAATCTCCCACGCCTCTGACGCGGTAGGAGACAATGGCTTTTCGCAGTGAACGTGTTTGCCCGCAGCAATAGCAGGCAGTGCCATCTGACGATGTAAAAGTGTCGGAGTCGTAATGGAGATGATGTCAATCAATGGATCATCAATGAGCTCCTGCCAATCCTGGGTATAGGACGCAAAACCGAACTGACGCTGGAAAAGGCGTGCGCGTTCTCCATCAATATCGGCGATCTTATGAAGAACGGGCCGGGAAATGTCGTCAAAAACGTTTCCAGCCGCCTGATAAGCAAGGGCATGGGCTTTTCCCATGAAACCCGTGCCAATCAGGCCAATCCTCAATGTATTCACAACCTTTACTCCTGACCAGATACGGCAGGAGCAATCGGCGCACTTACCGGCACAGTTACTGGTGCACCACCCGGACGACGACTAAGCATGACAGATTCGATTTTTTCCAGAGAAACGCCTTTGGTTTCCGGAACAAATTTAAGCACGAACCACATGCATACGAGACACAATCCGGCGAAGAGCCACATGGAGAATGCTCCGTGAAAATGCTCGTTCAGGAACTTGTTTTCACTCAGCATCGGAAATGTCTGGCTGACAACAAAATTCATGGTCCATTGGCATGAAACGGCAATACTCATACCAATGGAGCGAATAGCATTTGGGAAAATTTCGGCGACCAAAACCCATGTTACCGGCCCCCAAGACATGCCGAAAGCAAACATGAAAACCAGCATACCAACCAGCGCCAGCAACCCTGTCGTCTGGGTATAGAGAGCCCAGGAAACTGTCAGCAGGCCAATGCACATGACAACCGATCCTACACGGATCAAGGGTAGACGCCCCTTTCGGTCAATAATCCACGCGCCAAGTATCGCACCGCAGACTGAGACCACACCAATCCAGATCGTCTGGAAGAGTGCCGCCTGAATGCCACCGCTGGTTGTCTTCAAAACCATAGGAGCATAATACATGATGACATTAACGCCTGTGAGCTGCTGCAGCAGAGCAATCATGGCGCCTACGAAAATGATCCACTTGGCTCCGTCGCGTTTCAATACAGAGACGCTATTTCGGGCATCCATTTCGATATTGGCAACAGATTCACGAATTTCACCCAGCAGAGACTGAGCATGCTGCTCATTGGAAATCCGCTTCAGGGTCTTGAGTGCCTCTTCGTCACGGCCACGCAGAACATGCCAACGGGGAGATTCCGGGATCAGGAAAATCGTAGCGCAGAAAATAACGCAGGGTACGATTTCCGAGGCGATCATCCAGCGCCAGCCAACGTCTCTCAACCACTCGGTCGACGCACTTCTCGCGATCAGATAGTTCACGATGAAGACCACAACCTGCCCAAAAACAATAGCGAACTGCTCCATTGTCAGAGCACGACCGCGCATGTCTTTCGGTGAGACTTCCGACATGTACATCGGAGAGACTGCCGAAGCCACACCCACTGCAATGCCACCAATCATGCGGTAAATAACAAACCACATGAAGCTATCAACGAGCGCGGCACCCAGCGCCGAAATCGTAAACAGAATGGCGCACACAAAAAGCGTTACGCGCCGACCCAGCCTGTGCGCCATCCAGCCAGACAGGGCTGCACCGATGATGCATCCAACAACCACATTCGAGACCGCCCACCCTGTCTCTGCCGGAGACAGATGGAAATAGTCGCGAAGTGAGTCAATGGCGCCGGATATGACGGAAGTATCATATCCGAAGAGGATACCCCCAAGCGCTGCAACGGCACAGATACGAAGCACATATTTCACGTCATGCCGCTCAGACTGAACGAACACGACATCCTTGATACTTGCCATGATTTCTACTCCATCACTAAGAAGCATTTCTCTCTTGGTGACTGGTTGGCTTTATCGTTCCTGGTTGAAAACCTGCCTTGCAGGCTTTCTTTATCGTTCAATATGGAAGGTGTGCCTGGTCTGGATCCATGGAGAATTTCCATGCCCGACGCGGGCCGGCCATCACATTGAGATAGTAAAGGTCAAAACCATGCGGCGCCCCGACAGGATGATACCCTTTCGGAACCATAACCGTATCGCGATTGGATATGGCCATGGCCTCATCCAGCGATCCGTCTTTGGTATAAACACGCTGTAAAGCGAAGCCACTTCCCCGTTTCAAGCGATGATAATACGTTTCCTCAAGATAGGTCTCATTGGGGAAATCGTCTGTATCATGCTTGTGTGGTGGATAGCTGGACCAGTGGCCACCAGGGGTAATTACCTCTACGACCAGAAGCGTTTCCGCTGGTGCAGTATCCGGCAGGATATTCCGGATAAACCGCTCGTTTGTCCCGGTTCCGCGAGCAACTTCGCCAGCCTCATCGGGAGGAATAAGCCGTGCAGGGTATTTGCCGGACGCGGGTGAGCGGCAAACTGCCAATTCAACATCCGTCTCGGCTTCCGCCCGCCAGATTGTCCCCGGAGGAAGATATACGGACCATGGAAGCCCATCAAATGGACTCATCCGTTCTCCAATCAAACCGAAATCCTGCTCCGCACCTTCGATACGTGCACGACCGCTCACGAGAACAAGACAGACCTCAGTACGATCCGTAGGTTCAGAAACCGTTTCACCAGCCTTGAGTGACATCACTTCAAAACCAATGTAGTCCCAACCCGCTTTCTCCGGCGTCAGATTGATGATCCGGCAGTTTTCATCGCGAGGGTGAGCGTGAATCAGGAGGCGCGAAGACATGACATGTGCCCCGTCTGTGAGAGGATATTCACCAGATGATTCCGGCCCATCCGAGCGTAAGTCAGAGGGCTGATTTCTTCCGAATACTGTTCGGCTTCAAGAACGACCCAGCCGTAATATTCAGGGATTTCCGAAAATACCTTGGCGTAGTCGATACAACCATCTCCGGGAACGGTAAAAACGTCTCCCATGACTGCCTGCAGAAAACTCCAGTCTTCCCTATCCGCCTTGGCTCGCTTTTCTGGTCGCAGATCCTTCACATGCACGTGCCGGATACGATTACGATAAACTTTCGCCAGTTCTGCAGGATCTGAACCTCCCCACAGAGCGTGCCCGGTATCAAGAAGCAATTTTACGGACGGCCCTGTCAAACGCATCAAGTCATCGATATCCTGCCGGGACTGCACAACAGTGCCCATGTGATGATGATAAACGAAATCCAGGCCTTCAGCAGCGACAGCATCCGCCATGAGCGTCATGCGGCGTCCGAATTCCAGCCACGCCTCATTTTCCAGAACAGGCCGACGGGAAAGCGGAATGCTGACATCCGAGTGAATGGCATTAGATGTTTCCGCGGCGATAAAAACGGGAGCACCCAGCGCCTTAAGAACCTGAAGATGCGGCTGCATGCGCTCAATTTCTTCTTCGGCACTCCGGATCAGAAGCTCTGTCGAATACCATCCGGAAACCAGCTTCAAGCCATAGGACGTGAGCACTGTCTCCAGTTCAGACGCCGTTCTGGGAAACTTGTTCCCTAGTTCCATTCCTTCAATACCTGCCTCTCGCGCTTCGGAAAGACAGGTTTCCAGAGAAATTTTTCCACCCAGAAACGGCATGTCGTCGTTACTCCAGATGATCGGGTTGGCACCAATTCTAACAGACATTGAAGACTCCCGGCCTTCCCTGAAGGCCACACATCCTGTGCAGTTTTAGTTTCCGATGCGCTGTCCCATGCGCAAGCGTTCATAGGTTGCACGCGCATCCCGAACCGATTCACGCGATGACACTTCCGGGACCGCAACGTCCCACCATGTTCCACCGTCATCAGTGATTGCCTTGGGGTCAGTATCAATAACGATCACTGTTGTACGATCTGCAGTTCTTGCCCGCTGCACGGCTTCCGAAAGCTCCGCAGTTCCCGAGACTTTTTCTGCGCGGGCACCAAGCCCCTGCGCCAGCTGGATAAAATCAATTTCCGGCGTCACGACCTGTGTACAATTTTCCAGAAGGTTATTGAACGGCGCACCGCCGACTGCCTGCTGAAGCCTATTGATGCAGCCATAACCCTGATTATTAAGGAGAACGACCGTCAGCTTCTGGCCCAGCATCACGGAAGTTGCGATTTCGGAATTTAGCATGAGGTAAGAACCATCACCGAGCATAACAGTCACATGCCTGTCAGGCTCCGCCATCTTCACGCCAATCGCACCTGCCAGCTCATACCCCATGCAGGAAAAGCCGTATTCCATGTGGTATCCACCTGGCATCCCGGGACGCCAGTGCTTCTGGAGCTCCGCTGGCAATCCTCCGGCAGCACACACAACAATATCGCTCGGCTGGGCCATGCGCTGCACCGCCCCCACCACTTGTGCATCACTGGGTAGGGTTTCCTGCCTGACAGAGGGCTCGGCCTGATAGCCCAGAGAGCTCTCAGACCATGTTGCAAGAGCGTTTCTGGCCTTCTGCATCCAGTCAGGGTCAGCTTTCCATTCTGCAAGATAACTTTCCAGCGCCCGCAATCCTACGCGGGCATCCGCCACAAGTGGGGTTGCGAGATGCTTGGTCGCATCGGCTACCTGCACGTTTAAAGTCACGATCTTTACGGATGGATTACGGAACATCCCCCAGGACCCCGTAGTAAAATCCTGAAGACGGGTCCCGACAGCAATAATAAGATCCGCTTCTTCCGCAAGGTCGTTGGCTGCAGATGTACCAGCCACACCAAGACCTCCCATATTCAACGGATGATCAGGAGACAGAGAGGATTTCCCCGCCTGAGTTTCGCCAGACGGAACCCCATGTCGGGTACAGAACTCCGCTAACGCCTGCTCCGCGCCAGAATAAAGGGTTCCCCCACCTGCAATCACCAGCGGTTTACTGGATGCACGGATGAGCTCCGCCGCTTCCATCAACTCACGTTCATCAGGTTGAACCCGACGAATACGGTGAATACGCTCGACGAAGAAGCTTTCCGGATAATCGAAGGCTTCTGCCTGAACATCCTGACAAAGAGATAGTGTGACTGGACCGCATTCGGCAGGATCAGTCAGAACCGTCATGGCACGATTGAACGCCGGGATGATCTGCTCTGGCCGTGTTATACGGTCAAAATAGCTCGACACTGACCGGAACGCATCATTTGCACTGACTGTACCGTCGCTAAAATCCTCGATCTGCTGAAGCACAGGATCCGGAATACGATTGGCAAACACATCGCCTGGTAAAAGCAGCAGCGGCAAGCGATTGACATGAGCCACAGCCGCCCCCGTCACCATATTCAAGGCACCAGGCCCAATAGAACTCGTGCAGGCCATCGCACGGCGCCGACGAGATGCTTTGGCAAAGGCCGTCGCAATATGCGTCATACCCTGCTCATTATGGGCACGCCAGGTAACCAGGTCATTCTTGGCCTCGTGTAATGCCTCTCCGAGGCCCGCCACATTGCCATGCCCGAAAATTGCCCATACTCCGGCAAAAAACGGCTCTATTCGGCCATCTATTTCAGTCTTCTGTGCGGCCATGGCGCGCACTAATGCCTGAGCCATAGTCAGGCGTATCGTTTTCATGGGGATATCCTTCCGGGCATTCGCTCAGGCTGCACTCTGATGAGGCAGAGGACGCCCCCTGCTTTGCCAAGCCACTACAAAATGCTCGAAACGACGCGCCAACTCGTCACGAGCCTCATTGTCCGACATCTGGCCAGCCAACCACGCCCGGGCCGTGTCACTGAAAATGGTCCGCCCGATTGCAAAACCCTTGACCCAGGGTGTTGCTGTCGTCTTGTGGAATGACTCTTCAAGTTCCGAGACCGGAGCGTCCAGTCCGAGAAGCAAAATGCCCCGGCAGAACGGATCACGCTGTTCAATAACCTCGCCGATCTTTTTCCACGCAGCTTCGGAGGGCTGTGACTCCAGTTTCCACCAGTCTGGCTGAATGCCGATGTCATAGAGCCGCTCAAGCACGCAAGAGACAGTATCCGTCTTGAGTTCACCGTGCCTTCCAGCAATAATTTCCAGCAACAACTCCCGCCCTTGCAAACGACATGCCTCATAAGCGCGGCGGAGTTCACGTTCCTGCCGGAGTTTCAGATCGTCGCTGTCGTCCGGATGGTAAAAACAGAGACATTTGATGATCTGATCCTTCGGCCATTCGATGAGCGACGTACCCAAGCTGCCCTGCCCTTCAAAATCCAGCGGCCTTGAGCCGGTTTTTTCAATAGGACGTGCTGTCCAGAGGCCATTTTCCGCCGCTTGGAACAAAGCATCCTGACCATACCGACCGTCCATGAAGACCCCGAAACCTTCCCGCCCCTTCGCGACCTTCGCCGCTGCTTCGACAGCCAGGATCTTGAAACGGGCAATCCTACTGGATGGTGCTCCGGCTGCGGTGGCCATCTCTTCAAGCTGAACCCTATGATCACAGGCCAAGGCCATGACCGGAAAGGCTTGCTCTGTGCGGGTTGTAACCCAATGAAGATGGTTCAGAGCTTTATCATATCTCAGGGCCCTGTAAGTCGATCCGTGTGAAAGGAAATATTCGAGCTCTTTCCAGCTTGGGATTTCAGACGAGCAGAGCAGACGCGAAACAGCAAAAGCACCACAGGCATTTGCATATCGGCAGCATTCCGATAGGGGCTCATCTTTCAGCCAGCCACGTAGGAAGCCGGACATGAATGCGTCCCCCGCGCCAAGCGTATTATAGACTTCCACAGGAAAACCAGGGCCGCTGATACCTTCCTCAAGACTGCCAGGTATTTCGCCGTCAAAAACGACACATCCCATAGGCCCACGCTTGCAAACAATCGTGGCGTCTGACACCGAACGGATATTCCGGATGGCCTCCAACGTCTCTTCGCTACCACCCGCAATATGAAGCTCTTCTTCCGTGCCAACAATCAGATCGCAATCCGGAAGAATGTCCTGCAAATGAGATGTCACATTCTCAGAACGAACGTAGCGGGCTTCGCCGTCCCCGATCCCAGCCAGTCCCCAGAGGTTCGGCCGATAATCCACATCGAAAGCAATACGACCACCGGCCTGTCGGATCAGACGCATTGCCTTACGTTGTGCTGCGGCAGACCCAGATTGGGCAAAATGTGTTCCGGTTACGACAATTGCCCGCGCGCGCTGGATAAAGGCCGGATCAATATCGTCTTCATTCAATGCAGCATCTGCGCAATCTGTCCGATAGAATAGTAGCGGAAAACTTTCCCTATTTTTGACGCCCAGAATCGCTAAAGCAGTAAACCGGTCCGGATCTGTATGAATTCCTTCAATCGCCACACCTTCACGCTTCATCTGCTCCTGAATAAAGCGTCCAAAATGCTCGTTCCCGACGCGGGTAATGATGCCGGATTTCAATCCAAGACGCGCCGTTCCGATTGCAATATTGGCCGGACACCCCCCGACCGCCTTGCTAAAACTGGCCATGTCTTCAAGCCGACTACCTATCTGCTGTCCGTAAAGGTCCACGGACGCGCGACCAATGGTGATAACATCAAGATCTGTAGACATCGCAGGATCCACCTTCATCGTGTCTGAACATTCCCCGACATGCGGAATATTTGTTCTATTCCCACACTCTGTGATGAGCCTGCAATCTGATTCTCAGTTAAATATATCACTTTATGATGATATATGTCATACGTATCATGTTATATATCTCATTGTTCCGTCTTTTTGTGAGATTGAGAGCCCAATCTTCAGTAAGTATGGAATATATGTTCTCTTTGGAAATGCAGACGTTTTCATAGCTTTCGTCTAAGATTTCCCAGCGGAAAAACCATCGCCTTAACAATGCACATAAGATGGCAAGGAAGGCTTGACTAAATGACCATGACTGACCGGTATCAAACTTTCTCCGATGAACTGGGAAAACGCTATACTTCGCTCCCCCCGCGCCTAAAACAGCTTGCTGATGTGGTTTCCAGCAATCCTGACGACATTGCACACTGGACCGTCAGCATTCTTGCGCATCATGCCAATGTTCAGCCCTCTACGGTCGTCCGCTTCTCAAGGACTTTCGGTTTTCAAGGGTATTCAGATTTCCAGGCAATTTTTAGGGAAAGGCTTCGCGGATTAGCTTCATCCTACCCTGAGCGCCTGCAGGCACTGCAGAGCCCTGACGATACTGCACATTCCACAATTAATTTGTTAACCGGCTTCCACCGCGCAGCAGTTACGTCCCTGAACAGCCTCCAGGAAAAGACAAACCCAGCCCTTCTTGATAAGGCAGTCGATATTCTGGCGAATGCCCGATGCATTCATATTCTTGGCCTCAGACGCTCTATGCCAGTCGCGCGCTATTTCGCTTATCTACTGACAAAAATGGGCATTTCCCATCAGGTTATTGGCACGGAGAGTGGCATGGAAGACGAGGCACTTCTTTCCGCAACACCGTCAGATGCAGCACTTATTATCAGCTACGCAGCGTATGCCCAAAAAACAGTAGAGCTGTTCACCAAATTCGAAGAGCGAAAAGTGCCTATCGTTTCTATGACTGACAATAAAAATAGCCCGATTATACCGAAATCAGGAGTATGGATTCAAGTAACTGAAGCCGATTTCCATGGATTCCGCTCCAATGCTGCTTCAGTTGTGATGATCATGACGCTCGCCATGGCAATCGGAAACTACCGGAGGAATTTATAGATCATTTTCGCTATTTTTTAATTCGGATCTCATAACACAACGCTGATCTCAAAAAATTTGTCCGATACGATAGAAGAATGTACCTCAAGTCGAGAGCAAAGGCTGCCACATCCAAAAAGAACCTAGCTCAGTTGCCCTGCATCCAGCGTTCAGATTCTATATGAGACACCGCCCCTCTCTGCCGGAATAGGCACGCAAAAACATCTGTGTCAGCCCGAAAATCATCCAGTTGATCCACACCTGAACCAACAGAAAAGAGCACTTCAAGATTGGGAAAAACCTCTGCCAGATTTTCCGGTGGCTGCCACGCGGCCAGATAGCGAACCTTCTGCGGATCTCCGGTTCTGGCCAAACATGAAACGCAAGCTCAGGCAGTTCGCTAGCGAACATTGGCCTCCACAGACGTGCACGCTCTTCAGTAGATTTCAGCACAAAAGACACTTCAATAATCCTTAACCAAGAGCCTGACTGGTCAGAGCAAAATATTGCGGAGCACTGTCAGAGATCACCACAGGCTCGGTCGACATTGTGTTGACGACGTCCACGCGGATTAGCCCCATTTCATCCAGCCAGCCTGAGAGACCAGATGAAGTCGGCGTATCAATTCTGATAAATTCTCCACCATACGTACCAATCCAATGAGAAATGAGCGCCTTAGCCTGCTCTGTCGTTTCCGCTGCAACAGGACCAATCAACCATCCCCACCCGAACCGACGGCAGAACGAGTATCCCCGGATCCCCTCTTCCGTATCGATCACCACACCTTTGGCGCTCTGCACCAGTTCTTCAACAAGTGCAGATCGATCCATCCCAGTAGCGGCCCTGTCGAACGTTATGAGATCCTGAAGATCATACTGAACAACCGGCCGCAGCCGCTGGCCCGCCTCAAGAGCGATAATGGGAGAAGACACACCATTACCCTGATGCTGCTCCACAATCCCCGTCGGAACAAAACCCAGTTTTTCATAGAGCGGCTGCCCAGCAGGCGTCGCGTTAAGGGATATTGAACGGCCAGGAAGAAGCCTGCGCACCGTTGTCAGCATGTTTGTGCCGATGCCGTGCCCTTGCCATGCACCATTGACGATAATCAGCCCAACTGTGGCGTGACGTTCCCCAAATGACCACCACATAATGGTGCCAATGATTTCTCCACTTTCCAGTGTCGCCACTAACCCATGACCAAGACGCAGCATGAAATACCAGTCTTCAAGACGGTGTGGCCACCCCAATACCTTTGAAAGACCCGATGCAGCCCCCAGATCTTCCTCGGTCATACTCCGGAGGTTAATGGCCGTCTGTTCACGTACATTCGCATTTTCCAGGCTCATAACGAACGCTCCGTGTTTCTGGTAAGACTTTCGATCAGAAATGCAGGCTTCAGAATGGGAGATTTTATAACAATATAACTAAAGTACTTCTCGATACCGATATTCTGATCCAGAAGAGCTTCGATTGTTTCATGATAATGATCAATGTTTCTGACCATGAATTTCAGAAGGTAATCGTACCCACCACTGATAAGATGCGCCTCCACCAGAGATTCCACTTTCTGCATTGCAGTCTCAAAGCGAAAAAATCATCCCTTCTGTGATCTGACAGTGTGACCTCTGTAAAGACAGTCATGACGCTCGAGATTTTTTGCAGGGCAATCTGCGCCCCATATCCCACAATGTAACCGGCTGCTTCCAGCCGCTTGACGCGGATCAGACATGGACTGGCAGACAGAACCAACGCGGTTTGCCAGTTCCACATTGGTCAGCCGGCCGTTCTTCTGCAGCTGAGCAAGGATTTTAAGATCAATACGATCAAGCTTGGGCGCGATTGCCATAAGTCAGGCCATTTTCTCTTCAACGACGGTCATTGTGCAGTCGCCAGTCCAATGTGAAAGCTCTTCACTTCCAAGAATTCTTCGAGGCCCAGTGCGCCCCCTTCCCGCCCGAGCCCGGACTTCTTCACGCCCCCGAAAGGTGCTGACACAAGGGAGATGGAACCGGTGTTCAGTCCTACCATGCCAAAATCGAGAGCCTCGCCAACCCGCCAACCTCTCGCGATGTCATTCGTGAAGAAATAGCTCGCCAGACCGAAAGGAGTAGCATTGGCCTGCTGAACTGCATCCTGCTCGTTATCGAAGCGGAACACGGGTAGGATCGGACCAAACGTTTCTTCCTGTGCAATCCGCATCTCGGACGTCACATCCGCCAGCAGCACGGGAGAGGCGAACCGACCGTTAATGTCCAGTGGTTTACCAACAATACGAGCGCCCTTGGCCAAAGCGTCTTCCACATGTTCCTTTACCTTGGCAACGGCAGCTTCATTAATCAGCGGTCCAATCTGCGTTTGCGGATCAAATCCGTCGCCGGTCTTCAAAGTCATCACCTCTGCTGCGAGTTTTTCCAGAAACGCATCATGAATCCCGGATTGAACGTAAACGCGGTTCGCGCAGACACAGGTCTGCCCGGCGTTCCGGAATTTACTCAGCATTGTTCCGGACACCGCAACAGAAAGATCGGCGTCATCAAAGACAATGAGAGGAGCGTTTCCGCCTAGTTCAAGACTGAGTTTTTTGATCGTGTCCGCGGACTGACGCATCAGCAACGACCCGACTTTCGTAGAGCCCGTGAAAGACAGCTTGCGCACAACGGGACTTGAAGTCAGTTGCGGGCCAATCTCTTGCGCATAGCCCGTCACAACAGACAGAAGCCCTTTTGGAAGGCCTGCGCGTTCTGCCAAAACGGCTAGAGCCAAAGCAGAATACGGTGTGAGTTCGGACGGTTTGATCACCATGCTGCACCCTGCGGCAAGAGCCGGGGCACATTTGCGGGTAATCATGGCAAGAGGGAAATTCCAGGGCGTAATAGCCGCTGTCACTCCCACTGGCTCTTTCAGGATGATGACCCGGCGGTCGGCTGTCGGCACCAGTGCACTGCCCTGTACGTGCTCGGCTTCAGCCGCGAACCATTTGAGGAAAGATGCAGCATAAGCAACCTCTCCTTTGGCTTCTGTTAGAGGCTTGCCTTGCTCAAGTGTCATGATCTTGGCCAGGTCATCAGCATGGTCCAGCATCAGCTGGTACCATGCCATCAGCAGACCCGCACGATCTGCGGCTGAGCTCCGACGCCACTTGCCCTGCGCAATCCGCGCGCTTTCAATGGCAGCGCGGGTTTCTTCAGCCGTGCAGGCTGGGATACTGCCGATGATCTCACCTGTTGAAGGGTTATCGACCGTCAGGGTCTTACCGCTCGTGGATGCTTTCCAGTCTCCTCCGAGAAAAACGGTCTGACGGAAAAGATCTGGATCATTCAAGGAAAATGTCATGTCGAAAACTCCGAACAGATTGACGCAGGCAAATGACAAAGAACTCTGGGGCCTGCTGGAACAGGACGAACAGGAGGTGGAACCCTGTCGCAGAGGCCGCTCACACGATCAGGGCACCGCTCAAGAAAGCAGCATAGTTCCGGATCTGCAGTTCGTGCGAAGGCCAAGCTAATCCTCTTTTTCTGACCAAGAAGAAACTCCGAGGGCAATCGGGATCCGCAAATGAGCCAAAGCCGCGGCAGACTCAAAAATTCGGTCAAACGCCACACCATAGCCTCGCCCTGCTAACCGCCATAAAAACGGATAACCCATTCGAGGGTTTTCTCAGTCAACTTCGAAGAACTCAGACGCTGTGCGCATCGTGAACGACAAGCTGTCAGTAACACTGCCGTTCTGGCGTGCGCGCTCCACGATTCCCGGAGAACAACGCTTCATTAAGAATCTCCTTTGCGCCCCAAGGTTGAAACTTCACGATGCACAAACAAGCGTACTCTCCCACGCCTTAACTTTCCATTCATACCCAGCACGCCTCTTTTAAAAACGCTAAAGCTGGCATGACTGATAATCACTTCCCCCGCCGACCCGCCCTCGTAGACCGACTCTACCCTATCACCAGATTACGCACGTCCAGCAGGGCGTCTCGTCTCGATCCTTTGACCTTACTGGCTGTCTGGAGCTAGATCTTCGAGACCTTCCCAAAAAGCTGCATCTTTGAAAGCAACGCGCAGTTAGCGGTCTGAACCAGAGCCGCCCAGTTATGGGTTGCATAGATGCCCGCTATGCCTCCCCTGTTCGCAAGAACCTCAACCTGAATTGTAATCTCAAGGTCGGTCGTAAACTCATCGAAACCGACACCTACAGCGCCTGTTATCTGGCGCGACAATTGATTTGTAAAATGCGCGCCCAAGTATCTTTCACTGATTGTTCCCGACACAGGAAGAACCAAAACCCGAACTATCGGCTCTCTCCGCCCAGAAAGAACAAGAGATTTTTATAGACACAAAATTAGTATCGTCCATGGCTGAGCCATCGAGCACAGATTTTATCCGCAGAGTCAGACCATTAAAATTTTTATGCGCTATTAATTAGACACACTAATAATATCATCCGCTTTATGGTGCCTAATCACAAAACATAATGCGGGATAATCTATCTGCCATACCCCGTTGGGCATGAACTCACACTACGAAAGAACAGGCATCTTTTGCTCTCGTAGTCCTGCCCTAACAGCAAACAAACAGAGCACAAGCGCCCTGATACGCTCGAGCTCGATGGAGAAATATAATGGCCACATGGCTCATTACAGGATGTTCCAGCGGATTAGGGCGCGATCTGGCACAGGCTGTGCTGGAACGCGGTCATAACGCCGTCATCACCGCCCGACACCCGGATAGCCTGAAAGAACTCGTTGAGGCCTATCCTAACAATGCTCTGGCTCAGGCGCTTGATGTGAGAAACCAAGACCAGATTGCACAAGCCGTACAGGCTGCCGAGAGGCGGTTCGGCAGCATAGATGTACTGGTCAACAATGCGGGATACGGTTATCGCGCAGCGATCGAAGAAGGCGAGGAAGCGGACGTAACGGCTCTGTTTGCCACTAATGTCTTCGGGCCGGTTTACATCATAAAAGCTGCCCTCCCCGGTATGCGTAAACGCCGGTCCGGAATAATTGTAAACGTCTCATCGGTAGCACCTCGCATCGCTAGCCCTGGATCAGGTTATTACTCCGCAACGAAGCTGGCGCTCGAAGGGATTTCCGCAACTCTGCGCAAGGAAATAGCACCTCTGGGCCTCAAGGTTATGGTTGTGCAACCGGGAGCCTTTCGTACGAATTTTGCGGGTCGTTCCCTGCAGGGCTCAGCAAACACCATTGCCGATTATGATGAAACTGTTGGTCCCCGGCGCAAAGCCGCTGATACAACCAGCGGTAAGGAATTGGGAGACCCGGCCAAGGCCGTTCATGTTCTCGTGGATGTCGTCATGAAAGCAAAGCTACCTGACAGTCTTCTTCTTGGAAGCGATGCCGTGACCTGGGCCATGGAAGCCATCAAAACCGAGCTTCAGGAAATCGATGATTGGAAAGCCGTCAGCACAAGCACGGATTTTGCGTGATTACGCTTTGTATTCCCTAAGTAGCAATTGAGACAGATTACTATGAAATATCGTACATTGGGCAAGGATCTCAAAGTCTCCACACTTGGCCTCGGCTGCATGGGGATGACGGGGGTTTATGGCGAAGCCACTGACCGTGCCTCTATGATCAAACTGATCCACAATGCGTTCGAACATGGCGTCACGTTCTTTGATACCGCCGAAGCCTATGGACCGTTTGTCAACGAGGAGTTGGTAGGCGAAGCCCTTGTCCCTATTCGGGACAAGGTGGTTATCGCCACCAAGTTTGGCTTCGATATTAACCTGAAAACCGGTCAGCGCTCTGGTGGCGTTAATAGTCGCCCCGAGCATATCCGAGCTGTAGCGGAAGCAGCTCTAATGCGCCTGAAGACCGACCGGATTGATCTGTTCTATCAGCACCGTGTCGATCCCGACGTGCCGATCGAAGAGGTCGCTGATACGGTTAAAGAACTAATCTGGGAGGGCAAGGTCAAGCATTTCGGCCTCTCTGAAGCCAGTGTAAAAACAATTCGGAAGGCTCATGCCGTACAACCCGTCACGGCTGTACAGAGCGAATACTCCCTGTTTTGGCGTGCACCAGAAAAAGAACTCCTCCCCGCCCTTGAGGAACTTGGGATCGGTTTCGTGCCCTTCAGTCCACTCGGTGCAGGCTTTCTGACGGGCCAGATCACCATGGACACCAAATTCCCGCCGGGTGACTTTCGCAATCTGGTGCCGCGCTTCTCTCCAGAAGCACGTAAGGCCAACCTGGCTCTTGTGAGTATTGTAAAAGATGTGGCCAAACGTAAAGGAGCCACGTCAGCTCAGGTCGCACTGACGTGGCTTCTGGCTCAGAAACCGTGGATTGCCCCTATTCCCGGAACGACAAAGCTGTCACGCTTGGAAGAGAACCTTGGCGCCGTCGATCTTGTGCTTACTCCATCTGATCTTCAGGAAATCGACGCGGCAACCGCAAGGATCATCGTGCAGGGCGACCGGCTGCCTGAAGCCGTCCTAAAAATGACTGGCCTGTAAAAAGGCCACTTTTTCACAAAAGACCGTGGTAATCCCGCCCGGGTACCCTTAGCTGGTACCCGAACCTTAACTGGCCACCTGAACGGTAATCCTGACACGTCCCTGCTCCAATACTTACGTGACGAAATCGGTCTTACGGGTACAAAATTCGGTTTAGTATAGCTCTCCGCAGAGCAGCCACCATGCCTGCGCCCGGCCGGTCGTGACTGTCGGTGCCCCGGTTATAGCCATCGAGGCGGTAGCCGAAACATCAATCGCACGCACTGTCGGCAACATGCTTGGCAAGAATTTCCGGGCCCTTAACGCTACACGTGCCGGGGTCTCGGATATCCGCAAGCTGGCTGATGAAGCCCGTATGGTTCCCCTTCTGATCTTCGTTGACAAAGTCCAGAGATTTTCAGCAACCCAGACCGATGACCTTCTTGCCATCTGTGAAGAAGGCACGGCGGATTTTATCGGCGCAACAACTGGCAACCCCTACCACGTCCTTACCCCTGCTCTCGTCTCTCGTTCAACAATTCTGAAACTGGAGCCTCTGAACATTGAGGAGATGGAACTGGTTATCCAACGCGGAATAACCCATCTGCAAAACAACAGTGTAAAGATTGCGCTAACCCCTCCTCAGATCCGACTGATCGCCGGACGTTCCGGCGGCGATGCGCGACGTGCTCTGACAACACTTGAAAGCCTTGCAGTAGGACATACCCAAGCGATAGTGACTGTCACTGATGCCATGCTTGAGGAAGTCTATGCCGCGGCTCCCATCAACCATGACCGTTCGGGAGACGCGCATTATGACATTGTCTCGGCCTTCATTAAATCCATGCGAGGTTCAGACCCGGACGCAACGCTTTACTGGCTGGCATGCCTGATCGACGGAGGCGAGGATCCACGCTATATTGCACGACGGATCATGATCCATGCCTCTGAAGATGTAGGACTTGCCGATAACACCGCTCTGCAAACCGCGATTGCCGCAGCGCAAGCCGTTGAGAAAATCGGTTATCCAGAAGCGCAGATTGTTCTGGCCCATGCAGCGTTACATATCGCACGGGCCCCGAAATCAATGTCGGCATGCCGAGGCATTTCAAGTGCGCTACAGTATGTCGCAACTCAGCCTCCGGCGGCAGTCCCCCTGCATTTACGCGACGCCCATTACAAGGGAGCCGCAGCACTCGGCCATATCGGGTATCGCCTACCACATGACGATCCCAGAGGCTGGGTAGAGCAAGTTTATTCTCCAATACCTAAAGGGACATTTTATCAAAGTGATGCCCGCGATGCCGCAACGTTTGAAAAACGTGCCGACGATTATTGGAAACGCCTCACAGGCAATGCCCACAATCAAGAATGATTAATGATAAAGTCTATAAGCTTATGCGGAATGAACGAACAATCTGAACAGAACCTCTGCGGTCTGGATACGTTAGCTTAGCAGGCGATAGAATGCCCCAATCACCAAGTCAGCACTGAATGACGCTGGTGCCACCTGCTTTTAATGGCGAGCGAGGAACCCGATCATGACCTCTCAGACGATTAAGAGAGCGCGCTTTCCCCGTCGCACGGTTCTGGCAGGCAGCACTGCAACCATCATGGCCTCTGGCGTACCATTTGCTGAGGCTCAAACACAGGTGAGCGAAGGCATGGACGTTACATTCGAAGTCAACGGACGCGCTCACAGCCTTCGCCTGGATCCAAGAACCACACTTCTGGATGCCCTCCGCGAGCACCTGCTTCTGACCGGCACCAAAAAGGGATGCGATCATGGGCAATGCGGGGCCTGCACGGTCATTGTGGACGGTCAGCGCATCAATTCCTGCCTAAGCCTTGCGGTCATGCACGAGGGAGACAGCATTACAACGATCGAGGGTCTCGGGGACCCGGAGCATCTTCATCCGATGCAGGCCGCCTTTATTCAGCATGATGGTTATCAGTGCGGATACTGCACGCCCGGCCAGATATGCTCCGCCGTTGCCGTTCTTGATGAAATCAAGAGCGGCATTCCCAGTCATGTGACGAAGGATCTGCTCGGACCGATGGAGCATAGCGGTCTGGAAATGCGGGAGCGGATGAGCGGCAATATCTGCCGCTGCGGTGCGTATTCGAACATCGCAGAAGCCATGGCTGAAGTCGCGGGAGCGCAACCATGAAAGTATTTACTTATGAGCGTGCCCGGACACCTCACGAAGCGGTCACTGCCCTCGCCCGGACACCGGGAGCGCGTTTCATTGCAGGAGGGACCAACCTCGTTGATCTGATGAAACTGCAGATCGAAACGCCGGAACACCTGATCGATATCGGCCGGATTGGTCTGGACACCATTGATGACACCCCAGACGGGGGGCTCCGTATTGGTGCGCTTGTCCGGAATACGGATCTTGCAACGGATATGCGGGTTCGTCGCCATTACGGCGTCTTGAGCCGTGCCCTTGTTGCAGGTGCTTCAGGACAGCTACGGAACAAGGCAACGACATCCGGCAACCTGCTACAGCGCACACGGTGCTCCTATTTTTATGATCCGAACCAGCCCTGTAACAAACGCCAGCCTGGAGCAGGATGCGCGGCCATTGGGGGCGTCACCCGACAGCTGGGTATTATCGGGACAAGCGAGGCCTGTATTGCGACGCATCCCAGTGACATGGCCGTCGCCATGCGTCTTCTTGACGCCACTGTTGAGACCATAAACGTCCATGGGCAATCGCGTCGTATTCCCATTGCCGATTTTCACCATCTGCCGGGAAAAAGTCCGCATATCGAAACGTCTCTGAACCAGGATGAACTGATCACCTCCGTAACCCTCCCGCCCCCAGTGGGAGGACGTCAGTTCTATCGCAAAGTCCGTGACCGGGCTTCATATGCCTTTGCCCTCGTCTCGGTTGCAGCCATCATCCAGGAAGATGGTACAGGCAGGGTCGCTGTCGGCGGCATCGCGCCGAAACCGTGGCGTATCGAGGCTGCGGATTCAGAAATACCAAAGGGGTCGGAGGCTGTTGCAGCAAAGCTTCTGGCAGGTGCCTCCCCCACTGCGGAGAATGCGTTCAAGGTTTCGCTGGTGGAGCGCACTCTGGCAGCCGTCATTCAGGAGGCCAAGGCATCATGAAGTTCGATAGAGCCGCAGGTCAAAACCCCATTGATCAGTTACATGTTGTCGGCCATCCCCTGGATCGCATTGACGGACGTTTAAAGACAACAGGCACCGCACCTTATGCCTATGAACGGCATGACGTCGTCCCTCATCAGGCCTACGGCTATATTATCGGGAGCGCTTTCGCCAAAGGGCGGATCACCCGCATGGATGTCGCCCATGCAAAAGCCGCACCGGGCGTTCTGGCAATTGTCACAACGCTTGACATGCCCGCCTTGAAAAATGGCCCCATGAATACGGCAAAGCTCTTTGGTGGACCCGACATAACACATTACCATCAGGCCACTGCGATTGTGGTGGCCGAAACCTTCGAACAGGCACGCGCGGCAGCAGCTCTGATCGAAACAGAATATGACCACGATGAGGGTCAGTTCGATTTGAAACAGGCGCAACATGCCGCTCGCCCGGTGCAGGGTGCCAATGGATCTCGTGCGGACCGTGTTGGAGACTTTGAAAGGGCGTTTTCGGCTTCTGCAACGCGCTTGGATGAGACGTACACCACCCCCGATCAGACGCATGCCATGATGGAGCCCCATGCAACACTTGCCGCATGGGAAGGCGAAAAACTGACACTCTGGACGTCAAACCAGATGATTGCCTGGAACCGGCGCGATATTGCGACCGCCCTTGGCCTGTCGAAGGAAAATGTCCGGGTTGATTCCCCTTATATCGGGGGCGGTTTCGGCGGGAAGCTATTTTTGCGCTCTGACGCCGTGCTGGCGGCTCTCGGCGCCAAAGCTGCAGGACGTCCCGTCAAGGTTGCGCTCACCCGCCCCTTTATCATGAACAATACAACGCATCGGTCTGCGACGATCCAGCGCATCCGAATCGGTACGGATCGTGACGGCAGGATCACGGCTATTGCCCATGAAAGCACGTCGGGCAATCTTCCTCACGGGCGTCCGGAAGCCGCGATAGATCAAACCAAGCTGCTGTATGCGGGTGCCAATCGACTGACGGCGATGCGACTGGCTGTTTTGGATCTGCCTGAAGGGAATGCGATGCGGGCGCCTGGCGAAGCGTCAGGCCTGATGGCACTTGAAATTGCCATGGACGAGATGGCGGAACGGCTGCGCATGGATCCTGTGCGTTTCCGAATTCTGAATGACACGCAGGTCGATCCTGAAAAACTAGGACGGCCGTTTTCTCAGCGGCATCTCGTCGAGTGCCTGGAACATGGAGCCGAGAAATTTGGCTGGAGCCGTCGGAACCCCCGCCCCGCATCCGTGCGGGAGGGAGAATGGCTCATCGGCATGGGCGTCGCGGCAGGCTTCCGCAACAATCTCCTGACAAAATCCGGGGCACGCGTGCGTCTTGATTCGCAGGGGATCGTGACGGTCGAGACCGACATGACCGATATTGGCACAGGCACCTATACCATTCTTGCCCAGACAGCGGCGGAAATGATGGGAGTTTGCATCGATCAGGTCCGGGTCATTCTTGGTGATTCGGATTTCCCTGTATCGGCAGGATCCGGAGGCCAGTGGGGGGCCAACAATTCGGCTGCGGGCGTATATGCCGCATGCGTCAAACTGCGAGAAAATGTTGCGGAGAAACTGGGATTACCACCAGCCGAAGCGCAGTTCTCAGGCGGAAATGTCCATGTCGGTAACAGTGTTTTCCCCCTTGGACAGGCTGCACATGAGAGTGAACTGGTTGCCGAGGACACCATTGAATATGCTGACGTAGACAAACGATACCAGCAGTCCACCTTTGCAAGCCATTTCGTCGAAGTCGGTGTCAATGGATTTACCGGCGAAGTCCGTATCCGGCGGATGCTGGCCGTCTGCTCCGCAGGCCGCATTCTGAACCCCAAAACCGCCCGAAGCCAGGTCATCGGTGCCATGACCATGGGCGCTGGCGCAGCCCTCATGGAAGAACTGGCAGTCGATACTCGACGTGGCTTCTTCGTCAATCATGATCTGGCCGGTTACGAAGTCCCCGTACACGCTGATATTCCTCATCAGGACGTGATTTTTCTTGATGAAGTCGACCCCCTGTCCTCTCCCATGAAAGCAAAAGGGGTCGGGGAACTGGGGCTTTGTGGCGTGGCAGCAGCGATTGCCAATGCCGTGTATAATGCAACAGGGGTCCGTGTCCGTGATTACCCCGTCACGTTAGACAAGCATCTGGCTCACCTACCGCGTATGACTTGAACACTTCCGTAAAAGTTACACAACCCGGCCAACCACGAGTGGTTCAAACAGATTGATGTCTCTTTCCGAAGTGCCCTTTACTCTCTAACGCAAGAACAAATCAGCCTGTCGTTTGAAGCGTTCGAACATCATTTGAGAGCCATTAAGGGCTTGATGGTCTTCTTCAAGACTGATGGGGAAGCCGAGGCTTCCCCATCAGTACCCAGAGGCTGTTATCCGACCTGACGGAGTTCGGACAGAGCAGAGCGATCCTCCATCAGATAGGGTCCGCTGGACACGACCTGAATGGAAAGAATACCCGGTTCCCTGCTGCTATTTCCGCTTTGCAGCGGCAACGTCGCATCGCCATCTGTCCAGCGGTATGTGGAA
>NZ_BLJQ01000006.1:2500-139730 GCF_014132155.1 Gluconobacter sp. Gdi
GGCAAACCCGGGGAACTGAAACATCTCAGTACCTGGAGGAAAAGACATCAACAGAGATTCCGCTAGTAGTGGCGAGCGAACGCGGAGCAGGCCAATGCCTTACCAAGAAGAAGCAGAACGGTCTGGAAAGTCCGGCAATAATGGGTGATAGCCCCGTATGCGTAGTGTCTTGGTGAGGATTCGAGTAGGGCGGGGCACGTGAAACCCTGTCTGAACATGGGGGGACCACCCTCCAAGCCTAAATACTCCTTAGTGACCGATAGTGAACAAGTACCGTGAGGGAAAGGTGAAAAGCACCCCGATAAGGGGAGTGAAAGAGACCTGAAACCGGACGCCTACAAGCAGTCGGAGCCTCTTATGGGGTGACGGCGTACCTTTTGTATAATGGGTCAGCGAGTTTCTGTTTGCAGCGAGCTTAAGCCGTTAGGTGTAGGCGTAGCGAAAGCGAGTCTGAATAGGGCGAATGAGTTGCTGGCAGAAGACCCGAAACCGAGTGATCTAGCCATGGCCAGGCTGAAGGTGCGGTAACACGCACTGGAGGGCCGAACCCACGCCTGTTGAAAAAGTCGGGGATGAGCTGTGGCTAGGGGTGAAAGGCCAATCAAACTCGGAGATAGCTGGTTCTCCGCGAAATCTATTGAGGTAGATCGTCGGGTGTTTACCCTGGGGGGTAGAGCACTGGATGGGCTAGGGGGGCCCAAAGCCTTACCAAACCTAACCAAACTCCGAATACCCAGGAGTATAGCCCGGCAGACAGACAGTGGGTGCTAAGGTCCATTGTCGAGAGGGAAACAGCCCAGACCACCAGCTAAGGCCCCTAAATCGTGGCTAAGTGGGAAAGGATGTGGGGATTCCAAAACAACCAGGAGGTTGGCTTAGAAGCAGCCATCCTTTAAAGAAAGCGTAATAGCTCACTGGTCTATTAGAAACCCTGCGCCGAAAATGTAACGGGGCTCAAGCCACGTGCCGAAGCTGTGGGTGCATTCTTATGAATGCGCGGTAGCGGAGCGTTCCGTAAGTCTGCGAAGGAGGCGGGGTGACCCCCTCTGGAGATATCGGAAGTGCGAATGCTGACATGAGTAGCGACAAACAGTGCGAGAAACACTGTCGCCGAAAGTCCAAGGGTTCCTGCGCAAGGTTAATCCACGCAGGGTGAGCCGGCCCCTAAGGCGAGGGCGAGAGCCGTAGTCGATGGGAACTAGGTGAATATTCCTAGGCCTGCCAGAAGTGACGAATGAGAAATGTTGTCTGTCCTTATCGGATTGAACAGGCTTTTCGACCATTCCAGGAAATAGCTCTGGCGTATAGACCGTACCCGAAACCGACACAGGTGGACTGGTAGAGAATACCAAGGCGCTTGAGAGAACGATGCTGAAGGAACTAGGCAAATTGCTCGTGTAACTTCGGGATAAACGAGACCCAATCGTGGGCAACCATGGTTGGGTGGCACAGACCAGGGGGTAGCGACTGTTTAGTAAAAACACAGGGCTCTGCGAAATCGTGAGATGACGTATAGGGCCTGACGCCTGCCCGGTGCCGGAAGGTTAAGAGGAGATGTGCAAGCATTGAATTGAAGCCCCGGTAAACGGCGGCCGTAACTATAACGGTCCTAAGGTAGCGAAATTCCTTGTCGGGTAAGTTCCGACCTGCACGAATGGCGTAACGACTTCCCCACTGTCTCCAGCATCGACTCAGCGAAATTGAATTCCCCGTGAAGATGCGGGGTACCCGCGGTCAGACGGAAAGACCCTATGAACCTTTACTGCAGCTTTGCAGTGGCATCAGGAAAATCCTGTGTAGGATAGGTCGGAGGCTTTGAAGCCGGGGCGCCAGCACCGGTGGAGCCACCCTTGAAATACGACCCTGAATTTTTCTGATGTCTAACCGAGACCAGTAAGCCTGGTCCGGGACCCTGCATGGTGGGCAGTTTGACTGGGGCGGTCGCCTCCCAAAGTGTAACGGAGGCGCGCGATGGTGGGCTCAGGCCGGTCGGAAACCGGCTGTCGAGTGCAATGGCATAAGCCCGCCTGACTGCGAGAATGACAGTTCGAGCAGAGACGAAAGTCGGCCATAGTGATCCGGTGGTCCCACGTGGACGGGCCATCGCTCAACGGATAAAAGGTACTCTAGGGATAACAGGCTGATCTCCCCCAAGAGTCCACATCGACGGGGAGGTTTGGCACCTCGATGTCGGCTCATCACATCCTGGGGCTGGAGCAGGTCCCAAGGGTTCGGCTGTTCGCCGATTAAAGTGGTACGTGAGCTGGGTTTAGAACGTCGTGAGACAGTTCGGTCCCTATCTGCCGTGGGTGTAAGAGACTTGAGAGGATTTGTCCCTAGTACGAGAGGACCGGGATGAACATACCTCTGGTGCACCGGTTGTCACGCCAGTGGCACAGCCGGGTAGCTAAGTATGGACGGGATAACCGCTGAAAGCATCTAAGCGGGAAACCCACCTCAAAACGAGGTCTCATAGAGCCGTGACAGACCATCACGTTGATAGGCCGGGTGTGAAAGTGCAGTAATGCATGCAGCTAACCGGTCCTAATCGCTCATACTTCTCACATCAAACACATGCACAGAAATCAGCCACACTCAACAAACACCAACCTCCACCCACTCTCAAAAAGACTGGGTGGGCTAGAAGACCTGGTGGCCATTGCGAGGGCCCTACACCCGATCCCTTCCCGAACTCGGCCGTGAAATCCCTCAGCGCCTATGATACTGCACCTCAAGGTGCGGAAAAGTCGGTCGCCGCCAGGTCCCCTAGCCCACTCACAAAAACTCCCACACACCAACATCACATACACCACCGCGGGGTGGAGCAGCCCGGTAGCTCGTCAGGCTCATAACCTGAAGGCCGCAGGTTCAAATCCTGCCCCCGCAACCACACCAATACAGTTCCAAAACCCCCGCTCTCTCACCGAGACAGCGGGGGTTTTCGTGTTGCGGCCCATACCACACGCCTATCAAATTCCCCATCATTTCAATGACTTGGCACCCGTAGATTCAAATCGGAATCGCTAAACTCGCAACTAATGGCTCTTGAGGGGAAGGCCTTAATGCAGCGACAAGCGTGTCAAATGTAGGATGTTGCGGTGGGCAGTACATAAAGCCCTCGTTTAGCGGCACTAAAAGGTATGCTAAAAGGCCACAATCATACTTCATCCGTTTCGAAGATGACTAGAGAGTCCAGCTTTTTGGTCTGGCGCTTGCGTCACTTTGTATCCACTATTTAGATTGATCCCGAACTCTGAGCTCAGCGCTGAAAGCAGTGTATGAGATCACTTTTATTTCGATACTTCCTGTTGCTCACGCGAAAATATTATATCAGCATAAGAAATTCGTGTGGGATATCGTAAGAGTTTAATCATCAACCTATATGTCCTTTCCAACGTAGTAGATGCGACTAGTCGGCGTCATGATCGCTAGATTTGTTGAAGGAAACGGAAAATCTGAGCCAGGCTCTATAATGGAAAATGAAGGATGGAACGATCTATATCGGTTAGTGGACAAACAGATGGATCGCTGTGGGGATCCACGCCAAGATGCGAGTTGTCGTTCTGCGTCGCATCACGCTGTTGATCTCAATAGTCCGCGCTGACAGGAGGCGCTAAACGATATGATGGCGGACTGGGTTTGATGTTGACTTCTTCGATCCGACTTTAGAGGAAAAAAGGTTAGCCTTTCTATTACAGGTCGGAGATAAAGTAGGAATCCATCAAACATGCCAAGCGTTTTCACATTCCAATCGGCTGTTGGAAGATTTGATAGTCTTTTACCATATACAGGTAGATGTTCGATTATCTGTTTTTTGCGATTGGCGCCTTCTTTAGGGTTAATTATGTTTGTGAAAAATCTATGTTTTATTAATACTTGAAATTATAATTTCTAAATTAGGTTTCTATGGAAATTTTGAAGATATTTTTTAAGTAAAAATTCCAAATGAGAATGTATATTAATTTTATCAAGTATATAACTTAATTATTTTTTGTTATTTACTTGATTGTGGTGTATGAACGGATGATCAAGATAACGAAGAGGATCTTCCTGTGGCGATTAAAGACCCTAAAATCATCGAGCATCTGAACACGCAGTTGACCAACGAGTTAACGGCCATCAACCAGTATTTCTTGCATGCACGGACGTTGCGTCATTGGGGCGTGACGCTGCTGGGTAAAAAAGAATACGAAGAATCCATTGAAGAAATGCGTCATGCTGACTGGCTAATCGAGCGCATTCTCTTCTTGGGCGGGTTGCCTAATGTTCAGCGCCTAAATCAAATTTTGATTGGACAGAGCGTTGAAGAGATTCTGGAATGCGATTTAAAGCTTGAGAAAAAAGCTCTCGAAGATCTACGTGAAGGCATCGCGTATTGTGAGAGCGTACGGGATTATGTTTCTCGTGATCTTCTTCTTAAGATTCTCGTGAATGAAGAAGAGCATGAAGACTTTATTGATCGTCAGTTCGATCTGATTAAGCAGGTTGGAATTGAGCGGTACATTCAGACCAATTCCGCAGCAGCTCCTGATCAAGACTAAATGCTTCGAAAATGCTCGGTAATCCCGGGCATTTTTTTAGTTCTCTAAATTAACAGTATGCGGTTTGTGTCGGTGGCTGTGCGATTTTCGTATTGGCTAGACCGAGATTTCGTCGCTCCTGAATGGCCTGTTTCAAAAGGCAGACCATTCCTGGAACGCAGTTTCCACACTGAGCACGGCACTTCTTGGCGGTGTAAATTTCAGAAGGTCGGGAGGCTCCAGCATCAATGGCCGACTCGACGTCTTTGTGGGAAAGTGCGTTACATGAACAGATGATCATGAGCTGCTCGTAGCGTCCTATCATGAGGCAATAATTTCCCATACGTTAAATGAGATTAGTTCGCAAATGCATTTCGATTAAAATTTGCTTATTTTGTCTGGCTAATGTTTTGAGTGCTCCAACGCTGCACAACGGGCCTGATGGCAAAATTGCTGTGAATACGGATCACACCCGGGAGGCGAGAGAGTTCCTCTTTGTGGATTCGTTCGTAGTCTGCCAGGTCTCGGGCTGCCACATGTAGAAGATAGTCTGCTTCACCAGTCATCAGGTAGCACTCACGAATGTCGGCGCATTCCTTAATGCGTGCTTCAAAGCGTCTTAGAGCTTCGTCCGTCAGGCGCTCCAAGGTGATCTGTACAATGACTGTTGTCAGGTTATGTACGGACCGATCGTCGATGACGGCATGGTAACCTCGGATGATGCCTTTCTCTTCAAGCATTTTGACACGTCGCAGGCATGCTGAGGGTGAAAGACCAACGCGTTCCGCGAGGTCTGCATTGCTCATACGGCCGTCATGTTGCAGAAGGCGAAGAATGGATTCGGTAGTGCGATCGAAGATCATGTCACAATTTTCCGTCTTCCTTGGTTATATGCTGCATATATAACCTTTGAGACTGAAGAATATGCTGAATTTATGCAGGAAATTTCATTTCGATTTGCGATAGGGTGACGTATGACGATCTTATCAGCTCCCCACCTTTGGCCTGCCTCACGGGCGGGTGCCACTCTTGTGGTCGATCTCAAGGCTATCGCCAGAAACTATCGCTTTTTGAGGGATAAGGTGGGAACGGCAGTTTGTGCTGCTGTTGTGAAAGCGGACGCCTATGGGCTGGGTGCTGAGCAAGTCGCGCCTGTTCTCGAACGGGAAGGCGCAAAAGAGTTTTTTGTCGCCCATGTTGATGAGGGAATTGCTCTGCGTCAGATCGTCTCATCAGAGACTCGGATTACGGTTCTGCATGGGCCGCGGCCGGGAGCGGCGGCTGAGTGTGTCTATTTCGGGCTCCGGCCGGTTCTGAACAGTCTTGAACAGATAGATCTCTGGAAGCGCGAGGCTGCGCGTGAAGGGGCCGTTCTGGAGGCCGTTATCCAGGTTGATAGTGGTATGTCCCGTTTCGGTCTTTCCTGGGGGGACGTTCAGAGGCTCTCCGAGGACAAAAGTCTTCTAGGGGGTATCCGTCTTGGACTGGTGATGAGTCATCTGGCTTGTGCCGACGATCCATTCAGCGAGGCGAACCAAATGCAGCGCCAAAGATTTCGAGACATGGCTGCATTAATGCCTGCGGCTCCTTTAAGTCTCTCGGCTTCCTCGGGAATATTCCTTGGTACGGATTACCATATGGAGTTGGTCCGGCCTGGTGCGGCTCTTTATGGAATCGCTCCTAATACTGAAGCGCCTAATCCTCTGCAGCAGGTTGTTTCTCTTCGCGCACGTGTCCTTCAGTTACGTGATGTGGGAGTGGGCGATGCTGTTGGGTATGGTTTGACCTACCGCCCTAGTGAACCACGCCGTATTGCGACTGTGGCTGTGGGATATGCTGATGGGTTTTCCCGGCATAATAGCGGTACGGGTTGTGCGTGGTTGGGAGATATTGCGTTGCCCATCGTCGGGCGCATCTCCATGGATTCTTTGGCGCTGGATGTGTCTGCTGTTCCGGAGTCTCAGCTACATGCGGATATGTACGTGGATCTGATTGGGCCACGCAGAAGCGTTGATGATGTGGCCGCATCTGCGGGAACTATCGGATATGAAATTTTGACCTCTCTAGGTGGGCGATATTATCGCGAATATGTGGAGTAGAGTCATCCGATTGAGGATGTAATCCCGTTTCAATGATTGACAGGGCTGTTTGAAAGACCCAAATACACGAATGAGCATCGCAAGTTGTTCAAGTGCCCTTTCTTTTGCGTTGAATTCGGAAAATTCATGTATCTCCGCCGCGATCGTGCCCTGACAGCTGTTTCAATCATGTTGGATGTTGCTTTTCACGCGGGGCGTTCCGGTGTGGTGAGTGGCGCGGATATTGCCAAGCGGGGTAATATGCTGCGTCGCGGGATTGAGCCTGTTCTTCAGGCTCTTTCAAGAGAAAAGCTTCTGGATAGTGTGCGAGGCCCCAAAGGCGGTTATCGGTTGGGCCGTCCGCCGCGGACGATTACCGTGCATGAAATTGTTCAGGCCGTTACAGAAGAGCATACCCCGGATGGTGAAGCCGCCAATCCGTTGATAGAAAAGGTTCTTGAACCTTTTTGGGCGTCAATGAATGTTGAACTAGCCAAAAAGATGGATGCTGTGACCTTGGAAGGGTTGCTGCGTCAGGCCGAGGAAGCGGGAATGCAGAGACCTAATCGGGCTCCGATATCATTCTCGATATAACTATAATAATTAGTTATAAAAAATTATCACTAAATTTTGTTTATTGAGGTTGGATAATTCACCATAATGGATCATTATTTGATTCGTTATGGTGAATTTTTCGTTGCTACGGTCAGTCCTTTTTCATTCGCAGCATCACGTTGGGAAGATCTTCGGAGCTTCTTTCGAGGTCATGCAAGGGGAAACCTGCGAGTTGATGGTTTATCCTATGTCAGTTTCGTTCCTGCGGAGGGCATCATGAAACGACCAGTTCGTGTTGGAGCGGGTGAGAAACTTGTTCTGACGGCTAATCGCCTTCTGGACGGAAGAATCGTCTGGCGCGGCCATGATGGACATTGGACGGCCAAAGTTGCTGCGGCGGAAAAACTGGATGCTGACGCTGTGAACGATGTTCTTGAGAGTGCTCAGGCGCGTGCTCAGCACGATGGCGTCGTAGGTGTTTATGAAGTGGCTGTACGCGATGTTGATCCTCCAGAACCTGTGACGGTGCGTGAGCGAATTCGGGCGCATGGTCCGACTGTACATCCGGAATTTTCAGTGGAGGCCGGGCAATGAACGCTCCAGTTGGCCATTATCAGTACGACCAGATTGACCGCGATTTTCTGGCCGCGCGCATCGACGAATTTTCCGAGCAGGTGACGCGTCGTATCGATGGAAGTTTGAGTGAAGACGAGTTCAAGCCGCTGCGGCTGATGAATGGTCTGTATCTTCAGCTTCACGCTTACATGTTGCGGGTCGCTATTCCTTACGGAACGATCGACAGTCAGCAGATGCGGATATTCGCGCATATCGCGCGTCGGTACGATCGTGATTATGGGCACTTTACCACGCGTCAGAATATTCAGTTTAACTGGATAAAGCTGGAAGAAACTCCGGACATTCTGCGCGATCTGGCGAAGGTGGACATGCATGCCATTCAGACCAGCGGAAACTGCATCCGGAATGTGACGTCTGACGAATTTGCGGGTGCGGCTGCGGATGAAGTCGTGGACCCGCGTGTTCATGCGGAAATTCTGCGCCAGTGGTCTACATTGCATCCCGAATTCACGTTTTTGCCGCGGAAATTCAAGATTGCTATTTCTGGCAGTCCGAATGACCGGGTTGCAGCTCGTTTCCATGATATTGGAATTCTGGCTCGCAGTGGCGCAGACGGGCGTCCTGTTTTCCGGATCTTTGTAGGGGGAGGCTTAGGCCGTACGCCTATTATCGGGCAGGAAATTTTTGATGCGGTACCTGAAGAGCGACTGCTTGCAACGCTCGAAGCGATTGTTCGTGTCTATAATGCGCATGGACGCCGCGATAATATCTACAAGGCACGGATCAAGATCCTGGTTCAGGCTCTGGGCATTGAGGCTTATCGTGAGGCAGTCGAAGCTGAGCTGCAACAGATGGATCTGGAGCATTACCGTCTGACGCCTGAAATGGTAGATGCAATCCGCGCGCGATTTGCTGTGCCGGAACTATCAGCCCCGGATAATGCGTCTCAGGAGCTATCTGCCAGACGTGGGGCCAATCCGGAGTTTGACCTCTGGGTTCGAAGCAATACGCATCCTCATCGTGATGCAGGTCATATTATTGCGGTTGTTTCTCTGAAGCCTGCCGGGGGAATTCCGGGAGATGCGACGTCTGCCCAGATGGACCGTTTGGCCGACTTGGCTGACGAATATTCCTTTGGCGAACTGCGGATTACGCATCTTCAGAACATTGTTCTGGGGCATGTTCGACAGGATCGACTGTATGATCTGTGGCAGGCCCTGAAAGAGGTGGATCTGGCATCGGCCAACATTGGTCTGATCGGTGACATCGTGGCGTGCCCTGGACTGGATTACTGCGCACTGGCAAACGCGCGTTCCATTCCGATTGCCCAGAAGCTGGGCGCGCGGTTTGGGGATGCCTCTTTGCAGGCGGAAATCGGCGCGCTGCGGATCAATATTTCGGGTTGCATCAATGCATGCGGCCATCACCATGCAGGTCATATTGGCTTGCTTGGTGTGGACAAGCGTGGGGAAGAGTTCTTCCAGATTACTCTGGGCGGCCGGGCAGAGAACGGCGCATCTATTGGAACGATCTTGGGTCCGGCGCTTCCGGAAGACGATACGGTTGATGCGATTGCCCGATTGGTGGATTGCTACCTTGGTGTAAGGCAGAAAGGGGAGACGTTCCTCGATACGTTAGATCGACTCGGGGACGTTCCTTTCAAGGAGGCGGCTTATGAAACTGTTTGAGCTGAATGAGCGTCCTGCCAAGTTTCATGAGGTGTTGGTAACGCTTTCAGAGTTGGCCGAGAACACAGACGCACGCGCTGTTCTTCTGGATATTGCTGATGATGCGACGGCCCTGAAACCGTATCTCAATCGACTTGAGCTGGTTGTTTTGCGCTTTCCGATCTTCCGTGATGGGCGTGTGTTTACGCAGGCTCGGGAGTTGCGGGAGTACCTCCGCTTTTCCGGAGAAATTCGTGCGGAAGGGCATGTCCTTCCAGATCAGGCGGCCTTCCTCAAGCGGTGTGGCGTAGACAACGTCGTTTTGCCGGAAGGAAGTGATGTGGAACTGTGGGAAAAACAGCTCCATCGTTTCCCGGTGGCATATCAGCGCTCTGTTCTGCCTTTCCGCCCCGTTGAGGGTGGTTTGCGGGTTGAAGAAGACTCTTAACGGGTTCCGAACCATCCACGGCGCCAGAACCAGAAGAGCGGCAGGATGGTGGATAAAACCATCAAGGTAAGGCCGTAAGGGTAGCCATATTTCCAGGTAAGCTCCGGCATGTCCTTGAAGTTCATGCCGTAGATACCTGCGATGAGCGTTGGCATGATCCCGATTGAGCTGGCGACGGTGAGGACTTTCATGCCGTCGTTCTGCTCGATGCTGATGAAGCCCAACGTCGCATCCAGAAGGAATTGGACCTTGCTGACGATCTGGGCATCGAAGTCGCTCAGGGAAGCAATGTCGCGGCCTGCGACTTTGAGACGTGATTTGAATGTGTCAGCCGGCGTTGGTGATTTCCCAGCAGTATCTCTGGCGGGAAGGGGAGACGTGCCCTGATCCTTGGCCTTTTGCAGGCTTTGGCTGATGTAATCTTCCAGATAGATACGAACACGGTCGATGCCGAGGAGACTGTCCCGGACTGTTGAGGCTAGGTCTCCAGCATATCCGAGGCGGCGCAGGGTTTCGCGAAGCATGGCGCCCACGCGTGCGCGATCGCGCGGTTGCTCGGCGTTGAAGACGCGGCGGGAAATGGTGTCGAGAGTGCGCCCCAGGCCTTCGAGGATATCAGCCAGACGGTTGATAATCTCTTCGAGCAGTTCAACCAGCAGTTCCGTTGAAGACGGCGAGACCTTGCCTGCCGGGTATTCGGCCAGCTTTCCCCCTACGAGATCAAATGCGAAATAGTCCGTATAGCGGACTGTGATGATTCTCTTTTCCGTCAGGATGAAACCGACGGGTTTGGAGAACGAGACGTCATCCGCACGGCGTACAAGGGGGGTCGAGAGGTAGAGGCAGTTATCCCGTTCATAATGGCGGGATGAGCTTTCGATCTCTTCCAGTTCTTCCAGTTTGGGAATGTGAACCCCAAGGAGTGTCTCGGCTTTTGTGATTTCATCATGTGTTGGATTGATGAGGTCAATCCAGTTCGTGGCATTGATATCGACGTCCGGGCCGATCTCGCGGGCCGGTGTGCCGGCGGGCCGGGCGAGAAGCATCAGAGAAAGATCCTTGGTCGGAGGCAGGAGGTGTTCTGACTCATGTCTTGAGGATGCGCTCTGTGCAAGGGGGCTGCCGAGAATTCGGTAAGGGTGGTTTCTTAAAAATGGTGTGGATGGACGTTCCCGTCTGGCCTTGGTATCGCTGGTTAGCCCTTTAAGCGGAACAGAGCCCGGTATGACGACCCCATCATCTTCCCTGCCTAATTCCTTGCGCTCCGGTCCGGACGAGCGTGGCCGGTTTGGCGTCTTCGGTGGACGCTTTGTTGCGGAAACGTTGATGCCTCTGGTTCTTGAACTGGAGGAGGCGTATCGCGCGACGCAGGCTGACCCGGCGTTTCGTGAGGAGCTGGACTACTATTACCGGGACTATGTTGGCCGCCCGAGCCCGTTATGGTTTGCGAAGCGCCTGACGGAAGAGTTGGGTGGTGCAAAGGTTTATCTCAAGCGTGAGGAGCTGAACCACACAGGTTCGCACAAGCTCAACAATGTCATGGGGCAGATCCTGCTCGCCCGACGGATGGGCAAGACACGGATTGTGGCTGAGACGGGTGCTGGTCAGCATGGTGTGGCTACGGCCACGGTTTGTGCGCTCTTTGGGTTGAAATGCGTCATCTACATGGGCGCAACGGATGTTGAGCGCCAGAAGCCCAACGTCTTCCGCATGCATCTGCTTGGGGCTGAGGTGAAGCCGGTGACGGCTGGGGCCGGGACACTCAAGGATGCCATGAATGAAGCCATGCGCGACTGGGTTGCGAACGTGGCGGATACATATTTTCTGGTGGGCACGGTTGCTGGGCCGCATCCTTATCCTGAGATGGTTCGTGATTTCCAGTCCATCATTGGTACGGAAGTAAAGGAGCAGATTGTCCGGGCTGAGGGGCGCCTGCCGGATGTGATTGTTGCGGCCATTGGTGGCGGCTCCAATGCGATGGGGATTTTCCATCCGTTCCTTGATGATGCGGATGTGCGTCTGATTGGTGTGGAGGCTGCTGGGCTTGGACTGGATTCTGGCAAGACGGCGGCGTCCATCTCGCGTGGGCGCTCGGGAGTGCTCCATGGCAACCGGACGTATCTGCTTCAGGACAAGCATGGTCAGATCGAAGAGGCGCATTCGATCAGTGCGGGGCTGGATTATCCGGGGATTGGGCCTGAGCATTCCTGGCTGAATGATATTGGCCGTGCCGAGTATGTTGGTGTGACGGATCAGGAAGCGTTGGATGCGTTCCAGCTTCTGACGCGGACGGAAGGTATTATTCCGGCGCTCGAATGCGCGCATGGACTGGCGCATGTGATGAAGATTGCTCCAGAGATGCCGAAGGACAAGATCATCGTACTGAACGTCTCCGGCCGTGGAGACAAGGATATCTTCACTGTGGCGAGCCATCTGGGAGTGAACCTGTGAGCCGTATCAAAGCCCGTTTTGAAGCCCTCAAGAAGGAGGGACGGGGCGCTCTGATTCCGTATCTTCAGGCGTTTGATCCGGATTATGAGACCTCACTGGAACTGCTGAAGGCGATGCCGGCTGCGGGGGCAGATCTGATCGAGATTGGCGTGCCGTTCTCCGATCCTTCAGCGGACGGTCCGACGATTCAGGCTGCGGCACTGAGGGGGCTGAAGGCTGGGGCGACGTTGGGTGGCGTTCTGGAGATGGTTCGGTCTTTCCGGGAGACCGATGCTGAGACGCCGATTATTCTGATGGGATATCTGAACCCGATTGATAGCTACGGGCCAGCGGAATTCTGCTTTGATGCGGTTCAGGCGGGTGTGGATGGTATCATTGTGGTGGATATGCCGACGGAAGAGGCGGATCTTCTGGATGCTCACGCACGGGCGGCCGGGCTGGATATCATTTCTCTCGTGGCGCCGACAACGTCCCGGACTCGTCTGTTTCATGTGCTGAAAGATGCGTCTGGCTTCGTGTATTATGTGAGCATCACGGGGATCACGGGGACGGGCAGTGCGAGCCAGGCGCAGCTTGAGGAAGCTCTTCCGAAAATTCGGGAAGCAACCGATCTTCCGGTTGCGATCGGGTTTGGGATTTCGACGCCTGAGCAGGCGCGGGCGGCGTCCCGGATTGGGGATGCGGCTGTTGTAGCGTCTGCTTTGATCAAGACGATGGCGGGGACATTGTCTGAGGGTAAAGCGACGGAAAAGACGGTTCCATCCGTATTGAAGCAGCTTATTGAGTTGTCTGCCGCTGTTCGGGGTTGAAACCTGTTTCAGGTGGTGATTTGGGAGCGCATCAGGGGACTCTCTGATGCGCTTTTTTTATTTGCAGTCTGCTCAAGTGCGATTGCGCAGTGACATGCCAAAAAGAATGGCAGATGCCCCAGCCATCAGAAGCTCGATGGCAATCAGGGTTCCGATTAGCCACAGGCCTGACCAAGGCAGTGTCATGTAGAGAAGGATGCCGATCAGGAGCGTGAAGACGCCACTGACGGCGAGGAGGCCCCAGCCACCTGTTGTGCGGTGCCCGGCGGCCCAGAAGGCACGGCTAAGGCCTGCGAAGATCAGGCAGCCTGCAAGGATAGCCGTAATAAAGACTGATCCGGTTGCGGGCTCTTCGATGAGGAGAAGGCCGCCAAGAATGTAAAGTCCGCCGATCAGGCCGGAAAGCCACTGGTTGGGCAGGGGGAGCCCGCGATGCGCGAAGCTCTGCATGATTTGGGCGATTCCACCGATGATGAGCAGAACGCCCAGAAGGACCATGCTGGCCAGAGTTGTGGCGATTGCATCAAAGGCTGCCAGAAGCCCCAGGACGACCAGAAAGGCTCCTACGCCGATGAACCATCCGGGTTTCAGGCCTGACTGAGGGGAGAGCTGCACGGTATTGAAACTGTCGGACATTGGGGTTTCTCCGGACGGGAACAATAGCCCGTCTGTTCACTGATTTTGCCTGATTAAACCGCGAGAACGCTCAGTGGTTGCAGGTGATCGCGGTGCATGTTCCTTAAGGGAGATGGTGCCATATTTTTGCGAGGCTGGGCACAGTTCTGTATGGCAAGGCTGGCATAAATGTGCTGGCAACGCTAAAACGCGGCGATTATGAATGGCCTGTACAAGAGCCTTTTCCCATTCTGGCCTTCGTCCCGAAGGCAGGCAGAAAGTAACGAGACGACATGAGCTGGCTGACCGATTACGTCCGACCAAAGCTGCGTGGCCTGCTTCAGCGGGACGTGCCGGATAATCTTTGGACAAATTGCGATTCCTGCGGGCAGATGATGCTCGTCAAGGAAATGGAGCGTTCCCAGAAGGTATGTCCGCATTGTGGGCATCATATGCGTGCGACGGCAAAGGAGCGTCTGGCCTGGACGTTTGATGGTGGCGAATATACGACCATCGAACTGCCGAAGATGCCGGTTGATCCGCTGGGATTCAAGGATTCCAAGCGTTACACCGATCGTCTGAAGGACGCGCGGAACAAGTCTCATCTTGATGAGGGGCTTGTGGTCGCACATGGCCGGATTCAGGGGCAGAAGGCTGTGGTGGCCGTCATGGCGCCTGAGTTCCTGTTGGGAACGATGGGAGCAGGTCTGGGTGAGGCTTTTGTGGCGGCCTGTCGTCTGGCTGTTCTTCAGAAGGCTCCGCTGGTGATTTACACGGCTTCCGGCGGTGCGCGTATGCAGGAAGGCGCTGTCAGCCTCATGCAGATGCCGCGTACGACGATTGGCGTGCAGATGCTTCAGGAAGCTGGTCTGCCCTATATCGTGGTCTTTACGAACCCGACGACCGGGGGCGTGTCAGCGTCTTTCGCAATGCTGGGTGATATTCACATTGCTGAGCCGAATGCGCTCATTGCTTTTGCTGGTCCTCGTGTGATTCAGGACACTGTGCGCGAGAAACTGCCGGAAGGTTTCCAGAGGTCCGAGTACCTGCGTGAGCACGGGATGGTTGATATTGTTGCGAAGCGCTCCGAGCTGCCTGAGCTTCTGGGACGTGTTCTTGGTATGCTGACTCGCCAAAAGGCGGCTCCGGACGTCGCTGCCTGATGGGTGCCCAGAAGGGGGAGCCGGTCCGTCTGGCTGGTGAATATCAGGGACGGCCGGGCGAGGTTCTTGCCCGGTTGCACCAGTTATATCCCAAGCTGATTGATCTTTCACTTGGGCGGCTGGAAGTTCTTCTGGCTAAGTTGGGTCATCCCGAACTGCACTTGCCACCAGTCATTCATGTTGCTGGCACGAACGGTAAGGGGAGCACATGCGCCAATCTGCGGGCGATTGCCGAGGCAGCAGGTCTCCGTGTGCATGTGATGACCAGCCCGCATCTTGTGAGCATTACTGAGCGGTTTCGTCTGGCAGGGAAGCTGGTTGACGAAGATACGCTGGTGGATGCTTTTGAAGAGGTTGAGCGCGTTAATGCAGGTGCGCCCATTACCGTCTTCGAGGTTTTGACGGCCGCAGGTTTTCTTCTTTTCTCCCGCATCCCTGCTGACCTTGTCATTCTTGAAGTGGGTCTCGGTGGACGGCTGGATGCCACAAATGTGGTTCCTAAGCCTGCTGCGTGTGCCATCACGACGATCAGTCTGGACCATCAGGCCTTTCTGGGAGAAACGCTGGAGGCCATTGCTGGTGAAAAAGCGGGTATCATTAAGTCTGGTGTGCCCGTCGTTGTCTCTCCGCAGGCTCCAGAAGCGTTGAATGCCATTCGGTCGCATGCGGAGGCATTGAAGGCGCCTCTGTGGAGCCTGGGACAGAATGTGCACGTTCGGGTGGATGGTTTAAAGCTGCATTATTCTGACCCGCAAGGTAGCCTTGAATTGCCCTTGCCGGGTTTGAAGGGGCCGCATCAGGCGACAAATGCAGCTCTTGCGATTGCGGCTTTGCGGGTGTCTGGGTTGAATATCGCGTTGAGTGCGTATGAGGGTATTGCCAGAACTGACTGGCCTGCCCGGTTACAGCGATTGCATGGAACGCTTGCTGCTATGCTGCCAGATGGGTGGGAGCTTTATCTGGACGGTGGCCATAACCCTGGTGCAGGTGAGGTGCTGGGGGAAGTGCTTGATGGTTGGAAGGATCGACCTGTTCACATCATAGCCGGGGTCAAGCAGAGCAAGGACGTGAGTGGATTTCTCAAGCCCCTCTTGGCGCGGGCAGCAAGTGTTCAGGCTGTGGCGGAAGTTGACCAGCATCTTGCCACGCCTGTGGAGGAGCTTGTTGCTGCGTCCGGGGGAATCGCAATCGCTGGGCCGACGATTGTCAAAGCTTTGGAGCGTTTGGCTGAAAGTGGGCAAGAGCCCGCACGCGTGCTGATTTGCGGTAGTCTTTATCTTGCGGGCGTTGCTCTTGCTCAGGATGGCTGGGTTTCCGTCTGAGCGAAGTTTTGTCGGACCAGATCATCCCATTCCTGCATAATGGTCTGGTCCGGCATCCTCGCATCCGCTCTGGAATACCAGTAGCGGGCGTTGGCCAGATCTCCTTCCTGTCGGTGAAGAAGGGCGTGAATACGGTCGTTTGGTCGTATGCCTTCGGCTGATTGCACCAGTTCGTGTGCTTTGGCCCAATTCTGTTTTCCAATCCACCAAAGGGCTGTTTGAGGAAGAGACAGGCCGGTGGGCGGATTGGCGTTCTTAAGGCTGTCGTAGAACTGCTCTTTTGAGATCATGTCCTGCGTCCTGATGTAGCGATTGAGAGGCTGACAGGACTGAAAACGTTTTGTCTCGGCAGGAGATGCACATTGAGGCGCTGCTTCTGGAGGATGCTGATGGTAAAAGACTGTCGTGACTATGATCGAATCCTTTCCTTCTCCAGCTGCGTCTGACGCGTCCTCTGATGATGGGGGGCTAGGCGCGCTCCTGCGTCGTTCTCCGCCAGCGAATATCGCGGCAGAGCAGGCGCTTCTCGGAGCTATCCTGACCAATAACAAGGCCTATGAGCGGGTCTCGGATTTTCTGGAGCCCGAGCATTTTGCCGACTCGGTGAATGGCCGGATTTATGAGGCTGTGGCCCGTCGCATTGAGCGTGGCCAGTTGGCTGACCCCGTTACGATGAAGGCCGAATTCGAGCACACAGGTGTGCTGGATGCTGCGGGCGGACCTGCTTATCTCGCCAAACTTCTGACCGCCATGGTTGGGATCGTAAATGCCGGGGATTATGGTCGTGTTGTTCATGATGCATGGGTCCGGCGTCAGCTCATCGATATCGGAGAGACAGTTGTAAACAATGCTTTCGGAGCACGACCTGACCTGGATGGTAGTGATCAGATTGCGGCTTCTGAAGAGGCGTTGTTCAAACTTGCGACTGAACGTGGTCAGGAGGGCGGGTTTGTTTCGTTTGGCAAAGCCCTTACGGGAGCTATTGATGTTGCTGAGAAGGCATTTCTACGGACGGGCGATGTTGTTGGCCTGACGTCCGGACTGCGAGATCTGGATAAAAGGACGGGTGGGTTGCATCCGTCTGATCTTTTGATTCTCGCTGGGCGTCCGGCCATGGGAAAGACGGCGTTGGCGACGAAAATTGCTTTCTCGGCTGCGCGTTCGATCATGAGAGATGCTGAAGAACGTGGGGAAAAACCTCACGGTTCTGTTGCTATCTTCTCCCTCGAAATGTCATCCGAGCAGCTGGCGACACGTATTCTGTCGGGCGAAGCAGAAGTCTCGGGTGAAAAAATTCGTCGTGGTGACATTGGGCAGAAAGAGTTCGATCGTTTTGTCCGTGTGTCCCGTGAGTTGCAGAAGTTGCCACTCTACATTGACGATACGCCGGCTATCTCCCTTTCTGCGATGAGAACGCGGTGTCGCCGGTTGGCGCGAACGCAGGGATTAAGTCTGGTAGTTGTGGATTACCTGCAATTGATGCGTCCGGCGATCGGGACCAAGCCGGATAGCCGCGTGTTGGAAATTTCGATGATTACACAGGGCCTGAAAGCAATTGCGAAAGAGCTTTCAGTGCCGGTTATCGCATTGTCTCAGTTATCACGTCAGGTCGAATCCCGTGAAGACAAACGACCGATGCTATCGGATCTTCGTGAGTCTGGCTCTATTGAGCAGGACGCCGATGCTGTGATGTTTGTGTATCGTGACGAGTATTATCTGCAGCAGCGGATGCCAAAAGATAGTGCTTACGACAGTAATGAGAAGTTTCAGGCGGCAACTGAGGAATGGCAGCGGAAAATGGCGCTTGTGCATAACAAGGCAGAACTGATTCTCGAGAAGCAGCGACATGGTCCGACGGGGATGGTCCAGTTGTACTTCGAGGGAGAGTATACCCGATTTGGAGATCTGGATACGATCCACGAATAAGAATTGAAAGCGGTCTTCGGACCGCTTTTTTTATGACTTTTGGGTAGTCAGATTCGATCTTAAGCGACAGTCCTTTTTAAAGGAAAACCGATTTTCCGGATTCACGAAACGGATAAAAAACAAGAAATATTTTGTTGTGTTTTGTTTTTTAACACCAAGGAAAATTGGAAAAATTTTCACCTCTGCCAAGAGAGTAAGTTACGGAAATCAGCAGTTTTCATCGCTCCAGAGGGAACTCATCCAGGGGGACATTGGAAACAATGCCGACCAAGGAATGAGGTCCTATCAAGCTGAGTAATGGCAATGAGCCATATTTGCTTCTTGACCCAGTGGCATATTGCCATTAATTTATCGTTAATCGGCGGTTGTCGTGGGGATGGCTGCTGAGGAAGGAAGGGGCCCGGTTGAATGCGTAGTGTTTCGCTGATAGCTGGAAACGTTTCTGATTTGTTCATTCCATCGCCGAGGCAGGTTTGCTGCACTACGACGAATGGGGGAGCGTTCGAATGCGCATGGAAGTCAGCGAAGATACTATCAGTGCAGATCCTCGTCTGGTCTCATGGGCTGATCAGGTATGCCGGAAGTCGTGTTTTTGTCCATGTCGAGAGCCATGTCTTGCCGCTGGAGCACCAACTCTGGGTGCAGGGCAGCCAGCCGCAGGGCCAGTTCTTCGTCGGTACGACCGTTCAGGACGCCTTTCAGAAGAAAATCTGTCGAAACGCGGAGCCGGTTCGAGAGAGCGGCGATGAGGAAGACGCTGGGTGCGCGATCGCCACGCTCAATCTTGTTGAGGGTGGAGGCATCTACTCCCAGCAGTCTGGCACACTCGCTCTGGTTGGGAATAACGAGTTCCCTGGCCCAGGCGATACGTGTTCCGATAGCTCGCTGGAGGATAGTCAGGGAGTCCGAGCGCTTGTGTTTGGCCATGTGGCCTTTTTAGCAATGGCTTTATGCCAAATCCAGAAGAAGTTTTTTTTCTTATTACCTATGGCATTTTGCCACAAATCAAGTTCGCATCGTGAAGGAAGTAAGAATGAGGCAGATGAGTGAAATCCAGACTCCTCGCCGGGTATCTGCCAATGCCATTGCAGCCATGTTGGCGGCTGATAGCTGGAAACCTGCTTACAAAGAGGCGCGTCATCGTTCGATCCGCAAGGCCAAAAAGATTGCAAAAGTATCTGGCGGCACTGCAAAGCGGCAGGTTGTAGATCGTGAAAGCGCTGAAGCTTTACCGCCAGGGCATCCTGTGAGTTGGAACGCTTTGTGGGGTGCTGATCGTGTTCCGCAGTTTCCTGCCTTGCCCCCAATGGGAGCTTCCGCGATTTGGGAAAGTATTCATTGATGCAAGCGTTAATTCAGGAAGTTTCGCCGGTGGTTGCTGCTGGGCATATGAAGCCTACTCCGGAACGGCTCCAGCATCATGAGATCGTGGAGCGAAATGGGGTTCATCGCGTCGTTAACACAGTGCACTCCATGTATGAGGCGGGTGATATTGGCGACGACGAGGTCTCGGCTGCAGATCGCTGGTATCGGGAATATCTTTTCGCAACCATTGGTATTGTTGAAGAAAAGCCGTCAGATGGTCGTTTTCGTAAGAAAGGCGATGTGCATACGTGGATGATTGGACGCGGCAAGTGTTCGGTTCGGATTGCGGAAATTCGTGAGAGGCTGGGATTGTGCGGACATGTGCGCCTTGAAATGATGCTGGCCCGAGAGATGTCTTTTTCTGCGATGGCGCGCCATCTTTATCCAGGTCTTTCTGAAGGGCGGGCGCGTATGAAAGTTTCGGCACAATGTGCGCTATTGCTTGAGCAGCTCTCGCATGCGTATGAAAGCATGAAAAATAAAAACTAATAATAATATTAAAATTTTTCAGAAAAATTGTTGAACATCGAACGCAATTATTGCATAAGAAAGATACATTGAAGATATTTTATTTCAAAAGGTCAAACTCTTATTGGGTTTGGCCTTTTTTATTTGGAAGATTTTCTGGTGTTGGAACGATTTAAGATTTCTCCGGGATCAGTTGTTCTTTCCGGTCGACAAGTCATGATTATTATTCTTACCGATGGTTTGGATGTCATTGCATGTCCGGTTGTGAATGCTGAGGAAGCGATTCATCGGGCAGATTGCTCTCTTGAATGGCATGAATTGGTGGAGGCGGGACTCACACGGCTTGATGTGCGTTGTCGTGCCATTCCCTGCCGACGCAAGACGCTCTCTTTAAGGGCTATTGGGTGCGTAGGCGAGGCGACCAGAAGTCGGTTGGAAGTCTTGGCACGGCGAGAGCAGCGGTTGCGATTACAGGAAGTTCCCAAAACACATTTGCCAAAAAGAAAGCCCAGGCATGTTGGGAAAAAACACGAGGCTTGGCTGGGTGAATGGTCAATGAAAAGCCGACGTGAAGCAGGGCTGCGGCTCGATTGACGCTCAGGGTCAAAAAGGGAATGGACAGATGAGCGAGGCACATAGTGCGAAGCAACGGACAAGCTACGGGCGATCTCGTCAGCGCAAGGAGCAGTTTCTAAAGCATCTTGCCGCCAACGGAAATATTTCTGCGGCTGGCCGCTTTGCAAATGTTCAGAGAAGCACTCTGTATCACTGGAAAGAAACGGATCCCCAGTTTGCATCTCTTTGGGATGATGCTTTGGAGGAAGCCGCAGACGCCTTGGAGGCTGAGGCTCGGCGTCGCGCTGTTGAAGGATATGACGAGCCCATTACGTATGGCGGAAGGGTTGTTTGTGATCCGGAAACGGGAAGTCCGCTCGTCAAGAAAAAATATAGTGATGGTTTGATGGCCTTTCTTCTGAAGGCACATCGACCCTCTCGTTTCAAAGCCGGACATATTGACGACCAGGCTGGCGCTATTTCCATTTGCATTAGCCATGACGACAGAGCCCTTTAGACTGAATGATGCACAGAGTGAGGCTGTTCGTTTGTTGGGAGGGTCTGCCCGGCATATTTTACTGAGGGGCGGCTCACGCTCTGGCAAAACGTTTGTGCTGATTCGAGCTGTTGTTATCAGGGCGTTGAAGGTTTCGAACAGTCGGCACGGTATTTTTCGTCATAGATTAACGGCCCTTAAGGCATCTGTTTTGCGGGACACATTCCCGAAGGTTATGCGGTCCTGTTTTCCGCAGGTCCGGTGGAAGCTGGATCGGCAGGACTGTGTCGTGACGTTTCCCAATGGATCTACAATTCTGTTCGGAGGATTGGACGATGAACAGCGCACTGAGAAAATTCTGGGTCTCGAATTCGCGACGGTCTATCTGAACGAAGCCAGTCAGATCAGTTATGGCGCACGGAATATGTTGCTGACGCGTCTGGCTCAGAAATGTGACCTGGTGAACCGCGAATACATTGATGCTAATCCGCCTAGTGTGGGGCATTGGCTGTACGCGCTGTTTGAATTGGGAATAGAGCCAAAATCGGGACAACCAATCTTGGATCGTTCCTTGTACGGCACGATGATTCTGAATCCGCATTCCAATCGGGATAATCTGGGAGATGATTATCTTGCGGCGTTGGAAGCATTGCCGGAGCGGGAGCGGCGGCGATTTCTTCACGGTGAGTATCAGGTCGCGGTTGAAGGGGCTCTTTGGCGGATTGAATCGTTTCAGCGTGAAGCGGCGGTTGCGGCTCAGACGCGGATGGATATTGCGTCACGCATGCGGCGTATTCTGGTGTCGGTTGATCCTTCGGGAGCATCTGGTCCGGAAGATTATCGATCTGATGAAATCGGAATTGTTGTCTGTGGCGTGGATGCTGATGGTGTCGGACATGTTCTGGAAGATCTTTCTGCCAGAGACAGTCCGGCAGGATGGGCGGCACGGGCACTGCATGCGTTGGATGACTGGCGGGCTGAGCGGATTGTCGCCGAGAGGAATTTTGGCGGTGCTCTGGTAGAAAATACCATTCGAAGTGTGCGCGCGACTGCGCCGGTTCGGTTGGTGACGGCTGCCAGAGGCAAGGCTGCGCGGGCTGAGCCTGTGGCGGCGCTCTATGAGATTGGCAAGGTGGTTCATCATGGGCGTTTTGAAGCACTTGAGGACCAACTCTGTCATTTCTCAGTCAGTGGGTATCGCGGTCCCCGGTCTCCGGATCGGGCGGATGCGATGGTCTGGGGACTGAGTGAACTGATGCTGTCTGGCAGCAGCAGTATGGCGGGCTGGAGTCCGTCGGGATTTTCGTTGGCGCGCTGACCAAGCCTTTGGGCTGCAGGCGGGCTTTAGCATTGGAGAATTCATGGACTGGTTGTCCCTGCAACGGCGGTATGCCGTGCCGGCGGGTGCGTCTGCGCGCACAGCACGCCTGCTGGCGTTAAGGCGCGTTCTGGACGGTACGCAATATGATGCCTTGCCTCATCCGTTCTCGCTGGAACGGTCAGGGGCGGGGGAATACATTCCGCTTTCGAATAGACGACCATCTGTTCGGAGCAATTTATGCCGAACGGTTGTCGATGAATCCGTCTCGTTACTTTTTGGCGATACGCACTGGCCCAGTCTGATTACGGATGATGTGCGGGTTGCGGAGGCCATGAGTGTTTTCGCCGCACAGACGCGTTTAGCATCACTGATGATGGAAGCCGCAACGTCCGGTTCCATTGGCTCGGTAGTGATTCTTTTTGAGGTCTCGGCCGGCGTGCCGAAGCTTTCGGTTCTCGATACGGCTTATCTGACGCCGGTCTGGGATGATGTCAGTGGCGAGCTTTTGCGTGTTGAGGAACGGTTTCTTGTTCGAGGCCGGGATCTTGCTGCGCAGGGTTATCCAATTGGTGAAGAGCTATTGGGTGCGCAATTCTGGTGGCAGCGGATTTGGACACCAATGGATTGCGCAGTTTCCGTGCCCTGGCTCGTCGGTATGGACGGTGGGGTTCGGGATGAAAGCCGGTCCGTGCGCCATGGGTTGGGTTTTGTACCGATTATCTGGATCCGCAATCTGGGTGGGGTACATGGGCGCGACCCGGAAGGGGAATGCACTTTTGAACGGGCGATCGATACGGTCATTGAGGCAGACTACCTTCTGTCTCAGGCTGGGCGAGGTCTGAAATATGGCTCTGATCCGACGCTGGTTTTGAAAACTGGAGGTTTTTCGGATGGTGTGGCTCATCAAGGGGGAGCGTCGTCGGCTCTGACGTTGCCTCCTGAAGGAGATGCCAAGCTTCTGGAAATTAACGGCAATGCCGCAGGGGCGGTGCTCGAGCACTATCGGGAGCTGCGGCAAATTGCGTTGGAGCAACTGCACGGCAACCGGGCGCATGGCGATCGGATTTCAGGTGTGCAGTCTGGCAAGGCAATGGAAATGATGTGCCAGCCTCTAATCTGGCTAGTGGATCGGCTGCGTCACTCCTATGGCGAAAGTGGGCTTTTGGCTGTTTACCGAATGGCCTGCCGCTTTTCCTGTGTGCTGGAAAACGGGCTGCGGTTGGGTGGGGCTTTGGTGAAAGACCTCCCTTACTGCCGTATGGCGCTAAGATGGCCAGCCTGGTTTCCGGCAACGGATCCGGAGCTTCTGTCGCTGTCGCAGGGGCTGGTGACGGCTGTTTCCAACGGGATTCTAAGCCGAGAGACGGCTGTCAGAATGTATGCGACGGCGTCTGGAAATTCTGACCCCGGGGCAGAATGGCGTGTGCTTGAACAGTGGGTTGCGCTGGATGAGGCGTGACGTTGAACGGAGGGAAAATATCCGTGTCTGAAGAAACTATTGAGGGTGTGGAGGCTCTGCGTCAGGCGCTTGCTCAAGCGCAGGATGAGGTCAAATCCGTTCGTCGGGAAATGGCGGATGCTGTTGCCCGGCAGGAAGATCTGCAGCGATCGCATGAGGAAATTGTGTCTCGTGTGAAGCAGGAAAGTGACCGTGAAATTATGGTTGCGGCTCTGCGGTCAGAGGCTGTTCGTTTGGGCGCGTATAATCCTGAAGATGTTGTTCGTCTGATTGATATGGGCGGTGTTACCCGCACTGAGGATGGCGCGGTTGTGGGGGTGATTGAGGCGTTGGAACAGGCGCGGCAGGAGCGTGCATATTTGTTCGGAGAAATTGTACGGCCCGGATATTCGAGTGGCACAACGGTTGGATACCCGGCACCGAAGCCTGGCGGTATTGAGCCTTTTGATGCGCGCGCAGCTACTGAAGCTGATTACGAAGCGCGCAAGTGGCAGTTTCTGGCCCGGGCCTGATAGCGCGACAGTGAATTAAATATTTTACCGGCTAAATATGCCGGAATTTTTCATAAATATTTACGGAATGACATTCATGAGCATCGAAAATTTTCCAGTTCAGCTTCAGGCTGCGATTCAGCAGGGTTTTCTGGCACGGGAGTTTGAAAACGGCCTCAAATCTCGACTGGGATTTCGACAGGTTGCTGACCGCGAGATTTTCCCTAACGCTATTGGTGAAACTCTTACCAAGACGCGTAAGAGTCTGAAGGCTCCTGTTACGACACCGCTGAATCCAACGGGCAATACCAACTTCGATAATGGAATGAGCCCTGCTGGCTGGTCTGTTGAGCAATACACTCTTTCGATCAACCAGTATGGCGACACGATTGATCTGAATATGGTGACGAGCGGTGTAGGGATTTCCTCACAGTTTCTTGCAAATGCCAACACGAATGGTGTTCAGGCTATGCAGTCTCTGGACCGGCTTGCACGCAATACGCTGTTTGGTGGAGCTCAGAATGGAGTAGGTGGTTATCTGGGTGGCAATACGCGCGTTAGTGTTGCGCTTGATGCTGAAGGCGACACCATCCAAGTTGATGACATTCGGGGATTTCAGTCCGTCATCGTTAATGGTCAGGTTACGCTGATTGGATCCAGCAATGGCATGACTGTGACTGTTGGTTCGGATGTGTACACGCTTGTTCGCGTGGTAGCGGATGCGACCAATGTTTCTACCGCGCCGGGCGGAATTTCCGGGCAGATGACGTTCTCCAGCAGCGTGTCTGTCGCGGATGGGGCCGTTGGTCAGCCGGTGGTTGCGGCAACGGCACCGAAGGTGATCCGTCCGAATGGCCGTCTGACGACGGCAGCTCTACAGACGGCGAGTGCAAACGGTCTCGCGGATACGCTGGGTATTCAGCAGGTTCTGGCTGGTGTTGCGACGCTTCGCCGTAACAACGTTCCTATGATCAATGGGGCATATCATTGTTATCTGGATGATATTCAGCTTCTATCGCTGTTCCGTGACGATGATTTCAAGCATCTTTATCGGGGGGCATACGGTTCGGAAGAGTATCGTTCCGGACAAGTAATTGAGCTGCTGGGTGTTCGGTTTATTCCGACGACAGAGGCCCCTCAGCAGCTTTCTCTTGGTGCCGGTCCTATTCATCGTGCTCTGCTGTTGGGTCAGGGGGCTCTGATCGAGGGTGACTGTGCGCTGACCGGCCATTCGGACATCCCAGACGCTGATCGGGCACTGATTGAGATGGTGGATGGGGTTGCAATGGTGACGCGTGAGCCACTGGATCGACTGCGTCAGATTATCGCTCAGTCCTGGTACTGGATTGGGGGTTTCGCGCTACCGACGGATGTGACGGCAGATACAAACGTTATTCCCACGGCGACGAACAGCTATCTCAAGCGTGGCGTTATCATTGAGAGCCTGGGCACGGATGCACTTGGCATGACCTTCTAAGCTGATTTCGAACCCCCATAATTCCATGGGGGTTCTTCTGGAGGAGGAGGATTATATGTCTGGGACTGCAAGCCTTTCCTCGGGCCCATTGACGGACGGGGAAAAGGTCGATGTTCGGCGATTTTGCGGGTATCCGGCAATTGGATCGCGGGAGACAGGGCAGGAATCCTGGCGCTTCTTTCAGGTTGAGGGAGCGTTGGAATGGCGGATTAACAGCTTGTCCGGCGCAGAACTGCAGCAGGTGCGCTTGTACCTTTCACAGCTTTACCCGTTGGAAACGGCTCTTTTGGGGGCGTCTGAAAATCTGGACACGGCACAGGCTGCGAGTTGGTACCACAACGGTCATGAAGTGCGTGATCGCGTGATGCTTCTGACGTTATGGCGTCGGCGTTTATGCGCGTTTCTTGGGGTGACAGGCGGTTTGGAATTGCAGGATGATCGATTGGTCATCATCTGAAGGGGGCATGATGCGGGCGGAACAGATCGCGTCCAGACTTTGTCGAGGGTATGCAAAAGCAGCAGGGATTTTAGGTCACTCCGGAGAGCAATACCGGCCGGATAATCCGTTGTCTCCCATGCAAAATATTTATGCACACCCGATGCTCGCTTTTGATTCGAGTGCTGACTTTACATTCTCAAGATCCCCCAATTGGGGTGGGGTTATGGAATATGTGCTTACGGATTGCCGTGAAGATACTGTGGTCGGAGATATTCTGACTTGCGGGGGAAATACGTTTTTTGTTGCGGCCGTGGATGACCTTCGACCTCCGCTATGTGTGGCATGTAATCGGACTGTAGAGATCAGTGGCGTTTCTGGGACGCAAGGGAATGTCGTTGAGGAATGTCCTGCTGCGATTATTTTGCGCTCCAAAGGAGAGGGGTCTGGGAGTGGCATTCCGGGTTCAGCCAAGCCCGGGCAATTCGTCATGTATTTGCCGCGGCTGCCCGGCACCGTGTTGCAACCCTATATGACGGTCACGACGGACCTGGATACGACGTACACGATTAACGCTGCCGAGATGTCGGACTGGGGTTTGCGTTGCACCATGTCTCTGCAACAGGTCTGAGGAGAGAAAAATGGCGGATGCTTCTCAGGTCGGATTGGCTCTGGCTTATGTGTGTGCGGGAATTTTATATCCAGAAGGCCTCGAAAAGCCGTCTGTAACGGGGCGGCAGACGATCGTTCGTCGCGGGTGGCTTTTGCCGAGTGATATATTTGCAGCTCAAAATATTCGGAATAATACGGATTTCCTGACGGTCACACTGGCACCTCAGAAAGGTATTGTTGTGCCAGAGCCTTTGGGGCGCCCCTGGCAGGTTCAGGCGCGCGTTCTGCCCACGGTGTCAGTGAAGCAGAGTGCGCAAGCTGTTTGCATTGTCTTTCCGTCTGAGGGGGTGCCTTCAGGTGTTGTCGGTGTTTGGTACGAGGCAGGGAAAACTCAGATTTCTGCTGCCTATGCCGTGACTGAGCAGGACACTCCTGAAACTGTGGCTTTGGCTTTAGCCGGGCAACTCCCAAAAGGTCTTGCAGACGGAAATTCTGTTCAGGTTCCGGGGTATAACTTAACCGGAAACGTTGTTGGTTATGGCCAGTCCGTAAGGGTGAATCGCCGACAGAATCAGCGATATAGGGTTTCGCTCTGGACGGCTGATTCTGGTGTTCGGGATACGCTTGGACAGTTTCTGGATACGGAACTGGCTGAGAAGAGCTGGATTTTCACGTTGGATGGTCGGCAGGCGCAGCTTAGGTTCGTAAGTGTTGAGGACATCGATACGATGCAAAATCAGGCATTGTATCGACGGGATTATTTGTACGATCTGGTTTTTGACACCCTTCAGGTTCAGTGGTCGTCTGACATGATGTTTGGGGCCGGGACTGTTTCTGCTGGTGATCAAACTAGCAGTTTCGGCGTAATCGAGCCTGCTTTTGATAATGGTGTGGTTCTGCATGCTCTTGAGGCCATGCACACTGCGGGAGCTTTACGGGCTGCTCAAAATTCATATCCAGGGATGATGGTCAACCAGTTTGGCACTGTCGTCTGTCAGCCCAATTAAAATAAAATCAATTCAATAGAAAAAGGTAATTCGTTCCTTATTCGGAATAATATACTTTTCTCTGGAAGGAAATATCGCCGGATGTCTCTAGTTTATCAGGCGGGTACGCTGAATACGACTGCGCTTACGGTTCCTAACCTGTATGTACAGATTGCGCAGCCACAGTCGCTGGGACTGACGGGTGCCTCTTCCTCGAAACTGGGTATCGTTGGAACGGCAGGATGGGGCCCGGTAGGGCTTCCGGTGCCAGTGGGTGGCATGAGTGATTATCTCTCTGCGTTTGGGAGTAAGCAGAACAAAGCGACGGATGCAGGGCTGGCTGTGAATATTGCGGCTCTGCAAGGGGCGTCATCGTTTGTTGTCGTGCGTGTAACAGATGGAACGGATGCAAACGCAACGGCCTCTTTGGGAGGCGTTACACTCAGTGCTGTTCATACCGGAACTGGTGGTAATGCTATCGTTGTGACCCTGACCGCAACAGGGGCGGGTTATGGGCTGGCAGTTTCGCATCCGGTTCTTGGAGCGGCAAGTTATTCAGGTGCGACATGGAACATCCTGGAAGCCGCTGTCGCGCAGGATCTGTCAGCTCTGGTGACGATCCATTTGCCGGATGCAGTTCCTGATCCTGTTCCTGGAAGCGTGACGCTGTCTGGAGGACTAGATGGTGGGGCGCCTGATACGTCGGCTTTTCTAGGAAAAGACGATATCATTCGGACGGGTATGTATGCTCTGAGGGGGCAGGGATGTGCCGTTGCCACCCTTCATGGCGTGACAGATAGCGCGTCCTATTCGTTGCAGGCGGCATTTGGCCTCGGTGAAGGGGTCTATATGGTGGCGACAAGCCCCGCATATGACAGTGTAAGCAATGCAGTGTCCGTCAAAGCCGCCAGCGGTCTGGATTCTTCAGCCGTAAAGTTGATGTTCGGTGACTGGATCTGGTGGAACGATGACGTTAATGGCATGATGCTTGTTAGTCCTCAGGCATTTGCTGCAGGCATTCTTTCTGCACTTTCACCTGAACAGTCGAGCCTGAATAAAGCACTTTCGGGTATTGTTGGAAGCCAAAAGGCAGGCTTAGGGGGGAGCAGCGCAACCTATTCCACTGCCGAACTGTCTACACTGTTTACGGCTGGGATCGATGTTATCTGCAATCCGGCGCCGGGCGGGACTTACTGGGCAGTACGGTGTGGGCACAATACGTCAAGTAAAGCGACGGTAAATGGAGATAATTATACCCGTCTGACCAATTATATTGCGTCATCGCTTGCTGGTGGCATGGGAGCGTATGTCGGACAGGTCGTAAATGACACGCTCTTTTCCGACATTCGCTCGACCTTGCTGGGTTTCCTGTCGTCTCTGTTGTCTCAGGGCATTCTAGGCGTTCAGAACGCTGAACTGCCTTACCGCGTTGTTTGCGATAGTTCGAATAATCCTCAGTCGCGGACTGCGTTGGGATATGTGCAGGCTGACGTGGCTGTGCGGTACCAGGGCATCAATGAAAAATTTGTGGTGAATTTGCAGGGCGGCACTTCCGTGACGGTGACGACTGCGGGCGGGAGCGTCTGAGTATGGCAAATCCTTACAGTATTGGTCGTGACTGCCGGATTACAGTTCTCTGGAACGGCCAGCGGGTTGATCTGCGTGATGTCACGTCTTTCGGGGCATCACAGGAGACGCATGCTCTGCGAGCGAGTCCGCTTAATGGCATGCCGGTTGAGTTCAATGTTCCGAATGGCTGGCGTGGTTCGTTTCAGATCGCACGTGCGAGTGCGGCGCTGGACAATCTGGTTGCTGCTATTGAAGCTGCTTACTGGAATGCTGGAACGGTTGGGAGCGGTACAATTTACCAGTACGTGACAGAGCCTGATGGCACGACAAGTACGTGGGAGTACACGAACGTGTCCATCAAGTTGAAAAATGATGCTTGGCAGTCGGATCAGATGGTTCATCAAACGGTGCAGTTCTTTGCATCAACGAGGGCAAAGATTTCATGAGTATGCTTCCGAAAGAAGTTCGTCTTGCTGATGGACGATGTCTTTCTCTGAAAGAGATCGATCCTGCGGATATGCTGGATCTGATTGAGGCGGCAGGCTCTGCTGTGACTGGTGCTTCGGCTGCTGCATGGCTGGGATATGCGGAAATGATCTGTTCAGTCACGGCTATCGACAGTGTTCCGGTGCAGATGCCAGGCACTAAAGAAGAAATTCGTGATCTGGCGCGACGTATCGGGAAGATTGGTATTGCAGCGCTTTATCCATGCTTTCATCAGGAAAATGATGAAGACATGGTGGTCTCTACAGCAAAAAACTAAGTGGGCACTCTGCGTTTCAGGAGATGTTGTATCTGCTGGATCATGGGGTGCCCTGGGATTTATTGAAGTCGTGGTCTCGTGCGAGGCGGATGGCTGCGTGTGTTGTGACGGCAGAGCGGGAAGGTCATGTCTTTGACTGGGACCAGAGACAGTACCGGGAATAAGCATGCATACGGATAAATTGTGGAGAGATATTCTTTCATCTGGAAGGTTGTTGCCTCGGAATGTCTTGCGTCAGTCTTCCGGAGGGGCAGGAAAATCTGTTATTCCCGCGATCAGGTTTGTGAAGAACTACCAAAAAAGAAGTATCGCTTTTAAACAAAATTTGGGGCCTTATTCGATGCCACGACGGGCGTCAGTTAAGAGCCATATCTTTCCGGAAGGCAGTCCCGGAACGCATTTCGAGAACAAATCGGAAAGTGCTTTCAGATTTGGACGAAATCAAAACCAGTTTTTTGAAATACGGGCACGGCGAGAAAATTTCATACATTTTTTGCAGACTAAATCGCAGAAGTCTGGCGGGTCTGTCTTGCAGAAAAACCGTAAAAATATGCAGGCAGTTGGCGTCAAAAAACCTTCCGTTAAGCTTAGAAAAGCGCGCGAAAATTCGGTGGCGGCAGGTTCTTTTTCCGAAAACATGCGCGTATCGCATAGTAACTCTACACTTCATGTTTTTCCTCGAGATATGTCAGTTTCTGGACGTATATTTCGTCCTGAAATACGGCACCGAGCAATTGATACCAGGTCTGCTCCAGCCGTAAAGATAAGCATGCCAGGGCTGGAAAATTGTTCAGCAGTCCCATCCCAATTCCGGCCAATATCGTTCGAGAAAATGGGTCGGGTACGGCAGCCTGAATTTGAAGAAAATGACCCAACCCAGCCGTCTCATTTTTCCAGGCTAGAAATGCCGCCGTTCGATAAGGGAAAGCGCAGAGAAGCCTGCGATTCTGGAAAAATGGCGCGTCTTGCCGCGCGCCGCGCAATGGGAGGCGTCGATGAAATTCAATTTCCCCAATATCCTGGACGCAGCATTGGAATTGGATGATTTTAGAGGAGGGCTGCAATGGGTGTAACGCTCTCTGCAATTGAAAACGCCATTGGTTCCATTGGTCGTTTAGGCGCATCTGCTCCAGTTACGCTTGGTTCACTTGTTCTGAGCGGCATTGAAGTTCCTGATCGACTTGAGGTTGGCGGCCATCAGATGATGGTCGTGCACAGGCTGCCGGGAGGTGGGCGTGTTGTTGATACGCTTGGAAACGATCCTGGCCGACTGGAATTACGGGGACGATTTTTAGGGCCGAATGCACAGGCTCGGGCACAGGCTGTGGAGCGGATGCGCATTGCAGGCCAGCCTGTAGCATTCTCCGCGGCAGGCATAGCAAGTGATGTTTGGATTGCTCGCTTTGTTTATTCATATGAAGCGAAGGGGGCCGTCTGTTCATATGAACTTACGTTGGAAAGGCCTGCAGAAGCCAAGGGTTCAGCGACAGATCAAACGTCACTCTCAGGCATTCTCGGAAATGATACCGGGAGGGGAATAAACACTATTTCAGATATGGTTTCGCAGATTTCGGAAGGTATTTTTACAGGGACTGGGCAAGTTAATTCCATCGTTGGGCAGCTTATGCCATTGGCCACTTTAGTGGGAACGGGTGGAAGCGCGGCCAGAGTTATTGATGCACTGGGTACGGCAAATGTTTTGAGCCAGAATGGTGTTAATCTTGCGGCTACTCCGTCCAGCGTGGCGGCCATATCCCAGCAGCTTACGGCCGCAGGGAGTGGATTGATGTCCATCATGGATAGCACGGGAAGAAATCTGGAAAATATAGCGATCGCGGACACGTCTTCCCTGGGAGTGGTTGCCGGGAACGCGGGTTTGCACAGTGCGGCATCGGATACTGGCGGTCTGGTGAATCGTTCTCTGGCTTATATCAGTGACTCTCAAGGCGCTTCTACGCAGTTGCCGGTGGTGCAGGCGTGAGGAATTATGAAAAATATTGTTGTAACGGCTGCTGATATTTCGCTTTTTCATGTTGCGGCGCGTGAACTGGGTGATGCTTGCCAGTGGTGGAGAATTGCTCAGAGTAATGGGCTTTCAGATCCAGATTTAAGCAGAATTGAAACAGTTCAGCCTCTGAAAATTCCGGTGGAAGACCTCACTTTTTCATCTGGGCTTCCTGATGAGGCCGGAGGATGACGGCACGGCAGATTGAAGTTCGAATTTTATGGGATGGGATAGAAAATCCGGATCTTGCGCTCAAAAGTTTTGAACTGGACTCCAACAGATATGAGTCTTGCGATACGGCAGTTTTGACGTTCGCAAAAAAAAGACAGTCGATCAGACAGGCATTGTTCTGGTTTGAACAGGGTGAACTTTCAAGCCCATGGATTTCTGTTGAAATCAGGGACCTTAAAATTTCTTCAGGACCCTGGACTGTTTTGTTCCAAGGGCGTGTTGATCATGTTCGGAGTATTGACGAGCATTCTCTGGTCGAAATGGAGTGTCGGGACGCTCTTGCTGCCCTTATAGACCTTCGGGTGCAGGATTCCTGGTTGAACCATACGGGCTCTGATCTGTTGCAGGATATTGCCAAAAGCGCGGCACTTGAGACCCGGATTGCTCTTCCTGATGATGGCTCTGACCATATGATGGGTCAGTTCTGGCAAATAGAGCATAAAAGAGGGGCTCTACTATCCCACCATCGCTTTCAGACGGCCGCAGATCTGGCCTTTACAGTTGCGAGGGACGCATTGTGCGACCTTTATGCTGATGGAAAAACGCTCGTCTGCCAGCCGTTTAGGGTGAATGCAGAAACGGCTGAAATTATTGATGTTCGAAATGCCGTATTTGAGACAGATATTGCACGAGATCTTCAATTGCTATCGGGCATTGTGGTGCATATGGCGTCTTGGGATTCTCGACAGCGGAGCAGCGCGCATGTTTATTATGATGGCAAAACATTCTTTCAGGATGCACCACCGGGGGTGATGGCACTTCATAGCTTTCGTGTGCCGGGCCGTCGTCTGGAAGATCTGCGACGGCTGGCTCGTGGGAAGTATGAACGTATTTCTGCCCACGCAATGTCTGCCCGGATTTCAATGCCGGGTATTATTGGGCTGCGACCACGGCAATTTATAAAGATTTCATTGGGACCAACGGAGCAGACGCTGGGTGTGGATCAGGTTGTCTCCCGTTTTTCCGTGAATGATGGATTTATTCAGCATGTGGTTTTGCGTAACCGGGGAAGTGGGGCATGAGTGATACGCGAATGGTAGCTGCTGCTTTTGCAAACAGAAGTGCGCATGCTGTTCTTGGAATTGTGTCAGCAGTTGACCCTGTGAACCATGCCATCAAGGTTCGTATTCAGCCCGATAATGTGGAAACGGGGTGGATACCGGATGTGGCGGGCGTGCAGGCCGGAAATCTGCGTGTATCCTGTCCATCGGAACCCGGGACCCACGTTGCTCTGTTACCACTTGAAGGTGATGGTGAGCATCTGATTGCTATTGGGGCTGTGTTTGATACGGTCGTGACCGCGCCCGTTTCTCCCCTGGATGGTCAGGCTATTCAACCTGGAACCATGTTGATCAGGGCAGGATGTGGTGCTCCGCCAAAAGAAATGACCAGCCAAACTGGTGACGTAAATTCTCAGGCAGGCTGGTGTCAGATTGGTGCTGACGGGGTCATTTTAGGGGCAGGAAACTCGCGGCTACATATCGCAGAGAATGGTATTTCGCTGAGTGTAGGCGGCTTAACGGCTGTATTTTCGGCAACTGGCCTGATGGTTTCCGGTGGCGATATTCAAACGGATCAGCACTCGTTGGCGCAGCACATACATTTGATGGGCAGCCAGATGACAGGGAGACCTGTTGGATGAGTTCCATCAGTCATTTGTGTGGGGGAGATCTGCTTCTGGGTAAAGGCGGCTTACACGTCATTTCCGGAGCTGAAGAAACACGTCAGCGGCTCTTAAGGCGTTTGTTGACCAATCCTGGTGATTATATCTGGCAGCCGGAATATGGGGTGGGCCTGCAAAGTATGGTTGGGGAGGTTATTATCCCGTCCGTCATGCAGGCTGCCATTCGGGTGCAAGTTTTAAAGGATCCGGGAGTTGATCCCGGTCATTCCGTTGATGTGACTGTGAGCGCTGGCGCTGACGGTCTTTGTCTGTGCCATATTTCCTATGTCGATGCTGCCACAAGACAACAGCAAACACTGGATTTTTCTGCCTAAACAAGAAGCGTGGAGCTATATTCTGCGCTTCCGGAGGACGTAATGTCTCTTTCTCTTCGCTCGTTTGCTACGACGGTTTCTACCGCCGTGGCGACGGCGCAGTCTTCCTGTGCGCAGCTTCTGGATGTCTCCGTTGGGTCGCCCGTCCGGGCACTGATGGAAGGCGTCGGTGGCATAGGGTTATGGCTGCAGTATCTTGTTTTACAGACCTTGCTTCGCACACGTCTGGCAACTTCCTCCGCTGAGGATTGCGATAGTTTTGTCGAAGATTTCGGAATGACGCGTTTGCCGGGAACTGCATCTACTGGGATGGTGACGATGATGTCATTTTCGCCATCCCAGCAATCGGCAGTCATTGTACCAGGAGCGATTGTTCGCACTGTTTCTGGCCTCTCATTTTCAGTGATTAAAGAAAGTAATCTGCCTGTCTGGTCCGAAGTTGCTGGTGGGTATGTTCGGCAGACGGATATGCAGAGCATATCGGTTCCGGTGCAATGTCAGGTTGCGGGGTCAAGTGGCAATGTGTCTGTTGGTGCGCTCTGTCTGATGGGCACAGCTATTTCCGGCATTGATACCGTTACCAACCCAGCCGCCTTTCTCAACGGTGCGGATCAGGAAACAGACGCGCAGCTTCGTGCGCGCTTTCCTCTATGGCTGGCAGCAAAAGCTTCGGCGTCTAGAGCAGCCGTCGGGAATGCGGTTGCTGGTGTTCAGACAGGATTATCGAGTTCGCTGCGAGATGGCGTTGCTGCTGATGGAACTGTGCAGACCGGGTATTTTACGGTTGTTGTGAATGACGGAAGTGGCTCGCCTTCGGATGTGCTTCTGACCCAGGTTTATGAGGCTGTGGATGCTGTTCGGGCCTTGGGTGTGGGTTTTGCGGTCAGACCGCCCCAGACGCTCGCGGTTAACGTGACCATGACAGTCGTCGTGCCAATGTCGGTGATGGTTCAGCAAGCCGCAAGTGCGATTGAGAAGGCTCTGAGCGAAGATATCGCAGGCACGGGTGTCGGTTCAGGTTATGCCTATAGCCGCCTTTCGTATCTGGCATATGTCGGGGCAGGCGTGACGGTTACCTCCGTTCTGGATGTCCGCCTGAATGGTGGACAAGCCGATATTGCTGCGAATGGCGAGCAGGCTCTGACAGTCGGCACAATTCAGATCAACGTTCTTCAGAACTGACCAGACAGGCCCCCTGCCAACGGTATCGGGGCAGAAGGAAGGCTATGCCTGTTTTCAATACATACCCGCGGCTTGAAACGTTGACGGGCGATGAAGTTCTGGTGCTGGCAGATTCCAGTGGCCATCAAACCGTTACCGCAACGGCTTCCCAGCTTGCAGGGGCTCCAGCAGTTTCCCAGCCAAGTGGGGCATTCTATCAGGACAAAGGGGCAAGGATCAGTCGTTTTGCTGATCGCGTTCTGATTGGGGATGCTGCAGCTAATCCGGGACTGAGCGATCGGGAGGCAGCATCTAAAAACGAGTGGCTGTCCCAGACAATGGGCGCCACCTCGATTGGTCCGTGGGCGTTGCAGGATGCGCAATGCGCTTCGGTGGCCCAATTTGGGAACAGTGCCTTTGTCGCAGCGTCCCGGACATCTGATGCAAAAACGGCACCAGACACTTTGGGGTTTCAACCGAGTACAATTGGTGTTGCGTCCTGGGGTGTCGCTGATGACACATCTGCACCCACGACGACCACAGCCTATGCTTATTATGGAGAGGCGTGGCGTCTGGCTGGTGTGAATTATCAACCGACGTTCGTCATGGAACTTGAAGCGGTCAATTTTGGTGGGTTGGCTATTGGTCAGTCTACGCCGTATGCCCCCAATGTCGGCGGCGGCGTTTATGGCATTCAGCTCGGTGCTGGTGGCGGTCAAACCACGGATACTTCCGATGCAGCAGCAGGGGTCGTTTTTGTTTCAAACCCTAACGCCTGGCAGGTTGGTATTGTTTTCGGCGCAACTGCTTTAAGCGGCACCAACGGGACAGATAATGGATATGCCTCCGCCCTGTCTCTTGCGCGTAATCATGCTCTGGAGTGGCACACACCAGAAGTCGTTAGTGGGGTTTCGGGAGGGAATGTTGGAGCATTTGTCCGCTCTACCGTGACAGAGCGTTCGAAGGGCGTACGACAGGACTTTGTCGATAATGGAATTCTGTTCAGCAATATCGAAGGACAGACACTCTTTTCAGTCGCAAGTGCTGTGGCACCCAACAACACTTTGCAGGTCCAACCTGGGGCAGGCACTCAGGCGGCTGGTCTGTATGTGCAAAGTGGCGAAAACGGATCGTCAAACCTTGGTTTGTTTCCGGAAGAGGGAGGGCAGTTGCAAATCTCTTCCCCGGTAACGAATGCGGCAGGCACACTTCCCGCCACAGTGGGGGGAGGCTTTTTGCATATCAGCGTCAATGGAACGGATTATCGTATCCCGCTGATGACTCCAGAACAGACTGGAGGTTGAAGTATGGCTAGATTGTACGACAGCCAGAAAGCGGTCCTTCGAGCGACGGATGGAAAAATTCTTTTGGATACGGGGGTTATTCCCGGATCCATCGATGATTTTGCATCAAGATTGAGAAGTCTCCTGCCTGTTGGCTGGTTCCCGGCTGTTCCTCAGGATCTGGAGGACGAAACTGCCCCAGTTCTTGTCGCTGTTCTGAGAGGATTTTCAGCCGTTTTGGCTGGGATATGGACATTGCTGGAGGAGTGTCAGCAGCAGACGCGCCTGATGACGATGAGTGGCCCTTTTCTGGATATGCTGGCTGCTGATTATTTTGGACCAGACGGTTTAGCGCGCCGCACATCAGAGCAGGACAGAGATTATCGCGCCCGCATTGTGTTATCACTGGTGGCACAAAAAAACACCCGCGAGGCTGTTTTCAACGCTCTATTGTCGGTTACAGGTGTCGCTCCCACCATTTTTGAACCCCTGAATGCAGCGGATTGCCATGCATTGGCATCATCCGCGATGCCGGCGGAAGGTGGGGGATATGGATATGGGGGCGCAGGGTTGCGATACGGTAGCCGACAGGGCGGACAGTTCTTCGTGGAAACGGCGCTGGGGCATGCGGCTGATGCCCACGTAATTTATCAGGCAATCGAAAAAACAGCAGCCAGCGGCGTGACAGGCTGGGTCAAGGTGAGCAAATAATGGATCGGGCAATTGTATACGCAGGATCAATTCCAATGGATACGGATCTGCTGCGCGTAGGAAGGTATGGAAAGGCCGCGCTCGGTCACCTGTCTGACATGCTCTACGGGCGCGACGTGACAGCTGCTTCGGGTTTGATCTGCAAACCCTCTCTTTCAGATCTGTCTGTAACAATCGGGGCAGGCTCCATCACGACATCCGGTGCCATGGATGCTGCATTTTTGGGCGGCGCTGGTGGGGGCTATGAGGCGGATGCAACGCCTACAACATGCCAGTATTCAACTGATGAGGATGTGAGGGTGCCTGTTCCAGGAACAGGCGCGACTTATACTGTTTTCGCTCTTTGCGCTGAACAGGATGTCGACGAGACCGTCCTGCCGTTTTTCAATGCCTCAAATCCCGCGCAGACGCAGGCAGGCGTAAATAATGATGGAAATGCTTTACCAACACGGAGACGGGCAGGCCTCTCTTTTGTCGTTTCGACGGATACCCCAACGGCTCCTAAAGGTGGGGCAGTCGTTGCGCTGTATACTCTGAATGTGCCTCAGGGGGTTACGTCTCTTGCAGGTGTGCAGCCTCAGGCAGGGAAGGTTTTCTGGCCAACTATTCCTGAATTGGCAACACAGACGTTGCTTCGCGCTGCTATGCAGCCCATGGAGCTTGTCACAACCAATACGTCGCTTTCTATTCCAGTGTGGGCGTCTCGTGTGGAACTGCGTGTTGTGGGCGGCGGCGGTGGCGGCGCATCGTCTAATTCAATGACACTAAACGGATCATTTTCTGGCGGTGGCGGCGGCAGTGGCGGAGATGCTTCGGGTATTTATGGCGTTAATCTGACAACTGGTAGCACGCTGAACGTGACAGTGGGTGCAGGTGGTGGACCGGAGCAGACGGGTGGTACCTCTCTTGTCAGTTATAATGGTCAAACCCTGCTACAGGCTGGCGGCGGTCAGGGCGGTTATTTTTACAGTACGATGGGCTCTGCTGGTGGCGAAGGAGGCGTAGCGTCAGGAGGAACTGTCTGGAATCAGATCGGAACCTCGGGGGGGGACGGTCAAACGAATTCAAGCACTTTTGCAGGCTACGGCGGTAACGGTCCTTGGGGCGGCGGTGGTCGGTGTGGAAACCAGGGCGGCCGTAGCGCTACCCATTTTGGCGCTGGCGGCGGTGGCTCCTACTCTACATCTGCAGATGGAACAAAATCACCGGGTGGCTCTGGTTATTCCGGATGCGTTATGTATCGTTTCCTGCCTTAAGGCAGACGAGGGGACATGAATTGGATGATCCCCTCGTCACGTAGCCTCAGTTCAATGAAATTTCGCCGTCCACCATATTGCGCGGCGGCATGTCTTTTTTCAGATTTACAACGTCTTCTGGGCTGACAGCAGGAGCGTTGTTTCCCCATGCATGACGGATAAATGTTGTGACATCTGCGATCTGTTGATCGCTTAGGCGATGCATGAAATCCGGCATCGTAAAGGCAGAAGGGGCTGTCGCAGTCTTGGGTAATGTTGCCCCACTCTGAATGATGTGAACGAGTGACGCCGGATTTTCTCCCATGACAACAGGGTTACCCGCAAGCGGCGGAAAGACAGCAGGATATCCTTTGCCGTCTGTTCTATGGCAGGCTGCACAATTATCGATATAGACTTTGGCACCTCGCGCGGAAACATCGGCTTTCCGCAGAGCATTGGTGGATGCGGGGTCATAGACCCAGTTTTTCTGCGTCTTGTCGTAAGGCTGAAGAGTGCGCAGATATTTGGCCATGGCAAGAAGGTCTGCGGAAGAAAGGTGTTGCGTGCCATGGACAATGGCAGACGTCATGGCACCAAAACTTTCTCCCTGCATGTTTCGTCCGGTTTTGAGAAACGCGACGATGTCCTCTTCGCTCCATCGACCTAAGCCAGTCCGGTTTTCCTGACGAAGAGAGGTTGGGACCCACCCATCGACGGCTACTCCGCCTGACAGAAAGGCTTCGCTATCAGCCGCTGTAAGAGCTTTTTCCTGCATTGCAAGACCACGTGGTGAGTGACAGGCTCCACAATGTGCTGGACCTTCCACCAGATAAGCTCCGCGGGCTATCTGTGGGTCTGTAAATGTCTGAAGCGTCTTGGCTTGAGCCTTGACCGGGGCAGGGGAGAACATCCAGCGCCAGAATGTCAGAGGCCACCGCATGGAAAATGGCCAGCGAATACCATTTTCCGGTGTTGCGACGGATGATGCCTCAACACCTTCATGGAAATAAGTGTAGAGCGCATGAACGTCATGATCTGTCAGGCGGGCATAGGATGGATAGGGCATTGCGGGATAAAGCGTTGCACCATCTCGGCGGATACCTTCTCGCAGGGCTTTTCCAAATTCGGCCTCTGAATATTTGCCGATCCCGTGCTCCATGTCGGGGGTAATGTTCGTGGAATGAACTGTACCGATCGGAAGAGAAAACGATACTCCTCCAGAATATTCCGGTTTACCATGAATTGAGTGGCAGGCTGCGCAATCAGAAGCGGCGGCAAGATAACGGCCTTCTTCGATCAGGGCAGATTTTTCATCATTAGCTGCGGCATCGTAACTGAAGAACAGGACGCTGCTGGTAAAGGCCAGAAAAGGAAAAAATTTCATGCCTTCACCAATGGACCAGGAGATTTCAGATAGGTTGTACGGATGTGGTAGGCCGCCCAATATGCCAATGCTGCAACGGTGCCTGTGGGGTTATATCCCATCCCTTGAGGAAAAGCATTGGAGCCGATGACAAACACGTTTGAAACATCCCAGCTTTGAAGGTAGCGGTTGAGCGCGCTTGTCTTGGGATCTGTTCCCATAACTGCGCCGCCGCCGAGATGAGTAGTCTGATAGTGGCGCGTGTCAAAGGGTTGGCCAGCGTTGAGATGAACGAGATTGGTCTTCGTGGCGCCTATGGCTTTTGCCAGCGGTTCAATCTTGCTGACAACGTACTGGTTCATGCGGATATCGTTATCTTTCCACGTGAAGGTCATGCGAAGCAGTGGCAAGCCGTAAGCATCTTTCCAGGTCGGGTCCAGGTCTAGATAAACATCCCGGTAGGCCATGTTGCTGCCATGTGCATCGACCCCGATGGAGTGCTTATAACTGTCGATGAGAGCGCCTTTATACGCTGAGCCCCATCGTGGTGTGCCCCCGCCGCCTGTCCCGATGGCTGCAGCAATGGGCTTCGTTCCGGCCTGATTGACCCACACCGGAGACCCCCCGATGAAGCCAAGCGGGCCATGATCAAAATTCATGCTGTTGAAGTCATCAAATGCGACACCAACGCCGCCTGCACCAATGAACTGGTTGGCATATTTGGATGGCGGTAGCCAGATGCGAGACGATGTAATTGTCTGGTAAACGAAGTTGCGCCCAACCGTGCCTGTGTTCTGAACAGGATCATACGGCTTTCCGATGCCCGACAGTAGCATCAGATGGACGTTATGAAACTGAAACGCACTCAGAATGACGAGATCAGCGGAGAGCGACACTTCTTTCTGCGTTTTCGTCTCCAGATACGTGACACCGGTTGCCTTGCTCTTGGTGCTGTCCAAGTCGACACGAAGAACGTGCGCATCAGAAATAAGAGTGAACCGAGGGTCCTGCCGGAGAGCAGGCAGAACGTTTACGTTCGGGGATGCTTTTGAGTAGAGGTAGCAATCATACCCGCTGCAATACCCGCAAAAATTGCAGGGCCCCATCTGGCAGCCATACGGGTTCGTATACTGGCGGGATGCATTGGCTGCGGGTAGGGAATAGGGATGATAGCCTACCTGGGAAGCCGCGTCCCGAAAGGTAGAGGCTGTGAAGGTGTCTTTCATGGCCGGGAGCGGGAAATTATCCGACCGGTCTCCATCAAAGATATTACCGTTTCCGACAATTTTGCCGTTGACCCGGTAGGCTTCGCCAGATGTTCCGAAAACCTTTTCGGCCTTGTCGAAAAAAGGTTCCAGCTCTGCGTAGGTCACGCCGTAATCCTGAAGGTTCATGTCCTCAGGAATGAACTTCTCGCCGTAACGCTCTACTACGGAACTACGAAGCCTGAGATCTTCTGGCGAAGCGCGAAAATGGACGCCTGACCAGTGAAGCCCCGCTCCCCCAACACCTTCGCCCGGCAGGAATGCTGCTAACTGACGATAGGGCAGTGCAGTTTGATCAATAGTATTGCGGACCGTGACTGTTGTCTGGGAAAGGTTCTGGAAGAGGCGTTTGCGAATTGCCCCGCGAAGTTCATCGATGGACTCCGGGTAAGCGCCTTCTACGGGCGTCGTACGCTCAGAGCCGCGTTCTAGCATGATGACGGACAGTCCGGCCTCGGTCAGTTCTTTCGCCATGATCGCACCAGCCCAGCCAGCTCCGACCACGATTGCGTCTACGTGTTTTTTTGTCATGATTTAAGCCCCTCAGGCCGTTTCGCCTGAGATGGAAACAGGGCCAAACGGATAGGCGGCGCCATCCTGATTGACCCAGTCCATGAAATCGGCCCGGGCCCCCGGGAAGCCCAGCATCAGCCACCCGCCTAGCCCTTTGTTACCCCCATAAAGGGGATCAGAGAAAACACCCTCAAGAGTATTGGTCCGAAGTTGCTCGAAGAAAACCCGGCCTGGAACATCGCCCAATGACAAAGAGCCGCCTTCCAGTGCCGTCAGGATGGCCTCCTGCTCTGCGACTGGAAGATCCGGGAAGGATTTTCCATGTTGCTGGCGGGTATAGGCTTCCAGTCCCTGAAGGCCTTTGCGATACAAATCGCGCGGTACAAACGGGAGCTGATAGCCGAGATTAGCTGGTCCCTGCACGAAAGGGGCTGACATGTACCAGTTGTCTCCCTGTGCGTAGGGTGTTTCCATCTGACGATCTATAAACTCTGCAACGCCCAATGCGCGCGCACCTGGTCCATGCTGGTCCTGCGGAAAAAGCCGTTCCGTAGCGGATTCTAGGAGGCGGTACTCGTCAGATGTGAAGAAGGAAGGGTGGTAGGATTGTTTCGATTCTTCGGCCAGAGCCTCGGCCCAGTGGGCATGGCCGCCAACCATCCAAAATGATGTGGACCCAAGCAGGCCTTTGACAAAACTGCGGCGAAGAGGGCGGGTCACGGTCGGTTCCGTCGAAGGCACACTGTTCTCCAGCATAAGGGGAAGGTCATATTCGGAAAACAAACATATCCGGAATGAAAGATGTCAGACCCCCATAGGATGGGTGGAGGTCATAACGCCAGAGAACTTTCGATCATCATTTAGCGATGAGCGCTATTTACCCGGCTGAGTCGCTGGCTTTTACATTGGATGGAAGTTGCAGAACACCTGCAGGAGGAGACTTCTGCTTTGGTGCCGTAGTTGCCGAAGCCGCGCTGTCGTCACCTGCGCCCGTGGGGAAAATGGCATCTGGAACGCTTGGCTGAACAGGGGCGGCAACGCTTGGCGTGCTTGTGACTACGGCCGGAACATCCTGTGGGACAGGCTTTGCAGGCGTCGCCGGTGTGGGGCTGCCTGATCCATCAAGAGCCTGTTGCTTCACGCCGCCATCAATCAATGGATTCCCTACTGCATCCGTCATCCAGCTCATGAGCTTTTTGCGGACCTGAAACTCAAGCTCAACATTCATGTCCTGCATCATCTGATTAGTCAGGGCATAAAGAGAGGCGCGGGATGTAGCGCTTTTGGTGCCGGTGTCGAGCTTTCGGCTGATCCGTGCATGGATATATCCCGTATGCAGATTTCCCGCATCGGCAATATTCAGCTGCACATCCAGGGCGCCTGAGATCGCATTCTCGCCCTCTGAAGAAATGTAGGCCTGTTTAATGATGAATGCTGCCTGACCCTGCTGTCCACTGGCCACCAGTCGTTGGTTAGCCATTTGTTTCAGGGCCTGATCGGGGGGCGTAGGGGCTTTCGAACTCAGGGAACCTGGGGATGGAACAGCTTCATCCTGAATGTTGATTGTCGCCACATTCAGGTGCAACTGCGACAAATAGCTGTAGTCTGCGGGAGGGAATGTCTGCGCTGGCTCATCATCTGCACAACCCGCAAGACCGAGTGATAATCCCAGAGCAACAGCTCCGAACCAGTACCGTACACCCATCACGCTATTCCCCATGATCTTATTGGTCGTCGCGGCCCAATAGGCTCTTGAAACGCCCGAACAGCCCCTTCTTGTGCGGTGACTGTAATACCGGAGGCGGCTCCAACGGAAGCTCCGGCAAAAAAGACCGACGTTGAACAGGCTCTGATTCCCGAATTTCCGTCACTTCCGGACTGTTATCAGGAGGCTTTTCTGGCTCAGGATCAGTCGGTTTCACAACCGCCGCAGCCGGAGCCGCCTGAGGAACGCGGGGCGTCCGTAGCGAAGACGCCTGACCGACACCAAAATCTTCCGGAAGGAAAGGACGCGCAGCTCTGATGAGATCGGCGTGTTCGGAATGTCGTGCAAACCACTCCAAAATCCAGCCCGGAATCAGTGGCCCTGACGGATTATCGCTAATCAGGAGTGGGCCGCTGGGATAGTAGAACGACGGACGATTTTCAGGTGCCGCTTCGTCCCACACAAGATAGAAAACCGAGTTTTCCAGTGCGTCGTGGAAGCGATAGGCTGTCGCGCCTCCCAGCTTCATCTCAATCTGCGCCCGGACAGGCATTGCAGAGAAAGGAGAGGAGACAACCAGAACGTCTGTGCCTCTTCGGGCCGAGAGTAGCGCTTTCATACGCCCTTCTGCCACAGGCTTCCCATCGGGACAGGTCAGGGCTTCTCCGCTATCGGCATGGCCTGCAGCAATGAAAATGGCATGGGGGGCATGTCGTCCCAGCCAGAGACCCGACAGCTCCCGAAAAGCTGTCGAAGGAAGGTCAGTCCTGAAAGAGACAGCATCGTCCCGGATGTCACCGCCAAGCACCCCTTCTGCCAGTGGCCAGAATACCGGGTCCATGCCAGTCAGAAGGCGGTCTTGCACATCCGGGTGAAGCGCCATGACATGACTGCCCTTGTACGCTCCATCCTCAATCCACCAGCAGGCCTGTCGTCCGCTGTCTTCATCCTGAAAGAGAATGACCTCGAACTGGCCAATAACAGGATGGCGCTCCAAGGCTACCCAGCCTGGATAAAGCTGTTCGACGGGAAGGTCGTCGATCCTGATTCCGTCGAGCAGTGGAAGCGTCATGCAGGTTTTTCTCCAAGCTCATCACGGGTGAAACGGAAGCCGACGTTACAGAACTCACAGTTCATCGTGATAGCGCCGTTTTCCACCATGTGATCCAGGTCGTCCTCGCCAAAACGCTCCAGCACTGAGGCCAATCGTGCCCGGGAGCAGCGGCAGCCGTAAGCCAGAGCGCGTGGTGTAGCGATCTGAACGTCTAACGTCCCGAAAAGGCGATGGATCAAATCGCCACTTTCGAGTGTTTCGTCAAACATCTCCCGGTCCTGCAATGTTTCGGCAAACGTGCAGGCCGTTTCCCAGGCGTCCTCAGCCTGAGCGGCATTCTCGATGCCGCCTTCATCGGCAATCCGTTCCAGCACAAGGGCACTGGCCCGCCAGCCGTCAACCGTCTTGAGGCAGAACAGACGGATCCAGCAGTCATGCTGCTCGCTGGTCTGGAAATAGTGGACGGCCATCTCAGAGAGGGTTTCTCCCGTTAGCTCCACGATGCCCTGATGGCGGTCCATATCCGCCCCCTGGTCGATCGTGAAAGCGAGGTAGCCGTTACCAAGCAACTCTTTGGGGGACACTGGCAGCGCTGCTGGATCAGCCTCTTCCGCAAGCCGGGCTGTAAAACGCAGGTCGCCTGTGTCCGTGGCATCTGCCAGCAGCAAGGATACCGGACCGTCTCCCTTGATCTGAAGGGAGAAAGACCCTTTGAATTTTAGCGCAGACGCCATGCCTGCAACCAGAGCTAGGGCCTGACCACCCATTATCAGGACAGGATCCGGAAGGTCATGCCGCGACAGGATGGCGTCTGCCAGCGCTCCTAGCCGAACCAGTCGTCCCCGGACGGGCGACTGTGCCAGATGAAATGGCACAATCCCTCCTGAAACGACCATGTTCGGGACGTTGGGGCGTCCCCTGTCAAGGAATGGCGGTGTATCGATCACCCGTTCTCTCTTCCAAGAGCCCAGAGAAGCAGGCCCTTTTGCGTATGAAGGCGGTTTTCCGCCTCGTCAAAAACAACAGACGCCGGGCTTTCGAACACCTCGGCAGTCACTTCCTCCCCGATATGGGCAGGCAGGCAGTGAAGGAACAGGGCATCTGGTGCAGCTTTTGCCATAAGGGCCGCATCCACCTGATAAGGACGGAAGGCAGCAAGGCGCTGATCGCGATCCTTGTCCCCCATGCTGACCCACGTGTCTGTCAGAACAGCATCTGCGCCCACGACAGCCTCGGCAGGGTTCTGGAAGACCTCGATGGAGGCACCATTCTGGCGTGCCCAGGCAACAGCACGCTCACTGGGCGCGAACCCCTCTGGCGTTGCCAGACGAACATTGAATTTGAGCAGAGCTGCCGCTTCCATCAGGGAAGTGGCTACGTTGTTGCCGTCCCCAATCCACGCAAGCGTTTTTCCCGCAATCGGGCCACGATGCTCTTCAAACGTCAGTACGTCTGCCAGAATCTGGATGGGATGAGAGACCGGCGTCAGACCGTTGATGACCGGAACCGTACTCCATTTTGCCAGCTCACGCAGGTTCTCGTCCTTACCGGTTCGCAGAACAATCACATCCAGAAAGCGCGACAGAACGCGGGCCGTATCCGCAATAGTTTCCCCACGGCCAAGCTGCATGTCTCCCGGTGAAAGGACGGACACCTGGCCGCCCAACTGCCCCATACCCACTTCGAATGAAACACGTGTGCGGGTGGAGGGCTGTGCCAGCATTAGTCCCAGAGTGCGTCCTTCAAGAGGACGCTGCGGATGCAGTGGGGTCTCGCGATTGTTCTGCAGCGCTTTGATCCGGGCCGACAGATCAATGATCTGTCGGATGACTTCGCCGCTGAAATCGCGAATATCAAGAAAATGCCGTGGCATCTGCTGTTCCGTTCCTGCTGTCCGGGGGGCAATTGCCAAACTCACGACACTTTCTCCTGTTCTTTCTTATGGGCGGCTGAGTAGGCTTCGGCCGCTTCGATCAATTTCTTGCAGGCGACCTGACAGTCTTCTTCCGTCACAATCAACGGAGGCACCAGACGCAGCACATTATCGCCCGCACCAACGGTCAGAAGCCCGGCGGCCGTGACGAGCGGCATCACGTCTCCAACAGGTGGCACGCAGTGCAGACCACGCATCAGACCCATGCCGCGGACATCGTCAAAAACGCCCGGTGAACGCTTTACGACATCTCGCAACATGCCTTCGAAGGCCTCTCCAACCGTGCAGATATGCTCCAGAAAGCCGGGGCTGAGAACTTCTTCCAGAACTGTCGTTCCTGCCGCACAAGCCAAGGGATTGCCGCCAAATGTCGTCCCGTGCGAGCCAGGTGTCAGATGTTTGGCCAGCTCTTCGGTTGCCAGAACAGCCCCGAGCGGGAAGCCGCCACCAATGCCCTTGGCAATGGAAATGACGTCCGGCTTGATGCCATACCACTCATGCGCAAACAGCTTTCCTGTCCGACCAACACCGGTCTGGACTTCGTCGAAGCCAAGATAGATGCCGTGCTCGTCACAGACTGCGCGTAAGGCCTTCATGAAGACTTCGGACGCTGGCTTGATGCCGCTTTCACCCTGGATGGGCTCCACGATAATACCGGCAGTTTCCGGCGTAATAGCCGCGCGCAGGGTATTGGTATTGTTGAACGGCGCATGATCGAACCCTTCAACAACAGGCCCAAACCCCTTTTGGTAGGCAGGATTTCCGGTCGCAGAAATCATGGCCAATGTCCGACCGTGAAAGGCGCCGTCAAAGCAAAGAATGCGCGTACGCTCGGGATGGCCGTTCTCGAACTGCGCCCGACGGATCATCTTCACCATGCCCTCGTTTGCTTCAGCGCCCGAGTTGCAGAACAGCACAGAGTCCGCGAATGAGTTCTTCACCAGAAGATCCGCCAGCTTTTCAGCCTGCGGAATACGGTAAAGGTTCGAGACGTGCATGACCTTCGCGGCCTGATCCGCAATGGTCTTCACCAGCTTCGGGTGGCCGTGGCCCAGCGAAGAGACGGCAATGCCAGCCCCGAAATCCAGATATCGTCGCCCGTCCGATGCCGTCAGCCAGACGCCTTCGCCCTGCTCGAAAGCAAGGTCGGCACGTTTGTAATTGGGCATGAGGGAGGAGATCATGATGATCGTCGATCCTGGATCAGGGTGAATGAAAGCTGCAGAATCGGAAAACCCTGCCCCGGTCGCCCGGGGCAGGGCCAAAGATTCCGCAGACACATACTGTGCGGCAGAAATACGATCCGTCAAACCCCTTGCGGGCAAAGAACGGTTGTCAGGCGCGCCTGTAAACCAGATCCCGCGCCAGCCAGCATCCGACCTTCACGGTGTTGACGCCTGAAGAATCCCGCTCGAACAGCAGCGTCCAGTCGCCCGGCGCCGTATGATCGAGCGCCCGAGGGCATGGCAAAACCCAGACGTCCCGTGCCAGTCTCTGAAGCGGTTCCATCCGGCCATTGCCCAGAAAGCCTGAGAAACCGCCATAGACCACGCCACCTGCCAGTTCGATGGTGACTTCTGCCTCATCCAGCTCTTCACAGCGATAAACGCCTTCAAGTGCTTCTATGTCTTCACCGGCAGTTTCCTCACAGGCGGTGAGAATGCCCACGCGATTTTCACCCGGCCGCTCCATCCGGATTTCGTCTCCCTGACGAACGATCTGGACGTTTGGTGTTTCAGCTCGTGAGGCGGAAACCCCCTCCAGCATTTCCGGCACCATCAGATATCGAAGCTTGGCTCCGCCGGGAGCAGGCTCGATTCGCGCGGATAGCCCGGTCTCTCGCTCAATGAAGGTGCCGTACAATTCATGAGGCGGCTGTGTCGCCCGATCCGGCTCATAGGGAACACCCAGTGCTGCTGCCAGCATCTGGCCCGCTGCAACCTGTGCAGGTGACATATGGTTGAACATCACAACGACAGACAGGCGCTCAGACGCGACGTGCAGCCTGTGGGACCGCCAGCCCCTTAGCGCGCCACCATGCATCGTCACATCACGTCCGAAAAGTGATGTGCGTTGCAGCCCAAATCCGTAAGGCGCTGCTTCACCATCGCGGAAGGTCACCGGCGTTGTCAGACGGTTGTAAAGCCCGTCAGGATCATCGCGCGTCGCATCAATGAAACGCTCCCAGGCAATCATGTCATCCAGCGAAGCGCCCAGACCTGCATCCCCGGTCCACCAGATGTTATTGACAGCCGGGCGGAAGCCGCTCTCCACGGTTCCTTCATACCCAACAGTCCCGTCCGGCATGGCGCGTGTTTCGGCTGCCAGAATGGCCCGTTCCATACCCACGGGATTGAAAATGGACGTCTGAAGCAGTTCAGCGAAATTCCGCCCTGTTCTGTCTTCCAGAATGTCAGACAGCAGGCGGAAGTTCTGGTTCACATAGGAGTAAGACGTACCGGGCTGAAACTGGAGCGTGCGCGTGCCGTCAATAACGCGACGTCCTTCCCGATCTCCGAAAAACCCCTCGACTGGTGCGCCATGCAGCATTGCCACGGCCCAGTAGTCACGCAGGCCGGATTGGTTGTGCGCAAGATGAAGCGCCCCTGGCGCTGGCTCATCCAGTTGTGGCAACCGGTCGTCCACATCTCCGTCAAGTTCCGCCGGGTCCTGGAAAAGATCCAGCAATACGCCGCAGGTGAACTGCTTCGTGATGGAGCACATGCGGAACAGGGAAGACGGGGTGAACGGCAGGCGCCGCTCTGCATTGGCATAGCCCCATGTGTGACGGACGAGAACCTCGCCATCTTTCACAACAGCCACAGCCCCGCCGGGGCCGGGATAGCGGACAGGAAGGGCGGAGACAGCCGCCTCAAGACGGGCTGAAAGAGAGTCGCTCATGGCTTGAATGATGACCCTATCCGATCTTGCCGTAAATGCCCTCTTCGCAGCATACTCTTTTGCTATGGAGGACATACCAACAGCTCCCGATTTCAAGGCACTACGCGAAATGGCACTGGCGCACGTGGCTCGCTTTGCCACAACCGAGCATAGCTTGCGCCAGACGCTGGAACGTCGTCTTCGGCGCTGGGGCACGCGTGCAGTGCATGCCGGGCTGCCTGAAGAAGATGCCGAAGCCACAATCAGAACTCTTCGACCGGCCGTGGAAGACGTCATTGTCGCCATGACAGAACTCGGAGCCGTCAATGATGCCGGATTCGCCCGTTCCCGCGCTCTGAACCTGACCCGGACCGGACGGTCTCGCCGGGCTGTCGCCGCACATCTGGCCACGAAGGGCGTTGATCAGACAATCACACAGGAAGCACTCAACGAATCGCTGGGTGAAAGATCAGACGAAACGGCGCGTGAGGCTGAACTGGCGGCGGCGCTCGTTCTGGCGCGCAAACGTCGCGTCGGCCCCTTCTGCCGCCCGGACCGTCCGCAAGAGGATCCGGTTCGCGTTATGGGAATCTTTGCGCGCAATGGTTTTTCCAGGGATGTCGTGCAGACAGCCTTGGAAATGGACACTGAAGAAGCAGAAGACCGCATCATCGCTTTCCGGAGCCGCCCATGAAAAAATTGGCACTCTGCCTGCTGCTGTCGCTCACAGCCTGTGGCGGTAGCCGCGAATACAGTCGTGCCAGTTTCAACGGGCCGCTCCAGTGCGCACCTTATGCCCGCTCCCGAACAGGTCTTCAGTTGCGGGGAGAGGCAGCCTCATGGTGGCGCCAGTCTGCGGGGCATTATGCCAGAAGCCATGCCCCGATTGCGGGCTCTGTTCTGGTCTTCCGGGCAACGTCCCGCGTACCGAGCGGACACGTTTCCATCGTGCGCAGACAGATTTCTTCAAACACGATCCTCGTAGATCATGCTAACTGGGAACCGGGACGCATTGATCGCAATGTTCCCATCACGGATGTTTCACCCCGTCATGACTGGACACTCGTCCGGGTCTGGTGGGCACCCATTCACGGCCTGGGGCGCCGAGCCTATCCAACCTATGGCTTCGTTTCGGCCTCCGGTCCGGATGATGCGTCCTGAGCGAACGCTTGCACAAACGCCCAAGCCTTGCCACATGAAGGTGTAGCCTTGGCTTTTCGGAGTAATACATTATGGGCAGCATGAGCCCCGTTCACTGGCTGATCCTGGCGGTCGTCCTGCTCGTCGTGTTTGGCGGCGGTGGAAAAATCAGCGGCCTGATGGGAGACTTCGCGAAGGGCATCAAGTCCTTCAAGAAGAACATGGGCGAAGACGAGAACATGACGCCGCCTGAAGCCAATCAGGCGCCGGGTCATATCTCGGCCCCCAATCAGTCGCCCGGTTATAGCCAGACGACCACCAACAGCGACACGCACCGCACGCAGGTCTGATGTTGAACACGACGTCTGATACGGCATGGACCGAGGCCGCCGGGCAAATCGTCCGGGCAGGCCAGCGGATGGATCAGCGCGGCTGGGTTCCAGCGACAGCTGGCAACCTGTCCGTACGTCTTGCAGATGGCCGCATCGCCATCACGCGGTCAGGAGGGCACAAAGGCTTCCTGACAGAGCAGGACGTGATCCAGATCACCCCTGAAGGCGTTCCGCTGGACCCGACGAAGCGGGCCAGTGCTGAAACCCTGCTGCATACCCAGCTCTATGCACATGATCCGTCAATCGGTGCTGTACTGCACGGTCATTCCGTTGCGGCCACCATCCTGTCCATGGATGAACCAACAGACGCGATCACGCTCGCGGGCTATGAAGTGCTGAAGGTTTTCGAAGGCCAGTCAACGCACGACACCAGCCTGGACTTGCCCCTGTTTCACAACGATCAGGATATCGCCCGTCTCTCGACAGTTGTTGCTCCGAAACTGTCGGACATGCGTCTGGGTTACCTGATCCGCGGTCATGGCGTTTATGTCTGGGGTAAGGACATGTTCACAGCATTGGCAAGGCTTGAAGGGCTTGAATTCCTGCTCGCCTGCCATCTCGCCCGTCTCCAGAAGGCACGCTGAACCATGAGCAGACTGACTGTTTATCGGGACGACAGCCCCGAAACGATCCTTCTCGACGTTACCACCCCCGGGGAAATCGCCGAGACCCTGCGTCCGCATAATATCCGTTTCGAACGCTGGACGCCGCCTGTCACGCCTGCAAAAGACGCGACGACGGACGAAATTCTGGACGCATATCGCCCCTATCTCGACACCCTGATGGGTGAAACGGGCGCGGGAAGTGCAGACGTGGTGCGCATCAATGCGTCCACGCCCAATCTGCCAGAATTGCGCAAGAAGTTCCTTTCGGAGCATACGCACAGCGAAGATGAAGTCCGGTTCTTTGTGCATGGTCAGGGCGCTTTCGTCCTGCACATTCACGGCCGGATCTATTCGGTTCTCTGCACGGCCGGAGACCTGATTTCTGTGCCAGAGGGTATTCCGCACTGGTTTGATGCTGGCCCGTCCCCGGATGTGGTCGCTCTGCGCGTTTTCACCGACACAACCGGGTGGATCGCACAATATACAGGCGATGACATCGCCGAGCGTTTCCCCGCAGACGTCTCCATTTTCTCCTGAAAGTCTGACATGATCTGTCTCGTCCTGCTTGATATCGAAGGCACGACCCTGCCGATCTCTTTCGTTCGGGACGTCATGTTCCCTTATGCGGCCAAGGCCCTTCCGGCTTTGATCGAAGACCACACAAACCCGCAGGTTGTGGCCGCACGAGCAGATATTGCCATCTCCAATCCTGGAGAAGATCCGTTGAAGGTCTGTCAGGACTGGATGGCCAAGGACGAGAAAGCGGCTCCCCTCAAAACACTTCAGGGCATCACCTGGCGGCAGGGTTTTGAAGATGGCACGCTCTGTGCAGATCTTTACAAGGACGTTCCACCAGCCCTGAAGGCTTGGTCTGAGGGCGGCCTGCGTCTCGCGGTGTACTCCTCCGGCTCCATTCCATCCCAGAAGCTTCTGTATGGCTATACGGAACAAGGTGACCTGACGTCCCTGTTCGACGGCTTCTTCGATCTTTCCACAGGCGGGAAGAAAGATGCGGCATCCTATACAAAAATTGCAGAAGCTTGCGGTCTAAAGCCGGAAGATATCCTTTTCCTTTCCGACATTGGAGCCGAGCTGGACGCTGCGATGGAAGCTGGGCTTCAGGTCTGTCAGCTAGTGCGCCCACAGGATCACACAGTTCCGCACACGGGTGTTCTTCACGCGGCAGATCTGAATGACGTTACCCAGAAGTTCAGTCTCCCCGCATGACCCTGCACACTGATTGGCGAGATATTCCGAAGGACGCCCGCGGCACAGTTGCCGCTCTAGGGAATTTCGACGGTGTTCATCGTGGACATGTGCACCTGCTGCACAGCCTTCGTGCAGCGCGTCCTGACCATCCGCTCTCCGTTGTGACGTTTGATCCGCATCCGCGAGAGTTGTTTCGCCCTCAGAATCTGCCGTGTCGCCTCATGCTTCCGGATGTCCGCGCCAAGGCGCTGGAAGAGCAGGGCGTGGCCCATGTTTTCCAGATTCCCTTCGACAAGGATTTTTCGCGGTTAAGCGCAGAATCCTTTGTTCATGATGTGCTCTTGGGGGCTCTGGGTGTCCGTCACGTCGCCTGTGGCGCAGATTTTGCCTTCGGTCATCGCAGAACCGGCAACACTGACGATCTGGAAGCGCTTCTGACGCCAAAGGGTGTCGGGCTGACGATTGTACCGCAGTTAGTAGATGAAGGTGGACCTATCTCATCCAGCCGCATTCGCCGCCTGCTTCAGGAAGGGTATCCTGAACGGGCTGCGCTGGAACTGGGCCGACCATGGTCGATCGTCGGGCCGGTCATCCACGGGGATCAGCGGGGACGTCTTCTCGGTTTTCCCACAGCGAACATCCCCCTTCGTCAGCATCTCGAACCCGCACGCGGAGTTTATGCCGTTCAGGTGACGCTGCCAGATGGACGGATCATTCCCGGAGTAGCGAATATCGGCAGGCGTCCGACCATCGATGATGGACAGGAAAGCCGCCTTGAAGTCCATCTTTTTGATTTCTCGGAAGACCTTTACGGCAAAACCCTGAGTGTTGCTCTGATTGCGCTTCTGCGGGATGAAAAGCGCTTCTCCGGGCTTGAGGAACTCAAGGCTCAGATTGTTCAGGATGCCAAACAGGCGCGTCGTCTTCTCGGGCGCTAGGACGTCTTTTTGAGCTCTGAGCCTTATCTTGTCAGAGTGCACTAGGCTGAGGAGACATGGGAATACAGCACTGGGAGGTATATTATTCTCCTTGAGAGCGGATGCCGATTTCTTTCAGGCGTTCCTGAACGCGCTTTTCCAGATTCTGATCTCTTTTGTCCCCCAAATGGACCAGCTTCTTGCTCATCGCCAGAAGAATGTCAGACGTGGCCTCCACAACAGCCTTGCGCCACCAGTCCAGCGCTTCGTCAATCTGGCCAGCATCCACCAGTGCCGTCGCATAATTGTGCTGCCCCCGGTAATCTCCGCCTTCTGCTGACTCCCGATACCAGTCCAAGGCTGCCGCACGGTCCTGTGGCACAACCCAGCCTTCTTCCAGAAAACGTGCATACAGGTTCATGGATTTGGCATGGCCGTTGTGCGCCGCGGTTCGAAACAGATGAAGCGCCTTTGGCAGATCCTGCGGCTGTCCGATGCCCCGCATGGTCAGAATGCCCAGATTATAACGGCCCCATTCGTCTCCAGCTTCAGCCGCTGCTGCATAACACCGGGCCGCTTCCTGAAGGTCTTCCTCGCATCCCCAGCCGAATTGAAAACACCGGCCCCGCATATTATGTCCCGGCCCGAACCCGGCCTTTGCGGCGATGGTAAACCATTCCAATGCCCCGACAGGGTCCTTGGGAACATAAATGCTCTCCAGCAGGATCTGCCCCCACTGGACGATTTCCAGATGGTGCCCTTTCAGGGCTTTCTCACGGATGATCTCGATATGCGAAGGCAGCGGAGGAGCGGCCTCACGTTCGGGTGGGCGGGAAAAGATTTTCCTGAAAACGCGCTTCATGCCGGGGTCACCATCCGCCCTGTCCGAATGCAGAAAATACTGCCGCCGGACTGTAGCTTCCCAGGTCGTTCAGGCAAAGCGCCTGCTGTTTAAAGCGACGTTTTTGCCGAAGGCGCAGGTACGATCTGCTGAACGTCGAAACCATCCTTTTTCAGGAGCGCAGGAAGTCCTTCTGGGCCCGCCATGTGTAAAGACCCAACCGCCACGAACAGGGACTTTCCAGAATCATGGAGGGTCAGGATTTTCTGGGCCATCGCTGCATTTCGCTCATCAATCATGTGGAACGTCTGGCGTTTCTCCTGTGGTGTCCGCTCACATTTGCACCACTGTTTGTACTGGTTCAGTCGCGTCAGATCGCTGCGCCCCCACATCGCAATCAACTGATCTTCATCCTTCCGTGCTTCCCCCGAGGGGATCTGCTTGATGATTTCATCAATGAAGGCGTTTTCTTCGGACAGCTTGGGGGAGATCAGGAGGTTACGCTGTGTCTGAACATCTTCGAGAGCGATAACTTCCTTTTTCAGGCTGCCAGCCATTCCTTGAAGAACAAGATCGACGGCATAATCGGGATAATATCCATCCGCACGGGCAGCTGACGCGCTAAGCCCGGCCGCTTCAAGGCCGATTGCCGTAGTGGCAAAGCCTGCCGTGGGAATACAGAGTTCATCTGCCAGGGCATCGAGTTTTTTCTTCCGCCCGGAAGCAATCAGCCTTTCGCGGTTGGTCGGTTCTTCGGGTTTGCGAAGGGCTGCCAGTGTCTGGGGATCCTGCAGATTCAGTTCAAGCGCAACAGCCTGGCTTTGCAGGATGGCGGACCGTATTAGCGGCCCAGGCATCAACCATTCTTCGCGAGAGGCATGAACAGTGCCGTACAGCCACGACGTATGACCATCTTTCGTGGCTTTCCACAGAAACCCGCGGTCCTGGGATGTCATCAGAAGATGAGGAAGATCAGATTTGGATGGAACAGCTGCCGGTGCCGGACAACGAGGGGCCTGTGCTACCGCGAGAGAAGGAGCAATCGCCAGGATCGCAGCCAGCCAGAATGTCTTCATGAAAATGCCCCCGTACAGATCTTCTGCCAAAACAGATCATGCTTCTGCCACTGAAACAATCCATGACCAGACCTGTCATTCAATTGTCTTGAAGGCCCGAATAACAGCGTTTTTGGCAGAACATGACGCGGTTTACCCTTAGAAGACTTGACCACATCCCCGCCCAATCTCCATATGGTCCCCCTTATTTTGTGTGAATGACCAAAGTTGGCCCGTCCCATGTCCGACAAGTCCGATACGACCTTCAAAGAACAGCAGGATCGCTACCGCGATACTGTGTTCCTGCCGCGCACCGGCTTCCCCATGCGGGGTGGCCTGCCGAAGCGTGAGCCCGAGACGCTTGCCCGCTGGGCAGCAATGGATCTGGATGGGAAAATCCGTGAGGAAGGGAAGGGACGCCCGGTCTTCACGCTGCACGACGGTCCTCCGTATGCCAACGGGCACATTCATATTGGTCATGCGCTGAACAAGGTGATGAAAGACGTCATCAACCGTGCGCATCGCATGTCCGGTTTCGAAGTCCGCTATCAGCCGGGATGGGACTGTCATGGTCTGCCGATTGAATGGCGGATCGAGGAACAGTATCGCAAGGCGGGCAAGGACAAGGATCAGGTTCCCCTGCTCCAGTTCCGCGCAGAGTGTCGCCAGTACGCCGCGGAGTGGGTGAGCAAGCAGGCGGAAGACTTCAAACGCATCGGTGTTCAGGCCGAGTGGGCCAATCGTTACGTCACGATGGACTATAGCTCTGAAGCCAAAATCGTTGGAGAAATCGGCAAGTTCCTGCTGAATGGCGGTCTGTATCGGGGCCTCCGCCCTGTTATGTGGAGCCCCGTCGAGAAGACCGCTCTGGCCGAAGCCGAGATCGAGTATCACGACGTTGACTCCACTACGATCTTCGTCGCCTTCCCGATCATCAAGGACCCGACGCCGGGTGACGCCCTTGATGGCGTCTCAGCCGTTATCTGGACCACAACGCCGTGGACAATTCCAGCCAACCGCGCGCTCGCTTACGGTCCGGACATCACCTACGTGGTTCTGCGTGCCGACGAGATCACAGAAGCCAGCGTTGTGCCGCAGGGCGCGCGCCTGCTGATCGCGGAAGACCGTGTTGAGGCCTTCTGCGCTGAAACCGGTATCAGTGCGCATCACATTCTTTACACGCTGCCCGGCAGCGCGCTGGAAGGTGCTATTGCCGCTCATCCGCTACGTGGTCGTGGTTACGAATATGACGTGCCGATGCTTCCGGGTGATTTCGTCACGACAGATGCTGGTACGGGCCTTGTTCACATGGCGCCGTCTCATGGTCAGGATGACTTTATCGTCTGCCGCCAGTTCGGCATTGAAGTGCCGGAACTGGTGCAGGATGATGGTCGATATGCGTCATGGGTTCCGCATCTCGAAGGCATCCATGTTTTCAAAGCGGCTGACCCGGTCTGCGATCTGCTGACGGAAGCCCGTCAGTCCGGTGAACATGACGACGCACCTGCGACCGGCCTTATGGCCCGCAGCAAGATCCGTCATTCCTATCCGCATTCCTGGCGTTCCAAAGCCCCGATCATCTTCCGCGCCACACCTCAATGGTTCATCGCGATGGATGGGGAAACGAAGCTGCGTGAGAAGGCTCTCAAGGCGCTTGATCCTGTCACCTTCGTGCCTGAGGCTGCCCGTCGCCGCCTGACCTCCATGGTCGAGCAGCGTCCGGACTGGTGCATCTCCCGTCAGCGCGCCTGGGGCGTGCCGATTGCCGTATTCGTGGAGAAGCGAAGCGGTGAAGTTCTGCGTGATGCAGACGTCATGGACCGGATTGTCAAGGCTTTCCACGAAAAGGGTGCGGACGTCTGGTACGACACAGACCCGGCTGTTTTCCTTGGTCCAAACCGTGACCCAGCGGATTACGAACAGGTCTTCGATATTGTGGACGTGTGGTTTGAATCCGGCTCCACGCATCAGTTCGTTCTGGGGCAGGAAGGCCTGAACTTCCCGGCAGACGTCTATCTGGAAGGCTCTGATCAGCATCGCGGCTGGTTCCAGTCGTCCCTGCTGGAAAGCGTCGGCACACGTGGTGTCGCCCCCTACAAAGCCCTTGTGACGAACGGCTTCGTACTGGACGAACAGGGCCGCAAGATGTCCAAGTCGCTCGGGAACGTCATTGCCCCGGCAGACGTCACGGACTCACTGGGTGCCGACATTCTGCGCCTGTGGGTGCTGAACTCCGACACGAATGAAGATCTGCGCATCGGCAACGAGATCCTGAAGCAGCAGGGCGAACTGTACCGTCGCCTGCGCAACACCCTGCGCTGGCTGCTGGGCGCGCTGGACGGCTTCACGGAAGAAGAGGCTGTCCCCTACGCTGAAATGCCGCCGCTGGAGCAGTATATCCTGCACCGCCTCTCGGAACTGCGCGGCCTGATCAGCACGGCCGTCGAAACGCATCAGTGGGTGGGTGTTTATCCGGCCCTGCATGGTTTCTGCACGACGGATCTGTCTGCGTTCTATTTCGATATCCGTAAGGACGCTATCTACTGCGACGCTCCTTCTGATCTGACGCGCCGTGCCTCCCGCACGGTTCTGGATGCTCTGCACCGTGCGCTCTGCACCTGGCTGGCACCTGTTCTGGTCTTCACCGCAGAAGAAGCCTGGAGCGCCCGTTTCGGTGAAGAGAGCAGCATCCATCTGGAGCAGTTCTTTGAGCCTGATGCCGAGTGGAACAGCCCGGAACTGGGCGCCAACTGGGACGAGATCCGCGCTTACCGCCGCCTTGTTACGACCGAGCTGGAAACAGCCCGCCGTGATGGCGTCATCGGCGCCTCTCTGGAAGCCAGTGTAACGCTTCCGATCTCACAGGAAGAGGCAGCGTCTCTTACAGGAATTGACTGGGCAGAGCTGCTCATCACATCCCACGCGGAGATCGAGCTTCTTCCGGGCGAAACAGTTCACGGTGGCCCAGAAGTCGAGCGTGCGCCGGGTCATAAATGTGCCCGTTGCTGGAAGGTGCTTCCGGATGTGGGTGAAAATGCCGAGCATCCGGCTCTGTGCCGTCGCTGCGTCAGTGTGGTGAGTGCCTGATGTCCCTTTGGCAGGAAGGTATGAGCCGTATGGGGCGGCTGGTTCTTGGGCTTGCCCTGCTGGTTCTGGTCCTCGTTCTGGATCAGGCCAGCAAGGACTGGATTCTCTACGGCTATAATCTGCCGGAGAAAGGGTCTGTCCAGATCCTCCCATTCCTGAACTTCACCATGGTCTGGAACCATGCTGTGACGTTTGGAATGTTTGGTGGTCTGGGCAGTAAAGGGCCTCTGGTCTTCTGCACGGTCTCTTTACTGGCCGTGGGCCTGCTGGTTTGGACCATGATAAAAACGCGCCGGACACTGGTCGCGGGGGCCTGCGGGGCCATCGCGGGTGGTGCCATCGGTAACGTCATTGACCGCCTGCGGTATGGTGCCGTTGTGGACTTTCTCCATGCCCACGCTTTCGGCTGGTCATGGTATGTCTTCAACATTGCCGATGCCGGTATTGTGTGCGGGGTGGCGGTCTGGCTGATTGACTCCCTTCTTGCTGAACGTAACAGCCAGCCGCAGTGAGCAAGGGGAGCTTGCCCCCACGCTGTGCGGACTGTAGGACTATACCCATCATGATTGCGTCCCAGGGTCCCTCAATGCGCCGTAACCGTCTTCCAGTTGCCCGTCTCAGCGTACAGATGGGTGCAATTGCTTCATTCGGCCTGATGCTGTCTGGTTGCTCAGGCAGCGATCTGGAGCGGGCCTTCGGCATGGAACGCTACATGCCGGACGAATATACCGTCACGACGCGTGCCCCGCTGTCCATGCCGCCTTCAGAGAAGATGCAGCTTCCCGGCGCTGCCGATGCGCACCGGCCGGACGAGAGCCCGCGGATGCAGGCTCTTGAAACGCTGTCTCCGGATGCAGCGCTGCACCCCTTTGGCGGCGAAAACAGCAGCGGCCAGTCCGCGCTGGTTGGTCAGGTGGACAAGGCCTCTGGTGCTCCCAACAATGCCGAGCTCGGTGCTGCCGATGCAGGCTTTGTTGACAACCTGATGTTCTGGAAGGGCGGCCAGGCTGGCTCCGTGGTCGACGGGGACGCTGAAAACCGCCGTATTCGTGAGAACTCGGCTCTGGGTCGTAACCCGGCAACAGGTGCCACCCCGACCGTCAAGAAAAAGAGCGGCCACTTTCTGGGCGTGCTGTAAACGGCACTCTCCCGACCTTCAGGATTGTGAGTCACCGTCCTGTCTGAAAAAACTTCCCTCGTACGCCCGGTTATCCGTCGGCTGTCAGGTCATGTTGTTGATCTGATTGCGGCGGGTGAGGTGATTGAACGCCCGGCTGCGGCTCTGAAAGAGCTTGTCGAGAACGCGATTGATGCTGGCGCCACACGTCTTGTGGTCGCCCTTCGCGCTGGCGGCACAGATCGTATTGATGTCACGGACAATGGTTGCGGCATGACGCCGGAAGAGCTGGACATGGCTGTCCAGCGCCATTGCACATCCAAATTGCAGGACGAACGTCTCGTTCAGATCCGCACGCTTGGTTTCCGTGGGGAAGCCCTGCCATCCATTGGGGCAAGCGCACGCCTTTCCATTACATCCCGAACAGCCGAATCTGACACGGCCTGGTGCATTCGTGTCGACGGAGGCGTCATCACGCCGCCACACCCATCGTCCGGTCCGGTGGGCACGCGGATTGTGGTTACGGATCTGTTCTTCGCTACCCCTGCGCGACGCAAATTTCTTAAAAGCCCGCGTGTGGAAAATAGTCATGCCGAATCGGTCATGCGGCGGCTGGCTCTGAGCGCGCCGCATTGCGCCATGCGCGTCACACTGGACGATAAGGTCCTGTTTGACCTGCCCGAACAGAGCCCCATCGCCCGGACGGCAACGGTTCTGGAGACAACACCCGACACGCTGATCCCGCTTGATGAACAGCGCGGCCATATACGCCTGTCCGGCTTTGCATGTGGCCCTGCCAAAACAAAGGCTACCGGTTCGGGCCAGTTCATCATGGTTAATCACCGCCCGGTTACAGATCCCATGCTGCGGACGGCCATCCGTGTGGCGTATCGTCCCGTCATTGAACGGGGGCGTTTTCCGGTGATGGCTCTTCATCTCAAGGTGCCTCTGGAGCGACTGGATGTGAACGTACATCCTGCCAAGACAGAACTGCGCTTTGCGGATGAAGCTGAAGTCCGGGCACTCGTTATTGGCGGTTTGGGTCGGGCACTCGGGCATGGGTCCAGTGGCGGAGGCGGAATCCACGCCAGCTTCGGGTCACGTCCAGCGCGTCCTTCAATTTCCTACCCGTCGCGGCCAGACGTTCCTGTTGAACTGCCTTCTTTCAAGGAGTTCCGCACAGAGCCAGCAGCATCGTTGCCCTTAAGTGTGCCAAAGGCAGCGCCATTCGCTCCCGATCGATCGGGTTTTGCTGAGCAGGAGGCGGGTTTTGCGCCGGCTGCGCGTGCGCCCCAACCTGTTCCAGAGCATCTTGACGCCTCTTTTCCGCTCGGCGCTTCGGTGGCTCAGGTCTTTGACACATACATTATTGCCGTTGCCCCTGATGGGGATCTGGTTCTCGTGGATCAGCATGCGGCTCATGAGCGTCTGACCCATGAGCGCCTGAGAGAGCAATATGCCAGCGGGACTTTACGATCTCAGGCGCTCCTGCTGCCTGAAGTCGTGGATCTTCCCCGACGGGACGCTGAGGCTCTGCTGGCACGGTCTGAAGATCTGTCCAGGCTGGGGATAGACCTCGAATCCTTTGGTGCAGGGAGTGTGCTGCTCCGATCAGTCCCCGCCCTTCTCGGCACAAAGGACGTTCAGGGCCTTCTGCGGGATGTGGCGGACGAACTCGCCAATGATCCGGATCTGGATGCTGGCAATACGGATAGTTTTTCCAATCGTCTGGATGCCATTCTGGCCCGGATGGCCTGTCATGGAAGCATTCGCGCGGGCCGACGCCTGAAACCGGAAGAAATGGATGCTCTTTTGCGGGAAATGGAGCGTACTCCGCGCGCCAATACCTGTTCGCACGGCCGTCCAACCTGGTTAAAACTGACGCGTAATGAGATCGAGCGTCTTTTCGGGCGTATTAAATAGTCGCCCAATTGTGATCCCATTGCTTGATCTGAGGCATGGACGGCGCGCTCTTGCGGGTGTGTCTGTAAGCCTGTCGCTGAACAGGCGTAAATTTTGGAACTATGGAGTCCGCTGGCTGCGCTTTGAAGGTAGCAACGCCAGAAACGTTGAAGGAAGAATACAGACATGCCGGCCAGCTCCAGCGGGAACACGGTTTTCCTTGATGCCCTTCGTTCGGTCGTTGGCCGCCGTCATGTTCTGACTAAGCCCAACGCGACTTATCGCTTCCGTAAAGGATACCGGTTTGGGCTCGGCGATGTGCTGGCCGTTCTACAGCCGGGAAACCTTGTTGAACTGTGGAAAGTTGCCAAGCTCTGTGCTGAAAGTGGCAAGATCATCATCATGCAGGCCGCTAACACCGGCCTGACCGGTGGCTCTACACCAGACGGCAACGACTACGACCGCGAGATCGTTATCATCAGCACAAACCGGCTGGATGGCATCCACCTGATCGGTGAGGGGCGGCAGGTTGTCTGTCTTCCTGGCTCGACCCTGCATGATCTGGAAGAAAAGCTCGCCAAGATTGGCCGCGAGCCCCACTCGGTTATTGGCTCATCCTGTATCGGTGCCTCCGTTCTGGGTGGTGTGAGTAACAATTCCGGCGGCGCTCTGGTGCAGCGCGGCCCTGCTTTCACGGAAATGGCCCTCTTCGGTCAGATGGGGGCAGATGGGAAATTGCATCTCGTCAACCATCTGGGGATCCGCCTTGCGGGTGATCCGGAGCAGATTCTTTCTGCCGTTCAGGCTGGGCAGCTTCCTGATAGTGCCATCGACTGGAACGCAGGGCGCGGCCATGACGCGGGTTATGCCCAGCATGTGCGGGACGTGGATGCTGAAACGCCTGCACGCTTTAATGCGGACCCCAACCGCTGGCATGAAGCCGCTGGATGCGCGGGGAAGCTGGTTGTGTTTGCCGTTCGCCTCGACACCTTCAAGGCCAATAAGAATCCAGCAGTATTCTACATCGGGACCAACAGCACGCAGGATCTGGAAGACCTGCGTCGCCATATCCTCACAAGCTTCGACGAGCTGCCAATCGCCGGGGAATATATCCACCGGGGCGCGTTCAATATTGCCGAGGTGTATGGCAAGGACACGACAGCCATCATTCGCTACATGGGCACACGGTTCCTGCCCACGTTCTTCGGTCTGAAATCCCGGTTCGATATTGCTGTACAGCGCATCCCCGGCATTTCAGGCCACCTGAGTGACCTGTTGCTTCAGGCGTTCAGCAAGGTCATTCCTAAGCAGCTCCCGGCACGCATGTGTGATTTCCGGGATCGTTTCGAGCACCATCTCATGCTCAAGGTATCGGCGGAGCTTGCAGCGCCCGTCAAAGCGTATCTTGAAGAATGGCACTCAAAAACGTCTGGCGATTTCTTTGCCTGCACCCCGGAAGAAGGAAAGCTGGCCTTTCTCCATCGCTTTGCCGCAGCCGGAGCAGCTATCCGTTACCGTGCCGTTCATTCAAAGACGGCAGAAGACATTGTTGCCCTTGATGTGGCGCTGCGGCGCAATGACCGGGAGTGGTTTGAAACTTTGCCGAAAGAGATTGAAGACAAGATTATCGTCAAACTCTACTACGGCCACTTCTTTTGCCACGTGATGCATCAGGATTACGTGGTGAAAAAGGGCTACAACGCCATGGCCGTGGAGCACTCCATGCTGCCAGGTTTGGAGGCCCGGGGCGCCCGTTATCCTGCCGAGCATAACGTCGGTCATCTTTACGATGCGCCGGAAGAGATGATCGAACACTATCGCAGTCTGGACCCATGCAACTGCTTCAATCCGGGTATTGGCAAAGCCACCAAACGCCGGAACTGGGTCGCTGAAAGCGTCTGATTATCCTTTGCCCGGAAAGTCAGTGCAGAGTGGCTTTCCGGGCTGTGAGAACGTTGCCGAGAGACGCAACAACGATGCACAGAACGCCTGCCCATCGCGTGATCGACAGCGTTTCGCCCAGAAAGATCCAGCCTGAAACGGCGCCGAGCATGGGCTCCATGCTCAGCAGAATTCCAAGGTCTTTCGGCCGAAGTCGACGCATGGCCATCATGTCGAGGATATAAGGCACGGCCGAGGAAAGAACGGCCACGCTGAGGGCCGCTCCACCTTGCCACGGATGCGTGATGACGGTGGGAATTGTGGGAATCAGGCAGGGGAGAAGAAAAATCCCCGCCGTTGCCATACCCAGTGTTGTCGCTTGCCCCGCATCTAGGATCTTCCCCATGCGTGTGCCTGTGAGGATGTACACGATCCACCCGCAGCCACTCAGGAGTGCTGCACAGACTCCGAATATATCCAGAGCATGGGCAGATCCGGCAACGGCTGCCGTCTCTGGGTGCAGCAGCAGATACAGTCCGGAAATCACAAAAAGTACCCAGCACAGGTCGAGCCAGCGACGTGACCCAGCAAGTGCGAGCGTCAGCGGGCCCGTGAATTCAAGTGCAACTACGATCCCCAGTGGCAGGCGAACCAGCGCCACATAGAAGCAGAAGTTCATGACCGCAACAGACGCGCCATAAGGCAGCAGCAGCTTCAGGGCCGCTGGTGTCAGGGTCATGCGAGTCGGGCGCCAGATGGCCAGCAGAATGAGTGCGGCCATACAGACACGCAGCCCCACCATCCCGGTTGGACCAAAGAGCGGAAAAAGCCCCTTCGCCAGAGTGGCGCCGATCTGGAAGGAGGATATCCCCCCGATCAGTAGCCCTACCGCCTTAAGTTGTCCGTATTTTTCAACAGGCTGCACATCAGTGGTCACGTTCAGACGTCAAGATCTTCGACGGAACGGGCGTGCTCCTGAATGAAGCGGAATCGGAGTTCCGGCTTGCGTCCCATGAGGCTTTCCACGCGTTCGCTTGTCAGCGCGCGATCTTCAGGAAGAGCGACCACTCGCAGAAGCGTCCGGCGTGCAGGGTCCATCGTCGTCTGCTTGAGATCCTTCACAGGCATCTCGCCCAGACCCTTGAATCGGGACACCTCAACCTTCGCATTGGACTTGAAGTCCGCCTTGATGCGCTTGTCACGGTCCTGATCGTTCATCGCATAGACCGTCTTTGCCCCATGCGTCAGGCGATACAACGGCGGCTGCGCCAGATGCAGATGCCCATGACGGATCAGTTCCGGCATCTCACGATAGAAGAACGTCATCAGAAGGGAGGCGATATGCGCACCGTCGACGTCAGCGTCTGTCATGATGATGACGCGGCCGTAGCGAAGGCGGCTGATGTCGAAAGACGACCCCAGACCGCAGCCAAGGGCTTCCGTCAGGTCACGGAGTTCCTGATTCCCGCGTAGTTTGTCGGCGGTGGCTGAGGCGACGTTCAGAATCTTGCCTCGTAGTGGCAGAACAGCCTGCGTTTCCCGGTCACGTGCCTGGCGTGCAGAGCCACCTGCCGATTCGCCCTCAACCAGAAACAGTTCGGTCTCGGAGGCGTTCTCGCGGGTGCAGTCTGTCAGCTTGCCGGGAAGGCGCAGTTTGCGGGTCGCACTTTTTCGCGCCGTTTCCTTAACTTCACGACGGCGCAAACGCTCTTCAGCGCGCTCCACCATGAATGCCAGAAGATTATCGGCCTGCTGCGGGTTCCCGCCCAGCCAATGGTCGATTCGGTCACGCAGGGCGCCTTCTACAAGACGCGAAGCTTCCTGATTGGTCAGCTTGTCCTTGGTCTGGCCCTGAAACTGCGGGTCACGAATAAAGACAGAAAGCTTGGCCGCAACGGCGCCAAGAACATCTTCAGCCGTAATCGCTGCTGCGCGTTTGACCTTCCGTTGGTCCCCCCAGGAACGGAAACCCTTGACCAGAGCGGCCCGGAAGCCCGCTTCATGCGTGCCGCCCTGCGGCGTGGGAATCGTGTTGCAGTAGGAGGTGAGTGTGGATGTACCAGCTTCCAGAAACGCGACAGCCCACTCTACCTTGCCACCTGTCCGGCCATCAGCAGCCAGAGGAAGCTCAGCTTCTCCGGCCCAAAGTGGCGTCAACAGATCGGGGTTGGCACCGAGTTCTGCCGTCAGGGCATCTTCCAGACCGTTCGGAAACTGGATCGTGGCTTCGACTGGTGTTTCGTCGCCAGCCTTGATCAGCTCCGGATCACATTTCCACTGAATGATGACGCCACGGAACAGGGCGGCCTTGGAGCAGCAGAGCCGGTAGAGGCGGGATGCGGAGAAATGGAGATTCCCGAAGATTTCCGGATCAGGCGAAAATCGGACCGTGGTGCCTCGGCGATTAGGAGCCTTGCCGACTTCGGCCAACGGGCCAAGCGGCACACCACGGGAGAAATCCTGCCGATAAAGTACCCGGTCGCGGGCGACTTCCACTTCGAGCTTGTCGGAGAGCGCATTGACAACCGAACTGCCGACACCATGCAGGCCGCCAGACGTATCATACGCCTTGCCAGAGAATTTTCCGCCCGCATGAAGCGTCGTGAAGATCACTTCCAGAGCGGATTTATCGGGGAATTTGGGATGAGGGTCCGTTGGGATGCCACGGCCGTTATCGCGCACCATAAGTGTCCGTGGGCCTTCCAGTCGCATTTCGATGCTACTGGCATGGCCGGCTACGGCTTCATCCATGGCGTTATCGAGAATTTCGGAGGCAAGATGATGATAGGCGTTATCATCCGTGCCACCGATATACATTCCAGGGCGACGACGAACAGGCTCCAGTCCTTCAAGGACCTCGATATCCTGTGCGCCATAATCCGTGTTGACTGCGCCTTTGCGGCCGCCAGTCGCCTTGGTATTTCCTGCTTTGCCTGACTCGAACAGATCGCTCATGTTTGCGTTGTCGCCGTCCCAGTCCGGAACGTCAAGAGAACGCTTCCGGATGGAACAGAACGACTGACTTTCGGCAGCAGATCAGGCGCGGTGCGTGCGACGCGTCGTGGTGCTTTTGGTTGTGCCATGGCGCGGCCGACGGTCAACCGTGGCAGGTGCTGCACAGCTCTCATAGGACGCAGGCTGCGCTACGTCTTTGGCTTCTGCATAGTGAGCCAGATCAGACGCGCTTTCGAGTGCGTCGATTTCGTCGAACATGGCCGTACGCTGTTCACAGAACACCGTGCCGGACTTCAGGCCACCAAGAGACTGCACATCTGCAAGCTGCGTGATGTAATCATCATGCGCTGCCTGAGCGCGGCGACCGTATGTGGTGCGGAAATAGCCATCAAGGCGCTTTTCAGCATCCAGAAGGGACGGGCGGAACTTGGCAACGAACGCGTTGTAACGGTCCTGCGACTTGCAGGAGAGAGCCGTTACCATCAGTTCGGACTTCAGGCCCGCAACGTCAAAAGCTTCATGAGCCGGGGAGTTGCCGCACTCAGCTGCGAAAGCTGGCGTGGCATGAGCGGCGAACAGTGTTGTGCACGCCAGGCCAGCACCAGCCAGACGGACGAAGGAACGACGGAAAAACGAAGGCATCGACAAACTCCACAAGGCCGGGACTGATGGCCGGAAACAGACAGACAGCATAATCCGGGCTTGCGGCCCGCGGAAAGATGAATCCGCATGTGAGAAACGTGCGGCAAGCTCTTTACCTGCAACATAATTTCGTGGCGGAAAATGGGCGTTCGCGTTCTCAATTGTAATTTATCACGCCGACCGCAGAAAAAGCCCTGAAAGTGCGCTTAAGGGAGACGGACAGGCTTTCACCCCGCCTCGTCCTGTTCTACATGCGAACGTCTATCTTGTCGCGGGAAGCGCGGCATTAAGTCTGTCACGAGCGTTGGAGTTGACCGTGCGCCTGCGAGGTTCCGTCATTACCCTGGGATCGGCCTTTGCCTTTTCCCTGCTTCTTTCCGGCTGCGCACAGCAGGCGATCGTTCAACGCTCTGTGACGCCGAACCCCTTCGGCTACCAGAAGGTTTCTGCAGTCTGCCACGTCTCACCGGTCACAACCGCCGCTGATGGCACGATGAACGTGGACATGACCGTTCGCAGTGACGATGGCCTCTGCGCGATCTCCGTGCAGAAATCCTTCGGCAGCAGCTATTCCTCCTTCGGTGTGAATCCTGCGCCGTCACACGGCAAGGCTTTCCTCTACAATTACGATGGCCACACCTACGTGAACTATACCCCTGCAACGGCCTATGCTGGCGCAGACACGTTCACGGCGGAGCTGATCCCAGGTGGTGGCAAGAAGCGCGAACACCTTGTTGTACACATCACTGTGGACGCGACCGGCGTTGTTGTTGCCAAGCCTGCTGTTACGGCACCGACGCCGAAGGCTGCTACAACCACCACGAAAAAGAAGACAGCTACGCGTCAGACGACACGTCGCAAGCACTGAAGCTCTTCAGCTTCGTGATGAAAAAGGCGGGGTTTATCCCCGCTTTTTTTGTATCGCTTTTACCGGATCAGACATGAAAAAAGCCAGCACCCAGTCAAGGGCGCCGGCTTTCAAGGCCGTTTAAAACGTAAGGCTAAACCTTACTTGAAATCGATTTCAACGCGGCGGTTCTGAGGCTCGCGAGCATTCGGGCCTGTCGGGACGAGGGGGTGAGCCTCGCCAAAGCCCTGCGTGGAAATGAGGCCAGCTGCCACACCGTCACGGATCAGCTCAGCCTTCACACTTTCGGCGCGACGGTTGGAGAGGCCGAGATTGTAAGCCTGACCGCGTGCCCCTGGCTGGGCAGCGGACGTGTCCGTATATCCGCTGACTTCAATATGCGTGACCTGGGTCGAAGTGGAGTTCTTGGCAGCTTCAGCCACCACAGACTTCGCACGTTCGCTCAGAGCAGCCGAATCCCAGTCAAAGAAAACCAGATACGTGCGTGTCGGGGCTGGTGCGGGCGCAGCAATCACTGCTGGAGCCGGTGGTGCAGGCGGCGGAGCCGGGTTGAACTCGTAACGCAGGCCTAGGAGCAGCGAGTGATTGAAGTTCGTGCGTGTGTCGCGATTGCCCGTGGAAGAGCCATAAGCCTGCTTCTGATCCCAGCCGCCGTAAACGCCTGTCGCCGTAGCGTGATGACCGTTAGGCCCAAGCAGGGAATAGAAACGGTATTCTGTCGTGGCAGAGAGACCAACCACCCAGGGAACAGGGAACGACAGCCCGAAGATGCCCTGATAGGCGAAGTTTCCTGCCGTACCCGTGACGTGCTGGTCGAATGCACCGCTGGGCGCATGAACATAGGTGTTCATGGACTGCCAGCCGTAGCCTACGCCTGCGCCGAAATACGGATAAACCCAGGACTGCCCGATATCCATGTCGAACAGGGCATTTGCCATCACGCCGTAGCTCTGCTGGCGACCACCAACAGAAGACGGGAACAGGCTGCTCTTGAACTGCTGGAGACGATTGTTGCGGTAATTTCCCTCAACCTCGACCCGGAACCCGTTTCCGAGGCCCCAGCCAACGCTGCCGAGTCCCGTGACGCCTGCCTGATAATGGTCACGGCCGCTCGGGAAGACAGGAGAAAGACGGACTGTCTGATCCTGGTTGAAGCTCGCGCCGCCAGACCCGGAAACGTACAGTCCCCTGACCGGCTGCGCCTCTGCGGCCCCCATGACCAGCATCGAAACGCCTGCAGTGAGCCCGGCCCGGGCAAGCCAGGTCCTGAAAACGGATCGCTGCATCATGTCATTTCTCTCCAACCAACCCAATTTGAAAGTCTTCTTGCCGAAACTACAGGCGATGGCAACGCGCCGAACCCTTTAATGGGTGATGCGAAAGTTTCACAATGGGCATGTTCGTCGCCCAGTGTGTCCTCCCTCCCACAGTTCAGTGCATCACGTCCAGATCTGCGCGACGCGAACCGAGTGTTCGTTCCAGCGGCGTGGCCACATTCCGGACTTCCAGTTCAATGACCCAGAGGTCCGGATCATAACGACGCTGGCGTTCCAGATAGTCTTCCAGTCCGGCAGCACCTTCAACGTCCGCCCGAATCCAGTCCGAACCATTTTCACGGAGGAGGGCGACATTGTCGTCGCGGTCCCTGAGAACGATCAGGACGGCTCCAGCATCCTCATCCCCCTTTTTCAGGACCATGGCGGACGTGCCGTCGGAAGAAATCCGTCGCATCACGGCACGCACCCAGAGACCTGTTTTTAAACGTGCACCCATGAAAGTTCCGTCCATATCCTGAAAAGTTAGTGCAGAGGTGCGGTATTTTCGTCAGGGACAGCTTCAAGCGCTGCCTTGTAGGCCGAAGCAGAAGACAGCATGAATCTTGCCGTGTCCATGTCTGCGTCTGTCCCAATTGCTGCCGGGCAATGACGTCGGATGTCCAGAATTCGGGCAACAGGAACGGGGTAGCGCGCTGCCCGAGCCATTTGAACGGCGCCTGCCTGCGGGGCGTTTCCGTTTTTCAGAGCGTCAAGCTGGGCATGCAGGTCGTCGCTCCCCCGGGAGGTGCAAACCTGAGGCATGACGCCCAGACCTTGAATGGGCCAGCCCAGCGGGGCCTGATTTCGGCTCCATGTCACGAACAGTTCGCCGCCATTGGGCATCTGGCCAATCACCTGCACCAGACCCTTGCCCAAGGTCTCGCTGCCAATGACGACGGCGCGGCGATGATCGGCCAAGGCTGCGGCAAGAATTTCCGCTGCACTTGCTGTGCGACCATCCACGAGAATGACAATCGGCGCTCCACTTGTCATGTCGCCGCCTTGAACGGCCCAGATGTGGTTGGCCTGAGGATCGCGGCCATGCGTCGTGACTGCTACGCCATGATCGAGGAACAGGGCGGCAGCCGTAACAGCCTGTTGAAGAACGCCGCCACGGTCCCCGCGCAGATCGATGATGATCCCGGCAGGGCGCTTTGCTTTGCCTGCCGCCTGCGTGGCACCAGAGTCATCAGGTGTGTCATCTTCCACCACCTGATCGAGATACTGGCTGATTTCCTCAGCCGTCTGAGTCGAAAAGGAAGAGATCCTCAGAAGCGTGTAGGCATCCACCGTAGATGCAAAAACAGTCTCGGGCGGGACCTGCGCTCTCATCAGCTTCAAGGTCGCCGGACGTTTGCCCTTAGAGGCCAGGGCCAGAGATACGGCTGTGCGCTCATCTCCGTCCAGCCAGCTCTGGACGGTATCAGGAGACTGTCCGTGCGTAGATTTTCCATTCACCGAGACAAGACGCTGTCCCATGTCCACCCCAGCCTCCCAAGCCGGTCCATTGGCATTGACAGCCGTCACAACGATCGAATGACCTTTTTGTCCTAGCGTCAGGCCTACAGTGCCGCTTTGGCCGGTACGTCGTGTTCGGTCTGCAACCGCCGGGGTCGGTCCCAGATACCGTGAATACGGGTCCATGTGGTTGAACAGTTCATCAAAGAACCCTTGAAGCAGGGCATCATCACCCGCATCCCGGATCGTGGATGAGTGGGACCAGGCAGCGTCCATGGCGGCAGTTACAAGATCGGCCCATCCGGTTCGGCTGGTATCAGCGGGGAGGGGATGCTTGAAGAAAGCCTTCTGCCCCCGCGTGATTGTCACGGTTTCAGGAATATGCTGACCGTCACGATCCTCAGCAGGGTTCGTTGTCACGATAATTGTGGGATCGATCGCCGTTAGCCCGTCCAGTCCCCAGATACAGAATTCCCTTGCGGAATGGGCATCAAGGGTGCGCGGCGCCAGAAACCCAAGGGCGGCGACAAGAACGTCCCTGGTCATTCCACCAGCAAAGGCCGGAGCGGCTTCAGGTGCTGTAGGCGTGCTGCTTGATGGCGTGGCCTGCGTCTGGGCCAAAGCAGGCTGGACACTTCCTCCCAGCGCCAGTGTGAGAAGGCTGAGGATAAGAACCGGGCGGCACGCCGTCTCGCGAATATGCGACAGAAACAGGATCATGGGACGTGCGGCATGGCGCAAAGAGGGGTCCTTGAGGAGAGGCGGAAAGAAGGAAGTGGTTACCCCATCCATCTTTTGACCACGCCACAAACTTCGGCCCCGGTAAAGACACACCAATGACATTGTTGGAAGGAGTGCAACCAGGTCACACCCCCTCCAGAGTAACGCTTCAGGCTTCCGAGGAAGAGTCTGCTGCCGTTTTCCGCTTTTTCGTTGCGGATCCGGCTGTTTTCCGCGCCGTCGAAGTTTTTGTTGTGGCGCGGGTCGTCTTTTTCTTTGGAGCTTCTTCGCCAGAAGTTGCATCCACATCCGAAGTTTTTTTGCTTTTTGCCGTTTTGGCTGGAGCCTTCTTCGCAGTGGTCTTCTTGGCTGCACCCTTCAGAGGTTTGCCCTTCTCAGCCAAAAGCGCCACCGCAGCGTCGAGCGTGATGTCATTCATGTCCTGATCTTTGGGCAGATTGGCAATCAACTGGCCATGCTGCGCATACGGACCAAAACGACCCTTGCGGATCATGACCGGCTCACCGTCCTTGGGATGCGCTCCCAGGTTACGGATGGAGGCGAGCTTCTTCGCCAGGCTGTCGACTGCCCGGTTCAGCCCAACCGTCAGGACGTCATCGTCCTTGTCCAGCGTGCCGTAGATCGCACCCATCTTCACATAGGGCCCAAACCGTCCAAGGCCGGCTTCGATCTTTTCCCCTGTTTCCGGATGCATGCCAACCAGTCGGGGCAGGGACAGAAGTCCCAGAGCCTGCTCCATGGTCATGGTGTTGCCGTCCAGCCCCTTGGGGATGGTTGTACGTTTGGGCTTGGCCTTCTTGTCTTCCGGGTTGGGTTCCCCCTGCTGGACATACAGTCCATAGGGCCCACGACGAATGGTGATATCCTCACTGGTGTCCGGATGCTGGCCCAGAACCTTGATACCGTCCTTGAGCCCCTCATCCGCACCGTCATCAGCGACCAGACGTCGCGTGAACTGGCAGGTTGGATAGTTGGAGCAGCCGATGAAGGCGCCAAACTTGCCAAGACGCAGCCCCAGACGGCCTGTTCCGCAGGATGTGCAGACCCGTGGATCAGTACCGTCTTCCTTGGGCGGGAAGAAGTGGTCGCCCAGATCTTCATCCAGAGCGTCAATAACGTCCGAGATTTTCAGATCTTTTGTCTGATCTACGGCTGCCGAGAAGTCATGCCAGAAGGCTGCCATGACATCGTGCCAGTCAGCCCGGCCACCGGAAATGTCATCCAACTGTTCTTCAAGAGACGCTGTGAAGCCGGTATCGACATAACGCTCGAAAAAGGACGTCAGGAACGCTGTGACAAGGCGTCCGCGGTCTTCCGGCAGGAAGCGCTTGGCTTCCAGTCGAACGTAGTTACGGTCCCGCAGAACGCCCAGAACAGAGGCATAGGTGGAAGGACGACCAATGCCGATCTCTTCCATTTTCTTGACCAGAGACGCTTCGGAATAGCGCGGCGGCGGCTGGGTGAAGTGCTGTTCAGCATCAACAGCCGTCGTCGCGACGCGGTCCCCTTCCTTCATGGCAGGAAGCAGCTTGCCGTCGTCGTCTTCCGCCTTCGAATCGTCCTTGCCTTCGATGTAAAGCTTCAGGAAGCCGTCGAACGCAATCGTCGAACCCGTTGCCCGAAGCAGTGTTTGTCCGCTGGCATCCGCCAGGGTGACTGCAACCTGATCAAGCTCGGCAGACTGCATCTGTGACGCAACCGCGCGCTTCCAGACCAGTTCATACAGCCGCCGCTGTTCAGGAGACAGCGCATGAGCGACCTGTTGAGGTGTGCGGAACACATCCGTGGGGCGCACGGCTTCATGCGCTTCCTGCGCATTCTTGGCTTTGGTCGAATAGGCACGCGGATAATCCGGCACGTACTCGTCCCCAAACGCCTTGCCGATATGCCCGCGAATCGCGCCGATTGCCTCTTTGGCCATCGTGACGCCATCGGTTCGCATGTAGGTGATCAGACCGATCGTCTCACCACCGAGATCCACGCCCTCATAAAGCTGCTGGGCCGTGCGCATCGTTGTCTGCGCGCTCATGCCAAGCTTGCGGGAGGCTTCCTGCTGAAGCGTAGAGGTCGTGAATGGCGGCGGTGGGTTACGTTTCGTCCGTTTGCGCTCGACAGAGCGAACGGTGAACTGACCGGCCTGTACGATGTCACGAGCCTCAAAGGCCAGCTGTTCGTTATTGAGATCGAACTGGTCGAGTTTGTCACCACGCAGATGGGTAAGGCGCGCCTGAAAAGCTGCTTTCGCCGGAGTATTGAACCCGCCAGTAACGGTCCAGTATTCCTTCGGCTTGAAAACCTCGATCTCGGCTTCACGCTCACAAATGAGGCGGAGCGCTACGGACTGCACGCGACCGGCACTCTTGCTGCCCGGTAGCTTGCGCCAAAGCACTGGCGACAGCGTAAAGCCCACCAGATAGTCCAGCGCACGACGGGCCAGATAAGCGTCAATCAGGGGCTGATCCAGCTCACGTGGGCCAGCCATCGCGGCAGTGACGGCAGATTTCGTAATTTCGTTGAAGGTGACGCGATGAACGTCGATTCCCTTCAGGAGATTCTTTTCTTCAAGGACACTGCGCACATGCCACGAGATTGCTTCACCTTCGCGATCCGGGTCAGTGGCCAGATAGAGGTTCTTTGCTCCCTTGAGAGCCTTGGCAATGGCCGCAATCTGTTTGGCGCCCCGGTCGTCCGTCTGCCAGCTCATGGCAAAGTTCTCGTCCGGGCGTACGCTCCCGTCCTTGGGCGGTAGATCCCGCACATGGCCGAAGGAAGCAAGAACGGTAAACCCGCTTCCCAGATACTTGTTGATCGTCTTGGCCTTTGATGGGCTCTCGACTACCACAACGTCTGTCATTGCCACTCCGGTCTTCCGCGTCACTTCCTGTTCGGCTGTAACGCCACGCGCCCGCCGGGCACGAACTCCACGACACCCCCAAGCTCAAGCTCGGTCAGTGTCGACAGTACTGCCGAAACGGAGAACTGGCAGCGGCGCATCACCTCGTCAACTGTTACCGGTGTCATGGAGAGAAGCGGAAGCACCTCAGACAGTACAAGATCGGGGTCTTCCCAGTGATCCTCCGTACTCACATTCCATGCTGTGTAAGGTTCTGAAAAGCCTTGCAAAATACCAGGTTGGTGCGGCTGCTTTACCCATGGAGGTGAAAGGGGAGCCGGGAGCTCGGAAGGGAGGCAAGAAAGAATATCCTGCACATTTTCCGTGAGCGTCGCTCCGCGCCTTAAAAGCTCATTGCCGCCGCGAGACCGGGGATCGAGTGGCGAGCCGGGAACGGCATAGACTTCTCTGTCGTATGAGATCGCCAGACTGGCCGTAATCAGCGTTCCGGAATGCAGTGCGGCTTCCACAACAACGCATCCGAGAGAGATCCCGGCAATCAGCCGATTGCGGCGAGGAAAGTGTCGCGCTTGGGGAACGGTACTCAATGGCGCCTCTGTCACCAGGCACCCGCGTTCGGCAATACTGGCCTGCAACTTTGCATTTTCTGGTGGGTACACATGATCCAGTCCTCCAGCGACAGCCGCCGCCGTCAGGCCGGGATAAAGGGCTGCCTCATGAGCCGCCGAATCGATCCCACGAGCCAGACCTGAAACAACACAGATTTTCGAGTCTGCCAGCTCGGCAGAGAGGCTTTCGGCCATGCGAATGCCCGCAGCAGAAGCATTGCGTGCTCCCACAATGCCGACAGAGCGCAGAGAGAGTTTAGCTGGATCTCCCTGAACAAAAAGCACAGGTGGAGCGTCTTTGATGAAGGACAGCATCAGGGGATAATTGGCGTCCCCCCGGATCAAAACATTTCCGCCCATTTTCCGGAGGGTTTCAACTTCATCGGCCATCTGATTAGCCGATGGAATAACCGGAAGATCCAGACGGCCAGCCTGACGCATCCGTCCAGGAAGTGCGGAAAGAGCCGCAGTGGGGCCGCCATATTGGCAGAGTAGTCTGGAAAAATTGATCGGACCCACGCCCGGCGTGCGAGCAAGACGCATCGCGTCGAGTCGCTCTTGATCAGACAACCGGAACGGTGGAGCAGAAAACGTCGTCATGTTCTCGCTCCTATCCGAATTTCATTAACGGTTGCTTAAAATCAGGATGATTTTGTCTTGGCGTTCACCCGAGGTTCGTTGCCCGTCAGCAGACGGACTATATTGCTATAGTGTCGTACCCAAATCAGGAGGGCGATGAGAAAAGTCGCGACAGGAATGGGAGAACTGGCACCCCGGCTCAGCACGACAACCATCAAAATCGGCGCAACAAGAAATGCTGAAAGCGCTCCAGCCGACGAGATCCGGCTTATCCGCGCTACGGCGAGCCAGACCACGCAGCACGCCACACCAACAGGCCAGCACAAAACCCAGATTGTCCCGAGTCCCGTGGCAACGCCCTTACCGCCCCTGAATCCCAGCCAGACGGGGAAACAGTGCCCGACCACCACCGAGACTGCCGCTACGGCCATGGCGAGTGACGGCGGGCCACCACCGAACCGAAGCGCCAGAAAGACTGCCAGCGCCCCTTTGAGAGCATCTAAAAGAAGGGTGGCCGCGGCCAAGCCCTTGCGACCAGTCCGCAGGACATTGGTGGCGCCGATATTCCCGGAACCAATCTGGCGAATGTCTCCGCCGCCGCCTAGAGCCGTTAAAATCAGCCCGAACGGGATGCTCCCGATAACATACGCGACTGTGGCGACAAGCAGCAGGTTGGGGTGAGACAGCGTCATGCCAAGCCCTCAGCCGTGAAGACCTCGCGGCCTCGTCGGAAGGTCCGCAGGACCCGTCCTGTCAGCTTCTGACCATCAAATGGCGTATTTTGGGCCCGGCCCGGCAGTTCGCCAGCCGTCACTTCCCAAACAGCATCAGGGTCGAACAGGCAGAGATCGGCATCCTGACCAATTGCCAGCGTTCCCGCCGAAATGCCCAGAAGAGCGGCAGGAGCACAGGTGACAAGACGCAGGGCATCCATCAGAGGCAGCCCTGCGCCCAGTGTCACACCCAGAAGCGTGACAAGACCTGTCCCACCTGCACGCGCCTGCGCGAATGGAAGACGTTTGTCGTCCGCATCTGCCGGGGCGTGATCAGATGCCACGGCATCAATCGTGCCATCAGCAAGGGCCGCACAAACTGCTGCCCTGTCTGATTCCGCACGGAGCGGTGGGGAGAACTTCGCGTAGGTACGGAAGTCCCCAATGTCTTCTTCAGTCATGGCGAAATAAGGGGGCGCTGTGTCACATGTTACTTTGACGCCACGTGTTTTGGCTGTTCGGATCAGATCCAGCCCTTCGGCCGTAGAGACGTGCGCGAAATGCAGTCTCGCCCCAGTCATCTCGGCCAAACGAAGATCGCGGGCAATCATGATCGCCTCAGCCGCGGCCGGAACCTGCGGTAGACCCAAACGGACCGCCAGCGCACTTGCCGTCGCGCAGGCGCCTTTGGCGAGCGAAGGCTCTTCTGGATGCTGCACAACCAGCGCGTCAAGGAAGCGGGAATAGGACAGCAGATTGCGCATCTGCTTGGCGTCTGTGATGGCACGCGTGCCATCGGTGAACGCCACGGCGCCTGCGTCCTGCAACAGACCCAGCTCCGCCATCTCTCCGCCCTCGCAGCCACGCGTCAGCGCGCCGTAAGGGTGAATAGAGACCATACCCGTCTCTTCGCCGCGCACCTTCAGAAGATGCACCAGAGCCGGATTGTCGATTGCCGGAGACGTGTTGGGCAGAACGGCCATGGTGGTAATCCCACCTGCTACGGCAGCCCGTGCACCTGACTTGACGCTTTCACGATATTCGAAGCCTGGTTCACCCAAGGCAACACGCATATCCACAAGCCCAGGGCACAGAACTGCACCCTGACCATCAATCACGCGCGCGCCTTCTGGCGTCTCGGGGCTGTCGATAGCGGCGATGCGGCCGTCTTCAACCGTCAGGCGTCCGATGCCATCTCGGCCAGATGCTGGATCGACCAGACGGACATTTTCAAAAACAGTAATTGTCATGAGGGCATCCGTGCGCGTGACAGGCGATCAAGAACGGCCATACGCACCGCCACACCCATTTCCACCTGTTCTGCAATCACGCTCTGGTCTGAATCCGCAACATCGGACGCAATCTCGACGCCACGGTTCATGGGGCCGGGATGCATGACCAGAGCACCGGGATTTGCCAGTGCCAGACGGCGTCTGTCCAAGCCAAAGAACCGGAAATACTCGCGGGAACTCGGGACAAGACCAGCACCCATGCGCTCTTTCTGAAGGCGCAGGGACATCACGACATCCGTGCCCTTCAGGGCCTCATCCATGTCCGAATACAGTGTGACATTCCCAAGTTCTGCCATGGCAGACGGCAGAAGAGTGGGCGGCCCGACCAGACGGATACTGTTCCCCAGCGCCGTCAGAAGATGGATGTTGGACCGTGCTACACGGCTATGGCCAACGTCGCCGCAGATCGCGATCGTCAGACCTTCCAGACGTCCAAAATGACGACGAATAGTTAGAGCATCCAGCAGGGCCTGCGTAGGATGCTCGTGTGTACCATCGCCAGCATTCACCACACTGGCTTCGACCTTCTGGGACAGCAGGGCCGGTGCACCGGATTGACCATGACGCACGACCAGAAGATCGCAGCGCATGGCATTCAGCGTGGATGCCGTATCCAGCAGTGTTTCACCCTTGTTCACCGAGCTGGTTGCGACCGTCATGTTGATGACGTCTGCGCCAAGGCGTTTGCCCGCCAGCTCAAAACTGGTGCGGGTACGGGTGCTGTCCTCAAAGAACAGATTGATGACTGTCCGGCCCCGCAGCGCATCACGTGGTGCGGAACGGGAACGGCTCAGGAGTGCATAGCTCTCCGCCAGATCGAGGAACGGAGCAATTTGCCCCGCTGTTAGCCCCTCGATTCCCAGCAGATGCCGGGGGACGGATGGCCGCTCAGGCACTGAGCACGCTCGCAATGCGGGCCAGAACCTCGTCACGGCCAAGAGCCGCCAGCGTCAGGTCAATGCCCGGAGATGTCGTGGACCCCGTCATGGCAGCACGTAGTGGCTGGGCCACAGAGCCGAGTTTCAGCTCATTTTTTTCGGCATAGGCGCGGAGGGCACCGTCGATGGCTTCCGCTGTGAAATCCGGCAGAGCTGCCAGATCATGCCCGACGCCTTCAAGAACTTTGCGACCGTTCTCGTCCAGCAGCTTCTCAGCCTTGGGCGTGAAGGTCAGGGGCAGGGTGAAGCCTGCGAAGGCTGCGTTATCCGTCAGCTCGACCAGCGTCTTGGCGCGTTCCTTGAGGCCGGACATCATGGCCAGAACACGGGCACGCGTGCGGTCATCCGCAACAACGCCTTCACGGCCTTGCAGACGCTCCAGAACATCGTTGGTCAGGCGCTCATCGTCAGCCTGACGCATCCAGACACCATTGAGATGTGCCAGCTTCACATAATCCATACGGGACGGGGAACGACCGACGCCATCCAGATCGAACAGCTTGATCTGCTCTTCACGGGACAGAACCTCAGCATCACCATGGCCCCAGCCCAGACGGAGCAGGTAGTTGCACAGGGCTTCCGGCAGATACCCTTCCTCGCGGAAGTCCACGACGGACTGTGCGCCGTGACGCTTGGACAGCTTGGCGCCATCCGGGCCATGAATGAGCGGCAGGTGAGCGAAGTGCGGCAGATCCCAGCCCATTGCGCGGTAGATCATGGCCTGACGGAAGGTGTTCGTCAGATGGTCATCACCGCGCATGACATGGGTGATCTCCATGTCATGGTCATCACAGACCACGGCGTGCAGGTAGGTCGGCGTACCGTCGGAGCGCAGGATGATCAGGTCATCCATTTCCACGTTCGCAACGCGGACTTCGCCCTGCACCAGATCCTTGATGACGGTCTCGCCCTCACGCGGTGCCTTCAGGCGAATCACATAAGGCGCACCTTCCGGCGCTTCGGACGGATCACGGTCACGCCAGGTGCCGTCGTAACGGGGCGGACGCTTCTCGGCCATGGCCTTCTCGCGCATGGCCGTCAGTTCTTCCGGCGTGCAATAGCACTTGTAGGCTTCGCCTTTGGCCAGAAGCTCAAGAGCGACTTCCGTATGGCGGTCCTGACGGGCTGACTGGAAAACGGGCTCGGCATCGGCCGTAATTCCCATCCAGGCAAGGCCGTCAAAGATGACGTCCACGGCACGTTGCGTGGAACGTTCCTTGTCAGTGTCCTCGATCCGCAACAGGAACTCGCCACCGTGATGGCGTGCGAAGAGGAAATTGAACAGAGCAGCCCTGGCATTACCAACATGCAGCAGGCCCGTAGGGGAGGGTGCAAAGCGCGTACGGATGGTCATGCGGCTCTCATATCATGGTCGTGCGGCCCGGATCAACGCGCTGACATTTCCTTCGATCGACCCCGTCCAGGGTAAGGGCGGTTCTCTGTCCCGAGAATGGCACCCTTCATGAAAAATTTTCCTCTCCGTAGACGCCCCTTTCTTGCGGCTGTTGCTGGATTGGCTGCCGTCGGTAGCGCGGCAATGGCCGATTCGCCTCGCGAGCTTCCTGGCATCGGCATTATTGGGTCCGGTCAGGTTGGACGGACACTTGCGGCCCTCTGGGTGCAGGCGGGCTATCGCGTCATGGTTTCTGCCCGCAATATCGAGGATGCTCAGGCTTTGGCTCAGACCCTGGGGCCCCTGGCGTCTGCCGGCACGCCGCTTCAGGCTGCTGCTTTTGGAAAAGTTGTGGTTCTTGCCGTACCGTATGGCGCGATACCTGCTCTCGGACGTGATCTGAACCGGACACTGACTGATAAGGTCGTGATTGATCCCGCCAATCCCTATGTGGGCCGCGACGGATGGATTGCTGATGTTGCGCTCAGAGACGGAGCCGGCATCACGACACAGCGATATTTCCCTTCCGCGCATGTCGTGCGGGCCTTCAACTCCATCGACATGACCAGCCTGCGTGCCGAAGCACACCGGCCAGATCCACGTCTGGCCTTGCCGATCGCAGGCGATGACACGGCGGCGGTGCTTAAGGTCAAGGATTTGGTCGAGGCCGCTGGGCTGGACCCGGTTGTGACGGGAGGCCTCGCCAGTGCCCGACTCTTTCAGCCGGGAAGCGCGGGCTTTGAACTGGAACGGGACTCTGCGGGTCTCAGAAGCGCGCTGCATCTTCATAACTAAAGCTCACTGGAATTACGGTCGCGCGGGATGGACGAAAATCCGTTACGCTCAGGCCGTGACCCGCACGACGCCTTCTGCCAATACCCTGTTGCTTGATGAGTTCGATAACTCTCCGGAGACCTCCGCCGGGATGGGATTCCATCCATCATGGATGGAGAGGATCATGGTGGAGCAGGGGCGGCGGCTGTTCTGCTGGCTCCCTGTCGCGGTTGCGTTGGGGGCCCTCACGTATCTGACACTCCGCTTCGAACCTCCTCTTTGGCCTGCATCCGGTATTTCGGGCTGCGTAGCGGTGGCCGTATGGTTCTGGCGGAAGCATCCGGCCTTACTGTTTTTATTCCTGGTATTTTTAGGACTTCTGGTCGGCTTTCTGGACGCCTCATGGCAGACACGCCGACAACCGCCCATGCCGTCTCTGCCAACGCGAGCCTCTGTCGTAACAGGGCAGGTTATCGCGCTAGAGACACTGCCTCCCAGGCCAGGCAGCGATGAAGGCGGGAGACGGATTATTCTGGCGCACGCAAAGTTCGATACGCCTGTCGACGCAGGAATGGCGCCTCTCAAACGTACGTTGCGTTTGAAACTCCGGGATGATGATTCCGCATCCACATTACCGGGCAGTACCGTCCAGATCAGGGCAATGTTGCGCTCTCCTTCGGCTCCGTCATGGCCGGGTGGCCGCGATCTGCAACAGGAAGCCTGGTTCTCTGGCTCAGCAGGGAGTGGGTATGCTTTGGGCACACTCCAGCACGTGGACAGTGCAGATGCGACGGCAGGCCTGGAGGGACTGAGAGAAGTCATAGAAGCGCGCATCGAAAAGGTGCTCCCCGGCCAGACTGGCGCCATCGCCGCGACGCTGCTCGCAGGAGAGGCGGGCGGGATTGATGCCTCCACCCGTCAGGAATTCGCTGCTTCCGGGCTGGCGCATCTTCTGGCGGTCGCCGGGCTGCATCTTGGGTTGGTCATGGCTGTCGTCACGGTTTCTGTTCGCGCGTTTCTGACTGCCTTCGAGCGTCTGGCTCTGTATTGGCCCTGCCGGGAAATCGCAGCAGTTTCAGGATTTTTTGCTGGTATCGGATATGTCCTGTTGACCGGTGCCCATCTGCCCAGCGTCCGCGCGCTCGGCATGGCTGCACTGGTCACGCTGGCTCTTGTTACAGGGCGGCGCGCACTGTCCATACGGTCACTTGCCCTGATTGCGCTCGTTATCCTGCTGGTCTCTCCTGTTTCCGTTCTGGACGTCTCTTTCCAGATGTCTTTTGCCGCCGTGATGGGGCTGACCGCTGGGTATGAAGTTCTGCGTGAACCCCTTGCACGACTTCGAGGCGAAGGTGGGTCAGTGCGCGTCATCCTGTCCCATCTGGCTGCCTTGTCCCTCACCAGCCTTCTGGCGGGGCTAGCGACCCTGCCGGTCAGCATGGCGCATTTTGGTGTCTTCCAGCCGTGGTTCGTGCTCGCCAACATGCTGGCCGTTCCTTTGGCCGCCGTCTGGATCATGCCCGCAGGTCTCCTGTCCCTGCTCCTGATGCCACTGCATGCCACAGGTCTTCCGCTCACCCTCATGGGGTGGGGCATCCGGATTATTCAGATCATCGCACACACCGTTGCGATGTTCCCGTTTGCTTACGAACCTGTTCCAGCCATGCCAGGCTGGGGGCTTGCTGCCTTGCTTCTCGGGCTGTGCTGGTTGTGCCTCTGGAAAGGGTGGCCGCGCCTCGTTGGATTAGGGCCTATTGGTGTGGGAATTCTCTCCATCTGGATGGCGCCTCATCCGGACCTTCTGGTTTCCGCAGATGCAGGGTTGCTTGTCTTGAGGGGCGACGGCGTTCTGATGGTTGGTCCTCATGGCAGTCTCGAAAATCTGGCGCTTCAGGACTGGGAACGGGCGCTAGCTCTGCCGATGGGCTCCCTGCCACCTGACTGCATGACGGGTCTCTGCCGTGTCTCACTCAAAGGCCAGACAATGCTGCTGCGGGCTAAAGATAGTCTGGATGGCGTTCGCCTCCCGTCAGAGCAGGACTGTCAGGGAATTAGCCTGTTCGTAAGTGCATCTCCGGCACGTAATGCCTGCCCAGGAGTTCCGTTTATTGATCGCTTTTCGGTCTGGAGAAATGGCGCCTATGCGGTCTTTCTCTATCGAGGCGGTCCAGAGCTCGTCTCGGATCGGAGCTGGCGTGGGAGCCGTCCCTGGGTTCCTGCCATAGGCTCGCACGGAATGCCCAATCTGCCCTTGGCTGAGGCAGAGTAGCTTCGATCAGGCAGCTTCTTTTGTGCGGGGTGGTGTGAGACGCTTGTCCGGATACAGGCACCACTGTGTCGCCGGGCAACGCCAGCATTCAGGCGCACGGGCCTTGCAGACATAACGCCCATGCAGGATCAGCCAGTGATGGGCTGGCCGCAGCATATCCTTGGGGATACGCGCCACCAGACCATCCTCAACCTGCCGGGTTGTTTTCCCCGGAGCCAGCCCGGTCCGGTTCCCGATGCGAAAAATATGCGTATCAACCGCCATGGTATCGGCCCCAAACGCAACATTCATCACAACGTTGGCCGTCTTGCGCCCCACACCCGCCAGCGCCTCAAGAGACTTGCGGTCAGCAGGAACTTCCCCGCCATGCCGCTCCAAAAGCTGCTCGCACAGCAGGGCCACGTTATGCGCCTTGGCGCGCCATAAGCCGATTGTCTTGATGTACTGCGCGAGCCCGGCTTCCCCGAGTTCCGCCATGCTTTTCGGATCGGGCGCGTGTTCAAACAGTCCTTTGGTCGCTTTGTTGACAGACTTGTCTGTGGCCTGAGCCGACAGAACCACGCTCACCAGAAGCTCAAACGTATTGCGGAAGATCAGCTCACTTTCCGCATCCGGGTTGGCTTCGGCCAGAGCGGTAATGAAAGCTTTGGCCGCAGCCTTGCTCATGGGTCTGGGGGCGTCTGTCATGGCTGAAACTCCGCGCGGGCTGTTGCGTCTGATCCGGACTGTCCGGCAAGATACGCCAAACATCTGAAAATTTCATGCCATCAGGCCGTTGTCCTTGAAGGACAAGACGGCGGAGCTCTTCGTGTCCGATACTTCTACGCAACTTACCGGCCAGAAACAGGAAGGCCGGAAAATCGACGTTTCCTTTACAGAAGTCCTGTCCTTTGTCTGCCGCCGCTGGCTGGCGCATCCAGCGCTGCTGGCCTGGACACTCTCTGGTGTGGCGCTCGCCACACTGGCAGACGTCGTCACACCGATTCTGGCTGGTCGCCTCGTCTCGGATATTTCCAAACACGCTGCCGGGCCAACCATCCCGAAAACCGATGAGCTTCTGAGCCTGCGTAATGATGCGTTCCTCATGGTGGGAGGATTGATTGCGCTTGGTCTGATTGGGCTGTTCGGTCGTCGGTCGTCTTTTGTCGGGATTTCACATCTGACGCTGGCAATCATGCACAAGGTCCTCAATCAGGCCTTTGCCCGCGTGCAGCGATTCTCAACAGACTGGCACGCCAATACCTTTGCCGGATCGACGGTTCGCCGCCTGACCCGAGGCATGTGGGCTATCGACACACTGGACGACACCCTGCTGCTGATGATCGGGCCAGAGGTTCTGGTACTCGGTGGCACTACGGCCGTCCTTATGTTCCGTTCTCCTCTTATGGGATCGGTCCTTGCGGTTTCGGTCGTGCTGTTTGCCTGGCTCTCAATTATCCTGACGCTCCGCTATGTTGCGCCCAGTGCCCGTGCATCCAATGAATGGGACACGAAAATGGGTGCAGCCATCGCGGATTCCGTCACCTGCAATCCGGTTGTCAAAGCCTTCGGCTCTGAAAAGCGGGAAGAGCAGCGGCTGGACACCATCGTCGAAGGCTGGCGCGGACGTACCCTGAGGACATGGCTGCGTGGCACCAATAGCGCCAATATTCAGGCGCTGGCCTCTCTTGTGATGCGGATGCTCATGATTGGGCTTGCCGTCATGCTGTGGTGGCAGGGCAAGGCCGGTCCGGGTGACGTCGCATATGTTCTGACAATGATGTTTCTTGTGCAGGGATATCTTCGAGACCTGGGCCAGCAGGTCAGTCAGGTGCAGCGTTCCGTCAATGAGATGGAAGAGCTGATCGCCATCTTCCGCCGGGATTCGGCTATTCAGGATGCACCAGATGCCCAGCCTGCACGGTTTACGAAGGGCGAAGTCCATTTCGAGCACGTGACCTTCCAGTACCCGGGGCAGGACAAACCTCTTTATCAGGACCTCACGATCGATATCGCGCCGGGATCACGTGTGGCCCTCGTGGGGCCGAGTGGGTCTGGAAAGACGACCCTCACGAAGCTTCTGCAACGCCTGTATGATGTGAACAGTGGACGCATCACGGTTGATGGGCAGGACATCGCGCATGTCACGCAGGATTCCCTGCGGTCGCACATTGCCATTGTTCCACAGGAACCGGTGCTGTTTCACCGGACGTTGGCTGAGAACATTGCCTATGCCCGGCCTTCGGCATCAATCGAGGACATTAAGGAAGCAGCGCGTCAGGCCAACGCAGCAGCCTTCATTGAGCGTCTGCCGGAAGGCTACAACACGATGGTCGGTGAACGCGGGGTCAAACTCTCGGGCGGTGAGCGTCAGCGCGTCGCGATTGCCCGGGCGTTCCTTGCAGATGCGCCCATCCTTATTTTCGATGAAGCAACATCCAGTCTGGATTCAGAATCTGAATCCCTGGTGCAGGAGGCGATGCGCCGCCTGATGCAGAACCGCACCGTCATCGTGGTGGCCCATCGCCTTTCCACGGTGATGGAGCTGGATCGGATTCTTGTTTTCAATCGGGGTGAGTTGAAGGAAGATGGCACTCATGCCGAGCTGGTGGCTCAGGACGGTGGCATCTACCGTCGTTTGTTCGAGCTTCAGTCTCTCGAAGGCTAAAGTTTCAAGCGTTTTTTCACAATCGCGAGACGGTATTGGTCTTTTCTGCATGACAGAACGTTTCTCCTCAGCCTGAATGCTGCTGAGGGGAAATTCCATTATGACACTTCGTTCTGCTTTCGCGGGGCTTTTGCTGGCCGCGCCGGCGACGTTGATGGCCTGCACCGCGCAGGCAGAACCTGTTGCGTTCGATCATGCCCGCCTGATCGATGGAACAGGGGACCCCGTCCGTGAAAACGTTACAGTCGTCATTAATGACGGACGAATTGTCTCCATAGGCGATCCGGCCCCTTCAGGAGCCGAGCATATCGATCTCAGCGGCAAAACCCTGTTGCCAGCTCTGATCAGCGATCACAGCCATGTCGGTATTATTAAGGGAACGTCTGGCAGTAGTGAGAACTATACCCGAGCCAATATTCTCGCGGCCCTGAAACAGTATAGTGATTATGGTGTTCTCACCGTCACGTCTCTTGGCCTGAACCGTTCGCCGCTCTTCGATGATCTACGGCGGGAGCAGCACGCAGGTAAAAATCCAGGTGCAGATTTGTTTGGCGTTGATCAGGGCATTGGTGTTCCGGAAGGAGCGCCGCCCGCTGCGATGGTGAAAGCGTTAGGGCAGGATCAGGTCTATCGTCCGACCACGCCGCAGGAAGCGCGACAGGACGTAGACCGTATGGTCGCAGAGCACACGGATCTCGTAAAACTCTGGGTGGATGATTTCCGGAACGGCGTGCCGAATGGCAAGACGCTTCCCAAAATGTCCCCAGATATTTACCGGGCAGTCATAGACGAAGCCCATCAGCACAATACGCGCGTGGCGGTCCATATTCATGATCTGGATATTGCCAAAGCTGTCGTGGATGCAGGGGCCAATATCCTCGCGCATGGCGTGCGAGACCAGCCCGTTGATCAGGCTCTGATTGAGGCCGTGAAGGCCCATGGCGTCTGGTACATCGCTACGCTGGGGCTGGACGAGGCAAATTACCTTTTTGCAGAGCATCCGGAGCTTCTGAATGTTCCTTTCGTTGCGGCCGCCATCGATCCTGCCCTGATGGCGCAGCTCTCAGATGCAGACTGGCGTAAACAGACACTTTCCAAGCCGCTTGTCGCGGCTTCGCACACCGCGCTTGCGATTAATCAGAAGAACCTTCTGACGCTTTATCGGGCAGGCGTGAAAGTGGGTTTTGGTACAGACTCAGGGGCTGCTCCAACGCGTTTGCCGGGGTTTGCGGAACATCGCGAACTTGCCTTGACCGTAGAAGCTGGCCTGACACCGCTTGAAGCCATTCATCTAGCGACTGGAAATGCCGCTGAACTGCTTGAGCTTGAAGATCGCGGTGTTCTGAAAACAGGGAAGCGGGCAGACCTTCTAATCGTTCGTGGTGCTCCAGACCAAAGCATCGCCGATATCGATCAGGTGGATCAGGTATGGCAGCGCGGTGTTCTCGTCAGTCACGGACCGGTCGTTAGGCACCTGGCACATTGATCGAGGTGCAGACCTGAAGTTTGCTGTTCTGACAGAACGGCTACGGAACCGTTTTTCCTGTCAGAAGCCTGATTTTGTACTGTTCCCTAACCATATCACGACATAATATTTCCATGAAGCAGACAGGAATGTGGTTCGGATGAGAGACTGCAGTCTGCTTCATGGAGCTGTCCATGGTCGGGAAAGTGCGTGCTCGGCGATGGACAATAAAATCACTGCATATGGCAGGAAAAACGCATGTCCTCTTTTAATTACCTTACAAATGATCCTGGCCTCCACCTTGCCTGCGATGATGGATCTCTCATTCATCCAGCCCGCTGGCAGGGAAGTCATGCCCTTTTCATACTCTCCAGCCCCACAAAGTCGTTCTGGCTTCTCTCACGAAGACATAGCCAGTCTTCGCCTTGTGAGGAACGTGGCGTCCTCATCGGGGACATCACTTTTTACGCGGTAAGAGGCGCCCATCGCCTCACGTCCCATCTGACATTTCCCGAAATCACAGGTTGGGCTTCCAGCGAAGGCGATGATGCGCGCTGGACAGAGGGCCGTGCGCATCTGGAACTTGAAGATGCTCTCCGGAAGGGGACTGGTATGCTGTCCATAGAAGTCTGTTCAACAGGCCCCTATCATTTGGAGCGGGAGAGTTCACAGCTCTCCCGGATGCCTGAAGCCGAGCTCAGCCTTCCACACATTCAGTAAGGAAAAGTGCGAGCGCGCGGCCGCGGTGACTGATCGCGTTCTTCTCGTGCTCGCTCATTTCTGCGAAGCTTCGGCTATGACCCTCTGGTGTAAACATTGGGTCATAGCCGTGACCATGCTCCCCACGCGGTGGCCAGACTATCTGTCCATGACATTCCCCAACTACGGAATGTGTTTCGCCGTCTGGCCATGCCAGGCAGAGCGCCGCCACAAATGATGCTGCGTGGTCTGACGTTTCACCCATTTCGCGCTGCACACGCTCCATGGCAACGGTCATGTCTTTTGCAGGGCCGCCCCATCGCGCCGAATAAACGCCGGGCTGGCCGCCGAGTGCCGAGACGCAAAAGCCGGAATCATCCGCCAGTGCGGGTAGGCCCGATGCACGGGCCGCCGCCAGAGCCTTGATTTCAGCGTTGCCAGTAAATGTGTCTGCCGTTTCGTCCGGTTCTGGCAGATTCAGCTCCCCTGCAGACACAACAGTGATGCCGCTTTCTGCAAGCAGGCTGGAGAATTCACGCAGTTTCCCGGCATTGTGGCTTGCCAGAACAATTTTTGACCCACGGGACAGGCGGCGCATTACAAAGTCTCCAGTGCGGCATTCTGTGCTTCAAATAGGGGGACTGTGCCCAGCTTGGCCAGACGCAGCAGCTCGAAAAACTCGGCTTCCTGAAAGGGGGACGTTTCCGCCGTGCCCTGAATTTCGACGATGCCACCCTCCGCGGTAAGAACAAAGTTTGTGTCTGCCTGAGCGGCACTGTCCTCAACGTAATCCAGGTCCAGCACGGCGCCAGCAGAAGTCAGGCCGCAGGAGACTGCCGCAATTTGTGCTGTCATGACTGAGGACAGATTGGCTTTTTTCAGAGCCATGGAGAGAGCAACCCAGGCGCCGGTAATGGAAGCGCAGCGTGTCCCGCCATCAGCGTTCAGGACATCACAGTCCAGCGTGATGGTCCGTTCTCCCAGCTTCTTCAGATTGACGCAGGCTCGCAGGGATCTGGCAATCAGGCGCTGGATTTCCTGCGTCCGGCCAGACTGCTTGCCCTTGGACGCTTCACGATTGCCACGCTGATGGGTGGCGCGCGGAAGCATGCCATACTCGGCCGTAATCCAGCCCTGACCCTTGTTGCGCAAAAATGGCGGGACACGATTTTCGAGAGACGCCGTGCACAGAACTTCCGTTCCACCCACCCGGATAAGTGCTGAACCTTCCGCATGTCGGGCAAAGCCTGTTTCAATGGAAATAGCGCGACCTTCGTCACAGGCGCGTCCGGATGGGCGCTTTGTCATGCGAAAAAATCCTCTCTCAGAACCGAGCCCTGCCTCTACCGCGTTTGACGAGAAGCCTTCCAGCCCCGACATACAGTTTTACCATGATGAGATCTGACCCTTCCTTCTTCCGTATGCCGAACTCCTTTGCTTCCGGGCTCGGAGAACGGGAAGCTGCGATCCTTCGGGAAATCGTTGAGGAATACGTCGAGACCGGGGAGCCGATCGGCAGTCGCACTCTGGCGCAGCGCTTGAATCTGTCTCTGTCTCCCGCGACGATCCGCAACGTCATGGCAGATCTTGGCAGGGCCGGGCTGTTGTTCAGCCCTCATGTGTCCGCAGGGCGTCTCCCGACGGAGAAGGGCGTTAAGCTCTTCGTGGAAGGGCTCCTCCAGTTTGGCACCCTGAGCGACGAAGACCGTGCCAGTATCGACAGCCGGCTGGAAATTCATGGCCGGTCCTATCAGGAGACCCTGGCTGAAGCATCGTCCATGCTGTCGGGCCTGTCATCCGCAGCAGGTCTGGTGCTGGCCCCTAAATCCGACGCGACGCTCAAACATATTGAGTTTGTTGCCCTCGGTCCGGGACGTGTTCTCGTGGTCCTCGTCAGTTCAGACGGACAGGTGGAAAATCGCATCATCGAAACCCCGGCAGGACTGCCGCATTCCGCGCTTGTCGAGGCTGGGAACTATCTTAACGCCCATTTGGGGGATCTGACGCTTGGCACTTTGAAAGAGCGTGTCAGCAAGGAAATGGACGTCAACCGCCATGAACTTGATGCTCTGACGGCCAGCGTCATCGAAAGTGGTCTGGCCACATGGGACGCTGATGGCGGAACGCTGTTCGTTCGGGGGCAGGGCAAGCTGTTGGCGGATATTACCGAGATCGAACGACTGACCACGATCCGTATGTTGTTCGATCACCTCGAAACGCAGGAGACCATGCTTCAGCTCCTGCAACTGGCAGACGCTTCGGAAGGTGTGCGAATCTATATCGGCAGTGAGAGCGGAATGTTTGGAATGTCGGGCGTGTCCATGATCGTCGCGCCAGCCCGTAATGAAGCCCAGAAAATCGTGGGCGCCATTGGTGTCATCGGGCCAACGCGCTTGAATTACGGGCGAATTGTACCCGTCGTGGATTACACGGCCCGGATGGTCGGACGCCTGCTGGGATAGTGACTGCAACCCTTCCGCCTTTGCGCTGTTGAATCCTGCGTCCATCGGAAAGGAAAGAGTCCATGGCTACGATTGACGCAAAGAAATCCGGTACGTTCCTCATTGGTGGTGATCTCAAGGTCCACCGCCTCGGGTTTGGCGCGATGCGCATTACCGGCAAGGGCATCTGGGATGAACCTCCAGACCACGAAGAAGTGGTCCAGACCCTTGAAAGCCTCCCGAAGTTCGGGGTGGATTTTATTGATACAGCGGATTCTTACGGTCCGTTCGTCTCGGAAAATCTGATCCGTGAAGTGCTTTATCCCTACAAAAAGATGGTCATTGCAACGAAGGGCGGCCTGACACGCCATGGTCCAGATATCTGGAAGCCGGTCGGAAACCCGGACTATCTGAGGCAGTGCGTGCTGATGTCCATGCGACGGTTGGGCGTTGAGCGCATAGATCTGTGGCAGCTTCATCGGATCGGGCCTGACTGTCCTGCCGAAAAACAATTCGAGGCGATCGCCAAGTTCCGCGAAGAAGGTTTGATCCGGCACGTGGGTCTATCGGAAGTGAGTGTGAAAGATATCAAGCTCGCGCAGAAATACTTCCCGGTCTCGACCGTTCAGAACCGTTTCAACCTTGTGGATCGCAAGTCCGAAGACGTACTGGATTTCTGTACCAAGGAAAACATCGGCTTCATTCCCTGGGCACCTCTAGCTGCCGGAGAACTGGCCAAACCCGGTACGGACATGGACAAGATCGCGCATCGGCATCATGCAGATGCAGGGCAGATTGCTCTGGCGTGGCTTCTGAAAAGATCACCGGTCATGTTGCCCATTCCGGGGACCGGAAGCAGAGCCCATCTGGCCTCTAATGTTCGGTCAGCATCCCTGAATCTCAACGATGAAGAGTTTGCTACTCTGAATCGGCAGGGTGAAGAGGTGTGGAAGAAATCCGCCGCCGGATCATAACGATCACGGGCCGCCGTAAACTGTCACAAAATGACCCTTTTCAGTGGGGGCGACGAACGGCTCGTTTCAGTGCTATGCAGTTTGTATGACGCGCCGTTCCATTCGCTCCCGTAATCCGCAGGACCCCAGGGCCAGTGTGCCCCGCGGGCCCCGTTTCCGCCGTTTCCGTCAGTCTCTTGCCATCGTCGCTGGTGTCGGGCTGGTCGGTGTTGCGGGTGCGGGTATCTTGGGTTGGACCACCTACGCCAAACTCGTGGCTGATCTGCCAAGTGTGGACAGCCTGAGGGCCTATCAGCCCCCGACCGTCAGTCGCATCTATGCATCTGATGATCGCCTGATGGCTCAACTTGCCAACGAGCGGCGTATTTTCGTTCCGCTTGAAGCGATTCCGGATCGGGTAAAGCGCGCCTTCCTCGCAACGGAAGATCACAATTTCTACACCCATGGTGGTGTTGATGTGATGGCCATTGCCCGTGCAGGCGTAACGGACGTTTTTGCCCGCCATGGGCGCCGTGCTGTCGGTGCGTCCACCATTACGCAGCAGGTTGCGCGTGGGATGCTGCTTAACAGCAATGCCCGCACGCTCGATCGTAAAATCAAGGAAGCCCTGCTTGCCGTCAAAATGGAGCAGGTGCTGTCCAAGGACAAGATTCTTGAGATCTATCTGAACTGGGCGGATCTGGGGAACGGCTCTTTTGGTGTCGCCGCCGCGGCCCAGACCTATTTCAACAAGCCTCTCGACCAGCTGAATGATGCAGAAGCCGCGTCACTGGCGGCCCTTCCGAAGTCCCCTACACATTACAATCCGTTCCTTCATCCTGACGCAGCCTTGATGCGCCGGAATCTTGTTCTGGATCTGATGGCCGATAACGGCGTCATTTCCCGCGAGCAGGCTCAGGAAGACAAGAAGGAGCCACTGGTCCCGCAGAAAAAACAGCGGTTTGGACCTTTGCCGGATTCAGAATGGTTCGGGGCCGAGGTCCGGCGTCAGCTCATCAGCTTGTATGGTCAGGATCGCGCTCTTCAAGGCGGCCTTGAAGTTCATACCAGTCTGGATCAGCCCCTTCAGGTATCAGCGACGAAGCTGCTGCATGAAGGTCTGATGGATTACGATCGGAGCCGCGGAGGTTGGCGTGGCCCGGTCATCCATCTTGATGGCATTGACGCAGAAGGCTGGGAAGAAAGTCTCGATAAGGTCTCCGGTCCAGCTGGAATGCTAAGGGAGTGGCGTCTGGGCGTCATTCTTCCCGGTGGAACTCACGTGGGCTGGAATGAGGAAGGCCAAGCGAAGACTGGTCCTCTTCTGGCAACAGACATCGCATGGGCACGTCGGATGCACCCGCTTCGTGCCGGGGATGTCATCATGATTGAACCGCAGGAAAGTGGCTCCGTTGCCCTGCGTCAGATTCCGCAGGTCGAAGGCGCTGTCGTGACGATGGATGTCCATACAGGCCGTGTTCTGGCGATGGTGGGTGGATGGTCGTTTCACGAAAGTCAGTTCAACCGCGCAACGCAGGCTCTGCGTCAGCCGGGCTCTTCCTTCAAGCCGTTTGTGTATCTGGCGGCCATGGAACAGGGTATTTCTCCGTCCGAGAAGTTTGATGATTCCCCTGTCTCTTACGGCGACTGGCATCCCAAGAACTACGAGCACGATAACTGGGGTCCAACCACCCTGCATGATGCCCTGCGTGAAAGCCGGAACCTCGTGACGATCCGGGTGGCCGCGCATCTGGGTATGAAGGCGGTCGCAGACACAGCCATCAAGGCCGGCCTTGTAGATGATATGCCGCATGTGCTGCCCGCAGCACTTGGTGCCGTTGAAACGACCGTTCTCAAGGAAGCCGCGGCCTATGCAACGATTGCGAACGGCGGCCATGTTGTTTCTCCCACCCTCATGGATGACATTCAGGATCGCCTTGGCAATATCGTCTGGCGTGCACCTGGCTTGGCATTAGGGACCACCTTGCAGGCGCCACCTGCGCCTCCAACTGCTGATCCGTCATCTCCAACAATTACACCGGCATCGACCGAAGCTGCTGGGGCGCCAGTGCAGCCATCGGCGCCGGTTCCCGGAAGTATCTCTGTTCCCTCCATTGCAGATAGTCGTCCTGTTCTCGCCAGCGAGGCCAGTTCCTATCAGATCGTGGCCATGCTGAAGGATGTCATCGCTCATGGAACGGGCCGCATGGCAGGGGTAGGGATTGACCGTCCCATCGCGGGGAAGACCGGCACCAGTCAGGATTTCCATGATGCCTGGTTTGCTGGCTTTTCGCCGGATATCGTCACGATCGTCTGGGTCGGTTTCGATACGCCGCAAACGCTCGGGCGGAACGCTGATGGTGCCCGCATTGCCGGCCCCATCTGGAACAAGATCATGAAGGTGGCGCTCGCCAACCGGCCGAAGCTGGATTTCCGTGTTCCGGCCGATATCACGCTGGCGTCCTACAACACCGGCCGTATCACTGCGACTGACGGATTCAAGGCTGATCAGGTTCCGGGTGCGTCGGTGGCTCTGCATGGCTTCGGTGCTGGTACGGAAGCCCTGACAGCGGCAGATACCGGGGCAGATGCCGTTATTTCGGATTCCGAGAGCGATATGACAGACACCAGCGCGCCGAGTGTTGGGTCTTCTCCGAATGCCAAGCCTCAGGCCCAGAAACCTGCGGCATCGGATGGTGACATTGGTGTAGGCGGCCTGTACTGAGGGCAGCCAAACCACCTTATATATAAGTGGAGTATTTATAATGTCGGCTGAGACCGAAGCCCTCTCCGAACAGATCAAGCAGTCGGTGGCACTGCTGAGGAGGCATCTTTAACTGGGATGTCGCCACAACACGCCTCGCGGAACTGAACCACCGCGCGGAAGACCCAGACCTTTGGAATGATTCTGACGCTGCCCAGAAGCTGATGCGCGAGCGAACCATGCTCGCCAATCAGATCGAGGGCGTTGAACAGATCGAACAGGACGTTGAAGGCACGCTGGAACTTGTCGAGCTCGCAGAAATGGAGAACGACACGGATCTGGTGCAGGAAGCCATCGCGACGTTGCGTGGGCTGGCAGCCGACGTGCACAAGCGCGAAATCGAAAGCCTGTTGTCCGGCGAAGCTGACAGCAATGACTGCTACGTTGAAGTGAATGCCGGTGCAGGTGGAACGGAAGCCCAGGATTGGGCCGAGATGATCCTGCGCATGTACACCCGCTGGGCAGAACAGCACGGCTACAAGGTGACCTTCATTGAAAGCAGTGAAGGTGAGCAGGCGGGCATCAAGTCTGCCACCATCCAGATCAGTGGCCTCAACGCTTATGGCTGGATGAAAACGGAAGCTGGCGTGCATCGTCTCGTCCGCATCTCGCCCTTCGATGCCGCTGCCCGTCGTCAAACGTCCTTCGCGTCTGTCTGGGTGTATCCGGTGGTCGATGATTCCATTGAAGTGGAGATCAACGATTCGGATCTGCGTGTGGATACTTTCCGTGCTTCAGGCGCAGGCGGTCAGCACGTTAACAAGACCGATTCGGCCATTCGTATTACCCATATCCCGACCGGCATCGTTGTTGCCTGTCAGACGGACCGCTCACAGCACCGCAACCGTGCCAAGGCGATGGAAATGCTGAAGGCCCGGATGTACGAGGCCGAGCTTCAGAAGCGGGAAGCCGCCGCCGCCCAGACGGAAGCCGCCAAAACGGATATCGGATGGGGCCATCAGATCCGCTCTTACGTCCTGGCACCCTATCAGTTGGTCAAGGATCTGCGGACAGGCGTGGAAAAGGGAAATCCGGACGCTGTTCTGGACGGCGCCCTGGACGACTTCATGTCGGCTTCTCTTGCCCAGCGCGTCGGAGCAACGCGATCCGAAGCCAGCGCCTCCGCTCAGTAAGAGCGAGCTGACGCATTAAAACGAAACCGGAAGGCCGGGGCGGCGTAATTAATACGCTGTCCCGGCCTTCTTGTTATAATTCTGTTACAGTTTTTGGAAATTTGATTTTCTGAAGGCAGAAAAAAAGCGGAAAAGTGTACTTTTTCGCCCACTCTCCTGCGAATATTGGCGCCAGACGATCGAAAGATGAGAATTTTTCGTTTCGGGACAGGCAATAATCAGCTTGACACCATGGCCTGAAGGCTGCCCAATCAGCATATCGGGTATGTTCTCACGACATGAGACGAATCACACGTCCGTGAGGTGAGGGAACTCGATGCAAACACAAGGTCGAGATCTCGCACCGTACAGGTGTGGATCCATTGTCGGTGTCAGTGAGGGGTAAGAAGGTTTCGACATGAAGAGCTACGCCGCACAGCAGCGCAAGCCGACGGACTATATTGTCGCGATCGTCGTGGCCGTGCTGGCTATGGGCGCGGTAATCTATGCGCTCATGAGCGGTGCTGTGGGCAAACTCGTCCACGAAAAGCCGCCCATCAAGACGGAAGTGATCAAGGAGCAGCCTAAGCCGCCTCCGCCACCACCACCTCCGCCGCCGCCGCAGATGGAACAGCCGCCGCCGCCGTATATTCCGCCGCCGAAGATCAGTGTTCCGCCGCCACCCAAGGCGATCCAGCGGGTCACACACGCCAAGCCGCCGCATCCGGTTCCGCCGAGCCCGACGCCTGCACCTGAGCCTGTTCCGGCTCCTCCGCAGGGTCCGCCAGCTCCGGCAGTGCCTGATCACACGGCTGGCGCGTCTCCGATCAACGGCGCCAAGCCGGAGTATCCGGAGGAAGCCCAGGAAGAGAACCGTGAAGGTAAAGTTACGGCTTCCTGCGACATTCTTCCGAACGGTCACACGGCAAACTGCGCGATTGTCAGCTCCACCGGTGGTCACGAGTTTGTGGAAAGTGCGCTCGACTTCCTTCGTCGAGCCCGGTACCAGCCCGCCGTCGTTAACGGCGCTCCGGTTACCGAGCATCACCACATTCTGCACGTTGACTTCACGATGGGCGACTAAGTGTCCGTCAGCCAGTAGTCCAATAAGATTGCCTCTTCGGATCAGGTGGTTCGGAGAGGTTCAAGGAAAAGGGCCGGTCCCCATATGGCCGGCACCCCAGACAGCTCCTAAAACGGGCATCTCTAACGAGGATATGGAGTTCATGACCAGACTGTTCCGCCTTCCTGCTCTTGACGTTCCGACGAAGGCGCGCGCCGTCCGGGCCAGCGCCATGGCTCTGACGCTGGCCCTGGCTTCGGGTGCAATCGCACCGGCCGTCGCTTTCGCTCAGCCTGCACCGGCTGATCAGAGTGCTCCGGCTGCCGCTCCGGCCGACCCGTCGGCAGTGCCGCCGGCTCCGTCCTCGGACCCGTCTGCTGCACCTGCTGCTTCTGCACCGAATGATGCTGGCGCTCCGGCACCTGCCGCCGGTGATGCAGCTGCTCCTGCTGACCAGACGCCTGCTGCTGCTGCCACCCCGGGTGAAAGCGCAACGGCCGCTCCTGAAGCTCCGGCTCCGCAGGGCAACCCGTACGGTCTTGGCGCTCTGTGGGCCAATGGTGACGTGATCGCTCGTGGCGTTCTGATCATCATGGTTATCATGTCCGCTGGTACCTGGATCATCATGGTCATGAAGTTCCTGGAGCAGGGCCGTGTGTTCGCTGCTTCCAAGGAAGCTTCCCGTGAATTCTGGACGAAGCCGTCCGTTCAGGCTGGCGCTGCGTCCCTGAAGGCTTCTTCTCCGTTCCGTTACATCGCTGAAACCGGTATTGTTGCTGCAGAGCACCACGAAGGTTCCATGCGTGATGCGATCGACCTGCACTCCTGGACGGAAATGTCCATCGGGCGCTCCGTTGACACCATCAACACGCGTCTTCAGGGCGGCCTCGCGTTCCTCGGTACGGTGGGTTCCACCTCTCCGTTCGTCGGTCTGTTCGGCACGGTTTGGGGTATTTACCACGCTCTGACCGCCATCGGCATTGCAGGTCAGGCGTCCATCGACAAGGTTGCTGGTCCGGTGGGTGAATCCCTCATCATGACGGCAATTGGTCTTGCAACCGCTGTTCCGGCCGTTCTGGGTTACAACCTGCTCGTTCGCCGTAACAAGGGCGCTATGGATCGCGTTCGCAACTTCGCTGCAGACGTTCAGTCTGTCCTGATCGGTGGCTTCCGTCACGGCGTGTCTCCGGAAGACGGCGGCATGTCAGCTCCGACCACCATCACCACCAGCCAGCGGGTCTGATACTATGGGAATGAACGTCGGAGGAGGCGGCGGTGACGACGAGGTGGTGTCGGCAATCAACACCACTCCCCTCGTCGACGTCATGCTGGTGCTGCTGATCATCTTCTTGATCACCATCCCAGTCGCCACGCATACTGTGAAGCTGAAGCTGCCGGTTGATGCAAATCAGCCGACCCAGACTAAGCCGAATAATGTTGTTCTGGCAGTGACTGCGAATGGCCAGGTTTTCTGGAACACCACACCGGTCCCAACGCATCAGGATCTGCTGAACCGCCTTGTAGAGGTGGCTAAGCAGAAGCCTCAGCCGCAGGTCCAGATCCGTGGTGACGGTGCTGCCAAGTATCTGGCAGTTGGCCAGGTGGTCGCTACAGCTCAGGAAGCTGGTATCGCTCACGTGGACTTCATCACCGAGCAGCCCCACTCGAACTGAAGGTCTGCCGGGCCGTTATAGAAAGAACGGTCCGGCAACCTCTTTCACGTCACCCTTTTGGAGAACCGCCGTCATGGGCATGAGCGTCGGATCGGACAGCACGCACGAAGACGAAGGTATCGTCGATATCAACACCACGCCGTTGATCGACGTGATGCTGGTGCTGCTGATCATGCTGATCATCACCATCCCGCTGCAGACACATTCGGTGGCGATCGATCTGCCTCAGGGCAATCCTCCGCCGTCTACCGAGCAGCCTAAGCTAGTGACTGTCAGCATCAATTACGACAACAGCATTTCGTGGAACAGCGAGCCGGTCAGCTCGGAAGCAGCACTTCAGGCTCATTTTGAGGCCGCTGCTGCTGAAGGCGATCAGCCCGAGGTCCATATTCATCCTGACCGTCTTGCCGATTATAAAACGGTTGCCCACGTCATGGCTGACGCTCAGCGTCTCGGTGTGACCAAGCTGGGTATCGTCGGTCTGGATCAGTTCATGGAAGGACAGTAATTCGTGTCTTTGTCCCTTAACCGCCGTCTGAGCGCCCGCTCCCTTCTGCTGGCTGGTGCTATTGGTGCAGCTCTTATTGCTGGGCCTGCCGCCCATGCTGATGATGTGCTAGGCCAAGCTGTCGGCAAGGATCTTCAGCAGGCGCAGAGTGCTCTTGCCGCGAAGAGCTACGAAAAAGCCATGGCTGCGGTGGATGCCGCGGATGCGGTCAAGGGCAAGACGGATTACGAATCCTATACCATTGCCCAGATGCGTGCAGCGGTCGCTGCTCAGTCCGGCAACGTGGCTGCGGCAACCAAAGCTTATGACGTTCTCATCAACAGCTCCCGCACGCCGAAGGCTGCGAAGGGTCAGATGCTGATGGCTCAGGCTACCATGGCTTATGGTGCCAAGAACTATGCGGCTGCCATTCCACCGACCGAGCGCTATCTGCATGAGCACGGGCCCGATCCGCGCATGCAGACCATGCTGATCCAGTGTTACTATCTTCAGGGTGACTGGAAAGGGACAGCCAAGGCTGCTCAGGAGCAGGTGGACGCAACGATCAAGGCAGGCAAGATTCCTGCTGAAAATCAGCTTCAGATGCTCGCCACCGCTTATACGAACCTGAAGGACGCGGACGCCAAGACGCACGCCTACGTCCTGCTGGCCAAGTATTATTCCAAGCCTGATTATTGGGCGATGCTGATCCATGATCTGGTCGCTAACCCGAACCTGGCACCACCGCTTGTATTCTATGTCGAGCGTCTGCGTCTGGCGACGGGTGTCCTGAAGGATCCGTCCGACTACCAGGACATGGGTGAGCGCGCTGTTCAGCTGGGTCTGCCCCAATTGGCGCTGAACCTGCTCAATCAGGGCTATGCCAACAAGTCTCTGGGTAACGGTCCGACAGCCGCTGGCGATGCGAAATTCCACGCATTTGTTGCACAGCGTGCCGCTGCTGACCGTGCACAACTTGCTCAGGCTGCTGCGTCTGCTGCTACGGATCCCTCTGCAGGTCCTGCTCTGACAACGGGTTATAATCTTGTTCTGAATGGTCAGGCTGATCAGGGCCTTGCCCTGATGAAAACCGGCCTTGGGAAGAAGCCGCACTATCCGGATCTGGCCCAGATTGAATTTGGTATGGCGCAGATGGACGCTGGTCATAAGGCTGATGCCATCAAGACCTTTGAAACCATCACCGGGAATGGTCCCGCAAAGGACGTTGCCGAACTTTGGGCTCTTCTGCTGTCTCGTCCTGCCGCTCACTGAGCTGGATAAGAGCTAAGATTTTAAGAAAAACGCCGGGTCATTCCCGGCGTTTTTTTTTGTTTAGAATGGTAAAATCGAGTCCATGACCTGCTGTCCGTAACGAGGGGTCTGGATCTGGGTGATGGTCCCTCTGCCGCCATAAGAAATACGGGCTTCCGCCATCCGATCGTGGGTAACGGTATTGTCCGCCGTTATGTCCTGTGGCCTGACAATGCCGCTGACACCGAGCTCACGTAGTTCACTGTTGACCCGGACTTCCTGCTTCCCCATTACGACGAAATTTCCGTTTGGAAGAACCTGTGTGATGGTTCCTGCCAGACGGAGGGTTACCGTTTCATTCCGGATGATCTTTCCTGTTGCGCTGCTATCGCTACTGCTGGTTGTGTTCAGACTGTCAGCACCCGTTACAGCGCTGATGACTCGTCCTTTGATTCCAAACAGATTTGGGATTCCAAATTTTTCGTTGGCAGCACGATTGGCTGTCGTGCCGTTATTGAAAGCAGCGTTATCGGTGATGTCCACAATGATCGTGACCAGATCCCCAACCTGAGAGGCACGCTGGTCCTTGAAGAACGCACGGCTACCACTTCGCCACAGGCTGGAGGCTTCCTGCGGAGGGGGACGCAGGGGGGGCATGGGCATTGTGACAGGGCGATAGCTTGCTGCTAATGTTGGGTCGGTAATGGACGTCATGCGTGGCGGACGCCCAACTTCAGAGAGCTGGGCCAGCGAATTACAAGCGGAGAGGGCAGGTATTAGCCCGATCAGCCCCAGACAGCACATAGCATGACGAGATGGAAGCAACATGTATGGGGCAATTCCGTTTGTTCTGAACAAAACGACCCAAACATATGTTTCGTAAAAAACGGGTTAACTCTGTGCCTAAGTGGGGTGTTTAGCGCACTTTTCTCCGGTTTATGAAAGTCGAAGTATCCATATTGTCTTCGCTCCAACGCTCATGCAGTGGGAGGGTCAGCATTTGCAGGATGGAAGCTAATGTCGTGGTGTGCATAAACAGGACGGGTTGAGGGCGACATCAAGGAAAATTCATTTTTGAGCGTTGATAGTTCGATAAGCGACTACATTAAAAATGGCATGGAAAAGGCTCGCATGGCTGTGGTGCAGCGTATAATGTGCGTCGCCGTTTCCGCATGTGTATTGTCTTTGACCAGCGTTGCGGTGGCTGCCGAACCAGCGTCTGACTCGTCTTCGTCTGAAGGGCGTACCGCTTCTGATCAGGCCAACGGGGAAACAGAGGCTGCACCGCTTTCAGCTGGAGCGGCGGAACTCCTGCCAAAGGCTTCGGCGTATGAAGATCTGGCCGGGAATCTGTCTGCCCCGCCGTCGCTCTTTTCCTTTGTGAACGATGCTCATGGTTGGCTCAGGCGTCATGGAACCATTGCTCAGTTCGATAATATGAACGAGATGATGGGCGCTGTGACGGCTCCGACCAAAGGGTATGGTTACAAGCAGGGCGCGTCTAATGCCGGACAGTATGCTCTGAACATTGTGACGGATTGGAACCGTCTGGCGAAGCTTCAGGGCTTTGCGACTCATGTGATTTTTATAGGGCGCTACGGCACAACGGCTAACCGCATGTTTGGAGACTGGCTGGCTCACAGTCAGGAAACCTATGGTGGTGGCGGAAACGTCGTGGTGCATCTTGTGATGGCATATGGGGAGCAGCACCTGTTCCAGAACCGACTGGCAATCGCAGCGGGGCGTATGTCCCAGCTTTCGGATTTCGCAGCCGGTACGGTGTTCTGCTCCTTCGTTAACAACAGCTTCTGTGGTCGCCCCAAAGGTGCTTCTGACAGCGCCTATTACAGCTCTTATCCGGCGTCTGTTTGGGCGTTGCGTGTGAGGGGGCGTCCCTGGCGGCGGGATGTTTATGTCGAAACGGGTGTCTATTTTGCGGAAGAGGGCATTTATTCGGTCGCGCAACACAGAACAGGGTTCAAGCTGAACGGCTCGAATATTGTTGGTGAAATCTTTCCCGTAGAAATCGGATGGCAGCCTATCTTCCGTCGCCCCTCCGGAGAGCTCGCGTATCCAGGCCATTATAAGCTGGGCATTGCCGTGGAAACGATGGGGCGGTCTGAGAACTTTTTGGATACGCTGGGAAATCCCTATGCGGATAGCGGATATTCCGCTGCCCGACATAGCGGTTCATGGTCCACGTGGTTGATGGCGGATCAACGAATCAAAGGCTCCAGAATCAACCCGCAGGGCGGTGTGACGCTCATGGGGGGTGTCGTGCTAAACGAGCCTCGAACGGCACTCAGGGATCGGCAGATCTATCTGGGGGCAACCTGGAAAGGCTTCTGGGCCGCCCGGCCATCAGACACGATTGGACTGGCGGTCTCGTATGTTCATATCGCGTCAGGTGTGCAGAGAACTGAACGGATTCTTCTGGCTGCTGGCAAGTCTCTGCCTTATCGGGCGACGGGATTGCAGACGCATCAGGAAGTTGCAGAGCTGAACTACACGTTCGCAATCGGCCGTGCGATGACGTTTGAGCCTGATCTCCAATATTACCATAACCCGAACGGGCAGGTGAACTTACGGGATGCTGTCATGATGGGCTTCAAGAGTCATATCGAAATTTTCTAACTTCGTTACGTGCAGGGAACCGAGAACGGCGCAGACCGTTTCTGATGGCTTCACCGTCTTTTCGGAGGATTACTCCACGTGCGTAAATCGATATTGCTTCTTCTGGCCCTTTCCGTGTCCTGCGTGACGCTGACAGCCTGTGAACACCACCGGACGTTTGGTGAAAAGGTGCGCGACACCGTCGATCCGCCGAAGGGGCCTATCGAACGTGCCGGCCGCTCTGTGGATCGTTCTCTGGGGAACTGAGTCCCGCACCCTGCAGGAGAGTCTCTCTCTTGCCCCGTGGCTGAATGTGGTCGAGAACGAAGGGATGGCGGAATGGCCGTGCCTTCGTTCGGTGCTCAGACCCGTCAGCATGGGAGAATGATCAATGCTGCCTGTTTCGGAAAATTCGCTTCTTACGTCCTCTGACCCTCTCGGCTCTTTATGGTGGTCGGTGTGAGGGCAGGCAATGCGAATTCTTCTTACGGGTGGTCTTGGGTTTGTTGGAACCCATTTGAAAACACGCCTTAAGGACCGGATGCCCGATCATGTTCTGATCGAAGGGCAACTGAATATTCTGGACCGTGAGGCCGTAGAGCGTGTGGTACAGGACACACGGCCCGATGCCTGCATTCACCTTGCTGCCGTGTCATCGGTTCTGGAGGCCAGTCAGGACACGCAGCGTGCCTGGCAAGTCAATCTGGACGGAACGATGAATCTGGCGGAGACGTTTCAGAAACACGCCCGCCACATCCGTTTTGTCTATGTGTCTTCAGCTGAAATTTATGGTGCCTCTTTTGCGGAAGGCGTTCCCTTAAACGAAACTGCGACGGTAGCACCGTTGAATTCTTATGCGGCCAGTAAGGCGGCGGCTGATATGGCGGTAGGAATGATGGCGAAAGAGGGTCTGCACGCTGTACGGATGCGGCCCTTCACGCAAGCTGGAAGCGATCAGGATCCGAATGCCATCCTACCCTTTCTGGCCGCTCAGGTCGCTCGGGTTGAGGCGCACCAGCAGACGACCATTACGATAAACCATCCGGATGTTGGGTATGACATCACAAATGTTCGGGATGCCTGTGATGCTTATATCGATGCCCTGACGCTACCCGAGGCTCCTGCGGATGGCACGATCCTGAATATTTGCAGCGGTGAGACCAGAACGGTTCGTGCCATGTTGAATGACCTGATGGAGATGGCGGGCGTCAAAGCAGACATCTGCCTGGATTCTACGCGTCAGACACCGTCAGGACTGCAGAATATGCGGGGTGATCCGTCTGAAGCACAACGCATTCTGGGCTGGACGGCGCAGATCTCCTGGAAAAACACTCTTGAGGAAGTTCTGAACGACTGGCGCTGGCGCATCAGGTCCTGATAATTCAGGGCATGGATCCGGCGGACAGTGACCAGGATCTGTCTGCTGGGTCCATGCTCAGTTCAGTGGTGCCTGCTCAGTGCTGTTCGTGAATGGAGGATTGTGGGCACAGCGCCCGCTCAACCAGTGCGCAGACAATGTGTGCAGCTGTAATATGCATCTGCTGGATCAGTGGCGTCCATGCAGAAGGAACGCGGAGTACGAAATCCGCTTCCGGAATTTCGACCGACGTCTGGCCTGTAAAGACGATGGTTGTGACCCCTTGCGAGCGAGCAGCCTTGAGTGCTTCCACGATATTCGGCGAACGCCCGGATGTGGTGATGCCAAGGAAAACGTCGCCCTTGCGACCCAGCGCAAGCACCTGTCGGGAAAAGACGTGGTCGAAGCCATAGTCGTTGCCGATGGCCGTCAGGCTGGATGTGTCCGTTGTTAGGGCAATAGCGGCCAGTGGGCGACGGTCATACATCAGGCGGGCCGTGAATTCGCCAGCAATGTGCTGGGCATCCGCCGCGCTTCCGCCATTTCCGGCAACCAGCAGCTTTCCATCGTCCTGCAGCGCGGATGTGATGGTCAATGCAATGCCTGCCATCATTTCTGAACAGGCTTCATCTTTCGAGAAGGCCACCATCGTCTCGGCTGACTGGGTAAGATAATCCTGCATATAATTCCGTTCGGAAGCAGAAAGATCATTCAGCAGGGTGGATGTCTGGTTCGTGGACATCAGGGTCAAGAACTCCTGGAGCGCAATAGAAAGGGCGGTGGCGTAGCTCCTTCAGGCTCACCGACATGCCAGAGACACAGACTGTTTCGAGGCGCATCTGTCAAGCGACTGACTGATAAAGCAGTCTCGTTAACTTGTACGTTAAAGATTGAAACGCTTTTTCCTGGTGCGTCGTTGAAGGCTTATATCCGCGAGGAGATAGCCCGGATGTCACAGCCTTCCCCCAACGATTCCAACGCACCATTCCTGACAGCCCTTCGTGCCAGTGAAGCCAATACGCCCGACAAGAGGCGCTGGTGGAAGGAAGCTGTGGTTTATCAGGTCTATACACGGTCATTCTGTGATAGCGACGGGGATGGAATAGGAGATCTTCCGGGTCTCATCAGCCGGTTGGATTATCTGCAATCGCTCGGCGTACAGGTGATCTGGCTGGCCCCGCACTATGACAGCCCGAATGTTGATAACGGGTACGACATCCGGGATTACCGCAAAGTCGATCCCCTTCAGGGGACCATGGAAGACTTTGACCGTCTGGTAGCAGGATTAAATGCCCGGGGTATGAAGCTCATTGTGGATATTGTCGCCAACCACACGAGTGATCAGCATGCATGGTTTCGACAGAGCCGAGCCGGGCGGGATAATCCCTACCGTGATTTCTATATCTGGAGGGATGGCCGGGACAGCGGTCCGCCCAACAACTATCTGTCCATTTTTGGCGGGAGTGCATGGGAGAGGGATGAAGCGACAGGGCAATATTATTTGCACTATTTTGCCCGGGAGCAGCCCGATTTGAACTGGGAAAACCCCCATGTCCGGGAAGAAATATATAGCATGATGCGTTTCTGGCTCGACCGTGGCGTGTCTGGCTTTCGGCTGGACGCAATCTGCTTTCTGTCCAAGTTATCAGGCCTCAGAGACCTTACGCTCGCCGAAATGGAAAGTCTGGAGCATGTTTATGTCACAGGCCCCAAGGTGCATGACTATCTCCAGGAAATGCACCGGGAGGTTTTCGCAGGCCGAGATCTTCTGACAGTTGGGGAAGCTTTTGGTGTGCCCTTCGATGAGACCCCGGCTTTTGTTGCGGAAAGCCGACGGGAAATGACGATGGTTTTCCATTTCGAAATTGTCCGCCTTGGTCGCCATGACTGGCAGGTTCAGGATTGGACGATCAAGGATCTCAAAGCAGTTTTAAGCGGGGAAGATACATCTTCTGGCCCAGAGGGCTGGCTGACATCCTTTCTGGAAAACCATGATAACCCACGATCTGTCTCATGGTTCGGAGATCCTTCGCCCAAAGGGCACGGCCCATCAGCCAAGGCACTGGCAACAATGCTCCTGATGCGACGTGGGACGCCCTATATTTATCAGGGGCAGGAAATTGGCATGACGAATATCCGGTTCGATGGGATCGAGGATTTCGAGGACATCAATGCCAGGGGCATTTGGGACAATACTGTCGGTATTGGAAAAATGTCCGCAAAAGAGGTGTTGTCCAGCCTGTCAAAGATCAGTCGGGATAATGCACGAACACCCATGCAATGGGATGGAACGTCGCGTGCCGGGTTTACGACTGGTGTGCCGTGGTTTCGGATCAATCCAAATCATACGGAAATCAATGTGGCCCAGCAGGAAGCTGACCCCGGGTCCATTCTGAATTATTACCGCTGCTTGATTGAGCTTCGCGCTACGCATCAGGCGCTGATTTACGGTACATTTGAAGATGTTGATCCAGACCATCCTTCGGTCATTGCGTTTACGCGTACGCTAGAGGACGAGCAGTTTCTTGTTCTGATCAATATGTGCGGGGAAAAGGAACACTATATTCTGCCGCATGGTCTGAAAATATCTGAGGTTCTGATCGACAGCGCATTTACTCAGGCAGCGGACGTGCTACCTGAGCTGAAGCCTTGGCAGGCAGGCGTTTATCGGCTGGCACCACCCGCGGATATCTGAAGAGACGTCTGCTCAGTTAGGCAGCCTCAAAAAGTTCTTTGCCCACCAACCCAGACTTCCGCGATTTGCAGCGCGTCATCCAGAACGGTGAAATCGGCTAGGAGGTCGGGAGTAATGGTGCCCCGATCATGAAGGCCAAGATAAGTCGCTGCATTGGTGCTAACGAGCCGTGCAGCCTCCGGAAGTGATTTCCCGGCCTGCACGGCGTTGCGCACAGCCTGATCAAGAGTCAGGACACTTCCTGCCAGAGAGCCGCCGGGAAGGCGGACAACGCCGTCCTGGATCAGGACGTCCTGGCCGCCCAGACTGCTGGGGCCTTCCGGTTCACCTGTTCCCCGCATGGCATCTGTCACGAACAGGAGGCGGTCTCCCATAACGCGTGAGGCCAGACGAAAGCTGGCGGGGTGCACGTGGTAGGTATCGAAGATCATCTCTGCATACGCGGTGTCGCTGCACATGAGTGCCGTCACAGGGCCGGGCTTGCGCCCCTCAATTGCAGACATGGCATTGAAAAGATGGGTCGCACCGACGGTGCCGCCAGCTCCACAGACAAGGCAGATGGCGCGTTCGGCTCCTTCATGATCTGTGGTGGTATGGCCAAGACTGACTCTTACGCCAGCCGCTGCAAAACTGCGCATGGCACTTTCTGCATGGTCTAATTCGGGAGCAAGCGTGACCACGCGGACACACCCGGTTTCGACAGCTTCCTGAACCCGGTCAGGGGAGGGCGGAATGGCAAAGGGAGGCTGCGCACCCAGCTTGTGGGGACTCACAAACGGCCCTTCCAAATGGGCTCCATGAATGCGCGGACCGTTTTCCACCCCACGTTCACAGACTTCCGCGACGGCTCTCAGGGCATTCATTACGTCATTCCAGGGTGCCGTAATGGTTGTTGGGAGAATGGTCGTAGTGCCGTGAGACATGTGGAACCGGGACAGTGTTTCAATGGCTTCCACACCGTCCATGGTGTCGGCCCCACCGCCACCGTGAACATGTCCATCAATGAAGCCCGGAAGAATGTAACGGTTGCCAGCGTTTTTCAGCGGCTCAAGATCGTGGATATGGGTGCCGAAGGTCACGCGACCGGGGACGATCCGGTCCCGGAGTACGAGATTTCCATCGAGATGAGACGTCATTGTTTCTGGTCCAGTGGGAGAAGGCCCGTCTGTCCGTAGCGGCGAGCGTAGAAAAGAACTGCGAGATAGGATGGCAGAACGAGGAGGGCGAACATTGCCTGAAACCCGACATAAGGCTTCAGCAGGACATAGATCTGCGGAATGATCGCACCGCCGCTATACGCCATGACAATCAAGGCCGATGCCAACGGGGTCCAAGGGCCGGCACCCCGAATGGCAATTGGGAAGATCGTCGGCATGATCATAGCATTTGTGGCGCCCAGCAGAGCGACGCAAAGTACTGACGCGTAACCATGCGTCAGGAAGGCCGCAATGGTCAGGATGCAGCCGCCAATGCAGGAGAACTCAAGAAAGCGCTCCTGCGTGATGATGCGTGGAACAACGACGAACCCGGCGACATAACCCGCCAGCATTCCGGCTAGGGTCAGGGAGGTGAAGAACTTGGTCTCGCTTAGGGGAAGACCAAAGCCCTGCCCATATGTGCCGATGGCATCACCCGCCATGACTTCGATGCCGACATAGATGAACATGGCCGCAATGCCGAAGACGAGATGCGGCCGGAAAATCTTCTCACTGCTTCCGCTCACGCTTGGAAGTGGCGGAGCCTGAAGTTCCGGCAGGGGGAAAAAGATCACGCCCACGGCAGCGACTACAAGAACAACAGCCATGCTCATATAGGGCGCATAAATGGCATGGACGAAGCTGTTTAGAATGGCGTCTCGTGCTTCTGGTGTTGCAGCAAGCTGCGCTTTCTCAGCGACATTCCCGATATCGCCCATGACGACTGTGGCCAGGACGATAGGCGCCAGAATGCCGGCAAATTTATTGCAGACACCCATGATGGCAATACGCTGGGCGGCGCGTTCCGAAGGGCCCAGCAAGCTGACCAGCGGGTTGATGACGACCTGCATCAGTGCAAGGCCAGAACCCAGCACCAGAAGCCCGGCCAGTGCGCCGCCATAAATGCGCATGGAGACGAATTGCCCGAAGAGGGCCACGCCTGCCGCACATAAAACCAGTGCTCCAGACAGACCGCGACGCAGACCCAGTGAACGGGCAACAAAGGATGCGGGGATGGAGAACAGGAAATACGACAGGTAGAAGACCAGAGGCACCAGAAAAGCGCTGACGTCTCCCAGTGAGAACGCAACCCGGACGAACGAGATTAGCGGCCCGTTCAGCCAGGTCACAAAACCCATCATGAAGAAGATGGCGGCGGCAACACCAAGTGGACCAAGGCCGTATGAGCCAGTCAGGCTGTCCGGGGAACGATTCATGTCACTTCGGCTCCACAGGCCTGATCGTACAGGCCAAGAACTGTGTCGATTGCGGAAAGAATGATGTTGCGCGGATGCCGTGGAAGACGCCCATCGCGGATTTTTTCGTACTGCACCGGCAGGAACTGGCTCAGAAGCGGGTCTGGCAGCCCTGTTTCCTCAAGCTGGCGCAGAAGCGTTTCAACGGCGGCTTCCGCATCAGGTTGAGGCCAGTAATAGCGGATGCGGTCGCTGTAAGCGTAGTGACGGAGAATGGCGAGCTTGCTCTCTGTGCCTTCGTAATGCCCACGCCACTGCGCGGGCTGCTCAGTCATGATCCGTTCCATAACTACCCGCAGGCTTTTCTGCTGTGGCAGAAGGACGGAGCGGATGCTGTCCAGCCCATACAGGGCTTCACGCAGGGCAAAGGTCAGGCCCGGTCCGACTTTCAGGAGCAGGAAGCCGTCTTCCACAAGGGCGCGTAGGGCGGAAAGGGGCTGATAATCGGTTGAATGTGCCTCGAAGATCTGACCCGGCATTTGGTTCAGTATGGCCGAGAGGGACTGCGCGCGCGGCCGGTCGTAAATCACCACATCTTCCACACCGAATTCCACTCCTGGCTGAACGACAAGCCCGATCACACGGCCCCAGACATCATCGCCCAGAACCCGGCGGAACAGCGTTTTGTGAACCTGAAGTGTTGCAGTGGCAGCGTCCGGAGAGGTTGGCTCCAGATGGTCCAGAGCTTCAGCCGCACCACCCGGAACGGGGACTTCCGTTCCAATGATATAGACGGCCTGACCGGGAGCCGCGCTTTCGGCGCGCTGTGCAAGGGCGCAGGCGCGCTCGGCAACGGTTTCATCGGAAAGCGCAACCGGTTCGCCCGCGCAGCCCATGCTGGCATCGAGGTGCAGCTTTACGAAGCCCGCTTTTGCAAAGGTTTCGATCATGGTCAGGGCTTTGTCCATGGCCTTCTGCGGAGGCAGGGATTTCCATGGATTGGGCCCAAGATGGTCGCCGCCCAGCAGAACAAGATGCGCCGGGCAGCCGACCTTAGCGGCAATTCCAAGCACAAGATCCCGGAAATCTGCCGGGGTCATGCCAGTATAACCCCCATCCTGATTGACCTGATTGCAGGTCGCCTCGATCAGAACATGTCTCTTGGTCCGGGCAGCGCGTTGAAGTGCTGCCTCCAGCACCAGTGGGTGTGCGGAACAGACAGAGGTCAGGCCTTGACGTTGGGCTTTCGGAACGTCTGGATCGTGCGTCTGGCGAACGAGGTTCAGGAACGGAGAAAGGCTCATGAATCAGGCGATCGTCACAACTTTGGTCAGATGACGAGGGGCCAGAGTATCCAATCCCTTTGAGCGCGCGATATATTCGCCGAAAAGCTGAAGCACTGGCAGAACGACCAGCGGGCGAACATCTGCGCCTTCCTTAACGGAAAGAGAGACGGTGCCGGGGCCACCAATGCCGAGAACGCGTGCGCCCTTGCCGATCAGATCCTTGGCAAGAATGCTCTCTTCTTCCAGCGTGTCTGGGTGGTACAGGAAGACGACGAGAGAGCTGTTATCAATCAGGCTGATCGGGCCGTGACGGTATTCCAGTGGATGATGCGCCTCCGTCTGGCTGAGGCTCATTTCCTGAAGTTTCAGGGAGCCTTCGCGGGCAACGCCATAAAGTGCTCCAGCGCCCAGGAACACGAAATGGGAACGGCCTTCGATTAGAGCCTTGAGCTGCGGATCTGCAGCGTTAAGGAGTTCCTCGGCAGCCTCTGTTGTTTCCGGCATGACGGAAATACCCGCATAACGCAGGCCCATCAGCAGCATCAGACTGGCCGAAGCCGTCATGACGATGCCTTCTTCCGCATGGGTTTTGGCCAAGACGGTTTCGTCTGCGTTCTTCTCGAGACTGGTGTCTTCCGCGCAGGTGAAAGCTGTAACGTGCAGCCCGCTCTTTCGGCTTTCGATGGCAGCGGCGACTGTCTCAGTCGACTCTCCGCTGCGTGAAAGAGCCAGAATGTTTGGGCGGATTGAGGACGGCACATAATCCTGCGGGCGGCGTGTCCACTCATTGCCTGCGACGGCACGGGAAAACATACCATTGGCGTTCAGGCTTGCCGCGATTGAATCCGCAATATGAACAGATGTTCCACATCCCACGACGACTGTGAAAGTCTCCGGGTCCGGATGGACATCCTGCATGTCTACCTGGTTCCAGAGTGGAAACTGTTCGCGAATACCGCGCTCAGTAGCGTTCATAAGAAAACCTTTCAGGCCCCTGAGCCTACGGTGTCGAGGGTACGGGAGAGGGATTGAATCCAATGTATATCTGCGGCCCATCCGGCCTGGCGGGCAGCAGAAATGAGGCCTCCGCCAATGGGAGGGAGAAGGGGCGGGCGAGGCGCTCCGCATTGTTTTGCGATGGCATTTCGCAGGTACGCGCTTTGAAGCGTACCGCCCGCATAGCTCCAGGGAAGGTCTAATCCCGGCATTTTTCTACGCGCCGCAATGATATGCGTGGCCAGATCAGATGCAGCCTGATCCAGAAGAGCCATGGCCGGGACACAACCGTCTTCGGCCAGAACAGATACGTGACGGGCGAGAGCTGCAACGGCAGAGCGAGGATGCTCAAGGGTGCCATACCACTCCAGAAGAGCAGGCGTGCAGAGTTCCGGGCTGGATGGCAGGCCCATGGCCGCAGTGAAGGGGGCCAGGAAGCAGGCGTCCTGCGTGTTTCGACCATCGAGAATGTGCGTCAGAAGTGCCAGGGCGTTTCGGCCAATCTGGTAGGCGCTGCCTTCATCGCCAAATAGGCTCCCCCATCCACCGACCCTGCAATGTTTTCCAGCAGCATCGGAAGCCCAGGCCATGGAGCCTGTTCCAGAGAGGAGAAGAATGCCGGGCTGTCCCCCAAATGCGGCTGAGCAGGCCATATCCACGTCATTTGTGAGGGAGTATGGAATGTCTTTAAGGTTTTCGGAGACAGCATTTTTTTGCCGGGCGCAAAGCGTTTCACTTTCGCCGTATCCGGCTAGTCCAAGTCCGACAGACTGGGTCTCGGCTGGGAGTGCCTGAAGGAGGCCTGTCAGCCTCTCGCGCCAGAAGGGTTGGTCAAAAGGGTTTGTTCCACCTGTCTGCCGGCTCACGGCGACTGTTCCATCCTGACGAAGGACAACAAGGAGAGTCTTGCTGCCCCCGCCATCAATCGCTGCGATACAGGGTTCAGTCACGGCCAGGCTTTCTTTGCGGGTAGTAGGATCCTCATCTGATCAGACTAGTCAGAGGCCAGTCATGTCAAGTCATCTTTCTGAGCGAAACGTTCCGATTTCGATCATTTTATGCGTGCTTTTTGAAAAATATGGGTATGCTTCGGCGCACCGTGTCATGGCTCAGTAGGGAGAGCGTCTTTTGGCTTCTGACCGGCTGGCTCAGATCCGGCATTACCTTTACCTGAACGGAATGAGTGGTGTCCACGAACTGGCCCGACAGGTGGATGCCTCTCTTGCGACGATCCGGCGGGATCTTCAGTTACTTGAAGAGCAGGGCATTGTCATCCGGACACGCGGCTGTGCTTCCTTGACTGCTTCCATCGATCGAGAGGTCGCGTTTGAGGCGCGGGAAAATCACGCACTTGAACATAAGCGAGCCATTGCGGATCTGGCTTTTTGCCGTATCGAGCGAGGATCAAAGGTTTTCTTTGATGCCGGGACAACCGTTCTGCAGCTCGCGCGGCGTCTGCGCATTTCTCCCATGCCACTGACGGTCTTTTCCAACAATATCATGGTTTCGGAAATGCTGAGCGGTGTTGAAGGTGTCGAGACGATTCTTCTGGGTGGCAGAGTGAGGCATACCAATCGCAGTCTGGTCGGACTTTTGGCAGAGCAGGCACTGGAGAAACTCTGGTTCGATCAGGTATTTCTCGGCGCCAGTGCTGTGCAACCAGATGCGACGATTTCGACGCCTGATGAGGAAGAGGCCAGGCTCAACGCGCTTATGATGAAGCGGACGGAGACGTGCTTTCTTCTTGTGGATAGCACAAAATTTGCGCGCCACTCCACTTACAGTGTTGGGTTCCTGGATCAGGTTTCCTGTATATTTACAGACACCGATCTTGATGCCCGACAGGTTCAGTCTCTGCGAGACGAGGGGCATGACGTCGTGCTCGCAGGGCATGCAGAAGGAAAAATATAGGATGCTGAATGACCCCAAAATTCTGGCTGAGGTTTCAGGCCTGGCTGATCTTTATGAAAAAGCGTTGGGTGAAAATGATCTTCAGATACTGGATGATCTCTTCTATGCGGGGCCAGAGACGGTCCGGTACGGGGTTGGTGAAAATCTCTACGGCATCGAAGAAATCAGGGCGTTCCGGAAGCAGCGTCCAGGTGGTTCTCCCCCACGGGATGTGCTGAAACGCGTCATCACGGTTATCGGCCAGCATGCCGCCGTGGTTGATCTGGAGTTTCAACGCCGGGGCGGTTCGAAGATCGGTCGGCAGAGTCAGACATGGTTTCGTACACAGAATGGCTGGAAGATTCTGGCTGCGCATGTTTCCCTGATGGCCGACATATCCTGAAGACTGACTCTGAAGAGGCAACGGCAGCAGCATGAATCTTTTGGAAGATAACGAGATCGAGGTGCTCGCAAAGGCAAATGGCCTTGTGATACCCGCTGAATTTCATAAGGGGGTTCGGATGAACCTCGACCTTCTGCGTTCCTACGCAACCCTGATTGAGGGATTGGAACTGTCCGACAGGCTTGAACCTGCGTTCGAGTACGAACCATGAGCGGGCTTGAATTTCGCACGCTGGACATTGCTGCGCGTGTTCGAAGCGGCGAGTTATCTGCAACAGACGTAACCAAAGCGGTTTTTGCAGACATCGCCGAGCGGGATGGAGCATTGAATTGCGTCACGCGTCCCCTTACGGATCGTGCATTTGCCGCTGCCGCTGCGGTTGATTCTGCTGTTGCGGAAGGCCGTGATCCTGGCGCTTTGGCGGGTGTTCCATTTGGGATCAAGGATCTGTTTGATGTGGCCGGTCAGGTTACGACAGCGGGTTCGAAGGTGCTGGCAAATGATCCGCCTGCGACGCGGGATGCCGCACTCGTGGCACGTCTGATCGAAGCTGGAGCTATTCCTGTAGCTCTGACCAACATGGACGAATTTGCTTACGGCTTTGCGACGGACAATGCCCACCATGGCGTCACGCGCAACCCTCATGCGTCGGATCATCTGGCGGGTGGTTCGTCTGGTGGATCGGCGGCTGGGGTGGCAGCGCGCCTGTTTTCGCTTGGTCTGGGGTCCGATACCAACGGGTCCATCCGTGTTCCAGCCTCTTTGTGTGGCGTTTGGGGGCTTCGGGGAACGCAGGGGCGTTTTCCAATTGAGGGTAGCTACCCGTTTGTTGCCAGCCTCGACACAGTTGGGCCTTTTGCGGACAGTGCGGGCGGCTTGAGAGCATGTTTTGAGGCATTGGTACGGACGGAAAACGCACCTGTTGATGTTGGTGGCTTGAAAGTGGCGCGCCTGGGTGGATGGTTTGCGGAGAACATGTCCGCTTCCATGCAGGAGGCAGTAGACGCACTGGCGGCCCGGCTTGGTGCCAAAAACACGGTGGAACTCCCTGAAGTCGCGCGGGCGAGAGCGTCTGCTTTCGTGATCAGCGCCTCGGAAGGAGCAGCATTGCATCTGCATCGGCTGCGCACACAGGCGAAAGATTACGATCCGTCGGTGCGTGACCGTCTGCTTGCAGGCGCCCTTTTGCCGGCTTCCCTGATTTTTCAGGCGCATCGTCTGAGAAACTGGTTCCGCGCACGGATGCATGAGGCGTTTGCTGATGCAGATATTCTGCTGGCGCCTGCTGTGGTGGGTGAGGCACCACGCTTTGATCAGCCATTGATTGAAGTAGGGGGTAAAATGGTCTCTGCGCGTGCCAATCTGGGGCTTTATACGCAACCGCTGACGTTGGCAGGCTTCCCGGTTTTGACGATCCCGATGAAAACGGCAGGACTACCTCTGGGAGCTCAGCTTATTGCGCGCCCGGGCAGGGAAGATCTGCTGCTGGCTCTAGGGGAATCCCTTGAGCGGGATGGAACTGCCGAAGCTCGATTGGTCTGAGTATGAGAAGGAGGCGCTTTTACAGGAGCGCCTCCTTCTCTTGAAGTTACCAGGCCGCCACGGACCCATCGCTGCGTGGGTCCGTGGCCCCTTCTAGGCGACCATTCGCGTGCCTTACGATGGCTCCGGCATGTCCCATGATGGATGACATGCCAGGAAGCTGCTCAATCACATGCCCTGCATCCTGAAGAGCCTGAACTACGGTCGGATCAAATCCAGGCTCCAGTTTTAGCGACGTACTTTCCTGCCCCCATGTGCGACCCAGGAGCCAGCGGGGACGGAAAATTGCCTCCTGTAGTGGGACGCCATGTCGGGCATAGCGGCTGAAAACGGCGGCTTGTGTCTGGGGTTGGCCTTCACCCCCCATGGTTCCGTAAACCATGACGCGGCCATCATTGAGACGCGCAGCGGCGGGGTTCAGGGTGTGGAAAGGCTTTGAGCCGGGAAGCAGGCAGTTCCAGCCAGAGGGTTTCAGGCGGAATGAAGATCCACGGTTCTGCCAGAACAGACCGCTTTGCGGCAGCATCACACCGGAGCCGAACTCGAAATAAAGGCTCTGGATCATGCTGACGGCTACACCATTGCTATCGATGGCACCCATCCACGTCGTGTCGCCCCACTGGGTTTCTTCCGTCCAGGGAAATGCTTCTGTCATGGAAATGCGGGCGGCCATTTTGTCGAGCGCTGACGGGTCTTGCAGAAGGGCGCGAATATCGTCTTCCGCAGTTGAGCGGCCATCGATTTCGCGATTTCGGTAACGAAAAGCCTGCTTCGTGGCCTCGATCAGTCCGTGAAGGTGTTCATAGCTTTCCGGTGCGTCGCATTGTGGAAGACGATCTTCCAGCGCGAGTATCAACAGAGAGGCTGCCCCCTGTGTTGGGGGTGCCATATTATAGAGCGTCCCCATCGAAGTCTGAACATCCAGCGGCGCTTTGACTTCAGCGCGATGAGACAGGAAGTCTTCCAGACGCAGGGGGCTGCCAGCGGCCTCAAGATCGGCCGCCATGCCTTTTGCCAGATCGCCCTCATAAAAACTTCGCAGACCATAATGAGCGAGGCTTCGCAGTGTAGCCGCCAGAATAGGGGAGGTCTGAATTTCTCCTTCCTGCCAGGGAATATCGTCAGGGATGCAGAAAGACCGAAAAGCCTCGTTTCCACAAAGCTCTGCCTGCTTTTCCTTCAGAAGTGCGGCTTCGCTCTCCGAAACGACGCGTCCGGTGCTGGCATAATGGATGGCATCGCGCAGGAGGCGATCTAGCGGGAGGGAGGGCTGTTCTTTGGCACTTTCTTTCAGGGCTGCTTCCCATCCAGAGACCGTTCCCGCGACGGTATTGGCCGCCAGACCGCCCCGCCAAGGGATGACGCTGTGACCAGCCTGAGCATACAGATCCAGCGTGGCATTTCTGGCCAGCCGTCCGCAGGCATCAATCGCGATGGTCTGTCCGTTCGGATAGGAAATCAGCCAGAACGAGTCCCCGCCGAGGCCTGTCATGTGGGGGTAGACCGCAGCCAGTGCGGCGGCCGTTGCTACAATGGCTTCAATAGCTGTTCCGCCATCCTTCAGGACGTCCAGTCCAGCCTGACTTGCGAGGTGATGGGGGGATGTCACCATCCCGCGGAGAGAATTGGGCGTCTGCATGGAAAATACCCGTCAGGAAGGAGAGGAAGATTGGAGGCGGGAGATATGGTCACACAAAGTCTGGATCAGCAGCTCTTCTGGCCCCTGAGCCGTCTGATGACGTGTGGCCGCAATGAAATCGACATTCGGGACAAGCGGGAGCGAGGGCGTCTCGTAGAGGGAAAGCCCCTCAGTCTCTCGCAGAAACCCGGGTTGTGCCGTAATGCCGTATCCTGCCCGGACGGCAGCCAGAATCGCGCTCAGATTGCCGCTGGTGAACGCGATGTGCCACGGCTGTTCGGCACGGTTCAGGGCTTCGATCGCAAGGCGCCGGGTCACGCTGCCTTCAGGGAAAGTCACCAGTGGAATGGACTGGCCTTCTGTGAATGGCGTTTGCGCTGGGCCAAACCACCGTAACTCTTCGGTCCAGAGCTTTTGACCATGCGTTTCGGAAGAGCGCCGCATACCGCAGAGCAGATCAATTTCGTCATTGTCCAGAAGGCGCGTCAGGGACGCACTGAGCCCGACTGTCATTGTGATCTGAAGAGACGGATGGGCAGCGCGAAAGACACCCAGAATTTCCGGGAAACGCGTTAAGAGCAGGTCTTCCGTTACCCCCAGCCGTATGGTGCCGCGCGGTGTACCATCCCGAAAATAGGCAAACAGACTGTCTTCAACCTGCAGAAGGCGTTGCCCTAATGAGACGAGGGCCGTGCCGTTTTCCGTGAGGCGGACGGTCTTGGTGCTGCGTGCCAGGAGACGGGTGCCCAGTTGCTCTTCCAGTCGGCTGACATGCTGGCTGATGGTCGACTGACTGACACCCAGCATCTGAGCGGCAGACGTGAAATGCAGAGTTTCTGCGACCGCCAAAAACGACTGAAGATGCATGGGATCAAGGTGGGTTTGATCTTTCATGCGAATATGTGGGGTGAGTTTTATCACGAGGTCAACTTGATCTGGTCCCGTTATGAGCGCAAACTTTATCCAAGATTGTACGTCCTTCTGGTGGAGACAAAATGACAGCCCACGGAGCCCGTGCCGTTCAACGGTGCCGCATTCTCGTTGAACCTCCATTCAGCGAGACGGCTGGTAGCCTTTTCCGTTACTGGCTCGGAACATCTTATCGGCATACCCTCGCTCAGGTCCAGATCTGGATGGAAGAAGCGGGTATGGATGTGCGAACGGATGCCGTGGGTAATCTGGTTGGTCGCTATGAGGGCACGAACCCAAAGGCCCCGGTTCTCCTGATTGGTTCGCATCTTGATACGGTGCGGAATGGGGGAGCTTTTGACGGCAACCTCGGGGTGATGCTGGGAATCGAGCTGGTTGCAGCCTTGAAGGAACAGGACACACGCCTTCCATTCCCGATCGAGGTGGTTGGGTTTGGTGACGAGGAAGGATCCCGGTTTCCTGTTCCCATGATCTGCTCCCGAACGATGACGGGGGAGATCAGTGCCGTTCCTCAGGGCGTAACGGATTCTCAAGGCATGACGGTTGCTGAAGCGATGCTGTCATATGGCCTGGACCCGTCGCAGCTAAAGAATGCAACGCGCCGAGCAGAGGATATTCTGGCCTTTATCGAACCGCATATTGAACAGGGCCCTTGTCTGGAAGCTGCGGATGAGCCTTTGGGCGTCGTGACCGCGATCGCTGCCCAGACCCGCCAGCGCGTCATGGTCAAAGGGCAGGCCGATCATGCTGGTACTACGCCGATGACTCTGCGCCGCGATGCACTAGCCGGGGCTGCGGAGATGATGCTGGCAGTAGAAAAGCGTGGGTTGAACGGGGCCGGAAATCTCGTGGCAACGGTTGGAGAGATGGAAGTGACGCCCAACACTTCTAACGTCATTCCCGGAGATGTCTGGTTTTCACTGGATATGCGTGCAGGCTCCAATGAACTCCGTGACGCACTGGCGGAGGGCATCAGGTCCGATATTCGGGACATTGCGAACCGGCGCGGACTAGAGGTTTCCTTTTCAGCTCCACAGAAATTGGCAGCGGCTGCTTGCTCCCCGCGAATCATTGAACGGTTCGCTTCGGCTGTTGAAACGGTGACAGGGCGTTCCGCCCCACGGCTTCTCAGTGGCGCCGGGCATGACAGCATGGCTATGGCAGGCTTCTGCCCGATGGGTATGCTGTTTATTCGCAGTCCGGGTGGCCTGAGCCATCATCCAGATGAGACGGTGCTTGTGGAAGATGTTGAACTCGCCCATCGCGCCCTGCTCGCTTTCGTCAAGGAATATCAGTCATGACTTCGTCTTTTGCTCAAATTGATCCGCCGTCGCGCCTGCTGATGGGTGCAGGGCCTGCCAATGTGCACCCACGCATTCTACGAGCCATGGCAACGGACGTTATTGGCCAGATGGACCCGGAAATGACGGCTTACATGGACGAGACCATGGCGCTGTACCGGGAAGTCTTTCAGACAAAAAAACATTGGACGCTGCTGATCAACGGTTCCGCCCGCTCGGCCATTGAGGCTGCTCTGGTTTCGCTGGTTTCTCCGGGCATGAAGGTGCTTATTCCGCGGATCGGGCGCTTTGGTCTTCTGCTGACAGAGATTGTTCACCGGTGTGGTGGCATTCCCTGCACTGTGGATGTGGAGTGGGGACAGGTCGTTGACCCCGCCGCCATCGAAGCTGCCATCATCGAACACAAGCCTGGCCTTGTGGCGACCGTTCATGGCGATACGTCCACCACAACGGCCCAGCCACTCGCAGAAATCGGTGCTATTTGCCGCCGTCATAATGTCCTTCTGTATGTCGATGCGACTGCCACGCTGGGCGGAATGGAGTTCAAGACGGACGCCTGGAACATTGATGTCGCAACTGCCGGGCTTCAGAAATGCCTGGGCGGACCGCCGGGATCTGCACCGATCACGCTGTCGGATCGTGCCGTGGAGGCTATTCTGCGTCGGCGCCATGATGAGGCGGGTATTGCTACGGGCCAGCCGCAGGGCGAGGGGCCGGTAATTCAGTCGAATTACTTCGATCTGGCGATGCTCATGAATTACTGGTCTCCAGCACGGATGAATCACCACACCGAAGCGACGTCCATGCTTTATGCGTCCCGCGAGGCTGCTCGGATCGTGGTTGAGGAAGGTGTGGATGCTCGTGTCGCACGTCATACGCGTGCTGGACGGGCCATGGTGGCCGGTCTGCGGGCGATGGGGCTGCGCGTCTATGGCGACGATGCTACGCGGATGACCAATGTGACTGGCGTATGGGTTCCGGAAGGGGTTGATAATGCCCGTGTTCGCGAGTTGATGCGCAAGGACTTTGAAATCGAGATCGTCTCGTCTTTCGGCCCACTGACCGGCAAGATCTGGCGTATTGGCGCTATGGGTGTAAATGCGCAGAAGCACAAGGTTCTGCTAACGCTGGCCGCGTTTGAGGCTGTTCTTGCAGGCGAGGGTGTCAGTCTGCCGCGTGGCGCTGGAGTTGATGCTGCCCGTGCCGCTTGGGATGCCGCCTGAAACATTTATTACCCAGATTGGGCCGGATTTAATCTTTCGGGTGTTTTTTCCGGCCTGACCCACTTTTCTTGCCGCCGCCACTTTCTTTGTTGACGGTCGCCCAAGCACGGCTTTCGGCTTCTTTCTTTGAGACGCCGTGCTTTTCGTAGTTTTCTTCAATATGTTTAGCCTGACGTTTTTGTTTGTCCGTGTAGGCTGATTTGTCTCCACGCGGCATGGTCTGTCCTCCTGAAAACAAGGTGTATGATGCCTTTACGCGTTAGCGTGGTTGGAGTTTTGCCTGATTGTGCTGTCAGATGTGACGTTTTCATAGAATGTAAGATGGTTTTCTTTCATTAAGGGCTTGCCAAGTTCAAAAGCGTTAGTTAAAACGCGCCCACCTCGATGGATGCGCCGGTGTAGCTCAGCTGGTAGAGCACGTCATTCGTAATGATGGGGTCGGGAGTTCGAATCTCTTCTCCGGCACCATCGAGGCATTCCCCCTCAGAATCAGAATAGATAAGCATGTAGGCAAACACATTCAGTGTTGTTGCAAACTGCAGCGCCTGGTTTTTTGTCAAAATATTGCCGGAAAATTTTCTGGCTCTGGGCAAATGCTCTAAAATGGGTCTACCATCCGGCATCAGATCCTGATGCGTGGGCCACTTCGTGCTGGCTGCACTGTCTTATGGCGGCTCCATGCGTTAGGTTAGGAGCGTCATGACTGACCGTTTTCATAAACGTCTTTGGCAGAATGCCGTCAATCTTTCCCGGAGCCCGCAGCGCCCACGTGCGGCGTTGCATGTCGTGGAAGGTCTGCACGAATGCTCTGTCTGTGGGTTGTTCCAGAGAGTTCCGGAACTCAAGCCGGGTTTCCTGGCTGAGTGCGAGCGATGTGGTGCGCAGATTGTGCGGCGGCGCAAGACCTCTGTCATCGGAGCGCCCGCTGCTTTCTGTGTGGCTTCAGCAGCGCTCTATATTGCTCTTTTGATCAGCCCCCTCATGACGCTAAATGTCTATGGGCGTGAGAACACGGTTGCCCTGATGTCTGGTCCTATCGAGCTGGCGCATCAGGGCTACAACACCATGTCTTTCTTGGTTGGACTGACAACTCTGGCCATGCCGGGGATTGTCATTGCTCTGATGGGAGCTGTGCTGTACGGCGCATCTCGTCCCCATATGCCGGATTGGACCCCAAGACTTTTGACCTGGTATGACCGCCTTCGGGGCTGGTCCATGGTGGAAGTCTATGTCCTGGGCGTTCTGGTTGCCTATACCAAGCTGGTTGATCTTGCTCTCGTTGATTTGCAGCCAGGGGTATACCTGCTGGGTGGCCTGATGCTGACGATGGCTGCCATGGATTCCACCTTCGATGATGACCTCATTTGGAATAACCGCGATTTGCGGAAGAGGGTGGATGGTCATCGCGGGCGTGTTCTGGATGTCACCCATCTGGATGCCCATGAAGACGCGCTTCCTCCTGTTGAGCACATGCTCTCCTGTCACGCATGCGGACTGGTGGTCGCCTTCGATCACCCTGTCTTGCAGGAGGCTGATATGGGAGATTGTCCGAGGTGTGACCAGATTCTGCGGCGGCGTAAAAGGCAGAGCCTCGCATCGGCAACCTGTCTCCTGATTGCAGGCGTTATTTTCTACATCCCGGCCAACATGTTGCCGGTCATGACCTACACAAAGGTAGGCTCGGGGGCGCCCAGTACAATTATCAGTGGTGTTATCGAGCTGTGGCAGGCTGGGATGGTGCCTCTGGCCCTGCTGGTTCTGTTCGCCAGCATTACCGTTCCGGTGCTGAAAATTCTGGCCCTGAGCTTTATGATCATCAGCACAAAGCTGCGGTCCCGGTGGCAGTTGCCGTTGCTTGGGAAGCTCTATCGCATGGTGGACATTATTGGACGTTGGTCGATGATCGACGTTTTTATGATCTCTATTCTCTGTGCGGTCGTACATTTTGCCTTTCTGGCCAATGTCGCTGCCGATCCCGGAATGATTTGCTTTGCACTGGTCGTGATCCTGACCATTTTTGCCGTGGAACTGTTTGACCCTCGGTCAATGTGGGATGCGGCCGGTCTGAACAGCTCCGTCCCTACGGATGCGGCGGGCCGTACTCTTCCTGACAAGCGGGCACCTGATGGCCCCGTTCCTTCTTCTGATACCTCTCATATGGAGCCTGAAAGCGCGTGAGCGATTCCCGAAATGATCGCGGGCAGCAGCCGGCCTTTCCGGAGGAAGCTCCGGTACGCCGAACCCGCTTCTCCCTGATCCTGCTAATTCCGGTTCTGGCCATTCTGATTTCTGGCTGGCTGGCCTGGAAGCATTTTGCCACGCGTGGACCCGAAATCACGATTACCTTCGATACAGCGGATGGCCTGACCCCTGGCCAGACTCAGGTCAAGAACAAGGCCGTGACGTTGGGTACGGTTCAGGAAATTACCCTGAGCCGTGACATGCGCCATGTGAGCGTCAAGGTTCAGATGAACGCAAATAGTGCTCATATCCTGACGGACAGCACACGCTTCTGGGTCGTGCGGCCACGTATTAATGGTGCAAGCATTACCGGGCTCGATACACTGATTTCCGGTGCCTATATTGCCATTGATCCTGGAACATCCGGACAGCACTATCAAACCGAATTCCGCGGCCTTGAAGCTGCTCCTGGCGTTCGTTCTGATCAGCCTGGAACAACATTCTGGCTTGTGTCGCCAGCTCTGGGCTCACTGGGCGAGGGAGCTCCTGTCTTCTTCCGGGATGTGCCTGTTGGTGATGTGCTCGGTTATACCATGCCGCCAGGCGGCGAGGGGCCGATCGTTGTGCAGGTCTTCATCAAGTCTCCATATGACCACTACCTGCGGACCGACAGCCGCTTCTGGAATGTCTCGGGTATTCAGGTTGGGCTTGGTGCGGGTGGTCTGAAGGTTCAGATGCAGTCGCTGCAAGCGCTGTTTTCCGGCGGGGTGGCGTTTGGCCTGCCGGATAACCGAAATGCCATTAATGCTCCGGTCGCGCCTGCAAACTCAGTTTTCAAGCTCTATACCAGTCAGGCTGACGCAGAGAGTGCCCGGTATCATCAACGTCTTCGTGTCGTGACGTATATCGACACGTCCGTGAAGGGGCTGGCTGTCGGAAGTCAGGTCAGCCTGTTTGGCTTGCAGGTTGGTACGGTTACGTCCGTAAAGCTGCAGATGCCCTCTCCGCAGGCGCACCCGAAAGTGCGTGTGGAAATGCAGATCGAGCCTGAGCGCATGATGCCGGAATGGAATGAAAGCCAGCTTGCGCGCGCCAAGGAATACCTTGCGGCGTTTGTGGCCAATGGTCTGCGCGCTTCTGTGCAAAGTGCCAGCTTCCTGACGGGTGAGTCTCTGATCGGCCTACAATTCGTGAAGAACACGCCACCTGTCGCCATGACGTATGAGGGTGACATAGCAGTACTGCCCAGTCAGCCAGGTGGCATGGATGGGATCATGGAATCTGTTTCCACCATCACAGACAAAATTGCCGCGATGCCGCTTACGCAGATTGGTGAGCACGTTAATGACCTGATCGCTCATGCGGATGGTCGTTTGAACAGCCGTGAGGTGACGCAGTCTCTGGTTGCCCTGCGTAATTCTCTCCAAAATCTGGACGCCTTGAGCAAAAACGCAAATCAGCATCTTCCAGAGCTTATGACTGCGCTGCAAGGAACTCTGACCAACGCCCAGACTCTTCTGGGGGCCTACGGTGGAGATACGGATTTCCATCGTAGCCTTCAGGGTATGATTACACAGATGACGCAGATGGCGCGCTCGCTGCGCTTTCTGACGGATTATCTGGGACATCACCCATCAGCACTCATTACAGGCCGCAGGAACTGACCCCATGGCAAAATATTCGTCTTTTCGTATGCGCCTTTTGTCCGTGGGATGCATGGTTGGTTTATCGGCTGCTCTGGCAGCCTGTAGCAGTGACCCCACCCTTTATACGCTGTCACCCATATCTGGAGCGGCTCAGGGCGGTGGACCAGTCGTCGTAGAGGTCCGGACGCCTGTTGTCCCTTTGCGTCTCGATCGGGATACGATCGTCCGGCAAAATCGGGATTACCAGACCAAGCTGGCTACGGGTGATAGCTGGAGTGAAGCGCTTCCCGATATGATTGCTCAGACGCTCACGACTGATTTAGCGCAGCGTCTTCCGGGCACGGCGGTCGTGTCACAAGGAGATGCGGTGACAACAACCCCGACAGCTTACGTAGAGGTGACGATTCGGAACTTCGAAGCTGATTCAGTGGGGCGGGCCTATATCACGGGGGCAGTGTCTGTTCACCCTGCGCAAAAAATGATTGGTCCCGTTTTGACTGAAGCGTTTGCCTGGCAATCTCCTGAGAGTGCGCAGCTTAATACCGGTAAGCTGGTGGCATCTCTCAGTCAGGGGCTGTCCGTTCTCGCGGATCATGCGGCTTCCCGGCTGCGATCACTTCCCTCCACAAGCCGGTAAGAGGGACTACTTGAGGCAATAAAAAAAAGGCTCCCAAATGGGAGCCTTTTTTTTATTCATATCGTCTCAGCAGAAGAGATTAGAGCTTCTCAACCTGCGTGAAGTCCAGGTCCACCGGGGTCGAACGACCGAAGATGGAAACGCTGACCTTGAGACGCTGACGTTCTTCGTCCACTTCCTCGATCATGCCCGTAAAGGACGTGAACGGGCCGTCTGCAACGCGGATCTGCTCGCCGATCTCGAAGGTGAGGGCAGAACGTGGACGTTCCACACCTTCCTGAGCCTGCTTCATGATCCGGTCTGCTTCTGCAGCCGTAATCGGGGTTGGGCGATTACGCGTTCCCAGAAAGCCGGTGACCTTGGGGGTGTCCTTGACGAGATGCCATGCATCATCTGTCAGTTCCATCTTCACAAGAACGTAGCCCGGGAAGAACTTGCGCTCTGAATTGACCTTACGGCCCCGGCGCATTTCCGTCACGTCTTCAGATGGGACAAGGATCTGCTCGAAATGGTCAGATAAGCCCTTCTGTGCAGCCTGCTCCTGAATGTGGCTCGCGATCTTTTTCTCGAACCCGGAATAGACATGCACAACATACCAACGTTTTGCCATGCTGCGGACCTAGCCTCCAACGCCAAACAGCTCGCGGACGCCCAGGCCAATGACCTGATCCACGATGAAGAAGAAGATGCAGGTCACGGTAACCATGGCAAGCACCGCACCCGTCGTAATGAGGGTGTTACGACGTGTAGGCCACGTAACCCGCTTGGCTTCGTTGCGCACGTCTTTGATATACGTGCCCAGATTGAAGCCGGATCCGTTTTTATGAGGCGCCGTCTTACGCGACTCGTCTTTCGGGGTAGTGACCGACACCATCGTCCTCGAATCAAATGAAAATCCGCGTCCCGGTGCCGGAAAAGCTATCCGGTAAAGCGGGGTGGCAGGGGCGGAGGGTCTCGAACCCACAACCTTCGGTTTTGGAGACCGACGCTCTAGCCAATTGAGCTACGCCCCTATCATCGGGGGTACCACAAAGACTGTGATACACCAACGACAGTGGGGCGGAAAAGATAATGTTCAGAGATGAAAGTCAAGTACCCATAAGCATCTAGGTTCATATTTTTCATTTCTGGCATTCCCCCTCTTGCGAGGATGCTGAGGAATGGAGTATGACACCGGCAACCTAAGGGCGGGCGTAGCATAGTGGTAATGCAGTAGCCTTCCAAGCTTCTGAGGAGGGTTCGATTCCCTTCGCCCGCTCCAGCAGGTTCCCCAAAAAAACTGATCCAAGCGACTAATCAGAGCTGGGTATTTCGTATGTGCCTTTTCTGCTCTGCCAAGCGTCTGGCCGCAGTTCCTGTGAGCTGATTGCATACTCCGCAACTCTCTTGCTCGATGCCCGGCGTTTTATCTCTGCCTGAACACAGTCCCCAATGATTGTGAAGCACTTCCGCAAAATTGTAGAAATTCTGAGCTCTCCCTGACAGCAGCAGGCTGGCATGCGCGCTACTGTTTTTGGGAATGAAGAATTTGCCTGCAAAGAGCAGTGTTACGCTGAAAAATTTAGTTGTGCGGTAAGGTTGTAGCTCTGCCTCGGTTGCACTGGATCATGGGGACGTGCTAGAGGCGGCGCCAAGTGGAGGACCGGGTTCAGACGAATCCTGCGTAGGGTCGTGTGTGCCTGAATCCCAACGGATTTGGAAGCAAGGGACCGGATAAGCCGGTTCCGGCCGCATCCTGCGGCGGAAAAGTGAGACGGAACACGCGTGTGACGGTGACACAGGTGCCGCAGATGGGACCCACAGGTGGCTTGGCTCAACGCTATGCCCGAGCGCTTTACGACTATGCCTCAGAGCAGGGAGCGCTTTCTGATGTGCTGGCTCAGGTTCGGGGACTTCGCGATGCGATTTCCCAGAGTGCTGACCTGCGGACGTTCCTTGCGGACTCCCGCCTTGATGCGCATCGTTCAAGCAAGGTAGCTGGTGCCCTGACCGAGAAACTCGGTTTCGGAGATGCCGTCCGTCGCTTCGTCGGCGTGATTGCTGCTAACCACCGTCTTGCTGATCTCGCTTCTATTCTAGATGGCGTGCTGGCCCTTGATGCGAGCCTCCGCGGCGAAACCGTTGCAGAAATCCGCTCCGCTCAGCCTCTTACTGACATGCAGCGCAGCCAGCTTCAGGGCCGTCTGGCCGAAGCGGGTTACAGCCGCGTGTCCATGATCGAACGTACAGATGCCTCCCTGATTGGCGGCATGACTGTACGTGTCGGTTCTACATTGTTTGATACTTCGATCGCCGGGCGCCTGACTCGCCTGCAGAACGCCATGAAGGGAGCCGCGTGATGGATATCCGTCCCGCTGAGATTTCGGACATCCTCAAGCAGCAGATCGCGTCTTTCGACAAGGTCGAGACCGTTTCCGAGACGGGCACGGTCCTGTCGATTGGTGACGGCATTGCTCGTGTTTACGGCCTGACGAATGTCATGGCTGGCGAAATGGTCGAGTTTGAAGGCTCTGGCCTCAAGGGCATGGCGCTGAACCTCGAAGCCGACAACGTCGGTATCGTGATTTTCGGTGATGGCGACGAAATCCGTGAAGGTGACACGGTTCTTCGCACGAAGTCCGTTGTTGAAGTTCCGGTTGGCAAGGGGCTCCTTGGTCGCGTTGTTGACGGCCTTGGTAACCCGATCGACGGTCGTGGCCCGCTGACGGACGTCGAATATCGCCGCGCTGAAGTGAAGGCTCCGGGCATCATGCCACGTCAGTCGGTCAGCGAGCCGATGCAGACGGGCATCAAGGCCATTGACGCTCTGGTGCCGATCGGGCGTGGCCAGCGCGAGCTGATCATTGGTGACCGTCAGACCGGTAAGACGGCGATCCTGGTTGACACCATTGTGGCCCAGAAGCCTGTCAATGCCGAAGGCGACCCGAAGAAGTCTCTTTACTGCATTTATGTTGCAGTTGGTCAGAAGCGCTCCACGGTTGCAAACCTGGTTCGTACGCTGACGGAGCAGGGCGCGATGGAATATTCCATCGTCGTTGCCGCCACGGCTTCTGATGCTGCACCAATGCAGTATCTGGCTCCCTACACGGCTTGCGCCATGGGTGAGTACTTCCGTGACAACGGCATGCATGCTCTGGCTTGCTACGATGACCTGTCGAAGCAGGCTGTTGCATACCGTCAGATGTCACTGCTGCTGCGCCGTCCGCCGGCACGTGAAGCTTTCCCGGGTGACGTGTTCTATCTGCACTCCCGTCTTCTCGAGCGTGCAGCCAAGATGTCTGATGCCAACGGCGGTGGCTCTCTGACGGCTCTGCCAGTCATCGAGACGCAGGCTGGTGACACGGCTGCATACATCCCAACCAACGTGATTTCCATCACCGACGGTCAGATCTTCCTTGAGACGGACCTGTTCTACAAGGGTATCCGCCCGGCTGTGAACGTCGGTGGTTCTGTGTCCCGTGTGGGCTCGGCCGCTCAGATCAAGGCGATGAAGCAGGTTGCTGGCAAGATCAAGCTTGAGCTGGCTCAGTATCGTGAAATGGCTGCGTTCTCGCAGTTCGCTTCCGATCTGGATGCTGCAACGCGCAAGCAGCTTGATCGTGGTGCACGTCTGGTCGAGCTGCTGAAGCAGCCTGAGACGTCCCCGCTTCCGGTTGAAGAACAGGTTGTTGTTCTTTTCGCTGGTACCCGTGGATATGTTGATCCGATCGCCGTGGATAAGGTTGTGGCCTACGAGGCTGCACTGCTGACGGAAATGCGTGGCGCTGGCGCCGGTATTCTGACGGCCATCCGCAACGATCGCCAGATCAAGCCGGAGACGGAAGGCAAGCTCAAGGAGCTGCTCGAAGCTTTCGGTAAGCGCTTTGCAGCCTGAGGATAGTCCATGGCTTCGCTGAAGGAACTGCGCGGTCGGATCACGGGCGTCAAATCGACGCGCAAGATCACGAACGCCATGAAAATGGTCGCAGCATCCAAGCTGCGACGCGCCCAGTCCCAGGCTGAGGCGGCTCGTCCCTACGCCGAGGCCATGGGCCGCATGATGGCGGAACTGGCAGCGGCAAGCCGCGGCGCTGACGCGTCCAGCCTGCCGACGCTGCTGGGCGGTACGGGTAAGGATCAGGTCCATCTTGTTGTGGTCCTGACTTCGGATCGTGGTCTGGCGGGTGGCTTTAACGCCAACATCGTTCGGAGTGCGCGTCAGCTGATCCGCACACTGCGGGATGAGGGCCGGACAGTGCGTCTTCTGCCGGTTGGCCGTAAGGGTGCTGATATTCTTGCAAAGGAATATCCGGATCTGGTGGTTGAGCGCGTGGCAGGGACGGAAGGCCGTGACGTCGGTTTCGACAAGGCTGAGTATGTGGGCAAGAAGATTGTCGCCATGCTTGAAGCCGGCGAGATTGATCGCTGCACGCTGATCTACAACCGCTTCGTCAACGCGATGACGCAGATTGCCATCCAGCTCCCGCTGGTGCCTCTGTCCGTCGCGGAAAATGACAATGCGGCGCCTGCCGAGGCTGCCCAATACGAATTCGAGCCCGATGAGGCTACGCTCCTGGCCAATCTTCTGCCACGCAATCTTCAGGTGCAGATTTTCTCTGCCCTGCTGGAGAGTGCAGCAGGTGAGCAAGGTGCACGGATGACGGCTATGGACAACGCGAGCCGGAATGCCAGCAAGGCAATCGACCGTCTGTCCCAGAAGTACAACCGTACGCGCCAGGCCAACATTACCAATGAACTGATCGAGATCATCTCCGGCGCAGAAGCCGTTTGAGATCACGCAGGAGACGAACCGATGTCTGAGACTCTTAACCCTTCTGCCCCGGCTGCAAATAACGTCGTCGGCCGTGTCACGCAGGTGCGTGGCCCGGTTGTTGACGTGCAGTTCGAAGGCGATCTTCCGTTTATCCTGAACGCCCTTCATGTTCAGAACGGCGATCACACGCTTGTTCTGGAAGTTGCACAGGAAATCGGTGAGCGTCAGGTCCGCTGCATTGCCATGGACACGACGGACGGCCTGAGCCGTGGCGCTGAAGTCCGTGACACTGGCAAGCAGATCATGGTTCCGGTTGGCCCGGCTACACTTGGTCGTATCCTGAACGTCATTGGCGAAGCCATTGACGAACGTGGTCCGATCGTTAGCGACAAGTATTTCCCGATCCATCGCAAGGCTCCGTCCTTCGAGGAGCAGGCTGCTGCGTCCGAAATTCTCGTAACAGGCATCAAGGTCGTTGACCTTCTTTGCCCGTACCTGAAGGGCGGCAAGATTGGCCTGTTCGGTGGCGCAGGCGTTGGCAAGACCGTTATTATTCAGGAACTCATCAATAACATCGCGAAGGCACACGGTGGCGTGTCCGTGTTCGCAGGTGTGGGTGAGCGTACCCGTGAAGGTAACGACCTGTATTTCGAAATGCAGGACGCTGGCGTTATCAAGATCGCTGAAGACGGTTCCACGGAAGGCTCCAAGGTTGCTCTGGTCTATGGCCAGATGAACGAGCCGCCGGGAGCACGTGCCCGCGTTGCTCTGACGGGTCTGTCACTCGCAGAATACTTCCGTGACGAAGAAGGTCAGGACGTTCTGTTCTTCGTGGACAACATCTTCCGCTTCACGCAGGCTGGTTCGGAAGTGTCCGCTCTGCTGGGCCGTATTCCTTCCGCCGTGGGCTATCAGCCGACGCTGGCAACGGAAATGGGTGCCCTTCAGGAGCGCATCACGTCCACCAAGAAGGGCTCCATCACGTCCGTTCAGGCCGTGTATGTTCCTGCTGACGATCTGACCGATCCGGCGCCTGCTGCGACCTTTGCTCACCTTGATGCCACGACGGTGCTGAACCGTTCGATCGCAGAAATGGGCATCTACCCGGCTGTTGACCCGCTGGACTCCACGTCCCGCTCGCTTGACCCGAAGATCGTCGGTCAGGAACACTACGACATCGCTCGTAAGGTTCAGCAGACGCTTCAGACCTACAAGGGTCTGCAGGACATCATCGCGATCCTGGGCATGGATGAGCTGTCTGAAGAAGACAAGAAGATCGTTGGCCGTGCACGTCGCATCCAGCGCTTCCTGTCCCAGCCGTTCCATGTGGCTGAAGTGTTCACGGGCGCACCTGGCAAGCTGGTTGCTCTGGAAGACACGATTCGTTCCTTCAAGGCCGTTGTAAACGGTGAATACGATCACCTGCCAGAAGGCGCGTTCTACATGGTTGGCGACATTGACGAGGCCATCGCCAAGGCCGAGAAGATGAAGCAGGAGGCCTGATCCTGATGCCCCTACGCATCGAGATCGTCAGCCCGGAAAAGCGCCTTGTTGACCGTCAGGTCGACATGGCGGTGGTCCCGGGCATGGAGGGCGATATTGCAGCCATGCCGGACCGTGCACCGCTGATGCTTCAGCTGCGTGGTGGCGTCGTGGCCCTGTATGAAGGCGACAAGATCGTCGACCGTTATTTCGTGGGCGGTGGTTTCGCAGATATGGGCGCAGAGCACTGCACCATTCTGGCAGATTCTGCTCAGCTCATGAGCGAGCTGTCTGCGGATGATGCCCGTGATCGTCTGCGGGATCTGGAAACCACATGGGCCCAGATCGAGCCGAACGATACTGATGCGCATGACCGTCTCAGCCGTGAAATCCAGAGCGTTCGCGCTGAACTGGAAGCTGTTGAAGGTCCTGCTTCAGTCTGAGGCTGAACGCAGCATCTATGAAAACAGGAAGAACCCACCCGGTCAGTTGACTGGGTGGGTTTTTCTTTGTCCGCAAGCTTCCTGTATGCTGCCGTCCAGACTTTACCAAGTGATGGTGGCGCGTAATGACGGACTCTTCTCCTGACACAGAAATTATGTCCGAGGGCGTTGATCTCGCCCCTGTAGAGGCAATCGAATGTGCAGGGGATGTAATAGATGCAGAGCGGGAAGAAGGCGCGACATCTGAACCAATTGCAGAAGATATCGTCGAGCTGACGGTTGTCGTCCGGGAGAGCGTCAGTAGTGCTCTCTGGGAAAACAGCGTCCCAGTTTTGCTTGAGCTTGCGGTTCGTAATCTTGCAGATCGGGATCTCTCAGATGTTGAGATTACGCTGCATTCCAAGCCCAGTGTGCTCCGAACAACCTCCTGGCGAATTCAGTCTCTCGGAATGGGACAGTTTCGGGCGTTAGAGCGCCTCGATGTGGAACTGGATGGCGCCTATCTCGCCTCGCTGAGTGAAGCAGCGCGCGCTGAAGTTCATTTTACAGTCTCGGAGGTACAGCCCCATGGTGCGCGGGCAACGCTTCTCGAACGCGTTCTTCCTCTGACTGTCCGCTGCCGGAGCGAATGGGGCGGATTACAGGGGCTGCCCGATCTGCTTGCTGCCTTCGTTCTACCGAATGATCCTGCTGTCGCAAAAATTCTCCGTTCAGCTTCTCTTCTTCTACAGCAGGCCGGCCACAGTGGCTCATTGGAAGGATACCAAGGCGGTCGAAAGCGGGCGTGGGAACAGGCACAGGCGATCTGGTGCGCAATCGCTGGCTTAAACATTACGTATGTCAGTCCCCCGGCCTCTTTTGTGGAGGCTGGCCAAAGGGTGCGTCTTCCCACTCAGATTGTGGAAGACCGACTGGCGACTTGTCTGGATACAGCCTTACTGTTTGCGTCCTGCCTAGAAGCCGTTGGCTTGCGGCCATTACTGATCATGCTCAAAGGCCACGCGTTTGCTGGTCTATGGCTATCTCGAGAGCAGTCTGGAACCTCAGTCATTCAGGATCTGCCTGGACTGCGGAACAGGGTAGCCCTTGATGATGTCTGTGTGTTCGAGACAACGCTTGTAACGGCAGCGTCTTGCCCGGATTTCGCAAAGGCATGTGAGCGTGGGCTTGCCCAGCTTCAGGATGATGGTGAAGCCTCGAAATTTGAAGAGGTCATAGACGTCCACCGTGCCCGACTGCGCCGCATTCGGCCGTTGTCATCGCTTTTGCCTAATACTGATCCGGCCGAGAGCGATGATGTAGAGACTTCTGCCACGCCTCAGTTGAAAGCAGCGCCTGATCTCCGGGAAGAACTCGGAGACCATGAAAACGAAGAGACACCGGAATCCCGTTTGGATCGCTGGTGTAAGCGGCTACTGGATATTTCAGGCCGAAGCCGCCTTCTGAACCTGCCACGCTCTGAAAAGCAGATCATCGAGATCTGCTGTGCAGATCCGGGAAGGTTGGAAGACCGTCTGGCAGAAATGCGGGGAGGGGAACGGAAACCAGCGCTCAGGCTTCGAGCTCGTCCCGAACTGATGGATGGGTCTGACCCGAGGAGTGCTGTGCTCCATCAGCAGCGTCATCATGACGATCAGCACAGGGCTATTGCCGCAGAGGCTCTGGAGCACGGTGAACTGCTGGTTGCCCGGGATGAAGCTGGCTTACAGTCCGCTCTTACAGAAATCTATCGCAAGGCGCGTGCGGCTGCGCAGGAAGGAGGGGCAAACACACTTTTCCTGACTCTGGGAGAACTTGTGTGGGAACCTCGTGGGCGGGATCGCAAGACGAGAGCCCCATTGATTCTGGTCCCCGTTATTCTGGAACGTAGCAGCATTAACGCTCCATTCCGCTTGCGCGCCCATACAGACGAAAGTCGGGTGAATGGCAGTCTTCTGGAAGTTCTTCGGCAGGATTTCGCCATGCGGTTTCCTGAACTGGAAGGAGAGCTTCCTCAGGATGAGGCTGGCTTGGACGTTGCGCGCATCTTTGACATTTTCCGTGCAAAAATCCGCCAGCTCCCGCAATGGGAAGTGCAGGAACGTGTCAGCCTGACCACCCTCTCTTTCGCCAAGTTCCTCATGTGGAAGGATTTGCAGGAAAGACGGGACGCGTTGCGTATTAACCCGGTTGCCAGTCGTCTGCTGGATGGGGTTTTAGAAGCTGATAGCACCGGAACTGGCTTCTCCACGGCCTTGTTCGAGGAGCAAAAATCGCTGGATAACGCTCTGGATGAGGCTTCCCTGCTTTGTCCCATGGAAGCTGACTCGTCCCAATTGACCGCCGTTGCCCGGGCGGCGGCGGGTGAAAACTTTGTCCTGATCGGTCCGCCGGGAACCGGCAAAAGCCAGACGATTGCCAATATCATCGCTGATACGCTGGGACGGGGTAAGACGGTCCTGTTCGTCGCAGAAAAAAGAACTGCGCTGGAAGTCGTACGGAATCGTCTGCGTTCTGTAGGGCTGAGTGAGTTCTGCCTGGATCTGTTTTCGCCTCAGGCTGGGCGCGGCGCAGTTCTGGAACAGTTTCAGCAGGTTCAACTGGTCAGGGAAGAGTTTTCAACAGCAGAATGGACCTCGGCCCAAAGCCGTCTGATGGCAGTCCGCCAGGATCTGAATGCCTATGTGCAGGATCTGCATAAGCGGTGGAGCAACGGATGGACTCCCTATCAGGCCATAGGCGTGGTTCTGGAGGCTGATCGTAACGGCACTTATCCGCTTGCTCTGAAATGGTCAGCTGCAGACGCCCATGCTGAAGCAGACTGGGAGTCGCTTAAGAATGCGGCCAGTCTGTTGGCGGGACTCTATGAGCGCTTCGGGCGGGATGCCCTGTCGCCTCAGTTGTCGGGAATAGAGCAGGAAGAGTGGACGTCTCGCTGGCAGGATCAGATCCTTCAGCAGAGTCAGGCCTTGAGAGGGCAGATCGATGTGCTGTCTCAAGCAACGGATGATCTGTGCCGCGTACTGGGTTTGACTGGAACTGACCGATCATTGGCCCAGCTCCATCGGCTCCAGTCGTTCTGCGCTCTGTTGTATCGGCCGGAAGCGGCTTGGGGGGCGTGGGTCCTTTCCGAAGATGCGCAGGACAAGGCTCAGGTTGTTCTTGCAGAAAAAGAACGGATTGCACGTCATTGCACTCTGGAGCAGGGGCTGGCTGTGCGTTGGAGTGATGCGAAAACACTCCCGTTGGATGACTTGCATCGTGAGTGGAAAGACTCCGAAGACAAATGGCTTCTTTCGCGCAGGAGTGCTCAGAAAGCTGTACGCCGCCGACTTGAAGCGAGTGCGAAAGGCGTCTTGCCGGACGATTTGAGTGATGAGCTGTCCCGGCTTCTGGAGCTGTCTGCGCTCGAACGCGACCTGAAGGGAGTATCTCATAGAGAGGTTGTCGGTTCTCTCTGGAGTGATGTGACGACCGATTTTGGCAAGATCGAAGCCGCTCTGCTTTGGGGAACTGAGATTCGCACGGCATTGGCAAGCTGCGTCCCGGATCTCGCAGGATTGCTTTCTGTGAGACGGCAAATCCGAGAGCTGCTTACAGAAGGGCGTGATCTTCTTGCAGAGAGTGGGCCGGTAGGTCTGAAAATTACGGGGTTCAGGAAGGCACTTTCGGCTGTTGAGGAAAGCCTGAGCCTTTTGGCCGACCTGGCGGGAAGTCCTCTTCTTGCAATCGAGCCAGATGGCGAAGACTGGCTGCTGCGTTTGTCTCAACATCTGACTGGCTGGCTTGAGCAGGGTAAAAATCTGCGGGACTGGTGTGCGTGGCGAAAGGCCTGTCATACAGCTGAGCGTCTGGGACTGGGTCCGTTAGTAGAGGCGCTTGTGGCAGAGCGCGTGGCTCCGAAAGATCTTCAATCTGTTTTGACTGTCGCTTACGCCCGATGGCGGTTGGCAGCCGCTGTTGATGAGCAGCCACGACTGCGCGGTTTCGTTGCCGCGGCGCATGAAGAACAGATCGAGCGCTTCAAGACGTGGGATGGTGACGCTGCCAGTCTGGCAGGGCGTCTGATTCGGGCAAGGCTCTCAGGTAATATTCCCGCTCAGGACGTTCGACGGCTGGACTCACAGTATGTGATGATTCATCGTGAAGCGCAGAAGAAAGCCCGGCATATGCCGATTCGGCAGTTGGCTGCTGCTGCACCACGGGCGGTGAGAGCGCTTACGCCCTGCTTCATGATGAGCCCTCTTTCCGTAGCGCAGTATCTTCCCCCAGATAGTGAGCCGTTCGATCTGGTCATTTTCGATGAAGCCTCGCAGATCCCGACATGGGATGCCATCGGGGCCATCGGACGTGGCCGACAGGTGATCGTGGTCGGAGACCCCAAGCAGCTACCGCCGACCAGCTTCTTTGCACGAAGTGAGAATGAGGACGAAGACGGCGAACTCTGCGATATGGAGTCCATTCTCGATGAGTGTCGTGCGGCTGGTGTGCCGGAAATCACGCTGAAATGGCACTATCGCAGCAGGCACGAGAGCCTGATCGCGTTTTCCAACAGTCAGTATTATGGCGGCGATCTCATCACGTTCCCCTCGAACGTGACGCAGGATCGAGCTGTTTCTTTCCAGTTTGTGGAGGGTGGCAACTACCAGAGAGGTGGCAGCAGAACCAATCCCGCAGAAGCCAGAGCTGTTGCGGATGCTGTTGTAAGGCATTTGAAGACTGCCGGAGAGAAATCCGTTGGCGTCGTAACGTTCAACGGAGAGCAGCAGACACTGATTACTGATCTGCTGGAAAAGGCCCAGATGGAGGATTCCTCGCTGGTGCCGTTCTTTAGCGAAGAGTGCCCGGAACCTGTCCTGATTCGGAATTTGGAAAATGTGCAGGGCGAAGAGCGGGACGTGATGTTCTTTTCCCTCACCTATGCGCCGGAGCTAAAAGGGGCGCCTTACGTTTCGTTTGGGCCGTTGAATCGTGCGGGCGGTGAAAGACGCCTCAACGTCGCTGTGACGCGGGCGCGTGAAAAACTGGTTGTTTTTGGTTCCCTGCGCGCTGAACAGATCGATCCGTCCAGAAGCTCTGCAGAAGGTGTACTGCATCTTCGGAAGTTCCTGACTTTTGCAGAGCACGGTGCAGGTGCACTTGCTGGTTTGCATCAAGGGTCAGTCGGAGAAGAAGAAAGCCGCTTTGAACTCGAAGTCTCGGCGTTGTTGCGTCAGCGCGGATGGGATGTTCGTCCCCAGATAGGTGTCTCCCGCTTTCGGATTGATCTGGGCGTGGTGGACCCGGACATGCCCGGAAGCTTTCTTGCGGGCGTCGAGTGCGATGGCGCGACTTACCATCGCAGTGCCACCGCGCGTGATCGCGACAGACTGCGTCAGGCCGTTCTGGAAAATCTTGGCTGGGTGATTTTCCGTGTTTGGTCGACTGACTGGTGGCTGAATGCGAACCGCGAGGTGGAACGTCTGGATCAAGTCCTAAAGCTGAGATTGGAAGCCGTACGAGAAAGCCGACTTAGTCTTCCGGTCGAGGAGCCAGATACTGAGGTCCAGGAAGTGCCGGAGACTGAAAGCGCTTTCGTAGAAGAGCCATCTCTCTACGCGGGGTTTGTCCCTCATGACACGAGCGCTGCTGTGCCTGCTCCCTATATTCCGGAGGACGATAGTGAAGAGGCATTATCGGCACAGCCCGATGCGGCGCGTTTCACAGATGATGACTATCTGCCGGTTCTGCAGTCTCTGATTCAGCAGGCTCTTTGTGAGAAGGGGGTTCTGCATGAAACGGCCCTGATCCAGAAAATCGCGAGACAACATGGTTTCGCGCGGGCGGGACGACAGATCCGGGAGCGAGTTCTCACAGCCATCCCTGATGGCGTGGGAAAAACTACCGAAGACGCTGGAACCTTCTTTTGGCAAACAGAAGACGTTGTCTGCGATCCTGAGAGCGTCTTGAAGCGAGACTCTGGAGAGAGTGTTGATCCTGCTCAGGTTCCGATGTCGGTTCTAATGGCCTTGGCCAAGGAGCAGCAGGACAAAGGGCTTGGAGAAGAAGAGGGTATCGGAGAGATGCGAAAAGCCTGCGGATTAGGGCGTGTCGGGGCGGCGAGCAGGCTGCGTTTCCACGACGCATGGCTTTCTGCGGCGGCAAACATAGAAAACTAAGGAAAAAGGGACGCCAGATGATTTTTCTGGCGTTTTTTTTGATTTTTTTAGTTTTGTTTTGTGAATGGAAAGTGTGTGTAAGGGGGAAAAGTGTAGGAAATCTGTGGGTTAGTTGTGT
>NZ_BLJQ01000007.1 GCF_014132155.1 Gluconobacter sp. Gdi
TTCCACATACCGCTGGACAGATGGCGATGCGACGTTGCCGCTGCAAAGCGGAAATAGCAGCAGGGAACCGGGTATTCTTTCCATTCAGGTCGTGTCCAGTGGACCCTATCTGATGGAGGATCGCTCTGCTCTGTCCGAACTCCGTCAGGTCGGATAACAGCCTCTGGGTACTGATGGGGAAGCTTCGGCTTCCCCACTGTGTCACAAATCACGATACAAATATTTCCAAATTGCTCTGTATCTGCCGTATTAAAACGCGTCATGCCAGATCCCCGAATGACTTCTTCTCGGCCATCTGTCTCGTTGCAACCGTCTTCTCTTGGTTATGAAGCCTGCGCTTAGAAGAAATGGTCTCCGGCAATCCCGGAGCGCTTTAGGTATAAAATTTTTCAGACTCAATAATACTGATAAACGCAGCGTATGTAGAATGCACTTCCATGTCGTCAGACCATTCCTGAATTTCTGAAGTGACTCTTACATACGACCATTAAGCCTATCCACAATCCAGGTTTTATCCTTCTTTATAAATAAAGGAGATGAAAAGCAGCTTTTAATAGGAAACGAGAACCGACTTCTCCAGCGCTCACTCTGAGTCATAACGCACAAAGCAGCGAAAGGAGAGTGGCCAATACTCTCCAGTATTTTAACTGCGGCAAAGAGCGATTGACCAGTGCTGACTACGTCGTCAACAAGCAAAATTCTTTTTGCGCTTCCCAGTAAAGGTAGAAGATTAGGATCAAAATAGAGGCGCTTCTTACTGTCCGGCGTGGTGATTGACGACAGTGGTAATGACAGTTGATCGTCATACCAGAATTTACGGGACGTACTCAGCGGAATAAAGCGTTCATGATTACACCCTTTGGCCACGGCTGCTGCTAGGCCAAGACCTAGCGTAGGCATTCCAACAATAAGATCGGGTGCAAGAAGCAGTGCCTGTCGGACAAGGTCCTGGCAGAGTACATCGAAAACTCTGAAAGACGTTTGATTGACGAGCAGGGAAGCAACTGCTGTTTTTCCATCAGGGAGGGGACGCAAGGGAAGATCCAGATGCTTCCCCTCGAAGCAGACACGATACCGGTCAGTATAAGGCGGAACCAAAAGCTCGTCAGGCGCGAAATCCTGCCAGAAGGAGAGTGTACTCATTGGGTCTTCTCCACAAAGGAGACCAGGATATCGACAGCTTTTTCCAGCGCGCTTTCATCGAAATCAAAGGCACTGGCATGATGTGGGGCAGTGAGATCCGCTCCAATCAGACAATACCCAGCCTGGCCACCGCGCTCCTGCACGCGCTGCATCATAAATGTGGCGTCATCGCCTCCGCCAATTGGCCAGGTTTGAATAACTTCTCCACCCTTGGCGGCCAGCACAGCATGATGAAGACGTTCCGTGATACTGGTGTCTGATATGGCGCTGATGGCCGTGCCGTATACGTCGATATTTACAGTTGCTCCTTGTGTGAGGGCCGCGCCTTCCAGAGTTCTTCTGGCTCCTGATGTCAGACGCTTCAAACCGTCATTGGTCGAAGCGCGCAGTTCCATTTCTAAGGTCGCTTCATCAGCGATCACGTTCCGGGTGCGGCCGGCATGTAGCAAGCCTACATTGATCCGTGTATCTGCCTGACCATCGCGGGGGAGGGCATACAGTGCAGGAATAGAAATTGCGGCCGCGAGGAGAGCGTTGCGACCTTCCTCGGGGCACATTGCTGCGTGGGCTGCGACACCTTTGAACGTCACATTCCATTTTTCTGCCCATAGGAAGCCGTCTGCGGCCAAGGCAATCGACCCACTGGGCAACTGACATCCGAGATGTGCAGCCAGAAAAATATCGACGTCATCCAGAAGCCCGTGATTGACGATGGGCTGTGCACCTCGGCCACCTTCTTCAGCGGGCTGAAAAATCAGGCGGAGCGTTCCCCTCCAGATCGTTTCAGGAGATGCCAGGCGGGCAGCAACAGCGAGGCCAATGGCTGTATGTCCGTCATGCCCGCATGCATGCATCCTTCCTTCACAAGATGAGGAAAAGCCCTTTAGGGAAGGCAGGTGCGTGTCGTCTTTGATCTCCTGAACAGGCAGCGCGTCCATATCAAATCGCAAAGCGATTACAGGCCCGTCACAGCGCTTGAGATCGCCGCACACAGCTGTCTGGCCGTTTGGCATGCGGGAAATCCATAGAGGACTTGCGCCAGCGGCACGTGCTGCCTCTTGTGCCTGTTGATGGCTTTCTTTCGATGGTAACCCACGCACACCGTCCATGGACATGACTTCCGGACCGACACGGACCGCATATCCGAGCTCAGCAAGGCGTTCTGCAACCAGAGCAGCTGTGCGATATTCGAGAAAGGCCGTTTCTGGAAAACTGTGAAAACTCCGGCGCATGCCAATGACGTCATGGGGGAGCATTCAGCAGGTCTCCAGCACCATGTCTGTCACAATTTCCCCAGTCATACCGTCCGTAATGCCCAGATCTGTCACATGTGGACCTGGATTGCAGGCCAGTGACGCTCCGGTGACCAGCTTGATCATGGACGTAGGCCCATCCCAGGTCGTGGCAGTCGCAGCGGCATCCCGAACGGAGGCAAACTGGCGGGCCACATTCTCCGGGGTCTCGGTTGAAAGAAGGCCACAGACGGGAAGAGGCAAGAGCGCGACAATACGGCCATCACGCGCCACAGCCATGCCGCCGCCGCTTTCAATCAACGTATTGGCAACAAGCGCCATATCTTCAGGGTTCCGCCCGAAGACAGCCAGATTGTGGCTGTCATGCAGAATGGTTGTGCCAATCGTCGCCGACCAGTCTCCCCATCCTTCCAGAATACCCAGACCGGGCGGGGTATTCTCACCATAACGGTTAAACACAGCCATCAGGGCTGTTTCATCAGGAAGCACGAGTGAACCGTTAAGAACATCCATTTCCCGTTCTGCCCACTGGGTGGTGCGAGGTGTGCGAACTGTACGGATAAGAGCCTTACGCGCATGCGGAACCGAGATGCGGAAATCATTTGGGGTAACTGGTGAGCGCCGAACGGTGTTCAACGGAAGTCCAGGCAGTTCTGCTGGCAGTGCCGCCAGCAGTGTTCCATTGGAGGCTACATGAATACCTGACGCAAAAACTTCCTGAGGCGTGAAGTCTGTCAGATTATTGAAGACGACCAGGTCTGCACGTCGTCCGGCTGCGACAAGGCCAAGATCCCTTCTTTCGATCCGCATGGCAGCGTTCAAAGTGGCACAACGGAGAGCATCCATGGGACACATCCCCAAAGACACCAACAACCGAAGATGATGGATCATGCCGCCCCGGCGCAGGAGATCGTCAGGGAAGATATCATCCGTGCAGAGTGTTACGGTCTGCGGAACGCAGGCAAGCTCTTTGAAGGCCTCAATGGCGTCCGGCAAAATATTTTCGTGGGAGACCCGCAATTCCAATGTCATGCCGGCGCGGAGCTTTTCCAGAATGTCTGCTTTACTGGTTAACTCATGGTCAGATTCAATACCCGCCGCCATGAAGGCTTGCAGGTGAGAGCCGCACAGATTGCGGGCATGACCACAAACGAGCTTCCCACTTGCGAGACCGGCGTTGACGATGCCTTCCATACGGTCAGACCCGGCCACGACGCCGCGCATGTCCATTACTTCGGCCACTCCAATAACTTCAGGCCAAGACAGCATTTCTTCCATCGCACCAGCATCGAAGACGGCTCCAGAGCGTTCGAGGCCGGGTGCTGACGGAACGCAGGAAGGTGCTTCGACCAGAATACGGAGCGGCAGACCCTTGGTTGCATTGATGGCCCATCGGACACCGTCCAGCCCGCTGACATTCCCGATTTCATGGGGGTCCCAGCACACGGTTGTTGTTCCTTGAGGAACAACAGTCTGTGCATAAATGCGGGGTGTCACCATGGAGCTCTCGATGTGCATATGCGCATCGATCAGTCCGGGGGTAATGATCTTGCCAGAAAGGTCTAGTATTGTCCCGGCATCTGCGCGTGTTCCGGGCGGATGCACGCTGGCAATGAATGCCCCAACAAGTCCTACGTCGGCCGGCCTGATTTCACCCGTGGCGACATCAGCAACTGAGCCATTGATTAACAGGATGTCAAACGGCAGGCGGCCGGCCGCTGCACTGACGGCGCGGCGGCGTAATTCAGGGTCGTTCAGGGGGCTGTTTACATCAATCATGGCTGTTCATCCTGTTCGCAGCCTCAATAAAGCCTTTGACAAACCGGTCTTTGTCCACGCCCGTTACGACAATGACGGGACGTTCACCAATATGGGGGCGGGTCGCTTCAGGCCACGCGTGAGCATAGCCGTAATTGGGCCCATGGGTCAGATCGACGTCCATATAGGCTGTCACGCTGGAGGTAATGAGGGAAGGGTCCAGAGCAATGGCGGCAGCAAGTTCGTCCCACATCGGCTGGGGACGGAAATAATGCTTCAGATAATCCGAGATGGCCCCCGGATTACGAGCTGCCTGATCCCGAATGTCTGGTGTCATACGGATCGGGTTAGCGACGGCCCCGATTGAGATGATTTCGGGGAAAGGTGCTTCGAGTGTAATACTCGCTGCCTCAGGATCGAACATGAGATTAAAGTCGGTATAATAGTCTGCACTATCCGTAACCTGACGCAGGTTACCGTCTACGATGGCTCCCATGAAAACCAGCTTTTTGCAAAGCGCGGCAAAGTCGGGATCCAGTTTGATGGCAAGTGCAATATTGGTCAGTGGCCCAGCCGCCAGAACAGTCACTTGATGTGGATGAGCATGGACCTGACGGATCAGGAAGAGAGCAGCTGTTTCCGTTGATATGGCCCGTAAGGAAGCACCTTCTTTAAGCGGTCCGACCGGAGGTTGCAGATCAGGGGCATTACCACGCCATGCGCCTTTCCATGGCATTTTCCCGTTAGACTGCTCCCATGCCAGCAGACGAGGGCGCGAGTTGACGAGGGGCTGTGTTGCACCGGGAACAACCGGTAGCGTGGCAGCAATGTCGGCAATATCCAGAAAGCGCGAAAGATGAGCGACAGCTTCGTTTTCCCATCCATCCCCAATCACCACAGTGAAGCCCAGGAAATCTGAAGTATCCTTGCGTCCGAGGATGGGAATAACAGACTGGATGTTCGTGCCGCCGGGGCCTGCAAAGTCATTGTCGAAGATCAGATAGCCTTTTGTGGGGGCAGCACCAGCGGGGAATATGGGCGTGATGCAAGATAGCGCTGCAAGGCCAAGGAGAAGGGCAGAAAAGCAGTTTTTCAAAAACATAAGATAGATCTTCTCACGCATGATGGCCGTGCAGGTTGGCCGATACGACAAAAAACAGAACAAAAATAACGCAAAGCCCCCAGACCACTGGCGTGATACTGCGCCTGCGGCCTGTGGCGAGCGCCATGATCACGTAAGAAAAAGTTCCGATTGCCATGCCGTTGATCAGATTGCCCGTCAGGAGGGCGAAAATAAATGTCAGGATCGCAGGAGCGCTTTCTTTGAGGTTGGACAAATCAAGATGACGCACGCCCTGAAACATCATCATGCCGACCATGAGCAGGGAAGGGGCTGTGGCCTGAGGGGGAATGATCATGAACAGCGGCCAGAAAAACAGTGCGGTCAAAAAGCCTCCGGCAATGACCAGAGCTGTCAGACCTGTCCGACCACCTGCGTGGACGCCAGTGATCGACTCTGAATAGACGGCGGCAATAGATGTTCCGAGCAACGGGCCTACGATGCTGGCAAGGGCATCGGTAATGAAAGCTTCTTTTGCTCGAGGGATACGTCCGCTTTCGGAGACCATCCCTGCAGCCGTGGTGACACCAAGCAGATTTGCCAAAGTCCCGAACAATTCCGTGCACAGGAAGAAGAACAACATGGGCAGCACATAGAAAAAATGGTGCACCAGATACATTGGATCGAGATGAAATGCGGTTTCGTGAGGCCATTGCGGCCAGGCAACAACCTGTTCTGGCCATCGTGTGATTGTGTGCCCTGTCCCGTCCGGTAAGAACAACCCAACAAAGGTGAGAGCGATGATGGACAGGATCAACGATCCGGGGACACGTCGGGCAATGAGAACTGGCGTTAAAATGAAACCTGCCAGTGTCAAAAGAACCTTTGGGCTGCCAACCGGACCCATCGTGACAAATGTTGAAGGATTAGCGACCACAAATCCTGAATTGCGCATGCCAATGAACATGATCACCAGACCAACGGCCACCTGAATACCGATGCGCAGCGTATCTGGAATATCGTGGGCGATCCGCTCCCGGATGCGTGTCAGACTCATCAACAGAAAAATAACGCCTGTCACGCAAGCAAGCGCTAGGGCGGCAGGCCAAGGGACATTCATCTGCTTTACGAGAATGATCGCAAAGACGACATTCGAGCCCATCGCTGCACCGACACCCAACGGCAGATTGGCCAACAGACCCATGACCGTCGTGCCAAAAATGGCCACGAGGCAAGTGGCTGTCAGCACACTTGCCCGGTCCAGGCCAGCTTCCTGCATAATCATGGGATTGACGGCCACGCAGTAAACCATGGCTGCAAATGTTGTGAGGCCAGCAATAACCTCACGTCCGATCGTTGTACCACTGGCGGTCAGGCCAAAAAAACGGTCCAGACGGGTCATCAGCATCCGATCAGAAATCGAGTTTGACTGTGGCAAGGGCTGCAAAGCTGCCCGCAACATAGTACGTCGGTGTTCCCTGAGATGCGATTGTGGTCCCATAAAGGCCTTTGCTGACCCGGGAGGACGCTGCAATACCAGAGACACCCGACAGGTATTTGTTGTTGCCCACGTTCATGAGATTGAGCCGGACTTCTGGATGTGTATTGAGAACCTTTGGCATACGGTAGCCAAAGTTCATATCAGCATTCACATAGCCCGGCATGGCCTGATCGTTCATGAAAGTAGAAAACTGGCGACCCACATATTTGACCGAGAAACCGGCGAAATACGTGCCGTCGTCATAGTCCAGCCCGACAGAGGCTTGAACACTGGGGCTGCGGACTGCCGTCTTTCCAGCTGTTTTCAGATAATCAGAGCCGACCTTGTAATTATTGTCGATCGTGGCGTGCAGATATTCAGCCGAGACATACGGGTGCAGGTGGTGCCACGGATGCAGCCCGATTTCGACATCCACACCGCGCGATGTCTGACCACCCGCGTTGATGTTCTGTGTGATCTGGGCGTTATTGATCGTGACCTGCGTTGCGACCTGACGGTTGGTAAAGTTGTAATTGAAAAATGTGATTGAGCCGTTCAGAATATTATCTTGATAACGGTATCCGATTTCTTCCGAGATAGAATACTCGGTTTTCTGCGTGGGATTTGCGAGCGTCGCAACCTTGCCTGTGGTTGCACTATAGGTGTTGTAGAGCGCGTTAAGCGTCGGTGTCCGAAAGTTCGTGGCCACGTCCGCAAAGATCTGGCTGTGATTATCTATTTTATAGCGCGCGCCCAGATTGGGTGTGGTCACGGCAGCGTTCATGCTGGTGCGATACTGGGCGCCGGGCAGATAGTTGTAACCAATACGTGTCACCATCGATTCTTTGACGCCTGCTTCAATGCGCAGTCTGTTGTGCAGCGCATTGAAGGTATCGCCAAAGAACAGGGAATTGACCCGTGTAATGGTCAGGTTGTCGTAGCTCGCCAGTCGCGTGCCATCTGAGAGCTTCACATTACCTAGGTAGCCCCAGACATTTGCCGGACCACCATTCGCGCCCACTTCGCTGTATGGGTTGAGCATTCGCTGACGCGACCAATCAAACCAGTAACCAAACACAAATGTATGATGGCCGATCGTATAGTGGACCTTTGAGACCATTCCCGGGCGATAGACGTATGGTGTCCCGAAAGGCGTGTACATCATGACCTTGTCATTGGTCGTGCCATTGCCATTCAGATCAACGCTGTATCGCTGGTTCCCTGAGTACACGGCATTTTCTGACATTAAAGATGCTGACGCGATCGTTCCGGAGTTCCAGTAGAAGTACGGCGTGAAATCAAAGCCGAGGTGGCTATTGACCACGATATTCTGCGGCGCACTGAGAATAAGAACTCGATAGGGGCTCTGGTGCAGTTTCCAGTACCGTGTGTCTGTGGGCGAGAAGTCCACGGAATAGTTGGCGTGTCGACCATACTGTTGCCAGGCAGAAAGGCTTGGATTGAGATAGGATACTTTCATGGAATCGTCGAAGGTCAAGGCAACTGAGCTTCTGCTTCCGTTCTCCCAGTCCTTTACCAGTTTGGCGTCGATGTGCTGTTTGTGATCATTACCCGCACCACGGAAATGAGGCTCTTCCAGATGCGACCACGCGACAAATGCGCGCATTCCGGTATTGCCAATGTCTCCCGTCTGAAGGCGCACATATTCCCGATGGGTGTTATAGGAACCGAAAGACCCGGCAACGGTTCCTCCCATCTTATGGGACGGATCGATCAGGTTCATTGTTACCAGACCACCGGAGGCACCAATCGTCGGGGAGTCCAGATTGGCTGACCCTTGTTGCATTGTCACTTCATTGAGGTTTTCTGAATCCACCCATTCCGTCGGGAATGCCATGTAGGACCCAATATCATTGAGTGGGGCACCTTCAACCGTAAATCCGATCTGATCGCTGTTCATGCCGCGGATCGTCATGTTTCCGCTGACCATGCCAAAGGGGTCTGCACTTGCAACATTGGCGCCGGGCATGTTTCCCAGAAGTTTGAACACGTTCGGCGTCGGGGCCTGTTTGGCAATATAGGCTTGAGTGATTTCGCTTCTTGATTTTGCCCCATTCTGGGCGACCATCCTGCCGCCGCCAGCCGCTGCACCAGCTACGCGGATAACTTCCGAGCGCTCCGCTGAGAGAGACGTTGCCTTGCGATGAGGGGCCGAATGGTGTTTGTCGATGCTGGATGGGTGGTCCGACAGGGTTGCCGCATGCGCGGGCAGACAGACTAGGCTGCCGAGAAACGTGGTACCTAGAAGGATTGAAGTACGCATGACTGATGAAGCTCCCGGCCAAACACGGAGACACGACGAAAACGGGCTCGTTCTGCCTCTCACCCGGGACTGTCAGGGAGTGAATCGGCAAAGACGTCTTAAGTTGTTATAAGACGTCCTGTTACTGATTTCCTCTAAGATTTCAATCCATAAATGCAACAATATAGGAAAAATCTTGCTTATGCCTGACGCTGTGTTTGTGGCTGCGCTGGATATGAATGGCGCAGAGCCGCTTTATCTTCAGGTGGCCCGACATATTTCCAGCCTCATTGGTAAAGACAGCCGCTTTGTGGATCGTCTGCCGTCTGAAGCTGAGCTATGCCGATTGTATGCCGTGAGCAGGATTACGATCAGACAGGCCCTTGCCTCCCTGGCAGAGCGGGACATTGTTGTGCGGCAACATGGGCGAGGGACCTTTGTGGGATCTCTCCATCGACCCGGTCGGCAGAAAACAATCCATTCCTTCTTCGATATCCTGTCGAGCAAGGGGCTAAGGCCGGAAATGATCATGCTGGATTACCAGATGCGTCTTCCCCCTCAGGAGGTAGCCAAGGCCTTTGAATCGGTGGAACAGGCTCTGTTTATCCGGCGTGGATATAGGAGCGAGCACACTCCTCTTGGCGTCACGGAAGTCTTTTATCCGGGGCATCTGGCGTCCGCCATTACGCGCGAGATGGCCTCTGCCCGGACCTCAACGGCCATTCTGCGAGAAGAGCTTGGACTTCGGGTCACGCATGCAGATATCTCGATCGGCCTTTCCCGAGCGTCGGAAGATGTTGCCCAGTGGATGAAGCTTCCTGAGCAGACTACCCTGATGCGGATTGAACGTATTACAACATGTGCAGAATTAGGAGTGTGCGAATACAGTAGGCTTCTTGTTAGTGAAGCAACGGCAGATTTTAGAATTGGATTAAATGGAGATATTATAAATAATTATTAAATAAAAATTATTTATTTTATAGATTCTATATTTATGCGCGTCTCAATCATGCTCCAGAACAGCGGCAGTACCCTACCTATCCCACAGCGTCATGAGATGATTGCCGCGAAGTTCATCAGGGTCAGAAGTCATTTAATATAGCTGGGGAGCCGTCGCGGGTGACCGGAACAAAGTAGGAGCTTGCTGTCCGAACAGGCACGCCATCAGCAACTAGATGCCATCGCGACATATTGGAAGTGGCCATTGAAGAAAGATCCGTATGGTGCTTGGTGCCGGGCATTCCACGAGCTTATAGCTCTTATTTAGTGTCCGCTATTGGGAAGACCTTCAATGGACCGGCATGTAGGCCTATGCCGCCTGTCTGTTCAACAGGGATAGAGCACCCAGACAGATCAGGAGGCGACTGGAAGATCCGGCTCTTGAATAAAGACTGGGAAACCCGGCATCAGGGCGAGCGCGTGGTTCCTGAGCGAGCCTGCTGACTGAACTAAAACTCGCTGGAGAAATACCCATATCGCTGGCACCCAAAAGACAGACGCACTTACTTATCCCCAAAATGTCTGTGGGATGAATGATTGTCGTCTAATTGTGCCATCCTCTTTCTTGCTCAAGAGGGTCCGCGTCGTCGAATAACCGTTTAAGGCAGAGCAACTCCCGCTCGATTTTAACGTAAGGCGAAAGTCATCACGCAGACCCAGTCGTCATCATCCATTGCCTTCAAAATTGGGTCGCAGGGATTTCAAAAATAATTTTGATCGTTTCAGCCGTGAATTAGCCTGGACCATCGCTTGCGGCCGCGAGGAGTGGCACAATGACATCGCTGATCGGCGTCGGGATGCCGTGGGCGCGACCTCGACGCCGGATGACGCCGTTGCGGATATCCCATTCAAGGGGGCGACGGGCTTCACGGTCCGTAAGAATGGACGTGCCCATGTCAGCAGGAAATGCCAGGAATTTGTCGAGGATGCTCTGAGGAACCTCATCACCAAGTTCAGCGCCCTCGGCGCGAGCCACGGCCAGGCATTCCCGCAGATAAGTGAGCGTCAGTTCGGCGATGTCCGACCGGCCAAACATGCCTGAGCGGCGCCGCGTGAGCACCATGAGGCCGGCTGCCGCGTTCTGCAGCAGTTTGCGCCAGGCCTGGGAAAGGAAGTCCTCCGCCAATTCTACGGAACAGCGGGAGCCCTGCAACGCCTCGACAACGATGTGTGAAGCCGACATGTCTGGCAGGGTAAGACGCACAGCCCCACGCAAGCGCACCGAGCCATCGGACTGCGCCTGAACAGGAAACCACACAACAGCAGGTATGACCTGCGCATGCGGACAGTGTGGCCCAACACGCTCCACCTGTTCTACCCCGTTTTGGAGCACGCACACGACGGTCCTCGGGCGACACAGTACTGACAGCCATTCCGCCGCCGCCTCGATTTGCGTGTCCTTGACCGCCAGGAAGACGAGGTCAGCCTTCCGATCTATTTGTCTGGGATCAGTCTTTACGGGTCCGGGAACGGTGATGAGACGACCATTATCCTGAAGAGTCAGATGCTCGCGTGGTGTGCGACCACATAGCACCGGAGTATGACCAGCTTCATACAGCGCCGTCGCGATCACGGTGCCGATTGCCCCGGGGCCTATGACAGCGACAGCGGTCCTCATATCCGTATTCATAAAAATGGCCTCCCTCGCGAAATCTTTGGCTCACATACAGCGCATATACGCACATGACGCTTGTGCGTTCGATGCGTGCTTTGTAATGTATTACATATGATGATAGATAAATGTAATGAAATTACAGATTCTGCAGGGCGACTGGGTCAATGGCTCGGCGGCATTCAGGCACGCACCGGCGACCTCGCTGCCAGCGAGGAGAAGGTGGTCGCACTCCTGCTCACCGATCCCTTGTTCGTCGGCACCAGCACGACTGCGCAGGTAGCCGCCCGCGCTGGCGTCTCAGCACCAAGCGTGATCCGCGCCGCACGTGCGGTCGGGTTCAGCGGCTTTACTGAACTCAAGATTGAGATCGCCCGTGCCCGCGGCACGGCCGAATTCTTCGCGCCTTCTGAAACACTCACGGCGGATGCGACGACCGCCACCGTGCTCGAAACATCTATTCGTGCCGGCACCGACGCTCTGACGGCGCTCGGCGGCGCCGTGGACACGACTGCGCTCGACAAGGCCGTTGCCTCTATCCAGAGTGCCCGCCAGGTGATCGCCTTCGGTGCAGGGCCGTCAGCAACGGTTGCTGCTGACGCCGTGTTCCGCCTGCGTGCACTTGGCGTGACGACCATCGGCATCCCGGATTATTTGTCGGCGATGATTGCCACGCGCCTGCTCGGGCCGGGCGACGTCGTTATCGCTGTCAGTTCGACGGGTCGCACGCCAACGACGCTCGGTGTCGCCGATGCAGCTGCCGCCGCAGGAGCATTGCTTATTGCGGTCACCAATCAGTACGGCACACCGTTGGCCACCCTTGCGGACATTGCACTGGTCGTTGGTGGAGCACCACTGCCAGCACAGATGGCCGCTGCTGGCAGCCGATTGGCCCAGCTCGTCGTCATCGACGCACTGGCCGCAGCACTTGCCTTACGCGACCCGGAGCGTAGCCGACGGGCAGAACGAGCCGGCATTGACCTGCCCGATCTTGCCTGATGAAGCCGGGCACGGTTGAAATAATTCTCGTTGCGGCGGTCGCCCATGCGATGTGGAACCTGGCTTCGAAATACAAGCGCGGTGATACCCTGCTGTTCGTCTGGGCCTATACCGGCATCTCGGCGTTGCTCTGTGTGCCAATCTGGGCCGCACTTGTAACCCCGGGGCAACAGGTGCTCGACTGGCGGCTTGCCTTGGGCGCGGCCGTCTCGGCGGTGCTCCATATCGCATACTCCCTGATCTTGCAGGTCGGATATGATCGCGCAGAGCTAGGCGTAGTCTATCCGGTAGCACGCGGCACGGGGCCATTGCTGACGATGCTTTTCGCGGTTCTCCTGCTGGGAGAACACCTTACGGCAGTCGCGATGCTTGGCGCTTTCCTGATCATAGCAGGAATCCTCGTTGTCACAGGAAATCCGTTTAGGCGCGCAACTTACCACCCGCTTCAGGGTGTGTTATGGGGCGCTGCGACAGGCGCCACCATTGCAGGCTACACTCTCTGGGACAGTTATTCAGTCACTTCACTGCATCTCGCACCAGTAAGTTACTATACTGGCACGCTGCTGCTACAGGGCATATTGCTAACCCCAAGCGCACTGCGTCGGCGTCATCGGATCCCGGCTGCTATCCGCGCAAACATCACGCCAATCCTTATTGTCGCCGTGCTTTCTCCTCTGGCCTATATCCTCGTACTCAGCGCCATGCAGACGGCACCAGTGGCGCTCGTTGCGCCTCTGCGTGAATCATCTATCGTTATAGGCTCTCTTCTCGCATGCATGCTCTTTCACGAGGGCCATCTCACGCGCCGGATCACGGGGGCTATCGTTGTACTGATCGGGATCATGGCAGTCAGTTTTTGATACCCCTTCACCGATGCCTCTGCCTGTGACGATGTCAGACTGGGGGAGGGATTGCTCGACCGCCGTAATACAGCATCGGATGTCTGGGCGGACACGGCCTATCGGTCAAAAGCCAATGAAGCTTACATGGAAAAGCGAGGTTTTGCCTCAGAGGTTCACAGGAAAAAGTCGCATCTCAAACCCATGCCCGTCATATCCAGCGGTCCAATCTTGGCAAATCCATCATTCGATCCCGTGTCGGGCATCTTTCGGCTGATCAGAAATTGCAGACATGACTGTCTGTCCGCACTGTGGGCATCGCCTGTGCCGCGATGAGGATCGGGCTGACCAAAATTGTCTACAATCTGCGCGACTTTCTATTTCTGGAACGGAGCAGCCTCGTCGCGTAGAAAACTAGGCTATAACGCTCTCCGCTCTGCTCCAGACGTAGGCAGAAAGTCTTCACTCCGAACCATCAATCCCTGCGCGTTGATCCGAAAATCAGGGCATGATGACTTCAATCAATGGCTCTTCGATCCCTCCAAATGCGAGTGGTAAGATTGCGTTGATTTCCGGTTCTTGTTCGGCAAGGTGCAGGCGGTTATGTCCTGCTTGGCGAGAGGCTAGCTGACCCGGTCTCAGAACAACAATATGCAAGGACTGTATGGGCGCTAATCTCGAAAAAATAACTAGCTGCCCGCCATGCGCAGACCCGCATAGCGATACCCAAGCATTCTGGCGGGATCCGGCCTTGCCTTTCGTCGAGAGCCGCCGCGCCTGCCAGAGCTGGGCCTGTTACAAGCCCCATCATCACCCGACCTTTTCAATTGGTGCCGTGGACGGCGGCACCAGTGTCTTCACAGGTGCTCCGAGTGGCCCAGTTCTCCTGTCTCCTGGCACGCTCGTCTTCATACCTGCATCGCGTGTTCATGCGTGCAACCCGGCTCCCAACACCGCTTGGAGCTATCAGATGCTGCATCTGGACGCCCCATGGCTCCAGGCTGTTCGGCGAGAGTACCTTCGCACTGAATTGATGGAAGATGAGCCGGTGCGTATTGTGACCGATCCGATGATCTATGCGCGCTTCTGTTTTCTCAATGCGTTGCTGTTCGGAGAAGCCGATCCTCTCGAAAAGGAGGCCGCTTTGATCGAGTTTGTCGTGGATTACGACAGCGAACAGGGGCTTTTTATTGAAAGACCACTCGTCCCTTTGAACCTGGCCGAGCAGATTCAACCAGCCCTAGACTATCTGTATACGTGGCCCACCGTCAGTACGACCTTGGACAAATTGGCTGTCCTGGCAGGCATGAGCCGCTATCAAGTCATTCGGGCGTTCCGCGCTGTCACAGGCATGACACCACACGCCTGGCAGCTCAATCAGCGCGTCAATCTTGCCAGGGAGTGGATTCAAAGCGAGGACAGCCTTGCAGACGTGGCCCACAACCTTGGCTTTGCGGATCAGGCCCACTTTCAGCGAGTGTTTAAGGCGCATGCTGGTGTGACGCCTGGAAGTTTCCGAGGCTGACGACGGCACGGCTGCAATTTTCTTCAATACAGTAGGTGCTTTGGTGAGCACACTGTGTGGAAAAAACGACGAGTGTATCCTGAATGCAGCCATTCCTGATGATCGCCGCAGCGCATTTCCTGGCGCTGCTTTCTCCCGGCCCCGATTTCTTCCTGATCGCCCGAAATTCGCTGTCTTCCGGTTGGCGGGTCGCCAGCGGTGCCTGTCTGGGTATTGCTGCCGCCAACGGCGTGTTCATCGTCGCCGCATTTGCGGGGCTTGCCGTGCTGAGCCGAGAAAGCACGTGGTTCGTGATCCTTCAGCTGACCGGTTGCGCTTATCTGCTCTATCTGGGCGTGCTGTTCATTCGCCATGCTGGTACCAGCGGCTTGGGAAGTGTACTGACACAGGGTAGTCATGTCGCACGATCCAGTCTTTGGTTCGGGGCATGGCGCCGCGCCGCCAGCATGGGCTTCCTGTCAGGGATACTTAATCCCAAGAATGCGCTATTTTATGCTAGTCTGGCGACAATGCTGACTGGGCCTTATGCCAGCACGGGCTGGAAAGCGTTCTATGGCATCTGGATGTTCAGCGTCGTGCTGCTATGGGACCTGCTGGTGGCGGTCATGATTGGCAATCAGGCCATCCTGCAGCGTTTCGCACGGGTGCTGCCGTGGCTAGAGCGCGTTTCCGGTGCCATGCTGATTCTGCTGGCTGTAGGTGTCATCATTTTCCTGATGCATTGAGACACATCGAAGTCTGTGCGGTAAGAAACCGTCTTCTACCGGCGTTGTTATCGATTGCAATGGCTCGACCACGCTAGTGTTCTATCCCGCAAATAGCTTCGCTGTGGTGATGCAAATCTGGACGAAAGCATCGATTTTCTCAATGAGATCCCAAGCACTGACGAAAGAAGCGTAGCGGATGTAGTGGGAACGCCCTACGGCTTTTGATGGGTTCTCTAGATTTCTTTTCTCATCTTGTAATGAGAGGGGATGGAGTGAAGCCGCCAGGTTTCTTTGATGATGATGTCGCTGCGTACACGGCAGAAATCAGGGCTGACCTGGAAGCTCGTGGTTGTGTCATCCGCCCTTACGATTTGATGATTTCTGACCATGCCCAGAGCAGGGGGCTTGTTGTTGTAACTGGGAATCTACAAGGATTTACCCGAGTAAACGGGCTGCGGTCCGAGGATTGGATGGCAGACTAACTCAGGCAGTAGAATGCGCGCGTTGAAATATCCAGCAGGCAATAAACGAACTACCGTTCAAGATCTTCAATTTCTTTGACAAATGCCGAGAAAACACTGGCTCCGAGACTATTTTCCCTGCACCCTACGGCTGTAGCCTGGTGATGTCCCTGTGATCCGCTTGTAAGCACGGCTGAAGGCGGCCTGAGATGTATAGCCGAGGCGATCGGCAACTCTCTCAATGGACATTCTGTCGTAAGCGAGCCAGGTCCGGGCGATGCGCATCCGCAGATCTCCTGCGTAGCGCAAAGGCGAAACGCCAATTGTTTCCTGAAATCGCTTTGCAAACACTGAGCGCGAAAGACCGCTTTCCGCCGCCAAATCCGCGACGGTCCAGTCGCGTCCGGGGTGACGATGCAGGGCAAGAATAGCGCGCGATAGTTTTGGCTCTCGCAGAGCGGTTACAAAGGCGGAACTGTTTCCACACCCACATTCAACCCAGCCTCTGACAATGACCGCCATCACAACATCGGCGAGACGGGCAAGAATACCGGCATCTCCCACGCGCCCGGTGCAGGCTTCCTGTTCCATGGCTGTCAAAATCGGCATGAGTTCAAGATAACGCTGGCTCGTAGCGTCAATCATCATGATCTCTGGCATCAGGGGGACAAGTCCCTGCAGGCCCCCGAGATCAAACTCCATGCAGCCACTAAAGAAAATCGTATGGGGTGTGCCGATGGAGCAAGCCTCGACCGCACACATGGTCTCGCTGAGGGGAACGACATCGCAATGGTCGATATCCTGAACTGGAGCCGTCGGGTCGGAGAGAATTTGATGTGCACTCCCTTGCGGAAGGAACACCGCATTTCCCGCCGAGAGCGTCTGAAGCGCGGCATCTTCAGTAAGTAGCTTTGCTGTTCCGGTCGCCAGAAAATGGAAATAGGCGCAACCGGGTTTTGCCTTGAAAGCAAAGCCAAAAGAGGACCCAGCATGAATGCGACGGTATTGAATGCCACGCAAACGCATCCCGAGAAGCAGTTCGCTCATGAGGTCAGAGGACGGAGCAATCTGGTCCAATGGCGGAATATCCCGGCGTTATAGTCAAAGAATACAGATGCACAGTCATAGATCGTCCTGAGTATGCCGCATAGCCTGTGTTGCAACAGCAACTCTAAGGACGTTTTCATGAGTGATATATTTTTGGAGCCAACCACCTCGGACATCGGCAGCATAGACGACACCGAGCCTACATCCCCTGCATGGATGGCGGTTTTCTCACTGGCCATGGGGGTTTTCGGACTTCTGACAGCGGAATATCTGCCTGCAAGCCTTCTGACACCCATGGCCGCCGGATTGGGCGTCTCAGAAGCCTTGGCGGGACAGGCGGTCACGGTAACGGCGGTAATTGCCATGTTTTCCGGCCTGCTGACGGCAAGCCTGACGCAACGGGTCGATCGCCGGATTGTGCTCCTTGCGTTCAGTCTACTGATGATCACGTCCAACCTGTTGGCTGCTCTGTCATCCAGCCTCATCGTACTTCTTGCTATGCGGGTCCTGCTGGGTATTGCTCTAGGAGGGTTCTGGAGCATGGCAGCTGCTGTGGCGATGCGCCTTGTTCCAGCGGCGCTCCTGCCACGTGCTTTGTCGATTATTTTTAGCGGCATTTCGGTAGCAACCGTCGTAGCCGTTCCGCTCGGCAGTTATCTGGGCGGCCTGTATGGGTGGAGAGCTGCCTTTTTTGCAGCGGCGGCGCTCGGCGTTCTCACTCTGGCCTTCCAGTTTTTCACACTTCCAGCTCTGAAGCCCCATAGTCCTGCCCGTTTGGGAACTATTCTGGATGTTTTGCGCAGGCCCGGGGTTGGCGTAGGGATGCTCTGCTGTACTCTTGTTCATACAGGTCAATATGCCTTGTTCACCTATATCCGCCCGGTACTGGAAAACGTGATGGTGATCAATGTCAGCGGTCTGGCGCTGGTATTACTGGCTTTCGGCGTCGCAAATTTCATTGGAACACTAGCTGCCGGATGGATACTTGAACGTAGCCTACGCGCTACGCTTGTCGTTATGCCGGTTTTGATTGGGATCGCAAGCTTGGGTCTGATCCTGTTACCTATGGGAATAACTGGTCAGGTGCTGCTGGTGATCCTATGGGGAATGGCTTTTGGTGGCGTTCCGGTGGCGTGGTCGAACTGGGTCGCGCATGCGGTTCCAGATCAGGCTGAAAGCGCGGGTGGAATGGTCGTGGTCTCCGTGCAGTCTGCCATCGCCGCAGGGGCAGCTGTAGGTGGTCTGATGTTCAGTATCGGCGGTGTGGTCGGTGTGTTTGGTGTCGCCAGCGCGATCATGCTTTTTTCCGCTCTGCTGATCGCGCTCCGAGTACGGACCAGCGCCCGTGAGATGAATGAACAAGCAGCCTAGGGACGCGAGCATGGGGTGATTTAAGCGTCTCAACGGCCGCCTACGATCGCATGTCAATAATACGGGTATCTGGAGAGTCCGCCTCTTAAGCTGAATGGCTTATACGAAGGAATTACTGACTGTCCGCTCATTTTCCGTGCTGGCAACAGGCGGCATGCAGAATTTCCGCTTCACGGTACGCGCGGCAAGAACCTCCCATCTCCGGCAGTCTCACAGCAACTCACCCTGAACCGCCGCGGGATTGACGAAGACCGGTATGGATAAATTACCCCACGTGTTGTCCCGGATCATGCCCCGTAAGCCAAGATTGCGTATCAGCCTGGCTACGGTAAAGTGAGCGGCCGTGAAATTTTCCCAACGAAGTTGACGCTAGACCTTGCGCACGATGTGACACCGAAATGTTCGATGAAGACCCGCACGCAGTATCTTCGGGCTTCAAATCTCTATCACGTTGCTATCGAGCTGATCTGCGGCTTGGTTCGCGTCGCTTTCGTAGCCGTTCATAGTAGGCTGACTGGGTAATCTGTAGCATCTTGCAAATCGGCTCGATCCCGTATGCTTTGCGATATCGACGAACCCCGTTATTTCCGAGAGGGGCGGTCAAGGTGCGCTTGGGAGAAATACACTGGTGCCCTGCGCAGAACTTCATTCATCTGATGCACTTCGCGGTTCTCGCGTACCAGCCTCTTGAGCCGACCGGCGGTTTCGGCTGGAACGTTTGCCTGTTTCGACCTTGGCCTTCTTGCCCATTCGTTCAGGGTGTGGGCTGAGCAGCTAATGATTGCCAGCAATCGGCATTATCGCTGTCTAGCTCGAGGGTGCTTGCTTTAGGGTGGTCTTCCTCGATCAAAGTCTCCTAGACAGATCCGGCGCTATCAGAAAAGACTGATTGCATCATGCTTCTCACAAGCAGCGATACAGTCTGTTCTGATATCCAAGCCTATAATGTTCTATAATATTTTAATTACTATGGTAAATAATAATCATATAAAATAAATGTCTTCACGGAGCCGCAATATAAATTATTTAATAATAAATTGCTACAATAACACAATGAGTGCGAATCAGATTAATTATTATTTATTGATTTCTATCAATTGGAATTATACAAATTTGTGTATATCGCAACTTATTGTGTCTGAATAAATACTGAGGAATATCTTTGTGTATGCATTGACGGCACTATTATCTGGCCTATTTGTTGCGTGCCCAGAGATAGCTTTGTTTCTCGCCCTGATTGTCGGTTGCTGGATTGGACGCTTTCGTTTTGGTTCGTTCCAACTCGGTAGTGTCGCGGGCTCTCTGCTGGCAGCTGTCCTGATTAGTCAGGTAGGTGTTCATATTGATTCGGGCATCAAGAGTGTTCTGTTTGCTCTTTTTATCTATGCCGTTGGTTACCAAAGTGGACCGCAGTTCTTTCGCTCCTTGGGGCGGCAATCTTTTAAAGAAATTTTGATGGCTGCTGTGCTTGCTATTACGGGGTTGCTCACCGTTGTAGCTGTCGCGCGTATTTTTCATCTCGATAAAGGGCTTGCTGCAGGACTTGCAGCAGGGGGCCTAACGCAATCAGCTATTATTGGAACAGCCGGTTCTTCGTTGGAAAAGATTGGTCTGCCTCTTGCGCAGGTGCAGCAGCTTCAGGGCAATGTCGCAGTTGGGTATGCTGTGACGTATATCTTCGGTTCCATCGGCCCAATTCTTTTATGCGTAAACCTGCTGCCGTGGTTCATGAAACGCGGCATCCGAGAAGATGCCATCCGTGCGGAAGCCGAACAGGCATGTGGCGTACATGTTATGGGGGAGGGAGAGGTTTCTGCTTTTCCCAATCTTGTTGGACGGGCCTATCGTTTAACGCATTCTGATCTTACTGTTGCGCGTGTTGAAAGCATGGCCGCAGCTATCACAGTAGAGCAGGTACTGCGTAATGGTAAGGCGGTGGGCGTAGCGTCTGACATGGCTTTAATGCCGGGTGACCAAGTTCTGCTGGTTGGGCAGCGCCAGGATGTTCTGGCTATAGGGCAGAACATCGGTCAGGAAATTGGAGAAATTCCTGGTTTGGATTTTTCCCTTATTCGCCGTGATGTCGTTTTGTCCCGTAAGGATTTTGCGGGAAAAACGGTTGGACAGTGTGCCGAGCTACTTTCGGCTGCTGTGCGTCATGGTGTTTATCTTGTTGCTCTTTCGCGCGCAGGTAAAGCTATTCCCGTTACCAGCACTGCGCTTGTGCAGAACGGGGATATTGTGACTTTGCTCGGTACATCAGTAGATGTGCAGCGAACTGCATCCCAAATTGGCTCTATTCTTCTTCCTAATATTAAAGCTGATCTTGTTTTTCATTCACTAGGTATAGCCTCCGGTTTATTGATCGGTCTGGGCGTGATGCACATTGGATCTGTTCCTCTCACTCTTGGAAGTGGTGGTGGGGCTCTCCTGTCTGGCCTGCTGTTTGGTTGGTATCAAAGCCGCCATCCCGTTGTGGGGAATATGCCTCAGGGCGCTTCAACCTTTCTGGTGGATTTCGGGCTGGCTGGTTTTGTGGCAGTCACAGGGTTGCAGACGGGTCAGCAGGCCATTGCGACCATCATGCAACATGGCATTACGCTCTTCCTCTTGGGCGTTATTGTAACATTGGTCCCGCTTATCCTTACCATGCTCTTCGGGCGCTATGTGTTGCGGTACAACAATACAGCTATTTTTGCAGGCGCTTTGGCTGGAGCGCGCAGTGCCAACCCAGCCTTTGGTGAAGTGCTGAACCAAGCGGGTAACGCCGTTCCCACTCCCGCTTTTGCCATTACTTACGCCGTTGCAAACGTTCTTCTGACATTGCTGGGGCCGCTTGTGGTCGCATTTTCCTAAATACTGAAAATAAGGAAACTTAATAATGACGATCGATTATTCGAAATTTCGTGATCTCAGTCCATTTGAACTTAAAGATACACTTATAAGCTTGGCTTCGTCGAAGGCAGACCGCGTTATGCTTAATGCAGGTCGTGGCAATCCCAACTTTCTAGCTACACTCCCGCGCGCGGCCTTTTTCCTGCTTGGGCAATATGCATTGTCGGAAGCACGTCTTTCTCTGTCCTATCTGTCACCAGGGCTTGGAGGCACAGTGCGGATCGAAGGAATAGAAGGGCGTTTTGACCGCTTTATTGAAAGCAACGCAGATAAAGAAGAAGCAGCTCTTTTAGGACATGCCCTCAGCTACGTGAGGGATCAGATGGGGCTCCCTCCTGCTACATTCCTTGTCGAAATGGTGGAAGGTATTCTGGGGTGTTACTACCCGACCCCGCCACGCATGCTGACCCTGAGCGAAAAAATTGTTGCGCAATACGTGCTGCGTGAAATGGTGGGTGGAAGTGTCGCACTGGATTCCACAGATTTTTTTGCGACCGAGGGGGGCACGGCGGCCATGGCCTACGTGTTCAATTCCCTCAAGCAGAACAGTCTCATCAAAAAGGGAGACAAGGTGGCTATCGGCATGCCCATCTTTTCTCCCTATATCGAAATTCCACAGCTTAAAGAATATGGCCTTGAAGTTGTCCCAGTGCAGGCCGATCCAGCTCTGAATTGGCAATATCCGGAAAGTGAACTGGAAAAGCTGCGCGATCCGGCGGTAAAAATCTTCTTCTGCGTGAACCCCAGCAATCCCCCATCTGTCAAGATGAACGATGCGTCGCTGGAGAAGATTGCATCCATTGTTAAAGAGCGTCCGGATCTAATGATCTTGACCGATGACGTTTATGGCACGTTTGCTGATGGCTTCCGGTCGCTTTACGCAATTTGTCCGCGGAATACGATCCTAGTTTACTCTTTCTCGAAATACTTCGGAGCAACAGGTTGGCGTCTGGGGGTAATCGGCATGCATAAGGAGAATGCTATTGATGCGCGATTGGCACAGCTTCCGGAAGAGGCAAAAAATGCACTGGTAAAACGCTATTCCAGCCTAACAACAGATACCGCAAGCTTGAAGTTTATTGATCGACTAGTGGCGGATAGCCGTGCTGTGGCACTAAACCATACGGCTGGCCTTTCGACCCCGCAGCAAGTTCAGATGGTACTTTTCTCATTGTTTGCGCTGATGGATCATGAAGGTCGTTATAAAGCGACGCTCAAGAGCGTCATCCGCCGTCGGGAAGCCGCGCTTTATCAGGAATTGGGGGTAGCGCCAGCAGAGGACGCGAATGCAGTAGATTACTATACCCTGATTGATCTGGAAGACGTCTGTCGCACCCTGTACGGCGACAACTTTGCCCAGTGGATGCTCAAACGTTCCAGCACAGGTGAGATCCTGTTCCGGATTGCGGATGAGACAGGCATTGTTCTGCTGCCAGGCACCGGGTTTGGCGCTACACGTCCATCGGCACGCGCCTCTCTCGCAAATCTCAATGAATTCCAGTACGCGGCGATTGGTCGTTCATTGCGACAGATGGTTGAGGAATATCACGGCGAATTCGTGAAAACTCAGGAATAATCAAAACTACAGGGCTCCCTTCAAGGATGCTGATGCTGTTTTTAATCACGGGAAGAGAGGGCAGCCCTTTCTCTTCCCGTGCCGGAAAAGTATTCCCTGTGTTTTCTAGGCGTGCCCTGCCTCTTTTTGCTGCAACTCTGGGAGTAGCTTCGATTATGCCTGCTTTTTCTCACACAGAAGCCTCAAGCGCTCCTCATGAGATGATTCATCAACAGATAGCGTTGCCGCGCGTGCTCGTATTGGCGACTGGTGGCACGATATCCGGAAAGGCTGTCCCTCGGTCCGCCATTGGATACGACGCAGGCGCCGTAACGGGAGAGCAGTTGATTGCTGGTGTGCCGGGGGTCGAAAAACTAGCGCACTTGCAGGTAGAGCAGATCTCCAACATTGCATCCCAGAACATGAACAGCCAAGTCTGGTTCAAAATTGCCGAGCGTATTCAGAAGGCGTTCTCTAATAACGAAGCCGATGCTGTTGTGATCACTCATGGTACTGACACAATGGAAGAGACTGCTTTTTTTCTGGGGACCGTGATTGGAGATGCGCGGCCCGTTATTTTGACCGGGGCTATGAGGCCCAGCACAGCTATTAGTGCTGATGGCCCTGCAAATATGTATGAAGCTGTGAAAGTAGCGGTCGATCCGCAGGCCCGCGGGCGGGGTGTGATAGTCGTTTTGAATGACGAAGTGCAGTCGGCACGTGGTGTGAGCAAAATGCATACGACGTCTCTTCAGACATTTCGTTCGCCTAATCTTGGTCTTGTTGGATATGTTGATCCGGCAAGCGTGCGTTTTATTGCTCCGGTAAAGCCTGAGCATCATCTTGCTCTTCCGAGAGATCACAAATTGCCTCCCGTACAGATTGTATATGCCCATGCAGATATGGATGCGCAGCAGATCGACGATGCCGTCAGGCATGGCGCACGCGGTATCGTGATTGCAGGGATGGGGGACGGCAATGCTTCGAGTGATGCCCTGGCTGGCATGGAACGAGCTACGAAGGCCGGCGTAGTTGTCGTGCGCTCTACCCGTGTTGGCAGTGGTTTTGTAAACCGTAATGTAGAAGTTGACGATGACCGCTACGGTTTTGTGGCTTCTATGGATCTGAACCCACAAAAGGCGCGAATACTTCTTCAGCTGCTTCTGGCGAATGGAAAAAACACATCAGAAGATATTCAACCCATCTTCAACGCCGGGCTTTGAGTACGGAAATTTTGTATAACGAGTAATTAAATGAGGGCACGCCTTAAGAATTTATTGCGTGTGGATAAAGAATTGTCTGTTAAAAAAGCAGTTTTTTGCTTTCTGGTATTTGCAGGTGGTTTTTCATCTGCACATGCCGGTCAATGGTATACAGGTTCACTTGTTTCCCCGTCTGGCACAACACGCGAAGGAGTTTTGAATGTCGAACCTTACTTTTCTTACAGTCAGCCTCTAGGCAGCTTTGGTCCACACGGACGAACGCTACCAGCATCTCACCCCTTACAGCGCATGTTTTCAAACTCCACTCTCTGGAAATACGGAATCTCTCAAGACTTCAGTATTCAGATTCATACAATCGTTGATTACGGGTGGAAACATGCTGACGGCCATTCTCATGGCCCCAAAACAGGTGATGTCCCTGTTGATCTGATCTATCGTTTGGTAAGGCCCGACCCAAGACGTTACATTCCTGCCCTTAACCTCTTTGCAGGAATGATTTTTCCTACAGGTGACTACAAAAAACTACACGATATTCAGGATGGGGTAGGGAGTGGCGCTTATGTTTTTCGCTTCGCCTTAACTGCGCAGTCTACTTATACGCTGCCGGGTCATCATGAATTACGTGTACGAGCATGGAACTGGTTTCGGCGGGCAGTTACTTCGGCCACACTGACCGATGAAACAAGTTATGGCACGGCCTATGGTTTCCGGGGGCGTGGCAGGCCGGGAATGAGTGGACAAAGCGGGTTTTCGTTGGAGTATGGCTTGACCCAGAAGTGGGTCTTGGTCATGGATCTTGCGCGAGATTGGTCGAATGGTTCAGTCTTGCGTGGGCACGATAGTAACGGAACTTATGTCAGTAAAATGGGATCTGCTAACACAGATTGGCAAATTGCTCCGGCTTTTGAATACAACTGGAATGCAAACTGGGGCATAATTGCGGGGGCAGTGTCTTATTTTTCTGGTCACAATAAAAATATCCAAGTCTCCCCGCAATTTGCACTTAACGCCATGTTCTAGCTCAAGTTGACAAAAGATCTATACAATATTCCGATACCTGATTCACTTTCTGCTTGTGTTATATAAGGACAAAGAGAGCAGGTATGACACGAGGTAATCTGATAGATCTGGAATGGTTGATGATTGAGCCTTTTCTGCCTCCGGGCGCCAAGGTAGGGGGCGTCCAAGCGGAGATAACTGCCTGTTTTCAACGGTATGCTGCGTGTCGTGCACACAAACTGTCTGGGAGGAGGCGTGCATGAGTCCCACGGCAAGTGGAATTCGGTTTATGTTCGGTTTCCGGTGGGTTGAGCAGAGCGTCTGGGATGCCCTCTCGGCTTTACCCTCACAGGGGCGGTAGGTCTCAGACTACAAAGGCATATGTGCCCGGATGGAACTGCCGGTTTCAAATTCCGGGGCCATGCTGGCTGATTGGGTGTATGATAGCGACAGTTTCCGTCAGGATCTGCCGCAGCATGGTATCGTGCCGGACATTCCATCACGCAAAGGCCAAAGTGCGCCGCAGAAAATAGACTGGCGGCGTTACCGAGATCGCAACGGCATCGAACGGATATTCAATTATCGCTGCTAGGCTTTTTGGGGATCAGGTCTTTTGTCAACGTGAACTAAGGAGCGGGGCGCAGACCGTAGAACTCTCCGTACAAAGTGGATAGGGAAATGCTCTCTTTGGCACGGCGGGATTGCGGTTTCTTGAGAAGTAAGTTGAAGGGGGATGACACAATGACGTGACCTTCCTTCAGTAGCTCCGGAAAGTTTCGAACTTCAACGGATTACAGGCATTAAAAGCCACATCCATCTCATGTGAGGACGCGATGACAGCCACCCGCCGCAATCTTCTCGCCCTTTCGGCTTTGGGAGGCGCAGCCGCGCTGATGCCCCGAAGCGGACAGACCCAGGACGCACAGCATGCTGGAGATGTTACCCCGACTATCGGTGACATTGTGCGTGATACGCTCCCAGTGAATGTAATGCAGACGGGCCAGCGGTTTCGTCCTCCGACGCGCATTGGACTTGGTGGGGTCCCGATTGGAAATGGCTTTGCCGCTGGTACGGATGAAGATGCTGAAGCCACGTTGGAAGCAGCCTGGGCTTTAGGGATACGCTATTTTGATACGTCGCCTTGGTATGGTCTGGGCTTGAGTGAGCGTCGGTTTGGCCATTTTTTGCACACGCGGCCACGGGATGAATTTGTTCTGTCCACCAAGGTTGGCCGATTGCTAACCGCCGCTCCACAGCCGTCTAGTGGCACAATGTGGCATGATCCGTCTCCTTTCGCCTACCGCTATGACTACACGGCAGATGGCGTTCGACGGTCAATCGAGGACAGCCTTCAGAGACTGGGAATTTCCCGGCTTGATATCGTCTACATTCATGACCTTTCTCCAGAAAACAAGGATATGGGACAGCGTTGGACGGCTTATTTCGATCAAGCCGCTAAAGGCGCCATTCCGGCGCTGACCAGGATGCGGGAGGAAGGTCTCATCAAGGGGTGGGGGCTCGGGGTTAATACGCCTCAGGCTGTCCTGCGAACCCTTGAGATCGGGGACCCGGATATTGTCCTTCTGGCAACGCAATATTCCATTCTACGGCATGACGAAGCTCTGACGCATACTTTGCCTGCGCTTGCCCCTCGTGGCATTTCGGCCGTTATCGGCGCGCCTTTGAATGCAGGTTATGCTGCCGGACGCAATCGCTATGATTATGGCGGCACTATTCCATCCGGGATGGGGCGTAAGCGGGCGGCAATGGAAGTTATAGCCAAGAAGCACGGAATTGACCTTCGTACGACAGCACTTCAGTTCGCAGCCGCTCATCCGACAGTCGCAGCCGTCATTCCGGGTGCGCGTAATGCTGCCCAGATGCAGGCTAATGCGAAATCCATGGAAGTCTCGATTCCGACGGCATTTTGGGATGAACTCAGGAAGAACAATCTAATTGCGCAGACTGCACCTGTTCCTGCTCCAGTGTAACTACAAACTGGGCAGGTAGAGCGTTTGGTATCGCTTTTTTCTAAGGCATGGAAAGAGGTTTAGATCTTTTCCTGAGGAGAATATCATTTATTTTGGAAATGGTCGGAAGAGTAGGCACCAAGAGCGACTTGGAATTTGTTGAAACTCTTTATTGCTCACGCTATGGTTATTTTTTTTGATAATAGTATATAGTTTCCCATGCTAGTGTGGAATAACACACAATAAATACGAATAATCGGTCAGAGAAACATTATCTATAATACTTCAAGGTCTGCGTACTACTTGAAGAGACAATGCATTTCCTGTTTGCTGGGGCGCAGGTTGTCATCTTAGAAAAGCAATATCTGAAATACTTCTAGTATCCCTCCCTGCAAGACAGATTTGCGCTGGATGCAACCGAGGGGCGATTATGCTTTTTTTTATCAACAACCGCTGGATCCTGTTTGCCCCATGTTTGGAATGTAGGAGCAAAAAGGGGCCAGCGGTATGTCTCACTTGTGGTTATTGAGATGGGCTCTGAGAAGCATCTTTAGTCGTTTAGTCCGATCGAAATTCCCGCGAATATACCAAACCCGTCTCCCGGCTGCATGACTGAGAGCTGTCGGCCTCCTGCGATATATCCAGGTACCACAATGGAGGCATAATGTTTGTTGGTCAGATTGTTAAAAGACAGGAAGACTTGCCGGTGTTTCCCGGGCCATTCATAGCCAATGTTGGCATTATAGATATGATAAGAAGGCGCGAAATAAGTGTCGTCGTAAGACCCTGAAACCTTTGACGAAACCTGCGTATTGAACCCGGCATAAAAGCCATTTTTCAGGTCAAAACGGACTTCTCCCTGATAGAAATGAGCAGGAATTCCCGGAAGCTTGTTCCGCCCGAAAACGGCATCATTTTTGAAGTGAAAATCCTGGTAGGTATAGGATTGACGTAAGCCTAGTGTTCCGCCGGACCATTTATACAGATCTGTCTCCAGAGACGCTTCCACACCCTGATGCACGGTTGGGGACGCGTTTGAATAGGTCGCATTCCCATAAAGTTGTGACAATGGGGTCATGACAGACAGAAGTTCATTCCTCACAGAGGAATAGTAGTATGTGAGGCTCCATTTATTGTGTAGCCAGTTGCCCGTCGTACCAATTTCATACGTTGTTGCTGTCTGGTTTTCGAGGCTGGCTCCCGTTGCAGTCAAGCCTGCTGCAGGACCGGTTGTGTAGTTTGCGCCAGACAGAAGTTGCCAGTCATTAGGTGGCTGAAAACTGCGACTGACGTTTCCATAAACCGAGACATGCGGACTGATGACATACCGAAATCCCCCACGCGGGGTAAAGCCCACGGCCGAGGTGCCGAGAGAGCTTTGCGTAGGGTACGTCACAGCGGTAGAGCGCTGCACAAAGTCCAGTGCTCCAGCGGCGGTCAGCCAGAAATTATGAAAGAGTTCAAAGTTGTCTCTGATGTGGAAATAGTTGTCTGTTCCGCCGTAAGTAGCGTGTCGAAGCTTTGTTCCAAGCGGAATACCAGCATAAGTGCCGGTATACGTTCTGGTCCGCGTAGTTTGCCAGGCGTCCAGATCGCTATAGGTGTCAATGCCGAACAGCATATCATTGCTACGGCCCCACAGCTTGTCTTTCCGGCTGTATCGGATTACGCCCGCAATCGTCTTGTATCCCCAGATGCCCGCAGTTGTGCCATTCTCAATATCAATCGGAGCATCCTGATAATCAATTCCCAGCTCCAGTTTGGAATGATCGTCAATCCGGATGGTTGTCATGTTGCCATACCATTTTGAGCCCGGCTGAATGCGCTTGGAATGAAGCGCAACATAAGTCGATTGTGCCTGTTTCGGATTATCAATGATCTGATCTCGCGTCAGAAATCCTGGATATCCGTTTTGCGTCTGTCGATACCGGAAGAAGAACCGCGTAGAGACTTTATCATTGAAGCGGTATCCGTAGTTTGCGTTAACACCAAAACTGCTGGCCGCTGTCTGCTGCTGGTAGCCGCCTCGATAGGACTTGGTGATACTGACATAGTAGTCAGACTTCCCAATGACTTTTCCGGAACTGATCTGCTGCTTGTTATAGTTGAAGCTGCCTGCTTCTGCCCGAACCTGGAATAAGTCCGCATCATAACCCGTCGGGGTGACGTAGTTGATAGCGCCACCAAGTTGTACGCCGCCATAGTCAAACGCATTGGCGCCACGAAGTACTTCTGTATAACGCACGCCGAGTGTTTCAAATAATTCGTAAGGCGTGCCTGCCGGCGTCGTTACGGGGAGGCCGTCAAACATCATCAGAATGCCTGAACGAAAATAGTTTGTACCTGTTTGAATTCCGGAACCACGGATAGACAGACGCAAGCCATCACCTCCACCCGAACTCTGGGCAAAAACACCTGGCTGGAACGCAAGAACGTCAGCGTTAGTAAAGTTTCGGCCTTTCAAAACCTCGTGCGCGTCAATCACACTGACGCCACCGGGAATAGTGCTTAATGCTGCCTTCGATTGATCGACCACAGAGCGTCGACGGGTGGAAACCTTGATTGTTTCACTTGTCGGGGCGACGAAAGGTTTGGGCGCAGCAGAGCGATGAACCGCCTCAGAAGACTGTGTCCCACTAACGGCAGAGGGGGGTGTTACGAGTTTTTTACTCGAAGTGCCTGTACGGTGATGAGTTGGATGAGTTTTGTATTCTGCCGCTTCGCTCATGAGTGGCGTCATTGCGACCGCGCTTAACAAGAGGGAAGACAGGCGGCCGTGGGACACACCAAGGCGAAAACCTGTATGGGAATGCACCTGATTTTTCTTGCTCTTCATTTTCAAGCTCATTCTGAGGCGCAATTTTGCCCCATGTTTATTGATGCTCTGGCTCACATTTGGAGCTCTGAATTTTTAGGTGTGAATTCTGTAGCCGCACCTGCAACGGAGACTAATGCGGTATCTCTGGTCTCTTTCGTTTAATCGAAAGATAGAGAACACAGCATTGTTGCTTTGAGTGGGCGTGACGCAACTTCACAACAAGGCTTCTTGCCTTTTAGGCATCACCGCGCTTACATCGCATCCAAGTATTCCTTACCTAAAGACATATCACCAAATACGATGGTTAAAAAACTATATTACTTTTTTAGTTAGATTTATACAGGCGCATATATGATTATTAATCAGGTCTTATATGAAAATCTCTGAGTGATAAGGGCGGTGAGGGAATTCCGTCTTAAAAAGCGAAACGGCTAACGCAGCCTGAACCGTTCCTTTCAATGGCTCTTTTGGCGCGATCATTAGTGAAATTTTTTACGCTTCTGATGATCATTTCCAGACTGCTGAAGCGATATCGATGCGTGAAGGTAAAAGTCCTTCTTTTAAAAAACCGTCAGCAACCTGTTGCTGCTCCTGAATAATATCCGCGCTCATAGGCGCATAACCAAAATCACGTGTCTTGATTGCAGAATATACCGTATCGTACGGCAGTCCTGTTTGTGTTGCGAGAAGATGGGAAACTTCGGGCTTATGGATTTGTGCCCAGACATCCGTTTGAGCGATCTGATGAAGTGCTTCCCGAAGAAGATCAGGCTGACTTTCTGAAAATCCACGGCGAGCCAGGAAAAACTCTCGATTGGCGACCATATCCTGTGCGGTTGTCAGAATGCGTGGCCCACTGGACAGCGCTCCGGACAGATAGGGGTCCCATATTGCCCATGCATCGATCTGGCCGCTTTCAAAGGCTGAGCGAGCAGAGGGGGGCGTGAGATAGGCGGGTTTGATATCATGAAAAGATAGCCCGGCTTTATGCAGGGCCTGAAGAAGAAACCAGTGGACGTTGGACGCGCGATTGAGAGCGATCCGCTTGCCCTTTAGATCCGCGACGGTGCGGATCGAACTGTCTTTGGGGACAAGAATGGCTTCGGCTAGTGGGGCAGGAGGCTCATGTCCGACATAGACAAGTGCACCGGGGCTTGCGGCGGCTGCAAACACTGGCGGAGCATCGCCGGTCTGTCCCAAATCAAGTGCTCCCGTGACAAGTGCCTGCAGGAGTTGGGGGCCAGCCACGAATTCTGACCACACAACATTCGCGCGGCCAGCCAATGCCTTTTCCAAGGCGCCAGATGCTTTGAGTATAACCAGGGTGCTGTAGCGCTGATAGCCGATGCGGATAACCGGTGTTGCTGCGCGAGCTGGCGAGGCAAGGGTGAGTGCAAGAGTGCCAAAAAGTAAGTGGCGACGCTTGATAATGGCGCGTGTATCAGTCATGGAGCCGCCGTGTTGTATTGTGGTTCAGATGTTCCGAAGAGCTTTTCCCGTAGAGTTCCGGGTTGATATTCTGTCTTGTAACGGCCACGCTTTTGAAGCTCTGGCACGATATAAGTCACGAAGTCCTCGAAGCTTCCTGGGGTGATGGCGTAAGCGAGATTGAGACCGTCAATACCTGTGTCTTCAATCCATTTTTCAATCTGATCCGCGACTTTCTGCGGACCACCAACGAACGTTACGCCCATCCCCCCGATTGCCGCATGTTCTGCGAGTTCCCTTACGGTCCACACCCGTTTGGGATCTACAACGGTCAAGGCATCGATGGCGGAGTGAATGGCGTCATTACGAATATGACGGACAGGATCATCGAGATCGAAGGTCGAAAAATCGATCCCGGTCCATCCTGACATGAGCGTCAGAGCACCTTCGTGACTGACATACTTTCTGTATTCCGCCCATTTTTCTAAAGCGGCCTCATCGTTTTCGGCCGTTACGATGGTTACGAGAGAGAAAATCTTGAGTGATTTTCGTGACCGTCCTGTGCGCTGGAGCTCTGCTTCCAGCCCTGAAACGGCATGTTTCGCCACTTCTTTGGATGGGCCAGCAATAAAGACGCATTCAGCGTAATCTCCGGCAAAAGCCCGCCCTTTACTGGAAGTTCCGGCTTGATAGAGGACGGGTGTTCGCTGAGGTGAGGGTTCACAGAGATGAATTGCATCTACCTCAAAGTATTTTCCTTTATGCTGAAGGCGATGAACCTTTGTGGGATCCGTAAAGATCCCACTTTTTCTGTCCCGACGGACGGCGCCGTCCTCCCAGCTTTTTTCCCACAGACCTCGAAGAACCTGCATATAATCACGCGTGACATCGTAACGCTCATCATGAGATGTCTGTTGTTGCTGACCAACGCCTTTTGCGGCGCTGTTCAGATAACCCGTTACAATGTTCCACCCCATCCGCCCGTTGGTAAGGTGATCCAAGGTGCTGATGCGACGAGCAAAGGGGTAGGGATGTTCGAAAGAGAGAGTTGCCGTCAGCCCAAAGCCCAGATTTTCAGTGACCGCGGCCATGGCGGAAATCAGCATGGCCGGATCATTGACGGGAACCTGAGACGCATTGCGCAATGCCGCTTCCGGGCCGCCTCCATATACATCGTAGATGCCAAGAACATCTGCGATGAAAAGGCCGTCGAACAGTCCATGTTCAAGCGTTTTCGCCAGGTTCGTCCAGTATCCGATGGTGTTGTAATGCCATGACTGATCGTCCGGATGCCGCCATAGGCCGCTTGCCTGATGAGAGACGCAATTCATATCAAATGCGTTTACGGGGATAAAAGACACATGCGCTCCTTAACAACGATCACGGTAGGACGGCGGGGTGTTGCGACGTGAAAATGCGGCTCAGTTCACTCAGCCCTGATTGAAGAGGGCTGAATGCTGAAGAGATGTGTCTTGTCGGGCGGCTGGCCTTAGGACGCCCTTCAATGTGTCGTCGCCATCCGGGTCATAATTGAAGACATCCCAACGGATCACCTGATGCAATGTCAGACCGATCAGAGGGGCGCTCAAAATGAACCAGAAAAGGTTCGTTCCGAAATTTGCGTAGAGGCTGGGTAGAGCCCACATGGCCATCGTAGCGCCCAGGCCAGAAATCAGCCTGTTCATGCCAATGCCCACGCCCCGGATTTCGGTCGGGTAGGTGAGAGTGGCGTAGATCATCTGTTGGCAGCCGGGTCCGAAGCCTTGACCGAAGAGATACCCAGCGAAGCCACCGAGAACCGCTATGACACCTGCCGTGGAGTGTGGTGTGCCGACAATCGCCAGCGTTCCTATGGAAACAGCCTGAAGAATATATCCAACGATATTGACCTTGCGCGACGACACGTACCGCGCCAGACGAACCCCGATCAAACCGCCCGTAAATGCAAAGACAAGGTTCAGGATGATTGATGTAATCAGAACCTGCTTACGGTCGAGGTGCAGCATTCCTGCGAGCAAACTCGGCGCCCCAAACGCGATTGCCGCGTACGAATAAGCACTGACAATGGAAATGGTACTGACAAGAATTCCACGTTTGAGCAGGGGCTGACGGAAGAGCGGGGCAATCCCATGAGGTTGTGGCCGGATAGGCGGAGCTTCAATCTGAAGAACGGGATCAATGCCATGAGACGCCCGTAAAATCTCCGCTGCTTTCTCCAGATCGCCGTTCCGGGCGATCCAGATAGGGGATTCACTCATGTATCGGTTACGGACGAGGATGATCAGAAGCGCAGGAAGCGCCCCGAAGGCCAGTGAAGCGCGCCATAGCCAATCCGGGTGGGCGGTAGGAACGACCGCGTCTAGGGCAAAAACGAGGAAAAAGCACAGTGAAGAGGCGGCATACCACGTTGGGCACCATGCTGCAGCTCGGCTCGCTTTGCTTCCTTTTCCACTCAGCTTTGAAAACTCTGACAGGAACGCCATGGCCACAGGCAGGTCCATTCCGACACCAAAACCCATAGCGAAACGGGCAAGGATCAGGATGGTGGCAGTGGGGGCCATGCCTGCCACGAGGGCCGCGATGACAAAGCAGATCATATCCGCCATGAAAACGGCGTATCGCCCAATCCGGTCAGTCAGCCATCCGCCTGCAATGCTCCCGACAATCGTCCCGGCACTCATCGCTGCTGCAACCATGCCGGTGGCAGATGTCGTGAGACCAAAGTGCTTTTGTACGTCACCAATGCCGTAGGACAGCGTCGTCAGGTCATAGGCGTCAAGAAAGACACCGCCGAGAGCAAGGGCAACAATGATGTTTGCGTGACCGCCGCCCTGAGGTCCTGCGTTGACGATGGCAGAAACATCATCTGCATGACGGATTACGGGGCGGGGCGTTCCGGATGCGGCAGTTTGAGCAGACGTCATAAGTGCACCTGTTCAGAGTATATCGAGATCTGAAGAATATCGGCCAGCCTGGAGGCTACAGACTGGGAGTTGGCCGTTACCTCCGGGAAGCCCATCAGCTCACCGAAAGTCCCGCGGGAAAGCGGGCCAGCGACAAGGAGGCCCGACACTGGCAGGCCGTCGACAAGTGCTGAGTGATCTTTGTCGGTCCAAAGCCCGAGACCAACAGGATCTCTCTGCACAAAGCCATCCTGAGCCAGACGGGAAAGAAAACCAGGCTTGGTTAGAATGCCTGCATGGTCAGGGCCGGTGGTATTGATCAGGATGTCTGCATGGACCGTGCGGCTTCGTTCCCCACGCTCCCGAAGGTGTAGAGTAAGGCCATCAGGGGCGGCTTCTGCGCTCTCAACCCGAGCAGCAAGCACTGTGAGTAACCCTGTTTCTGATCTCAGGTTTAAAGCGCGTTCGACCTGTGGCGCGATCCGAAAACGATGGACATCCCAGAATGGTCGAAGATGGCGGACAAGACGACGCTGTTCCACGACCGGCAGAGCCGTCCAGATGGTCTTCCCTTGGCGACGTACAGCATCAAGCGTGTCTTGCCATGGCCTTTCAGAGGCAGAAGCAAGGGTCTTGCGAATACGTCTGAGCAGACCCCGCGCCGTCTGTTCGGGGTTGGTGGAAAAATCCCCAAATAGACTGGCAGGCCCATGTGAATGCCCTCGGGAGCGCAGACCACGGCGAGAGACCGCAGTGATAGGGCCAAGATGCCCCTGTGCTGCGAGAGTTGCCACAACATCTGCCATCGTGAGCCCGGTACCTATAATGGCAATCCGTGCCCGAGGGTCTATGGTCTTGAAGACATCTTTTGCCCACGGATCAGAGATTACTCGCGGATCGTGCGCGATCCCTTTGAGTGGGGTCGGCAGCGCTGGGGCAGGATGCGAAGTCGCAATGACAACATAGGCAGCAGTATAAATCGCGCCGTGGGCGGTCCGGATCTGCCAGTACTTGCCGGTATGATGTACAGACACCACAGTGTCCTGAACATGCTGAAGTGTCTCATTGACGAGAAATGGCGTTATTCTCTCAAAAAGATAACGACCAAACTCTGCACGCGTCGGATAAACGTCTCCAGAGGGCAAGAATGCTTCCGGATCACAGGTTTTATGACTGTGCCATTTGAACCAGTCCGCAAAGTCGTCAGGTCTTTCTGTATCGATGCTCATCCGCGAAGCGGGCACATTGATTCGATGTTGCGGGTCCTTGCTGCCATAGGCGACGCCTGCGCCCAACCGGGGGCGAGGCTCGAAGATCACAACGCTACCAGCACCCAGATCTCGGCGTTTACGAAGAAGATGGTACGCAATCATCGTGCCGGTCGCTCCGCCACCGATAATTGCTACAGGGGCAGAAACAGGCAGACGGCTGAGCTGGACTTCCGCGTTCATGAAGAGGCTTGGGCCGGGCGATAGGAGTTGGCAATCGTCTCGCCAAACGGCCCCATATTGTTCAGACCGCCGGCTGCCCGTGTCGGATGGGCCGTCGGAAGTAGCGGAAGGACCAGTTCGCCAAAGCTGTAAGCTTCTTCCAGATGAGGGTATCCAGAGAGAATGAAGCTGTCGCAACCAGCGCGTCTGTATTCATCAATCCGCTCGGCAATGGTGGCCGGATCACCGACAAGAGCCGTGCCAGCTCCACCTCTGACCAGCCCGACGCCAGCCCAGAGGTTGGGACTGACTTCCAGCTTGTCCCGTCGTCCGCCATGCAGGGCGCTCATGCGGGACTGCCCTACAGAGTCTAGCCTTGAGAATACAGACTGGGCCTGCGCGATGGTCGCATCATCAAGGCGGGAGATCAGACGGTTTGCCGCAGCCCAGGCCTCTTCAGTTGTCTCACGAGCGATGACATGAAACCTGATCCCGAAACTGACTTCGCGTCCTTCACGAGCTGCGGCCTCGCGAACACGGGAAATTTTTTCCTTAACAAGTTCCGGTGGCTCTCCCCACGTCAAATACTTGTCGATCCGCTTGGCCGCGACCTGAATTCCTGCCTCAGAAGAACCGCCGAAATACAGAGGTGGGCCGCCAGCCTGATGTGGCGGATAAAGGATCTGGCCGCCCGCAATATGAAAGTGCTTACCCTCGTGATTGACGGTGTCACCCTTGAGAAGGCGAGAGTAGATCGACAGGAATTCGTCAGTAATTTCGTAGCGGGTGGCATGGTCGAAAAAGAGACCATCTCCCTCGTTCTCTTTCGGATCTCCGCCGGTCACAACGTTGATTAGCAAGCGCCCTCCGGATAACCGATCAAGGGTTGCCGTCATACGTGCCGCGAAGGTTGGAGACTGTAACCCAGGGCGCACGGCCACCAGAAATTTCAGCCGTTCAGTGGACGTAATAAGGGAGGACGCAACGATCCAGGAGTCTTCGCAACTCCGACCTGTGGGGAGGAGGACGCCGTAATATCCCAAACTGTCCGCAGCCCGTGCGACCTGTTGGAGGTAAGGCAGGTCAACGCTGCGGCCACCTTCCTGCGTTCCCAGATATCGGCTGTCTCCATGAGTTGGAAGGAACCAAAGAACGTTGATTTTCTCGGGGACACCCCCGATGGCGGCATTTGTGATCATGAGAAACTCGCTGTCTGGGCGTGAACGGGTAGGGGGAGCTGATGGGCCGGATGACTTGTCGGAAGGCGATCAAAACCGAACAGGCGATGACGCAGTGTCTCTGGATGGGTATTGCGCTCTGGCAGGCGACCACGCTTGCGAAGCTCAGGAGCGATCAATTCTCCAAAGTCTCTGGCCGTCTCGAACGTGTGGTATTGGCGGAGATTAATTCCGTCGATGCCATCTTCGTCGAGCCAGTCTTCGACGGCATCCGCGATCTGGGACGGTGTGCCGGCGACGAAAAAACGGCCCTGTTCAAAGCTGGCAATCTGGTCCAGCGCGCTGCCAACTGTCTGATCAGAGCCAAATCGGCGTCCCATGTTTCCAAACGGACGCCCCGATTGCTCAAGCGCCTCACCAATGGTCAGGGAGCGGTCAAAATTCCGCAAATCAATCTCGGCCTGCGCGTGGACATGAGCAGCCTCAACGCTATAGCGCTCACGGTAGCGGTTCAGCTTCTCCTGAGCCTCGACTTCTGTATTCCCAGCGATGAGCCCAGCCATGACGTAGAATTTCAGGTCGTTGGGGTCTCGTCCGTTCAGGGCCGCCTGCTCGCGTGTCTGTGCAATGTTGTGGCGAATTTCCTCGCGCGTACGGCCACCAATGAAAACGGCCTCCGCGTGGCGAGCTGCAAATTCCAAGCCACGCTTGGAGCCGGTCGCTTGGAATAAAACGGGCGTGCGCTGGCGTGTGGGCTGCACAAGATGTGGACCCTCCACCTGATGATGCCGACCCTTGTGATTGATGTAATGAACACGATCCGGGTGTGTGAAAACGTCCTTCTCACGATCAATGACCAGGGCGTCTTCGTCCCAGCTCTGTTCCCAGAGCTTGTAGAGAACCTCAAGATATTCCTCAGCCCGCTCGTAGCGCTCGTCGTGCTCGATTTCGTCTGCAAGGCCAAAGTTTCTGGCGGCGTTTGGAAGGTAGGAAGTCACGATGTTCCAGCCAACTCGCCCTTCTGTCAGAAGATCGAGTGTGCTCATGCGTCGGGCAAAGGCAAACGGCGGCTCATAAGTCGTTGAAAATGTTGCGGCAAACCCTAGACGCGTGGTGACAGCGGCCATAGCCGGGATCAGGGAGAGCGGATCGAGGTTCGGGATTTGCACGCCGAGCCGAAGGGCAGGGTCAAGTCCGTTAAAACGGTCATAAACCCCGATGACATCGGCAAGAAAAATTGCGTCGAAGCCTGCGTCTTCCGCGAGGCGCGCCTGTTCCAGCCAGAATGCCATTTCTCCAAAACGGTGGCGATTGTTGTCAGGCGCCGTCCACATTCCGTGGACGATGTGACTTACGCAAGCCATCTCAAACAGATTGACTCTTAACTGCTTAAGGGCCGATGCCTTACTCATGCCGGCTCCTTGGAGAGACTTTTCTTCAGACCTTCACGGTACGGCGTCCAAAGAGGGGTATCATTTAAGGCCAGATCCCCGAGTTCCCGACGGCGCTGGGCCGCAGGGTTATGTGAGGACAGAACGCGAGCATTGCGCCAATGGCGATCCAGATTTCTGGTCTGACTGGTGGCCGATGCGCCGCCAACTTCAAAAAGTAAATTTGCGGCTTCAAGCGTCTGGTCAATCACGATCTGCTGCGCTTTGAAGGCGGCTTCTTCTGCCTCACTAAACGTAACGCTTTCGGTATCGCCCCTTAGCCACGCGGGCTCAGCCTCCGTCAAAGCGTCCGAAACGCGATCGACCAGAGCAGACGTTGAGAAGGCAAGAGCAGACAGTCGCCCAACGACGCTCTGAACAACGGAATCTTCCCGTTGGATAACTTTGCCGGGAACACCGAAGGTTCGCGTTCGGGGCCGCACAAAGTCAATCGCATCGCGCAGTACGGCGGCTGAAATTCCTGCCAGAGCTGCAAGATGAAATTGCTGATAGTAAGCGGCGAGATAAGAATGCGCAGGAATATTTCCGGGCTCGGAGCGGTCCAGAATTTGTGTCGGAGCAATTAAAACGTTGTCGAAAACAGTTGTCCCGCTGCCGGTCAGGCGCTGACCAAAACCATCCCAGTCGTCAATTCGTGTGACACCTGAGGCCTCTGAAGGGACCAGAACATGCGCGCGCTGTTCTCCCTCTGCGGCCCAGACAATGATCCAGTCAGCATAGAGGGTGCCAGTCGAATAGTACTTTATACCATTCAGGCGATACTCCTGTCCGTCGGAACTCAGTTGCGTCGATACGCCCGTTTCGTCTGAGCGTTCCGCCATCGCCGCGCCAAAAAGAGCGCCATCACGGATGCGGTCAAACCATTCGGCAGATTTGTGTGAATGGCGGAGCCTGCCTTCAATAAAGGCAAAATGAGCACGGAAAATCTGTGGAAGGTTAGAGTCTGCTGTCGCTAGCTCTTTCAGTAGGGTGAAGCTCTGTTTCAAAGAAGCTCCATACCCGCCCAATTTACTTGGAAGGCGGACGCGTCCCAGTCCCGCAGTTTTCAGATCCTGCACAATGCTTCTCACAAGCGCGGGGTCGTGCTCGAACTCCCGTGATGCACGCGTTATCGTTTCTATGATCGGCTGAAAGCGTTCTCTGGCAGAGACGAAATTGGCGGAAGAGGACATATAACGACACCTAACGAATATAAGGCGGAATTAACTAGTTTTCGTAGTTTATGATGCGCACCAAACCGGGATAAGCGTAATTTTTAATTCGTCATCTCTCCCATTAATTATTTCAATAGGAACTCAGAGAACGGCTCTTTCCCTAGGTTTTATGGGGAAAATTGTGCCTTTTAAATACAACATTAAAAATACGTTGTTATTAACGTTCATACATTTGGATATGTGAATAAAGGAATCGTCGGTAGGAAATGCGCCTCCGGACGGTCGATTTTTATGTTCCGAGATATCACCCAAATGTTGAGAAACGAGTCATGAAAGCCTTCTACGAGCGGCACACACGCATTCTCCTCCTTGGCATGACCGTCCTTTCAACATGCACCATGATTCCCACGGCTATTGCCCAAGATGCTGAAAGGAACAAACGCTCTGGTCCGCGAGCCCTTCATGTCGGACCGGCGGTCAGTCGTCCCAACACTCCGGTTGCTCCGAAGCGCTTAAAAGGCGACGCAATTTCTCCTCATTCAAAGAGCGAGGATATCAGTGTCACTGGGTCGAATAGCGTCCGCACAGCCGCAAAGCGCATGAGAAAGGTGCCGGGAAATTTCACGGTTATCAGCAGCAAGGAAGTTGAGAAAGGGAGGTCAGCCACGCTTGAGGACACTTTGGCGTTTCAGCCTGGTATTTTCGCGCAAGCAACCAGTGGAAGCACCGGAAACAAGATCTCCATAAGAGGATCGGGCGCAGGGGTATTCTATGGAGGTTACAGCCTCGGAATGAAATACCTGATTGATGGATTGACTGTCAGCGGTGTGGGAGGATTTCAGGAAGATCGCCTCAACAATACCGGATATCAGCGCACAGAAGTCCTTTATGGTGCCAACGCGTTCGACTACGCTGCGACCGCTCTTGGTGGCGGCATCAATTTCGTAACACATACCGGGGTCTCTGCGCCCGGGTTCATGGCCCGTTTCGAAGCTGGCAGCTACGGCACACTGAAAGAACAGGTCAGTCAGGGGGGGACGTTCAGCAATAAGAAAGGCGATTATTACGTCACTGTAGCGCGAACCAACCGACAGGGCTTCCAAAGCTATACGGCGATGCATCGTACCGATGTTGTCGCAAATCTAGGCTACCGCTTCACCGACAAACTGTCTGCACGACTTATTTTTAAATGGGACGAGGGGTTCGGCCATTATGGTGGCCTGCTGACACTGGCCCAACTTCGCAAAAGCCCCAGCATTAATCCAAACGACTGGGGAGGGCGCCCGACCAGAAGCACTATGCTGGGATTTAAAACCAATTACATTTTCGATGATGATTCCAGGTTGGAATACGGCATAACGTGGAACGATTATCCGCTCTTTAACGGGACAAATACGCAGCAGTTTAACCTGTGGCGTTCCACGGACATTAACAATTCTGTCAAATATAACCGGAGTGATCGTCTTCTCGGGCGGAAGATTGAAAGCAATTTTATTCTGAGTGATGTGCATATGGTGTCGGGAGACTCTCGATATTATACATCGTCCGTCCCATCCACGACTTATAATAGAGAAGACTGGACGCTGCACCAGCGGGTCAAATACGGCGGATCACATGATCTGGTTTTTGCGGCCGGGAATAATTTCAATATTTTCAATCGGCTTTGGCTGACTAGCGGCTTTTCAGTCATCTGGGTTGATCGCAATATTCGCGTTGTTGACCGCTTGATACCGAACTCAGCGCTTCAGAGCCGTGAGCACTATAATAATGTCTTCATTACGCCGCGCGTCGGTTTACGGTATGAAATTAATCCGGACATTGACGTCTTCGCCAACTTCAGTCGCTTGATCGACCCTCCGGTGACCTGGAACTACCATGATGTCAAAGGGGGCAGCCCGTATAATGACACGGGAACTGTAGGGCCATTGAAAGCCCAGCGGGCTAACTCGGCGGAAATTGGTATCCGAGGTCATGTCGGCATATTCGACGGAAATCTAACCCTTTATCGGAGTTGGGTTAAAGACGAACTGCTGTCCGTCGTCGTTACACGCGCGACAAATACAACAGCCGAGATTACCAGAACGTCTAACGCAAGTCCGACAATTCATCAGGGCATTGAAGCCGGACTCTCAACGAAACTCTTTAATCTGCATCAATATGGCGCCTTGTCCTTCCGTCAGGCTCTTACGGTCAATGACTTTTATTACAGGCATGACTCCCTTCTTGGGCAAAACAAGCTGCCGTCGATCCCGACATGGCAATATCAAGCCGAACTCCAGTATAATAATCCTCTGGGGTTCTATGCGAACTTCGATTTCAGGTCGTCCTCAAGCTATTATGTCGATTACGCCAATACACTGAAGGCACCCAGATATGGGATATTCGGCCTGAAGCTTGGTTATGAGGCAAAAAGCAAAATCTGGAGCACTTTTCTTGATTTCCGCAATCTCGGAAACAAGCATTACGCCACGGCAGCTTATACTGCCTACAATCTGAACCATACTGATTCCGCAATGTTTTACCCGGGTGACGGATTCAGTGTGTTTGGCGGCGTGACTGTACACCTCACTGACTTGGGAAGGCACTTCTGATGAGGCATTGGTTTTTTCCCAAGACAGTTCATTGGTCAGATATTCGCTCATACGTGCCGATTCTAAGAGTATGACCAGATTTCATAATCGTAGGCCGGTTCTGATACTTATTCCGGTGGTAGCGTGCGTGGCTGTCCTGTTCTATCGGCATGATACCGACAGTAAAACGCGGCATCCGAACACGCATCAGGGATCAGCACCCCACAAAGGCGGTATTCTCGTCTTAGCGACGGAGCGCGAGCCTCTGTGCCTGGATCCCCATGTGTATGGAGATATGCCGCAGGTCTATATCGCCGAGCAGTATCTTGACCGGCTCGTATCGATGGACGAGCAGGGCACCATTCATCCCTGGCTTGCAACGTCATGGGAAATAGCGGACGGCGGACTAACGTATGTCTTTCATCTCCGGCATGACGTGACCTTCACCGATGGGACAAAGTTCGATGCAGCGGCTGTAAAACGCAATCTGGACCATATGGTGGATCCCGCCACACAGTCAGGTACTGCGGGCGGTTATATCCGCCAATATACCCGGACCGACATTCTCGATCCTTATACGGCAGCGGTTCACCTGTCCTCGCCGTATTCAGCTTTTTTGAATGTTCTGGCTCAAGGCTTTCTGGGTATTGAGTCTCCCGCAGCTTTAGGCCGCCCTCGCGATGTGAACTGTCAGAGCCCCGTGGGGTCTGGCCCGTTCATTATTGCCCACTGGGATCATCAGAGTGAGGTCGTCCTCAGGAGAAACCCAGCTTATGCATGGGCGCCTCCCACAGCGCAGCACCAAGGGCCTGCCTGGCTTGACGGAATTATCTGGCGCTTCGTTGCTGAGCCGTCAGTCCGTTTTGCCATGCTTCAGGCGGGCGAGGTGGGCGTCATTGATAGTGTGCCGCCTGAGGGCGAAACTCCGGCAAAGTCCAACCCGGATGTGTCATTGCTGATGGCCGATCGACCGGGAAATCCTACGAACGGGACCCTGAACACGCTTCGGCCGCCGTTTAATGACATCCGTGTCCGTGAAGCGTTCATTCGATCCGCAGATATTGATGGTGCGTTAGGAAGCATATTTTTCCACCATTATGCGCGCGCTGGAGGCCCTTTGAGCCCCTCCACACCAGATTACAGCCCGGATTTTGAGCATACCAAGGATTATGATCCGAAGTGTGCCAACGAACTTTTGGAGAAAGCTGGCTGGAAAGACCGGGATTCTAAGGGATATCGCCTCCGTGACGGCAAAAGATTAACTGTGCACATCCCGATCTCCACGGTTCTGGCACCCGCCGATCGTACCCTTTGGGAGCAGGTACAAGCCACTGCGCGTCAAACCGGCTTTGATGTCCGGCTGGAGCCCCTAAGCGAGACTGCCAACATCGCGCGGAGTGATGCCTGGGATTACGATGTGCGGATTGGATATTGGAACACGAATACTCCAGATGTCCTTCGCATCGTATTCGGTTCTGCATTCACCAACCATTTTCAGCACGGTATTCACCAGAACGCTTCCGGCTATAGCAGCCCGATCTTCGACGAGGTGGTGGAACAGGCATTGGCCACGCAGGACCCGCAGCAGCGAAAGGCGCTTTACCAGCGAGCGCAAGAGATCATCGCTAAGGCACATCTTCAAATCACGACGTATTCGCAGACCACGCGTCTGGGAGTGTTCAGCAATGTTCATGGTGTACGCATTGAGCCCTCGTTACGCGTCATCAATTTTCATGATGCCTGGATGACACCATGACGAAACGCTTGGCTTCCCAGCGCTTGATCAGCCGGATTGGCTTGAGTCTCGGCATGCTCTTCGCATCTGCAACACTAACATTTCTCGCTGTGCGCATGATGCCCGGTGATCCGGCAACGATCATCCTCGGTGGGGCCATGGCCAACCCTACACCCGGTGCTGTCGCGGCGATCACCAGGGAGTACGGCCTCGATCGTCCTCTTATCGTGCAATATGGTTTCTATATATGGCGGCTCCTCCATGGAGATTTAGGGGCTTCCTTCAGTCAGCACCTGCGTGTTGCGGAGGTTTTGCGCCAGCAGATGCTGCCTACGCTGGCACTCGCATCGTTCTCGCTCTTCCTTGCCTGGGCTCTCGCACTGATTTCAGTATTCTGCACAGTCCGCCGCGGGAGAGTACTCTCGAGCCTTGGAGCCTCTCTCGACATCTCTGCCGCAGCGCTCCCGCCGTTCTGGCTTGGAATTGTGCTGCTCTGGATATTTGCGTTCAGATTGCACCTGCTGCCGCCTGCGGGGAGTTCTTCGCTGGCCTCCCTCATTATGCCAGCACTTTCCCTTGCCATTCCTCTGGGAGGATTTCTGGCTCAGGTCACGCGTGAGTCTTTGGAGATTGCCCTCGATCAACCGTTCATCCTGAGTGCGAGAATGCGAGGTCTAAGCATGGGGCAGGTCTTGCGGCGCCATGCCCTGCGTCACGCGCTTCTTCCCGGTATTGCGCTCTCAGCGTGGGCTCTTGGCGCGCTTCTCGGTGAAACAGCAGTCATTGAAGCCATTTTTTCGCGAAAAGGACTTGGACGCACGCTCGTTTATGCCGTTTCCGCACAGGACATGCCCCTAACAACCGGCATCGTTCTGTTCGTCACAGTTGCATACATACTTGCCAGCCTGATGATCGAACTCATCCACGAACTGGTTGATCCGCGTCTTGCGACATCTCGGGAGCAAAGAGCATCCTTATGATTATAGCCCCGAAAAAGCTCATCGCGTGGAGGCAGCTTCCCATTGCAATCCTTCCCGCATCCGGCTTTCTGGTTTTTCTTCTGGTCTCAGCCATCATTCCAAACGCGATCAGCGCAAATGATCCCTATGCTATTGCACCACGGCACGCTTTCTTATCCCCAGACTGGAACCACCCCTTCGGAACAGACCAGTCTGGTCGCGACATTCTGACGCGCGTTATTCATGGCGCACGGCAGTCACTTCTGGTTGGGGCAGGGGCCGTCGCAATCAGTTTTTCTGGTGGGATCATCCTTGGACTGGCAGGCGGGCTGGGTCCTCAGTGGCTTCAGAAAGGCATCGGCGCCGTTATAGATGTGCTGTTTTCGTTTCCGGCATTGATACTGGCGCTTCTTTTTTCCGCCAGTCTTGGGACAGGGGCAGGACCACTGGCCTTGGCGATCGGGATCGCCGCTACGCCGGGCTACGGCAAGATGGTCTTCAGTCAGGTGCTGTCGGTAAGGCACTCAGGATATGTGGAAGCTGCCTGTGCCCTTGGCCACACGCCATTTTCCATCATTCGACGACATGTTCTACCCAATGCGCTCCGTCCGCTCGTTGTAACCGCAACCATGGGGGTTGGCCAGACGATTGTCTGGGCGGCAGGACTGTCTTTTCTGGGGCTTGGCGCACCACCCCCCACGCCAGAATGGGGAACCATGATGTCCATGGGGCGCGATTTCATTGCTGATGCCTGGTGGCTGACTCTCTTTCCAGGCCTTTTCATCGTGCTGACTGTGCTGTCCACAACAATTTTAGGGCGCTTCCTACAACGTCGCCTCGAAGGCAGACCCTCATGAGGTACATGCTATGATCGGACAGGAACTGACGGTCGAAAAACTCTCCATATCGTTTGAGGGAAAGCAGGTCGTACATGATCTCTCTTTTCAGATAAAACCCGGCACAATTCTGGCCATGGTTGGTGAATCTGGCTCAGGAAAAAGCGTGACCGCGCGCAGTCTTGTTGGGCTGGCGGGTGATCGAGCCCAGATTACAGCACAGAGCTTGCGTCTCGGCGATCTTGATCTCCTGGGCCTGGGTGAGGAGGGCTGGAGCGAACTTCGCGGAAAAGAGATAGGTTTTGTGCTTCAGGACGCGTTGACGTCGCTCGACCCGTTGCGAACTATTGGGCAGGAAATAGAAGAAGCTCTGACGGTTCACGGCCAGTTGCGGGGTTGGCGTCATCGCAGGGCGCGGCGGGAGCGAGTTCTGGAACTGCTCAGAAATAGCGCGGTGTCTGACCCTGAAACGCGCTTGCAGGAGCGCGCGAATGAACTGTCTGGAGGGCTGCGTCAAAGGGCTCTCATTGCCTCTGCGATAGCCCTAAACCCCGGGATCATCATTGTAGATGAGCCAACCACGGCGTTGGACGCCAGCACCGTTTCGCATGTTCTGGAACTATTCCGTGACTTACGGGATGCAGGGCACGGGATTTTACTGATCAGCCATGACATTGAAGCCGTGTCTCAGGTTGCAGACACAATTATCGTGGTCAAAGAAGGCCGACTAATAGAGCAGGGAGAGGCGGCCCAAATTCTAAAGAGCCCCACTCAGGAGTATACGCGTTTGCTACTGAGTTCGATCCCAGGGCAACAGCACAAACCGCAGCGTTCCTCAGTTCAGCAAACGGAAGATGACCCCCCTCTGCTCGTCGTGAAAGACATCCTCAAGCATTACCCTAAGTCACGAGGGTCATCGCGGACCGCGGTAGATCATGTCAGCTTTACCCTTCGGAGAGGGGAAACGCTCGGTATTTTAGGTGAATCTGGTTCTGGGAAGACAACAACTGCAAGAATTGTAACCGGGTTTCTGGCGCCTGATGCAGGGAATGTATGGTTTGATGGAAAAGTTTGGAACGGGATATGTGCTGATACTCACCGGAGCGTAGATGAACGAGAGCGTCGGCCGCATCGGCATGAAATGGGGATTGTCTATCAAGATCCCCTGAGTTCTTTTGATCCACGCTGGACTGTTCAGCGTATTCTTGCTGATGCGCTTGAAGCCAACAACATCCCACAGACGGAGTTTCCGGAACGGATTACGGCACTTCTGGCGCTGGTACGCCTAACACCGGACGTTTCTCGCCGTCACCCTCTCCAGCTTTCGGGGGGGCAACGCCAACGTATTGCCATCGCGCGGGCTATCGCGGGCAAACCTAAATTGATTGTTTGTGACGAGCCTGTTTCAGCGTTGGATGTTTCTGTGCAAGCACAAGTATTGGAATTGTTAAAGGAGCTCCAGGAGCGTCTGAAAATCGCTTATTTATTTATCTCTCATGATCTGGGCGTTATAAAAGAGATGAGCGACAATGTTGTTGTAATGCAGGATGGTAAAATTGTAGACCACGGGGAAACAAATCATATCTTCAAAAATCCCAGTCATGAATTTACAAAAAGCCTTCTCAGATCCAGGGTGATTTAGACCTCGTTGATAAAAGAGCTTTTCACGTTGCAGCGGATGTGGCTCAAAGCTGTTCTTTATAGAGATGTGTGAATGCTTGACCATCTGACGGTTCAGGAACTTCTTCGATCTCGCCGCCGCAAAATTCTGGATCAGATCTTTTTGTCAACGTGCCCGGGAAAGTTTCGATATTAACACGGGACTCAATGTCTAAAGAACAGCATGGATCTTCAGGCCAAGCGCATCAACCTCTGGCTTGTTTTTCTGAAGATTGGTTCTCCAGATATGCTGATAGTCCGGCTGGATCGAAAGGCCACGGAAAACGTGAATATTGTAAGTCGCTTCAAACGTCGTGAGGTGACTCTGCGGATAATCTGCATTTCCGGGCAGAGATAAACCTTGTCGATACCGGATCCATTGTGATGCTACCAGTTGCGAGCTCGCAAATGTTTCTGACCATTCCACACCCATTGTATCCTGCGGACGGCTAGGGATGAGGCCTCTGTCTACAAACCCGGCATAAACCTGATACGTATAGGGGCTGTTGTTGCCCTGACTTTTCGTGAAGCCGGCAATTGCATAAAGGCCGTGCAGCGGACCATTCCCATTACGGATTAACATCTGGTCTGCCTGAAGCCATATCTGTGTTTTTCCGTTGGTCCAACGATAGGGCATGCCCGTTCTGGCTGCTGGCTGTAACGCCGTATCGTAATAGACATCCCTGTAATTCGAAGAATCATACGCAACGCCGAACTTGTAATGGCCCACCAGATTGTTCTTTCCAAAAGACGGTATGAGGCCAATTTCAACGGGAATATAGATGCCGGTATAAAGCTCTGTATCCATCCTGAAACCAGTACGGTCGTATCTGTTGGTATTCAGATATGGATTGACACCATACAGGCCAGCCTGGGTGTAAACCCCATGTAATGGCCAGTAACGCACTCTCGTTCCCCATGTTGATCCTGGATATGTCGCATACCCTGCCGCTCCACGGGTGAGGGACTTTGGAATGCCGCAGTTCGATTTGTTCATGAACGTGCAGAACAAGGGCGAATTAGCAAAGTCGATATTGACCGGCATCTTGCCCAAGGCAATCTGAACCCGGTTCTTGTAAAGGTCCTGCGTTCCATAAACGTATACCAGATGAACGCCGACATTGCCGCCACCACCGTAAATTTCCTGAAAGCCATTAAGGGATCTTTCTCCCATATCAGATGCTAAATTATGGCCCGCGCGGTTGACGAAAACGGCATGGGTTTTGAGGCCTTTCCACCCAATGAGCCTTTCCCAGTCCAGATCCAGTTCCACCCCGATCTGATGCGCATATCCGGCATCACCCCCATGACCGGCATTCAGCGCGATGGCACTTTCGCTCGTGTAATCCACGACGATCCCAACCCCCATTTTATTGAGGCGTTTAACCAGTCTTCCCCACGGAAGGACCATGTTTTCCACGGGGGGTGTAAAAGGCGTATTGGCGTAGGACGTTGGAGTGTCCAGCGCGAAGAGAGGGGCCGTTTCGGAGATCGGACCACGATACTGAGGATGGGCTGGATGGGCGCACAGCCATCCAGCCGAGAGAACACCAAGGGCAATAAGCCTCCGGCGAAAAGACAGGGAATACATCATGGTATTACCTCGGAGCGAAGCATTGTTCTGAGCGGAACAGCGCCTGTCCTTGACCCAATCAGATTGACTGCACAGGCGTCAGGAGAGGCACACCCGCAAAATGAGCACCCAGATTGGCGACAACCAACTGGCCCATCTGAAGGCGTGTTTCCACCGTAGCGCTGGCGCGGTGCGGCTGTAGAACGACGTTTTTCATCTTGAGAAGGGCTTCTGGAACCGTCGGCTCGCTTTCGAACACGTCCAGCGCAGCCTTTCCGAGCTTTCCTTGCTGGAGTAGCTCTACCAAGGCCTGCTCATCCACAACACTGCCTCGGGAAACATTTACGAGCAGACCGCACGGACCGAGGGCTTCCATGACATCACGACTGATGAGATGCCGGGACTGTGCTCCGCCAGAAGCTGCGACGACCAGAATATCGCTCTGTTCAGCGAGCGCTCGCAGGTCAGGAACAAACGGTGCGTCTGGCAACGCCAGGTCACGGCGGGAATAATAGGAAACGGGCATATCAAAACCACGCGCACGCTTGGCAATAGCCTGTCCGACCTGTCCCATGCCGACAATTCCAAGTTTCCGTCCCGTGACCTTATGAGCGAGCGGAAGCTGACCAACGCCCCATTGATGGTTCCGTACGAACTGGTCTCCTGAAACCAGATCGCGCATTGCCGACAGCATGAGCGCCATGGCGAGATCCGCCACATCATCCGTCAGGACGTTCAAGGTTGTAGTTACGCCAATGCCGCGTCGTGCCGCTTCTTTCAGGTCAACGGCATCCGTTCCCACCCCATTGATGGCAATGACTTCAAGGTTCGACAGAGTTCTCATCAGCGCTGCTGGCACACCGGTGCCGCCGCCTGTAGCAATCCCCCGAATGCGCGTGGCAACATTAGAGGGAATGGCTGATCCGTCATAACGATGAACGGTATAAGCCGCATCGAGAAGAGCCTCTATTTCAGGCATCATGGGTTCAACAAGAAGTAGTTCCGGCTTCATGACCGAAAACCTTTCATCAGTTCTTTTCAAGGGAGCGTGACGGAAACTGCCGCTAATGGGCCGATCTGGACTTCTGCGACCGTGCCTGCAGGAACGAATTCAGTTCCAGTCATGGATCCCGTCGTTACGACAGTTCCCGCCTGTATGGGCAAACCTCTCTTGGCAGCATGATTGGCGAGCCAGACGAGAAGGCGCATCGGATCACCAGCAGAATTTCCACCTGTATGATCAATGACCGTTTTACCGTTCAAAATGAGACGGACTGGTTCATCAACGGGTACAAGGCGTTGCCAGTCATCCAGAGGAGTTCCGTAAATCAGAGATCCATGGTTTCCCTGATCCGCAAGATGGGTCAGGCCCGACTGGGATCCGGGTTTGCAGAAGCGGGTATCGAAAATCTCAATCGCTGCGTGTGCGCTGACAATGGCTTTACGGACGTCCTGTTCTGTCCACGGCGTGGAGCGCAGCGGCAGAGACACTCCGAAAACATAAACGATTTCAGCTTCAACACCGTAGAGACGGCATAAACCCACGGGGAGTTTGGTATCTCCCGAGAAAATCGTGTTCTGGTGCAAAGGGGCGCAGAATGGCTCGCTGTCTGGCGTAGGGGCGCCAACTTTCCACCCTTGGATCGATCCAAGAGATGAGATCAGACCACGTGCCACCCGATCCTGTACCGCATATGCGTCTTCTGCATTTTGAGGGGCAGAAGAAGCCGGGATCTGTTGAAGGCAATGGCCATTTTTGCGCGCACCCAGAAGCAGGTCTGCATACTGTGCCAATGCATCCGATAAGGGAGAGAAAACATCAGATTTCATGTTAACCTCAGACATAAATGGAGCATGATGCGTCCGGAAGGTTCGGTTGCATTTCAGGTGGAAATCAAAAAGGAAGGATTAGGAATAGTTCTGGATCAGGGGAGGACTTTTTAGAACACGTCGTCCTGAGACATCAGGTCTCTTCCTCTAGTTTCAGGAATGAAGAACGTTGCCAGCACGGCCAATCCCGCCAGAAAGATCACATAGGTTGCGAGTGGTATCCATGCGAACTTCCCGCTTGCGACACCACCGATATTGAAACGCGCGAACATCGTGATCAGGAACTGCCCGACCATGGGGGAAACACCTCCTGCAATTACGGATGAAAATTCACGCGTAAACGAAACGGCCGTGTAACGGTGCCGCACCCCGAACATCTCAGGCAGGAAGGCGCCTTGTGTACCGAACATTCCCCAGGTTGCGACGCCCAGAGCCAGGGACAGCGCAATCATCGAAAGAACCGGGTTTCCTTGGCTGAAGACATACCAGACAGGAATAGCGGTGACAGCCTGCAAGATGGCAAATGCACGATATACTCGGACACGTCCGTAGCGATCACTTAGCCATCCAGCTCCCGGAATGGTAACGGCACCCACGAATGCAGCGCCGATCAGGGCGAGGGTGCCCCATTTGCTACTCATCCCGACCGTATGCACCAGGTAGCTAATCGACAGCACCTGATAGATGGATGAGCCGCCATTTTCGGCCATGCGTAGGCCAAGACCGGCCGTGATGGGGCGCCACGATGTGGTCAGGACCTGCCGGATGGGCATGACCTCTTCATGCTCTTCCTCTTCCTTCAGCTTTGCGAAAGCTGGGGATTCCTTCAGTTTCAGCCGCATATAGAGAGCAATGACGAGAAGAAATGCACTCCCGAGAAATGGCGCGCGCCAGATCCAGGTCTCTGCAATATTTGGTACACCTGTAAGCATACCAAAATAGATCAAGCCAGCCGCGACCGTTCCCATCTGAATCCCGAGAAAGGGAAGGGCAGCGAAGTATCCACGGCGCTCTCTTGGGGCAGATTCCGTCATCATGACGGCCGCACCGGCCTGTTCAGCACCCGCGCCAAATCCTTGTAAAATGCGCATTAAGACAAGCAAAATAGGGGCTGCAATGCCAATTGTGGCATAAGACGGAATGAGGCCGATGGCAGCACTTGCCAACCCCATGAGCGTTACGGTCAGGAGCAGGACTTTTTTGCGTCCGTGACGGTCCCCCAGTCGACCGAAAAATACGCCGCCAATCGGTCGGACCGCAAACCCAATGAAATAGGTTGCGAAACTTGCAACCAGTCCCATGCCAGGAATGGTGCTTGGGAAGAAAAGGGGCCCGAACACCAGAGCAGAGGCCAGACTGTAGAGCGCGAAATCGTAATATTCCATGGCGCTCCCGACAGAGCATGTCCAGGCAGCACGGCGTAGTTCTTCGGGCGCCATTTCAGGACGCTGTGACAAGGCTTCAGTCATAGCTAGGGGCCGCTCCTGATCAAGGGGAAGAGACGTCGTCATCGTTGTTGCGCTCATGATGGGATGACCTTTATTTCTCGTCCTGTCCGAGCGGATTCTTTGAGGGCCAGTGCAATCCTGAGAGATGCCACCCCATCCTCACCTGTTGCGGCAGGTGTTCCTTTGCCATCGATAGCGGCAAGAAAACGAGCGACGCTGTAGCGGTAAAGATTATGGTGAGTGAGGGACATTGGATGTTCACCCTCTGCGTTCCGCAGAGAAAGACTTCCTACTGGTTTCTGGGACATGCAATCCCGTGCGATAAGAGCTCCCTCGTCCCCATAAAGCTCTACGCCCCCCGGAGCGTAGGGAACAGCGTAAGACCCGTGGATCTGCACGAGGACATCTCCGGGGAAGCGCATGACGGCCATAAGGCCATCTTCAATGCCAGAGACACTTTTCCGTCCGCTCTGCGTCATGGCGAACACCGACAGAGGATCAGCTCCTAGCAAGAAGCGTAGCGTGTCAATGTCATGAATAGTACTATCGAGGATCAGCCCACCCCCGGCATCATTCAAGCGCCATCCATCCATCGCTTTGGCAAGATAATTGGCATGGAAAACGCGAGCGGCGTTTAATTTCCCGATTGTTCCAGTACGCAATTGCTCTCTGAGGGCGATATGTACGGCGGAACACCGCAAATGATGGTTAGTACCAAGAACGACACCCATCTCATGACAGACACGGACAATGTCTTCAGCATCGTTCAGCGATAAAGCTAGTGGTTTCTCGCAGAGAACGTGCTTGCCAGCACGCGCGGCAGCAAGGGCCTGGTCTTTATGGAACTCATTTCGGGAGCTGATATAGACTGCCTGAATTTCCGGATCTTGCAGAATATCCTCAAGCACCGTTGTATTGCAGGGAATACCATTGGCCTGCGCGTAGGTTTTTCCTCTGTCCGCATTCTGACCGAAAACAGTGCAGATTATACTTTCCTTCTGCGAGCGAATGGCATCAATCATCCACTCCTGTGCTACATTACTGGCCCCAATCAGAGCCCATTTCATGGGTGTTGTCATAAGCCCTCCTTGAATTTCATCTATGGCGACGAAACAGAACTTTTAATTAGATCGATCTAAAAGACCGTAGTTCACACAAGGAACGCTAATTTTGAGAGAAAGTCACATAAATAACGTTAGCCAAACGTCACTCTTGTGTGATTATATGATTTTGTATCACGTTTTTTGTGATCGTATCGTCGTTTAGGTGGGGAAAGACATCACCTTAGGTGAGCATTTTCGCCACAACTGTCACGGATGATTAGCTGGGGAGAGAGAATAATATGTTCCCTTGAACGCTCGGGGTTCTCAAGTCGAGCCTGAAGAAGATTCGCAGCGGCTCGACCGATATCGCGGGGACCGGTGGCGATGGTCGTTAAAGCGGGATATGACGCCGATGCTTGAGGCAAATCATCCATCCCGATAACTGCAAACTCTTTACCCACGGCAATACCATGCGCCTGAAGACGGTTCATGACATTTAAGGCCATGATATCATTGTAACAGATAGCTGAGTCGGGAGGATCGGAGGACTTTAGCAGCGTATCAAACACTGCTTCGTCATAGGTGTTTTCTGCTCCACCCGGGACAATCAGGGTTTGGGGGAGGTGATGCAATGCCATCGCACGCATGAATCCTTCACAACGAGCCTGGGCGGCAGAATGAACGTTCATATTGCCAACGAACATGATTCGTCTACGACCAGTCCGAACGAGATGCGTTACTGCTTTCTCAATACCGACAGCGTAATCGGCCGCCACATAGTCACTCTCATCTGAAGAAACTTGCCGGAGAGCCTGCACGAAAGGCAGCTTTAACCGCTCAAGATCGTCAAGAAGCGTCTGGCAACTTCCCACAGCAGGGCAGATGATGACCCCATCAACGTTGTGCTCTCGCAGCCGTTGTAACTGGCGAGCCTGGCGATCAGCTGATTCATTGCTATTGGCGATGAAGCAGACAACGTCATTGGTATCATTGATCTCATCAACTCCCGCTGTCAGCTCACTGAAAAAGGGGTTCGCAATATTGGGAAGGACGAGACCAATTGTATGAGTCCGGTTCTGTCTGAGGTTTGCTGCACCCCGATTGTAAATATACCCAAGACGTTTCATGACCTCCTGAACACGCTCGCGCGTTTCGGTCGCAACCAGAGGACTTTCGCGCAGGACCAACGAGGCTGTCGCTCTGGACACGCCAGCTTCACGAGCAACTGCAAGGAGGCTGACAGGTTGTAAAGAACCAGGTTTTTTCATGAAACCGCAATGACGTTTTGATCAAAGGAATTCTGAGAAGGAAGAGTTCAACGCAGATACAGGTAACGTCTGATCATAGCTACTCCCCGGCTCCAAAGATACTCCTGTAACTTGTGTGAGGCGTAACCACGATCGCAGACGACATAGATCGGTGGGTATGGCAGATTATCGAGTAGGGCGTAGGCACACGGTAATTCGTGCGCCTGTCCGGGCGAAAGCGTAAAGGACAATGCCCTGCCATGTCCGTCTGCAGCTACGCAAACCTGTGTGCCATCGAGAAAAACCGTGCCGAGGGCCTAGTCCCTGTTTTGACCTTTTCAAGAGGCGCTGCCATACACCGAGTTTCGAGCATCAAATGAACAGTTGTGCCGCGATCCACTAGGGACCAAACTCAGGCGGAAGGGCGCGCCATTTCGCGCCGTTCTAATGGCGCCAGAAAATCGCGGATATCGTCCGTCGAAGGTTCTTCGGTGGGATTTTGTCCTTCGGACGGACTTCCTCGATCAAGGTCTCCCAGACGGACTATGGGGTATCAGAAAAGACAGACTGCATCATGCTCATAATAAACAGTTATGCAGCCAAAATTGTCATTCAAAGCCTAACAGGTCTTAGTTTCGGAATTGATCAGAATCAATATTTAATGATGATCATGGTGCGATATTATGAAAATTGATGACAATAGAAGCTCTCTTTTTTGAATGATTGAGAAAAATAAGTATTCAGAAATTTTTAGGATAGCTAATTTTTGTTAGGCTAAGGGTTCATAGCCAGAACATGACAGATGCGTCATGGCAGCGCCAAGACCACGGCCGCCGTGCGAGCAGCACTACAGCGATCGCAGGCTTTGCTCGCGGCGCTGATCGAGGAGCTTGGGATCAACCCTCCAGTTAAATGGTGGAAGCGTCAGACTGTCGAGGACCAGAAGACGGGACCAAAAGAGCCCCGATCAACGGTCCTTTCCGAGACGGACCAAGCGATGATCGTGGCATTTCGCCGGCATACGTTGCTATCGCTGGATGACTATCTTGATGCCCGATAGGCCAGCATTCCCCATCTGACACGCTCGGCCCTGCATCGCTGCTTTCAACGTCAAGAGATATCCCGACTTCCGGATATGGAGGGAGACAAGCCCAAACGACAGCGTTTCAAACGCCATCCTATCGGCTTTTTTCACATCGATATTGCCGAGGTCCAGACTGTTGAAGGCAAGCTGTATCTCTTCGTTGTCATTGACCGGACAAGCACATTCGCTGTCACACATCTGGTCGAGAAAGCCGACCGAAGAACGCCTGGGAATTCCTCGAGCATCTCCTAAGCGTCATTCCTTACCGGGGGCATACCATTCTGACCGATAATGGGATCCAGTTCGCTCACCAACCCCGTAATCGCAATGCGGCCTGGTCGCGTCCCATGCGCTTCGACATGATCTGAAGCGCATGGGATCTAATATCGTCTGATGAAACCAAATCACTCATGGACCAATGGTCAGGTTAAACGGATGAGCTGAACAATCAAAAAGGCAACCGTCAAGCGCTTCCATTACGACAGCCATGAGGAGCTGAGGACACATCTCAGCGACTTCATGGCAGCAATCCACACCATCAAACCACGGGAGTAAACAGTTAGGCAAACGGAGCCATCATTCGGGGCCGCGCGATCTGGATTTTTGCGAAAAGTGCGGCCGGTATCGACCGAGTGCTTGTCCTGATTAAGGCCTTCAAGGCGGTTACGAAAGAGCGCATGCTTTTGCGGCCAACTACTCCCAGGCTCGACATCGCGGTTATCGCGAAAGAGGCAATGCTGTCGTCCGCAACGGTTTAAAAAACGAATGGAGTTTGCTTACGACTTTACAATCCGTTCCACGAAAAGGCGCAATCCAGCTGAAATTACCGCAAGCGAACCGTATGCCGAGATAGAAGTTATTTTCCTCCCAATCGTTCAGTTTTTTTTATTCCATGTTGTGCGTCCCGTAGTTCCAGATTGATCGGCCTGTTTCCTGCAAGTTATTGAGATAAAGAGGTATCATGGAGCGGGGAGATTTGAAGGGGTGTCCTTTTACGAATTTTTGCGGTTGTGAGGCGCCGCGAAAGTGTCCTGGAGGATACGTTTAGAGAACGGGCAATGTCGGTCAGGCCTTCGGTCCCGTCTTCCAGGCGAGATAACGCGATATCCAGATCCTGTTCGGAAAGTAGACGAGGACGGCCCAACGTCTTACCTCGCACGCGTGCTGCGGCAAGGCCAGCTCGGGTTCTTTCAGCAATGATGGATCGTTCGAATTCGGCTAATGCAGCCATCATATGGAACATTAGCCGGCCGCCGGAGGATGCAGTATCAATGTGTTCTGTTATCGAACGAAAATGTATTCCCTTCTTGCTTAACCGTTCCATGAGTTGGACTAACCCAAACAAAGAGCGTCCAAGTCGGTCAAGTCGCCAGACAACCAGGGTGCAGCCTTCATGAAGATGTTGCATTGCTGCGTCCAAACCTGAGCGGGAAAATTTACTACCTGATTCTCCTTGATCGGTGAAAATTCGACTACAACCAGCAGCCCGGAGTGCTTGGATCTGTAGATCCAGTTTTTGCTCTTCTGTAGAAACCCGAGCGTAGCCGATGATCATATAAACCACTCCAAATACATCAAATAAATGACCTTCCAAACTGGATCGTTGGTTGAAGATCTTTGCAATTACCTTCATGAATTTTGAAGGGACGAGGTTGACAAAAACGGTCGATTTGTTCCGGCCTGATTTGAGACAGTTTTCTGCGCAGACGAAGTTAGAAAATCGGCCATTTTCTGGGAATCCCTAATTGAGTTTCGGGTATTTTCGAACCTTTGCCCGAAATGACCATTTTTGGCATCTTGGGAATTTTTGTTGCAAAAAGTTTCTTCACAAGACGGGAGTGGCGGACAAATTGGTCCGTCAGTAAGGGGATCTCTAACAGAAGAACATGATCGTTTGGTGGGTGTTTCAGGGGGAATGTCTTTCCTTTTCAATGGACAGGATTTGACCGATGATGCCCTGACATATGAAGTGGTTGATCGGCACGTGGCAGACGATTTAGTCATCGAATTTGGCCGACTGATTTGTGCAAAAAAAACTGCCTTCCAGAGATGATTGTTAAAAAATGAAAATGATTTTCTCTGAAAAGGCTCAGTCAGTCGAGTGGTGTGTAAGAAGCTTCGACATGGCACGGGCTGAATGTGAAGGCTGGTTCATAGAATACGATTGCGGCACAGGTGGCCGACTACGCGGAAGTGGGGGGAAAAGCGATCTGGATGCGTGGTGGCAGGTCGCTCAAGCGGCCGCTCGTGGGTCTGCATATCATTGTGCAGCTTTAGCAGAGCTTGCTCCTGATGAACGTCTGGCGCTCGAGGTTTATTGTGGTCCAACAGGGACCCCGCTGCTGTGAAGTATCTAAGAAATTGCAATGGTGCTGAATGCGCCCAAATCGCTGAGAGCGTAACGCCATTGCTGCGTCTCTCTTAAAATTGGGTTTTGAAATCCCATCTCCGTCGTTCTTAACTCCCGTATTCTGGTCATATAACAGGTTATTGCGGAAAGGATCCGGGTAATCGAAATTTTTCAGTTCAGTTCGGATCTTGATGCGAAATGGTAGTATCCTCTCTTGCCACGTGGCGTTCTATAAGAGCGCGCCACCTTGTCTTTGCCACGCTGGGCGGAACGCTTCTTTTTGGCGGGGCTGCAACAATTCCTCTTTCAGTGGAAAATCAAGCTGTTCTTGCTGTTGCAGGTATTGTAGCGTTTTTTATCGTAGATAGGGTGCGTAATGACAATGCGGCGATTATTCTTAAGCTGCTGTCGCTATTTGTTTCTCTGAGATATTTTGTCTGGCGTCTTACTGAGACGGTTGAATTTGAAGATTTTACTCAGGCCGCCTTAAGCGTAGCCCTTATATTTGCCGAATTTTTCGCGGGGATAATGCTTGTTCTGAGCTATTTTCAGACATTGCATACCCTGCAACGCACGCCGATGGCATTGCCAGATAAAGTTGAAGAATGGCCATCTGTCGACGTCTATATCCCCACTTATAATGAAGACCTTCAAATAGTCCGTATGGTTGTTCTAGCCTGTATGGGGTTGGACTGGCCCGCAGATCGGTTAAATATTTATATTCTGGATGATGGGCATCGAAGTGAATTTTTCGAATTCGCTCAAGCCTGTGGTGCTGGTTATATCGCGCGTCCTGATAATTCTCACGCAAAAGCTGGCAATCTAAACCACGCGCTTGCTCTCACATCAGGTGAGTACATCGCGATTTTCGATTGCGATCATATTCCTGTACGAGCGTTTCTTCAGTCCACGATGGGATGGATGATTGCTGATCGCCGTATTGGCCTCATTCAGACACCTCATTATTTTTATTCTCCTGATCCATTTGAGCGAAATCTTTCAGAAGGGCTTTCCGTCCCTCCAGAGGGTAATCTGTTTTATGGATTGCTTCAGCCGGGAAATGATTTCTGGAATAGCGCATTTTTCTGCGGTTCGTGTGCAGTATTGAGGCGAACGGCGCTGGAGGAGATAGGAGGGGTTGCGACCGATACAGTGACAGAAGACTGTCACACGGCGCTCAGGATGCAGAGAGCAGGGTGGTCTAGTGCTTACTTGCGCCTCCCTCTGGCTGCCGGTTTGGCAACGGAACGTCTTATCCTTCATATCGGTCAGCGTGCGCGCTGGGCGCGAGGAATGACGCAAATTTTTCGTGTCGATAATCCGCTGTTCGGACCGGGTCTGACATTTGCCCAGCGGCTTTGTTATCTGTCTGCAACGATGAGTTTTCTCTTCGCGATCCCTCGTCTCATTTTTCTTCTTGCGCCTCTCGCGTATCTCTTCTTTGGGGAAACGCTGATAGCAGCATCTCCTATGGCACTCGCCGTCTATGTGCTGCCGCACTTTTTCCATTCGGTTGCAACAGCTTCTCACGTCCAGAGAAACTGGCGATATTCATTCTGGAGCGAAGTTTACGACATCGCGCTTGCGCCATTCATCGCTCCAATTACGTTCATGACGTTGCTCTTCCCACGCCGTGGGCGCTTTAACGTGACCGACAAAGGCGGTCTGGTTAAACAGGAATATACGGATATCCGCGCCATTTGGCCGCAGATTGTTATTCTGATCCTGCTCTGCATCGCTGTTCTTTCAGGGCTGTGGAGAATTTTTTTCAGACAGCATGACGTCATGGTTCTGAATGCGTTATGGACGACCTGCTTCTGGGCTGCGCTGAATGCCCTCCTGGTTTTTGGTGCCATCCTGGTTGGGCGTGAGACACGTCAGATAAGGCATAGCCCGAGACTTGCTGCGATATTTCCGCTGACGGTCGATCTGCAGAACGGTAGCCTCGTCGAAGGCGTTACGATCGATGTCTCACGAGGCGGTTGCAGGCTTCACGTTCCGCCTGAAGACGCAAGCATGATCCGCCCGGATATGGCAGTCCGTCTTCGTCTGCAGTCAGGTGAGACCGGTGTGCTTGCTAGAATTGTTCTTGTCGAAGAGGACGAGGTCAGCCTGCGCTGGACGCCTGCTTCGCCACGAGAAGAAGCGGTGATTGTACGGTTCATGTTTGGTCGGGCAGATGCATGGCTTGGCTGGGATAACTATGCGCCAGATCGTCCGCTCCGGAGTGCGTGGCTACTTCTGCGCTGTTTCGGAGCACTGTTTAAACGAACTGATCCTGATTCTTATGCTGAGCGCGACAAGCGCATTCTGAATGCTGAACAGCAGGCAAAGGATTTTGCCGCCGCCCGCAAGAAAAAACGCGAGAGAATAGTGCTTCGTCCCATGAAACAAGGTTCGACTGCTTCCCTCCTGATCATCGGTCTGATGACAAGCATCGCGATGAGTGGGCAGGCCTCTGCTCAGGCTCTCCCATCTCCGATTTCCGATGCAGGAGACAATATTCCTCTGCCCGATATAGGAACCACTACGAATGTGCCGGGGCCTGTCATGCCTCCGCTTGCAGGGGCAACGCCGCAAACCTTTTCTCTCATGCATTTTGGAACGCCCTCTGTTCTACGGATGTTGCCTTGGGCTTCCATTCAGGGGGTCAACCTTTCAGTTCCATCTTCCCGTCTTGTCACAGGGGCGCGCCTTGTCCTGAGTGGAGCGTTTTCACCGCAACTTGCCGCGACAGGCGGGGCCATCACGATACGTCTCAATGATCAGTATGTTGGAACGATCACTTTGGATCGCTCTCGCGCTTCTTTTGACGCCCTTAGTTTTGATCTTGATCCCGTACTTTTCACGAAAAAGAACACACTGACCTTTTCTTTGGGAAGTACGTCTTCGGATCACGAAACGCCTGCGCTGCCCCAAAAAACGACTGACATATGGGCCGAAATCAGAGGTATGTCCTCTCTGACGCTGACCACCGTACCCTTGCCGCCCCAGCGTCATCTCAACCGTCTTCCCACACCTCTGCTGGACATTCAGGCGAGCGATCCTGTCGTGCTGCCTTTTGTCCTTCCTGACAACCAGTCTCCGGGGGACCTACGGGGCGCTGCGATCATGGCAGGTTGGTTTGGAAAGATTACCGACGTCCGACGTATCTCGTTTCCTGTCAGCAGACATCTTCCTTTGAGCGGTAATGCGGTGGCCATCGCTCCAGCAGGTCTTTTGCCAGTCGGACTGCTGCTTCCAGCCTCTGTCAAAGGGCCCTTTGTAGCTGAAGTTGCCAACCCCAAAGATAGTAATGGAACCGTACTGGTTATTACTGGTCGCACCGTGGAAGAGGTTCAGGAAGCTGCGCGTGCCGTTGCATTTCTACCGGAAGCACTTTCTGAAAATGCGTCACAGAGTGTTAGCGCACCGGAAACCATGCCCAGAAATCCGTATGATGCACCAGCATTTATACCGACAAGCCGGGTAGTCCGGTTTGGCGAGTTGGTGAGTGATGCTGCTCTCACGGGCCACGGGTATATTCCTGGCACACTGAGTATTCCGTTCCGTATCTTGCCTGATCTCTACACGTGGCGGGACAAGCCATTTCTCGCCGAGGTTGGCATCAATGGTCCCTTGGAAGCAATTGTTGACCTGGACCGGTCTCATGTTGATGTGAGCCTCAATAACCTTTACCTGCGGAGCTACTCCTGGAGAGTTCCGACGCTTCTACCATTATGGATTTCACGTTACTTCCCGTCGGTTTCTGCCCTACAGCAGGATCGGATCAAACTTCCAGTTTGGGGGGTGTATGCGCAGAATCAGCTTGATTTCTATTTTAGCGGTCGCCCAGCTGCGAATACACAAATTGCCGCATCAGGTCAGGATATCACGATCAGCATTGATCCTGATTCCACGCTTGATTTCAGGCGGGCGTACCATTTTGCCGTACTTCCCAATCTCGCAATGTTCGCAAATAGCGCCTTTCCCTTTACGCGCCTTGCAGACCTTTCCGAAACGGTAATCTGCCTTCCTGATCATCCGGATACAGCAGTAACGACTGCCTTTCTGGACCTAATGGGCACCATTGGCTCCTATACGTGGTATCCCGCAGACAAAATGACTTTGATTGGCGAGAGCGTCCTAGCCTCGGACAAGACGTTTCCCGATCAGGACGTGCTGGTGATGGGAACGCTTGGCTCGGACAGGTCATATGCTTCTCTGTTGGCAGCAACACCTTATACTCTTGAAAATGGCAAGCTTCATTTCCGGCAGAGAACAATGCTGGATGGGGTGCGATATTTCTTTGCCGATCTTGCAGGAAATGCCGTTTCTGACACAGGTACAGTAAAGCTTCAGGGGGCGCTCAGTCTGCAGAGTGGGGGAGCTTTTATGGCAGCGCGCTCTCCGTATGCATCGCATCGCTCGCTTGTCATGATGCTATCCGGGACACCACAGGGATTGGATGAACTGGTTCATGCCATGCGTGATCCAGAAAAACAGCGGGGAATTCAGGGGGATCTGACTGTCGTTAATGGCAGCCATGTTGTCGCGTCTCGCAATGGCATCTCCTATACCGTCGGTAGTCTGCCTTTCTGGGTGAATATCGAGCGTATCTTCCGTGAGCACCCATTCCGCATCATTGCTGCTGCTGCTGCTGCTGTTGCCATCTTTCTGATCGGACGCAGTCTGCATAAAGCTGTCATGTATCAGGCAATGCTGCGCAAACGTGTCATGGATGAGGTGCAACTCTCCGATCAGGGCGTTCAGGCGCAATGAAAGCTCGTTTCCTGCCGTCGCTACCAACGTCCGCCCTGCTTCTTTCTGGTCTATCCCAAGGTGTATTTTTCTGGTTGCCGGAAGATGCGCAGGCTCAACAGGCAGTTACTCTTTCGGCGATCCCGGCGGATCAGGCGGAGGTCGTCCAGCTTCTGTTAAAACAGACGAGGTACTGGCTTGGTCGCAGTCAGTATGATCGTGCGGCAGAAACACTGGCTCAGGCGCGGCAGGTTGCTCCTCAAAACCCAGGCGTTCTGGAAATCGAGGGAGAGTGGGCTGCTCAGAAAGGTGACATTGAAGCTTCGGAAAGAGTTCTAAAGACGCTTCAGAAAATCAATCCGAAAGCGGCACAAAATCTGGATTCCGTTATGAGGGGAAGCCTTGTTTCTGGCCCACTTTTGGAGGAGGCCCGGACCCTCGCTCGTTCAGGGAAGGCGACAGAAGCAGTGCGCGTTTATGAGCGTCTGTTTCCGAATGGTCCGCCAGGAGGGTATGCACTGGAATATTATCAGGTGATGGCTGCGTCTAAGCCATTGCGAAACGAGGCTATTGCCGGGTTGCGATCACTGATCCGCACTGATCATAACAATATTGCGGCTCAGATTGGATATGCTGAAGCTCTGACCTGGAACGAGGACACCCGTCTGGATGGAATGAAACGGTTGCAAGGTCTGGCGGGTGTTACGGCTCTTTCAAGAGAGCAGCGAACCTCTGTCATGAGAGCTTGGCGAACAGCACTTTACTGGGTTCCTCCGACCTCTCGAAGCATCCCACTTTATGATGCTTTTCTATCGGTCTTGCCGCAAGATCATGATGTGCTGGAACGTCGACATCAGGCAGAGCATGCCCCGAGTGAAGAATTGGCCCAGACCCGCACTGAAGGTTTTCAGGCTTTGGACCGTGGCAATCTTCAGCAGGCGGAAAGTGACTTCAATGGAGTGCTGCAGACCCATCCGGATGATGCGGACGCGGTCGGAGGGCTCGGACTTGTGCGTCTGCGGCAGGGGCGTTCGGACGAAGCTACGGAACTTCTGAACCGGGCATCGCAACTGAACCCTGCCGAGGCCGCGCGTTGGACGAAAGCTTTGGCAGGTTCGAAGCTGGCGGGCACCTATCACAGGATAGACAGTCTGATCGCTACGGGGCGTTATAACGAAGCACGACAACTCGCTGTTGACACGTTGCAGGTGGCGCCCGACCAAGCGGCTCTTAAAGTCAAACTTGCAGACATGGATCGTAGGCAGGGGCGAACGGCTGAAGCCGAGCGAGGCTATCGTAGTGTTCTTGCTTCAGAGCCCGGGAATATCGCAGCGCTTCAGGGGTTGAGTGGAATTCTGGCTTCGGATGGAAGGGTGAGTGAGGCTCAGGCACTCGCCCGACGTATTCCGGGTATGGGCAACCGTTTCCTGCAGGATATGCGTGCGGCCGATTTACAGGCCGAAGCTGACCGGGCGGATAACGCCGGGGAAAAGGTAACCCTGTTGACTTCAGCTCTAGCGGAAAAACCAGACGACCCGTGGATCAGGCTTCATCTGGCTCAGGCGCTTCTGAAGTCTTCGCGCCAGCAGGAAGCACGGGAAGTCATGGAGCCTATCCTGTCGACAGATCGCCATCTGACGGCTGAACAGCTACAGGCTGCAGTGTTTTTTAGCAGTCAGGTCAATGATTTCGACAGAATCAGACAGCTTCTTCGAACATTGCCTGCACAGGCACGGACGCAATCCATCAGACAGGTTGAGATGCGTCTTGAAGATCACGACCGCATCGCCACTCTGCCGGCGGATGAGACCGATGCCCGCTTTTATGTCCGCAGACTTGCCGACACTATGAGCGATCCTACCGGGATAAGGGGCGCAGGCGTTGCCAGCCAACTGGTTGGTGCAGGCAAGCCTGCTCTCGCTGTCTTTTTTCTCCGGAGCCTCTTGTCTTCTACCCCCCATCTGACGGCACAGCAGCGACTGGCATATGCGGGGAGCTTCCTGGGGGTTCGCAAAACAGAAGAAGCACGACATCTGATGGAAGGCCTTGCAGGTGCGCAGTTGACTCCCGAAGAGGAACGTGAGCGCCACGATATTACAACAGGGCTGGCTGTAACGCGGTCGGATCAGCTGAATGCGAAGGGTGATCAGGCGGAAGCCTATGAAGCCCTCAGGCCCGTTCTGGCGGATAATCCGTCTGACACGTCAGCCCGTATGGCGCTCGTTAGACTGTATGAAGCCCGGCAAGAAAATGCCAAGGCGGATGAAATTGTACGTGCGGTTGTCAATCGTGACCCTGATGATCTGGAAGCCAGACTAGCATTGGTCAAGCTCGAAGCTCAGGCTGGCCAAAAAGACGAAGCCAGAGTTAATGCCGAAGCTCTCAAGGAGCGTGCGCCCACCGATCCGCGTGCGTGGATTGCGGCAGCCCGTGTGGCCGAGATGGATGGTAACTGGCGCGAAAGTCTTGAAGATCTTGCTCGGGCCAGAGAATTCCGTGCCGCTCAGGTTCGACGGACGGATGGAGGCCTTGTTGAGGACGTTAATCCATTCCGGCAGCAGGATCACGGCAAATCCGAGGCGGAGCAGGACCCAATGCTGAGTGGCATTCAGGAAGATGAAAGCCGCGTCAGTCAGACTTATGCGCCGACCGTGGATATTACTCCCGGCTTTCTCGGACGTTCCGGGACCGGCTTGACCAAGCTTTCCCGTGCTGATTTGAAGATGGAAGGAGCCATGACGGTGGGTTCGGGACGATTGGGTATCGTTCTGGATCCCACCGTACTCGCCTCCGGCACGGGGACTATGGATTATCGGGAAGGGCTGTGGAAAACTGGGACGACAGCGGTGACTTGTGCGCCTCAAGACGTCCAGACAACTTCTGCCTGCTACAGTGACGTGATACGTCGCCGCTCGGCTTATGGCGTAGGTACGAATCTTTATTATGCTCTTGATTGGTTCAGGGCGGATATCGGCACGTCGCCTTTGGGCTTTTCTGTGACCAACATTCTGGGTGGGATTGAATTAACCCCTCAGATTGCGCCTCATCTTATACTGCATACGACATTCGAACGACGTGCCATCGCAGATAGCGTCCTCTCTTATGCAGGTCTGCGTGAGACGGAGACAGTGGGCGATGTAACCCAGCACAGGACCTGGGGCGGGGTAACCAAAAATAGAGCTCATGCACAGTTCGAATACGGAGATGATGCCTTTTCTCTGTATGCAGGTGGGGGCGGTGCTTACATCTATGGTCGTAACACGCAGTCCAATGTTAATTATGAAGCCGGTGTGGGAGGCAGTTTCCGTATCTACGACGATGGTATGAACAAAGTTCATATCGGTGCGGATGCCGACTGGTTCAGGTATAATAACAACCAGTTTCTTTATACCCCCGGGAATGGCGGTTATTTTTCGCCACAGTCCTTTTTCTCTCTGACTATCCCGGTGCGGTATGCAGGACATAAGGGGGCGTGGGATTGGGCGGCTTCCGGTTTTGGAGGCTTCCAGGCGTATCGTCAGCGCAGCACACTGCTTTTTCCTCGAGACAGTCGCTACCAGACACAGGCAAGAGCGAATTACGATGCTGCACAGGACTGTGTACAACAGCAAGCACTCGCTGCCGCAAACGGATCAACAATCACACCCTGCGGTGGTGTTTCTACAAGTGTGCTGAGCCAGTACAACTATCGTGATCCCGCGAAATCTTCGTCTGGAATTTCAGGCGGTATAGATGCGCTTTTCTATTACCACATTACGCCTGATCTGAAGGTTAGTGGTCGTTTTCTCTACCAGAAGTCGGGTCCCTGGAATCAGACAGATGTGAATCTGTCCGTTCACTACGACTTTTCCGGAATACGTTGAATGGCCATTGATTTTACACTGCTTCTTACAGAGCTGGCTCGGGAATTCGATCAGCAGGCCGGGGCGGACGCGCGGGACAGTTTTCTTCGGAAGGTCGGGTATCGGATTGCGTGCCGCGTGACATTGCCGCCATGTGAAACGCTGCTCAACCTCGAGTTGGAAATGAACGTCCAGCTTGCCACGCTTGGGTGGGGGCAAACGAGCCTTTCTCTGGCAGAAACCCAGGCACGCCTTCGTTTGACCCATGATGGTCTGCCATCACTGGGAAGTACGGGTACTCCGCCAGGAAGCTGGCTGACGGCATGTCTGGCGGGCCTCTATGAGCAATGGCTTATGGATCAGCCCAATGCCGCGGAAGGCTGCCGAATAACATGGGACCCTCAGACGCCGGCCAACTCCATTGGAAGTCTACTGTTCGAGTACGGACAATGAACAGAACCGCGACCGGTCGCTTCATGAGCCAGGACGATTAAGCATGCCCCAGTTTTCATCCGACGTTCCTTCACTCTGCAAAGCAATGGGAAAGCCGGATTTCAGATACCGTTCGTTCGATAACATCGCTTTCATTCCACAGACACCTTACGTGAAGGCGCCTGTGGAGGAAGCCGAACACGTTGAAGCGTCGAAGCCTCTCCCTGCACCTGAAGTGACTTTGCGTCCTCAGGACGGCAGCACGGAGAGTACTGCCCTGCCGATTGAAAATTTCCTCACGGATGCCCGTAGCATTCCACTCTCCAAGGTGTTTTCGATGCTGGAGAAAAACAGGATCACAAGCGGCATGCCCGCAAAGGGACTTAACGAGATTTTTCGTTGAGTAATCTTCAAGCGCGACAGTACCAGACAGGATATATTCAGTGAAGAACATGATGCGTGATCCCACCATGGCAATAGAGTCCTTCAACCGGCGGATGGTCATGAAAGGAGTTTTCTGTACTTCATTTCTGGCGGCGACCGGATCGTATGCTTCTGCTGCGACTGCAGATGATCTGTGGGAAGATTACAAGAAACGCTTTATGACCTCTGACGGGCGCATCATCGACGCTCATGATGGTGTCGCCTCCCATAGTGAAGGGCAGGGATATGGGATGCTCTTCTCCGTTGCGTTCGATGATCAAACGTCTTTTGACAGGCTCTGGAGTTGGACCGCCACGACGCTCCGCAGGCCACAGGATGCGCTCTTTTCCTGGCGGTATATCAATAATTCTATCCCGCATGTGCCTGACCATAACAACGCGACGGATGGTGATCTTTTGATCGCCTTTGCCCTGACAAGCGCTGCAAGGAAATGGCAGCGGCCACATCTTTTGACGCAGGCAAAGCAGATCTATTCAAGTATTCGGAAGAAACTTCTCGTAAATTTCAACGGTTGCCTTGTCCTTCTTCCGGGTATTTCGGGTTTTCTGTCACCCGGAAAAGCTACACTGAACATGTCCTATTACGTTATTCCATCCATGCAGGCCGCACAGGAGTTCGACGATACCGGAATATGGGCGCAAGCTATTCATGACGGAATGGATCTGCTCCGGCAGGCTCGTTTTGGCAGATGGGGCTTGCCACCTGACTGGCTCACGCTTGGAAAGGATCGGGACGTGCCGGAAATCGCTTCGGGTTGGCCACCCCGGTTTTCGTATGATGCGATCCGGGTTCCTTTATATCTTCAATGGGGCGGCATGCTGGATCGGGATATTGCAAACCCGTTTGTGCGTTACTGGCATGCCTACACGTCAGGCGGGCTGCCTGCCTGGATCGACCTGAAGACAGATGAAACAGCGCCTTATGCGGCCCCCCAGGGATTTCATGCCATTGGCGCAGCCTGTGGGTTTGAGAATGGCTTTAGCCCGGTGTTGAGCAGAAGCATTGATTATTACTCTGCTTCACTTGTCCTTCTCTCGAACATCGTTGCGGCACAAAGTTTGCGCTAAGGCGGGGAAATGACGAGACAGAACTGCTTTTGTGTTTAAAGATCATGGGGTGCTGCTGTGCAGTTCCTTTCGAAAAATTGCCCCAGAACTGTACGGAAAATTATTTGATGACTACTGATGCCTCTGAAGTACAAGAGCCTTCTATCGCCGAGCAAGAGTGGCAGGGACTGATCTCCCAGACGCCCGCCCCTGTGCAGGAAATTGTAGCAGGGGTGATAGACCAGCACGCGGTGGACTGCGTGCAAAGGTTTTATGAAGTGCTTCTGAACAACGCTGATGCAGCCCCGTTTCTTTCGAATGAAATTGTTGATACGCGCCTTCGTGCAGCACTGGGGCGTTGGCTGGCAGAGCTTTTCTCTCACGACGCGCCGGACGCCAGTATTCTTGTGCAGACTCAGCAGAAGATTGGCGCCGCGCATGCGCGTATTCAGATCCCGATTCATGTGGTGATGCATGGTGCCCGTCTCCTGAAAAGGAAACTGCGCGTGTTCATTCAGGCACTGGGATTGGACGGACCGCAATATTCCGCGGCCATCGCATATGCGGAAGATATGATCGATATTGCGATCGAGGTCATGAGCCTGGCTTTTGTACAGGGAACGCGAAAGGAAGTTGAGGTCAATGAGGCGTTCCGGCTCATGTCACTGGGCAAAGACATAAGTCTTGAACGAGAGACGCAACGGGCCGCTTTGCTGGAGTGGGGACAGTCTTTTCTTCTCGACATCTGTTATGGGGGAGACTCCGCCAATACTCTTTCAGACTCTGCGTTTGGGCTCTGGTTAAGGCACAAGGGAAGTGTTCTGTTTCAAGGCGCGTCAGAAATTGACGTTGTATCGAAGGCCGTAGAACACGTTGATAATGCGCTTGTTCCGAAGCTGGTCTCCGCGCGGCCTGTGCCCCCACAGGCAATCAAAGCCCTTCAAGGCGCGCTGGAAGAAATCCATTACATGATGGACCAGCTTTTTAAAACGGCGGAAGCCGTTGAGAATGGCCGTGATCCATTGACCAAAACACTGAGCCGACGTTTCTTGCCTACCATTCTTGGTAGAGAAGTCTCCCTTTCTCTACGGCGACATATTCCCTTCAGTATTCTGATGGTGGATATCGATCACTTCAAGTCCGTCAACGATAAACTCGGGCATGTTGTGGGTGATTCCGTGCTGCGATACGTCGCTAAAATACTGGTTGCACAGTGCAGGATGAGTGATTTTATTTTTCGATATGGAGGAGAGGAGTTTCTTGTTCTCCTGACCGAAACTCAGGAAGAACAAGCGATCCAAATCGCGGAACGTATTCGCACAGCGATTGAGCAAAACACTGCTTTGACAGTCAACGAAATCGATATTCGCGTGACCGCATCGTTTGGCATCGCCACATTTGCTGGCCATCCGGATTATCGTCATCTCATCGAGGATGCAGATCGAGCCCTTTATCTTGCCAAGGCGGCAGGTAGAAACCGCTGGCATGTAAGCAAAGGCAGACACGTTCATTCGGATGGCTTGGCAGAGTAAGTGTGCTGTGTCCGATGGATGTTTAGTAGCCTGGAATAGTTTCGCCGTATCTCCACACGCTGTGGCTGCTGCCTTTCATCGATAGAATCTGGAGCTTTCCAAGCAGTCCAGACCTCATATTTGTGTTATCTATAACATGGAAAATTTCAGGCTTCAGGAAAATACATTCTTCTTCAGGAGAGAGTATAATCAATAATATCTATTTTAATCAATATGTTGAATTCACGTCTGCCGATAAAAAATTGGATATCTGAAATCGCATCACTCAAAAAAGTATCATTTTTTAGGAAAAAACACTCTATACGCTGTGATATATAACATATAATCAGTTCTCTTGATCACATCTGATGTTAGAACGTGTGACAGGAGACGGTTGGATATGGCACAGGCTCTGGTGCTTGAGAAAAAGGGCGAACTTTCCCTGCGGGAAATTGCTCTGCCAACGGGGATCGGCCCCGATGATGTTCGAATTGCCATCCATACCGTTGGAATCTGTGGTAGCGATGTGCACTACTACACGCACGGTGCCATTGGTCCTTTCGTGGTCCGGCAACCCATGGTTCTGGGTCATGAAGCCTCGGGTACGGTTACGGAAGTGGGGCAGAATGTCCGGTCTTTCAAGGTGGGAGACCGGGTGTGCATGGAGCCTGGAATTCCTGACCCGCAATCCCGATCCAGCCTCTTAGGGCAGTATAATGTTGATCCAGCCGTGCGTTTTTGGGCAACTCCACCTGTTCACGGATGTCTGACCCCGTCGGTTGTCCATCCGGCTGCCTTCACCTTTAAGCTGCCAGACAATGTGAGTTTCGCAGAAGGCGCCATGGTCGAGCCTCTGGCGGTCGGTGTTCATGCGGCCGTCAAGGCGGCACTCAAGCCCGGCGATGTGTGTCTCGTCACGGGCTGTGGTCCGATCGGAATTATGACAGCTCTGGCAGCTCTTGCCTCAGGGGCGGGCCAGGTTTTCATCACGGATATTGCTCCCGCCAAACTTGCCATTGCCGGGCAGTATGACGGTGTCACGCCTGTCAATGTGCGGGAGACGAAGGTGCGCGACGTCATCGATACAGCCTGCGGTGCGGACTGGGGTGTAGATGTTGTCTTCGAAGCCAGCGGCTTTGCTGGCGCTTATGATGACGCTTTGGTCTGCGTCCGGCCAGGCGGCACAATCGTGTTCGTCGGGATGCCGGTTCAGAAAGTTCCATTTGATATCGTGGCTGCGCAGGCCAAGGAAATCCGGATGGAAACTGTCTTCCGCTACGCAAATGTCTATGAGCGAGCCATCCGCCTTATCAGTGCGGGCAAGATCGACCTCAAACCTCTCGTCTCGGAAACCTTCTCTTTCGATCAGGGTATTTCAGCTTTCGAGCGTGCTGCGGAAGCACGACCGGATGACGTGAAGCTCCAGATCGTTCTCTGAAAGGACAGTATTTTCATGTCCGTAACGCAGAAATCTCAGACGCAGGGTGCATTCTCTCCCATTGCTAACAGGGCCTCGGCCCTCGGTACGCTCCGCTCGCTTCAAGCCAAGGCGCCCGTCAGTGGCAATGCGACGCGTCCTGTTTATGAGGCCATTCATGCAGAACCGAACACAAGTTTCCGATGGCATCAGCACGATTATCCAGCGCCTGTCGCACGTTGGAATCATCACCTCGAATATGAACTGCATCTCATCACGAAGGGGGAGGGGCGAGCCATTATCGGGGATCACATCGGCAGTTTTGGTCCGCGGCAACTGGTACTTGTTGGGCCGGATCTTCCGCATGGCTGGTTCAGCCCGCTCAAGCCCGGAGAAGTACTAACCGGGCGTGATGTGGTGCTTCAGTTTAGCGCTCAATGGATTGAAACTCTGACGACGCTGTGCCCTGAACTGGCAGGGCTGCGCAATCTTTTGCAGGCTTCCACCCTTGGGATCGAATTTACTGGTCCAGAAGCACTTCAGATGGGTGAAAAGCTGGTCGCCATTGGTACTGTGCAGGGCGCTGCGAAGCTGGCAGCGTGTCTGGGGCTTCTGGCAGATCTGACTTCTGCGCCTTTCCGGACATTGTCTCTCAAAGGTGAAAACCCGGCTCTGAACAGCCCGGAAATGCAGCGGATGAGTAATGTCATCACGTCCCTGATGGCTATGGACCCGTCCGAAATTCGGCATGACCATCTGGCGCAGGATCTGGGGCTTTGCGCCTCAACATTTTCCCGTCAGTTCCGGGCGGCGACGGGCGACACGTTCATGTCGTTCCTGCATCGGCTGCGGGTGTGTCACGCATGTCATCTGCTGGCGAGTTCTCCCCTTTCGATCACGGAAATCGGTGCGGCTTCCGGCTTCAACAACCTCTCCAATTTTAACCGCATCTTTCTGCGCCTGCGTGGCTGCACGCCACGGGAATATCGCCGTCATGCTCGCGAAATGACGGCCCTTTCGCCAGCAGACGCCACAGAGTTCCTGAACTGATCGATAAGGGAAAACAGATCATGTCAACACTTCCACAACGCTTTTCCCTCGACGGTCGTAAAGCTCTTGTAACGGGTGCATCCCGCGGGCTTGGTGTTACGATCTGCGACGTGCTGAGTGCTGCCGGGGCCGATATTGTCGCTGTTGCGCGTTCGGAAGCCGATATGGCCGAAACGTGCCGGATTGTGGAAAGCCATGGCCGTCAATGCCTCACGGTTGTTGCAGATCTTAATGATTCCACGGCTCCAGACGCTGTCGCCCAGACCGTGACGGCTGCGTGGGGGGGCGTCGATATTGTCGTCAATAATGCTGGCGTCAGTTTCCCTCGCCCTCTGGTGGAGCAGACCGTTGAGGAGTGGGACACCGTACAGGCCATCAACCTGCGTGCCCCATGGCTTCTCGCCCGTGCTTTCGCGCCGGGCATGATCGAACGTAAGCGCGGTAAAATCGTCAACATCAGTTCCCAGGCCAGCTCTGTCGCGCTGATTGACCATGGTGCTTACGTCGCCTCCAAAGCCGGCTTGAACGGTCTTACCAAGGTCATGACGGCGGAGTGGGCGGCTCATAACATTCAGGCCAATGCTATCTGCCCCACGGTCGTCTGGACGCCCATGGGCGAACGCGTCTGGAGCGTTGGTAACAAGCTGGAAAAGCTGCTGGAAAAAATCCCCGCAGGTCGTGTCGCAACACCGGAAGATGTCGCGGATACAGTTCTGTATCTCGCTTCCGATGCATCGAACATGGTCAACGGACAGGAAATATTTGTCGACGGCGGATACACGGCCCTTTAGGCCGCCGCATCTTCAAATAGAGACAGGTAATTTTACGGTTTTGACAAGGCCATGTGCAGGAAATGACCTGCACAGTGCATGCAGATCAACAGGTGTAACATGAAGATCAAGACGCTTCCGCTGGCCCTTCTGTCTCTCGCTCTTGGCGGGACGGCCCTGTCACACCCGGCTGCCGCAGCCGGAACACCGCTGAAAATTGGCGTTTCCTTTCAGGAAATGAACAATCCGTATTTCGTCACCATGAAGGACGCGTTGCAGGAGGCCGCTGCCACAATCGGCGCCAATGTCATCATCAGCGATGCGCACCATGACGTTTCCAAGCAGGTGAGCGACATTGAGGACATGATCCAGCAGGGCGCGCAGATCATCATCATCAACCCGACCGATACCGTGGGCGTCACGTCCGTCGTGAAGACCGTTCATGACAAGAACATCCCGATTGTCTCGGTAGATGCTCAGGCTGGCGGCCCGCTGGATGCGTTTGTCGGTTCCAAGAACTACGATGCCGGTTTCAAGGCCTGCGAGTACCTCGCCACGACGATCAAGAGCGGCAATATCGGGATCATCGACGGTATCCCGGTTGTGCCGATTCTTGAGCGTGTCAAAGGCTGCAAGGACGCCATTGCCAAGCATTCCGACATCAAGATTGTCAGCGTTCAGAACGGCAAGCAGGAGCGTGATCAGGCTCTGACGGTGGCGGAGAACATGCTTCAGGCCAACCCGGATCTGAAGGGCATTTTCAGCGTCAATGATAACGGATCGCTCGGTGTTCTTTCAGCCATTGAGTCCAATGGCTCTGACGTGAAGCTGGTCAGCGTGGATGGCAATCCGGAAGCTGTGAAGGCCATCAGCAAGCCGGGCTCTCATTTCATCGCCACGGCAGCCCAGTTCCCCCGGCAGGAAATCCGTCTGGCACTCGCGCTGGCCCTCGCCAAGAAATGGGGCGCAGAAGTCCCGAAAGTTCTGCCAGTCGATGTCGAGCTGATCGACGCGACGAAAGCCAAGACGTTTAGCTGGTAAATTCCAAGAACGCCCCGGATTCCGGAGGGAACATCATGACAGAAACCAGTCAGACATCCCCAGAACCGCTTCTGGCGCTTAAGGGAATCTCCAAGAGCTTTCCGGGAGTCCGGGCGTTGCGGAATGTCAGTCTCAGCCTGGAGCGTGGAGAAATCCATGCTCTTCTGGGGGAGAACGGTGCTGGAAAATCCACGATCATCAAGATCATGGGAGGTATCCAGTCTCAGGATGAAGGGCAGATCTTTCTCAACGGAAAAGAATGCCACTTCTCCAGCTACAAGGATGCCATCAGCGCGGGCATCGGGATTGTTTTTCAGGAATTCAGCCTGATTCCTGAGCTCGACGCTGTGGATAATATTTTCCTCGGGCGAGAGATGCGGAACGCTCTCGGCTTTTCCCGCAAAAGCGAAATGACGCGCATTGCGCAGGGAATTTTCGAGCGGCTGGGGGTAAAAACGCGGTTTGACGTTCCTGTCGCGCGTCTCAGTGTCGCGGAACAACAGTTCGTGGAAATCGCAAAGGCTCTGTCACTGGATGTGCAGGTTCTCATCCTCGACGAACCAACCGCGACCCTGACCCCGACGGAAGCCGAACTGCTTTTCAACGTCATGCGGCAGCTCCGGGACCAGGGCATCGGCATTTTCTTCGTGTCGCATCACCTCGAAGAGATTTTTGAAATTTGTGACCGGATTACGGTGCTTCGCGATGGGGCTTATGTAGGCGTCCTGAAAACGGCCGAGTGCACGATGGATCATCTGGTTGAGCGGATGGTCGGCCGGAAAATTGAAAATACGTTCCCGCCCAAACCCGTTCTCCATACTGCCGAGCGCATTCTGGAAGCTGAAAATATTCGCTTTTCCAGTAACGGGCATCCCAACAGTTTCTACCTGCGGAAAGGTGAAATCCTTGGTTTCGCTGGGCTGGTTGGCTCTGGCCGAACGGAAACGGCTCTGGCGTTGATCGGCGCACTGCCATGTCCAGGAAAAACGGTGCGGATTGAGGGCAGAGACGTGTCTATGGGGAATCCGGCACAGGCTCTGCGTCACGGTATCGGAATTCTGCCCGAAAGCCGAAAAACCGAAGGATTGATCCTTGGCTTCAGTATCCGGGACAACATCTCCATTAACAACCTGCCGCAATATACCCGCCCGATCGGCACGATCGACACCGCGCGGGAGAAGTGGAAGACACAGGAGTTGATGTCCGCCGTCCGTATCAAAGCCCCTTCGGACGAGACGACCGTGGTGAGTCTTAGTGGCGGAAATCAGCAGAAGGTTGTGATTGCGCGCTGGCTGAACCGCCGGAGCAAGATCCTGATCTTCGATGAGCCTACCCGCGGCATCGACGTCGGGGCTAAGGCGGAAATCTACACACTCATGCGGAACCTCACGGCAGAGGGATACGCCATCATCATGATCTCATCCGAGCTTCCGGAGGTCGTCGGAATGTGTGACCGCGTGGCCGTGTTCAGCCATGGCGTCATCACGGCGGTTCTGGAGGGGGATGCCATCAGTTCGGAAGAGGTAATGCGTCATGCAACAGCAAGCGTTAAAAAGTCCGCAGTCGATGCACTCTCTGCTTGAGCGTTACAGATCGTCGAAATTCGCGCGGTCAACGGCATTTCTCCCAGCGGTCGGACTGTTCGTGGTCGTAGTCTGCATGATCGCGCTTAACAGTCGCTTCCTGTCCTTCGGCAACCTCGAAAACGTCGCCAGACAGGTCTCAATTAACGCCATCATCTCCGTGGGCATGACCTTTGCCATTCTCACAGGCGGCATTGATCTTTCTGTGGGCGCGGTCATGGCGCTGGCCGGAACCATTACGGCGGGTCTGCTGGTTTCCGGCCTGAACGCCGGGCTGGCCATTCTCGCCGGGCTGGGTGTCGGGGCGCTCTTCGGAGCCGGAAACGGATTATGCATTGCCCGTCTCGGAATGCCGCCGATCATTGTGACGCTGGCATCCATGAGTATCGCCCGTGGACTGGGGCTGATCTACACGAACGGCTATCCCATCTCGGGCCTTCCGGACTGGTTCGCGTTTATCGGTCGCGGAAAGGTTCTGGGAATCCAGACGCCAATTCTCATCATGCTAGTTGTCTATGCGCTGGCCTATCTGCTGCTCCAGCGCATGCCGATTGGCCGGTACATTTACGCCATCGGTGGCAATGAAGAGGCTGTCCGCCTCTCCGGCATCGATTCCCGTAAATACAAGATCACCGTTTACCTGATTGGCGGATTTACGGCCGCGCTGGCAGGCGTTGTTCTGTCTTCGCGTCTCATGAGCGGCCAGCCCAACGCAGGTGTCGGCTTTGAACTCGATGCCATCGCCGCCGTGGTGCTGGGTGGCACCTCAATTTCCGGCGGTCGTGGCTCCATCATCGGCACCCTCATCGGTGCCATGCTGCTGGGTGTCCTGAACAACGGGCTGAACCTGCTTGAGGTCTCCCCTTACGTTCAGAATGTCATCAAGGGCGCGATCATCCTTCTCGCAATTTTCATCAGTCGTCAGCGCGGCACAGCGTCCGCACGCTGAGACAGCATCACAGGATAGTGCATATGACACAGTCTCTTCAGGGCAAGATCGCCGCCATCACGGGCGCGGCTTCGGGTATCGGTCTCGAATGTGCCCGCTATCTCATCGAAGCGGGGGCCGTGGTCTATCTTCTGGACCGTGATGCCAAAACGCTCGAAAACAAGACGGCAGAGCTCGGTAGCCAGGCTCATGCGATCATTGTCGATCTCTTCGACTATAAAACCGTAGATGCTGCCGTTGCGCAGATCGTTCAGGAACAGGGCCGGATCGATATCTTCCATGCCAATGCCGGGGCGTATGTTGGCGGCAATGTTTGGGAAGGCGATCCTGATAGCTGGGATGCGATGCTGCACCTGAACATCAATGCTGCCTTCCGCTCGGTCCGCGCCGTGCTGCCGCAGATGATGAAGCAGGAGAGTGGCGATATCGTCATGACCAGTTCAATTGCCGGCATGATCCCCATCATGGCCGAGCCCATCTACACAGCCTCGAAACATGCTGTGCAGGCCTTTGTGCATACAGTGCGCCGGCAGGTCGCGAAGTACGGTATTCGGGTGGGCGCAATCCAGCCCGGGCCTGTGGTCACGCCGTTGCTGAAAGACTGGGATCAGGCACGGCTTGAAGCCAATATCAAGGCTGGTGCTCTGATGGAAGCCAACGAAGTGGCTGAAGCCCTGATCTTCATCCTGACACGTTCAAAGGGCGTGATGGTGCGGGATCTGGTCGTTCTGCCGCATAACTTTGATGCCTGATACAAAGGTTTTTCTGGTTTTTCCATAAGAGGGCGCGGCCTAACCTGCTTGGGCTTATTAAACATCGGCTCGATACGGTTGCGCCCTCTGTGAAAACGGAAATTATAGAGAATATTCTCTGTTTGATTTGAATGTGGTGGGATGACGGGAGGATCGCCTCGAAAGATCAGGTTCTCCAGCATCCCGTCGCGATCATATCCTTTGCCTGCTACGAGCGTGCGAAGAGGTGCGACTGGCGCCCCATCAGAACATCAGCGGGGGATTAATTAAAATTTTTCCGCGTCTGTTCTTCCCCTGGAGCCATCGTTGTCCGCGAGAGGGGGAGTGCGGTGTGTCGAAACGGATGAGGTACTTCCTCTATAGAAAAGCTCTAATGAACTCATCGAGCGTGTCCGCATCCTCTACAGGTTTGTCACGGCGAATACGTGAAACGCGCGGAAAACGAAGGGCTACGCCGCTTTTATGGCGCTTGGAATACTGAGCAGCATCAAAGGCAATTTCCAGAACAAGACCATGCGCCACTTCCCGGACTGGACCAAAACGCTTGGTGGTGTGATCGCGGATCCACTTGTCCAGAAATTTCAGTTCTTCGTCCGTAAAGCCTGAGTAAGCTTTACCAATCGGAACAAGTTCACGTTCTCCGTCCACGGTGCGCCATAAGCCGAACGTGTAGTCGGAATAGAAGCTGCTGCGTTTGCCGTGCCCGCGTTGTGCATACATGACAACGGCATCGACGCTGAGTGGCTCACGTTTCCATTTCCACCACGGCCCCCGTGGTCGACCCGGAACATACGGACTGTCAGCCTTTTTCAGCATTAGCCCTTCAATGCCTTCGCTCCGTGCATTCTCGCGAAGCTTGGCTAGGTCTTCAAAGTTCTGGAACGCAATGAGATCAGACAAGACCATTCTGGGCGGATTCAAGCGTGCGAACCAGCTTTCCAATCGCTGTCGTCTGGTATCGAATGGTAGGGAGCGCAGGTCGTCTCCGTCTTCAAACAGGATATCGTACAGTCGGATACCGGCTGGCATGTCTCTAAGCATGGAAGCCGTAGGCGATTTTCGGTTCAATCGCTGTTGGAGATCCGCAAACGGGGCGACAACACCGTCCTGAACGACCAGAAGCTCACCATCCAGAACGACCCTGCTGCCTAGATCCTGCATCGTGGCCAGCACGTCCGGAAAGGCCTTTCCAATATCTTCCGCCCTACGCGTGTAGACACGCTCCCCTTGAGGTGTGGAAACAAGCTGAACTCGGATACCGTCCCATTTCCATTCTGCTCGCCATTCCGCTGGATCGAATGCTGTCAGGTCAACGTTTTCCAAGGGCTGGGCCAGCATAGGCGGCCGGAAAACCGGAGCATCCTTCGCATCGGGTTTCGGCCCTTTTCCCTCCACCCATGCGAAGAGGGGCCCATAAGGCGCTTCAAGGCCGTGCCACACTTCCTCAATGTCATCCGCAGCCACAGACGCTATTTCTGCAAGGGCTGTTTTTGCCAGCCGGGCTGACGCGCCAACGCGCAACGAGCCAGTAATGAGCTTGAGGAGGGCGTAGCGGGAGGAGGCATCGCATACGTCCAGCCATCCCCTTACAACATCCGGGACATCTGCCTTTGGAAGGCGCTCGAGGGTATGAACGACCTCCGCCAGACCCGGTGCAGTTGGCGTAACATGATCACTGGTTTCCGGCCGCCAGATCAGTGCGACTGTTTCCGCAAGGTCTCCAACGTAATCATAAGACCACGCAAAGAGTTCCGGGTCGATCCGTTCCATGGCCAGAGCCCGAAGCATGGCAGGTTTAGCAGTAGCAAAGGACAGACTTCCTGCCATCGCAGCCAGCGCGTATCCCCGGTCAGGATCGGGCGCCATCGAAAAATACTCTTTGAGAAGTGCAAGCTTCATATTTCGTGAAGGGGTGAAGGCCAGGCGTTCCAGCAGGGTCGCAAATTCGATCATGTCAAAGCGCCCTGTTCCGCCTGTTCATCCTCTTCCTCGTACCCCAAAAGCCGCAGCGCGCGGCCGCGGATCTGCATCTTGCCCAACGCATAAATCAGAGCATCCTCGCGCCCATGCGTGACCCAGATTTCCTTTGCCCCGGTTGCCTGACATGTCTCCAGAAGAGCATCCCAGTCGGCATGGTCGCTGATAATGACAGGGAGTTCGACCCCACGCGCTTTTGCTCGCTGGCGAACATGCATCCAGCCTGATGCCAGACAGACGACCGGGTCTGGAAGCCGACGTGCCCAACGGTCTGCAATGGCCGATGGAGGCGCGAGGACAATGCCCCCGCGCATCTCACCTTTCTTTGCTGCCGTTGCAGAACGCAGTTCCCCCAAGGGGACACCAAAACCTTCGTACAGCTTACACATCGGTAGAAGAGCACCATGGAGCCAGAGAGGGTCATGGTAGCCACCCTCACGAAGCAGAGCGATCAGACGCTGGCATTTACCAAGGGCGTAACAGCCAACAACATGCGTGCGCTCTGGAAACAGGCGTACGTCATGCAGCAGTTTGGCAATCTCATGAGCGGGATCAGGTAAGCGAAAGACTGGCAGCCCAAACGTGGCTTCAGTTACGAAAAGATCACAGGGCACAACCTCAAAAGGAACGCATGTTGGATCAGGCGCGCGCTTGTAATCCCCACTGACGACGGCGCGCTGCCCACGGTACTCCATGACAACCTGTGCACTTCCCAGAACATGCCCGGCAGGCGCGAGCCAGACCTGCACGTCCCCAATGGAAATGACTTCTCCATAAGCAAGTGCCTGCTGGGCTTGACCGGCGCGGCCTTCACCCATTCTCAGGCGCATGATCGCCAGAGTTTCGGGCGTCCCGGTGACAAGCTCGTGGCCGGGTCGGGCGTGATCAGAATGACCATGCGTAATGACGGCGTGGGCCACTGGTTGGAGAGGGTCAATATAGAACGCGCCGGGTGCACAGAAGAGCCCTTCCGGTTTCAACTCAAGCCAGTCCACCCAGTCTTCTCCGCCAGTCGTGCAAGAACAGGGAAAGAACCCGCGAAACGCGTGTGCGTTTCTTCAGCTAATGAGCAAACATCTTCCCGAACCTTTTCAGACCTGGTTTTTCCAACAGGGCTGGTCTCCCCGATCTCATCAACTCGCTATGCTTCAGGCAGCGGAAGATGGAGTGTCTGCGCTTCTTATCGCGCCAACCGGCGGAGGAAAGACACTGTCGGGCTTTCTGCCCAGCCTCATCGAATTGGCAGACGGTTCATATTCAGGACTGCATACGCTCTATGTCAGTCCCCTGAAGGCTCTCTCGACCAATATCGCAGAAAGCCTCTCCCGACCTATTATGGACATGGATCTTCCGGTTCGTGTTGAGGTCCGCAGTGGAGATACGTCCGGAGCACGCCGGAAACGGCAACAGAAGAACCCGCCGCATGTTCTCCTGACAACACCGGAAAGCCTAGCGCTGTTGCTGTCATACCCAGATGCTGCCGCGTACTTTTCCACGCTCAGAGTTCTGATTATCGACGAAGTTCATGCGCTTGCTGGCACCAAGCGGGGAGACCAGCTTGCCCTCTGTGCCAGCCGCCTGCGAACGTTTTCGTCATCACTCCGGATCAATGGCTTATCCGCAACCGTAGCGCACCCTTCCGCCATGGCGGCCTGGGTTTCCCCGACGGGCAAAGCCTCTGGCGTCCGTCTTGTCAAAGCGGAAGACGGGGTGCGGCCGGACGTTCATGTGCTTTTGCCTGACGAGCGGGGGTATCTTCCGTGGGCCGGTCGTACAGGGTTGGGAAGCGCTACTGCAATCCTGAATGAAATTGCCCGTGCTCGCCTCACCATCGTGTTCGTCAACAGTAGGGCGCAGGCAGAACTACTGTTCCAGGCTCTGTGGAAAGACAACGGAGACAATCTGCCTATTGGGCTTCATCATGGCAGTCTGGATGCGGTGCGTCGGGCCAAGGTTGAAGAGGCCATGGCTCGAGGCGATCTGAGGGCAGTGGTGGCTACGTCGTCGCTGGATCTGGGGCTGGATTGGGGCGCAGTGGATCAGATCATTCAGGTGGGGGCACCAAAACAGATCTCCCGCCTGACACAGCGGATCGGCCGGGCTAATCACCGGATGGACGAACCATCGCGTGCGCTTCTTGCTCCAGCCAACCGATTTGAAGTGCTGGAATGTGAAGCTGCCAAAGACGCTGTTCTGCGGCATGAACTCGACGGTGATCCGCCGCGCGCCGGGGCACTGGACGTTCTGGCTCAGCATGTGCTGGTCACAGCGTGTGCTGGACCGTTCTTTCCCGATGCTCTGTATGAAGAAGTTCGCCAGACTGCGCCTTACAGCCAGATTGCACGCACGGATTTCGATGAGGTCGTTCGATTTGTCGAAGACGGTGGCTATGCTTTAAAGGCCTATGAACGCCATCAGCGTCTTTTCCGGGACTCATTGGGGCAACTCTGGGTTCGCAATGAGCAGATCATCCGGCAGTTCCGGATGAATATTGGCACCATCGTCGATACTCCGATGCTTCGCGTCAAATCCCGACGCGGAAAAGCTTTTGGGGAGATTGACGAGTATTTCGCCTCAACGCTCGTTCCGGGCGATACATTCCTGCTGGGCGGAGAACTGCTGGAGTTTCTGGGGCTGCAAGATACGACCGTTCAGGCGGCGCGGGGTAGAGGCAAGGATCCGCGCGTACCGGTTTACGGGGGCAACCAGCTTTCCATTTCACCCGGTCTGGCCAGACACGTCCGTGAAATGCTGCATACGCCATCCTTGTGGACCGTGCTTCCGAAGGCTGTGCAGGACTGGCTTACCCTTCAGACAAAGCGCTCACATATGCCTGGACCGGACAATTTTCTTGTTGAGACTTTTCCACACAAAGGATGGCACTACATTGTGGCGTATCCCTTTGAAGGGCGGAATGCGCATCAAACTCTGGGGCTTCTCCTGACAAAAAAGCTGGAGGAGACTGGAAAGGGGCCTCTGGGCTTCGTGGCTAACGATTATATGGTTGCCTGCTGGTGCGTCCATCCCGCTGGCTCCATGGCGGACCTGTTCAGCCAAGATCTGCTTGAAGGCAATCTGGCAGACTGGCTCGCGGAAAGTGCCATGCTCCGCCGCACTTTCCGGGACGTTGCCATTATTGCCGGATTGGTAGAGCGCAATTATCCGGGGCGTGAGAAAAACCGGCGTCAGATGACGATCAGCAGTGACCTGCTTTACGATGTCCTTCGAAAATATGATCCCGATCACATCCTCCTACGTGCGACGCGGCTTCAGGCGGAGCAAGGTCTGACTGATCTGCGGCGTCTTTCCGGTATGCTGGATCGCATTCAAGGGCATATCGAGCATGTTAGTCTTTCCCATGTTTCGCCGCTTGCGGTACCTGTTCTTCTTGAGCAGGGACGTGAAAAAATCCGGGGAGGAGAGGGCGAAGACTATCTTCTGGCCGAGGCTGACAAGCTTTATGCACTGGCAGAGAAAGCGTGAGTTTTCGTGAGGTAACGCTGGCAGGTGAGCGGATATGGCTCCTGCCCGGAGGGGCTGTTTTCCTGCCTAAAACGCAGATGCTCGTGGTGGCTGACTTGCATCTGGGTAAGGGGACGTCTGCTCGGGCACGTGGGGTACTGTTTCCGCCAGGAGATACGATGTCGACGCTTGAGAACGTGCTCCAGCTTGTCGAGGCTCATTCCCCCCGGGTTCTGGTCGCGCTCGGAGACAGCTTTCATGACTGTCAGGCGGGAGAGCGCCTTCTTGATGCAGAACGAACATTGCTGGATACCATAACCACAAAAGCAGCGACTTTGTGGATCACAGGTAATCACGATGCGCTCCCGATTTCGGGTATTGGGGGCAAGTGGGTTGAAGAATACCGGGTCGGCAATCTGATCCTCAGGCATATACCATCTGCGACAATTCCTTCTGGCAGTGCGGAACTGGCAGGCCATCTTCATCCGAAGATCAAAATACGGATCAGGGGGCATGTTATGAGCCGCGCCTGCTTCCTCACGGGAGAAGAACGCCTTATTCTGCCAGCACTGGGATCATATACCGGCGGACTGGACATCTCCCATCAAGCGTTCGCAGGACTGTTTCTCCACGGATATGCGGCTTATGTCTGGGAAGCTGATCAAATTAATCGGGTTGTCTAGTGGGCAGCTCTAAGCCCACGGTGGAGAGGCGCGCAATCGAGACCGTCGTAATTGGTAGAATTCTTGAGTGGTTCCCAAGAATTTATGCTGATCCACAAATATTTCAAATCTAAAAGCCCGGAAATTTCTTCGAGGAAACGGATGCTTTTCAATATTGAGAAATCCCGGCTGTTTGATGCTCTCTATCCCATCACGACGTGATAGAGGAGCACAGAAAGCCGCTTAAAAGAAAGGATCTTCAGAACTCTTCAGGTCGGGCAGCAAAGTCTATGAAATCGGTGAGATATTGAATGTCATCATCTGTTTCGCGACGCCCGAGAAAGATCTGCTTTGCAATCCCTTTCTCGCCAAGTCTTATCGCATGCAGACCGTAGCGTGAGGCATGTTCTTCTACCAGCCAGCGAGGTAGGGCTGTGACACCGCGCCCATGCGCCACCATAACCAGCATGATATCTGTCGTTTCGATTTGCTTCTGCTGACGCGGTGCGATGCCGGCTGGCTGCAGAAACTGTGTATAAATATCCAAACGTTCAGAAGGTACGGGATAAGTAATGAGCGTTTCCCCGGCAAGTTGCTCAGGCGTGATGGATGTTTCGCCGCACAGTCTGTGACCAGTCCCTACAACAAGAACAAGTTCGTAATCGAACACCGGTGTGAAGTTAAGGCCCGGTTTGTAAAGTGGGTCGGGTGTGACGAGAATATCAATTTCGTTGCTTAGCAAGGCTCCGATGCCACCAAACTGAAATTTCTGCCGAACGTCGACATCTACTTTTGGCCATCGTTCGAGATAGGGTGAGACAATGTTAAGGAGCCATTGGTAGCAGGGATGGCACTCCATCCCGATCCTCAAAATGCCACGTTCGCCATTGGCGAATTGTTCCAGCCTCTCTTCGGCGAGTGAAAACTGGGGTAGCAAACGATTTGCCAGAGCGAGTAGCCATTGCCCTGCCTGAGTCAGGACCAGAGAGCGTCCCTCGCGTCGCCATATCTTTACACCGAGTTGTATCTCGATCTTACGAACGGCATGACTGAGAGCAGGTTGGGTCAGGTTTAATCGGATACCCGCTGCTGTTAGCGACCCTTCCTGTGCGACTGCCTGAATGATCATCAGATGGTTGCGTTCCAGGATAGCCATACTTCCCAATCCATGCGTGTCTTTTATGAAAGAACTAAATTATATCATTTTTATCTATCGTTAAAAACATTTCTCCAGACAGTTGCCCGTCTCTCTTCAAGTCTTTTTGTTTTTGTATCTGCCTTCGGCAATTCAGGAGCGCTGGGGCTCTGGAACGCGGTGGTCAAATTGTTGGGCCGTTCTGGAGTTATGACTGAGTGGAGACAGTAAAAAGTCTCCGCTCAGCTATCCGTTATTTTTGACAATCAGGCGCTGAAGACTGCACTTGTTATGCCGAAAGTTCTTCCCGCAGAATGTTGGCCCCGGCGGCAAGAGCGTTCAGCTTTTCCCGTGCGACACGACGGGACAAAGGCACCATACCACAGTTGGTAGAAGGGTAAAGTTTATCTGCATCCACAAACTGGAGGGCTTTTCGGAGCGTATCAGCCACATCTTCTGGCGTCTCAACCGTGTTAGTGGCCACATCAATGGCTCCGACCATTACTTTTTTACCACGAATAAGTTCAATGAGATCCATCGGAACACGGGAATTCTGGCATTCCAAAGAGATCAGATCGATACTGGAACTCTGCAGTTTTGGAAAAATTCCTTCATATTGTCTCCACTCTGCACCGAGACTGTTTTTCCAATCGATATTGGCTTTGATACCATACCCATAGCAAATATGGACTGCGGTTTCACACGTGAGCCCCTCAACTGCTCTTTCTAGGACCGCAACCCCCCAGTCGTTAACTTCATCGAAGAAAACATTGAAGGCTGGCTCATCGAACTGGATAATATCAACGCCAGAAGCTTCCAGTTCCTTCGCCTCCTGATTGAGGATCTTGGCGAATTCCCAAGCCAACTTTTCACGGCTTTTGTAGTGGCTATCATGGAGTGTATCGACCATGGTCATGGGGCCTGGGAGTGTCCACTTGATTGGCTTTTTTGTCAGCGTTCTTAAAAATTTTGCATCTTCGACAAAGACAGGTTTCTCACGTGTTACATTGCCAATAACGGACGGCACGCTCGCATCATACCGGTTACGGATCTTGACGGTCTGGCGGTTTTTAAAGTCAACGCCGCTCAGGTGTTCAATGAATGTCGTGACGAAGTGCTGCCGCGTTTGTTCACCGTCGCTCACGATATCAATTCCGGCACGATCCTGATCGTCGAGTGTCAGACGTAAAGCATCCTGTTTGCCCTCAATCAATTCCTCGCCCTGCAGTTTCCATGGGGACCAGAGGGTTTCAGTTTTTGCAAGCCACGACGGTTTAGGCAGGCTGCCAACTGTTGAAGTCGGAAGTAATTTTGTCATGGTCAAAGGCCTTGTACGGTTTAGGGTTCAAACTGAAAAATGAGCAGACCACTGCTCAAGAGCCGTCCGGTGGGGAATGATAAAATTTTCCTCGGTGAACTTTCCCTGTTCAATCGCCAGCTTGTTCCGTTCTTCTCGGTCATAGAAAATCTGAGTTGTCGAATAGTCCTGATGGGTCAGGCTGGGCTGGTAGCATCCGGCTGCCGGGGAGTTCGCATTATAGATTTCTGGTCGATAGACTTTCTGAAAACATTCCATCGTACTAATTGTGCTAATGAGTTCCAAATTGGAATAGTCTGTCAGAAGATCTCCGAAAAAATAAAATGCTAGAGGTGCTGAACTATGGGGAGGCATGAAATATCTAACTTTCATACCCATTTTTTCAAAGTATTGATCAGTAAGAGAATACTCTCTCTGTTCATACTCAAAGCCAAGGACAGGGTGATAATTCTCAGTCCTATGGTACGTTCTGTTACTTGAAATGCTCAGGCAAATGACCGGCATTTTTCCGAAGTTATTCTTGTATTCGTCAGAGCCGAGAAAAGATCTGAACATCTTACCATGAAGATCACCAAAGCGCTCGGGAATGCCAAATTCTGAACGGTTCTGATTATAATTTCGAAGGAGGATGCTGAAATCATAGTCGCGGACATAGGAGGAAAAATTATTCCCGACGATGCCCGTAATACGTTCGTTGTTGATAATATCAATAATAGAAGTGTTCAGGATTTCGATTAAGGGAAATAACTGATGTTCACCATTACAACTCATAGTCGTTTCGACAGAGATGATATCAATTTCGACGGAGTAGCGATCTGCCTTTGAGTTGTCCCAATGGGCTAACGCATTAAAACGGTTATCAATCATTTGCAGGACATTCTGCAAGTTCTGTTGACGATGGTTTCCTCTGGCGAGGTTGGCAAAATTGGTGGTTAGACGCGTATCGTTTGAGGGACAATAGTCCTCGTCAAACCGCGTTTTTTTCAGATTAAAAGTAAATTCTATGGACATATGCGGTTCGACCTTGCGAGTTGAAAATTCCTCATATTTTCACTTGAGGATTTATTCGGATTTACATTGCCCGGGCAGAAAGCTTCACGCCGTGCATTGTGAGTGGTGCTGGTGAACGGTATGCCCAAGATGTTGAGTGAACAAAAATGATTTTATTTCATTGATTCATGAAAATCGTTCATACCATAACTGTAGGAGAAAAAAGGTTAGAATACCCGCCAGCATCTGACACTAATTTGTAGTTTTTAGTTGGACGGGATGAGGACAATCGCTTCGAGAAGCGAACGATGCATGAATGTCTGATGCTGGAAGCTTTGGAGCAGGCAATTCAAATTCCCTGTAACAGGAATATTAATGGCTTAGGCTTCTGAGTTGCGTGCGGAATTACTGAAACATAGTTCCGATAATAAAATACGGCGTATAGGCGCAATTGATGTCAGGGTAGAAGTCTGTTTCAGGCGCCTGTGAAGAGATTGAGGATGAGCGGTCGATATTAGGTTAAAGGACGACTAAATGGATCGTCTCTGCTTTGTTTCCAGAGAGGCGCGACAGGCTGCAAATTGCTGCGTGCCATGTCTGATCGGTACCATAGAGGCACCAAAGTGCAATGTATTTTGTAGGTGCCAAACATCCAGAAAAACCGTCAATTACTGTCAGTTGTACCTGAAATCAGGTCGCAAGGGCATAATCCACGGTTCTTTCATAATGAATAAAGAATGACATAGTTTCCATCAAGAAAGTGACTATGTTTTACGGTGAGTGCGAGTGACGACAAGATGAATTGTGAGAGGTATATAAAACTCGAGAATATTCAGAAGAGAGCGGTTTACGACCAAACCAAGAAGAGGCCAGTTTTTACGGATTTTCATTCTTAACGGGCTCATTATCCGCTTCTCCTGCTTTCATGTGAGTTACGAAGGGTTCCGGTAGGCAACTGCGTGCTCCCGTTCTTCTTGATCCTGTGAAACTCTTCATCCATGAGTTCGGACGCCAGACGGAAGGCTCTTTTTGCATGTGCATATGGAAGCCACTGTCCCATCATGTTCCATGGCATTCCATTGTTATAAGTCGAGATGGCAAGCAGGGTTTCCCCTGTGGTTGCGTCCGTGGCGACGAGTTCTTCACTGGCGCCCCCCGGAAATGGGGGAGGGATCGGCGGCATGCCACCTCCCGCTGCGCCGGCTGCAAATCCGGCAACGATCGGAAGGGCATTATAATACCACTTACTGCGGCGGATATTGGTAATAGCCGCGCGGACCCGGATTGTGTTGGGGCAAGTCGGGTCACATTGTTCGGGTGCGAGGACCTGAAAATCATGCGCAAGGGCTTTGACAAGTGCGTCGTGGAAAGCCTTGGTCATGCGTGCTTCGACCGCAGGTTTAAGTTTTGGAGCCTTTGCTACCGGATGCCAGGTAACAGGTTCGATGACAAGGAAATGATACTTCGAAGCATCTATCGTGGGGGAGACATAAACCAGATCATCCGTATGGTTTTTTTGATGAACCATCTGTCCATACGTATCCCGAGGAATGAAACCCGTCTGGGTGTTTTTTTGGCCTGCACATCCTGTTAGGGAGAATATGAAGGCACAGGAAATCAGTACCGAAGGCACTGGAGGAAAGCGTGATGGTTTGTACGATTGCGCGCGCGGTGAATGAGACGTCATGCTGGTGGCTCGTTTCCGAAAAGAAGGTGGGTCCGGAAGGTGCAGCGCCTTTGATTTGTATAAGGCGCTGCGTGGTAAAGCCATTCTTAAAGCTCGTCTTTTTCCAGCGTGTGTCTCAAATATTGCAGCTGTGAAATATGGTCATTATTAGCAGATTTTCGGCAGGTAAATCAGGACTTCCAGGCCACCCTCAGAACGGTTGGCCATTGTGATTTCACCTCCATTGGAGCGGACTATCGTTTGTGCCGACGTCAGCCCCAGACCGACGCCGCCTGTCTGACGGTTACGAGACTTATCGAGGCGAAAGTAGGGCTCAAAAACTTCGGAAAGGGAGGCTTCAGGAATACCCGGACCATTATCACGGATATAAATCATGTAGCTGCCGTCCTGCTGTGTCTCCAGGGTGAGGGTGGGAGGCGTTGCGTATTTGATGGCGTTTTCGACGAGATTGGAGAATACGCGCTTCATGGCATAGAGCTGGCCAACGTAACCCGCCTTGGCTGGGCCGTAATATTCTACACTGAAGCCTTGGTCACAGTAGTCGTTTGCAATGGTCTGCAGGAGGCCGGGCAAGTCGAACATGATGCTTTCTTCGCGGGAGGCATCGTTACGAAAGAAGGATAAGGCACCATCGATCATGGTTTGCATTTCGTCCACATCCCGGAAAAGATGTTTCTGCTGTTCGGGGCAATCAATGAATTCGCCGCGGAGGCGGATGCGGGTCAGGGGCGTGCGAAGGTCGTGCGAAATGGCAGCCAGCATTGTAGTGCGGTATTCAATGAACTGCTGGATCTGAGCCTGCATGCCATTGATCGTTTCTGCGACCAGCCGGATTTCACGGGGGCCATCTTCATCCAGGCGCGCGGAGCGTGGCTGAAGACCAAGGCTGCGCACACCACCTGAAAGGTGCTCGATAGGCCGTGATAGCTGGCGTGAAGCAATCATGGAAACCGTGACAACCCACACTGCAAGGAACAGGAGTTGAAGGGTGAAACGTTGAAAGGCGTACAGCCCCCAAAACCGGGTAAGGGCAACACACAGGAGCCAGCTGCCATCGTCGAGGCGAATGCCTGCAAAATAGGCGTCGTGGAAGCGCGATCTGTCATAAGGGAGGCCAGTTGCCTGGGAGACGGGGTTGTTTTCCCGAAAAACGATCAAGCGGTTTGGGCGGTGTCGGAGATAGGGCTTAAGGAACCGCCAGCTCTGGGAAATTTCGTCGCTACGGTACTGACCATTCTCTAGCGCCTGTGCCAGTGGAGTGTGGGCTGCATACCAGGCGAAATGGACGTCATCGGTGCTGGCTGCCTGTGCCAGTCCTTCACGGTCTGATGCAGGCGCTGAGCTGACGATGCGAATGACTGAACCCACCTGACTTACAACGCCTGTTTCCTGAATATCCGGTTTGGCCCACGTGCCTCCAAAGACAAAAAACAGTTCCAGAAGCGCAAGTGTGACGACTGCGGCCAGTGTAACCGTAATGATAAGACGCCTTGCGATAGTATCTTCCATAAAAGTAAGGCGCTTCATGTGCGTGCTACTGTCGTTGAGAAGATATAACCGCCGTTTCTTACAGTTCGGATGAGGGTAGGGTTTTTAGGGTCTTCCTCCAGTTTGTGGCGAAGGCGGCTGACTTGCACATCGATGCTTCGGTCGAAAGCCGCATGGTCGGGGCCGCGTGCCATGTCCATCAACTGGTCGCGGGTCAGAACACGTTGGGGATGCTCAACGAAGGACAGAAGTAAATCGAATTCGCCGCTGGACAGCAGAACGAGAGAGCCACTGGCCGAACGAAGTTCGCGGCGGGCCACGTCGAGCTTCCAACTCCCGAATTTGAGGATGGGGCGTGTCGGAATGCGAGCTGTTGTGGGGGCGAATTCTGTTGTGCGTCTCAGGACGGCCTTGACGCGGGCCAGAAGTTCCCTTTGGTCGAAGGGTTTCGTCAAGTAATCGTCAGCACCGATTTCCAGTCCGACCACCCGGTCAGTATGGTCGGCCATGGCAGACAGCATGATGACCGGAATTTTCGAAGAAGTCCGGAGGCGCTGACAGAGGCTGAAACCGTCTTCCTTGCGTAGCATGATGTCTAGAATGACAAGGTCAATGGTCTGCGTTCGCAGGATTTCAAACATCGCCTCGCCGTCTTCAGCGACGGAAACGCAATAGTTGTGTCTCTGCAGGAAACTGGTCAGGAGCGTCAGGATGTCCTGATCATCATCAACAATGAGGAGATGAGGCATGGGTGTCATCTCTTACCTTTAACATGAAAGGTCTGCGGGATGATGTCTGGGTGGGACACGATGTTTCAACCTGGACACATATGAACAGGTCAGGAATTTCGCATATCACACTGCAAAAGAAATGCCGCACTCAGAGTTCTTTTTTTGTTTCTGGACGAGGAGGGGCAGTAGCATCGTGCTGTCCGGATGCATATTCTCGATCAAAGAAAATCCCCGACAGACTGTCTCGTGCACATCACAAACATCTAGGCATTCCGCCCAGATATTCTAGGTCAAATAGCCATTGGGCCTGGTGCAAGGGGGACGCTAAATTTGTTGAGCAATAGTCAAACCTGTTGTTGTGTCAGTACATCAGGAAGGGGTGGCGTTGCATATTGAACGTTGCTTCATCCGCTTTCCAGGTTGCTACAATATCAGGTGCTGACATGCCCTGTGAAAGCTGTCTTCGTATTATGCTACTCCCAGCCAGAATGTCGAAGGTCGACCCGGATTTCCTCCATATTGGGCTATTCGATATCTTTATGACTGTCTGGAGCATCGCAACGCTGGTCAGCAGAGGGTCAAAAGCCTTCCGGTCCGTGATGGCAATCTGAAGCCCGTGGCATAACTGCTCCTTTGCAGTGTCCGATCCGGGCGTGAACCAGTCTTCCCTGAACAGACAGCCTGGCAGGTTTGCGTTGTTCAGGCTCTCTACCCATCGGGTTGCCTGGAGGTTAGGGGCGCCAATCGTGAGAAAAGGGGATGCCGTACCGCGACCAACTGAAAAGGTTGTCCCCTCGAAGAGACATGTCCCCGGATAGGCGAGGGCTGTCGTCACGTTGGGCATGTTCGGGCTCGGCGGCACCCAGACCAGATCGGTTTCGTCCTGATAGCAGTCCCGACGCCAGCCAGTCATGGGAATGACATGCAATTCGGCGGCGTGGCCTGCATGTTGTGGGACATACTGGCTGTTGAAGAGGCGTGCCAGTTCGCCAATAGTCATGCCATGCCGCAGAAGAAGGGGGACCCTGCCCACGAATGATGAAAATGCCGGGTCGAGGGTAGGGCCGCTGGCGGGTAGGCCTGTAATGGGATTGGGTCTGTCCAGAACCATGAACGCGACGCCGCAGCGTGCACAGGCTGCAAGTGCGTCGAACATGGACCAGATATAGGTGTAGAACCGGGCGCCAATATCCTGAATATCGAAAACGAGAAGATCAATGTCCGCAGCTCTTAGGAGCGCATCCAGCTTCGGGCCGGAGAGCGTGTACATGTCGTAAACGGGGATGCCCGTGCGGGGATCAATGCTTTTGGCTTCAGAATGGCCAGCCTGCGCCGAGCCGCGAAACCCGTGTTCAGGCCCGAAGATGGCCTTCAGGTTTACTCCCGGTGCAGCATGCAGCCTGTCTGCGATATGGCGCAGGTGGCGGTCCACGCTTGTGGGGTTGGCGATCAGACCGACTTTTCTCCCTTTAAGAGCCTGATAGCCATCAGCTTCGAGACTGTCATAGCCGGTTCGGATCGCGACAGGGGACAGACACTCACGTGGCATCCCCGAAGCGTTTGCCCAGGATAATGCAGCTGTTCCTGCGCAAAGGCCCATAAAGGAGCGGCGGCCGAGGGACGTTTTTCGGGCTGGGACCCCAGAAAGCTCATGCATGAATTAAGACATTATCCTTCAAAATGTACTCTTCAGGCGATTATTCGGCCATGGCGATAGCAGTCACCAGATCGTCCATGATTTTCGTCGGATGTGGCAGGCTGTCCGGCACGTCGTTTGTGAATACGGCAATCAAAAGGGTCTGACCCCGCACTGTCTGGAGATAACCCGATAAGGAATGGGTTGCTGCGAGCGTACCTGTTTTTGCATGCAGGTGACCAGCGACGGCCGTGCCAATAAAACGGTGCGCAAGTGTTCCGTCTGATGCTGCCAGCGGAAGGTCGTCCCGCCATTCAGCGCCCCAAGGTTGTTGGTCAGCGAGGAGAAGGAGTTGGATCACAGTTTGAGGCGTAACGCGGTTGTAGGGAGACATTCCTGAGCCGTCGTAAAGAGAGAAGCCCACAGGCGCCAACCCCAGAGCAGTCAGAACCCGGCGGCGTTCGGCTAGTCCGTCTTCGACAGAACCATTCCCATGGACAAGAGCTAAACGGCGGAGGAGGAGTTCGGCATGAAGGTTCTGACTGGTCTTTAGGAGATAACGGATGTCCTCTTTCAGATCTGGTGCTGGGAGGGTGGCAAGGACTTGAGCATCTGGCGCAATGATTTCGGCTGGACTGTTCGCCAGGCGATGACGAGCTTTCACAGTCTGAACCTTGATGCGCGCGTCGTGAAGCAGCGACCTGAAATGGTGTGCCGTCAGGAGTGCTGGATCGTCGATCCCGATTTTTAATGTCTGGACTGCTGCTCCTACAGGTAGCGTGCCTGTCAGGACAAGACGGTTTTCACCGGGCTTCTTTCCAAAACTCAGCTCAGGTTTTCCATCCTGTACGGTAAGAGCCTGATTGATTACCGTCAGTTCCTCGGCTGGGGATGACCAGCGAAACAACGGGCGTTCGCCAGGGTGTGCGCCGGGCTGTACGTCCAGTTCAGAGATATTGTCGTTCAGTGTAAGTGCCGAAACGGCCGTGCCCCATTGTGTTTGCAGGTTATTCCAGCTCCATCCATCACCCCAGCGCTCATCCGCGAACAACTGGTCATCAGCAATAATGGCATGAACGCGTCTGAGCTTTTTGGCGAAGACAGCATCGGCCAGCGTTTTCAGGCAGTCGGTTTTGCATGCAGCGTCATCGGAGAGGAAAGGATCTCCTGAGCCTTGGAGAATGAGATCTGGCGCGCCGTGAGCGTGGGGCGCCAGCAGAAGGGCAGTGGGATGTGTGGCTTCATCGCGCTCCAATTCGGCAAGATCAGCCATTGCGGCGGCTGTCGTGAAGAGTTTGGCATTTGACGCTGGGGTGAAGCGCCCGGTGGCATTTCGGGAAAAAAGAATTTTTCCATCCCTCGTGGCAATGACAACTCCCCAGCGTACGCCCTGTTCTTGGGAGGTCCGGAGGATGGGCGAAAGTCGCTCAGCGAGGGCATGCGTTCCAAGAGGGGCAGAGGAACTGTGGAAAGCACAGGCGCTCAGGATTATGGGAAGACCGGCTGTCCCGAAGGAAAGGAAAACCCGGCGAAAACCTTTCAGAGTAAAGCTGGAGATCTGACGCATACGACCTTGGCTGACTGGGAATTACAAAGTTCATCCTGACGCTGAAACAATAAGAGGCTGCCTGTGCTTGGTGTGCAGGCAGCCTCAGTGCGGGGATGATCTGGAGTGGAAAAACCGCCCTTAGAATTCCATGCGAATACCGCCGCGATAAGTCCGCCCGAGCAGGTTGCTATAGGTTTCGTCGGCCTCAAGTCCGCCTTCCGGCAGAAGGATCGGAGAGGTGTTTGCGAGGTTGGTTACGGTCAGGAAAAGCTGCATCTTGCCGATTTTTTCAACTGGCAGATTGTAGGTCGCGTTCATGTCGAAGTAGAAAATGCCCGTGACACGGTTATTGTTGATCGTGGGATAATTGGCGTTATACGCTGGGCAGGTCCCCGAGCACTGAACATAGCTGTTGGAATAATTGCCTGCACTGATGCCCCGGGCGATGGCCGTGACGCTGTATCGTGATGTGCTGTAGGTGGCCGAGAAGCGGTAGATCCAGCGCGGCGGGCCGGACGAAATGTCGCCTGATGTGTCGACGGTATAGCCCACACCGGAATTAGAAACATATTTCAGGTAGTTCGTGGCCTGACCATGGAGGGTGAACTTGCCATCGGCGTCGCGTAGCAGGCGGCGGAGCGGAAAGCTGTAAGAGGCGTCGATATCGATGCCACTGGTTTCAAGATTGGCAAAGTTGAACGGAGAGGCGCTGATGAGAAGATCACGCGTCCCACTCGGATCGGGACGGACCGCCGAACAGAAGGTCGTGTATCCTGCATAGCACTCGTTAATGATGGACTGCGGATAGAACTGTTCGATCGCACCTTTGATCTTGGTGTGGAACCAGTCAACCGAAACCGCCAGGCCCGAAACATATCGCGGAGTGATGACGGCGCCGACGACGGTTGTGTTAGCCGTCTCGGGACGCAGTTTCGTATTGCCTGTCGTCGTGGAGAGAACGGTAGCCGTCTGACCCGTGACCGGGTCGAGCACGCTCGTCGTCTGGGATGTCCCTGCATTGTAAAGTTCGTTGATGTTTGGTGCACGGATGTCGTGCGACTGGGTGGCGCGGAACAGAACATCCCTGACAGGCTGCCACGTTCCGCCAACTTTCCATGTCGTGACATAGCCCGAGGTCGAGTAGTCCGTTCCGCGGACGGCACCATTAAAGGACAGACCTTTTGCCAGCGGCACGGCCGTCTCCAGGTAAGCTTCCTTGACGTTGTAGTGCCCAAAGGTTGGCCGGTAATTGCCGACCGACCAGCCCGACTGGTATTCTGCCGGAACGTAACCCGAGGCACGCTCGTCACGATATTCGCCACCGACGGCGACGTTCACATCTCCGGCCCATGTTGCAAAGGGGATCGTGGAGAGGTTGACGCCCGAGACGACTTCCTGAAACCGCTGATTCCGCCATGGTGCGCCAAGAGCGTAATCAATGGCCGATGACGACATGACGCCCGTTCCCAGCCAGTCGATCGGGGAGCAGCCATCGCCGGGATTGGTCAGGGAAGAGCGGCAGACGGTCTGCCCGGCCGAGTTTCGCACGGCATCGGTCGCATTGGCGATCTTTGCCGTGTTCATGACGTTGTAGATCTGCTCGTGTGTGTGGGTGACGCCATACTGGGCGTAGGCGTTCCATGAGGCGCGTTTGCCGAACATCTCGAAGTTGCCTTCGCCACCGAACGTATAACGCTGGACGTTGCGGAGATTGTCAGTCCGGCGGTAGGGCATGTCGAGCGCAGTCGTCCCGACAGTGACGTTCGAGACATTCTGAAGTGCGTCAGCGCCAAGAGCATCCACGAGATAGGGGTTGGTCCCTTTCAGCGAGATTGAGCTGAGATACTGTGGCCCGGCGTTGTAGACGTATTCGCTCTCATTGTAGGCGCCCTCGGCATACAGGGTCATCCACGGCGCGACATCGTAGCTCAGGCGCCCGAAGAGATTTTTACGGTCGCTCTGAGGTTCCAGGCCAATATTTTTGTTATTGTTGGCCAGGTTCTGATCACCGCCGACCGAGACGCTGGAGGTCGACAGAGAGCCGTAATTGTAGTGATTGACACTTCCGCCCGGACCAAAATAGATCCCACGCAGCGAATTGGTCACGCCTCCCTTGGAGGCATTAATGATCCCTCCGGGCATGACGTTGTTGGTTCCTGCATTACCAACGCGGATGTAATAGGGCTGACCGTTTCCCGCTGCATAGTCGGGATTGGCGATAATGCGGTCGCCGTTTCTGTTCCAGCTGCGGTTTACACTGAAAATGCCGTCCTGATGGGCAATGTCGCCACTAAGAAGAACGTGCCCCTTCCCATGTGCGAAGCCAAAGCCACCGGCTATGGCGGCATGCTGGTTCTCTCCGTCCCCATAGTCCGAGATGCCGGAATCCGCAGTCACCTTCAGGCCTGTGTAGGTCTTGTCAAGTACGAAGTTCGTGACCCCTGCGACAGCATCGGAGCCGTACTGCGCGGAGGCTCCTCCCGTCACTACATCCACACGTTTGACCAGCTGCTGTGGGATTGTGTTGATGTCGACAATCCCGGTGATGGCGGATGGCGTGATCCGTCGTCCATCCAGAAGCACGAGTGACCGGACTGCACCAAGATTACGGAGGTTGAGTGCGTTGATGCCAGCGAGGCCATCACTTAGGGAATAGGCGGAATTCTGAGGTGTCTGGCTTCCCGCGAATTGCGGCATCTGGTTGATCAGGTCAGCAATATTGTTGCTTGGAGCCTGATTCAGGATTTCCTGCTGGTTAAGGGAGCTGATGGGGGTCGGAGACTTGATATGCGCGTTCGCAATGTGACTGCCCGTAACCGTAATGACTTCCCGGCTGGCCTTAACCGGTTTTTGAGTTTTTTTGTGCTCCGCGGAGGATTTTGTAGAGTGAGATGATGTGTCCTTGGCATCGGCAGGGCTGGACACTGTTGCGGCAGCATAAGCCTGCTGCGGCACGAGGTACGCTGCGCCCGACGACAGAGCTGCAAAGGACAGGAGATAAGACTTCAGGGGCAGTCTGGCCGTCATACCCTGGTTCCCTCATAAACGCCGATGGGCGATGATGTTGCGATATCGAACTAATATTGCATGCCTGCAACGCAACCGTCGATTTCGAAACTGCGCGCGCTATATAACCAAAAGTTAAGTGCGCGACATCCCCTTACGTTTCATGAAGGCAACATTTTGTTGGTGACGGGGAAGGATAGGCCTCGGTTCCCGTCCGGATTTGCCTTTTGGAAATGTTTGTCCCGCACGCAGATCCGGCAGGAGTCAGTTTGGCTGTACGGCTGGTAACTTTGTGTCAAAGAAATGCAGCGTCCACAGATAGGCGTTCAGCCAGTCCTGTGTTCGCAGGAAGGCGTGGCGTTCACCGGGGAAGACGTGATCTTCGAACGGAATATTCCGTTCCACGAGCATACGGGCCAGCAGGACGGATTGTTCGAATTCGACGTTGAAGTCGTCATCCCCGTGGATCAGCAGGACTGGTGAGCGCCAGTGCGCGATGTCGGCAATTGGGGAGGAGCGCCACTCGCTCTCCTTTTCCCGTTGCTTCTCTTCGGGAGAGAGGCCTGAATGATCTGGTTCCGTCATGTCATGGACACCATGAAAGTCCGCGCCAGCGACAAACAGGTCGCTGTTGCGGGCCAAGGCCAGAGCCGTCAGATAACCACCCCAGCTTCCACCCCAGATGCCGATCTTGCTGGGGGCCACGTCGGAGCGGCTGCGGAGGAACAGTCCGGCTGCGTGAACGTCCTTGTATTCACTGGCGCCCGCGCGGCCGATGCCGGGGGCGGTTCGGAAGTCCACGCCGTAGCCGGTGCCGCTACGGTAATTGACGGCCAGCACCACATATCCGCGCGATGCCAGAAACTGGTTCATGGCGTAGGCATTGGAATAATAACCCATCAGATTGAAGGCCGGGAGCATCTGCCGGTGCGGGCCGCCATGGACGAAGACCAACGCGGGATGCGGACCGGGTGTTCCAGCGGGAGGCAGGAAGATCTGTCCGTGAATGTCGCGGCCGTCATCGCTGCGGAAATGCACGATCTGAGGGGGCGTGAATGTGAAGCCGTTCGGGACAGTGGGGATTACGGGCAGGTGCCGGACAGTGTTCTGAAGCACGACCGGGTGGGCGGGCTGGTCTGTGCCTGTAGCCATCATGGCAATGGCCGGTCCCGCCAGTGTGAGGTCCATGACCTGTTCATTGGGCGCGCTCAGGGCCACGGGCTGGCTGTTATCAAGGGGCTGGGACCAGGCGCGCCAGTGATCCGGATCACCGATATTGGCCGTGTAGATCAGACGGGTTTCATCCGCTGACAGACGGTAGGACGCGATTTCGGCTTGATCCGGCGTCAGGCAGCGTGGTGTTGCGGCAGGGGCGGTGACGCTGAGGGCGCAGAGGCGCAGCCAGCCGCTGCCTTCCCACGGGAACAGGAGCTGTCCGTTGCGGGTCCATGTCAGGTCCATGCCTTCGGGCGCCCAGAAGCGGTTCCCGGCACCTTTCGGTGCAGTCCAGAGCGTGTGCTCCGCGCCAGATGCGGTGTCATAGACCTGAAGGGACCAGAAATGTCCCTTGCCGCGTTCGGCCGTCATCAGGGGGTGATAGGCCCGGACGAAGGCAATGGAGCGGCCGTCTGGCGAGAAGGTCGCTTCCTGATCGTGGCCCAGTGCGGCGGGCAGGAACACGGGTGCGGCGCTGCTGTTTCGGGCGTTCCAGAGCGCGATCAGACTGTGGGAGCCACGGTCGATTTCGAGCGCGAGACGGCTGCTGTCCGCGGACCAGTGCAGGGCGGTGATTTCGCCCGGCGTGGTCATGACCACACGCGGCGTCTGGCCCGGCTGTCCGACCAGAAGGGCACCGCCGCGCATGAAGGCCAGCAGGCGTCCGTCCGGGGAAAAGACGGGACTGTGTCCTTCTCCGGCGGTGGTCGTCCGGCCGTCGGGCAGGAGGACCCGCACGGTTTCCTTGCCCGGGATGGCCGCGTTGCCGGGATTGGGGGCGTGATCGTTGGGATATTCGGCATCGCCGCCTTCGACGAAGGCCAGTGTCCGCCCGTCCGGGCTGAGGGCGAGGCCCCACAGATCGGTTCCGTCATCCTGCATATAGGCGGTGACCTTGCGGGGGACCGCGCCTCCGTCGGAAATCAGGATGTTACGGATGCCGTTCCGACGTTCCACCCAGGCTAGACGCGCTGTTTTTGCGGCTCCTGTCAGCCCGTTGGCATAGGGCATGGCCAGCAGGGCGCCCAGCTGGGTTGCGTCCTGCGTGGAGGCCGCGATTGCGCCGGAACAGGTGGCCGCGAGCAGCGCTGAGGCGGCGAGAAGGGACAGTCGAACAGTCATGGGGCTGATTTCCCGGCTCCGGCGAGGGCGGTGAAGATCTCTTCCTCGATACTGGTGAATGATGAATAGACACCCGGGCGTTCCTGCCCGGCATCGGGGAAGCCGTCCGCTGCAAACAGGAAGCCATCGCCGGTTGCGGGGTCGTACCAGAAGCCCGAATGCAGCGAATAGGCATCGCCGAGGTGACCCGCCAGATCGCCGGAATAGCCTTTATAGGGCCGGGTTTCGCGGCCCGAAGAATCCCGCGCTCCGGTCAGGCGCGCCATGCTCAGACCATAGCTGGCGATCGGGTAGGGGCAGTCGCCATTCTGTCCGTCATACTGCCAGGTGGGGGTCTGCATCAGGGCGATGCTGTGGGCCGAAAGCAGCGTTCTGCCGTCCAGGGTGCCGTGGCCGAGCATGAAGCGGGCAAGACGGGTCAGCCCTTCCATGGAGATGCGCAGGCCGCCCTGAGGGGCGAACAGCGTGCCGTTCGTACCCGGCGTGTAGGTGGCGAGGGATGCGGCGCTCCAGCTGGGAGTGAGGGGCTGGGTGTCGGTTTCTGCCTCCCATCCTTTGGGCCGGTGGCTGTAGAGCGTGGCCAGACGGTCGGGATGGGCGAGGGACATACGGTTATAGCCGCCGTCTATCCCGAGCGGATCCAGCACATGTGTCTGCTGGTAGTGGTCGAAGCGCTCACCGCTGACACGCTCCATGATCGTGCCGACGAGGCCGTAGCAGAGATTGCAGTATTCAAACCATGTGCCCGGCGCGTGTACGTCACCATGCGCGAAGTGGTAGCCGAGCTCACCGGGTTTGCGGGTTGTATCAAAGAACTCGCTGATCTTATGGTCCGGTGGGAGGATGTAGCCGTCGGCATCCCGGATGCTGGAGGTGTGGTTGAGCAGCATTCGCACGGTGATGGGTATCCGGAGGAAATCCGGGTTGCGGAGCCGGAAGCCCAGATAGTCCGAGGCATCGTGATCGAGGTCGATCTTGCCCTGCTCGACCAGTCCCATCAGCCCGATGGTCGTAACGACTTTCGAGATTGAGGCGATGCGAAAGAGGGTCTGTGGTCCGACGGGAACCGTTCCGCCCGAGGTGCGTCGTGCAAATCCGCCGTAATAGTTGTAGGCGACGCGACCGTGCCGCAGGCGGACGGCAGCGATGGCGGCCAGCGGGCGGACTTCGCCCTGTGTCAGGACGCGATCCAGCGCGTGGGTGGTTTCGGTGGCGGACTGTGTGTGTGTCTGGGCGTGTGCTGCGGATGACAGGACGGCGATGGCGGCGAGTGTGAGGCTCCGGATGATCATGGTTGAGTCTCAGGCAACAGGGTGATGCGCCGGACCGCGGCGGTATCGACACTGTGGGTGCTGAAGGACAGCGGCTGCATGGCGCCACGCAGCCAGACGGGCAGGAAATCGGCGTAATGCGGAGATTTCGGATCGGCGGACTGTCCGGGAAAGTTGAGATACAGCGAGCGGTCCCAGTGCCCGACGTCACACACCATCAGATAGCTGGCGCCTCCCGTCGTGGCATAGGCGTCGGGACCGCCGGTCTGGGGGCTGTACCAGCGTGCCATGACGGTATAGGGGTCCCCGCCGCTCTGGGCCGAAAGGCCGCCGACCGTGGGGAAAGCCGTTGCGATGGCCGGGACGGAAGCGAGCGGATGACGCAGCGTGATGGTATGGAGTGCCCCCCAGCGCCATGCGGCGGGAAGCGGGCCGAGGCGCTTCCGCAACTCCTGAACGGCTTCCCGGAACTGTTCGACGAGCATCCTGTTCCGCGCGCTCACTGGATCTTTGCCAAAGCGGGCATCGGGGGACTGGAACAGGGAGAGCTGAACCGTGGCGTTCACAGGGCCCGGCAGTAGGTCGTGAAGAGTGGCCGGGATGATGAGCGCGTGAAGGGCGCGTTCGAGCCGGGTCCACCAGACTTCATACAGCGCTGCTGCCGCACTTGAAGCATCGACGCGGCCGTTCCATGCTTTGAGCACTGCAGCCTCTGCGGCAAGGTCGGGCGGGACGTCGGGCAGGAGCCGGACCATTTGCAGGGCCAGCACGGAGAATGTGTCGTGTTGCAGGGCCACGCTGTCGCCAAGGGTCGCATGCGGTGTGGCATCCAGCATTTGGGCCACGCGCTCGTGTCGGAAGCCGTCACGCCATTCGAAACTGACGCGCCGTTCCTCGACCGGATAGCCGGGGGGCAGGTTCATTTCGTTGGATGTTCCGAACCAGCCGCGTGCGGGGTTGAAGCTGCTGGGCAGGGCTTCGAGCGGCTGAAGGCCCTGCCAGTCATACCGCCCGTCTCCCGGTGCGGGCATCAGCCCGTCATGTCCCGGTGCACGACGGGGCAGACCGCCTGCGGCCTGCCAGCCGATATTGCCGCTGGTGTCGGCATAGGTGAAATTGGTCGGGCTGGTATGGACGCGCAGGGCTTCGCGAAAGCTGGTCCAGTCATGGGCCAGATTGATCCCGATATTGGCCAGAAGCCCGTTCGCGCCGGGGGCAAGCCAGGTGGCGGAGACCGCCGTGGCGCGGTTGCGTGCCGGATCACGCGAGACGACCGGCCCGTGCACGGAATAGAACAGGCTCACCATGCGCTCGGCCTCGCCACGGACTGCGATCCGCGTCTCGACCTGTTCCATGCGTTTCCAGCCGCCCTGATGGGCATAAAGCAGCGGGTCGGCGGGGTTGGTGCGCAGGATGAACAGGTCTTCCTGATCGATATGGAAATTCGTCCGTCCGAAGGCGATCGTCGCGTTATGGCCTTGCATGACGCCGGGCATGCCCGCGCCACCGCCGCCGATCACATCCAGTCCCGGCGCCGTCAGATGGATGACGTGACGGGGGCCGGGCACGCCGAAGGACAGATGCGGGTCGTTGGCCAGAATGGGACGGCCGGTCGCGGTGCGGGAGGGGGCGATGACCCAAGAATTGCTGCCCTCATTCCGTCGTCGCGTCTCGTCCTCGGCGGCTGCATGGAGGTCGTGCCGTGGTAGGGGGGCCTGAAGCACACCGAACAGTCCGAGGTCGTCTTCGCAGATGGCGGCGGTGTCCAGCCCTTCTGGGACCCGCAGGTCGTGGACGGGTTCCAGCGGCGTGATGAGGGCGTCGTAGGCCAGTGCTCCGCGTGCGGCCAGTCGGGCGCGGCGGACTTCAGTGCGGGTGTTGCCCGTGACTTCGGCGCGGACGCGGATCAGGTCCAGCACGTCCCAGTGCAGCGGTGTGGCAGCGAAAATGCCGAATTCCGGCGGCAGGAGCGAGGGCGTGACGGTGACTTCCGCGATGCGCGCGTTGATCCCGGCGACATAGGCGCGTGCGCAGTCCTGCGTCAGGGAGGGGAGGGCGGCGAGTTCGCGTTCGGCGTCTCCGCGGAACAGCACCAGCCGGTTGGCCGTGTCGGAGGGCACGAAGGCCGGGCCGAAGACTTCCGCCAGTCGGCCCAGAGACTGACGATGGCCGAAATCCAGCTCCCATAGCCTGTCGCGCGCGACCAGATAGCCGTCGGCAAAGAAGGCGTCGGGGATGGTCTGCGCGCGGACATGGGGGACGCCCCAGCGGTCTTCGAGAACTTCGACCGGCTGGCTCAGGCCCAGCAAGCTCTGAAGGGGAGAGGCGGCGCGTGCGCTACGTCCTGGCATGGACAGGGCGGCGGCGACGCCGCCAAGAAGAACCGTGCGGCGGGTGGCCTGCATAGAAACCTGTTCCTTTCTCAGCTGACGGCGCGGGTGTCGAACCCGGCCACGATCTCTTTCAGTCTCAGGCCCGAGCCGACCGAGAGTGTGAAGCCAAGGGCACCATGCCCCACATTGAGCAGAAGATTGTCATACCTGGTGCGGGCGATGATCGGAACGCCGGTCGGGGTGGCGGGCCGCAGTCCGGCCCACGGCGTATCGTCGCCCTGACCCAGTGCGCCGGGAAGCGTCTCCGCCACAAGCGCGCGCAGTTCTCCGAGGCGTTTTGGGTTCAGATCGGTATTTTCCGAACCGATATCGACCATTGCGGCGACCCGCAGGCGATCGCCTAGACCGGCATAGACCACGCGGTTGTCGTAATCCGTCACGCTGACTGAGGGCACGAGGCCGGGACGCGGACGCGTGGTCAGGCTGTAGCCTTTCAGGCCGTAAAGCGGCAGGTCAATCCCGAGCGGGCGTGCCAGTTTCCGGGAGCCGATCCCGGCTGAGAGAGCCACAAGATCAGTCTCAAAGGGCTTGCCATCCAGCTGGACTTCGCATCGGTTTTTCGGGCCTGTTGTGAGCGTGGCGTCGCCTTGTATAAAACGAAAGTTCGGAGAAGCTGCGAGGGCTTCGCGCAGAGCCTTGCAGAACAGGAAGCAGTCCCCGACCTCGTCCTCAGGCGAGAAAATCCCGCCTGCAATCTGCCCGCGCAGACCCGCGAAGGCGGGTTCAACATCAGCACATTCGGAAGGCGAGAGCGTGCGCTGGAGCTGCGGATCGCTGACGGATTTTGCGGCTTTACGGAAGGTAGTGGCGTTCCTGTACAAGACGAGTTTTCCCGGACGACGCCACAGGAAATCGCCCAGACCTTCCTCGCGATAGTTCTGAAGCTCGGCCTGTCCGCTGAGAGCCAGATCAAGCAGGACTGCGGCGTTGCGGCGGTTTGTTTGCCGGTTGCAGGCGAACAGGAACGCAAGCAGCCAGCGCCACTGATGCGGATCGGCTTTCAGTCGCAGCGAGATCGGAGAATTCGGGCGGAACAGCCAGCCCAAGGCGTCCTGCGCGATACCGGCGTCGGCCAGCGGGCTGACATAGCGGTAGCTGAGCTGGCCGCCATTTGCGAAGCTGGCGTCCTGTCCGACGTCCTCGCGGCGTTCGATCAGGGTGACGTCATGTCCGTCTCGAACGAGGGCGTAGGCGGCTGTCAGGCCGATAACGCCTCCGCCGATGATGGTGATGGTCCGTTTTCCGGCCATAAAAATCCTGAGCGTTCAGAGGCTGGGCGTGGTGGAGACGCTGCGATCTCCTGCGCCGTTATCATGCCCAAAACCTACAGCCTCCAACTCAGTCGGGCTAATGCAAAGAGGCCATCTTTCCATAACCTGTGGTTAAGGTTTTGTTTTACCATGAAAACAAGGTATCAGGGCTTGGAGGGTTTTGTTGCAGAATTGACTTTCTGCGGGTGCAGGTCTTGCGCATCAAAGCTGAAATCAGAGCCGATGACCTGCATTTTCATGCTGCGGGTGCAGGTCTTGCGCATCAAAGCTGAAATCAGAGCCGATGACCTGCATTTTCATGCCACTCACCTGACCCGAGATGCCGCGTTCGAACTGCACATAGGAATCATCGTCCGCATCCTGCCCACGGTCATCCCAGTGGACAATGAACAGATCATGCGGCAGGGCGGAGAGCGTTCCGGTCAGGCCGTCAGCATGGCTGAAGGACATCCGCAGATCTTTTCCACGAAGGCTGATTGTGATCGGGCCACGCCAGTCATCGTGATAGGTCCCAACATAGTCCTGCTGCGCATCGTGTGAGAGCGTGATGAAAGGTCGCGCGGGGGAGCCAGGGCCACTCTCGGCGGCCTTTTTCGCGTTTGCAGCCTGCTTGGCGTTTTTCTCGTTCTGGAAATGCGTGACCCAGTCTGAACTTGCGCCGGTTGCGACATAGGAGCTGAGTGTTGTCGCAATCGCGTAAGTCGCCGCGTGATCGTCATGGTTGGTCAGAATGACAATGCCTGATCGGCGTTCGGGCAGGAAGGTTACGTAGCTGACCATTCCGCTGATGGTGCCGGTGTGCCAGACGCGCTTGAGGCCAAAGAAATCCTCCATGAACCAACCGTAGCCATAGGCGCGGAAATGCGTCTTTGTAGCCTCCGCCGTCTCGGCCAGGGGCAGGAGTCCGTGCGGCGCCCAGAGGGTATCGCGGCTGGTCTGGCTGAAAATCTGCTGGCCGTTCGGCGCGCGGCCGCCATTGAGATAGGTCTGGGCCCATCGCGCCACGCCATCGGCGCTGCACCAGATGCCGCCTGCCGGTGCGACACCCGGCAGGCGCAGGGCGCTCCGCTCAGGCAGAGCTGTGCTTTCACCTTCGCCGATTGCCACATTCGTCTGGCCTTTGACGGGCGGTGTGCTCTGACAGGCCGGAAGGCCCGCCGCATCGATCAGGCGTTTCTGGACCACATCTTCCCAGCTCTGTCCTGTAAGGCGCTCCACCAGCGCGCCTGCGACGACATACAGAAGATTGTTATAGGCGTACTCGCTGCGGAATGGGGCTGTGAACGGCATGAAAGGCAAGCCTGCCAAAATCTCCGGACGCGTGAACGTGCTGTGTGAAAACAGCATCAGGTCTCCGGCGCCCTGTCCCATGCCGCTGTGATGCGTCAGCAGATCCGAGATGCGGAAATCCCGCGTAATGGCCGGATCGGCCACGCGGAAGTCCGGCATATGATCAATTACCCGGTCGTTCCATTTCAGCTTGCCCTGATCGACCAGTTGGGCCAGCGCCGTCGTGGTGAATTCCTTGGTGTTGGAGCCGATAGCGAACACTGTGCGGGCGTCAACCGGTGCGCTCGCGCTGTCCTGGGTGCGTCGTCCATAGCCGCGGCTGAACACGACTTCGCCATCCTGCACCACGGCAACCGCAACTCCTGGCACGTCGAAGGCCGATCGCGCACGTTCCACCGTCGCGGTGATGTCCTGCTCGGTTAGTCCGCGTGGCAGCGTCGCGGCATGGGTGATGCATGTTGTGGAAAGGAAGAGGGCCGTCGAGACGGCAAGCATGAGTGACTGTCTAAAAGGCTGGATCATGAACGGCTCTGAATACGAATTTCCGGCTCCGGAGCAGGAGGAGACCGTGAAGAAAGAAAGATGATTCAGAGCACGAAATGTTCTGCCTGTCCTGTCTTAAAGATGGAGTGAACCCTTAACCTTGGGTTAAAATACGCCGTTCATTCTTTCAAGGCGAGGAGATCGACGTCCAGTTCACTTCGCAGGAGGGCAAGGATATTCTGTGAAATATGCGACAGGGCATGGTCTGCCCGGAACAGAACTGTGCAGCTCACGCTTAAGGGTGGTGAGAGAGGGCGGGGGCGAGACAGACCCGGATGATGCAGGGCTGTCACAGCATCCACGATTGCACATCCGCCACCGAGGCGAACGAGTTCAGCTGCCATGAAATGAGTTCGTACTCGCACATGGGCCTTGATGGGAATTCCAGCCTCTTCCAGCACCATATCCAGCATGCGGGCCGTGGGATCGTTTTCGGTTAACCCGATATAGCGTTCAGGATCGATCCCGGTAACGCTGACTGGTCCTTCTCCCGCTTCTCCGTCGATCATCATCAGCGGAATGTCTGCAATATGGAGTGCTGTCAGTCCATCGTATGTGTAATCGCCGAAAACAATTCCCAGATCGAGGTCATGATTCATGATGCGAGATACGATTTCAGTCCCGTGCATCGCATCGATCGTCAGTTCCATTCCCGGATGATCGGCACGGTATCGCTGCACCACACGAGGCACCAGGCTTAACCCCAGGCTTGGTACGCATCCGATACTGATTGAATGTCCATCCCGCGCGTAGCGTAAATTGTCGGTCAGGCGCTTGAGATCGGATAGTTTCTCGAAGATCGCGTTGACATGCGGGAGCATGATACGGGCCTCACGTGTCGGCACCAGCCGGCCGCCCGTCCGTTCAAACAGCGCAAAACCCAACGATTGTTCGGCGTAGCGCAGAACCTTGCTTGCTGCTGGCTGCGAGACGTGAAGTAACTCGGCAGCACGTCGGAGCGAACCCGTCGTCATGATCGCATAAAAAACTTCGATCTGGCGCAGGCGCATTGGGGGTCCTTACTTTGAAAGAGAGGTTTCTGAACTGTTCACAGGAGGGGAGGCAAGAGGGGTAACATCTACGCGCGAATGAAACGTCTTTTATCACCCTTTTGCAAAAGCCGATGCCAAAGACATGGCATGGGTTATGCTGACTTCAGAATGGAAATTCAATCTGAAACAAGAACGAACCACGCTTGTATGGAAAATAGGCTGCTTGCGGAAATTTCTTAACCTGGAGTTATGCTTTGCAAGCTTTTTGAGAATTTCATTCTGGCCGAGTTTCCGTAATGATTGATAAGACTTCAAAATGAATATGGTAGTTTCCTGAATGGTTTTGATTGGCAGTTCGGCTTGAGAATACCATCGCGGCATAGCAAAATTTATATGCAAAACCATTTACACCCTGATGCTTGCCTGTCGAAGAAAGTCGATGCCAGCGTTCTGAAGTTAGGCGGTCCAACCTAATCTGGCACCTGTATGTAGATCACTCTTTTCCCTTTCGTAGCTGGAAGTTTTTCTCAATGCTCCTTCTCTCGCGCCGCCATGCCCTGACAAGAGGAGCATCTCTTGTAGGGCTTTCCAGCCTCTCCGGATGCGCGTCCGGAACTCTTATCAACCCCGACCTGGATGCGGACGTACGTTCCATACCTGTCATCCGGGCACGAACTGACAGAGTTGACCGGATTACAGTCTGTCTACGTCCTTTCCGGGCTGCTGGACCGCGCTTGGAGGTGGAGCAGGTGGGCCGAAAGACAGTCGTGCATAATTATGGGCATGGCGGTAGCGGCTGGTCGCTCTCATGGGGCAGCGCAAAGCTGGCGGTAGAGCGGGCGTTACCAGTCAGTTCCCGGAATATCGGGGTCATTGGATGCGGTGCGATTGGCCTCACGACGGCAATTGTTGCTCAGCAGGCTGGCGCTCAGGTCACGATCTATGCTGAGGCTCTTCCACCATTCGTCCGTTCTGCACGGGCCTCCGGAAGCTGGACACCGTCTTCTCGTATTGCCCAGAAAGACGCTGTGACGCCGGAGTTTGCCGCGCGATGGGAAAGCATGGCCCGGCATTCCTTCTCCTGTTATCAAGGCCTTCAGGGGCTGCCAGGAAATCCGGTAGAATGGGATACTTTTTATGGTATGCGTTCCCGGGAGCCCTCGGTGCCTCATGCAGATCCCATTGGTTTTGCCAAACTTGATGAGCGTATTCAGGACATCGAACCTCAGGGAAACCTGATCAGGATAGACGACACTCGATTTCCATATTCGGAAGTTCACAAGAAACCGAACCTGATTTTCAACGTCACAAGCTATTCGGATTATCTTTTGCGGCAGTTTTTGGAGCGTGGCGGCAAGATAAAAATCTTGACCCTTCATCATCCTTCAGAACTGACAACTCTCCCAGAACCTGTTTTTATTAATTGTACCGGGTATGGCGCCAGAGCCCTATGGCATGATGACAGCATTGTTCCCATACGGGGGCAGATCGCATGGCTAATTCCTCAGCCCGAGGCGCTGTGCAGCATGAGTTTTGAGAACGTATATGTCGTTTCACGAAGAGATGGCATCGTTGTCCAGTGGATGGGCCATGATATGGGGTTTGGATATAACAACACAGACGAAATGCCTGATCTAGTAGAAGCTAACCACAGTGTTTCGATAATAAACAAACTATACAGGCGGATCGGGTATAAGATTTAGAACGATTTTTAATCGGGAATAATTATTCAGATAAATCGTGTGGGATATCAATTGTTTGAGGCGCTTAGAGGTGTGAACAGCATGGCTTTGGCTTTCCTCGACCATAAATGCAGGCCGCACCATCATGGCGGAGTTGCCTCCTAGGTACTCTGCGAATAAGGCGGTCATTTAGGGCACCTATCTCATAATTGTCTTTGATAGTTCGGTTGTCCTGAGGGGTTTAGCCAAATTTAGTAACCACTCAGATTTTCAGATGTCAGTCTGGCTTGTGCCCAGAGTTCTTACGGCCCGACATTTTGTGATTTCCTTCTAATTGCCGCAGGAACTGGGGTACTTTTGGCAGCAGAAACGGATGTTCGAGGTCGGGCTTGGAAGTTTCGCGATCGCCTCGTTTGCGATTAAAGTTTTTTCGCTGTGGCTCTTGGGGTGGCGAGCAATTCAGAGAGCAGGTGTTGCTGTTTACCCTACGACCGCTGAAACGCAGGAACTTGATGACCACATGATCGGCTTTCCGATGCATCGTGTATCTCTGCCGACGGATGCGCTTACGCCTGTAAGGTGGCAAGTAGGCGATTGATATTTCGTGAGAAAGTCCACTTTCTGAAGTGACAGAGTATCCTTATCCGTGGACTACTGAGCGTCACGAAAATCAGTGCGACCTGAAAGAGAGAACGTCTCTCCTTTGGGTCCATCAGTGGAGAATAGTTCTTGAAGGCCAACCTTTCCCTCGTAGCCGTTTTCGCGGCTGGTTTTTTCGCGATGGCTGCCGGTGGTCCGGCTCTCGCCAAAGATAGTGTAGATAAGGGCTCCATCAGTTCAGGCAATGTCCGGGTTGTTGCCCGCTTCCCTCATGTTCAGCCATCCGGCATTGCGTTTCTTCCCGATAACCGGATGGTCGTAAGCTTTCCGCGGAGTGCTCATGAACACACAGGGGCGCGGCTTGGGGTGTATGCCCAGGGAAAGATTATTCCGTTTCCTGATGCGGCATCGCAGGAGCAGTTTGTCTCGCCGCTTGGCATGATTGTTGATGCACAAGGCAAGCTCTGGGTTCTGGACGAAGGTATGGTCGAAGGGCAGGGCACCGTTGCCGGTGCTCAGAAGCTCTTTGAAGTCGATCCTGTGACAAATCAGATCGTCAAGGTGTACCCGGTTACGGCGCCTGCGCTCTTGCCGGACAGCCACCTGAATGACGTCCGGATTGACTTGACACACGGTACTGCTGGTACGGCCTTTATCACCGACACCTCAACAGGAGTTCATCCAGGTCTTGTTGTCATTGATCTTGCGACCGGAAAGCAGCGGCGTATTCTCGCTGATGCCAAGGTCGTCTCAGCCGAACCTGGCTTCGTCGGCATGATTGATGGTGTGGTAGGGCGCTATGATCCGGATCATGCAGTCATTCCGCAGGGCGGAGTAGATGGAATTGATCTAAGCGCTGACCAGAAAACGCTTTACTGGCAGTCTCTGAGCAGCCGAAAGCTATACTCTGCCCCTACCGCACTCCTATCGGATACAAAGACGACAGAGGCGCAGATTGAAGCCGCTGTGACATATGAAGGAGAGACCACAATGGGAGACGGGATGGCAACCGGCCCGGATGGCTCTTTGTACATCTCGGATGTAGAGCGTCACGGCATTCTTCGGCGCACGGTCGATGGTCAAGTTATGATGGTTGCGCGTGATGCCCGCCTTATAGAGCCGGACGGCCTCGCATATCATGACGGTTCAGTGTATAGTGTAATTGGACAATGGGCACGACTTCCTGTGTTTCATGATGGTAAAAGTCTTGAAGAGATGCCATTTATTATCGTTAGAATTCCACTGAATAAATAATTATATTCGGGATCAATTCTTTTTATTATTTTATTGATCCCGGCTTTAATTTTAATTTCTATAATTCTACTTAATAAATTAATTATATTTTATTATAACAATAACCTCATGCTTGTTATAAATCATTTATATCGTGTTATATTCAATGCGTGCTGTAAAAATTCATAATATCGCAGAAAATAGGTTTGAATTTCTGTAATTACTCTTCTAAGAAGCCTACCGAAATTACAGGTGGATAGATCAGCTCTGTACATTTGCGTTTTCTTCGGGCGCACTTGAGTAATTTTCAGCACGGCCCTCTCTTTTTTCAATCGAATCCCAGAGTCTTATGGACACCAAAACCCTCTTCTCCGGAATGGCCTTGGCCTTCGGAGCGTATGCTGCGTTTGCCGTTAGTGATGCCTTTTCCAAACTGCTGGACGGAAGTCTGAACCCGTTTGAGGTTGCGTTTTTTGGAGGTGTTTTCGGTTTTCTTATTCTTCCTTTCATTCGTAAACCCCAGGAATCCTATCTAGACATCGTACGGCCTCAGCTTCGTGGAATGTGGCTGCTGAGGGCTTTCTGTGTCTTCGTGGCGACAGCTGCCAGCGTTAAAGCTTTTATGCTTCTTTCGATGCCAGAAGCTCTGTCGATCACGTTTCTGATGCCGCTTTTTGTAACCATTCTATCGGTTCTTCTTCTTAAAGAAAAAGTAACATTCTGGGCATGGTTGGCTGTTGCGCTTGGTTTTGCGGGGGTTCTCATAGTTCTGAGGCCCGGAATGCGTCCGCTTAATTTAGGGCATCTCTGTGCGCTTTTAGCCGCTTGTGCGAATGCAGGAAGTGTCATTGCCTATCGCATCGCCAGTAAGGAAACAGTGAGGCTGTCGCTGTTTGGGTCCAGTCTCATGGGGCCGCTGGTTGGAAACGGCATCCTGATGATTGCCCATGCCACTTGGCCTTCCCATGTCGAGACTTGGATTTACCTATTTGGGTATGGCTTTCTGACTGCATTGGGGCAGTTGTGCATGATGCTTGCAACCGCTCGGGCACCCGCGAACCGCGTTGCGTTGCCGCAGTATAGTCAGATGGCGTGGGGAGTTGCGCTGAGCTATCTCGTCTTTCGTCAACCCCTCGACCGCTGGACTTTCGTTGGTATCGCCGTCCTGACAGCTTCCGGCATGTTGAACTGGATCCGTCAGCGGATACGTTACGAGAAAATGGCAATGAAAGAGCGCCTTGAACGCCGTAAGGCTCGAAAAATTGCCAAGGACTCTCTGAAAGCAACCAGGAAAACCGCTCTCCCTACTATGTAATGAGGCAGGGCAGAGTGGAAGATTGAGCTAGTTCCGAAAGGAACTGGGATTTCCCGCTATTTTCCTGTCGAAGGCAAGGGAAGGCATCCACTAAAAGGATGCCTTCCCCTATGTGAAATGAGAACCTACAAGTTTTAGGTCAGCTTTATGTCCAACTAAGGTGACCAGATTGCCAGTCTCGGCCTCCAGGGGCCTATTTTCCTCGCGCGAAATTGCGGTAAACTGAAACGTTCATGAAAGAGCAAGCGATATAGCTTACGCTTAGCAATTGCTTTTAGGGATATCTCCCAGAGACAGAATATTCGGCTTGTTCAGAAACGTTTTTTCGCAGCACATTATCACTAAATAAGTGACCACAGTGCCGCGTTCCCCGTTTTCAATGTTGAGCCCAAGGGGCTGGCTAAAGTTGCGCTCACGACTGCCGGCAAGCCAGAAGATGTCTCCAGAGACCGTTGATCCGGGCAGGCAAGGCGCTCCAGTGGGCTGCTACATTACCCATGAATACCTCGTCGTGTGCGACAGTGAGGTATAAGTTATGGCGCATCATTTACTGCTAGTTCTTGCTTTGGCGCTCGAACAGATGGCGACTGTCATACAATGAAGAAGCCTAAGATTTGCCCATCTCTTCCGTGGGAAAGCGCGAAAAAAATATTTCCCAAGAATGACGAGACTTAGATGTTTTTCTTGGGGAAAGCATTTTCTCTGTAAATTAAGAGATGAAAATACCAAGGAAATGGATGTTAATTCCCATAGAGTAGTCAGTGCTAAGCTCAGAATAGAGGAAGCGTCAGAAGGGAAAAATGCTCCCTTCTGACGCTTCCACTCCACCTAACAAACGTTATGGCGTGCTGTTACCCGTCGTGGTTTTGACCATGACATGGGAAACTGCTGTTTCAAGATGATCTGTTCTGGTCTTGGCGACCAGTTCTGCTGTGACATGATGATCACCGCTGCCAAACGTCGCGGTTACGTAGTTGACCAGTCGAGCGATTTCTTCGTCGCTCAGGCGCTGAACGTCAGAATTGTAACCAAATCCTGGCATGCTGGCATGGCCGCCTGCAGGCGTTTTCCTGTCCACACCGTAGACGATGGCCATAATGAGGTTGTCAACACGCTCGGAACCGACGACTGAATTAGCATACAGTGACGGGGCATACTGATCTGCCGTGCCTGCACCATCCTGCCCGTGGCAGGCGGCACAATTGCCGGTGTAGATTTCTGCGCCAGACTTTTCGTGCAGATTGTCAATGCGGGTGAGTTCGCCAGAGCGAAGGTCCGGATTGTAAGCCGCTTTGCCCAGACTGTCGCGGGCCTGATGATCCTTGTCATCATCATGAGGCTGGATCTGCTTGATGAAGGCCGCAAGCGCGTGCAGATCCTCATCCGTCAGATGGCTGGTGCTATGCTCGACGGCTTCAGCCATGGGGCCTGCAGCCTGGCTGCGGTTCTTGGCACGGCCGGTCTTGAGATAGGCTACGAGGTCATCCTCGCTCCAGTCTCCGATCCCTCCTGTCGCACTTGGCGTGATGTTTGGTGCATACCAGCCGGCAAGCGGTGCACCGCCCAGATACTGGCTCTGCTTTTCGATCAGCATCCTGTTACGCGGTGTGTGACAGGTTCCGCAGTGTTCAAGAGCGGTTGCGAGATAGTGTCCGCGACGTAGCTTGTCATACTGGGAGGAATCCCCGGTCTCCTGCTTCTCTCTGCCCGCAAGCAGATTCCAGGCCATCATCGACATGCGGATGTTGCCAGGAAAGCTGAGATGCGTCTCGGTGGGCTTCTCTGCAACAGGGCGAATGCCATGCATGAACCACGTATAGAGCGCATGCACGTCCTGGTCCGTCATGCCCGCATAGGAGACGTACGGCATGACCGGGTAAAGGTAAGCACCATCCTTGCGGACACCGTGACGCAGCGCCTTTTCGAAGTCAGCCTCCGTATAGGCGCCGATCCCGTGTTCCGCATCAGGTGTGATGTTGGTAGAAATAACGTCACCCTGCGGGGTCGCAATTTTCAGGCCCCCGGCAAACGGCTTGCCGCCTGGGCGGGTGTGACAGGCAATACAGTCTGCTGCAGTCGCCAGATACGCACCACGGGACATAACGTCCTGTCCCACGTCAGTTGCACGGGCAGTAGAATATCCCATTCCACCCAGAACGGCGCCACTGATCAGAAAAGACGCAAAAACTTTCTTGAAATCAGGCATGAAGCAGTTCTTTTTTCAGCGTATCAGCAACACGGAGCGCAAGGGCTGCGACGGTGAGGGTGATGTTCCCGGTTCCAACCGTGGAAAACACGGACGAACTTGCGATGAACAGGTTGTCATGGTCATGCGTTCGGCAATGGCCATCCACCACGGAGTTCTTTGGGTCCGTTCCCATAATGGTGCTGCCGGAGGGGTGATCCTGCGGGAAGTAGCCCGGTGTCCATTCCTCATCGGTCCCATGCATCAGGCCGATAAGCTGCTTGAAGACGCCTCGCGTGTGCTCACAACTGCGAACTGTGTATTCCGGAAGCTTGTAATAGACTTCCGGATGCGGGATCCCCAGCGCGTCCTTGTTCGTCTTGCTCAATGTCAGACGGTTGTCCGGATCGGGCAGGGCCTCATTGTGGCTGAAGAGACGGACGGTGTGCGACGCCAGATAGCGGATCTGCTCTTCCAGATCCTTGCCGACATATCCCTTTGAAATTGCAAGCTGTGTTGCGAAATCCACCTGGTTGTCATCCACCATGTGGACGAGATATGCGCCATGCTCACCGCGCCAGTCGCCATCGCGGAAATTGTCGATGACATTGGTTTCCAGAGGTCCGCGGCCCGGCCAGAGAGATTTGTCGCCGCTGATGAACGTCACCTGAACGCCGGTATGATCCATCATGTTGCGGCCGACCTGATCGGAGCTGTTGGCAACCCCGGTCGGGCTTTTCTCATCGGCGGAGACCAGAAGCAGCTTGGCTGTTTCGATGCAGTGTGCCGCAATGACGAAATACTTGCCGGTCACGCGGTGCGATCCCTTGTCCGGATCGTAATAGTGAACAGCCGTGACCTTCTTGTTCGCTTCGTCGCGCTCAATCTTGTACACGACGGCATTGGTTACGAACTTCGCGCCGGCGGCTTCCGCGTGGTAGACGGAATAGCTGCCATTATACATGGCACCGATTGGGCAGATCGGCATGCAGTTGTTATGCCCTTCACAGGTCGGGCGCCCATCATACGGGCGCGTATTGCGGGCCTGAGGTTCATGGACAACGCGCCATGGTGTCTGTTCTGCAATGAGCTGGCGGAACTGCTGCGCGGCATACGAGAGCGGTAGTGCGTCCATCGGGTAAGGTTGCGCACGCGGAGAGCCCAGATCTTCGACCTTCGGATCAGGACCACACACGCCCATCATGACCTCGGCCTGATAGTAGAATGGCTCTAGATCCTCGTACTTGACGGCCCAGTCACGACCTTGATCGTAGCGGGTCTTGAGCTCGAAGTCAGACGGCAGGTAACGCCATGCACAACCGGCCCAGTGCCACGTCGTGCCGCCCATCATTCGCAGATAAACCTGCTGATAAGCTTCGGCGTTCGGCCCGGTCGTGTGCAGGTATTTGTTGGGCGTTATCTGGTTGGGCGGGTGCGGGGCCCACGGGGTGGATGGAAAAGGCCCCTGATAGGACGGCTTGTTTTCCAGATTGCGGAAATTCTCGACGAAATGCTGACGATCCACACGGGGGCCAGCTTCGAGTACGACAACAGAAATTCCGGCGCGCACCAACTCATTGGCAATAGAGCTGCCCGCGACACCGGAGCCGACGATGACGACATCGGCGGAGAGGTTCTGGTCAGAAGACATGAATGAGGCTTTTCCGGTTTTTCAGGTGGGTTCTACGACGAAGGGGGATGCGGAAAGCGCAGGCTGTCCCGTCGGACGCTCCACTTCTGGGGGCTGGGTGGTCCAGTAAAACGGACCGCCCGCCGCATAGGTTTTGGGATAGATGGCATCTTTGGTGACATCAAACATCAGGGCCGTGCGATAGACAACGACCTTTCCGTCAGCAACGCCACGATACCAGCCGATCATGATGTCATGAATGACATCCTTGAAACCTGGATCAGCCTGTTCTGCAGCCTTTGCAAGCTCCGCAGAAGTGCCCGGGTTATTGCTTTTCATGATGTTGTATAGCTTGGAAAGCTGGGCTTTGCGTTCTGGAACGGAATGGATGATGCCATTGTAGAGCGCCGCGCCAACCTGTGGATCGAGATGCTGACGATCCGTCATGCGGCACGATATATCCATGAATTGTGCAATATTCGGATCAGTCGTAACGCCTGCCGCCTCAGAGCTCCCGCCACCAATTCCGTAAGCGAGTATGGCTCCAAATCCGGAAAGCAGAACGTCCCGACGCATCAGTCTCAAGGACTGGCTCGTTCTGATCGCATTGGGCGAGGCATTGAGATGGCCAGGAAACGAGCCATTTCCATTTCGTGTCACAAAAACCTACTCCACAAAAACCATTATCCAATCGTCTGAAAGGGCCGAGAAATATCTTGCGCTGAAACTACGCAAAACAGATTGATGCAGGGTCAGGGCATGCCAATAGAATCTATCGCATCGGAGACAGCAGAAACGCTTTCATTCAGCAAGGATGAAGATTCCATCAGAATTGATGCGAGTAGAGAAGGTATGCCCTGATAGTCTGACAACAATATATATTCCTGTGCCCTTTCGGAAACGAACATCCACCTATCGGAAATTGAAATTTATAAAAACCCCTAAGATCTTATCGTCAAATATCGTATATGATTAGGTCCTTATATTTATATACAGATATAAGTCTCACTTATTAATTTGATTTTGGGGCCTGCTGTTTTTCGCCACGAACATTTTGAGAAGGAGGTCCGTTTCGTAGCCTAGCCTGCGAAATCAAGTGCTGGATGCTGATTGGGGCTTACTTGAAGGGAGAAACGTTCTGCTGTGGAGCCATGCTGCGAGAGACATGCTCCGCATCGAAATTAGCCATTCATGCCGTGAACCGGTCGGCATTCCAGACCCAGTACCTGCGCAGGATAAAGTCTGGAGAGTGTTCGTTCCATGTCTTGCAAAACAGTAGCGCTGACAGTGATTCCTTTTTCAAGTCAGGTGGGGCTCACCGTAGAAGGACGGACCATTTCAGGCTCGAACCACTGACCGAGTTGCATGCCAAGGCCATGAGCATGGTCGGTTAGGGCATTTAGTCCGTTCGGGGAAATATTGGGGGTGACATTCCAGCTTCCGAGACTGCGCGAGTTGCCAAGCTGCCCAACCGGGCATCATGCAGCACAAAATTCTCGACGCCCAGCTTCTCTGCTGCGTTAATTCGTCACAGAAGATGTGCCTTCTCGCGAGTTCAGAATGGCAGGACACGTTGTCGGGCATGATGCTGGAATGCACGGGCATATAAGCGGCATGAAAATAAGCTTCTTTAACTCTCAACAAGAACTGTCTGCGTCGCTGCGTGGCCCGGATTGTGCCATTGAGAGTAGCATTTACAAGCTGTGTCCCTGCGGGGCCGTTTGTCGCTGTTTGCTCGCCAGAATGGTCGATTTCAGCGCTAAAACTCCTGTCACTTGTAATCTGGATTCATGCCTTATAGAGAATTCCCGAGCGGTTTTCTCGCATTGTGCTCTGTGATGGGACGCTATAAAGCGAACCATGTTATTAGAAAGTCTAATCAATGGCGCATGAGAATTTCAATGATCTTGCAGCCTTTGCGGCTGTTGCACAGGAACGGAGCTTTACACGAGCGGCAGCAAAAATGGGGGTTTCTCAATCAGCTCTCAGTCAGACCATTCGTGCTCTTGAAGAGCGGCTTGGCTTGCGCTTGCTGACACGAACAACCCGGAGTGTTGCTCCGACCGAGGCTGGTGAGCGTCTTTTTCAGACACTGGCGCCGAGATTGAGCGAAATAGAAGCCCAACTGGCAGCTCTGACTGCCTTGCGTGATAAGCCGGCCGGTACAGTGCGGATCACAGCCGGGGAGCATCCAGCACTTTCTATTCTTCAACCAGCCTTGAAACGTTTCCTCTCTGATCATCCAGATATCAATGTTGAATTGATTGTAGACTATGGCCTGACCGATATCGTTGCCCAAGGATATGATGCTGGTGTCCGGATGGGAGAGCAGGTCGCCAAAGATATGATTGCGGTTCGGATCGGACCTGATATGCGCATGGCGGTTGTTGCATCGCCGGGATATTTCAAGCGGCATCCTTTGCCGCAAACGCCTCAGGATTTGATGGACCATAATTGCATTAATGTTCGCTTGCCGACTTATGGAGGCATTTTTCCGTGGGATCTGGAAAAAGATGGGCAGGAAATACATGTTCGCGTTGAAGGGCAGCTTGTTTTCAACAATCTAGCTCTGCGCATCAAATCTGCGCTTGATGGGTTAGGGATTGCCTATCTCCCTGAAGATGCAGTGCAGGCGTATATCAAGTCCGGTCGATTGGTAAGGGTTCTAGAAGACTGGTGTCCAACCTTCCCAGGCTACCACTTGTACTATCCAAGTCGAAAGCATTCGTCCGTATTGCCTCTTGTCGTCGATAAATTACGCTACAAAGTGTAGGTAATTTACAGAAGAAAATTCACGTAGTTGGTGGGAGTATTCTGAGGTTGGACTTTGTAGATGCTTGTGATTTTTGAAAAATAGCGAGACCCAGCCTAATTTTGTAGGCTGGGTGAATTGTTTCTTGGGTAATTTATGAGCATTTCATTCTGAAAGATTTCGCCACAGGTCAATATGCCCTTCACGTGCATATTGATCGATCAACTGCAGTTCCTCGTCACTAAATGACGGGTTCTGAAGAGCGTCAAGTGAATCGTCGAGCTGTTGGATGTTTCGTGCGCCAATGAGCGCGGAGGTGACGCGGGGATCTCGCAGGATCCAGGCGATAGCCATCTGCGCAAGGGATTGACCGCGCCGTCGTGCAATATCATTCAGGGCGCGCACGTGGGCGATGTTCTCATCCGAAAGCATTGCCCGTTTAAAAGAATTTTCTGCTGCCGCCCGCGAATTTTCTGGCGTCCCGTTGAGGTACTTGTTCGTCAGAAGACCTTGGGCGAGTGGAGAGAAAGCGATACAGCCGACGCCGAGGGTTTCAAGCGTATCGAGCAGTTCTACCTCGACCCAGCGATTGAGCATTGAATAAGAAGGTTGATGGATGAGCAGTGGTACACCTTCAGACTTCAGAATGGCAGCAGCCTGCTTTGTCCGTTCAGGACCATAGGACGAAATACCGACATAGAGTGCTTTTCCTTGTCGATGCATCTGCACCAGGGCGCCCATCGTCTCTTCGAGCGGCACATCTGGCGTTGGGCGATGGGAGTAGAAAATATCGACGTACTCAAGCCCCATCCTTTGAAGGCTTTGGTCAAGAGAGGCGAGTAGATATTTGCGTGAGCCGCCGTTGCCATAGGGGCCGGGCCACATATCCCATCCAGCTTTCGAAGAAATAATCATTTCATCGCGGTGAGCTGCAAAATCCTTTTTCAGAATCGTGCCAAAATTTTCTTCTGCGGACCCGTAAGGAGGGCCGTAGTTGTTGGCTAGATCGAAATGTGTGACGCCGCGATCAAACGCGCGCCTGATGACGGCCCGACCTGTTTCAAACACATCAACGCCGCCGAAATTGTGCCACAGACCAAGGGAAATAGGTGGCAGATCAAGGCCGGAGTGACCACAACGGCGGAAGGTCGCTGTTTCATAACGGGATGAATCGGGGGTCCAGGTCATGGAAAAGTCCTTGTTGTGCGTGCTTCGTAAAGCAACATGTAGGTTTCAACTGAGCTGGGAGAGCGGGGCATAATTTAGGGATGGCAAGACATGCCGAGTGAACAGGTCACGTTCACTCTGATGAGGATATCCAGACTGGATGAAAGCTTTCATTTCGTAGTCCTGATAGACACGTAATTTGGTCGGTATCTGATCGGGAGTGACAACATTTTGCGCCCATTCAAGCGGATCGGGCTCCATCAGAAAAACGTCTGTCGCAGCGTCGGAGCCATTCTGCTGACAAATGCACTCATGCCTAATCCAAGACTATATCCAGAAGGCAGGAGGAGGTGGTCAAACCCTTATCTCTCAGCACTAAGCACGATATTGCACGTGTGGTCCCCGGATGACTGAAGGGTGACATCTGGAAAGCCAAGAAATTCGTAGTCATTCTCACAGAGGACTGAAGGCCAGCTTACTTCGCAGTAAGGTGGCAGATCTGCAGCAGCCAGCATCGAACGAGATCCCAAATAACTACACATGAAAGCGATATAAATTTAACACTTAAGTATATTGGTGTATACCAAATTTTACGATCACAATGACAGAAAGTGTTGGATAACGCGTTTCATTTTTTTTGTACCGTTTTGATGGACCAGAAATATATTCGTAATCTGGCTGTCATGTGTGAAATGCGTACTGTTGCACTTGTCGATCCATAGGCAGGTTCTGTTGCAAGGTTAGAGAAAGCTTGCGGGTAAGATGCCTCCAAGAGCCAGCAATGCCAATGTTTATTCCATGCTCGCGACGTTGAAGCGGGAGACAGCCACCGTAGCGTCATCAAACTATATGCACCCTGACGGTCTATTACCTTTGCTTAAAGATGACTGCCGCATTCTCTGCGAAAAATGCTTCCGTGCAGCGATCGCTGATGCTCATAAATTTCATTTTTAATTCAGAATGAAAATATTGATTCATGCTGTCTGTTTTGCTTTTCAAGCTGGCGTTTGCATCCATGGGATTTGTCATTTCGGTGCGATCCTTAGGTGCCCTCGCGACAAAGGTCTACGGTCCTTCTTGTGGAACGCGATCCTGACCTAATCGACATTCCCGATTTCGTAGTTGATATGGGACCTGGATCAGGGGAAGCAGGTGGAGAAATTCTATTCTCCGGGCCCCGTACAAAATTACAAAAGCCTCAAACGCCCACTGGGGAATACTTTTGAGCAGAACGTAGTCTACATCCTGTCGCACGCCTCACGGTGATCCTATCCAGGTCCCTAATGCTCATCTCAATAACCTTCAGGGCATTGACGTCGATATTCCCCGTAAGGTTCTCACTGCCCTGACGGGGTTGTCGGCTCCGGCAGAAGCTCTCTTATCAAGAAAACTCTAGAGGTCATGCCTTCCGCGACGGCTATCAACCAGAGCCTCTTACGTGGCAACATGACATCTACGGTCGCGACTTACAGGGGCGTCACGCAGCACATCCGAGATCTGTTTGCGCGATCTAATGGTGTATCCTGTAGCTGATTTACCAATGCGTCAAAGGGAGTTTGTCCCGTCTGCAAGGGGCGCGGTGTCATTGTGACGGAACTCGCTTTTCTTGAAAGTACGGCGATGACCTGTGAATCTTGTAATGATACAGTATTTAATTAAATAACACTTGGATATTAATTCGATAATCGGAATATTTCCGAGCTTATGACGAGGCCGGTGGATCAGGTTGCATCGTTTTTCACGGAACCGGATGACGGAAAGATACTTGAGTGTCTACGGCACGTTGGTCTGGGATATCTCACAATCGGACGCTCCACTTCAATCCTTTCAGGGGGGGGGGGCGAAAGACAGCGCGTGAAGCTCGCGTCCCTGCTTGATGAGGATGTCGATATACTTAATTTCGGTGAACCGACAACGGGTTTGCACGGCATGGACGTGACCCGGTTACTGACTGTGATCACGGACTTGTAGAACGCGGGGTAATAGTCCTGATGGTCGAGCATAATCTGGATGCAATGCTCGCAGCAGACTGAATCATCGACCTTGGACCGGATGCTGGATCAAGGGGAGGGAAGGTCATGCATGCTGCCCGGCATCCAGGAGTGTTGATGTTACGCATACTCTTACGGGAGAGGAACTTCGACGTTAAGTCAAAGTGGATGTCACCAAACGCCGCGCAGTCTGATTTTATGCGTGAAACGCGAGGACTCTCGTTGTTGTTCGTGATGGGAATGGCAGGCGCAACAGGGGGGGGCATCAGTAGGAGCAGTTCAAAATATCAGCAGGGTTTAAGGCTCAAAATGATCAAAGGCGGTCGTTAACCATGCTGAAGGGAAGGGTAAGGTATAAAACCCTCAAGCCCCATCATGACCTCAAAAAAGTGCCGTTTCGGACTATATTTCAAGAATGAGTTAAATCAAGAATCATCAAATGCGAGTCCGAATCCATAATATGATCCTGCTTGTAAGAGAAAAATCTTCTGTTTGATCCATCTATATTTCTCAGGTTCGAATTGAAAGCATCTCTAGGGATGAGAATGAGGAAACAGAAAAACATGTGATTATTTCCCAAGTTTTTTGATCTGCTTATTTCTTCAGATCGGTTCCGTCATCCATTCGTAAATAAAACATTAAAGTTCCCTGAGATATTCCCACGAAAAAAGCTTGAGCTCATGTTTCTCCGGTGTTTACATTTTTCTCTCACCGCTGCTGTCCCTCATAAAAATGACCGGCAATTGCAGTGAGACAGTTCACTTGGCCAGAGCGTGAACACTTTCACATTACGCTTGATGGCTGATGATTGAGGATGCACACGCAATGGCGACTTATAGAGTTACTTCTGGGCAAGTGGTCTCAAATGCTCTCGTTTATGGGGATGTAGAAATTGTCTCATCCGGCGGAGCCACACAGGATCAAAGCAACAGTGGGCAACGTTACGTTGGCTTCGGTGGCATTGTCCGCAACGGTGTCGTTGGCAGCGCAGGACAGGATTATATCTCTAGTGGTGGCTCTTCTTATCAGGGGGTGATTCAAAGCGGGGGTATCAGGCACGTCTACGTTGGCGGCACAGCCGATAACCCGTTTATCGCCGGTGGTGGAACTGTTGACGCTCAGAGTGGTTCGACAGTACTGGCAGCCTATGCTTTCAGCAGTGGTGTGCTGAGCGCAACTTCTGGTGCTGTCATTAGCGGGGCGGAGATCACCACTGGTGCGTCCATTATTGCGGATGCCGCAACTGTTCTAAAGGGCACTATAACAAACGCAGCTACTATCTCAGGCGGCGTACTTTCCGGATCTGGCACAACGGAAATCACGTCTTCCGGTGCAGTTCTTGCTAACCAGACAATCGGCAGTGGTGCATCTGCAACTCTTCTCGCTAATGCAGGAGCAGGAAGAAATCTGGTCATCAGCGGTGGAACGCTGGATTTATACACAAACAATACGTCAAACACGACTATCGTTGGTACTGGTGGTAACTTTATTCTGGAGTCTGGTGTAACATTTACTGCCACTAGCGGAAATTACGCCACCAGCGGAAACACAATTACCGTTAATTCGGGCGCTGTCCTGTCCGCTTCGCGTATTCCTTCCGGTGGTACGATAAACGTTCAGGGTGGTGTTGTATCGAGCACGGTCGTCGATGGTGGAACACTGAATGTTTACACAGCGACCGGCGGAACAAATAATACAGCATTTACGTCAAATGGTGGTGTTGTTAATCTGGAATCCGGTTTCAAAGATAACAGAACCTGGACTGTTTCCAATAACGTTACCTTCAATGTTTTGAATGGCGCAGCGATCTCTACACCTACAATTAAGAGTGGAGGTACTGTATCTGTTGTTTCCGGGGGTACAATTGCAGGGCAGGCTGTTGTCTCTTCGGGTGGTACACTGGTCGTCAACGGCACTGTTGGCAGCAATAGCATCCTGCTTTCTGGTGATGGTGCGAACTTGGTTATCAGTGGCACCTCCATGCCGACGAATACCATTTCGGGCTGGTCGCCCACAGACACGATTGAACTGGCGTCCATCCCGCAGGCCAGCGTCACCAGTGTCAGCACAACGGCCAGTGGCATCACGTTCTACACCACCGGTGGCACGTATTCGTTGAACGTGCCGAACGCCAGCACGTATGGCTATACCCTGTCGTCTGACAGCAATGGCGGTCTGGTCTATACGACATGCTTTGCCGAAGGCACCGCGCTCACAACTCCTGACGGGGAAGCCACGGTCGAAACGCTCGTGCCGGGCACGCTGGTCATGACGCCGAAGGGGGCCATGCCTGTCAAATGGCTGGGTCATCGCTCCATCACCGTCTCCAGCCAGCCTGTGCCG
>NZ_BLJQ01000008.1 GCF_014132155.1 Gluconobacter sp. Gdi
GCCCCCCACCAAAGTTCCAAATGCGGTCTATCGCGGTTCACCTAAAAACGTCTGCTTTCGGGCAGCCAACATCCCCACTTCGATGTCTCACTTGAGGCGGAAGCAGCAGGTCCGCTTACGCCTATTGTCGGTCCTAGATCAGCAACGAAGCGCGGCCTGAAATCTGCATGAAAACTGTTTTTTCGCTTTTGGACTTGCTACGGTTATGTGCCGGTATGTGATCCTGTTAGGCGGCTTTAGCCTCGAAAGCGAGAGGGCTGATGTTGCCGAGATATGAATGGCGCCGTCGCGGGTTGTAGAAGCCGTTGACGTACTGGAAGATGGCGGCGGTTGCCTGCTGCCGAGTGGGCCATGTCTGTCGCCAGAGTATTTCGGCCTTCAGGCTCTTGAAGAAGGTCTCTACGGCTGCATTGTCGAAGCAGTTTCCCCTGCCGGACATGGATGGCATCATTCTGTATTCCGTCAGTTTCTTCTGGAAATCGTGTGAGCAATATTGGCTGCCACGATCAGAGTGGAAAATACAGCCAGGCGATGGATCGCGCAGTCGCACCGCCATATCGAGCGCCCCGATAGCGAGATCCTTTTTCATCCGGTCGCTTGCCGCCCAGCCGATGACGCGTCGACTGAACAGGTCGATGACCACGGCGAGGTAGAGCCATCCTTCGGTGGTCCATATAGAGCTGATATCGCCTGCCCATTTTCGGTTGGGTGCGTTGGCCAGAAAGTCGCCGTCCAGAACATTGGCTGCAACACCAAGGGAATGACGGCTGTCAGTTGTGACCCTGTGGCGACGGGTGCGCACTGGGCGGATCCCGTTGAGTTTCATCAGCCGCCCCACACGACGTTCGCCGACATCGAGCCCCGCCTCCTTGAGTTCCATGGTCATCCGAGGACGACCATAGGTGGAGTTGCTCAGGACAAAATGCTCACGGATATGCGCCAGAACCTTCAAATCGGTGCGCTGGCGTTGGCAAACGGGTCTGGAAAACCAGGCGCGATAACCACGTGTCGATACACGCAGCACACGACACAGGCTCTCGATCGACCAACGGCTACGATGGATGCTCACGGATGAAGGCGAACCTCATATCTTTTGGCTCGCGAACAACTGTGTGGCTTTTTTTAAGATTTCCCTCTCCTCCCGCAAAACGCGGTTCTCCAGGCGTAGGCGCTCGTTCTCCCGGACCAGATCGGCCTGCGGTTCAGGCACTGACAGATCAGCGGTCCGATACTGCGAAACCCAGTGTCCCAATGTCGATTTTCCAATCCCCAGATCCGCCGCCACGCGGGTCCGTGACAAACCGCTGCTCAAGGCAATCCTTACCGCCTCACGGCGAAATTCTTCTGTGTGCGTCACTGCCATGGTCTCATATGTCTCCCGATGTGAGCTTAAAACGCTCAGTCAACCGGCACATAACCGTAGCAAGTCCAAGTCTGCTGGAACACAGAATATTCTTGGCACATCTTCTGCCCAGAATTCTTCGTCCACCGCGCAGTATGACCCTAATGTGTCGTTGAGTTCCGCACCGGGGATTGCAGTTATTAATTCCGATACAGCTCATTCCGCGGCAAGCAGCATGATCTACACAGCTAAAAATTAGTCTTGTGAGTCGGGGCCAGATCTACTGAGCCCCGACTTTTCCGTTTCGGAGCTCTAATCGCAGCAGTCGTACGCCCATCCTGATTTTGTCATTATGGAGTAACTGGGCTGTAAGGAACCGGCTGAAGGTTTCCATCAGGAATTCCGTAGCCTGAGCCAGTTGGCTTGTCGCCAACATAATCCACGTCATTCCACCAATAGGCGATCCAGCACGGAGCCGATATATTTCCTTTGTCGGTGACGTATTTTCCCCACTCATAGAGACGCACACAGCCGAACCTTTTGGCTAATTCGTTGGCAGCTTCTGCGGCACTTGATTTCTCGCTTGAGAAAATATTTACCAGCCCAGGAGAGCCTTCGTATTTATGGGCGGCGTCAATCGCATAGCGAGCTTTATGATCCCACGTCTTCATTATGCCGGGTAGCTTATAAATATCGTTTAACATCACGCGTCCATTTCACTGTAAAGGCATGAATTCATCCACGATTACAGCAGTTTTCTCCTTGTACAGCCACCCTCGTCTGTACTAAGATTCCTGCATGCCGAAAGCCTTGAGATCCCGCGCCGGACTCGGCGATACTCCATAAGACTTTCGAGCCATAAATCCCTATGCAAATTGGCATTCATTCCAACAGGAAAAGAGTGTTCTGTCCCAGCATGAGGTCTCTGAAATCTATTGTGGTATCCTGATACCGGTTTCGCTTGTGCTGATTGGGGCCTGATGATAGGTTGGGACTATGACCGAACCCACTGCAAACAGCGGCAAGAAGCGGAGAAAACCGCCAGCAGGCAAGCCATTCCAAAAAGGACAATCCGGCTCCATCAGGGCGACCCAAGGCTCTGAAAGAGGTTGTCGAGCTTGCGCGGTCTCACACCCTCACGGCCATCGAAGCGCTGGCACAGATCGTAGGCAAAGCAACCGTACCTGAAAGCGCGCGTATCTGCTGCTAATGCCCTGCCCGACCGCGCTTGGGGTAAACCAAAGGACACAGTGGCACTTGAGAACGCGGAATGTGGACAGCCTTTCCAGATTGTCATTCGCAAGCTGAGTGATGGCTGAGCTTTATATCCCGGCTTGTGGCTGCCTTCCGCGTGATTACCAGGCGGGGCTTTGAACCTATCTTGAGAATGGCGGGAATCGCGCTTACTAGGTCGCACATCGTCGGTGGGGCAAGGATGACGTCGCCCTGAACTGGGGGGGGGAGTTGTCTCTGCGCTCACGAAGGTCGGTAACTACTGGCACATGCTTCCCGAGGCGAGCCAGGCGCGTAAGGCCGTCTAGGACGCAGTGAACCCACACACCGGACGACGCCGCATCGATGATTCATTCCCGGCTGAGATCCGCGCCACGACCACAAAGGCAGGAGACCCCATAAATCTTCCGCCTGAATACTGGGACGCCTTGATGTAGTGCCCCGCTGCCTGGTTGGCTCCATCATATGGACAGGAAGCCTCTCCCACCGTAGCAACGTTTGCACGTGCGGCCGTGAATACGATCCGAACGGCCAATTTCCGCGCTCCGACATTGGGCGTTCCAACAATTCTTACCCCCGTTAATTCCCCAGTCTATTGGCGCGGCTTGGAGATCCAGAGACTATGATGAATCGTTATATTCTGGCTTTCGCCCTCTTCGTCGGTGCACCGGGCCTTGCATCCGCACAGTCTGTTCCGACGCTCTCGCCCCCCGTTACGCTTTCGGGTCCGACGGGTATGAAATCAGCCCTTGCGACCAAGGCTGACGTGAGTAATGGCCCCCTGAAATCTCCAAATATCATGGGCGGCACGCTTGATGGTGCCCAGAGCATCACGACCACGAGCGGCATCACGCAGTCCCTCGCATCTCTTCTGGGCCAGCAGATCAACGTTGTGAACTATGGCGCAGTCGCAGGCGGCACGGACAGCGGAACAGCCGTTCAGAATGCACTTTCGACCGCGGCAAACCGCTTTCCGGTTTACTTTCCGTATTCAGCGTATGGCTACACGATCAATTCAGGCGTCTATACGGGTAAGGAAATTGGGACGTGGCTGCTGAATGGCAACCGGATCACAGGCAATGCGATCGGCGTTCCGAGTGCTGGAACCGGGACACTCATCAGTCCCTATACGAACCCTTACCTGATCGCGACAGATCGGAAATCCGTCTATGACCCGGCCGCAATCCCGCAACCGAGTACAGGCGCGACGGCGGCGGAAAGCGTTGAATGTCTTCCAAATCGCGTAAACAGCCAGAACACGAACGTGAACCGCAACTGGATTGCCTGCCGGTATGTCGGGGCAGATACGGGATCTGGTGGCACGACATCGATTGATATCAGTACCGAAGTCGAGAACTGGGTCCTGAACGTCTCCGGGAACCACGGTCTGGCCTTCGAGATTGACACCAACTTCAATGCGGCAGTGACCGATGGACAGTGGACGACCGGGCTCTTTCTGACAGGTGGCGGCGCTGCGGGCACGAACGTGAACTCCGTTGCGCTGTCCATCATGCATGCCGCTTATGATGGTTCCTGGTTGCCTTGGACGACGGGGCTTTCAATTCGTGAGGCGACCAATCAGATCCAGCAGTACAAAGCCAGTGCTGGTGAAGCCGGGTTTTTCCAGCAGGCTTTCGATCAGTCCGGGAATACACTCTGGCAGGTCGATAAGAACGGCTATGCAAAAGCGGTCGGCTTTGTCTCCATGGCAACAGGAAATCCCGCATTCAGTGCTCGTGCGGCAAATGCTGATGATTTCGTTGCAACGCGTGCATCAGCTACCGATACCGGCTTCTTTTTCCGGGGGTATGATGAGAATGGCAATATTCTTGCTGCTGTTGACAAGCGCGGCGCTGCAACTGTCGCAGGCCTGATCAATACAAACCGTACGGGAGAGAGCGCATCAGCGACCTGCACTCCTGGTGAAATGCATGCGGACGATCTGAATCTGTATGTCTGCATCAGTACAGGAAAATACAAAATCGTTGCACTACAGGCGATCCAGTAATGGCCTTGCAACGCCTCAATCTATCCGGTGGCTCGTATGATGCGCGGGCCGTCTCGGTGGCGGCACAACGCTGCCTGAACCTGTATGGCGAGCCTGTTCCTGTTGAGGAGGGCGAGCCAGTCCGGTTTGCCTACTATCTGACACCCGGGCTGCGGAAAATTGCCCAGATGACGGGTGCGATCCGATGCCTTTACCAAACGACGCAAGGCGATCTGATTGTTGTCGCGGGCAGTCAGGTCTCGCGCCTGTACAAGGACGGCGCACTGACCTCAATCGGGACCATTTCGCCCGGATCAACGCCTGTCCGAATGAGCGATAACGGAACGTGCCGTTTCATCGTGGATGGAAGCTCAGGAAATGGGTGGTTCTGTTCCATGCCGTCTTCACCAGGTAGCTCAAAAGGTAGCACAACCACATTCAGTTATTCCGTGAATAGCGCGACCCGTTCGGGCTCGTAGTCTCTGACGATTATGAGCGCGTTTACGCTGTCTGCGAGTTATGTATACACCCTGTCTGGTACTGGGATTGCTGACGGAACGACAGTCACGGGCGTGTCGTCTGCCTTGTCCGCCACCACGTCCGGAGATGCGGCAGAAGGTACGCAGACGATTACCGTTCAAAGCGTCGTCTCTAACGTCGGCGGCTGCGCGATCGTTGGTGGAGGCATTGCGGCCGGAACAACCATTCTGGCGACGTCAGCCAATGCCGCGAATTCCAGTTACACCGATATGGAACTTTCTGCACCGACCTCGGCGGATACACCCGTAAATACCGTTCTCACGATCCTGTCCACGGCCGATCCGGACGCAGACATTACGACGCTCACCCTGTCGCAGGCGACGACGGCTGATATCGATGCTGCGGCCTCCGTCTCGATTGTGACATCCTCTCCCAACCCCTATGGCGCTTTGGTGAAGATCAGTGATGACGCGTTTTACGGCTCGCCGACCATCGATATTCTGGACACGTTCTTTCTGTTCGTGAACCCGAACACAACGAACTGGTACACGTCTCCGGCGCAGTTTGCTGACGAGAACCAGACACCATTTGATAGCCTCTATGTCGCAAGCGATGCGACGAGCCTGGGTACGATTATGGGGTTGGCCGTTATTGGTCAGTTCATATGGATTTTTGGTCGGTGGCAAATTGAAATCTGGTACGATAGCGGAGCGTCTGATTTTCCGTTTCGGCGCAGTTCGGGCGTTACGATTGAGGCCAGCCTTATCAGCCCGTACACGATTGCAAAGATACCCTCGACGCAAAGCACACTGAATGGTGCGCTGATGTGGCTGGGTCAGGATCGAAACGGCTACGCGCGCGTCTATCTGGGCGCCGTTGAGTCTGCGGCTCCTGTCTCGACATTCCCGGTTGAGGGTGCGTTGCAGGATATGCCCGATCTCTCTCTCTGTGGCGAGCGTCTATCAGCAGGAAGGCCATATCTTCTATGTCCTGATGATCCCAGGGCAAGCGGCTTCGTGAGTTTATGACGTTTCCACGACCCTATGGCATGAACGATGCTCTCTCGATGCTTCTGGCAATGAGAGCCAGTATCGTCCTTATTGCTGGGCTTCGGCCTACGGCAGAGTCTTTGCTGGCGATTACGAGAGTGGCACAATCTATGAGGCTGATCTCGATACGTTCACCGATAACGGCATGGCCATTAAGCGCCAGCGCGCCTTCCCTCACCTGCTGACAAACGGGACGCGAGGCATACACCGACGCCTTACGCTCGACATGCAGAGTGGCGCTTCTCAGTCCATAGAAGTGGATTGGTCTGATGATAGGGGCGCAACCTTCAACGCAGCGCAGACAGTTGCGCTTGGGGCGAGCGGGAACGGCTGGCCAACGCTCTGGCGTCTCGGAATGGCGCGTGACCGCGTTTACCGGCTGACATGGACTGACCCTGGGAATACGGCGCTGATGGGCGTCTTTCTTGATCTGGAGCCTGTACGGTCATGAGCACAGAGCCCAAGGATCTGAATAGCCCGCTTCCGATCCAAATTTACAATCAGGACGGGACGTTGACTGCGCAGGGTAAAGCGTTCCTGCGTCGTCTCTGGGAGCGCACGGGATATGCGCTCGGAACGGATAGCGCGTGGACGGCGCTTGAGGCTGACATTGCCCTTCTCTCTGCTGCGCAGGCGCAAAGCGTGGCGAATGCGGCTCTGGCTGAAGCGAAGTCTGCACTTGAACTGGCCCAACAGGTTCTCTTGCAGGCAACGTCAATTCGCACCGAGGCAGCAAAAGCATTGGAATTTTCAGACGATTCCGCTATTCTCTGAGTCACGGCACGCGGTAACGCTCAGGCGGCACAATCTCCCGATGAGAGCATGATCTTTGCGATCATGAAGCCCTGATGTCCGTTGTCGCGAAATCCCTTCAGCCTGGAACAACCCTGACCGCTTCCACTGCATCCGTCCTGACGGCAGGCGCAGGAACGACAGTCATTACAAGCGGCGTTCTGTCCAATCCAACTACGGCTGCGGTGTCGTTTACAATACAGGTCTAGCGCTCAGGCGGCGCGGCTCTGGATGTCGTACCGTCCCGATCTATCCAGGCCAATGGCACGGATCTGCTTCCCGAGCTGTCGAGCCTTGTCCTGACGAATGGCGACGTCTTGCCCGCCTCGGGTGCAGGGCTTGTCTGCATCGTGAATGGTTACGCCATGTCGTGATGACGGATGCTGAAATCCTGGGCGCTGTACCTCCGGAGAACGCGATCCTCTACCGGGACGGCGATGCAGTCGGGATGCTTCTGCCGATCACGCCGTCTGTCTGGGAGGTCCATTGCGGAGCTGCCCAGGCCATGCGTGGCAAAGCATCCCTCTCCGAATTCTGGTCGGATCACCCCGAGGTTCAGGAACTGATTGGGGTTATGAAATCAGAGCATCTGTACGCCCGGTACAGCGCGGCTCGGCTTGGCTTGGAGCGCGTCAACACAACCCCCATCACATGGCCGGACGGGACTGTCCGCAATACCGCCGATTACAGGATGAAACGCCCATGATCCGCCATTCCGTTGCTCAGGCTGATTACTTGCCGGGGGTTTGTTTTGATCCAGGAGCCGCTATCGGGGGCGGTTTATCCGCTGCTGGTACGGTGGCTGCTACGGCCATGCAGGTCAATGCCGAGAAGCAGGCGCGCGAGATTGCCGTCAACACGGCCAAGGAAGTCGCGCCGACGATCACGGACAGTGCCACCTCCGCCAACGCTTTGCTTGGAAACTATGCGTCCGCAGGTAACTCCGCGATCAACGCGCTGTCGAATGGGCTGACAGAAAGCCAGCTTCAGGCCACTCTTGGATACAAGTTCAACCTTCAGCAAGGCGAACAGGCTGCGACGAACAGCGCCGCCGCCCGAGGGTTGGCGAATAGTGGGGCAGCCCAGAAGGGTGCGGCGGCTTTGTCTCGGGCCTCGCTGACAGTACGTATCAGAACCAGTTCAACGACACGAACGCACTGGCGCAGGAGGGCTACAACGCCCTCAACCAGCAGGGCAACAACACCATGATGGCCGCGAACAATGCGGCTCAGGTCCGTATGGAAGGCGCGAATGGCGCCATGGCCACGACGGTTGGCGCAGGTAATGCGCTGGCCAGTGGGCTGAGTTCTATTGGAAATACAGCCAGCCAATACAGCCTTTACAATGCCCTTCTGGGCGGCAGGAGTACAGCTTCCCCTGCATCGGCCAGCACACTCACGGAGGCTGATAAGGGGACTGAAAGCGGCACGCCAATTGGTGTCGGAGGGTTCTATTAATGGCAGGCTTCAACACAAACGCACTCTGCCGACACCGCTCACGCAGCAGACCAATCTGCTTGAGTTCGCAACCCAGGCGATCGGTGTTCGCAATGCGCTACTCGGTAATAAAATCCAGCAGGCGAAGTATGATGCCGATATGGCGCAGGGAAATGCCCTGCTCGGCGCCACAAGCCCGGACGGCCGTACAGATTATGCCAAGGCCCGTGCTACAATGGCCGCTGACCCGGCTGCCGCATATGGGGCATCGCGGGCCGTGCGCGAACAGAACGCGGTGCGTGCGGACGATCTCGCCAACACGGAAGCCTGGACATTCGTCAATGACACGGTGAACTCCGCAGGACGGGAGATCGACCGGACATTCGGTGTTGGCGTCCCTCACCTTGTGAGCTGGGCCACGTCTCTTGGTCATCACATGGACAATCCAGTTTCACGTGTGGCGCATGACGTGGGTGATTGGGTTGCCTCCAAGGAAGATGGCGACGAAGCGGCGCGCAAGAATGATTATGGTGCTCCCTACACGGATGCAGCCGGGACGATGCTTGGCGCGGGGTTGGCAACCGCGCTTGGTGGCCGTGCCGTGCGCCCTGCTGCTGCGGCGCTTGATGAAACGAGGGCCGGTCGTGTTGTCGCAAATGCGCTGACTGGCGAAGGTCCGTCTGCGATGAAGTACGCGAATAACGCTATTGCGGCAGGTGTGCAGACCGGTCTCGCAGGCGGGGACTGGAAAGACGCAGCAGCCCTGACGCTTGGCCTCGGTGCGGCTGGAAAGCTTGGGAGCAAAGTCCTTTCGCCTGTCACGGATCGGGCCTCTTCGGCACTCCGTCGTGCCGGGGATTATCTGGACCCGCAAGGCGCGGCTGCCAGAGGAGTAGAAGAAGCCCCTACAGAAATTGGGCGGCCTGCCAGCACGTCGGTACAGAAGGCGGAAGAGAAAGCCCAGATCAAGGCTATCTCCAAGGTTGGTGCCTTCAGTGACCCGGAGAAAGCCGCAGATGCCATCATGAAGGCCTTCACGAGTGAGGATGGAACGCGGCTTTATCAGGCGCAGGTTCCGGGTGTCTTCCACACGACTGCGGTACGCACACAGGATGCCAAAATGGCGGGCTTGGAAAACAACCTGCGCGATCTTTACCCAGATGCGTTCAAGACGCTCGATAGCGCAAATGATCACGCCTACACGCAGCATCTGCGGGAGACGATTGGCACGCCGGAGCAGATCCACAATCTGGAAGCCGAGCGTTCAGCCTTCGAAGAGGCACAGCGAACCAAGGCTTTCGAAAACGAAGAAGCCGTGCCGGTGGGCGCGCTTCATTCGATACTGGATAGCCACATCTCTGCCAATAAAGGCAATGAGCCCGTTCGTCAGGCCATCATGAAAGCCAAGAAGGCGCTTGAGGAAGTGACGTTCGCCAAAGAAAATCCGTCGCCTACACATACCCTTTGGAATGAGCCGAAAGACCCTGTTCGTTGGGCAAATCCGTCTGATCTTTGGAATGTCCGCAAGGCCATCGGTTATGGCCTTCAGAAAGCCGCAGCCGGTGAAGACGGGCATATGCGTGCAGCGGCTGCGCGTCTCTCTCCCTTCATGGATGACCTTGCACACCATATCGACCAGGGCGCACCGGGCTTTCATGACTATCTGGCAGGTTATTCGCAGCGCTCAGGCACCATCGACAGCCTGCGCTTTCTTCAGTCGCGCGGCCTGATGCAGCCTTCGACAAATGCTCCGACGGGTGAGAGCGTGAATTACACGGCGCTGAAGAACCTCATCAAGCAGATCGACAAGAACGAGGTTTCAGTTGCGACCAAAGGGACGGATGCCGTCACGCCTGAGCAGGAAGCGCGCATTCGGACGCTTTACCGTGACATGCTTGCAGAGCGCACCATGCGAGACGCGGGCGGATCCGTGGGGTCAAAGACCTTCAAGGCAGGGATGACGCAGCGCCAGAAGGAAATCCGAGGCGGGAATGCGGGTGCTGTTCTTAGCACCGCAGGAGGTCTTGCTGGGGTGCATGAAGGAGGAACTGGTGTTGGAGCAGTTTCTGGTGCCCTATTCCACGGTTTTAATCACCTTTCCAATCACGCCTTCGCCAATCGTCGCTTGACGAAGATGGAACAGGCAGAACAGAAGGTTATTAATCCCCTATTGAGTCAGTCTCGATAATCGAACCGAACGCCATTTAGAAACCGATCCGTCTTTTCCGCGCGGTATCGGCGAATGGTGTAAGGCATGAAGAATGCTACAGCCAACAGAACAGTGCTTATCCAGTAGTCAGAACCGTATTCTACATGATGAAAAATGACGTCATCGTACGTGTGGCTACAGCGAGAAAAGCAGGTGCCGGCAAAGCCTCCCCTTCCGCCCAGAAGAAGCACCAGGCCGCAGCCACGACGAGATAAAGGAAGATCATGCGAGGATTATCGCAACTCTATGCTTATTGGACAACGTTTTTTACTATCATTGCGTTATCCAACAAGTCGAAGCTAGGTCAATAAGTCATCAGGCTAATGATATACGTACAAATTCACTTACCAAATCGATTTTCTCAGGAAGAAATTTTCCGATTTCGCCTTTAACTATTTTTTCTTCCAATTCGTCTAAGGTCCGCGGGACATCGGACCAACATGCAGGAATATCGGTAAATTTATATTCCCACCAATTGGAAGCGAGGAGACGTTCAATCAGTGCATCTGAGAAACGCATCTTAATAATTCTAGCAGGAACACCCCCAACGACTGCGTAAGGAGGAACATCCCTTGTAACCACTGCTCCGGAGGCAACAATTGCCCCTGTCCCAATCGTCACACCGTCTCTAATTGATACGCCCGAACCTATCCAAACATCATTTTCAATTCTAGCACAAATGGGATGCTCAACAGGGTAGTCTTCTATTTTAAAATCCGCTCCGAAGTCCTCTCGAGCAAGTTTTTCCCAGATATTACCATATGTAAAAGTACTTGTAGTCAAACGCTTGGACGGATGATCGTCCCCCATTCGACGAACACGCTCAGCTATGCTGCAATATCGTCCTATAACGAAGTTCTGCGCAAGTTTACTTTCGGTGTAAGAAAATGCTCCCATACTGCAAAAGCCATCTCGTGGAAGAGAAGCATAGGGCTCTACAAGAATTTTATGATCAAACCTAATGCTTGATCCAAAAGGTATTACACCACGAATATTAAATCCTGGCGCCAAAAATATCCTTTTCTCAAAACAGAAATCTTCCATTTCTTTTGTCCATGATATCATTACAGGATAATGATTCACGATGTGTTCGGATTTTCTGAATACTCTTAATTCGTTACCTTCGTCATGCAACAAAAATTTTCCAGAAAGCTCTACTATAGATCCGCTTTCTATAAGAACGTCTAAAAGAATGCTTGTCTCACCACGGTCGCTAAAAATAGCAATTTTTCCGTTTTTTATTCCCCAAGATGTTTCAATCGGGTGCTGATAACCCGTGATGGTGCCATTTTCATTAAATTTGAAAAAAGAACCGAAAATATGCCCGGATGAAGTCCCGTAAAGCCATACGGTTTCGTCGATTAATTTTTTTAGTATTCCTGCCTCGGTTTCTTTTTCTATCGCTATATCTAATTTTTCTGGATGATTTGTAGTCATTGTTTCTTCTGAGTCACCATCTGGGGCAATCATATTCTCTCCAGTATTTTATAACGATTCGTATCTTTTTCTTACAATTAAGTTTTATCATGTCATATGGAGAGGACTAGGTCTAAAAAATGAAATATGCGGCCACTTTCTTTTGGGCTTCGAAAGGGAATATCGCGAATTTTATGCTGTTCCCCTTGTACTGATTTCTGGACATCCCGAGCGCCAACGTAGCCTTGTCGTTGCCTGACTAGGTCACGTTGACAAAATGCTCAGCCCCGAGCCTTGCGGCGGCGAGGCCGAGGAAGTTCATGAACGACAGGGCAGTTTTGTCGTAGCGGATTGCGATACGGCGCATCTGCTTGTGTCTGTTGAACATCCGCTGGATGCGGTTGCGGTAAGGCTACCAGTCTGCTTTCTGAGGCGGCACTTCGGCCCCTTTGCGTGGGCGACTAAATGCTTCCGTATGGGCCCCGCTTTTGCGTCTGTGGCCTATGAATGGGGCCGGCACCACCGTGCTGTCGACCGTATGCTGCCCAGTCATCAGCCAGCCTCAGATCCATACAGGTTTGCAATAGAGCGCCTCCAGACGGCTCAATGACAAAACTGGGCATACACGAAGTTCCACTTGCCGTAGCGTTCATGCATGTCTCGCCACGGACAAACGACGCGCAAGTCATGCAGCATACCATTGAGAAACCGGCGGTTATCTCCCGCGGGTCATGCTCAACCGTTCGCCCTCAGGAGGCAGAAGCGTACCAATAACGTTGATCGCCTCGGGCCATACCCCTTTACTACCCTGCCTTTACTGAGGAAGCCAGTGAATCAGATATTGCCTCAGACCGACAAGTCTTTTGTCAACGTGACCTAAGCTTAATCTGGTCTACACTTACAGCAATCGTACAGTTAGCCGGATTTTATTGGCCGTGTGGTCTAAGGTGAGTGCCAGTCTTGCCATCATTCCAGAGGGCGTTTCCCCGCCTCTTTTGCGCGAATGGAAGTCGTAGAGCTTCTATTTCGCACCCTTTGGGGTGAGGCGGTGTTTTACAATCATGCACCATTCAAGGATATTCGCTGTTGCTTCCTCTGCAAATTCCGCAATGAGATACGAAGGAATTTGTTTGATACAGAACGAGATGAAGGCTGCGCCGATGAGTGCTCCAACTATTTTTTTCATATGACCTCCGATGATCTGAAGACATTTTTTCCACTTTTATTTGAGAAGAGCAATAGAATTTCCCTCGCGCTGAACTTCTGAGTTCCAGTGTGATCTCAACATGGCATGATTCGCGTGTGGCGGGTCATAATCTGGTCAAGATATCTCATCATGCACCGCCCTTTGAAAGAATCAGTTATGAATGCTGTGTGGTGCGCAGCCGAAGCCAGTGAGTTGATCTCCAAGAATGCCCTTACGCCTGACTTCATCTGACGGGCGGCGCGGTGTCGCAACTCTTTCATACACTCGAAGGTATTTATCTTCCCCCAAAGACAGTAACCAATTTAACAAGCAGGACGGTGCTATTGGGTCAGCTTGCGTATGCAAAAATAGCGGCAGAAATCTATGAAGTGTCGGGTAGGCAAGAGAATTTTCTGGGATTGTGATGAATTACAATTGCTCGGCATTGACGTTAGCACTCTCGTCTCGAGCCAGATCCTGTCGTAGCACTCAAAAGGCAGGGCAATCAAAAGGGCTCAGGGCAACATGACCGGGCTCGCTAAAGGCACCAGCAGCATAAATCTCCGTGGTGTCACGGATCTGGAGAGGCTTTTTCCAGCGTCTTTATGGCAGCAGGCGCCCTATCATTTCGCGATGTGTCATTCGTTATGTGTCTTTTATAAAGCCAGAACTTAGAGATCAAAGCGAGCATTAAGAGAAATTGTTCTGGGCGCTCCCGGAAATAAATTTCTGTTCCCACGGCTGAGCCAATAACGAACATTTCCTATATTTTCTACTGTTGCCCTTAGAACTACATGATGATTGCCAATTTTTGTGCTGTAAGCGGCACCTATATTCCCCACAATATAAGACGGTAGCCTAATCGTGTTTGCCGCATCTAACCAACTCCGGGAAACGTAATTGAAGCCTGCGTTGACGCTTAGGCCTTTGATGGCTTCCAGGCGATATTCCGTATTGAATGCGGCTTGAAATGGAGCAACAGCTTCCAGTTTATGCCCTTGGTAGCCTGCGGTGGCTTGAACATATCGCGCATCCAGATACGCAATACTGCCGTTGATATTCAGATTGCGCGTTACCAACCAGGAGCCAGCGGCTTCAACCCCCTGATAGCGGGACAGTCCGTCCTGAACATAATAATTCTGGGCGTTGGTGTAAGCCGCTCCCGTGTCCATGCGGAACACTGCGAGCGTTCCATTCCATGCTTTCTTCTGTATTTTTACTCCTAGCTCATACTCGTCACTACGGATTGGCCCGAAAACCTGCATATAATTGACGTTGGAGGCCCCCGCCTGCCCTCCAGATTGCATGGCCTGCACCCAGCTAAAATAGGTGTTTATCTCCGGGGTGATTTTGTAGCTGAGAGACACCAATGGCGTGACGGGATTATTTCTGTGGGCGGCTGTCTGCTGGCCTGACGTCGAAAAGTCGTTTTCCAGATAGTTCGTATATCGCCCTCCTGCCATGAGAGACCAGCGATGATAAGTGATTGTGTCGCTCCAGAACGGAGCCACCTGTTGGTAATCAATGTAGCGATACATGCGAGGATTAAAGTTGCTTGCGCTCGTCAATGTAGGGCGATCACGGAAGATATTGCCGTATTCAACAGGATTTTTAGCCCCTGAATTGGCATCTGCATCAAACATCTGCCGCAGCCAGGTGATGCCGGCAATTACATCATGATGGAGTGGCCCTGTCTCGAAGTGTCCCTGAGTGGTCGCATCCACCTGATGGTAAGTCAGCACACGCACCATCTCGAAAGCGCGGCTCATATAATCGCCGTTTGTTCCCGTAAACGTCAGTTGGTTGGACGGGAATTTTTCATCGAGATGGGTGTAGCCGTATGTTAGATGAGCGCTCCAGTTCCGGGAAAAATCCCAGTCGAAGCCCGTACTAAAGCGCTTCATGTCATTGGTTTTCCAGGAGTCTTTGGCGCCAAATGCCTCGCGACCGCTCATCGTCCGTACGGCTCCGACCCCGTTGGCAGATGCAATCGTATTCACCATCCCTTTCTGAAGGGTATTCAGATAGAACGTGTTGAAATGCCAGTGCAGATTATTCGTAATCCGGACGTTCGTTGTGAAAGACAAGGACAGATTGCGCAGGAAGCTGTCATTCACCTGATTCCCGACTTCGCTGGCGAAAACAAATCGCGTCTGTATGCGATGGGCATTGTCGAGAGACCCTCCAACATCCAGCATCTGCCGAAACACCGCATCGGAGCGATAACCTGCTTCAAGCGTCAGCTTTCGTGTCTCAACCGGAGCTTTCAACTGGTAATCAAGCACACCGCCTGGTGAGCCAAACCCGTACATAAATGCTGAAGCACCCTTGATCACTTGGATATGATCAAAATTGGCCAACGGTAGGTCAATGTACCAGTAGGGAATGGCCAGACCATCAATCTTGTAACCATTCGTCCAGTCCAGGTTGAGGCCACGAACTCTGACGCTGGACCCGGACGCCGTGGAGGAGCCGTTTGAATTCGCCTGGACCCCTGGCTCATACCGCATGACGTCATTGATATCCGAAGCCTGCATCTGTTCAATTCGATCGGCAGAGATTGTGCTGACTGAAAAAGGCGTATCGAACTCAGATCTGGTCCCGAATGCCCCCAGAGGGACTTTACGCGCCAACTTGGGCGCATGACGGGTGACATGAACCGTCACGGATTCCTGTGTCTGACTTCGAATATCATGCGGCACAGCCCGCTGTGGCGGCGCACTCGCTATGGAGGGAATGGTCGAATGATTATGTGTTTGTACCTGTTTCCGTAGGGCGTGATGGATCGTCGCGGCTGACGATAGATCGGGCAAAGTAACAAGCAGAAGAGCGCGCAGGCTAAAACGCCGCATGACAAGTATATCCTTGAAAAATTTGAAATTTCAGCCTGAAGTGCGACGGAGCCTGTCTTCCTGCTCCACCAGAGATCGAACCTTGGGAATGAGATCCCGGCCATACCGAATGGCATCCGTCAGGGGGTCGAAACCCCTGATGAGAAAGGTCTCAATCCCGAGACGATAGTATTCGAGTAAACTCTGAGCGACCTGTTCCGCCGTTCCGACCAAAGACGTGGAATTCCATCGACCGCCAGTAACCTGCGTCACACCTGTCCAGAGGCGTTCGTCATGTCGTGCAGATTTCGCAGCAATCGCCTGTAGTCGCCGGGACCCTTCATTTGTTGGAAGGTTGTCGGCCGTTGGGCGTGCGCCTGCGTGGTCAAGGGCTATTCCGCTTTGTGTTGGCAGAATGGCTGCCTGTCATTTTTCAATCTGCGTCTGAATGACCGCAGCGCGTTCCCATGCTTCTTCTTCCGTATCTGCAATGATTGGACGAAACGAGATGGAGAACCGCAAGGAGCGATTATACTTCTGACCAGCCGCGCGTACTTTTCCAACGAGTTCTGCAGCACTGGCCAGGGGCTCTCCCCATAAGGCATATCCGTCGGCGAGTTCGCTTGCGACCTTGATCGCCTCCTCGGAGGCCCCACCGAAATATAAGGGGATGCCGTTCGATTGGTAGGGCAGCACAGCCGAAGAGGCGCCACGCAGACGATAGAATTCTCCATCATGATCAAAAGGTGATCCCCCCGCCCATTCTCGGCGAAGAATTTTCAGATATTCCGCAGTTCGTTGATAGCGCTCTGGTTTTGACAGATGGTCTCCGTCAGCTTCGAGTTCGCGATCATTCCCGCCCGTTATGATGTGGACAGCTACCCGTCCTCTACTGAGGTGATCCAATGTTGCAAACTGTCTTGCGGCCAATGTGGGGGCTGTAAAACCCGGACGATGCGCAATGAGCAGCCCCAACCTGGATGTTACGGATGCTGCATGTTGGGCAATCAGAACGCTATCAGGAGAGGTCGAATGGAACGCAACCAATGCCCTGTCAAAACCGGCACGCTCATGAAGTAACGCCGTTGCAGCAATGTATGCGGGATCAACAGCAGGCCCAGGAAGGTCCAGAGTTTCTGTCTGTTCACGCGCACTGACGTAACCAATGAATTCGACAGGCATAAACCACTCCATTTGAAAGTGATTTCATTTTAATTACTTTTTATTTTCATAAATCTTAAAAATGGAAACCTTAGTCCTGAAGATATGAAATGTTTCCACGTTCCATGTCAGTCTTGTTGGACCCACAAAATGCGATAATGGAATATTTCGAATAAAAAACCATAAGATAAGGATATTAAATATTTTTGTTTATAATATTGCAGTTTAGAAGTGCAAAATTAAATCAATTAATCAGAAAAAAGCAATACATTTGAATAAATCTACATTTTAATTGTATGCTTATTGACAGGATAAGAAATAGAATTTCAGGGACATTCTTGCGTTTTGTAGGTGTTTCTGAGGCATGCCTTTTCTTTCTGAAAAAAATCTTCTTTTTCCTGCTACAGGTAGGAATTCTCTGCCTTCCCTTTTGGGGACAACATGCGGCATCGCAGCATTCATGGGCGTCATTATCCACCAGGCTCATGCTGCGACCGTCCCTTCCCGATCGCTCCATAGGACACAGCATCCTGCTTCGTCATCACGAGAAACGCATCAAAAACAGCGGCTTTCGCCCAGTCGCCCCGCGATAGTGCAAGCCAAAGGCTTAGGTGAATCGTTTTCAGTTCACGGGCGGTCTTACGCCGCGCGACGAGCCGCAGCCCTGCAAAAGACGCCACAATCGGCAAGTTTGCTGTCTGCATCACAGCTCGAACGATTGGGCGTTCAGAATACCAAGCAACTCGCCCGGCTCACACCCAATCTTTATATTCCGAACAATATGCCAGGCTACGCAGTTCTGAATTACTTCATTCGAGGCATTGGTGAGATTGATCCACAAGGTGAACCCTCAGTTGGCACCTATCTCGACGGGGTCTACCTTCCTCGAAACATGGGCAACATGCAGGAACTTCTTGATGTGGCTGACATCGAAGTAGACCGTGGTCCTGTCGTATTTTCCGGACATCAGTCGGAGGGAGGAGCGGTCAGGATCAATACCCTCGTTCCCACCAATCAGAGGCGCTTCGTCGCGCAGACTGGATATGGAACCTATAACGAGTACCAGATTGGTGTTGCAGCCAGTGGTGCTCTCGTAAAAGACAAAGTCTACGGAAGTATAGCATTTGGCCGTCATGCCCGAGGCGGGATCGATCATAACTATACGGTTGGGAAAGACACCAATAACATCGATTATACCCAGGCCCGCGGAAAGCTACGCTTCACGCCTAACGAGGACCTGGACATTACCCTTGCTTTCGATGGCACAATAGATGGCAGCACCAACAAGGGTGTCGGAAACCTTCTGAACCCTTATATCTACGGGAATTATAATCAGCTTTTTCCGAAAAATAACTACAGTGAAGCTGGTTTCATCGGGAACGTGAGATATACGCTTTCCCCACATCTGAAGCTCTATTCCATCACGGGTATCAGAGGATACGACGACAAAGGAATTTACGACAACACTGGTGATTATTATTCCCGGACATCCCAGCCTCTTTATTACAAGGATAGAATGTATTCTCAGGAGCTGAAGCTTCACGGAGATTACGGCAAGGTTGATTTTAATGTCGGCGCATACTTCATGTATGAAGACTGGTTCACTCAACGCTGGGCCAATAATTCTTCGGGGACGGCAACCAATGATCCGGCGAAGATCCGTTATGCACCAGTTTATGCCGTCATTGATCAGGTCACACGAAACTGGGCGCTTTATGGGGAAGCGAATTATCATATCACGCGTGCCCTGACCTTCACTGCCGGACTGCGCTTTAACTGGGAGAACCATTCAAATTCTGAGACTTTGAATTATCTGGCGCCAGGTCCTTCGCACCAGTCAACGCCGGCCAACCAGCTTTCCTATATTCTCTGGGGAGTGCCGGGTGATCTGGCCTGGCAGGTTTCAGATCGTAAAAGCTGGATCCAGCTTCTCCCGAAAGGCACGCTGACTTATCAGGTTCGTCCAAACCTGATGACATATGCTTCCATCTCCCAGGGTGGGAAATCAGCAGGATATGATTTTCGGGCACAGAGCCCAACGGCGTCCGGAAGCCTTCAGGCCTCCACACCCTATAATCCGGAGATCGTTACAACCTACGAAGTGGGCCTTAAAAGTGATCCCCTGCCCGGTCGGGTCCATTTCAATGGGGCTCTCTTCTGGAACCAGTTTGACGACATCCAGCTAACCACCACAGATCCATCAAATGGGCTTGCGCGGCGTTTTAATGCAGGAAAGGGTCATTCCGTAGGCGCCGAAGCAGAGACTTTTGTCCAGATCACTCGCGATCTGGATCTGCATTACACAGCGTCTTACCTTTATTCTGCGTTAGATAAATTCCGTGGACGCGTTAGCCGGACGGTTCTTGCTAGCGGTCAGGTCTATAACAATACGCCGTATGCAGGCGCTCCCCTCCCTTACTCCCCACGGTTCCAGACGATGGGATCTCTAACCTATAAAATTCCGGTTCGGCTGCCCGGAGTATTCCGTATTGGCGCGGATGTTTCATTCCAGACTGCGCTTTACACCAGTTCTCAAACCAATCCGCAGAACCGTCTGACGCCGCAGACTTATGTAAACGCCATGGCAAGCTGGACCAGCCCTGACAAGCGCTGGTTCCTGCAGGCTACTGCCCGAAATCTGCTTGATCGGCGGTATCTGCAAAGCACAACGTTTGTTCAGGGAGGGGGCGTGCCCGTTTATGAATCGGCACAGTTTGCTGACCCAAGAACAATCTATGTGACTGCGAAGTTTACCCTCTAGCAGAAATAACCCTACCTAAAAATCTTGGTTCAGGAGGTTTATAGGTAGGGGAAAATATCTTTATTCAGAATAATAAAATGCATTGATTAATTTTTATCATTGGAAATTTAATCAATGCATTTTTATGTTTGGTTTAAATAATAATTTCAACGTGCACAAGCAATAATATTTAGGTGTGATTTCATGTCCCTGTCTTCGTCTGCCGTAAAGCGTCGTAGTTTTCTTGGCCTCGCATCTGCTGCTGCGGGTTCGAGACTGTTGCCCCAGGGGCTGGCGGCTCAGACAGAAGACATCTCCCACATTACGCTGAGAGCGGCCACGTTCCGCGGGGCGGACCAGACGCTTCTTAAAGAAACGAGACTTGATGACTTTCCCTACAAGGTCAGTTTCAGCGAGTTCAACTCAGGAAACATCATTGCTCAGGCCATTAATGCCGATGCCTTGGATATCGGCGGCTGGAGCGAAATTCCGATGGTCTTTGCGGCTACATCCGGAGCACGGATTTCCATTGTTGCAACGCTGGAGGGGCCGACAACCGATCAGGTTCTGCTTGTTCCGACACAGTCGACTGCGAAATCAATCAAGGAGCTTAAAGGCAAGAGAATTGGCTATATCAAGGCCACAACAGCCCATTACTTTCTGATCCGGATGCTGGAGCAGCATGGTCTTTCCTGGCACGACATCACGCCTGTCGCGCTCAGCATCAGCGAAGGGCTGACGGCCATGAAATCAGGCAGCCTCGATGGATGGGCAACATATGGATATGCCATTCAGATGCTGGAATCTGACGGAACGGCTCGCATCTTGCAAAGTGCTGCTGACATTCTTTCAGGCCATTATTTCATTGGTGCCAATCCGCTCCGTCTGAAAGATCAGGCCTTCCGCGCCGCTGCAGCAGATTATCTTGGGCGGCTCAACAAGGCTTATTCCATCTTAAGTCACGATAAGCCGCGCTGGGCGCACGCTGTATCCCCCGTGATTCAGGTGCCTGAACCTCTGGTATTGAACTATCTGCAAAACCAGAACCGCCCCTATTATCTGCGCTCCTGGCATAAAAACGACATTACCTCGGCGCAGGAGATAGCAAACACCTTTGTCAGAAGCGGTTTCCTTCCCCCTGGAACAGATCCTGCGTCAATCTTCTCTCCTGTTCTCTCCGATGCGCTGGATCGCCAGAGTTCCCGTCTGTGAAGTTCTCGTCGTCTCTTCGGCTGGAGGCAGACGTTCTGATTATCGGTGGCGGGCTGGCAGGATGCTGGGCGGCCATTACCGCAGCTCAGACGGGCGCCAGAGTTGTTGTTGCTGAAAAAGGATATTGTGGAACCGCAGGGGTAGCAGCCTCTGCTGGCCCAGGGCACTGGTTCATCCCTCCTGACGGAACCCTTCGCCGCGATGCTATTGCCCGGCGCCTTGAAACCGCACAGGGACTGGGCGATGCGGACTGGATGGAAACTATTATTGACCGGACATTCCGAACCCTGCCCACCATTGCCAGCCATTATCGCTATACGCAGGATGATAACGGGAAGGTCAGATACCATGCCCTGCGTGGCCCGGAATATCTTCGCGCTCTTCGCCAGAAGGCGCTGGATTGTGGTGTCACTGTACTGGATCATAGCCCTGCCCTGGCCCTGCTTCGCCATGGGGATACCAGTATCGCGGGCGCTACGGGGGTATCTCTGAAATCAGGACATGATCAATGGATCGTCCGTTCTGGTGCTACCATTCTGGCTACCGGAGGGTGTGCTTTTCGATCCCACCTTCTGGGGAGTGCAAACAATACCGGAGACGGGCTTCTGATGGCCGCTGACGCTGGGGCCTGTTTCTCCGGAATGGAATTTTCGGCCTTTTTCACGATCGTTCCGGCCAACACGACAATGGCCCGAACCATGATCTATAGTTTTGCGCGATATTATGATGCTGCCGGTCATGAACTTGAACGACCGCCTGGCTCACACGACAATAGCTTTCTCGCCAGAGCTTTGAAAAAGGGGCAGGTCTTCTGTGATCTCTCGGGCGTCCCAGAGGACATTCGCAGACAACTGCCGCAGATTTCTCCAAATGTGCCGATAACTTTTCAGCGCCTTGGAATAGATCCTTTTTCCCAAAAATTCCCCGTTTCTCTGGTGGGTGAAGGAACAATTCGTGGCGTCGGCGGCATCCGCGTCATGGACAGGCACAGTGGCTGTGGGGTTCCGGGGCTCTATGTCGCTGGCGATGTAGCTTCGCGAGAACCTGTAACTGGGGCCATATCAGGAGGTGGTGCCGTCAATGCGGCCTGGGCCCTGTCTTCCGGTTGCATCGCAGCAGAGGCTGCTGTTGCTTACACACGCAGGCAGCGACGCTCCCTGAAAGAGCCCGTCACACTGCCAGAATACGAAGCCATTGCCGGGGATTCCACGGCCGTCGAACACGCTGTTCAGCGTGAAATGCTGTCTCCAAATAAACAGTATTTCCGAACAGCATCATCCCTGAAACAGTCGTCTCAGGCACTGGAAGACGCGTGGGAGCGTCTGTCGCTTGGCGATGTCCATCAGGCAGGAGCGCGCGCACGGCTTCGACATCAGGAATTGAAGGCCCTCACGGCGGTTGCGCGCTGGTGTACGGCAAGCGCTCTGGCCCGGAAGGAAAGCCGGGGACTTCACTATCGCTGTGATGCTGAAAGTGTAGCCATGCCCGCCCATATTCTGAGCGGCGGCCTTGCAAAACCGTGGACCCGCTCGGTCCCAGCGAAAGTACCCTCATGATTGAACTGATTGTTGAGACCCGTTGCACGGCCTGCAATATCTGTGTGGAGGTCTGCCCACGCGATGTTTTAAGCCCTCGCGAAGGACAGCCGCCCATCATTGCCTATCAGGTAGACTGCCAGACCTGTTTCCTGTGCGAGCTTTACTGCAAAACAGACGCCATTTACGTTCATCCAGACGCCACCCAGGCGCATCCACAGAATGCGGAGATTTTGGAAGCATCAGGCCTGCTGGGAGAGTATCGCCGGAATTCTGGCTGGGATGAGTGGTCAGTTCATGAAGAGCTGAGAAATCAGCACTGGCGTATGGAAGATGTCTTTCGACGTGCCAGATCACCCTGAGACCCATTGAGGGGAGACAAAGGTCTCCCCTTTTGTTTTTTATCCGGCAGCGCGTGATGGCTGTGCTTCAAGAGTAGCAATTTTCTCCCGGACAAGCGGAATAAGATCACGACCGTAACGTCGCGCATCTTCCAGCGGCTCAAATCCCCGGATCAGGAAGTTGTCGATACCCAGCTTGTAATATTCCACCAGAGCGTCTGCGACCTGTTCAGGCGTCCCAACCAGCCCGGTCGAATTTCCGGCAGCGCCGGTCAGGCTGGCAACCCCCGTCCAGAGACGTTCATCCCGCCGGCGGGTAGTCGCCGTTTCCAGCAAGCGGCGTGAACCATCATTCGGCGGTTGATGACCTGTGACGGGCAGTCCAGACTGTTCTCGGGCTGCACGCACAAGATTTTCGACCTCCTCTGCCCGCTTCCAGGCAGCATCTTCCGTATCCGCGATAATTGGACGCAGAGACAGGGAAAAACCAATTGTTCGACCATGGCGAGCAGCAGAAGACCGTACACGACTGACGATTTCGCGGGTTGCGTCCAACGTTTCCCCCCACGTTGCATAAACGTCAGCATGTTTTCCCGCGACATCCAGAGCTTCAGCAGAAGTGCCACCGAAGAAAACCGGAAGATTCTGCGGGTGAATGGAACTCTGTGCCTGCCGAATATGATAGAAACGCCCGTCATGATCGAACGGTGTGGAAGCACTCCATTCCTGCTTCAGAATATCGAGATATTCGTCGCTGCGGACATAACGTTCCGCCTTGGTTGTACCGACGTCCCCGTCGCGGGCCATTTCAGTATCTGCGCCCCCGGTGATGATATGAACGGCCACACGGCCCTGCGAAAGCTGATCAAGCGTTGCGAGCTGCCGAGCGGCAAGTGTAGGCTGCGTAAAGCCAGGGCGATGTGCGACCAGAAAACCCAGCCGGCTGGTTAAAGCCGCTCCATAAGCTGCCACAAGCTGGCTCTCGGGTGAATTGGAGCCAAACGGAATCAGGACGCGGTCAAAGCCGCCCTCTTCCTGAACCTGCAAGGCTTCGCGAACGTAGGAAAGATCCAGCGCGCGATCGCGCACGCCTGCATGAATTTCAGATCTATTATTGAAACCAATATAACCGATGAAGTTAACCATAACGATTCTCCATTTGTATTATCTCTTCATCGTAAAATAAAAATATTCGAAATAATCGTGATTTCGGAAAAGGATATTCATTAGAAAAACTGGACGAAAGCGCCCTCCCTAAAGAAGGAAAGGCGCGGTCTTTGTCTTACTGACCGTCAGGGCTGAAACGTCCTTCAAAAGCGACTTTCTCAAGCGGCAGGCGATCGGAAGGCTGTTCACGCTGACGGAGCCCTTCCGGCAGGGCGGCGGCATCGGCCTGACGGCCAATCACAAGAGCTGCATGCACCTCATAATCCTCCGGAAGTTCCAGTCCTGCCTGAGCCAGATCGTGGTCGAAGCCACTGATCGGATGAACGGCCCATCCCGCCTGTGAGGCCTGAAGCTGTATGAGAACAGAAGCGGCACCGGCATCAAAAGCATGCGTCGGCACCGGAGAAGGTTCACCTGTTCTATCAGAGATGGTGATTGTTCTGGACACTATGTAAATGATCGCTGAGGCATTTTCGGCCCAGCTTCGGTTGAACGGGATCAGCCATGACAGGAACCGTTCCCAGTCCGGCGTGTTCCGGCGTGCGTGAATGAAGCGCCAGGGCTGGAGATTGTAAGCTGAAGGTGCCCAACGTCCCGCATCCAGAAAAACTTGCAGGTCTTTCGGATCAATTTCCTCAGGCTGAAAGGCCCGTGGAGACCAGCGATTGAGAATAACCGGCAGGATAGAAGACTCCGGAGCACGGTCAGGGGCAGTCGTCATGGAATTGGCCTTATCAGAAATACGGACTTATGCAGCATGCACGCCCAGCGCATTGAGTAACAGACTACGCAGCCCCTCGAACGCTGGATCAGAGTGTCGTCGAGGACGCGGTATGGTAATGGGAACATCTACGCGAATGCGCCCGCGTTCAAGCACCACAGCCCGGTCGGCAAGCAGAAGAGCCTCGTCCACGTCGTGGGTTACGAGCAAAACCGCACACCTGTGTTTTTTCCAGAGATCTGCGACAAGGTGCTGCATCTTTAGCCGCGTTAGAGCATCCAGAGCTGCGAATGGCTCATCCAGCATTAGAAATGCGGGCTCTCTCACAAGCGCACGGGCAAGCGCTGCACGTTGGGCTTCGCCGCCGGAGAGCGTAAGCGGCCATGCGTTGCTTCTATGAGCCAGCCCCACCTCTTCCAAAACGGCGTCCGCACGCTGTCGGATGCCTTTGTCTTCCTGCCCCAGCACAACATTCTTCCACACGCGTTTCCATGGAAGAAGTCGATGCTCCTGAAACACGACTGAAACGTCACGAGGTCTGGTCACAGCTCCGTCTGTTACCGGGTCAAGTCCGGCCAGCGTTCTCAACAACGTGGACTTCCCAGAACCGCTATGCCCCAGCAGAGCAACAAACTCGCCGGGAGCAATCGCCAGATCCAGTCCATCCAGAACAGGAGGGCCATTGTTGAACCGTCGCGTCAGTTGCTCCACAATCACTGCTGTACCGCGATCAGCCTTCGAGTACGCTTGTGCGTGTGTCATGCCGTACGCCCTTTCCGTCCATCGGGCCGCCAGGCCAGCAGGGTGCTTTCCAGAAAGCGCACGATCTGGTCCGATATCAGGCCGAGCACACCGTAAACCAGTAGCCCCACAAGAATGATGTCCGTGCGCAGAAAGTCCTGAGCGTCCATCATCATGTGTCCAATGCCACTTTCCGCATTTACCTGCTCGGCCACCACAAGCATTAGCCAGGAGACCCCCACGGCATACCGCAGTCCGGTCAGGAAATCAGGCAATGCTCCGGGAAGGAAAACATCCCTGATCGTCTGCCACCGTGACAGGCCAAGCGTGGATGACATTTCCACGAGTTTCGGATCAATGGACCGGATGCCCTTATGCAGGTTCAGATAGATCGGGAATGTCGCCCCAAGGGCAACAAGCAGGATCTTGGGTGTTTCACCAATGCCGAACCACAGGATGAACAATGGAACGAGCGCCAGAGCGGGCAACGTCCGCAAAATTTGCAGGGGGGCATCAACAACGTCTTCCCCGACACGGGACAGCCCCGAAACAAGCGCTAAAGCCACGCCAACGCTGATGGCAATGCCCAGACCGCTTCCTGCCCGTAAAAGCGAAACGCCAAGATTGAAAGGAAGCGTCCCGTCACGCACCAGCGTCCAGCCTGTTACCGCAATCTGGATCGGAGATGCGACCAGTCGTGTTGAAAGAAACCCAAGGGAGCACGCGACCTGCCAGAGGCAGACCAGCACAAGAGGAGATGCAAAGCGCCTTATGGAAACAAGCCTCCGCAAACTCAGAGCCTTTCTCTTGGTTTCGGCAGTCTTGTACGTTCCAGTCAGTGTGATGGTATCTGACATCGGGCGTCCTCTCACAGGCAGCAATGGATGGACACCTTTCCCTATTCTACATGTATGTGTCAGGTTAATATTCTAAATACCAATGTTTGACGTGATTTAATTGTGCCTGGAGAAACATGCCGTCAGGTTACAGGCTCTCCTGTTATACGCAGGGTCCATTTCCCAGATCTGAACGAGTTGTTTTTCATGGCTTCTGCGAGAAAATTCCTGCCATTTATGGCTGCGGTTCTGTTGGGAGCCTCGTTTGCGCATGCTGAAGAGACCCTGATCGTTGCCGACCAGAAAGGGCAGCAGAGAGCCCTTCTCGAAGCCGCCCGACAAGACAAAAACTTGCCCTACACTCTTCGATGGACCGAATTTGAAGCTGCCGCTCCCCTTTTGCAGGCACTCGCCGCAAATGCTGTTGACACAGGAATTGCAGGAGATGGCCCATTTCTTTTTGCTTGGGGCGCGCATCTCCCTATCAAAGCCGCCTTTCTGGTGCCTCCCAGAGGTGGGGGAGAGTCAACTGCGGTGGTAACCGGGCCATCTTCCCCCATTCACACTGCGGCAGATCTGGCTGGGAAAAGGATTGGGACAGGCAAAGGATCAATCGGCCATCTCCTCCTTCTGCGGCTGATTGCCTCCGGTGCTATCCCTGCCCCCGCGCCTCACATCGTGTTTCTTGCTCCTGCTCAGGCCAAGGCCGCGCTTGATACAGGGCAGATTGATGCATGGTCCACCTGGGAGCCGTACGTCTCACTTGCTGTCATTCAGGGTCATGCACGGAACATCGTGGACGGTCGAAATGTCATGCCTAACAACAGCTTTTTTGTCGCCACTAACGAAGCCCTGGTGACAAAACACGCTCAATTGGCAGATTTCTATAAGCGCGTGACGGCCGCCTATGCATGGGGGGCAAAACATCAGGTTGAGTATGCGGCTATTCTCGCGCGACAGACGGGTTTACCTCTTCCTGTTGCTGCGGCTGTAGCCAAACGTCTTATCGCTTCTCCTGCGCCCTTAACTCCAGAAATCATTCAACAGGAGAAGACAACCTTAGACGCTTATCGTTCGGGCGGTTTCCTGACTGATGCAGGGAAGCTCGAAGATGCTTTCGACCTGACGGTTTCCACACCCCAATAAATACGCTCTAGTATCTGCCAGATGAGGAAAGACGGAGAAACGTCATGGGTGACAGTCCATTTTCCCCCGCAACCAATCCTGCCGCTACGGACAAGACGCTCGACGAACTGGTTCAGGTCTTTGCGGAGCGCGCACCACGTTATGATCGCAGCGGCAACATTGCGACTGAGAACCTGCACGATCTCCATGAAGCCGGCTTTCTTGCCCTGGCACTGCCGAAGACTGCTGGAGGCCAGGACATTTCTCTACGGACAGTGACGCAGATTATCGGCCGCCTTGCGCAGGGTGACCCCTCAACTGCTCTCATTCTGGCCATGCAATATCTGCAATCCGGCGCGTTCTCTCATTCGTCTCAGTGGTCAGAGGATGTCAAACAGGAGCTCTTCGAAAGCATTCATCAGGAAGGCGCGCTGATCAATGCGCTGCGTGTAGAGCCGGAACTGGGAACCCCTGCCCGTGGTGGAGTGCCTGACACCACAGTTAGCCGTCATGGCTCGGCATGGCGCATCAATGGGCGCAAGATTTTTTCAACAGGGTCTACAGCGCTTCAGTGGGGTGTAGTGTGGGCGAAAACTGATGACGCCGAACCAAAAGTCGGGCCGGTTCTCGTTCCTCTGGACCTGAGAGGTGTAAGGATCGAGAAAAGTTGGCATCAGCTCGGAATGCGCGCTACGGGAAGCCACACGATCATCTTCGATGATGTGGAGATCCCGGAACGGTATCTGGGTCTGCTGGCGCCTTCTCCTGCAGAAAAGAGTGGTCCCGTCGCGATTGCAAGTTGGCATGCCGTTGTCATTGCGGGGCTTTATAATGGCATCGCCATTTCAGCGCGGGATTGGCTGGTTGAATTTCTTCATAACCGCGTACCGTCCAATCTCGGGGCATCCCTTGCAACGTTGCCTCGTTTTCAGATTTTGCTGGGGGAGATCGATGCTCTCCTTCTGGCGAACGAAGCTTTGATTGGCCATGCGATCGCTCTCTCGGAACAGGGCACAGAAAGTGATGCCCGCGCCGGGCTTGTCAAACAGGTTGTCACGGAAAATGCCATTACAGCTGTAGGCAAAGCGGTTGCCGCCATCGGGAATCCCGGTCTGAGCCAAGATAATCCGCTTGAGCGGCATTATCGGAATGTTCTGTGCGGGCGCATCCATACACCGCAGGGAGATAGTGCCCTGTTGGCAGCAGGCCGTGAGGCATTGAAAATTCAGGGATAAAAAAGCCCGGCGACTTCTTTGTCGCCGGGAAACAGAAGGATCTGAGCGAAGTTCAGATGTCTTCTAGAACCCTGAAACCGTGGGTTCCATCTTTCTCAAGCTGAGAGACCAGTCCGAACTCCCAGTCCAGATAAGCCTGCATGGCTTCTGATGCGTTGTCCGTTCCCTCGTAAGGACGTTTGTAAACATCATCGGAAGCTGAGAGAGCCTGTGCGTCATCAAGCCCTGTTTCAAGCCCATAACCATGAGCCTGCCAGGCTTCCGTCCCCCCTTTTAGAACCCGGACCTGACGATTTTCTCCGGTAATGTCCGGCGCTGCCAGATGAGCAGCAATACCATTCGGTGAGACCAGAACAACTTCCTTGGCCTGCCGAATGACAGGATGAGATACCAAATCCGGGCGGATGACGAATCTCGCGCCCGGAATATGTCCTTTGCGAAAAACTGGACTGGTGGCGAGATCCAGAACCAGAACGTCGTCAGCCTCGAGGCGCTTATGCAGTTCTGCAGGGGAAAGCGTTTTCACCTCCGGCAATGGCCGTGAGAGTAAGGGGGCTTCCGGACCAGTTTCGAGGGGGTGTTCGTTCCATTCTTCCAGAACGTAAACCTCGTTCCATCCCAGTTGTCGGAGCCAATGAGCCGTCATTCTGGCCCGGACCCCATCATCGTCTGTCAGAACAATGGTTCCATGCCGCACTCCGACCCATTCGTCCGTAGCCTGCACAAGCTGGCCGCCTGGTGCGGAACGGAAATCCTTGAGATGACCTTCCGCGTATTCTTCAGGAGAACGAACATCCAGTCGATAGACAGTGCGTTTGGGATCGGCCAGCAGTTCTTCCAGTCCCTTCGCAGTCAGGGAGCGGACGCCCGTCCTGTCTGCCAGCCGTTCCGCACGGGCTCGGGCCGCCTGATGGTTCTGCTCTGAGACTTCTGTTCCTTTACGGGAGGCCCCATGTTCGAGCGAAAGCCCTTCCAGCGTCCAGCCAATCGTACCGTTTCGAAGCGCAAAAACCGGGTTGGGTATTCCAGCATTGACGAGGGACTGCGTGCCAATGATGGACCTTGTCCGCCCCGCGCAGTTCACAATGACGGTTGTTTCCGGCGAAGGCGCAATATCCCGAACCCGCAACGCCAGTTCGCCGCCCGGAACTGAACGACCGCCAGGGATGGCCATGACATTGTATTCGATGAACCGGCGTGCATCGAGAATGACAAGATCATCGCCGCGCTTGACTCTGCCATGAACCTCACGCGCTGGCAGGGATGGTGTGTGACGGACATGCTCGACGAGTTCGCCAAACGCCTTGGACGGGACGTTCACATCAATGAAGATCTCACCCCCGGAGCGTTTCCAGCCCTCCAGACCGCCCTCCAGCGCCGAGACGTCCGAATATCCAAGGGACTGGAGCAGTCGAACAGCTCTTGCTGTACGGCCTTCCCCGTTATCATAAACAACGATGGGTGCATCCTTGCGGGGCACCAGCCCGGCAATGCGCTCCTCAATGCGACCAACAGGCAGATTGACCGCAAAGAGCGGATGCGCCGAGGCAAATGGCCCCTCTTCCCGAACATCCAGCAGCGCGATTTCAGCCCCGTTTTTCAGGCTCTGCCGGACGTCTTCCGAAGATGTCACTGGCAGAAGGTTTGTAATGCTGTTCATGCAGCTTTGCTCCTGGAACGATCCCAGAGATTGGGAACATCCTCGCTCGAATATCCGGATATGAAGGTCTTCTCGGTGCCGCTGGTCTCATCGTAGACGGCGCGCGAAACCCCACCGATATTGGCACCGTACACATGGATGGAGATCGACGTCTTATCTGGCAGGGCATTTGCCACGAGATGATAGTCGTTCACCCCCGGCGCCAGAAACGCGACTTCACCCGGTTCGAGGAAGTCGGTTTCGCCTTTTTCAAAGCTTCCGTCATCCTTTCGTGTGAACTGAGTTTCACTTTCCTTGCCCCGCAGCATCCCGATCAGGCCCCACACACGATGATCGTGCAAAGGTGTTTTCTGTCCTGGCCCCCAGACGAAACTGACGACAGAAAACCGCTCCAGTGGATCACAGTGAAGGAGATACTGGCTATAGCGTTCCGGATGTGGCCGGGTATAAGTTTCGGGCAACCAGTCATCTCGCGAGACGAGGGTTTTCAGAAGCTCTGCACCCGCTTTCTGGATGGACGCCGCGTCCGAATGTGTTTCGAAAAGCCGCGTAAATCCGGAAACGAACTCTCGTAATGGCTCAATACTCGTCATTGATTTAGCAGTCCCTAATCGAGCAGATCTGGCTCAAGTGCGACGATCCAGTCCCAAAGAGGCTGGAACGAATAATAGGCGCCCTGTGCGGTTCCGACCTGGCTGGCGGTCAGCCGTGCAATATCCGGCGCAATAGGCTTCAGCGGTCCGGCGGCCTGCGCCAGAAGCTGGGTATGGGCGGCGTTGTCCATAGCCAGGAACCACCATGCCACGGCCTCAACGGTCGGCCCGGCGGTCAGAAGACCATGGTTCTGAAGGATCAAAGCTTTCCGGTTTCCCAGCGTCGCGGCCAGACGGTCGCCTTCACTGTCATCCAGAACCACCCCACTGAAAGGATCGAAGACTGCATGATCTTCGTAAAAAGCGCAGGAATCCTGCGTGATGGGAAGCAATTCGGTCCCTAAGGCAGAAAACGCCTTGCCATATGTGGAATGGGTGTGCGCCGCAGCGACCACATCCGGACGCGCACGGTGCAGAGCCGAATGAATGGTGAAGCCAGCCGTATTGATCGGGCGATCCCCGATCAGGATATTTCCTTCATGATCTACAAGCTGAAGATCGGAAACCTTGATCTGCGAGAAATGCACAGCCAGCGGATTGATCCAGTACCGCTCGGGGAACTCAGGATCACGTGCTGTCACATGCCCCGCAAGCCCCTGATCGAAGCCATAGCGTCCGAATAGCCGAAAAGTCGCGGCAAGACGCTGCTTACGGTGTAGCCGCTCCTCTTCAAACGTCGCTGCAGGCTTGCGGGGCTGAAGACGGTGAGTCCGTGCACGGACTTCCTGCAGGGACGAGATGTTATGCTGTGTCGCACTCATGAGAGTCTTCCTTGAGAAATCAGTATCCACGGCTCAGATCCAACCGGGCTTCCAGTGGGCGTCCCTGAAGGAAATTTTCGAAATTCCGGGTAATACGCTGCCCCAGACTGGCCAACACGTCTGGCCCGGACCAGGAAATGTGTGGCGTCAGCCGAATTTTGGGGTGAGTATAAAAAGGATGCCCCGCAGGAGGCGGCTCCGGCGCCGTAACATCAAGCGTAGCCGCCGCGACACGTCCATGATCCAGACTGCTGAGAAGCGCTGCTTCATCTATCAGCTTTCCACGCGCCACATTGACGAGATGCAGCCCGGGCTTTGCTCGCGCCAAAACAGCCGCTCCCACGATCCTGTCCGTTTCTGAAGTCAGCGGCAGAGCCAGCACCAGATGATCGGAGCGTTCAAACAGCGTCCCGAGATCAGCTACAGGCTGCACATCTTCCCGGACGGCTTCTCCATCTGTCCACGTGCTTCTGCGCCAGACGAGAACGGACATCCCGAAACTCCGTGCCAGACGGGCAATTTCCTGCCCAATGGCCCCATACCCCGCAAGACCAAGTGTCTGCCCTGCCAACGATCCCAATGGCGTCTCATTCTTGACGACGGAAGCCTGCTGGCCCCAATCCTCGGGAGATAAGGGCTTGAACGTTTCGAACCGCTTGGCTTGGGCCAGAAGGGCAAGAAGGACGTACTCAGCAATTGGGCCAGCCGCATTGCCGCGACCTGTCGTAATCTCTCGCCCCTGAAGCAGCCATTCTGGAAAACCGTCAATTCCAGCCGAAGCAATCTGCACCCAGCGCAGGGAAGAATTCCAGCTCGGTGGTGGGCTCGCAGGAGCATTTCGCCATGCTACTGACGGGCCAGTCAGCAGGATATCAGCCGTACCCGTATTCCATGGATCGGGGACATCCCTGTTTTGAGTGATGACCCGAACACGGTGGTCCAGTCCGGTGAGGAGTTTCCCGATTTCAGGTCCGATCTGGTTGATGACCGTCAAGGGTACGGAGGCGTCTCTCATGTGTCAGGCAGCCTTCAGACCGGTGCGTTGATCTTCTTCCGCAACCAGTTTTCGAACGCGTGGCAACAGATCGCGCCCATAGTCGTAGGCATCCACCAGCGGATCGAACCCACGGATCAGGAACGTCGAAATTCCCAGACGGTAATAATCAAGGAGTGCTTCAGCCACCTGATCCGGCGTTCCTACAAGAGACGTCGAATTTCCCTTGGCGCCTGTTAGTGCGGCGATGCCCGTCCAGAGACGCTTGTCCAGCCTTGAGCCCTGTTCGGCCGCAGCCAGAAGGCGACGTGATCCTTCATTCGGAATGATAGTGGAGCGGGTGTAGCCCGTCTTTTCCTGAAGAGCCCGGGCCTTCTCAAGAATGGCATCGGCTTTGGCCCAGGCGGCTTCCTCTGTCTCAGCCAATATTGGCCGAAGAGAGAGCGAAAACCGCAGATTGCTACGGCCGGCCTTTTCCGCCGCAGCGCGAACACGGGCTATAGTTTCACGAACCTGCTCATAGGTTTCACCCCATAGAGCATAAACATCAGCCTGCTCACCTGCTACTGCGATGGCTTCCTCCGAGGAGCCACCGAAATAAACCGGAATGGCATCACCCTGATACGGCAGCACCCGGGACTGGGCACCTCGAACGCGATAGAATTTACCCTGATAATCGAATGGCTTCTGGCTGCTCCATTCGCGGCGCACGATTTCAAGGTACTCGCGGGTCCGTTCATATCGCTCCGTCTTGACGGTATGATCACCATCAGCCTGAAGCTCCGTATCACTTCCCCCTGTGATGATATGCACCGCAGCTCTGCCCCGACTGATCTGGTCAAGCGTTGCAAACTGGCGAGCGGCCAGAGTCGGTGCCGTAAACCCGGGGCGATGTGCGACCATAAGGCCAAGCGTCCGCGTCGTGGCAGCAACATGCTGGGCAAGCAGGATGCTCTCGGGCGAATTAGAGTGGAAAGCAATCAGCACCCGATCAAAACCGCCATTCTCATGAATTTTGGCGGCAGTTTCGATATGGGAGAGATCAATGACCGGCTCCGCCGGCGGAATGATCTCAGAATGGTTCTGACTGCTCACGAACCCGATGAATTCCACAGGCATGGCTAAGCCCCTAAAAGACTATAATAAATTGTTGTATTGACAATATACTCATTTTATCACGTCATAATTCAAGCAAGAAACACAAATGCCACACTTTTGCATGGTTAAATATACTGCCATGCCTCCAGCACGGAGCGCTGCTATGTCCCACACGTCCCTTCCCCAGCGCATGGCACGCAATGTTCCGACTGAACTTCTGCGGTCTTTCGTCGCGATCGTGGAGGCCGGCTCCATGGCGCAGGCAACAGAGACGATCTTTCTGACCCAGTCCGCCCTGAGTCTGCAGATGAAGCGACTGGAAGACGTGCTCCAGCAGAAGCTTTTTCGACGGGATGGGCGAAAGCTGGTTCTTACACCTGCGGGTGAAGAACTCGTGGCCTATGCGCGGCAGCTTCTCGCCCTCAATGACCGGATCATGCACAAACTTGGCGATGTTTCAGAACCGGAACCGATCACGATCGGCATGGTGCAGGACTTTGCTGATACTATCCTGCCTGATGTTCTTGCCCGTTTCCGTCTCGAACATCCCCGTTGCAGGCTGACCGTCCGGGTTGGTGGATCAGCGGAACTACTGGAAATGTTCGACCGCTCCCGCTTGGATATCGTGCTGTGCCTTGGCCAGCATGGGGATCGTCCCAATTCGTCCTGGCGTATCGTCGGGCATGACAGAATGGTCTGGATTGGTGATCCCGGCGTTCTGGATCAGTCTGAAATCCCGCTTGTTCTGCTGGAACCTCCCTGCCGTTTCAGGGAAGCGGCCCTCAGAACCCTTGCAAAGGCCCGCAGAGATTACCGCATTGTGCTGGAAACTCCTCACCTTCCCGCCATGCGTGCTGGTGTCCGGAGCGGCTTGGGGGCCAGTTGCCGGACACGGCGTTTTGCGACAGCGGAAGGGCTTTCCATCCTGCCGACGGGTATTTTACCGGAAGTCCCAGAGATCGAGACCATTCTCGTTCAGAGAAATGGCCTGCCGGATGCCGCACAGGATCTGGCCGAACTGCTGGCTCAGGCGACAGCAGATCAATGATCGCGCGCAAATTGCCACATAAGAAAAACTCTTTGGAATCCGTGTTCAATTATCCCGCATGGTGCACCGATCAGGTCACCCTCGGGGTATATTAAGCATGAGCACTTCCACATCTTCCCTTCAAAGCCGCTATGAAGCTCTTGAGGCCGAACGTCGCAGAGTGTGGTCTCCTGAAGCTTTGGCTGGAAATATTGCTCAGCGGGACGCTCTTGTCCGGTCTCATTCTCAAACAGCGCACGCAAAAGCCGGGGACGTTCTGTCTCCGCATACTCTCTCGGATGCAGATGGTTCCACGATTTCACTGGATGATCTGGTCTCGTCAGGGCCAGCAGTCCTGATTTTTTTCAGGTTCGCAGGCTGTCCAGCCTGTAACGTGGCTTTGCCCTACTACTCAGAAACCCTAGCGCCCCTTCTGAAGGCCGCAGGCATTCCGCTGGTTGCGGTATCCTCCCAGCCTTTTCCTGAACTCGCTAGCATCAGAACGCGAAATGCCCTGTCTTTCCCGGTTCTGAATGATGCAGGCCTGACGTTGGCCCGGGCTCTGGGCATTACCTATGTCTTTGATGACGCTGCGCGGGAAGCTGCCATTTCCAAAGGCGGTCGCAGTGAAGCTCTGAATGGTACATCCAGTTGGGAGCTTCCCAAACCAACGGTTCTGGTTCTTAGCCCCGGACGGGTGGTGAGATTTATCGATATCTCCCCAGACTGGATGCGCCGAACTGAAACTCCAACCATCCTGAAAGCCCTCGGGCTTGAAAACAGAGGCGTCTCTCATGCCGCATAATACCGTCACCCTATTTCCACAGAACACTCTCGATACGCCTGCCGTCAGCCAGGAACTGTTTCGTGAAGCCATGAGTTTGCTCGGTGCTCCTGTTGTGCTGGTGACGACGGATGGACCGGGAGGACGTCAGGGATTGACCGTTTCCGCTATCAGCAGCGTCAGCGACACACCCCCGACGGTCCTGGTCTGCCTTAATCGTAGTAACCGCTCTCATCAGTCCTTCCTGAAGAATGGGGTGGTTGGAATTAGTGTTCTTTCACCAGTCCATCATGAATTGGCGCGGGTTTTTGCGAGCCGATCCGTGGAACCTGACGAGAAGTTTGCTCACGGCAACTGGGTTCTTGGTGAAACCGGATCCGCACTGCTGTCAGACGCACTCGTCACGCTCGACTGTGAGATTGACGCCATTCAAAGCGCAGGCACCCACGATGTTCTGTTCTGTGCCGTCAAATCCATTTCCACCAGCACAGACGCCAACCACGGTCTCGCCTGGTTTTCCAGGGGTTTTCACCATCTGCCCGTCAAGCGGGCCTGAATGATTTTTCAGGATAAAGAATAATGCTCAATGCGCTCCATCCCTCGCGCCGCACTGTCCTGACTGGCTCTCTGGCCGGTGTAACTGCTCTGGGAATTCACGGACACCGTGCCTTCGCACAATCCATGGACCACATGGACATGGGAGGAGCGCAAAATCAGTGTCAGGCCGCGGGCCCCGCCACTGTCGAACCCATTCCCGACCCGCCTCGCAACCTGACAATTGCATGGAACGAAGCTTCGATCTGCACAGCCGCCGTTCCCGTGGCCAAGGAAAAAGGGTTTTTCAAAAAATACAATCTGAACATCGATTACGTGAATTTTGCAGGAGCGACCGATCAGCTGCTGGAGGCGCTTTCAACAGGCAAGGCCGATGGCGCACCTGGTATGGCTCTCCGTTGGCTCAAGCCGCTTCAGCAAGGCTTTGACGTCAAACTTGTGGCGGGGCTGCACGCAGGATGCATGTACCTCATGACCACTCCTTCCACCGGGATCAAAACGCTTGCCGACCTGAAAGGTAAAACCGTCGGCGTGACGGATATTGGTGGCCCGGATCGGAATTTTTTCAGCATTCGCCTGAAAGAAGCCGGGTTGGATCCGGAAACAGACGTTCAGTGGAGACAGTTCCCGGCGGATCTGCTGCCTTTGGCTTTGCAACGTGGAGAGGTCCAGGCCATCTCGGATGCTGACCCGTTCTCCTATCCGCAACGTCGTCAATTCGGCCTGTTGGACATTGATAATAACATGAAAGGCGAATGGGCTCACCTGACCTGCTGCGTTATAGGCCTGCGAGGGAGCCTTATTCGGAATGAGCCCAAGGTCGCTGCGGCAGTAACGCGCGCGATTATGGAAGCTGGCGCGTGGCTGGCCTGCAACCCTGAAGAAGCCGCTACCATTTTCCAGCCTTATGCTCCGAAAGTCAGTGTCAAGGATCTGGCCGCAATGCTCCAGATGCAGGGCCATCACCATCAGACCCTGACAGGAAATTTCAGGCAGGAAATCGTACGTTATGCGGAAGCTCTCAAACAGATTGGGGTTTTTCGCCCTTCTTTGAATACGGATCGCTACGCACAGCGCGTCACTCAGGACCTGTTCAGCTGATGAGCGAGACGTCCTTTGCAGCGCCGCAATCGCAATCGTTAAACCCACCGGATGCAACACAAACAAGAGTGTTGTCACGCTCTCTTTTCTGGCGATGGGGCGCAGGTCCAGCATGGCTGCTCGCTGCGCTGGTAACGTGGAAGTGGCCTGATGCGGATGATTTCCCGGCGACAAACCAGTTCGCAGCGCTCCTGTCGGCAGTAGGCCTTTTTGTGATTGTTCTTGCCGCGATTGGCCGCTTACAGAACCGCGCACCATGGGCACTCGTTCTCGGGCTCGGACTGGGGGTGTGGGAAACGGTACAGGCAAAGCTTCTGCTGCTGCCGAGACCGTTTTTCGGAACACCCCAGGATCTGCTTGATGTGTTCCTGACGGACTGGAAACGCCTCGGAGACAGCCTTTTTCATTCCTTGCTGCTTCTCGCAGGCGGATATGTTTCTGGTTCCATCCTTGGAATTATTGTCGGTGTCGCATTAGGTCGTTCCCATCACATCCGCTACTGGGTTCGACCGATTATGCGGGTTATTGGGCCATTGCCACCCGTAGCTCTTCTTCCCCTGGCATTTGTCGTTATTCCCTCAACACGACTGGCGGGTGAGGCTCTCATGGCGCTCGCAGCAGGTTTTCCAGTGGCTGTTCTGACATGGTCAGGCGTGTCGGCTGTTGATCCAGCCTATTATGATGTTGCCAGAACCATGGGAGCCCGAAATCGCTTTCTGGTTCTTCGTGTCGCGCTCCCGGCCGCAACCCCACAGATCTTTGTCGGTCTTTTCATGGGGCTGGGTGCGTCTTTCGCCATGCTGGTTGTGGCTGAGATGCTTGGAGTGAAATCAGGATTAGGCTTCTACATGCAATGGGCTCAGGGCTGGGCGGCCTATCCGAACATGTATGCGGCTCTGTGCGTCATGTCCCTGATGTGCACAACGCTCATGACATTGCTGTTCAAGGTAAGGGATCATCTTCTCAAGTGGCAGAAGGACGGGCTCAAATGGTAAATTCCTCCGTTTCAGAGGCGCCTCTTGGGCTGACATTGTCCCATGTTCATCACAGCTACGATCTGCCGTCAGGCTCGCGACTTGTCTTGGAGGATGTGAGCCTCGATGTGGCACCGGGTGAATTCGTAGCCTTGATCGGACCATCGGGATGCGGAAAATCAACCCTTCTGCGTTTGGTGGCGGGGCTGGAAGCGCCAGATGCCGGAACACTTCTGGCCGATGGAGTTCCCATTGCCGGCCCCGATCCCAGCCGCATCATCATGTTCCAAGACCCTACGCTTTATCCATGGCGGACAGTGCGTGGCAACATTGCCCTTGGACTGGATATTCGGAAGGAAAAAGATGCGGAGGCGATTGACGCTGCCATTCGCCTTGTCGGTTTGGAAGAATTTGCCGCAGCATGGCCGCATCAGCTCTCTGGTGGCATGGCCCAGCGCGTTGCTCTGGCCCGTGCCTTGATCAATCATCCACGGTTACTCATTCTGGATGAGCCCCTCGGCAAACTTGACAGCCTGACCCGTCTGGCCATGCAGACTGAACTGTATCGTCTTTGGAGCTCCCAGGGCTTTACAGCCCTGATGGTCACACATGACGTTGAAGAGGCTCTTCTTCTGGCAACGCGCGTGATTATATTCAGTCCGCGCCCTGCTCAAATCATAGCGGATATACGCATTGACGGGGCTCAACCTCGCCATCGGGATGACCCTTCCCTTCAGAAGCTACGAGCCGATATCCTGCTTCAGCTTCAAGCTGCCATGGTCTGAAGATTTTCTCTACTTTGCATAGTAGTCCGTGCAATGTGCCATCAAGGGCGGTCTGACTTCAGACGCAGCGGATGATGAGTTTTTTACAGGTCGGGCGAGTTCATGGCTTCTAAGGGCGTCGTATAACTCGCCCGACGCCAGCGTTTCACAGGCAGGCTCATATCAGCTTGCTCACAGAGTGGCTTTGTCGCCGTCACCAACAGGCCCCGCAACGCCCTATTTTCTGGTACTCATAGCCAGACATGAAAACGGGAGCCTGTCATGAGACATAAATGGATTATCTTGGTCACGTGCATCGTGCTGGTGGCGTTGATGCTTCTTGCTATGTCTCTTTCTCGGCATGTTGCACCATCCGTGGGCGAACGGCGCACGGAGCATGCGAACCCTACCCCAGGAGCGAAAGGGTGGCGCGCATAGGAAGTGTCTAACAACTGATATTACAGAGTCATTGAAGACTGCTTTTTTCAGCCAGGGCTGCGAGAGAAGCTTTTTTTGGGGGCTATCCAGATACGATAACCAATGGCCCGCCAGCCTTGGTATACGAGAAAAGGATTGCCCTGCGGTTCGAATGAATTAACAGGATGGAGTGATAAACTTCAGAAGTGCCCGTCAAATCCGGCACTACGAAGTTCAAATTACGGTACCGGCTACGAAGATCGTATTTTCTGGGTGCTCGGTTGTTTCAAGAATAAATCATATCTTTTTAAATTGAACTGAACTCTTGGTGCCTTCAGCCATTGATTCGTTTCCTCAACGGAGGCGAACATGTCTTTTCTTAATAGCGCCGCCCTCGGAACTCCGACAACAGCGAAGACTACGGATGATCTCCCCAAAGAAGAGACGTCTGAAAGATCGTATTTGGCCAAGAGAAAAGTTTACACTCCGGCTCCTGGGGAGCCTTTGGGACGTCCTTACGGGCCAGAAAACCCGGTCCTCAATTCAAGTCTTACATCGGCAAGCAGACACTCGCTGCTCTGGAAAAAACAGCGAGTTGTCGCGATCCCAGTATGCAATGAGGAAGACTATATTGTTCCCTGTCTTCTGGCGTTGGCCGCACAGAAATATAAGGCAGACAAGGTTATTCTCTGGATCAACAACACCACAGATGACACATGCCAGCGGGCGCGTTCCCTGATTGATCAGCTGCCGTTCGAACTGGAAACGGTCACGGTCTTCTATGATGCGGCATTGGCAAGCGCAGGTCTGGCACGACGGGATGCGATGGCTCATGCTGCCAGAGCCGCCTCGTCCGATGCCATTCTTTTCACTACAGATGCCGATAGTGAAGTTGCCTCTGACTGGATCGAAAGCATTCTTGCGGCTTTTGTCCGGTATCCGGTCGATGCTGTTTTTGGCCGGGTGCTTCTCCTGCCAGACGAATATAAGAAGATTCCTGCACATCTTCACGAGGACGAGCAGGCAGAACAGGCCTATGGGGCACTTCTCGAACAGATCGCGCTGCTGCTCAATCCTGAACCTTACGACCCTTGGCCCCGGCATCTTGAACATTCAGGAGCCAGTATCGCCGTCACGCGCCAGGCCTGGAGCAAGGTCGGTGGGATTCCGCACATCCCATCTGGAGAAGATCGTGGATTTTATCAGGCATTGCGGCAGAACGGGATTCCGGTCCGCCATGCCTTGGACGTCAAAGTGTATGTATCCGCGCGTCTTCAGGGGCGCGCTCAAGGAGGTATGGCGGAAACTCTTGCCCGGAGACTGATCGCACAGGACGAATGTATCGACGATATTTTCGAACCGGTTTCCAGACGTTTGCTTCGTATCCGCAAAGAACTCAAATACTTGCGCGAAAGCCGGTTATCCATGTCTAACCAGCCATATCCGGAACTACCCGTTATCCGTATTCGTCGTAATGAGCTGCAAAGACACTATGAACGTGCTGAACGTGTTCTCAACTTTCTTTCTACAGTGAAGCGTCGTGTCCCTGAAAATCTGCAATCCGCGACAGCCGATCAATACGATACCCCTCGCCTCGCTCTGACAGATCAGGGTGCCAGTGTCTTTCACGACAGGCCTGAATGAACCATTCGGCAGCTTCATCGCCGGTACAAGGGGTATCGGTCTGCCCTGTCCAATTTACGATCAGGATATGTCCCTCCGGTGTCAGGCTCTCCGTAGCCATAAGCGCGAGGCGCTGAATGTCGCTGGCCGTAAGGAAGTAAAGAACTTCGGAAATAAGGAGAAGATCGCAACCCGACGCTTCAGTGATCGGATAGTCTGTCGGCAAAAAAGCTTTGAGAAAGCAAACGTCTTCCTGTTTTCCCAAGCGCTGTCTTGCGATAGCAAGCGCATTCTCCGACGCGTCGACCGCCAGAATGCGTTTGCAGTGCTTCGAAAGCGCGCGTGTACTGACGCCGATCGCACATCCAAGTTCTACGGCAAAGGAAATCGGCGAGGCTGGCAGGCAGTCCAGAACCCGTGCCAGTTTCTTGTGTTCATATGGACTGTTTTCAAAATCCCATGGGTCAGGGTTGCTTTGAAACAGCTTGTCGAAGACTTCCGGCTTCCAGGTCTCGTTGCTCATGATGCGATGAAGAGTTCATAAGGCTGGAGCATTTTTTCGAGAAGCTGATCTGGCAGGACAAAACCATCCGGGTCATCCTCTACAACCAGTCCCCTTTGGCTTCGATGTGCTCGGATAGCCTCCCGTTTTTTGTTCAGAAAGGTCCTTACATCGAGCCGCCATCCTGTCGGTGGTTCTTCTTTGATCTCCTGCTCAGGTGGAAGTGTCAGCCCCCAGACCGGGTAAGCGAGTATTCGTAGTTGCGGTCGCAAAGCTTTCAGTTTCTGCCCCATGATCCAGACGGCTTCATGATCGCAGTGAGGGTCATGACGCCAAGGGACCAGAACCGTCTGGCAATCATGCCGGCCGACGATTTCAAGAAGATGACGGATCGCAGCATCAAAGTCCTGTCCGTCCGTTGGAACTGCGGTATCTGCCAATCCTAAAAACATTAGTCGGTCAGGAGCTAAGCCAAGCGCCTTTAAGGCCTGTCTACTTTCTTCCTGACGAAGGCTTGCAAGGCGCAAGGGTGGCCACGTCACGGAACCGGGGTGAGACGCAGAGCCATCAGACACGATGACGACAACTGGTGGCCTGCCCTCTTTTATTGCAGTGGCGATGAAGCCCCCGCATCCCAAACTTTCATCATCCGGATGGGGAGAGAGGACAAGCGTGGTTCCCGGCGCCATCCTGTCGAGAGAGGTCACTGGAAATGTGGCAAAGTGCCGAAGCATGTCCTTGATTTTCATAAGTGTGTCTCCGGCCAGTCGTGTCTGACAAACCAGGCGGCGGCTTCGGTCAGCGCTTCGTCTGGGGCTGGCTGCCTCAGATAGGTTGCCAGATCCCGCATGACCTGCTCAACCGCTCGGCCTTTCACGAAAGCGGAGAGTCCAAGACCTCGTTGTACAAGCGTGATCAGTTCCAGAGCTGCTCGTTCGACAGCAAGTCTCGCAAGATTGACCGTCGCGACGATTTCTTCCGGTCTCATCGCTACGTCTCCGCATGCGGCGAGAGCCGCCTGCTCGACCCAGAGGGCAGCAGTTTTTTGCAGAATGAGGGCTTCTCCGATCCGGCACAACTGGTGGGGATTATCTGCCCGCTCCCGCGCCACAAGCTCCTGTCTCAGCAGATCGACCAGTCGGCCCATGCCCCCAAGGGCAACTGCTGATCCTCGCCATGCCCCGGCAGAAAATTCAGGCTGGTGAAGATAGTCTCCCGGAGCGCCCAGAACATTCTCGTCAGCCACAGGTAGATCCGTGAAATCATAAGCGCCTGTCCCACTTGCCTGCATACCGGTAAGCTTGCCAGGCCCGGAGAGCCTGCGTTTAGGGTCAGTGGTGGGCACAAGAACCATGACGGACGTGCCCTGCTCTGTGGTGGCCGTGATCAGCGCTAAGCCGACTTCACTGACGCCGCTGGCAAATCCTTTGATCCCGGAAAGCCTATAACCCCCATCGTCTTTGCTGATCAGCACGGAAGGGTTGCCGTCTGTGACCCATATGCCTGCCAGAACGCCTTTTTTCAGAGTTTGGCTCAGTGTGTGACACTGCTGCCTTGTGCCATACAGCGTGACAAGACGAATAACATTCACATGCCCTTCCAGACATCGCCCCAGAGACAGGCTCAGATAGCCCGTCCGTCGAAGGAGCGTCAGAAGAACCCCACGTCCTTCCGCTGAGCGGGCCAGTCCGAAGCCGCCCTCATCAGCAGGAAGAAGGGCATCCAGTGCCCCGATTTCCTGAAGGGATTTCAAAAGGTCTTTGGGGAAAAGATTTTCTGTTGAACTGAAGGGCCTGTCTTTCCAGTCTTTAAAGAGGTCTTGCAGCGTGGCCCGAAAAGCAACAAGGCCTTCGTCAGAGAAACACTGACCTGAATTCGACATGCCCGAGTATCCTTCCGCACAACCCATTTTAGGCAACGCTCGGCGGCTGGGCTGAGATCCCCATTCGAAAGCCCTCTCCCGGTCACTCTTTTGAGGGCTGGGGTGCGGTATCTATGAGCGGCACAGACCACATCATGCGGGATCTGAACCTGTGCGATGGGTTTCCGGCATGCCCCATGCAAACAGACAGGCTACAGCCGCGCCCGTAAGACCGAGGAGCAGGAAAGTTGTGTTGAATCCGTATCCTGACGTCAGGGCACCCCCTGCAAGATTGGACAGAAGCGCGCCGATGGTCCCCAGAGCCAATCCCAGTCCGATCAGCAGATTTCGTCGTCCACTTTCCGAAGCAATATCCGAAAGAATGGCGTAGAACAGTACCAGAATAATGCCTGAAGACAGTCCATCCAGAATTTGAACAAGAGCAAGAGTTGGCCACCCTGCGCTCAGAACCACCAAGCCATCGCGTACGGGCTGAAGGGAAAGTGCCAGAATAAAAAGAGGCTTGCGCGGCCACTGCGGAGCCTTCTTGCCGACGAGAAAAGCAATGGGTGCCATGGTGATCTGAGCGACGACGATACAGATCGCTGTGACGATGGCAGGGTCACCAAGATGCAAAAAGGCGTAACGCTCGATCATAAGCGGGACCACGGCGCCATTTGCCACATTGAAAAGAAGATAAGTCGTCAGGAAGATCGCCAGCCGCGGCTCTGAGAGTAGCGTGCGGATAGCATGCAAGGTCTCTTTGAAGGATGCCGCTTCCCGGGATTGACCTGACGGTTCGTCCGCCTGAGCTGAAAAGCCAGCGACAAGAAGAAGACTGACCGCCGCAAGGCCACCAACGCCCCATAAGGGCGCTACCGGCCCTAACATCCTTCCGAGAAGACTCATCAAAAATCCGGAAGACGCGTTGCCCAGATGATTAAAAGATTCATTGCGGCCCATACGTCCGATATAGCCGCTGGCTCCTGCGGTATGATGGCTGATTGCTGCCAGAATTGGCGTAAAAAGTGCTCCTGCTCCACCGGCGATGAAATGTGCCAGAACAATAGGATAAAAGACCGGAGCCCAGGCCATGATAGCGACAGAGACAAAAGTCACGCCACAGCAGATGGCAAGTATCGCGCGCCGGCAGGCGACGATATCCAAAGCCCAGCCTCCTACAGAACGGGCCAGAACCGCCCCCAGCCCACCCGCAGCGATGGCGGCCCCGATCCGGTTCGAAGGCCAGTTATGGATCGTCAGAAAAGCCGTTAGGAAGTTACCCAGATTGTCCTGTACGTCCGCGAGGAGAAAACTCAGTCCGTCTAGCGAAAGGTCATCCTTTCGTTGTTGGGTCTGTGCTCTGTTTTCCGTCACCATGTTTCCAGTCAAAGTGTTTTAAAAAAGCGGCGGAAACTGGATCTCCATCGCTCCCATCATGAACGAGCAAGTCACGGATACGTTACGGAAAAACAGAAAAAGAAATCTCTAATCGACACGAAAGGCCGGTTTACCCTCAAATATCAGCTTATATTTTGGGCCGATAAAGATTTCATGCTTCGGGTGCACGAAATTCATATGAAACTCACCGGAGCACATACTCTTACACTCTGAACAGCCGAAAAACTGACGCTGAACGGAGCGATTTCCAATGACTGATCTGTCTGTCGCCAGCCCATGTCGCCTCAAAATAAATGGTAAGAGCCACACTGCTGATCTTCCACCCTGCGTGACGTTGCTGGATTTGCTCCGGGAGCGTCTTGATCTGACAGGCACAAAGAAGGGATGCGATCACGGGCAATGCGGCGCCTGTACTGTGCTGGTTAATGGAAAGCGCGTGAAAAGCTGCCTCATCCTTGCCGTTTCAATACCGGACGCTGAGATCACCACGATCGAAGGCCTTGGTTCAGACGGTCATTTGCATCCTATGCAGCAAGCTTTTATCGACCGTGACGCCTTTCAGTGCGGATACTGTACGCCAGGGCAAATCATGTCTGCTGTGGCGCTCCTGGAAGAAGGGCATGTCAGAACTCGTGAAGAAATCCGTGAGTTCATGAGCGGCAATCTCTGTCGTTGCGGAGCCTATAACGGCATCATCGATGCCATCGAACAGGTTGTTTCGCAGCAGCTTCAGAACCGAGCCGGAGAAGCAGCATGAGGCATTTCTCCTATTCTCGTCCCGAGACCTTCGAGAACGCCAGTCATATCCCTGACCATGCGCGATATCTCGCAGGCGGCACAAATCTGATTGACCTCATGAAATCCGACGTTGAGCGGCCCGAGCATGTCGTGGACCTCAATGCTTTGCCCATGAGCCAGATTGAGGAAAGACCTGCCGGGGGTCTACGTATCGGCGCTCTTGTCACCAATGCTGACACTGCGGCGCATCCGCTTGTTACAGAACGCTATCCTCTTTTAGCGTCTGCCATTCTTGCTGGGGCCAGTCCGCAAATTCGAAACCGGGCGACGAACGGCGGAAACCTGAACCAGAGAACGCGCTGCCATTATTTTTATGATCCCGATATGGCCTGCAATAAACGTTCTCCCGGAACAGGATGCTCTGCGAAGGGCGGACGCAACAGGATCATGGCCATTCTGGGAACCAGTGATGCCTGTATTGCCACCTTCCCTTCGGACATGTGCGTCGCCTTGGCTGCACTGAATGCGACAGTCAATCTTATCGGCCCGGAAGGTGAGCGCGCTGTTGCCTTACGCGACTATCATCGCCTTCCGGAAGATACACCGTGGCAGGACAACGTTCTGCGTAAAGGCGAAATTGTCACGTCCATAGATCTGCCGCCCATCTCTTTCGGCAAAAATCACACCTATCTCAAGGTCCGTGATCGCCTGTCTTTTGCCTTTGCCATCGTATCGGTCGCTGTGGGTCTGCAAGTTGAAAACAATACGATCCGGAAGGCCAGTATTGCCATGGGGGGCGTTGGCACAAAACCTTGGTGTGTTCCCGAAGCGGAGACACTTCTTGAAGGGAAAGTGCCGTCTCCCTCCCTGTTCCGGGATGTGGCCGAATGTCTTCTGCAAGGTGCAGTCACAGATCGCGATAACGCGGCAAAGCTCAAACTGGCCCCCCGTGTGATCATCCGGGCTCTGTTGCAGGCCGCCGCGGGCACTCCCCAGTCCCAGACGTACAAAAGCATTTCCTGAAAGAGGCCAGACATGACTCTTGTGTCAGCAAAAATTGGACAATCCGTCTCTCGGATCGATGGCTTTGCCAAGGTGACAGGCCAAGCCAGATATGCTGCCGAACCGCATCCTGCAGGTATGCTGTATGGCTTCATCGTGAACAGCCCTGTTGTCCGAGGGAAGATCGAGGCCATTCGTGATGAAGCCGCTCGTGCGGTGCCGGGTGTGGTGGAGATCATGACCCACCTTAACAGACCGCACACGGCTCTTTTCGAGAAATCCTACGTCGATGGTCTTGGCGTTCCTGGCTCGCCTTACCGGCCCCTCCACGATGGGGAAATTCGTTTTAATGGTCAGCCGGTGGCTGTGGTCTTTGCAGAAACATTCGAAGCCGCGCGCGAGGCCGCGATGCTCGTGGAAGTCGATTATGAGCGCTGGCCCCATAATGCGGACTTCGAAGCCGCCCTGCATCAGAAATACATGCCCGAGAAACCTCGTAGCAATTACGTGCCTCCCAAATCACGCGGGAATGCAGCGGAGGCATACGCTTTAAGCCCTGTGAAGGTTGAAGGTCATTATCATCTGGCGCCTGAGCATCACAATCCCATGGAAATGCACGCTACCACCGTTATTGTCGAGGACGATGGGACGTTTACAGTCTGGGACAAAACGCAGGGCCCGCAGGCCGTACAGGCTTACCTGACAAGCGCGCTTTCTCTCTCGAAAGATCAAGTACGCGTTCGTAATCCCTATGTGGGAGGCGCTTTTGGATCAGGCCTACGTGCGCAGCACAATGTATTTCTGGCAGCACTAGGTGCGAAAATGCTGAAGCGTTCGGTACGCGTTTCCCTGACACGCCAGCAAATGTTTACGCATGTCTTCCGCCCGGAGGCTATTATGGACATTGCGCTCGGCGCCACGCTGGACGGAACCCTGCAATCCATGATTGTCCAAGGCGTTACAGATACTTCCCGCTTTGAGCATAATATGGAAAATCTCGTTGTCTGGGGCTTGATCAATTACAAATGTCCCAATGCAACAGCCGATTACAAAGTCGCGCCACGGGATACCTATACATCCAGCGATATGCGGGCACCGGGTGCAGCCACGGGGGTTAATCTCTTTGAAATGGCCATCGATGAAATGGCCTATGCCTGCACCATGGATCCCTTGAAATTCCGCCTGCACAACTATTCCGATGTCGATGCCATGCATGACATGCCGTTGACCAGCAAAGCCTTGAAAGAGGCTATGGTTCAGGGCGCGGACCGTTTTGGCTGGCATGATCGTCCTATGGCGCCCAAAAGCATGCGAGATGGCAAGGAATTGGTCGGCTGGGGTATGGCAACAGGCATCTGGGATGCGATGTTCTCCCCCACTTCTGCTCGCGCCACCCTAACCGCTGATGGGCGTCTGCGTATTGCAACAGCCGCATCTGACATCGGGACAGGAACCTATACGATCCTGGCTCAGACAGCCTCCGAGGCGTTCGGCATCCCTATCGAAAAAATTGATATTGAACTGGGGGATTCAACTCTCCCTGAGTGCCCGACAGAAGGCGGCTCGTGGACAGCCGCCTCGGCTGGCGCTGCGGTCTGGCTTGCATGTCAGAGTTTGCGAGAGAAGCTGTTCAAAACGCTCAGCAAAAATGGGAGTACTTCCGCGTGGCTGACCGAAGGGCTGTCGAACAACACTATAGTGCTTAAAGATGGGTTCCTTCAAAGCGCAGAGGCAAGTGAAACACTTAAACTTTCCCTACCGGAAGCCATTTCTTTGACTGGTCAAGAAATGCTCGAAGTTGAAGAAACTGCGAAACCGGGACTGCGCGGAACTCTTAACCAGATGAGAAAGGCCCGTTTCACCCATAGCGCAGTCTTTTGCGAGGTTCGTGTGGATGAGGACCTCGGCATCATACGTGTAACCCGGCTGGTCAATGCCGTTGCGGCTGGCCGTATAATGAACCCCAAGACGGCAGCCAGTCAGGTTCGTGGTGCCATGGTGATGGCAACCGGGATGGCCCTTCACGAGGAATCCCTGATGGACGAGCGCGTCGGTCGCTTCATGAATCACAACTTTTCCGAATACCATATCCCGGCACATGCAGACATTCCGGACATGGATGTACTCTTTGTTGAGGAAAACGATCCGGAAGTGAGCCCTCTTGGCGTCAAGGGTGTGGGAGAGATTGGTATGTGTGGGACTGCTGCGGCGATTGCAAATGCCATCTTTCATGCAACAGGCCACCGCTATCGCAATCTTCCTATCATCCCTGGAAGCTGAGTTTTGTAGTCTTTTAGGCTCATATGGGCCCAAAAGAGAGAAGAGGCAGTCAAAAATCAAATAACACGGTTCAGCGACACGTTTTATGTAGCTGCTGTCTCTCACTGATCATAACCTGTCTGTCTGCAGGTCTTTTATTCCCGCATTACTTAGGCCCAGCAGGAATTGATATTTTTGATCTGAAACAGCGTTCCTCGTCAGATCGAAGGAGCGTGAGCTGAGCCTGCTTCTGTTTTCTCAGGAAATATTTTCAGACCGCTAACTAACATCCTGATCGCGCGTTATGTTTTTAGTGTGTCGTTTTAGGTAATCATAACTTCCGTAAAATTGTTAATTTCGTAATACATAACGACCAGAAATATAACGAAAAATATACATCCTAGAAGTACCTCTGCAACACAGTCTTAACAATGGCTGGATGCTTCCCGCCTAAAGGAACCGCAGAAATGGCTATTTTTTCCAGGAAAACTGCCGCAAATTCGTTTCGGTTTCATGATGGAAGGATTATTCGGTCCGATCTTTTTAGTGGTGATCGACTGTTGCAGCATGCTCAAAGCTTGGCAGAAAATCATGAAAATATTGTTGTTGCCACGCACGACAATATATTGCCTGGCCGATTAGACGAAAATGCCAAGGTTCTTCTGGAATCAAACATTATTTTATCTCAGGCCTCCGAGAGAGGGGAACAGATTACCCCCGCCGGAGGATGGTTGATCGACAATTATTACCTGATGGACGCCCAGATACAGGCCATTAAATTTGATCTTCCCTCCAGATATTACAAAGACCTCCCTGAACTTTCCCTTGGGCCATTCTCCGGTTTACCGAGGGTGTTCGAAATAGCCTGGGCGCTTGTGGCTCATACGGACAGCCATATTGAGCCTAAAACGATATGTCAGTTTTTGGGTGCCTATCAGAAAAACAGACCTCTCTTAATCAGAGAGCTTTGGGCCATCCCCACGCAGATCAGAATAGTCCTGATTGAGAACCTGCGGCGCGTAGCAGACAAAATCTGTCAGAACCTGAAAGAACGGAAGCAGGCTGATAATCTTGCCAATATGTTGTTTCTTGATGTTCAGGCCAGCAATGCAAAAATCCTTAAAAGCCTTTCCAAAATCAATACGGAAATATTAAGCCCGGCGTTTCTTGTACAATTTGCGCATCGTTTGAAAGGGCGAGATCCACAGAAAGATCCGGCATTTTTGTGGCTGGAAGGAATATTGCAGGAAAAAGGAACAGATCTGGATCAGATCGTTCATGAAGAATTACAAGAACAAAGCTCTTTAAACGCCACTATCAGAAATATTATCACGAGTATGCGGCTAACGACCATGCTGGATTGGAACAGCATTGTCGAAAAAATTAGCGCAGTAAGCCAAATACTTTATCGACATGCCGGCTTTGCCGAGATGGATGCTGCAACCCGGAATTTATACAGCAAAGCTGTTGAGGCGCTTGCCAAGGGATCTAACTATACGGAATGTGAAATCGCGCAGAAGGTGACGTCTCTCGCGGCGATGGCGAAAGAGGAGAAGAATTTTGATCCTCGTCGGTCAGACCCCGGCTATTACCTTCTGGCAGAAGGGCGTCCGTGGCTCGAAGCGCAGCTGAAGTTCCACGCACCCCTCCGTGTCCAAGTCGGACAGGCATGCCGCAAGCTGGGCATCACAGGATACAGCCTGGGCGTTACGTTACTGACGCTCCTGCTCTTGTCAGCCTTCCTGTCCTTCATGAGCGGAAACCTCTCAGGTCATGCAGCTCTCATCCTGATTATTTTAGGATTTATTCCGGCTACGGATGCTGTTGTGGCCGGTGTGAACCGCTTCCTGATGTGGGCCATCAGAGTGTCAGAGCTTCCTGCGCTGGAGCTTAAAGAAGGCGTCTCAGCGCATCTGCGAACCATGGTGGTCGTCCCAACCCTGCTGACAAAGCGGTCCTCCATCGTGGAAATGGTGAACCGCCTTGAGAAGCATTATCTCTCCAGCCGCGATGGTGAGATCTATTTTGCACTACTGACAGACTGGACGGACTCTCCCATAGAAAGCCGGAAAGGAGATCAGGATCTTCTTGATGTTGTTACGCGAGAGATTGCGCGCCTGAATCAGACTTATGAAGCGGGGCCTGCCGGGACAAGATTTCTCCTTCTCCATCGTAGGCGGGTGTGGAGCGCAAGCGAAGAGAAATGGATCGGATGGGAGCGTAAACGTGGCAAACTCCATGAGTTGAACCGCCTTCTCCGTGGCGCAACGGATACCAGTTTTCTAACCCTGTCCGGTCAGAGCATCCCTCAGGACGTACGGTATATCGTGACTGTGGATTCCGATACACGTCTGCCACATGAGGTTGTCAGGCGGCTCGTCGGCAAGATCGCGCATCCGCTCAATAATGCCCGTTTTGATCCAGAAGAAGGGCGCGTCACGGAGGGATATGCGGTTCTCCAGCCGCGGGTTACGCCATCCTTGCCGGAAGCGCGACAGAGCACACTTTTTCAGAGGGTTTTCTCAAGCCCGAATGGAATAGAACCTTATACGGCCGCCGTATCCGACCTGTACCAGGATATGTTTGCAGAGGGTTCTTTTGCAGGCAAAGGTATTTACGAAATTGACACTTTCGAAGCTGCGTTAGCTGGCCGGGTTCCAGATGGAACGCTTCTCAGCCATGATCTCTTCGAAGGCGTTTTTGCCCGCGCAGGTCTCGTGACCGATATTGAGGTTATTGAGGAATATCCCACGGACTATCTGGTCTCTGTGGCCCGTCTCAATCGTTGGGTGCGGGGAGATTGGCAGCTTCTTCCATGGATATTCTCATGGATGGGCTATTTTCCAACCATTCGGATAAAAACCCGCCCTCTCACGGGCATTGCGCGCTGGAAGATGCTGGATAATCTACGTCGCAGCCTTTCAGCCCCCATGGCTGTCAGCGCCCTGTTTGCAGGCTGGTTCCTCGGGCTACATAATGCAGTCGTCTGGAGCCTCTGCATTGTCTCGACGCTCGCCATTCCGGCATCTTTACCTCTTCTGGTTGATATTATCAGGCGGAGACGAGGAGAAACTTTTCGGAGCTATTTTTCTCTTCTGACAGTCGATCTCAAACGTACCGCTCTGACAACTGCTCTATGCTTTGCGTTTCTGGCTGATCAGGCGTGCCTGATGGGCGATGCCATTACCCGAACATTAGGACGTGTTTTCGTCACCAGAAAGCACCTTCTCCAATGGGTGACGGCCGCGCAGGCGGCAGAGGCTCCACGTGAAGAGATGCAGGGATATTGCCGTCAGATGAGCGGGGCTGTTCTGACTGCTTTTCTTGCGGTGGGCGTCATGTTCGTGGCAGCGCCGTGGGTTTGGATCGTCATTCTTCCATTTGCCCTTGCCTGGAGCCTGTCACCAGCGATTGCATGGAAGGTCAGCCAGTATCGTCCTTCGGCTCGCAGGCTTGAGGCTACTGAAGCCGAAACCATTTTCATGCGAATGCAGGCACGGCGAACATGGCGGTATTTCGAAACATTCGTTTCTGACGCTGATCATATGCTTCCGCCAGATAACTTCCAGGAAACCCCTGCCCCTCTGGTCGCGCATCGTACGTCTCCCACCAATATGGGACTTTATCTTCTCGCAATCGTCGCAGCATGCGATTTTGGATGGATCGGTGTTGCTGACGCAACCTCGCGTCTAAGGGCTACCCTTGACACCATGCTGAAGCTTCCTCGTTTCAGGGGACATTTCTATAACTGGTACAGTACTACTGACCTCTCTCCGCTTCCTCCCATTTACGTCTCGACGGTCGATAGCGGAAACCTTGCTGGCCATCTGATCACGCTGGCTGGTGCCTGCGAAGAGTGGATTCAAAAAGGAAGGAAGTCCGATACCTGGCGGGAGGGTGTGCAGGATGCTCTCAACCTGGCACTTGAAGAAGCTACGTCAGGCAGTGGAACCTTCCGCTCTTCCGAAATCGCTCAACTCGTAGAGACCCTTCTGCAGAATATGAAGGAAGGTCATGCCAGCCAGATCACGGTTGCGTACCGAGTGCAGATGCTTGTCAGTCAGGCGGAAGAACTGGCGCATCTGCTGCAAAGGCGTGCCATGGCAGGGAGTGCGGGAAAAGGCTCGTCTGTCACAGGAGCCGAAAACCTTCTGTTCTGGCTGCACGCTGCGCAAACCTGCATTCAGAGTGAACGCAAGGATCTGGAGAACAATCCTTTACTTCATGACGAACTCCGTAAAATTGCACAGATCGCCAGAACCATGGCACTGGAAATGGAGTTTGGTTTTCTCAGAAATTCCGACCGGAAACTGCTCTCAATCGGGTTTGTCGTCAATGAAGGCACTCTCGACAATAACTGCTACGATCTGCTGGCTTCGGAAGCCAGGCTCGCTGTCTTTTTTGCCATTGCAAAAGGCGATATCCCTGCGTGGGAATGGTTCCGTCTGGGAAGGCCCCTCGCCGCAGTCGCCCATGGGGAGGCTCTGGTGTCCTGGTCGGGGTCCATGTTCGAATATCTTATGCCCTCCCTGATTATGGCAGCCCCCTTTGACAGTCTTCTGGAAGAAACCAGCCGCCAGATTGTCCGTCGTCAGATTGAGTATGGCCAGTTCTGCGGTGTACCCTGGGGTATTTCGGAATCTGCCTACAATGCGCGGGATCTGGACTATAATTATCAATATTCCGATTTCGGCGTCCCCGGATTAGGAATGAAAAGAGGACTGGCGCAAAATCTGGTCATCGCTCCTTACGCCACTGCCTTGGCCACTATGGTTGATGCACGGCTGGCTACGGAAAATTTTCGGGTTTTGCAGGCGGCTGGAGCTCAGGGCACCTATGGGTTTTATGAGGCACTGGATTATACAAAGGCCCGCCTGCAACCCAATCAGACCGTCGCAATTATTCACTCTTACATGGCCCATCATCAGGGCATGTCGATCCTTGCAATAGCTGACACGGTTCTGAAGGGCCTCATGCGATCCCGCTTCCATGCGGAGCCTATTATCGGGGCTGCGGAGCTCCTGCTTCAGGAGCGCGCACCAACAGGCGGTGCGATTACAACACCATTGAAGGAAGAAGAGTTCGCGCCTGCCGCGCTGACTGTACAGGTCCAGTCTGGAGGTCGTCATCTGCGGACAGCAGACACAAGCGCTCCTGTGACTCATCTTCTTTCGAATGGACGCTACAGCGTGATGCTGACGGCCGCAGGGTCCGGATACAGCAAGTGGGGTGAACAGGCTGTTACGAGATGGAGACAGGACCCTACACTCGATAACCTGGGGAACTATATTTACCTCCAGAGCCCCGGAAACAATCACTTCTGGACCGCGGGATTACAGCCTTCCGGAGCAGAAGCCGAAAGCTACGATATCGAATTCCGGGAAGATCGTGCCACCTATACGCGGCAAGACAACAAACTGACGACGACGATGGAGGTGTTGGTTTCAGCGGAAGACGACGCAGAACTTCGGCGTGTTTCGTTGCGGAACTCCGGTACATCAACAGTTGAAGTCAACGTAACCTCTTACGTTGAACTTGCCTTGTGCCCACCTGGTATGGACATCAGCCATCCTGCGTTTGCCAAGATGTTTGTACAGACGGAATATCTTCCTTCCTCCCGGGCAATCATTGCAACCCGGCGAAAAAGAAATCCCTCTGATGCGGAGATCTGGGCCGCGCATCTGATTGTTGGGGGTAACACTCTTTCCATCGAGACTGATCGCTCTCGTTTCATTGGCCGTGGACGGGATTTGCGGGCGCCGATTGCCGTAATTCAGGAAGGCCCGCTCTCTGGATCAACCGGAACGGTGTTGGATCCCATTTTCTCTGCTCGGTGTAAGCTGACAATTCCTGCACGCTCTACTCGGCATGTGTCATTCTGGACAATCGTTGCGTCCACACGTGAGGCGCTCATGCAGAGTATTGAGCGTCACCAGAGTGAAGCTGATCTCGATCGTGCCCTGACACTGGCCTGGACGCATGCTCAGGTTCACTTGAGGCATCTCGATATCCAGCCCGTACAGGCAGACCTGTTTCAGCAGCTTGGGGGTTATCTTCTGTTTCCGGGGCCCACCCTGCGCTCATCTGCTGTCCGTATCAAACGGGGCGCAGGTAAACAGGCAGACCTATGGGGACAGGGCGTTTCGGGTGATTTGCCGATCCTGCTGTTGGTCATCACTGAAAACGAGGATTTCGATCTCGCCCGTACCCTTCTCACGGCGCATGACTATCTGAATTTCAAGGGACTGGCGTTTGATCTCGTCATTCTGAATGACCATCCGACGTCTTATGCCCAGGATTTACAACATGCTCTCGAAGCGCTTGTTCGATCATCCGGGCAGACTGGAACGGTTCGTCTTCTGCGCGGAAGTCTCATGTCAGAGACAGTCAGGGAGCTTCTGTTCTCGGTGGCCTACGTCGTTTTGACGGGGAAAGGCGGAAACCTGCAACATCAGATAACCCATATCGAGATGATGCAGCGCACAAAAGTTGTGCAGACTGCTGTACGTCCCTGCAAAGCCTACCATGGACCACAGGAAGCGCCTGAAGCACCCCAGCTTGAACTGGCAAACGGATATGGAGGGTTCACGTCAGACGGCAAGGAATATGCTGTTATCATCCGCGGAAAAACCCGGACCCCTGCCCCTTGGATCAATGTTGTTTCCAGTCCTCATTTTGGCTTTCAGGTCTCGGCGGAAGGTAGCGGTTACACCTGGGCTGAAAACAGCAAAGAAAATCAGCTAACACCCTGGTCTAATGATCCGGTCATTAACCCGACTGGCGAGGCCTTTTATCTGTGCGACGAAGAAAGTCGTCAGTTCTGGTCCCCTTTGGCCGCCGTCTGCTCTGATGACAATGCTGTCTATGTTTGCCGACACGGGCGCGGATATAGCCGGTTTGATCGTCATGCCAACGAGATTGCCGCGAGCCTGCTGCAATATGTTCCGCTTGAAGATCCTGTAAAAATTTCCAGACTGAAACTGACCAATACGTCCTCACGGTCCCGCACTTTGAGGGTGACCACCTATACCGAGTGGGTTTTAGGGCAGTCTCGCAGCACGACGGCACCTTTTGTGTTTACCGAGCAGGATCCTGACACGGGCGCGCTGTTTGTCAGGAACAAGTGGGGCGAGACGTTTGGGGAAAAGATCGCATTTGCGGATCTGGCCAGTCAGCAGACTTCAAGCACGGATGACAGGCGTACATTCATCGGTCGCAATGGCACTCTTTCTGCCCCGAGAGCCATTGTCCGTGGAGGCCCGCTTGAGGGTATTGTCGGGGCAGGTATTGACCCCTGTGCTGCATTGCAGACTCTCATTACGCTTGAGCCGGGGGAAAGCACGGAAATTGTCTTCCTGCTGGGTCAGGGACGAAATGCTGAGCATGCCCGTCAACTGGTTCGGCAGTATAGAACAGAAAATCTGGATATGGTTCTGGATGCAGTTCATCGCAGATGGGACAAGATCACGGGGGCCGTACAGGTCCACACACCTGATCGCGCCATGGATATCATGCTGAATGGCTGGTTGTTGTATCAGTCCCTGTCCAGCCGCATCTGGTCACGGGCGGGCTTTTACCAGGCCAGCGGCGCCTATGGGTTCCGGGACCAACTTCAGGATGGGATGTCTCTTGTTCTATCGGCTCCTCAACTGGTGCGTGAGCATCTTCTTCGGGCTGCATCCAGACAGTTTCCTGAAGGAGACGTCCAACACTGGTGGCTTCCCCAAAAGGGAAATGGTGTTCGGACAAGGATTTCTGATGACTGTGCCTGGCTGGCCTACACAGTTGCGCACTACGTTCGCGTGAGTGGTGACACGACTGTTCTGGATGAGGAAATTCCATTTTTGGAGGCTCCAGTTCTGGCAGATGGAGAGCATGAGCGTTTTCTCCAGCCGGAAGTCACGGACGAAACAGCGTCTCTCTATGCTCACTGCGTTCTTGCGCTCGATCACAGCCTGCAAAGAGGCGCGCATGGCCTCCCGCTTATGGGAACCGGCGACTGGAACGACGGGATGAACCGCGTTGGCGAAGCCGGGCGCGGAGAAAGCGTCTGGCTGGGATGGTTCACGCATGCTGCGCTGTCCGCATTTCTTCCACTGGCCCGAGCTCGGCAGGATACTGAGCACGTCACGAAGTGGACACGGATCATGGCAGAACTTGAGAGTGCGCTGGAGGCAGCGTGGGACGGCTCCTGGTATCGGCGCGCCTATTTTGACGACGGTAGCCCTCTAGGTAGTCATGCAAACAGCGAGGGGCGAATTGATGCCATTGCTCAGTCCTGGGCAGTAATTTCAGCGGCCGGATCTCCCGCGAGAGCCCGACAGGCCATGCGGGCCGTTCAGGAGCAGCTTGTTGATCTGGACAAGGAGATCATCATGGTCTTGACACCTCCCTTCAATACGTCAGAGCCTGATCCGGGTTATATTCGGGGTTATCCGCCAGGTATCCGGGAGAATGGCGGTCAGTACACGCATGCTGCTCTCTGGACGGTTATGGCGACTGCCCTTCTAGGGGACGGCGATGCGGCACACGAGATGTTTGCTACGCTCAATCCCGTTCACCATTCCAGGGATCAAGCGGCAGCGGATCGCTACAAGGTCGAACCATATGCCGTGGTGGCAGACGTGTATTCCTCTGACCCGCATGTCGGTCGTGGGGGATGGTCTTGGTACACCGGGTCAGCAGGATGGATGCAACGGGTTGGGGTGGAGACGTTGCTGGGAGTTCAGATCGAAGGAGATCGGTTGTCACTTAAGCCGCACATCCCCTCGTCCTGGCCGTCATACACAGTCCAGCTGCGCTGGAAGACGTCGGACTATCATATCCAGATAGAAAACCCTGACCATGTCTGCCAGGGAGATCTCTTTATGCTGGTCGATGGGGAGCCAACTGCATTCACACAGCCATTCTACATGCAAGATGATGGGCTTATGCACAATTTAAATTTCGTGCTCAGAAGATCGGCAGCTCTTATTCCAGAGGGTTAAGAGCGTGGCGTGACTCAATCGTTTTCTTCCCTGAGCCTAATAAGGCTCAGGGCGACCAATCGGACGGAAAAGGGATCAACTCCTGCATTCCAGGACGCAAACCCCGCCACCTCAGCCGCCTTGAGGTCATGTTCGAATGTCGCAGAGGTTGGTAGCGTATCACCACACGCTATGACAGATGCCTGGCCGTCTTTTTAACGTGATCTGAACTCTTATCGTGCTGAGCCATTGAATGATCTTACCACTGGAGGCGATCATGTCTTTCCACAGCAGCACTCTTCCTAAAAATCCGACAAAAGCTCCTGGTTCTCCTGATGAGCGGGAGCCGTTTGATCCGTATCCCGACAAAAGCCCGATTACGGATGAGCCCCCGGAAGAAGAAAAGCCCGGCAAAAGGTATCCGCCCGAGAAAGGCTCCCCCGATCCGAAGCCCGACCAGCCACCAGTTCTTCCTGATGCGCCTGAAAATCCAACCAATTAAGGTTTAGGCTTTCCCGGTAACAGAAGATGAGCGACCCGTGCTTGCTTCCCTAAAGCTATAGCAGGGCTTTGGGGGGCATCTTCCGCGTTGGGCAGATCATCATTGTCTGGACGTCTCGCAGTTCAATCCAAACCGTGGGTTAACTCTTCATCCTTAGAACGAACGTCCAGACTTGCAAGGTTTCGCTCAAGTGCGCGAAAGCTATCTTGCAACAAACATACCATTCGACGCCCATGGTCCTTTGTTCTGAATCAAAAGACGGGAAGTATGCCTGCGTGCAGATATCTGGGCGGGCTAGTGTTGAAATAGGCTAGGCCAATTTTTACGCGGCCATTTCGAGAGATGCATCTGCACAGGCGCTGGCTTCGTCAAGAGTGAGCAAAAGTCTGACACGCTCGTTGATAGGACGATCTGAGAGAGGGGGTGAGCGATGGAGAATTTTCTCTGCTTTGTCCCACCCAGGAAAGTGCTTTCCTTTGAGAAAAACAAGGGCACCTGTGGGCGCCTGATGCACGGTTGATCCGTTGTCAGTTTTCCATTGCACACCAGGGCCAACATAGGTTCGAAGCAAACGCAGATCGACGCAGTCAACGTGGAATTTCCGACAACTATCTGTTGTGATCTTTTCCAGTCGTACACGTAGCGCCTGGTGTCCGGAAATATCCCTGTAAAGTGCGGCTATTTCCAAAATATCCGTCAGGAGTGGCTGTGTGCGTTCTGAAAATGCGCTCTGCAGCTGCTTTTCCAGATCGGGTAGGTAACCTCGCCTTGTCAGAGATTGAGCTCCCACCGTCAGATAATCTTTTGTCGCCTGGGTTAGTGATGAAGACATATCGCACGGATGAAGACCAATGCTGCTGTGAGGAAGCAGGATGTTTCTGAACGACGATTGATGCTCCAGACGGCAGCGGGTGGGACATGACGGCATGGAAAAGCTTATCCTTGCTATTGATATGTTATAACATAACTATTATTTGCAAAAGCAGCAACTTTTCCTCCTCTTCAAGGGCTTACTTTATGTCGGATTTCCGATTGCCTGTGACTGTTCTCTCCGGCTTTCTGGGGGCTGGCAAGACAACGCTTCTCAACCATGTTCTCAACAATCGCGAGAGCCTGAAAGTGGCGGTCATCGTCAATGATATGAGTGACGTGAACATTGATGCCGAACTGATCCGTAATGGCGGGAGCAATCTGTCCCGGACCAACGAGAAGCTCGTGGAAATGACGAATGGATGCATCTGCTGCACGTTGCGGGACGATCTTCTGACCGAAGTGACGCGACTGGCAGAAGAAAAAAGGTTTGATTACCTTCTGATTGAGTCAACGGGCATCGCAGAACCCCTGCCCGTCGCGGCCACTTTTGAATTCCGTGATGAAGAAGGCCGGAGTTTGAGCGACGTCGCTCGGCTCGATACGATGGTGACAGTTGTGGATGCCGTGAACCTGCTGAAGGATTATGGATCAAGCGATTTTCTTCGTGATCGGGGCGAGGTTGCCGGAGAGGAAGACGAACGTGCGCTCGTAGATCTTTTTGTGGATCAAATCGAATTCGCGGATGTCATTGTTCTTAATAAAATCGATACGGCAACTGCTGAGCAGGCAGACGCTGCACGGTTGATCATCCGATCCCTCAATGCGGACGCGAACGTGATTGAAACGAGCCAGAGCAAAGTTTCTTTAAACCAGGTTCTGAATACGGGGCGCTTTGATTTCGAGCGTGCACACCAGAACCCCTTGTGGTTCAAAGAGTTGTACGGGCATGCTGAACATCGTCCCGAAACGGAAGAATACGGAATTTCCAGTTTTGTCTACCGTGCCCATCGGCCTTTCAGACCTGAAGCGTTTGCAGACTTCATCGAGCAGTCATGGCATGGGGTGGTGCGGGTAAAAGGTTATTTCTGGCTTGCAACCCGCCCGGATTGGGTCGGAGATCTGAGTATTGCGGGTGCATTGGCGCGTCATCAGGCGGCTGGGCGTTGGTGGGCGAGTGTTCCGCATGACAACTGGCCTGATGATGAAGGCTGGCGAGCGACACTGGCCAAATACTGGGACGATATTTATGGCGATCGCCGGCAGGAACTGGTCTTTATTGGTGCTGGCATGGACGAGGTTGCAATTCGTACCGCACTAGACGATTGCCTTGTCCTACCGTCACAGGACGAAATTTTCATGCCGTGGCACTATGATCATCTTCCTGATCCATTTCCTTTGTGGTCCTGATTTTCAGCTGTTTTGTCTCATATACCAGATGGAACGGTAAAATAACCGTTCCATCTGGTACAAAGCTCAGCCCCTCTTCTTCAGAGCCGGATGATCTCAGAAATCTGATGAGATAGTCCCTGTCATCGAAAACCTTGGAAGAACATAGAAAGACGCGCCGTTGCTGCCTGCCAGGGTACTTCCATCGAGCAGGGTCACGTTATGGTAGTTATTGGTAATGCCGGTTGTCCCAACCCGAATGATTGATCCTGTCAGGTTAGAGAAATTCAGACGGAACGTAGGGGTTCTCAGGAAATAGAGCGGTTTAAAATGATACCCAAGCGCAAGGGTATTGGTAACAAACCCTGGCATTCGCTGATCGCCCACAAGTGTTACTGACTGAGGGCCGGTATAGTGAAGGCTGAAGTTTCCAAAAAATCCTGCATTGCTGTAGGTCAGTCCAAAATTTGCAAGAACGCGTGGTGTGAGAATGGACTGTTTTCCCTTAGTGGGAAGATATGTGTCTCCATAGGGAATATTTGAGTCAAAAGTACCATGCAGGTACTCCACTGACGCGTACGGGCTGAAATGATGGAAATCCCTTCCCGCAATCATGGCATCAAATCCGCGGATCGTCTGGTTCCCTGCATTGGAAACTGCGTAAGCGGTATTGGGCAGATAGGTGGTGAGAAGACGGTTGGTGATATTGGAATTGAATGCCGAAATATCGAACGTCAGATACCGGTTGTTATAGCGATATCCAATCTGTTCTGTGATGGAATACTGGTTTTTGGGGAGTGATGTTGAACCTGAGAGCTGTGAGGGGGATGGCTGGCGGAAATCACCTTCTGCATTCATGTAAACCTGACTGTGAGAGTCAATTTTATATGAGATAGAAAGATGCGGAAGCGGCGCGGTTGAATTCGCTCCGATCGTAAACTTGCTGAGCCCGGAAGCTCGATCCCAATAGTTGGACATGATATATTTGAAGCCACCGTTTATGGTCAGGCGATCATTGAAATATTTGGCGGTATCTTCGATAAAGAAAGAATTCAGCTCGTAGCCGGCATCGTACCTGTAAATTGCTTCCTGACCATCTGCTGTATAGAGTTTATAGGCATTGTCATTTGTTTTGGCATTCCGTCCGCTAGATTGTGTTGCCATGGTCGGAAAGAAATAGTCGACGGCGTTGTTCTCATACCAGTATCCGAAAGACAGATGGTTATGACGATCAATGTCGTAACCCAGTTTGGCGACAAGCCCGACTTGCGGGGACCAGTGCTGCGCCCAGTATGTGCTCAACGGTGTAGAAGGGTCAGCTTTCTGCCCGTTTCCATAGAAATATGTGGCACCAGTCGATGCTGGCGTGCCCGCGGTTGAACCGTCCCAGCCGAAGCCTGTCGCAAAATAGGGAGAAAGGTCAAAAGTCAGGCGTTTGTTGATAACGATATGGGCTTGTGTTGTGACAAAAAACTGGTTCCAGGAGTCAATATTGCCTTGCCAGTAATTTCCGGCGGACGTGGAGTTTCTATCCCAGACATTAGTGCGATTATATCCCTGCCCTGTATGCTTGTAATTATAAAATGTTTGAGCATCTGGATAGGCGTCAATCGTGAACATGGAATTGTTCCATGAGCCGAAGAATTTCACAGTGGATCCATTGGTAAATTCTTTAAAAACTCCAACGTCCACATGTGTTCGGCGGTTTGTACCTGCACCCATCCATTGTCTCGAATGAGTATTTGAGACTGAGATGTAAGACCGAATACCGGAATTGCCAATTTCTCCGGATTCCAGCCGGACGAATTCCCGTGACATGTTGTTTGTGCCGTAAGAAAAATCCATGCTTCCCCCGGCTTTTTTGCCGGGTGTCCGTGTGCGCTCGTCCAGCGTGCCCGCAGTTGCATTGGATGCGGGCGCATCAATAGGAGAGCTCCCAGGGGTCATGGTGACGGTTTCGATGTTCTCTGCATCAACGTTCTGTTGAAGGTAAGCGGCAAGAGATGCAGGAGCCCCATCCAAAAGCAAAGCCGTATCGGCATCAGTAAAACCGCGCATATACAGTGCACCGCCTTTGATGCCAGACGTATCTGGCATGGCAATGCTGACACTCGGAAGATTTTGGACAACATCAAGGCCGGTCGATGTCGGGCTTCTCATCTCGATATATTGGCGCCCAACAGACTGGACTGCATACGGTGCGGTTTCGACCCGCATCATCCCTCCCCCAGAGTTGCGCGCGCTTCTCGATCCACGAACCCCGACGCTTTCCTCGCTGGATGCCATCATGGATGTTCTGCGGGAACGTGGCTTTGTCGGGGTGCCCGGGGCCGCACGATGAGATGGCGTCACATGACGGAGATGATGGGATGGGGCCGCGCTGGAAAGCCCAGTTTCTGCAGAGAGGATTATGGAACTCAAAATAGTACCGAGGAACAGACGAGAAGCCAGTGTCTTCACTTTTTTTCTCCGAAAGCTCAGTTGGTGAAACTGAATAATAGCTACTCAAACACATTTCGGAACAATAATGAAATAATAAATAAAGTTTATTCGAAAATATGGTATTTACACAATGTAGAGATATTTTAACGGTTTTTAGCCGAATGATGAACCCCCCATTCGGCTTTCCTAGAGTGTATTTACTTGGGATTCAGGGGTTTGAATGAATATTTAAAAGTCTTTTTCGCAACTCAGAAGCACGTTTCGGACCTGCGCTATCATTCCTCTGATTTGGTCCGGATTCGAAATAAATGGAGGGCCGAAAGAAATCGTGTCTCCCGTGACGCGAAGGAGCACGCCCTCTTCCAGGCCGCGCTCAAAAAGCTGGACACTTCGCAGGGCAGATTTGTCAGAAAGGGGATTGAGTTCGATCGCAGCGGTAAGGCCGATGTTTCGCAGATCTTTTACGGATTTCAGGTCCTGCAATGCATGCACCTCTTCTTCCAGAATAGGCTCCAACGCTCTGACAGCCGCATTGGTCCCCTCTTCTTCCATGATGTCGAGCACCGTATGAGCCACAGCTGCGGCCATTGGATGCCCTGAATAGGTATAGCCATGAGCGAACTCTATGGCTGCGTCCGGGCCATTCATGAATGTTTTGTAGATTTCTGAAGTGACGATAACGCCGCCCATGGGAATGATCCCATTGGTGACCGCCTTGGCGAAGGTAATCATATCCGGTGTGACGCCAAATCTTTGGGAGGCAAAATTTTCTCCCATGCGTCCAAAACCTGTGATGACTTCATCGAAAATGAGAAGGATGCCGTGTTTCGTACAGATTTCTCTCAGCTTCTGAAGATATCCGACGGGAGGGACAAGAACGCCGGTTGATCCCTGCACTGGCTCGACAATGACAGCCGCGATTGTGGAGGCATCATGGAGTGCCACCAGTCTCTCGAGATCGTCCGCCAGATGGGCGCCCCACTCCGGTTGCCCTTTTGAAAATGCGATATGGGCGTGATCGTAAGGGTGTCGGATGTGGTCCACGCCAGGGACCATCACCGTGGCGAACATCTTGCGGTTCGGAACAATGCCGCCGACAGACATGCCACCAAACCCTACACCGTGATAACCTCGTTCGCGTCCAATGAGACGAAAACGGCCGCCTTCACCGTTAAGCTTGTGAAAGCCGACTGCAATTTTTAGTGCAGTATCAACAGCTTCTGAGCCAGAATTTGCGAAGAAAACATGCTCAAGGCCTTCAGGGGCCATCTTTGCAATGCGCGCTGCCAGCGTGACAGCAGGTGCATGGGTCATCTGGAATCCGGGTGCGAAATCCAGGGTTTCTGCCTGCTGACGAAGTGCGTCCGCTATGCGTGGATTTCCGTGGCCTAAAGGCGTACACCATAGCCCAGACAGCGTGTCGAAGACCGTTTTGCCATCGGCCATCGTATAGTAAGGCCCCTTGGCTGAGGCCACGACACGATGATCGCCCCGACCGTTAACCAGTCTGTTTGCCGTAAAGGGCATCCAGTTGCGTCCCTCACTCATGGCAAGGGCGCACAGGCTTTCGTTCGTCAATGTAGTCACGATACTGCCTCCATCAGGCTGTCAGATGTTTTTTTCTTAAAAGGTGCTCTCTCGACATACCGGCCCTGCCCGCGCTCGGCACGAAGTGTACCGTCATCCCAAAGGACGCGGCTCTGACTGATTGTCTTTTTTGCCACGCCTGTAACGGTCATGCCTTCATAAATATTGTAATCGACATTCTGATGATGTGTGGCGGCAGACATGGTTCGCGACGCCGATGGATCCCACAGCACAATATCCGCGTCTGCACCCTCAACAATCATGCCTTTCCGGCTATGGATATTGAAGATGCGGGCCGTATTGGTGGACGTGAGGGCAACAAACTGCTCCGGAGTTATCTTGCCGCCGACAACGCCGTGATGCCACAGAATGCTCATGCGATCCTCAATGCCGGGAACACCGTTGGGGATGCGCGTAAAATTGGTGAGGCCCATTTCTTTCTGGGAACGGCAGAAGCAGCAGTGATCCGTTGCGGTGGTGTGGAGCTGGCCGGAAGAAAGGCCGCCCCAGAGCGCTTGCTGATGCGATTTTTCGCGGAAAGGTGGGCTCATGACGTAGCGCGATGCCTTCAGCCAGTCCGAAGACTGGTAAACGCTCTCATCGAAAACCAGATGCTGCGGAAGAACTTCCCCATAAACTTGCAAACCGCGAAGGCGGGCCGTTGCAATGGCTTCGGTCGCCTCGCGCGTGGAAACGTGAACGATGTAAAGGGGGGTATTGCTGACAGCTGCCAGCGTAATGGCGCGCTGAGCGGCTTCTCCTTCTACGCTGGATGGGCGGGAGAGCGGATGCGCCGCGGGGCCAGTGTTTCCCGCTTTCAGGAGAGATTCCTGAAGAAAGGACACGGCATCTCCATTCTCGGCATGCACGGTGCATAAAGCGCCCAGTTCGCCCGCTCGGCGCATGGAGTTGAGAAACGTCTCATCATCCACCATCAGGGCGTTCTTGTAGGCCATGAAATGTTTGAAGGAATTAACGCCGCAGTCCCGCACCAGTGTTTCCATATCCTGGTGAACCTGGTCATCCCAGTGCGTCACTGCGACATGGAAACCATAGTCGGCAGACGCTTTTTCGGCTTTGCCCCGCCACGCCTTCCACGCGTCATGAAGCGACTGTCCATGCTCGGGGATGACGAAATCGATAATACTCGTTGTACCTCCGGCGAGCCCGGCGGCCGTGCCTGTATAGAAATCGTCACTGGCCGTCGTGCCCATAAAGGGCATTTCCATATGCGTATGGGGATCTATCCCCCCTGGCATGACAAGCAGCCCATCTGCATCAACGATGGTAAAGCCTGTCGGCGCTTCCATATCCGCCTGAACAGCCGCGATTTTCCCGTCATCGTCACACAGGACGTCTGCTCTGAAACGCCGCTCAGACGTAACAACTGTTCCACCCTTGATCAGGAGCATGACATCCCTTCCCTTCAGGAAAAGCGGTTGGCATTATGTCGTTGTCTTACCGAAACTGTATGGTTAATCTGACCAGCCGGTCAACATAACGATTGCGCTTCCGGAATTTTTTCGAGAACGAGGATCACCAGAATGACACAGTCACCGGACGCGTACGCTACAGGGCGCCTGACCAATGCGGATCTTGCGCCTGTTCAGGACCGGAGCTGGGCATGGAAGGACTTTCTCTTTCTCTGGATGTCTGATGTCCACAGTGTCGCCGGGTACATGACGGTTGGTACGCTGTTCATGATGGGGTTGCCGGTCAGCAGCGTGCTCATCGGACTGCTTGTTGCAATCGTTGTCGTGCAGCTTCTCTGCAACCTGATTGCGGTTCCGAGCCTGAAGTCCGGCGCCCCTTTTCCCGTCATTATCCGAAGCGTCTTTGGCGTCTACGGTGCGGTCGTCCCGGCGCTTGTGCGTGGGATTATTGCCGTGGGCTGGTATGGAATCCAGACATGGCTGGCATCCAACGCCGTAGTTCTGTTTGTTCTTCGTATTATGCCGTCACTGGCAGACTATAGCGATGTTCATCATCACGGATTGCTGGGACTGTCTCTTCTCGGCTGGTTGGCCTTTCTGCTCATCTGGGCTTTGCAGTTGGCGGTATTCTGGCGCGGAATGGAATCCATCCGGCATTTCATAGACTGGGCCGGGCCGGCCATTTACGTCATGATGATCCTGCTTGATGGCGTGCTTCTGTGGAAGACGCATGGACAGATCAGCTTTTCCGTCCTTCCCCAGTCTGCTCTTTCTATCGGGCAGCATTTGACAGGCGTGTTGAATGTGATCTCTCTGACGATCGCATTTTTCTCCCCAATTGTCCTGAATTTTGGCGATTTTGCACGCTACGGTATTAGCCTGAGCGCGGTACGGCGCGGTAATTTCTGGGGCCTGCCGATCAATTTCATGGCGTTCTGCGCACTTGCGCTCACAACCGTAACGCTGACCCAGCCTGTTCTGGGGCAAATCCTCGTGGATCCGGTTGAGACGGTGACGCGTCTGGATAGTCAAACCATCATGATTGTGGGAATTTTGACCTTCGTTCTCGCGACTATCGGGATCAATATTTCCGCTAATTTCGTCTCAGCCGCGTTTGATTTTTCCAATATAGCTCCGGCATCCATTTCATGGCGTGGCGGCGGTGTCATTGCGGCGATTGGTGCCATCGCTCTCACGCCCTGGAACCTCTATGCCCGCCCGGATCTGATCCATCTGACGCTCGACATACTGGGTCTGTTCATCGCTCCTGTGACAGGAATTCTTCTGGCGGACTATTATTTTGTTCAGCGGGAAACTTTGGACGTGCCTGCGCTGTACAGTACAGACCCATCGGCAGCTTACTGGTACCGAAGTGGCGTAAACCCTACTGCAATCTGGGCCTTGGGTCTGGCTGTGCTGGTGGGGCTCGCAAACGTCTTCCTGCCAGCATTAGCCGTATTCCAGAATTTCGCGTGGTTTACAGGCTTCTTTTCAGGGTTTTGTTTTCATCTGATTCTGACACGCCTGAAGCCAATTGGGAGAACAGCGGACGAACAAGCGTCATGATGGTTTCGACGGCAGTTTCATAATCGCCATTAGTAAGAGGTGTACGGTCCAGAACGGCCTCATACTGGACCTGCATATCCGCATATGCCTGCGTACCTGACCACAAGAGAAACAACAGATGTGTCGGGTCGATGGGTGCCATGATGCCCTTCGCCTGCCATTCCAGAAAGATCGCGACATGTCGGGCCACATGGGCTCGCAGTTCTCCCCGTAAGAAGTCCTGAACCATATGGCCGCCTGAGAGCACTTCCTGTGCGAAGAGACGCGATCCTTCAGGACGTGCGCGGGAGAATGCAATCTTGGCTTCTATGTATCCTCTAAGCCCGTCCAGCGGGTCCTTGTCAGAAGAAAGCCAGTGATCAGCATCTGTCAGCCACACGTCCAGCAGGCGTGACAGTGTGGCGTTGTACAGGTCTTCTTTGGAGCCAAAATAGTAGAGAATATTGCCCTTGGGGATGTCGCAGACCTTGGCAATATCTTCAAGGCGCGTTCCCTTAAGGCCGCGGGTGCCAAAGGTCCATTCCGCAGCATTCAGAATTTGGGGAACGGTGGCGCGGCGTGGCGCGCCCGCACGGGGTCTTTTTCTGGGGCTGGGGGATGCCTCCAGACTGTCTTGTGCCATTGTCTTTCTCCCAGCCTGCTCTGCGGGAGGCGATTTTTGACAGCAGACAGGCTGGACGACAAGCCCTCGGTTGGCAGATCCTTAAAGCGTGCTGTCTGCCCGCAAGACAGCGCCTAGCAGAACATTGGCCCCTGCTTCGGCTTCGCTCTCCGTGATACTTTCTTCCTCGTTGTGACTCAGGCCATCCCTGCAGGGTACAAAAATCATCGCCGTTGGTGCCACTCGTGCGAGATACGCAGCGTCATGACCCGGACCTGAGACAATCGGAAGCGGATCGTAGCCCATTTGGCGTGCAGAGTCCGCGACCATCTCCACGCACCGCGCATCAAAATGAACAGCAGGCGCATCCCAGAGGGGCACAATCTCCAGTGTCACTCTTCCGGCTTCAGCAATGCCGTGGAAGCGATCCATGAACTCCTGCTCCATGGCAACGACGACAGCATCATCCGGGTGGCGGATATCCACGGTAAAGAACGTCTCACCAGGCACGACATTGTTACTGTTCGGGCGATTTTCAATCAGGCCCACTGTTCCCACGGCTCCCGGGGCATGGGCCTGCGCGATCTCTGAGAGGGCCACAACCATTCTGGACGTTGCCAGTAGTGCGTCATGACGCATTGGCATGGGGGTGGAGCCAGCATGAGCATCCTTACCCTTTACCGTCACTTCATACCAGCGCATTCCCTGTACGCCGGAGACAGCACCGATGACGCGATCTTTGACCTCAAGAATGGGCCCCTGCTCGATATGCAGCTCGAAATAGGCCGCGATGGGATGATCGCCACAGATCTCTTCACCGCGATATCCGATAGAAACCAGTTCGTCCCCAAAGCGTGCCCCTGCGCGATCTCGCTTGTCCAGAACCTCCTGTTCCGTAAAAACGCCTGCGAAAACGCCTGAACACATCATCGGAGGCGTGAAGCGTGACCCTTCTTCATTCGTCCAGTTGATCAGTTCGATGGGGTGGCGCGTTGTATGCCCGGCTTCATGAAGCGCCCGTAGAACAGCGAGGCCGCCCAGAACACCTAAAATACCATCAAATTTTCCGCCGGTGGGCTGGGTATCCAGATGACTGCCCATCGTGATCGGAGGGAGGTTGTTATCAAGTCCCGGGCGGCGGGCAAACATGTTGCCCATCGTATCAACCGTGATGGTGCAGCCCAGGCTTTCGCAGGTTGAGGCAAACCACTCGCGAACCTGTTTATCTTCTGGGGTCAGTGTTAACCGACGGATACCGCCTTTTGGTGTTCCACCAAACCGGGCTGTATCCATCAGATCAGCCCAGAGAGCGTTCCCGTCAATCCGCATATTGCTATGAAACATGCCAGTCCTCTTTCATCCGTCCTCTTGGCTGACCTTTTGGCCGCCGTGTCATGCCTCTCAGGCGGGAATGCGATTAGGATTGGAAGGATGATGGGGCCACGTCAGCTCTCCATCTACAGGTTGTGGAACCATCGTGATGCAATCATCCACCGGGCAGACATGTGCACAGAGATTGCAGCCAACGCACTCGTCTTCGATCACTTCGTAATGTCGGCGATCAGCGGTGTTTTTCTTGGAAATGGCCTGATGGGACGTATCCTCGCAGGCGATATGACAAAGACCGCACCCGACACAGGCATCCTGATCAATATTGGCGAGGGTCTTGAACTTCATGTTGAGCTGGTTCCACGGTACGAACTGCGAAACCGCCCGCCCTGTCAGATCCTCCAGCCGCTCATAGCCTTTCTGGTCCATCCAGTTGGACAGGCCATCAATCATGTCTTCCACGATGCGGAACCCATAATGCATCGCGGCGGTACAGACCTGAAGCGATCCTGATCCCATTGCAAGAAATTCGGCAGAATCCCGCCAGTTGCTGATACCACCAATTCCTGAGATCGGAATTCCGGCCATGATGGGGTCTCTGGCAATTTCCCCGATCATACGAAGCGCAATTGGCTTCACGGCAGGCCCGCAATAGCCGCCATGCGTCCCTTTTCCGCCGACAACCGGCATGGGCGCCATGGCATCCAGATCCACGCCAATGACCGACTGAATGGTGTTGATCAGGGATACAGCATCCGCCCCACCTGCCCGCGCGGCGTGTGCCGGCATCAGGATGTTAGTCACGTTTGGCGTCAGCTTGACGATCACCGGCATCCGCGTGTTCTGCTTGCACCAGCGTGTCACCATTTCAACGTATTCCGGGACCTGCCCGACCGCCGCACCCATATTGCGCTCGGACATGCCATGCGGGCATCCGAAGTTCAGTTCGATCCCGTCTGCGCCTGTCTCCTCAACGATCGGTAGAATGGCTTTCCATTTATCTTCCTCGCAGGGCACCATGAGGCTGACGATAAGGGCACGATCCGGAAATTCACGTTTGACGCGCTTGATTTCCGCGATGTTGGTCGCAAGCGGACGGTCCGAAATTAGCTCGATGTTGTTGAGACCGATCAGCCGACGTCCTTCAAAGCCCAGGGCTCCATAGCGGGAGCTCAGATTGACGACTGGTGGATCTTCCCCAAGCGTTTTCCAGACAACACCGCCCCATCCGGCCTGAAAGGCCCGGCGAACGTTGTATTCCTTGTCAGTCGGGGGGGCGGAAGCCAGCCAGAATGGATTGGGGGATTTAATTCCAGCAAAAACCGTGCGCAGGTCAGCCATTGTGGTCAGCCCTTTCCGTGTTGGATGCCATCAGTTCATTATGAAGCGCTTCAGCTGCGTTCCGTCCGTCCCGAACGGCTGCAACGGTGAGGTCTTCTCCTGCCGTACAGTCGCCGCCCGCATAAACTCCCGGCATGGAGGTGCGTCCTGTTTCATTCACAACGATGCGCCCGTTTTCCACGAGGATCTGGTCGTTTCGCACTGGGTCTGGGACAAAAACCTGCCCGATTGCTTTAAGGACCATGTCGGCCGCGAGTGTGAAGGCATTCTGCGGATCGTACCCGCCATCAGGCGCGCCTCGAATGAATGTGATGCTCCTGATGGCCCCGTCTTCGACATTGAGTTGACTGGGAGACGCCCAGAATCTGACCGTTACGCCGTTTGTCTGGGCCCATTCCCGTTCAACTTCCGTGGCCGCCATGTGCTCAGCACCGCGGCGATAAACCAGCGTTACCTCTTCTGCCCCGAGACGTTTTGCCTGCACTGCTGCGTCAACTGCCGTGTTACCGCCCCCAATCACGACAACCCGCCTGCCAACTACAACTTCCGAGAGATTCCGAGAGCGGAGGGTCTCGATAAAATCGACTGCATCCAGAACACCCTCTGCGAATTCGCTTTCCAGGCCTAGAGCGCGGACACCTGCCAGACCCAGCCCCAGAAAAACGCCATCATAGGTCTCGCGGAGGCCTGCAAGCGTGATATTCTCCCCGAGCGTCGCGTTACTCTGGAAGGTGATCCCTCCAATTTCCATGAGGAAATCGATTTCTTTCTGGGCGAAATTGTCAGCAAGCTTATAGGCCGCGACACCATACTGGTTGAGGCCACCCGGTGAATCGTGTCGATCAAAGATCGTGACATCATGCCCATGCATCGCCAGACGATGTGCGCAGGCCAGTCCCGCCGGCCCCGCTCCTACGACGGCTACACGCTTCCCAGTGCTTGCCGCTCGCTGAAACGGGTGGGTTTTCTGCTGCATCTGCCAGTCTGTAGCAAACCGCTGGAGTGCGCCTATTCGCACGGCATGATGAGCTTCAATCGCGGTGTGAACACATTTCTGCTCACACAGAATTTCGGTCGGGCAGACCCGTGCACACGACCCGCCCAGAATGTTGGACTGAAGAATGGTGCGCGAGGCGCCAGCAAGATTGTCAGACGCAATTGCTTTGATGAACCGCGGAATATCAATGTCCGTGGGACAGGCCTCAACGCAAGGGGCGTCGTAGCAGTAAAAACATCGATCCGCTTCCAGCGCTGCCTGTTCAGGCGACAAGCCGGGGTGAGCGTCGGCGAAGTTGAGTTCCAGAGCGGATTCCGGCAACCGGCCACATGCAATATCGAGTCGCATACTCGTCTCCTGCCTGACTTAGTTCGTAATCGGAATGGTATGGGTTCGAAATACTTTCGTGCAAGGATTTTCTGACCAAACGTTCAGCTTATTCTCTGTGAGGGTTGAATGATGCCTGTTCAGATGTCTGGCTTCCCTGCTGGTGTGGCCTCAGGGAAAAAAGGAAGACGGAGGATATTCTCGGCCCTGGGGCTCCTCATTCTTGCAAGTCCAAACGTTTCGTCTTTTGACACGGAGTAGCGTTTAGAAAGGAATGTGGTAGGTTCAGGCTCTGTTTCTTGGACGCAGAAAGCACTGATACTTCTTATGCGATTTACCCGCCTGCGTTTTCTAGTCCCTGTCTTGGGTTTATTGGCAAGTGAAGGATGCACTCTGCAAGGTGCCCCTTCTTTCCCAGTTGTAGGCGCTTACTTTCCGGACTGGATGGTCTGTGGCCTCATCGGTGTTGTGGTAGCTGTCGGATTACGAGTGATATTCCTTTTAACCGGCCTTGATGCCATCCTCAGCTTTCGTCTCTTCACCTATGTCGCGCTGGGCGTTATCGCCGCACTGACTGTGTGGACGCTGGTGTTCGGGCCTTGATGATGCAGCGCGTTCAAGTTTCCGGCAAAAAGCCGATTGGTATTATCGTTGCAATCGTCTGCGTTGGGGTAGCCATTCTCTTCGGCGTCCATGTCTCGCATGAAGACAGCACTCATCCGTCTTCTGACAGCGCAAGTATTGACGCGGAAATGGTGCACGTCGCCTCCACCGTTGGTGGTCGGCTGAAGGAGCTCCGAGTTGTCGTCAATCAGCATGTTCATAAGGGTGATGTTCTTTACCAACTTGATCCTGAACCCTACGAACTGATTGTTCGACAGGCTCAGGCCAATCTGGATCTCGCGAATGCGGAGGTCGAAAATCAGACACGGCTGCTCAGCATCAAGACATCGAACGCCGCCATGGCGGATGACCAGGTTGTTCGCGCCAGAACCAATCGTGATTTGGCCGCACGCACGGTAGAACGCCTGAAGCCGTTGGCAGGACAATCCTACATTCCGTGGCAGCAGTATGATCAGGCTCGTGTGGCACTCCACGACGCTGAAGTGTCGCTTTCGCAGTCGAGAAACCAGTCTGTCGCAGCGACCACAGCGATCGGAGATCTGAAAAGCTCTCTTGCCGCACGGGATGCCAGTAAGGCAGCCCTGGACCACGCAAAATACGAGCTACGCCAGACTATGGTTACAGCTCCTGCGGATGGTTATGTCACGAGTTTACGGGTTAAAGCCGGTGAAGTTCTTGCGCCGTCTCAGGTCCTGTTCACGCTCATTGCCGATGACGAGTGGTACGCTACCGCCAATATCCGTGAGATCAATCTTTCTTCCGTTCAGATTGGCGACTGCGTGACCGTTCACTCGATGATTGATCGCCATAGTCCTCTACGCGGACACGTCGAAAGTATTGGTTGGGGCGTCCTGTCTGTAGATTCTGCTGGCATTGCCCGCTCGCTGCCCATCGTGCCGCGCCAAATGGACTGGGTTCACGTCGCCCAACGCTTTCCGGTCCGTATCAAGCTAGAAAGGGCAAACCCGCTTTTGCTCAGACTTGGCGCTACAGCAACCGTTGAGATCCGGCATGGCGCTGCCTGTCCCTGACACTCTGGCGAATGCCCCGTCGTCTTCCAGCATGAGAGGGCCGGGACTGGGATTGGCACGGATCTGGCGGCTGGTCTGTGACCCTGCCCCCGGGCGATTAGGATATGCGCTTCGTATGGCTGCCGCATGCACAACGACCGTGCTGATTGGGGAAATCTGGCAGGTTCCGGAGCTGGCCGTGCCTGCCCTGGTGACCATGGCGCTGTGGCAGAAAGACCGCGTGACAAATGCTCTGGCTGGGGTGGCTGTAAATGTCCTCATCCTCATTCTGCTTCTGATCATTTACGCGCTCATTCACCTGACGCTCGATCATCCTATGGGACTGGTGATCGTCATTGCCCTCTTGTCGTTCAGTTTTTTCTTTCTGGGCTCAGCCAGCAAACTAAAGCCTGTGGCTTATATGTTGGGCTTGATCACTGTCTATGGGTTAATAGCGATTGATCAAGTCCCGGTTGGAGAAGTCGTGACACGCGCCCTTCTCTACACGGATCTCTTTCTGGCCGTGCCGGGGGCGGTCATGATTGTGCTGGGGCTGTTGATTTGCCCATCCCCTAAAAAGATCCTGACCGATAGCATTGCTGCCCGGCTCTACACGGCTGTTCGCCTTCTCCAAACTCCTGATGCGCTAACACAGGAACGAGCGACAGATATGCTTCGGGAAGGCACGGCGGGCATGATGAAGGCCGCCAAGATGGCCTCACTTGAAAAGATCTGGTCTCTCCACGATTTGGCCTGCTTGCGACAGGCAGCCAACAGCAGTGTCGCCGTTCTTGCGCTTGCTGATGAGGCGAGCCGGGCAAGACTGCCACAGGAGCAGTTGTCTCGCCTGACTGAAACGCTTGAAGGCATGGCCAGGATTTTTGCGGGCGGTGACTATCCCACAGCCATCGAAAGCCCTGTGATCGCTTCGGAGCATCCGTCTTTACAGGCGATAACTGCTCTCCTTCTGAATTTCACAACTCCTCCTGCCCCTATCGTTGGAAAATCGCCAGAAAAGAAAAAATCGGGTTTCTTCTCTGAGGATGCTTTTACCAATCCAGACCATGTTCGTTTCGCAGTGAAAGGGACTGCTGCCGTGATGCTAAGTTATCTGACCTTCAAGGTTCTGAATTGGCCAGGCATTCACACTTGCATCATCACATGCTTCATCGTCGCGTTGCCTACGATGGGCGAGATGATTTCAAAGCTGACACTGCGCATCACGGGTGCTCTTATAGGCGGGACGCTGGGGATCGCGTCTATTATCGCTGTTATGCCGCATCTGAATGGTATCACCGGATTTCTGGCGCTTGTCTTTGTTGTTTCCCTGATCGGGGCATGGGTTAAGACGGGCGACGACCGTATTGCTTATGCGGGCTTTCAGATCGGTCTGGCATTTTATCTGACAGATCTGAAAGGTTATGGTCCGACAGCAGACATGGCCACCGCACGGGACCGTATTGTCGGTATCATGCTCGGTAACCTCATTACATATGCCATGTTCACCAGCTTCTGGCCGGCAAGTGCCTACGATCATTTGGGGGCCAGTCTTCGCAAGCTGAAAGATTGCCTGAGGCGCCAAGGGACAGCTCAGAGCTCTGAAGATCAGCTTCAGGCGGCCGCTCTTAGTCAATCCGCGTTACTGGAAAGCGAACGAACACTGGAATATGCGATGTCTGAGCCGGCGCACATGCGCGTTGATCAGCCCCGTCTTCAGGCGGCCCGAAATGCCTTGATGGATGCCTCGAGGCTGACTGAAGAATTGCTTGCAACGCCCAAGCGGCCAGACCTTGCCGATCGCACGGCACGACTGGAACAGATTGCTTCATGATTCACTTCAAAAAAACCGTTTTGCTGCCGCTCCTGCTATCGGGCTGTGCGACCCAGGCACTTGAAACGGCGCCAGCCAGCCCAGATCGGCCATGGCAACCGAATGTCGCTGCAAATGGAGAACTGGTGCCCGGTAAGCCCGGATCACATGCACTGGCCGTTCCCGCTGGATACACATTGCCGTCCAATAGTCAGATCCATGTGCGGCCCCCTGCCCCTGAATTGGCAACACAAGCTGGCCATGCCTATTCCCTGCCTGAACTGATTGATATTGCGCAGTCCGCCAATCCTGAAACCAGACGCGCCTGGAACCTTGCACGTGATGCCGCTCTGGCTGTGGGAATTACGAAGAGTGCGTACTTGCCCCGCCTGACCGCGACAGTTGTGGGCGGATACAATCATAGCCGCAATGACGGTGCGAACCCGTCGGTCAGCAATGTGGGCATTGCTGAAAATGCAATTAACTCGGGCCTGAGCGGGTTAAACAGTGCTTTGGGTGGTGTTCGCAACAGCAGGTCGGGCGCTGGCGAAATCCAGACCCTGGGTATGGAATGGCTGCTGTTTGACTTCGGCAAACGTGAAGCTGTTATTGCCGCCACAAAGCAGGCACAGATTGCAACCAATGTGCTTTTTACTGCGGCTCACCAGAAAATCATCTATGGCGTGACAACGGCCTATTACACCCATGCGGCAGCGCAAAGCCGTGTCGTATTGCTGTGTAAAGCGCGGGACAATGCACGCTTCGTGGAAGCGGCCGCAGTCGCAAAGCTACATCAGGGGCAAGGCACCATAGTGGATGTCACGCAGGCTCGGCAGGCTACGGCACAGACTGAGCTACGACTTGTGCAGGCAGAGGGCGACGAACAGAATACGGCCCTTGAACTTCTGAATGCCATTGGTATTTCGCCGAACACGAAACTTGAGACACTCGATATTTCTGGCCGCCCGCTCGGGCTGGACGATATTCGCCTGACTGACGCATTCGTCCAACAGGCCGTTTCACGCAGGCCGGACGTTCTTGCAGCATACGCAAATGCGAAGGCGGCAAAAAGCAGGGTTCGCGCAGCGAAAAGCGAATTTCTGCCCAAGATCTTCATAACAGGAAATGTGGCCTACACCACGGGGCGTCTGGCACTCTCATCCGTGCCGGGAGTGGGAAGTGAGGCTCCCCCAACCCTTAACTTATCGAGTAATGCCTTCAGCAGTTTGATCCTTGGCGGGATTACTGTCCCCATCTTCGACGGGGGAACCCGAGCTGCGTTGCTGAAGCAGGCCCAGGATCAGTCTGACAGTGCGGATACGACATTGCAGCAAACAGTCGACAGTTCAGTGAAGCAGATTGTAGTCGCAGAAAATGCGCTCCGTACAAGCCTGAGAGCCTATACCGCATCAGCAAAACTGGAGACGGCAGCGATGACAAGTTTTGAGGCATCCTCGGCCGCATATCGTAGTGGCGTAGGCTCCATGACGCAGACAAGTATCGCGCAGAATGCTTATCTGGATGCAACACTTGCTCATTCGGATGCTTATTATGCCGCTTTGATCGCTGCTGCTGGACTTGCCTTTGGGACGGGCTCCCTTAACCAGAATGAGGGGTCATCAATCCCGAGTGCCATGTAGTGCTATGAAATCCGAAAATTCTAAGGGCATGACAACGAATGATTGTCCAAATCAGATTTGTTTTTATGGAGCCGGTGCCGGAAAGCTGGGTAAGCAGCTTATGAAAGCGTAAACCCTTTTTCATTTATTTCGTCTGAAGTAGAATTTGCCTTTCTAAAAGGCTTATCAAAAAACAGTTTACTTAAATTTTTGATATAAGCCACGGGCCGCGTAGCTATCCAAACACGGCTATGCGCGATCTTTCCTCCTTCAATGAAGCAGATTTTCAGCGAACCTTACTCATGTCTGGTGACCTGGGCTGAGAACATGGTGGTGTTCTTGATTGTGTCCTTGATCAGCCAATGTCGCACTAAACCGAATCATAATTTTCAATGCAATCGCTATTTTTCGGTTTGACTTTAATCTGAGCAGAAAAGAAAATTTATAGCCAAAAGATAATGAATAGCTTCTGTGCGGTATTTCTTTATCGTTATAGAAAATATAAAAAATACATCGAAATGAAAAAACACAAAAACCAGATATAAATTCTAAAACAACAAAATAAATATTTATATAAACATCTCATATTATAACAAAAGCGTGTGCTATTATATTAAAAGAAAAAGAACATAATTCCATTTATGCCAAAAACGTTACCAATAACAATAATTAAAATCACCATCCTGTTATAACGAACAAAAAATAGTCATTTCTATTATTGGGGAGAAAAACGGATGAAGAGGCATAACGTATCAAACTATGTCTCTGGAGAGCGCCGTTGGAAAAAATTCCTGAACCCCACCCTGCCCCGGTTTTCCTCTCCCGCAGGCGGCTCCTGGCTTTTTCCGGCGCCTGCATTACGGCCGCTGCTATAGGCACAGTGACGAAAGGTTCTGCTCAAGAAATAGTCGCGTCAAATCGATATGGCGTTTCGGATTTCATGCAGCTTTCAACCTTCGCCACAGGTCATAAAAATCTGGATCTCAGTATAGGATCTGCATTGCTCCTTGCTCTTGAAGCGCAGAACCATGGCTTTTCCGGTCAGGTAGCATCACTTCGCGACCGTATTGCCAAAAACGGCTATCAGGATGTTGAAGCGCTGGACGCTGCCCTTCAGGGAGACCCCCTGCACCCGACGCTCCTTCAGATTATCCGTGCCTGGTATGCTGGCGTCATTGAAAGTGGAACAAACGCCAAGGTTTATGCCTTCGAGAAGGCGTTGATGTACCAGTCATCCCGCGATGTCGTCGTCATCCCGACATATGCCCATAACGGGCCGAATTACTGGGTTGCAGAGCCTGGTTCCGTCGATGCCATGCCGGAATTCTAAGGAAATTATCTCAGTGAACATGCGATATTTTCGTCCTCTGTCCGGCACCGCCCTGACGACCGCTCTGCTTTTCGCAGGACCGTCTGCGTTCGCGCAGCCGACAGAGCCGACCCCAGCTTCAGCCCATCATCCATCGATCAGTCGCGGTCATTATCTTGCGATTGCGGCTGATTGTGCCGCTTGCCATACCAATGGACGGGGTGGCCAGTTTCTGGCTGGTGGATATGCCATAGCATCTCCTATGGGCAATATTTACTCCACAAATATTACACCTTCGAAAACATATGGCATTGGAAACTACACACTAGGCTCAGGACCCATTGATTTGATTACGGAAATCTGATTCAGGCTCTGTGAGGAGACTGGAGATGAGCGACCTGTTTTGGCTGACGGATGAACAGATGGATCGTCTGCGGCCCTTTTTCCCAAAGAGCCACGGCAAACCTCGCGTTGATGACCGTCGCGTGTTGAGCGGGATCATTTTCGTGAACCGCAATGGGATGCGCTGGCGTGATGCGCCCCGGGAATACGGTCCACATAAGACGTTGTACAACCGCTGGAAGCGCTGGGGCGACATGGGCATTTTCATGCGGATGATGGATGGCCTGTCTGCTGCAAAAGCCGAGCCTCGGACGATTATGATTGATGCGACGTATCTCAAGGCACACCGCACGGCTTCAAGCCTGCGGCTAAAAAAGGGGATCCAGGGCGTCTGATCGGACGGACAAAAGGCGGCATGAATACGAAGCTGCATGCGATCACCGATCAGAACGGACGACCGCTGAGCTTCTTCATGACGGCGGGACAGGTCAGCGATTATACCGGTGCCGCTGCCCTGCTGGACAGTCTTCCTATGGCACAGTGGATGTTGGGCGATCGCGGGTATGACGCCGACTGGTTCAGGGACGCCCTGGAAGAGAGGGGGATAAAGCCCTGCATTCCAGGACGGAAATCTCGTGGAAAACCGGTCAAATACGATAAGAGAAAATATAAACGCCGTAATCGCATCGAGATTATGTTCGGAAGGCTCAAGGACTGGCGGAGGGTCGCAACACGCTATGACAGATGCCCGAATGTCTTCTTCTCAGCCATCTGCCTCGCTGCAACCGTCATCTTCTGGCTATGAGTCCTGAGCCTA
>NZ_BLJQ01000009.1 GCF_014132155.1 Gluconobacter sp. Gdi
CAGCTCATCCACGCCAGGCGACGTCCGATCAATCCGCAACACACTCGCCCAGATCAAGCGCAGCACGCCGAAAGGAGCCGCGAAATGACCCAGAACACGCATAACGCGCGGACACGACGCGAGCAGCTTTCCACCTATCCAGAGTCAGTGTGCGTCGGGCGCTATTCAGGCGACACTTGGCAGCTTGAACTGGACGGCGACGACCTAGATGCAGATCGGCTTGTAGAAGGCCCGGTACTCTATGTCCGCTGTGATATTGCACATCAGAGCCAGACAGAAGCCGAAGCCCGAGGCGTGGAAGAACAGCGCCGGAAGGCGGAGAATGCGCAGGGTGGGGAGGTCGTTTACTTAAGGCACGCCGATTACGAAGGATGGTGCTTTTGCGGAAGGGACGAATACGATGCGGTCGAAAATGATGATGACAAGCACATTCTCTACACCCGCCCCGCCAACGTCGCCACGCTGGAAGCGGAGATTGCGTCCCTGACTGAAGCCGAGCAGCTCGCGCGGGCTGATGCCGAGGCGAGTAAGGCGCGGGTGAAGGTGTTGGATGCGCAACTTGCTGATATGCGCGAAGCAAAAAAACAGGCATTTAATCAGGGATATCTGATCGCTTGTTGCAACCTGACGAACCTACATGACGAGCCATCTATCGCATGTGACGTTTTGGCCGAATGCGGATTGACCGAAGACGATATCAAAGCGGCTGATTTGACCGAATATGATGCGAAAGCGCTTGCAAAGATCAGATCAGCACGCGGTGGCCGAGACCCAATCGCCGCCCTCACACGCGAGGGAGGAGTGTGATGGTACCGCTTAACATCGAAGGATCTGACGTTGTTCTGCGCGGCGGCCGTGATGGTGTGCGAGATCTCTTTGCGCGTCGGGTTGATAACTGCCTCGTGACGCGGTGGGAGCCAACGCCAGACGAGCTGAAAATGCTTAACAATGGCGGATCGGTGGAATTGTGGGTCTGGGGAACGCACTCACATCCACCTGTAATGCTGCAAACTGCCATACACGCAGGAGACCCGGCATGACCAAGGATCTGAAACAAGCCGTAGAAGCTGCGAAAGAAATACATCGTGCCCGGCCCCCGTTACGGGGGACACTCAGCTATTTCAAGAGCTTGCCAGAATACAGTTGTTCGCTGCCAACGGGAACGACACCAGGCAAGCGGTGGCGCGCCCAAATTAACGTCGAACCTTGGGGGCGCATTACCATCCCGCCCGCAGGTTGGGTGATTTGCGAATACTATGATGGCCCGGACGTTCCAGAAGGGCGCATAGGTATCCGCTACTACAGGCCGGTGATCCGTGTTCCTGCCCTCACACGCGAGGGAGGGGTGTGATGCGTGCCGTACCTATTAAGCAGGCAGAGGCCTTCGCTTTTGTTGACGCTCTTCACAGGCATCATAAGCGGCCGGTTGGTTGGCTCTTTGGTATCGGAGCGAGAGACGCGACGGGGAAACTCGTGGGTGTGTGCGTAGTAGGCCGCCCTTCCGCTCGCCGCTGTGACGACGGGTACACGGTGGAAATCACTCGTCTATGCACTGATGGGACGCGAAACGCCTGCTCTTTTCTGTATTCAGCCGCTTGGCGAGCTGCGCGAGCGATTGGCTACACCCGGGCTTGCACCTTTATCTTGCCGGAAGAAGGCGGCGCATCTTTACGGGCTTCTGGTTGGAAAAAGCATGGAGAAACGCGTGGAGAAACATGGAGCCGAGATTCACGGCCACGCGAAGATAAACACCCGATCGGGCGCAAAGAGCGATGGTGTGTAGGTATGTGGACAGCTTGCGCAGGAGACCCGGCATGAGGGCGAATGCAGTAGGAAAAGTGCGCCACAAAACCGCGGCGATGCTGTCAAAAGCCTTCGAACGCGTGGGCGTAAACGTCCTGCCGTTCGATGGCAGAAATCTCATGCCCGTAACAGGTCACTGGAAAAAGGAAGACTGTTTCCGCTGGGAAACCATTGGCTTGAAAATGATCAATTCGGCGTCGGGAAACGCTATGGGACTGTCTGTAGGCTCATGGGACACTATGACTGACATTCTGAAGGCGGGTGGATTGGACCTTACCCAAGAGCGCCTTGGCGGCTGGGAAGCTCATGCGCGCGCAGGAGACCCGGCATGAGGCGCATCCACGAACTGAAGACAGCGCCGATCTACTATGAGTCGGTTGTCCTGCGTCAGAAAACAGCAGAAGTCCGGCTTGATGATCGCGGGTATCAAGTCGGTGATCTGGTCGAATTGTACCCTTGGACCGAGGCGCTTGGCCGCATCGGCACAAACTCCATTGTCCGTGAGATCACCTTTATTCTGCACGCCGACGAAGGGCCATGGCTATCACCCGGTCATGTCATGCTTTGCTTCGGAGACCCGGCATGAGCGGACGGACGGATACAGCCAGGGTGCGCAAGGCTTGGCATGCGCAGATAATGGATCCCGCCTACGGTCTAGGTGAGATTATTTACGCCCCTACGGCGAGCAAGGCTCGATACCAGAAACTTCTGGGAGCAGATTGTGATTCGATCACTTTCGCCAGCATCCGCGTACGGCGGATGCCGGATGAGGACATCATCTTGCCAGCTGTCGATGCGGTCACTGCTGCGCTGGATGAAGAGGCGAAATCAGTATTGAACCACACTCTGATAAACCAGAGATTCTACACAGCAACGGATGACAAGGCGATTTGCAGCCTGGTTCAGGCCGGACTGATGAAAGACACGGGCCGGGGATGGAACGAAGGGGAGTCTTATTTCGTCCTGACGGATGCTGGACACACAGCGGCCGTGTCTTTGCGGCCGATTTATCCAGATTATCCGGGGTATCGCGCATGAGCGGGCGGACGGATACGGAGCGGCTGAATTGGCTAGAGGCCAATAAACTCCAGATTGGTTTCCACCAATTTGGAGCCATCCCCGAGCAACACCTGAATGTATGGGTAGTCTGGAACTGCTCCGGTAGTAGATGCCAAAAATTAAGCTCCAGCGACAGCATGAGAACGGCGATTGATTTTGCCATGGAAAGAGAAAAATCGTGAAGAAAGGTGAAACTACAGTGACGAGTGATCAGCTTCTTACAATCAAGGAAGTACAGGAACGCGTCACCTGGAGCCGCGCGACGATCTATCGTCATATGTCTGCCGGTACATTCCCCAAACCGAAACGCCTATCGTCAGGCTCTGTCCGGTGGGAACACAACACTATCGAACGATGGATAGAGGTCGGAGCTGAAGGATGGGCCAATCAGGCCCAAAGCACGAATTAAAGCATATACGCTTCCGGCCGACCTTCCTTCCTCTTTGTGCTGACTAACTCATCCACCCCGACCTGCCCTTTCAGGATCAGGTCGGCCCAGATCTGGGCTAACTCTCTTCGCCTGGATAAATGCACCGACCTATTATAGGCGCCTTCGACACGGTCTTTCATGATATGCGCCAGCATAATGTCGATGACTTGCCGGTCTTCTGGATACATTTCATTCATAGAACTTGAAAACGTGGCCCTAAATCCATGCGGAACATGCCGCTGATGGAAGCCCGCACGATTCAGAAGATACCCCAGAGCATTCTCACTGATCACCTGCCTGGGCCGCCGTGTGTTTGGAAATAGATGCGGCCATCGCCCAGATAGAGGATGAAGAGCCTTTAAGACTTCCACAGCCTGGCGCGACAACGGGACCAAGTGTTCCCGTTTTTTCTTCATTCTTGCGGCTGGAATTCTCCATAGCGGAGCATCGCCTTCCATATCCTCAAATTCTTCCCATCGAGCATAGCGCAGTTCACCAGGCCGAACGGCCGTCAAATAGAGAAGCCGGAGCGCCAGCAAAGTTACAGGATGGGCGTCTTCCGTTTCGACCTTCCTGATCATTGCCCGCGCATCATGCAGATCCGTGATGGCCGGCTGCCTTCCACGAACAACAGGACGAAGCGCCGGCGCAACAATGGCAGCAGGATCTGCAACGCCATACCCACTGGCGATCGCGTGGACGAAAACGTCAGACATACGCTGGCGAACTCGATGCGCTGTCTCGACCGCGCCTCGATCCTCTATTTCCCGCAGGACAGCCAGGACGATCGGTGGCGTCAGATCATTAATAGGCATGTGACCGACTGAGGGGATGACATCCCGCTCCAGGCTGCGCCAGACGTCAACTGCGTACTGCTCTGTCCACAAGTCTTTCCGCTGATCGAACCAGTCACGCGCAGTCGCTTCAAAAGTCTGGTTTGGATCAATTCTGGCGACAGCCTTCAGGATCTTCTTTTCTTTTGACGGATCCCGGCCAGATTTTAGAACCTTTCGAGCATCATCCCGCTCTGACCGGGCATCAGGCAACCGGGTATCCGGGTATGATCCAATCGTGTAGGTCTTTTCTTTGCCCTGGAACTCATAGCGCCAGCGCCAGTGTTTGCCACCAGCTGGCGAGACTTGCAGATATAGACCGCCCCCATCTGTGAGCTTGTACGGTTTTTCTTTCGGCTTGGCCGCACGAATCTGAGTGTCAGTCAGCATTTTGCTATACCCGGTCCCTATCTCAATTTTGCCCGACCGATACCCGGCTCACGACGAGACAGGACGGAACAGAACAAGAACACTTGAGACAAAAGAATGGCGCAAAACGCTTGGAGAACCAAGGCTTTGAGACAAGATTAGATTGTATGAGAAGGAGACCTGGTGGAGAGAGTTGGATTCGAACCAACGTAGGCGTACGCCAGCGGATTTACAGTCCGCCCCCTTTAGCCACTCGGGCACCTCTCCGGGTCGGCGGTTGGAATATGGCGGATGAACGGCTATGTCAATCGCCTATCGTCGATTATATGATTTTTTCATGTCCAGACGACCAAACTCCCGATCCGCCGCCCCGTCCCACTCTGGGGACAGAGGCCCTCAACGTTCCGGCAATGCCGAGCGCTCCTCCCGTTCAGGCAAACCTGCCTCCGGATACTGGATCTATGGCCACCATGCCGTAGAAGCCGCACTTAACAATCCTGACCGAACCATTCTCGAGTTTCTCGCAACTCGAGAGGCCGCATCATCATTCAGTCAGTCTCTCCGTGCCCAACCCCAGATCGTTGACCGCGAACGACTGGATCGCCTGTGTGAGCGTGATGCCGTTCATCAGGGCGTCTGCCTTCGGGTCGAAGCCCTCGAACCGCCAACCATTCATGAAGCACTTGAACGGCCCGGCCCCATTCTTGTGCTGGATCAGGTTACGGATCCTCGGAACATCGGCGCCATCCTGCGCTCCGCTGCCGCATTCGGCGCCTGTGCGTTGCTTGTTCAGGATCGCAATACTCCGCAGGAAAGCGGTGCCATGGCCAAGGCGGCATCAGGCGCGCTGGACCTTGTTCCCATCATTCGGGAAGTGAACCTGTCACGCGCCCTTGCAACCCTCCAGTCTCAGGACGTCTGGGTTGTCGGACTGGATGCAGGCGGATCAAGGCTCGACGGAAGCAGCTTTGGCACGCGCCGCGTTGCTTTGGTTCTTGGCGCAGAAGGTGCAGGACTACGCAGACTGACGCGAGAAACCTGCGATGAGATTGCCAGCGTTTATATGCCCGGAAATATGGAAAGCCTGAACGTATCCAACGCAGCGGCCGTTGCGCTCTATGAACTGGCCCGCCCCCAGAATTAAGTGCGGTTCTGATCAGAACCATAATCTGGAAAATCAATCAGCGAGGATCAAACACATCCTCGCTGATTGATCAGGAACATGAAATTATTTGTTACCTAATTAATAACGAATAATTTATTTTAACGAACTCTGCCATTTTTAAATCACTATTTTGTGAAAATGCCCCATTATCGTCAAATTTCATCACATTAAGGTTTGCATTAATAATTTTCTAACTGCTACCGTGTATCTGTATTCAGATCACCGGTCGACATGCCGGTTTCCTATGTTTGTTCATAGAATCTATGAGATAGACAGGAGAGGTGGAATGGCGACGACGCCCTTTTATAAAAAATCGCCAGTAAAAACTCAAACAAAGCCCAGAAATAATTATAGAACCATTTTAGGTAATTACTATTTTTCTAATCTAGAAATTCATTCGTTAAGAAAAATAACTTATCCAAACGATGAAAACTTGAATTTCGAGAAAAATATTACAGTTTCTCTTACCTCAAGTGCTGTCACGTCAGGATCACCATACTCTTTTCCGCTTACCGAACACTCCAGCCCCCAGAAGTATATCTATCCTCAAAAAGCAAATTTGAATGTCATTACTAAAAATTAGACAGTAAAAAAAGATAACAAAGAAAAATTCATTAAACCCAATACTACAAAAGAAAAGTCTTTGGAAATTAATGAGAAGACCAATGAGTGTGCCTGCTTTACTGTAGATTTCACTGTCGCAACACCGTCAGGTGAGACGCCAATACAAAGTCTTAAAGTTGGCGATGACGTGCTCGCCTATTGTGATAAATCACCAAAAACAGTTAAAATTATAAAGATTGGCCATACGCATATTAATGCCAAAGTTAGTCTTCCAAACGATCAAGCAGGATATCCTGTGCGTATCCTGAAAAACGCAATTGCAGACGAAGTCCCTTATAAAGATTTGCTCATTACGCCGGAACACTGCCTGTTTTTAAACGGTAACCTCGTTCCTGCTCGCATGCTGGTCAATGGGCGGTCCATTTTCTACGACCGTAGCATCACTAGCTTCACTCACGTTCATATACAGACTGAAACCCACTCAACCATTATGGCAAATGGCCTGCTGATTGAGAGTTACCTCGCGAATGGTAACCGTCTTTCCTTCCATAAAAACGATAGTATTGCTGTCATCGCAAACCATACGAAAAGCCAGGATAAGCGCTCTACCGCTCCTGCCGTGCCCGCCCGCCGTTTTGTAGAGCCTCTTTTTGCGAAAATTCTACAGCGCGCAAAACAGCTTCATACTCCAGGGCAGACGAAGCCCGTTGCGATGACAACGGAGTCAGATTTTCATCTGATCTCTGACACCGGGCTGATTATCCATAAAACACGCGAGGTGGGCGGTCGCTCACTCTTTATGATTCCATCCGCCGTCACCTCAGTGAGGTTGGTTTCTCGCTCCAGCCGTCCCTGCGACACAATCGGCCCGTTTGTTGATGACCGCCGACAGCTTGGCGTTTGCGTCGGTGACGTCACCTTTTACGATTCCGGAAAATCCATCTGTCTTTCGTCCAAAAAGGGTGAGAAGGATCTGGAAGGCTGGTATCCTTTGGAAAAGAATAATGTCCGCTGGACGAACGGCAATGCTCTTCTTCCACTTGCTGAACGCTCAACCAACAGCCTCGGAATGCTTGCCATCGAAATCCTCGCTGGAGGCCCCTACCTGCTGGAAGACTTAGATTCCCAACACTCTGAATCACTTTCGGCCTAAAGTGCCATTCATCTGTGGCCGAGATAACCGGGACGACATCTCGCCCCGGTATTTAGCCTCAGCTAGCGAAAGCGTAGTCCGTATATCCGTGCTCCCCACGGCTATACCATGTGGCCATATCATCTGCCTGAAGCGGCAAGCCTTTAGCGAAACGCGTCGGTAGATCCGGATTTGAAATAAATTTACGCCCAAAGGCTATTGCATCAGCCCGGCCTTGGCGGACAGCCTCCTGAGCGGCTTCGAATGTATAATCCTGATTCAACACCAGCGGACGGCGAAATACCTTCCGGATCTGCGGTGAAACCGGTGGCTGATCCGTTTTGCCAAACGTGCCATCCGGTCCAGGTTCACGCAATTCAAGCCACGCTACGCCCAGACGCTCCAGTTCAGCGGCCGCAGGTACGAAAACGGTTCCCGGTGCGGAATCAAGGCATCCCTGTGTGTCACCATTCGGAGAAAGCCTGACGCCAGTTCTCTCTCCACCAATGGTCGAGATGATCCGCTCAGTGACCTGCGAGAGAAGCCGGATTCTGTTCTCGGCTGAACCGCCATATTCATCTGTCCGATGATTGGTTCCGTCCTTCAGGAATTCGTCAATCAGATAGCCATTGGCTGCATGAAGCTGAATGCCATCGAAGCCTGCCTTGATGGCATTTTGAGAGGCACGTTCATAATCTGCCAGAATACGGGGAATTTCATCCAGTCTCAGCGCGCGCGCCTCTTCATAAGGCAGCTTGCCGTCATAGGTGTGAGACTGACCGGGTGCCGTCGTGGCTGACGGTGCAACCGGCTGCAAACCTGTGACGGAGAAGTGAACCATCCGGCCCATATGCCAAAGCTGGCAGACAATGCGGCCGCCTTTGTCATGCACAGCCTTTGTGATGGGCTTCCATGCCTCAACCTGTTCGTCAGACCAGATGCCCGGCGCATAGGGCCAGCCCAGCCCTTCCCGGGAGATCCCTGTTGCCTCAGAGATGATGAGACCGGCTTCCGCCCGTTGCGCGTAATACTTTGCCATGATCGGTGTTGGAACTGCATCCCGGCCCGCACGTGCTCTTGTGAGGGGAGACATGAAAATGCGGTTTTTTGCCGAAAATCCACCAAGTTCAATGGGATCAAAAAGATCGGGCATGAAAGGGTACTCCCTGATCGAAACTTCTATAGTTCGATAACGATCGAACTATAGAAGTGTTGCGTCAATTCTTCAAGGAAGGGATAAGACGCCGTATGCCGTGCCATGACTCGCCCGATCTGAAAAAGCTCGATCTGATTACGGTCCTCAGGGCTCTGGCTGACCCCGTGCGTCTGGACATCGTCCAGCGGTTATATGTTCTGGGAGAGGCAAATTGTGCCGCCCTGATCGGGGCACGCCCGAAGTCCAGCATGTCCCATCATTTTCAGGTTTTGAGAGAAAGCGGCGTTCTGCACACCCGAATTGAAGGCGTGCAGCACCACAATTCCCTCCGCCTTCAGGAACTTGAAGAACGCTTTCCCGGGCTGATGCAATCAATCCTCGGTGGGGCAGACGCCACTCAGTTGCGGCGCCAAACTTCTTCCTGAACAAACACCGCAAACGTCAGCCACACGAAAAACGGGATCTGGAGCTTAGCTGCGGCCGGATCAGCTTTTTTTGCCGTCCAGATCGACGCGCCTGACGTTACGACCAGACCAATGCAGATCGCCAATCCTGCATCCAGACGCCGCTTCCGGAAAACTGCGAACGGAAAGCCAGCTACGCCAGCAACGCAGATAGCCCAAAGCCAAAGTGCTGCGGTCCGTGCGCAGGAACGTTCAGCTCGCAGAAGACGATACCCGGACCATGCCAGCAGGCCGTCCAGAAGGGTCCAGACCACGGCATACACAGGCGCTGGCGGCGAAAATTCTGGCTTGTTCAGATGGTGATACCAGCGCCGGGTTGAGCCATCTTCGGCCGGGCTGATCTCCCGGCCGAGATATTGCGCTCCGAAAACCGTTCCAGCAGCCAGAGCGGCGTCAATAATGCGTCCCATGATGTCTGTCCTGATATGATCTTGTCAGTAACAACGCATCAGGAACTGGAATGTTCAGCCGAAAGACCTTACGGGGCGCTGGGAGGCACGCCGAAATCGAGTTCCGCCATGACGCGACCTGCCTCAGGGCTCCACAAGAGAACGCGTTCAGCGCCCGGGCGCCCTAATGTTACAGCCATCATGCCGTCCGGCCGTGCAGTCACAGCCGTAATATGTTCCCCCTCTCCCAAGGGCAACGCAAGGCGCGTCGAAGACCCGGATGGCGGCGCGGAAATACTGACATCATGATGCGGATGCATAACGCGATGGGCGATCACACCAATCATGACCGCCACGCCGGCGACGATCATAACTCCCATGATAATGACGGCGCCGAGCAACGCTTTCGGTGTGCCTGACTCGCTGCCCGCTTGATCCTCGGCTAAACCCTGATTCATGTCAGATCCTGAAACCCCGTTCCGTCTTGTTGTTGATGCCAGCCTGGCCGGCCAACGCGTTGATCGCGCCCTTGCTGACGCCATCGGCACGATTTCCCGCTCCCGGGTCAAGACCCTGATCGAAGAGGGTCATCTGAGCCGCAACGGCCAGATCGTCAATGAGCCCGCCGATATACTCCGCGACGGGATGGAGCTTGTGCTTTCGTTCCCTACCCCACTTCCGGCTCGTCCCTTGGCGGAAAATCTGCCCCTGACGATCTTATATGAAGACCGGGACCTGATCGTTCTGGATAAGCAGGCCGGGCTCGTGACCCATCCTGCCCCCGGCAACGAAACCGGCACTCTGGTCAACGCCCTTCTCGGACATTGCGGCGAAGGGTTTGAAGGCATTGGCGGTGAAAAACGCCCCGGAATCGTACACCGGCTCGATAAGGACACATCAGGCCTGATGGTGGTGGCCAAGAATGCCATGGCTCATAATGCCCTGTCTGAAGCGTTCGCTGCGCGCGATATAGATCGTGCCTACATGGCCCTTGCCTGGGGTCTCCTACCCTCTTCCGGCGAATTTGACGGCGCCATTGGGCGGGACAAGAAAGACCGCAAGCGCATGGCGGTCGTTCAGTCAGGCGGAAAAACCGCTCTCACGCGCTTCAAGCTGCTGGAGCCGATCCATGCAAGCGTCTCTTTGATCGAATGCAAACTGGCCACTGGGCGAACCCACCAGATTCGTGTTCATCTCTCACAGGCGGGGCACCCTCTCCTCGGAGACCCCGTGTATCTGCGTCGTATTCCGGCCGCAGCCCGCGGTTTACCTCAGGATGCGAAAGAAGCGGCTCTCGATTTCCCACGCCAGGCTCTCCATGCCGCCCGACTCGGATTCATTCATCCCAGGACAAAAAAGCCACTTTCTTTCGAAACTGCGCCTCCTGAAGACTTCCAGACCTTGAAAATGCGCCTGACAGGCTCAACCTCTGAAAGTTCTTGACCTTTTCGGTTCCACCTGTCATAAACTTACTTATCCGACGAGCTGACGCGCCGCCGGAACGGATCGTACCACCGTGCACTGCCCAATCTGGGGGTAAGCGGCTGGGGACGTGATAGTCCTTCCCAATGCGTCACCTGGGTGTGAGGAACTTTGCCTCTGCCAGTTCGTATGAGTCTATTCCTCATCGAGCCAGGCACACCCCCGGGCGAAAGGAATCGAAGACCATGGCATCTCCAGCTGTCATCTCCGTGGGTCCTGAAAACAACCTGACCCGTTATCTCCAGGAAATCCGCAAATTCCCCCTTCTGACGCCGCAGGAAGAGCTCGATCTCTCCCGTGCCTGGCGCAAGAATGAAGACACCAGTGCGGCACACCGCCTGGTGACGTCTCACCTTCGTCTCGTGGCCAAGATTGCCATGGGCTATCGCGGCTATGGCCTCCCGGTGAATGAACTCATCAGTGAGGGCAACATCGGTATGATGCAGGCTGTCCGCCGCTTCGACCCGGAGCGTGGCTTCCGCCTTGCAACCTATGCCATGTGGTGGATCCGTGCCGCCATGCAGGAGTATATCCTGCATAGTTGGTCACTGGTTAAAATCGGTACGACAGCTTCACAGAAAAAGCTGTTCTTCAATCTCCGTCGCCTGAAAGGACAGATGCAGGCGATTGATGATGGTGATCTGAAGCCCGAGCAGGTGAACTCCATTGCCACCACGCTCGGCGTTCCGGAACAGGACGTGGTGTCAATGAACCAGCGTCTTGCTGCCCCGGACCATAGCCTGAATGCGCCCCTGCGCATTGATGGCGAAGGCGAGTGGCAGGACTGGCTGGTGGACGACAACGAAAACCAGGAGCAGACCTACGCGGCGTCAGAAGAGTTCAGCGGTCGTAAAGCCCTTCTCGATCAAGCCATGATGACCCTGAATGAGCGCGAGCGTCACATTCTGGCAGAGCGTCGCCTCAAGGAAGAACCATCTACGCTGGAAGATCTTTCTCACCACTACAACGTGTCGCGTGAGCGGATCCGTCAGATTGAAGCCCGCGCCATGGAGAAGCTTCAGAAGGCCATGTCGGCCGAAGTTGAACTTCGTCGTCGCGAGAATGGCCTTCAGGCCTGATAAGAAAAGCTTTTTAGAAAAAGGGCTGCCAGCACAAGTGTTGGCAGCCCTTTTTATGTGACGAAGCCCAATCCTCTCCCGAGGAGGGCAGACCTGGATGGCTTACGCCTTTCTATGTCCCGCCTCGGAAGGCACAACAGGCCTTCGCAAGCATCGTCTACCAAAACAAAGACTGCCAATTTTTCGAACTATGTTGAACGCTGCCTAAAAAGCGTCAGGCTGCATCTTCATTGGTCAAAAGCTCACACCCATTTCCATGTGTATATTGAAGCTCCTGAGGCTGCCATTCATATCCTACGAGAAGCCCTTGCCTGAGCCACTCAATTTATATGCATCGCCCTAATTGACCGAACAGGGGCTTATTGGGAGAGAGGCACGGCCAAAGCTAGCCCGCCCGCCATTGCGCCGCCGCCTTTACGATGCTGATCAGGGTGATTTTCCGCAGCGGCATCGTTGACTTCGCCGACTTTGTTGGAAAAGAAATCGGGCTTCACATAGGCATCGGACTGCGCTGAATCCTGAGGACCTTCAATATTCTCATCAGGGACTGGTGCCGCGCCGAAACCTGAAGTCATTTGTTGCGCGATAACGTCCGCCCGGTGGTGTTCCAAACCGCGCATCAGCGCCGCTCCTTGCCGCGGGTCAGCCGATGCGTCCTGAGACAGAGAAGCATTAAAAGGATGCGTAAACGCTGAGAACGGCTTTTTCGTCGCCGAAGCTGGCTGCACAGTTTCTGCAGCGAACGCACTGCATGTTCCTACTGCCAGAGCGAACAGTGGAAAAGACTTCATCAGCATAGGCAGAAGGCGCATCAGGCGGATTCCAGCACGACGGGGAGCTGAAAACAGTGTGCTGGGTCAAAGCCTCCAATTACAATTGAAAAAATTAGAAAGTTTCGTGACGTCACAAAACGTGATCCGAGCAGGTATCTGAAATGAATATTTTGTAAAGCTTACTTGACATTCGAGCCTAAAAAGTAAAGCTTGCTTTACATCAGGAGGGCTCAGACATGTTGTATGGTCGTCAATATCTCATCGAACTCGGTAGCGCGCTCGCGCTGTATCTTGTGCTGCTGTTCGGAGCCAATTATCTGCAACAGGCACTCCACCCTGCACCTTTAACAAGAATAATACTGGCACTCACGCCCATGGTGGGAGCGGTGACAGCCGCATGGGTCATCATGCGTGCAATCTGGCGAATGGATGAATTACAACGTCGGATTCAGTTGGATGCCATTGCAATGTCATTTTTGGGAACCGCTCTACTGACCTTCGGCTGGGGCTTTGCCGAAAGTGCCGGGTTACCAAAGCTCAGAGCTTTTGCAGTCTGGCCGATCATGGGAACCCTCTGGTGGATCGGGGGCCTTGTCGCCCAAAGGCGCTATCGATGAACAACTGCCTCAAGGAACTTCGGGCAGAACGAAGCTGGAGCCAGGCCGATCTGGCCGCAGCGCTGGCGGTATCAAGACAAACAGTCAATGCCATTGAAAAAGGGCGTTACGACCCGAGCCTGCCATTGGCATTCACGATTTCACAGCTTTTCGGCCGTAGCATTGAGGAAATCTTTTTTCCGTAAATGCGGCTACAAAAAAAGCGGGGAGATTGCTCTCCCCGCTTTTTTAGAACTCAGTCCAGACCAAGCTGGTGTCCGGTTGTGCGAAGCACCTCGATGCCTGGAAGGATTTTCCCTTCCAGCCACTCCAGGAACGCACCACCCGCCGTGGAAACGTAGCTCATCTGTCCAGCAACACCGGCGTGACGCAGCGCAGAAACAGTGTCTCCACCGCCTGCCACAGTACGAAGCTTGCCTTCCTGCGTCAGGCGAGCAGCTTCCTGTGCAACCTCAACCGTTGCACGATCAAACGGCTCGATCTCAAACGCCCCGAGTGGGCCGTTCCAGACAAGCGTTTTCAACGTAGCCAGACGCTCGTTGATCAGCGCAACAGTGCGCGGACCAGCATCAAGGATCATGGCGTCGGCAGGCACTTCGCCAATCAGGCAGGTTTCGGTTTCTGCACCGGCCTTGAATTCGCGCGCCACAACGGCATCCACTGGCAGAATGATTTCACAGCCCTTTTCCTGCGCCAGATGCGCAATCTTGCGAGCTGTTTCGTGCATGTCCGCTTCCTGAAGGGACTTGCCGACATTCATGCCTTCTGCCGCCAGGAACGTGTTGGCCATGGCCCCCGTGATGAACAGTGTGTCCACCTTAGCGATAACATTGCCAATCAGATCCAGCTTCGTGGAGATCTTGGAGCCACCGATGATGGCACCAACCGGACGTTCCGGGTTTTCCAGCGCAGCCGACAAAGCCGATAGCTCGGCCTGCATCAACCGCCCGGCGAAAGACGGAAGATCATGCGCCACACCTTCGGTAGAGGCATGGGCGCGATGCGCTGCCGAGAAGGCATCATTGACGAAAATATCGCCATTCTGCGCAATCGCCTTGGCGAATTCTGGATCGTTGGCTTCTTCACCCGCATGAAAGCGCGTGTTTTCCAGAACCAGCACTTCCCCATCATTGAGAGCCGCAACAGCAGCTTCAACAGTCGGACCTACGCATTCCGGAACGAAACCAACCGGCTTGCCCAGAACTTCCCCAAGCTTTTCAGCAATCGGACGCAGGGACATGCCAGGAACGACCTTGCCCTTCGGGCGGTCGAAATGGCTGAGGACCACAACGCGCGCGCCCTTACCGGCAAGCTCATTGATGGTCGGGGCAACGCGCTCGATGCGCGTGGCGTCAGTGATGACGCCGTCATGCATCGGCACGTTCAGATCAGCCCGGACGAGCACGCGCTTGCCGCGTGCCTCCAGGGTGTCGAGCGTGCGGAAAACCATGGGTCAGAGGCTCCCGAAAGCAGCAGCCGTGTCGGCCATGCGGTTGGAGAAACCCCACTCATTGTCATACCAGGCGCAGATGCGAACGAGCTGGCCGCCATCGACCAGAGCCGTCTGTGTTGCATCGAACGTGGAAGACGCAGGAGAGTGGTTGAAATCCGTGCTGACCAGCGGTGCCGTGTTGTAGTCCAGAACGCCCTTGAGCTTGCCTTCGGACGCTGCACGGATCGCTTCGTTCACGGCTTCAGCGGAAGCAGGAGCGGTCTTCGGCACGAAGTCGAGAGAGACAAGAGAGACGTTCGGCGTCGGAACGCGGATCGCCGTGCCGTCCAGCTTGCCCTTCAGATGCGGCAGAACCAGACCAACAGCCTTCGCAGCGCCCGTGGACGTCGGGATCATGTTCAGGGCCGCAGCGCGGGCACGACGGGGATCCTTGTGCAGGGTGTCCACCGTGCGCTGGTCACCGGTGTAGGAGTGAATCGTGACCATGTAGCCGCGCTCGATACCAAACGCTTCGTCCAGAACGTAAGCGACAGGGGCAAGGCAGTTCGTGGTGCAGGATGCGTTGGAAATGACCTTCATGTCCGGCGTCAGAACGTCGTCGTTCACACCGAAAACAATGGTGGCATCCACATCCGTTGCAGGAGCGGAGACGATGACGCGCTTTGCACCAGCTTCCAGCAGGGCAGCAGCCTTTTCACGCGTGGTGAAGAGGCCCGTACATTCCATGGCAACATCAATGCCTTCGAATGGAACCTTGGACGGATCACGCTCGGCAGAAACGGTAATCGGACCATAGGTGCGGCCGTTTGCTTCAATGATGAGCGTATTGCCTTCAGCACGGACTTTGCCTGGCAGACGGCCATGGACGCTGTCATAAGCCAGAAGGTGTGCGTTTGCTTCGACCGAGCCAAGATCGTTGATAGCTACGACCTCAACGTCCGTACGACCGCTCTCAATGATGCCGCGCAGAACGAGACGTCCGATACGTCCGAAACCGTTGATTGCGATTTTTACCGCCATGCCTGCCTACTCCGCTATTCTGACGAAAGGGCTTCTTCCATAGCACCGCCACAGCGAAGCAACAGGGGGTTGGCATAGTTTTTCATGAACTTGATGCTCTTAATCTTGCCGAAACCCTCCGTTCCTGCGACGGTCCCGCGCAATATGGCTGCATTTGTCCGACATTTTCGTTCGCCCCGAGGCATCATGGCTCCACGCGCCCTTTCTCTGGCAGGCTGCATCCTGCTGGCTACGCCCCTGCTTGCCGGGTGCAAACTGGTTGATCAGCGCACGTTCAACCCGCAGGCTGGCAAACCGCCCCAGCCATATATCCCGCCACCGCCCCCCGCCCCGAAAGCGAAACCGCCATTCCTGCAGATCGAGGGCGGGACTCCGGAATCCGAGTACGGACCTGTTGTGGATCAGGCTGTTAAGTCAGCGTTGGCCCGCAAGGAAAACGTCCTGTTCATCGTCAGGCTTCTGGTTCCGCTCCAGTCTGATCCGGCAGCGCAGGCCAAGGCCATGACGGAGGCTACACAAACGGATCTGGAACCAGTCGCCCACAGAATCAGCACGGCGGGCGCCCAGCCTATCCAGATCGAGATGCATGCTCTCACCGATCCATCGGTCCAGCATCCGCTGATCCGTGTGGACGTACGCTGACCAGCCACCACGGAAACATACCATTATGCCAAGTGCAGCCTGCGCCGTTCTGACCCATAATGCCGCTCCTCTCCTGAAGGAGTGGCTGCTATGGCATCTGGCACTTGGGTTCGAGCGCATTCTCGTGCTCGATGCGGGCTCCACAGACAATACGCAGGCCATCGCCCTCACCGCAGAACATATCGGCCCGGTTGAATTTCATGAATTCGCCAGAACGGATGACCTCTCCCCTCATGAGCTTCGTCAGGTTCTGACAGCCGAAGCCGTTCGTCTGGTAGGGCGGGAACAGGATTGGCTGCTGGTTCTGGACGTTGATGAATTCCTCGATCCGGACACAACGCTGGACAATCTCCTTGTGACGGCAGGAGATGCTGATGCCATTGCCATTAACTGGTGCGTTTACGGCAAACCTCTCGAGCCAGTCCCGGCCGGATCTGTGATTCAGGCATCTTCCTACCGCAGTGCTTCCACCTTCCCTGACAATGGAATGGCCCGGCTATTTGCACAGACAGAAAATCTCCCGGTCCTGATGGACGTTCTATCTCCGGATTTCTCTCCCCAACGCATTGTCCGCCCAGATGGCACACCAGTCGATCAGGCTGGCCCAGGTCTCCCCGTCTCGTGGGAAGGAGCGCGCATTCTTCATTATGTCTGGGCGGGAGACCCGGACATGCCCCCTCACCTTGCCGAACATTATTTCTGCCGGGATGAGGAAGATCTCTCTCCGAGACGGAGACTGCCTGATGTGTCCGTAATCCGGCATGACTTTATGGATGCACAAGCCTATCGAGGGCTGGCAGACCTTCTGGATCGGCTGCACCAAGATCCTTCCATGGCCTTACCCGCGCTTCCGGATGCAGGAAGTTCCATGCCGGACCATGGCCAGCACGAGCGATTTTCTTTTCATCGTGTCCTGCCATCCGCAAGAGAACGTCTTCTTCTGACACCTCAGACGGCTCCTCTGCCAACACGCACACGGACTGGTTTTATTCGGGACGGAGCAGGCAATTTTCTGCTCGTCGGTGAAGATGGATTTCCCGGCTTATCAAACGATCAGAACATACAAACGACGGAAAAACTGGCCGCCATCTATCAAGACAGCCATCCTGAAATCCTCATGCTCGCGTCTTTAAACGGACATCCTGTTCAACTGGCGAACCAGTCTCTTCTCCGCCCCGTCCTGAAAATACGTTGGATTGACGCCAACACATTTGTTTTCGAGGACGAGAGCAGCCTTGCCGACACGTTGTTTCACTTCGTGGTCGCCGACGAGAAGATTTCTCTGGATCTCCCGCCCCTTCCAGCCACCGATACACCGGAAGGCCTTTCTTTCAATGGGTTCTGTGCCTGGTTTATTCGCCATCCCAAGTGCGCACTGCGAGATGTAGCACGCGTCATCGCTCTGCTCTCTGAAAAGGGGCGGAGCGATCTGGAAAACGTTGCACCAGAATTACAAACGTTCCTCTGATTTTTAGAGGATACGGGCCAGAACCAGACCGGCCAATAGGCCCAGAGCCAGCAGAATCAGGCCGTTCCGCAAGCGAACTCCCAATGGTGCCCCAACCGGAATAGCGGCCATGGACGTTGCACTCTCCCGGAGTGCCACAATTTCTTCCTGCTGCGCACGCTCCTCCTCCTGCCGCTGCCACACACGACCGCTCATCTTGCGAATATAGTGCCCCGCATCCGCAGGCGTCGTTGCAGAATGATCCACCAGCCGTTCCGCCAGTGTCCGATTAGCAGTATGTCCGACGCCCAGAACACGGTGCGCCACACAGTTGGAGAGCGCTTCCAACACGAGCGGATGCTCGAACACCGCGAAATCAGAAGCATCTCCACCGCCACGGATCAGGACAATAATGTCTTCCCGACACGTACCGATGGCATCGGCAATGCGGTGTGGATCCGTCATGGCCACGGGGAGTGCTCGAATACGCTCCGGACGCCACCCGCCCCCCAGTGCCTGAAGAAAATCTTCCGAAACCAGCGCATTGGAAGATGCAGAATGAATCAGAAGCAGTCTGGCGTCCCGGCGCTCGGGATAGGGCTGAAACTGCCAGTTCAACCCTCTCAGAACATCCAGCAGGGATCGCTCTGCCCGATCCACTTTCTGGCGACCAGGGTCATGCGGCTCAACGGTAAGCACTTCAAACCGCAGGGCAACCTGCCCGCGCAGATGACGAGCGCGCAGAAAACCTGTCACTCGCACATGATCTCCAGCGCGCACATCTGCCGCTGCGAGAACCAGTTTGGTTGCTTCCAGAGAGATGGACGTTCCAAGCTGCGGGTCGATCAGAGGAAGCTGATAATATTTCTTGTACGCATTAGGCGCGACATCGCCCAGTTGCCCCTCTACCGCGAGAGGAAAACTCCATTCTTCAAACCGTCCGCAGATCTCATCCAGCCGGGCCATGAACAGATCCTGAACCTGAAGCGGCGACAGGACTGGCATGGCAGCCATATCATTGGCTGAAGAATCAGTTCGGGTGCGTCTCGGAAAAGCGTCCATGCCGCACCATATGGAGTAAGAACAGATGTTCTCACAGAGGGTGCAGCAGCCCTCACAGCATTTTTTTATGTATTTTCAGAAGGTTGGTCCGTCTTGACCGGTTCTGCTCCTCAGGATCTTCTCCTCCGACTTCAAAAGTCCAGTTTTCGGGCACGGTTTCATCTGGATGAACAGGCACGCCTTTATCTGGAAAATCGTGGGCTGGATGCTGTCATGGAACATGGCACAGCCTTCATCCGGGATCGTCTGGCACCTGCATGGCCGGCGCAGGACGGAAAGCAGACGCCGATGCGAGGGCATCCGGTCTTCATCGCACAGCATGCAACGGGCTCATGCTGCCGGGGATGTCTGGCGAAGTGGCATGGAATTCCCGCAGGGAAGCCTCTGTCTCGTAACGATCAAGACGCCATTCTAGCTGTCCTGCGCGCATGGATCCTGAAAGATATGGGGACGGATGTTCCCCACAAACCTGCTCAGGGCGTGCTGTTTTGAATCTTTTTCCCTCGTGGCAGAAAACGCTCTGCCAACAGGATGACAACAATCGCAAAAGCGCCCATTTCGATTTGTGAACGGGTCTCAGCCTGAATCATCATGGCAATGATCGCCAGACCAATCAGCGCAAGCGCCACATAGGCCCCAAATGCTTTCTGAGGCATCAGCTTCAACCGTCCCAGAACCAGCAGGGCGTTGTTGAAAAGCATGAACCCGCCTGTGAGGCTGACAAGAACAGCAAAAATAACGCCCGGCGACAGAACAGCTGTCACCGCCACAAGAATGGCACTTCCGACACTGGCGAGAAGCGCGCGACGGGGAAGCTGCGTTTTAGGCTCAACCGCCAGAAAGACTGCAGGAGCATCTCCCTGTTCAGCCAGTTCGAACAGAATGCGCGAGGTGACGTAAATCCCGGAGTTCAGGCTGGAAAGCGCCGCTACGAGAATGACAATGCCCATTGCCAACCCGGCGAAAGGCACATGAAACCGGTTCAGAACCAACAAAAATGGTGACTGTCCAGGTACGATGTCACTCCAGGGCACAAGGCACAGAATCATCGAGATGGTAACAAGGTAAAAGCCACCAATGCGAAGAGGAATGGTCCGTGTTGCGCGGGCAATGTTCACTTCCGTGTTGTCGGACTCAACTGCGGCCACCGTCGCAATTTCACTCCCACCCATCGAGAAAAGCACTGTTGGAATAACGGCGAGAAGCGCCATTAAGCCGTGAGGCATAATACCGCCATGCGCAAACAGGTTTTCCTGCACGGGGATGGAATGCGCCCCGAACGCCCAGATACCAATTCCGATGAAAAGCACGATGGCAGCCACTTTGATGGCTGAAAACCAGTACTCGAACTCACCGTACCCTTTGACAGACAACAGATTGATGGCGGTCATCACGCCCAGAATAAGGAGTTCCAGAACGGCATAGGGAACAGGGATATAGGGCGCGAGCATGGATGTTACGGCGATGGCTTCAACGCCAATGACCGTCACCCAGGTCAGCCAGTAGGTCCAGCCTGCGACAAAACCGAAGCGATCCCCAAGAGCATGGCGGATCTGTCCGAGAAAGGACGCACGCCCTGGTGTCTGTGAAGCAAGGTCTCGCATCATGCCGTTTACAAGCCAGACCAGAAGTCCCGCCAGAACGTATGACACGATGACGGCTGGTCCACCCATCGACAGGGCAGCCGAGCAGCCGATGAAAAACCCAGCACCAATCACCCCGCCCAAGGCAATCATGACAACATGTCTCGTCCGGAGACTTTGGGCGAGCTGATCTGTCTGGGTCATGAAGTGTCCTTGTCCGTGGTCTGTGTCAGACTGGAAGATCCCGGTTATCTGCCAGGGTTTCCATGGTCATGTATGAGGTGATGGCATCCAGCTCGACCTTGCTGATGATCTGCTGATAGACACGGTCGAAATCGTTCATGTCGCATGCCACGACCTTGAGAAGATAATCATACTCACCGGCAATCCGGTAAAAATCAACGATGTTTGGGATCGAAACGACCACTTTGCGGAACGTTTCAAACCATTCGTGTGAATGATGACGTGTCCTCATCAGCACAAAGACCGTCAATGTCAGGCCAAGCGCCTGAGCATTGAGACGGACGGTATCGTGGCTGATGATTCCACTTTCCCGCAGGGCGTTCAGGCGCCTCCAGCAGGCATTCTGGGAAAGGCCAACCTGTTCAGCCAGTTCACGCTGGGACGGCGTCCCCTGCTTCTGGAGAATGCGAAGGATGGCACGGTCCGTTTGATCGATGATTCTGCTCATAATGATGTAAATGACAACAAAAAACCGGTTTTCGTCTACAAGAAAGAGACAGTTTCCTATCCGCCATTGAGATATTTTCCTCTGACGAGATCAGGTTAAGAGGACAGGGCATCATGGAAACGATCGGCAGTCTCGACAACAGTGCAACAGCGCTGGAGCAATTTGAGAAAATGCTCCGTGCAGGTGGCCGCGACGCCCTCCGCAAGGGCGTCCTTGGAGACGGCACGAAGTTCATGAGCCCCTTTGGTGTTCAGTCGCTTCTTTATGCAGATTATGTCGCTTCAGGCCGCGCGCTTGTTCAGGTCGAAACATTCGTCATGAACGAAGTTCTTCCCTACTATGCCAACAGCCACACTGAAGCGTCTTTGTGTGGGGCGTACATGACGCGAATGCGGAATGCCGCCCGTGACGCAATTGCTCGGCTTTGCCATGCCCCAAAGGATCGTTTCACGACCATTTTCATGGGCAACGGCGCAACAGCAGGCCTGAACCGTCTCGTACATCTGCTGGAAATCCCTGCCCGCTGTGCTGCTGGAAATCGTCCGATCATTTTCATTGGCCCGTATGAGCATCACTCCAACATCCTCCCCTGGCGGGAAAGTGGCGCCGAGATCATCGAGATCCCGGAAGCCGAGAATGGTGGTCCAGATCTGGCCATTCTTAAACAGGCATTAATCACCTGCGACGAAGGGCGCCTGAAAGTCGGCTCTTTCTCCGCAGCGTCGAACGTCACCGGCATCATGACGGATGTAGATGCCGTAACGGAACTTCTGAAAAAGCACGGGGCTCTGGCGATCTGGGATTATGCGGGTGCCGCTCCGTATCTTCCCATCGACATGAAGCCGGGCACGCCTTTCGAAAAAGATGCCGTGGCAGTGTCCTGTCACAAGTTTATCGGTGGCCCGGCAGCCTCAGGCGTCCTGATCGTCCGCAATGACGTAGTGACGCGGTGCGGCCCGGTTCTTCCAGGCGGAGGAACTGTGCGGTTCGTGTCCCCCTGGAACCATGACTACACCACCAGCCTTGCGGCTCTCGAAGAGAGTGGAACACCAGATGTGGTCGGAGACATCCGCGCGGCACTGGCCTTCATCGTCAAGGACGTCATCGGCCAGACTTTCATGAGCGACCGCAATGCGGAACTTCGCGCCCGCGCCGTTGCCCGTTGGAGCAAAAACCCGAATATCCGCATTCTTGGTCACGCCACAGCTGAAGCCCTGCCCATCTTCTCCTTCCAGGTCCGGGACGAAAGCACAGGTGGCTTCATCCACCAGCAGCTTTTCACGCGCATGCTGTCGGACCGCTACGGCATTCAGGTGCGTGGCGGATGCGCTTGTGCAGGACCGTATGCACATCGCCTGCTCGACATTGACGAAGCGGCCTCAGATGCAATTCGTCAGGCCATTCTATCTGGGCAGGAAATCGAGAAGCCCGGCTGGACGCGCCTGAACTTCAGCGTGCTGATGGATGATGCCAAAGTCGAACGCATTCTCGATGCTGTCGATGAGCTGGCGCTTGATCCTTATTCGGTCGCGGCCGCTTACGAATGCGATATCTCGACAGCCCGGTTCCGTCCAAAAGCTGCTGCTTAACCCAGACAGGGACGCTCTCTCGCCATCCCTTCATCTTCAAGCCAAAACGGGGCATCTTCCAGACAACAGCAGGAAGGTGCTCCATGAAGACTTTGACCGCCGCCGAAACGCGAAAACTGCTCCCCTTTCCCGCTCTCGTAGAAACACTTCGGAAAGCAGGTCAGGACTATCATGCCGGGCAGATCTCCTGTCCTGAACGCATGGTTGTGCCAACGCTTGATCGCTCCGGGACGGTCATGTCCATGGTTGCGTGCGCGCCTGATATTCTCACGACAAAACTTCTGACCCTTTATTCTGGCAACTCCGCACGCAGCCTTCCTGCTATTCAGGGGCAAGTCATGTGCATGGATGCTGTCGATGGACAGTTTCTGTTCGCATTGGACGGCGTTGCTACAACGGAGCGACGAACCGCCGCCATCTCCATGCTGGGGTTGGATTGCTTTCGCCCAGACACTCTGGAAACGGTTCTTCTCATTGGTACAGGCGTACAGGCCAAAGCTCATCTGGAAGCGCTGAATGTGCTTTATCCGGGCCTCACGGTTTACATTCGTGGCCGCTCCCGTGAGAGCGTAGCCGCGCTGACAGGAAGCGACGCATACCCTGCCCTGAGGCTTCGCAACGATGACGAAGCCTGCGACCCGGATGTGGTCGTCACCGTGACCAGCAGCCAAAGTGTTCTGTACGACGCGCCGCCAAAGTCTACGCGACTGATTATTGGTGTGGGGGCTTATCGACCGGAAATGATTGAAATTGGTCCGGCCATCGTCAACGGAAGTACCTGTATTGTGGATGATCCCGTTGGTGCACCGTCAGAGGCGGGAGACATCATTCAGGCAGGGAAAAACTGGGAAGAGGTCCAACCTCTGGCCGCTTACCTATCCGGCAAAGAAAAACCGGAAGGTCCGGTATTTTTCAAGAGTGTCGGCTGTGCTGCGTGGGATCTGGCAGCGTGTTGCCTTGCCCGGCAAACACTGGGCCTCTAGGAGGCGGCACCCCGTCCGAGAATACTGCTCAGACGGGATAAGCCATCTTTACCAGAGATAGACAAGCTTCATGTAATACGCATTCGTCTCAGGCACGTTTCTGCCATCGACAGAATGAGAATACCGACCAGTTAATGAGACGCGCTTGGAAATATTGACCATGGCGCCCACACCCAGTGCGACTTCACGCCCACTGGATTCACTGACCCAACTGTTGGCAGTGTTGTCCCGCATTCCGGCTGTGTTCTGCCAGTCGAATGCAAAGAACGGCTCAACAATCTTGCTCGCTTTCCAGCTGAAACGCAGGTTGGAATGAAAGACCGTCCCTGGCGAGTAGCTGTGCTCGCCTGTCTTGTGCTTCGTGGATGCTACAATTGCACCCAGATCGCCATCGAAGCTGAAATGCTTCCATTCATAATCGAACATGAAGCTGGACAGGTTTGACCAGTAGCTCGGGGACAACGCATCCCGTGTGCCAACTGGCGTCTGCATGAAGGTCTGGATACCGAAGGTGCTGTGAGCATTCGGCTTGAACCAGACAGCAGGGCCCACGATTGTCGGACCGAGGCCACCGTAATCCTTGCCCTGTGCCAGAACGAAGCTTTCCGACTGAATGACTTCAAACGCAAAACCGACATGCGGCAGAGCATCGAAGCTGCGGAAATGCACGTACTTCGTCATGCCTGCCCAAGTGTGGCTTCCGCCTGTGGGCTGACGCCGGCCACCACTGTCATAGGTATTGCCGGCAACGTTCCCGTCTCCGTATTGCACGAGCACGTTGAAAGGTTTGAAATCTACCGGCAGGTCGTATTCGTGCGGGCCGATGATGGCCAGTGGAATATCGGCTGCATGGACCGCAACTGCTGGCAGAAGGGATGACGCGGGCAATAGGATACTCAGGGCCCGGAGACACCCTCCGGTCCAGGTTTTGCGAGACATGACATTTATTTCCGTCGAAGAAGTAGAGCGTGGAGCGCATACCCTAAAGGACACGCTCCAGCAGTAATCCGGTCAGATCAGTGCGCGGCTGCGCCCTGCTGTCCGTCAATCGTATAAGCGATGATATAGTCACCGCTGCGGGTGCCAAGGCCCCCATGACCACCAGCGGCAATCAAAACATACTGCTTCCCGCCGATTTGATAGGACATCGGGGTTGCCTGTCCACCAGCCGGCAGACGGTCACGCCAGATGACCTTACCGGTCGAGACATCAAAGGCACGCAGGTAATCGTCAGCTGTCGCACCCATGAAGGATACGCCACCCTTGGTGATGACACTGCCACCGATGTTGTACATGCCGGTCGGAAGCGGAAGGTTGTTATGCGTCCGGAAAGGACCGGTGTCGCGCGTCGTACCAACCGGGTGCTGCCAGACAATCTTCTTTGTCACCAGATCGATAGCGGTGATCGTACCCCAGACTGGTCCCTTGCAGGGGATCTGAAGCGGGTTCAGCCACGGGCTGGTGTAAGCGATATAAGGCGTACCGTAGTCAGGAGAGACACTAAGCGCATCGCCCTTGGCTTCAGGCTTGTCACCCTTGCCATCCCACTTCGGCAGGATACCCGCGGATTCAGCGTGGTTACGCTTTTCCAAACGGATACGGAACGGCAGGTAGCTGGCGTTGGCGATCAGCAGCTTGCGCTGCGGGTCGATGGACGCACCCTGCCAGTCAACCACACCATAGAATGCCGGATAGACGATTGTCGTCTTGCCAACATGCGGCGGCGTGAACTGACCTTCATAAGCAGACTGACGGAACTGGATGCGGCAGATCATCTGATCCAGCAGCGTCGCGCCCCACATGTCGCTTTCCTTCAGGTCAGGCGGCGTCAGAGACGGCAGACCAACAGCAAACGGCTGTGTCGGAGACACGTGATCGTCTGCAGCAACACCAGCAGTCGGAACCGGACGTTCCTCAACCGGATAACCCGGAACAGGCTTGCCTGTGCGACGGTCCAAAACGAAGAACTCACCGCGCTTCGTGGTCTGGATCAGAGCCGGGACGGTTTCACCGTTCGGGCCTGGCAGATCAACCATCGACGGGCCAATGGCCAGATCCATGTCCCACAGATCGTGATGCACGGTCTGGAAAGTCCAGCGACGCTCACCGGTTTCGATGTCGAGAGCAATCGTTGCACTGGAGGTTGCGTCGTCGAACGGACGGCGTGAACCACCCCAGTTATCTGGTGGGGAGTTACCCATCGGCAGGTAAAGCAGGCCGAGGTTCTCATCTGCCGTGTAAACGCCCCATGCATTCGGGGTGTCACGCGTCAGCTCGTCGTTCGGGCCGGGCTTCCAGTTTTCCGGGTTGTGACCGGCATCCCATGCCCACTCGATCTCACCGGAAATCGGGTTGAACGCACGGATTGCACCGGACGGTTCGAAGTTCGCCTGGTTATCAAAGATCCAGCCACCAAGAACCACACGATCCTTCACCACCAGCGGCGGAGACGTCACGAAGTGGAAGCCATGCGGCACATGACCAAGATACTGGCGCAGGGAGATGAAGCCGTGCTCGCCGAAGTCTTCACAGGGCTTGCCTGTTTCAGCATCGACAGCAAGAAGACGAACGTCACCAACCGGGGAGAAGATACGCTTCTGGCAGGCCTTGGAGCCATCAGGAGCGGTATAGTCGTCCGGAGCCTTGTAATAGGAGACGCCGCGGCAGGCGAGATAAACATTGGCAGCCAGATCTTCAGCAGCAGGCTTCGGATCGAACTTCCACTTCACCTTGCCCGTTGCGGCATCAAGGGCCATGACCCAGTTATGCGGCGTGCAAAGGTAGAGCGTGTCATCAACCTTGATCGGGGTAACCTCGAGGTTAAACTCGTGGCCTTGATCCGGACCGGCCACAACACCTTCGTCAGCCTTCTGGACGTCACCCGTCTGGGTAACCCAGGCGCGCTTCAGGTTGCTGATGTTGGCAGGCGTGATCTGACCCAACGGGCTGTAACGATCACCGCCCACCGTCCGGCCATAAGCAGGCCAATCCGCAGCAGGCGTGTCCTTGCCGGTTTCGTCAACCTGGCCAGATGCAGCCATACGCTCTGCCGGAAGCGTGCCATTGATGGAATAGGACGTGAAGCAGCTTGCAACGATCGCCACAACGGCGATGGCCGCAGAACCGGCCAGTTCGCGCTTGTCCGCAGCCCAGGACGCATTGGAGCGCCAGACCCACGGCAGAAGCATCCAGCAGGCAATGCCAACCAGAGTGAACAGACGAACTTCCAGCCCCCAGATGTTGAAGCCGACTTCAACAACAGACCAGATCGTGGCAACCAGCAGCAGACCTGCATAAATACGGCCTGCCTGAGACGGGTTCTTCAGGCTGACGGCAGCCGCCGCAAGCATGACGAGACCAGCCAGCGCATAGAACCAGGACCCGCCGAGCACGAGCAGATAACCGCCCCCACCCAACAGGAACAGCCCCACAAGCGCGAGCAGGATAGAGGTTACTGGAGACAGCACCCTCTGGAGAGAAGAAGACATGACACCTCGTTTTTCAAAAATATGGAAAACCACTTTTTCTGAAATATTTTGTCTCTCTTAATCGCTTAAGGAGCAGGATATGATCCGTCCCCCATATGACTGTGCGAGGGCAGAAAACTGCTGCGCAGGTCTTTCCCTGCCGGCCGGATGGTTGTCTTGAAAAGCTTGTTTCTCATCCATGCATCCAACCCCTCGCCAAGAGCGTTACAACAGAAAGGCGAGAGCTACCGGCGGACGAAACTTTCGTTTGAAAGACACGGGCACCGGTCAGTCACGCACTCTGACAGCCTTGTTCCTTCCACAGCCCGCGCGATGCCATCCATGATCGGATCTCTTTCACCCGATTGTGACTATATCGTCGTCACCTGTCGCAGTTCTGAGACACATCTGAAAAACGAGAGACACTCATGACCGGTATTACGCCACAAGCCGGTCTGTCCGAGTCATGGATCCGGTGCTCCACCAGCTACAATCTTGACCCGGCTGAGCGGTGGGAAACGCGCCTTCTGAGCCCGCCGGAGTTGCGCTTCATCAGCAATCGTACGCGCCTTCTGATCCAGCATGCCCTGCCAGAAATGGAGCGTCTGCATACGATGGTGATGGCACTTGGCTTTACCGTGATGCTGGCGGATGCGAACGGCGTTGTTCTGTCACGTCAGACCAGCCGGGAAGATCTGACCGGCTGCCGTCGCTGGGGCTTTCAGGCCGGGGCCCTCTGGGATGAAGCCAATGCCGGGACGAACAGCATTGGAACGTGCCTGCAGGAAAAAAAGCCCGTCATGGTGCTGCAAAGCCAGCACTGGCGTCTGTGCTTCCGGGGCCTGACCGGTATTGCCGCGCCGCTTTACAATGCCAGTGGAAAGCTGGCGGGCGTCCTTAACATCTGCTCTTTCGCGGGGAACGATATCCTGCCGTTTGCAGGCCTGCTGATGGAGACAATGACGACCACGGCACGCAAAATCGAAGAAAGACTGTTCCGGGAATTCTTCCCAAACGAGACGATCATTACGCTCGGGCTGGCGACGGCAAGTTCAACGCCACTGGTCGCGTTGAACGCCGATGGGCATGTGCAGGGTGCCACCCATGCAAGCCGGGAGCGTATGCACTGGCCAGAAGGCGAACTGGAGCATCTTCCTGCCCTGATGAACTTCCTGGATTCAGAGGATGAACTGAGTTTCCGCAAAGCCGAAGTCCACGTCATACGTTCGGCTCTTGCCACGACACAGGGCAATGTCAGCGCAGCGGCTCGCGCACTTGGCATCAGTCGCTCCACACTTCATCGCAAGATCAAGATGCTGAACCTGACGCCCTGAACAGCAGGTTCAGCCAGCAAAGGTTTCTTCGTACTCAGCAGGCTTGAAGCCCACGCGCACGATCTTACCCGCACGTTCCAGAACAGGCCGTTTGATCATGGACGGTTGTGCCAGCATCAGAGCCACAGCTTTATCCTGTGTCAGATTGTCCTTCTGCTCCGGTGCCAGTTTGCGAAACGTCGTCCCAGCCTTGTTCAGCAACACATCCCAGCCCACCTGACGAACCCAGCCTTCCAGCACAGCATCTGAGATCCCGTCCTTCTTGTAATCATGGAACGCATAATCGATCCCATGATCGTCCAACCAGAGCCGGGCTTTCTTCATGGTGTCACAAGCCTTGATGCCATACAGCACGACTGAAACGGTCATTCTGGTTATTCCTTTTCCACAGCAATTCGGACTGAATTCTCTAGCCAGTCCCGATAGGAGCTGCCAGCACAGAATGCAGGCAGCCAGAGCACTTTTATCGCTCTGACAGACCCTGTATTTTACCCACACATCTTTCGGTCGAAGGGCAGACCATGCAACGCAGGACAATCCTGACGAAAAGCACAGCAGTTCTTGTTGGCCTCATGTGTTCTTCCATGGTCAGGGCCCAGGATCTGAAACCTTATCTGCGCGCCAGACCGTTAATCTGTGCGCATCGCGGTTGGACCAGCCCTGCAGGAACGGAAAACAGCCTTACCCAGATGCGCCAGACCCATCAGGCCGGTCCATTCATGATGGAAATTGATCTCGCCAAAACGGCTGACGGCACCATCATGCTAATGCATGATCGAGAGGTGGATCGTGTCACGACGGGGCACGGCCTCTTCAGCGCCCTGACCGATGCAAGGATCGCGACGCTACGACTCAGGAATGGGCATGGGACACCCCGCGACCCTGTTCCTACCTACGACAAGGTGCTGCAATGGGCCGCTGCAACACCCGATGCCCTTCTCATGCTCGATATCAAAGATGTCTCGCCTCATGATGCCTTACAACCCGTTCAGCAAAGAGGTCTGTCAGAGCGGATTGTGGTGCTGACATTCAAAAAACAGCAGGCCCGGGAAGCCTTTGCTGCTGACCCCAAGGCGCTCATTTCCGTCCTCGTCACACAACCGCAGGATCTGGAAGCATATGCCGGAATGGCCGCTGGCAGACAGTTTGCAGCGTATATCCCACAAAATTCTCCACCATCTCTTTTCCAAGCCGCCCACGCAAAGGGCGCCGTTATCATCACGGATCTGCTCGGCCCAACCGCAATAATGGATGCCGTTTCACCGAGTGAAGGCGCACACCGGGCGCATTTTCTGCCGATTGATATTCTGGTGACCAACACGCCACTGAAACTTCGGGCAGCGCTCGCACACCAGCTCTGACATCTCAGACAGTCTGCGCTGTTGTCTCCTCCGCCAGAATGGCCAGCATCTGGTCGATGATGCGACCACTGGTTCGGGATGCCAGTCGCCCGAAGCCCAGGTCCCAGACGCGACAGGCCTGCCCGACAGATGGCCCCCGGCAGGAGGCATGAAGACTGGTGACACCTGTGTCGCGCAGAAGATCGCGCGCGTTCCCGACACGCACACCACTTCCCGCCATGATTTCGATACGCCCGGCGGCATGATGCACAATATTCTTCAGAACAGAATGTCCCTTGGGGGCGCTAATTGCCTGCCCGGACGTCAGTATTCTTTCAAAGCCCAACTCAACCGCCTGATCCACGGCCATGAGCGGGTTAGGCGTGAGGTCGAAGACGCGATGAAGCGTGCGCCCCATTGAACCGGCGGCCTCAGACAGACGCTTCAGGGTCGCGATATCAAGCGTATGATCGTCCAGAGACGCGCCGAGAACCACACCGGCTAGTCCTGCGGCACGGGCGGCATCAATGTCCGCCAGCATCTGATCAATTTCCGCTTCGGCAAACACAAAACCGCCCTCTCGCGGGCGGATCATGGCGTAAACTGGGACCGTCGATTTTGCAGCAAGGTGCATCAGCCCTGCCGAAGGGGTCAGGCCGCCCAGCGCCAGAGCGGAACATAGTTCAATTCGTGAGACGCCGGGCCGCTGGGCTGTCTGCAACCCAACGGCATCTTCAACACAGATTTCAAGCGTCGGCATAAACGTTCCTTTCCCAGACGGCAGAACGCACAGGCCGACAGAACTCAGTTGTTCCAGCGAATTCCTGGCAATGCCTTCTCCACTTCGGAAACGGGCTTGATCGTTGCACAGTTTCCTTTCGGATGATGGCCTTTCAGCAGCGCCAGCGCAAACGGAACAGAATCAGCCGCAGAGCCGTTCACTGCCCCGTTGTGAGTCAGACCGGAATAGGTCTTCCAGGTTACGTTCGTACCTGCGTCACACATGGCCGCCACAGCGTTATACTGTTGGGCCACACCAGCTTCATTATCGGCAAGGCCTGTACCCACGAAAACCGGCATCGTCATGTGCGCATCCGGGATGGTGAATGCGTCTTGAAAGTCAGCTTCAAGCCTGGATGTATCACCTGCGTACGCATTGTCTTCGGTGATGTCATGCGCCTCCGTGTACCGGAACAGATCGCCAAGGCAGGTCTGACGGGCCTGATGAGACAGGTCCTTGCCCTTATCCGTCATGTTCGCACGGACATCCACCTCAGGATGCAGGCTCTTCCGGGATCCCTCAATCGTCAGGATACCAAAAGCAGCAGCCATGTGGGGTGGTTCGACATTCAGGCGTGGAAGCGGCTCATGCTTGGGATGATCCGGCAGCTTGAATTGCGTTACGACGCCTGTTGCAACCGTTCCAAGGACATGCAGATCCGGTGCATATTTCGGTGAAAGCCACGCCGTACCCAATGCCGCGCCACCACCCTGCGACTGACCAACAAGAATGATACGGTTCTGAAGCGTGCCCTTGTACTGAGCCAGAGCGGCCCGCAATCCGTTCAGAACGCTGTAACCTTCCGGGCGATACATCAGATACGGATGCGGCCCCGGCGTTCCCAGTCCTTGATAATCACTGGCCACAACGGCAAAGCCCGCCTTCAGCCAATGGTCCAGATAGGCACGATCCCGGGAGAGATATCCCCGCCAGGATGGGGCGCAGATGTCTGCAATCCCTGTTGTGCCGTGTTCCCATGCCACAACAGGCCAGCCACCTTTAGGGGGCGTACCCTTGGGAAAGATGATCTGACCGGAAACCGTGACGGGATCAGGAGCATTCACCCCACTGATGGACGTGTAAAGCGTCCGTACGGCCTGGCCTGCATTCTCCGGCAGCGGACGATCGGTAATAGGCTGAGTGCGGATCATCTGACCCACCGTTGCCGGCACCTGAGCGGGCGGTGTGTAAAAATCGCTGACCCCACCATCACCTAGAGCACGATCCACCTCTGCCACACCTGCAGGCTTTGCAGTCTGGGCAGGTTCGGCACAGGCCGCGAGAGACAGGAGTGTGGCAGCGCTGAGGGCAGCGCGGAAAGAAAGCTTCATTGTGGTCTCCAGCAGATCGAGGCAGATATTACTGACCGACGGCCACGCCGTCACGGTGCGGGTCACCCCATCCCGTAAGGCCGTCCGGATGAATGGTGATGCCCTGCACGGCGGCATTCATGACGTCAATTTTCGGGTGATGCCCCATGGCACTCAAAGCGGAAGCAAGCCCGGCGGCAGATGTGCCCTGCTCCAGTTCCTCGGCATGGTTCTGGGCCCCAATCCGAGGCTGCTCAATAGCCGTGCGGATATTTTGTCCCCACGCCAGATAGCCCACCAGCGTCTGCACGACGGAATCAATAATCCGGGCACCACCGCCCGCACCAACGATGACTTCAGGCTGCCCGTTCTGCCCAAAGACGATGGTTGGAGACATGGTGGTGATAGGACGCTTCCCCGGTGCTGCGATATTAGCCGCAGGCTGCCCATTCACGAAAGGATGGGACGCAAAATTCGTGATGGCATTATTCAGGACGACACCATCCACAATGATATCCGATCCGAAATTCAAATTGATCGTGGTTGTGAAAGACAGCGCATTGCCAGATGCATCACGGATGGACAGATGCGTTGTTGCAGGCACAGTCATAGGGTCGGACGATGGCAAAAGCGCCAGCTTCCCGGCAAGTTGCCCTGCCACCACGCGGCTGGCCGCTTCACCCGTTGAAACAAGCTTTGCCCGGCGATCGAGATACGCTGGATCAAGCATGGCTGCCGTATCCACTCGCGTGTAATCCGGATCAGCAGCATATTTCCGGCGATCGGCCTCGGCCAGACGGGAGGCTTCAAGCAGCAAGTGGGCGGCTTCCACACTGCCCGGCTTGTACTGACCAATGTTCAGACGATCCAGAATGGCAAGCTGTTGCAGAACGGACAGTCCGCCCGCAACCGGGGGAGCCGCGGAGCAAATGCGACGATTAAAGGCCGTAACGCACAGAGGGGCTCGCTCGCGCACCTTGTAGTTCTTTAAATCCGCAGGAGACAGCGCTCCGGGATAAGCGCCACTCGTAACCGCAGAGGACAGCTTTTTCGCAAAAGCGCCCGTATAGAAATACTCCGCTCCATCATGCGCCACATGTTCGAGCGTACCTGCCAGATCGGCATTGTGCAGGATCGTGCCTTTAGGCAGAGGCTGACCGCTGCCATCAAAATATGCCGAAAACTGCGGCTCTTTCGCGAGCTCCGGACGTTCGGTCAGGACGAGATGCAAATATCCGGCAAGCGGAAAACCACCCCGGGCAGCTGAAATTGCTGGCTGGAAAAGATCGCTCCACGGCAGCTTGCCATAGCGCTCATGCAAAAGTGCCAGCGTTCGCAAGGTTCCAGGGACGCCGACGACACGGCCCGTCCGCTGCAATATTGCTTCAGGAATCCGGACGCCATTGCGGTCATGCATGTAGTCCCGATGCATACCAGACGGCGCACTGGCGAGACCATCAAAGAAGCTCAGACGATCAGCGGCCTTGTCCCAGTACAGGATGGTGGAACCACCACCCAGACCGGAAGCCTGGGGCTCCACCACGGCAAGAACCATCTGGGCCGCAATGGCAGCATCAACGGCGCTTCCACCCTTCTGCAAAACATCAGAAGCGGCACGAGACGCCATGGGATTGGCTGTGGCAGCCATAAAATCATGGGCCACTGTGGGCTGGGATACAGGCTGAACAGGTTGAAGCTGATGTGCACAGGCGCTCAGTCCGAGGGCCGTTGCTCCAAGCAGGCCGACAAGAACCGGAGTTCTGGCAGAAAGCTTTCTTTGGGAGAGAGCCGCACTTCTGATACGCATGGAAAACATCAACCTTCAGTTCCTGATCGGGAGCATCTACGTCAAACCGTTACGGTCTTCGATCTCTTCGATAAATGCTGTTATGGTGCGATAATTACTAACCTGCGGTTTGCAATGAACGTTTTTCAGGCCATGACGACCTTTATCGCGGTCGTTGAAACAGGAAGCATGACGTCTGCCGCAGAGCGGTGCGGCATCTCACCCACAATGGTGGGCAATTACGTGCGCCTGCTGGAAGAACGTTTGGGCACAAGTCTGCTGAGACGCACGACACGCCGACAGAGCCTGACCGCATTTGGGGCCGTCTATTTCGCCAAGTGCCAGAAGATTCTCAGCATGCTGGACGAGACGGAACGGATGGCGGAAGCTGCCCAGAGCCTCCCTTCCGGAACCCTGAGAATTACCGCTCCGGTCACGTATGGCACACAAAGCATCACGCCCTGCATCGCGGATTACCTCAGCGAGCATCCCTCCGTGGATATCGACCTCGTCCTGACGGAACGCAGCGTCGATCTTACGCACGAGAAGTTCGATATCGCCATCAGACTGGGCGTGCCGGAGCCCTCATCCCTGATCTGTCGTCGGCTTGCCAATTACACCATGACGCTCTGCGCGTCCCCTGCGTATCTTTCGCGCCGTGAGGAACTCCTTACGCCCCAGCAACTGGCAACACATGACGCCTTAGCCTTTTCCTATACGCCAGCATCCCCCTGGCATTGGGCCAGACGGGAATGGCACTTTGAAGGACCGCAGGGGCATGTCTCGATAGAAATGAACCGCAAGGGCCTTTTCAATAACACGCAGGCCATGCGCCGTGCCGCCTTATCAGGCATGGGGGTTGCCATGCTGCCCTCAGACCTGGTGCGCGAAGATATCCGGGACGGAAAACTCCAAGCCCTTCTTCCAGACTATACGCTTCCGTCCCGGCCTATTTATCTCCTGTATCACAAGGAACGCTACAGCGCGCCGACCCTCCGCTCATTCATCCAGTTCCTGATCCAGCAACTTGGGGGCATCCAGGGTTGATGGCGAAGAGGGTTGCCCTGTTTCAAAAAAAGCCAGATCAGGCTGTTATTGCTTCGATCATTGGCAATATCATTGAGTACTACGACTTCGTCATTTACGCGTATTTTTCCGCTTCGATTGGACGCACCTTCTTTCCGTCAGGGCTTCCGCTGTCGCAACTCGGGCTATCTCTCGCAACATTCGGCCTGACCCTGCTTGCCCGCCCGCTCGGAGCTATCGTTCTTGGCAATTATGCAGACCGGCGGGGTCGCGTCCCCACCATGATGATCTGCATTCTTCTCATGGCGGTTGGCAGCGTGCTCCTCACCGTGACGCCGCCTTACGCCACCATCGGCATTGCAGCACCAGTTCTGATTGTCGTGGCGCGTCTCATTCACGGCTTTTCACTTGGGGGGGAATTTGGCAGCGCAACATCTTTCCTGATCGAGCATGCACCTCACCATGAAGCCCGTGCCGCAAGCTGGCAGGCTATCGGTCAGATTACGGCCTCCCTCTGCGCAGCAACCGTGGTCCTTCTTCTGAACCTCTGCCTTCCGACAGCAGCATTCAACGACTATGCCTTTCGTATCGCTACAGGACTTGGTGCGGCTGTAGGCATGGGGGGCTTGATCCTGCGCCTTGTTCTGAACAGCCGGGCACCGCCGACACAGCTTGCTCCGCCGCCAGTCGTTGCTCCCTTTTTCCAGTCCGATACAATCCTGCGTACCACGCTCATCATGGGATCTGTCGCACTGGGGAGCGGCATTACCTATCTCGGCCTTTACATGCCGCATTATGCCCGCAGCCAGTACAGTCTCTCCAATATCAGCACATCCCTTGCGCCACTCCTGACCTATGGCGGACAGCTGCTTTTCACCCCCTTGCGCTGGAAACTGGCAGACCGCTTCGACAGAACACACAGCATTCGCCCCATGCTTCTGTCCTGCGCCTTTCTGATCCTTCTTCCATTACCTGCATTCCAGTTGATCCGCGTTGCTCCGGCCACAGTTCTGCTGATGCCGCTGATCTTCAATCTCAGTGGGCTTTTCTACTTTGCGGCACTCGATGGTTTCATCGGGCAGATCTTTCCCAGCGAACGGCGAGGCCGTGGACTAACGATGGGGTATTCATTCGGCGTGGTGCTGTTCGGAGGCCTTGCTCCCATGACCAACGCCGCCCTGATTGCCTGGAGCGGCATGAACCATGCGCCGGCGCTTTATATGATCCTGACGGCCATTATTTCCTTCATGAGTGTCCTTCTGGCCAAGCCCCTGCTGACGCGTCGCTCCTGACGCAAAACAGCCCCTCAGACAAAAATTGAAACTATCAATTTTTTCTTTGGAATGTTCTTATAATTCTCTCCTTTATCTTCGCTTACCAAATTCATAACGCTATCGAAGCGTTAGTCTCCTGCAGAATGAGTCCCAGAAATGTCTTCCTGTACTTTCTCTCCCAACCGCTCCAGCCGTTCCGGAATCTCCGTTCCGCTTAACGCTCTTTTCGGACCGGGAAAGAAAGCTCTTGCAGCAGCCACGTTTCTGAGCGGCCTCTCCGTCACTGTTCCAACAGCCTATGCCGCCTCCTCTGCGACAACAGAGCCCTCCAAGCACCGTGCACACGCTGCCCGTACTGAAGTCGAAGCCGGCAAAGAGTCCATCAGTGTCACAGGAACACATCATCAGCCGGGCGGCGGCATGATGCGCGCCGAGACAGCATCCCGCGCTGTGCAGACCGTGACGCAGAACTACATCGAAATGCAGAGCCCGACGAGCAGCCCGCTGGACCTGATCAGCAATCTGCCAAGCGTGAATATCACCACGCCGGACCCGAGCGGCAACGAAGGCGGGTCCATGCAGAGCCGCGGTCTGTATGACAACGATATCGGCATCATGCTGAACGGCATGCCTATCGCAAACGGCGGTACGTCTTCGGCCTCAAACTTTGTTCAGAACTACATCGACAGCAACAATATCTCTTCGGAAAGCATGAGCCCTGGCTCTATTTCCGTAGAAGACCCGCTGACCTCGGCTGGCGCCGGTGCCCTAAGCATTACAACCCGTGCGCCTTCCAGAAAGTTTGGCGGTCTGGTTTCCGGCAGCTATGGCTCTTTCAACCGAACACGCGGTTTCATCCGTGTGGATTCAGGTGAGATTGGGCACACCGGCATCACCAGCTATGCCTCGTTCTCCAATACTCATTCCGATGCATGGCGCGGGTCGGGGGACAGTGATCGCAAGCATATGGACTTCCGGGCCCAGAAGCTCATCGGCAACCGCAGTTCCATTGACCTGTTCGCTGGATACAACCACTCGCACTACTACCTGAACCGCTATCCGACGCTGGCGAACTTTCAGAATGACAAACATGGCCGCCCGGTCTCCACGCCACTCAGCTATAATGCCGAGTTCAGCGCCACGTCTCCGGGCAGCTATTATGGTGTTCGTGGTACGGACAAGGACCAGTTCTATGTGTCCATGCCCATGAAATTCGCCTTGAACGACACCTTTACGCTGAACATCTCGCCCTACTATGAGCGGTCTGACATTACGTTGAACAGTGCTTCCCGCCTGCAGGAAGGCCGGACCTACGCCGGGACAGCCCTGCAACGGGTGGACCTGAATGGCGATGGCAGGATCAGCACATCAACACGCGCTGCGGTCTCAACGAATTCCATGTCCGTTACCCAACAGGGCGGTGTTGTTGCGGCGCTCGGCTGGCATTCGGAGAACAATGACGGGCAGATCGGTTACTGGCATGAAGAATACCGTTATGCCCTGCGCACTCCCCTGTCACGGATGAACCAGACAACAGGCGCACAGCCCTCTGATACGGATAAATCGTCCTATTACCGGACGACAAGCGGCAACATCTACTATTCCGTTGACTATCTGGGATCCTACAGCCTGAACTCAGGCTTTCTGGAAGACACCGTCCACCTTCTGAACCACAAGATGTCCGTCACTGGCGGCATCAAGGTGACGTCCATGACACTGGAAGGGCAGGATTACCTGCCCAGCACGGCCAGCCACACCAATCACACCTATGTTTCGCCAACGCCGCGTTTCTCCTGGTCGTATAACTTTGCCCCTCATCATCAGCTTTATATCAATGCTGAAGGCGATTTCCGCGCGCCCTCCCCGATCAACATGATCTCGCGCTACAGCACGAGCACAGGCGTCATGACGACATCCGGGGCAGGAGCAAAGCCGCAGTATTCGATCAAAGAAGAGTTGGGTTATCGTTACAACGACAACCTGTTCCTGGCGGATATCAGCTTCTTCAACATGAACGTCTCTAATCGTCTGCTGTCCGTCAACATGTTCAGCAACGACGTTCAGGTTAGCCAGACAATTAACGCAGGCGGCGAAACAATCCGCGGCGTGGATGTCATGCTGTCCACTCGTCCGCTGTTCCATCGTTTCCAGCCGTATTTCGCATTTGAATACCTGCACACGACGATGGACAACAACCTTCAGACCACGGCCGACGACGGCTCCGTGGACTATATGCGGACCAAGGGCAAGACGGCTGTCATGTCGCCGAAGTTCTCTGGCAGCGTTGGCCTAACCTATAATGAAGGCCCGTTCTTCCTGAATGCGAGCGTGCATTACACGTCCAAGCAGGCATCGTCCTTTATGAATGATCAGTACATGCCGTCTTATTTCTCAGACTCCCTGACGCTGGGTTACCATCTGCCAAAGTTCTTCATCGCCCAGTCGCCGACGTTCAAGCTGAACTTCACCAACCTGACAGGCCAGTACAAGCTGGGTGGCGTTTATTACTTCTCGAACAATGCCCGGGCAACGACAGGCGTCTATGGCCACAAGATCAGTGCTGATACAGCCCCAACCTATTACATCATGCCGCCATTCGCGATGATGGGAACACTATCGACATCATTCTGATAGGCTTTCAGTCTACTAAGACCAAATCGACAAAAAGGGGCTCCGAATTGCTATTCGGAGCCCCTTTTTATTGTCAGGAAGCAGTCTCTTCTTCTGAAGAGTTCAATATCCTTGGAAAAGCCTCGGGATTGAAAATTGCCAGAAGAATAGCGGTAAGCGTTATGGCAATAGCGATTGGCGTCAAAACGCTGAACCCACTCCAGGTCAGCACCTGACCACCCAACGCTGATCCGAGCAAAATCCCGAGATTACTACCGCCGTTGATAGCTGCTCCCGCCACATCCGGGCGGGTCGCTCTTGCACGAATGGCCCCAGACATGACGAATGGAATGAGTGCTGAATAGCCGGTACACCAAAGCGCAACAGAGGCCACAGAACCCCAGCCAGACAGAATGTGACCATACATCAGGCCCATTCCGATGAGCATCGCCATTCCCCCTGCCAGCATGCCCGCCGCCGGCCAGCGATCCACAATCTGCCCCGCGGCCCAAAGACCCAGAATACTCACAGCACCCGTCAGGAGCAGAGCAACGCTGAGAACACTCTTGGGAAGACCATGTGCCAGCAGCAATGGAGTGACGTAAGTATAAAGCATGTTGTGAGCGACGAAGAAGATTGCATCAATAGCCACGACGATCAGGAAGATCCTCATTGCCTTCCGTGAGCCCATCGATGGCAAGTTCGTGCTCGCATCTCCGGATGTTGCGACTGGCGGCAGAAAGAAAGCAATACAAACCGTCAGCAACACTGCAATGGCAGTCATCACGAGCATCGCGATACGCCAGCTGGCAAAATGTCCGATTGCAGCGGCCCCCGGCACCCCAAGAATAGAGCCCAAAGATGTACCACCATAAACAAACGAAATAGCGCGCCCAGTCATTTTGGGCGGAACAAGCCGTGCGGCATAAGCCGAGACAATCGACATCAGCAACGCATGCGCGATGCCACCGATCGCACGCCCCGCACATAGAATCATAAAGGTCGGAGCAACAGCGGCAATCAGATTGGAAAGCACGTAGCCTCCCAAAGACAGCAGCATCAGTCTCTTACGGTCCACTTTCGCCGTCAGGATGGTCAGAGGGACTGCTCCCAAAGCAACCATCAGAGCAAAGGCACTAACAGCCAGTCCTGCTTGACCTTCTGTGATATGAAACCCTTGAGCCATATCAATCAGGAGGCCAACCGGGGCCACTTCACTGGTCAGTGCCGTAAATGTACACGCGAATAGTGCACACAAACCAATAACGGTCTGCCTGGGGAGAGTTTTGAAAAGCATAATTTCCCTGAATACAGTGCCGCAGTGATTGCGTTGGGCCAGGGCGCGTTCTGCCATTCTTTCCACCAAAACAAAACGAAAGAAGTGAAGTTCACCGAAGGTTCTTTATTATTTCTTCCCCTCACAATCTCCCGCTGGGAAAATGGCACGATTGGCTAGCCGCTCTCTCCTCATGACAATGTGAATGTCGATTTATGATAGCAGGCGCTAGCGTTTTCGTTCCAAGGCCAGAAAGTGGGGAGAAGAAAGCAACATATCCTTGTTGCTATTGCGTCTTAATTGCATCAGGTTTGCACCATATCCCGCAATTTCACGAAATGCCCCTGCCATCCTCATAACTGAGAAAGACTCCCAATGACTATAATGCGCTTGACACGGATCGCTCTTATAGCCGGGTCCCTGAGCCTGACGCCGTCCCTGGCCTTTTCAGCAGAAAAGGCGACTGCCTCTCTTGCAGGAAGCGACGGAAAACCGGCTGGCACGGCTCAAATTACCGAAGCGCCACAAGGTGTCCTCCTTCATATTGAAGTCAGCGGGCTAACACCGGGCTGGCACGGCATGCACTTCCATGAAAAAGGCGACTGCAGCGACCCAGCCTTTACCAAGGCAGGGTCACATGTCCATAAAAAGACACCAGTCACGCACGGCCTATTGAATGCAAAGGAAAATGACTCTGGCGATCTTCCTAACATTTTTGCGGGCGCAGACGGCAAAGCGTCAGCTGAAGTTTATTCAACTTTCGTCTCTCTAACAGGCAAAGATGGGCGTCCAGCATTGCTGGATGCTGATGGTTCTTCTCTAGTGGTTCATGCGTTTTCTGATGATTACAAGAGTCAGCCGATTGGGGGCTCGGGGTCTCGCGTGATTTGTGGTGTGATCCGGTAGGGTAGAACACGAAAACCCCCGCTGTCTCGGTGAGAGAGCGGGGGTTTTTGGAACTGTATTGGTGTGGTTGCGGGGGCACGCAAGCACCGATACCCACATTCACTTCAGACGGCGATATAATTACGAAATATCAATAAACCACTTTCCCTCACACGAGCATTTTAAAATACGATTTAACGTTTCCCGCAGTCTTCGAAAGCCGCAAAGAAGGCACCCGGCTTCACAGTTAATAACGATCTCTTGACTTTCTCTCCCGGCTGGTAAAGAGTTCTTTCTTTAGAGTCTCAGCTTGGAAATGGAATCATGCTCCTCTGCCGAGTCGGCACATAATTACGCTTTGCTAGGCAGGATGCACGCGTGAAACGAACCACTGGTCGTTACGAACGCACTATCGCAGGTGGTGAGGCGGTACAGGCATTCGTACCAGCGGCCCTGCCACCGAATGACCCTGAAATTAAGATCGGCGTTCAACTCGCGGAGCGACTGCGCACGGCCGAGCACGCGCTGGCGCGGCTCGATCTCGCCAGTGAGATAGTCCCGTCTCTCGACTGGTTCATCTACGCTTTCGTGCGCAAAGAGGCGGTCATCTCATCCCAGATCGAGGGCACACAGGCGACACTTATCGATCTGCTGAACTTCGAAGCCGAGCATGAAGTAGAGCCAGACGCGGATGTCGAGGAGATCTGCAACCATCTGGATGCACTGACCTACGCGCGCGAAGAGCTGGCGAAATCCGATGGCCTGCCGCTCTCGATGCGGTTGTTGAACGGCGCGCATCAGCGGCTGATGCACGGCGCGAGGGGCGCAACCAAGCAGCCTGGCGAGGTGCGGCGGAGCCAAAACTGGATCGGCGGCAGTCGTCCGGAAAATGCAATCTATGTTCCGCCCCCTGTGCAGGCGCTTCCCAGTCTGCTTGGCGATCTTGAGAAATACCTTCATACGACCGACAACCTGCCACCTTTGGTAAGAGTGGGGTTAGCCCATGTTCAGTTCGAGAGCATCTCCCCCTATCTCGACGGCAACGGTAGCCTGGGTCGCCTGCTCATTGCCTTGCTCCTCGAACATTGGGGGCTGCTGAAGGCACCGCTTCTCTATATCAGTCTCTTTTTCAAGCGTCATCGTGCAGAATATTTCAGCCGACTGACTGCCGTGCGCACCGACGGCGATTGGGAGGGCTGGACCGACTTCTTTCTCGATGCCGTGGCGACGATTGCCGACGAGGCCGTCGCATCGGCACGCGAGCTATTTGCCGTCGTCACCTCTGACCGAGCCCGCGTACTGGCCCAAGACACGACATCTGTCTCCGCTATGCGGCTGTTCGAGCTTTTGCCCAATCATCCGATCATCACCATCGCAACCGCCATGACGCTTATCGAGACGAGTAAGCCGACGGCCACTCGTGCCGTTGAGACGCTTATCGCTGCAGGCATTCTCGTCGAGACGACGGGCAAAAAACGAGATCGCAGCTTCGCCTATCAAACCTATGTCGACCGACTGCGGATCGGTACGGAACTGGAGCATAGATAATGACCGATTATTCGACCGCACTTTCTCTCCTTAGACGGGCTCTTGGCGATAACACGGCATCATTTCGCGATGGGCAGTGGGAAGTCATAGACGCCTTGGTGAACAGACAGGAGCGCTTGCTGGTCGTACAGCGGACTGGTTGGGGAAAAAGTTCCGTCTATTTTATTGCCACCCGTATTCTTCGAGATCGTGGTCGTGGACCAACTCTCATCGTTTCTCCACTTCACGCTTTGATGCGCAACCAGATTCAAGCCGCAAATCGTTTTGGCATTCGCGCCCTGACAATAAATTCTACGAACAGAAACGAATGGCCGGCACTTCAACAGATCGTGCGGGCCAATCAGGCTGATGCGCTTCTGATTTCTCCCGAACGTTTGGCCAATGACGATTTCGTAGAAAACATCTTGCTACCAATCGCTGAAACGATTGGCTTGCTCGTCGTCGATGAGGCCCACTGCATATCCGACTGGGGCCACGATTTTCGGCCCGATTACCGGCGCCTCGTCAACGTCTTGCAGAGGATGCCAGAGAACGTCCCAATACTGGGTACGACAGCGACGGCCAACAATCGCGTCGTTGCGGATGTTCAAGCACAACTGGGCAACGTTGGAATCGAGCGCGGAGCACTCACACGGCAAACACTTGCGCTACAGACGTTACGCCTCCCCACGCAAGCAGCGCGTCTCGCGTGGTTGGTGGAGCATATCAATGAACTTCCGGGTACAGGTATCATTTACACGCTGACAAAGCGGGATGCCAACCAGGTTACTGATTGGCTCAATCAGCACGGCATTGCTGCCCGACCTTACTATAGCGGTGTGCTGAGCGATGGGTTTGAAGACTCTGACACGTATCGTGAGCACCTTGAAGATCAACTCCTGAGAAACGAGATCAAGGTATTGGTCGCGACGACCGCCCTTGGAATGGGATACGACAAGCCGGATCTCAGCTTCGTTGTTCACTATCAGGCACCCGGATCGATCGTTGCCTATTATCAGCAAGTCGGCCGGGCCGGCCGTGGCATTGCTCACGCAGTCGGCGTTTTAATGTCAGGCGACGAAGATGATCAGATCCACGAATTCTTTCGTAGCAATGCGTTCCCGCGCGAGCGATGGGTTCAATCGATCTTGAAAGCGCTTGAGGACAGCGATGGTCTGAGCACAGCTCAAATCGAGGAGATAGTGAACCTGCGACACGGCCAGATCGAGCAGGTACTCAAGTTCCTTTCCGTCAATAGCCCTGCCCCTGTCATCAAGGACGGCTCGAAATGGCAGAGGACCCCCGTCCCATTTCGTATGGATCATGAACGCATTCAGCGTCTAACCGAACAGCGCGAAATCGAGTGGGACGAAGTTCAAGCCTACATCGATGAACCGGGATGCCTGATGGAGTTTCTGGCCAACGCCCTTGATGATGCGAACCCGCAGGCATGCGGCAACTGTGCCAACTGCTTGGGCAGGCCAGTCGTGGATCCGTCATTCACTCGCAAAACGGCATTCGCGGCCGGCCGTTTCCTGCGCCATTCCGAGATCGTCTTGGAATGCAACAAGCAGGTCGCAAAGGATGCCTTCGCCGAATATGGGCTTAGAGGGAATCTTCCCTTGGAACTCCGCGCAGAACCAGGTCGGATTCTTTCCCGTTGGGGTGACGCTGGTTGGGGGCAAGTGGTCGCTGACGACAAGCACAATGGTCGTTTCAGAGACGAACTCGTTGATGCTGTTGTGGAGATGCTGCGCGACCGCTGGCAACCAAATCCGTCACCGACATGGGTCACCTGCGTCCCTTCCAGAAACCATCCGACACTTGTACCTGACTTCGCGCACCGCCTTGCGAAGGCTCTTGGCCTCCCGTTCGTGCAGGCAATCGTCAAGGTGAAGGACAATGAGCCCCAGAAGGGGCAACAGAACAGGTTCCACCAGTGCCGCAACCTCGATGGTGTTTTTGAAATCGTCGGGGCTGTGTCCAATGGCCCTGTGCTCCTCCTAGATGACGTCGTTGACTCAGCGTGGACAATGACAGTGGCCGCTGCGCTTCTCAGGCAAGCCGGCAGTGGCCCTGTTTGGCCAGTCGCCTTAACGACTTCGAGCGTGGGAGGCTGACATGCATCTTACACCTCAAGCTCAGGCGGTGATGCTCCTAACCGTGTCTTTCGGAAAGTCCGAGTCACAGAATGGAAAACCCTTCTCTAACAGCGAGTGGGCTAAATTTGCCATTTGGTTAAAGGATCATGGGCTGGAGCCTGCCGTCCTGTTGAGAGGCGATCTGGACTCTCTACTCGCCAGTTGGGTGGATCGTACAGTTTCAATAGCGCGTATTCGGACTCTCTTAGGAAGGGGGGCCGCCCTTGGACTTGCGCTCGAAAAATGGCAGCGGGCAGGTTTATGGGTTTTAACGAGATCTGACCAAGAATACCCGGAGCGGCTGAAGCGGCGGCTACGCTCAGAATCGCCCGCCGTCCTGTTCGGCTGCGGAAACAAGGCTCTTCTTAATACCGGCGGAATCGCCGTGGTAGGCTCGCGTGACGCCAACGAAGAGGATCTCGCCTACACCGAAAGACTTGGAGCCGAGGCAGCAGCACAAGGATATTCACTTGTCTCTGGGGGTGCTCGCGGGGTCGATCAAAGCGCAATGATTGGAGCATTGGCGAGGCAAGGCACAGCTGTCGGTGTTCTTGCTGACAGCCTGCTTCGGTCCGCAACGTCATCGAAGTATCGCAAGCATATTATGTCCGGCGATTTAGCGTTGATCAGCCCGTATAATCCCGAGGCAGGCTTCAATGTTGGTCATGCAATGTCGCGCAATCGATATATTTACTGCTTATCCGACGCTGCTGTCGTCATTAGCAGCACGCGCGAAAAGGGAGGAACGTGGAACGGAGCGATCGAGGACATCCGCGCTGGATGGGTTCCGCTTTGGGTTAAGGCGAGTAACGATCGGGATTCCGGCAATCGAGAGCTTGTCCTGCGTGGAGCCAACTGGTTTCCAGAAGACATGACCTCGCTGTCGAAATTATTCGGGGAACCTCACTTCGCATCGTCTCAAACCTTAAGCAATGAACTTCCACTGCTTGGGCGGGATGATGACCGAGAGGCCGGATCGGAAAATGAAAAAAAGACTGGAGCCAGTTCCATAACGGAGAGCCAACTACCACCAGTAAGCGCGACAGTCATTCCTAGCGTATCTGTTCCTGAGAGCAGCGCGGTGGTCAACGTAGACTTCTATACCCTTTTCCTGGCCCGGTTTCTGGAGCTTACGTCAGCCGGCCCCATGGCGGTCGATGATATAGCCGCGCGCCTTGAACTTGAGAAGACGCAGGTAAACGCTTGGCTGAAGCGCGCGCAATGTGAAGAAAAGATCTCTAAACTAACGAGGCCTGTCAGGTATCAGATAAATCCTGAAGGAAAAAATCAGACAGCTTTATTTGAAAAATGAACAATGCTTTTGGATCATTGGGGACTAAGGTTTGAGCCAGCCGCGTGTAAATGAAGCAGTAAACTCTGATTTAGATATGGTCCTAGCAGCGCTCCGCCGTGACTATTCGAAATTAGGACCAAGGATAAGGGAACTACAGCACGAGGTGACGTGCGAGTGCGCCGGTGTCACACTTCGTCTGCATTTTCCCGCTTTCCGACAAGGCAAGACTACCATTCATGAATTGGTGGAGTTGGTATGGCTTCACCTGACCCCTTTTGCGCTCACGCGAAAAGAAATCGACGCAGTAAGGGAGCTTCAGTCGACTCTGCCGTTTGAAGATTTTCTAATCAAAACCACGCAGCTCAACGACACGGCGGCCAAGCTTTTCATTAAGGCTCATAAAGCGACAAATCGAAATGGCGAAGCTGGCGAATTGTTGCTCTACCTGCTAACCGAGTGGATATTAGGCGCGCCGCAGTTCATCGCCAAGATGACCTTAAAAACTAATTCGCAAATGCCTGTACACGGAGCGGACGGGATCCATGTTCGCTACTGCCCGGAGACTGCGCGGCTATTCCTCTATTGGGGCGAGTCTAAAATGTATGGTGATGTCGGTGCAGCTATTAACGCTGCCGCGACATCGATCGCAAAATCGTTAGGGCCAGGAGAACTGGACCACGAACTCCAGCTTGTTCAGCGAAATATCGATTTTACAGGACTAGGGGCTGACGGCAAAGCAGCGCTGCTACGCTACCTAGACCCGCATGAGGAGGAATACAATGAACGTAAGGATGTCATCACCTGCCTAATCGGCTTCGATTTTGATGGCTTCCAGAAGGCCAACGCTGCTGGTGATCAGGCTGCTGAAGATACGTTTCGAGCACTGGCCAAAGAGCAGCTTGCAGCAATGGCTCCTAAGGTTTCAGCTGCGCTCAAGACGGCTGGACTGGATTCTCAGGACGTGGAGCTATTCTTTTTTCCACTCCCTGCCGTCCAGGAGTTTCGCGATCTTTTTCAGGCTCGAATTGGCTGGCTACCATGATGCAGGAACTGGCTGATAAGGTTTGGGGAAACCCCGGCTTTCATGATGCGGCGCATCGCATTGAGCTCGCGTGGCTAACCAAAGAAATCGGCGGCATTGACGATGGTCACGCCGACATTGCGGACGCCACGCGATTGATGCGCTCGGCGGCAATCTTGGCTTGCTCCGAGACGCGAGATCATCGACACGCGGCGTTCCGGGTGGCGACGTGTGCGTATGACTTGTTCGGAACCAGCCAAGTGCCTTTAGATCAAGCCCTACGTGTTGTGCTCACGCGTCTCGGCAACTTTCCTTCCATCGGCACTCGTGCAGACGTGGCATCCGCACGGACAAGTCTACCGCTCATGCTTGCGGCAGAAGAAATTGTATCGGCGGACGCTCATGAGGTTACGATCAACGGACAAACAGTGCTGCTGACAGATTTCCAGCAGAAACTGTGGCTAAACCTTATCCAAAGTCGTCGCATCGCGTTGGCTGCACCTACATCCGCAGGAAAATCCTTTGTCTTGCAGGGCTATCTGTCGGCGCTCTTCGACAACGAGCAGCCAAAGTCAGTCGTCTACATCGTCCCAACTCGCGCCTTGATTGCCCAAGTGGCCGAAGATTTGAAGATCCAGTTTCAGGGAATGCACCAAGATGCCCCCGACATCGTGACGGTACCAGTCGATGCTGAAACGACCCTCGCCGAGCGCTCCATTTACGTGATGACTCAAGAGAGGGTACAACTCGCCCTTGGAGCTCACCCAGACTTTAGCGCCAGCGTCATCATCGTCGATGAAGCGCATTCGATCGCGGAAGGGTCACGCGGCGTACTACTGCAATGGGTCATCGACGATTTACTAATCCGCAACTCGGCATCACAAATTCTTTTTGCCAGCCCAGCGATCCGTAACCTAGATGTCTTTGGACGGCTGTTTGGCTTGGACGATGTGGTTGAATTTTCGTCTGTAGAGCCGACCGTTGCCCAAAATTTTTTGGTCATTACCGTCGAGTCCGCCACCAAGGGCAAGCTGGTGGTCCAAACCGCTGGCGACGGATCAAGAACGCTGCGGCAAGTCGCAACGCTGCAGCTGGGGCGGACGGTGGCGAGCCGAACAGAGAAGCTCGTCCATATCCCGGCGGTGCTTGGACACGGGCATTCAAATATCATCTACGCGAATGGTGCGGCTGAAGCGGAGAGCATCGCGCTCCAACTCGCAGAGTTGATGTCCGATCGCGAGCCAACCGAAGCACTCCTTGCTTTATCCGACTTGGCGAAAGAAGCGGTACACGCTAACTACGGGTTGGTCGAGTGCGTCAAACACGGCGTAGCATTTCACTACTCCAACATCCCGACCCAGCTCCGACGTGCAATTGAAGCGGCCGTATCGTCTGGCGAAATCGATTATCTCGTCTGCACAAGTACGCTGCTTCAAGGTGTCAACCTTCCCGCCAAGAATATCTTTATGTTCGCCCCAGAAAAGGGGCGGACCAGAGCGCTGGAATCGACAGACTTCTGGAATCTTGCTGGTCGCGCCGGTAGACTCAAACGGGAGTTTCAGGGCAACATCTTTCTCATCGACTATGATACTTGGAAGAAAAAACCGCTCGCCGGTCCAAAAAATTCGGTCGTGACGCCAGCAATTGAAACCAGCCTCAACAAACATCATGACCAGTTAATGAATGTGATTGCTGGCGCGCCCACAGCAGGCCGCAGCGATGAGACTGATCTCGAGACAGTTTTCGTCCGCCTCTATACCGATTTCAAAGGTGGCGATCTAAATCAGACATTCGAGCGTGCTGGCCTCGCAGTAGGTGATGTCCAGTCCAGTCTGTTAGCAGCTGCACTTGGATCGGCCAGCGAAAAACTGACCCTGCCCGCGGCGGTTCTGCGCCGAACTCCGAACATCTCTGCCCATAAACAGCAGTGCCTTTATGAGCGGCTGAGCTCGAAGATAGCGCTAGGTCCCGATGTCGCGCGAACCCTTATTCCGTCGCATCCGAGAGAGAGCGAAGCGTTTCAGTCCTATGCGAATATATTGGAGTTGTGCCACGAGATCATCCTCGGTATCGACACATCGAAAAACCGCCATCGGTTCCATGCCCTGATTGCGCGGCGCTGGATGCTTGGCCTTCCGCTTCCCCAGATCATTGACGAGCAAATTTCGCGAAATGCGTCGAAACCTGTTCGAACGACGATCAGAAGCACGTTAGATTTAATTGAAGGTGATATCCGTTTTCAAGCGGTGCGTCTATTTGGTTGCTACACTGCACTTCTTGTCTACGCGCTCGACAGCGCAGGTTTGGTGGACATGGTCTCCAGTATCCCGTCCTTGCCACTCTACTTGGAGATCGGCGCATCCGACAAAACGATGATTAGCTTCATCTCTCTAGGGTTATCACGTGTCACAGCGATGAAGCTGAACGAAATGTCTGCCCGTAAAGATCTCGATACTGCCGCCGCGCTACAGTGGTTGCGAACTCGTCCGCTTGAAGCGCTGGGACTTTCGCCCCTTTTGCTTGCTGAGGTGCAGGCGATTACGCTTAATTAAAAGCTATTATACACCTTCCGGGATGGGTGGCACAGAACAAGTGGATGATTACTGCCCGCAAACCGTATCTATCTAATGTCAGTGCCGAGGTCTGCAGTTTATCAGCAATCCCGGCGGTGGATGGAGCGGGGTGTTTCGAAACCCTCGTCCACCATCTTCGGGCTGTATCGTGTATTTGGGGAGTAAGCACCCTGAAGCGCCGCGTGCATGTTCAAGAGGCTTGGGTATGATGGCGTTGTCTTTATGTTTTCCAACTCCAGTGCAGGCGCGAGACGGATTGGTCGTTAATCTGTAGCGTTTTGCCAGCGTTCTCAGACTCACTTGACTATCTTGTATCGCTCGACGAACCGCTACTGTCGTCATGGGTGGATTTCCTTCTCTGTCCAAGGCTTTAGAACCAGAGCGCGGTTCAAAATAAGCGTAAACGGCAGCCCCGGCCGGTCGGTCAGCGTGGGCTGGACGTTGAGGCTGCGATCGATCAGCCGGTTGCCGACCATGGAGAAGCCATTGCTGACCCCGCTGCGGATCGCCTGCATCAGGTTATTCTCATTCCATGACGTGCCCGCTTCCGAACCCACGCTGAGCAAGGTCGTGACGAGGGCTGCGCGGAACAGTTGCCCCCAGTGATTGTTCACCTCGTCGGACAGACCGGACTGGCCGATGGCGTCGCCGCCGGGCAGTTTTTCCAACACGAGACTCTCCCCGTTCGGGTAGATCAGCCGGGTCCAGATGATCTGGGTGCGCTGCTGTCCGAAGGAGACGCTGCTGTTATAGGCCCCGAACAGGGTGCTGCCCTGCGGGACCAGCAGATACCGCCCGGTCGGGCTGTCATAGACGTTCTGGGTGACATGACCGACAATCTGACCCGGCAGGTCGGAGCTGATTTTCGTGTTGAGCGCCCCGGCGATGACGGTCCCTGCCTGAAGGATATAAGGAGATGCAGGCGGCGTAATCCGGTCGGGACTCACCGTCGCACGATCTGGCTGACCCGCCAGAAAGGTACGATTACCAACCTGCTGATCGGTTCCTGCGGATGATGCCTGCACTCCGGGAGCTGCCTGTGCCGGGACCGGGACCGCCTGTGCGCTCTGACCCTCCCGCGCCTCGACCTGCGCAAACAGCCGACTGGTCCGCGCTGCTTCGATCTCCTGGTCACCGCGACGATCCCCCATGCCGGGAACCGGTCCCGCACGTCCCTGCCGCTGCGCATTAAGGATCGGCCCGCCCAGATCGCCGGGCAGAGGCTGCCCCAGCTTCGGTACATTGGTATAGTCGCTGGGCAGAGCCGACAGCCCATCGGCCGAGGCGCGCGCGTCGGTATCCTGTGCCGCCTGAACCGGCCCTTTTGGCGTGTTGCCTTGCAGCGCGTAGCCCAGCGCAAGACCGATGGCGAGCATTCCGGCGGCACCCAATGTCCAGATGACGGGGCGCGACAGCTTTACGACCGGCGGACGCTGCGCGCGCAGCCGCAGATCGGGTGGCGCTGCTGATCCCGGCCCCGCTGCGCTTCCGTTGCCAGTAGCGCCTCCGTCCTCATCCGGGCGTTCTTCCGCGCTGCTCATGACTTTCTGCCATCCGTGCGCACGATGCGCACGCGCTGCTCGGAATGTTTGTCACCCAGACGCAATTCAGCGGCGGCAAACAGGCGGTCGACGATCATCCAGTCCTGCCGCACCCGGTAATTGACCAGTTCCGGCCCGCCATCGGCCCCCAGCACGAACAGGGGCGGCAGTTCCCCCTGCCCGATCCCCGACGGGAAGGCGATATAGACCTTGTGGCCGTCATCGAAGGCCCGGCCGGGCAGCCAGGGCGGTTTCCCGCCTTTCACTGGCTGGATGGCATAGCGGAAATTCAGCGAGTTCAGATCCAGCCCCGCATCCACCGGCGCTTCCTCGTCGGAGGCATCATCCCGCCGATGCAGCGCGATCAGATCGTCCTCGGGATAGTCCCACGACACCGACGCCATATAGGTCGCGGGCGTCGACCTCAGTTCGGCGAGGTAGGTCCGCCGGTCGGTGTTGACGATCAGGTTGGTGGTCAGATCCGGGCGTGTAGGCTTGACCAAGATATGCACGCGCTTCGTGGTTCCCGCTCCGCTCGACGTATCACCGACAATCCAGCGCACGGTATCACCCACCGCGACCGGCCCGGTGCCGACCAGCTTCTCGCCGGGCTGGAGCATGATGTCGGTGATCTCGCCTGGCGCGGCATAGACCTGATAGAGCGCTCCCGGACTGTAGGGATAAACCTGCACCGCGTTCACATAACCGGCCCGTGTCGGCTGGATGCGGGCGGCAAGATTGGCCTGGGTCACGCGCACGGCGGGATCGGCCGCTTCAGGCGCGAAGTGGACGCGCCGTAACGGTGGAAGCGGCTTGAGCTGGCCCGGCAGGGGAAGGATTTTCGGGACTTCCACGACCTGCACAGGCTTCGGTGGATCGGGCTGGCGTGTCGCCTGGGCCGCATCATCGTAGCGGATGACGGGCGGATGATACTGCCCCGCGCAGGCGGACAGGGTGAGCAGCGCCAGTAGAACGGCGCGCATGACCATGCGGATCATTGTCCGAGTTCCTTCGACCAGTTGATGGCGGAGACGTAAATGCCAAGCGGGTTTTTCCGCAGATGATCGGCGTCACGCGGCGTGCGCAGAACAACCGACACGATGGCGGTCCAGCGTTCGGTGCCGGTGAACGCTCCGTCGCGGTAATGGTGCTCGGTCCAGGCGACACGGAAACTTCCGGGGGAAGCCCGGATGACCGACGACACATCGACGTCGACCTGCTCGCGGCCAATCTGCGAGAATGGATCATTCAGGCGCGCATAATCGTTCAGCGCCTGCGCCCCCGAAATAGTGGCAAAGTCGTAGGCCCGCAGCCAGTTATGGCGCACGACCACCGCATCTGATGAAAGACCACGGACATCGCCGATAAACTGCGCCAGATACCAGGCAATCTGCGGATCGGTCGGTATGTAGCCCGCCGTCGCGGGAGCCACGACCTGCGCCTGGCCAAGCCGATCGACCTGCACCACCCATGGCACGACGGTGCCACGCACCGACTGCCAGACCAGACCGGCACCAAGGCCGGCGGACAGAAACAGTGACCCGAACGCCATCAGACGCCAGTTGCGGGCCTGCACACGGGCGGAGCCGATGCGCTCGTCCCAGATCTGCGCTGCTTTCTGGTATGGGGTTACGGGCTCGGGCGTGATCCCGTAGCGGCTGGTGGAGCGACGGAACATCGTCCTCATTCCTTTTCCGAGAGATCAATGCTGGAACTTCCGCCGCCGCCATCGGCGGAACGGATGACATGCGCGGCTTCGGCGGCATGGGTGGCTGCGTTACGGCGCTTCATGCTCCGCGCCCAGCGGGGTGGCTGACCGTCGGGACCGCTGCTTTCTAGACCACCATCCGCTGGGCCGCCGCCGTTACCGGACGGACCACCAGACTGCCCGCCGTTCGCATCGGACGATGTCCCACCTGTGAAGCGTCCGCCCGTCGCGGTAAAAGCGCCTCGCGCGCCCTCGCCGTAGCTCTGCTTCATGGCGGTCGCCGCAGACGACATTTTGCTCTTCACGGCATTCGCGGCAGCACTGCCCGGCGCCCGGGCGACACCGCCCAGCCCGGCTGCCATGCGGGCACCGGCACTTTCGCCAGCGGCATTCATGGCACCCATCGAATAAGCCGTGTTCGCCGCACCTGCGATCGCGGCCCCGCCCCGCGCGGCGGCTGCCGTCGCGCCCACGGCCGCAGCCCCACCAGAGGCAACCGCTCCAACGCCAGCCACGGCCGTTGCCCCCATCGCGCCAACCGCCATGCCGGTGCCGACAGCGGCGCCAGCGCCAAGCTGTGGCGCGCCGGAGATCAGACCATTGGCGATGCTGCCGCCCAAAATGGACAGACCGACGATAGCGAGGGACGCCAGTACCACTGACGTTGCCTGTCCGACGGTGGGCACAGCATCGCCATAAGAGGTCGTAAACTGCCGGAATAATACAGACGCGATGCCGGAGATCACCGCCAGCACCATCACCTTCACGCCCGATGACACGACATTGCCCAGCACCTTCTCCGCCAGGAAGGCCGTCCGGTTGAACAGGGCAAACGGGATCAGCACGAAACCGGCGAGGCTGGTCAGCTTGAACTCGATCAGCGCCACGAAAAGCTGCACGGCAAGGATGAAGAACGCGGCGAGCACGATCAGCCAGGACAGGCAGAGCACGAAGATCTGGATAAAGTTCTTGAAGAAGGCCACCGGACCCAAAAGGTTGTGGACAGAGTCCAGCAGTGGCTGGGCCGCATCAAACCCGGTCGCGGCCAGTCGACCGGGGCGGAGGAAATCCGACAATGTCAGATTGCCGCCCCCAGCCTTCAGGCCCATGGCGGCGAAGCTGTCAAACACCACCTTCGCCAGATGGTCGAAATTGTTGATCAGGAATGCGAAGAACCCGATATACAGTGGTCTTCTTCACCAGACGCTGGATGATGTCCTCATCCGCTGCCCACGCCCAGAACAGCCCGGCCAGTGCGATGTCGAGCACGGACAACGACCCCGCCAGCGAAACAACGTTTCCTTTCAGCAGACCGAAGCCGCTGTCGATCGTGGTCGTGAAGGTGTTCAGGAAAGTGTCGATAACGCCGACATCATTGGTGGCCATGACCGTCAGTTCCCGCCGCTGCCGAACATAGACACCGTGCCAGGCACATAGGCGTCGTGCAGCGAGAAATGCTGATACTGCGCATCGCTTTCCGCTTCCGCCGCAGCATCACGTGCCTGTTGCAGAGCCGTGGCGCGACCGTTGGCGGCCAGTTCCGCCTGAATGTCAGATAGCTGACGGGATTGCAGGGCCAGAAGCTGGTTTCCGGCCTGCGCCGCCTGCAACGCCCCGGTTGACGTCTGGCTGGCCGAGACCAGTTGCGTCATGGCGCTGCTGTCGCTCGGGATGTTTCCGACCACGCGGGCCTGCAATTTCAGGGCATCCTCAAACCCGCCAACGGAATTCTGCCAGCGTGTCTGTGCCTGACCGAACAGGGCGCTGTCGGACATGCCCGAGGACACGGACGTGTACGCCTGCTGATACTGCTGCTCAACGGACTGGACGCTGTAGGCGATGTTCTGCGCCTGTGCGAGCAATGCCGTGGTCTGGGAAACCGTTGATTGCAACGTCGACAATGTCGAAAGCGGCAGGCTCGCCAGATTACGTCCCTGATTGACCAGCATCTGGGCCTGATTGGCGAGAGAGGTGATCTGGTTGTCGATCTGCTGGAGTGTGCGGGCCGCGATCAGCACATTCTGGACGTGGTTCGCACCATCATAGACCGCCCATTGCGCGTGGGCAGGTGGAGAAGATGAAACCGTAAAAGTAATGACCATAACGGCAGGAATCAGACGATATCTCACGGCACGCCCCCTTCCCGCAGAAGGTCCGCCGCCCACATGACACCACGTGCTTCGAACCACGCAGGCAGGAAACCATCCCGCCCGTGCTTGGTCAGCACGCTATCGATCAGTCGATGATCGTCCTTGCCGGACGCGGCACACAACGCCAGCGCCACCGGACCGAGACCCAGTTCGAACAACCGGTTTCCCCGCTGGGTCTGGCAATAATACTCCCGCTTGGACGCCGCGCGGGCGATGATGGCGATCTGCCGGTCGTTCAGACCGAAATCCCGATAGAGCGCCATGATCTGTGGCTCGATGGCGCGCTCGTTGGGCAGGAATATCCGCGTGGGGCAGCTTTCCACCACCGCTGGCGCGATCGGCGAGTTGGCAATGTCTGACAGGCTTTGCGTGGCGAAAATCACTGACGCATTCTTCTTGCGCAGCGTTTTCAGCCATTCCCGGAGTTGTCCGGCGAAATCACCGTCATCGAGCACCAGCCAGCCCTCATCGATGACCAGCAGCGTCGGGCGGCCATCCAGACGGCCTTCAATGCGGTGGAACAGGTAGGCGAGACCCGAAGACGCGGCGCCTGAGCCGATCAGGCCCTCGGTTTCGAAAACGACGACGTCGGCGTCACCGAGCCGTTCGATATCGACATCGAGCAGGCGACCATAGGGGCCACCCAGACAGTAAGGCGCCAATGCCTGCTTCAGCGCGTTGGACTGGAGCAATGCCACCAGACCGGACAGGGTCCGTTCACCAACGGGCGAAGATGCAAGCGAATTCAGGGCGGACCAGAGGTGAGACTTCACCTCGGGGGTGAGCGGCACCCTTTCGCCCATCAGAATCTGACCCAGCCATTCCATGGCCCATTTCCGTTCGTCCGGATCATCGATCGACGCCAGCGGCTGAAGGGCGACGGCGGCGGTTTCTATGTCGCCGTCCGACAACCCGCCCCCGAGATCGTGCCAGTCGCCACCCATCGCCAACGTCGCCGCGCGCATGGAACCGCCAAAATCGAAGGCGAAAACCTGTGATCCCGCGTAACGACGGAATTGAAGCGCCATAAGGGCCAGCAACACCGACTTCCCCGCCCCCGTTGGCCCGGCGATCAGGGTATGACCAACATCCCCGACATGCAGGGAAAACCGGAAGGGTGTCGCCCCCGCCGTCCTGCCGTAGAACAGCGGCGGAGCCCTGAAATGCCCGTCCTGCTCCGCCCCCGCCCAGACGGCGGAGAGTGGAATCATATGCGCCAGATTCAGGGTCGAAACCGGGGGCTGGCGGACATTGGCGTAGACATGGCCGGGCAAAGATCCCAACCATGCTTCCACGGCATTCAAGCTTTCCGCCATGCAGGTGAAATCGCGACCCTGAATGATCTTTTCCACAAGCCGCAGCTTCTCGGCCGCGATGCTGGCGCTGCCATCCCAGACCGTGACAGTCGCGGTGATGTACGCCTGCCCGACATCGTCGGCGCCAAGGGATTGCAGGGCCAGATCGGCGTCGGTAGCCTTATTGGCGGCATCGTTATCCACGAGAACCGACGCCTCGTTGGTCATCACCTCCCGAACAATCGCTGCAATACTCTTGCGCTTTGCGAACCATTGGCGACGGATTTTTGTTAGAACCTTCGTGGCATCGGTCTTATCGAGCAGGATGGTACGGGTGGACCAGCGGTAGGGCATAGCCAGCCGGTTCAGGTCATCCAGAATTCCGGGGAAAGTCCGGCTGGGGAAACCCGTGATCGTCAGCGTCTTGAGGAAAGCATCACCAAGTTTCGGCTCCAGACCGCCCGCCAGCGGCTGGTCCACCAGCAGCGCATCGAGGTGCATCGGGATTTCCGGCACCCTGACGCGCTGGTTCCGGGTGGAAATGGTCGAATGGAGATAGGTCAGCGTCTCGCCGTCATCGAGCCAAACTGCCTCGGGCATGAAGACGTCCAGCAGGGCCAGCATCCGGTCCGTGTGATCCACGAACGCATGAAGCATTCCATGCGGATCAGGCCCCTCGCGCTCCCTGCCCTCATACAGAAAACGCTCGGCCCGGCCTGATGATTCTGCTGGCGGTAGCCAGACCAGGGTGACGAAATACCGGCTCTCGAAATGCGCGCCCTCATCCTCGAACTGTTCGCGCCGTTCGAGATCGACCATCTGGCTGGCCGCATCAGGAAAGTCGCTCTCGGGATAGAGCGTGGCCGGCACGCGCTGGGCCTCCACGAACACCGCCCAGCCGGAACCGAGCCGGCGCAGGGCGTTGTTCAGGCGTCCCGTGACACCGACAAGTTCGGCCGGTGTGGCGCTGTCCAGATCTGGGCCACGTATCTTTGCCGTGCGCTGGAAGGAACCATCCTTGTTCAGGACAACGCCTTTCTCAACCAGGGCCGCCCATGGGAGAAAATCTGACAGGAGGGCAGCACGATTACGATATTCGCCAAGGGACATCATCGCCCTACCCTCCTATGCCCGCAGCCAGGCGGGGTAGCGGAGATGCCGCCGTCCGACCTCGACGAACAGCGGATCGCGTTTGGCACCCCAAACCGCGAGGCTATGCCCCACGATCCAGAATACCGCCCCGACCAGCCAGAGCCGCAGACCCAGCGAGATCGCGGCGCCCAGCGTGCCATTGGCGATCGCCAGGGTACGAGGAGCGCCGCCCAGCAGGATGGGATCGGTCAGCGAGCGATGCACCGGGACATGAAAGCCCGGCACCGCGTCATCGTCATATCCGGCGCCCATCAGATCAGCGCTCCACCGCTGAAGCTGAAGAACGACAGGAAGAACGAGCTGGCCGCAAAAGCGATGGACAGGCCGAAGACGATCTGGATCAGGCGGCGGAAGCCGCCGGATGTTTCCCCAAACGCCAGCGTCAGGCCGGTCACGGTGATGATGATCACCGACACGATACGCGCTACCGGTCCCTGCACGGATTCCAGAATCTGGTTGAGCGGTTCCTCCCACGGCATGTCCGATCCGGACGCCAAGGCCGAGGAGCACCATGCGATGGACAGCAGCACGGCGGAAAAGACAGGCGCGTGCCGACGCACGCGGAACAGCGTGATGTTCATTGGAAATCTCCATCGGTATCGATTGAATGAATGCGATAGGCGCCTGTGGCGGGGTCGAGCCCGTCCACGGTGGCGAGTTCGGACAACCGGCGCTGTGTGCCTCGCCCCGACAGGACAGCGATCACGTCGATCGTCTCGGCGATCAGCGCGCGGGGCACGGTGACGACGATTTCCTGGATCAACTGCTCCATGCGATGCAGCGCACCGATGGCGGTGCCGGCATGCAGCGTGCCAATCCCACCGGGATGGCCCGTGCCCCACGCCTTGAGCAGATCCAGTGCTTCGGGACCGCGCACCTCGCCGATGGGAATACGGTCAGGTCGCAGACGCAGGGCCGAGCGCACCAGTTCGGATAGGGTCACGATGCCGTCCCTTGTGCGGAGCGACACGAGATTGGGGGCCGCGCATTGCAGTTCGCGCGTGTCCTCGATCAGCACGACACGGTCGGAAGTTTTTGCAACCTCGGCCAGAAGGGCATTGACCAGCGTGGTTTTGCCGGTGGATGTACCACCCGCGACCAGGATGTTTTTCCTGTTCGAGACTGCCTCACGCAGGAAACTGGCCTGGGCATCAGTCATGATCCCGGCCGCGACATAATCATCGAGAGTGAACACGGCGACGGCGGGTTTGCGGATCGCGAAACTCGGGGCTGTCACCACGGGTGGCAACAGTCCCTCGAACCGTTCCCCGGTCGGCAGCTCGGCCGAGACGCGTGGGGCCGCGTCATGCACCTCCGCCCCGACATGATGCGCGACCAGACGCACGATGCGCTCGGCATCGGCGGGCGTGATGGTTTCACCCGTGTCAGACAGCCCTTCGGACAGCCGGTCGATCCACAGCCGCCCGTCGGGATTGAGCATGACCTCGACGACGGCCGGATCGGCAAGGTGCGCTGCGATCGCCGGTCCCATCGCCGTGCGCAGCATTGAGATGCCGCGTGCCTGACTGTCCGAATTATGATGCGAAACCACCATCTGCCCCCCGCTCGAACGGGACCGGAACAGATGGTCCCCGCATGGGGATAATTAAAAAAGGCCGATTTCAGCTCGTTTCAACAGCTATTGCGAACCGTGCGGCAATAGCGAAGAAACGGCGGCAATCGGCAGAATTAAAAATTCATTAAAGCAAATTTTTAGAAGGCCTAGATATTATCACAAAACTCATCATAGTATTTTATGGACAGCCCGAGAAAGTTAGTGTTTTTTTCGATAAGCTAGTCAATTCTGCCAATGATTTCGTTCTGTCACTACAATATCCAGTGCAAGGCTTAACAAACAACCAAGAAGAAGCCTCTTGGGCAGATTCAGCGATAAGCGATGCATGAAGAATATAGGTGGCATCAGATATTCTCACGTCAAAATGCATTGCGCGATTATAAGATGCTTCATTGGGATGCAGAACAACATAAACCTGAATGTTTGTTGATCCAGACATTGCACACTTTTTGTAAGGAAATGTCAAAGCAGGATCATCACAATCCAAATTATTAGTAGATGATAATTTTTCTAAATATGTATAAATTTCCTGAGATTGGCCTTCAAAGGCATTTTTAATGATTTCGACGAGTTCCTCCCTGATTCTCAATTCCTCATGAACATCATGTCTATCATATAAAGTTGGCATTTTATTACCTTTCTGATGGTCGAATACGAATACATATTCTTCTACAATATATCCTAGAAAAATATTGAATATTTTCCATCCTATCCACTATTTCCATCACGGCGAGTATCTATATCACGCGACAACTCCCTGAGAAACCGATCTCCCGTCGCCAGTTTCCGCCCTAGCGATTGCAGGAACCCCTCGAACCGCTCGACACCTTTCGCCCTGGCAGATGCTTGGGCACTGTCAGGCAATGGCGGGGTGACGGTCAGCCAGAAGCGGATGAACAGTGCCAGCGTCTCGCCCATAATGGCGAGGTCTTCGTCCATCCCGCCGATCTGGCGATCGATCCTGTCCATACGGCGGGCGAACACCGCCTCCAGTCGCTCCGATGCGTCAGCCGAGAGAAAGGAAGCGACAGCGACCTCAATCACCGCCGACTTCGAGACGTTGCGCCGCAGCGGCAGCGCTTCCGCCTGTTTCAGAAGCTCGGGCTCGAAATACACATTCATGCGGGTCTTGCTCGACATGGGCATCCTCACAGGTCGAGGCCATCAGCCGGGTCCATCGTCGCTTGCCGCGCAACGAAACGAGCTTGCTGGCGTATGGCCCGCGCTTTGGCGGCATCGTCATCCGGCTCGTCGTCGAGCACATCGAACTCCTGCACGCCCGAACGTTCGGGGGGCACGACGTCCTCATGTTCCGGTAATTCCGGTTCGCGGCGGATGCCGGCATTGGCGGAATCACCATCAGCGCCCGTGCTGCCATCCGGTGCTGGCCCTCCTGATGGAGCCCCTGTCTCCAGCGCCGACCAGTCATCGGTCGGAGGTGCCGACGGGCGTTTCATCCCTGTCGCGGGCGGTGGCAGAACACGCTCCATGAACCGCGCGTCTTCGTAATAGCGGGCCTTTTTCGCGCGAACGGGTGCCACACCCGCGATCAGTAAGAGTTCATCGGTCGGCGGAAGCTGCATCACCTCACCGGGGGTAAGCAGCGGGCGTGCCGTTTCCTGTCGCGATACCATGAGATGCCCGAGCCAGGGCGATAGCCGGTGACCGGCATAATTGGTGGAATCACGCATTTCGGTCGCTGTGCCGAGGGCATCCGACACACGCCGGGCGGTGCGCTCGTCGTTGGTGGCAAACGCGACGCGGACATGACAGTTGTCGAGAATACTGTTGTTCGCGCCGTAGGCTTTTTCGATCTGGTTCAGACTCTGTGCGATCAGAAAGGATTTAATCCCGTAACCCGCCATGAAGGCCAGGGCGGATTCAAAGAAATCGAGACGGCCGAGGGCGGGAAACTCATCGAGCATCAGCAGCAGCCGGTGCCGATGGGCGGAAACGTGCAGATCCTCCGTCAGCCGTCGGCCGATCTGGTTCAGGATCAAGCGAATCAGCGGCTTGGTGCGGGCGATATCGGACGGCGGCACGACAAGGTAGAGACTGGCGGGCTGGCTGCCGGACACGAGATCCGCGATGCGCCAGTCGCATCGTGCCGTCACCTTTGCCACCACCGGATCGCGATAGAGGCCCAGGAACGACATGGCGGTGGACAGCACTCCCGACCGCTCGTTGTCGCTCTTGTTCAGCAGTTCCCGCGCCGATGAGGCGATGACGGGATGCACGCCCGCCTTGCCGAGATGCGGCGTGGACATCATCGCACGCAGCGTCGCCTCCACCGGCCGCTTCGGATCGGAGAGGAAATTGGCGACACCAGCCAGCGTCTTGTCCGGCTCGGCATAGAGGACATGCAGGATCGCACCCACCAGTAGGGAGTGGGAGGTCTTCTCCCAATGGTTGCGCCGGTCCAGCGCACCTTCGGGATCGACGAGGATATCGGCGATGTTCTGGACGTCGCGCACCTCCCTGTCACCACGCCTGACCTCCAGCAGCGGGTTGTAGGGCGAGGATGCCGGATCGGTCGGGTCGAACAGCAGCACGCGCCCGTGCCGGGCACGAAATCCGGCGGTCAGCCCCCAGTTCTCGCCCTTGATGTCATGGACGATGGCCGAGCCCGGCCAGGTCAGCAGCGTTGGCACGACCAGCCCGACACCTTTGCCCGAACGAGTCGGCGCAAAGCATAGAACATGCTCGGGGCCGTTATGCCGGAGATAGTCCCGATCCCACCGGCCCAGCACCACGCCGTCGGGGTCGAGTAGCCCGGCTTCCTTCACCTCACCAACATCTGCCCAGCGTGCCGAACCATACGTGGCGACGTTGCGGGCGTCCCGTGCCCGAAGGATCGACAGGGCGATGGCAACGACGCTGCCAATAATTCCACCGGACGAGGCGATATATCCGCCCGTCACGAAGATCGACGGCGCATAGGCGTCGTAGAAATACCACCACCAGAAGAAGGCCGGCGGATCGTAGAACGGCCAGCCCGCCACCATGAACCAGGGAGTGCCGAGCTGAGGTTGAAAGCTGAGACGCCAGGCCGTCCACTCCGTGGCACTCCAGATGGCGACGAAGACGATCAGCAGAACGAGGGCGACCTGCCCCCACAGGACACGGCTTCCGGACATCGGGGCTCCAATCGGCTTGGGGATTGAAACCGATCAGAGAAGGGGCGACCCAGCGACAGGCAATATGTAATGAGTCGCGATCGTATCGCCGGATACCATGGCGTAGAAAAAGGACGGTCAGTGCCGGGTTGCGCGGGCGTCGATCACGGCCTGTTCGAGAATCTTCCGATAACCGATTTTCGTCATCCATTGCGCACGGGCAAGATGGCTTTCCCAGCAGGTGCGCGTACGTTCGGCGTCCGCCGGATCACGATGTAGCACGATCCGCGCCACCTCCGCCCAGTCGGCCCGATCCGCCTCGGCATCGAGCAGGCGGAGATAGGTGATGAAATGCACTTCGTCGTAGGTCGTGATCTCCGGCACGGTCGGGGCCAGGTCATCGACATCGGGGTCCAGTTCGGGTCTTGCTGTCATCCGACAGCCCTCCAGCAGGATTGCAGTCAATTATATCCTAAAATGGGATAATCCTAAATCAGGATTATCGGAACGGCTCCCTGCCCGTCGGAGAGCTGTTCCGCATGAAGAAATCCCTGCGCACACCCCGGCAGCTTTTGCTGCAATCGCTTCTTACAGAAGCCCGCAAGACCGGGGGTATGACGCAGGCGGAACTGGCCGCTGCACTTGGCAAACCGCAATCCTTCGTCGCCAAATATGAGAATGGCGAGCGCCGAATCGATGTCATCGAGTTCGCTGACATAACAGCCGCCCTTGGCGTTTCCTGCGCGGATCTTCTCGTCCGTCTCGCACACGGCACGAAAAAGTCTCCACCGGACGGGGAGAATACCACGGGCCGGGAGGAATAGGAACGATCATTCCTGGAACGATCGTTCCGACATAGGTCTCGATGATGGCATGGACCTCAAGGAGGTCATGGCGATCAACCTGCGTCGGATGCGTCATGACAGGGACATGACGCAAGAGGAACTGGCCGATCGTGCCGGCCTGAGCACCCGCTATGTCGGGGCGATCGAACGCGCGGACGTGTCGGCAAGCGTTACGATCCTGGGCAAGATTGCAGAGGCACTGGACGTGGAACCGGGCGCGCTATTGAAAGCTGTCCCGGCCAACCCGCGCTGACCGGCTGAGGAAAAAAGACGCCCTCACTCTTTCCATGCGGCGCTGTCTTTCACGATGACGGCGAACATATCCGCAAGTTCGGCCAGGGCAACGCGACGCACGGTTTCGGCCGCGATCGTTCCACCCAGCGGATCGGCGACGTCGCGTGCTGCAATGGCGTCCGCCACCAGGGTCACGCGCAGGCCGTATTCCTCCGCCGCCGCGCGGGCCGTGGTGGACACGCAGACACCCACCGTATCACCGGCGATGATGACCTCGTTCCGACCGGTCTCCTTGATCCGGTCCGAAAGCCCGGTGCCGATAAACGCATTCGCATGGGTCTTGAACAGAACCGTCTCCCCTTCGCGAGGCGTCACCTGGGGCAAGAAATCGCGATATGGACCATCGCTGGCAAAGGCGGGAGCACCTGGTCCCGCGTCATGGGCGATATGGATGACCGGCACGCCCTTGCGCCGCGCGAGATCGAGAAGCCGCCCGGCCTCATCCGCCGCCGCATCGACATTGGCGAGCGGTACTCGCCCGTCACGATATTCGCGCTGGATGTCGATCAGGACCAGCACCGACCGGTCGAGCGGTGACGGGCTGTCATCAAGGCCGTAGATATGACGGAAGGTTTCGAGGGTCATTGGGATTTTCCTCCTGGCAACAGGTCATTTTTACAGACCGGCGCTTCATAGTTTTATAAGCGTTCGCCGCCCGTTTCGTAATGTCCCGATATCTTGACTGGCAACGATGATGACATGGTTTGACCCCGCATGGTCAAACCATCCACACGACTCATATGTGTGGCGAGAACCAGAAGATTACGCAGCGCGGGGCTGCGGTTCTGAGGCGACCAGACCGCGCTGAACCGGGCGTGTTCCTTCTCGTCGTCGATCGGACGGAAGACGACGCCGGGAAATGGCATATGGCTCCCTGCTTCGTGGGTCAGCGTGATCCCTTCTCCTGCGGCAACCATATGCATCAACGTGTCCCGCCCGACCTCGCGCCGCTGAAGGCGCGGCGATCGTCCATGTTCGGCCACGCGCCGGACGATATGTTCGAAGACCTGCGGCCCGGCGCCACCTGACCGGACAAGGAAATTCTCCGTCGCAAGGTCAGCCCAAGCAAGGAATTCCAAGGTCGCAAGCGGATGCGGGGCAGGAAGAGCGATCACCAGCGCCTCGTTCCAGAGATGTAGGCTATGGCAATCAGGCACATTGGCGACATTGATGATAAAGGCCACGTCGAGTTTGCCCTCGCGGATCATGGCGAGAGTATGTGACGATGGTCCTTCGATGATGCTCTGCTCGATTGCCGGGTGGGCTGCGCGATAGCGCCGACGCAGATCGGCGAGAAATCCCGTCGCGATCGAACCGTTCAGCCCGATCGCAAGGCGCCCGACCGTGCCGTCGGCAATCGCGCCTGCCGTCCTGACAGCATGGTCGATCTGCTCGATACCGGCCGAAACCTCCGCAACGAAGCGGCGCCCGGCCTCAGTCAGCCGGACGCCGCGATAACGCCGCTCAAATAGGGTAAGACCCAACGTCTCTTCCAGCGCCTTGATTCGGGTGCTGACGCTCGATTGAGCAACACCGAGTGCATTTGCGGCGTGATGGAAGTTCAGATGCTCGGCAAGCACCAGCATCTGGACAAGTGAAATCAACGGTATCCTGCCGCCTGCAACTCCCCTGATCTCCGGAACGTGCCGCGTTCGACGCATGTCACAATGGTCTCCTTGGAAATCAGATCTATCTATTCAAATCCAGCAACAGGATGCGGCAAGTAATTCATCTCCAATGCCGCAACCTCGTCACTGCTCAACATGATCTCCAAGGCGGCTATAGCATCGTCGAGATGAGGTGATTTAGAGGCACCAACGATTGGAGCTGACACTTCCTGCTTAGCCAGAACCCAAGCAAGAGACACCTGTGCCATCGGTATGCTACGCGCAGCAGCGACACGTTCTACGGCGCTGATTACTGCGTTATCTGCCTCTTCCGTCGCGGCGAAAAGCGTCTGGCCGAAAGCATCGCTTTCGCTCCGCTTCGTCTGCTCGCCAACGGGGCGTGCCAACCGCCCACGCGCCAATGGACTCCACGGCAGGATTCCCACGCCCTGATCCGCGCACAGCGGAATCATTTCGCGTTCTTCTTCCCGATAGAGCAAATTAAGATAATTCTGCATGGTGACGAAGCGCGTCCATCCGTTGAGGCGCGCCGTCTCCTGCGCTTTAGCGAATTGCCATGCGAACATTGATGAAGCACCGATGTATCGGGCCTTGCCGGCCTTTACGATATCATGAAGCGCCTCCATCGTCTCTTCGATCGGCGTTCCATAATCCCAATGGTGGATCTGATAGAGATCGACATAATCGGTTCCAAGGCGCGTCAGGCTGGCATCGATCTCGGTCATGATCGCTTTGCGCGAGAGACCCTTGCGATTAGGAGCAGCATTCCCTTCCAGCATCCGTTCAGGAAAAAAGACCTTTGTGGCGATAACTACTTCGTCTCGACGGGTATATTCCTTAAGAAGCTTACCAACGATCACTTCAGAGGTGCCGGCTGAGTAGCTATTCGCAGTATCGAAAAAATTGATCCCACACTCGACTGCTCGCCTGACAATCTGTCGACTATCAGCTTCGCCAATCGTCCAATTATGAACGCCGGCATCCGGTTCTCCGAAAGTCATACACCCCAAGCAGAGACGCGAAATATCAAGGCCAGTGGAGCCGAGCTTTGAGAACAACATTTACCTTTTCCTTCTTTTATTCATCCTCATAGACAAGGCTGTAACTCTGACCTTTTCGCTCAATGCGTCCAAAACCACGTGCGCGAAGATGCATTCCAGCGATCAGCAACCGTTCAGAACTAACGAGGTCAAGCAGTCGTGCCCGTGTCTCAGCTGCGAGAATTGGATCCAGGTCGAAAGCGATCGACACATCCGGACGTGGAATCTGAATCTCTGGGAAATGAACGATGTCCCCCCAGATCAGAAGGTTTCGACCGCCGGATTCAAGGCGATAGCCAGTATGCCCCGCCGTATGTCCCGGAAGCGGCGCAGCCGTCAGGCCGGGGGACACCTCGCCTCCTTCAAAAAGACGTAACCTGTCTCGATAATTCTCGAATATTTGACGCGCCATGAGAAAATTCCCACGCGCCCGCTCGCTTGCGCGGCTCAGATTGCCGTCATCCTGCCAGAACTCGATTTCTCGCTTATGGACGACCAGCTCGGCATTCGGAAAGACGGCCTCCCCGTTTTTATCCAAAAGCCCAGCAACATGATCTGGATGAGCATGCGTCAGCAGAATCGTGTCGACCCCGGAAGGCTGCACTCCGGCCTGTGGAAGATTGGACGCCAAAAGGCCTCCCCACTGCTTGAAACCACCAGCCCCAGCGTCAATCAGGACCGTGCGACCACCCCCGCGTACCAGATAGCAGTTTATATGAATGGCGGAGGTGTCCTTCACCCCCGCTTCATCTTCCATCCGCGCGGCATCCGGGGGCTCGATATTCGAGAGGAGATCCAGGCTGGCGCTCAGATTGCCATCGCTGATCGCCGTGATCGTGAAATCTCCGACCTGCTGGAAGGGGAATTGTGTAGCCGACATTATTCTCTCCTGAGTTCTCTGCCTGGCAGTCATTCAGTTGCGGGCGTGAATGTTTTCGGTCGGATATCCAAAGCAGCGAATACGGGCGGAAAGGTCCGTATTGCGCTTTATGCTGTCACCGATTTCCTCCATGAACTTTTCCATGACAGAAGCTGTTCGAAACACTTCCAGCCGAAATTGAATTTCGGCAAAAACCGGATGTCCACGACCGTGCCGGACGGCGACGTAGATGATATGTACCTTGTCCAATGCTGCCCCCAGGAGGTCCGTGCAAAGCGCTGTGCATTCCTGAGTGAGCGTCGTAAGTGTCTCTTCCGACGGCATTTTGTCCTGCGATATAAAAAGCGTGACGTTAGGCATCGCTGGCCTGCCGAGGCTTTCCGGGGACGGCATCTTCGGAATTGACCAACTGTGCGGTCATCGGCTCATAGAGATGAATATCCTTCGGCAGAGCCTCGAACGTCTGGGACCGCTTCAGCCTGGCGAGCCATCGATATTCTGGGAATTTTTCCAACGCGACCGCTTGCAGTGCGTTGAAGGCGAAGCCCAAGCGGATCAAGGATTCCGGGCCTTTCTCGCTCATCGCCAGAATCTCGTCAGGCCCGACGGAGGGAGTGCGATCAAGACCAGCGTAAAGATTGCGATGCCAGTCGGTAATGTGGGGCTGCCACCGCGCGAAATTGCCACCGCCCTTCTGACGATACTCTTCACTTGTCAGGACATCGAGACCGTCAACCGAGTGCATGGCAAGATAGACAGGGCAACCTTCGCGCAACGCCTTGAAACGCTGGGACGTATGAAAGCCGCTGACCGAAACCAAAGCCGGCAACTTGTCCAAGCTGTAGAAGTCGTTCCATTCCGCTTCGCTGCGCGGATCGGCAAAACTGCATTCCACCGTGTAGATCATCTGACATCCCTTGACCGGAACCGTTAACATGGCCTGACCACATCTCTGGTTGATTGTTTGTCATGGTAATCGGATAATCTCAGCACATATATCGATATTGGATCATCCTTCAGTGACCTAATGTCACGGCGGGATTGACCAAAGAAATGAATCAATGAGCCGGGAACCGCTCATGCGCCGCAAGATACCAAGTAACTCCGCGCTCATGGCCTTCGAATCTGCCGCTCGTCATGGCAGTTTTGCCCGCGCAGCGGATGAACTAGCCCTGACCGAAGGAGCGATCAGCCGTCAGATCGCCCGGCTCGAGGCCTTCCTCGACGTCATACTATTCGAGCGCATCGGAAATCGTGTTCGGCTTTTACCGAACGGAGAGCGTTATGCCGCTCAAGTTCGCGAGACACTCGACCGCTTGGAACGAGACAGTCAGGTGCTGATGGGGCAACCCAGCGATGGCGCGAGCCTCGATATCGCCGCCATCCCGACTTTCGCAACGCGGTGGCTCATTCCCCGATTGGGACGGTTTCGAGAACTACATCCAAACGTCACAGTACATCTCGCAGAGCGGATGGAACCCTTTGTCCTTGCCGGCAGCGGTTTCGACGCCGCGATCCATTTCGACCATCCGGCCTGGACGGGAATGCGGACACACCACCTGCTGAATGAAGTGCTGGTGCCCGTTTGCCATCCCACGCTTTTGGACAGGGATGGGGCGACGACACTGGATGATTTGCCGCGCCTGCATCGACGGCAAAACCCGGACGCCTGGCAACGATATGCACGGGAAACCGGGATCACACTGACGAACCCCGCGATCGGTGCCCGTTACGATTTACATATAATGCTGATCGAGGCTGCATTGGCCGGCCTTGGCGTTGCACTCGTGCCGCGCCTCTATGTCGAAAGAGAACTGGCGGACGGTCGTCTGATCGCGCCTTGGCCTGAGGGAAATTTGGTTTCCAAGACATTCTGTCTGATCCTGCCAGAACCGATCAGATTAAGTGGCGGCTCAACTCAGATTTTTGCAAATTGGCTTATTAAAGAGGCACAATCGTCAAATCCAAGCTTTAACAACCCCTGCTGAATCCGTTACAATTCAAGCCCTCTATTTCGCCCCAACTGCCACGATACCGATGCACCCTGCATTATGCCTGTCACCTCTTGGCCAAGTCGGCGCTCTATCACAGGCCGCCACGGGACCAGCGTGAACTCATGGGACTTCTCGACAATGGCGAACTTCCCGCTCGATAGCTGAGCGGTGCCGGTAAACGTACCGCTGACCGTCTCGCCATCAGCAGCGCCCCGAAACTGCATGTGCTTCGTTGCGGCCAGGTCTGCCCCAATACGAGCGACCTCCCGCTCCTGAAGCGTCGCAAGCAGGTTGCGTCGGTAACTCACACGCCCATCCGGTCGGCGGACCGCATCCCCCTGCTCGATCAATCTATCCCACCGTCGCTCCATCGCCTCGCGCACCTGTTCCCCGAAACCGGCAGGCACCAGATCGGACACAACACCTCCGACCAGCCGCCGGTCGAGCCAGGTCGCCCCATCTGCGCCGATCTGTCTATCCAGGTCAAAGGTCGAAAGGACACGGATATTGGCCCTATCGCCCCGTCCTGCATCGTGGGCAGCAGCACGGGTGGTGAAATCATCAGGGATACGCCACTGGTCGGCGTCGATCCGCTCGACGATACCGGCCCGACGCAAGGCCTCCAACCGTCGAACATGGGAGGCGACGAAACCGTCATAGTCGCCGCCCGGCACGCGCCCCTCGAACCGGGCCTGTTCGAGATGACGGCTCAGCCGGTAGACACCCTCCTCGGCGATGCCAACAATCGCGCGATCGGAGGGACGCCCGGTGCCATCAGGCGGCCCAATCTCGACGATGCTGCCAATCCGTGCTTCCGCGACACGGGCGGCGTCCATGCCGGCAACATGATGCGTCCGCCCGTCAATGCCATCGACCACCAGCGTCAGTTCTTCGCCCAGTTCGTCCGACAGATGCTTGTCGATGACGCGACCGACGATCGGCGTCGCAGGTGCTGCATCATGGATCGCGAAGCTCATCGGGTCGCGCTCGGCGCCCTCCGCCCGGAGTGCCTTCTGCATCGTGCGGATGATGTCGCCGCGCTCGCCCATCTCGCGCAGCGTCGGCTCCAACCCCTCGCTCATGTGTGAACGGCCTCTATGGCGCAAGGAAAATCTTGTCTTGAAACATACGGAACTGGTGCTCTCATGTGTCCGGCCTTTTTGTGCAGCCACTAGGGCCG
>NZ_BLJQ01000010.1 GCF_014132155.1 Gluconobacter sp. Gdi
ATCTGTTCATCCGTCAGCCAAAACAGGTCGCTCATCTCCAGTCTCCTCACAGAGCCTGAATCAGATTTCCGTAATCAAATCAATGGGTCCTGAGCCTAAGGCCCCTTCCCCGCTGAATATTTTCACGAGAAAGGGCGATATCTTCATCAAGCGTTTTTTTTCCAGAACCTCGTTGCTGCATTTCTCCGCGAGGTCCATCCAGCCTGGCGCATGGCTTGAGCAAGTGCCCGTTGATGGATCGTAGATAGTGGCCATTGATAATGAAGTAGCTCTTCGACCACCATTGTGAAGTGATATGGTCCGTCTGAGAGGCAGCCCAGATTTCGAGCACTTCGGGCATCCGGGCGTCCAGCCGCTCCTCGAATGACGGAAGCTGCAGAGAAGGAGGAAGTGCTTGCTCCTGCTCTTCCCGTGGAGGGTCAATTCTGCTTCCGGGTCAGCAACGCCCCGGCCTCGATTTCTTCCCACGCTTTGCGTAGCCCGATGGGCTCCCAATGTGAGCGGGAGTAATGCTCCGCTAGGTTCTCCTGAGTGATCGCCATCCACCGACCTTGCATCACGTTGAAAATTTCAATTCGTTCGGGAAAGCATTTCCATCTACGGCTTTCCCTTGGCCATTCCCTGTGCTTTGCTTCACTATGAACCGGAGCGTTGCTGTGGAGCATAAGACTGCCTGCTGGCCTTAGCCCGAACATTCTTCCAGACATGGCCCGGATCACCAAAGTCTCGAACGGACAGCGGACAAAATTCCAGGATATTTCCTGTAGTGGCCAGACGCCACCGCCAGGTAATGATGCTCCATACCAAAAGACGGTCAGGTCAGTCTCTAGGTCATATCTAGTATTGCGTGCAGCTTGCCTGGTTTGGCCCCGACAATATTCTCACTGCGTTATCACGCATGATGATATTCTTCATTGGTTTCTACGTTTCGTTCTGAACGGATGTGAAAACTGTCTGAAGCGGCCCTGTTGGCCATGGCATAGCGTGAACGCGCGTAATCCCCCGGCCTTCTTTCGAAGGTCGGGACGCATGTAAGTATCTGATGAGCCAGTGTTTCATGGCGATCAGACGTCGATTGTGAGAGAATTATGATGGAAGTGGTTGCGGGGGAAGGCAGCCAACGATACTTGCGATTGGTGGATCGCGAGATACCCCGTCTTGCCGCGTGAGACAGAGATTATGCCAAAGTGTAAGCACAGAAGTAACCTCCGGCGAGGCCGTCCATCCCCGCTCGACGCAGGAACGGCCCTTCAACGCTCGACGAAGGGCCTCCATTACGGCGGGGTAACGCTCGCCCCGGAGGGTAATGGAGGAGAGACGCTTCTCGATCGTCCGAAGATCTTGCCCGGAGAGCCGGACATTCACTGCGCCTAGATCGTCTTCGAGATGAGCCAGCTTCCGTGCGCCGGGGATCGGCACAATCCAGGGCCTGCGCGCCAGCAGCCAGGCGAGCGCGATCTGCGCCGGTGTCGTGCCCTTGTTCCACGCGATCTCTCTGACCAGATCGACGATCGCCTGATTGGCCCTCCGGTTCTCCGTATCGAAGCGCGACGTCGCGTTGCGGAAATCGCCTGTCGGGAAGGTGGTCTTTTCGTTGATCGTGCCAGTCAGGAAGCCCTTGCCGAGCGGGCTGAAGGGCACTAAGCCGATGCCCAGTTCCTCCAGCAGCGGAATGATTTCCGTCTCGGGTTCGCGCCAGAACAGCGAATACTCGCTTTGCAGTGCCGCCAGAGGCTGCACCGCATGCGCCTTGCGGATCGACTCGCCCCCCGCTTCGGACATGCCGAAATGCCGCACCTTGCCAGCCGCGATCAGGTCCTTCACCGTCCCCGCCACGTCCTCCACGGGCACATCGGGATCGACGCGATGCTGATAAAGCAGGTCGATGGTGTCGGTACGAAGGCGCTTCAGCGACCCTTCCACCGCGCGGCGGATAGTCTCGGGGCGGCTGTCTGGCCCGTCCGCGATCACGCCGTTGCGGAAGCCGAATTTTGTGGCGATCACGACCTGATCGCGGATCGGCTGCAACGCCTCGCCGACGACGTCCTCGTTTGTGAAGGGACCATAGACCTCCGCCGTGTCGAAGAACGTGACGCCGCGATCATGCGCCGCACGGATGAGCCTGATCGCCTCGCCGCGATCTGTCACCGTTCCGTAGCTGTGGCTGAGGCCCATGCAGCCGAAACCGATTGCGGAAACCTCAAGGCCACTCTTGCCAAGTACACGCTTTTCCATCGCTTATTCTCGCTTCCGGGATGTCGCCTACAAATTCCTCCCCCACTCTAACCGCTGCCCTTTATGGCGACTATGGCGTAAGATCGGCATGAACCTGTGAGCATGACGCATCAATGTTGCGAGAGAACACGAACGACCTTCTGGCCTTCATGGCGGTCGCCCGCGAACGGAGCTTCACGCGCGCGGCCGCGAAACTGGGCGTTTCGCGATCGGCTCTGAGCCACACGATCCGTAACCTCGAAGAGCGTCTGGGCCTGCGGCTACTGGCGCGCACGACCCGCAGCGTCGGCCTAACCGAAGCCGGTGCGCGTCTGCTGGACACCATCGCGCCGCGCTTCGACGAGATCGAGGCGGAACTGCTCGCCATGAGCAGCCTCGGAACCAGACCAGCCGGCACCATCCGCCTCACGGCGACCGAGCACCCTACCTACACCATCCTCTGGCCTCGGGTGTCGGAACTGCTGCGGCAATACCCGGACATAAAGGTCGAGATCGTCGTGGATTACGGCTTGCGGGATATCGTCGTCGAGCGCTTCGACGCCGGCGTGCGCGTGGGCGAGAGCATCGCCAGGGACATGATCGTCGTGCCGATCAGCCCCGCTCTGCGCTCCGCCGTCGTGTGCAGCCCGGCCTATCTCGCGCGGCACGGCGTGCCCGCGACGCCGCAGGACTTGACGACGCACGCCTGCATCAACATGCGCCTGCCCACCCACGACACGATTTTCGAGTGGGAGTTCGAGAAGCGGGGCCAGTCCCTGAACATGCGTGTCGATGGCCCGGCAGTGGTCAACACGCTCGCACTGCGCCTCAACGCCGCACTCGACGGCGTGGGCCTTGCCTACATGCCGGAGGATTACGCCATGCCCCATATCGAGGCGGGCCGACTCGTCCGCGTTCTGGAGGACTGGTGCGATCCTTACCCCGGCTGTCACCTGTTTTACCCGAGCCGCCGGCAGATGACACCGGCTTTCGCCCTGCTGGTCGAGGCGCTGCGGTATCGGGCGTAAGTTGCCGGCATCCGGCGACCACACCCTACGTAATCCTGCAGTCCCAACTCTGATCGCTGATGTCAGGCAGACAGCATAGGTCGTGAGCGATCACGGTCGGTGCCCACGTGGCGGCCACGGACGTGGCCGGGGAACCGAAGACCTGGAAAGCATAGGGATGAGACTCCCGCCGCGACAATACTGTCGCGAAGTGAAGACCGATTATCGCGAGAACAAAAGAAAGCGGGCATCTTGATCTTCTTCTTCCAGGGCATATCTCCGGCTAGGAAAAGGCATCTGTTCAGAGAAAAGCGCCAATGCTCCTCAACAATTCCTCCGGCGCTTCTTCCTGGGGGCTGTGACCACAGTCGATAGCGTGTCCCCGCACATCCGTGGCTTTTTCGCGCCACGTTTCCACGACATCATAAAGTGCGCCGACGGTCCCTCGTGCGCCCCAAAGAGCAAGGAGCGGCGCTTCGACACGGCGGTCGGCATCCTCCGCGTCATGAACGAGATCAATGCCTGCCGCTGCACGATAATCCTCACACACGGCATGCCGCATCCGGGCATCGGCATAGCAACGGCGGTATTCCGCCATCACCCGAGGATCGACGGCCCCTGAAATCTTGATTTGTCCTGCTATATGGGTTTCCAGGAAGAACTCCGGATCGGCACCGATTAGCCTTTCAGGCAACGGATAGGGCTGGATCAGAAAGAACCACCAGAAATAGCGCCGCGCAAACTCCATGTCGGTCCGGGCGTACATTGTCGCTGTCGGCGCAATGTCGATCAGCACCAGCTTTTCCACCGCCTGCGGCGCATCGAGCGCCAGGCGATGAGCCACGCGTCCACCGCGGTCATGCCCGACAAGCCGGAAGCGCTCAAAACCAAGCGCTCTCATGACGCCAATCTGATCGGCGGCCATGGCGCGCTTGGAATAGTTGATGTGTTCAGGGCCGCCATCGGGCTTTGCGCTGTCACCATAGCCTCGGAGATCAGTCGCCACGACGGTAAAACGCTCCGCCATTACCGGCGCGACCTTATGCCAGGTCAGATGCATCTGTGGATGGCCGTGAAGAAGGAGAAGCGGAGGCCCGTTCCCGCCTATGGCGGTACGGATACGAGCTCCGTTCACATCGGTATCCTGCCACGTAAAGCCGGGCAGCAATTCCGGGAATGCCCTGACGACCATAATCCCACCTGATTTTTTCGACGACCACACCAGTAAGCGGGACGTTACAGGACTATCTCTTCGTCTTCGGGTAAAAAGCCGTTTATTTATAGTCTTTCGTCATTCTCGATATCCCCGCTCCTGTCGCGCGACATACCCGTACGCAAATTTCCGGGACGTATTATTATTGCAGGCGCGCCTCTGCTCAACCGGGCCCATCCGCAGCGTCTCGCCCACCGACGCCACCAGCCGCCTGCATCACCGGCCCGGACCGGCAATACCGTCCCAGAGCCGCCACAAGATGCCCAAACGCCGCATCGATCCGGCGGCTGTGACGCAGATCTTCATGCGCGACAACCCAGGCCTCGAGTTCGGCGACCACCACGCCCGGCAGCACACGCACCAGATCCCGCTCGCCGACCGGCACTTGCGTCAAACCGATCCCCAGTCCCGCGCGTACCATGGCAAGCTGGGCCGGATGACTGTCGGTGCGGAGCGCGAAATACAGCTTCTGCCCCAGCGTCTTTTGCAATTCCCGTGTAAAATCTTGATCCATCCGGGATCGGTCCGAGCCGATCAGCGTGTGCCGGGCCAGATCCGTCGCACCTTCCGGCACCCCATGCCGCTCCAGATAAGAGGCGGTCGCGAAAAACCCGAGCGGGATACGTCCCGCCCGTTTCGCCACCAGCGCCCCATGACGCGGACGATGCATCCGGATCGCGATATCCGCTTCCTGCCCCCGCAGATCGGCGTTCTCATTGCTCAACACCAGCTCGAGGTCGAGCCCCGGATGGCGCTCCCGCAGCGGAGCCAGCAGAAGCGGCATGACCTCGATGCCGACGAATTCGGCGACGCTGATCCGCACCGTTCCCGCAATCTCGCCCCCGGACGCGGACACAGCGCGATAGAAAGCCTCCGACGCGAAGGCCATACGCCGGACATGGATCGCCAGTTCCCGCGCTTCATCCGTCGGAACCAGCCCATTCACAGTGCGCGAGAAGAGCGGCTGACCGATCGCACCTTCCAGCGCCTCGATCCGGTGACGCACGGTCGGCTGGGTCAGGCCAAGCCTCCGCGCCGCCGCCGACAGGCTTCCCGTATCGAGAACAGCGAGGAAAGCCCGTTGGCCGTCCCAGTCCGGAGAAAGAGTGCTCATTATTTTTCAATGAGCAGCATGACGATCTTTGTCAATTTCCTTCATAACCGTCCCGGTTCATCCTCCCGGCGGAAACGCAGGGAGATCGCAGCATGGCGAAAACAATTCTCGTTCTGGGGGCAACCGGCGGCATTGGCGGCGCCGTCGCACGGGTCATGATGCGTCGCGGCTGGCAGGTGCGGGCAATGGTACGTGATCCAGCCCATGCCCGGGCGGGCTGGGGTGACGATGCGAGGCCCCACTGGGTGCAGGGCGATGCCATGCGCCGTGACGATGTGGTGCATGCCGCGACCGGTGTCGATGCAATCCTGCACGGCGTCAATCCGGCGGGCTACCGCAACTGGCAAACAACGGTGCTGCCGATGATCGACAACACGATCGCCGCCGCTAGGGCTGCCAGCGGAGCGCGCATTGTCCTTCCGGGGACGATCTACAATTATGACGCCGCCACAACGCCGGTGATCGACGAGACGACGCCGCAAAATCCGCCCGGCCGCAAAGGCAAGATCCGCAAGATCCTCGAACGCCGCCTGATCGACGCCGCCCCGGAGGTTCCGAGCCTGATCGTGCGGGCGGGCGACTATTTCGGACCTGGCGCGCGCCAGAGCTGGTTCGCTCAGGCGTTGGCGAAGGCGCCGCTGAAGCAGATCACCTATCCCGGCCTCACTGGTATCGGTCATGCCTGGGCCTGTCTGCCCGATCTGGCCGAGGCGATCGCGCGGCTGCTCGAACTGCCCCCCGGCATCCTCTTGCCCGTCGAGTGCGTGCAGTTTGGCGGGTTCTGGGACGCCGACGGCGCCCGGATGATCGACGCGATCCGCCGCGCGGCAGGCAGGCCGGATCTGCCGGTCCGGCGTTTCCCGTGGTGGTTGATGCGCCTTCTCGCTCCGTTCGGGGGTTTCCCCCGCGAGGTGATGGAGGTGCTGCCCTACTGGCGCTATCCGGTCCGGCTCGACAACACTCGCCTCGTCCGGTTGCTGGGATCAGAGCCTCATACCGACATCGATCAAGCCGTCAGAAACGCCCTGAACTGACCCGGAGTCTTAACGTCGCAATATTTGGCATACGCATTTTGGCTCGCGGGAGCAGAGCTGTCTGCAACTTTAGTTAACCTGCATCATGACTGCCCCCCTGCTTGAGTCGGTGGCCAGATCGAAATCCATGCGATCGCGCTGTCCATGCGATCAGGAAACCGACGGCGACGAGCACCATCACGGCCCATGGGAACGACGCCGCGCCCCATGTATCGAACAACACACCACCCAGAAGGCCACCTCCGGCTATGGCACTGTTCCACGCCACGACATTCATCGACAGCGCGACGTCCGCGCCAGCGCCGGCCGCATCGGCCAGCGCGGTCTGGAGCAAGGTTGCGGCCCCGCCGAATGTCAGCCCCCATATCGTGACACCAATCACGATCACAGTCGGCGACGCTGATTCAATGGCGAAAGCCACTGACACGACTGCGAATAGGGCCAGACTGAGCAGAACGGACAAGCGTAAAGCATGATCGACCGTGCGGCTGGTCAGCAAGATGCCCGCCAGCGCGGCAATCCCGAACAGCAGCAGAATGCGATCCGCCTGCCCTACTAGTCCGGCAGGTGCGATGAACGGCACAATGTAGGTGTAGAGCACGTTGTGCGCGAGCATCCACGCCATCACGACCCCCAGAACGGGCTTCACACCCGGCATGCCCAGAACATGCCGGAATGGCAGACGCTCGTGATGTGCAGCGCCCGGAAAATCAGGAACCTTTGCCAAAACCCACGCAATCAAAAGCACTGTCAGACCCGACATGATCCAGAACGTCAGGCGCCAGCCGACAACAGCCCCCAGCCATGTGCCTGAGGGAACCCCCAGAGAAAGCGCGATTGGTGTGCCTACCATAGCAATCGCAAGAGCTTGCCCCTGCTGAGCGCGCGTTACCATCCTGCGCGCGTAGCCGGCCAGCAACGCCCAGGCGAGACCCGCCGCCGCACCCGCTCCGTAGCGGGCCATGAGAGTCGCGCCATAATGCGTCGAAAACGCGGTGATGGAATTGAACACCACGAAGCCGATGATCGCCAGCAGGAGAACCCTCCTGCGCCGCCATCGCTGCGTGGCGAGCGTCAGCGGGATCGCCGCACTCAGAGAACCGACGGCATAGGCCGTCACCATCTGCCCAGCGAATGCCGGGGAAACATGCAGACCAGCGCCGATCTCGGGCAAAAGACCCGCCGGAAGAGTTTCTGTCATAATGCAGATGAAGCCGGTCATGGCCAGCGCGAGCAGACCGGAAACAGGCAAGCGCTCGTCGGTTTTTTTCGCGGAGGGTACGATGGTCGGTGTCATGAGCCACTCAATATATGGAACGAATGATACATATATATGCGGACCATAAAATCTTGGCAATAATTTCTGGATCGATTAATATGAAAGTCTTTTCAAAGGAGCACTAGCATGGCGCGGACTGGCCGTCCCCGTGAGTTTGACCGCGACAAGGCGATCGACGCCGCCACGGCGCTTTTCTGGGCGCAGGGTTATGAACCGACGTCCCTGACCCAGCTCAAGGCCACCATGGGCCATATCTCGCCCGCGAGTTTCTATGCCGCGTTCGGTTCTAAGGAAGCCCTGTTCCGGGAAGTCGTGCAGCATTATCTCGCAACGTATGGTCAGGTCATGGCCCCCTTATGGGATGAAAGCCTGCCGCCACGTGAGGCCATCGAACGGACGTTACGCGGCTCAGCGCGCATGCAGGCGGCCCGTACGCATCCGACCGGCTGTCTGGTCGTGTCCGGCGCCAGCAATTGCTCACCCGAGAACGAACCTGTCCAAGCCCTTCTCGCCGCAGAACGACAGCGTACGCGGGCAGGTATTAAGGCCTGCGTGGAGCGCGGCATAGCCAGAAATGAATTGAAGGCCTCCCCGTCAACAGATGTCCTGCCCGATATTCTCGCTACTTTTTTTCATGGCATGACATGCGAAGCGCGGGATGGAATGACTGTTGACACTCTGGATGCTGCCATCACATCCCTCCTTACGTTGTGGGATATCAACACGGTCAAACCTCTCAAAAATCGACAAAAAAACACCGAAAACACGGGGGTCAGACTGTAGCCTTCTACAAAAACCCCCAACTTTCATATCGTCCGGTCCACAATTCCTTGACGTCGCTTCATGTCCATATTATGGATCGGGTGATACGGAAGTTGGGTTCCCGAATAGGACGCCATCTTTCCGCGAGGAGTCCGTTTATGAACACACCCAAAATCGCCCTTATCACGGGTGCCAATCGCGGCATCGGCTACAGTATCGCGAGGCATCTGACGGATGCTGGCATTAATGTCGTCGGCACTTATCATGCCAATGAAGACGAGGCGAAAGCTGCCGAAATCGCCCTCAGCCATGAAAAAGCGAAGTTGCGTATGCTGCAACTGGACATCGCGAACCATACGTCGTTCACGGATTTTGCTCAGCGGGTGAAAGCCCTTCTCGCAAACGAGTTCGGGCTGCAGGGACTAAATTATGTTGTCCAGAACGCCGGCAACATCATTCACACGCGCTTCGATGCCGCCACTTCCGAACAACTCGACAATCAGTACAACATCCACTTCAAGGGCCCTTACCTGCTGACAGTGGCGCTCCTGCCACTGCTTCGCGATGGCGGCCGTATTCTCAACATCACCTCTGCCGCGACCCGCTTTTATCTGACGGATCATGGTCCCTATTCGGCCATGAAAGCCGCAACCGAGGTCATTTCGCTCTACATGGCGAAGGAACTGGGTGAGCGGGGGATTACCGTCAATGCCGTCGCACCTGGCGCGGTCGCATCGGATTTTGGCGGTGGGCTGGTCCGTGACGATGCCACGGTAAACAAAAGCCTTGCAGACATCACGCCGCTGGGACGTGTCGGGCAACCCGATGACATCGGAGCCGCTGTCCGTGCTCTTCTTTCTGACGACATGCTCTGGGTGAACGGTCAACGCATCGAAGTGACGGGAGGGCAGTCGCTATGATGGCCGGACAGACACGAACAGGAGCCGCATTATGATCCATGTGATGGCCAGCAGCGTTCTTCCTGCCTCCGTTTCGTCCGTCTGGGGGCTGATCCGCGATTTCGGCGCTCTTGGGAATTGGCTGCCAGATGTGAAAAGCTGCGTGATCGAGGGCGATGAGCCCGGCGACCGGGTGGGCGCGATCCGCCGTCTTGAAATGGGCGACGTTGGTGTGATCCGGGAACAGCTTCTCGCATTATCCGACGTGGATCATGCGGTGACGTTCTCGATTATCGAGTCCGCCCTGCCGATCAGTAATTATCGGTCGACAATCAGCCTTCTTCCCATAACGGATGGTGACCGCACGTTCATTCAGTGGCGGGGAGAGTTCGAAGCGCCCCTCGAACATGCCGCCAGTATGGAGGCCAGGATGCCGACAGGTATCTATCAGCCAGCATTCGACAGCCTGGCAAAAATCTTAGCGTAGCAGGAAATGCCGTCATGAACAATTTTGAGGGAAAATCCGTCCTCGTGCTTGGCGGCAGCCGCGGGATTGGGGCCGCCATCGTGCGCCGTTTCGCTTCGAAGGGAGCGAAGGTTCTTTTCACATATTGGTCTTCCCCGGACGATGCCGAAGTTTTGGCGGCTGAGACCGGAAGCAAGGCCCTCCGCGCCGACAGTGGCGACCGGGACACTCTCATCGCGCTGATCGCTTCGCTCAGTCCTCTCGACGTGCTGGTCGTCAACTCTGGAATTCTTGGCGCGGGCGATCCGCTGGAGATCCCCCCGGATGACATCGACCGGCTGTTTCGTATCAACATCCATGCGCCTTACCATGCCGCCATTGCTGCTGCCCGGACCATGCCCGCCGGGGGCCGCATCATCTTCATCGGGTCCGCCAATGCCGACCGTATGCCGATGACTGGCCTTGCAGCCTACAGCGCCAGCAAGGCCGCACTGAAAGGCATGGTCAAAGGACTGGCTCGTGATTTCGGAGCGCGCGGCATCACCGTCAATGTCGTCCAGCCCGGCCCCACTGATACAGACATGAACCCTGCCGATGGACCGCTGAAAGACGTGATGCACGACTTCATGGCGATCAAACGCCATGCCACGGGCGCGGAGATTGCGGGGCTGGTCGCGTATCTTGCCGGACCAGAGGCCGGCATCATCACGGGCGCCGCCTACAACATCGATGGTGGCTTCGCGGCCTGACGAAATGACTGATCCCTTAACCACCCGCTGGAAATAAGGACCGAGGACCATGACCGATACAGCTTCCAACGCTGCCAGCTCCGGCACCTTCACGATCGGCGGCGATCTCGCCGTTCATCGGCTCGGTTTCGGCGCCATGCGCATCACGGGCAAAGGCATATGGGGACCGCCCGCCGATCACGACGAGGCCATCCGCACGCTGAAGCGCCTTCCCGAACTCGGCGTCAACTTCATCGACACGTCGGACGCCTACGGGCCGGATGTTTCGGAATGGCTGATTAAAGAGGCGCTTCACCCATATCCCAAAGGTCTCGTGATCGCCACGAAGGGCGGGCTGACCCGGTCGGGGCCAGATATCTGGAAGCCGGTCGGACGACCGGAATATCTTCTCCAGCAGGTGCATAAAAGTCTGCGGAATCTCGGCGTCGAGCAGATCGATCTGTGGCAGTTGCACCGGATCGATCCCAAAGTCCCGGCGGATGAGCAGTTCGAGGCGGTCCGGTCCTTCATCGATCAGGGACTGATCCGCCACGCGGGACTGAGCGAGGTCTCCGTAGAAGAGATCAAAGCGGCATCGAAGTTCTTTGACGTGGCGACCGTCCAGAACCGCTACAATCTCGTTGATCGCAGCAGCGAAGACGTGCTCGACTACTGCACGCCGCAAAACATCGGATTCATCCCGTGGTTCCCCCTCGCGGCCGGCGACCTCGCCAAGCCGGGATCGATTTTAGACACCATGGCAGGCAAATACGGCGCTCACCCGAGCCAGATCGCTCTGGCCTGGGTCCTGAAGCGCAGTCCAGTGATGCTGCCAATCCCCGGGACCTCGAAGGTCGCGCATCTTGAGCAGAATATCGCCACTGCAGACATCACCCTGTCTGAGGAAGATTTCGCGGTGTTGGACGCGGAGGGACGCAAGGCGCTTCAAGCGGCATCTTGACCTCAATGTCGCACATCACCCGACGTATCAATTCATAAGAGAAGCCTTAAATCCATGGCCGGACGATATCTACACAATCCACGTGGAACACATGTCGGACAAGCACGGATGGAACAAATAGGAACCGAGGCAGAAAGGGATCATAACGACCATGCGCACTGCGGAACTCCGCTATTTTCTGGCTTCTGTTGAAGCTGGAAGTTTCGGGAAGGCCGCATCATCCCTTCAACTGCGAGTATCGACGGTCAGCCGAGCAATTGCTCGACTTGAGGATCAACTGGGTGTTGCGCTCTTTGAACGAACCTCCTCTGGCATTAAACTTACGACTGCGGGACGCATAGCATTACGCTGTGTCCGTCGCGTCCTGCGCGAGACAAATGCACTCACGGAAACACTCGACCGAAGTTCCTTCGGAGAAATCGGAGAGGTGCATCTCGGTTTTCATCTTCCACCTCTAAACGCCGTCCTGACAAGTTTGCTCGTCGAATGGCGGACAACCTATCCCGGCATAAGTGTCACACCACACGAACCGGGTGAAAGAACACTCCATTCCGCACTGATCGAACGTCATATCGACGTTGCCTTGCTTCCTGAATTAGCCCTTTCTCAACACCACCCGCATACTCCAATTTACTTCGAGCCCTTGATGGCGGCCGTGCCAAATACTCACCGCCTCGCCGAAAAAACAACAATTCAATGGACTGACCTCAAAAACGAAAATCTGCTTCTATGGTCGTGGGGAAAAGATAGGATCGGTCGTGATTTCTTTGCTACGCGGCTACCCGGCATTAATGTGCGCATTTTTGAAACGGGCAACATGACCCTGCTCGCTTTCGTGCGGGCAGGATACGGCGTCACTGTCGCAGCGCAAACTTATTCGACTCTCAACCTCCCCGGCCTGAAATTCATCCCAATCGACGAGGAAGATGCCGGGTTCAAGATCAATCTGGTCTGGCGTGCCGAAAGCGAAGATCCCGTCGTAGGAAAATTTGTCGCCTTCATGCGTGACCGGGCAAAGCCCTATTGGCGAGTTACCTCTCCCCGCGCAGCTTCCGAAAGCCCCTATCCGCCCCCATGAAACGAGCGAGCATTGGTGAGATCAGCTTCGCTACTGCGATCTCGGCCTGACCGCTCTCACGCGCCAGCAACCGCCCGTATTCAACCAGATCGCGATGTACGGTGGCCGGTAGCTCAATGGTCAGCCGCACCGGTTTGTCATTCTCAATCGGCCCAAGCCTGAGCTTTGTCATCGGGGAGCCTCCTGTCTGTAGGGGGAAAGAACCAGATCGCGATGCACCATGACCCGGACGGGAAAACCGCGCCGGATCGTATTGGTGGGCTGGATATTGAGCGAGCGTCCGACCATCTGCTCACCGATCTGGTTAAATCCTTGCGATCCGCCGGTGCGCAGCGCCTGGGCGATGCCATTGCTACCGCCAATATCGGCTTCTGAACCCACGCTCAGCATCGTCGAAACCAGAGCGGCCTTGAACACCTCCCCCCAGTGATTGTCGGTCTGGTCCTGCAACCCGGCGTAGCCCGCCGCATCGGCGGCAGGTTCGTTTTCTAATACGATCGAATCCCCGACCCCGCGTATCAGCCGGGTCCAGACCAGCAGCACGCGGGTCTGGCCGTAGGCGATCTGGGAGTCATAGCGGCCGATCAGTTTCGCGCCCTGCGGGATCAGCAGGATATGGCCGGTCGGACTGTCATAGACATTCTCCGTCACCTGCGCCGTGACCTCACCGGGCAGGTCGGAGCGGATGCCGGTAATCAGCGCGCCGGAAATGATCGATCCCGCCTGGATTACATACGGGCTGGGAGCAGGCGTCAGGCGCACAGCACTCACGGTACGCTGGTCAACCGGGCTATCGAGAAACACCTGGTTGCGATCGGTCGAATTAACGGGGAATGGAACTGTGGGCGGGTCGGCCGTCACCGAGGCAGTGCTGTTTCGCCCGACCTGCGTCTGGGTAAAGAGATGGCTGACCCGTGCGGCTTCCTGCTCCTGGGCCATGCGCTGCTTCTCGGGATCAGCCGGTGCGGCGGGTGTCGCCATGCCGGGAGCACCCACGCCTGCCTTGAGGAACGGCCTGCCGAGATCGCCGGGCAGCGGTGGCCCGAGGCGCGGCAGGTGGGTATAGTCTCCCGGCAGGTTCGCCAGCCCGTCCGGTGTGGTGCGATTGCCGGTATTATAAAGCTCGGCCTTGCCCGTTCGGGGTGCGGGCTTCAGCGCCACATAGAGCGCACCCCCGACACCGAGCACCGCCACCAGCGTCAGCCCCATGATCACCTTGCGCGACAATCGCGTGACCGGCGGTCGCGTGACGCGCAACCGCATCTCGCCCGGCGGCCTGACGGGAGGCGCCGGTTTTCCCGCTTCCTCCGCTCCGGTGCTCCCGCTCACGACCGACGGGCTCCATCGGTGCGCACGATGCGCACCACCTGCTGATGCTTCGCCCCCAGTCGCAATTCGGCTGCCGCGAACAGGCGATCGACGATCATCCGGTTGCCGCGCACCCGGTAATTCACCAATTGTCCGTCGCCCTGTGGGCCGATCACCCACAGCGGCGGCATTTCCCCCTGGGCGATGCCGGTCGGAAACTCGATGAACACCTGCCGCCCATCATCGAAGGCCCTCAATGGCCTCCACGGTGCCTCGTCACCCTCGATCCGGTAGCGGAAATTCAGCGCATCGAGATCGATGCCCGTCGCGACCGGAGTGCCAAGATCAGAATCCCGATCCTGGCCGCGCAGGGCAACGATCTGGTCCTGCGGATAGTCCCAGGATACCGAGGCCATATAGGTCCGCTCATCGGAGCGCAGTTCCAGATGATAGGTGCGCCGGTCGGTATTGATGACCAGGTTGGTCGTCAGGTCCGGACGGGTCGGCTTGAGCAGGATATGAATCCGTTTCGACATCCCTGCCCCGCTCTCGGTGTCGCCGATAATCCAGCGCACGGTATCGCCGGCGGCGACCGGACCCGAACCGACCAGCTTCTCGCCCGGCTGCAGCGCGATATCGGTGATCTCGCCGGGTGCGGCGTAGAGCTGATAGAGCGCGCCCTCAGAAAAGGGGTAGACCTGGATCGCATTCAGATAGCCGGCCCGCGTCGGTTGGATCCGCGCCGCACTGTTGGCGAGCTCGACCCGCTGATGCGGATCCGTCGGGTCCGGAGCCGCATGCCGAAAGGGAATCGGCTTGAGTTGCCCCGGCAGCGGCAAGGGCTCGGGCAGTGCGACCACCTGCACCGGCTTGGGCGGCTCCGGGGTGAGAACCGCCTGCCGGGGCGTATCGTCGTACCGGATGGCAGGCGGCTTCCATGAGGAGCAGGCTGCAAGGGGCGCCAGCAGGATCATGAACGGCGCGATGGTGTTGAAGGTGCGCATCAGCCGAGTTCCCTGGACCAGTTGAGGGCATGGATGTAGATGCCAAGCGGGTTCTTGCGCAGCCGCTCGGCATCGGTCGGGGTGTTCACAACAATGGTGAGGATCGCGCTCCAGCGCTCGGTGGCGGCCAGCGCGCCGTCGACATAGCGGCGCTCGATCCATTCCACCCGGAAGCTGTCGTCGGAAGCGCGGATGACGCTGGCGATCTCGACCGCCACCTGCATCTTGCCGATCCGGCTGAAGGGATCGTTGGTGCGGGCATAATCGTTCAGGGCCAGCGCGCCGCGGTCGGTGACGTAGTTGTAGGCGTCGAGCCAGTTCTGCCGCAGCACCACCGGATCGGCCGGGATGCCGCGCACCTCGGCGATGAAGCGTGCCAGATACCAGGCGATCTGCGGATCGGTCGGCCGATAGGCGGCCGTCGCCGGACCAACGGCCTGCGCCTGGCCGAGATGGTCGATCTGCACCACCCAGGGGGTGATGGTGCCGCGCGCCGACTGCCAGACCAGCCCGGCGGCGAGGCCACCGCTCAAAGCCAGGCAGCCGAAGAAGGCCAGCCGCCAGTTGCGCGCCTGGACACGGGCCGAGCCGATGCGGTCGTCCCAGACCTGTCCGGCCCTGTGATAGGGCGTCTCGGGTTCCGGTGTTCTTCCGAAACGCACATTGGGGCGGCGGAACATGGCTATTCTCCCTCCGAAAGATCGACGTCATGGCCGCCGCTGGGCCGGTCGCCGCCCTTGATCGCCTGCGCGGCCGCTTCCGCTCCGCCCTTGATCCGGTTGTTGCGCTGCATCCGGCTGGCCCAGGCCGGTGGCTTGCCGGCAGCACTCGCTCCGCCGCCGGCACCCGAGGCCGTGGCACTACCCGCGCCACCGGTCGCGGCCGCCCCGCCGGCCTGATAGCTGGTGCGGACACTGGCCATGGCGCGGCGCAACGGGCTGGCGGCGGCGGACAGTCCGGTTTTGGCCACTCCTGCCGCGCCGCCAGCGCGATAGGCGGCGGTGGTGCCACCGGCGACAAAGGCGCCGCCACGCACGGCCGCTGCCGCAGCGCCCACGGCCAGTCCGGCGCCAGACGCGGCGGCCACGCCGGCACCGACGACCCCAGCGGCTGTAGCAACCGCAGACCCGGCACCCAACTGCGGACCACCGGCAATCAACCCGTTGGCCAATGCCGGGCCGAACACGGTCAGACCGAGGAGCGTCAGGGAGGCGAGGATCAGGGTAAGTGCGTCATTGATCGTCGGCGGGTTGTTGAAACCGCTGGTGAACTGGCCGAACACGGTCGAACCGATGCCGACGATGACGGCCAGCATCAGCACCTTGATCCCGGACGACACGACATTGCCCAGCACCTTCTCGGCGAGGAAGGCGGTGCGGCCGAACAGCCCGAAGGGCACCAGCACGAAGCCTGCGAGGGTGGTCAGCTTGAACTCGATCAGCGCCACGAAAAGCTGGATCGCCATGACAAAGAAGCTGATGACCACGATCAGCCAGGCGAGCAGCAGCACTACGATCTGGATTGCGTTATTGAAGATGGCGACGAAACCGACCAGCGAGGAGATCGAGGTCAGGATCGGCTTGCCGGCATCAATGCCGACCTGTGCCAGCCGACCGGGCTGGAGCAGCTGCGCCTGGGTGAGATGGCCACCGCCGGCCTCGATGCCCAGCCCGGCAAAGGACTCGTAGATGATTTTCGCGAGCCCGTTGAAGTTGCCGATGATGAACGCAAACATCCCGATGAACAGGGTCTTGCGGATCAGCCGCGCCAGCACGTCCTCATCCGGCGCCAGCGCCCAGAACAGTCCGGCCAGCGTGATATCGATGGTAATCAGCACACCGGCGAGCCAGTGGACGTCGCCCTGCACCAGCCCGAACCCGGAATCGATATATTGGGTGAAGATGGCAAGGAAATTGTCGATGACGCCGGTGCCCTGCTGCATGGCGTCACCGTGCCGCGTCGGGCGCGAAGAAGCGCTTGCGGTTCTCGGCCCATACCGCTTCGCAGGCCGGATCACCGTCGGCCTTCATGCCCAGCGCCTGACAATGCGCCAGACCGGTGGCCAGCCAGTCACGCGATCCAGGTGGCCCGAGATCCAGCACACCGACGTCACGGGGAACGTGCCGGAGATGCAGGGTCGCGGCCACGATGATCAGAACAACCAGCCCGACGGCCACGAGCCGGAAGATGACCGGCGGGGAAAGGCGCGGCGGGCGCATCAGTGGAACATCTGTGCGTTGCCAGGCGTGTAGCCGGCCCCGTAATTCAGGAAATTCGCAAGCTGTGCCCTGCCCTGCTCCTCACTCTCCACCTGCCGGGCACCTTCCAGCGCCTGGGCGCGGCCCATCGCCGCCGTCACAGCGGTGAGGTCGGCAAGCTGGCGGGTTTGCAGCGCCATGAGCTGGTTGCCCGACTGCGCGGCCTGCAAGGCACCGGTCGCCCCCTGGCTCGACGTGACCAGATCGTCGATCTGACTGCCGGTACTGTCGAGATTCTGCACGGCACCGGTCTGCACGCGCAGATCGTCCAGATAGGCCCCCCTTGCATTCTGCCATCGCGTCTGCGCGTCACCGGTCATCTGGGCCGCCGAACCTGGGCTCGCAAGCGCCTGCGGATAGGTCTGGCTGAAGGCCTGATCGATGCTGGTCAGGTTATAAGAGAGCCCTTGCGCCTGGCCGACGATTGCTTCCGTCTGCGCGATCGACTGCTCCAGCGGTGCCAGCACGGAGAACGGCAGACTGGCGAGGTTGCGCGCCTGGTTCTCCAGCATGGTCGCCTCATTGGTGAGGCTCTGCGCCTGCTGGTTGACCTGCTGCAGTGCCCGAGCGGCAATCAGGACGCTCTGCACATGATTGGCCCCGTCATAGACCGCCCATTGCGCATGGGCCGGCACGCTCACGGCAAGCGGCAACAGAAGAACAGCACCGGACACGAAAACTGATTTCATTATCAGCCGATTTCTCATGACCCTGCTCCCGGATTGAGCATCTCCACCGCCCACTCGACGCCTTTGTGCACGAGCCATGCCGCCGCGAAACCATCGCGCCCGTCCCGGGCAAAGATCCGGTCGATGGCGGCCTGGTCGTCGGGCGACGACGCGGCGGTGAAGGCCAGCGCCACCTCGGACAGGCCGAGATCGAACAGCCTGTTGCCTCTGCGGGACTGGCAGTAATAATCGCGCTTGGGTGTGGCCCGGCTGAGGATCTCGATCTGACGGTCGTTCAGCCCGAAGCGGCGATAGATCGTGGTAATCTGCGGCTCCAGCGCCCGATCATTGGGCAGGAACACGCGTGTCGGGCAACTCTCGATCAGCGCCGGCGCGATCGGACTGGCATCGATATCGGCCAGCGACTGGGTGGCGAAGATGACGGAGGCGTTCTTCTTGCGCAGCGTCTTCAGCCATTCCCGGAGCTGGCCGGCGAAGGCGCGATCGTCCAGCGCCAGCCAGCCCTCGTCGATGATCAGCAGCGTCGGGCTGCCGTCAAACCGGTCCTCGATACGATGGAACAGATAGGACAGCACGGCGGACGCGGCACCCGAGCCGATCAGCCCCTCGATCTCGAAGGCCTGGATATCGGCGACGCCCAGCCGCTCATGCTCGGCGTCGAGCAGGCTGCCCCACGGGCCGCCAACACAATAGGGCTGAAGCGCCTGTTTCAACGCCAGCGACTGGAGCAGCGCCGACAGACCGGTGAGTGTCCGTTCCGCGACCGGCGCCGAAGCCAGCGAGGTCAACGCCGACCACAGATACTCCTTGAGGTCGGGCGCAACCGTGACGCCCTCGCGCTCTAGCAGCGTCGCCACCCATTCCGCCGCCCAGGCCCGCTCGCCCGGCTCGTCGATCCGCGCCAGCGGCTGCAAGGCTACGGGGTCGCTCATGTCCTGCGCCAGCGCACCGCCGAGATCGTGCCAGTCGCCACCCATCGCCAGCGTTGCTGCGCGGATCGAGCCACCGAAATCGAAGGCGAAGATCCGGGCACCGGCATAGCGGCGGAACTGCATCGCCATGAAAGCCAGCAGCACGGACTTGCCGGCGCCGGTCGGCCCGGCGATCAGCGTGTGCCCGACATCGCCGACGTGGAGTGCGAAGCAGAACGGGGTCGAGCCCTCGGTGCGGGCATAGAATAGCGGTGGTGCCGCGAAATGCCCGTCCCGCTCCGGCCCCGCCCACACTGCGGAGAGCGGGATCATATGGGCGAGGTTCAGGGTCGAGACACAGGGCTGGCGGACATTGGCGTAGACGTGCCCCGGCAGGCTGCCAAACCAGGCTTCGAGCGCATTGACGCTCTCGCGCATGCAGGTGAAGTCGCGGCCCTGGATGGTCTTTTCCACCAGCCGCAGCCGATCGGCGGCGACGGTCGGATCCTCGTCCCACACCGTGACGGTAGCGGTGACATAGGCCTGTCCGACCTGGTCGGTTCCGAGTTCCTGCAAGGCCGCATCGGCGTCGGCGGCCTTGTTGGCGGCGTCGGAATCCAGCAGCACCGAGGCCTCGTTGGTCATCACCTCCTTGAGGATGGCCATGATCGACTTGCGCTTGGCGAACCATTGCCGTCGGATCCGGCCTACCACTTTCGTCGCGTCGGTGCGGTCGAGACAGATCGCCCGCGTCGACCAGCGATAGGGAAAGGCCAGCCGGTTCAGCTCGTCCAGCAGCCCCGGCCAGGTCTGGGTGGGAAAGCCGGTGACGGTGAGCGTGCGCAGATGGGCGTCGCCCAATCGGGGCTCCAGGCCGCCGGTCAGTTCCTCGTCGACCAGGATGGCATCGAGGTGCATCGGGATCTCGGGCACCCGAACCCGCTGCATCCGCGTCGAGACGCAGGAATGGAGATAGGTCAGGGTTTCGCCGTCATCGAGCCAGTCTGCCTCGGGCATGAAGCCATCGAGCAGGGCCAGCACCCGATCGGTCTGGTCGATGAAACCCGCGACCACGGCCTGCCAGTCGGAGCCGCCACGGGCGCGGTTCTCGTAGAGCCAGGCCTCCGCGCGGGCGGCGTCGTCCGCCGGCGGTAGCCAGACCAGGGTGAGGAAATAACGGCTTTCATAATGCGCCCCCTCTTCCTCGAACTGCGCCCGGCGTTCGGCGTCGACCAGTTCGGAGGCTGGATCTGGGAACGGGCTGGAAGGATAGCCCCGCGCCTGGCGGCGCTGCGCTTCAACGAAAATGGCCCAGCCGGAGCCGAGACGGCGCAGGGCGTTGTTCAGCCGCGACGTGATCGCGACCAGTTCGGACGCGGTCGAGGAGTCCAGGTCCGGGCCGCGAAAGCGCGCGGTGCGCTGGAAGGCGCCATCCTTGTTCAGCACCACACCTTTGGCGACCAGAGCTGCCCAGGGCAGGAAATCGGCCAGCCGGTCACGGCGATGGCGGTATTCGGCGAGGTTCATCATGGCGCCCTCACCCGACCAGATGGGTGGGGTAACGCAGATGCCGTCGCACCACGTCGACAAAGGCGGGATCGCGTTTTGCCGCCCAGACGGCGGCGAAATGACCCACTAGCCAGAAGAGGCCGCCTGCGATCCAGAGCCGCAGGCCGAGCCCGATGGCGGCGGCCAGCGTGCCGTTGACGATGGCCACCGTGCGTGGCGCCCCGCCGAACAGGATCGGCTCGATCAGGGCACGATGCACCGGGGCGGTGAATCCGGGAATGCTGTCCGGCTCCATCAGGTCAGCGCCCCGCCCGCGAAGGAGAAGAAGGACAGGAAGAAGCTGGACGCCGCGAAAGCGATCGACAGGCCGAAGACGATCTGCACCAGACGGCGGAAGCCACCAGAGGTTTCCCCGAAAGCCAGGGTCAGGCCGGTCACGGTGATGATGATCACCGACACGATGCGCGCCACCGGCCCCTGCACGGATTCCAGGATCTGGTTGAGCGGCTCCTCCCACGGCATGTTGGAGCCTGCCGCGTAGGCCGGGGCCGACAGCAGGGCGAGCGAAAGGGTGGCACCTGCCACTTCGAGATGGCGGCGCAGGACAATCATGCGGGTCATGACGGATCTCCGGCGGGTGTGAGGATGTAATCGCCCTCCGGGGTCAGGCCCCGGACCGTGGCAAGTTCGGCCAGCCGACGCGCGCTGCCACGTCCGGACAGGACCGCGATGACATCGATGGTCTCGGCGATCAGGACGCGCGGGACGGTAACGACGGCTTCCTGGATCAACTGCTCCAACCGACGCAGCGCCCCGATCGCGGACCCCGCATGCAGGGTGCCGACCCCGCCGGGATGGCCGGTGCCCCAGGCCTTGAGCAGGTCGAGCGCTTCCGCTCCGCGCACTTCGCCGATCGGAATCCGGTCGGGGCGCAGACGCAGCGAGGAGCGCACGAGGTCGGAGAGCGAGGCGGCGCCGTCCTTCGTGCGCAGGGCCACCAGGTTCGGGGCCGCGCATTGCAGTTCGCGGGTGTCCTCGATCAGCACCACCCGGTCGCCGGTCTGCGCGATCTCGGCCAGCAGGGCGTTGACCAGGGTGGTCTTGCCGGTGGAGGTGCCGCCGGCGACCAGGATGTTCTGCCGCTCGACGACGGCGCAGCGCAGAAACGCGGCCTGTGCGCCGGTCATGATGCCGGCCGCCACATAATCGTCGAGCGAGAACACCGCGACGGCCGGACGCCGGATGGCAAAGCAGGGTGCGACCACCACCGGGGGCACCAGCCCTTCGAACCGCTCCCCGCTTCCCGGCAGTTCGGCGGAGACACGCGGACTTCCGGGATGCACCTCGACCCCGACATGATGGGCGACCAGGCGGACGATCCGCTCGGCATCGGCGGCCGCGATCCGGGTGCCGGTGTCCTCCATCCCTCCAGCCAGCCGGTCGATCCACAGCCGGCCATCGGGGTTGAGCATCATCTCGACGATCGACGGATCATCGAGATGCCCGGCGATCGCCGGGCCGAGCGCGGTGCGCAGCATGCGCATACCTCGAGCGACGGCTTCGGAGCGGAAGGGAGCGACGGTCATCGGAAACCCGCGATTGGCCTCCCGAGGGAGGCGATGGATCAGCGGGGTCGATTAGAAAGAGGCATGAACACGGAAGCGCAACAAGTCTCTTGGGTCATAGGGCGCCGGGATAGAAGAACTTGCATAGGAGTAGAGTGCGTTTGGGCGGTGACGGGGCGACAGGGCGCTGCTACCGTTTCCGGAATCGACCATCACATGGACCTGCGCCCGCATGAGCGAAGCCTTCATTGCCGCTGTTCTTCGGGACGTTCATCATCCACAAGACCAAGGCCGGCCAGACCGTGCGCTTCAAGGCCAGTCCGGTGCTGAAGAAGGTAGTGTGATCTGTCAGTCGGTCTCGTCGGCAGGTTCGAAAAAAGAGCCGGAAAGTCATAGAACTTGAAGATGGGGAGCGGACTGCACCCCCACCATAACTGTCATCCGAACGGACGCGGCTCTTCGACACGAGGCATTACGCCATCCGGCAAAGGCCGCTGAAGGCGCAGAGCCTCCGCCACCGGCGCGTTCATCCACACATCCAGCTCATCCGGCTGCGTCAGGATCACCGGCATGGCCTTCGGATGGATCGCGCCTACTTCCCGGTTCGCCTCTGTGGTCAGGAACCCGAACAGATCGTCCGTCGTTTCGCCATCTGCCAGTTTTCGCACTGAGGTCCACCGGCACCAGATCCCGGCAAAGAAGGCCAAAGGTTCTCCATCGTTGCGGGCAAACCACACGGGCCGTGATTTCCCGTCGGACAGACGCTCCGGTTCCGAGAACGCCGTCAGCGGCACCAGACAGCGATGTTGCACGCCTTCCCAGCGCTTCCACCATGTCGAGGTCGGATTGCGGATGTTGGTCACACCCCGATCGACCTTGTGCCCCTTGAGATAGCCGGGTGGGGTCGGCATGCCCCAGCGCGCCATGACCAGTTCACGGCCGTTCACGCCATTCCGCACGATCGATGCCATCGTGTTCGGATAAATCTCGGGCTGTAGCTGGAGATTCCCCGTGCGATCCTCAAGGACTTTCGCGATCTCGCGGATCGCCTGCGGGTTCGAGGTCATGGAATAGAGATTGCACATCGGCCTGCTCCCTTACGACCACATGCCGCGCAGGCGGGCGGCCATGTCGATCCGCACCGACTTCACCGCCTCCTGCCGCGCCTGGTCTTCCGGCTTCACGACCGGCCACGACACAGCCTCGAACAAGGGCAGCATGTCCCGGTCGATGAAACGGGTGCGGGAGGCATAGACATGCCGGTCGCCCCTGCTGTGCTGGCCATGCACATAGAAGCGCTGCGGCACCATGATATCGAGACTGTCCTTCGCCCGCGTCATGGCGACATAGAGCAGGCGGCGTTCCTCCTCGATGTCATCCTGCTCGCCGGTGGCCAGATCGGATGGAATGCAGCCGTCGACGGCATTCATGACGAACACGTTCTTCCATTCCTGCCCCTTGGCGGAATGAATGGTGGAGAGGATCAGATAATCCTCATCCAGCAGCGGCACGCCGGCCTGATCGGACGTGGCGTCCGGCGGGTCTAGCGTCAGTTCGGTCAGGAACTTCTCGCGTGACGGATAGCCCCCGCCGATCTGCTCCAGTTGCACCAGATCGGCCAGACGCGTGGAAGCATCCTCATGCAGCCGCTCCAGATGCGGCTCATACCAGTATCGCGCGGCTGCGATCTCGCCCGGCCAGCCGACCTGATGGCTGCCAAGAGCGGTGAGTGTATTCACGAAACCCGCCCAAGCGTCGCCACTGCGCTGCGGCGCTTTCACATCCTTTAACGCTTCGAAGGGATGGGCATTCTCGCCCATCGTATCCAGCACCCGCCGGGCCGAACTCGGCCCCACTCCCGGTAAAAGCTGCAACACCCGGAAGCCCGCAATGCGGTCACGCGGGTTCTGAGCAAAACGCAGCAGGGCCAGCACATCTTTTACATGCGCACTGTCGAGAAACTTCAGGCCACCGAACTTCACGAACGGAATATTGCGTCGGGTCAGTTCCACCTCCAGCGTGCCACTATGGTGCGAGGCCCGGAACAGCACGGCCTGCTGCTTCATTGGTGTCCCGGCCTCCCGCTCTTCCAGCACCCGATCGGCGATGTAGTTCGCCTGGGCGGTGTCGTCCCAGATGGTGACCAGTCGTGGTTTTTCCTCCGAAGCCCGCTCGGTCCACAGATCCTTGGTGAACCGCTCTGCCGCCTCGCCAATCACAGCATTGGCCGCATCCAGAATGGGTTTTGTCGAGCGATAGTTCCGGTCCAGCATCACGACGCATGCCGGAGGATCGAAGGACGCCGGAAAATCGAGAATGTTGCGCACGGTCGCGGCCCGGAAGGCGTAGATCGACTGCGCGTCATCACCCACCACCGTCAGGCCGCGTCCGTCCGGCTTCATGCCCAGCAGTATCTCCGCCTGCAGCCGGTTGGTATCCTGATACTCGTCGACCAGCACATGATCCCATTTGCCACCGATGTCGGCGGCCAGCACCGGATCGCTGACCATCTGCGCCCAGCACAGCAGCAGATCGTCGTAATCCAGCACGCCCTGTTCCTGCTTGGCTGTGACATAGCCGGCAAAGAGCTGTTTGAGCTGGGATTCCCAGCCCGCGCACCACGGATAGTGCTTCAGCAGCACATCGGCGAGCGGTGCGCCGGAATTCACCACACGGGAATAGACGGCCAGACACGTGCCCTTGCCGGGAAACCGCTTCCCGGTTTTGGAAAATCCCAGATCATGCCGGATGAGATTCATCAGATCAGCGGAATCCTCGCGGTCATGGATCGAAAAAGCCGGGTCCATGCCAATCTGCTGCGCATACTCCCGCAGCAGCCGGGCACCGATGGAATGAAACGTCCCAGACCAGGCCAGCGCGTCGGCGAGAGGACCGGCTTTGTCGCCGAGCACCGCCTTACAGATGCGCTCGACACGCCGTGTCATCTCGACACTGGCACGCCGTGAGAAGGTCAGCAGCAGGATCCGGCGCGGATCAGCCCCCGAAGCGATCAGATGGGCCACCCGGTGCGCCAGCGTGTTGGTCTTGCCCGATCCGGCGCCCGCGATGACCGGCAGCGGGGATGACTCCGCCCCGCCTGCCAAGACTCCGGTCCCATGCGTGACCGCCTGTCGCTGGGCGTCATTCAGACGGGACAGATAATCGTCGCTCTTTGGGATGGGAGAAGTCTCTGAATTCAATTCTTTAGCGCACTTTCATCAACGATTCCGAACCGGCATCGGACACCAGCATGGCGGATGCGGAGCGAATTTGCATTGACTTCCATAGCCCAATCGGAACAAATCAGGAACATATAATCATGAAATACTCCTGCACAAGGGACGCCGAGCCGTGACATGACTGCTGAAATCCATAAAAAACCCGGTCTGGAAACGCTGCGGGCCGCAATCAGCCGTCTCGAAGGACACAGCGACCGACGCCGCACGGTGCTGCCCTTTGGTGTGCGCGAGATAGACGCCCGTCTGCCCGGTGGCGGTCTGACGCTGGGCGCCCTGCATGAGGTTGCCGGCGGCGGCAATGACGCCCTGCACAGTGCGGCGGCCGGTCAGTTCTGCGCCGGCATAACAGCCCGCACGCGCGGCAAGGTGCTCTGGATTGTCACCCGTCAGGATATGTTCGCCCCCTCCCTGAAACAGGTGGGGCTGGCAGCACGGCGAACCATTTTTGTCGAGGCCAGTTCGGATGTCGATGTGCTGGCCTGCTTCGAGGAAGGTCTGCGGCATGGCGGCCTTGGGGCTGTGGTCGCCGAGGTGGCACGTCTGTCCATGACGGCATCCCGCCGTCTGCAACTGGCGGCTGAAACGTCTGGTTCGCTTGGCATCGCGATCCGCCGCTGGCGACGGCAGACGGATGCGGCGGATTTTGGCCAGCCGACTGCCAGTGTGACCCGATGGCGGGTGTCCCTCCTGCCTTCCGTATCGTTACCGGTGCCCGGTGTGGGCCGTCCCCGCTGGCTGCTGGAACTGATCCGTGCCCGTGCGGGCGAATGTGCCGATTTTGAAGTGGAGGCCTGTGATGGCAAGGGTCGTCTCTCTTTATCTGCCACTCTGGTCGACCGACCGGATCAGGAAGCGGCTGGGCAAAGACGCGCCCGCGCCTGAAACGCCGTTGGCCCTTGTCGGACGGGAAGGACGGCGACGAGTTGTCCGGTCGGTCGATCTTGCTGCCCGCAAGCTGGGGCTGCGCCCAGGCATACCTGTGGCCAAGGCTCAGGCGCTCTATCCCGATCTGGTGCTGATGGATGCCGATCCCGAAGGCGACCGGCTCGGACTGGAAAAACTCGCTTTGTGGTTCCAGCACCGTATCGCGCCCATTGTGGCGGTCGATACACCGAACGGCCTGGTTCTGGACACGACCGGGGCGGATCACCTGCATGGTGGCGAACTTCCCATGCTCAAGGATATGGTCCACCGCATGGCAGGAGCCGATTTTTGCGCTCGGGCTGTAGTCGCGGACACCTGGGGGGCGGCCCATGCGCTGGCTCGTTATGGCCGGTTAGCGATTGCGGCTGTCCCTTCAGATAAAACGACCTCTGCTCTGGCTGATCTGCCCGTTGAAGCTCTTCGCCTGCCCTCACCTATCATTGAGGGTCTGGCCACGCTGGGCGTATCCCGCATCGGACCACTGGCCGCCATGCCCCGCGCACCGCTGGCCTTGCGGTTTGGCCCCGACATCACCCGCAGGCTGGATCAGGCGTTCGGGCGTATTGGTGAAGCTATCGTGCCAGTCCGCCCGGTTGATCCGATCGAGGCCAGCCGGAATTTCGCTGAACCTATCGGCGCGGCGGAGACCATTGCCCGTTATATCGGTAAGCTGGTGCTGCTGCTCTGTCAGGGGCTGGACGAACGCGGCCAAGGCGTGCGCCGTCTCGACCTGCTGCTGCATCGCGTCGACAGCCGGACCGAAGCGATCCGGGTGGCCACGGCCATGCCGGTGCGGGACGTCAAACGCCTGACCCGGCTGCTGTGCGAGAAGATCGAGACCATCGATCCGGGGTTCGGCATTGAGCGCATGGTGCTGATTGCCTCTCTGGCCGAACCGATGGACCGGCGGCAGACCGTCTCCTCCCTGATCGCCGAGGAAGATGCCGATGTGTCCGACCTGGTCGACACGCTGGCCAACCGTGTCGGGACGCAGGCGCTCTATCGCTTTGCCCCGGTGGAAAGCGATCTGCCCGAACGCTCCTTTTGCCGCGTGCCCGCACTGGCTCCGGAGGAGATAAAGGACTGGCCTGAACATTGGCCACGTCCGACACGCCTGTTGGCGCGGCCCGAGCCGGTGCAGGCGATGGCGGAACTGCCGGACCAGCCACCGCTGTTCTTCATCTGGCGCGGCGTGCGGCGGAAAGTGAAATGCGCCGACGGGCCGGAGCGTGTCTTTGGCGAATGGTGGAAGAATGACGCTGAACTGACCATCGCCCGGGACTACTTCCGGGTGGAGGATACCAGCGGCGAGCGTTTCTGGCTCTACCGGGCGGGTGACGGCGAGCATGGCGAGACCGGCTCGCAGGGCTGGTTCCTGCATGGGATCTTTGGATGAACACCTCGGCACTGCGTTACGCCGAACTGCAGGTGACGACGTATTTCTCGTTCCTGCGTGGAGCCTCGTCGCCCATGGAACTTTTCGAACAGGCCAGGGCGCTGGGGATCGAAGCGCTGGGCATCTGCGACCGGAATTCCCTGGCGGGCATGGTGCAGGCATACGGAGCGGCGAAAGCGTCCGGCGTCCGGCTGGTCGTCGGCTGTCGCCTCGACCTGGCCGACTTTCCGCCCGTGCTGGTCTATCCGACCGACCGCGTGGGCTACGGCCGATTGTGTCGTCTACTCACCATAGGCAAGGCCCGAGCCGGCAAAGGGAAATGCCATCTGCTCTGGGAAGACTTGATCGCCTGGGGTGCGGGTCTGATCGTCGTCATGATCCCGGACACGGCGGATGATGCCTGCGTCCTGCATCTGCGCAAGCTGAAAGAAGCTTTCGTTGATCGGGCCTACATGGCGCTCACCTTGCTGCGTCGTCCCAATGACCAGATGCGTCTCTACGAACTGGCGAACCTGGCGCATCAGGCCCGCGTGCCGACCGTCGTGACCAACGACGCGTTGTTCCACACCCATGACCGGCGCATCCTGCAGGATGTCGTCATCTGTATACGGCATAACACCACCATCGACGAGGTGGGTTTCGTGCGCGAGCGCCATGCCGATCGCTATCTCAAGCCGCCGCAGGAGATGGCCCGGCTGTTCAGCCGTTACCCTGAAGCGGTCGCCCGCACCATGGAGATTGTGGAGCGCTGCCGTTTCTCCCTTGACGATCTGGCCTATCAGTATCCGGATGAAGTGTCCGTACCCGGCCAGACGCCGCAGCAGGCGCTGGAAACCCTGACATGGGAAGCCGCCGCACGCACCTATCCCGAAGGGATTCCGGACGAGGTTCGCAAAAGCCTGAACCATGAACTCGGCCTGATCGGGCGTATGGCCTACGCGCCCTATTTCCTGACCGTGAACAGCATTGTCCGCTATGCCCGCTCTCAGGGCATCCTCTGTCAGGGTCGTGGGTCAGCCGCCAACAGTGCGGTCTGTTATGTGCTGGGCATCACCGCCATCGACCCCGCCCGCAACTCCCTCCTGTTCGAGCGCTTCGTCTCTGAAGAGCGCGGCGAACCGCCGGACATTGATGTGGATTTCGAACATGCACGCCGTGAGCAGGTTATCCAGTGGGTCTATGAGCATTACGGGCGTGACCGGGCAGCCCTGACGGCCGTGGTCATCCGCTATCGCGCCAAGGGGGCCTTGCGGGATGTTGGCAAGGTCATGGGCTTGCCAGAAGACCTGATCCGCACACTCTCGGGCCAGATTCATGGTTGGGGGCGCAAACTGGACGATAACGCCCTGACTGACAGCGGTATTGATCTGTCAGACCGCCGTATCCGCCTCACGCTGGATCTGGCCCGCTGCCTGATTGGTGTACCTCGTCACCTGTCACAGCATCCCGGTGGTTTTGTGCTGACACATGACCGGCTGGATGAACTGGTGCCGATCGAACCGGCATCCATGGAGGACCGCCAGATCATCGAGTGGGACAAGGACGATATCGACATCCTGAAATTCATGAAGGTGGATATTCTGGCCCTTGGCATGCTGACCTGCATGAAAAAGGGGCTGGACCTGCTCGCGGAACACAAGGGCCAGCATTTCACGCTCCAGACAATCCCGGCCGAGGATCCGCGCACCTACGCCATGATCAGGAAGGCCGACACGATCGGGGTGTTCCAGATTGAATCCCGCGCGCAGATGTCCATGCTGCCACGGCTCAAACCGCGCGTCTTTTATGACCTCGTCATTGAAGTCGCGATCGTAAGGCCCGGACCAATTCAGGGCGATATGGTGCATCCGTATCTGCGTCGCCGCGAGGGCCTTGAGCGCGAAGACTATCCGACACCAGAACTGGAAGCGGTTCTAAGTAAAACGCTAGGCATCCCGCTGTTTCAGGAACAGGCGATGCAGGTGGCCATGATCTGTGCGGGATTCACCGCCGCCGAAGCGGATCAGTTGCGCCGGGCCATGGCGACCTTCAAAAATACCGGCACTGTCTCGCAGTTTCAGAGACGGCTCATCGAAGGCATGCGCGCCAACGGTTATGATGAGGATTTCGCCGAACGGATCTATCAGCAGCTCGAAGGCTTTGGCTCCTACGGATTTCCAGAGAGCCATGCCGCTAGTTTCGCCATTCTGGCCTATTCGTCGTCCTGGATGAAATGCACCCATCCGGATGTGTTTCTGGCCTCGCTCCTGAACTCCCAACCGATGGGATTTTACGCGCCAGCGCAACTGGTCCGCGATGCGCGGGAACATAGTGTGGAAATCCGACCCATTTGCGTCAATACCTCACGCTGGGACAGCACACTGGAAGGACCGGAAAGACCTGACGGGATGTTCGCCGTGCGGCTGGGCATGAGTCTGGTGAAGGGGCTGGCTAATGACGATGCCGCCTGCATTGTTGCCGCAAGGGCGTCACGTCCGTTTACCTCGGTCGATGACCTATGGCGTCGGGCTGGCGTGAAAGCAGCAGCTTTGAACCATCTGGCCGAGGCCGACGCGTTCCGCCCTTCGCTCGGGCTGGCACGGCGCGAGGCGCTCTGGGCGATTAAGGCCTTACGGGACGAACCGCTGCCCCTGTTTGCGGCAGCGGAAGTAACGCGGGAAGCAGAGGAGCCGGATGTGTTGCTCCAACCCATGCGGGATGGGGCAGAGGTGGTGCGGGACTATAATCGGCTTGGCTTGAGCCTGCGGGATCATCCCCTAACTTTTCTGCGCAAGGATTTACAGGAACAGGGCATCCTACCCTGCCGACAGGCCCTGAACGCCAAGGACGGCAAGCGTCTCACCGTAGCGGGACTGGTGCTGGTCCGGCAGCGGCCTGGCTCCGCCGAAGGTGTGGTGTTCATGACGCTGGAGGATGAGACGGCCAACATGAACGTCATCATCTGGCCGGATCTATTCGACGCCAACCGGCGCGTCGTGCTAGGCGGGCAAATGCTGGCCGTGAAAGGCATGCTGCAGAAGGAGGGCGAGGTCGTGCATCTGGTCGCGAAAGAGATCACGGACCTTTCCGGATTGCTGGCAGATGTTGGGAACCGGTGCCTGCATGAGGTCGGTAGGGCACAACAGGAAGCTAGATCTGAACGGATGACGGTGAAATCAAGAAACTTCCACTAGCCCCTGCGCTTACGTGATAATTCTGCTGGTCGACGATGTCGGCTTCCGCCCTCATGTCGGACAATCCGAAACACAAACGAATGACCGCAAAGCGGACGATGCAGGCCCATCTTGCCTGGGTGATTTTTATTCTCTCAGGCGAGTATCAATGCCCGCCAGATTCAGTTCGATCCGAACTGGCGTTTCTTTTCCGAAGGCCTGATGAAGCGCGTGGCGAGCAGCAGGACGCCATGAAATAACGCGAGCAGCCCAAATGTTTCGCCATAAACCTCCGATGCGACATGGGACGGGCCGACCGTCGCAAGCCGCCACCCAAGGAACGTGGCGCATGCTGTGATCAATGTCGGTCCTCCAATCCTTTGCATGATGTTCAGCGCGGTCGTTGCCATCGGGATATCCGCGCGTGCGATAGAAGCATATCCCGCGCTCATCGCCGGAATACCGACGGCGCCCCCACCTCCGCCACGCAGCAGCAACGCTATAGTGAGCAGGACGACGTTCAGACCGTTATAGGAGAGCAGCATCAGGATCACTGTTCCGACAAAGGACAAAAGAGCCCCGCAACCGGTCAGATCGCGCGCGTCAAACCGCTCACTCAGACGGCCAATGAGCGGATAGACGCACATCATCCCCAGACCCAGGGGTGCCATGAACAGGCCCGTCCGCTCGGGCGAGATACCGCAGGCGTGGATCAGCCATACGGGTAGAAGCATCTGACCAGCGAACGACACCCCGTTCGTCAGAAACATGATGACCGCCGACACCGAAAAGGCAGGCGCACGCAGCAGGCGCAGGTCGATCAACGCGTCATCGCCCTTGCGTCGCGCGGATCTGACATACAGGACGAACAGCACGAGGGACGCGCCTAAGGTCGCCTGTCCATAAGGCCGGGCGACATGATCCATGCCGTAGAGAAACGAGACGAGAGCGGGCGCGAGAAATCCGAGCCCTGTCAGGTCAAGTGGACGGGGGCGCTCGTCATGCCGATCGTCAGGGAGAAACAGGACGGCGAGGATAAAGGCCGCGAGCCCGACCGGAACATTGAGAAGAAAGATCCATCGCCAGGACGCGACGGAGAGAATGGCACCGGCGGCGACGGGTCCAAGAAGCGGCGCGAGCAGAACAGGTGCCGTCATTGCGCTCGCAACCCTCGGCATCTGTCGGCCCGCGACACGAGCAACCGTCATCTGCGCCATAGGGGCAAGCAGACCGCCCGCCATACCTTGCAGCAGACGGAATACGATCAGGGACGGCGCAGACCACGCCAGCGCACACAGGCCTGATGTCAGCGTGAAGGCACCGAAGCACCATAAATAGACCGCTCGCCCCCCGAGGCGGCTTACGAGCCATCCATTCAGGGGCAACGTCAGGGCGAGCGCCAGCAGATAGCCGCTGACCACCCATTGAATGTGCGAAAACGGCGCGTGCAGGGTCGTAACGAGATCGGGAAGCGACACATTGACGATCGTGGCGTCCAGTTGCGCCATGAAAGACCCTATCGCCGCGACGCTCACGATTTTCCAGATGCCCGGAGGCAGTTGATCCGGGTCTGAGCCTGGCGCCGACGTTCTGGCGTTCATGAATGATCTCGCCGGGAACCGCGAGACGCGCAGACATGAGCCATGCGTTTACGCATCCAGCGCGATCGCGTCGCTCGTCGTCACCCGGCCGAGGCGAGGAAAAATCTCCTCGCAGGCAAAGCGCTGCATGTCTTCGGTGAATGTGGACATGACATCCTCGACGAGCACGACGTTGTATCCATGCTCATGCGCCGCTCTGGCGGTAGATTCCACACCCAGATTGGTGGCGATTCCGCCGAGCACGATGGTCGTGATACCACGTCTCCGTAACTGAAGATCGAGATCCGTGCCGTAGAAGGCACCCCACTGCCGTTTCGTGATGCGCAGATCGGTTGGTTCGGCAAGCCCGTCGACCAGTTCCATCCAGTCGGGTGCAAAACCGCCTGGCGGCGAAAAGGAGCGATCGACGACCGTATGCACCGCGTCCGCAAAGTCCAGCGCGAACGCGACGTTGACCAGAATGACCGGAGCGCCGGCAGTTCGGAAACGCGCCGTGAGTTCTTTCGATCGCTCAACAATCAAAGCACCCGGTGTCGGAGCCAGGGGAAGCCCCGTAATGCCCTTCTGGAGATCGATCAGGACAAGAGCCGTCTTGGTGGCTTGAAGCGAAATCATGGAGAAACATCCCTGTCGGCGTTAGAACCGCCATCCCGAACCATTGTCCGGAACACGCGGTAACGTTAGTAAGTTGAGTAGACACTCAAGCAGGAGCATTATTTGAGGATGGACTCAAATTCGTCAAGGGGTAAAAGAACGTCTCTTCAGCCGCTGCGTGCGGCTGGGCGTCAGCGCGTTGAGGAATTGCTGGAGGCCGCGTCTGATCTCATGGCGGAACGAGGGTACGAGGCCACGACCATGGCGGAGATCGCCGCGCGCGCCGGGGCGAAGATCGGCTCGCTCTATCGTTTCTTTCCAAACAAGGAGGCGGTCGCGGACGCTTTGGTGCAGCGGCATATCGCCGTTCTGGAAGACGAATACGCGGCACTCGCCAAACGTGCCGCCACGCTGTCGCCCGAAGCATTGGCGGACGTCCTGATCGAGTTGCTTGTCACGCTTTATCCTCGCGTGAAATCCCTGTCCGCGCTGATGGAGGCCCGGACCGACAGGATGGAGATTCGCGAACGTGCACGAGGACATGCGATAGCTGGAATTGCGGCTGCGTTGCGTGTCTGTGCACCAGGGTTGGGTGAGATGCTGGCGAAAGACATTTCTGCGGTCGTTCTGAACACTATGAAAGTGTTGCGCGGTATGCTCTCGAAGGACGCGCCCACGATGCCAGGTGCGCCTGACGAATTGCGGCGGATGCACCGTCTTTATCTCGCGGACCGGCTGGAGCCGTTTCGGCGCACTTTAGACAGTATAACGGAGGCGGAGCCATAATTTCGCGGATTGGTGCAGTATTCGCCCCACGACCTAAGAGCCTTGGCGCTGTCCCGGAGAGCGAGATGTCATGGCAGCTTACGCCCTCATACCGGTCATCCGCTCGGTCGTAGCTTGTTCCGCAAAGCAGACGTTGCCATGACGAGTAGGGAGAAAGCGGAAATGATCTGGTCAGGCGGGAAGGATTACGCTTTTCCCACCGTCTGCCATTGTGATCGATCCGACCATGAAGCTGGCCTCGTCAGATGCGAGAAAGGCGATTACCTTCGCGATTTCCTCTGGTTGAGCAGCTCGTCCGATGGGGGCGTGTTTGCCATAGTCCGCAAGGGCCGATGGGCCGTCTGCATGAATATGATTGAGAATATTGGTCACGGTATCTCCCGCGCCCACTGCATTCACTCGGATCCCATGATCAATGGCTTCCACTGCGAGTGTCCGGGTGAACTGGGCAAGGGCACCCTTCGATGCGGCATACGCTGCGATTGATGGAAAGGTCTGAAAGCAGGCATAGGACCCGACATTGACGATAGCTCCGTTACCGTTCGGGATCATCGCACGCATCGCCTCACGTGAGTGCAAGAATACACCCCGAATATTTACGGCGAAGATACGGTCCCAGTCCTCAAGAGTCATGTCTACTACAAGCTTGTTAATGATAATGCCTGCGTTATTAACGAGAATATCCAGCCGACCGAACTGCTCGACCGCCGTTGCCACGGCCAGTCGGGCCGCGCCTTCTTCTGCTACGTCTCCGACGAGTGGAAAGATGCCAGGCCGAGCAAGGGCGCTGATACCGGGATCACGGTCTTCCGCAATAACCGATGCGCCACGCGCATGAAGTAATTCCACAGTTGCGCGACCGATCCCGCTTGCGGCGCCGGTAACAATCGCGACTTTGCCTGCAAAATTTCCTGCTGTGTTTTCCAGATTCATACAAACCTCCTGTGATGTCGAGAACATCATCTGGCATGGCCGTATCGTTATTTTAATACTGCATATTCTGGATGGGTTATGTGGCGTGGCAGGTACAATCTGTCACGGTTTATTCGCACCGCGCACGGCGGTAATGAAGGTCTTTACAGCAGTCGAGCGATGACGATGCGGGGGATAATAGAGCGCAAAGCCTGGAAAAGCGGCGGAATACTCTGTCAGCAGGGGAACAAGATGGCCGGCCGCGATAAGTGGCTGGACCTCGCTCTCAACCCATAATGCGATGCCGGCACCAGCAACGGCGGCATCAAGAGCCGCCCGCTGATCATTGAAGGTCAGCGGACCGGATACGGCCACGGAGAACCAGACGCCGTTTTCGCAGAATTCCCAGTTGTACAAGGCATCATGTCCCGGCCAGCGAAAACCGATACAGAGATGATCGCGAAGCTCACGCGGATGGAGTGGCGCCCCGTGTTGATCGAGGTAGGACGGGGCGGCAACGGCGATTTGTCGCAAACCGGGCTGAAGCGGGAAAGCAATAACATCCTGATCCAGCATCTCCCCAAGCCGTATGCCTACGTCGAACCGTTCCTGTACAATATCCACGCCAGCATCGTCGATCTGCACCTCGACGCTGATCCTCGGGAAACGTCGGACAAAATCGGGTAAGAGCGGTTTTAGAAAGAGCTCGTACCCAAGACGTTGCGCGTGAACCCTCACCGGACCAGCGATTTCGCCACCCATCGCACCGGCTTCGCTTAAAGCTGATTGGATTTCTCCAAACGCTACTCCGAACCGCGCAGCCAGACGCTCACCGGCGAGCGTGGGGCTGACACTGCGTGTCGTCCGGTTCAGAAGCTGAACGCCAACAAAGTTTTCCAGTCGGCGGATCGTTTCACTGAGCGCCGAACGCGACACGCAAAGTTCTCTGGCAGCGGCGACGAAACTGCCTTGATCAATAATACAGCACAGCGCGCGGAGATCAGAATAATAGCGGTCGGACATACCCCTCCCTAACACAAAACCGGTTTTTCTGGTTCGGTTTTCCGGCCGGTTTATGGGGCTACGGGCTATCGACCGTAGCAAGTCAGACGATCTGCCATTTGGGAGCATTGCCTACAGACGAAATCGCCCTCTTCTCGGCCGTGTTCAGATTTGCTCAAAGTTTCGATAAGCAGACCTTCTATATCGGCGACGCAAGCCAGGCCGCCAGTTGCCGGACCATGGATCTGGCGACACGGCCGGCGCCCAGCAGCGTGGCGGATGCGGGCCCACACCAGGAGCCATAACCCAGCAGCCAGAGACGTGGCTCCCTGACGGCCTGCTGCCCGTTAACACGGATCAAGCCGTCCGGCTCGATCACGTCGAGTGATGCAAATACACCGAGCGCGGGTCGGAAGCCGGTACACCAGATGAACCTATCGATGGCTTCTTCCCGCCCGTCGGGCCAGACGACGCCCGTCGCCGTCACACGTACAAACGGGCGCACCGCGTGGAGCACGCCTCGCTCCCTGGCGGCGCGCACAGGTGGGACCATGACGATATCGCCAAAGCCGCTGGTGGGCATGGCCGACGGGCCGCCGAGAACGCGAGCGGTCGCCCGCTCGAACAAGACCCGTCCGTCCACGTCATCGGGCAGAAAGATGGGATCATGCAGCGTGACCCATGTTGCCTGAGCGACAAGCGACAGCTCCGCCATAATCTGTGCCCCGGAGTTGCCCCCACCCACCACCAGTACACGTCGGCCAGCAAAGGGCGCGGCATTCCGGTAATGGCTGGAATGGAGTTGCGTCCCGCCGAAGAGGTCACGCCCCGCGACATCGGGAACAAAGGGGGCTGACCACGTACCGGTCGCCCCGATAACCGCACGGCCAAGAAAATCACCCGCGCTGGTTCTGACAGTCAGAAGTTTTCCGTTCGCGCGCTCCACACACTCGACCATGACCGGACGGCGGATCGGCGGCGCATAGCGCGCCTCGTAGCGGTGCAGATAGTCCAACACCTCGTCACGGGTCGGATAGCCGCCATCCGGCGTGTCTGGCATCGGCCAGCCGGGCAGCGAACTGTAGGACGCGGGTGAAAACAGATGCAGGGAGTCCCAGCCATGCACCCATGCACCACCCGCCTGCGTCCCGTTATCAAGAATGACGTAACGCAGTCCGGTCCGTCGTAGAAAATACGACGCGGCGAGGGCCGCCTGACCGCCTCCCACGATCACAACATCGAACTGTTCCGCCATTGCCCGGCTCACAGACTTTCCGGGAGACGGAATTCCGCCTTGCGTTCGCTGTAGCGATCAACGAGGTAGTCGGCCCGGTCGCGCAGCAGCCATGTGAACTTCATCAGCTCCTCCATGACGTCCACCATCCGGTCATAGAGGGGGGACGGTTTCATGCGGTCATCGTCGCCGAACTGCGTATAGGCCATTGGCACGCTGGACTGGTTGGGGATGGTGAACATCCGCATCCACCGACCCAGCACCCGCAGGGCATTGACGGAATTGAAGCTCTGCGATCCGCCCGAGACCTGCATGACGGCCAGCGTGCGGCCCTGCGTCGGACGGATCGAGCCTTCGGTCAGGGGCAACCAGTCGATCTGGTTCTTGAACACGGCAGTGATGTTGCCGTGCCGTTCGGGGCTGCACCAGACCTGGCCTTCAGACCAGATCGAGAGTTCCCGCAGTTCCCGCACCTTCGAATGACTTGCGGGCACGGAATCCGCTACCGGCAGGCCGGTCGGGTCGAACACCCGTGTCTCGGCCCCCAGCACCTTCAGGATGCGTTCTGCCTCAAGCACCAGCAACCGGCTGAAGGATCGGGGGCGTAAAGAGCCATAGAGCAGAAGGATACGCGGCGGATGGTCCACACGCGGTTGCGGTTCCAGCCGCGCGAGATCGACCTGTTCAAGATATTCGGGGTGAAGGGCCGGCAAGTCAGGTTCAGTCATTGTGATATCGGTCCATTCATGCATTACGGCTGGCTGATTAGAGGCAGCCACAGGGCCAGCGCCAGGAGTGTGACCAGCAGGACGGGAGGTGTGATCACCAGACCCACCTTCATATATTGCCCCCACGTGACCCGATGGTTCCTGGACGCCAGCACATGCAGCCAGAGCAGTGTCGCGAGACTGCCGATCGGCGTGAATTTCGGCCCGAGGTCGCAGCCGATGATGTTGGCATAGACCATCAGGTCGCGTGTCAGCGGCGTGATGTCGTGCGCCTGCTGGATCGCCAGTGCCCCGACCAGCACACTCGGCATATTGTTCATGATGGACGACAGAACAGCCGCCAGAAAGCCGGCGCCGATGGTGGCGATGAACGGCCCCTGATGGCCAAGCCAGACCAGTGCGGCCGCAAGGTAGTCGGTCAGCCCGGCATTGCGCAGCCCATACACCACCAGATACATGCCCAGCGAGAAGATCACGATCTGCCATGGTGCGCCCATCAGCACCTTGCGAACAGGGATCACCCGGCCATATCCGGCGACGAGCAACAGGGTTCCGGCGGCCAGACAGGCTACAACACAGACCGGGATATGAAACGGCGCTGTCAGGAAATAGGCCGCCAGAACGAGGACCAGCAGCGGAAATGCCGCCCGAAATACATGGTGGTCACGAATTGCCGCAGCGGGTGCTGGCAGTTCGGCGACGGGATAGGTCGCAGGCACCTGCCGCCGGTACCACAGCCAAAGCACAGCCAGCGTCGCGCCCAGCGCCACCAGATCGACGGGGACCATGATCGCGGCATAGCGATCAAACGCAATGCCAAAGAAATTGGCGCTGACGATGTTCACCAGGTTGGAAATGACAAGCGGCAGGCTGGTGGTATCCGCGACGAACCCAGTGGCGATAATAAAGGCCAGCGCCGCGCCATGGCTCAGGCGCAGTTGCGTCAGGATAGCGATGACAATGGGCGTCAGCAGCAGCGCCGCGCCGTCATTGGCGAAAACCGCTGCAATGGCCGCTCCCAGCACCACGATCAGCGGGAACAGCGTCCGGCCTCGCCCTTTGCCCCAGCGCACGACGTGCAGCGCGGCCCAATGGAAGAATCCGGCCTCATCCAGCAACAGCGAGATGACGATCAGCGCGATGAAGGTGAAAGTCGCGTCCCAGACGATGTGCCAGACGACAGGAATGTCATGCCAGTGGATCACGCCAGATGCCAGGGCCGCGGCGGCACCCGCCATGGCGCTCCAGCCGATGCCCAGCCCCCGAGGCTGCCAGATGACAAAAACCAGCGTGACAACGAAAAGCAGAAGAGCCAGCATCAGGAGATCCGCTTTCCGGATTCATCGACGATCTTCTCGCCGTCCTCTTTGACGAAAGCACCTCTCTGCGGGTTAGGCAGGATGTCCAGAACCGTCTCGGACGGACGGCAGAGTGCCGCACCGAGGGGGGTGACGACGATCGGCCGGTTCATCAGGATCGGATGCGCCATCATGGCGTCGATCAGCGCATCATCGCTCAGGGCCGGATTATCGAGGCCGAGTTCGTGAAAGGGCGTGCCCTTTTCCCGCAGGACCGAGCGCACCGGAACGCCCATACGGGCGATCAGACTGACCAGTTCCGCACGGCTTGGTGGGGTTTTCAGATATTCGATGATGCAGGGGTCCTCGCCGCTGCTGCGGATCAGCGCCAGCACGTTGCGCGACGTGCCGCAGGCTGGGTTGTGGTAGATCGTGATGGTCATGAGCAGGATTCCCGGGATGGGCAGCAGGAGGACAGGGTCGCGATCAGGGGCGCGCAGAGTTCGGGGTTGCCCGCACAGCAGTCTCTGACGAGGAAGAGCATCAGGTCGCGCAAGCGCGGAAGGCACGCACGATAGACGATCAGCCGGCTATGGCGTTGCGAGGTCAGCAGACCGGCGCGGGTCAGGGTGGCGAGATGGGCCGAGATCGTGTTTTGCGGGACACCGAGATACCGCGCGACCTCGCCCGCAGGCAGGCCGTCCGGTTCGTGGCGTACCAGCAGGCGGAAGATCTCCAGCCGTGTGGACTGCGACAGGGCGCTCAGGGCAGCGAGGGCGGATTCTGTATCCATAAATCGACGTTCACGGATATATTGGATGAAGTCAACACTACCGAGGGCATGCACCGTTCAGAGCTTGCAACGTGGTGTCACACGCCGAACAGGCGGCCGATTCCGCCCGTGACGATCATCGCAACAATACCCCAGAACGTCACACGCAGTGCTGGACGCAAAGGCGCCGCACCGCCGGCAAGCGCGCCAACGACGCCCAGAACAGCGAGAACCACGACGGACGTCAGGGACACGCCCCAGGACACCCATGCCACAGGGGTCAGAACCGCCGCGAGCACGGGCAGCAAGGCTCCAGATGAAAAGGCGGTTGCCGAGGCGAATGCCGCCTGTATGGGTCTTGCCGCCGTGGTCTCGGACAGACCCAGTTCATCCCTGGCATGGGCGCCGAGTGCATCATGCTTCATGAGGGCGACGGCGACCTTGCGCGAGAGATCTCTATCCAGTCCTCTTTTCTGATAGATCCCAGCCAGTTCGGTGACTTCCCCCTCCCAGTCCGTGGCCAGCTCCTGTTTTTCGCGGGCGATGTCAGCGTGTTCGGAATCGGCCTGGGAACTGACCGAGACATACTCGCCAGCCGCCATGGACAGGGCGCCCGCGACAAGCGCGGATAGTCCCGCGATGAGAATGCTGCCGCGTGTCGCATGAGAGCTGGCAACGCCGACGATGAGGCTGCCGGTCGACAGCGTTCCGTCATTGGCGCCGAGAACGGCCGCGCGCAGCCACCCCAGTTTCTCGACGGCATGGCGTTCGGCCAGAGGATGGAGACGCGACATAAGGTGACCTGTTGCTTCTGATAAATACAAACCAGATTTAGGCCCCTGTTTTTGCCACGGCAATAGGCATTTTATTCTGATATTGCGAGCTATTTTCAATAGTATTTATATTTTCGTAAAATATTCTCTGTTCAGAATCCTGTCAGGTAAGCATGATATGGAAGTGAATCCAGGGTTCCTTTTCACCGAGACGCATATGCCTTGTTCAACGCCGGACATTACCGACACCCTGCGCTACGACAGGCCGACGATCGTCCTTCACTGGACCACCGCCTTTCTGGTGCTGCTTCAGTTTGCTCTTGGCGAAACCTGGAACTGGCCGGCAAAACCCGTCCATCATCTGATGGTGGTCGCGCATCTGACCGTCGGTATCCTGCTGACGGTGATCATGGCGTTCCGCATAGTCTGGCGTCTGACGAAAGGCCGGCATCTGTCGGACCTTCTCCGTCCAGTGGACCAGGTATGCGCTCTCGGGGCGGAGTACACACTCTATGGGCTGCTTCTGGCGGAAATTTTGCTGGGCTACTTCTGGCGATGGGGTGCCGGGCAGACGATGAGTTTTTTCGGCCTTCTGATCCCATCCCCGTTTGCACGGTTCCCGGCGGAAACCGTGACGTGGCTTCACACGCTGCATGAGTGGAACGCCTGGCTGATCATGGGCTTTGCGACAGGCCATGGCGCAGCGGCACTTTTTCATCAGTTTGTCCTGAAGGACAAAGTGCTTGGACGTATGCTGCCGCAGTGTTCCTTGCCCCGTCAGTGAGGTCCTGTCCGTATGACTGGGCACACCGTGATGCTGGGCCGCCAACAAGCCAGAAGTGATGATTGCCTGTTGTCATCGGCAGCCACACATGAATGCCGGTGCATGGGAATTGTCTCCTGTCGAACGGGAAAATAAGAAAGTAACGACCGAATGACGATCGTGCCGCGTGGCGTGGGACCAGAAAGACCGGGGTCGGTTCTTGAGGTGCTCCTGATCTTCCTCAGACTGGGCGTCACCTGCTTCGGCGGGCCGATCGCGCATATCGGGTATTTCCGGGACGAATTCGTCGTCCGGCGCCGGTGGCTCAATGAGCGCGCCTATGCCGATCTCGTCGGGTTGTGCCAGTTCCTGCCCGGTCCCGCGAGCAGCCAGGTGGGATTTTCCATTGGCCTGATGCGGGCCGGTTATGCAGGCGGTCTTGCGGCGTGGGCGGGATTCACCCTGCCTTCGGCGCTTATCCTCATTCTCTTCGCCTATGGCGCGAACGCTGTTGCCGGTCCGAATGCCGCAGGACTTCTTCATGGATTGAAACTCGTTGCCGTCGCAATCGTGGCACAGGCCGTCTGGGGCATGGCGCGCACGCTGTGTCCGGACCGGGCGCGTGCTTCGATCGCGGTCACGGCCGCGCTCATCGTTCTGTTCGCCATCTCACCGCTTGCCCAGATCGCGGCCATCGTTCTCGGGGGCCTCGCCGGCCTGTGGCTTTGCCGCTCTGTGCAGACGTCAGATGGTGAGCATATTACAGTGCCCGTATCGCATCGTGCAGGGATCGTCGCACTGGCTCTCTTTCTGGCGCTGCTCTTCGGTCTGCCCGTTCTCGCCCGCCATGGCGCACCGGAGAGCGTTTCCCTGTTCGACGCCTTCTACCGGTCAGGCGCGCTCGTGTTCGGTGGCGGTCATGTCGTGCTGCCCTTGCTGCACGAGGCTTTCGTGACATCGGGCTGGGTCAGCGACGACACCTTTCTCGCCGGTTATGGCGCGGCACAGGCGGTTCCGGGGCCGCTTTTCACGTTCGCGGCCTATCTCGGTGCGATCGTCAGCCAATCTCCCCACGGTGTTGCCGGTGCCGCTTTCGGTCTTTTCGGCATCTTTCTGCCGGGCATCCTGGTCCTGATCGGAGCTTTGCCCTTCTGGGACACCTTCCGCAGCCAGCCGGCCGTTCGGGCGACGATGCGCGGCGTCAATGCAGCGGTCGTGGGCCTGCTGGGGGCGGCGCTCTATACACCGGTCTGGACGAGCGCGGTCAGGTCGGTGGCGGATTTCGGGATCGTGCTGGTCGGTTTCGTCCTGCTGACCGTCTGGCGGGCGCCACCCCTGGTGGTAGTCGGTATCAGCGCGCTGGGAGGGGTCGTCATTGGGCAGGTGGCATAATGAAATGTTCAGTCAGCGACCAGCATCGACGCGTGATCGCCATACCGTTTTTCAACGCACACTTCAATCATGGCGCGTCGTTATAAGGGCCATGCTTCGGCCGTTTCGTGTGTAAGTCAGCCAGAAAACGGACAGGCAGTTTACCCCCCACGCCTGCGCCATTGAGCGCAACGACCAATGCGTGGCATCGCGCGGTGTTTCTTCCGGGGTCATGCCGATCGTCTCTGCGATCTCCTCGTCGCCGATCGAACGCGGCGTCCCCGGCCGGGGTTCATCGTAAAGCCCGTCCAGATGGACCGTCGCAAAACGCCGGCGCCACTTGCCAACCGTGTTGATGTCCGCGCCCGTCAGGTCACGGATCGCTTTGTTCTCATGCCCATTGGCGGCGGCAAGGACAATACGGGCTCCCCGCGCAAGCGCCTGGCCCGTCTTACGCGCCCTTGCCAGAGATTCCAGTTCCTGACGCTCCAATGCCGTCAGTTCGATCGCAACCGCCGTGCGTCCCATTCGATTGCCCCTGCCATCAGGATAATCATCTAAACGTCTCGATCAGGACACTAGTTAGCTGATCGGATTGGTGCGGAGACTATCGCTTTCGCTCCGCCCCAAATTAGCTAGTCTTCCCACTAGGGTGGAGGGGCGGTACGGTGGTTTCTTGCTTAATTCGCGGGTGAGCAGGAGGGGGAATTGGTGGACGAGGACGAGACAGCAGCACCGGAGGAGGCGGTGGCGTTCGAAATGATCGCGGCCCTTGCCGGGCCGGAAATGGATGTGTTGGAAACGCCAGACGCGTTTCTGACCGGGGTCGCTGCTGCGCTCAACGCCTCCGATGATGTCGATGCCGATTTGGCCGCGATCCTGACGGATCATCTGTTGACCGTTATGCCGCACGAAAATGTGATTGCGAATGCCAAGGCGGCGATCCTGATGCTGGCCGCTGAGCGCGCGGCCACGGCCGAGGAAGCGGCCGATGGCTGATCCGACGCTGTTTCACTCCCTGACGCTCGAAGGCTTTCGCGCCTATCTTCAGCCTAAGACCTTCGACTTCAGCAAGAAGCCGAGCCTCGCGATTTTCGCGCCCAATGGTCTCGGCAAGTCGAGTGTCATCGACGCGCTCGAATTCCTCTTCTCCGAACACGGCACGCTCGATCGGCTCGGGCAGCGTGCGCTCAATAACCAGGCCGGCCCGTCCGCGCTGGTCCATAATGGCGCGCAGGCGGCAGGGGTCGCGCCGGTGGTCAAGTTCACGACCATCACCGGCAAGGCCATCGCTGCGGGAAGCCGCACGGCGCTGGGCAATCCACGCCCGATCCATGCGGCAGCCACCGCAATGAAAGCCGGGTTCGTCGTCGCGCCGATCATCCGCGGTTATACGCTGCGGACTTTCGTCGAAGAGCAGAAGGCGGAGACCCGCTACAGCGACGTGGTGAGCTGGCTGCAGCTCTCGCCGCTGGTCGAGGTCCAGAAGAATCTCCGGCTGCTGCGCCGCGAGGTCAAGGCCGCTGCCGAGAGCACGACTGAGCAGGTTCGTCTCGTCGGGCAGCTACGCACCGAGACCGCCCAGGCCGTCCAGGCATGGGACGACGCGGCTGTGCTCGACTTCGTCAACACAAACGTCATTGCGCCACTCGATCCCGCGTTGACGATGGCCGCGCTCGATGCCGCAGACGCCGGCTATCTCGATATCGGCAAACGCGTCGCGGCCGAGGAGAAGAGCGTCGGCCTCGCCGGTCTGCGACAGGTCCGCAACTCGGTTATCGCGCTGTGGCAGAAGATTGTGCCCGAGGACGGCAGCGATCCCGAATATTCGGGCGCTATTGCCGCCTTCGACGAAGCGCTGGCGGTGCTGGCCGATGCCATGGCCACCGAAGCCAACGAGCGCGACAAAGCGGCGGACACGGTCTTCCGGTCGGTGTGGAAGGAAGCCGAGAAACTGTTTGCCGACGATGCTGCGGCTCCGGACAAATGTCCGGTCTGCGCGACGGTGATCGGCGATACCGCTGCCGGAAGCGTCCCCGCGATCCGCGATCTTCTGAAGACCCACCTCGATGATCTGCAAAACTACAACGACGCCAAGACCGCGCTGGACGACGCCGACAAAGCCACTATCAAGGCGCATAACCAGCTGATCGCGCGGCTTCCAGCGATGATCGATCATCTGTCCGAAGATGATCCCGACGGCTTCAGGGCAGCACTCATCGAGTATCAGGCCGGGGTTGTCGCATGGCCGGCCGCCGCCGCTCCTGCGTCCGCCGCGATCACCGCCGAGCTGGAGGCGCGCCTCGCCGGTCTCGACCAGGACATCGCCGACATCGAGGACAAGCAGGGCGAACGTACCTGGGTGAAGGCAAAGGCGAGCATCGACCGACTGGTGAAGCTCCAGACGGATGTAGCGCTGGCGACACGGACGACCGAGGAACTCACCGCGCTGCACGAGTCTCTCGGCACCCAGGCCACGCTCGTCTCGGGCAAGATTCGCGAGAAGATTCAGTCGCTGCTCGACACCCTCCAGGCGCCGATGAACGACATCTACAAGGAAATCCAGGGCGACAAGGCCAGGCCGATCCGGCTAGAGCTGCCCAGGGAGGACGATACCAATCAGCAGCGCATGCATCTGGTCATCGACTTCGCCGACAATCGTCAGGGCGTTGCGCCTGGCGGCTATCTGAGCGACTCCCAGATTCACTCGGTGGCGCTGGCGCTGCGCCTCGCGGCGATCAAGAAGTTCAACAGAGCCGCCCCGGTGATCGCGCTCGACGATGTCGTTACCTCCTATGACGCCGACCATCGCCGCGCGATCGGCGCGCTACTCGCCAAGATGTTCACCGACTGCCAGATCATCCTCGTCACCCATGACGAGCGGTTCTTCAATCACTTGAAGGATCAGCTCGCCGCGAAGGACTGGCAGTTCACGCGCATCATTGGGCTAGACCCGGCATACGGCCCGCGATTCGCCGACCATAAGGTGACAGACGAGATGATCGCCGATCGCTGGGACAAGGGCGAATCCGCTGCCAACGAGATGCGTCAGGCCGAGGAGGAATGGCTGCTCGGCATCGCTCGAGGCTTCGGCGTCAACGTCCGCATCCGTCAGCTCGAGAAGGCCTATTCCTACGAGCGATCCGAATTGGCCTCGGCGATCGGCGGCTTCCTCAGCGATATAAAATTGACGCCGGCCGACGTGCCCGGGGTCAACAACCGATTCATCACCAGCTTGGTGAAGGGCGACATCGAGAATTTCGGCAGCCACTTCCAGGATGCGCCCTATGGCTATGGCTCGATCGGCGACGAGAAGACACGCTGGGGCGAATTCAAAGCATTCTGCGGTCAATTCGAATGCGTGTGTGGCCGAACGAAGTATCAGAGGCCTTTCGGTCTTAGCAAGCCGGTCTGCGCTCACAATAAATGCGAGACACAATTCGAGTTCAAACCGCTTGTCGTGTGAGGAAAGCAAGGTTGAAGCGCTCTGCTATTGATGAGGAAAAACCGAGGAATGCCGACCTATTTCTTCACCGGGGGCAAGGTGAGGGTGTGAGAACTGTGCGCAGTCAAATTGAAACTACGGAACGCGATCCACGTAGCGCGCAGGGCCCCTGGAGCGATCTCGCGCTTCACACGATCGGTTGGCGCGCCTTTCAGGACCTTTGCTCGCAAGTCTGCGAAGTGGTCCTAGGGCGCCCCGTCGAAATATTCCGAGAAGCGCAGGACGGCGGTCAGGATGCGGTCTTTCTCATACCCTCGCCAAATGGCGAGCAGCTCATCGGCACGATCCAGTGCAAGCACACTTCGGACGCCGGCAAAGCGTTGAAGCTCAGCGACCTCTCCGCTGAAATCGGTAATGTCGAGGAACTCGTTAAAGGCGGCCAGGCAGACACATACATCTTCATGACCAACATGAGCGTGGATGCGCCGGTTGCGGCCGCCATGCGCGCCAAACTGCGCGAGTTCGGCGTTCGCAAGCCGCATATCCTGGGCCGCCAATACATCGTTCGGGTCATCAAGAGCAGCGCACGCCTGCGCGCCCTCGTCCCGCAGGTTTATGGTCTAGGGGATTTGACAGCGATCGTCGATGAACGGCTTAGCGAGCAGAGCCGCGCGCTGCTCGATAGCTGGATTCCGAAACTTCGTACCTATGTTCCAACTCAGGCGCATCGCGACGCCGTCAACGCCATCTCGGACCACGGCGTGGTGCTTCTGCTCGGCAATCCTGCGAGCGGCAAATCGGCGATCGGTGCGATCGTTTCAACGATCGCTTCGGAAAATCCCGACAACACCGTGTTGGCGCTGACCAGTCCACGCGATTTCGAGGCTGGCTGGAATCCCAACGATCCCGGGCGATTCTTTTGGATTGATGACGCTTTTGGCTCGAACGTGCTGCGCGACGATTACGTACAGGATTGGGCGTCGGCATTTTCGAAGCTGCGCGCAGCAATCAAGCACGGCAACCGTTTCCTGCTAACATCGCGCAAGCATATTTACGAAGCAGCTCGGCGCCGACTGGGGCAGCGTAATCTAGCGCAATTCGCTGATGGCAGCGCCGTGGTCGACGTCGGTGAACTTACCTTCGAAGAGAAGGCACAAATCCTTTACAACCACATCAATTTCGGCGAGCAGAGCCAAAGCTGGCGTTCGAACGTCAAGCCGCATCTAGCCGCCGTTGCCGCCGTCGAAGAGTTCTTGCCCGGAATCGCTGAGCGGCTTGGCGACCCGAACTTTACCAAGGGACTGACGCCGCGCGAAAGTTCGCTCGTCCGCTTCATGGAGGAGCCGACCGAGCACCTTATCGACACGGTCAGCGCACTGGACGAGCAACTCCGGGCCGCGCTCTATCTCATCTACGTCCATCAAGCCGGCTTCGATCCCAGCGATCATGATGCGGCGGCAGCGCAGGCGGTTTCGGACTTGACCGGTTTCACCCTAGCCAAGATCCAAGATTGCTTCGCCGAATTGAGGGGATCCTTTCTCAAGCTATCCGGCACCAAATGGACCTTCGCGCATCCGACCATCTCCGATGCTCTGACAGAGGTTTTGCGGCAAAAACCTCATATGATGGCCGCACTGATCCGCGGCGCACCAATTGATACGATCCTCGGCAGCTTCACCTGCGAGGGATCGCCGCTCATTCGGGATGCCTTGGTGATTCCGTCCACGCTGGACGAAGCGCTGGTAGCGCGTCTCAGCCACACGCCGGACGAAAACCATCGAAATTGGATGCTGTTTCACTTCCTGTCCTACAGGGCAAACGACGCGGTTTTCGCCAAACTAATCGGACAGTTCCCGGAGCTACTCAGGCGCTACTGCTGGCAGTCCGATCCCCTCGCCAATGACCCTCGGTTTCGTACCTACGGCCGCGCCCATCAATTCGGTCTACTCCCGGAAGATTTGCGGCGCGAGGCCGCAAGGAGCCTCGAATCCGCAGCGCTCTCTGACCTCGATATGTCCTTCTTTGCCGAGAGGGGGATGCTCGCACTCATATCGCCGCTTCGTCTCGTCGGATTAGGCTTGGCGCTGCGAACCAAGCTTCTGCCCGCTCTTGAAGAGAAGATCGACGAGATCGCCGCAGATGCCGATCTGGATGAAGAGCCCGACAGCCACTTTAAGAAATTGCTCGATGCGCTCGAGCGCATCGAGGAGATGGGCGTCGAGCTGGATGACGATGCGGTTGGCTTGGTCGGCGACGCGCGGGATCAGGTGAATCGGGCGGTAGACGGACTTGAAGAACGCAAGCGGGAGCGCGACGAAGATAACGAAGACGACACGGACTGGACCTATATCGTCACGCAGAAGAAAGAAGAGCCGTCACCGCCGGAACTTGCGGCTACGAAGCGCTCGGTCTTCGACGATGTCGATAAGTGACGATCACCAGATGGGACGATCGGATACAGGCGTATAACATCCGCAACTTCGGCAACTCCTGCCCAGCGGCCGGAAGCAGCCTGAATGACTGCTCTTGTGAGACTACAACGTTCGTGCAGCCAGTAACGAACGTCTCAATCTGGTCGTTAATCATCATAAACGTGAGCACTGCGAATGGCAGCTTTCGATCACTCCTCCCCGATAACCGACATCCCGCTTTCCCCCCTTTAGGAGACGCTCTACCGACTCAGGTATCGTGCCCTTCCACATCAGATCCCACGTCCAGCCTGACCTCATCATCCAGCGTCGTCCCACGCGCCAACCTGCGTCCGACAGCCTCGACAAAGCCGTCATACCGCTCCCGCCCCTTGCTCTGTGCCGCAGCAAGAGCGGCATCCGGCAATGGCGGCGTGCTGGTCAACCAGAACCGCACGAACACGGCCAATGATTCGTTCGAAATCGTGACCCGTCGCTCCATGCGCTCCAACTGCCGCGTCATCCGGTCCAGCCGCCGAGCCAACGCCGCTTCCAACCGCTCCGGCCCGTCCGGCGACAGGAACGATGCCAGCGCCGTCTCAACGATCAGCGCCTGCGGCACCTTCTTGCGGGCAGCGTAGGCAGCGAGCCTGTCGCTGAGATCGGCGGGTAGCCGGATCGTGTGTTTGATCCGCATGGCGCTCATAGTCCCAACCGATCGCCGGGATCGAGCGAAACCTGACGCGCGAGAGCCCGTTCCCCGCGCCGCAGGGTCTGTGCCCGTGTGGTATCGTCCTCGGATTCATCCTCGGGCGGGTCGAACTCATGCACCGGTTTCCTCGGCGCCTGCACCACCTCTTCCTGTTCGGGCAGTTCCGGCTCACGGCGGATGCCGGCATTGGCGGGATCATCATCCCCATTGCTGGCAGGAGGCGGCTGCACCACATCGGCCCAGTCCCCCGGCGGCTGCGGTCCGATGGGTGGCGTTCCTTCCGGGGGCGGCGGCGGTTCGAACCGGGGTAGCGGCAGGATGCGTGCGGCCAGTTCGGCGTCCTCGAAATACCGCGCCTTGCGCGCCCGGATCGGCGGGCAGCCGGAAACCAGCACCAGTTCCTCGTCGGGGGAAAGCTGCATGATCTCGCCGGGCGTCAACAGCGGCCGGGCGGTTTCGTGGCGCGTCACCATCAAATGCCCGAGCCACGGCGACAGTCGATGCCCGGCATAGTTCTTCGCGTCACGGATCTCGGTCGCGGTGCCGAGCGCGTCGGAAACCCGTTTGGCGGTCCGTTCATCATTGGTCGCAAAACTGACCCGGACATGACAGTTGTCGAGGATCGAATTGTTCTGGCCATAGGCTTTCTCGATCTGGTTCAGGCTCTGGCCGATCAGGAAGCTCTTGATCCCATAGCCTGCCATGAAGGCCAGCGCACTTTCGAAGAAATCCAGCCGCCCCAACGCCGGGAACTCATCAAGCATCAGCAGCAGGCGATGGCGGCGCTTCGCCTCCAGTTCCTCGGTCAGCCGGCGGCCGATCTGATTCAGCACCAAGCGGACCAGCGGCTTGGTGCGGCTGATATCCGAGGGCGGCACCACCAGATAGAGCGTTGCCGGATGACTGCCGGCGACAAGATCGCGGATCCGCCAGTCGCAGCGCCGCGTCACATGCGCCACCACCGGATCGCGATAGAGGCCAAGGAACGACATGGCGGTGGACAGCACGCCCGAGCGCTCGTTATCGCTCTTGTTGAGCAGTTCCCGCGCCGAACTGGCGACCACCGGATGCACGCCCTTTTTGCCGAGATGAGGCGTGGCCATCATGGCGCGCAGCGTGGTCTCGATCGCACGCTTGGGGTCGGAGAGGAAATTGGCCACTCCGGCCAGGGTCTTGTCCTCCTCGGCGTAGAGGACATGCAGGATGGTACCGACCAGCAGGGCGTGGCTGGTCTTTTCCCAGTGGTTCCGCTTCTCAAGGGCGCCCTCGGGATCGACCAGCACGTCGGCGATATTCTGTACATCACGGACCTCGCGCTCGCCACGCCGGACCTCCAGCAGCGGATTGTAGGCGGCACTAGCGAGGTTGGTCGGATCGAACAGCAGCACCCGGCCGAAACGGGCGCGCCAGCCGGCCGTCAGTGTCCAGTTCTCGCCCTTGATGTCATGGACGATGGCAGCGCCCGGCCAGGTCAGCAGCGTCGGCACCACCAGGCCGACGCCCTTGCCCGAGCGGGTCGGCGCAAAGCACAGCACATGCTCCGGCCCGTCATGGCGGAGATAGGCATCGCCGGAGCGGCCCAGCACCACGCCATCGGGCGCAAGCAATCCAGCGCGGCGGATCTCGCGCGGTTCGGCCCAATGCGCCGAACCATAGGTAGTGGCGCGTTTCTTCTCGCGGGCACGCCAGACAGACATTGTGATCGCGACGACGACAGCGGCAATGCCGCCCGATGCCGCGATGTAACCGCCCGTGGTGAAGATGTCCGGCGCGTAGGCGTCGTAGGCAAACCACCACCAGAAAAACTCGGGCGGATAATAGACCGGCCAGCCGAGCAGCGTGACCCACGGCGCGCCAAGCTGCGCCTGAAAGCCGAGCCGCCAGGCAGTCCACTGCGTCGCGGCCCAGGTGAAGGCGAGGATCACGGTGCTGACCGCACACACCGAGCCCCAGAGGATCTTGGTCTGGTTCATGACGACCACCGATCAAGGGGATGGATCGATGTAACAGCAAGTCGAAAATTGCTTCGATCGTGCGCGCGGCTAACTTGGGATAAACAAAGGACGTAATGCCAATCATTGATGGCTGGGCGAGATTATGGCGTCCTTCTCTAATATCCGCCCCAGAGCCAGAACATTATAATTTCAGCTGAATATAAAATTATTCTGACGGTACTGCTCAATTTTTCTGCACGGCACTCGCTTGGATAATATTTTCAGTTTTAGGAGGTGTCGGAGGGGCGGCCACACTAGAGTCCAGATCGTCACTATCTTCATTCTTTTGATCGTGACCGTTCTTTCCTGTCGCCTTATTGGCGCCATAAATAGTTTCACTGTCAGTATGAAAAACCGGTTCCTGTACGCCAGATTCTTCTGTCATATGTTTCTCTTTATCCGCAGGAACCTCGTGCCGTACGTGAAGCAACGACGGTGTAGGATGCACCGGATTACAGCGTTTAAGATCAATAACCTTCTGCGCCAAATCTTTCTGAGAACCGTCGAACCCTTCGCACCATTCTTCATAGTTCAGCAAGGGCATCCCCTTGCCACCATCTAGTCCACGCTTCTTGCCGGAATCGAAAGTATGAAAGGCATCCACTGCAACCCCGTAGTTCTCGATAAGGTGGATGCAAGAGGCCAACATTATAGCATCCCCGGTTCCGAGTTTTCGTTCGCCGCCCGTTTTCCGATAGGGCAAGTCCTTTAATCGAGCAGCCATCAACATGACGTTCGGGTTTAGATCCACGAGTCGAACAGCGTTACGGAAATCGCGCAGAAATTCTTCAAAACTCCCGTGTTTTCCGCCGATGAACGCGCTTGGGACTACTTCGGCAAGAGCAACGGAGCAGGTGTAGATGACTACCGATCCAGCCTTCGCTTCCGCTATATATTGTTCGACACCACTCAAATCGTACGCCGCAGTATTATTGCTAAAATACGCGTAGAATATACACGAATCCCAGAAGAGGTGAGCCTTTTCCCCCATGCCCATTACCATTCCTCATCCATGTCATCGTACGGAGCCGGCTTAAAAGCTCCCTTCCATTTCGTTAGGTCGCCCATCTCTTCAAGCCTATTGATACGACGTATCTCCAAACGCACCGGCAATGGATGACGACCATCATAATGAGCGGCAGCATCAACCGAAACTCGCTGATTGAACTGCTCGCGCAAGGTCGGGATCTCATCCCTATTCAATACGCAGTCGAGTTCTACGCCTCCATTCAAGATTAATTTGCCGCGCAAAAGTGTGCCGCGGGCATCAAGCTCCTGAAGAACACCTTCAAATGTTCCATAGGCTGTTCCAAGAAAGTATTCTGGGGATACAATAATATTATCATTTGCAATGGCACTGACATCTCTCACTCGATCAGCTAGGAACTCGTCAATCCGAATAATCCGTCCATGCGGAAAAGTGAGCTCTGCGTGGGAAAACGCTTTGGAACTACCACTAGTCAGCCGCCGCAGATTAGCAAAAATCTGTTTTGGCAGATTCAATTCAGACACCGAATCTCCGTCATAAACTGACGAAATAATGTCAGAGAAAGAATCTATACTTGAGGAACTTCCTTTATTGCTTCTGGTGGAAATTTTTTCCCTAATCGTAGCGAGAGCACTGCCAATCTGGAGATCAGTGATAATATATTGGTGACGTTTTTTCTTGTTATTTAGACGATCAATACGCTTCAGAGAATCTACTACCGCACGCAATTTCATGACGAACACATCGGCCCTCACCAGGTCGTTATCGACCTCGAGCCCATGAATCTTCAGCGTTATTTTGTCTTTATCGCCCGACACAATCTGCGTTTACCCAACTCCATATCTCGTTAAGCATATCTTGAAGCATCCACTCGGTCGAGTGTCATAAATCTAAATGTGATCGGACCGATGCCGGGAACCCGCCAAAAACTTGAGGTGTGCCATGAAAACCGGGGTGCGGAACGGGCTGGTCTGTGATTGCCCGAAATTTGGTTCTTTGAGCATGGTACACGTCGTCCCGAGTTCATGCGCAATCTGTGCAGAGAGATCGGTCTCGCGATTACAAAATAGTCGCTCGCTTCTAGATCCCGAGCCCCCGCTTCCGCCCGAAATTCCAGTCCACCGATCCACCCGGCGACAGGGTGCCGGAAACCTGCCGTCCGAGCTTCTGCTCCAGCGCCGGGCGCCACGGCACGAGCTGGAAGCCCAGCCCGTCATCGACCATGGCGAACCGGCCGGAGGACAGGTTGACCCGCTGGCGATAGACGCCCGAGACAATCTCGCCTTCCTTCGCGGGCCGATGCTCCAGCCCGGTCTGCGCCGCCAGCCTGGCCGTCGCCTGATCGAGATCGCGCTGGCGCAGGATGCCGATCAGGTCGGGCGCGAACACCACCCGCTCGCCCTGCCGCCGGGCCAGCCCCTCAGATTCCAGATGGTCGATCCGTTGCGTCATCGCCTCGTGGACCTCTCCGCCGAAGCCCGCATTGGCCAGCGCCGGATCCTTGGCGAGCAACTGGCGATCGAGCCAGGTCGCGCCCGGTGCCGTCACCTGCTCGGCCAGCGTGAAGTCCGAGCGGGTCGCCAGTGACAGGCGCTGCTGGCCCTTCGTGTCCTCCCAGCTCCGGGTCTCGACGACCGCGCCCGTCTTCGCGTCACCGGTCATGTCCAGATTAGGAAAGCGGACATGATGCGTCCGCCCGTCGGTCCCCGCGATGACCACGTAGCCCGAGCCCTTCAACTCGTCATCCAGCCCGCGCTCGACCAACCGGCCTATGACGGGATCGGCCAGCGTCTCGCCATGGATCGCAAAACCCGCAACATCGGGTTCCGCCCCGCCGCCGGACATGGCGCGGTGCATGGTCTTGATGATGTCGCCCCGGATGGAGAGATCGCGCAGGGTCGCCTCCAGCCCCGGCTTGAGGGTCCAGCGTGCCACCCCGACCGGTTCGGCGAGACCAAGCCCTTCCAGCTTGGTCGCCCGGCCGACCAGCAGGCGCCGCAGTTCCGGGTCTTCACCGCCCGCGCCCGGCCGCAGATCGACGATACCGCCCCTTTCGTCGCTGATGTCCTGCAACGCGCGATCGAGGCTGGTCCAGCGGTCGGCGCCGATCTCGGTCTCCAGGGCGGTGCGGATTTCCTGTTCGCTGCGCGGGCCAAGTTCCAGCGTCACCCGTTCGGCGGCGCGGTCGCGCAGGCCCTGGCTGATATAGGCGCGGCTGATGACCAGATCCTTGCCATCATCAGCGACACCGCGCACCAGGATGTGGACGTGCGGATTGTCGGTGTTCCAGTGATCCACCCCCACCCAGTCCAGCTTTGTGCCGAGGTCGCGCTCCATGTCCTGCATGAGTTCCCGCGCGAAGCCCCGCAGATCCTCCATCCGTACCGCGTCCTCGGGCGAGATGATGAAGCGGAAATGGTGACGGTCATCTTCACAACGTTCCGCGAAGGCCTTGCTGTCCGCCTCATCAGACCCGGCATCGAACAGATGGGCCCTGGCCCCATCGCGGGTGACGCCCTCGCGCCTGAGATAGGCGATATGCCGGGCGAGAGGCGCGGAGCGGAAGCGCGAGCCCTGCTGGCGGACGACCCGCGCCTTGACCACGACGCGGCGGGCATTGCTTCGGAGCCGCATGGACAGCGCCGCGCGCCGCCCGCGGCCGAAACGGGAACCGCCGCCTCCCCTACCCTTCGCGCCGAACCGGGTCCCGGTATGACCGGCCCTTTTCGCGGCACGCATGACCTCGCCGACGAAGGATTTCGGACGCGCGCCCTGATTGCCATGCTGGATGCGTCCGGGCCGGACAGTCAGGCCGTCATCGCGCGTCGCCATGGCCCGCTCTCCGCTTCGATGTGTGCCTGACGGCGCCCGGATCGTTGAAAAGATTAGGAAAAATGCCCGGACAGCCGCAGGCGGTGCGTGGTGAGAGGACAAATTCCCCAATCAAACCAACCACATGCAGCCCCGAACGGGCACTGCTTTTACCTTGCCGTCCTTCCCTCCGTTGCCTGCCTCCCCCAGCACCCCATCCCCAAGGCACCCATAGGCCGCCAGCGCCCGATGGACCGGAACGGGGATCATCGGCGCGCCTCCCCATGTCCTGACGCGATAAACAGCCCGGCTGACTGCGGTGCGAGCGCCGTCCAGTCAGTCGGGCGGGAGCCAGATGAACGTGCCGGATCGTGCGCGCTTTCGGCAGGCCGGGACGCATCGCCCATGCGCAGGAATGAGGCCGGAAAGAGGGAAGAGTCCTGCCATGATGGTGCAGCCAGAGCGCCGACCGCGATGTTATCGGCGAGTGGAAGAGCCAGCCGCGCGCTGACGGATGCGACGTAGTTCCGCGTCTCGGCAGGCAACGGTCGGCCGGTTGCCAGATGTTCGTCATAGCGCGCGGGACCGGCATTATAGGCGGCCAGAAACCCGGCCTCGCCGTAGCGATCCCGCATCCAGCGCAGATAGGTCGCACCCGCCAGAATATTGTCGTGCGGGTCGAACGGATCCTCGCCAAGGCCAAGCGACGTGCGCAGGCTGGCCCATGTGCCGGGCATCACCTGCATGAGCCCCATCGCGCCCGCCGATGACACGGCCCGCGCGTCGCCCCTGCTCTCCGCATGCAGGACGGCAGCAATCCATGAGGCCGGAATCTGCGCGCGCGTGGCCGCCTCCGTGATCATGTCGGCGTATGGATCAGCGTCCGCCATGCGAACGGGTGATACTGCAACCAGCACTGCAACCAGTGCGTTCGCGACAAGATCGCGAACCTTCCTACCGCCGATCATCGCGCTTCACCGGCCGGTTCCAGACCAGATGGAAAGCACGCCCCTGACGGTCGGACTGGAACAGATTAGCGCGGATCGGCTGCGCCAGCATCGGATCGTCAAGGACCAGCGAGAGGTAAGTGCCCGCCTTTTCGCCGGTGCGTTTCCACCCAGCGCCGATCTCCGGTCCGGCATCGGCGTCACCGAGATGGACACGATAGTCGGGCGCGTGCTCGGCATCCGACGATTGCGCCGGCACGATCGTCAGTTCGACGTCGAGGGCGAGCGTGCGCAGGCGACCGGCGAAGCCGTCAGACGTGCGTGTGAAAGTACCGATCTGGGCCATGTCAGCCTCGTTTCTGCTTGGGGGTGGAAGAAATCGGTGACGGCACGAGCCATACGGGCAGCGCGTGGCCGAGCACCGCATCGACCGGCAGGACGCCGAAATAGCGGCTGTCGAGACTGGTCGGGACTGCCGGATTCATGACGAAGATCTGGCCGGGCAGAACATGCCGACAGCCCTGCCACACCGGCAGAAAACGGCCACGATGATCGCGGGCGAGTGCCTCGCCGAGCGGCTTGCCGTCAACCGACACGGCAGCACCAATGCGACAGATCAGTTGCCCTGGCAGTGCCGCGACCGGCTTGAGCAGCGGCACGCCGAGCGGCAGATAACCACCGCGCGCCAGCATCCCGGCGATATCGGACGGCGGCCGGATCGCGATCAGGTCGCCGACATGCAATCCGCGCACCGATTGCAGGCGATACAGCCCGACCGGCGTGCTGGCCGTGGCGTTCCAGATCAGCCGGGGCGCCGGATGGATCGCCACTGATGTGCCAACACCGAGTATTGCGAAATACGTGGTGAAGAACCAGCCAAGGCGCATCATGACACCGCCCTCCGGCGCAGCCAGGCATGATGGCGGTCGCGCGTGTAGGGGCGTGGCGTCTGCCCGGAGAGCATCCGATTGTGCAGGTGCCGCCAATGGTCGGGCGCAACATCGACGGGATTGATGCCGATGGCTTCGATACGATCGACGGCTTCCAGCACCAGGCGGACCTTCGGCCAGCCGCTCTGGCGCAGCAGGCTCTCGCCACCGGGCCGCACGAACGGCACCGTCTGATACGGCTCGCCAGGAGCAGTGACGCGCACGATGTCGATGCAGGACACCACCGTGCCGAAATCGTTCGCCGCCCAGCGCAGGAAGGCAAACACGGTGTCCGGCGGAAAGCTCAGTATCCGCCGACGACGATCGAGAATCTGCTCACGGGCGACAGAGCCGAAGCGGATCCAGTGCTCGATGCGCTTCTCGATCCAGGTCAGTTCGACATGAGCGAGGGTGTCGTTCATGGCACATCTCCAGACGTATCGGGGAACTCTCGGGCCAGCAGGGCACGCAGCATGTCCGCGACCGTGATGCCGCGCTGGAACGCTGCGACCTTGAGCCGTCCGCGCAGTGCCGGCGTGACGTCGATGGTCAGCCGGGCGGTAAAGCGGTTGGGGGGGCGCAGGCGTCTCCGGCGTCCTGACCCAGCGTTCAGGATCGGCGGGACGCGCGGCGAAACCGGGCAGCGTGCGACGTTCCGTCATGGCGCAATTCCTTCGCCGATCAGAAACTGGCTGTACGGCTTCAGGGTAACGCGCGCCTTCGCCGACCAGTCCACGACGCGCCGGTCCCAGGCGAGCGACGTATCGCCATAGGGCGGGTCGGCCAGGACCATGTCGTATGGGCCGTGCCAGGGCATCAGGAGCGCGCTGTCGCCGGTCAGCAGGGTCATGATACCAGCCCCCTGATCTCAGCCGTCAGGGCGGCGATTTCGCGGGCGGCTATCCCTTGGGGGCAAAGATCGCACACCAGGCGGCCGGAACGCGCAGCATCGGCAAATGCGACCCGCTGGCCGATCCGCGCCATGAGCGCCGCTGGCTCCTGCCCCACCAGCGCCAGTCGGGTTTCGCGAGCGATGACCGTGCGTGCGGCGCAGCGGTTGAGCACGAAACGGGCGAGCAGGCTGGGACGGAAGAGCCGCGCCTCCTCCAACAGCCGCAGCATCTCGGCCGAGGCCCAGCCGTCAAAGGGCGAGGGCTGCGCCGGGATCAGCACCAGGTCGGCGGCCAGCAGGGCCGAGCGCAGCAATGCCGCCACGCGCGGCGGACCGTCGATGACGACGTGATCCGCCCCCTGAGCCAGTGCTGGAGCTTCGTGATGCAGCGTGTCGCGCGCCAGTCCGATGACACCGAACAGCCGGGGCAGTCCTTCCCGCGCGCGCTGCGCCGACCAGTCCAGCGCCGAGCCCTGCGGGTCGGCATCGATGACCGTCACGCGCTGACCTTCCCGAGCCCATTGGCCCGCGAGATGCAGCGCCAGCGTCGTCTTGCCGACGCCGCCCTTCTGGTTGAGGAGGGCCACGATCATGACCCCTCTCCGGGGCTTATCCACGGATCGGCAGGGGGGCCAACATCCTTAAAGTTAGACTCTTTTAAGTTAGATTCTAAGTTAAGGGCGTCATAACCGTTTGATTCAAGGTCGTGATTCGGCGTTTTCCGCAAACGATAGCACGGATGCCGTGGCAGTGATGGCACGGATAAATCCACAACCGATAGCACGGATGAATTCACAGCTTGTCCACAGGCGCCTGTGGATAGTTTGACAGGAGCAAAGGCCAGCGTGTCGTTGCCGTTACGGTCGGGGCGCACCGACAGCCGATAGCCGGCAAAGGGCTGCCGTTTCGCCATCTCGCGCAGTTCGAAGGCAAAGCGGCGATAGGGGGAAAGGCTGGCGGATTTTTCGTAGAGATGGTGCAGACCGAATACCCAGCCCGCGCGCTGGCGACCACCATGCTTGCGCACGATGCGATAAAGCCAGCGCTCCAGACCGCCTGTGAGGCCAAAATAGGCCGGATCGATGGTCAGCACGAGCGCGTCATCGAGCACCGCCTGGTAGAACCAGTCGGGCAGAATCAGCTCAATCACGCGAGTGCGGCCTTCCCGCGCGGTGTGTCGTTTCCATTCGTTGATCCAGGAAAAGCGGTGCAGTTGCCCTTTGCCGGTCTGCCGGAGCGAGGTCTTGATCGTGGTGGATTGCAGCCGATCGAAGGCCGCTTCCAGCCGCTCATAGTCCCGCGCGCTGTCGCCCCGACCGATGAAGGTCAGGATCTCGCGCGGGCTGGCCACCATCAGCCGCGACGTGCGCCGACCGGCGTCGCGCGCGGCAACGAGATGGCTGGCGGCCCAGATCAGCACGTCGGCATCCCAGATCGTGGCCATGCCATGTTCGGCGGACGCCTCGACGCGGATCGTGACATCGGGGGTCCGATAATCGATCGGAACTATGCGAGGGGACTTGGCGAGGCTGAAGAACGGAAACGCCATCAGATCCTGGGCGTCACGAGGGGCGAAATCTCCCGCAATCGCATGGAAGAACTCCAGTTGCTCGCGCTCGGAGCGCGCTCTGCCGGTCTGGGACATCAGCGACGGCTCCCGCGTGATGTCGGCGGAATCAGCGGGCTTTGCCGCGCGGCCGCCGACACGGTGCCGGCGGTGGTGTCCGAGGTGTGGGCGCGTGCCCCGCTCTCGACCCAGGCCTGCAATTCATCGACCCGGTAGACCACGCGGCCGCCGAGCTTCGAGTAGCGCGGGCCGGTGCCGTAGATCCGGTGTTTTTCCAGGGTGCGAATGGACAGTCCGACGAAGCGCGAGGCGTCGGGCGTGCGCAGGTAGCGCGGCGGCAGATCGCTATAATTGGCGGACATGAGAAGGCTCCGTGATCCTTGTCTGGGGCCGCGGGACAAATGCGGCCAGCAGGGATCAGCGTGGCGGAGCGGGTAGGTTCGGAACTAGGACCGATCTCGCAGAGGCATGAGATCGGTTCGTGACAGGTGAAAAATCACCGCATGCCTACCGCCAATATAAGTCACATTGATAGTATTTAATAATTATTAATTATAAATAATAATTATTTACTATATCCAAGGTTTCCTGGATACTAGACGATCCACCTTGTACTATTCTTGCAATAGGAACTCCACATGGTGCAGCACTCCTGATTCCATCAATGTTTCGTATAAAATTTTTATCTGCAGATATAACCAAGTCAGATTCACAGAGATAGACGGACAACGCTGCATCAGCAGGCGTCCCAGGTGTTACTTTTTGTACGGACTGCAGCATTTCGAAAGCATAGTGTAACCAGAAGCATTTCATCTGTTTTTCATTGACTTCTCGCAACCAAAAACGATTCCACGATGCCAAAGAAAACTGCATCCGATCAAAATCAAGAAAAGGCGTTAACCATTCACCAAGAGGGTGCTCAGGATATGCCAGCGCTCTTGTTACAGAAGCCCACGAACGTATCCTCCAGAATTGAATAGGTTCATCTGTGATCCCTTCAGGCAAAGGGGCTGGAAATGTTCCCTCACAATTTTTGAGTGAACCAATATCACGAATGCCTTGCTCCTTATTTAGGCTTCGTTGATCAGCATAATCTTTCCTTGCCATTTCGAGTAAATTACGGGGCCAACCACCATCCTCCCGTAATGCATTTCTAAGTAATTCCGAATGATAACGTGCTCGCTCCCAGAATCCTCTGGTCTTTCGCGTCCAATCATAACGTAGCTTATGGAAGCGTTGAGTTTTGGGTTCATGACGGAGCCACTCGGGTCGCAACCGCTTAACTTCTGAAAGAATTTCCTGAGATAAAGTGTAAGCCTCTGGCATTAGGCGTGTCCAAGTGGGCATAGTAAGTAACCTTACTAATCGACGACGATGCTCATCAGCGGGGGTTGCTAGAGCTTCAAAAAGAATTAGTGGCGGAACGACAATAATATTATTGGTACGTTTAATAGCCCGGTGCAAATCAGGACCTACGTCGGCTTTAGCGAACTCACTCCAAATGTTTGTATCCAGCATGATACGTATAGGTGATTTCCTATCAATCCGATTTGGCATGCTTAAATTTTCTCCCAACGTTAAAATCATATCTATATTTTTAAATAAATTATCCATATGTTATACATTTTACTTATCATTTATATTATTGCAGTAGACAACTAAATGCTGGAAGCGAAAAATCGATGCTCCATGGTAACGCGACAACCACGTCGCATCATGTTGACCGATGTGAAACAAGCGAAATTACCGCTTAGACGGATGCCGGATAAAGCCTACGGGCAACCCGCTCCATGGTTAGCCCCTGCACAATGATCGTAAACACCACCACGCCGTAACAGACGGGCAGCAGCAGGTCGCGCAAGTCTCCGGGCGGTAATCCAAGCGCCAGTGAAACCGAGATGCCGCCACGCAGACCGCCCCAGGTCAGGATACCAAGAACACGGCCACGTTCCCATTGCCTGAGGTGAACCGGAAACGTTGAAAACAGCACGCTCAATGCCCGCACGGCAACGGACAGCGGGATCACGGCAAGGGTCGCCAGCACCGTAAACAGATGCGGCGTGATCTCCAGAATTTCAAAGCCGATCAGCATAAACAGCAGGACGTTCAGCACCTCGTCAATGAGTGTCCATGCGATATCGAGTTCCTTTCGGGATGCCTCATCGAAAATGGAATGGCTATAGCTTGTTCCGAAGCACAGTCCCGCCACCACGACGGCAATCGCACCCGACATGCCAAGCTGGTTGGCAATGCTGAAGGTTCCGGTCGCCAGAGCCAGCGATGTCAGCAGATCAATATGCGGATCCCGCTGTCCCTTAAGCACACGGAGTGCAATCCATCCGGTCAGTGCGCCCAGCAGGCCGCCACCGATCGCCTCGCGGCAAAAGCTGAGAGCAATCTCGGAGATAGTTACCCCCTGACTGTCCCCGTTCGCCAGCCCGATCGTGACACCAAAAATAACAACGCCCACGCCGTCATTGAACAGACTCTCTCCTGCAAAAACGGCCTGAAGTGGGCCTGGCAGTCCGAGACGTTTCAGCATGCCGACGACCGAGACCGGGTCGGTTGGTGCGAGAATGGCGCCGAGCACGATACACCATGCAAAAGGAATGGCATGGCCCAACAGAGGGAAAACATACCACGCCGCGCTCGCCAAGAAGGCAACGGCCAGAACGGTCCCCAGAACAGAGAGAGCGGCCACGGAGGCAAGTTTTACGCGCAGATGTCCGACATCCACCTGCATGGCCCCGGCAAACAGAAGCAGGGACAGCGCGCCATTCAGGAGGGCCGTGGGAAGATTGATGGCTCCGAGCACAGACCGTGGGAGAGCCTGAAGGTCATAGGCCGGTATCAGCGGATTCAGGATCATGACCAGCAGGGAAGCCAGCAATGAAAAGATCAGCACGCCGATCGTTACAGGGAGGCGAAACGTGTGGTGATTGAGAATGCTAAACCCTGCCGAGAGAGTCAGAAGCAGGGCGAGGAGGCTGATGGTATCCATGCCCTCACCGCTGGCTGCTCCTGTTCCTTACGTCAAGAAAAACAGGATGTTGGCTGCTTCTCGAAAGTCTTGATTGTCTGTGAAGTGGCACACGCAAGGACGAGTCGTCCTATCGCCCCCGGAATGGATGCAACAGCAAACGCCGGTATTCTCCGTCGCGCAGCGCCCGCGCGAACTGCACCAGCCGTTTCATGCGGAAATGCAGATCGTGCGAAAGCCAGTCCCCAGCGGAAACCTCCCGACCGAACAGAACGCCGCCGATCTCGCGCTGCGATACCCCGCTGTCCAGACCGTCAAGCGTACGGAGCGCCAGGATCAGCCTGCGGATGCGATCGGATGACAGGCGGGCCGGATCACGACCGGGACGCCGATCTATCAGCACGCGCCAGAGCCGCAAGGCGGCCTGGACGCGTACCTCAAACAATGCGTCGAGCGGCAGCAACACGCCGACCGGAGCCCCGTCAGGCGGCAGGACGTATAGGCGCAGGATCGTCTCCCCCCGCTCGGTCAATACTTCTTCCGCCATGTCGGGCGGCAGTCCTGCCCGGGCGAGGGAGAGCGGACGAGACGCCGCGTCAGCCAATGCTGTCGGCAGGGGGACAACCGCAATCACGGCCGGCGATACCGCAACAGTCCAGAGGGCGGTACGCGGATCGAGGGCCATGTGGACACTCTCGAAATCGCAACCCCCAGCGCCGGGCGAAGGCTTCGGCGTCTGACGTGGACAGCGCAGCCCGGCGCGCGGCGCGCTGAAGGGCGGCACGATCGCGGATAAAGTCCCGATTGCGACTGACAAACTGCAAGGCAAAGGCGGGGGCGTCGAGCGACCGCAGGCCCTCGTACGCGCCCGCCGACCGCCAGTTGGCACGGCTCATGGCGTCGTCTCCGATGCGTAACGGGTGGGAACAGGGCAAGCACTTGCTCGCGAGAGTATGCCAGACCATCCGGCTGCCCGCTACGCCCCGGTCCTGCAACAGATCTTGCGGATCACGCAACGATTCAGGGGGTCAGTGGGGGGCGCCGCCGCGCAGGAGATGCTGGTAGCCATGCTCGGTCATCCAGTGCGCCCTCGCCAGATGACTGTGCCAACAGCGGTGGACGCCCTCGGGGTCAAGCGTGGCGTCGCGGTGCAGCACTATGCGGGCCACCTCGCGCCAGTCGGCGCCATCGGCCTCGGCATCCAGCAGGCGGAGATAGGTGATGAGATGCTGTTCGTCGTAGCCGGTGAGACAGGATGCTTCCGGGGCGCTGTCGGCGACGGACGGGTCAAGCGGGGGCTTCTGCATGGGTGAGCCGATCAGGTCGGAGAACGAACGCGACGCACCCTAGCCTGCCGCGTTTGGGTATCGGAAGTCTCGTGAAGAAACATGACGCCGCGTCCCTGTCCGGACTCGATGAACAGGATGCCCGCCGCCTCCAACGCACGGCGAACCTGGTCGGTCGTGCCCTCATGAACGCCAAGACCGCGTTCGGATTCAAGGCGCTTGAGCGCGGTCAATGCTACGAGGGCCTTTTCAGCAAGCATCTCCTGTGTCCAGTTCAGAAGTGCTCGTGCCGCCCTTACCTGTCGGCCTGTGATCATCCACGATCACATCCGACACGCGAGGCCAACACACCAGAAATACGACTATAATAGTCGCATTGTGGATATTCAACACCGTTCTTTCAGAGGGATGACTAAAGAGATTCGGCGTCTGGTTCCCGATAGTCATGGCGACCACACAAAAAGACCCCCGCGCTATGCGGGGGCCGTCTCGTCGGGGCGCTCTGCCGCGCGTCGGGCAAGCACCTCTTTGAGTTCGCGCTCGATCTGCCGGCGCTCCCGGTGGCTCAGGTGAAAGCTGGTCAGTTCGGCGCGCAGCATCTGGATGTGGTCGTGTAGCGTGGTCATCGTCCTGCTCCTTTCGTTTCTCGAAGACAGGACGGACGGCTCATGCACGCGGGAGCCGGGTCAGGGATCGCCGCAGGCGACCGGCTCGCCGGCGCGTGGGGGAGCCGATTTTGTTCGGCGTGCCCGAAGGGTGCGTCGGGCAAAATTGGGGGAACCACGCGTCCTTGACGCGGTTCGCCCTCGCGCATGGTACAATGGGGAGGCTGAGGGAAAGCCTCTGTTCCTCCTGCGTCTCACGTCGGGCGACCAGCGCTGCCGCCCGCACCTCGAAAGAGCACGTGGGAAAATGAAAGTCCGGAAGGCCCCGCCCGGAAGGCCCCGCCCGGAAAGCCCCGCCCGGAGAGACCGGGCGGGGTTGGTGGTGGGGAGCTTACTCCCCGTTCCGGCTGCGGGGCCGGGTCCAGATGAGGGTGTAGCCTTCCCCTTCCTCGTCGGTGAACA
>NZ_BLJQ01000011.1 GCF_014132155.1 Gluconobacter sp. Gdi
CTGAAGGCCGCAGGTTCAAATCCTGCCCCCGCAACCACACCAATACAGTTCCAAAACCCCCGCTCTCTCACCGAGACAGCGGGGGTTTTCGTGTTGCGGGGAGTTTAGGTAGAAACTACTAAGGAAACAGACGGAAAGGCTTCCTGCAGTAATTTTCGCGTTTGGTAAAAGTATGTGAATTCTGGAATTAGCTGGCGTCATACACCCGGGCTACCAGCATCAAGTGTTTAATTGATGCTGGCTTATCCGCTAAGCCCTCCATGGGCAGGTAAAGCTATAAGCAAATCGTTCTTTAAGCTCTTTTGGCTGCTTCACGTGCGGCAAGCTTTTCTTCTTCGGTCCAGACCTTGCGCTCACGCTTGACCTGCGGCTTGACCTGTTTGACTGGGCCGCCTCCTAGCACGGGTGCTCTCATGGTTGAGTGACGTGCGGTTTCTGAATGCCAAGGATGATCGGTGTGAACCATTAATGTGCGACCGATCTCTTGTTCCACACCATGCAGCCACGCACGTTGTTCGGCATCACAAAGGGTAATGGCGAAACCACTGCGCCCAGCGCGGCCGGTACGACCGATCCGATGGACGTAACTCTCGGGTAGGCTTGGGAGATCATGGTTGAAAACATGTGTGACTGTGTCGACGTCGATGCCGCGGGCAGCAATATCTGTTGCGACAAGCACCTGTACAGCTCCCTCGCGGAACGCATTGAGTGCACGCTCTCGCTGCCCTTGAGATTTGTTGCCATGCAAAGCTTCAGCAGTAATTCCTGCCTCGGTTAAAAAGGCACAGACCTCATTGGCGATGTTCTTCTGAAGTGTGAAGACAACAGCCTGACCAACATCCTGTGTCTCGAGTTGTGCGAGAAGAGCTGCTTTTTTGTGGGCGGCATCCATAAACATCACCGACTGCTCAATTCGATCCACAGTGGTCGATGGAGGCGCAATTTCGACTTTTACTGGATCGCGGAGAAGGCTCTCGACCAGAGCTGTGATAGATTTCGGCATTGTCGCTGAAAATAGAACGGTATGCCGATCTTTCGGCAGCGTTGCGACAATACGCTCGATTGGTTTTGCAAAGCCCATATCCAGCATCTGATCGGCCTCATCAAGTACAAGCGCTTCAAGTTGCGAGAGATCGCATAAGCCCTGTTCGATAAGATCCAGAAGCCGTCCTGGAGCGGCGACAATAATGTCTACGCCATTTTCAAGTGCATTGACCTGATGGAATTGGCTGACACCGCCGAAAATCGTTGTTACGCGAAGGCTCAGATTGCGCCCGAATTTCTCAAAACCATCTGCAATCTGGGAAACAAGCTCACGTGTTGGTGCGAGTACGAGGACGCGTGCGCCACCTTTTGGTGCTGTACGAGAGTTGGCTGCCAAACGGTGGAGTAGCGGGAGCGCAAAAGATGCTGTCTTGCCTGTGCCAGTTTGCGCCATACCCAAGAGATCGCGGCCTGCCAGCAGCATAGGAATTGACTGTGCCTGGATGGGGGTAGGTGTGACATACCCTTCTTCAGCCAGAGCGCTTAGGAGAGTCGGCGCCAAGGAAAGATCGGCGAAAGTCATGGACATGGACACGCGGCGCCTCCGGCGCTCAATAATGCTGCGCCTGGTTGGGCTTCGCTGTTTCAGAACGCGGAGTTTTACGGGTGATGCCAAGCGGGGTCAACGCGTTCAATCGGTTCTTTTATCTCTATGCGCGCATCACATCTTCTGCGGTTCTTACAAGTACTCCCACCTATTAACCGCTCCAATAATTCATGATTTTGCGATATCTCGCATCGCTACCACCAGATTCATATGAGACGCTAAAAGACGCTGCGGGAGCGTAGGGAGATAAATACGAATGGCTTCCAGTCTTTTTGACTCTGGTAGTGTTGCGAAAGGCGGACGCGAGCTTTCACCATCACTGCCCGCATCATAACTTTTAGCGATCGCATTAATGAGGGAAGGCGGAACGGAAGCCAGCAGCGTCTTTTGGGCGGGAGTTAGAAGTCTGTCTCGCAAAGGGCCAGACAGGGTCCGAATTTCAGAGACTTTTGGAGGTTCGTAAGGCTTGAGTTGGGACAGCGGAAAATCGACTTCTACGCCATTGCTTTGCATCACATAACCAGTGGAACCTTCAATATCGACAAGTTTGCCGTCATGGGCGCCTTTGAGGTCCGAAACATGATCGCCGATTGAGAACTGTGCCATGGCTAACCTCACAATATGATGTGTCATAGGGGGGTATGAAATGCTTGGGCGTCAAGCAGGCTGCCACCCGTCAAACACTTTTTCCTGTTTGAGTGCGCAACGAATAATAACTGCGAAGTAATAAGTAGAAAATAGATCTCTATTTACGTCTTGGACGTAGATATGGATCTGCGTCAGTCTCTCATTACTGGAATAGAGATTATTCATTTCATCCAGGAAAGCACCCAAGTTCTGGCGGTTTCAGGCGTTCGTCAGCGCCAATGTAACTCTCTCATTTCGCAAAACTCATGCGATGGTTCTCTGACCCAAGACATCAGATACGCCCGTGACATCCGTCTTTGTATGGAATAATTGTTTGTTCCGGTAACGGGTGAAGGCCTGTCTTGGAATTCCATCCTATAAAATTACAAACCGAATTGCTGACGAATTTTTTGATGATAAAGCTTTTGCCTTTCAGCCTGCTCGTCAGAAAAATGTAATCTTCTTGAAACAAGCTCATGCATGAATTTTATTTCTTCGAGATGAGTATTTTGATTGAGCGTATGGGTCGAAGACGATTGATGTCGTCTATGGATGTTCATGGCATCGCTGACATAAACAACACTCACGTCCTTATTATCTAAAAGCTCAAGATAAACGCGCCAGTCTCCGGCGACGTTCAAAACTGCCAAGTCTTTCTTGCATTTTTTTAGAGCCGCTTGCATCGCTGTTTTTTGAAAAATAGCGCTGCTGACATTGAGAACCAGATTACGCTCAGCCAGGCATGTTTGGAGAAAATCTTGTCCGCTGAATTGCCCATCGTGTTCAAGAAGGTTTCCGGCTGCTTCCATGCAATATGGTTGATATGATGCGGAAAGCGGTGCGCCGTTCTCATCTATTGAGCGGCTATCACAAAATGCCATGACCGTGTTCGGGCACTGATGCGCAGCGTGAACAAGTTTTTCCAGAAAGTGAGGGTCACAGAGATCATCTGCTTCCGCGATCCAGACCCATTCGCCTTGTGCCTGTTTGAGTGCTTTCTGCCATTGAGCGAAGACCGATCCGGAAGGGCGTCTGCCTTTGATGATGCGAACGTCACGTCCCCACTCGGCAGCAGTATCCACCGCGATCTCGACGCTCTTATCTGTCGATGCATCATCGAGAACGATAATTTCCAGAACTGGAAACGTCTGCGTAAAAATGGAGACAAGCCGGGCCTCCAGATAACGAGCGTAATTGTAAGAGGGGACTACGACAGACACTGATGGGACTTTTGGCGCAGCCAGTCGCAGAAGTTGCTCAGCGTAAGGGCGAAAAAGAAAGGACTTCCCGAGTTTGCGTGCCGCGTCCTGTCGGCTGGTTTGAGTGCGGCCTTTTGACCATTGGGCAAGTTCCAGCGCTGCCAAACTCATGGCTCTGACATCGGCGAATGGCACAATTGTATTGCATGTTGTCGGGTCGTCTTGCAGGCTTTTAAGAAGCTCTGGAATGCCACCGTTGTCTGCAAAAGACGTACAGGGCAGGCCTGATGCCAGAGCTTCCAGGACGACGGAAGGGTAGGGGTCTTCGCGCGAGGTCAAAGTGAAGACGTCAGAGGCCGACAGCCAGTCTGATACGTTGCAAACACGACCCGGCATATGAAAGGTGCCGCTTGTGCGGGCATGATCGATTTCGGTTCTCAAACCATCCTGAAGGACCGGATCAATTGCACCGACCCATACACAATGAGCTCGCCCAGCCAGCTTCCTCCAGAGCTGGAGAAACAGGTCGAAACCTTTTCGCATATCCGCGTAGCCAACCCCAATGACCAGAAGATCCTGACCCGTAAGGCCTAACTGTGATCTGAGCGCTTCGCGAGCGGGCCTGCTGAAGGTTGTCTGATCATACAAACCCTGAGGAAGGATCGTCGTGCGAGGGTGTTTTTCCAAGCCGAGCCGTGCGGCGCAGGAGCGTGTGGGGACAACAACTGACTGGGCCGTTTCGCACGCGCCTCCCATAGATTTCCGTAGATCTCGGCTTTGGAGAAGGTGAGGTAATTCGTGAATAAGGAATGTGTAAGTGATTGCATTGTCATGCAACAGAGGCGCAATTGTCGATGACGCCGCGCTATTTAATAGCGCGTATTCAAAACCTTCTGCCCGCAACGTATTCAGGCGCGCCATGGCATGGCCAGTTGTGGGGGGCAAGATTTCAACAGGGGCAATGGCCCGGTAGTCTTCCATCATTGCGCCGCCTTCAAGCAGAATGAAGCGGATATCGACACCAAAAGATCTTCGGAATGTCCGACCTGTCTCCAGGAGGAGTTTTTGCGCGCCGGCAGGAAAAGCATCGTGCCCAATCAGCAGCAGGCGCACTTTGTTTGAGGAGCTTTTGAAGCCGGTGCAGGCTCTGGCTGTGGCATTCAGATAGGCGCTCCCAAAATGAACGTCTGGCTCTAGATAGGCGCCTTCTGCCCATTCATTCCACGCATTGATGCAGACAATGGATTCCCCGAAAAAGCGGTTCTTTTGCGCGGAGTTGACGAGGCCATTGAGCCATTTCTCATAAAGCTCAGGAGTTGACCCGTGCATGACGAGGCCGTTGCCCTGACGTCGTGCGTCATTATCCCATGAAGGCGCCGCTGTGCGGATAAGGGGAAAAGACGGGCTTGGCTGTCGGAGCGCATTTTCTACAATATCCGTGTAATCGTAGATCTGTCCTCTGAAGTCTTCGTCAAGAATTTGAACGTTTTCATTGATGAGGCGGCAGTCGGAAACGACTTTGTGCGGAGGGAATTCAATGGCTCCTTCAACACCGAAGGAATGAGGGTCTTCATCTCCAAAAGCCTGTCCCATAATAAATATGGGGTTGAGGCCATGTCTTTCCCGAAAGAGTTCACGCCAGCGCGCAAAGGCTTGTCGTGCATTGGGAATGGTTCCAGGGCGGTACACCATGAGGAGAGGGCGATCCCCGATCCTGATGTATCGTGGATCACACATATGTCTGGCAAAGCAGTCTACGAGAGCGTTGTCATCCTCGTCTCTGTAATGCTGGGCAATCAGAATATCATCTTCTGATCCGTCCCAGCGGCGGCTCCAGTTCTCATTGGCCCACATCAGACAAAATGGGAGGTCAATCTGAGGGTTGGCCAGAAGCATCTCTAACGGCCCGTCAAGGAGACGTTTTCGATTGAACCAGTAAAAATAGAAGACAAACCCTTCAATTCCGGCGGCCTTGGCCATTTGGGCCTGACGGTCCAGAAGGTCTGGAGAATTCAGAGTGTAATGACCCAGGTCACGCGGAATCCGGGGCTGATAATGATCTGCGAAGCGGGGGAGTGCGCGCGACGTATTGGTCCACTCTGTAAATCCCTTGCCCCACCATTCATCGTTTTCGGATGTGGCATGATATTGGGGCAAGTAATATGCAAGGACACGGGCGCGTCTGATTGCGCTCTGGGGAAGTGGGTTGAAATCCTCAAAGGAGGGGCCTGGCGCGCTACGCCGCCGAACTTCCCGAAAGACTGTGACTTCATTTGGCGGGCATGAAGAATGAATTCCCGAACGGTTCTTGTTCTCCAGATAGTGGAGAAGCGGATTACTGTCCGGAGCATGGCGAAGATAATTCTTCCGGTAGTAAACAGGGTCAAAGCCTTCAAATGGCTGCCTGGCCTCACGGAAGCCCTGGATCATGTAATGTTCCAGCGGGTCGAGACCGGCGGCGGCTACATCGGGATAGGTTTTTAAATAAAAAGCCGGATCAAACTCAGCAATAGGCTTTAATTTCTGGGTATGGCGGTTGAGCAGATAATGAGCCAGCGCCAGCATCCCTTGTGGAATGGGGTAAGTTTGAGTGTACCAGCCAGGATCAAACCAGCCGATTGGTCGGCGACCTTCTTTCTCTCCATTTGTGACGTAATGTAAGAGCGGATCTCCCAGAACATCCCGATTTTGGGCGATATACCAATGAGGATCAAAAAAAGGGTTGGGTTTGCGGCCCTCTTTCCAGCCGTGCTGGTGATAATGCCGCAGAGCTGCGGTTCCGAGGTTCTGGAGGTCTGGATTGTTCTTCAGATAATATGTTGCATCAAACACCCCGGAGTATCCCAGAATTTGAAGCGCGCTTGGTGCGAAAGCATCCGAGGCTGCAGAGACGGCTGGGCTGGATGAATCCGGGAGGGTGTGAAGCATGAAACGGTTTTTTACTGTTTCTTAATGAATTTCAAGTGCGTTAATTTATCGTCAATAAGAAGGGTGATTTGCCGTGGGGTGCGGAGAATGTCATACCGTCGGCCCCGAAGGGCATCGACGCCCTCCCGTCGGCATCGGAGGTGGAAGACTGATGGACCGCAGTGTGTCTTCCTTTGAGGAAGATAGTCCCGTTTACACGCATCAGACCATGTACCTGGAAGAGGGGATGGATCTGGAATGCGGCGTTCATCTTGCGCCGCTTGAAGTTGCTTACTGCACCTATGGCACCCTCGCGCCTGATCGCGGCAACGCCATACTGGTTTGTCATGCTCTGACCGGAGATCAGTATCTGGCGGAGCCTAATCCACTGACTGGCAAGCCGGGCTGGTGGAACCGCATGGTTGGGCCTGGCCTTCCAATCGATACGGACAGATTTTTCGTCATCTGCCCCAATGTGCTGGGCGGGTGCATGGGATCTACCGGTCCGAAGTCCATTCGGGCAGAGACCGGGCGGCCGTGGGATAGTGAATTTCCTCCCATCACCATGCACGATATCGTCGCTTCTCAGGCATGTCTGTTGAACCACTTGGGCATCAAGCGTCTTTTTGCTGTCGTAGGCGGCTCCATGGGAGGAATGCAGGCGCTGACGTGGATTGCCGATTATCCAGAGCGCGTCTTTGCGGCTTTGCCGATTGCAACGTCGCCGTTTCACTCAGCCCAGAATATTGCATTCAACGAAGTCAGCCGTCAGGCGATCTTTGCAGATCCTGACTGGCATGATGGCCATTACAGAGACTTTGGCGCCATTCCGGCTCGTGGCCTGGGGGTCGCGCGGATGATGGCCCACATTACTTATCTGTCTGAAGAGGCTCTGAGCCGGAAGTTCGGACGTAAAGTTCGAAGTGAAGCTCCAACGGCCGTGCCGGCTGCCAGCAGTCCTTCTCTGTTTGGTGAGATGTTCGAAGTTGAGAGTTATCTGCGGCATCAGGGTTCAACATTCGTGCGCCGGTTTGATGCAAATTCGTATCTGACAGTAACGCGGGCGATGGATTATTTTGATCTGGCCGCCGAGCATGATGGCGATCTTTCGGCACCGTTTCGCAAGTGCGAGACGCGTTTTTGCGTTGTGTCCTTTAGTTCAGACTGGCTTTTCCCCACGTCTCAGTCCCGTCTTCTGGTGCGGGCATTGAACAAAGCCGGAGCAAACGTCTCTTTTGTGGAAATTGAGAGCGATCGTGGGCATGACGCGTTTCTGCTAGACGAGCCTGATCTGGATCGAACGGTTCGGGGTTTCCTGAATGGTGCGGCTGAGCATGCAGGTCTGACGAAAGTGGAGGGGGTCTGATGCGGCTGGATCAGCGTTTGATTGCGGAGATGATTCCAACCCGGGCCCGCGTTCTGGATGTCGGAAGTGGCGACGGTACGCTCATCGATTATCTGTATCGGACGCGAAACTGCGACGCTCGCGGCATTGAAATCGACATGCAGAGCGTGACGCAGTCCGTTGCGCATGGTCTGCCGGTTATGCACGGAGATGCAGATCACGATCTGTCCTACTATCCCGATGACTCGTTTGACTATGTTGTTCTGCAAAGAACACTTCAGGCGGTTGAGCGTCCCCGGGAAGTGTTACGGCAAATGTTGCGGATAGGGCGCCACGCCATCATCTCTTTCCCGAATTTTGGTCATTGGCGGTTGCGTTTGCAGCTTCTGACAACCGGCCGCATGCCGATGACATCAGTGTGGAGTACGCCTTGGTATTCCACGCCCAACATCCATCCGTGCACTATTCGGGATTTCCTCGCGTTGTGTGAGGAAGAGGGATATATTGTGCAGCAATGGCTTGCCATTGATGAGGATGGGTTGAAAGCGCCTTGGCGGCGCTCAATTCGCTTCGCAAATCTCTTTGGTGAGCAGGCACTCTTTTTGTTGCGTCGCGGGTAGGGGGCGGTTCTTTTCTCTCTGTGCATTGTGCATGCTCGGGAGCTTCACTGTTTTGCAAAACACGTGAAATAATAATGATTTTTTATAAATCATAGCCCTCAATTCCCTTGCGAGGCAGGGGAAGCTGCCCTACATCCGTTTGCAGATATCTCTGCCTGAAAGCAGGGAGATGCTGACGGTTTCTTCGTCATGCTGGTCGATTTTGGCACAAGGTGCTTTGCTTCCCTGATTCTTGCAGGAAAAGTGAAGTGGGCAATGTGCGAAGGCTCTCGGGCTTCCGCGCATGTCCAGCCGTGTGCCTGCGTCTCGGTGTGAAGGTTCGTCTTTCATCAACTCTCTAGGCTCAAAGCAGGCATTTTCTTCGTGCATAAAGTGCGAACTAGCTGTGCGAGCCAGGCCTTGTTATCCCTCAGGAGGGGTCCATGACCAGTTTCGCAGAGCTCAAACTCGCCGAGCCACTTCAGAAAGCCCTTGCTGAAGAGGGTTACACCACGCCAACCCCCATTCAGGCTGGCTCCATTCCTTACCTTCTGGAAGGACGGGACCTTCTTGGTCTGGCTCAGACGGGAACAGGCAAGACGGCTGCATTCGCGCTGCCGATCCTGGACTACCTGCTGCGGCATCGTCGCCCGGCAACTCCAAAGAGTGTCCGGGTACTGGTTTTGGCTCCGACGCGTGAGCTGGCTTCCCAGATCGATGAGAGCTTTGCTGCATACGCACGCCACATGAAGCTGACGCATGCAGTCGTGTTCGGCGGGGTCGGACAGGGACGCCAGGTCGAGGCAACGCGCCGTGGCGTGGATGTTCTCGTGGCTGCGCCGGGCCGTCTGCTGGATCTGGTTGGGCAGGGTCACATCGATCTTTCTGCCCTGGAGGTTCTGGTGCTGGATGAAGCCGATCGTATGCTCGACATGGGCTTCGTCCGTGATATCCGCCGCATCATGGCTCTCTTGCCTGCGCGCCGTCAGACGGTTCTGTTCTCGGCAACGATGCCGCAGTCCATTAGCGATCTTGCTCATTCTCTGCTGAAGGACCCTGCTACTGTTCAGGTAACACCTGAATCCAGCACGGTTGATCGCATCCGTCAGGCTGTGATGTTCGTGGAGACGGACAAGAAAAAGGATGCGACACTGATGCTCGTTGAGAGCTCAAATGTCGTACGTGCGGTCGTGTTTACGCTGATGAAGCATGAAGCGAACAAGGTTGCGGAATTCCTGAACAAGAACGGCATTACGTCCGAAGCACTGCACGGGAACAAGTCCCAGGGTGCGCGTGAACGTGCCATGGCTGGCTTCCGCAACGGGACGATCAAGGTCCTGGTCGCGACAGACATTGCTGCGCGTGGCATTGACGTTGATGATGTTTCTCACGTCTTCAACTACGATCTGCCAAATGTCCCTGAATCTTACGTTCATCGTATCGGTCGTACAGCGCGTGCTGGCCGCGATGGCTGGGCCGTCTCGCTCTGCGATGCCGAGCAGCGTGCGTGGCTTCGGGATATCGAGAAGAAGATCGACAAGGCTATCCCTGTTGTAACCGATCATCCTTACCACTCTGATGCGGCTCAAAACTCCACGATGCGTCCGCCAGTGTTGGGTGGTGGTCGTGGCGGTGGCGGCCAGAGGGGCGGTGGTGGAAATGGCGGCGGTCGCCGTCGTTCCGGCCCTCCTGCTGGTGGACGTAGTGGTGATGGCGCTCGTCGTGGCGGCGGTGGTGGTCGCCCAACGGGTCGTCGTTGATCCATTTGTAGTGGATATTAAATAATAGTATGTAGTCCTGAGAGGGATTTCTACTTCTCCGCCTATTAAGTTAGGCGGAGATTTTTTTAGACATGACGTTGAAACTATTTTTTATGTAATGATAAATATATTTTTCTTGTAGAGCGCGAATAATCCGCGGAGATGCGCCTTTTCAGCTTCAGAGTGCTGTTTGAGATCGGTCAGAAACTCTGTACGGAGAGTTTGACTAAGTGCTTGAAAGTAGCTTGAGGACGCGCAAGGTTTGAACTGTTAAGCTTCCGGAAGCACATGAATAGCACGGCTGGAGATTGACCGGATGCCGGAGGATTGTTCAGTTCAGGAACCAATTATGCACGGTTGCCTTCTGCGTCAGATCAGCAGCAGATACGGCACAGTTTCAGACTAATCATAATCTTTTTAGGTAAGCGCTAGTTTGATCCTATGAATAGAGCAATCAGGTCAAGAAAATAGCCGCCAAAATTTTTGCTGTGATAGGAATGATTGGTTAAAATATATGTCAAGTATTTTGCATTTGTTTATATTCGCGTATCATACATCTATGATATGCGAATATAATTACATAATTCGGACTAGAAAAATTAGAAAACTGAAAATTTAGCGTGCAATCCACGCTGCCGTGATCGCTGGGCTTATAAGGGTGCTGATCAACTGATTGAACTTATAGAAACGGTCAGTCTTAGCATTCGCGATCAGGATCACGTCCTTGCTCTTGATGGGTATCCGCTGGGCAAGGAAATAGCTTGAAGGGTTCATCATATCCAGCTTGTAGATTACAGGAATTCCCTGGAGAGTTTCAGCAGTCTGCAGGTTCAGGGCTTTGGCTGCTACAGTGTCCTCAAAACGGAAGAGGAAGACAGCGTTAGGGTCCGCCAAGTTATCATTCGGGCCGCCAACGCGTGCGATTGCTTCTGCGAGGTTTACAGTAGGGGAGTTGAAATCAACTTGCATGGCATTCTTGGAAGCCGCGCCAAACACCGTATAGCTGCGGGGCTGGTAGACAACATGAATACGATCTCCCGGTCTGGCTGGAATATCTTCCTTGGGATAGGTCTCTAGCGTTCCGAGATCCGTACCCCCAGACTTATTGCCGCGAACAAGTTGAACGAACGTGTCTTCGGGGGGGTAATTTGCGCCTCCGGCAATAGCAACAACGTCTGACAGGCGTTCCTGTGCCGTGCTCAGCAGGACCCGTCCCGGATGATGAACGGCGCCCGAGATGATAACGGTGTTGGAAATGTCGGTGCCGATATGGACCATCACCTCTGCGTTCTGAGACTTCCCCGTTAGTGCCGTACGAATTTTCTCGGCAAGATTTTGAGGTGTCATCCCCACGACATGTAGGCGCCCTACATAAGGGATGGTCAGTGTTCCATCAGCTTCCACTTCGGTGGGGGGAAGAGTCTGGTGAGTTACACTTCCCGTTGCACCGGATGCGGCTGAGAGATCGGTGTTGGAACTGACACTGGGGGCTGCCCCCGAGAACAGGCCGCTTCCGAGTTCGAAAACCGTAATGTTGAGCACGTCCCCCACGCCGATACGGTCATTAGGTATCAGGCGTGAACTATCAGCATAAAGGGACGAGATAAGGGGGGGGTGTTCGGTTGCGAGTACCTTTGTGACTTCGGGCGTGACTTGCGTGACAAGAAAGCCCAAAGGATTCCGGGTCTTGTCGGTAGCCGCTTTCAGCACAGCACTCTCGGTGGGTGCATTCCCCGGGAGTGCACTGCATCCGCTGAGCGACAGGACGCCGAGTAGTAGTGCCATTCTGAGGGGTGAGCGGTTGCTACTTGGAAAACAATCGACACGCATAGAATAGAGAAGCCTTCGAATGGGGGAAAAGGAGAGGGTGTGCTCACGTGGCGGCAATGCTGTTATAGAAGGATGCCAGTCGTTGGCCATAGGCCTCTACTAAGAAAGATCTCTCTTTCGCTTTTTCGTAGTGCCCGATCATTCTTAGCTGACAGGAGACAGCATAATATCTACCAGAAATACGGTCAAAGAATGATCCCCTGGTTCTATATGTGACCGTCTCGGTAGCAATATAGCTCACAATTGGAGGGTTCTAAAAACCTATTGGTTTTGAGCTACTGTCTATGATTTCGTTCCTTCTGTTCTGACTGAAGGAATGGCGAGATGAAACAGTGCGGTTTTTTTTGATGTTAAAGAGCGACTGGCTCGCCTGAGCGGACTTGGTGATCAAATTCGAGGCATTTTCCTGAACTGTGGACTTTGAGATGTTTTGACCTGATATGGGTAAGAATTTGGTATATTCAGATGGGAATAAAGTCAGTCGATCCGGTTCTGATGTTCAAAATTCTAGTAATCGTAGGCGCTGAATAATTTGTTCGGTGAGCGGGCGAAGGAACTGATCAACGATCACCTCTCTTTCAAGCGCTTTTTTCAGTCTGGGACTATCGGACCTCGCTCTTGACGCAAAGACAATCTGACGGCTTCGAGAAGGTCTGAACCACCCGGGTGTGATTGAAACACTTAGATACGGTCTTGTGGGATGCCGGTTATCTGTAGGTGTCAGACCAGCTTTTGGTTGCTGCACTGATGGCGTTTCCAAACGCAGCGCAATGTCAATGGTGAGAAGTCAGACTTTTGGAATGGATTTGTTTTTAAGGCATGGAAAGAGAAGCCGGCAAGGCTGTCTCACAAGGACAGGTATTGCTGCTAAACGCGGAATTTTACGACGCTCAAGCGGCATAAGAACGGAGCGACCTGCAACAGATCTTGCCATTGAACCAGGAGTTTAGGCGATCAGAATCGAAGATGGGGCTGTTCACCAGCGTCATTGGAATAAAACGCGCCGCTTCCTCTTCATCGAGAGCATTGGTGGCATCGTATAGTAATCCAGAGCGCAATGCCTTCTGCTCTGTTTCAAATGCGGAGCAAAAGCTGTCTCGGACAACTATCAAGACCTATCCGTTGAGCCCCCAATCAGACTTTAGGAACCTCAATCGACGGTTCCTCGATTTCGCGATGCTATTGGTATCCGGAAATCTGTATTCCTAGATGAAATACAGATTTCCGACGATCCGTGCTTGGTGACGGTGCGATCTTCACACTGGCGCATCTGACTTAATTGATGTTTGACTGCTGATGCCTAGCGAGAAAAAAGGAAATAAATACTCAATCACAATGCTTGTAGCGCGACTTTTTTGTACTTTCCTGCTGAGGTGCAAAGGTAGAGATTGTCGTCATCCCATGTTACCTGCCCCTTCTTGCATTCCGTTGCCGGTTTGGGAGACGAGGTGGCAATAAGGCGCAGACCTTGAATATCCAGATAGCCGTTCTTGTCGAGGTGAGACGTTTCAGTGTGCTGCTGGTCGAACGTTTCCAGGAAAAAGCCAGTTTCGGTAGGCTGTGTCTTATAGAGTTGGATCATGTTCGTGGCATTACGGATTGAAATTCCGGTCGTCCAAGGAAGCCACGAATGGTCATAGGCGACGTGCATGATATCCAATGCAACCGAATTCGTCTGGTTTCCGGGCGCGCCTCCGCCAGTCAGAAATAGCCCACGAGACCATTTGCCATCCAGTACTTTGCCGTTAAAATTAACATCAACTTCCATATCTGTTGCAGAATTGGTGCTGAGGTTCAGAACATCGTTGTCAATTTCTGAACTGATGGACGTGTTCTTGCCGCCGCCCGTCCCGGAATCCATGCCCCGGTAGATGCAAGCAACCCAGTTTCGGTTCGGGTTGGGATTATGAAGATTGGGGCGATTGGGGCGGCATTCTAGAGAAATGGCCTGTGTGGTTACATGGTCTTTTTGCGGAAGTGCCGCTGGGTCAAACACGTATTTGAGATTAGAAGTGACATTCCACGGATTTGTATAGGTGGCGTTGAATGTTCCGCGCCCATTTTCAGGTGCACCAATACCCGGACCAGAGAAAATATTGCCATTCAAATGATAGGTGCCGAGCGTATCGCTGGGGAGCGCCTTGGAGAGATGGTATCCTTCCGTTGAAGGCGGAAAATAGACATCCGGAGCGGACGTAGTGGTGAATGCCTTTTCTATTTCCGTTTTATCGGAGGTAACTCCTCGAAAATTTGCCGGCTTTCCATGTTCTGTGATGATCACGGGCTGCCCGAGCGCAACACCTGACGCGCCAAGAGATGTCGTGACTGCAATAATTAGTGCGAGTTTTCTTTTCATGATGTCATCCGTCCGTTGAGATAGGGGGCTAATGTCCCGGTTGGCGGTACGTTTCTCTGATCTTGACGAATGATCGCACGATAAGTTTCACAGACGCCCTGACGAGTGATGATTGCTACTGTTCTGAGGTGAGATATCAAAAAGACAGGAGGCGTTTCCTGATGGGGGCACCTCCTGTTTGATCCGTTAGATCGTTGCAGGCCAGTTAGTAGGAAATAAGGGGATCAATTCCTGTCAAAGGAGTGTCCCATCAAACCGAGAGGTTTGTCGAATTATCAATAGTATTATCGTTGATGCTGCTCTCGATCATAAATCCGTAAACTTTGTCGACGATGTCGAGTTTTGTTTTGCAGGCAGTTTGCGCGTGATCGTGGAAAGTTTCTGTCTTCTTATTCCAGTCGTAGGAGAAAGTGAAATCATGCATGCCGATGATATCGAAGCCAGAGCCCATTTCGATCAGCGATAGGTGTTTAACGTCATAGTAAGGGACACTTACGGACGCACAAAGGCCACGAGCTCCCATCATCGAAGCGACAAGGTGGGCATGAAAACGTGTCGAAAAAACAAAATCGTTCGAGCTGATTTGAAAGCCGTTTTTCCAGAGATCATTGAAGTCCCGGACAACGATATCAGTCCGTCTGGATATGCTGACTACCTTGTCAATGATGATGTGGTCAGAAATGGCGTCCAGAGTAAGAAATTCAATGCCATTCTGTGCCTGGGGGCAATGCTCGATAAGCTTCAGGAGAAAGGAGACGACGAGGAAAGGATTGCTCCCCGGCTGGGCGGAGATGATTAATTTGCCCGGTCTGTCCTCATCACTTTGAGGTATAGGAGAGAGGAAGACATCGTCACACGAGAAGGATGCCTTGCTTTTCAGGCCCCAATGAATCAAGCGCTGATAGCTTTTTTCGTCTCGCACATCGATCCATGAGAAGACCTTGAAGAATTCTCCGATAATACGCTCGTATGACTGATCGATAGGCTCTAGGCCAAGGCCGGTACCAAAAAGCTCGAACCCGGCTTCTTTCTTTAACTTTGCCAGAATTGCGATGATTGCGTAGTTAAAATAAAACTCACTATTCATGTAGCCACCGCCAATCATATGAACGCAGCGTGCTGATTTGATTAATTCGAGCCCATTGGCGAACGAAACTCCGCCGTCATTTTGGAAGCCAAGGTCCAAAATGTAATCAATTCCCTTGTTGATGGAGTTTCTGGATGCAGTCCATAAAGTGTCGGTAAATTTTATATTTTTGTAGTCTTTGAATGCCACTGCAGATACGCCCGGATTGCACGTGTCTACCCAGATTTCTTCCAGCGGAAATTTGTTTGTTAGGAAATTAATCCACGTTTTGGCGATTAATTCATCACCAAAATTCAGATAACCAGAGTGGCAAACCAAGTATATCATAATGTTTCCGCTGTTACGGGTGATTTTTTCGATTTTCCATCATTTATAAAAATATTAAAAGGCATGATATAATTTGTTTCAGAATGATTTTTTTGTAGGTGAAGCGGTAAACTAAAGTTGCAAGCTGGTGAGTATGCTTTGACCTTTCTTGCCTATGTTGTGTTCTGGGGGGAATGTCTATGTTTTGGAATTTCCAAGTTTTCTAGGTGCTAACCGCGAAGTGCGACTGTGCAGCGTTAGAATTTTCACTTGAGACGATACGAGGAATATATCGTTTTATTGGGTTGTGTTATCGTAAGTGATTAATATGTAGGCGGCTTCTAAAAATAATTATTTCTGTACGGTGATAAAATCTGCTTATCGCGTGAGAAGAAAGCCTTGGCGGCTATTTTTCTCCCTAAGTTTCACAATTCGATAAATGCAGCGAACTTGGAAAACTTCGGGGGTATCTGCCGGAGATGTATGTCGGGTCCATCTACGAATTTGGTAAGGCGCATGATGATGCTTGTAACGTGCGGTAGATAGCGGTCGTAATTGCCTTTCAGATTATTGCAGGTTTGTGAGGTATAACGTGTTGAAATTTTTATATTAATTTCCGGTAAGTAAAATAATATATTTTTTATACGGGGGTTGGCTACTAAGGAAACTTTGGGTTGTCTAGGCAAAGAACTGGAGAAGGGGGGGCGTCTACCGCCCAGGCACCGAAAAAGTTATTACTGAAGGCTTTCTGGCAGAATGACCTCCAACTTGACCTAGGAAAAGGCGAATGCGACAATCTTTTTCTCTTTGAGAAGGTTTCAGGCGGGTTTGAGGAGTGCTGAACTTTCAAGGCGAGCTTTGCGGTAGGGGTATGTAAAGAGGTTGCGGCGAGGGTGGGTCCTGTTTGGAAGCCATGTCGTGCATAATATTGTTTGGTGTCGTTCGTGCCCAATTCCGTTCTTTTGAATGTTGCGGTTTGTGTTTCTGGCAGCCCGTTGTAAAGGTCGTCTTTGTTCATGAGTAATGTCAAGAAACTTGTCTCAGACTATTTGTTTCTAGGGTTTGTTGTTGTTCCGACACTGCTTTCAATTCTCTATTTCGGGTTTCTTGCGTCGGATGTTTATATTTCGGAATCGCGCTTTGTCGTGCGGTCTCCTGAAAAGCCTTCGATGAGTGGGTTGGGCGTCATGTTCAAGAGCGCTGGGATTGCCAATTCCAGCGATGAGGCATACGCTGCTGACGACTACATTATTTCCCGTGATGCGCTGCATTCTATCAACACGGACAACGCTTTTGTTCATGCGTACAGTGATCCGCATGTTTCAGTTTTCAATCGCTATGACCCGGTGAAAATCTCCTCATCTTTCGAGGACCTGTATCTCTATTTCCAGCGTAAGGTTAAGGTTGACAACAATTCTACGACTGGAATTACAACTCTGACGGTGCGGGCTTATCAGCCCCAGAATGCCCAGAAGTTCAATGAAGAGCTTTTGAAGATGGCTGAAGACACGGTCAACCATCTGAACGAAAGGGCGCGTTCAGATCTGATCCAGTTTGCAACGCGTGAAGTGCGAGAAGCTGAGGCTTCTGCTCAGAAAGCTGCAATTGCTATTGCTGATTACCGGAATAGCCACAGGATCATGAATCCGGAGCAGCAGGCATCCGGGCAGTTGCAGATGCTTTCCAAGTTCGAGGATGCGTTGATAGCAACACGTGCCCAGCTTGCGACGATGCAGAAAACGACGGCTAATAATCCTGGTATTGCAGTTCTTCAGAACCGCATCATGAGTCTCTCGAAGGAGATGACAAATGAGGTTACGAAAATTTCCGGCACTGACGGTTCCCTTGCATCCAAAGCGTCGGATTATCAGGGCCTGATCCTTGCGGACCAGATTGCGGGTAAGCAGCTTGCCGCCGCCGTTTCCTCTCTGGAGCAGGCGCAAATGGAAGCGCGGCGTCAGCAAAGCTATGTTGAACGGATTGCTCAGCCTAGCCTGCCTGATGCTTCTGAGGAGCCTTATCGTATGAGGGATATTTTCGCGACATTCCTCATGGGGCTCATTCTGTGGAATATCGCCCGGATGCTGAATGCAAGCGTTCGGGAACATATGGATTGACGGCCATGAGTTCACATGGCTCTTTTGCCCGCTCTTTCGTTATCCAGAGGCGTGTCATCTGGGCGCTCTTTCTGCGCGAAACCCTGACACGCTATGGGCGGCACAACATTGGTGTGCTGTGGCTTTTCGGCGAGCCAATGCTATTTACGCTGGGAATAACGACGCTCTGGACGCTGGGGCACATGTCTCACGCGTCTAACATTCCTATCGTGGCTTTCGCCCTGACAGGATATTCCACCGTTCTTGTATGGCGTAACATGCCCAACCGCCTGAATAAGGCGGTGGAAATCCATCTTGGCCTCATGCATCACAGGAATGTCAGACCCATAGATATTTATGCGGCGCGTCTGCTTCTGGAAGTGGGAGGCGTTACCACGTCATTTGTGGTTCTTTCGGCCCTGTTCTGTAGCATAGGCTGGATGGACCCTCCTGAGAATATTCTGGAAGTTATAGGAGGTTGGGTACTGATGGTCTGGTTCGGGGCGAGCCTGGCGATCCTTGTCGGTTCCATCAGCGAGCATTCAGAACTCTTTGAGCGGCTCTGGCACCCCATAACCTATCTTATGATTGGATTTTCAGGGCTTGGCTTTCTGGTGGATGCCATGCCTGCTGCATCGCAGTATTACCTTTTGATGATCCCGATGGTGAATTGTTCCGAAATTATCCGAGATGGATATTTCGGGTCTCTTTTCACCGCGCATTTCGATGTGATGTACGTTGTGATCTGGAACATCATTCAGTCTTTTTTTGCGATGATTGGCGTGAGGTTCGTTTCCCGAGGCATGACGCTGCAATGATCGAGTTCCGGGATGTCCGTAAAAATTATCATGTTCGAGGAGGGATTAATCGGGTTCTTAGGGGAGCCGATCTCTTAATCCGTCCAGGAGAGAAAGTTGGAATTCTCGGTCGGAATGGCGCGGGTAAATCGACTACAATCCGTCTCCTGAGTGGTTCGGAACTGCCGACTTCCGGTACTGTCGAGCGGCAGATGTCTGTATCATGGCCTTTGGCGTTCGGTGGGGCTTTCCAAGGTGCTCTGACTGGTAGGGATAATGCGAAGTGCATTTCACGTATCTACGGGCGGGAAATCGAAGATACTCTGCAGTTTATTCAAGATTTTGCCGAACTTGGCCTTTATTTTGACGAACCAGTAAGAACTTATTCGTCGGGAATGGCTGCGCGTCTGGCGTTCGCCATCTCGATGAGTATTGAGTTCGACTGCTTTCTCATTGATGAAGTTGTCCATGTTGGAGATCACAAATTCCATGAAAAGTGCCAGATTGAGCTTTTTGAAAAACGGGCGAACCGGGCACGAGTTATCGTTTCACATAACGAGGATTTTGTCCGGGAGCATTGTGAACGGGCATATGTGCTCAAAGATGGTCTGTTCCACTCGTTCGAAGACGTTGATGAGGCCATCGACTTTCATATTAACACCCTTCATGGAAATAATGGCTCTGGGGATATGAGCAAGCCGATGGTTGCCGTACCACGGCACGATCCGAATTCGATTTATGTTCCTCATCCAGCGATCGAACGTCGGTCTGATGTGCCTGAGGGAACCCAGATTACGTTATCAATCCCACCGTCCTCCATTTTTCCAGACTGCCGACATGAAGCATGGCTTTATCGGCCCGCTGGGTATGATGGACATAGTGCTCTGCCGCTGATGGTGTTTCAGGACGGATGGTGGTTTAAAGCCGACGATGGTCCGTGGCAGGTACCCGTGGTTCTGAACAATCTGATAGCGGATGGCCTGCTTCCACCTATGGCCGTGTTGTTTGTAGAGGCGGGGAAGCCAAACCAGAAGCACGGGCTGGCGAGTGAGCAGCGTTCCTTTGAGTATGACAGTTTGACGGATCATTATGTCCGCTTTCTGGACGAGGAGGTTTTTCCTGAGGTCCGCAAGCACGTCACGATTATGGATGATCCCGCCCAGAGAGCGATCGGGGGGTTCAGCAGTGGCGGCATCTGTGCGTTCACAGCTGCGTGGCAGCGTCCAGATGTGTTCGGAAAGGTCTTTTCCGCTTGCGGCAGTTTCGTGGATATCCGCGGGGGCGGAGCGTACCCGGATATCATCATGCAGTCCGATCCCAAGCCCTTGCGGGTATTCCTGCAGGTGGGGATCAATGCTCGGCTGTCCGGTCGCTTTGAAGGGTTGGACTGGCCGGCGGGAAATCGCACTATGGCTAGGGCTCTGGCCTTCAAGGGGTATGACTATCAGCTAGTGACTGGGGAAGGGGATCTTTCCCATGTTCATGGAGCGTCCATCCTTCCGGACGTCTTGCAATGGCTGTGGCGTTAAGGGCTCTTTTTTTGGTAGCTCGTTGACGAATTTTCTGAATGCCTCGGATGCGTCAATCTTTTTGGGAGTCTTGAATGCGTTATCTCGTTACTGGGGGCGCTGGTTTCGTCGGCAGTCATGTCGTTCTTGCTTTGCTAGACGCGGGTCATGAAGTGGTCGTTCTGGATAATCTGAGCACGGGTTATCGTGCAGCTGTCCCAGTCGGTGTGGCCTTCCACAAAGTGGATTTGCTTGACTATCAGGCAACTGCCGAAGTTGTTGCCCAAGGACCCTGGGATGGTGTTCTGCATTTTGCGGCTTTGTCCCTTGTCGGGGACAGTATGCGCGAACCGCTGCACTATCTGCGACAGAATTACTTGACGGCGTTGAATCTCGTGCAGACCTGCGTCGAGCAAGGGGTGAAGAAAATAGTTTTTTCTTCCACCGCAGCTCTCTTTGGTGGGCCTGAACGCCTGGATCCCATTCCTGAAACTGCACCGGTTCAGCCTGGGTCGCCTTACGGTGAGAGCAAGTTCATGATCGAACGTGTGCTGCACTGGGCTGACTCGATCTATGGTTTGAGGAGTGCCTGCCTACGGTATTTCAATGCCGCAGGAGCTGATCCGGAGGGACGGGCAGGGGAAGATCACCGCCCTGAAACCCACCTGATTCCCCTAACCATTGATGCCGCTCTGGGGCGCCGTCCGGCACTCAAGCTATTTGGTACGGACTATCCTACCAGAGACGGTTCTTGTATCCGCGATTATATCCACGTGACAGATCTTGCTGATGCCCATGTGCGTGCGCTTGGCCAGATCGACCATCGTAGCGTCACGTATAATATCGGTAACGGGCAGGGATATTCGAATCTGGAGGTCATTCGCAGTGTAGAGCGGGTGAGCGGACGGAAGGTTCCTTGGGAGGCTGCGCCGCGACGTGAGGGGGACCCTTCTCTACTTGTGGCTGATTCCACCACGCTTCGGAAGGAGACTGGCTGGGAGCCGCGTTTTGGAGATCTTGATCGCATTGTGGAGACCGCGCTGCGTTGGCGCGAGAGTCATCCCAATGGTTATGCAATATAATCGTGCAAAAATTTTTGAACTTGGAATAACGTTATGAGATTTTGTATTGTCGGCGCTGGCTTCAGTGGAGCCATTATTCCCGTCACCTTTCAGAGAAGGGTCATAAAGTCCTTCTTCTTGACGAGCGGTCCCACATCGCCGGAAACTGTCATACCGAACGTGACAAAACGACGGGCGTGATGGTGCATCGTTATGGCCCACACATTTTTCATACTGCTGACCAGCGCGCGTGGGATTACATCCAGCAATTCGGGACGTTCCAGCCGTACATCAATCGGGTAAAGGCGATTTCCCAAGGACGTATGTACACGCTCCCGGTCAATCTCCTGACGATTAATCAGTTCTTCAATACGACTATGTCTCCCAAGGAGGCGCGTGCCTTTATCGCAGAAAAGGCTGACACGTCGATCAAGGAGCCGAAGAACTTCGAAGAGCAGGCACTCTCGATGATTGGTCCGGAGCTCTACAAAGCCTTTTTTTACGGATATACGAGGAAGCAGTGGGGACTGGAACCTACCGAGTTACCGGCTTCCATTCTCAAGAGGCTTCCGCTGCGCTTCAATTATGATGATAACTATTTCAATCATCCGTACCAGGGGATGCCGGAAGAGGGGTACTCGGCCATCGTCGAGAATATCCTGAAATCCGAGAACATCGAAGTTCGGCTGAATACGAAATTCGAAGATCTTTCCGAAGAATTCCAGCACGTTTTTTATACTGGGCCGATCGATCGTTATTTCGATTTCAGACTTGGACGTCTGGGGTACCGGACTCTTGATTTCGAACGCATCGACAGTGATGGAGACTATCAAGGTGCGGCAGTAATTAACTATTGCGATCAAGATGTTCCGTTTACGCGCATCTCAGAACATAAGCATTTTGCGCCATGGGAAGCGGATTCCTTAAAGAAAACGGTTTCTTTTCGGGAGTATAGTCGTTTAGCTGAGCCGAAGGATGTCCCATATTATCCAATTCGACTCGCCAATGAAAAAACAATGCTTGACAATTATATTTCTCTCGCGCGGGCTACTAAAGGAGTATCCTTCCTTGGTCGCCTGGGTACTTACCGTTACTTGGATATGGACGTGACGATTTCAGAAGCTTTGAAAGCTTGCGATCAAATTGATGAACTCTTGGCAGCAGACACCCAACTGCCGGCATTCTTCATCGATCCTTCCTGAGTAATTTTTTTGTCTTGCTAGCCTTGCTATACGCGTTTCGCGTGAGTGAGGCTTTGCGGTATGAAACGTGTTAATAAATTTTTGCAGGTAACGGTTTCTCCATGAATGTTCTTAATCGCACTCCAGAGGTAAGCAAGTATTCACATGCTGACCTTTTCCCGTTTTTTCCTATAAACTTCTCACCGGACCAGAGAAGCAAGTCCCTGTATATGGTAAAGCCGTATACAGATCTTGATGACAATGGGAATGTTATTGTTGAGCGTGGGCGTGTAGTTACGTTTGACGGTTTCATGACCGCGCTTTACGAACGTGAAATCAACCACATTGTTCCGAATGCAAAGCTTTATCTTGAGCTTGAAGTACAAGGAAGCTGTCGTGTTGGCCTGTTTCATCGTTCTCAGGCTGGTGTGGTCACCGAATTTGCGATGGAAAAGCATGTCGGCAAAGATCCTCATGAAGTCCGTACAATTCGCATTGATTTCGACATTGTAGGAGCTGAGGCTAAACTTGGCCGGTGGTACTTTACGATTGAAGCACTGGATTTTTATTCAGCAGCCCAAGAAACCAGTGAAAAGTCCGAAGCAGACGGCGGCACTCTTCTACATAAAGCATATCGGAGTGCATGGAATGCACTAGGTGTCGAAGGAACGCCAACCGATGTTATTCTGCGCCGCGCAACGTGGGGTGTGTACAATGCGAAGCTGCAGGAGGTCCGTCCTTGCTTCGTAATTTGCACTTTCCGTCGTGAGAAGCAGCTCGCGGGCAATGTGGACCGTCTGGTCAGCGCGCTTGAAGCAGAATACCCCGGTTACGGTATCATCATTGTCGATAATGCCCGGACGGTAGAACGTCAGGAACATTGGCCCGAAAACGTCCGCGTCATACAGCAGCGTAACGTTGGCGGGGCCGGTGGTTTCGGACGTGGTATGTTTGAAGCTTTGGAAAACGGTGGCTACACACATATCGTGATGCTCGACGACGATGCAGACGTTGAGAAAACGGCCATCGCGCGTATGACCAATTTGTTCCGGCTCAGCCTGGACCCGGAAGTATTTATTGGCGGCGCACAGCTTGACGTATACGACCCGTCTCGCCTGGCAGATGGTGGTGCGCACTGGGTTCCAGACCGCTTTGAGCGTCCTTTCGCACGACTCGCCCCAAGTGATCTGGGTGAGTTGTCCGCAAAAGACGCGCTCATGCGCAACCATTCGCTGAATTTCAACGGCTGGTGGCTCTTCGGCGGTCATGTGGATGGTTTCCGCAAGTTCGGAATGCCGCTCCCCTGCTTTGTGCATCTGGATGACGTTGAATATGGCGTGCGTCTGACAATGCGCGGCGGCCATGTACTGTCTATTCCGGGGATCGCAGTCTGGCATGAGCCGTATTATGCAAAGCCCGAAGGTTGGTTTGCGTATTACAATATCCGCAATGAGCTGATTCGCCTCTCCTGCCATATTGAGGTGCTGTATGCGCTTCTCGTCGGAGACAGTTTCGAGACGTCCCGCGAAGAAGTCGATAAGCGCATTTCCAAGATCATGCGTCGTGTCACCCGTTTGCTTCTTCGGCGCTTCCGTGGTTTTGCCGACATTTACCACTACGGTTCGGCTATGCTGCTTGTTCTGGCAGTTGAGGACTTTCTTAAGGGCCCAAGCATTCTCGCAGACACGGATGCTGCGGATCTGCATGCGGATATCATGAAGGTCTACAAACGCTTCAACGCCAATCACCGCTTCGAGAAGTCTCTTCCAGTTGGTGTAATTCCTACCCCGCCTGGGACGTCTGACAAGTTCATTGTTCCGTGGGTTAGCCGTACGAAACGTGGACGGGGTGTTCTTCTTCGCGGCTACAATCTCTATCAGCGTTTGAGCCGTAACGGGAACGTATCGCTGATGACGAGAAAGAAGACGCCGCTGGATGCGATTTCAGCACGTCGCCGTCAGATGACGGTCTTTAATAGCCGTAATGATATTAACTGGCGCGATATCCGCTCTGGTCGTGACTGGGCGTACTATGATCCTCAGCAAATCGGATATCATATCTTTTCGAATGACCCCGAGCTTTATAAGGAAGCGCGCGAGCGTTTGTCCAAGGCGCTGCGTGCCTACCGCAAGGACGTCTCCAGCGTTCAGCTTCAATGGGCGAACGAGTACGATCGTCTGATTTCAGAGCCATTCTGGCGCGATTTGGTCCAGACGTTCGATCGCGTCTGAATGTAAGGTCAATGCCAGCTTGGTACCTGTTACAACCTTCGAGAGCATCTTCTTCCCTTGAGATGTTCTCAAAGGATCTGTTCCCGCAGGCTTGGGCTGCTCATGCACGATTTGAGCATGTGGGGCTTCGGGTGCAGGCGGAAGCTGAACTGCTGGTAAAAGTTTTCCGACACTTAAAAGGGGCAACTCCAGAATTAATTCTGGAGTTGCCCTCTGTGCAGGGGGAGATGGTTCTTGCTCTGCCGCCTCTGACCGAATGCGGGGACCGTCTCTCCTACAATCTGTATGAGGGCAATCGCGAAATTCCGTTGCAGCCTCAGAGCATTGTAGTGGATTGGGTTTGTGATCGACCTCCCGAACGCCAAGTCGGTATTGCGGTCGTAGTGTGTACCCGAGATAGGGACCCGCAGCTTCAGATGCTTGTTGGCCAGATCGCCCCTCAAATGGGGGATGTGGAAAGCTGCATCATTGTTAATCAGGGAAAGGTCGCTCTCAAGGACCGATTGGTTTTGGAGGGTGATCAGAAAAAATATCGGATTTTCGAGCAGGACAACCTAGGGGGAGCGGGCGGCTTTACTCGCGGCATTATGGAAGCCTTGAAGGACCAGAATGTTACGCACGTCCTGCTTATGGATGATGATGTAGAAGTCGATGCAGGTTTGTTTTGTCGTCTTCGTTCCGCCTTGTCGTATGTTGTTTCTCCCAAAACATGCTTGGGCGGAGCAATGATCAATCTTGATCAGCGGGATCGTCTCCTGTCTGTCGGGCATGGTTTTGATCCTATCAAGGCAATTACGACAGACTTTTTGCCTCGTAAGGGAGTGCGTTTAGGGGAAACTGAGGCTCGCTCCTTCCTTGAGCGACCTCTCGATGTCGATTTCTGCGGGTGGTGGTTCTTCTGCTTTCCTCGTCAGGCGGTAGAGGTTAACGGGCTGCCATTACCTTTGTTTCTTCGTGGAGACGATGCGGAATATGGTCTGCGCTTGAAGCGTGCAGGTTTTCCGACGGTTATGTGGCCAGGGATTTATGTTGCTCACCCGCATCTGCTGAACCAGACAAGACCATGGCATCAGTATTACGATCGACGAAACGCGCTTGTCTGCGCAGCACTTCAGTGTGGTTTCGTACCATCTCCGGCTATCATTCGGCTTGTTCGAGGGGTCTTTAACGCGATTGCTTTGTATCGCTATGCGGAAGCACGTGCCGGGATTCGAGCGCTGCAAGCATATCTTGATGGGGCAGAGGGTCTAGAGCGCTGGAGCGAGGAAGGGCATCGTGCCCTTGTAGAAGATGATGAGGTGACGTGTCAGTCTTTAGGGCAGGAACGGGTTTTTCTAAAAACGTTCGATACGCCTCTGTCACGAACCATTATCACAGTCCTTCGGGTGTTGGGAGATATTCTAGCCCAGAGAAACGCTATAACCACTCAGGCTGTAAAGGTTGATGCTACGTGCTGGAAGGTCGGGACGATTCACCGCCCCGTTAGTGTGTGGCTCGTTGGCGAGAGGCAGATAATACATATCTGGCGCGATGCCGCTCAGGCGCGCGACATTGCGCTGAGTCTGCTTCGTCTAATGTTTTTTCTCGCGACACGACGATCACGGAAGCCTGAAACTCTATTGAGGCTATCGGCGCCAAGATGGTGGGCAAAACGTCTAGGTGTTTCGATAGACTGAGGATTTTTTTAAGGGGTTCGTGCCCATTAATTGTTTTTTTGTTCATTCGTTGGTGGTCTTGTTTTACAAGAAATCCTCTGCGTTGGCTCCCAAAAACAAAGTGTTGAGCCGTTAATGCATGTAATGGCATTAAGTCATATCAAAACATAATATTGCATCGCTATCGTCCCTATGGGCGGTATAATCAGCGAAAAAAATACTATTTTTCTTACATCCCAGAGAATTTATTCTTGAGTATATAGTGCGTATTCTAGGATAATCAATTCGAATATTAATTTTTGATGAACAGATAGTAGGAAGGAAATGATATAGGCTGCAGGATAGGGGGAATTTATTTACGTTTAAAAAATATGGCATAGACAATTATTATATTGGAATAATTGCAATGTACTTAATGTCTTCTTAGAATAAAATCGGGTAAATTTATAATTTTATATATTCAGCACGTATAGTAATAATAAATTAGTCTATAAGCATATTGTTAGTTTATTTTTTTTGAATGTTGAGGTTGTATAGTGCCGCAAAATGTAAAGTGGAGTGGATAGCGGGTCTGATGAGTTCTTGTCGTCTGAATACGTGGATTATATAATTTTCCAGATTATGGCGGAGAGGGTGGGATTCGAACCCACGGTACGCTTCCACGCACGGCGGTTTTCAAGACCGCTGCCTTAAACCACTCGGCCACCTCTCCGGACCCCGACCGTAAAATCGGGAGTCGTGTCCTGCGTGCAGGACGTGGGCGGCTTCATGCGATGAGATGGCTCCCACGTCAAGTCTCCTTCTTTGTTACATACCTTGGAGGGGTTTACTCTTCGAAACAGGACATGGGGCGTTTTGTAACGAAGAAACTGCCATCTTGAAGGGAATGGGGCGGGAACGCTTTTTCGCCTCTCATCACCATCAAGGATATAGCATCCATGACGGCATTTCGTCTTTCTGTTCTCCTCCCAGCTCTAGCTTCCGTTGGGCTGTTGGCTGGTTCCTCTCTGGCGCACGCCCATCCAGGTGCGCCTGGACCGCAGCTTGATAGCCTACATGGCAGGCCGGGTCCGGGAGGGGGGCTGCCACCGTTCCCGCCGGGAATAACTCTGACTGAGGCCCAGAAGGCTCAGGTCCATAAGATTTTCAGCCAAGGCCATGAGGAGATGAAGGCTCGGCATGAAAAGCTGAAGGCACTTCGGGACAAGATCCGCACGGCTCTTTCCGTGGAGGGTGATCTGGATCGCATGCTCCTCACGGATCTGACCAAGCAGGAATCCGACCTGCATGTGCAGGAAGCGCAGGCGCGACTGGAGACGCAGGAGAAGCTTCATGATATTCTGACGCCTGAGCAGCGCCGTCAGGCAAACGCGACCATGGAGAAAATTCGTTCGCTCCATGATCAGTTGGGCGCCATTATGGGCCACCCGCCTGAAGATGGACCGCCGCCTGCACCCTGATTCCTGAGGTTGAGGCGCTCTATTGCTTGACGTCCGCGTCACGAAGCGATAGAGCGAACCTGTTTCCGGACACGCCACATCGCGAAGGCTCGCGCAGTGGCGTGTTTCTGCTTGCTATAAGGTGGCCCGTTGTTCGATCAACTCTCAGGTAAGATGTCCGGTGTCCTCGAAGGGCTTTCCAAGAATGGAAAGCTCTCGGAGGCTGATGTCACCGAGGCCATGCGTGAAGTTCGTCTCGCGATGCTGGAGGCGGACGTCGCGTTGCCGGTCGTGCGGGACTTCGTCAATAAGGTGCGTGAGCGTGCAGTTGGTCATGAAGTGCTGGAAAGCATTTCTCCTGGCCAGGCTGTCGCCAAAATTGTTAACGATGCCCTGATTGACGCGCTCGGCGGCGCCGGTGTTGCTCCTCTGAATCTTTCAGCTGTGCCGCCAGTTCCCTTGCTGATGGTTGGTCTGCAGGGTTCGGGAAAGACCACGACGTCGGGTAAAATCGCCCTGCGTCTCTCTTCCCGTGAGCGCAAGAAGATTCTTCTGGCGAGCTTGGATGTGCAGCGTCCAGCAGCGCAGCTCCAGCTTCAGCAGCTTGCTGAGCGCGTCAACGCGATTACAGGGCTGGTAAAGTCTCTGCCAATCGTAGCGGGGCAGTCGCCGGTAGATATCGCGAAGCGTGCGCTGGAAACAGCCCGTCGCGAAGGCTACGATATCGTCATTCTCGATACCGCTGGCCGACTGTCTATCGACGAAGCTCTGATGGACGAGGTTCGCGAGATCCGTTCTGTCACGAACCCGGCAGAAACGCTGTTGGTCGTGGACGCGATGACGGGGCAGGACGCGGTCAATACAGCCAAGTCCTTCAATGAAGCCGTCGGTATTACCGGCGTCGTCATGAGCCGAATGGATGGTGATGCCCGTGGCGGTGCCGCACTGTCCATGAAGGCCATTACGGGCGCACCGATCAAGCTGACGGGTTCTGGCGAAAAGCTGGAAGCGCTCGAAGAATTCCATCCGGAACGTGTAGCTGGCCGCATTCTGGGGTTGGGTGACGTTGCTGGCCTCGTGGAACGCGCAGCGGAAACGCTCGACCACGAAGAAGGCGAGCGCGTAGCCAAAAAGATGCTCGCCGGTAAGTTTGATCTGGATGACTACGTGTCCCAGATCAACCAGATCAACCGTATGGGGTCGATCTCGGGCATTCTCGGCATGCTTCCTGGTATGGGTAAGATCAAGGATATGCTGGGTGACAAGGAGATCGACACGTCGATTTTCAAACGTCACAAGGCCATCATTTCCTCGATGACCAAGCAGGAGCGCAAAACGCCGGGGATCATCAAGGCATCCCGTAAAAAGCGGATCGCCTCGGGTTCTGGAACGACGGTTCAGGAAGTGAACCGTCTGCTCAAGCAGTTTGACGACATGTCCACAATGATGAAGCGCATCAGCAAAATGGGCCTTGGTGGCCTGATGCGCGGAATGGGTGGGGCAGGTGGTCTGGCCGACATGATGAAGGGAATGGGCAAGCCCGGTGGGCGCCCGCCTTTCGTCTGATCAGCATCAAGTTTTCAAGTTTGTCTTTCAGGAGTTTTTCATGAGCCTCAAGATTCGTCTTTCACGCGCTGGTGCCAAGAAGCGTCCGTACTACCACATCGTCGTTGCAGACAGCCGCAGCCCGCGCGATGGCCGTTTCATTGAAAAGGTTGGCGCATACAACCCAATGCTGCCGTCCGACCATGCTGATCGTATCCGCCTCGATGGCGAGCGCATCCAGCATTGGCTCGCCAACGGCGCGCAGGCAACCGACCGCGTTGCACGTTTCCTCGGCAACGCTGGTCTAGCTCCGAAGCCTGCTTACAGCGAGCAGCCGAAGAAGTCCGCTCCGAAGGCCAAGGCTCAGGCTCGCGCTGCAGAAGCCGCCGCTGCTGCAGCTGCCGCAGCCTGATCTACTGCTGACGTTTCAGGACGCTTGATCCGTGCCACCCTTTAAACCTGACAGTGATGTCCTGATCGCGACCATCGGTCGTCCGCATGGCGTGCGCGGTCTGGTTCATCTTCATGCTGCTACTGATGATCCGGCTTCTGTCGAGATGTTTGGTGCGCTGCATGATGAGCGTGGGGTTGTATGGACAGCACGGTGGGTTTCTCCCGGAGTGGCTGCGCTTGCAGATGCCCAAGGGAATACCCTGCCAGACCGAACAGCTGCCGAACGACTGGTTAACCGTCGTTTGTATGTTGCGCGTGAGCTTCTGCCGACTGTCGAGGAAGACGAGTTCTATCATGCCGACCTGATCGGCATGACTGCAGTTTCCGAAGATGGTGAAGTGCTTGGAACCGTTTCCGTAGTTCATGACTATGGTGCGGGTGTCAGCCTCGAGATTGATCGAGGTCTGATCGTTCCATTCACGCTGGCTTGTGTGCCGCATGTCGATCTCGCGCACCGTCGCGTCACCGTCGTGCCGCCAGTTGAAGTCGAGGTCGAAGGTGATCTCGATGGAGAGGTACAGGTTCGGGTATGAGTTGGCGCGCTGACATCCTGACCCTGTTTCCGGACATGTTTCCGGGGCCGCTAGGGTTTTCCCTGGCGGGCAGGGCGCTTGATCGCGGTATCTGGTCTTGTGAATCGCATGATCTGCGTGAGCATGGACTGGGTCGTCATCGCGCTGTGGATGATACGCCGTTTGGCGGCGGAGCTGGCATGGTCATGCGGGCAGATGTTCTGGATACGGCTCTTTCAGCGCTTCCGGCGCTGGATGGTCGTCCTGTCATCTATCCGACACCCCGTGGGCGCCGTCTGTCGCATGAAGATGCAGAGCGTTTCGTGGCAGGGCCAGGTGTTGTGGTTCTGTGTGGGCGTTTTGAAGGTATTGACGAGCGTGTGCTGGAAAAGCACGACATCGAACAGTTCAGTATGGGCGATGTCGTGCTGTCAGGCGGAGAAATTCCGGCCCTGATGCTTCTGGACGCATGTGTGCGTCTTTTACCGGGAGTGATGGGTTCCCAGATTAGTGGTCAGGACGAAAGTTTTGCCGACGGTCTGCTGGAGTACCCGCAATATACGAAGCCGGCGGTCTGGGATGGGCGCGAAGTGCCCGAAATCCTGCTCTCCGGCAATCATGGTGCCATCGCCCGCTGGCGTCATGAACAGTCAATCGCCGTCACGAAGGCACGTCGCCCCGATCTGTGGGATGCGTACCTGGCGCGACAGCAGGTTCATTGAATTTTTGTTTCCAGGAGTTTGGTCATGAACATTATCCAGCAGTACGAGGCGCGCGAAATCGAGCGTCTTTCCACGGCTCGCGCCGTTCCGGAATTCATCGCAGGTGACACGGTTCGCGTTGGCGTCCGCGTTGTCGAAGGTACGCGTGAGCGCGTGCAGAACTTCGAAGGCGTTGTCATTGCCCGTTCCAACAAGGGTCTGAACAGCAACTTCACGGTTCGCAAGATTTCCAACGGTGAAGGCGTGGAGCGTGTATTCCCGCTGTACGCTCCGTCCCTCGCCAGCATCGAAGTGGTGCGTCGTGGTAAGGTGCGTCGCGCAAAGCTGTACTACCTGCGTGGCCGTTCGGGTAAGTCTGCCCGTATTGCAGAGCGCCCGCGCGATCTGCCGAAGGCTGGCGAAAAAGCCGCTTCCTAAGTCAAGGTTGGAGTATAAGGATGCCCGTTTCTTCTTCGCCCAGAACCCTGTTTGACAAGATCTGGGCCGATCACGTCGTTGACCGTCTCGAAGACGGGACGTGCATCCTATACATCGACCGTCACCTCGTTCACGAGGTGACAAGCCCGCAGGCTTTTGAAGGTCTGCGGATGGCCGGACGTCGCCTGCGTCGTCCGGACGCAACAGTCGCCGTGGTGGACCACAACGTCCCCACGTCCGACCGTTCCCAGCCGATTGAAGAGCCGGAAAGCCGTCTCCAGATCGAAACGCTGGAGAAGAACGTCGCTGAGTTCGGCGTTCCATATTTCCCGCTGCGTTCCGCGTCTCAAGGCATCGTTCACGTTGTGGGTCCGGAGCAGGGTATTTCCCTGCCAGGCATGACAATCGTTTGTGGTGACAGTCATACCTCGACGCACGGCGCACTCGGCGCGCTTGCATTTGGTATTGGCACGTCCGAAGTCGAACACGTCATGGCGACCCAGACGCTTCTCCAGAAGCCCGCAAAGAACATGCGTGTTTCTGTTGAGGGCAAAGTGGGTCCGGGCGTAACGGCCAAGGACATCATGCTGGCCATTATCGGCAAAATCGGTACGGCAGGTGGCACCGGGCATGTGATCGAATTTGCCGGCTCTGCAATCCGTGATCTGGACATGGCCGGGCGTATGACGCTCTGCAACATGTCCATTGAAGGCGGTGCAAAGGCTGGTCTGGTCGCACCCGACGAAACAACCTTCGCATACGTGAATGGCCGTCCGTTTGCGCCGAAGGGTGAAGCGTTCGAGCAGGCCTGTGCTTACTGGCGTACGCTGGCATCGGATGAAGGCGCTCATTTCGACACGGAAGTGACGTTGAAGGCCGAGGACATTGTGCCTTCCGTCACTTGGGGTAACAGCCCGCAGGACGTTTTGCCGATTGATGGCATCGTGCCGTCCCCATCTGATTTTAAGGATCCCGCACAGGCCGCGCAAGTCCAGCGCGCTCTGGATTATATGGGCCTTACGGCTGGCCAGAAGATTGCCGGAACGCCCGTCGATGTGGTGTTCATTGGCTCCTGCACCAACAGCCGTCTAGAAGATCTGCGAGCTGCTGCTGAAGTTGTGCGCGGGCGGCATGTTGCGAAGACTGTTCGCGCCATGATCGTTCCAGGCTCAGGCCTCGTGAAGGCTGCTGCCGAAGCCGAAGGGCTGGACAAGATTTTCCTTGAGGCCGGTTTTGAGTGGCGCGAGGCAGGCTGCTCGATGTGTCTGGGGATGAACCCGGATCGTCTGACGCCGGGACAGCGTTGCGCTTCTACGTCCAACCGTAACTTTGAAGGTCGTCAGGGGCCGGGCGGCAGAACGCATTTGTGTTCCCCATCCATGGCTGCAGCCGCGGCTGTGACGGGCACGCTATGTGATGTGCGTGAGCTGATGAAGGAAACCGTCTGATGGACAAGTTCACGGAACTGACCGCCATTGCGGCTCCGATGCCGAATGAGAACATTGATACCGATCAGATCATTCCGGCGCGCTTCCTGAAGACCATCCAGCGCACAGGTCTTGGCAAGAACGCCTTTGCGGCGCAGCGCTACGACGAGAATGGCAACGAGAACCCGGACTTTGTGCTGAATAAAGAGCCGTATCGTCAGGCTGAAATCCTCATCACCTATGACAATCTCGGTTGCGGCTCGTCTCGTGAGCATGCGCCGTGGGCTCTGCTGGATTTCGGCATCCGCTGTGTCATCGCGCCGAGCTTTGCCGATATTTTTTTCAATAACTGTTTCAAGAACGGTATCCTGCCGATCCGTTTGCCACGGGAAATCTGTGACGAACTGATGGGTGATGCACGCCAGGGTTCGAATTCCCGTCTGACGGTCGATCTGGAAAAGCAGATCATCATTCGCCCCGACGGGAATGTTGTGCCGTTTGAAGTTGATCCCTTCCGCCGTCACATGCTGCTTGAAGGTCTGGACGATATCGGCCAGACGCTGGCGCATGATGCGGAAATCAGCAGCTTTGAACATCAGGCCAGCCGTGCATGGGTGCCGTCAATCAGCATGGGAACTGCAAAATGAGTGAAGCCCACAAGCTTCTTGTTCTTGCCGGTGATGGTATCGGCCCGGAAGTCATGCGTGAAGTTGCACGAATTGTGCATTGGCTGGACGCAAACCGTGGCCTGAAGCTGGACATTACGGAAGAACTCGTTGGCGCGGCTTCCCTTGCAGTCCATGGCGTTCCTATCCGTGATGAGGTTATCGACCTTGCTCGGAAGTCTGATGCGGTTCTGTTCGGCTCTGTTGGGGATCCGGCCTGGGGTCATGTCGGGTTCGACAAGCGCCCTGAAGTGGCCATTCTGAAGCTGCGCAAGGAGCTTGAGCTTTTCGCAAACCTTCGCCCGGCCCAGCTTTTTGATGCGTTGATTGATGCGTCTGCCCTGAAGCCGGAAGTGGTGCGCGGCCTGGATATCATGATCGTCCGTGAGACGGTGGGTGGTATCTATTTCGGTGAGCCACGCGGCATCGAGACGCTTCCGGATGGTTCTCGTCGCGGAATCAATACGGAAGTTTACACGACGTCCGAAATCGAGCGTGTTGCCCGTGTTGCTTTCGAGATGGCCCGTCAGCGCGGAAACCGTGTCTGTTCCGTCGAGAAGTGCAATGTGATGGAAAGCGGCCTTCTGTGGAAGGAAGTCGTCACCGATCTGCACAAGCGCGAATATCAGGATGTGGAATTGTCCCACATGCTGGCCGATAACTGCGCCATGCAGCTCGTTCGTAACCCGAACCAGTTTGATGTGATCGTTACGGGCAACCTGTTCGGCGATATCCTGTCCGATCTGGCGTCGATGCTCACGGGTTCTCTGGGTATGCTTCCGTCTGCAACGCTCGGCATTGTCCGTGAAGATGGCAAGCGCAATGCGCTGTATGAGCCGATCCATGGCAGCGCGCCGGATATCGCTGGCAAGGGCATTGCAAACCCGCTGGCGCAGATCCTGTCTTTCGCGATGCTGCTGCGTTACTCGCTCAACCGGGCTGAGGATGCAGAACTAATCGAAAAGGCAGTGTCAAACGTTCTGGCAAGCGGCCTGCGCACCGCTGACATCATGTCTCCAGGCATGGCTCGCGTTGGCACCGATATGATGGGACAGGCTGTTTTGCGCGAAATGGAAAAGCTGGCCTGATTTTACCCTAAATTGTCTCTGCTTAAGGGCCGGGTAGTTCCATAAGGAGCCGCCCGGCTTTTTTTGTGCACGAAAAACGTGTCAGTCATGTGCCGATGGGCTGTGGTCAAATGAGGGCGGACGGCGCTAGGGTCTCTGCGCGATAAAGCCACCGGGAACCCATCATGTCTCTCATTGCCGACCGTCTGAACCGTATTCTGCCGAGCCAGACGATTGCGATTACCCAGAAAGCCCGTGCCCTGAAGGCAGAGGGCCGCGACATTATCAGTCTTTCAGCTGGTGAGCCGGATTTTGATACGCCGGATTTCGTCAAGCAGGCCGCCATTCAGGCCATTCAGAATGGCGAGACGAAATACACGGATGTTGCAGGTACGATGCCGCTGCGTGAAGCCGTTGCGGCCCGACTGAACGCTGATTTCGATCTGGATTACCGCGCTGAGGAAATTTGCGTTTCGACTGGCGGCAAGCAGGTCATTTATAATGTGATGGTTGCCACCCTGAATGCGGGCGATGAAGTCATCATTCCGGCTCCGGCCTGGGTGTCTTACCCTGATATCGTCTCGCTGGCAGACGGAACACCTGTCGTAATCCAGACAACGGCTGAGAACGGTTTCCGCCTGACGGCAGACCAGCTTCGCGCTGCCATTACGCCGAAGACGAAATGGCTGATGCTGAACTCGCCCTGTAATCCGACAGGTGCAGCTTATGACGAGCATCATCTCAAGGCGCTGACTGAAGTTTTGTTAGAGCATCCGCATGTGTGGATCCTGACGGACGATATGTACGCCAAGCTGATGTATGAAGGTGCCGTCGCCAAGACGTTTGTGCAGGTCGAACCGCGTCTGCGCGACCGGACGGTGACGATGAATGGCGTGTCCAAGGCCTACGCCATGACGGGCTGGCGGATTGGCTTTTCCGCAGCGCCTGTGGAACTGACGCGCCAGCTGATCAAGCTGCAAGGACAGAGCACGAGCAATCCATGCTCCATCGCTCAGGCTGCGGCCAAGGAGGCCGTTTCAGGCCCGCAGGATTTCATTGGGGAAATGGTGAGCGTTTATGAGCAGCGCCGCAATCTTGTGGTGTCCATGCTCAACGACGCACCTGGCCTGAGCTGCGCAAAGCCGGAAGGCGCGTTTTATGTCTTTCCGTCCATCGAGGGAACGCTTGGTAAAACGAGTAAGGGCGGTCATCTGATCGATAGTGACGAGATCTTTGTCACGGCTCTTCTGGATGAAACGGGCGTTGCTGCGGTTCACGGAAGTGCTTTCCTGATGCCCGGATATTTCCGGATTTCCTATGCCACCAGCACCGAGCTTCTGAAGGAAGCCTGCACCCGCATTCAGCAGTTCTGTCAGGGCCTGTCATGACGTTTCGCATTGCATCCCGTCTGGCAACACTCCCCAAGCCAGCCACTATCGCTATGGCAGCGCGGGCCCGCGAATTGCGGGCGGAGGGTGAAGACGTCATTTCACTTGCCCTTGGACAGCCGGATTTTCCATCACCGCCAGAAGCCATTGAAGCCGCTTATGCAGCCGGGTTGGCTGGTGATACGGGTTATCCTCCCATTCCGGGCCAGAAGGCGCTGATTGACGCCATTATTCATAAGTTCAAGCGAGATAATGATCTGACGGTCACGTCTGACCGTATTATGGTGGCCAATGGTGGCAAGCAGGTCATCTATAATGCGTTTGCGGCAACGCTGGATGACGGGGACGAAGTTATCGTTCCCGCGCCTTACTGGGTCAGTTATCCACTGATTGCCCGGATGCTGGGTGGGACGGCCGTTGAAATTCCCTGTCCGGAAGAAAATGGTTTCCGGCCTGATGCAGCGACAATCAAGGCTGCGATTACGCCTAAAACCCGTTGGCTGGTTCTCAATTTTCCGAACAATCCCACCGGTGCCATCCTTGAACGTCATAACCTTGAAGCCATTGCCGATGTCTTGCGCGAGGCGCCGCATGTTCTTGTCATGTCTGATGAAATTTACGAGCACCTGACGTTTGATGGTCGCAGGCATCTGTCCATCTTGCAGGTGGCGCCGGATCTGGCAGACCGCATTCTGGTCATCAATGGTATGGCCAAGGCCTACGCTATGACGGGCTGGCGCGTCGGTTTTGCATGTGGTCCGACGCCGCTCATCAAGGCGATGATTGCGGTGCAGGGGAATACAACGTCCGGTGTTTGCACACTTGCTCAGGCAGGCTCTGCTGCTGCGTTGAAAGGTGGGCTGGATCGTATTGAGCAGATGCGCGAAACCTACCAGCGTCGTCGGGATAAGATGGTTGAAGCGCTTCAGGCTATTCCAGGACTGACATGCGCCGTTCCGGAAGGCGCTTTCTACGTTTATCCAGGTGTTGGCGAACTGATTGGCGGCACTTCTGCCAGTGGGCGATTGCTGGATACGGACGTGGCATTTGCAGAGGCGTTGCTTGAAGAGGCTCATGTTGCGACCGTTCCGGGAACTGCGTTTGGCTTTAGCCCTTATCTGCGCCTCTCATGTGCAGCGTCCGATGACCAGCTTGCAGAGGCATGCCGCCGCATTGATGGGTTTGTAAAAGGTATCCGCAAAACCTGAGAAGCATGGACGGAAACGGAGCGGAGTGTCAGAATTGGATCATGACACAGACAATCCCTCCGTTCTCTGACCTGTCTTTCCCCCGTCCAGACGAAGCGTCTCTTAAGGCGCGTTACGCGGACATTTCGTCGCTGCTTGATCGCGGGCAGCGCGAAGAGGCTCTCAAGGCTTTTGATGCCGTTCGGCGAGAGTATGAATCCTGGGCCTCCCACGTTCATCTCCAGTTTTCCCGCAATACACAAGACGAGACGGCGAAGACGGACCGTGACTACGCGGATCGCCTTTCGCCTGTTGCGACGGACCATGAAGTCATCATCAAGAAGCGTCTGCTGGCAGACCCTGATCGTGCCGGTCTGGAAGCGCTCCTGACGCCACATGTGGTTCATTTGTGGGAAGCAGACACCACGACGTTTGATCCTCGGATCAGCACGGATCTGGAAGAAGAAGCGCGCCTGACGGGCGAATACACGGCGCTTCTGGCCTCGGCGAAAATTGCCTTTGATGGCAAGGTTCTGAACCTGTCAGGGCTTGTACCATATTTGCAGGGGCCGGATCGGGACGTCCGCCATGCTGCCGAGCAGGCACGCTGGGCCTTTTTTGAAGAACATGGCGAAGAACTGGATACGCTTTATGGGCGTCTGGTTGAGCTGCGTGACCGGATGGCGAAAACGCTGGGGTTCGAGAACTATATCGGGCTGGGTTACCGCCGGATGCGCCGGACAGATTACGGCCCGGAGCAGGTGGCATCCTTCCGGGAAAAGGTTCTTAGTTCAGTTACCCCATTGGTTCAGTCACTGCTGGAACGCCGTCGCCTTAAAATGGGATGGGACAAGGTCTGGGCCTGGGACGAGGCACTGATCGATTTGCAGGGGAACCCGGAGCCGGCAGGAGATCATGATCTGCTTGTGGCTCGGGCAGAAGGCATGTTCCGTGCGCTCGACCCCAAAGGCGAAATGGGCGATTTCTACGTTCAGATGCGGGATCTCGGATACCTTGATCTGAAGAACCGGGACAACAAGGCGGGCGGTGGCTTCTGCACCTCATTCCCGACCGTTGGCAGCCCTTACATCTTTGCCAATTTCAATGGCACCCATAACGATATTGGCGTGTTTACCCACGAGATGGGGCATGCCTTCCAGAACTGGAAAAGCCGCGATCAGGACTGGGTCGATCAGCTCTGGCCGACCATGGAAGCCGCCGAGATTCATTCCATGGGCTTGGAGTTTCTGACCTGGCCGCAGATTGATACGCTGGTCGAAGACGGGGCAGGAGACCGGTATCGCCGAATGCATCTCATCGATGCGCTCTCATTTTTCCCATACGGTGTCTGTGTCGATCACTTCCAGCATGAAGTGTACGCCAATCCGCAGATGACAGCGGCAGAACGGCACGAGACCTGGGCACGCCTGGAGAAAATGTACATGCCCTGGCGGGACTGGGGCGATCTGGCTTATCCGGCAAAGGGTGGTCGCTGGCAGGCCCAGCTCCATATCTATCGTCTGCCATTTTATTACATTGATTATGCTCTGGCTCAGTGCTGTGCACTGCAACTCTGGCTTCGTTCCCGTATGAACCGGGAAGCCACGTTCGAGACATATCGCAAGCTGTGTTCGGAAGGCGGCTCCAAGCCGTTCTCACAGCTTGTGGCTGATGCCGGTCTGGTATCCCCGTTTGAGGAGGATGCTTTGGCGGAAGTCGTTCATGAAGCCGAGCAGGAACTCGGAATCTGAGGCAACGGTTCTGGCTCTGAAGGGTAACTTCAGAGCCAGAATAAACGGTTTATCCGCGGCTGTTCCACTCGGAAATCAGGTCAAGAACGGCCTGTGGAGACATGCTGCGAGCATTCCCGAGAGCCTTCGATCCGTCGCCGTTCAGGGCCTTTCCATCTGGCGTCACGATGATGACTGTCGGAACAGCCTTGATCGTCACGTCGTATTTCTGGGCCAGATCGAGATTGGTGTTAATGCGCCCGACATTCACCGGGACGATCACAAACTGGCTGTCCAGCCATGCCTTGGCGTCGGGCAGGGCAAAAATGCCGGAGAGCATTTTGCAGTCCGGGCACCAGTTGCCGCCGAAATCGAGAAGCACCTTACGGCCCGTTTTGGCAGCGAGCGCAAAGGCATCGCGCACCTGCTCCTGGGCGACGGATGTGTCTGGATAGGGTGTTGCGACCGGCGGGGCTGATGTTTCCGTCAGTTTGGGCGCAGGCGTACCTGCAGCCTGTGCTGAAAAAGGTGCGGAAAGCGCCAGACCCAGTCCGGCGGCGGCAAGAAGGGAAACGCGCATAAAAAAGGCTTTCATTGATCGAGTGGTCTGCATCACATAACGCAGTGTCACAGCAAAACGATTAAAGCCTACTTCATTCGGAAGGTCATGCTTTTGATAACGCAACACGGTTCACCCTCATCGCCCTCCGCTCAGCAGGGTGCAGAAGTCAGTATTCTGGAGACGCTCCTGAGGACCGTCGTCCTCGTTGGGCTTACCCTGGCACTTGCCGCCATTTTTCGTTTCTGGGAACCTGCCGTAAAGCTTTCTCAGAAGACTGCGGCGACGCATGCCTGGCAGTCGCTTTACAGCGTGTTTCATATTGAAACGGCGCTCGGGCGGGAACAGCTCATTCTTGTAGGTATTATTCTGTTCTGTTTTGCCGTGGCGCTGGTCGTTCAGGTGGCTGGGCTTTTTGCTCTTAAGATGATCAGAAACAGATCCTGAAGTCTCAGGCTGAGCGCCGTCTTAGTCCGGACAGTGCTGCAAGAAGCCATGCTAAAATCAGCAAGGTACCGCCATAGGGGGCTATGCGAGCTACTGAGAGTGTCCCGATTTTCAGATCAAAAAGCGCGAAAAGCGTGACGGAGACACAAAAGAGCAGCGTGCCTGCCAGCATCGTCAGACATGCAAGACGTGCCAGGCGTAGCGTCAGAAAGCGCGCTCCTAGTGAAAGCGCACAGAGTGCGATGGCGTGCCACATGAGGATGTCCACCCCGGAGTGCAGAACGGCACGGCCATTGGGGATGGCAAACATATGGTCGGGGAGGTGAGAGGCAAGCGCCCCGAGAACCACTCCGGATGCGCCTTCGACAGCTCCGGCAATGAAACAGAAGCGGAAGGCACCGGAAAAATCATGCGTGCTAGAATTTGCGGACATGGCCTGAATGTATCATGAGTGGTGCCGAACATGAATGGACCGCTTGAAGCCGGGACCATTCAGCCAGAGTGGCTGGGACATTGTCCTGGTCTCGCAGATGGAAGGAATGTCTCTTCATGACAGTTACTGTACGCTTCGCAGCTCTTGCCTCGATTGCCATGCTGGCAGGCCTGAGCGCCTGTAATGCCCCGGATGCACCGCCGGCACCGGCGCTGCCGTCTGCTGCATCAACCTATACGCTTTCGACAGCGGATGCCGCATTTCTTCAGCAGGTCGATGCCATGGACCTGACGCAGGTGAGCATTGCGACACTGGCTGCCACGCATAGCAACAGCGATGTTGTGAAGGCTTTCGCCGCAACACTGGTCAATGACCACACGACCAATCGCAAGGCCGTCTCGAAGGTAGCTAGCGATGCCAACCTGACCGTTACTGATAAGCTGAATGCTGGTGATGAAGCTCACGTTGCAGCCTTCGGGCATCTGTATGGCGCTGCGTTTGACCGTGTCTTCCTGCGCGAAGTTCTGAGCGTTCAGACGCCTGCTCTCAGCAGTGCTCTGGCAACAGCATCGCAGTCCGGCGGAACGGCCGATATCAAGACGCTGGCATCAGACACCACGAAGATGCTTAAGGACCATACGACTCGTGCGCAGGACCTGAGCGGCGCGAAGACTGTCAAAGGTCATCATCATCACTTCGGTCGTCACTAAGGTTTAGAGGCCAACTATGACGGGTGTTCGGCTTGATCGTATTGTAACGCGTGGCGGCGATTCAGGGCAGACTTCACTGGGAGACGGAACGCGTGTCTCAAAAGCCTGCCCAAGGATTGAGGCCATGGGGACGGTCGATGAGCTGAACGCTCTTCTTGGTTTACTTGATTATTCGCTTAGAGCAGAGGAAAGTATACGCGAGCTTTCCTCTGATATTCGAAAAATACAGTCCTGTCTTTTTGATCTGGGCGCAGACTTATGTATTCCGGACAAAGAGCGCCCTCAAAGTCTTACAGTAAAAGCCGTTAGTTGGCTGGAAGAACGTATTGAAGAGATGCGCCTGCAGCAGCCTGCTCTTCAAAGCTTTATTCTGCCCGGCGGTTCTCTTGTTTCTGCTCATGCCCATATGGCCCGGACTGTTGCACGGCGCGCAGAACGGCGGATTGTCGTTCTGGAGCCGGCGCCCGAGGGTGGGCTGAGGTTCCTGAACCGTCTTTCTGATTATTTCTTTGTTCTTGCGCGTCACGCCAACGATCACGGAGCAACGGACATTCTCTGGCAACCGGGGCAGTGGCAGTAAAAGAAAGATGAATACAGTCTTATTGTGTTGATGACAGGACATATAAGATCTGGTAAAAGAATTTCGTCTGATACACCGGAATGAGTTAGAAAACCGGCAGTGTCGACTTTCATTTCCTTGTCAGGGCATGCTTTTTTCTGATCGGCTTCAAGCCTTTCAGAGCCTCCGTCATTCAGGATGGGCATTCTGATCAGGTGACATAGAACAAATTTTATAATTGGTTGAAAAAACGAAGAATGCAGGACGATCAGCAGGTTAGTGAAGACAAACTGCGTGAGGCGCTTGCTCGTCTAGGGTCAGGATCTTCCCGCCCCCAGAAGGCGCGTCCCACAACGCCGACAACAGAACGCCGCCGTCGCTTTGTACGAGATGGTCAGGTTGTTGTTGAGCATCAGGCCAGCCGTGGATTTGCACAGCGCAGCAATGCTCCGAGCCAGGACGACCAGGACGAAATTGAACGTCTTCGTCAGTCCGTAAAGCGTGAGCAGCGTCGCTGGGAAGAAGCTGAGCGTTATCTGGCTGAAGCCCGGACGCAGCTCAAAGCGTATGAGACGCGAGAAGCCCACGCTAAAATCCAGATTACGGAGCTGAACCGTCATCTGCGTGAGCATCAAGACCAAATCCAGGCTCTGAAAGCCCAGCTTCATCAGTCCCGTGAGCAGGCCGCTGAAGCAGCCCGCCGTTCGCCGCGCCCGGTTGGACGTCCGCGTAAGGAAGTGCAGGACGAAACTGTGGTGAAGAAGGTCGCTGTTGAGGCCCCGGCTGTTGTTCTTGACGAGCCGGAACCTGTTCAGTGGTGGGTAAAGGCCTGAATTTCAGGCCGTCGGGCGACGGACAGAACGCCCGAACCAGAACATGATGCCTAGAAACACTGCCCATCCCAGTCCGGCTCGAACCATGTCCGGAATGGGAAGGGCCAGTGTTTCCGTGCTGCCGGTGGCGCCGACAATGGCTGCCACGGCAACACCCACCAGACTTTCTCCCACAATAAAGCCAGATGCGATCATTGTGCCCTGTTCCTTGGGGAACTTGCGCAGGAGCCAACCGAGGCCTGCTCCGATTGCGATCGTCACGGAGACGTTGGCAGGCAGGTAGATGCCCATGCCAACGGCTAGAGGCGGCAGAGCAAGACTGCGCCGCTTCAGAAGAATATCCGCAATGACCAGTACAATTCCAAGCACTGCTCCAATCTCCAGCATCAGCCAGTCCAGATTGTGCGTGAGAATACCTGTGGCAATGGCAGCCATCAGAGCTGGTTGTGGCGCTGCCAGAGCCCGGGTTGGGTCCATATCAGCGCGGGGCATGGCTCCTACAAATCCGTAGGCCTGATACAGTGTTTGTAGTACCCATGGGATAACCACTGCACCGACAGCACAACCAATCAGGAGGGCAACTTCCTGCTTCCAGGGCGATGCGCCGACCAGTTGTCCGGTCTTCAGATCTTGCAGGTTATCATTCGATACGGCGGCAGATGCTGTAATGGCAGAAAGTACAAATAGCCCGAATGCAATAACCGTTGGGCGTTGGTCGGGCGAGAGAACGCCGCCACTTTCCAGTCCCCAGAGTGTGACGGAAATGGCAATGATCGCGATAATTCCGACGCCTGAAATCGGGGAAGACGATGATCCGATAATGCCCGCCATATAGCCGCAGGCGCTCGCGACCAGAAATCCAAGACCGAAACAGGCGCCCAATCCCAGAAGAACCAGAGTAACCAGTGATGCACCGTGTGGTATTGCGGGCCACAGGAACTGGGTGAACAGCCCCGAAAGGACGAGTGCCAGTCCGATGCTCAGGCCAATCAACGTCCGGGGCGCAAGATCCTGATCACTCTCATCCTGTGACGCGCGATGCTTGATGGACAGAGACTCTTTCAGGCCAACTGCAACAGGTTTGGCGAGTGCAAGCAGCGTCCAGATTGCGGCAACCGCAATTGTTCCGGCGCCGATGAAACGCACTTTATGCAGCCATAAACCTGTTGCAGCGGCCATGGGGTCTGCGGTCGGGTTCAGATGCCCCAGAATGGGAATCATGACGCCCCAGCCCATCAGAACACCCAGTAGCATGGCAATGCCACCGCCGATGCCGACAAGATAACCCGTTCCCAGAAGTGCGAGGGAGAAGCTGATATCCAGACGAAACACGGAAGCGCCGAAGCTCGTAGCGGCCGAAACGCCGTCGGACAGTAGCCTGAGCCCTGATGTCGCCAAAGCAACGGCAGCAGAGACAAGGCTTCCTTTTGTCAGGGAACGCAGGCTTTCGGCATCGCCTTCAGGGGAAGAGGCTCTCAGGATTTCAGCACAGGCTGTGCCTTCCGGATACGGGAGGTCAGAATTCTTCACCAATGCCCGACGCAGCGGGATCGTGAAGATGACGCCGGTCATGCCTCCTGCAAGTGTCAGCAGGAGTGAGACAAAATATGGAAATTCGTGCCAATACCCGACCATGATGAGGCCAGGCAGCGCTGCGAAGACGCAGGAGAGTGTTCCTGCCGCAGAAGCCTGCGTCTGCACCATATTGTTTTCGAGCATCGTCCCGCCGCCCATCAGGCGGAGTACGGCCATTGAAATGATGGTCGCAGGAATGGAGGAACCGAAGGTCAGGCCGATCTTCAATCCCAGATAGACATTTGCTGCCGTGAAGACGACGGTAATCAGGGCACCCAGAATGATGCCCCGCAAGGTCAGTTCGCGGCTGTCCATAAGTTTCATGGTGGGGCGATCCTGTGATGTCGCGTTGTTTTTTCGGGCATTACGCTGCGGAGGCCCGCACCGCAACCATTCATCAAAAAGCAAATGACAGGCTGGACTGATAATAGAGCCCGCTTTTTGCTCCGGCATTTTTCAGATCATGCGATGCTGCAAACCAGGCAACCACATGTGTCCAGTTCCAGTGTCGGGAAACAGCCCAAGTCAGCAGACCATTTGGCGCAACACCGATGAAGTGGCTGCGAAACTTCGGGAAATTATAAGCCGAACTGATTGAATAGACGGAGGACGCTGTGGTCTCCCTCCATAGAATCGGGACTTTGATCCGCAAAGACACCTTACCGTACGAACCCACGACAATGGGGGACAGATTGATCAGGTTCGCTGCGCCAATGTAGCCCGTGTAATCCAGATACGGATTTTGCGGGGCAAACGGCGCACTGTAAGTCCCGACTGTTCTTGTGCGACGGTTTTCATTTCCGCCGGAATAGACGTCCGTCTGAATTCCGAAGAATGGTTTGAGGGGCAGATTGGAGCGTCTGTATCCCAACGTCGTATTCACGGAGTAAGCAGAGACCTGGCGCCGGGCAGTGGTTCCGTATTGTGTGAAATTGCCCTGCTGCCACAAGACGCCAATGGCATATTCGAGTTGCTGGGCTGTACCGTACCACCGGAAACCGAAATTGTTACGATTTGTCGCGCCCGTTACGGAGCTGATTTTGCTCGCACTGACCAGCGGAACAGAGCCTGTTTTTCCACCAAGATGAAAGCCAATCCAGAACAGATCGAGATAGGATTGAACACGCTGTTGGCCTAGATGGAACGCGGGGACGTCAAAGGTTGTGTTGAAGCCATAGAGGCGCGTGTTCCAGTCCTGCGTGTCGTGGAACATGGCTGTTGGGGTGATGTCTGTCGCGACGAAGTTATAGAGATCGAACCGGACGTGCGGGAAAATGGCGTAAGCGCGGGGTCCGTTCCAGGTAATCTGGATGTTTGGGGGCTCCCGGTCGTAAAGGACATAGGATGGGGCATCGAGAAACTGCTGGCGTCCAAACATGAGGCCTGTCTTGGCTGTGCCAATTGTGCGTTTGTATTCGATGAAGGCCTGATGCAGATCCAGGCGCTTGCGGTAAGTGCTGCCATAGCCATATCCGTTCCAGCCTGCGGCCGTACCGTTCACGAGCTGTGCGAAAACACGCCAGTGTTCTCCAATATGGAGGTCTGCTCCCAGCATATTGCGCGTGACAAAGCGGCCTGATCCGGAGTGGGTATTCGTCCCTAGCATCGGATAGTCGTTGTACCAGTTGCGAAGGCGGGTGCGCTCGGACAGGGACAGCCAGATTGTGCGTTCATTGTTGAGAGCAATGAATTTCAACGGATCGAAAATGTCGCTCTGATGCCGTTTGTTACGCAGGTATGACCAGTCTTCCGCCCATGGCGCGACACCATAGCGTCCGACTGGTCCAAAACCTGCACCTTCGCCGTTGCCGCGATTGAATCCACCCCATCGGGGCTGGCGTCCGATCGGCGCCACATTCTGGCTCGGCGTCAGGCGGCGTGGTTGTTCCAGAAACCCTGCATGGGGAAAGTTCTGAATTTCCGGACGTTCTGCGTGATGGACCTTGATCCTTTCTTCTTTCGATGCCGAAACGTCAGGAGTCGCAGAAAAGGCTGAGGACCCAAAGCCTGCCAGGCAAGCCAATGTCGTTTTCAGCGTAATCCGGATTTTGACGTCAGGTGAAAGAGAAGGAAAAAGGCCCTTACTGCGTCCGGCCACGGAACTTTACGACAGGGAGGTGCTGCTGATTATAAGTCAGCTCATCCTTGGTCAGCTGATAGCCGATTTCGAGCGTGTAGGGATTTTCCTGAATATTTTTGGATGCAGGAAGATCAACAAGGCGCAGATCCGTACGAACAGACTGGTTGCTGACATTCGGTTCCAGTTTGAATGTATCCGTGAAGACCTTCTTATCCACGATTTTTCCGTCACGCATGATGACGATGAAATAGGGGACGTCGATGGTGCCAGTCTTGGAGGCAGGTCCTCGCGTCAGGTTCATTGCCAGACTGACGCGGGTACGAATCATCTGCTGGTCTTTGGGGCCTTTGGGGCCACGTTCACAGTCCCCCGAAATGGCGGTGAGCTGTGCATGGCTGACCAGATTCCCGATGTCCGGATCTTTTCCGTCATAGACAAACCGGTCTGCTGCGGCGCTGGGAATATCCGTGACCGGGCATGTGGGGGCAAAGAAGCCCGGATTGGATTCGTCACATCCCGCGAGTGTTGAAATCGCGACGACGGCAAAAGCCGGGACAAACAGGGACGTGGCAAGGCGCCGAAAGGCTGGCATCTGCTGTAGAAACTCCCACAAAGCGGCCCGGACGTTGCGACATGCGTCAATCCGGTCGATACTGGTCCTACATATCGAACTCCGCCCGCTTGGGGAACACCATGTCAGATCAGACAACTCTTGCACCTGAAGGTGCTGCACACCAGAAGACGCTCCGCGTCCTGCTGGCCGGGCCTCGCGGCTTCTGCGCCGGTGTGGATCGTGCCATCCGTGTCGTTGAAGAAGCGCTGCGCCGTTATGGCGCGCCCGTCTATGTTCGTCACGAAATCGTCCATAACCGTACTGTGGTTGAAGGACTGGAGGCCAAGGGCGCCATTTTCGTTGAGGAACTCGACGAAGTGCCGCCCGACGGGCATGTCGTTTTCTCAGCGCATGGCGTGCCGAAGTCAGTTCCAGCCGAAGCGCAGCGCCGCAATCTGCTTTACCTAGATGCAACGTGCCCGCTGGTTTCGAAGGTACACCGCGAAGCAGAGCGTCACTTTGCAGGTGGTGGCCCAGAGCAGCTCCATATTCTGATGATCGGTCATGCCGGCCATCCGGAAGTAGTGGGCACAATGGGCCAGCTTCCGCCGGGCGCTGTCACGCTCATCAACGATGCTGAAGAAGCCCGTACGATCCAGCCAAAGGATCCGGCGAAGCTGGCCTTCATCACGCAGACGACACTGTCTGTGGATGATACGGCTGAGATCGTCGATATTCTGCGGACTCGCTTCCCGCTCATTGAAGGTCCGAAGCGCGAAGACATCTGCTACGCGACGACCAATCGTCAGGAAGCTGTGAAGGCCATTGCGCCGGAAAGTGATCTGGTGATCGTGATCGGTTCGCCGAACTCTTCCAATTCGCAGCGTCTGCGGGAAGTGGCCGAGCGTTCTGGTGCCCGCCGTGCACTTCTGGTGCCGAAGCTGGAAAATCTGGACTGGTCTGTGCTGGAAGGCGTTGAAACGCTGGGCATCAGTGCGGGTGCGTCCGCTCCGGAAAGCCTCGTGCAGGAAATGGTGACGGCGCTTGCTGCGAAGTACACGCTGAAGATTGAAGAGCGAATCATGAAGGAGGAAAACATCAATTTCCGTCTTCCAGGTCCGCTTGCTGGTGAGGACAACTGAGTCTTCATGGCCGTCTATACTGAACTGGCGGCCGAGGCGCTTGAAGCGTTTCTTGGCACATATGACATCGGTGCCCTGGTTTCTTTCCAGGGCATTGCCGAAGGCGTCGAAAACAGCAACTTCCTCCTCCAGACCACGGAAGGGAAGTTCATCCTCACGCTCTTTGAGCGGCGGGTCAAAGCGTCTGACCTTCCATGGTTTCTGGGGCTGATGCAGCATCTGTCGGGGAAGGGCATGAACTGCCCGCAGCCTGTACAGGCAAAAGACGGAATCGCTCTCAGGGTATTAGCAGATCGCCCGGTGGCGATCACCACGTTCCTTCCGGGGCAAGCTGTCCCTCAGATTACAGCATCTGCCTGTCATGCACTGGGACAGGTCCTCGCGACGTTCCATAAGCTAGGGCAGGACTACACAGCGGAACGTCCTAATGGGCTGTCTGTGGAAGCCTGGCGCCCACTCCTTGAGAGCTGTCAGGGCAGTGGGGATGACCTGCTGCCGGGCCTCACGCAGGAACTGTCTGAGGCAGTGTCACGGATTGAAAAGTCTTGGCCTGCTGCGGGCAGTTTGCCTCGTGGGCAGATTCATGCAGACCTCTTTCCCGATAATGTCTTCTTTCAGGGTGACCAGATCTCTGGGCTGATCGATTTCTATTTCGCCTGCACGGACCTGTTTGCTTACGATCTAGCGATCTGTTTGAACGCTTGGTGTTTTCGCGATGAGAAGGTTTTCGAGCCCGCTTTCGCTCACGCCATGATCGAAGGTTACGAAAGCGTCCGCAATTTAGAGGTGGCTGAAAAGGAAGCTTTGCCAGTTCTGTGTCAGGGAGCTTCAATCCGGTTTCTGCTGACGCGCCTCTACGACTGGATCAATACCCCGGCTGATGCACTGGTGACCCGCAAGGACCCACTGGCCTATCTGGGGCGTCTCCGACATTTCTCAGGTGTCGCCCATGTCTGATGCGAGCGCGGATCAGCTTCCGGTCGAGATCTGGACGGATGGTGGATGCAAACCCAATCCCGGCCCAGGAGGCTGGGGAGCACTGCTTTGCTTTAAGGGCAAGGAAAAGGAGCTATGGGGCGGGCATCCGGAGACGACCAATAACCGCATGGAACTGACGGCTGCGGCTGAGGCTCTGGAAGCTCTGAAGCGGCCGTGTCGGGTCACGTTGCATACAGACAGTGAATACCTCCGGAACGGTATCACGCGGTGGCATAGTGGTTGGGTACGGCGGAACTGGCGTAATTCAGCTGGTGATCCCGTTGCCAACATGGATCTGTGGCAGCGCATTCTCGATGCGGCCAAACCTCATGAAATCGAATGGCTCTGGGTGAGGGGGCATTCTGGTGATGTGAACAACGAACGTGTGGATGTATTGGCAACCCGGGGGCGGGAAGAGCTCTGAAAAAGCCATGTTTTCTGCGGGTTACTGAAGAAAGTTCAGAAAAATGTAGAAATATGAAAAAAGGGGCTTTACCGACCCCGGCGGTTGGACTAAATACCTCCTCACCGGTCCCGAATAGCTCAGTTGGTAGAGCAAGCGACTGTTAATCGCTGGGTCGTAGGTTCGAGTCCTACTTCGGGAGCCACTCTTTCTTCTTGAAAGAACTGGTTCGGTACAGTGAAAAGCCCCTTACGGGGCTTTTTTCATATCTACTGTACTGATTGACCATCACCGGAAGCTTGATGCCGTTCCGGTGATGAGTTCGTTGGATTTGCTCAGAGTTCTTCTGGTCTGACGTCTTCTAGGCGATCCAGCGCCCATAGGCTGGGAAAGAGCCGAATCCACGTTGCCGCGACAAGAATTGTTCCTACGCCGCCTGCGATAACCGCTGCTTCGGGCCCGATGGCTGTTCCCAGCATTCCGCTCTCAAATTCGCCCAGCTGGTTGCTGGAGCCGATGAACAGCGAATTCACAGCGGAGACCCTTCCGCGCATGGCGTCTGGTGTAGCCAGCTGAATGAGTGACGACCGGACGACAACACTAATGACGTCTGCTGCTCCTAGAACCATCAGGGCGACGACTGAAATCCATGTGATGTGCGAAGCGCCGAATACGATGGTCGCGATTCCAAAAACAATCACGGAAACAAACATCGTAATTCCAGCACGGCCCCCAAGTGGATGGCGAGACAGCCAGGCTGATGTAAAGAGCGCTCCGAGCGCGGGGGCTGCGCGCAGAAAGCCCAGCCCGATTGGCCCCACATGAAGAACGCTATCCGCATAGACGGGGAGCATGGCCGTGGCACCACCAAGGAGAACTGCAAACAGATCCAGGGAAATTGCACCAAGAAGGTCGCGACGTCTGTTTAGAAAACCAAGGCCCGCAAATACAGAGGCGAACGTCACGGGTTCTTTTGATGCGACCTTATGGCGCAATTTCAGAGCCAGCGTTCCTAGAAACGCCAATGCGAATCCAAGCGTCGCAAGGCTGTAGCAGATGACTGACCCAAGTCCGTAGAGAAGGCCGCCCAGGCTCGGCCCCACAATGGATGCCGTCATGAACAGCGAGGACATCAGGGCCTGTGCTCTGGGCAGAAGCTGAGGGGGAACGATCGCTGGAAGAAACGCCTGCTGGCACGGCATCTCGAAGCTGCGTAGCGTGCCGTAGAACGCTGCAAAAGCGTACACATAGGCCGGGGTCAGGCAATGCATGGCTGCGATGGCGGCAAGGGCGCCCGTGCTGAGCACTTCCAGAATCTGGCAGATCAGCACCACGCTGCGGCGATTAAAACGGTCCGCGACGTGTCCGGAGATGAATGTCAGGGGAACCATCGGTAGAAACTGTGCAAGGCCCAGATAGCCCAGCGACGAAACGCTATGGGTCAGGGCGTACATCTGCCAGCCGATGGCAATTGTCAGCGTCGTAGCAGAAAGCTGGGAACAGATTCGGCTGATAATCAGTGGGCCGAGGCCGGGAAGGGCTCGTAATGCTGGTTCAATCATTCAGGCACATTAGTCACTTCCGGCGTGCAAGTTTATTGCAAAATTCCGAGCCGGAAGGCAGATGAGAGACATGAATGCTACATCCACACCCAAACCCGTAACGTACGCAACCGTCACCTGGGACCAGCTCCATCGTGACGCCCGTACTCTTGCTGCGACGCTCATGGAAAAGCACGGTCCGTTCCGCGGTATCGTGGCGATTACGCGTGGTGGCCTGATCCCCGCAGCTATTCTTGGCCGTGAAATGGGCTGCCGCCTGATCGAAAGCGTTTCTGTCATCAGCTACGCTGGTGAAGAAGGCACGCAGCACCAGCCGAAGGTTGTGAAAGCGCCAACTGCCGCAGGTGACGGTGAAGGCTTCCTGATCGTCGATGATCTGGTTGATTCCGGCATTACGGCTCAGTTCGTGCGTGAAATGCTGCCCAAGGCTGTTTTTGCCTGCCTGTATGCCAAACCGGACGGAAAACCGCTGACCGATCACTATGTCACGGAAGTCGCTCAGGACACCTGGGTGCTGTTTCCATGGGATACGGCACCACTTTTTGTGCCTCCGCTCGTAAGAAATGAAAAAGATTGAAAAAACCCTATTGCGTCCGGAACTTATACCACCTAAGTTCCGCCTCGGTTCGGGGCGTGGCGCAGCCTGGTAGCGCGCCTGTTTTGGGTACAGGAGGCCCCCGGTTCGAGTCCGGGCGCCCCGACCAGTCTTTGAGGTTTCTTTACTGCGCCCTTAGCTCAGTTGGATAGAGCAACAGCCTTCTAAGCTGTGGGTCGCTGGTTCGAATCCAGCAGGGCGCGCCATTTAGCGCCGTTTTTGCTCTGTTGGGTTTGCAAGCGTTTGCAGATGGTTTGCAATGGCTATGGGTAACCGGCACCGTATGTCTCAGTTTTTCTACTATTTTGAAGCTGAGATCTAATACTCATGTATGTGTTCAGTATCGATGAGTGGGAAGATGATCCCGAGTTTCCGGTACATCCCGTAGGCTCTCAGCCCAAGCGTGTTGTCATTGCGCCGTCGCACTGTGGCACCATGGGCCTGTTGCCTGGTCATACCTATATTTTCAAAACAGCTAAAAGTGTTTGGCAGCGCCATCAACTATGGTCTGAAGTCATAGCATACCGTGTTGCAGACATGGTTGGTGTGGATGCTCCCCGCTGTTTCCCAGCTCTTATGAGATCTACCGGAGAGGCCGGAGTTCTCATGGAGTCATTTTTGCCCAATTCATCAGACGCACAATTAACAAGGTTCGTGCATGGCGCCGATTTTTTGGCTCGTGTCATTGTTGATAAAAAGCGTGGTCGCCCTCATCTTCTAAAACTGAATCTATGGCTAAGTCGAAAGATTGGAGTGGATCCATCTGCTGTTGAGAACTGGTGGACACGGGTTATCTTTTTCGATGCGTTGATAGGAAATAGTGATCGCCACCCTCAGAACTGGGGATTCCTTTTTAAGGTGAAGCCGGGCATCCTCTCAGCAGTGCACTCGTTGTTAGAAGGCAGCACGTCTGCAATGATGGGCCCCGCTTTCGATAACGGAACGAGTCTAGGGTATGAGACGAGGGAAGTGGATCTGGAAACAAAAGGGACAGATGCCGCGTTAGATCACTATATTGCAGGTGGGCACCATCATTGTTCGTGGGATACGCCAACTACCAAACGAGGTGAAGGACATCTGGAGCTATGTCGAAAAATTATCGACGCCGATATCAGGCAGAAAGATGTCTTGAGGAACATGTTAAATTTTAGTCAGGGTGACGTGGAAAAGATTTTGGATGAGTGCGTCGACTGCGATCTTCCATTTCTTCCGTTTACGCCTGAGCGAGCAAAGTTTGTGTCAAAGTTGCTAATGAGGCGTCAAATGGCGCTTCTCGACCTAGTTAAGTGAGGGGGCTGCAGTGACAAGCTGGATTAAGAACTCTCAAGAAGCGATCCATATGTATCTTTGCTGGCAGTCGCCGGATATTACGGCTGACAGGAGGCACTGGGCTGTCGCGAATGTACTGCAAGGTGATGAGAATAATTTCCATCTTCGGTATTTCACAGAAGACGAGGAATTTGCGCAACATAACGGTGGCAAGTCTCTCCGTGCCGCGAAGGATCTTGGATTTTCGGGCTATCCAGCATTTTCCATGCGACGAGAGCATACGGATGGAGTGAGAGAAAATTTTATGAGGCGCTTACCTCCGCGCACTCGTCCTGATTTTCCATTATTCCTTGAGAAGTTTTGTTTATCTCCCGATATGCATTTGTCGGATTTCTCTTTGCTGGCTCGAACTGGTGCAAAGCTCCCCGGTGATAATTTTTCATTCGTGGATCCTTTGCGTGGTTATACCGCGCCATGTGACTTTCTGATTGAGGTTGCGGGTTTTCGTCACCAGCCGAACGACATACGGAGCAGTTTGAAGATCGGTCAGCCACTTACCTTTGAGTTGGATGAGCAAAATTCTCATGACAAGTGTGCCATTAAGGTAATGGCTGAAGGTAATAAGATTGGATACGTAAACAGACTCCAGACACACTCCTTCCCTGAATGGATAAAGGAGAAGAAGGTATCCGCTCATCTTGAGCGTCTTAATGGTACGATCGATCGTCCTCGGGCATTCGTATTTGTAAGTCTTCTTTCTGGTAACTAATTGTGACGACCTGCTTAGGTTATACACTTAAGTAGGTCATCATTAATTAAGATGATTTGTTCACATCAGCCGTCCGCGCGTAGCAGCAATCGAAACAATCTTAGACGTCTCGCGCATCTGATGGCGCTCCCAAACTTCCATTCCTGCGACAGCCACTTCCGTCCGTCTTGGCAGATACGTATCGATGATGCGCTGGCAATAGTCGATCGCATGTCCAGAGATGGCGGCAATTTGTGGCGTCGTCGCGCCAGCTTCGGCCAACCGAACAATTCCCGTTCTTCTCAGATCACGGCGCTGCCGATGATTCGCGGCAAGTTCATCTTTAACCTGGTCTCGTGTTGCGCCACCTTTCAGAAGCTGGCGCGCGTAGGCGTAGGCAAGCCGCTTCATCACGGCGTCCCAAGCACGGGCAAAATTTCGTGGTGCCCAGACTTTTCCAGTCGGGCTAGGAACGAGAAGCTTCTGCGTAGCTGGCCCGATTCGTGCGGCAATGACGTTTTCAGAAGAGCGTTCAGCTGCAATATCTTCCAAGCGCTTCTTAATATGCGGTTCCAGGCGCGCATGTACCGGAACGTCAATCAGTGCGCCGGTTTTTTCCTGTCGCAGTGCGATGAACATGCGGCCGCTGCGGATAGAGATGCGGCTGTCATCCATGGTCAGGACGTCGCCTGGCCTCTGCACGGTATAAAGCAGGAGAAGGTAGGCCAGCTGGAGAGACGGGCGTGCGCGTTCCAGGAACGCATCTTCCATCTCATAGCTCCAGATCTCGCTGCGCTTCGTCGTGTGCTGCCGTTTGAAACGTTCAGCCACGTTTGCGTCAATGATGCCGGCGTCCTTCGCACGGCCAAGAAGCATCTGGAGAAGGGAAAGAACCTGATCAGCCTTTCGCGGGGTTGCGCTCAATCGTTCCCGGATCGCCAGGACATCTTGTCTTGTGATGGCACGGGCGGGGTGCAGTCCCCAATCTTCGCGCATTTTGTCCAGATAGTTCCGGTACAAGTTGCGCGTTCGGGGCGACAGGCTCCGATAGGCTTCCGATTCAAGATAATCGATAATCAATGCGCCAATGGTGCCCGGATTAAGTCCGGCCGCCTGCAATGGCGACAGGTTTTCCAGAGAGGCAAGCGCTGCCTCTCTGTTGTGGCCCAGAAATTTCCGAGTCTGTCGGTCGTAAAAATACTCAATGATGCTGCCGTCGGCGCGTGTCTTGCGCACGACGTTCAGTCCTGTTCTGCGTGAGCGTGGCACTCATATTCTCCGCAAGAGGTGATGAAAAGCCGGGCTTCGCAGGAACGGTGGCGCTGGTTGCAGCCGGCGCCACCACTCCAATTCCTGAATCCCGGTCCGCGTAGAGGTCCAGCAGTTTACGGTCCCACGTCAAGCGGCCGCCTTTGCCGCCACGGATCCGTGGTGGTGGCCAGACGCCAAGTGAAACTTCCTGATTGAACGTGGTGATGCCAATTCCGACATAAGCGGCGGCTTGTTCGCGGGTAAGGAAACGCGGCTCAATCATGCGTTTCTCTTTCCATTGCAAGATCAACCGCCGTTCTCATGTTGTCGCTGGAGCTTAATTTTTGGCATCTACTACCGGAGCAGTTCCAGACTGCCCATTCATTCAGGCGTTGCTTGGGGATGCCTCCAAATTGGTGGAAACCAATCTGGAGTTTATTGGCCTCTAACCAGTCCAGCCGCGCCGTGTCCGTCCGCACGCTCATGCTCGGTACTCCGGATAATTTGGATAAATCGGCCGCAAAGACACGGCCGCTGTGTGTCCAGCATCTGTCAGGACGAAATAAGACTCACCCGTGTTCCATCCCCGGCCCGTGGCTTTCATCAGACCAGCCTTAACAAGGCTGCAAATCGCCTTGTCATCCGTTGCGGTGTAGAATCTCTTGTTTATCAGAGTGTGGTTCAATACTGATTTCGCCTCTTCATCCAGCGCAGCCGTGACCGCATCGACTGCTGGCAAGATGATGTCCTCATCCGGCATCCGCTTTACGCGGATGCTGGCGAAAGTGATCGAATCACAATCTGCTCCCAGAAATTTCTGGTATCGAGCCTTGCTCGCCGTAGGGGCGTAAATAATCTCACCTAGACCGTAGGCGGGATCCATTATCTGCGCATGCCAAGCCTTGCGCACTCGGGTTGCATCCCTCCGACCATTCATGATGGTTCACCAAAGCAGATCATGACGTGACCAGGCATAAGCCCTGGACCATCATCTTCCGTACGGACAAACGTGATTTCCCGGATTATGGAATGATCGCCTATCCGTCCCATCGTCTTGTTCCAGGGATACAATTCCACCAGATCACCGACCTGATAACTCGGGGCATCAATGCAGACTTCAGAGGTCTTCTGGCGGCGCGATACAGCCTCAAATTCGTGCGGCCTGACACCTATTTCATGGATTAAACGCATCACACTCCTCCCTCGCATGTGAGGGCAGCGCGGGCTTTGCGTCGGCACCACTCTGCTGCCCAGCCTAGCTTCTCGATGTACGGTCTATCGAACGAGCCGGGGCAATCATCAGTTTTATTCTCTGAAACAGCAGACAAAGCCCCTTCGAGCACCTCAACCCGCGCCTTACTCACCTCGGCATCAGCCCGCGCAAGCTGCTCGGCTTCCTTCAGCTCCGCAATGCGGGCTTCCAGCGCCGTGACGTTGGCGGGACGGTCATAGAGCGGATGGACGTCTTCATACCGACTGGATAACTTCGAACTGGAGTACCGCCAGCCACCACGGCCGTCATCATCCTCTTCGTCGTAATAATGCCACGCAACGGGCTTCTGCCCCTCCCCATCCTTCCGGCGCTGTTCTTCCGCGCCTCGGGCTTCGGCTTCGAGGATATGGCGTTCCGCTAAAGCATAGTCAGGTGTGTCAGCGTAGCCTTCTCTGGCTATGCCATCTGCCAGCGCGTCTATCTGCTCATCTCGCGTCCGCACGTTCTGTTCCGTGTTCTGGGTCATTTCGCGGCTCCTTTCGGCGTGCTGCGCTTGATCTGGGCGAGTGTGTTGCGGATTGATCGGACGTCGCCTGGCGTGGATGAGCTG
>NZ_BLJQ01000012.1 GCF_014132155.1 Gluconobacter sp. Gdi
CACCAACATCACATACACCACCGCGGGGTGGAGCAGCCCGGTAGCTCGTCAGGCTCATAACCTGAAGGCCGCAGGTTCAAATCCTGCCCCCGCAACCAATGTAGCCTGCTCTTTACCGGCAGAGCGCAGTTTTCTTCGGTTGCAGGTCCCCGCAACCAATGTATCCTGTTCAATGAACGACTGAAGAACGTCGTGGTCCGGATGGACTGCGGCGCTTTTTTTGTTGGACGAGAAGTTCAGAATTGCAGCGAGGTCTCCTTCGAGGAAGATGGCAAGCTCGCCGTCCAGCGGAATCAGCTTGATCCGTGAGACCAGACCGCGCAGCCTCTCGATGGCCTCAAGGCTCGCATCCTCCTTCTGAAGGTTTTCGTAAAGGGCTTCGATGCGTTCCCTGTAGATCACAGCCATGTTTGGATGCAGCAAAGGAGGTGGCTGGGGTGCATCGGCGAGCAGAGCCGTCAGTTCTTCCTTGCGGGCCTCCAGCCGTCCGATCTTGTCCTTCAGCTTGACGCCGGGTACGCCGTCGAGAATGGCCTGGATCGCCTTGTCCAGTTCGCGATCAACGCGGGGTAGTTCCGCGCGCATCGCAGCGAGATCTGCGCCGCGCTCCATTCTCACGCGGTTAACCTCCCCAGTAAACTCATCACAGAACTCCTTGAACAGCGCGGGGTCCATGAGGCGCGTCCGTAGCCCGTTAAGTACAGACTTCTCGAGCATGTCCCGCCGGATGGTCATGCGATTGTCGCAAGTGCCTTTGTTGCGCGCAGTCGAGCAGCCAAGCAGGTTTTTCGAGATCATTGAAAAACCACCGCCACAGCAGCCGCAGCGTGTCATCGCAGTGAAGAGGTGACGAGGACGCTTGAGACTGTTCAGAGGATGGACGCCGTCACCACGTGTCTTTTGCGACCACGTTGTCGTTGCCTGACGGGCCTTGGTCGCTTCCCATAGGTCAGGCTCGACAATTCGAAGTTCAGGAACCTCCTGCAGAATCCATTCACTTTCTGGATTCAGGCGCGAGACGCGCTTGCCAGTTTCCGGATCCTTCAGATAGCGAAGGCGGTTCCAGATCAGTCGGCCAATATAAAGCTCGTTGTTGAGGATGCCGGTGCCGCGGTCACGGTTGCCGTGGATGGTGGATGGTCCCCAGGCACCTCCCAATGGTCCGACAATCCCTTCCGCATTCAGATCGAGCGCAATGGCCCTAGGCGCCTTGCCGTCTGCATATTCACGAAAGATGCGCCGCACGATCGCGGCTTCGCTGATGTTGATCGACCGCTCTCCGCGGACAGCTTCGCCGGCAGCGTCAAATTTTCGGACGACGTCATACCCATAGCACAGACCGCCGCCCGATTTACCGGCTTCAACGCGTCCCCGTATGCCGCGCCGCGTTTTGTCTGCCAGATCCTGCAGAAAGAGGGCATTCATGGTGCCCTTGAGCCCGACATGGAGTTGGGTGACGTCGCCTTCTGAAAGCGTGATGATCCGCACCCCGGCAAACTTCATTCGTTTAAACAGCCCGGCGATATCTTCCTGATCGCGCGAAAGACGGTCCATGGCTTCGGCGAGAATGATCGAAAACTTCCCGCGCTGTGCGTCCTGCATCAGTTCCTGAATACCAGGACGAAGCAGGGAGGCACCAGAGACGGCTCTGTCGCTGTAGCTGTCGACTACGTTCCAGTCCTGACGGGCAGCATATTCCCGACACAGCCTCAGTTGATCCTCAATGGAGGCATCGCGCTGGTTGTCAGAAGAATAGCGGGCGTAGAGCGCGACCTTCATGAAGACCTCCTGTTAGTCCTCCGATCGTGTACGGATCGGTCCGTTTTCATGTTCAATGTAATCCCGCGCCGCCTGCCGGGCGAGGGCTCGTATCAGCGCCCGCAGACCCTCACCGTTACCGTCTCCATGACCGGTAGGGTCGAGAATGACACGGGGCGATGTCGACACTGTAGCGTCTTTTGCGCGCATCGTCCTGCCTTTTCTTGAAGCTCAGATGTGTGCCATCGTGCCTCTCATCGGCACGCAGGAAAATAGAAAACCGCAATAAAACAATGTGGTAAGGAGTATCGTGGCGGGTCGGGGCGTGCCCCTGTCGGTCGTGGCGTGGCGTTTTACGCTCGAAACATTCACGTTCTTGTGAGATTTCCCGCTGACTGGATCAGGAACAGAACAGTCAGTGCGATTCGAAGTGCCGCGGCTTTACGCTGCCTCCGACCACGGGGGGCTGTAAAACTACCTAAAAACAACATACTGCGCGGATCGTACTTTCACAAAAGCATTATACCTGCGGCTAGGCCTTCGGTTCTGCCTCTGCAATTATGACGAATACGCGTCAGTACGGTCTTTTTTCTTGACTCAAAACGGACCGTTTCGTCACTGTGCAACATACAGGTCGCGAGCTGTTTCCAGATTGTACACACATTGCAAGGAACTGCTTTATGCTGACACATGCTGGCGGCGCTGCTTTTGCGCGACCGGAGATCAACATCGCTGACGATACACCGCAGGCACTGCGCCGTCTGGTGAATGATGCACTTTCCAACGACAACGCGGATACGTTCCTTGCCTCTCGCGGAGCCTCGGGTCAGTTGGAGGCGCTCGCGCATCGGTGCTGTGATATGGCGTTTGCACAGAGCGACCTTGCCGCACGGAAGACCGTTCATCGCGTGCTGCATGACCTGTATGGTTTGCATCTCTCCCGGCCCCACCCGGGCCTTACTGATAACCAGTACAGTATCGAACTGTTGCGAGCTCGCCGTGCGATCGAAGTTTCGTGGATGGAGTGGGAATTGAGCCAGGCCAGCCCAATCCCGGCCGATGTCGAGCCGGAAGCAATTGGCGACGCCATCAAGTCCCTCTGGAAGAGCCATTCCGGGTATAACCATGCGGTATTCGATTTCATGAAGACCGACGCGTCACGACCGCAGATCATCAAGTATTTTACGACCGATTACGCGCTGAATATGCGTTTTTATGACCTGATCGTGCTGTCTCTTGTCGGTATCGACGAAGATGTCCGGATGGAAGTCGCGCATAATTTCTGGGATGAGATGGGGCAGGGTAACCCAGCCCGCACGCATGTGCGTCTCTACCGCGACCTGCTCGACTATCTCAAGATTGAAGATAATCCGACCCAGTTTGTCGATGCGTTGGGTTGGGAGGGCCTCTCGGGGTATAATCTGCTGCTTTATTTCGCCTTCAACCGGCGGGAATATTTCCGCTCGATCGGTGCGCTCGCAATTACGGAACTCTCGGATCCCGAGCAATACGCCAAATTGCTCTCGGGTTGCCGTCGCGTCGGTATTGGCAACGATCAACCGTCGATTCTGGATTATTACAGCGAGCATGTCGAGGTCGATGCCCTGCATGGCGATGGCTGGATTGACAATGTCATTGTGCCTGTTCTTCGGCGGTATCCCGGTGAAGCGCGATCTGTGCTCGAGGGTGCGGCGATGCGCCTGAACTCCAGTGAAGCGTACTGGGACTGGCAACTGGCCGAAATGAAAGCCGTCAAACCAGTTCCGACCGCGGCCCTGGAGGCAGTCAACTGATCAGATAACGTCCCGTGTATGAACGACCGGTACATTTGATATCGCTTTATTAACTTGTGGAAAGGGAATTGCTGTGGCCTGATCTGTGCCTTGAACTTGTTGACGCACAAAACGTTCGGATTATGAATGAGACGGATTGATGCGAATTCCTGTGAGGTCATGGACGTGCCACAGCAAAAACTCCGCAGAAAGCGGAATGGTCCCGATAGTCGGGCTACTCTCTTGACGACAGCGGGCTCCCTCTTTGCCCGTTCGGGTTTCCACCAGGTCAGTGTCGATGACATCGCCGACACCGCGCAGGTCGCGAAGACGGCAATCTACTACCACTTTGGCAACAAAGAGGGGCTAGTGACCGACTACCTTGAAGGACATATTGAAACGTTGGAGGCCTCGCTGATCGAGGCTGTCAGCGCGCATGCGGAGCCGAGAGCCCGCCTGCGCGCCGTATTCGACTGGCATACATCCTGGTTTCGTCAGCCCGATTTTGCGGGATGTGTGTTCTCTCGCGCGACTGAGGAATACAAGGGAAAGCAGGATACTATCGCCGAGATTTCCCGACTACAGAAACGCAGCCTGCGGCACGCCATCCGGGCGCTTGTGGAGGCGAACGGCGTTCTGGAAGAGCGATCTGAACAACTTGCCCACTTTATGATCTACCTGCTTGATGGCGCGGTAGTCTCAGCCAATGTTCTGGACGAGAAGGATGCTGCGGATCAGGCGTGGGTCGCTGCGGAACGTCTGCTGGACGATGAAACCCACAGGCACCCACCCACAAAAAACTGACTCTTGCCGGGTCTGCCTGAAGCCAGAAGGCGTTTGGAAGTGCTACTTACGCCCGCGCCAGTTTGTTTACGCCTCCGCACGCCCGTGCCGTCAGTTGACTGGGAAAAGTCTTGAACTGAAGGGCGTGTCGCCATGCAGAATTCCTCCCAACTCGGGAGGAATTCATGTCTGGTTCTCGTATCCTGTGGGGGCAACTCGGCCTCTGTTTCCTGATTGTCATTATGGCCTGGTCGGCCGCAACGCAGTGGGTCGCGTGGCGGCTCGCATTCCAGCCAGAACTCGGTCCTCCGTGGACTGTGGTGGCCGGACGGTGGCCGCTCTATCCGCCATTTCTGTTTCCGTGGTGGTGGTACGAGTTCGACGCCTATGCACCACACATTTTCGTAGAAGGCGGATGGATCGCCGGATCTGGCGGAGTGCTCGCCTTCCTGACAGCAGTGGTCCTGTCCGTCAGGCGCGCGCGGGAGCATAAACGCACAGCCACCTATGGATCGGCCCGCTGGGCCGAACGCGACGATATCGAGCAGGCCGGACTTCTCGGCCAGGATGGCGTGGTGCTGGGGCGTTGGGAGCGCGACTACATCCGGCATGATGGCCCGGAGCATGTGCTCTGCTTCGCGCCGACGCGCTCGGGCAAGGGCGTAGGGCTGGTGATCCCGACGTTGCTGACCTGGCCCGGTTCAGCCATTGTCCATGATATCAAGGGCGAAAACTGGTCCATTACGGCCGGGTTCCGGGGCCGCTTCGGTAGGCTGATTCTGTTTGATCCCACCAATCTCGCGTCATGCGCCTACAATCCGCTGCTGGAAATCCGTCTCGGCGAGTGGGAAGTGCGCGATGCCCAGAACGTCGCCGACGTGCTGGTCGATCCCGAAGGCTCGCTGGAACGACGCAATCACTGGGAAAAAACCTCACATTCCCTGTTGGTGGGAGCCATTCTTCATGTCCTCTATGCGGAACCGGACAAAAGCTTGCGTGGTGTCGCCAGCCTGCTGTCCGATCCGAAACGCTCGATCGCGGCCACCCTCGTTGTGATGATGGGCACGCGCCATCTTGGCGAGCGTGGCGTCCATCCGGTGGTGGCGTCGGCTGCGCGTGAATTGCTCAACAAATCCCCCAACGAGCGCTCCGGTGTGCTGAGTACGGCCATGTCGTTCCTTGGTCTGTATCGTGACCCTGTCGTGGCCGAGGTGACGAGCCGCAGCACCTGGCGGATTGGCGATCTCGTCAATCCGGCCCGGCCGACGACGTTATACTTCGTTGTCCCGCCCTCGGACATCAGTCGCACCAAGCCGTTGATCCGGCTGATGCTTAACCAGATCGGGCGCAGGCTGACCGAGGATCTGTCCGGAGCAGAAGGGCGGCAGCGTCTTTTGCTGATGCTCGACGAGTTTCCCGCGCTCGGGCGGCTCGATTTCTTCGAAAGCGCGCTTGCTTTCATGGCTGGCTACCGGATCAAAGCGTTTCTGATCGCCCAGTCGCTCAACCAGATTGAAAAAGCCTACGGGCAGAACAACTCGATCATTGACAACTGCCATGTTCGCGTCAGCTTCGCGACCAACGATGAGCGGACAGCCAAACGTGTTTCCGATGCGCTTGGCACCGCAACCGAAATCCGCTCGCAGAAGAACTATGCCGGTCATCGGCTGTCGCCATGGCTCGGGCACCTCATGGTGTCCCGTCAGGAGAGTGCCCGACCACTGCTCACCGTCGGCGAGGTTCAGGAACTGCCAGCAACCGACGAACTGGTCCTGCTCTCGGGGATGTCGCCCGTTCGGGCAAAAAAGGCGCAATATTTTCGCGACAGCCGGTTTCGGGAACGGCTCTTGCCCGCGCCGGAGACGGGGACACGAGGATTACCGGTCGCACCCGACGACTGGACCTCGCGTCCGCAGCCATCAAAGCCTGAGGTCAAGCCCGACACACCAGAGGATGCGGTCAAGGAGGCGGGTGAGGAAGAAGATCCTGTCGGCACCGAGGCGCGCCGTCAGCCGGAAATGGACGTTTCCGAGGAGCCCGACCTGCCACCGCAGGGCGACGAGGACCCCGCGCGTGATGCGCCTATGCGCGAGCGTGAACGCGATCCGATGGAAGAGGAAGACCTTCATGCCGTGCTGACGGCGGATTTGGCCCGCAAAGCCCGTCAGGCGGCTCTTGATCCCGGCAATGATCTGGGGCTGTCATGAGCGGCGCGCGCCAGAAGAAGAAGCGGCTTTCGGTCTATCTCGAGCCGCATCTGTGGAAGGGGCTGCGGACGCAGGCCGCCCGACGGTCGATGTCGGACTCCCTGCTGGCCGAAGCCGCGATTGCGGCGTGGCTCGACCCGGAAGGCGCTGGTGGCGATCCCAAAGCGTCGCTGGAAGCCGCCGTGCAGCGGCTCGATCGTCGTCAGGCGCGGATCGAGCGCGACCTGTCGATCTCGGTCGAGACGCTCGCGCTGTTCATCCGGCTCTGGTTCACCAGTATGCCGGGTCTTTCGGACAGCATGGCCGCAGCGGCCCGTGCCCAGGGGGCGGAGCGCTACGACCGTTTCGTCGAGATGCTGGGGCGACGGCTGGCCAGCGACAGGCGGTTCCGGACAGACATTGAGCGTGAGGCGAATGAAAGCAGCGACGCCGCTGTTAAAAAGGACTGACAAATCAACCTAACGCGTCACCCCGGATCATCGAGAGAACGCGTTGGCCAGTCGATGTTCATCGGCTTTTCCGGCTGACCGTTCCTTTAGGCCACCCTTGGCCTTGTTTCGTGTAGGTGATGGTGTTCCCGGGGCCGACCGCGCAGACGCATCGGTGCCGTCCGTTTTGTCGTCACTCTGGGAAGCACGCTTTCCAAGGCCGATCTTTTGTGCCACCTGACGCCGCATTTCCGTATAATTCGGCGCGACGGTCGGATATTCTTCAGGCAGCCCCCATTTGGCCTTGTAATCCTCAATGGTCATGTCGAAGGCAGCCGCGAGGTGCCGTTTGAGCGATTTCAGCTGTTTCCCATCTTCCAGGCAGATGATGTAGTCGGGAAAGACAGATTCCTTGATCGGGACGGCTGGCTGCTGCTGTTTCTCGACGGCCAGAATTGTGGGCGACGTCGCCTCCGCCGGTGTCTCGTCGAGAGTCACGGACGGTTCTGTCTTTTCAGCAGGCGAGGGAACATTGCTGGTTGTCCGGGCTGCTGCCAATCCTGCCGTGTTCGGCACAGGCTGTTCCTCTGAAAGCGACGCATAAAGCCGACGTACGAGTTCCGGAAGCTGGTCGGTCTCCACTTTCGTCGTTGCAAGATGCGCCGTTACGATCTGCGTCATCGCATTCAGACGACCGAGAATGATGTCCTTGTCGCTGCTCAATAGGGTAGTCCTCAATATAGGGTGTGAATCGTTATAAGCTTCGGAACGCAGGCATTTCATCATTAAGAGCACGCCGTGTCGATTCAAGCACGGGTCACACCTTCGGAGCAACTTTTTGACGGTGTGTGACTTCGATATTTAGCGCAACGACAATATTGTCAATCCGCCGTCTTCGTCGATGTAAAGTGTGTCGGGTCCAATCATGCGTTGGTTTGTAGTTCCAAACACAGTAAAAACTTGCCTCATCCAAGTATCGTATTGTGCGCATTGCCGTTGATGAGCGGGGCCTGACACTCGCGTCCATAACTTAATATTTGGCCCGGCTCAAAAGTTTCACGCTCGCGAAGTCAGTCATCGCCATCGTTGCCATCGGTTTCTTCGGATCACCGCAATTCCTGACAACGTCGGATTAAAAGTTTCAAGCCTAATGCACTGATAATACGCCAAATTTTTAGCCGTCTACGCCTCTGCCAGTTTGTATACGCTTTCGTACGCCCCGGTACGATGATGGCCGAATTTCTTGTTGCGATCTGGAAACGCGTGCCTCCTCTATTTGTCCCCGTTGCGGTCCGGAATGGCCGGACCCGCTCGACAACGGGAATGACAATGTTCAGCCATGTGACAACGAACGACGCGGCGGCACGTGGTTTTTCCATGCTGCGTACGGCTTTGGGAGCGGCCATCACAAGACATCTCGCCGATCCGGCTGTTGTCGAGGTGATGCTCAACCCTGATGGACGCCTCTGGATCGACCGCCTGTCAGAGGGGCTGTCCGACACCGGGGACACGGTCGGCCCCGCCGATGCCGAACGCATCGTGCGTCTGGTCGCGCACCATGTCGGCGCGGAGGTTCATGAGGCCGCGCCCCGGATCTCGGCCGAACTCCCGACAGGCGAGCGTTTCGAGGGATTGCTGCCGCCGGTCGTGACAGCGCCCAGTTTCGCGATCCGCAAGCCCGCTGTCGCGGTGTTCACGCTGAACGATTATATCGACGCCGGGATCATCACCGTCGCACAGGCGGCCTATCTCCGCGAGGCCGTCGTCCAGCGCAGGAATATCCTGGTTGCGGGCGGCACGTCTACCGGTAAGACGACGCTGGTCAACGCCCTGCTGGCCGAGGTGGCGAAGACCAGGGACCGCGTGATCCTCATCGAGGATACACGGGAATTGCAGTGCACGGCGCCCAATCTCGTCGCCCTGCGGACCCGGGAAGGGATCATCACGCTTTCTGACCTCGTTCGGTCCAGCCTCCGTCTACGTCCTGACCGCATTCCCATCGGAGAGGTGCGCGGCGCCGAAGCGCTTGATCTGCTCAAGGCGTGGGGCACCGGTCATCCCGGCGGTATCGGCACGCTGCACGCCGGCTCAGCGCTCGCAGCCCTGCTCCGTCTGGAACAACTGATCCAGGAGGCCGTGGTGACGGTGCCGCGCGGCATGATCGCGGAAACCATCGATGTGATCGCGGTGCTGTCCGGACGCGGTACTGCCCGGCGGCTGACGGAACTCGCAACGGTGGACGGACTGGATCCGGCAACAGGCCTTTACCGCATGACCTCGCTGGATTTCCCGATCGGCGAAGCACGGCGTCCACATTCCTTCAACCTCTCCAGCATTGAGGACACACTCTGATGTCGCAGACCCTGTCCGCGCGCGTCATGACGCGCGCCCATACCAATCGCCTGTCCCGTCTGACCAGCATGGCGGGTATCGCGCTGTTTGCCGCAACTTCCTCCGCCTGGGCGTCCGGCTCCGGAATGCCGTGGGAGGAGCCGCTCAACCAGATCCTGGAATCCATTCAGGGACCCGTCGCGCGCATCGTGTCGGTGATCATCATCACCGTCACCGGCCTGACCCTTGCGTTCGGTGAAACTTCGGGAGGCTTTCGTCGCCTGATTCAGATCGTCTTCGGTCTGTCCATCGCTTTTGCGGCGTCCAGTTTCTTCCTGTCCTTCTTCTCCTTCTCCGGGGGAGCATTGATCTGATGGTGGGATATGACGACGACGCGGTGCCGGGCTTTCATGTCCCCGTGCATCGCTCCCTGACCGATCCGATCCTGCTCGGCGGCGCCCCACGGACGCTGGCGATCGCCAACGGCACGCTGGGCGCGGCGATCTCGCTGGGTCTGCGGCTCTGGCTGGTCGGCGCGGTGTTCTGGATCGTAGGCCACAGCCTCGCGGTCTGGGGTGCAAAACGCGATCCGCTGTTTGTCGAAGTGGGGCGGCGGCATCTCCGCTATCCCGCTTGGTTCCGGGCATGAGGAGGGCAGGGCGATGATGTCCCTTGGCGAATATCGCAATCGTGCAGCACTTCTCTCGGATTACCTCCCTTGGGCAGCGCTGGTCGAAAAAGGTATTGTCCTGAACAAGGATGGCTCCTTTCAGCGCACCGCGCGCATTCGTGGTCCGGATCTGGATTCCGCCACGCCGGCCGAACTTGTCGGCGTGACTGGCCGGTTGAACAACGCCCTGCGGCGTCTCGGTTCCGGCTGGGCCGTGTTCGTGGAAGCGCAGCGAACACCTGCCACGCTCTATCCCGAGAGTGATTTTCCCGATGCCGCCAGCCAGATGGTGGATCTGGAGCGCCGGGAACAGTTCGAGGATGAGGGCGCGCATTTCGAGAGCCGGTATTTCCTGACCGTGGTATGGCTACCACCGGCGGAATCATCAGGTCGTGCCGAGCGTTTTCTCTATGAGGGTCGGGAACACGACGGACCGGACCCGCATGGCATACTGAATTCTTTCATTGATCGCAGCGACCGTCTTCTGGCATTGCTCGATGGATTCATGCCCGAGGCCGCGTGGCTCAATGACGGCGGGACGCTGACCTACCTGCACAGTACCATTTCGACCCGCAATCAGCGGGTCAGGGTACCGGAAATCCCGATGCATCTGGATGCGCTGCTGGTGGATCAGCCGTTGTCAGGGGGGCTGGAGCCGAAACTTGGTGATGCGTACCTGAAGACCCTGACCATCACGGGTTTTCCCAGCCGGACCTTCCCCGGAATTCTGGACGATCTCAATCGGTTGGCCATGCCCTATCGCTGGTCAACGCGCGCGATCCTGCTCGACAAGACCGACGCGACCAAGGTTCTGACGAAGATCCGGCGTCAGTGGTTCGCAAAACGCAAAAGCATCGCGGCCATTGTTCGCGAAGTCATGACCAACGAAGCATCCGTGTTGGTGGACAATGATGCCGCCAACAAGGCGGCCGATGCCGATCTGGCGTTGCAGTCCCTCGGGGCGGATGATGTGGGGCAGGCCTACATCACTGCGACCATCACGGTCTGGGATGGCAGCGCCAGCATCGCCTCTGAAAAACTCCGCCTTGTGGAAAAAATCATTCAGGGTCGCGACTTTACCTGTATGACCGAGACTCTGAACGCGGTCGAAGCATGGCTCGGCAGCCTGCCTGGGCACGTCTACGCCAATGTGCGCCAGCCCCCGCTTTCGACGCTGAATCTGGCGCACATGATCCCGTTCTCCGCCGTCTGGGCCGGGCCGGAGCAGGATGTCCATTTCAAGGCGCCGCCGCTCTTCTACGGCAGGACCGCCGGGGCCACGCCGTTCCGGTTTTCTCTCCATGCCAGCGATGTAGGTCATACGCTGATCGCGGGACCGACGGGAGCGGGGAAGTCTGTGCTGCTGGCGCTCATAGCGCTTCAGTTCCGGCGCTATGTGGGGTCGCAGATCTTCGCCTTCGATTTCGGTGGCTCCATGCGCGCCGCAACGCTCGGCATGGGCGGCGACTGGCATGATCTCGGTGGTGGCCTGACGGACGAGAACGGGTTGGGCGTGGACGGCTTTCCCGGTGTTTCACTCCAGCCTCTGGCTCAGATTGACGATCCGGACGAGCGCAAATGGGCCAGCGAATGGCTGGGCCAGATTTTTGTCGGTGAAGGGATCGCGCTGACGCCGGAGGTGAAATCCTATCTCTGGTCGGCCCTGAATTCCCTCGCGTCCTCGCCGGAGGAGGAGCGCACCCTGTCGGGCCTGGTCGCTCTTCTTCAGTCCAACGCACTGAAACAGGCGCTCGCACCCTACTGTCTCGGCGGTCCCTACGGTCGCCTGCTTGATGCTGACACCGAGCATCTGGGTGATGCCGATGTGGTGGTGTTCGAAACCGAAGGACTGATTGGCTCTGGTGCCGCCTCGTCCGTGCTGTCCTATCTGTTCCATCGCATTGAAGGACGGCTGGACGGACGACCCACCTTGCTGGTGATCGACGAAGGCTGGCTCGTTCTGGATGACGGGAATTTCTCCGGTCAGTTGCGTGAATGGCTGAAAACCCTGCGCAAGAAGAACGCCAGCGTCATCTTTGCCACGCAGTCTCTGTCGGACATCGCGAACTCTCCTATTGCGCCTGCGGTGGTAGAAAGCTGCCCGACACGGATATTCCTGCCCAACGAGCGCGCCATCGAACCGCAGATCATGGCCCTCTACCGGGATTTCGGCCTCAACGACCGACAGACCGCCATCATCGCCCGCGCTGCGTCGAAACGGGAATATTACTGCCAGACCCAGCGCGGGAACCGCCTGTTCGAACTGGGGCTCGGGCCGGTCGCGCTCGCGCTGTGTGCGGCGTCGGGGAAAGACGATCATCGGCTGATTGACGCCGTGCTGGGGGAGCATGGGCGGGAGGGTTTTCTGCCCGCGTGGTTTGAGGCGCGTGGTGTGACGTGGGTCGCGGACCTTCTGCGTCACGGAGGCGTGCCATGACGGAAAGATCTTTTCGTATTCGGGCAAAATATTTCCGTAGCGGTTATGCCGCAGCTGTGGGCGCCGTTCTGCTTTTTCTCATGCCAGTCAAACCTGCCTGTGCGCAGTGGGCGGTCTATGACGGAGCCAATCACGTACAGAGCGTCCTGATTGCAGCACGCGAACTCCAGCAGATCGACAACCAGATCACATCGCTCGCCAACCAGGCGCAGATGCTGGTCAATCAGGGTCGCAATCTCGCGACGCTCCCGCTCTCGACATTGTCGACGCTGCAATCGACGGTTTCCCAGACCACCGCCCTTCTGGCCCAGGCGCAGAACATTGCCTACAGCGTCCAGTCCGTCGAGCAGCAGTATCAGCAGGCGTACACATCCGTCTCGTCCGGCATGTCTGACAGCACCCTTTTCAGTCAGGCACAGACGCGGTGGCAGAATTCCGTCGGTGGGTTCGAGGATGCCCTGAAACTGCAGGCCCGGGTGGTCGGCAACATCCCAACCGACAGTTCGGCCGTGACGCAACTGGTCTCGGCCAGCCAGAACTCTGCGGGTGCGTTGCAGGCGGCGCAGGCCGGAAACCAGCTTATGGCCCTGCAATCCCGTCAGTTATCTGACATTCAGGCGGAACTCGCCGCCAACGGTCGGGCTGCTGAACTGGAACGTGCCCGACAGGCTGCGAACGAAGCCGGGGCCGAGGCACAATACCAGCATTTCGCGCAGTACGACGCCTATGTTCCCGAGACTGTCTCCGTTCCCGGTTCGGGAGACTGATCGATGGACGCCAGTAATGTCGGGATTATTGACGGGTTCCTCAACACCTTCGAGACCACCATCGATTCCGGTTTTGGATTGCTGCGGGGCAGCGTCGTGTCCCTCGCCGGATCGCTCTCCGTCCTTGATATGCTGCTGGCCGGGCTGTTCTGGGCCTGGGCGGTGGACGAGGACATTGTCCAGCGTCTGGTCAAAAAGACGCTTTATGTCGGCTTCTTTGCCTTCGTCATCAACCATTTCAGCCATCTCTCGAGCGTCGTTTTCAACAGCTTCGCCGCGCTCGGTCTTAAAGCGGGTGGGGGAACGCTGACACTTGCCGATTTCATGCATCCGGGACGGCTGGCCGCGACCGGCCTCTCCGCCGCACAACCGCTGCTTGATGCGGCCAGCAAACTGGCGTTTTCCTTCGGCGCAATTGCCAGCATCGTACAGATCCTCGTGCTGCTTCTGTGCTGGTTCATTGTGCTGGCGGCCTTCTTCATCCTCGCGGTGCAGCTTTTCGTCGCGATTGTCGAATTCAAGCTCACCAGCCTCGCCGGGTTCGTGTTGATCCCGTTCGCCCTGTTCAACCGGACGGCCTTTCTGGCCGAGAAGGTTCTCGGGAACGTCGTTTCGTCCGGTGTGAAGATCATGGTGCTGGCCGTCATTTCCGCCGTCGCCTCCGGCCTCTTCAAACAGTTCACGACCTCCTACGGGAACAGTTCGCCCACCATCGGACAGGCGCTGTCCGTGGTTCTGGCCTCCCTGTGCATGGTCGGGCTTGCGATTTTCGGCGGTTCACTGGCCAACGGCCTGATCTCCGGCGCCCCACAACTTGGCGCGGGTGCTGCTGTCGGCACCGGTATGGCGGTCGGCGCCATGGGAGCGGCGGCTGTCGCCGCCCCTGCCGCCATCGCCTCCGGTGGTGGCGCGGCTCTGGCCGCCACGGCAGCAGCCGCTCGTGGCGGGGCCGCTGCGGCGGGGGCGGCCTCAAGCGCCTATTCCATGGGAGCCATGAGCGCCGCGGGTGGGAGCGCGGGCGCGCGCATGGCCGCCGGGCTTGGTGGTGTCGCCCGCGCACCAGGTGCCGCAGCCATGAACGCAGCAAAGAGCAGGGCGTCCGGGGCCGCAGCGTCCATGAAACAGAGTTACGGCGCCGGTGCTCGTGGCGCCTTCACCGCAACAGGGGGGCGCTTTACCGGCGGAGCCGCTTCCGAGGCGGGTGGCGGGAATTCTGCCGGCCCGTCAGACAGCGCCGGCAAAGGTCAAGGCGGCGGCGCCGGCTCTGCTCCCGACAGCAAGCCCCCACGCTGGGCACAAAAAATGAAGCGTCGCAATGCCGCGACCCACGCGGCCGAAGCGGCCCATGTCATCCGCTCCGCCGATGGCGGCGGTGGATCGGCAGCCATCGATCTTTCGGAGAAACAATGATGTTCCGTCGCTCTACCACACGCTACGGGATCACACCCGAACCCGTGACACCCTATCAACACGCAGCCCAGATCTGGGATGACCGGATCGGCTCCGCCCGTGTGCAGGCCCGTAACTGGCGGCTGATGGCTTTTGGCAGTCTGTTCCTCTCGGCAGCACTCGGGATCGGCCTGGTCTGGCAGTCCGCGCGTGGCACCATCGTCCCCTGGGTCGTGCAGGTCGACAAACTCGGCCAGACACAGGTGATCGGCCCAGCGACCTCGGCCTATGTTCCGACCGATCCGCAGGTGTCGTGGTATCTGGCGCGCTTCATCGAAGATGTGCGTGGCCTGTCCGCCGATCCTGTCGTTGTGCGGCAGAACTGGCTGCAGGCCTACGAGTTCACCATGATTTCCGGCGCACAGGCGCTGAACGACTATGCCCGCCTCAACGACCCGTTCTCACGGGTCGGCCACGAACAGGTCGAGGTCGATGTGTCGTCGGTCATCCGGGCATCGCCCGGCAGTTTCCGCGTGGCCTGGACCGAACGGCATTACCGCGACGGCGCCTTCACGGGAACCGAACGCTGGACCGCTATTCTCACGGTCATGATCGTCACCCCACGCACGGCCGATCGCCTGCGGAAAAACCCGCTTGGCATCTATGTCACCGCCATCAACTGGTCGAAGGAACTCGGACAATGATCCGCATGGTCTTGCGCGCCCTGCCGCTGGTGCTGCTCACCCTGTCCGCCTGTGCCGGACAGTATCATCCGCCCGCCATTCGCTATGATGATGCGGCGCGGGCTACACGCCTGCCCGATCCACCCAAACCGGTGCAGGTGGTGGAAATCGCCAGACCTTTGCCGCTGCCGGGCCAACTGAAACGCCTGCCGTCGCGCAGCGTCCAGGCCCGGCGAGGTGCGCCGGAGGTTGCCGATCCGACCGTGCGTGTGATTCAGGCGAACGTCGCCGCCCGGATCCAGCCGACGCGGGCGGGATTTATCAATGCCGTGCAGGTTTATCCCTACAGTCCCGGCGCGCTCTATCAGGTCTACGCGTCGCCCGGTGACATTACCGACATCATGCTCCAGCCCGGCGAAAAGCTGGTCGGAAGCGGGCCGGTTGCCGCTGGTGACACCGTCCGGTGGGTGATCGGGGATACATCGAGCGGCAGTGGTACTGCCAAGCGTGTCCATATCCTGGTCAAGCCGACCCGTCCCGATCTCACGACCAATCTGATCGTCAATACCGACCGCCGGACCTACCTGGCGGAACTGCGTTCCACACCGGCGACCTACATGGCGTCCGTGTCGTGGGACTATCCCGAGGACGATCTGATCGCGCTGCACCGTCAGAATGACGACGCCGAAGAAGAGGCTCCTGTGGATGCGGGGCTGAATCTCGACGATCTGCATTTTCGCTACGCCATACAGCCAGCAAAAGGCGGGGTGCCCCCGTGGCTGCCCTCGCGGGCTTTCGATGACGGACGCAAAGTCTATATCGCTTTCCCGAGCGGGATCGGGCAGGGGGATCTGCCACCTCTTTTCGTGCTGGGGCCGGACGGGAACCCGGCTTTGGTCAATTACCGGGTCCGCCAGAACTGGATGATCGTTGACCGCTTGTTCGCCGCGGCCGAGCTGCGTCTCGGCGACAAGACCAGCGAGCAGCGCGTGCGCATCGTGCGCACTGACGGGCGGCCGTCATGAGCGAGGACAGAGAAGAGGGGGCAGGGCAGGACACCGCTCCACGCCCTGATCAGAATGCCCCGCCCAATGGGGGAAACCCGGCCCCACCGGCGACGCCTCCCGATCTGCGCCTCCGTGCCGAGCGTCCACGCGTCGTGCGTCTGTCGCGGACGGTGATCTGGTCACTCGGGGGGATCGGCGTCATCGTCGTGGCGTTCGCCCTCGGATATGCGTTGGAAGCCAGCCATCGAGCGCCGTCAGCATCAGTCGGTCCGGACAATGCGTCCCCACCATCTGCGGCAGGTCTGGACAACCTCCCGAAAGATTATTCCAATGTGCCCAGGCTCGGACCCGCGCTTCCCGGTGATCTGGGCAGGCCAATCCTCAACGCGCAGCGGCAGGGCAAATCAATCCCTGCCAATGCGATCGGCAACGAGGATGCGCGTCGGGCTCAGCAGGAAATTGATGCCGCCATTGGCAGCAAACTGTTTGCCTCAGTCGATGTGCGTGATCAGCATGACGTGCAGCCGGCTTCATCTGCGACCTCAGCGTCCCCTGGCCAGGGTGCAGGAACGACCAGCACCGGACCACAGGCAGAGAACCGGGCCTTTCTCGCGGGTCAACCTGACCGGCAGACCATCAGCCCCGATCGGATTTTGCCGCTCCTCTCCCCTTACGTGCTTCAGGCCGGAACGGTCATTGCGGGCGCGCTGAACACGAAGATCAGTTCCGATCTTCCGGGCCAGATCGTCGGGCACGTCACCCAGAACGTCTATGACAGCCCGACAGGGCGCTATCTCCTGATCCCGCAGGGCAGTACGCTGTTCGGTGCCTATAACAGCGGCATTTCCTTCGGGCAGCAACGCACCCAGATCATCTGGACCCGGCTGATTTTCCCGGACGGCGAAAGCCTCGTGCTGGAGAAACTGCCCGGCGCCGACGCGATCGGCCAGTCCGGCCTGTCGGACGAGGTGAACAACCACTGGGGCCAGTTGTTCAAAGCCGCACTGGTGACCACGCTGCTCAGCGTCGGGTCGGAAGCTGGCACGAGCCAGAGCGAGAACAATCTCGCCCAGGCCATTCGCAGTGGCGCCAGCAACGGGTTCTCTCAGGTGGGATACCGGCTGGTCGACCGCTCACTCGATATTCAGCCAACCCTCACCGACCGTCCCGGTCTGCCGTTCACGCTTCTGCTGGGGCGCGACCTGATACTCAAACCTTATGTTGCGAAAGGAGAACATCGCAATGGATAAGCTTCGTATCACCGCAATTCCCGACAGTCGTCCTGTCCGGATGACGATTGCCTTTCCCGCGGACATTCATCGTGACCTTCTTCTGTATGCCCGTTTTCTCGCGGAGGAGAATGGCGACGACACCAATGTCGGCAAGAACCCGGCCCGTCTGGTTCCAATTATGGTGGCCCGGTTCATCGAACGTGATCGTGTGTTCCTCAAGAAACGGAAGGAGGAAGGCGAAAAACCCTGAAAGTGAATAGCCAATAAACGGACCGTTCTGTATTGTTGCTCGGAGATGCTACGTGGCATGTTTGCCTCATTCAGTTCCGACATGACGGATCACGACGATGGATAACACGGCGACCGCATTTCACGAGGGCGAACGGCGTGCGCAGGCACTGGCTGGCGTGGCCGCACCTTCGAGCACTTTCATTCGCTCCTTCATGACAGAGCAGCATCGCACGTTCTTTGCATCGCTGCCTTATGTCGTGCTGGGTGCCCTTTCTCCCGACGGCTGGCCGGTTGCAACGCTTGCTACCGGCGTGCCCGGCTTTCTCTCAAGTCCTGACGAGATAACACTTCATCTCGCCTGGCATCCCCTATCAGGAGATCCTGTGGCTGAAGCGCTGGCGCCGGAACGCCCGATCGCGATCCTCGGGATCGAGTTTGCGACACGCCGACGCAACCGCGCCAACGGCACCGTTCTGGCGAACGACGCGGACGGCATCCGGATGCGCGTTCTGCAGAGTTTCGGAAACTGTCCAAAATATATCCGCCCACGTGAGCCACGATCGCTGCTTCGATTACCCGGTGCCGTGGAGAGATATCCGGCACCAGACGCTGAGGCGCGCGACGTCATCATGACCGCCAGCACATTCTTCATCGCCTCCTGCGCATCGTCTGTCGTCCACGGCGGCATGGATGTCTCGCATCGCGGCGGACCATCAGGTTTTGTGCAGCTCAACGGTGATGTCCTGACTGTTCCGGATTACCCAGGTAATCGTTATTTCAACACGTTTGGAAACTTTCTGGAAAATCCTCGGGCTGGTCTTCTCTTCATCAATTTCGACAACGGTGATCTTCTGCATCTGACGGGTGAGGCGTCTGTTTCGTGGAGCGGTGCAGGGCGTTCGTTTGATGTGCGTATTCGAGAGGTGATCCGACGCAGGAAGGCTCTGTCGCTCGGTTGGGTGGAGGGACCTGATATTGGGATCGTATCGTCGAGCCACGACGTATGACCGCAAACCGCATTCGTACTCCACGCATCGTAGAGCGTGTTATGGCGTATGCGTCACTTGGATTGCCACCGCTGTTCTGGGCCGGAAATTTTATCGTCAGCCGTGCGGTTCGCGATCTGACCGCACCCCTGACCCTGTTGACCGTCCGCTGGGTCGTTGCTTTTGTCTGCCTGTCGCCGTTTGCGCTCCCTATCATGCGCCGTGATGCTCCTCGTTATTGGCAGCATCGCTGGCTTATGCTCGGGACGGCGCTTACAGGGATCGTCGGCTTCAATGCCCTGATCTATGTTGGTGTACGAACGACCACGGCGAGCAACGCCCTTCTGATGAACGCGCTGATACCACTCATGATTGTTTTCTTCGGTGCGATCTTTTACCGGCAGCGACTTACACTCGCTCAGGGCGCTGGTCTGATACTTTCGTTGTTGGGCGTGTTCACGCTGGTTCTGCACGGCCAATGGTCACAATGGAGCGCCCTCGCGCTCGTGCCGGGAGATGCTGTTGTCCTTGCTGCGATGGCTTGCTTTGCGTTTTACACGCTCTGGATCCGTCGCCTGCCGGCAGACCTCGACCGGTTGGGTGTGCTGGGTGCTCATATCACGATCGGCGTCTGCCTCCTGTTGCCGCTCTGGTTCATCGCTCCGATAAGTGCGACATCTGCTCATTGGACGATTTCATTTGCCGCAGCTGCCTTATATGTGGGCATTTTTCCGTCCGTTCTGGCCTATTTACTCTACATGCGCGCTGTCAGATTTTTTGGTGCGGAACGTGCAGGCCTGAGCATTCATCTGATCCCGGCCTTTGGAGTCATACTCTCGACGTTGTTTCTTCACGAACGTCTGCATCTCTGGCACGCTACAGGCATTGTAGCGATTGCTTTGGGTCTGGTGTGTTCGTCTTTCCGGCAGGCCTCTGCACCGCCGACCAATGGCGGCGATGTCTCGCACGTTCGGGAAGTATGAGCCCAACGATATGGAGATCACCACACGATTAACTCTGATTGATGAGAGATCAGCATACTTGGGATTTTTGTTGCACTCGTCTTTTCTACTTATATCCGGGATGAAAAATGCAAGAAGTATGATCCCATTTTAGCTTCCATTTTCCACGAGGTAGGGTGGTTCACGACGGGCCAAATGCCCATCTGACAGAGGCCGTTGAAGCCCCAGCGCCTCCTCTGCTGGCGCATTCATCCACACATCCAGCTCATCCGGCTGCGTCAGAATCACCGGCATGGCTTTCGGATGGATGGCTCCAACTTCCCGGTTTGCCTCGGTGGTCAGAAATCCAAACAGGTCATCCGTTGTCTCTCCATCAGCCAGTTTCCGCACGGATGTCCATCGGCACCAGATACCGGCAAAGAAAGCCAGCGGCTCTCCGTCGCTGCGGGCAAACCACACAGGCTGTGATTTCCCATCAGGCAAACGCTCGGGTTCCGAGAACGCTGTCAGCGGCACCAAACAGCGGTGCTCCACCCCTTCCCAGCGCTTCCACCATGCAGATCCCGGATTGCGGATATTGGTCACACCGCGATCCACCTTATGGCCTTTCAGGTAACCGGGGGGGAGTCGGCATACCCCAGCGGGCCATGAGCAGTTCACGACCGCCTTCCCCGTTCCTCACAATCGGCGCCATCGTATTCGGGTAGATCTCCGGCAGCGGCTGGAGATTGCCCGTGCGATCCTCAAGAACTTTCGCGATCTCGCGGATCGCCTGCGGGTTGGAAGTCATGGAATAGAGATTGCACATCCGCCTGCTCCCTTACGACCACATGCCGCGTAATCTGGCTGCCATATCGATCCGCACCGACTTCACCGCCTCCTGCCTTGCCTGCTCTTCCGGTTTCACGACAGGCCATGACACGGCTTCGAACAAAGGCAGCATGTCCCGGTCGATGAAGCGTGTACGTGAAGCATAGACATGTCGGTCGCCCCGGCTGTGCTGGCCATGCACATAGAAACGCTGCGGCACCATGATATCGAGACTGTCTTTCGCCCTCGTCATGGCCACATAGAGCAGGCGGCGTTCCTCCTCGATATCGTCCTGCTCGCCCGTCGCCAGATCAGACGGAATGCAGCCATCGACTACGTTCATGAGGAACACATTCTTCCACTCCTGCCCCTTGGCGGAATGAATGGTCGAGAGGATCAGATAGTCTTCATCCAGCAACGGCACGCCAGCCTGATCGGACGTGGCATCCGGCGGGTCCAGCGTCAGTTCGGTCAGGAATTTCTCGCGTGACGGGTACCCTCCGGCAATCTGCTCAAGCTGCACCAGATCGGCCAGACGGGTGGAGGCGTCCTCGTGCAGCCGCTCCAGATGTGGCTCATACCAGTACCGCGCGGCTGCAATCTCGCCCGGCCAGCCGACCTGATGGCTGCCGAGAGCGGTCAGCATATTCACGAAACCCGCCCAGACCTCACCACTCCGCTGTGGCGCTTTGACATCCTTCAACGCCTCGAAGGGATGGGCATTCTCGCCCATCGTATCCAGCACGCGCCGGGCTGAACCCGGCCCCACGCCCGGCAGAAGCTGCAATACCCGAAAGCCCGCGATGCGGTCGCGTGGGTTCTGGGCAAAACGCAATAGCGCCAGCATATCTTTCACATGCGCACTGTCGAGAAACTTCAGGCCACCGAATTTCACGAACGGAATATTGAGCCGGGTCAGTTCCACCTCCAGCGTGCCGCTATGGTGCGAAGCCCGGAACAGCACAGCCTGCTGCTTCATTGGTGTTCCGGCCTCACGCTCTTCCAGCACTCGATCGGCAATGTAGTTGGCCTGCGCCGTGTCATCCCAGATAGTGACCAGTCGTGGCTTTTCCTCCGAAGCCCGCTCGGTCCACAGATCCTTGGTGAACCGCTCCGTCGCCTCGCCGATCACCGCATTGGCGGCATCCAGAATGGGTTTCGTGGAACGATAGTTCCTATCCAACGTCACGATGCGCGCCGGGGAATCGAAAGACACTGGAAAATCCAGAATGTTGCGCACGGTCGCCGCCCGGAAGGCATAGATGCTCTGCGCGTCATCACCCACCACCGTCAGGCCTCGGCCATCGGGCTTCATGCCCAGCAGCATCTCCGCCTGCAGCCGGTTGGTGTCCTGATACTCATCGACCAGCACATGATCCCATTTGCCGCCGATATCTGCGGCCAGAACCGGGTTGCTGACCATTTGCGCCCAGCACAGCAGCAGATCGTCATAATCCAGCACGCTCTGCTCCTGTTTCGCCGTGACATAACCGGCGAAAAGCTGTTTCAACTGGGCTTCCCAGCCCGCGCACCACGGATAGTGCTTCAGCAATACATCGGCGAGCGGCGCGCCTGAATTCACCACACGGGAATAGATGGCAAGGCACGTGCCCTTGCCGGGGAACCGCTTCTCGGTTTTGGAAAATTCCAGATCATGGCGGATCAGATTCATCAGGTCAGCGGAATCTTCGCGGTCATGGATCGAAAACGCCGGATCCATGCCGATCTGCTGGGCATACTCCCGCAGCAGCCGCGCACCGATGGAGTGGAACGTCCCAGACCAGGCCAGCGCGTCAGCGAGAGGTCCGGCCTTGTCGCCCAGCACGGTTTTGCAGATGCGTTCTACCCGCCGCGTCATCTCCACACTGGCGCGGCGCGAGAAGGTCAGCAACAGGATGCGGCGCGGATCAGCCCCTGAGGCGATCAGATGCGCGACCCGATGGGCCAGTGTGTTGGTCTTGCCCGAACCAGCCCCGGCGATGACCTGCAGCGGGGATGAATCCGCCCCGCCTGTCGAGACTCCGGTCCCGTGCGTGACAGCCTGTCGCTGGGCCTCATTCAGACGGGACAGATAATCATCGCTGCCCGAAGCAGGAGAAGGTTCTGGATTCAATTCCTTAGCGCACTTTCATCAACGATACTGATCGAACATCGCTAACCAGCATGCCGGATACAGAGCGAATTTGCATTGACTTGCGTAGCATGATTGGAACAAATCAGGAACATATAATCAGGAAATTTGCCTGCATAAGGGACGCCGAGCCGTGACATGACTGCTGAAACCCATAAAAAACCCGGTCTGGAGACGCTGCGGGCCGCGATCAGTCGTCTCGAAGGACAGACCAGTCGCAAGCGTGCCACACTGCCCTTTGGGTTAGCGGAGATCGACCGGAGACTTCCCGGTGGAGGGCTGACTCTCGGAGCCCTGCATGAGATCGCTGGAGGCGGCAACGACGCCCTCAACGCCGCTGCCGCCGCCCGTTTTGCTGCCGGTATCGCCGCACGTACACAAGGTCAGGTGTTATGGATTGTGACAGTTGCCGATCTGTTTACTCCCGCACTTCAGCAGGTTGGCCTTCCACCCTCGCGGGTGCTTTTTGTCGAGAGTGGCACCGATCGTGACGTGCTGGCCTGTTTCGAGGAAGGACTGCGTCATCCGGGCCTGGGCGCGGTGGTCGCCGAAGTCGGTCGCCTGACCATGACGGCTTCGCGCCGGTTGCAACTCGCGGCTGAAAGCGGTGGCGGCATCGGTCTCGCCCTCCGACGGTGGAGACGACAGAGGGATGCCGCTGATTTCGGGCAGCCGACGGCGAGCACCACACGCTGGCGGGTCTCGCTTCTGCCATCGGCGCCGCTGCCGGTTCAGGGGGTAGGGGAGAGCCGCTGGTTGCTGGAACTGATCCGGACACGATCCGGCGAAAGCGCCGACTTCGAGGTGGAGGTACGAAATGGACAGGCAGGATTGCGGATTGCCGGAAGTCCGGACAAAACAGCAGGAGCCGAGGCGAACCACGGTGATCTGGCTTCCGTTCTGGGCCACCGACCGGCTCCGCCGCGAACGGGGCGACGGCGCGCCTCCGCCTGAACAGCCACTGGTCCTCGCGGGGCGCGAGGGCAGTCGTCGCGTCGTGCTGGCCGCCGACCGCGCTGCCCGTAAAAGCGGGGTGGTGATCGGAATGCCAGTTGCCAAAGCGCAGGCGCTGATTCCGGGCCTGGTGGTTCAGGACGGTCAGCCCGAAGCGGACCGTGCGGCGCTGGAACGGCTGGCGCTGTGGCTGCAGCAGCGGGTCAGTCCCATCGTGGCGGTCGATGCGTCCGGCAAGTCGGCGGACGGGCTGGTTCTCGACACCACCGGAGCCGATCATCTCCTGGGCGGTGAGGCCACAATGTTACGTGACATTGTTCGTCGCCTGAACGGATCCGGTATCACGGCGAGAGCCGCCGTCGCTGATACGCTCGGAGCAGCCTATGCTGTCACGCGCACCACGCCGGGCACGGCGATTGTCGTTCCACCCGGAGAGCACGTCGCTACTCTGGCGGATATGCCGATCGCTGCTCTCCGCCTCCCGACCAACGTCGTTGCCGGAATGGCCGACCTCGGCCTGACTCGGGTCCGCGATCTCGAGAACGCACCTCGCGCCCCGCTGGTGCTGCGCTTCGGTCCGGAAATCACACGAAGGCTGGATCAGGCCTATGGCAGGGTGGAGGAACCCATCCTGCCGATCCGTCCGGTCGATCCCGTCGCGGTGTCGCGCAACTTCGCCGAGCCAATTGCCGCCGCCGAAACCATCGCGCGCTATATAGGCAAACTGGTGCCGCCGCTCTGCATCGGCCTCGAAGAACGCGGCCTCGGTGCACGGCGACTGGATCTCCTGCTGCATCGTGTCGACAACGCCGTGCAGGCGGTGCGTCTCGCGCTGGCTCGGCCCGTCCGCGATCCGAAGCATCTGCTGCGTCTTCTGTCTGACCAGATTGAGACCATCGAACCCGGGTTTGGCATCGAGCGTATGGAACTGATTGCCATGCTGGCCGAACCAGTGGAGCGGCGCCAGCAGGTCTCATCCCTGATTGAAGAACCGGAGGCCGATCTGTCCGGACTGGTCGATACACTGGCCAACCGGCTGGGCAGCGGGGCGCTTTACCGCGTTGTGCCAGTGGAAAGCGATGTTCCCGAGCGTTCAGTTCAGCGAGTACCGCCGCTTGCGCCAATTCAGGATACGACCTGGCCCGAAGGCTGGCCGCGACCGACCCGTCTGTTGCCGCGACCCGAGCCGATCGAGACCATGGCCATGCTACCCGACCATCCTCCGGTATTTTTCGTCTGGCGAGGCCTGCGCCACAAGGTGAAATGCGCAGACGGGCCGGAGAGAATATTCGGAGAATGGTGGAAAGGTGATGCGGAGCTGACCACGGCGCGGGATTATTTCCGCGTCGAGGATACGTCTGGCGAGCGATTCTGGCTGTTCCGCGCCGGTGACGGCGAACACGGCGAGACCGGATCGCAACGTTGGTTCCTGCATGGGCTCTTCGCATGAGCGCTTCGGCACCGCGCTACGCCGAACTTCAGGTCACGAGCTATTTCTCCTTTCTGCGCGGCGCGTCGTCGCCCGGTGAACTGTTCGGGCAGGCGAAGGCGCTCGGGATCACGGCCCTCGGTGTTACCGACAGGAACACGCTTGCCGGCATCGTTCAGGCGCATCTTGCCGCAAAGGAATTCGGGGTGCGCCTGGTTGTCGGCTGTCGCCTCGATTTGGAGGACGCGCCGCCCGTGCTGGTCTATCCGACCGACCGGGTCGCGTATGGCAAGCTGTGCCGCCTGCTGACGCTCGGCAAGGCCCGGGCGGGGAAGGGGAAGTGCCGCCTGCTCTGGCGTGATCTGGTGGAATGGGGCGAAGGACTGCTCGCCGTGCTGGTGCCGGATGTCGCCGACGAGGAGTGTGCGGCGCATCTGCGGCGGTTGCGGGAGGCGTTCGGTGACCGCGCCTATATGGCGCTCACCCTGCGCCGCCGCCCCAACGACCAGATGCGGCTTTACGACCTGGCCAATCTCGCCCACGCCCAGCGCGTGAAGACTGTCGTCACCAACGACGTGCTGTTCCATACCCATGATCGCCGCATCCTGCAGGACGTCGTCACCTGCATCAGGCACAACACCACCATCGAGCACGCAGGCTTTGCCCGGGAGCGTCACGCCGACCGTTACCTGAAACCACCGCCGGAGATGGCGCGGCTGTTTGCGCGGTATCCTGAGGCGATCGACCGCACGATGGAGATCGTCGAACGTTGCCGGTTCTCTCTGGACGATCTGGCCTATCAGTATCCCGACGAGATCGAGATTCCGGGCCAGACCCCGCAACAGGCGCTGGAGGACCTGACATGGCAGGGGGCGCGGGAGACCTATGGCGGCATAATCCCGCCGGACGTCGAGACGATTTTGCGCCATGAACTCACGCTCATCGGGCGCATGCAATACGCGCCGTATTTCCTGACGGTGCATTCCATCGTTCGTGAAGCGCGGCGACGGGACATTCTCTGCCAGGGACGGGGCTCGGCGGCCAATTCCGCCGTGTGCTTCGTGCTCGGCATCACCGCCATCGACCCATCGCGCACCACGCTCCTGTTCGAGCGGTTCATTTCCGAGGAACGGGGCGAACCACCGGATATCGACGTGGATTTCGAGCATGCTCGACGCGAGGAGATCATCCAGTGGGTCTACGATCATTACGGTCGCGACCGCGCGGCGCTGACCGCCGTGGTGATCCGCTACCGCGCCAAGGGCGCGTTGCGCGACGTCGGCAAGGTGATGGGGCTACCGGAGGACGTGATTGCTCTGTTGAGCAAACAGATCTGGGGCTGGTCGCGGCATGTCGAAGCAGAGAAATTTGCCGAGACCGGGATCGATCTGACCGACCGGTGCATCCGCCTGACGCTGGACCTCGCGCGCTGTCTGATCGGTGTACCGCGCCATCTCTCGCAGCATCCCGGCGGGTTCGTGCTGACCCGCGACCGGCTGGACGAGCTGGTGCCCATCGAGCCGGCGGCGATGGATCAGCGCCAGATCATTGAATGGGACAAGGATGATATCGACGCCCTGAAATTCATGAAGGTCGATATCCTGGCGCTCGGCATGCTGACCTGCATGAAAAAAGGGCTGGACCTGCTCGCTGCGCACAAGGGCCAGCATTTCACGCTTCAGACCATCCCGGCCGAAGACCCCCGGACCTACGCCATGATCCGCAAGGCGGACACCATCGGCGTGTTCCAGATCGAATCCCGCGCGCAGATGTCGATGCTGCCGCGCCTCAAGCCGCGTACCTATTATGATCTGGTGATCGAGGTCGCAATCGTGAGACCCGGCCCGATACAAGGAGATATGGTCCATCCGTATCTACGGCGCAGGGAGGGGCTGGAAGAGCCGGATTATCCGACACCGGAACTGGAGGAGGTGCTCAAGCGCACACTCGGCGTACCGCTGTTTCAGGAGCAGGTGATGCAGGTCGCCATGGTCTGCGCGGACTTCACCGCCGCCGAGGCGGACGGGCTGCGTCGGGCAATGGCGACGTTCAAGAACACCGGCACCGTGTCCCATTTCCAGACCCGTCTGCTCGAAGGCATGACGCGCAAGGGCTATCCGGAAGAGTTCGCGCAGCGCATTTACCAGCAGCTCGAAGGTTTCGGCTCCTACGGTTTTCCGGAAAGCCATGCGGCCAGTTTCGCCATTCTCGCCTATTCGTCGTCCTGGATGAAATGCACCCATCCGGACGTGTTTCTGGCCTCGCTTCTGAATTCCCAGCCGATGGGTTTCTACGCGCCCGCGCAACTGGTGCGCGATGCCCGGGACCACGGCATTGAGGTCAGACCGGTCTGTATAAATTCTTCCCGCTGGGACAGCACTCTTGAAGGCGAGGATGACGATCGCGGCTGTTTCGCGGTGCGGCTGGGGATGAGCCTGGTCAAGGGGCTGGCCAACGCCCATGCGGCGGCGCTCGTGGCGGCGCGGCTACGGCGGCCGTTCGCCTCGATCGACGATCTGTGGCGTCGGGCCGGGGTGCCGCAGGAAGCGCTGGTGCGTCTGGCAGAGGCCGACGCTTTCCGGCCGGCGTTCGGGCTGGCACGGCGCGAGGCGCTGTGGGCGATCAAGGGCCTGCATGACGAACCGCTGCCGCTCTTCGCCGCGGCTGCGCAGTCCCGCGAAACCGACGAGCCGGCGATGGCGCTGGTCCCGATGACCGACGGCGCCGAGGTGGTGGGCGATTACAACCATCTTGGGCTGAGTTTGCGCGCCCACCCCGTGTCGTTCCTGCGGGAGGATCTGCGGCAACGCCGGATCGTGCCCTGCGGCACGGCCATGGTGCTGCGTGACGGTAAACGGGTCGAAGCGGCCGGACTGGTGCTGGTGCGCCAGCGGCCCGGATCCGGCGAGGGGGTGTGTTTCATCACGCTGGAGGACGAGACCGGCATCGCCAATCTGGTCATCTGGCCCGACATCTTCGAGAAATACCGATCGATCATCCTCTCGGCCAGCATGGTGGCCGCCAGGGGGCGCGTCCAGCGCGAGGGGGATGTCGTGCATCTGGTGACGCTGGAACTCACCGATCTGTCCGGATTGCTCCGTCAGGTCGGAGCGCGGGGAGGGGACGACGATCCGGCCAGTTCGGGTCTCGACAGGCTCAGTTTCAGGTCACGGAATTTCCATTAGAAGCACCTTCAGGCTTTTCCTTGACACCCATTTTGGCTACCGTGGTCAGTGGCGTGTGGAAACGCTTTTTGCACTGGGCGGCCTCCTATGTCGGGTGGCCTGCCAAATAGAACACCTGGACCTATGGTCTCGCGGTGAACGGCTTCGGTTGTCCACTGTAGGGAAATAGGCAGGAGGTGGATACGCCCAGCGCAAAACACCTTTCCAACCGCCCGACGCCAGGGAATGGCGGGGTGAATTGCGCGTTAACAGAATTGTACCGACCGGTCACTCCTTGCGTCGATCATTGATTTCGTTTTGTCTCCAAACTTGATGCGCCGGGGACAGGTGATCTGCTCCGGCGGAAGAAACCAAGGAACGACCGGTTATGACATTACCAATACTCTACAACTGTCCCCCATCGGGAAACTGCTACAAGGTTCGGCTGTTCGCAGCGCTGACGGGCATTGAACTTGACATTCAGGATGTCGACCTTGTGGCAGGAGCACATAAAACAGCCGCGTTCACCGCCCTCAACCCCTGGCAGCAGGTACCGGTCCTGCAGGACGGAGAGACCGTGATCTGGGATTCTCAGGCCATTCTCGTCTATCTGGCGGAAAAATACGGCAAGACAGACTGGTGGCCGGCAGATCCGGCAACCCGGGCAGCCGTCATCGAGTGGCTGTCGGTGAGCGTCAATGAAATCCAGCATGGTCCGGCAGACGCACGGCTTGTGAAATTGTTCGACTATCCCCTGCGTTACGACGATGCCGTACGTAACAGCCAGCGAACGCTCAAGGTCATTGACCAGCATCTGAGCACCCAGAAATGGCTGTCAGCAGACCGACCCACTATCGCGGATTGTGCCGCCTATCCGTATCTCGCACTGGCGCCGGAGGGCGACATCGCCCTTGATCCTTACCCGTCATTACGGCGCTGGATCGATAACATGGAAAAGCTGCCGGGCTATGTTCCCGTTGATCACTAAGCGATTTTACGCATGGCTACATCCGTGCCCGTTCTTTCCTCATGGGGAAAGCCGTGCACCTCGAAGCGGCTATGAAGAGGGAAAGTGAAGTTGGGAATTCCGTGACGGGTTGAGAGGGTAGGAGAGAGTCTCCTGTCCGCCCGTCATGGAGTTTTTCGCCATGGCAACCGCCGTTTCCAAAATCGCGCTCAGTTCCTCGCGTGACATTCCGTTCAACAAGCTGGTCCTGTCCCAAGCCAATGTCCGGCGTGTGAAGTCCGGTCTTTCGATCGATGAACTGGCCAAGGATATCGAGCGCCGCGGGCTGTTGCAGAGCCTGAATGTCCGCCCCGTCCTCGACGACAGCGGGGCCGAGACCGGCACCTACGAAGTCCCGGCTGGCGGGCGACGTTTTCGCGCGCTCGAACTGCTGGTGAAGCAGAAGAAGCTGAACAAGACCGCCCCGGTGCCCTGCGTCGTGCGCGAGGCAGGATCGTCCATACTCGCCGAGGATGATTCTCTCGCCGAAAACGTCCAGCGCGTGGCCCTGCATCCGCTGGATCAGTTCCGGGCCTTCCGCGACATGCTCGAAAAAGGCATGTCCGAGGAGGAAATCGCGGCGGCGTTCTTCGTGCCGGTCACGGTCGTCAAGCAGCGTCTACGCCTGATGAGCGTCTCCGAAAAGTTGCTGGACGTCTACGAACAGGATGGCATGCGGCTTGAGCAACTCATGGCGTTTTCCATCAGCGATGATGCGGCGCGTCAGGAGCAGGTCTGGGAAATCGTCGCCCAGAGCCATAATCGCGAACCTTACGTCATCCGGCGGATGCTGACCGAAAAGACCGTCCGGGCGTCGGATGCCCGTGCGCGGTTTGTTGGTCTGGACGCCTATGTCGCGGCAGGCGGCCATGTCATGCGCGATCTGTTCGAGGACGATGATGGGGGCTGGCTGCAGGATCCCGCTATCCTCGATCGTCTCGTGATAGAGAAACTACAGGCAGCCGCCGAGGAGGTCAGGGCCGAAGGCTGGAAATGGGTCGAGACAGCCCTGTCGTTCCCCTGGGGGCACACCCGCCATCTGGTCGAGATCGACGGGACGCCGGCGCTGCTGTCCGAGGACGAGGCCGCGCGTCTGGCCGCCCTGCGTGCGGAGCAGGAAACCATAGAAGCGGAATACGCCGAGGCCGACGAACTGCCCGACGAAATCGATCATCGCCTTGGCGAGATTGAACAGGCCATCGAAGCCCTTGAAACCCGTCCTGCAATTTTCGATCCGGGCGACATCGTGCGGGGAGGAGCCTTCGTCAGCCTCGACAGCGACGGCACCCTGCTGATCGAGCGCGGGTTTGCCCATCCGGAAGACCTTGAAGATGAAAACCTCTCCGACGCGCACGATCCTGCGGCAGCCCTGGAAGACGGCGCCACTTCCGAGGACCATGCTGACGACACGACTGCCGGCACGACGGGACAGCACACTGCGCCCGACGACGCCGAAGACGAGGATGATCTCCGCCGCCCCATCCCGGATCGCCTGCTCTCCGAACTGACGGCGTGGCGGACACTGGCCCTTCGTGATGCGTTTGCCAGCAACCCCGATGTGGCGCTGACCGAATTCCTGCATACGCTCTGCCTCAGCCTGTTCCGCGACGATCGCAGCGGTGCCTGCCTCGAAGCCGGGGTGCGCGTTGTCGGGTTCCCGATCCAGGCGCCCGATCTGGGCAGCAGTCTGGCGGCCCATGCCCTGCGCGCGCGGCACGAAGGATGGAAGCAGGATCTCCCGCAGGACGAGGACGAACTCTGGGCGTGGCTGGATCGGCTGGATGAGACCAGTCGTTCGGCCCTTCTCGCGCACTGCCTCTCTTTCGGGGTGAATGCCCTGTTCGAGAAGGTCAATCCGCACGGGTCAGTTTCTCCGCGCGCGATTGAGCGCCGACTGGCCCGCAGCAACCGGCTGGCATCGGCCCTGCGCCTTGATCCGGTCGAGGCGGGCTGGCAGCCGACGGTCGAAAACTATCTCGGTCGCGTGACCAAGCCGCATATTCTGGACGCCGTGCGCGAAGCACGCGGTGAACAGGCGGCGGGGCTGATCGCGCATCTCAAGAAAGCGGATATGGCCCGTGAGGCGGAACGGCTGCTCGAAGGTTTCGGCTGGTTGCCCGAAGCACTGCGTGCGGGGCTGCCTGAGCATGCCGCGCCTGACGAGGAACAGAACCACACAGCGGAAGACGTGGAACTGCCGGCCTTCCTGAACGCCGAGATCGCCGCTGAATAACCATTTCCCAACCACTCAGGGCCGTGATCCCGAGGTTCGCGGAGTCACGGCCCGCCCTTTCTTCCAACTGTATGATCCGATGGAGCTTGTCATGTCAGAAACATCAGGCGTCCCCGCCACCCCTGAAGCTGCCCCGGTTGACTATACGCTGCGCTGGCAACGTCACGAAGCAGCGCAGAGAGATGCGGCGGTGCAGAACCGGCGGATTGTATTCGCCACACTCGCCCTTCACGGCATCACCCAGGTCAAGGTCTCCTTTAATGGCGAGGGGGACAGCGGCCAAATAGAGGATATCACTGTCACGCCCGAAGACCAGGCCGACATTCTTCAGCGCGAAATTGCCATGAAGACCACGTCATGGCCCGATGCTGACGTTACCCAGGTGTCCGGCTCCCTCAACGATGCGATCGAGAATGTCTGTTACGACGCCCTTGCACAGACGCATGGCGGCTGGGAAAATAATGATGGCGCATATGGCGATATCATTTTTGACGTGCCTGAGCGAACCGTCACGCTTGAATTCAACGAGCGCTATACGTCCTCGGAATATTACGAACATAGCTGGACAGAGGAGGCCGACCATGGCGCATAGTTATCATCATGCCCTCTCTTCCGTGCGGCAGTGGGGTGGAACGGTAGACGATTTCCTGCCAATTCATGACTTCTTCGACGAGTCCAAGCGGATATCGGCAGACTTCCGTCACAGGGCCTTGCGGCATCATGCTGAAGGGATCTACCTCGCGGAGCGGATATTTGGTGTCACCCTTACGCTTTCAACGGGCAGGGTCGTGCCCGTCCGGCTGATCGGTGAGCAGCATATGCGCGAAGATTTCGGCTTTATCCCGAGTTTTGTAGACTGGCTGAAGGAAATCCGGCCGCAACCGTGGATGGGACGGGCGAAGTCTCCGCATCAGATGCTGGAGACCGACCTCGACAACTCATGATAACGTTCTGAACACTCTATTATTCTCTATGGTCATGACGCGGCTTTCGGTCTCCGGAAGCCGCATTTTTTCATGTTGGTCATGCCCTGAAGAGGGAGAGGGCGGCTTCGCCTTTTGTGCCGAATATCCGGCGCAAGAGGAGAGTTTCCATGACCATGACCGTTCTTCCTTCAGCCCGTCCCGCCAGCGGGTTTCGTATTGATCCTTCCCGTGGCCGGGTTGACCACCGTGTGGCGTCCGAGTGGTATTCCCGGCCCGATGACGAGCGTTATCTCTCACTCGCTGATCTGCACGCGGCGACCCTGAGCCGTGCGGAACGGGCGACAGCGCGCACGGTGGAGAGCCGCGCCATCCGCGTGGACGCGTCACGCGACAACGCCGAGCGGCTGACCCTGTCTGTCCCCGGCCAGAGTGCGCCGGTTGCGCCGACCCATTGGTCTTTCGGGCAACTGTGCAGCCTTGTTAGCGCGCCGTCGTCTTACCTGCGTAATCTTCCGGCTCCGCTAGCCGCGATCAACTTACAGCATGGGTTGCTGTCCCATCGGGCGGAACTGGTCAAGACGCTGGAGACCGGCGACGGCCGTGTCGAATTGCGGGCCGTGACCGGGCCGGATTACGGCCGGATCTGGGACCACGAGCTTGTGGGTGCGGTGCGAAAAATTGCCGGTAATGGAACAGGGGATACGAACTGGAAAGTACCGGGTGTCATTGACTGGGCGACCATGACCCATAATCCGCATGTGGACATCACGAAGGAAACCACAACCCTGTATGCCTCGGACAGGGACGTTTTCCTGTTTCTCGTCGATGATACGCATCCGATCGAGGCGGGACGGCTGCCAAATGGCGATCCTGATCTTTTCTTCAGGGGGTTTTACGCATGGAATTCCGAAGTCGGTAGCAAAAGCCTCGGTATTGCCTCTTTCTACTTGCGCGGTGTGTGCCAGAACCGGTTGATCTGGGGGCAGGAAAATCTGCAGCAGATCACGATCCGGCACAGCAAGTTTGCGGCCTCCCGCTTTGTCCAACAGGCTGCACCTGCGCTGCGGAATTTCGCAAACGCCAGCACAGCATCGTTCGTTTCCGGAATTCAGGAATCACGCAAGCAGATCGTAGCCCGTGACGAGGACGACCGCGAGCGTTTTCTGCGCCGACAGGGCTTCTCGAAACCCGAGACGGCGAAAATCATCGAGACGGTCCTGCATGAGGAAGGCCGGCCACCGGAAAGCGTGTTCGATTTCGTGCAGGGTATTACGGCCTTTGCCCGCACAAAGAGCAATCAGGACACGCGGCTCGATCTGGAAGGCAAGGCCCGCAAGCTCATGGAGCGGGTCTGATCTTCCAGCTGCATTTTTCATCGTTGCCTTTGCGAAAGCCCGGATTTGTTCCGGGCTTTTTCTGTATGGAGGGTCCGAAAATGGCCGATTATTTTACGCATTTCTCCTGCCTTCTCGACGTAAGAACACATGAAAACGCGCTCAAAGCGCTGGAACTCTATCGGAACGAGACGGAGGATGAAGATGGTTTTTGTCTCTCTGACGGGTTCTCCCTTCTGCTGTCTAGGGAAGGCTCTTCTGAATTGTGGATCCATGATGAGTCTGGCGGCGACCCGGAATGCGTCATCGCATTCGTGCTGAAATGCGCGGAAGCGTTTTCACTCTCCGGTTTGTGGGGAATGGAGTATGCAAATACCTGTTCGCGTCCCCGTCTCGACGCTTTCGGGGGTGGCGCGCATCTCATTGATCTTGGGGCGGGTAAATCCGTCGGCTGGACCAGCACCAACGAGTGGCTGGCCGGTGCTCTCGAAGGAGATGATCCTGATGCCTGAGATCCTCTCCGTCACCGTTTATCAGATCGATGAACTGTCCGCTGCCGCTCGCGAAAAAGCCCGTTGCTGGTATCGGGATACTCTGGACGCTTTTCCCTGGTGGGATGCTGTCTATGAGGACTTTCTGCGCATATGCGCCGTAATCGGGGTGGACGTTGCGACGGTATCACGGCGTTCGACAGGCCCGTCCAGCGTATGCGATCCCTGCATCTATTTCCGGGGGTTTTCCAGTCAGGGGGACGGCGCCTCGTTCGAGGGTGTCTACAAATATGCGCCGCGTGCGTCCCATAAAATCCGTCAGTACGCGCCGCAGGACGAGGCGCTTCATGCCATTGCAGACCAGCTAACTGCGCTCCAGAGGTGGAATTTCTACCAGCTGACCGCGCGGATTACCCAACGCGGCCTCTATTACCATGAATATACGATGCGGATCGACGTCAGTCGCGACAGCCCGTCGGATCAGGATATGACGGCTGACGCGGAGGAAGGGGTTACCGAGGCCCTGCGCGATCTGGCACGCTGGCTGTATCGTTCTCTTGAACGCGAATGGGACTATCAAACCACCGATGGGGTGATTGATGACGCCATCCGCGCCAATCGATATACGTTTACCGTAGGAGGAGACCGGTTTTCATGATTGGCAAAGATGCAAGCTAGATACGTGGAGACAATAAATGCGCGAGACTGGAGAGCATGTGCCAAAAATGTATCCCGGATATTTTAGCCGAAAAATATCCCACCCCCCACACAGTAAGAGCGGCACGTAACAAAATAATAAAAGCGCATAGCAGAGGAGGAAATCCCTCCATAGATTTTGATGTAGTAAGTAAGCACAAGAATAAATAGAACTGAGATCCTAGGTATTTTATAAATCCAGAGAATGAGGAATATGTGTTGGACCACGCATTAAAATTAATGCCTCGGGCAAATATTTCTTGGCGTCGTATACGTCCTTTTTCCCACTGATTTTCTGTCGTTAATAGAAACTCGCGCGCGATAGCTGAAAGCGCATGGGCGAAGAAAAACATGTCCATGCCCATGATGATCATATTACCTGATATGGAAGACCATTCCTGCGGCTGCGCAATATGAGGCAAGCAAAGGTAGAGCGCGATCGTGGTCAGGCCGCTCGTCAAGATGCCCCTGAAGAAGGGGCGGATAAATTCAGGCCCCCCTCTGACGAGACCGTACCAGGTTCCGGCTGCAGCTACGGAGGCGACATAGACCCAGATCGGAAACTGGCCGCAATCCGGATGTTTGTCAGTCCACAGGAATGCCATAAGTGTAAGGACGGCGGGTGCGGTGACAGTTTCATCAACGGTTTCAGACCGCTTGCCAATGCGGAGCAGCCAACGGACGATCCTGCCGGTTTTTCCTTTGGAAAAGTGATAATCTTTATCGTCGTTGTCTTTATTTCGGTCGTTTTCTATTTGGTTCGACATCGTTCTTTTCATCTACATGATTTTCGGTTTCTTTAATGGCGGCATAGAGACTCTGTACTGACGCCATTGCCGTGTCGTAGGTGAAATGTTCGCCGTAAACCATGGATGCCTGAAACCGATCGAAGGAATCACGACATTCTGAATTCGTCATAAGATAGGCTAACGCCTGTTCGGTGCCTGCCTCCGGGTCTGCGGCATACGCAGGGAACCACCTCTTAAACTGCTCTGCGTCACTGACCATGATCTGTCTGGCAAGTGTCGAGACGCGAGGCAGATCGAGATGGGGTAGGATGCAATGCAGGTCGTAGACGTGCCGGATCAGGAAGCGGTCATAAGCGTCTGTTTTCCGTCCTTCCAGATAACCTGCTGTCCGACGGGTCAGGGCCACGAATTTCTCTGCAGCGGTCTCGTCCACGGAAATGCAGGTGATCTGCTGTATCTCTGGTTCGCAATTCGTCGCCTCGCTGACGAACGACCGGACCGATCTTTCGACGGTCGGGAGAGCGGCGGGGGCATATGTCAGTTCGACGAGAAGGTGCGGGCGCAGTTCGACGTCTTCGCCCGTGCTGTCCGCATAGCTCAGCTCGGCGCAGATATAGTGGTTTTCATTTTTCGCGGAAATGACCGGATCGGGAAACCCGAGGTCTGCGGTGATTTTTCTGATGGTCTCCTTCAGGGCGCCCAGAATTTTCCGGGCCGCATTCTTACTCGACGGCAGCGGTGTAATCGCGATCTTCAGATCCACGTCTTCCGACATTCTGGCGACCAGCCGATGAGCACGAGCAAGGCACGTGCCGCCAGCAAAAACCAGACTTATCCCTTGAGGGAGGTCCGTATGCTGAAGTGCTGCCAGCACCTCGACAACGCGGTAGTCCTTTTCCACGAGAGATGCTGATGACAGGTCAAGCGCATCGGCAACCTCAGCGAGCAGATCAGGCGTAAGGCTTTTCAAACCGCGCCTCGAGGTTTCGGTAGCGCAGTTTCCGGTTGAACCGGCTCTGGACTTCGAAGACCGGATTGGCCTGAACCTGTGTCGTGCGTCCGTTATTGTACTGTTGGACCGCATCGGACTCCCGCCAGTTGACCTTCAGTTTGCTGAGAGTCTGACGTACGGCTCCATCAAAGCCGCCGCGGACGGCAAGCATCGGGCGACCAGTCAGGCCGTTCGTTTTCACGCGGGCGTAGACCCCGTAGCCCAGACGCGCGATCTCGCCTTCGACAATGAGCTGTCGAAGGGCTCTTTTGACACTGTCATATTCGCCAAGGTCGGCGAAGTCACGCGGCACGAAGACGTCGCTGCGTGCGCGGCGAATGCGTGTCTTCAGCCGATCTTTCAGTGTTCTGGTGCGACGTGGCTGGGTCATGATGACCTCAATGGACCTCCCTGATGCTCCTGCACAGTAACAGAAACAGGACATTCCGATCCACAAAAATAGGACATCCTGCTGTTTGTCAGGACCATCGGAGAGGGCGCGTTTTCAGTCGTTCAACGCGTCTTTCAGGGCCTTGGCGGGCGTAAACGTCAGCTTGCGGGAGGCAGCGATCTGGATCTTGTCACCGGTCGCCGGATTGCGTCCTTCCCGGGCCGGCACGTCCTTGACCTTGAATTTGCCGAAGTCGGGCAGGGAGATCTCCTCGCCTTTTTTGGCTGCGGCGGTCATCGCCTCCACGAGCGCATCGAGCACCTTGCGGGTGTCGGTCTTGCTGGCGTCGGTTGTCTCGGCGATCTGATCGACCAGTTCGGAAATTTTCATGTGCAATGCCTTCTGTAGGAATGGTTCAGGCGTAAGCCTCGCAAAACCGTTACGAAGAGATTGTGGCGGCTTCAAGCCCCGCGTGCCCCGGATGTGCGGCAGCGGAGAGGGAAAGGGTGGTTCTGAACCGGGTGGTTCCGGTGCGGGAGAGGGAGGCGTGCCGGGACCGTCCGTCTTTTTTCCCCGGAGACTTCCGTCATGGATTGGCCTGTAACCCCTATCGGTGAGACGAGCGGTCACGCCGCCGCACGACTGCTTCTCGCCCATCTCGAACGCGGTGAGAAACTGGACGCCAGCCGGTTGCGCCAGGCGATGGAGAGCGCCTTCAAGGCCCCTGATGCGACAGGCGCGTGGGACTGGAAAATGGCTTATGACGCTGCCGAAGCCGCGTCCGTCCTGTTCCTGCGCCGCTATGGACCGGCCCTGATGGCCCGCGCCTCGGGCGATGCGGATCTCCTCACCAGCATTGCACGGCTTGCGTCCCTTATGCCCTCGCAGACGCGTCGGTCGGACGACAGCCAGACCTGGCAGCAGTTCTCAACGCCTCTGCCACTGGCGTTCTGCCTGATGCGGGCGGCGGGTCTCGCGCGCGGCGAGCACGTACTCGAACCGTCCGCCGGGACCGGTCTTCTGGCCATCTTCGCCGAACTGGCCGGTGCCTCGTTGACCCTCAATGAATTGGCGCCGGGCCGTGCTGACCTGCTGGCAGCGCTCTTTCCGGCAGCCCGCCTGTTCCGGCATGACGCCGCACAGATCCACGACTATCTGCCGCAGACCATCCAGCCGGATGTGGTCATTATGAATCCGCCCTTCTCGGCGACGGTGCATGTGGCCGGTCGCGCACCTGACACGACCTTCCGGCACATCGCCTCAGCACTGGACCGGTTGCGGCCCGGTGGTCGGTTGGTCGCCCTGACCAGTCTGTCCTTCTGCCCTGATAACCCGCGCTGGACCGATGGTTTCTCCACTCTTCAGGCCAAAGCCCGTCTGGTGTTTTCGGCGGGTGTCGCGGGGCAACTCTATCGGCAGCATGGCACGAGCGTTGAAACGCGGCTTCTGGTGTTCGATCGCACACCTGCTTCCGAGCCATCGCACTTCGTTGCGGCCCACGGCACGGCCCCGGATGTTTCGACCCTGCTGGGCTGGATCGCCGGTGATCTGCCGTCCCGTCAGCCGCAGACCCGCCAATCGTCGCCAGTGTCACGCTCTGCTGCTCTTTCCTTGTCCCGCACTGTGCGCGGCTATCTCGGGCGCAAGGCCGCCGCGGGTCACAGGACGGTCTCTGAGATGCAGGGCGCACTTTTGTCGTATGACATCCTGCCGCCGGATAAGCATGAAACTGCGGCGACACGTCTATCTGATACTCTTTATGAGGATTATCGTCTCCAGACCATCGCAATTCCCGGCGCCCGGTCGCATCCCACTAAACTGGTCCAGTCGGCCGCCATGGCCTCGGTGCGCCCGCCCGGGCCTTCCCACAAGCCAACCCTCCCTGACGCCGTCATCCATGACGGCCTGCTCTCCGACGCTCAACTGGAATCCGTCATCTATGCTGGCCAGGCCCATGATCGCTTTCTGGCAGGTCGGTGGAAAGCCGATCAGACATGGGACATCCTCACCCGTGTCGGTGAGGACGATCCCGATGGTGTCCGGTTCCGCCGCGGCTGGTTCCTTGGCGATGGCACCGGCACCGGAAAGGGCCGCCAGGTCGCGGGTATCATTCTCGACAACTGGCTTAACGGCCGCAGGCGCGCGGTCTGGGTGTCGAAGTCGGACAAACTCCTCGAAGACGCGCAGCGCGACTGGTCGGCATTGAGAATGGAACGGCTGCTGGTCACACCCCAGTCGCGTTTTTCGCAGGGCATCGCTATCCGTCTGACCGAGGGCATCCTGTTCACCACCTATGCCACGCTCCGGACCGAAGAGCGCGGCGCGAAAGCCTCCCGCGTCCAGCAGATCGTCGAGTGGCTCGGGGCTGATTTCGACGGGGTCATCATCTTCGATGAAGCGCATTCCATGCAGAACGCCGCTGGCAGCAAGGGAGAGCGGGGCGATCAGGAAGCCTCCTTGCAGGGGCGTGCCGGACTGCGCCTGCAACATGCCCTGCCGGATGCGCGGGTGGTCTATGTCTCCGCCACGGGTGCGACCTCGGTCCATAATCTGGCCTATGCCCAGCGTCTGGGCCTCTGGGGCGGGGAGGATTTCCCCTTCGTCACACGGGCCGATTTCATTGCCGCCATCGAGGCCGGCGGTGTGGCGGCCATGGAGGTCCTGGCGCGCGACCTCAAGGCCATGGGACTCTATACCGCCCGGTCGCTCTCCTATGATGGCGTCGAATATGAACTGGTCGAGCATCAGCTTACGCCAGAACAGATCCGCATCTATGACGCCTTCGCCCAGGCGTTTATGGTCATCCACAACAATCTCGACGCCGCCATGCAGGCGGCCAACATCACCGGAACGGACGGCACGCTGAACCGGCAGGCCAAGGCTGCCGCCCGCTCGGCCTTCGAGAGCACGAAACAGCGGTTTTTCAACCATCTGATCACGGCCATGAAAACCGTGACCCTGATCCGCGCAATCGAGCGCGATCTGGACGAGGGCCATGCGGCCGTCATCCAGCTTGTCTCCACGGGGGAGGCCCTGACCGAACGGCGGCTGGCCGAGATCTCGCCGGAAGACTGGAATGACCTGCGGATCGATGTGACGCCGCGCGAATACGTTCTTGGGTATCTGGAACATTCTTTCCCGGTCCAGCTTTATGAACCCTATAGCGACGGGTCGGATCATGTGTATTCACGGCCGGTCTTTCACGACGGCAGGCCTGTCCTGAGCCGTGAGGCCGTGGCCCGGCGGGATGCGATGATCGAACAGCTTGCAGCGCTCCCGGCACTGCCTGGCGCGCTCGATCAGATCATCCAGCATTTTGGCACCGATGCCGTTGCCGAGGTGACCGGCCGCTCGCGGCGCGTGGTGCGCAAGGGGGATCGGCTTGCCGTGGAAAGCCGACCCGCCGCCGCCAGCCTGATCGAGACGCAGGCGTTTATGGATGATGCCAAGCGCATTCTGGTCTTCTCGGATGCCGGAGGTACCGGCCGGTCCTATCACGCCGAGCTTTCCGCTGCGAACCGCCGTTTGCGGGTGCATTACCTGCTGGAACCCGGCTGGAAGGCGGACGCCGCCATTCAGGGGCTGGGTCGCACCAACCGGACCAATCAGGCGCAGCCGCCTCTGTTCCGGCCGATTGCCACGGACGTGAAGGCGGAAAAACGCTTTCTCTCCACCATCGCCCGCCGGCTGGACACGCTGGGCGCCATGACCCGGGGCCAGCGTCAGACGGGCGGGCAGGGGCTGTTCCGCCCGGAAGACAACCTCGAAAGTCCTTATGCGCGCGATGCGCTGCGGCAGTTCTACCGTCTTCTCGCCCGGGAGAAGGTCGAAGGCTGCACACTGGCGCAATTCGAGGATGCGACGGGTCTGTCTCTGGTCGATGATACGGGCCTGAAAGACAAGCTTCCACCGATTTCCACGTTCCTCAACCGGATGCTCGCCCTGCCGGTGGCGTTGCAGAACCTGCTGTTCGCGACATTCGAGGATCTGCTGGCTGGACGTGTCGAGGCGGCGGTGGCGGCTGGTGTTTATGATGCGGGGCTGGAAACCCTGCGTGCGGACAGTTTCACCATTCTCGCGCGCCAGACCATCCACACCCATGCCGAAACCGGTGCGGACACGGAATTGCTGACCATCCGGGAACGTCGGCGCTCGGAACCCGTTACGCTCTCGCAAGCACTGGCTCTGGGACGGGAGCGGGAGTCCGGTCTTGTGCGCAATACCCAGTCGGGGCGGGTCGCGGTGCGTGTTCCGGCACCCGGCCTGGTGACCGAAGACGGGGAATTCGAATGGCGCGTCCGCCTGGTCAGGTCCATGGACACGCAGATCCTCTCGCGTGACGCCTTCGCGGCGAGCCACTGGAAGGCTGTGGATGAGGCCACTTTCGCGGCTTTGTGGGAGGCGGATCTGCGTACGGTCGATGAATTCGTCGAGACCGAGTTCCATATGGTGACGGGGCTGCTGTTGCCGGTCTGGAAACGTCTGCCGACAGATCATGCACGGGTCTATCGGCTGCAGACCGGTGACGGCGAACGCGTGCTCGGCCGGCGCGTACCTGTGGCATGGGCCACCAGTGCCGGAGTGACCGGCAGTCTGTCGCTATCCGGGCAGGACGCACGCAGGGCTATGCTGGACGATGGAACGGTCCTGCATCTGGCCGAACGCATGCAGGTGCGGCGGGTGCGGGTGATGGGACGGGCGCGGATCGAACTGACCGGCTTTACCGAAGGGATGCGGGAACGTTTGCGGGCTTATGGCCTGTTTTCGGAAATCATCTCGTGGACATTGCGGTTTTTCGTGCCGGTCGATGAGGCGGGCGATAAGGTTCTGGAACGGCTCTTCGAAACCTGGCCGATTGAGCGCGTGACGGAAAGGGAGGCGGCATGATGGCGGAGCATGATGCACGGGACCTGTCACGCCGTCTGGCGGAGAACGCCGAGGCGGTGTGCCGTCATTACCTCTCGGCCGGGCGACGGCATGGCAATTACTGGCTGGTCGGCGATGTTCGTAACACCCCCGGCCGCTCGCTTTATGTCCGCCTGCATGGCCCTTCGGAAGGGCGCGGGGCCGCCGGGCGCTGGACGGATGCCAGCACCGGTGCGTTCGGCGATCTGCTCGACCTGATCCGTGATTGCCTCGGTCTGATCGAATTCCGCGACGTTGCTGACGAGGCGCGCAGCTTTCTGGCGCTGCCTCAGCCTGAACCTGACCGGGCGGCGGATCGCCCGCGAACGTCCCCGTCGCACCGGCCCGGGACGGGAGGCAGCAGCACGGACGCCGCACGCCGCCTGTGGGATGCCAGCCGGCCCCTGTCCGGTGTCGCGGCTGTCTATCTGCGGGGACGCGATCTGACGCGCTGTTCCCCTTTGGCTGCCCTGCGTTTTCACCCCGACTGCTACTATCGCGCTGATGCCGACAGTCCGCCCGAGACCTGGCCCGCGATGATCGCCGCCGTCACCGATCTCGGAGGTCGCGTCACCGGCGTTCATCGCACCTGGCTGGCGTGCGATGGACGCGGCAAGGCGCCTGTCGCCATACCCCGTCGGGCGATGGGCGATCTGCTCGGCCATGCCGTGCGTTTTGGCGCAGCCTCTGACGCTCTGGCGGCAGGCGAGGGGATCGAAACGGTGCTGTCGCTCCGCGAGGTCATGCCCGATCTGCCACTGGCCGCCTGCCTGTCCTCGGCGCATCTCGCCGCCATGGCGTTTCCGCCTGCCCTGCGCCGCCTCTACGTGCTGCGCGATGACGACCCGGCCGGCGACCATGCGGTGACGACCCTGCTCGCCCGGACGCAGGAGGCCGGGATCGAGTGCCTTGTGCTGTCACCGCGTCTGGCGGATTTCAACGATGATCTGCGCTATCTCGGGCGCGGGGCGATGCGGGCGATCCTGCATCCCCAGCTTGCCCCGCAGGACGTGGCGCGGTTCCTGCAACCCGTCGCGCACTGAGGCGGGCCGGGAAGGGGGTGTGGGGGCATCGTTTTTCCTTGTCGTGCGGGGCTGTCCTGCCTTGCTTCCGGGTGGGGCACGCCCGCGGGCCTTTTAAGAGGGGGAGCGGGCGTCAGCCAGGCCGGGCCTGCAATGGCGGAGCCGGCTATTTTCCGCCGCGCGGGACTGCGTCCGCGCTTTGCATCGCGAAACAAAATAGCCGTCTCCCTGCCATCCTTCACTGCGTTCCGGCCGCGCGTTGCGCGGTTCCGGCCCGGCCTTCGTCTGCCGCTATCCGCCCCCGGAAAGGCCGCGAGTGGCGCGGCCAGAACCGGAGGACAGACCCATGACCCGCACACAGGACGATTTCGAACCCGCCCACGCCACCTCTTCAACCGCCCATGTGCTGGCGGAACTCCAGCTTTACGGCCACCGTCCCTTCGAGGATGAGCCGGACCCGCGGCCATTGCCCGAAGCACCCCGCATCGGTGGCGCGGTCGCCGACATCTTCGATGCCCTGTCAGCCACGCTGACCGACACAAGGCTGGAACCCGATCTCGAACCGCTGCTCTGGTCCACGGTCAACGTCTTTCACCGCATGGTCGGGCAGGTCGAACGGGATCTCGATCGCAACGAGGCAGCGCAGAAGCGCAGCCAGCAGGAACAGGATGGCAGCGAGATCCGCTCGGTGGAACTGGAACGTCTCATCGCCGAGGGCCTGACCCTGCTGGAGCGACGCAACGCCTACGAGATCTTCCGCGCCCTCGCCTGCGACCAGTTCGAACGCCTGACCATGTCGCCCTGGCGACCGCGCTCCGGTTCGCTGGTCAGCCGCAGCACCCTGACGGCATCCATGATCGACAGCCGCGATTTCCTCAACGCCCGCCGCAAGGCCGAAACCGAACTGCTCGTGCCTCCCGGACCCAAGGTCGCGGTCACTGGCGGGCTCGATTACGAGGACCATCACCTGATCTGGAACCGGCTGGACAAGGTGCGGGAGAAGCATCCCGACATGGTGCTGCTGCACGGCGGTTCACCGAAGGGGGCGGAATTCATCGCCTCCCGGTGGGCCGATCATCGGCAGGTGGCGCAGATCGCCTTCAAACCGGACTGGAACCGGCACGGCAAGGCCGCCCCGTTCCGGCGTAACGACGCTCTGCTGAAAGTCCTGCCAATCGGGGTCATGGTATTCCCCGGATCGGGCATTCAGGACAATCTGGCCGACAAGGCCAAACAGATGGGTATCCCGGTCTGGCGGTTCCGCAAGGACAGTGGCGCGTGAGCGCCATCGTTCTCCAAGAAGGGTATATCAACATCCGTGGTGAGAAGAGTTTATTCTTTCGATATGCTTTTATAAATGCAGGAGATGCTCTGAACGCCGCTATAGGCACCGTCGATATGAAATGGTTTCCCCTCTTCGCAAAGAAGACGCCGATAATAGTCGCCATCTCCCGATACTCGACCCGTGCCTATTTCGGGAACTGGCTGAATTTTTTTGATTTCAATCCGATGTCCGGAATAGCAGGTATGTGCCTTGAATTCTTTGTCCAGATCCTCCGCGCTCCTGTTCTTTCCGATCTCGTTTACAGCATCGACAGAACAGGACGATACGCTCTGAGCACTCGCCGCAGATATATTGGCCAGCATAAATCCAGAAAAAATGGGAAGAACGAAAAGACCGGCCTTCATGATAACGAGTTCCTCTTTTCTATACGAAAGCATTGAGTCGATCGCACAATGTAGAAATGCAAAATAGAGATATATCAACATATGACTTCGATAAAGTGCGCCTTCGCAACCTGTTTCCACACTGAAGGAGATTAAGCCGGACTGCCCCACCCCTCACGCCGGACTGGAGGAGGGAAGAACTTTTCCCCGTTCCGGCTGCGGGGACGATGGATGAGGGAGGCGGTGGTCCCCTTCCGCGTCGGTGAACAGGTCGAAACTGCAGTGGCGAAGCAGGGATCGTCCAGCGGACAACTGGCTGCCCAGCCTTCGTTGAAACGACGGGTCCATAGAATGCGGCTCGAACCGTTTGTAGCAGGGACGCGGCAGATAGGGGCGGGTGTCTCTAGCCGCGATCCGCGCCAACAGCAGGTAAGACGGTCGCACCGGGCGAGCGCGATATCCTCCTATGTCGCACGTTCCCCACCTGTCGGACCGGTCATGCCGGCATCGTCTCTCCATGGGGCTGGCGGGTCCGCACACCATGGCCTCTGTCGGATGGCTGATCTAGCCGAAGACCGGCTGCGCCTCGATCGGCTGGCCGCAACGGCGTTCCAGAACTTTCTTCC
>NZ_BLJQ01000013.1 GCF_014132155.1 Gluconobacter sp. Gdi
CGGCCTGTCCCGTCGCCCGTCTTGGCCGGTGGCAGGATGGGCTCAGGAAAACGCCACCGTCGTTCCACTCTCGTCGCCGTCAGTGTGCTCGCCGCACGGGCAGGATGGGTCTAGGAAAACAGGGGGCGATCAGCCGGGGCCGGGTGTTCGGGCGGACGAAAGAGACGGGCGGCCTGTAGGGTCTTCGTTGGCGTTTAGGGCGGGCTGGCCGGTCAGGGTCTGAATCAGCGCGCGGCCCGGTTCAGAGGTGGGAGTCCGGCTGGCATGGCGGGCGATTTCCCGATCCGTCCCGGCCAGGTCTGTCAGGATTTCTGTTTCCCGACCGTGAGCGGCCCCAAACGCAAAAGCCTTTTCCCGACTGTCGCCATAGGCTGCCATGTCCTTCTGCACCTTGCCCAGCTCGCGGGCGAAGGTGGGATTGTGGCGCAGTTCCTTTTCGATCTCTTTCCCGAGCGCCGCATGACGGCCTCCGGCCTTCATGCCGGTGAAGGCCTGTGCTGCATCGCCGCCCTCCTGGCGGATCGCGGCCTCGATGTCGCGGCAGACGAGGGAAGGCGGGGCCGACCAGAACGCATGAAGAGAGGCGGCGGCCTTACGGCCTTCTTCCTTGGCCTGTGCCAGGAGCGCGCTTTCGCGCTTCTCTTCCGCAGGCCCGAAGACGGCCGGAATAACCGGACGGGGCACGGGCCGAAGCGTTGGAGCAGCAGAGGCCGTCAAAAAATCGGACTGCACGGTGACAGTGTATCCGCCATTCTGTCGGACAGCGTTTCGCAAATCCGCGACAGGCACCGCCACGATCCCGTCAGGCGTTTCGAACGCACCGGAGAGGCTGGTCCGTGCCTTGAAGATCCCCGAGACCGTTTCCCCAGGCGCGGCCGTGCGGATGACGAGGTCATCCAGCGGCCTTGCGGCAGGGCCAGAGCCCATGTCCTGCATCAGCTCCTTAAGGGCACGCGCACGGGTGGGATCGGTGGCATCTGTCAGCAAGGCCCCCATAGCAGGGTGATCCGGATCCTGCGTGCCGGCAATGGACGCGGACACCATGCGGGCTTTTGTGATGACGGAAAGGTCCACGTTATGCCCGTAATGACGGCCGAGTTCTGAAAGAAAGGCCTCCTGCGTTCTGCCGTTTCCTTCTCGGAACGGGTGGACATAATTGAGTTCGTTTAGAACCTTTCCGGCAACGGCCGCGAACTGCTCCGGCGTGGAGTTCTTCAGCACATCCGGGTTGCGGATGGGCTTGAAGGCCTCGTTTAGCCCCATGTCGATATGGGAGCCGGGGAGGAAGGTTGTTGACCCTTTCCGCATGGAGCCGATCGGTTCGACCCGTGCTCCGTCCACGACCGGCCTTTCGTGGCGCATGTGACCGGCCCACTCATAGACGTCCTGGAAGATATGCCGATGGATGGCCTTCAGGTGGTCGGCATCGAAAGAGCCGGACGGCCCCAGACCCATCCGGATTTCCAGAATCCTGTGACTGGTGCGGCGGTACTCTTCGGGGTGAAGCTCGGAATGGCGGCGCAGGCCGAGACGGTTTCGCAGAACGTCCGTCTGGTCAGGATCATCCGAGACATTTGGGTAGGTGTAACCGTGGGCGGGAGGCATTGACGCGTCAGAGGGCGGGATTCAGTCTCCGCCCCAGTTCGGCGAGGTCGATCTGTCCCGCGACGAACGACTGGCAGGCATCCTCGATAAGGGGATCATGCGTGTAGCCCTGCCGTCTCTGGGCCGCGAGGGTCCATTCGACCGCATCCTGACGGCGCGCGCGCTCTTCATCCGAAAGGGCGGAAAAAGGCGTCGGAGCGAAAAGGGTTTTGGCTGAACTCATAGGAAGAAATTAGCGGTTTTTGCGAGAAATGGCAAGGTTTTCCGGGCTTCGCGGCCTCTCTGGATGCGTATTTTGAAGGAGCGATTATTTACGCTCAGTCGCAGAACGCGGCGGCACGATACCCTTATGACGAAGAGCCTTTCCCCTCTCGATAGCCGCCCGAAGCACCTGACCGGGCCGCGCCTGTCTCTTGCCCTGTTCCGGATCGGATGGTCCGAGCGTCAGGCCGCCGAGAAATGCGACATGCACCGCAACCAGTTCCGGCGCTGCCTGGAGGGCACGTCCTCTCTTCCGGCTGATCTGTCTTTGTGGCTACTGGATCTGGAAGCGGCCCATGTGGCCCATCCCTGTCCCCGGCAGAGAAAGGCCGATCCCATTCTCGCCGAGATCCGCAAAGCCGGGTGACATTGCCCGCGACGTGGTGGCTTCCGGTGTCTCCACGTCCAGGCTCAGGGAATACGAAAAAGGCAGCCCGGAGGCTGCCTCATTGTTATCAGTCGTGATGATAGCTGAAACCTTGTGTACCATCTGACATGAGAACCGGCTCACAGCGGGCTGTCGGGTCGGCTGCCGCTGCGTAAGGCTTGATGAGTGCCTGCTTTATCCAGCCTGACTTCATGTTCATTTGCAGCGCTGGAATATAGCCGTTTACCGGTGCCGTATCTGATTTTACGGCCAATACTTCAGCGGCTCCGCCCATGGTCTGCGCACCATCACGGGGTTCGCTGTAAAGCATAGGTGGATGGTTGAAATCCATCTCCTGCTCGTGGGTCAAATTCAGCATCGCACAGCTATACCCCGGCAGGGTCTTCACTACGTGGCGTGCGGCAGCCATGGCGTGAGACGATGTAAACGCCGCGACGACAAGCAAAGGGAAGTAGAGTGTCCGTTTCATGGTTGAATCCTAGCGTTTATTAAGAGTTTAGAACAGGCAATGTTGCGCCTGATCCCATCTTGTCTGCGACTGATTGCCTCCACTGACTGACCGTCTCACCTGCGGAAATGCCATTTTTTGCGAGTGCAGACGCGCTGTACGAAGGAAGTGTTTCGGCCATGGTTGCGTCCGGATTGGCCTGAGCGATGGCCCGACCCGATGATGGCCCGAAATTATAGTAACCTCTGACATCCACGGAGGTGGGGTTGCTGATCCCTTGATTTTGTAGATAGGTCGCGCCGTCCTTCAGGTACTGAGCGGCTGCTACTGCTTGTGTTGCCGGATCCTGTTGGCCTGCCGTTCCGGACGTAATGGTGCTGGCGAGGCCGGGGTTGGCCGCGAGTGCTTTGCTCATTTCTTCGCTGTAGGTTCCATTGGACATCTGGAACGCACCGGTAATCGTGTTTCCTGAGCTGTTCGCCGTATAGACATTCTGACAGCCTGATTCGACCTGACAGGTTGCGGCCAAGGCGGCCGGATTGACGCCGAGGGAAGATGCGTTGTCAGCGGCCTGATAGCCCCATGCGCGACTATAAAGTGTTTGCAGGGCGTCCGATCCATTCGAAACGGGTTGAGTGGTCTGGATGACCTTGCCGTCTCCGCCGATCTGCTGGACGGTCCCTGCTGGTACCGTGAAGTTCGGCAGGCCGACTTCCGGATAGACGACATGCGGGACTTCCGGCAGGCCGTTCGGCACTTCAATCGACTGTGCCTGGCACGAACCGCTGAGGCCAAGTCCGGCCGAGAAAGCCAGACCTGTAATCAAAAAGGATTGTTTGAAGGGCGGCGGCATTGAGCACTCCTGTGTTGGGGTGGTCAGTATCCGCCTGTAGTCTGCGACTTTGAGTATTGTCTGAACAGCTCTTGTTGGCGCGAGGCGGTGTGTCCGTTTTGGACACACCTAAATCAGGTGATCGAGGATAATTCCGAAGACGGTTCCGCCCACGATCATGGTGGCGAACCATCCGGCCCGCTTGCTGATTTCGTCCCGTCGAACACGAGTGCCCGCCATCACGATCTGCGCTTTCATTGAGGCCGCGATTTCATGTTTTACGGTGCTCAGGATCTCGGCGACTTTTGCTTTGACTGTCTTTTCGTCGATCTGCTTCATCTGATCTGAGACAGCGATAGCACTGCGAAGAACGCCTTGCACGGCAGCCATCTCTTCCGCGCTTGCACGGCGGCAGTCTTCTGCCATTTGCTCACAGGAACGCTGAGCAGCAAGACAGCGCTCTCCCATGGCTTCCATACTATCGACCATCATCATCATGAGTTGTGCTTCAGGCTTGCGCGGCGTTTGCACCCAGTATTCGCAGGCCTGTTTGAGGCCTGCTATCCGTTTGCGAAATTCTTCCTGCTCGGCCCTGCAGGAGAGCGTCATTCGTCGTCTCCATCGTCGCCATTTTCGATCTCATCTTTCGAGACAACGGGGGGCAGGCCGTTTGGCATGTTTGGTAGGAAATCGGCCCCCAAGTCTCTCATGAACGCAGGAATGGAATGGCGTAGCCAGAAATCGAAGCGGAGCGTATCGAACCATGAAGGAGTGGGCATACCTGGAACCGGCTTGCCCGCTACGAAATCAAAAAACGATTGATTGCGCTCGGCCACCTTGAGAAGCCCGTTGACAGCGGGGAAGGTCGCGACAGTCCCTTTGTTCGTGAGAGCCTGCTGGACGGCGGGGTGTCGAATGATCGCCCGTGTGTGCTCCTTTGAGTCCGCTTTGTAAGATGCGAGACCTTCGTTGATGATGACGACGCTTCCTGGCGGGTTGAAATCGCGCCGATGCAGGTCGTCAAGATAGTCCAAATCGGCGGGTTCAAAACCAATGACGAAATAGGGGATCAAGCGGACTTTCATTCGCCTCATCGCACCGAGGAGTGGAGAGCCTTGAATCAGTTCATGAACGGCCGTCCAACCGCCGCCAATATCCAGCACAGCATCGCGGCCTGTCTGGGCCATACCCATAATCTGCTCTTCGAGCCATGCGGCCTGTCCACTTGCGTGCTGTTCGGGTGGGGTCAGAACATCCACACCGACCGTGTCGATGGCGTGAGACTTGTTCATGATGTCTGTATTCCAGACTTGTGGGTCTCCGCCCTGTTGCAGGGTGATCTCGGTGATAGCTTTAAGAATGGTCGTCTTTCCGACCCTCTGGCGTCCGATTGCTACGATCAGGCGAGGGCGGCGCGGTTTGGCTTCGGCTGCTGGTTCGGTCTTGGACGTCTTTGCCGTGGCAGTCATGGTTTACTCCGTCAGGAAGCCCGGTCCTCTTGCTCGCTTTTGAGCAAAGAGCTTCTCTTCAATTTCATTTGTGAGCCTCGCAGCTCTCTCCTCCGGAGTTTCCTTTCGGTCCTCCAGATCGCTTCGGAGTGTCTCCGTTTGATCTGCGACTGAGACTGTCCTTTCCGAGCCGGTCTCATTTTTTTTCAATGGGCGGTCTGAATAGGCTTCTTCAACAGAAGCTGGACGCCAGTCTGCCGGGACACGACTGGGTGAGACGGGTTTTGGTTTGTGTGAGGCCTCGTCAGGCCGTTCAGCCCGCAGCGCTCTTTTCCTTCTAAGAGCCCTGATCCGCGTAAAGCGTGCTCTGCACTTTTTCCATGTGGCCGGAGTGTTTTCGAGCGAGAGACCATCCTCGATCGCCGCACTAACAAGTTTCTCCCAGGACCATCCTTTCTCGTATCGGAGAGCTTCGATTTCCTCGCAGTGTTCGTCGATCCACAGATAGAGAGGCGAAGTGTCTGCTCGGTATGATCTTCCGGGATCAGTCTCGGCCAGTCTGGCGAGGCCTTTGGACAGGGTTTTCGTCATGACACTTCTCTTTTGTGTGTGTCCGTTTCGGACACGATGTTCTTCGATCCACTGCGGCGACGGCACTGATCTAGAGTGCGCCAACGTTACACAGAGCCTAGCGCATTGTGTGCGACTACAAAGCGCTACCTCCATAATACACATACGACCCCACGGGGACTACATAGCGATATACTCACGACCAACCTACGACCTGCCTACGACGGCATTACGACCTACCTACGACCCACGAACGACCTCAGAGCAACCCCATAACGACCTACCAGACGACTACACAACGACTACACAAAAATAAGGCTCTTCATAGACCATTGCACCGTTGGTGCGGACGGCTTCGCCGCGCAGGGAAAAAGGAAGAGGATGAGGGACGATGAGTGAGGCCCCTCATTCGGTTGCTCTGAGGTCGTTCGTGGGTCGTAGAGCAGCCTGACGAAAGGGGGGCGATCGGAAGAGGAACCGGATCGACCTGCCGCCATGATGAGATGATCTCAGTCGCACGAGGGCTTTCTATCCTGCCCTCATGACAGATCAGACCCAGACCCCCGACCGCCCTCCCGAGACCGACGTTTCGGATCGGGAGCTTCTTCAGAACCTTCTCGCCCGCTCTGACAAGCAGGGAGAAGAGATCCGGTTCATCAGCGAAAAGCTGAGTATCCTGATCGAGCTTCTTACCCCCTCGGAGAAGGGGGACGGCCCGACACTGGACGACATTCTCGCGCGCCTGGTCGAGCTGATGAAGGATCAGGAGCCGGTCATCAGGCGCATCGACCACACGACCGCTAGAAACAACGACCTCCTTGAAGGCCGTAAGGTTCGTCCGAAGACAGAGGACGGCCACACGCCATGATGACTTTCCGCAAGATTTCGGCGGAGTGTAACGGCAAGTTCGTGGCCGCCTACTTCACCGAAGGGGCACCGGATCCGGAGCACGATTTCCGCACGGACACCGGCAAGGTGCCTGACGGTGATGGTCAGCGCCTCACGAATTACTACCTCGGCCGTGATGGCCGGGCCTCGTTCAATCCGGGCATGAGCCAGCAGATGGCGGACGTCCTCGGCGTGGATCGGCGGGCCATGCCCACCACCGAAACACTTGCGGCCCTGTTCGAGGGCAAGCGCGCTGACAATGGTGAGCAATGGTCTCAGGCCAAGCGGAAGATCAGCGCCTACGACCTGACCATGGCCCCGCACAAGTCGGTCACGCTGGCTGCCGAGTTCGCGCCAACACAGGCCGAAGGCGCCGCTATCTGGAACGCTGTGCAGCGGGCCAATGATGCGACCATGCAGTATGTGGCCCGCGAGTTGGGCTTTGCCCGACGCGGTCACGGTGGGGAAGACGGAGAAGAAGCCGGGGAGGTCGCCTGGACTTCCTACCGTCACCGCACGTCGCGCCCGACCCTGACCCTGCATGATGCCGAGACCGATACCACCTATCTGCGTGAGGCCCCGACCGGGGGCGATCCGCAGATGCACATCCATAACTCGCTCTACAATGTTGTTGTGACCGAGAGCGGCCATGTGGGTTCGCTGGACACGAAGCGCCTGCGCTCCCGTGTGCACGAGTTTGGCGCCTTCTTCCAGGCGGAACTGGCGGATGAGCTTCGCAAGCTCGGGATCGCGCAATCCTACGACGCCAAGGAGCAGGCAACCGTTATCTCTGCCGTTCCGCAGGAGGCCTGTGACGCTTTCTCCAGCCGCACGGCCGAGGTGACGCGATCCGCTCGGGCCTATGCCGAGAAGGAAGGGCACGACTGGAATACCATGACGGCCGAGCTGAAAAACAAGATGCTCAAGGCCGCCAGTCTGGCGCACAGGCAGAAGAAGAATGAATCCGCTGACGACGTTCAGGCCTGGCGCGAACGGGCCGCCGCGATTGGCTGGGAGCATCACAGCGTCATGGGCACGGCTGAGGCCACGGAGGTATCTGTCGCGGACCGGCATGAGCAGGCCTATGCGTTCGCGGCCAGGCATCTCGGCAAGGAGTTTGAGACGGCAGCCGTTCTCGATCACGACAAGCTGAGGATGTACGCCGCTCGCGGCCTCATCGGCGCGGGGATCTCCGGGGGCATTGAAGACATCGACCAGGTCGTCAAACTGATCGAGGACAAAGGCCTTGAGGTTCGGGGCGAACAGGTCAGTCTTGTGTCCTGCGTGAAGATTGACCGGGTCCGCGTGACCAACACGGCACAGATCCGTGTCGAGGAGACCCTTGCCAAGGAGGCCGTTCGGGCCTCCGCAGATCGCAGTGCTTCCCTCTCGGACGCCCAACTCACAGAGGCCATCGCGCGATGCGACCTCGATTTCGACAACGAACACGGCCAGTCCCAGAAGGCGGCGATCTACGCCCTGGGGAAGGCCGGAAAGATTTCGATGCTCACGGGTGTTGCCGGCTCCGGCAAGACAACGCTGCTTCAGCCGCTCGTGGATGCCTGGAAGCGGGATACCCGGTTCTCGGAGAAGGGCCGTGAGATCATCGGCCTTGCGACGGCCTGGCGACAGGCCGATGCGCTTGGTGATGCCGGGATCCATCAGCGCTACGCCATGATGCCCTTCCTCAGCCGCCTTGAGAAAGGCGAGCAGGCCGTGGACGAGAACACGGTTCTGGTCATTGACGAGGTCGGCCAGATCGCACCGCGCCAGATGCTTCAGCTTCTGGAGCTGCAACGCGCGAGCGGCTGCACCATCAAGGCCTTGGGCGATCGGGAGCAGGCCCAATCCATTGAGGCCGGTGATACTGTCGAGATCCTGCGCAGGGTTCTGGCCAAGGAGGATATGCCGGAGCTGCTGTCCACGGTCCGCCAGACAACGGCCCGCAATCGTGAGATTGCCGGACTGTTCCGTGGCGAGACACCAGATGCGGATGCACTGGACGCGCTTCGACCCAAAGGAAAGGCCGCCTATGCCAACCGGGATCAGGAAAATGCGGACGATCCGCGCAACGCCTTTCACTTTGAGGAAGTCCGCCGCGCCATCGACATGAAGCGCGAAGACGGCACCATCCGCCTGGTCGGCGGCGATCAGGACGAGGTTCTGCAAAAGATTGCCGAGCTTTATGTTACGCGCCGCGACGCTCTGGCCGCATCCGGATCAAATCGCGGGATCAGCATGTCGGCCCTGACCAACCAGGACGCGGCCGACCTCAGTCGCGCCGTGCGCAGGATCCTGCAGAACCGTGGCGAAATCTCCCGGGATGAAGTGAAGCTGGATGCGGTCGATCAGCGTGGCGAAACCTATGAGCTTCAGGTTGCAGCCGGCGACAGGTTGCGCCTGTTCCGGCGCACCTGGGGGGCGGTCGAAGGAAAGGGGACCACCGTTGGCAACAACGGCGATGTCGTGGAGGTTGTCTCGCACGGCAAGGACGGCCTGAAAGTCCGGATGAAGGACGGGCGGGAGGCAGATGTTGAATGGCGTCGGCTGAAGGACCACAAGACCGGCCGGATCCTGCTTGGCTTCGGCCATGCGATGACCATTGATGCCGCCCAGGGCCTCACCTCAGACGAACATATCAACGCGCTTCCGCGAGGCGTGGCGACGGCAACCGGGTTTACGTCTTACGTGGCAGAGAGCCGAGCCAAGGGCACGACCTGGACCATGATCTCAGACGGCGCGACGTTTGAGGCCGTCCGCAACGGGCGCGCGCTCGGTGATACGACGGAGATCACCAGTGATGATCTGTGGAACCATGTGGCCAAAGGCATGTCCAACAAGCCCTACAAGGCGCTTGGCATGGATCTCCCATTCACCTCGCAGGAGGAACGGGAGAAGCACGTTCAGGAGTTGATCCGCCTTGGTAAGATGCAGGAGGAAATGGCGCAGGAGGGCCGCGACTATGGGCGCGAGGTGGCCAACCGCGTTCAGGCCATCGCTGTTGAGAAGTCCGCGGCGCCGAGGCTGAAAGATCTCGATAGCCAGATCGAAGCGCTGATGATCAGTCATAGTAGCGCTATGTCTCGGGAGGAACATGAGGTGCGCCTGGAGCGTGTCGCGAAACTCATGAAGAGCATCTCTCCTGAACTATGAGAGAAATCCAGAATGAGAGTGGAGGAAGAGGCCGCTGGTGCACTACACGCCGCCCGACTGTTGTAGCATTTTAGCACGTTTTCGAGCTATCTAGACGTCAGGCTGGTTATGTCTTGTTACGGTCTGCACGAGCTGAATCCACATTAGACTTGAATGAAGAAGCAGGGGACAATTCGAGCCTGTAAAGAATCTCACAAACCAAAAAGGATATTTATGAGTTTATCTGCACTGATAGGTCATGCAGTATTCCACGAAGGAATAAGTGTTACCACGTTTCCACAGAATTACCCTCAGGACATATTCGATGGTATTCTGAAGCTTGAGCACAAGTTCGTCGCACTTCTACTCGAAAAGCGTGGTGTTCATGGAAGTCGTGAAGTTGCGGCGGCTATTCTTCTGCTTGTCACAGAGCCATATGACGCCCAAGAAATTGTTGATAGCGTCTTTGGATTTATCAGTAGTGAGCCAAGCCTGAAATCGGTTGCGTCTCAGAAAGACCTTAAGCCCGCGCTAAGTCGCCTTCGCACACTGGAAGGTCTCGATCTGAGAGACGTTGACTGTCTTGAGCAAATTTTTACTGAACTCTGGTTAGATCGCTCACAATCCTCTTTAACATGAATTTTTAGACCTTCTGGTCTCTCAGGTCCTCTCAAGAATGTCGGGCGTCGTTTTCGTGATGAAAAGGAAGCCCGACACGCTCCTATGCCTGAAGCCTGTCCCTGACTCTACGGAAGGCGGCGAGGATCTTTTTTTCGCTTTCCCCTTTCGCTCCAGCGGTATTGGCCGGGAGTGTTCGGAGCTTGTCGCGGGTCGCCAGGACCAGCACAGCGCGCCGACGAGGCGTCCGACCGGTCTGACTGCCCACAAGCCGCTCCAGTTGCTCAATCTGCCCCAGAAACGCTCCGTCCATGGGTAGGGCAGGGGCAAGACTGTCGTCCTTGTTGTCGGCGCGCTGGACGCGGCCCCAGGCCAACATGCCTGCGAACGGTGTATTCCCTTCTCCATGGCCATGTGTCGTCGTGGCTCGAAGGTAATCCGTGAGTTCTGTCAGACATGAGCTAACGTCATCCATGAGGGCAAAACTGTTCCGCTGGTTCTCGTTTGCAATCTTACCAATCAAGGCTTCGACCGATGGCGGGACGCCCGAGCTGGCGGTCTCGATCTGGAAGTCGCCGTTTTCCAGCGTTTCGACGATGCCCCAGGTCTCGGCATCCGGATCCACACCATGCCCGGACTTGGGCGAGGGCAGCATGACCGGACGAGCGCGCCGCACCTCGCCTGAGCGTCCATTGATGTCGGCAAAGAACGTCTTGGAATGAATGACCCGGCCGCCGAACATCGTCACGGCCTCACCCTCGATCAGGCTTTGCAGATCGTTCCAGGGGAGGCGGGAGACTTCGCGGACCTCAGCGCCTGAGCCGTTGTAATATCCATAGCCGTCGTTCTCCACGCGGGTTGCCTGTGTCACCTCGACCTTATCGGCCTGCTGCTCCAGCCATTCACGGGTCTTCATGGCATCCTGAAGCCGCAGCGCATGGGTCAGGTTCGCGTTGCCGAGAAGGGAGAAGGCCTTTTCGCCAATCCGGGCCGTCAGGCCGGGCAGATCCTGAAACGAGATCCAGAACATGCAGTTCAGGCCACGGCCCATGGCGAGCATCCGGTCCATGCCGTCCGTCACATAGGCGGCCAACTCGTCGAAGAAGATCTGGAACGGTGCATCGCCAGCACCGGCCTTTAGCTTGAACACTTCGCTGGCAGAGCCGTGCAGCTTGGCGCCGAGGAGCTGGGCCATGACGCCGCGCAAAGAGGCCACGACAATCTTGCCCAGGCCCGCCAGACTGTCCGAGGAGTTCTCCAGAGACGGCAGGATGACGATCAGGATGCGGCGGTTCACCACCACATCGCGCATGATGATGTCGGCCGTCTCGGCGCTGAAGATATGCCCGAGACTGACGCCAAGCTGGGTGAAGACGCGCGAGAAATACATCTTCGCATAGCCGTGCTGTTCGGACGGCTTGTTTTCCTTCTGCGCGTTCCATTCCAGTGAGGAATCATAGCCGGGCAGTTCGCCGAGATACGCCTGAAGCGGCCACAGCACATCGTCCGGAATATCCTCGACCCTGCGCTCGATAGCCTGATTGGATCCGGGATTGCGGATAAGGAAGACCTTGTGCCGCGCAAGGGTGCCGATCCAGCGGAGGTCGGTGGCATAGCGGATCGCGTCGATATTGATGGGAATGCCGTGGGTGTCGCGCATCCAGACGAGGGCCGGAACCACCGTTCCGATGAGGCCGACAGCACGGTCACGAAAGACGCCGTTGGAATCATTGGCCGACTGCTCGCCAAGTTGGCTGACGAGCATTTCGCGGATGGCATCAGCGTTTCCGGTGGCAAACGGATTGAACGTGTTGGAATCCCGCGTGCCGGAGGCGGCGAGAAAGTTCAGCGCCAGCACCTGGTCATCGAGCCCGAACCGCCGTGCGAGGGCCAGCACGTCACCATAGACCGTGTTGTCGCCCTTGGCGTCCACGAGAATGCAACCCGAGCCATGGGCCAGGGCGTTCGTCATCAGGGAGACAATGGCCGTAGTCTTGCCAGACCCGGTGGTGCCCGGAATGGCCGCGTGCTGACGGGCCGCATCCGAAGACATCCAGAGCTGGCGACGGGTGCGCGCCTCGGTGCCGAGATAAAGAATGCCGTTGGCTTTGCGGGGTTTGCGATCCTTGGGATTGAGATCGTTCGCATCCTTCAGCCCGCTGTAGCGCGGCATATGGAGCGGAAGACGATCAGGACGGAGGACAACCCAGGCTGCCACGGCAGGGGCCACGAGGATCAGCGCGCCATCAATCGCAGGCACGAACCAGCCCAGACCGACCCCCACAAGTCCAAGCCAACCGGCCAAAGGCGAGCGAAGCTCTTCCTCCGTCTTTGTCCAGAACGGGCGTGTATCGCGGTATGTCTTTCCCCGCTCGACCTGCTGGTGGCCAAGCGGTGCGCCAATTTTACGAGCCGTCATGGCCTCAGTTCTCCAGACCGAACGGCGAGCCAGCCTGTGCGGGAGCGGACGGTGGCATCTCTACATGGGCGGGCTGATGCAGCGCCTTCAGGATCTGCTGTGGTGCCGTGGGTGCCTGAGCTTGCGGCTGCGTCTCCAGCGGGCCGCTGGAAGGCAACGGCGGAAGAGGCGCGGATTCAGGCATCACAGGCGCGGAGGCGTGCAGGCCGCCGAAGGTGTACAATAGACCTGCGCACACGGCGGCTGTCGCGGCAACCGGCAGAAAGCGGCGGATCCTGCTGGCCGGAGCGGCCTGAGATCCAACCGGGGCAATCTCTGCCTGAGGGGCCGCGACAGGCAGGGCTTGCGAGAAATGGAGATGGATCGGAGCCGTGCTGCCCTCCTCGATGTCGAGCGTGAGGGGTGCGTTCTGGCCATGCTGGAGAATGATGCGGGTCATGAAACTGTCCTTCAGGCGGAGCGGAGCGTGGAAAGGGCGCGATCAAGCACCGGGATGTAGAGGGGGCGACGCAGGCGCTGTTCCTCGGACCAGTGGGCGCGGGCGCCAGCGGCTTCGATCCGGGGATTGGGATGCACGTCTTCGTTGGGGTTTTCACTGGGGTAGCCCAGGGAGTGCAGGGCGTACCAAAGCGGCCGGTCGATCAGCTTGACGATGGCAAAGGCCGGAGGCGCCAGGACGCCAGCTTCAAATCGGGCATCGCACAGAAGCGTCATGAGGGCGGTCGTGGTCCATCCGTGACGGTCACAGCTCTTGGCGATCGTGGCCTGGACGTCAGGGTCTGCAAGGAAGTCCTGCGCGTCCTTCAGGACGTTTGCGGGCACCTTCAGGCTGACCTTCGGGCCGGTATCGCCATCAAGGCCTGCGTCTGCCAGACCTTCAGACAGTTGCCCGAGCAGGGTCATGGCCTCATCGCGACGTTTGAGTTTGTGCAGCGCAAAGGCCGCAAAGAGCACCTGAGCCGCAGGTGGGGTCGCGACGGGTCCGGCTGTTGTGTAGTGCGGGCCGAGCTGACGCTCGAAAGCTTCCTGCGCGCAAACCTCACTGAAACTGCCATCAGCGGCCGTGGCAAAGCGGCTGCGCCATTCGTCGGCCGTCAGGGCCGGATCGGCCGGAAGGGGGGCTCCGGTGGACGGCGCAACCAGTCGGGTGATGCGGCGCTTTGCAAACCCGCGCAGGGTCGGAAACATTTTTGCCTGCACGGCAATCAGGCCTTCGAGATCGAGGACGGCCCGCAGCGCCTTGTTCTCCCCGAAGAAGAGGCACAGGCCCGCGCAGATTCCACCGACCAGGACCGCAACCCACCGAAGTTGCATCCCGACGATGGACAGGCCGTAATAGAGCTGGATCAGGCGAATGGACGCCGGATGGTGCAGGGCCTGATGAAGCTGGACATTCAGATGCGCCAGCTCCGGGGTCGGCGAGAGGATGCCGAGCTGCCAGATCAGGGCCTTACAGTAGAAGCGGCTGATCTCGGTGTGGAATGTTGACCAGACCATATAGGCCAGGACAACCATGCCCAACAGTGCAACACCGGCCAGCATCAGGGTGATTTCCCCTGACGAGCGCGTGCCTGAGGACCGCGAAGCTGTGCCACTCATGCCGGGTCTCCTTGATGGCTGGTGCGGATCAGGGTCTGGGAAATCTCGTAAAAGCGCTTCAGGTAGGCCGTGCCAAAACGAGGCGTATGGGAGTGATAGCCTGCGACGGCCTGCCAGAGATCGCCCCGGGCCTTGGTCATTTCCTGCCCGAGGATCCAGCCGCCCGCTTCAAGATTGGCGCAGGAATTGTTCCGCAAGGCCGCATAGGCGCGGGACGGGGTGGTGTGCCAGTGGCGCGCAATCTCGGGAACATGGATCGTATTGACCTGCATGGGGCCAAGGTCGGACGTCCCGTTGGTGTTCTGCACGGCCTGACCGGGATGACCGCCTTCGACATAGAGCAGGACCAGCATGACGCCCGCTGGCACATGCGCGTTATGAGCGGACTCCTTCAGGCAGGCCGCGATCTGGCGTCCGCCGTCGTCGGCCGAGGCAGCCGGGGCCGCCATGAGGGCCGCAAGGGCCAACGGAAAGAAAAGGCGGGTTTTCATGCGGCCTGCTCCTTCTGGACGGAGACCGGCTGAAGACGCGCCATGCTCGCCTGCCAGAGGCCGTTCAGATCGCACAGGTTGATCTGGCCGTTCTGAACTGGGAGCGCATCCAGCACATCGAGCAGGCAAAGCAGGACCGTGACGGCTGACTGCGCATCATGGTCGATGACGGTCACGCCAAGAGCGGCTTCTGGATCATCGGCCAGCGTCAGGCCAAAGCCGTGCCGGGTCATTTCAAACCAGAGCGCCTCTGCGGTGATCAGGAAGGCTGGCAGGAAGCCGCTGCTGGACGCCGCGACCGTGCTGGCGCAGGGGGTCGAGTTGGTGGCATCGCTCAACAGAACGCTGAGGCCCTTGCGGTCGATAGCACGGACCAGAACGTCTGAAAGCAGGCCGATGGCAGGAGAGGCGGTCATCCGTAGCGCCTCCGCTTCCAGGTCGGCCGACCGGACCGGACGGGACCGGTGATGAGGCGGCGGACGGTTCTGAGGGCCGCCGGAAGCGTCAGCCCAAAGAAGCTGATCGTTGCAAACAGGGCGGTCCCGAGAACGCCAATATACAGCGTCGTCCAGCTCCAGTACGTGACCGTCACGAGAAGCGGCAGACAGGCCCGGCCATCAAGGATGGCCAGACGGACAGGTTTTGCGGTTGCGCGCCACATCAGGCGTCTCTCCTCCAGGCCTCATTGGCCGTCTGTTCGGTGATCAGCCCGTCTTCCAGGGCCTTGCGAATGGCGACCGCATAGCTCTGGCCGTCGCTGTCGATGGCCTGAGCCACGAGATCGGGCCAAAGCTCGCTTTCGGTGCGCATGAGCTGACGGCGCAGATCCTGATGAAAGGTCAGGAACTCGCGCACCGCGATACGTCCGCCGCCGACGCGGTCCAATAGACGCTGGTTGATGACGAAACGCAGCGACTGCGCCAGAGCGCTGACGAGATTGTCCCGTTCGGCCCGGGGACACAGGGCAATGGAGCGCTGGATCATGAGGGGGCCGTTGTCGGCATGGATGGTGGTGGAAAGCTTGCCGCCCGTGATGGCGCAGTTGATGGCCGCCTCCATGGTCGGGCCGTCACGACACTCGCCCAGCACCAGATCCGAGTTTTCGCGGCGCATGGAGCCTTCGACAAACAGCGGCGGCGTCATGTTTGGCGGCCGGATCTCCGTCTGGGTGATCCGGTTGCCGTTGGGAGGCTTGAGGCTGTCGAAAAGGAACTCGATCGGCTGCTCGCCCGTGGAAATGTTGCATGAGACGGTCGGATCCATCAGCCGCTCGTGGATCAGCCCGAACTGCAACGTGGTCTTGCCCGATCCGGTCGATCCTCCCGTGAGAACCATGCCGCTTCTGAGCAGGTTCGTGTCGCGGATCTCCTGCTCGACGCGCTGCTCGTCCAGGCTCTTCGGCAGGGTCGGGATCGGCCGCAGGACAAGATTCATGCCCGGACCGCGCATGGTCTGCACGGGGAAGATGTTGATACGAAAGCGCAGGGACTCACGACGGTTGAGCGTCACGCTATAGGCCGTATCAAGCTGAAGGCTGATCAGGACGCGCGCCGAGCCGTCCGCGCCATAGACGTGATCCACGATCTGCTTGAGATCCAGCGATGTCGTGGGGTCCATGGTGGCGTAGCGGTTGCGGCCATGAACCGTGAGCGTGGCCCGATGTCCGGTCAGCAGGTCGATGCGCGACGCGCCGAGGCCATGTGCCCATTTCAGGAAGTCATCGAGACCGGGTGCATGTTTCCGGGCTTCAGCAACCCAAGGGTACTCGCGCTTCGCCCGTTCGTGTACCCAGGTTTCGGTGTCGCGCAGTTTGAGAACGGCGCTCATCGGCAGTCCTCCGGATAGGCAACGCGGGTGCGGGCCTGAAGGCCGGGCTGTCCGGTGATCCGGATGACACGGTCGCCGAGATGCAGACTGTCGCCGCCGCCCACGGCCTGACGGTTCTCGAAGACCACGCGTGGCTCTTCGACACGACCGGCCCGCAGAAGCACGCGGTAGCGGGCCATGCCCGTGATGTCGCGCTGAAGACGGGAGAGATCGGACAGGTAGATCTCATCAGCCACCTTTTCTCCGGATGCCCAGCCTTCGGCCACCCAGTCGTTCCAGTGCCGCACTTCCTTGTCCGTGTGAGGCAGAGCAGATGAGGCCGGATGACGTGGCTTGTTCCAGGAGCGGACGAGATAGGTCCGCCAGTTCGGTGCGGCAGAGGTGAGCTGCGCCTCACGGGTAATCTCGAAGACACAGCGGCTTTCATGAGCGATGGTGCCGGTGTCGTTCAGAGCGAAGGCCATCTGTGCCTGACTCACGATCGGGGGCTGCATCAGCGTCTGACCATCACCAACCGGCAGGACGAAGGGGCGGAAATCGAACGTGGTGTCGAGGATGGGCTCGTTGTGGCGCAGCATTTCATTGATGGCGAAAGACCGTGCGGCCTGTCCGCCCTGTGCCCCGTAGGTCAGCGCGGCCTGACGGATCTGCTCGCGTCGGCCCGGCTTGAGGTCGTCGCCGGCTTCATCGTTTGGTCGCGCGTCCTGCAACGCTTCGAGTGACGGTGGGGCCTCACCGCCTGTGATGCGGTCGAGCTGAAGCGCGCCTGTGACCGGGGTGTTGGCAGGATTCCCAAGGGCCTCATCGTTGGCGTTGACCTGATCCGCGCCCGGTTCAGGGGGGCTGGGCATGGAAACGAGCGTTCCGCTCCGGGCTGGCGGAGGAAGGGAGCTTGTGGACGGCATGATGGTGCCGGTATCGGCCGCACCTGCGAGAGACGGGAATGCGAGGAAGGCAGCCGTTGCGAGGCCGCAGAGCAGGGCGCGATCAGCCATGGTACGTCACCGAGATTGCGTGGGAGAGGGGATCGACAGAGACGGTGGCCTGATCTCCTGCCTGCTCGCCAAGCGTGCGCAGGTGGTCAATCACAGGAGCCACGGCATTGATCTGGACAATGACCTTCTGATGCGGGCCGAATGCGGTCACGCTGTAGCCGATGTCTTTGCCGAGCTTGCGGACCGCAGGCTCAAGCGGGCCTTGCCAGACAAACCAGACCTGATGCTTGAGGTCGGCGGGCAGGCCGGGATCCGGTGTCATGGGAGGCGGGGTTGGCCGCAACGTGCCGAGCTGGGCCAGATCCGCGTCGGTCGTGGCAATGGCGCGTTGCAGCGCAAGCTCGGGGTTGGCCATGCCTGTTGTCGCCACAGGCTCGGGCGGTTTGGTGGCGCAGGCCGAGAGGGCCAGCAGAAGAACGGGTGTCAGTAGGTAGTGGTGTCGCATGGATCCCTCCAGATGTTGGAAGGATCATCGCGGCTCGATCTGCGACTTAGACGGAAAAATCAGTCGCTACTCAATTCTCTACTCAAACCAGAAAAGAGCGAATTCACCAACCACAACGGCGAATGCGAATTCATCGAGATAAGGCATCCACCTGTAAAGATACTTGACGACAGGACCATTTATTGCGGTTACTTTTTCATCTCGCGTAAAATATTTGAAGGCAGAAAAAGCTACACAAGCTGTCACAAAAAACAAAAAGATAAAACAACTATATCCAATAATATTGTGACGTATATGTTTTAGTAATTCTGGATTATTTGCTAACTTACTATGCTCACTGAGTTTCGTAAATTCGAAAAAAATAGCTGAAATAGCTACAACGAGACAGCTTGCATAGTAAGTTAGAGTCTTCGCCACATATGTATTCCGCCCTTGTGGAGGAAGAACAATTTTATTATCTATAATATTCTTGTCGTTTCGCATATGTTTCTCAAGTTCTTTGCGATCCGAGAAAGTCTTACCGCTTTTCGAAGCATAAGCGTCAAGAGCGGTATCTTGGGCTTCCTTAAACATGTTCACGGTTGAGGATACGTAATGAACAATAAATGCGATTGATACGATTGAGGGCCATACCCAATGATATTGTTCTTGATGCATATTTAAAATCTCTCAATGGTAGGCGAATATCGAGGATGCGTCTGATTACTATTAGAAACAATTTATCTTCGATATCAAACTATTTATAACTTTGTCCTGGGCGGCCAGGAATAAAAAACCGCATGGAGCTTTCCATGCGGCTTTTTTTGAATTTTAGGACTAGGCAGCGGCCCGTTGCTGCTCATCCATGGCTTCAAGGCGCTCGTACAAGCCCCCTGCAATGCCTTGGCCGGACAGGATCTCATCCACCAGAGCGTCCATGACGCCCTGCTGTGCCTGCTCGTCCTGAAGAAACGAACTTTTCATCGCGAGGGCCTTGCGGCGGGCAAGTTCCTTTTCCGCACTCCCGCCCGGGAACACGATGGCAAGGCACCGCAACGCGCGGCTTGAGGGCATTCGGGCAAAGAGACGCGAGCGCAGAGCGGTGTCGTTCGGCGTGCTGGAGAAGGCCCAGAGTTCAATGGGGCCGAGCACGTTGACCAGAAGCTGCTCATATTTGCCTTCAGCCGCGTTCATCACCACGAAGAACGGCGCACCGTTGCGGCCTGGACCGGGTAGGCGGTTGCGCACCACATAGGCGCTGGCAGGTGTGAGCTTGAAGTTCTCGATCATCTCGTTGGCCTCCCGCTCGTCTCCGCATTTCAGGATCCAGCGGGCCGTGGACTGACCCACGAGATCAGCGCTGAAGTCGCCGCTGCGCTGGCTGATGAACGAAAGCTGCACATTGTGCTTACGGCCTTCACGAACGTCCCGGATCGCCTGCTTATCGACCTGCGGGGCCTCCTTGGGACGATGCCATTCTTCGAAATCGAGGCGCTTGATCGTCTCCTTCATCTCGGTGAAACGGCTGCGATGATATTCCCGCACATTCTCCGGCATGACCGGCAGATCTGCATATTCCGGGTGCAGGAAGAAGTTCCGGCCGATCAGGTAGCGGCCGAGCATATACATCAGGGCCGTCTGCCGGTTTGCACTCTCTGACCCCTGCGGAGCGACCCGGGCCAGATCCAGGACGATGATTCGGGCGTCGCCCAGATCAAGCTGGGTCGGCTCGGAGAGCGTCGGATATTTCTTGATCGCCGCCATGATGTAGCGTTCGAACGCATCAATGAGCGTCTCGTGCGTAGGCAGGACGATCTTGGAATAGCGATTGAAGATTTCCGGCGCGCGGGCCGCTGCAATCAGATCCTGGAGAACCGGAACGGCATGACGTTGGGCAATCCCCGCCAGACGATGCTCGCCCGCAGCGATCAGGGCGGTCACAACGTCACGCCACCAGGTCGGATCCGCACTGTCGAGATCGCCTTCGGCCGCCGCGTGGTGCGGGAGCTGGAGGCCGAGGCGGTGGATAGCCTCATCCACCAGAGGCTCGATGCCCTCGCGGTAGTGCTTCGGATTGCCGCCTGCAACACCCGTGCACTGACGATAGGCCTCCGCAATCACGTCGCCGACGAGCTGGTCCATCCCTTCGAAAGGCTGACCATCAAGGGGTGTGGCCAGCAGGGACACGAAGTTGTCGATGGCGACTTCTTCAAGCGGCAGCGGATATTCGAGCCCCACCTGAAGGTCGAAGATATTGACCTCAAAGCCGGGTGCCATCTGCATTTCCACGAAGATGGCCTCATGGGCACGATCCGGCCCGAGCGCGTTGCGGACCATTTCGATAAAGCCGAGAGACGCATGGCCGATGTCCAGCTTCGCCAGCAGCGGCAGCTTGACGCCATTATTACCCATGGCAGCAGAACTCAGGAGCAGGCCGAGAAGAATGGTGTTTCCGAGCACGGTCTTGCCGCTGCCTGGAGGGGCGACGATGATATCCGCGATATGCTCACGTACGCCGCCGCCAGTCGGATCGAACGGCCAGATCCCGCCATCGGGCTTACGAAAGAGGATGGAACCTTGCGGGAAGGGGGAGGCGCTTCGCATCCACGGCATCATGCCCATGGCATCCCCCAGAGGCGCAAGAGCCGGGGTGGCTGTGGAGCCTAGAGAGAGCACGGGGACCGACCCCATGGCGGCCTCAAGCGGGTCGCCCGGAACACGGGTGGTCTTGCAGCCGCCCCAGCTTTCGAGGCCCTGAGACAGATCGGCCGCACGGCGACGCAGCAGCTTGTCTTCGCCGACCGGTGCCCAGGTGCTGGCGGTCATCCGCATCCGGACGGAATTATGGTTTTCCGTCTCGCGCATACGCTTGATGGCCTGAAAAGCCCGCGTGATGTCTTTGTTACCCGGAAACATGCCAAGCATGGTGGCCCCTGTTTCCTTGATGGCGAACGCGGCTTTGCCACCGCCTTCGAGGATCATGGAACTGCGCCAGGGCAGACGCTTGCGGCCCAGAGTGTTGAGCAGTTCGGAGAACGGGCGCGGATCCTCGGGGCCGAGAAGCATGTCCACGGGGGCATAGGTGTAGTCACCGACCGTCACGAGCTGACCGCCCTGATTTTCGGCATCCGCGTTGAAAATCTGATCGCGCAGGGACGGCCAGAGCAGGTTTTCGGTCTTTTTGCTCTGTTTTTCGTCATCCGGAAGACGCGGCATGACAGGGTCGCCCACCAGCGTCGGCTTCCAGCCACTTCCGGCCGTCTCTCGATAGAGCGTTTCACGCGCCAGCGTGATGGATTCATCGGCCCGTAGCAGCGTCGTGGAGATGCCGAGATTGGACATGCTGTCCTGCACACGCGCCACAAACGCATCATGTCGGCCTGCCATGAGTTCGGAGCGCAGGGTAAAGCGCTGACCGCTTCCCGCTTTTGGCCACGCCTTGACCTGCTCTTTTCTCTCGGCCGCCACCTGCTTCTTTTCTTCACGGGTCAGAACGGCCGGTCGGGTCCACAGGATGTAGCAGGCATCTTCCCACCGCATCACCTGAGGCCACCGCAGGCGGCGCTCATTGATGATGTCGTGGAAGTCAGCGTTCATCATGCGTGAAATCTGCTCGCATCCGTTGAGCGCCAGCAGATCCACGGCGACGCGGGCCTGATCCGGGTCGGAGATATACCAGCCTTCGATCACATGACCGGTGCCTTCGAGCAGGCCCTGAAGTTCGATGCGCTGCTGTTCGGCTACGGCCTCCACGTCTGCACGCGAGCACATGGTGCGCAGACCATTCACGCGCAGAACCGAGACGTACTCGCCCCGGAGTGTCACGAGCCGGTCCTGATGGACGGCGTCCGTATGATTGGTCTCGACATCGCAAAAGGATTCGAGGGGCTGACGAAGGAAGAGGCTCGCGCTGGCAAGCAGTTCGGTCAAAAAGCCAGACATTGGAAACTCCGCGTCAGGATGGGGTGAGGGCGAGGGCCTTGTCGAGGAAGGCCGGGTAAACGTCAGCGCCAGCGTCAAGCAGCCTGCCGGTCGGCAGAATGCGCAGGCCTGCGCGGAGGAGAGCGAGATTGCGTTGGACGGCCTCATCGGCGCTGCCACACAGGCGCATGGCCGTTGTGATCTGACGGATGGAGCCGGATTGCAGGCGATGCTCGGCTTCCGCACGTCTGGATTCCAGCAGACGCAGAAGCGTCATGGGCGTCCGGAAAGAGGGGGAAAACTGCGTGCCGAGCAGAGGGTCCGGAATGGCCCTCAGGACGGTGTTCCAGAACTGGCTGTCAGACTGGCCCTGTTGTCTGGCCATCAGGCGGAGCGTCTGGTGGGCCGTGCGAACAAGAAACATCAGGCGTGACTGGGACATTTCCGGCCACCAGACCAGCATGGCCTCGGCGTCAATGGCCGCACGCGATGTGTCCTGCAGGAGATTGCACACCTCGCAGACCCTGAGACCGGCCCCTGAGGAGGGACCAGTCCAGGGAAGACCTGCCCCGGGCGACGGCAAACCGCAGCACGAGCAGGTGAACGAGCCATCCGACCCGTCTTTCCCGGGCCGGATCTCCTGGTCGAGACCAGGCTGGAGGAAGAACGGATCGGAGGTCATGTCAGCTTACTGGAACTGGTAGCTCTTGGCGGTATTGCTGATTTCAGCATTCCCGTTGGAGGCCGTGTTCGCAGAGTTGTTGATCCACTTCGGGCCTGTAGCCGCCACACCGGCCAGAACGAAGCAGACGACGCCGGCAATCGCCATGCCCGGGCGCTTGGTCTCTTCCTTCTGAGACTTGTAGAACAGCACGATACCCGTCACGAGCGCGACAATGGCCAATGCGTAGAGGGCTGCGGCAGAACCGACACCGATGGTGTCCGTACCTTCCTGCGCCATGTTCTGGATCTGATGGCCAAGACCGTTGCTGGAGGCCGTACCCCCTGCGGCAGCAAGGGCGGTGCCAGCCATCACCATCGGCAGCATGGTTGCTGTCGCGACGGTTGCGCCGATCTTGGTGAGCGCGCGGGAAGAAGACGGGGCTGTCTGGGATGTCATGAGTTGTTTCTCCGTTGTGAGGGACAATCCCCTCTGCCAACCAATCTGACCGCGTGATCTGCGACTGAGGCGGGCGAGGGGTGTTTTTTTTCGTCAGCCCGTTTCAGGGCCAGAAAGAGAGGATCCAGGTGGCGTCCTTGACGGGATTGAGGAGCATGACGCCAAAGACGTACTGGATGCCGCAGCCAAGGCGCTCGCGGTTGGAGCGTCCTCTCTGGATGGCAAGCCACGTCAGGACGGCGAAGAAGCACGTCCAGGCCCCGAACATCTGAAAGAACAGGGCGAAGTCCTTAACGATCGCGAGGATCGCGTCTTTGGGGCCGGTGCCGGTGATCAGGCTGTCCGCCGTGCTGTAACTGGTCGCCGCGTCGCCCAGAGTGACCTGCACATCCGTTCCGGCCGAGGCCGTGCTTTTGGTGAGGATGACGTTGAACGAGGCGAAGACACCGCACAGGACGAGCGACAGGTAGGGCAGCCACGGCTTGTCCTGCAGCGCCTGGATGGTCGGGTGGTAATACTGATAGATCCCGACCAGACTGAAGATCAGGCAGCTCACGGCCGCCGCATAGCAGGCCGTGGGCAGAAGCCAGCCCATGGCAACGGCGATTTCATGGACGAGATTGACAAGGCCTTCCATGCTGGCCTCCTCAGTTCAGGTCGCCATGAGCCGTATGCAGAACCCAGGTCGCGCCCTGCTGGCTGATGGTCAGGACTGCGCCGTAGCCCGGAATGACCGTGCCAACACCAACCTCGAACTGACGGGCCTGTCCGCTTGGGGCCGCGCTGTCTTCGATCATGGCGAGTTGCGGTGAGGCCGCAACGATCCGGTAGTGATGGATCCAGGCAGGCTTTGGAGCCGGGCCGGCCACGGCGGCCGGAGCGGGTGGAGCGGTCGAAGACGTCGGGGCCGCAGCCGCAGGCCTGTTCATGGCAGCACTCAGGGCCGCACGCGCTTTTTCGGCAGCCGCATGGGCCTGGGCAGCCTCATCGGCACCGGGATTTTCTGCGCCTGTCACGGCATGATTGGCTTCGACCAGAGAGATGCGGCGCGTCAGATCGTTCAGGCGGTCTTCTTCAGCTTTGCGCTGTCCGGCCAGAGACTGGCGCAGGTCTTCAACTTCGCCACGCTCGCGTTCAATCACGCGGGCCTCAGCCGTGACGAGCTGAAGCACGTCGATCTGCTGCTGCGTCGCCATGGGCGCGGCCTGAAGGGTCTGGGCTGTCTTGACCGGATCGGCAGGCGGTGCGGGCGGCGCAACGACCGGGGCGTCAGTCTGGGCTGGCGCAGACTGCGATGCGGCTGAAGGCGTTGCAACAGCGGCCGCAGGAGGCGCTTTCGGGGCGGTCGCAGAGGCGGGCGGGTTCGCCGCAGCTTTCGGGTGGCCGAGGGTCTGCATTTCTGCAAGATCGGCGGTTGCAGGAGGGGCCGCCACCGGAGCCGGTTCAGGGGCCTGAGCCACGGGCGCTGCCGCCTGATCCATACCCACTTCCTGACCAGGGGCAGAGACAGGGCGATGGTGGTGCCCGCTGGCCGCCAGAATCCCCACGAGCAGGACGCCGCAGATCCCGAGACCCGAACCGCCGTAGAGCTTCTGGCGGGGTGTCAGTGCCTCGTAGCGCGAGATCAGGGGCGTGAGAAAAGAAGGGGAGCCGGATGATGCCGGTTCGACCGTGTGACTGTCAGCGTGGGCCGTTGGGTCGGCTTCGTGACCTTCCAGATCGTCCGCCACGGTGTCGTGCTGAGAAGGCAGCGGGGGAGCGGCCGACGCGGGCTCCATCCGACGCGGAGTGGTTTCGGTGTTCAGGTGATGAACTGTGGAACTCATAAAAAAGATCCTTCTGGCTGAGACTGCCAGAAGGATCGGGGAACGATCTGCGACTGAGTGCGGAAATTCAGGGCTTATCGACAACGGGATCCATGAACATGACGCCGACATTTACATTGGCGGCCAGAATGATGCGCGAGCGCGTTGGCGTGTCCTGTGTGAGGGCACTGTTGACGGCCGAGGCGGCACTGCCTGCCGCGACGCCGAGCTGCTGGCCCATGTTCAGACGCTGGATATAGTTCATGCCACCCAGAGCACTGTAGCTGCCGGAGACGTTCGATGTCGTCTCGATGGCCTGGCCGAGGCCCTGCACAAATGCAGCCGCCGCTGGCATGACAAACCGCTGGAAAATCAGGGGATCGACGCTGGAAGCGACACCCTGCTTCATGGTGTCAGGCGCCATCACCACGCCGTTTGTTGCCAGATTGCGGCCCTGATGAATGATCTTGTTGACCTGCACGACCAGGAGCTGCTCGTTTCCGGGTGCCCTCGCGACTGTCGCAATCATGCGGTCGCCAGCGATCGGACCGCTATCGGCCTCAAGAACGATCTGACCGGACAGGTCGCTGTCCGTTGCGGTGACGGTGTGGGCATAGATCCCGCGACCGGCCGGAATCAGCGCTGGTGGAGCTGCCGTATCGTGTGAGGCCGTGGCCGCTGCGGATGCGCCTGTTGCACCACGCGTGGCCATTGTCTTCTCGGCCTGAGGCTGACCCTCCTGCTCTGGCTTGAAGACCGCCTCCTGAAGGTCAGAGACAGGGGGCCGGGTCTGAAGTCCGCTTTCGATGCGCGCGATCTCGGCGACGTAGCGCGCACGGCGCTTTTCACGCTCCTGCTGTTCGGCCTGAGAGGTTTCGCCATTGCCGGAAGAGGAATAGGCCGGATCGGTCTGCACAAGCGGTGCCTGCGGTGCATTTTCGATATGCGGCGGCGTTGGCGGCGGTGCAGGAGGGGTAATTGGCGCGCTGTACCCGACTTCCTGCGGCTGACCATGCGCGCCATCATAGGACAGGACGGCATCCTTTTTCTCGCCCTTGTCGGCGCGCGTAACGGCCGGTGCCAGATCCGGCGTGTAAGACTGGCCAGCGCCTTCGGACTTCTGCGCGGTTTCGGTGTTCTGCAGATGACGCAGACGATCCTGTTCCGGATTGGTGTTGGTTCCAGCGGGCAGAGCGTTCATCTCTGCGATCTGACCCGGGTCAGACTTGGGCATCTGCTTGGTCTCATGATGTGAGACGACAAGCACCAGAGCGATCACGGAGACGGCCGAGGCGCCGAGCAGGACCAGGCGGCGGTTTCCGCCGCGTGTCGCGCTCGACAGGACGGATTTGAACTTGGGAAGCTTCGGCATCATGGCGTCATGTCCTTGAGAGACGCGGACACGGTCCGACCGGAATCCGACAGGAGAATGTAGGGGGTCTGGCGGAAGGCGTAGAGGGTGTAGCCGTCTTCACCGCGCTCAGAACTGTCCCAGGCAGGCGTCATGAGCGCCAGCCGCGTGCGGATGTAGAGTTCGTTGCCCATCCGCCACGCCCGCACATCGTCAGGGGAGAGACCTTCGACGCTCTGGGGAACGGCAGAGGCCGGAGCGATCCCCGACAGCATGGCATTCATGAAGGGCTCTGCTGTGCCAGGGGCGGCTTCCGGTCCCATTTCCTGTCTGGCGTTAGGGCCGTCTTCGTTCACGCGCACTGTCAGGTTGTCGTCATAGGTGCCCCGACCGGCCAGAAGCAGGAACGAGATCGGCTTGATGGCGCCTTTGAGCGTGACGAGCAGGCCACCACGCGGAGACAGCGACAGTGGCTCGATGTTGATGGTGTTGCTGCCAGCATAAGGAACGCAGGTGTAAAAACCCGTGGTCTGCACGGCAGGGGACCCCCCTTTGCCCCCGTCAGACGAGCAGTTCTTCAGACCATCCGGATTGGCGGACGTGCTGGTCGTGTTCCACGCGATCGGCCAGGGTGCTCCGGAGCGGTCCACGAACGAGACGGCGGTGGGATAACCTTTGGTCGTGAAAATCAGCGATGTCTGCTGGCCGGGTGCGAAAGACACGCGAATGGCGGGGCGGCTGGTCGGAGCCGCGACTTCCGTAGCGACATCCTCACGCGCCTTCTGGTTCTCTTTGAGGCGGTTGCCGAGACGACGGATCATCTCCGGCGTCAGGGGAATGGCCTCATCTTCGGCGGCCTGCTGATCCTGTTGCTCGGCAGAGAGAGGGGGAGACGCTGGTGGGGTCTCCGGACCAGGGGCTGCCGACTGTGCCAGCGCGGTGAAGGGCATGAAGCCCATGAGGCCAAGAAGGGCTAACGAAAAGGAACGGGTTTTCATGGCACGGATCCTCACTGCGGGCTGGCCACAAGCTGGGTGATGGCAATGCCGTCAGGGTGATCAGCGTCATCGACACGTTCGACATGCACGGTTGCAATCAGGGTCTGGGAGCTTTCCACATTGACGTTCTCGCAGGTCTGAACGAACGGGAACTGCACGACGTAATGGTGATGACCGTTGACCATGCTTTGCTGGCGAATGGTGGCGGCACGCGTCGGCTGCGCGTAGCAGAGCAGCTTGGCCTCTTTCATTTTCGCCAGATTGCCGTCCTGGACGAAGGACTGCGCGAACGTATTCCAGCCATTCATGGTGAAATGCGCACCGGCTGCGTTAAGCTGCGACGGATAATCCCGGTAATTGATGTTGTAGGGCTTGAGCGACCACTTGATGACCCACGACAGGAAATCTTCCTGACTGAGGATCGGGCTGTTTAGCGCGATAGCCGGGCGAGGGGCGTTGATCCCATCCACGAAGAAATACTTCGGGAGTGGATGATACGACCAGGCGCGGGCCAGAAGAACGGCCAGAACAACCACGACAGCCGCGAGGGCGATGGACGTCTGCAAGGAACGCTCAACGATCTTTCCCTGAAAATCAGGATCGGTCAGGCGTCGGCTCAGGGATCCCGAGGAGCGGCTCATGGCGCGATGTCTCCGTGGAACGACAGCGGGGCTGCGGATGGCATTTCAAACCTCATGATGACTGTGTCATCGTCACCGTGACCCGTTGATCTGCGACTGAAGCTGAAAAAATGGAGAAATTTGCGGATTAATCGCCCGAGCGCATGACGGCGGTCTGCTGGTGCAAGCGGCTGATACGGCGGCCGTTACGGCGGGTGGTCCAGAAATAGAACCCGGCCTTACCGAGGCATTCGCGGCGCACGTAATCCATCTTCTTCAGATAGACCTCATACAGGTCCGGATCGAACGTGTTGCGCATGTCTTTCTTGGAGCGGCGCGGCAGATGGAGCCATCCGGACTGACTGACGATGGTGCGATCGGTCAGGAGAAAGTCCTCGGCCACTGCGTCAGGAGACTGGTGGGCAAAATGCCGCATGGCCAGCTCGTGCTGCATTTCCACGGACCACCGGGTGGTGCAGGCATTCCGGCTGAAGCCGATGATCAGCCCGGTTGGTGAGTTCCGGACCTGCCATCTGCGGCCCCGACGCTCTTCTGGCGTCAGGCGTGACGCCTGTTCCCAGGTCAGGACGACGGATGGGTCGGCGGGGATGGCGCAAGAGTCAGCACCTGGGCGGAGGCTGACGAGCTTCCGTTGCAGGCTGCGGACACTGCGGCCCATCTGTTTGGCAATGCGCTGGAGCCCGATGCGACGCTCACGGTGAGCCAGAAGAGTGGCAACGTCTGCGTCAGTCCAGACGACCTCGGCATAGCGTTCCCGTGCGGGCAAGCCGAGGGCAGCGCGCTTCTTGCGAACGGCCATGACTGTGCGGTCAAGACGCTTTGCTATGGCGGGAAGGTCTTCGCCCTCGGCCCATGCGCGGCTCAGGCGGCTGATGTCGAGAAGAGACCATGCCCGAGGCCCATTTCTGAGCGGGGTGCGCTTGAGAGGAAGTCCTTCCTCTCGCGCAATGGCTTCAATCTCCAGGCGGCTTATGAAAAGTGCGGCCGCGATGTGTGCAGCATTTACGCCCTTGGTCGCCATCGTGATGACGAGCGTTCTGATTTCCTCAGGAGCTTTCCCAAGGGAAATCGGGGAATGCGTATTGCTGCGCTCTACGAGTGACGGTTGGAAAAGCCCACCTGCTACGACGCCGGAAGCCGGAAGTGGGGAGCAGCGGGTGTGTGCAAACATCGTCGGAAGTCCCTATCGCGTTTCAACGTGTAAGGTCTTATCCGACGATAGATCATCCGTTTCAAGTCTTATTACAAGAAACGACAAAAAGTTTTTTGTTAGTTCACCTGTTTCTGAACGGCGGCGTCTAATGCTGTGAAGCTATCCTTAAAAAATTCCACCTGCTCGCGGACGCTCTGAATGTTGCTGTAGAGTCCGAGCGTCCGGAGAGAATTGAAAATATCTTTCTGATTGGGAAGCCCAGGGAATAGATCGAATGTAGCGACCTTCAAGGCCGCTGCGATACGTCGAAGAGACTCGATTGAGGGCTTTCTCAATCCGATTTCTATTAGTTGCAGAGCAGGCGTCTGATGCCCGCTAGCCGCGCCTAACTCAGAGACGTTCATCCCACGGGCAAGTCGAATATCTCTGATTCGTTCACCAAGCTGCCTCACAACAGGTTCTCGTGGGTCAGTTTCTGACGAGGTGACATCCTTGCTCTCGGCAACGTCATGCTCACGGGCTAGCTGGAGTTTATGTATTAGAAGAGATAAAGATGCAGACGTTTTTTGGAAGGCACTGACCAAGTCTAGGTACTTCTGTGTGTCTTCATCGCTTATTTTTACTTCGATCGGAAGTATATCATGATCATCAGGGGGGAGTATTTCATTGGGAGGTGTCTTAAGGGCTAGAAGTATCTTATGAAGGGTCACATAAGATACATTTTTCCCCCTCTCGATATTTGAAATCGTCCCAACAGCCAAATCTGTTACGAAACAGATATTTACCACATTCATTCCCTTGCCTTCCCGAACTTCTTTAATTCTCTGTCCTAGGTCCACAAGATATTCGTCAGTTTGGCCGTCACTTACCTGCGTCTCTGTTTTCTTGTTCATGGCTAGTTCTCTTTCTCGGCAGGCTTACGCACCGGACTTCGGGTCCGGATACTGCAAAATACCAGCGAGAGCGCCCCTGACAACTGAGTTCGAATTTAACATTTCTCCTCAGTCGCATGTCGATCTGCGATTTAGAATATTAAGTTATTTCAGGAGAAACCGAGTGTTTGTAATGTTGCCTCCCGCCCATGTGCAGCCAGCTCCAGCAATGCCCAAAGCGATGCTGACGGAAGCGGCCTTTGAGATCAGTCATGCGCCCCCGCCCCTTCCTTCGCCAGCCCCTTCGGGACCAGTCTCTCTGGCACCTCCCGCAGAGCCATCCGTGCAGGCCGAGCCGCCGAAGGTGGTTCATCACTTCCGCATGACGACTGGCTATGGCCATCAGGTGCCGCTGTCGTTCGCCGTGAGGCAGATCGTTCCATCAGGTGTCCGTGTCACTTACGGTGCGGGCGTTGATCCAGGCGAGGCCGTGGACTGGCAGGGCGGTCGGGAATGGAACAAGGTTCTGGCCACCACAGTCAGCCCGCTTGGCGAGCGTATCGAGGTTGGGCGCGCTCACGTCACTATTTTGAAGAAATAAGCCTTAGTCGCAGATCGAACTGCTTTCCTCCTGGGACTTACCCAGGAGAGAGGCATGTCACCAGACGATCCAACACCGCACAGGGACACCCCGCAGAGTTCTCTGGCCCCTAACCTTGCTCTTGCACGGCACAACCTGCTTGAGCATTTCCGTGTCCGGAATGGACACACTTCCGGCACGGATGGGGCGATCATCACCTCTCTGGCCGATCTCCTTGTGTCTTTACCGAGCGAGGAGCGACGGATCTTTGTTTCCGAAGTGGTCTCGACCGTTAGTGGCGGAGAAGATCTTGTAGCATCTGCGGTCTCCAGCCGTGCTGAACTGGTCTCGTGGACAGACAGCCAGAAGCGGGCAGAGCTGTCCGCGCGGGTATTTTCTGAAGATCGTCTCGCGCTTCTGTGCGACCTTCTCGATCCAGAAGCAGAGAGGGCGGCCGCATGAAACGGACATCCTTTCTTTTCGTGACCGCAGTTTTGTCGGTCCCTTTGAGCGCGTCTGCTGCGACACAGGGTAGCCAGGCCTGCGCCACCCTCACGCAGGCGGCAGCGGACGCCGTAAACGGGCGCATCAAGGCTAACAATGCTTATGAGAAGCAGCCTGAAAGTGTCAGTGGCCTCTCCTGTCTGGACAAGTTTTTCAATGGCACGGGCCTCAATCTCCTGACGAACATTGCGAACCCGGCAGCGCTGATCAATGACGTTGTCGGGCAGGTCGAAGGAGAAATCTGCTCGGCCGCCCAGACCGAATGGGACAATACCGTCGGGGCCGCGCAACAATGTGGCCTGAGCCTGAACGGTGTGAATGTCGGTCTCGGCCTGTCAGGCGGAAACGGCCTCATGTGCCCCTCCCTGAATTTTGGCGGCAGCGGCCCGCAGCTTGCGGCCGGGAGCCTCGGGAATGGCGACTCAAACGGGTATGTCCGGGGGGAGCCACGTCTGCCGACCGGCTACACCAGCACCTCTCTGGATGGGGTATTCTGATGAAGATCCGCCTCAATCCGACAATCGCAACGATGCTCCTCTGCACGACCGTTCTTGTTGTGATGCCGAAGCCTGCGAACGCGTTCATCGGTGAAGCCGCCGTGGTTGCGGCCATCAGCGGGCTACAAAAATTTACCGGCAACGCTTTGTCTTCCATGACCAAGACACTGACGTCCCAGATTACGAGCTCAATGGAGAGCCTGAGCAACCCGAACTCCGTTAGCTCGATGCTGAACAAGGGTTTCACTCAGCTCAGTAACTACGAAAAGGCGGGTGTCGCCGCCGAGCAGCGTATTGCGGATGCGTCCAATACAGCGATGGCGGAGTTTGCTCGCCGCCAGCAGGATACGACGATCCGCGACGAGCATATGATGAACCCGGAGTTCTGCACGGGGATTGACGGGGCGCAGGCCACCCAGGGCGCGTCTCAGTCAGCCAGAACGGCAACCCGCGCGATTGCGATGATCACGGACAGTCGCGGAGAGGCCGACGCCGGAACGCCGTCTTACTATGGTAAGGGCCAGGGTGTGGCATCGAGCATGGCGTTGCACGGGCGGCGGTATTGCTCGCAGGAAGACGTCACAGCCGGTCTGTGCTCGGCTCTTTCCCGTCTGCCCAATGCGGACCAACGGGCCATTTCCCTGTTCGGGCAGGACACCCTGTCGGCTGACGGCGGTGTGGACGCTGCCAACGACTACAGCACCACACTTATCCAGCCTGTAGCCCCTGCCGCACTCCGCGGCGAGCAGCTTACGTCCACGTCCGGACGTGAGGCCGCGTTGCGTCGTCGCGCCTACAACGCCCGCATGTCGCTCTCGCGCTACGTGATGAATTTTATCACTTCGCTGGAGATCCCGTCGATCAACCTGACCGATGTGCAGAAAACCGAGATGCAGGCTGAGGGCATGGCCGTCGCGGATCAGGCCTCGTGGCTGACGTCGATGAGCCTTGAGGTCAACCGCCGTGTCTCAGGCGTGACCTGGAACAAGAACCTTCAGCAGATGCCGCCTGCAACGGTCATGCGTGAGCTGGCGATCGAGCAAGCTCAGGCCAACTACCTCGCCTTGCAGACTTACCGTCTCGGCCTTTTCCAGTCTTCGCTCGCCGCAACACAGGTGGCGCAGCACGAGGAGGAAAGCGAGGCCAAGAGACTTGCCCCTATCCCATCCCCCAACGTCAATCCCGGAGGCTGACATGGCCCAGAATGATACGCAGATCCCTGCCCTTGCGGACGTCTTCCAGAGCCTGGAGCGTGTGCGGCCCCAACTTGAGAAGGATGCGCCCCAACTGGCTGGGCAGATTACCTTGCTTGCCCAGAAGCATCAGGATCCGGACCTTGCATCCAATGATCGGTTTCGGACCAACGTGGCCTATGTGCTCCAGGACGCCGAGCGTCTGGTTGGGCCTATCCTGCCGCAGGAAAATGGGCTGCGCGACGAGATGACACAGCGTGCCATGAGCGTGCCCGGGCTGACGTCCGAGACCCTCACGGGCTTTATGGGGCAGACCGCCGATCTGATGGATCAGCGACTGGTGGACACGGTGCGCTCTGTGTCGGAGCGCGTCGCCTCCATGGGGGCCGATCAGCAGGGTAATCCTGAGATTGACGAGGTTCTTCAATCCCTGTCGGAGCGGGTTGCCACGGCCGCACGGTTCTCGACACACGACCCTGACGCGCAGGCCGTTACACAGGACGAACAGGCGGACGTCAGACCGGTGGAACCGGCTTCCGAGTTTGATGGAAGTCCTGAGCCACCACCTTTCGATGATATTCCGGACGCCCCTGAGTCAGAGGATAGTGAGGATCCACGCGTGCAAGAGGGCGAAACCCCAACTCACCCCTCGGAAGAAAAGGCTGATCCACGGATGCACGCCTCTCCTGGCGGAGGCGATCCGGGTGCAGATCACCCACAGGCCCAACGTCCCGGGCGGCCGCCCGGGACTGAGGCAAAAGAGAAAGCAGCTCCTGAAACGCCAGACAACGTAAAGGCTGGCTCGAAGGCGAAGGCCGGACCTGGGCCGGAGAAGGAAGAAGCAGAAACTCCGGAAGACGAAGCGAAGGAGCAGGTTGTCTATCAGGTGCGCGGCCCGGGTCTCTTTACCCGTCTCGCACAGGCCATTCGTCCTGAGGCCGTGCAGCAGACCGTCACGCCCGGGTCTAACTGGATGGCCAAGGCCCAGACGATGAATGCAGCCCATGGCCAGCAGGCCGATGCCAATCATCTGGATCAGACCGAGGCCCTGGGCCTGAAGGCCCAGAGTGCTCTGGAGGCCGTGCAGAATACACCGGCATCGTCAGTCATGCGGGAAATCGCGGAGGCCGCAAAATCCGAGCCAAACGGCATGGATGGTGTGCTGAGCGAAATGCGGCCGGGAGGTCGGCATGAAGGCCTGCAATCGCGATTTCAAGCCGAACGGAGCACCAACCAGGCGTTCGCAGCGCAACTGAAGGAAGCGGGTGAAGCCGTCGCGGCCTATGGTGCTCATCGTGAGAAAGCCGCCGATATTGGGGTGCAGCGTGGGACAGAGGCTCAGGTCGAGCAGCGCTTCAACGGCCTGGACAGCAAGATTGGTGAACTCGCCAAGGGGGTGCCGGGAAAGGAAGCCGGGACCAGCATGGTCGAAGATCTCTCAGAGAAGGCGCGTGAACTGGTAAAAAAGGCGGTTGAGGCCGTGGCCGCTGTCTTCCGGCCGTCTCCGTCCGCATCCGCCAGCGCAAGCCCGGGAATGTAACTGATGACCTTCTTCAAACGGCTCAGAAGAACAGGCGGGGCGCTCTGCGCCCTGCCCATCTTACTCGCAACAGGGATGGCTCACGCACAGTCGGTCACAGGCAATTCGACGTCGGGAAACTCCACCTATGGCGTGACGTGGAACATGCTTGACCCCGGTGACGACTGGGCCGCGACCATGATCAAGTCGGTCTTTCCGGTCTTCGGATCGTCCTCGACGTCCACCGGCACAGAGGCCACGGTCATCGGGACCATGCTCGGCGATCTGTCCGGCTTCGTCATGGCGCTTGCCATGGCTTTTGTCTCTTACGTCATGATGATGAACATGCACCGCTCGGCCGAGACGTCGAAGGTGCTTGGATCCAATCAGACGTCCATGAGTATCGTGCGTATGGCTTTCGGCGCCATCATGATGCTTCCGGTTGCAGGCGGTTTCAGTGCCGGTCAGGCTGCGTTCGTTCAGGGCTCGCTCTGGGGTGTCGGCATGGCGAAGACGATCTATTCCTCCGCCGTGCAGGCGATTGGTCCGGACGGAAAAACCATCGCCCAGCCCATGGTTCCGGGAACGAAAACCATTGTGGCGGGTTTGATCGGCAACGAAATGTGCCGGGATCTGGTCAATCTTGCCTCGTCCAATTCCAGCCTTGTACCGGCACCAACGGGTCAACGCGTCTGGGCTGTTCCTGGGGCGGATGTGGGCGTCATCACATACCCTTACCAGATGACGACTGGGGACGGTCAGCCAGTTTGTGGCTCTGTGACCATTCAGGCTCCTCGGAGCGCGACCAAGGTTCTGGGAATTACTGTGGATACGGCTGCCATGCAGCAGCAGATCCTTGATAGCGTTCTCGTCGGGGAGATCCGGCCACAGGTCCAGCAGGTTGCAACGCAGTTCTGGCAGACCAAGAAGTCCTCCAGCCTCGCACCGCTCGTGACTCTTATGACGCAGGCGACCAATGACTACACCAGCAAGCTGACGGCCAAGGCTGCCAGTATCCGCCAGCAGGTTCAGGCCGCCGTGATGCAGCGGAGCACAAGTTTTCAGGCGTGGAACAGCGGGACGAACGGAAGCGCGGCAAACACCAAAAATCGGCTGGACAGCCTCGGCTGGACGGGCGCTGGGGCCTATTATCTTGAGTTCGCCCGTCTCAACGGGGAGACCATGTCCCTGATGGCATCCACGCCGAGTGTCAGCGCGCCAACCTATGTGGGACTGGGCGAAGACCTTCACGGGGATATTGCGCCCCTGATGCAATCCATTGGCGCACTTCTGGCCAATATCTCCAATATGGTGGCCACGCAGGACGGCATGAATGCTCCAGGCGGTAGTAGTGACCTTTACGCTGGCGTTACGCCAACCGGCGATGGTGCAGGCGTTCTGTCGCTGGTCGCACGGTCTCTCCACCTGACCGACTACACGCTCCAGACGGTCATGGCGTTCATCGAACCGTCAGGTGCTGAAGGTTACTGGACGGATCCCTTCGGGAACCTTATGGGACTGGGGAACTGGATGGTCACGACTGCCCTTTTGGTCATGGCATCCGCAGCGCTTCTCAGCTCGGACACAGGATCTGCGATCACAGCGGCTGGTGCGGCTCTGACTGGCAATTTTGCGGCCGCAACGGGCATTGGGGTCGGGCACGTTGTGGTCAGTTTCCTCAGTACGCCCATTCTGTCGGGTGCCATGGCGCTTTTGGTTCCCGGCCTCATGCTGGCTTTCGTGCTGCCCATGGTCCCGTGGATCATGTGGATGGCAGCGGTCGCTGGATGGCTTATCCTGGTGTGCGAGGGTGTGATCGCTGTTCCGCTCTGGATGCTGGCCCATATGACAATGTCCGGAGAAGGTCTGCATGGGCACGCGAAGGCAGGGTATGCTCTGATCTTCAATGTTCTTTTCAGACCGACCCTGATGCTGTTCGGGCTTTTCCTCGGCTACTTCGTGTTTGATGCCATGTCCTGGCTGATCCACCAGACATTCGGCGTAGCCGCAGGGTTCGTATTGTCACATGGCTGGATCGTGACCAATCTGGTCGGCATTGTCGTGATGCTCGGCCTGTACGTGACGGTTCACATTACGCTGGCGCTGATGTGCTTCAGGCTGATTGGTATCCTTCCGGAACGCGTTCCTGCCATGATTGGATTCCATGAAGGAAACCGGGTGGATCTGGATCAGTTTTCGCGAGACGCCGCAGTAATAGGTATGGCAGGTACCTTGAAAGGCATTCAAAACTCATTGACGAGCGCAATGCCGGAGAAGGCACAGCAAAAGCTTGGTAACTCGACATCTCCTAAAGAAAAGCAGATGGTAGATACGACAATGAACAAGATTACCTGAACGGAGCATGAAGATGGGAAGTGATAGCTCTGGAATGAGTGGCTGGGCGGGATATATCCTAGGCCAGATGGCTGCAGAGTCAGAGCAGTCACGAAATCTTTTCGTCGCGAGAACACGCCAGCGAGTAGCTCAAAACAATTATGAGGCTCGTATTGAGAAACTCGTGAATAAGGGGCATGAGTTTCTCGATCATATCAAGTGGCAAGAAGGGATCATGAAGGAGCGAAAGGACCAGATTGCGGCTCTTGAAGCAGATCTGGTCCAAGCGCGCTCTGATTTGGAGCGTCAGCAGGCTCTAACGAACCAGTGGAAAGATTTCGGCGACAAGTCGGAGGCCAACTACGACGAGTTGAAGGCTTGGGCGGAAAAGGCCGAGGTTTCACTCAAACAGTATCGCGCCCTCTACGGCCCTCTTCCAGACGCTCCAAAAAGCAGCTCTTAGTCGCATCTCATCCCGATAGGGTCTCCTTAATTCTTCAGGAGACCCATTATGCGTTCTCGTACCTCTCTTTATCTCGCCGGATCGCTGCTCCTGGCAGCACCGGCAATGGCGCAGACCCAATGCGCTGTTCCTTCTTCGCCTGCCCAAACATCAGCACCTCAAAAAACTGCTCCGCTTGGGCCGCAGCCGACTGACGCGATCCAGCGGCTGGTGCAGGCCGGAAGCGAGATCCTGTGGGCAGAGCCACAGCACGGCCTCCAGACAGGTGTTGCTCATGGCGATAACCAGCTTCTGGTATTCTTCACGCCTGAAAATCACAGCTTCATCATTGGCGGAACACTCATTCCCGTCCCCTATGACCGTCTTCATGAGCTGATGGGTAAGCGGGCGACAGATCTGGAGGTCTGGCATGGCACCAGGGGCATGTTTGTGCGCAACGGCGACCGCTTCCAGGTAGTTTATGCGACGCCAGACGGTCAGGCCGCGATTGCCGGTACGGTGTGGGATACCGCAGGCAAAAACATCACAAGACAGCAGATCCGCTACATTCCAGGGGCCGTTCCCACGGTTCGGATCGACGTCCCGGGAGGTGGAAAGGCCCCGGCCGGTTCGTTGTCCGAGCAGATCTATGCCGGTGTGGTCGGCCAGAAGGGTGCGCCGGAAGTGATCATGTTTATTGATCCGCGCTGCACGTTCTCGATCCGCGCCATGCAGCTCCTTCAGCCTGCCGTTGATAGCGGCAAGCTGCGTCTGAGGGTCGTGCCGCTTTCGCTTCTGGACTACGAGGATGGCGGCGCAAGTACGCGTTACGCCAAGGCCATGACCTCGCTGCCAGCGGATGCCAGTATGGTTCAGGCCTGGACGTCTGGCGGCCTCTCGAATGTGCTGGATCAACCGTCTCCAGAAGCGCAGTCCCGACTTGATGCCAATATGGCAGCCGCTAAAGCGGTGTCGCTGACAGGCACACCGACCTTTTTCTGGAAGCATCATGATGGGTCTCTGGGACGTCTCGACGGGGTGCCACCCGACCTGAACAAGTTCCTGATGGATGTCAGCCAGTGAGCGGGGCGAACGAAAAGAAGGGAGTCCTGGCCAAAACAGGCCGGGCAGCCCGGTTTGTCGTAGGTTCTCCATCCGTTGCGGTTGGGGCCACGAGTATTCGGGATGGCTACAGTCTGCTTCGGACACTGTGGGGCATTGTCCGGAGAAGGCCTGAAGCGGAAGACGGGTTTCGCGTTGATGATTCGGGCCGCATCGACATTGTTGCGACGGCAGAAGTGTACGATGTCAGTCCGGCCGCGGTAGAGATCTATCTCCAGAACCAACAGACAAGGACGTATCAGCGCGCCTGGGCCGCAGCCCTCATCGGGGCTTGCCTTCTCGCAGCGTGGATCATTGTCGGCCTCAGCGGGTTATGGCGGAGTCAGACGCTTGTGACTGCGATCGAGATGATGCCGTTCTGGTTCGCGTTGGGGCTCTATATTCTGCAGAATGGGTGGATGAACTGGCAGTTTCGGCAGCGGCGGAAGGCGGGGATGCTGGCCTATATCAGAGAGGCCGACACCCTTTTTCCTCGACGGTCCTGAAACAGGAAGCGGCCCCAGAGGGCCGCTTTTCTATTAGAAGGTTCCGGGCGGGTGCGTGGAGTTGTTGTTGGGGCCACCGACGGCCCAGGCCGCGTGCTCATAGTCTTCACGGCCTCCCGAATTGCGGGGATCTTCCACTTTCACGATATGACCCTGCCGGTCATAGACAGGTGGTGCCCAGATGGCTCTGGATGACCCGTAGGCCGCACCCGGCTCATAGCGAGCATGTTTGAGTGGAGGCGGCTTGGGGCCATGGCCATGATCGGCCGAGACGTTGCCTGAGCAGGCCGTCAAAGCAAAAAGGCTGATTACAGGGAGGAAATGAAGTTTCATTGACCAGTCTCCGTTTCGATATCACGAAGACTGGCACGCTCATCTGCGACTAAGACGGGAAACGCATCTCAAGCTTTGAAACCGAAAATTGATTCTTTATGAGCGACGCAGAGCTCTCCGGCCCTGCCAGCTTCAAACGCACTGAATTTCTTCAGACATTCGCTCTTGAGTTCGAGAAATACGGTATCGACACAATCCAGATTTTTGAGCTTACTCACATGGCGCTCACACTCTTCGACTTGACTAACGTAGTCGTTTATCAAAGTAGACGAGGTAAAGGTCATTCCAGACATAATGGCGAGAGTGTGAATAACGCTATCAACACAAGATTGTGTTCGAGCGCAAAAGGATAATGCATCGAAGCTAGTAATTAGAGAACCTGACTGATTACTCTCTTGCCGTATAACCGAACCCATCCGACACCTTTACAACTACTAGACGAACCCGAGGCCAGATCGTACCAGAGTTCTGGATACAGTCTCTTTATGGACTTTATCTGCTCTCTCTTCCTTTTCGCTCTAGCACGGGCTCACGCAAAGAAAAAAGGTTTCCTTAACAAATTGTGAAAAAAAATTACGGAAGGCCGCTTTTGTTCTCATCGCTCCCTTGCGGGCGTGGAACAGACTCATGTTACAGATGAAAGTCGCAGATCCTTGTGGCGATGTCTCAGAGGCCGGGAGACTCTGAAAAGGGCCTTTCTTTCTCGCTACAGGAGAAGCATAAAGGCAAATCGCCTATTTGGGCTTGAAGAAGGAATTGTTTGAGTGAGTTAGCCAGAGCCCAGATACGTTTAAGGCCCCGCTTTCACGAGGCCCTAGAACGTAGTCCCATCGGTCGCCAAACCGATTGAACTGGATTGAAATTTATTCCGCTGAATTTTCAATCCTACATTTCAGCTTCGAATGCAAGAGTTTCTTGCAAACGGGCGGGGCTTGTTTGAAGGGTTGGAGAGCAGGGCTTCGGAAATCCCGAAATCCTGAGAAGTTTTCCATGACCTATTCGCTTTCGCATGACCCCCATCAGGCCGGGGTGAGACGCATTACCCCGGCCATGATCCTGGCCGAGATGCAGTGTGAGGCCCTGCCCCGCAGCGGCGCCACCAAGGCGCAGATCCTCAGCGCCTTGCATACGGAGCCCCGGGCGCTTGGCCTTCAGCCGCGCCAGTCCGATCTGCTTGGCTTCCTGATCAGCCGCACGAAGCCTGTGGATTGGGAAGATGACAATCTCACCATCTGCTCTGTGCGCAATCGCGACATCTGCGAGCGGTTCGGGATCGAGAGATCCACGGTCAAACGCTGGCTTCGCGGCCTCAGCGAATTAGGCTGGATCATCATGCGCGATAGTCCGAATCAGCAGCGCTGGTTGAGACGCGACGGCCGCAATGGTGCGATCCTGGAGGGATACGGGTTCGATCTGTCGCCGCTGTCTCGGCGTTACGACGAAATGCTCCAACGCGTTGAGGCCTTCAGAGAGCGGGAACGCGAAGGAAAGCGTCTGCATAAGAGAGCCATGGTCTTAGGTCGCCGCATTACGGCCCTTTGTGCCACGGCCCTGGAGACGACGGCTGACAGGCCGACGGTCATGAGCATCCAGCAGAACGGGCATCAGCTCCTGGCACTGCGTGGCAATGACCACGACCTGGACATCCTGTCGCCGCTGGTTGAGCAGATGGAGGGTTTGGTCGAACGTCTGGAGGCCATGATTGCGGGGGCTGACCCTGTGGAAATGGACCCCATGGGGCGCACTGATGGACCCCACAATACTGATACAAACCCAAATACTATAACTAAAGTTACTGTAAGCGGAGCCGGCTACGCCGGCGTTGGCATAGAGGAGGGAGTAGTTGGGTCTGACAGTGTCTCCCGTTCCAAGGCCTCACCGCTTCGGGGCTTCAAGGCCGGACCGAATTTCCTGCTCCAGCTTGTTCCTGACTTGCGAGACCTGTGCACCAGCAGTCGCCCACATGAGGCCGAGCTGATCGAGGCCGTCGAGATGCTGACAGGTTCTCTGGGAATTTCCTCTCATGCCTGGCGCCAGGCGTGCAGCGTCATGGGCCGATACGAGGCCGCCGTCGCCGTCTGTGTGATTTCCGCGAAGTCCCGCAAAGGGAAAGTGCGGTCGGCTGGTGGCCTGCTTCGGGCCATGATCGAACGTCACCTTGACGGAACGCTGGCTCTGGACCGGACCCTCTATGGGCTGGCCTCGGATCTTTCGACCGACCGAACCTACCATTGACGCCTCAGTCGCAGACTGAGGTGGCAGATTGGGCGAGTGAAAGGAGAACTGTATGTTGGCACATGAAGAACAGGACACAGCATCTGCTGAGACCACCGTTCAGACCGGAGGAATTGCAGCGGATCGCCTGAGATCCATCATTGAGCGGGTTGAACGCCTGGAAGAAGAACGAAAGGCGTTGGCCGGAGACATCAAGGACATCTTCAGCGAAGCCAAGTCGGCCGGGTTCGACGTCAAGACCATCAAACAGATCCTGAAGCTTCGGAAAATGGAGCCTGCCCAGGTCGAGGAACAGGAAACCCTTCTGGACATCTATCGTCGTGCTTTGGGAATGTGACTTACTGGTGTGTCCATTGCGGACACACCTTGAAGGAGAAGCCAGATTTCTACGCCAGCAATGACGGCATTGTCCTACCGTGTGGCCATGGTATCCGGGATTGTTGGGATCAGTCTGATCTTGGCCGGGTATGCGCGGGTGAAGTATCTGCGGTCTAACCCATCCTCATCAGGCCTGTTGTCTGCGGCGGTTGAGCGGCTTCTTCTCATTGTTTTCTGCGGTACGCTCGTCAACATCACTGTCGCCTTCCTCACTCTCTGAGCGTGGTTGCCAGCCTATCCGCTCAAGAGTGTTCAACAGGGTTGTGCGTGGGATTGTGAGGCGTCGCGCAACGGAGAGCTTACTCTCACCCTTGTTGAGGTAGTCGAGCGCCATGTCCAAACGCTCCTGACTGATTGACGGAGGCCGTCCGCCTATTCGGCCTCGACGTTTTGCGGCCGCAAGCCCTGCCATGACACGCTCGTGAATCAGAGCGCGTTCGTATTGAGCCAAGGCGCCAAACAAGGAGAACATCAGCTCACCATGAGACGTTGTTGTGTCCATCTGTTCGGTTAAGGAACGGAAAGATACGGATCTCGCCTTCAGATCTTCTATGATCGTCAGGAGATGCGGAAGAGATCGACCCAGCCGATCCAGCTTCCAGACAACGAGTGTGTCACCACTCTTTATATAAGAGAGGCATTTTTTAAGACCAGGTCTGTCATCGCGTGCCCCAGAGGCCTTGTCCTGGAAGATGTGTCGCTCATCGACGCCCGCCTGCACCAGAGCATCGCGCTGCAAGTCCACTGACTGGCGCTCATCGACAGAAGAAACGCGCATATAGGCCCAGTGGGCCCGAAGCTGTGATTTTGGCCATGTTGAAGAACGTGCCGGGAACGGCGAGGCTTTTGATTGACGCTTGATGCGTCCCAGGCAGAT
>NZ_BLJQ01000014.1 GCF_014132155.1 Gluconobacter sp. Gdi
GCCCTAGTGGCTGCACAAAAAGGCCGGACACATGAGAGCACCAGTTCCGTATGTTTCAAGACAAGATTTTCCTTGCGCCATAGAGGCCGTTCACACAAGAGCGCGCGAACCCTTCAGGGCCGCCCCGATCCTTCCTTTCTTCTGCCCATTACATTACCCACGGGTCAGGATCGAAGAGATCGAAAAGGATCTCCTTTCCCTCCCGGCTCTCTTTCCTCATCTTCCTCTTCAAAACCTTCCGTTCATGACGCGCCTTGCGCCTGCTCTTGTCATCAGCTTTCCAGCACTCGCGCAGAATCACACGCAGTTCCGGACATCTGGCGCTGATCTGTCCGTAAGACTGCCGAAGGAATCCCGCCGCGCCACCGAGACGATCAATTCCTGTCACAAGCGTGAACCGCCCGAGTGTCGGGTAGAAGATCACGCCGAGGCCGTCCTCTGCATTGGCTGTCGAGGGCAGACGGAGAAGAAGGGTGGCAAAGCCGTCCGTTGTCTGAACCCATCCGGGCTCTGGCCCTGCCAGTTGCCGCAACGGCATCAGGTCAAAGTCCGGACAGTTCTCGGCGATAGCCGCTGTGAGAGCGGGAGACCTGTGCCAGAAGCTGGTGCTACAGCCCGGCCAGTCTTTTGAGGCGTCGGTCGGAAACAAGATTCCGAAGACGGTGATGAGGTCTGCTTCATACACAAGCTGACCGCCCTGCCATTTGGCAAAGCCCGGATCATCGAAGCAGTCGAAATATTCCATGCCCCGGATACTGACGTCGGGATAGTCGTCAGAAAGTCCGTCTCCGTGACGGAGGAAGGACGTGCCGATCCCGTTTTCGAGGGTCATCACCAGCGTGGTGTCGTTCTCCCACGCCATCTGGTCCGGTGCGCAGGTCCGGTAGGCGCGCTCTTCAGCGATCTGGCGTAATCGGTACTGCGGGCCGGTGAGTGTGAAGACTGTTGTGACGGGAGTAGCCACGGAAAGCATCCTTTTCTCTTTTCAGATGCTCTCCCGCGAGGCGCAGACGGCTGGACGGGACAATGGCGCGCCCTCCAGGGCGCGGGCCGCGTGCGGCCGGACCATTGTGGCGGCCGGACGGCCTGTGCTGTTCCTCTCTCTCTTTCTTTATCGTTGGTAAGATTGAGGACGAGAGAAGACCGTGAGATGTTAGCCCCGCTAACGCAGGGAACGGGTCTTTCAAACCTATCTTGGACCGGAATTAGAAAGGTTCATCCCCGTCGAGGCAGGGAACGGCGGTCTTACAAACCTATCAGAGACTAGGATTATAACGGTTCATCCCTGCTTGCGCAGGGAATATCAAAAATCATCTCCCAGCGACATTCTCTCGTCAAGAATTCTTTTTTCGCGCTGCTCATCAGCCCAAGCTGAAATCAAATCCCGGAGAATCTCAATCGTAATTATGCTCCCGCGCGCCTGTGTTCTAGGCCTCTCTTCACGAAAGCGATTAGCCCTTCCAAATTCACGGACGGCGTTATTCGAGAGAGAGTATCCTCGATCAGCAAGAAGAGACTTTACATCTGCGTGCGACAAACCTGCGCCCGAGCAGAACGCAACATAGGTTCGCCTCAGCTCGTCTGAATTTTCTGGCATTACTGAAACAGTCCATTGTGCAAATCAGGCAAAAGCCCTGAAGTATCCCGAGTGTGAATATCACCCCAGTGCGTTTTTGGTTCAGCGATAAAATCCCGTGTCGCCTGGACCGGACAATGGCGCGCCCACCAGGGCGCGGGCCACGTGGGGCCGGACCATTGTGGCGGCCGGATGGCCTGTGCTGTTCCTTTCTGTCTCTATTTCGGCTCGTCTCTGTTCTTTCCACGCGATCTGCCAGTCTCGACCTTGAGAGCAAAAAGTTCCCAGAAGGCCGGGTGCATCGTGCGATCACCGCTCTCCCATCGCTTCCAGGTCAGGGGTGTGACGTGAACAAGAGACGCTGCGCTCACCTGCGTGAGGCCCGCATCGAGGCGGGCCTGACGGATGGCCTGAGGAGAAATGTCCTCAACGTCTACCTCCCTCAATCAACCAGCCATGCCCGCTTGGAGTGACCTGCCCGCTCCAGTCCGGCCTTTGTCCGGTTGAGGCTCGCTGTCAGCGTGGCGTCAGCCCGTCCCTGTGGCGAGAGATCGTAGTCTTCGGGATACTCACCAATTTTATCGAGGCTTGCTGCGTCTATTTCACAGCGTCCGTCAGGAAAGATCCAGACACCGGACAAAATGCGGCTTCCCCGGAAGTCCTGCAACTCGATCCGATCGGAATAATGCGGGATGTCATCCCGCATCGCGACTTCTCCCGTTACTTCATGACGCAGCGAGTGCTCGGTCGCAATTTCGAACCCATCGCCCACCTTGATGCTGCCGACATTACGCGTCTCACCCGTGGAGAAATGCCACCCTGACAGAGCCAGTCTGTCCACCTCGGTCTTGCTGACCGCACGAATGGCCTTTTCAAGATCGTCTGCTGTAGGAGCAACCTTCAAAAAGGCCGCAACCTCTTTGGCGACGACGGCGTCTTCGAGAGAAATGTAGCCCTGAGATGGAGCACCTAGGAGCAGAACCCTGCCTTCCTCGTCCCGCTGAACGCCCTCTGTCACGCGTTTGATGGCCTCGACGGTCGCGCGGCGCTGCACCTCTCCTTCGAGCTGACGCATCCGGTAGGTGTCGAATTTAGGCATCGCATTGTCCTCGTTCGTGATGCCACCATCTTAGTATCCGTTGGATACTTAGTTCAATCGAAATAACGCTGTATTTCTTTTTTTATTTACTCGGCCAACCGGTGACTGTCCCGTTTTGCTCGAAGCACTCTTAATGACTTAACGGTTACATCGTGATGTCACTCTGCGGTATTACGCCTGCATAAACTCAGCAGGGATTCTTCATTGCTTCAGGTCGGAGAACAACGACACCTGCGAAGGAGACCCCTCAACCGTCCTGTTGATCACACGGCGCCTGACGACCACCAAGTGCAGTATCTGCCTGAAGATAAAGGGCCTCAACCACACACAGCCCCTCTTCTCTCCGGTTTTCTGCAAAAAGCCTATCTGCGACGTCGGCCAAAAGCTTCATGGGGGAAGTCTCAGACGGGGCGCTATGGGCTGCGGGCGGGAGCGGGAGAGGCATCATGGCATATCGTTCCGAAAGCTGAGGGTACGGGATGTAAGGGGCGATTGACCGGGCACGGGCTGGTATCCCTGAACAGGCTGCGCGACGCTGCGGCGAACGGCGAGCAGATCATCAAAAGAGGTGATCGCGTGCCGCACCAGGGCAGGATCAAACGCGCCACCCGCCTGCTCCTGAAGAAAGGCTTTCACCTGGCGGGGCGGCCATCCTGTTTTGTAGGCCCGGGCGGAGAGCAGGGCGTCGATTACATCGGCCAGGCCGATGATGCGGGCGGCCAAGGGAATGACCTGCCCCTTCATTCCGAAGGGATAACCCTCACCGTCATAGCGTTCGTGATGCAGAAGCACGGCCTCATGAACGAGGGTCGGAATATCGGCTGACAGATGAAACAGCGCTCCAAGGCCGAGCGACGGATGCTGTCGCATCACCAGCATCTGCCGGTCGTTAAACATGCCCGGATGATTCAGGAGGCTGTCTGGCAGGAGCAGTTTGCCCGCATCGTGCAGGCGGCCTGCCAGTTCAAGGGCGCTGGACGAGAGGCCAGTTTTCGCCAGATGGCCGAGTAGGCCAGCGAGGCGCCCGACCCTCTGGCCATGCCCATCATCCTCTTGGGCAATCTGCGCCAGAAGAGAAGCAAGAGGCGGGCCCTGCCGCCGATAGGACGCAGGCAGTTTCACCACTTCTTTCAGGAGTGTCTGCAGTTCAGGCATCTTTCCTCTACCGGTTGTGTAAGGTCACTCTAGGCGCGGCCAATGTGAGTCCGGTCATCCCGGATGGATCAGGCTGCGGGCGAGGCCGCCAAGGGTCAGAGCCACGCAGGTGACGAGGAGCTTGATCCCGGCCGCGCGGCGCGGCCCACGTCCGGACAGGATCCCGGCCGTCCTTTCGGCGAGTTTCACAAGACCAAGGGTGGCGCAGGCCAGAAGCGTCCACTGCCAGAGCGACAGCGTGACGACCGGATGACCCAGTCCGGACAGATGCCAGCCCCCCTGCCCTGCAAACTGGTCCAGACCGAGAAATCCATCCGCCGCGTTCGTCAGAAGAAACAGACTGACCCCAGCCAGACATCTGGCGCCACAGACCCGACGCTGTACCGTCCCAACAGCGCGAGCCGGTCCCAAAGTGGAGATGTAACGGACACTGGTGACGCACGTTGGGGTCCAGTCCGTAAACAACGGTGCGGGCACGATCAGAACCTATCCGGCAAAAGTCTGGAGAGAGAAAGCAGGCAGAGCACCAGACCGAGACTGGCAAATACCACTCCCCGTCTCCGCTCAAGCCCGTAGTCGCGTCCATCCTCACCGATCTCGGGAACACCCGGTCCCATCATGGTTGCAAGGCAGCCACCGAACATAAAAACGGGTCCCATGACAGCGCCAAGCCGGGGAACCACAAAGGCGAACAGAAGCAGGCCCACACTTGGCCAACAGACCAAAATCTCTCCAGCGGCTTCGGCGATGCGGCGGCGCGGTGGGGCATCGTGCATCAGGTCACATTCCCAGGGCACGGCGGTAGATCTGCAAAAGGGTTTCCTGAGCCTCGACCTCTGCGGGCTCCTGCTTGCGCAGCCGGATAATCGTGCGGATGACCTTGACGTCGAACCCGGCCGACCTGGCTTCGGCAAAGATATCCCTGATGTCACCACTGAGCGCCTTGCGCTCTTCTTCCAGGCGCTCGACCCGTTCGATGATGGACCGCAGCCGGTCGGCGGCGATGCCGCCTGCGACGGCACCCTGATCGTCCTGAGCGTCGTCAGGAAAAGAAACGCGTTGCAACATGGGTCAACCTTTCAGGGATCGGGGGAGAGGCAGATGGGTGAGAGGGGGCGGGGCAGATCGCGATGCCCGTCTGCCAGGGCTTCAAGCCAACGGGACTCTCTCACTGGAAGATGCCCGTGACTTGAGATCAGACGGCGAAGGGCTGTCCGATGCTCCCCCAGACGCTCGGCCAGCACGCGCTCGGACCAGCCGATCGTGATCAGGGCACTGGTCATCGCATAACCATTCAGCGGAGGTCGGTTGCCCACGGGAGGCACAGCCCGGGCCAGTGGGTGGCTCAGTCGACGATGCAACATCCCAAGGGCCGCAAGCCACCTGAGGAAGTCCGGATCAGGGATGCTATGCCCCGATTGCCAGCGCAGGATCCGGTCCTTTGAAAAGCCGGATCGGCGGGACGCCTGACGCACGCCCCAACCAATAACGGAGAGCTCGCCTGCGATGGACAGCGCCGCGCGCCTGTGCCCTGGACGAACGGACCGTGAATCCACTTGTCCTGCCCTCGGTTGCCCACAGTGCTGTCCACTGGTTTGGGGGATAACCCGCAAACGCAACGCCTCAGCCATGCCGGGCGATGTCAGTAAACGTCCGGTCCTGTGCACCCTGGCGAATGTGTTTGGCCATATGCGGCGAGACAATCCGGTAACGGTTGGGTCGGCGCGGATCCAGTCGCTCCTCGATCAGCCCTGCCCGCTCCAGGGCCGAAAGGGAGTCCCGCACCTCACCGACGGAAAGGCCGAGCCATGTCGCGATTTCGCTGGCGGTTTCATGTTCGGTCAGGGACGCAAAGACCAGATCCTCGATCGGCGAGGTCTTCACGGTTCGTGTGGCCGGCATCCAGGGCACCCGGGCATAAACACTGTGACCCAGGGCGGCGATTTCTCCAGCCTGAGCCAGCGTCGTTAAGGCCATGGGCAGGGCCCCGGCCTGCTCGGGCGTCAGGTTCGCGCGGAGTTCAAGGACATTATACGGCCCCCGGTTGAGGCAGGTCCGGACGTGCTGGAGGACGGACTGATAGACCTCACGCTGTGTCTCGGCCTTGAGCTTGCGGAAGATCCGCGCCTTGGGTTGATGACCGCCAAATTTCACTGTGCTGCCCCGTCGTCTGTGACCTTCCGGTCATTCTGCCGGAGCCCGTTGTGAGTGCAGTCACGCGACGTCACCATTGGCCTGCTGCCCGCATGCAGTCATAGGCGTTCCGGAGATTAATCAGGCCAACAGCCACCCAGACCGGAACGAAGACGAGGACATGCCAGCGCGGCATGAAGGCTTTCGTCTTCCACAGGCGCATGACGTCCACCACAAGAACGGAGATGGCCAGGGAGAAAAGGATCGCCTGCGCAAGCATGGTCCAGACCATCTGGACATCCAGCGGAAAGAGGAGCCAGCCGAACCCGAGGAGCATGGTCGCCGAGAGAACCATGCAGCCAAGCATCCAGGGGGAAGACAGTGGGAGAGAAAGGGTTGGTTTGGGCAGATCTGGCTGCCCAAGAGAAAGAGAGTGCTCGGTCATACCGGGCAGTATGACGACAGCGTTTGTGAGTGCAGTTCAGGGGATCGACCGGGAGGGGTTGAAGCGACAGACCCGACTGGAGGTCCTCAGACCGTCAGCCCGAGATCTGAGGCCTTGTAACGCGGCGTCGGAAGAAGCCGCACCACAGCATTTCCCTCAACATTCGAAAGATACAGCAGACCCTCTGACGGACAGCCCAAGGGACGGCCATCTGCATCCAGCACGAGGTGGAGGCTCTCGATCGGGCTCACCGCGTAGGCACAATCCTCTTCCAGGAGAACGAAAGCGTAGTCTCTCCCCTGATCGGTCAGCGTTTTTAGCGTGCCTGGAACCACACCGGGAGCTCCGGCCGTCAGGCGCTCCGCCATGAACCGCGCGACCGCCTGGAGTTGCTCCTGGCTCAAGTCTGCATAGCGCGCAAAGACCGAGCCTCTTTGCTCTGTTATCACGTCTCTTCTCCTTGCACGCCTTTTACTCCGTCGTCACCCTGGCCGATCAGATCCTGCCGGATGTGACCCTAACCCACCCGCCCCCCGCGTGAATACAGAAGGTGCGTCGCAGACTGACTTGCGTGCGTATTTACCCGTTTCTGGAGTGCTGTGATGTGGCTTTCCCCTCCCGCACCGTGCATCCCAATGATTTCGCGACAGTCTGATCAGAGTGCGAGCGGCGATTGACCGCGCTGCCATTGAGGACGTCTTACGAGATATCGGTGAGGTAAGGTGCCTCAAAACAAGAAGATAATCGTCTTCCGGGCTACGCCTAAGAGACGTCTATAACAGACCCGGCCTGACCTTTCTGGTTCCGAAAAGTGGAGACAGCTTATGACCCTTCCCAGAGCAATGATCTTTACCATTATTACCCTCTGTTTCGAGATGGCGTGGTACTCTGTCGCCCGCGCTGCCGCTCAGCCCTGCACTCTCAAGAAAGCCGAGTTCTGCCGGGACACCAATCAGCTGGTTTGGAGCCCGGGCTTCGACGGTGAAGTCAAACGCTTTGTTGGACCTCATACGGGCGAATTTGCAACGCTTCAGCGACAGGTATTAGCCTCTTTGGGTGGTCCGCCCGATAGTCCGGTCGAAATGCTAGGCTACAAGGCCGGGGGCTGGCTTTTCTCGGCATGTGAAGCACACGCATGTTCGGTCAAGGGTGCTTTGCTCCTCGATTACAACCACTCGATCCGCGGGCTCGCGGTGTTCGATTTTGGGACAAAAGGGGAGAAAAACCCCCGCCTTGATCTGATCCTGAGAGACCCTGAAGACACAAAAGCCCGTGACGTCCTCGCCGCATGGGCAAACTGGACCATCGCTCAGGACGTCTTCACCTATTCAGGTGACTATGTCGCGATCAAGCTGACAGGCATCACGGTCCTGCCAGCACAGCGTCTCAAAGACTGAGACGTGATTTGAAGAATGTAAAAATTACGGCGTCCGCTTGCACCACTAAACAGATATGTCAGTTGTAGATAATTCTTCTTAAGAGCGGGCTTTTTCATTTGTTTCGTCTTCAATTAGCATAGAACGCTGTATAAACTCCTCCCGCGTAATGACCTCTGTTTTAATATTAAGAAACGGAAATATTGCCTTTGCTAGGTGGTATAGATCTTTATCGTTGGTAACAAAAATATCAGAAAATGAAGCATATATCGCGTGAGATACATCGTGAACCCTGTTTTTTATTCTGATAGCGCTGTGCTCTTTTCTAAATTCTAGTCTATTTAGAGCATCAAATAAAAAAGATATTTTATTTTGTCTTCCCAGAAAACTTCCATCGTCGACTCGAAAATTGTTGACGTCCCTTTGTTCAAAAATTGCACCAAGAACTTCTGGGTTATTTAATATGTTATTCGAGTTAAGTTTTTTAACTTTATTAAGTAACTTTTTTTTGGGCTTTTGGTAATTATCCACTACCAATCGCGCAAAATCGATAGCTAAATTGGTTAATTCAAAACCTTCGTTTTTATAAACCCGAGCAAAGCAGGCTTCGGTATCCTCTATACGAAAGTCGGCAGGACCGGAATCGCTTGGCATGATCGCCCAATTATCGCTCAACTGAGATTGGTGTTTTAGTTTATCAGAAGCGGGGGTTTCAGCGCCTCTTTTCGTATGCTGTGCGCCAGCAATTTCTTCAATGTGAGCGGGGCTATAAGGAAATACAGATCCGTGCTCACGAAACTTCGATACGGCCCCGATTATTTCCTCACCGTTAAAATGATCTATGACTATTTGTCTATCAATATATATGCGCATATTGACCTTGAACCCCCGGATAGTTGGTTTTTATTTTTAACACATATCTATATGTGACGCAAAATCTCCAATATAGTGAAGCAGTAAAGCCGACATTCTGCATTCCCATCAGTGATCGGCCAGGACCCCATCCCCTCCCTCTGAGCCTCGCGATTTAAAACCGTTCTCCATTGAAACTAATTGCGTGTATTGAGAATTTCGTTTTCTTAAAAAGCGTATGAAACACACCAGATAGAATGGAACTATGGCCTTCTTCACAACAAACGAGTTTTGGGCGTCCATTATTGGCGCTGTGGCGACAATCTTGTCAGTCTGGCTCACCGTATTCCTTGGGCTACGTAAACTACGCGACACAGAGATGAGCCGCCTGCGGATCAAGTGCGTGACCGAAATAATAGCGTACCGTTTCGTTATTGTCCCAACCGCCACACCGAGCACAGAGGCGAGGACAGCGTTCTATGCGGCTTTAAACGCAATCCCTAGCCTGTTTGGTCAGGACGATAGCGTGATGCGCCATTTCCGTGATTTCAGGGAAACACCCGCCTCAGAGAAGAATGCAGCTCTTCTAACATTAATCCGCGCGGTAGCAGGAGTAGCGAATGTGCCGCTGACAACCGTCACAGACATCGATCTTTTAAATCCGTTTAGATAAAAGCTACACTAAGGGAAGCAGAGTCTTCTAAATCAGTATTGCCTTGCATCGATAAGGACGCTCTTTTGGGACAAGCAAAGAAGAGAAAGCAACGTTTCCTCACTGATCATACTCAGTGTTGTTATTGTGGCCTCCCCGCTACCACCATCGACCATTTCCCTCCGCGAAATTTTTTCAAAGGGCGGCATTGGCCCGTTGGTTACGAATTCCCAGCCTGTCATACATGCAATCATGCCAAGAGCCGTGATGAGCAATCTTTAGGCCTGTTGGTGAGACTTATTCGGTTCGATACCGATCCGGATACTAGAGAGTTTCAAGAAGCTCTTACAGCGGTCCGCAACAACAACCCAATTCTTATAAAAGAGCTGGTGCCGAAGTCGGCCGTTGCAAGTAAACTTTACTTAAGAAACCGGTTTGGGTCAGCAGAAAATGTCGGTGGGCTGGGGCTTACTGGATGGCGCGGTCTCTCTATAGGGCCGGAAGCAAATAGACTCACCGACAATATGTGTGTTTGGTTCGCCCAAACAGCTTGGTATCTGCATTGCCATTCCATCTTTGAAGGCCGAATAATATGGTCTCGAATCGAAACTGAATTTCTTGGGCACGAAGCAGCTCAGCAGATTGTTTCAAACCTGGTTGGCCAGCCTGAAATGCTGCGAAATGGGAAAAACGTATCAAACGACTTTTTCTACAGATACTTCGCATCAGACGATATTCTTGTAAGTATCTTCCAATTTGGTCAACGCCCTCAGATGGTTTTCGTAGTTTGTGCAACACGTAAAGGCGCTATAAATACTGATCTAGAACTTGCCAAGCTTTGGGGGCAGCGGAATATCGATTTATCCTGAGAGGTCAATGTTTGGGGTACCAACTTATTTATATTGACGATTACCTTCCTACAAACGCCTCTACAGGTACTACTTCGGTATGGGAGACTGGGGAACGGCCCTGAGTTTCTGCGTGCGACACAGCCAGATGCCTTGATGGTCAGAACCCCATCGCCTCTCGCTGATTCTGCCGAGTGAAAACCGTTCCCCGCTCGAACGCGGGACGGCGCTTGAGATTGCGCCCCCAGCCGTCCCGCCGCGCCTGAAGCGGGATCTCGTCGATGAAGCAGCTCGGGTTGGCCTGCTCGCCCCGACGAAACTCGCACCAGGACACACTGACGCGCTGGCGGCCGCGGGTGAGCGCGACATAGGCCAGTCGGCGTTCTTCAGCCGGGTCGATGTTCGTGCGCGACGGAAACAGCGTATCTTCCCAGCCGATCAGAAAGACATGCCCGAACTCCAGTCCCTTGGAGCCATGAATGGTCATCAGCTTGACCCGACCGGCACTGTCATCGTCGCGGCTTTCCGAACCGAGGGCCGCATGGTCAAACAGCTCCTCTACCGAGCTGAACTCGTTGGCGAGTGACAGAAGCTCGTGCAGATTTTCCAGCGCCGTGCGTCCGTCTTCCCCGGCCGCCTGGTGCATCGCGAGATACCCGCTCTCTTCGACCAGAACCCTCAGACGCTCTCCCAGACTGGGCTCGTCACTGCGGGCACCTTTCAGAATCACGTCCAGGAAGCCGCGCAGCTTGTCAGCAGCCTTGCCGGTGCGTCCCTGCACCGTGCGCTCCGCTGCCTCGTACAGCGAGATCGCCTCCTCATCCGCGACCTGCTCGAATGTCGCCATGGCCTTGGCGCCGATCCCCCGGGCGGGCTGATTGACGATCCGGCGGAAGGCCTCGTCTGACTGCCGCTCATACGGAAAACATGTCAGACGCAGGAAGGCGAGCGCATCCTTCACCACCGCGCGCTGCCAGAAGGCGGTATCATTGACCAGCTCGTAAGGGATCTTTGCCCGCAGCAGAGACTCTTCCAGCAGCCGGGAGAGATGGTTGAAGCGATAGAGCACCGCCATGTCCTCGTAAGGCACGCCTTCCAGGGCACGACGTCCGATCTCGGCGGCAATTCCAGAGGCCTCGTCCTGACTGCCGGTGTGCCGCAGAATATCCACTGGCTCTCCGTCTCCGGACGCGGTATACAGTGTTTTCTCCAACCGGTTGGTGTCGTGAGAAATGACTGCGTTGGCCGCTGACAGGATATGACCGGTCGAGCGGAAGTTCTGCTCCAGGGCAATCATGCGTCCGGTCGGAAACTCCTTGAGAAAGCTTCGGATAATCCGGACATTGGCCCCACGCCAGCCGTAAATCGACTGCGCATCATCGCCGACAACGAAGAGCTCGTTGTGGTCTTTGGACAGGCATTTCAGCCAGAGAAACTGGAGGCGATTGACGTCCTGGAACTCATCGGCCAGCACGCAGTCAAACCGGTCCGCCCAGTCCCGTCTGTAGCGTTCGTCGCGAAGCATGGTCACGGTGGGCCATAGCAGCAGGTCTGCAAAATCCGCGCGATTGCTTTCGCGCAGCATCGCCTGATACGCAGGATAGAGCACGGCTGCATCCCGCCAGACCATGATGTCATCGCCTTCGGTGATGGCATCCGTCGCAATCCGTCCTTCGACCCAGGCCACGGCATCCGGGGGAAGCACCATGTTGTCCTTGAGCATGGCGATGCGCGAGCTGACAGATTTCACACGCTTGCGAAACGTCTCTCCGTCATCGGCATTCATGACGCCTGCTTCAATCGCCTTTTCCAGGAGCCTGCGCACGATCTTCGTGCTGTCTTCGCTGTCACAGACGTCGAACCCCGGACGCAGACCGGCAATGTCGGGATCGGTCCGCAGCTGACGGCGTCCGTGCGCATGGAAGGTGCCCACCCAGTACGGGGCCTGCGCGATGTTCAGGGCCGCCGCGATCCGCGTCTTCATCTCCCCGGCCGCCTTGTTGGTAAAGGTCACGGCCAGAATGCGATCGGGCGACATCCCGCGCTTGACGACACGGTCGACAATACCGGCCACAAGTGTCTTGGTCTTGCCGGTCCCGGCACCCGCCAGAACAACAACCGGTCCTGTCTGACGCGCGGCGTCTGCCTGGGAAGGGGTCAGTCCGGAGAGATGATTATCCACGACCACGTCCCTGCTCCCGGGTGCCATGAAGAACCTCGCACCGCGTCGCACGGCGGCCATCAAGGCTCAGGATCACGTCCGGCTCCACCATCAGGTCAAACTTCTGCCCGAAGTCCCATGTCCCGTCCGCCAGAACTGTCCCCCCGACCATGAGACCGCGCAGCACGTCACCGCCGAACGCGATCTCGGCGTAGGTCTGCGGGAAGGGCGGCTGATTGTGCAGCAGGGCCCAGGTATGCCACACGCGGGTTGTCTGGGCATCGGCATGCCAGGCGGCGGTCAGTTCTGCGACATGTCCCAGAAGTGTGACGGCATCCGGACGGTCAGGATGAGGCGTGCTTCCGGGAACGGTGCCAATCAGGACAAGCTGCTGCTCCCCCGCCTGGCAGGTCAGGAACCCACTGTCTCCGGTCGGAGACTGAACAAACAGGACGATGCGTCCGGAGAGATCCCAGCCTGCCGCACTCCAGCGTCCGCCAACCACGAGACCCTGACGCCGATCCGTCTGAGGACCATACGCCACCAGAGCCCAGGGAATACGACAGCCGAGGTCTGGCATCAGACGCAGATAATGGTCCGCATCCGGGTGCGCCAGGAAGGCCGCTCTCAGGGCGTCGTTCTTCTCATGTCCGGGAAACAGAGCCTCCATGTCCCGTCGTGCCTTGTCATTCGTCATCAGTCTCTCCTCAGGCGGCGCGGGCGGCGGCCACAACAGTCTTCAGGGCGTCGTTGAAATCTTTGCAGCCACCGTGGGGAATACGGCGGATCACGCGGACACCGGCTTCGCGGCCCAGCTCTGCAAGGCGCGCGGCATAGCGGTTGCCGGCGTCATCATTATCGGTTGCAGCCACCAGAACGGCAGCCGGATCTTTTGCCATTTCAGCCAGCTCGGCCGTGAGGGCTTCGACCGTCTCCGGCCCCATGCCCCCTGCGGTCGAGCAGTACAGGGTTTCACGCGTGCGCTCGCTGTCGAGGGCGGCGTAGGACAGGGCATCAATGGCGGACTCACTCACCACCAGCCGACGGACCGTTCGGCCAAGGCCGGGCTGGAACCGGAAAAGCGTTTTGACCGTACCCGACAGACACATGCCCCTGGTGTCCGGACCGCGCAGTTCCGCACCGCAGACCGCTCCCGCGGCATCCCGGTGGCAGAACCAGGCGGCGTGATAGCCGTCCCGGATGCAGCCGGTCATGATGGCCCGACGCAGAACCCATTCCGGAAGGCAGCGCTCCTCGGTGAGATACGCCCAGACCTTCGTGCCGGATTTGAGCTCCTTCCTGGCCTGCCAGCGCTCGGCCGGAGCAACGTCTGGCGTTTTGGCCTGACGCTCGCGGACGTATTCTGCCCCCTTCGGTTCAATGCCCACCAGCTGACCCAGCTCACGGCAGGCATCGCGAAACTTCAGACCGGGCGTCAGGCGCTGGATCAGGGAGAACACATCCCCCTTTTCGTCCGATCCCGTATCCCACCAGCCACGGCCTTCATGGTTGACGATGATTGTCTCGCCCTTGCCCGCACGGTATTTCAGAGCGTTCCGCGTGCTTTCGGGCTTGTCGAGAAGATAGCCATGGCGCTCTAGCAGCAGAGCACAGGAGACGCCTTTGACAATGTCGCTCCGGTCGTCGTCAGACAGTCTGAACGGCTCAAAGCGTGCCATGATCGTCATCCTTTCTCGCTTCGGGGCGGCGCAACGGTCAGAACCGGCCTCAACGCCCCTGTGATCTGGGTTTAATTTAGGCAAAATCCACAAGTATTGCAAGGAAAAACGGCGGTTTACTGCGGTTTTACGCGGTTTTATTTGTGGTGACTTGCCCATATAAAAACATCATCGCCACACACTTAACGAATACTTAAACAAGCCTTTCGTTCGACCCGTGCCGGAGGCAAAAGGGGCGAAAGCAAGCGCAGCGACGCCTTTCGTCCCGACACTGCCAGGTCCGTCACAAACGCAGCGCAGGACACGATGCCTTCTCAGGGGACCCGGCTGCACGGAGCAACCGAAGGGCGCGGAGGAAGCTGGGGTGGAAGGTCGTCTTGTCCGGAGTGAGGCTTGTGGCACTCCAGACCTTCCCCGCCAGACGCTTCCACACCTTCAGGCACAGTCCCGGTCCGCAAAAGTGTTTGGAATCACGCTGTCCTCTCGAGCAACGCGCGCGCGATCCGGAAGATGGGCCGATCCTTCAAGCTCGCGGGCAATGGCGTCGATCTGAGCCTTCAGGGCCTGAATATCCTGCAGGCCCATCCGGTCCCTTCGGATTTCGAGGCGTCCGTACAGGGCGATCCGCTCAGTGCCGTTCTCAATCGTCAGATCATCGATCTGAACGCATTCGCCTGCGTCCAGGAAAGGAATAAAACTCATGGTGTGGTCTCCAGCACAGGGCTTCCGGAAGTAGGACGGATGCGAACAGCATAAGGACTTTTCAGGGGGCGAGGCAGCTTCATGGCCGTCTGACGGATCTCATCAGGCAGGGATGGAAAGGGGTTTACCCCCGTCGCCTGGGTCAACGCGCCGATGCTGATGATCGTACAGGTTGGTTGGCTGCTATTTTGACAGAAATACGCGCCTGCTTCGTCCTCCGCGGGATCGTAAACAGCCTTCCAGGTCGCAGAGGGCACAAAAACCCGATGCGATCCGATGGTCTTGACCGACGCTCCAAATGCCGGACCGGTCACGACGTAAAGCTCGCCTTCGCGCTGTGCGAGACGACGCACTGCCATTTCCACGCCCGTCCAGATGCCTTCATTCAGTTCCGGGGTCTGGGGAACAACATTGGCGAGCGAAAAACTCTGCTCCTGCGCCTGAAGACTGGGTTCGTCCCCCGAACAGGCCATATGGCCGCGATCATAATCCGACGCGCGGTAATCGCTCAGCTCGGCCCGGTCCTCAAAGGACAGACGGGGATCGGCATGAAAGAACCGAACGGCCCGGCCGATCTGCATGCTGCGTTCCAGGTCTTCCTCGGTCAGATGCTCTGCCGTCCACAGGGGGCCATGACTGATCCCCGAATGCAGGACAGCAAAGGCGTCATTGCACAGAAGCACGGTCTGCTGCCCAAGCGCCTCGTTGGTCAGAACCGGAAGCTGGCCGTCTCCGCCAAACTCGGCACACCCGACCGGTGCCGCCTGACTTGCGGTGGCCCAGAACAGGGCGCTCAGGGCAAGCCCCGCTCTGTAGTGTCGCATCGCCATTCCCTTTCCTCCCGGATGCCTGTGGTGTGCATGCGAGGATGACACGGCCTGTTGTGAGTGAAGGATCAGGGCTGTCAATGGGAGACACTCAGCAGCGTGCGTTGCGCCGAACGATGAGCAGCGCTGGCGTCACGGCGCAGTGCGGCGCGTAACGCCGCCCCGAGACGATCATCATCCGCGTCATCAACCAGGTGATCGGCTTCCGCGTAAAAGCGCCGTGCGCGGCCAATGGTCTTGCCTGCCGAGACGGCGCGGTGAAAGACGGGCGCTTCAAGCGTGGGAAGAAAGCTGGACGAAGCTGTGAGAGTCTGGACCTGCACGATGCGGTTCCTTTTCTTGTATTTTTTTGCCGGATGCGGGCCGCGCTGCGGCCCTGACCTCAGTGGAGGAAGGAGAGGATCGGAAGAGCTGGTCTCAGTTCCCGGTCCGAGGCAGGGGAGCGCGCTTTACGGCCATGCCGTCACTCGCAAAACAGAGCATTCCGTTATGCCGGTAATGATTGCGGCGCACTTTGCGGTACACGCCTGACAACTCCGCACCGGCCATGCAAAACGTCTCGTCAATCTGAAGATCTGCGAAGAGAACCGTGTCCGGCCCAAAGACCTCTGCCTTTTTACGGGCTGCTGTCAGATCTGTTTTCCTGCGCTTGGACATGCTCTGCCTCTCTCGGTTTATGTCGTTCCCGATCGGCAGCCTCGTGGGGCGGGCGGTGTGGCAAGGGCGGCGCTGTGCGCCGGGAGCGGAGCGACGCACCCTTGCTGCGACGCCTGCCCCATGAGAGCCCCTTCCCTCCCTCTTCTTTCTCTTTCCCGCGCGTCTCTTTTCTGCCCCCCCAGAGGCTTTCGCGAGGGCCGAATGATGCCGGTATCTTATTGTTTTTGTTGACTTTTATCTGTGGCTCGCTTTACGCTTACCGCACAACGACAGGAGGACACCGATGAGTGCACAGACAGATCAGACCGCCACGGTGATCCGCTTTCCGCAGGAGCGGCGTCGTGCGCCGACCCTGGACGCGCTCACCGACGCAATCCTGCCCGAGACGCAGTTGCGGTCGCTTGCCGAAATTCGGGCCGTGACACCGCCCCGACAGGGTGAGCGCCTCCGCGCGTTCGGACGTGAGAGGGCGCGACAGATTTTCGGAGCCACGCCCTTGCCCGACACGCGGGAGGGTCGTCAGCGCATGGCGTCTGACTGGCTGACGCTTCTGGTCGGTCGGGCACTCGCCCGGGTTTCCGACGCACGGTCCCTTACGGAAAAGGCGGAGCGGCGCGAGATCGAAGATCCGCAGCGCGACGGCATCTATGACGATCTTGCGCAGGCGCTGCGCGCCGAGATCGTCGCCTGGGAGACGGCCCAGAATATTCTGGGCGGATGGGAGGTCGTTCAGGGACTGATCGACGATCCGGATTCCTGCGCCGTCACGGTCAGCGCAACGGGTCAGAGCAGACCCATCTGAACAGGCTGCTGCCGGGACAACGGTGCAGACAACGCCGGCGCCAGTGAAATGCGGCCTGCATGATCGGCCGGCACGCCGTGACGGTCGATCAGCCTGCGCAACAGCGCCTGTTCGCCTCGGACAGTTTCCTGCCGCAGTTCAGCGCGGTACAGGTCCAGCACCTGATGCTCGACCAGAAGAGCCGCGATCCGGCTTTCCACGTCTGACCAGGTCCAGGCGGAATCGCCGATCCCGCCACGCGCGATGATCTGATCGAGGAAGGCGAGACGCCCCTGCGTCGAGCAGAAATACCGGCCCGCAAAGCCGTCCCGGTTAAAGCAGGCGATAAACCCCCACATCTGGCTGACGCGCTGATACAGCGCCTTGCTGAATCCCTCCTCCGGCAATCCTTTCGCAACAAAGGCGAGGATTGCATTGGCCAGTTTGGCTTTCTCCTGCGGTGAGCTCCACTGTGTGGCCGTCAGGCCCTTGGCCTCAATGCGGACGCGCCGCAGGTGCGGGAGGAGCAGGCTCATGCGTAAGCCTCCTGCGCGAGCGCGGAGAGCGCCTCCGCGACAGCACCGGCCAGATCGGGCCGCCGCGCGATCAGCCAGCCCGTCAGCGCGGTGCGATCCGCCGCGTCGACAAGGGAGACGACGCGGTCAACGTCGCAGCGCCGCAGCTGCTCCACGCTGTCAGCGGCCACGGCAACGGCCGAGGCCCAGATCTGATCGCGGGACACCGGCCCCGGAGACACCGTGTCAGGCGTAGCATCGGACATGTTTTTTCTCCTGAAAGATTTCAAGGACGGCCGGTCAGACCAGAAATTCGAGGGTTTCCGGAGTGATGGTCATGCGCAGTGTGTCGCCTGACGCCTGCCTGAGGGCCTGCCGCACAAGCGTTGCCTCCAGGAACTCACATCCGTCATCCCCGCCAAAAGCCTGGCGCTTCACGTCATAAGCCTTGCCGGCGTTCTGTGCCGGGTCCGCTTCGCGCGCATACGCGCACAGATTGGGCTTCTGACCGTCATCGGACGGCAGAAGGGGAAGCCCGTTCGACATCATGTAGATCCCGTGATCTCCAACCAGCCACAGACCCGCAGGGATCTTTGCGGGATCGACGTCTTCCTGGCGGCCCCATTCGCGTGCGCCATGCCCGGGCTTGCGCAGGCTCTTGTCAAAGAGCTGCGTCAGCGTGACGCGGCGCTCGGACGCGGCCTCGGCATGGGCAAGAAGGCGCTCGATCAGCGCGCGGTCAAAGGTCACGATCATGGGATAATTTCCTCGGATCAGAAATGAAAAAACCCCGCTCGGTGGCGGGGCGTGGGGCGTTCGGAGACGTGGAGGCTTCAGCCCCGACCATGGGCGGTGTGGGACGCGGAGGCGAGATAGTGATGGGGCACCGGGCCAGCCAGAAAGCTCGGCAGGCACGTAAAGGCGAAGACCAGGGCGAGAAAACCGAAGAACCCACCGGCCAGTCCGGCAACGTCCTTGATGTCCTGAAGGGTCTGCTGGGAAATCTGCATGAAAGGTCACTCCTGTTGCCGTCATCTCTTTTCTCTGATGACCTCTCCGGCACAGGCACAGGATGGCTGTGATGGCACAGGCGCCGCGTAGCGGCGGGATCTCCACGACCCGGAGCCCGTCAGGGCGAGGACGCGTGGAGACCCACTGTTGATTTTCACTGAGAACTGACCCGGGTAGGGCGGAAATTTTCATCGAGATTTGACCCATGCCTTCACACTCCCCGGCAGCATCTGCTGGGGGATTGAGGAGTGATTGACATGGAGCTTCTGAGTGTGATCCGTCGGTGGCACTGCCGGGATCATCTTCCGATCCGCGAGATCGAACGCCGGACGGGACTGTCACGCAATACGATCCGGAAATATCTCCGGGCACAGAGTATTGAACCGCGGTTCCAGGTCCCCGAACGTCCCAGCCGACTGGATCCGTTTGCTGACAGGCTGAGGGGATGGCTGGTCCTGGAAGCCGCTCGCCCCCGCAAGAACCGGCGCACGGCGCGACGACTGCATGAAGACCTTGTGGCACTGGGTTATGATGGATCCTACGGACGGGTGGCCGCTTTCATCCGGCAGTGGAAACACGAACAGCACCAGGCACGCCAGACAACGGGTCGGGGTGTTTTCGTGCCCCTGAGCTTCCAGCCCGGGGAAGCCTTCCAGTTCGACTGGGGCGAGGACTGGGCGGTCATTGCCGGCCGTCGCGTCAAGCTGCAGGTTGCCCACACCAAACTGTCCTTCAGCCGGGCCTTCATACTCAGGGCTTATCCCCTGCAGACCCACGAGATGCTTTTTGATGCGCTGACCGAGGCCTTCCGCGTGCTCGGTGGCGTGCCACGGCGGGGTATTTTTGACAACATGAAGACCGCTGTGGACCGGATTGGCTCTGGCAAGGCACGTCAGGTCAACCTGCGCTTCATGGCCCTGGCCAGCCATTATCTGTTCGAGGCGACCTTCTGCAATCCGGCAGCAGGATGGGAGAAAGGGCAGATCGAGAAGACCGTGCAGGATGCCCGACGCCATATCTGGCAGGATCTGCCTGCCTTTCCTGATCTGGGGGCGCTGAATGCCTGGCTGGAAGCCCGCTGCCTGGACTGCTGGGAACGGCTGCAGCATATCGAACTGGCCCGGAGCATCGCCGAGGTCCATGCCAGCGAGCGTCCTCACCTCTTGGTGCCGGGGCGTCCCTTTGACGGGTTTGTCGAACAGACCAAACGCGTCTCGCCAACCTGCCTGATCCAGTTCGAAGGCAACCGTTACAGCGTGCCGGCCTCCTTTGCCAATCGTCCGGTCAGCCTGCGGGTTTATCCTGACAAGCTGCGCATTATCGCCGAAGGGCAAGTTCTGTGCGTGCATGACCGGATCATCACGCGTTCGCATGGTGTGCCAGGCCGCACGGTGTATGACTGGCGGCATTATCTGGCGGTCATCCAGCGCAAACCGGGCGCCCTACGTAATGGCGCGCCGTTTGCCGAATTGCCAGCTGCCTTCCGGACCCTGCAGGATCAACTGCTCAGGCGGCCTGGAGGCGACCGGGAAATGGCTGAAATCCTGGCCCTTGTGCTGCAGCATGATGAGCAGGCTGTCCTCTGCGCGGTTGAACTGGCACTTGAAGACGGCGTGGCGACCAAGACCCATGTTCTCAATACGCTTCATCGCCTGATCGATGCCAAGAGAACCGTGGTCCCCCGGCTCGATGCCCCACAGGCCCTGGTGCTCGAACACGAACCGTGCGCCGATACAGGGCGGTATGACATCCTGCGAAGGGACAGCCGCCATGCGTCATGATCCTGCTGCTGCTTCACTTGTCGTCATGCTCCGTGGATTGCGGATGTATGGCATGTCCCAGGCCACGGCTGACCTCATCGAGCAGGGCGCACCTGCCTTCGAGGCGACTATTCCCATCCTCTCACAACTCCTGAAGGCGGAACTGGCCGAACGCGAAGTGCGCTCCATCGCCTACCAGACAAAGACCGCCCGGTTCCCCGCCTATAAAGACCTGTCCGGGTTCTCCTTTGCCGATACGCAGGTCAACGAGCCCATGATCCGCCAGCTCCATGGCGGGGACTTCATCGAGCGTGCTGAGAATGTCGTGCTGATCGGTGGCCCGGGAACCGGGAAAACCCACCTGGCGACCGCGCTGGCCATCCAGGCGATCACCCATCACAGGAAGAAGGCGCGCTTCTGGTCAACGGTCGACTTGGTCAATGCGCTCGAACAGGAAAAGACCGCCAACCGGGCCGGGCAGATTGCCGACAGGCTGCTCCGCCTGGATCTCGTGATCCTTGATGAACTCGGTTATCTCCCCTTCAGCGCGTCTGGCGGCGCCCTGCTGTTCCATCTGCTCAGCCGCCTCTACGAGCGCACCAGTGTCATCATCACAACCAATCTGAGTTTCAGTGAATGGGGAGACGTCTTTGGTGACCCGAAGATGACAACGGCGCTCCTCGATCGGCTGACCCATCACTGTCATATCCTCGAGACAGGAAATGACAGCTACAGGTTCCGCGCCAGCACCGCCGCGTCAAAAAACAGAAAGGACAGATCCTCTTCTTGACCGCCCGCCCGACTATGCCTGAAATAGCAGCTGGCTGGGTCAATTCCTGATGAAAAACCCGGGTCAGTTCTCAGTGAAAATCAACAGCTCGGTCGCAGATCCTCGGGCTGGGCCTCTTCCAGCGCGGCCACGGTCCGGGCAAAGCGGGGATCGGTCTCGGCCGCCTTGCGGGCCTCCGCCAGTTTCGTGCGCACCGCGCCTGACAGAGCTTCGTCGGCAGGCACCCAGACATCGCGCCCGGGCTGGCTGCGTCCGGCATCGAGATAGATGGCACTGCCCAGCTCGGCGATGACCTCGTCCTCGGACCGTCCCAGCAGTTCGGCAATGCGCGGGATCTCCACCACACCCGTCTCATGCAGGCAGACTGCAAGCGCGTCATGGGCGCTGTGGACCTCCGGCTCCAGCGTCGCCTGGATCACACGCTCGGAGAACAGCGGCCCCTGTGCGCCGATCTGCCGGTCCTCGTCGTACTCCTCGATCGAGCTGACCAGCCAGACATCCGGATCGTCGTAGAAGGGCTGGAGGTTCGGACGCCGCTGCGTCGTGCTCTCGTCCCCGGTTTTCGGATCAACACGAGTGCTGGTGATCGTCAGGTTGATCGGGCCGAACTGTCGCACGAACGTCTGGTAGGCGCGCTTGAGGTCCGTCTGGAGCGCACTGTAAGGCAGGTTCTCCACCTGGGCGCGCAGGACCGCACGGGCGGCATCGCGGACGGGAATCAGGCCTTCGATGATGCGTGCGTGCTTCTGGAAGATGCCGTCCTTCTGCTCGCCTTTCCTGACCTTCACCGGCACCGACTGGCCGTCGATGATCTGATGCAGCGCACCCTTCTCGATCAGGTAGCTGCCTTCCTTGAGGCTCGCCCCCTCCCCTGCCGTGCCGACATCCGCACGGCGGCTTTCGCGCAGCGCCTCGGCGTCGAACGTCTGCGGCACCGGGAAACGTGCCAGCGTGGCAAGACGGGAGAGCGCGCTCGGCAAGGCGTCGTCGAGCATCAGCATCGGGTTCGCTGCGCAGGTGTATTCCGGCCCGAACTGTCCGCTCGTCCAGCCGTGCCGACCCAGCACCTGCTGACCGTTCTCTACGAAATAGCGGTTGATGCTGAGCGGTCCCTCCCCCTCATCCGTGTCGGGCAGATCCGCAACCTCCAGCCAAGCGCTCTCGCCCGCGCTGTCCCCGATCTCGCGACGGCGCAGGACCAGCACGTCCACGACCACATCGGTCCCGGCATCATCGCGCATCGCACCTGCGGGCAGACGCACCGCCCCGATCAGGTCGGCCGTTTCGAACAGATGCCGGCGGGCGGTGGCGTCGCGCTTGTCCATTGTCCAGCGTGACGTCACGAACAGCCCCATGGCACCGGGACGCAGGCGGGAGACAGAGCGGGCGATGAAATAGTCATGCAGGGACAGGCCAAGCCGCCCCAGCTCGTCCGTGCCGCGCACCGTCCGGTTGCTGAACGGCGGATTGCCAATCGTGAGGTCAAACTGCTCCGCAATTTTCGCCGTCGTGAAGTCCTCGGCGCGAACCCACTGGTTCGGAAACAGCTTGCGGGCAATGCGGGCCGTCAGAGGGTCGTTCTCGATCGCCGTCCAGGCCGTCTTCGGGGCCAGTTTCTCCGGGATCGCGCCCATGAACAGACCCGTGCCACAGCCCGGCTCCAGCGCACGTCCGCCGCGGAACCCCATCTGCGCCACCAGATCCCACAGCGCATGCACGATCAGTTCAGGCGTGTAATGGGCATACTGCGTGGCCCGCGCCAGTCCGGCCCGCTCCTGCTGGCTCGTCAGCGTCTCAAGCTGCACCCCGATCTCTTCCCAGCCCTGACGGAAGGCTTCGCCAGGACGGGGGAACAGGCTGTTGGCCAGCTCTCCGGCTCCAAATCCCGTAAACTTCGCGAGCAAAGCCTGTTCGGAGGGCGTTGCATTGCGGCCGTCCGTTTCCAGTTCAGTCAGGAGCCGGATGGCAGCGAGATTGTCCCGCGCCCGCGCTTTCCAGCCCTGGGCCAGATCGCGTGTGCCGCACAGGCGAAAGTCGATCTTCGGGGCCACCACAGGAGCGGCAGCGGCCTCTCTCGCGAGGGATGCGGCCTCGTCGAGCGCACGGTCTCCGGGCAGGTCGCCCCAGAACAGGGTGTTGCTGCCGCCCCCAAGGGCTGAGGTGTCGAAAAAGCTGAGCTGGGTCTGGCTCATGGGAGAAACTCCGGACAAGCGGCAGCGCCCGGTGCTGCACGAGGCAGACCGGGGGGCCGGAAAACAAACAGGATGGGTTTGGGCGAAAGGCGCTCGGGCCTTGCAGATCAGGTCACAGCGGACCGAAGCGCAGGGAGATCTGCTCGCGCTCACTGGACGACAGACGCGACAGGGCCTCGCGGTGATACGGTGATCCCTGACGGGCCTGACGTGCGACCTGCCACCAGGCATTCTGGTCCGAGCAGGTCACGCCGCGCAGCTGGGTGTCGGCGTGCTCGGGGCCGCAGCCTTCGAGAATGGTCCAGCCCTCGCGATGGGCCTGAACCAGACTGAACTGCTGTGTGGGGGTTTGGCGTGTGAGGGCCATGACGGGCATCGTCTGCTGTCTCCTTTCTGACCCTTTCCGGCGAGCGCGGCGTCGTTCTGGGCGGCAAGGGCGACGCGTCAGCGTCGGGACCGCCCGGCCCGCAGCGCCAGCGAGGACACGGACGGACCCACCCCTTGCGGCACAGGGCGATCCCGTGCTGCCTCCCCTTCTTTCCTCCTTTTCTCTTCTTCTTTTTTCGCCTGCGTGTTCTGCGAACCTGTGCTGTAACAGTCGAAGAAACACGACTTTGTTTCCAGGCGACTCAGGAAACTGTTAACCTCTGGTGCAGTAATAGTCGTAACGACTTGAAGTCATGACCTGTGCAAGCCATGTACAGGGCATTTTCATGACCCTGAGGGACATTTATGACCGACCTGACCGAGACCACGGCACACCCTCATGCCGATCTTCTGCCACTCACCGCCGACATTGTGGCGGCCTATCTGTCGCAGAACGACCTGTCGGCAGAGCACCTGCCCGCACTGATCCGCAGCGTGCACGATGCCCTCGCAACCCCAACCACGCCGGAGCCTGTCGCCGAAGAAGCCCCGACCCCCGCCGTCAATCCGAAGCGCTCCGTGTTTCCCGACTACATCATCTGCCTGGAAGACGGGAAAAAGCTGAAAATGCTCCGCCGTCATCTCAAGACGGCCTACAACATGACGCCGGAAGAGTACCGGGCTCGGTGGGGGCTGCCGAGCGAGTATCCGATGGTGGCGCCCAGCTACTCGGAGAAGCGGTCATCCCTTGCCCGCGAGATTGGCCTGGGCTCTACGACCCGCGCCTCTGCGCCTCAGGTGTCCGTACCGCAGGAAGAGGAGCTTCCTCAGGTAAAGAAGCTGCCCGAGAAGCGTCGCGGCCGTCGGGCCCGCGCCTGAAACTAGACCGGCCCTCCCCCGATGCCGAAGGCCCCGGCCGGGAGGGTCCAGTCCTCTGTCAGAACCGACTGGATCGGACGGTCTGACAGGGCGGCGGCCACGAGCGCAGGCCGGGTCAGCGCCGCGTCAAACACCCGTCCCTCCCCTGCCAGCTGCATCAGCGATCTGTCACGCTTGATGGTGCAGCCAAAGCGCTCTTCGTAGTCCACCAGCCAAATAAACCGCGCCGCATCCATCCACTGGAGCGTTGCCAGTGCATCCGCACTGAGGAAGATACAGAACGCGCAAGATAATCTGGAAAATCCGATTTTGTAGGGCGCGGCGGGCGTCACGCGCCAGCGCTTGAGGATGGCCCAGACTTCAGCCTCGGACCAGGCGTGCACAGGGCGGAAGTGATCGACGTGCCGACGCCGCCGCGTCCCGTTCCTTGTGTCAGTCCGATGGGGCTCAAAGGCGGCATAGCGCGCCCGTGCGGGACTTTCCTCGGCGCGCTCGCCTGTCACGACCAGAGTACGTCGGTTCAGGAACCGGTCCTGTCCCCGCAAGGCGCGATCGGCCACATCAACCTTGAGGCTCGCCGAACACCAGCGCACAGACAGGCTGGCTGAGACCTGGGGAAAGCGCAGGCGTGTCCCCTCTGGCCCCTGCCCTCCTGCTCTGATGACCCCGTCAGGGGTTTCGAAGACTACCGGAGCTGTGGGCGCAGTGTCCCGCAGCATTTCGCGCTCGAAGCCGCCTTCGCGCCAGGACCGATAGAGCGGCAGGCTGAAGTCGCGCGCCAGGGCTGCGACGTATGGGCCTGTGGAGGGCCAGTCCATGAAGGACCGACCTGCCCCATCCACCTCATGATGCCAGATCTCGATGCGTTCGGCCGGAGCACCGGCTTCCAGCAGGGCGAGCAGACAGGCGGTTCCGTCCTTGCCTCCGGATACGGCGACAATAATGCTGTCATAGGACGCGAGATCAGGTCTCATGACGCCCACCGATTGACCGGGGCGCCTGTCCGCACCGAGCGGCACATCAGCGCGTGGGCGATCGGACGTTCCCGCAGCAGCAGCGGCTTTTCATGGCGACCCTCCCAGGTCAGGCCGTCGCACCGTTTGAGAAGCCCCTCTGGACGGCCGCTTCGTCGCGACAGGCGCACACGCGTTCATTGCCACCAGAGCGGCGGCGACACGGTTCATCTGCTGGCGCTCCACAGCCGGCGCAGGCGATCGTCAGTGCTGGATCGCCCTCCTCCCAATGCGTGTTGCAGCGGCGACAGGTTGTGGGCTCCTGGGTATCCGTCCAGCGCATTGGAGGCCGGCCACGAAGAGTTGGGACATAGGGGAACTGGTAGCGTTGCATGATGCTCGATCCATCTCTGGTTCTTCAAACATCATCGCGGCGGTCAGGCAGACGACCGGGGTGCAACAGTGCCGCGCAGCGGCAGGATCGGCGTCACCCGGACCCACGCACAGGCGGCGCAGCCGGCGAGCATGGGGCGGACAGATGGCGACCCACCTGTTGCAGCACGGGCGGGTGGCTGGCAGCGACCTTCTTCTAGTCCTTTTTTGTTTTTCCGATCTTTCTATTTTTATTGCTCACATTGGCTGGGGCGGATCGAGTTGATGCAACGTTGCATCATACTTATCTCAACCTTGGGTGATGCAACGTTGCATCACCCGAACTAGCCTATCCAACAATCTTGGTAAGCGCCTCGTATAGTGACCGCAGCGCAGCAATCTCGGCTTTACTGAACTCAGTATTATTATTCCCGGCCTCGCTAAGCATTTCTATGATTTTTGGAGCAGTTTTGCTGATATTAAGTTTCCGCCGACTAACAGGCCGTGGACCCGTTGCCTTTTCCATATGAGGTTCGGCAGCTGCTCCATTCTTGTTTAGAGACGCGACTGTGAGTTCACCCTCTAACGCCTTTCTCATAAGGCCTTCGCGATGCGCCATATCATCCACGCGCGCAATGCCCACAAGCACATTCATGGGGACAGCGGCTTTTCCAGCTAAATCGAGAAACTCATCTGGAAGACTTAGTACGCGTATTGCTCTGCTTATCCGCGCTTGATCCATTCCCAGCTCTTTGGCGGCCTGCCGCTGAGACCAATTATTGTGGTCCAATAAGTTTTTTATGCCACGGGCCTCCTCGCCGGGGCTCAGATCCACTCGCATTAGGTTCTCCATGAGCGCCGCCGACGCAGAGTTACCTTCGTGTGGGATTGCCAAAATGGATGTCCATCCAGCAAGCTTGGCTGCCCGCCAGCGCCTTTCACCTGCAACAACAATCCACATGTCCCGGTGGGTTGGGTCTTGTCGTAAGAGGATTGGTTGGAGTTGACCTTGCGCCTTAAGCGATTCAGCAAGGTCATTTAATCCAGCGTCATCGAAACTTCGTCTCGGCTGATTGGGGTCAGGAGAGATTGCGTCAATTGCGGCTTCAAATGAGTGTCTGAACTTGCCTTCACCCAAAAACGGCGCGTCAACCTGACTCATGATTTCAGAATGAGTTTGAGAAAAAGCTGAAGGGGGACGCTGCTTGAAAGGCCGTTTCATGGTGCATCTCCTTCAAAAGATTCGAGACCAAGGGCAGAGGCAGCGTGAATTAAGGAGCGTCGGCCTGCAATAGCCTCCGCAAGCCGAACATAGACTTTGACAGCAGGGCTTCGAGGGGCTGCCTCAACTGGAATTTTGGATGCCCAGGCTGCGTTGCTAAACGACGTACTAGATGGAACTGGTTCCAGAACCGGGGCGCGATTACCCATTACGTTGATCAGATGCTCGACGATCCCAACGTCTACATATTGGTTCTGGACAAATTGTGTCGGTAACACTCCTCCCAAACGTAACCGCGGATTGCTCCGGCGGTTTACTTTGGTGATGGTATCCAGGATCAGGTTAACGCCCATAACGTCATATGGCTCGGTTCTGACTGGGACAAACACTGTGTTGGATGCGGCTAAAGCCATCCAAGTAAGAAAGCCAAGGTGCGGAGGCGAGTCTAAAATAATAAACTCGTATTCATCTTGTACCTGAGAAATTGCATCCTTTAGCAAACCTTCTGTGCCAGGCTCGCGGCGGATATCGACTTCAGCGAGATCAATATGACTAGGACAGAAATCAACCGGAATTTCCACGTCAGTTCCGTCGACAATACCTTTTTTAACAATGCATTTGGCTATTTCTGCATCTTTAAGTAACGCGTGAGCCAGCGTTCGACCTTGCCGGTATAGTGGCACTATATGCATTCCAAGCAAGGCGGAAGTCGCGCTTGCTTGTGGATCCACGTCTATCAGCAGTACGCGATATCCCATTTTCGAAAGAGCGACTGCCACATTGAGAGCGCTAGTGGTTTTTCCTACGCCGCCTTTCTGGTTCGCAAAAGTTATGACGGTGGTTTGACGCCTCTCCCCGTGCAGCAGTGTTTCTAACTCTGTAGTTACTTCGATAGGGAGGGGCTGTTTGCCGTTTTCCCACCGAGAAATCGTGTGGCGATCATAACTCCTGCATAAACGCAGGTTCAGAACATCCTTTAGTTGGCTCTGTGAGAAGCCTAGCTGTTCTCTAATTTCTTTGAGCGTTGGCATCGTGTGAGTCTCCATACCGAAAGAATGGAATCAACAATCAACACTCAACATCAACAAGTCAACATCAACAGAGAAAATTAAGTTTTTCTTGAGCAGCAGTTGATGCAACGTTGCATCAATCAGGGTAGGCGCTTTTGCCGTGGACTTTTGGTGCATGAGCCACCCGCCCGGAATTATGCGTCTCTATCGTATGTTCTTTGGTGATCGTCTCGAAACCGGACTGGCACTAGGGGAGAGAGTGACCCCGTCTTCGTCAATACCGACTTTAGCTTCTGGATAAATTGCTAGTGCGATTTGCAACGCATCTCTGAAGCGTATTTTGAAGTTTCGCATGTGAGTATAGCTAGCACCAAACTGGGCTTTCAGCGCGGGCCAAGATACCTTTTGGACAGTAACTCTTTCGTGCAATCGATATACAAGCCAGAAATAGATATCGAGAGCCTGCGAGTTGTTAGAAATTGCCCGAATAGCAGATTCTTGGAGCGGGACAGGGTGACGCTTCAGCTGATCGAAAAAGCTCTCAGAAAGACGAACGGTTTCCAAAAGTGCACCGTCGTGTTCGTCGGTGAATAGTGCTGTATCGACTATGTTCTGGTTTATAAGGCCAATTTTATTCCCTTCTTTAATTTCGAACGTCATTCGACACCGCGAAATTCTAGTAGCTTGTTCCTTAACGTCTCTCATCGATTTTCCTCCAATAGGGACGTTAAGCCGTTTCAGCCAGCTTCTGAGAGATTTTCCTAATTCAATTTCGCGACTATTTGTTTTGATTGCTTCTGTTTGCAAGAAGAGAAGGATTAATCTTGCTCGAGAGCCATATGGCACGCCAATTCGAGCTGGTACTCCATCGCGTTTTACGGAGCCCGGCTCTACCATCAAGCGAACGTAGCTGGTTTCGAGGAGCCATATTTGGTCGTCGTCTAGACGACGGTGAGGTAGGCCCGTCTGGCACCACCCTGAATATAAAAATCCAAGAGAAGGATCTTCATCGCTCAAAAATTCTAGAGCTGCGTCCAAGGCCCGCCGTTCTGCGTCGCTTGAAGTAAGATCAAGCGCGCCTTGGCGACCATAGGCCTCGATACGTTTATGTATATCGCTCATAAGATTACGTTAGACGAATTTACGGGAGGATGTCTCCGTGGACTTTTGGTGCAGCTTTAATTGCATTAGCGATCGCGTTTCGAAATCTAAGGTACGAAATTAACTGCGGACTTTTGTTGCGCAACAACTAGGGATTATTAGTAAGATATATATTAGTATGTGCACCAAGATCCCACGGGATAACTTTCGGCAATGAGGAGAAACTCACATTCCCTGTTTGCCTTAGCGAAACAAGAGTCCACACGTATGCACCAAAAGTCCACGAGGATTTGGGGAAAACGTTTTAAAACCGGGTCCGCCCAGGATGTTTGGTCATGGCATCCTCAACCTCGATGTATTTCTCCACGACGCCAAAGGTCTGATGGCGGGAGAAACGTTTGAGCGAGACCAGATCCGTGCCATCCCGCGCGCCTGTCGTGATCGCTCCGCGTCTCAGACTGTGTCCGCTGAAATCCCCGTTCAGTCCCGCATCCGTGCAGCGCTTCTGGATGATCCGGGCTACAGACCGGTCAGACAGCGCTTCAGTGCCCATGGAGGGCAGAGCAGGGGGCTCACCGGGCTCGGACGCCGGCGGGAGCCACACGCGTCGGAAAACGGGTCCCTTGGCGTCGTTCAGTCTGGCCGCGCGTATCCAGGCCTCGTAAGCGCGGACCGGGCAGAGACCGGTAATCCCCCTCGGGATCGCCACCTCGACCCCCTGACTGGTGCGATCGCCCTTTGAACGGTCCAGCCGGATACGCATCCCGTCATCATCCAGCGCCACGTTCTCCAGGCACAGCGCGGCCACTTCGGACCGCCGCAGCGCGCCGGCAAAGCCAAGCAGAAGAATGGCCTTGTCGCGGACGCCCACAAGCTCGGTGGTATCGATCTGTTCAATGACCTCGCTCAACAGATCCCAGGTCAGCCCCTTGACCTGACGGGATGTGCTTCCCGTCGACGTCCTGCGAATACCCGCAACAGTTTCGGAGACCAGAGCATGGGAGGTCGGGACGGGAACCTGGGCGATATGGTGCAGATAGCGCAGTGCGGCGCGGTGAAGGTCGACCGTTGCGGGTCGCTTCTTCTGCAGCGCAAGATCAGCCAGGTAGGCGGCAACATCCTCGCTGCGGGCGGGCAGGGCAGGGAGCCCATGCCCTGCCGCCCATGTGCACCAGGAGCGCACGACTGACCGGTAGGTGCGCCGTGTGTTCACTGCCTTCGCCGCCCGGGAATAGGTCTTCGAGGCGCGCTCCGCCGTCACCAGCGTCCCGTCATAGTCAGGCAGGGCCTCGTCGGTCAGCGCGTCGAACCATTGCAGGACGGCGGAAGACTGCTGGCCCAGAGGAGAGGCCAGAGGCACCAGCGTGACGGCCGGAGAGCCCGTTTTGCGCCGCTTGGCCGCTTTCGGCTTGAACCAGGCGACGAAGACAGGATCGGGCTCGAGATCCAGAGCGATCGCCAAGTCGTGCCCGGAGGGCAGGGTGGTCACATGGGCACTGGCGATCGCCAGAGCGTCTTCAGCCGTCTCCAAATTGGTGGACACGACCGTGTCCTCGGCAAATTCGTTATGCCGGTATTCGATGCCGCGAATGACCAGAGACAGGCGAGGGGAGAAGCGACCGGTCGACAGGAGCGCTACAGAGTCTTCCAGACTGCCGGCAGGAAGCTGTTGCCGGGTCTTCTGGTCCAGCCGGTCCAGGAGGGCCTCACGGGCTGCGTTTGCAGAGCCTGCAATGTGAATATGGCTGAGCATAAAAACCTCCGTGAAACCTGAACCCGGCTTCTGATAGCACAAAGCCGGGGTCAGAGCAGGGCGCCCAAAACGGCTCAGCGTGCGGGTGTGGACTTTTGCTGCAATGCGTATGCAAGCCGGTGACGGAGCGCACCGCTGTCACCGAGGAAGAGAAAGCCTGTGCTGACGCCATGCGCCAATTTCAGACGATACAGCGCATAAGGCGAGGGGTAGCTGTCTCCGGCCATCCAGTTCCGAAGCCCCTGCTTTGCAACACCCATAACAGTGGCGGCATCAACATAGGGCAGGGGAAGGGCATCAAGGACTTGCCGCAGCCGCTGACCGACATGTCGTTGATGATCGGACTGAGGTTCGAGAGACGGGTTCATACCCGCAAGCTTATGCCGTTCCACCTTAATCTGCCAGTGAACACAGGAACAAACACTGTCCAACGTAGACCGGAATTGTGTTAACGAAGACTGAATGCCGATCCGACCGGAACTGAAGCCGCTTTACCCTTCCAACTGGCCCGAGCTGAGCCGACAGGTGAGGTTCGAGCGGGCAGGGGGTGTCTGTCAGCGCTGTGGTCGGCCGCATGGGCATTACCTTCAGGTGCTGCCGGGTGGCCAATGGAAGCATCCGCACACGGGGCACTGGTTCAATGGTCGGGGCAGGCGGGTCTCACCTCCGGACCTGATCGAGCTTCTGCAGGTGCGCCAGACGAGAGTGTCCCTGGCAGCGGCTCATCTGAATCACGACCCCACCAGCAACCGGCTGCGCAATCTGCGTGCGCTCTGTCAGCGCTGCCATCTGCTGCACGATCGGATATATCATCTGGCGCAACGACGTCTGACATTGCGCCGGCGTCTGGCGCTCGGGGATCTGTTTGAAGGGCTATATCGGGCCGGGGTCACACGCCTGGGGCTATAGAAAACCCCGATGGCGTGTCATCCGGCCTTCTGAGTGTCAGATCAGGCGGCGGCCTCGAACGTGACGTTCGCGCTCGAAAGGCGAGGTTAGCGGCGGATCACACCTTCTGGGCTTTCTGCATGCACCAGGATCGTGTCGTGTCCTTCCTTGAGGAACGTCTCCAGAGCGGAACTGGCTGGAGAACTACGTGCTACCCGAATTTTCGAAGCGGGTGCTTTCCGTCGATCTGGCGGTCACCTGCCGCTGCGCTCAACTGCATGTTCCGGATCCGGGATCGGAGCGCGATATCCTCATCGCCGCGACCAGCCTGGTGCATGGCATGACTGTTGTGACACGGAACACGAATGACTTTCGGCATTCCGGAGTGCCACTCCTCGCCCCATGGAAAGCACACCATGACTGATCCCCGGCAAGACTGCAGCCTAGACGATTGTGAAGCTCTGTTCGTCAAGGGACTGAGGCAGTTCGTGGACGCCTGCGCGTATATCAATGCCGCACTTCCGGACGAAACGGGAGACGCCCGCTGGATAGTAACGATGCATCGTCTTGCAGCGAGCGCTGCTGAGGCAGCGGAGAACCTTGAAAATCCCTCCGCAAATGAGATTGTCCTATGGGCAGATGAGACAATGAAAGTCAGAGATGGGGGGGGGGAAAGCGGAATGTCAGAATTTTTTCCAAGATTGGTGTAAAGTAGACATATATCTAGTTAGGTGTTTAGTCCCGTGGTTTGATGGGTTGGATTGATGATGAATCTTTCCGGCTCTGAAGTCCAGATTTTGCAGACGTATTCGTAAGGGGTAAGGCCACTGAGGGTCTTGAGTCTTCGCCCGAAATTATAGGCTGCCATGAAGTCGTTGAGGTGTGTCCTCAACTGCTCATGACTGTCGTAATGGAAGCGTTTGACGGTTGCTTCCTTGATTGTCCGGTTCATCCGCTCGACCTGACCGTTCGTCCAGGGATGATTGGGTTTCGTCAGACGATGTTCGATCCCGTGAGCTTCGCAGATCATGTCGAAGCGCATGGGGCGAGACCAGGCCATATTGCGGTTACGGGGCTGATCAGCGAACTGGATGCCGTTATCGGTCAGAATGGTGTGGATCCGGTAAGGGATGATGCTCAGGAGATGTTCGAGGAATTCCCAGGCTGTCTTCCGATCAGCTTTCCCGACGAGTTGTGTGACAGCGAATTTGCTTGTCCGGTCGATAGCAACGAAGAGGTGCAGCTTGCCCTCAGCAGTCTGTACTTCGGCAATATCGATGTGAAAAAAACCTATGGGATAGCGTTTGAAGCGCTGGCGTTTGGGCTTGTCTCCTTCGATGTCCGGCAACCGGGATATCCCGTGGCGCTGAAGGCAGCGATGCAGAGCCGAGCGTGTCAGATGAGGGATGCTGGCCTGCAGGGCATAAAGACAGTCATCCAGCGGCAGTAAAGTATGCCGGCGAAACGCCAAGATCATCGCTTCGTCCGTCTCGGACAGGACCGTTGAGCGCGGCTCTTTAGGACCTGTCTTCTGATCCTCAACCGTTTGACGCTTTCGCCATTTTGCAACTGTTTTCGGGTTGATCCCGAACTCCTCGCTCAGCGTCGCGAGCGAAGCCTGCGATCGCTGTAGTGCTGCTCGCACGGCGTGCGTGGTCGTGGCGCTGCCATGACGTATCTGTCCCATAAGGCTTCCTTCCACTCGCGTGAAATTAATACCCCATCAAATCCCGGGACTAAACACCTAGGTCAACTTGTTGCGAGAACACACTGAGCAGATGTATTCAATTGGCATGCAGCGGTTTGGCCGTAACTGCTCACGGGGTTGGCTGAAGCGAGGTTTTGTCCTGAAGTGGCAACAATCATGAATGTTGCCTTATCAATATGTTACCTTCGAGCCAGACGCGGCCCGACGCCCGACTGGGGTCCGTCTCCGCCAACCCCGTGAGCAGGTACGTTTGGCCAACGCAAAAACAGTCAAAAATTTCAGCGCAACGGTGTCTTGTCCTATCCTAATAGGTTGATCGTTAATGGAGCAGGAACTATTATTTAACTAACAAAAGCTTTGGGGTACCTCAATCATATTAGGATTAGGTATGACCGTCTACAAGACTTTTTCGAATGTCTAATGGCAATCAAAAATACGCTGGGAAAATAAATTATATTTATTATTAGTTTAAAACCTGAGAGAAATACTCTGATATGTTTTTTTTGTTTTTTAATAGTGAGTCCAATACGATAAATATAAAATATTTATCCTCAAATTTCACTTCAAACGGAATTTGCGCGTCATCAATTTTAAAAGTTTTTTGTCTTATACCTTTGATCGAAGCATTCTTCCTTCTCTCCTTATACTGCTCGGTAGTATATGAGATAAATTCATGATCGAGGTGACTTATAAAGTATTCGCTGTTAATTTTTTTGAATTCTAAATGGATGACCTGTGTTATTATCCGTCCTTCGACCTGAACATCTTCATCGCACATCTCCTCGAAGGTAATACTATGAGGGTATTTTATTTCATCCTCGTTGATTTCGACCTTTATCCAAAGCTTATCGTTGTAATTCTCGCTATCATAAAGTCTGGAGAGCGGCGGCAACGCTAGCGCGTCGAAGCTGAAGTAACTTCCAACCTCGAGCTCTTCGAGAGCGGGGACATCATCAGCCACCCCATTGATCCAGAAGGCTATCTTGCTCGCCATTTGATTTTCAAGAAGATATTCGATTGCAGAAAGAAGGTGGCGTGGAATATTTAAATACAAATACCATCCCGGAATACGGATGTCCTTTAACGTCTGGCTATCGTGAGCATTAATAATTTCCATACCATCAACAAAAGAGACCAGCTTGTAGCTGGAAAACTCTTTGTCGATCGCCATTAAATTAATTTCTTTATCCAGATATTTTTCTTTGACGATGGTCGGAAGACGATCGTCAAACATTTCATTATTTTTTACTCTATGCATATAACTATCGTATAGTTCGCCTGCAATTCTATACGGAAAATAGAATTTTAGAACGTGCTCCCGAGCTGCTTCTTCGGATACATTTTTATTCCAAAAGCGATATTCTGAAACTAGGATATCGACATAGGCATTGATATCTTTTTCCTCTTGATCTTTGTAATCTTGGATAGATTCAACCAGACTTTTTTCTTCAGCGGCAGAAATTTTCTTATCAATTATATTAGTATCAACAGACGAGGACTGTGCATCTATTTTTCTTTTATTTAATATAGAGATCTCATGTTTAATTTTTCTTTGATACACACACGTAAAGTAATTGCTAAAAGAGGCAGATTCTAAATTTACATCAATAAAATGGAATATATCATTATATAATAGACTATCACCATTGTTAAATAAGTGATTTAGTATTCCGAGTTGAGATATTTCTCCAAATTGATATTCACTCTGCATTTTTGATAATTTGTAAAAATGACTATCAAGATCTTGATATTGATACATGGAAATCCCTATTGTTGTGATCTAAGTGATGCTCAGCGAATTATCTAGGCACCAAACTACTCCATTTCGATATTTCGTCCTAGGCGTTTAGCGCCCCTTTTGGAAACTTGTGGATGTGCGGGCTTGGCAATCAGTTCGAAATATTTTCCAAAACTATAAAGTGAAAGGCGGACTGCTGCCTTTATAATAAACCGAATAACTCCGCATACGTCAGATTATTGTGTCAAATGCCCCGATCTGACACGCTGTTAGGCGGTTGTTTGCGAGATCCGAACAGGAGCTCCACTCGCTATCGTTCTCTGTATGCTACGAGCATGGGCACGACGTAATATTCGTTGATCATACACTTCTCCTTCATTGAGGAACGAATATGTTCATGATAAATTACAGTCTATGTCGGATCAGCGTGCAAAAGGGACGTCGGCTACGGAACCTCACCAGATCAAGGAATGGATGCGCCGTGCTAAGGACCGGGACAAGCGTCTGGCGCTTGCTGGCTATCGGCAACGTGCCAAACGAAACGTAAGTATCTTGGTTCATGACGTCGAGCCACAGTCCAAAAAAATGCCGGATGCCGATCGAGACCGCTTTCAAGCGGAGGTGTCCGAAAACATGGCGACATTCTCGCGAGAGCCTTTCACCGGTCCGATTGCCCTGCAGGTCGATCTGACGACGACCCGCCGAAACGCACCACAGGCGCATACAATCGCGAAGAACCTGCTGGATCTTCTAGGAACGCGACGACCGAAAATACCGGGAAAACGTCGGCATCTCCTCTACAAAGACGATGCGCAGATCCAGGCGCTCTCCGTGAGGTGCCAACATGGGCAAGAAGATCCGGCGATCCATATCATCGGCCGACCTTTATCGGCACTGCTCGACGACCTAGAACTCGCAATTGAAGCTATCCGGGTCGATGAGATGGAGAATTATGGAAATGTCTACGGCCAGGAATGCGAACAATATTGGATCGATGAGCTGCGCAGGCTGAAGCGCCACGAAAAGCAACAACGCGCTCGGCTCGGTGACGAGATGTATGACGCGTACTTCAAGTTGGTTCGGTGGAGCGCTCAACGGTCTTTGTTCGGGCGGTGCGGAATAGATCTTCCTGTTCTCGGATGGATGTACGGCCGTCCGAAAGAGGCGAACTCAATCCTGCCACCGGAAGAATGGGCACGGTTGATCGGTCAATCCAAGTTACGACTTCAATTGGGCGATCTCCCGATCAAACCGGGAAGTTCCGAGGCCTTTAAGATCAGGGTTGGCGAGACAATTTCGGCGTTTAAAAAGCGATGGGACTGGATCATCAGCCCCTTAGTGGTTCCGGTCGCTCTCGAAGTTGTGGTTCGTCCAAATGCTTCAACCCCAGCGGCGGTGCTTCACGACTTGGACAACATTGTCCGCGACTATCTCTTGCCCAGCATAGTTCCGTCGTTTGGTACGGTGACCGATCATCGTTGGACGATCAACTTCGCCGAACTTCGTCGCCTTGATCCCGATCTCGCAAATCGATGGGGCCCAAACTCGACGCCGCCGCCAAGCACGAAGCACGGCGTCACGCGGTACGAGGCGTGGCGACTTCCACCGGTTAAAGGAGAAGCGGGCTTCGTCAGCGTCGCGCTCGTGGCAGACATGGACGCGCGTGGTGATTCTTCATTCGACCGTATCGACGAGTGGGCCCGCAAATGGGCTGACGCACAGTGAGCACATCCAGTAAGTGACGATGGTGGTCACGCGGACGAGGGGACGACAGCCATGAGCTAAGGCACAAATGTAGGCGGCGTATAGGACCGGCAACGTGCCCTTGTCAGTCACGGTGCGACGCGGGGAGGCTATTGCACAAAAAAACGACCGGGAACTCACCTATGTCTGCTTTCGGGATGAAAGCAAAGCGTCGCGAACGACCGACATGAAGGCGACAGCCGCCTGTCTTCTCCTATATGGCCCAGTGGGCCCGAAGCTGTGATTTTGGCCATGTTGAAGAACGTGCCGGGAACGGCGAGGCTTTTGATTGACGCTTGATGCGTCCCAGGCAGATCGT
>NZ_BLJQ01000015.1 GCF_014132155.1 Gluconobacter sp. Gdi
AACTGCAATGTCTGTCATTGTTCTTCTCCGGATGCCCTGACTGGCAACGGCACCCTAGCACTAAAGTAAGGCATAGAGGCCGTTCACCACATCAATTCCCACACGCCGGCGCATGTTCCGTGGCGAGGCCCATATCGCCCAGCTTGCCAAGACGGCGCAGCCGAAGCGTCCGATCCGCCTGGCCGCGCGGATCATCAGGCTCGTGACGCAAGTCGAGAAAGCGGTCATTAGCTTCCGCGAGCATCGCCCGGTCGATACGGGTAAAACGATCCTGGTCGATTTCGGCGACCAGCTTGCGGCGCTGCTCGATCTCGGTGACAGGGCCGAGTTCCAGCGTCACCAGTTCGCTCGCCCGTTCGCGGATGCCGTTGGCGAGATAATCGCCGTTGATGACCAGATCCTCGCCCAGTTCGTCACGGCCGTTGACGACGACATGCACATGCGGATGGCCGGTATTATGGTGGTTGACGGCCACCCAATCGAGCTTCGTGCCAAGATCGGCTTCAACCTGCGCCATCAGGTCGCCGGTGTAGCCCGTCAGGTCGGCGAGATTCCCGGCATCCTCCGGCGAGACGATGAACCGGAACTGATGGCGGTCGTCGCGCCCACGATCGAGAAACGCATCACCATCGGCACGGTCTTCGATCCCCGAATAGAGCCGGCCCCGTTCACCGTCGCGGGCGGTGCCGTCGCGCTGGATGTAACGGAGATGGGCAGCGGCCTTGCCATTCCGCCCGGCGGCACGGACGGAGCGGGATTTGACGACGACGCGGCGGCTACCCGGTCGCCGATGGCTCCAGCCATTCGAGAGGTTCCGGGCGCGCACGAACGTCGCCCCGCGTCCACGCCGCACACCACGTCCGGACGCGATGCTTCCCTGCCCCCTCGGCGCATGGCTAGGCCCGCCACCTCGAGGGCGTCCGCTCGCGCCGGTCGCCGCCTGTTGCTGGCGCGTGACCGTGCGCACCCTGGTCAGGAAACTCCTGACACGACCGACCTTCGGCGTGTCGGCGCGGATACGGCCAGGCCTCGGGCGGAAGCGGTTGTCGTCGCCCGCGCTCATGGCCGCTGATCCGCCCGAAACGGCCACAAACAGGCAAGAGTGCCGCGAAAACCGGGGCGGAAACTGACTTTGCCGCCTGTGGCGGCACCATACCCCCTCAAAGGGGGTGCCACCCAAAACAATGTGCAGACAAGGGCTTGCCCTGCGGATCGGACCCATGGAGTGCCGTCCGCTTTAATCTTGCGCTCCCTTTTCTGTCCTCTTTCCGCCTCTCCACCCCCTGCCCCTCGCCCTGTCATCATGGCCGCGCTCCCATGCCGCCATGCGCCACGAACAGGCCATCCGCTCGCGGCATGATCCCCGGCATATCGCGCCCAGACGCACCCGCCGCATTGCGATCCGACTGCACGATGAAGAGCGGCGCACGGGTCCAGGCAAACCGATCGGCCGCCGCGATCATAACGGGAGCATAGCCGCCACCTCCGATGATCGGCGCAACGGCAGCGACGTAGGCACGCGTTTCCAATGGCAATGGACGCCCTGCCAGAGACGCCTCATAGCGTGCGGGACCGGCATTATAGGCGGCGAGAAAACCCGGCGAACCGTAGCGGTCATGCAGTTCGCGGAGATAGGCCGCGCCCGCCAGAATGTTGTCGCGCGGATCGTAGGGATCGCGGCCAAGATGATAGCGGAGGCGCAAATCGGCCCATGTGCCGGGCATGATCTGCATCAGTCCCATCGCGCCCGCTGACGAAACGGCGCCCGGATCGCCAGCACTCTCGGCCCCCATGACGGCCCTGATCCAGATCGTCGGAATGTCGAAACGCCGTGCAGCCTCAGCGATCTCGGCGGCATACGGGATGTCGAGTGTCTGCGCCAACACAACAACCGGCGCCATGACAACGAGGCAGCCCGTCAACAGCAGACACGTAATCCGGGTCTGACTGCGCATGGTGTCAGTCCCGTCCGTCACGCTTGTGGGGGCGGCTCCAGTGCAGCGACCAGAGACCGCCATTGCCGCCATCACGGAACAGATTGGCGCGCAACGGCTGCGGCAGGAGGGGATCGTCGATCAGCAGGGCAACGTAATCGCCAGCGCGTTCGCCATTACGTTTCCAGCCGGCACCAATCTCGGGGCCGTCCTCGTCATCGCGATGGATGCGATAATCGGGTGCGTTGTCGGAGTCCGATTTCTCGGCCGGCATGATGACGATCTCATGAGAACCGAGGAAGGTCTGGATGCGTCCGGCAAAACCGGTCTTGTCGCGCGTGAAGCTACCGATCTGCGGCATGGGAAGTCTCCATAGCGATGTTGGGAAGAGACGGCGTCGGCCTGTCAGCATATAGGCCGTGCCAGACGAAATGACCGTCGCCGCGCGCGTCGGTGTAGAGCGGCGTCGCCCGACCGATCACGGTGCTGCGCGGAAGCGGACCGAAATAGCGCCCGTCCAGACTGTCGCGAACGGACGGGTTCATGAGGAAAAGCTGATCCGGTGCGATGCGGCGGCAGCCCTGCCAGACCGGCAATACGCGCCTACGCCGGTCGCGGTCCTGCGCTTCACCCAGCCGCACACCATCCACGGTGACAATGCGGCCAACACGGCACACCTGTTGCCCCGGCAGCGCCGCGATAGGCTTGAGCAGCGGCACACCCCGGCCGATATAGCCCCGCCCGACCATGAAATCCGCCAGCGGTTTCGGTGGCCTGACGGCGACCAGATCGCCGGCCTTCAGCCTGTTCGGCGCTGTAAGGTCGTAGAGGCCGAGGGGCGTGCTGGCGGAGGCGTTCCAGAGCAGCTTCACCGGGACGATGGACGCGACGGCGACGCCCATCGCAGCAAGATACGTCGCCATGACATAGCCGAAGCGGGTCATGACCTGATCTCCCGCCGCCTGAGCCAGGCCCGATGACGCGCCATCGTGTAGACGCGCGGCTGCTCACCCGCGTTCAGCCGGTTGCCGACATGCCGCCAGTGATCGGGCGCGACCGCGCAGGCGTCGATGCCGGCCTGTTCCACCCCGTCGATATGGCGGAGCACCTGCTCGACCTTCGGCCAGCCTACAACCCGCAGCAGGATTTCACCGCCCGGACGGACAAAGGGCACAATCTGGCAAGGTTCTCCCGGTGCCACGGCGCTCAGGATGTCGATGCGCGATGCGATCGTGCCGAAATCGTTGGCCACCCAGCGGACAAAGGCGAAAACGCTGCCAGGCCGGAAGGAGAAGATACGACGGCGTCGGTCGAGGATCTGTTCCTGAGCCTCATGACCGAACCTGATCCAGTTCTCGACACGCTTGTCGATGTGGGTCAGCTCCACATGGGTCAGTGGATCGCGTGCAAACGGCAGGGCGTGGCCCCACGCACGAGACGTTGTGGCGCGGGTCATGGCCCGTCTCCCGGCATGGGAGAAAGACCACACGCGTGCGGATCGCCCGGCCGGTCGGCGGCACCGGCACCACGGTCGGTATCCGGTCGCCCCAACATCAAAAAGTTAGAGTCTAAGTTAGACTCTAAGTTAGGAGCGCGATTCCGCGTTTTAGGCCAAAGACTTAACTGAGGTTCGTGCGCCTGAAATCCCGATAGTGATGCGCCCGAAGTCCCGATAGTCCCTGCGCCCGAAATCCCGTGTCCGCCCACAGCGTCATCCACAGGCACTGTGGATAAGTTGGCGGGACGAATATGCAGCAGGTTCCGCCGCCCCTCGCGTCGGATCGCGAGGTGATAACCGGGAAGCGACTGGCGGACGGCGATGCGCCGCAGGTCGAGCGCGAAATCGGAGACACGCGCCAGGCTGCCGGATTTCTCGTGAAGATGGGCGATCTCGAACAGCCAGCCCTGCGGCTGATGCCCGGCATGTTTACGGGCGACGCGGTAGAGCCAGCGTTCGATGCCGCCCGTCAGGCGGAAATAGGCCGGGTCGATGGTCAGGACCAACGAGCGGTCGATGACGCCGCGATAGAACCAGTCGGGCAGGACGCACTCCATGCCCTCGACACGGCCGTCGCGGGTGGTCCGTTCCTCCCATTCGTTGATCCAGGAGAACTGGTGCCGGCGCCAATGCTCGCCATTGCGGATCGTGGTGCGGATCACGGTCGATTGTAGCCGGGCGAACGCGGCCTTGAGCAGCCGGTATTCCCGTGCGCCCGTGGCACGGCCAACGGCCGTCAGAAGCTGGTATGGGGTGAAGCGCAGGAAGCGGGACGTCCTGAGGCCGTCATTCTCGGCCTCGACGATCTGCGAAGCGGCCCAGATCAGCACGTCGGCATCCCAGATGGTTGCCATGCCGTGCTCGGCCAGGCCGTGAATCTCGACCCGCTGACCGCCGGCCTCGTAGAGGATCGGGGCGACCCGCTTCACCTTGGAAAGCGAGAAGAACGGGCGCTCCATAAGGTCGCGCTGGTCGCGGGGGCTGGCATCCCCACCCGCGATCACGAAGGGATCGAGGCGCAGCCGCTCGCTCTCCCTCCCGTGCTGGCCGCGCTGCGGTATGACGCCGGCCATTCAGAGAGTCGCCTTTTCGGCCGGAGTCAGCGGGCGGGCTGGGAAGACACGGCAGGGAGTCTCATCGGTGGTAGACCTGCGGACACCATTCTCGACCCAGCCCTGAAGATCTGGGAGGGCGTAGACGATGCGGCCGCCGATCTTCCGATAGGTCGGGCCTGTGCCATAGGTACGGTGCTTTTCCAGCGTGCGGATGGAAATACCGAGGAAGCGCGCCGCGTCGGGCGTGCGCAGGAAACGGGGCGGCAACCCCGTCTTGGGATCGAGCATGATCGGGCCTCCGGTTGGGTTCGGCGGCTGCCGGTCACGACAGCGGGCCATGGCGAACCGTGGCGGAGGATCGGCGGCGTGGAGAGTGCCGGAATGAAATGGGATTGATTCCGACACCCCGATAGGAGGTGCTTATGTGGAAAGGAACTGACAGTCAGCTATCGGGAGGAGAAAACCGAAAGAAGCCATCTCCACAATGGAAGAATCTAAAATCATAAATCAAACAATAATATTTTTATACTGCTATTATTCGTCTTTTTTTATGTTAGAAATACTTTCTATATAAGATAGAATTATCCTTTTAGAAAAAAGGTATGCCTCCATATGAATTTTGTACATTGTTTTTTTATCATCGGAAATAGAACCCCCATGCACTAACTGTGATCTATAATTATATAGTTTATAAAACGGATCAACCTCTTTCTTTCCCAGAAGGTTTTTAACTAAAATTCCACAATTTTTTCCAATAGACTGAAACTCATTTGATAATACACCTTGAGTGATAGATTTTTTGACGTTTTCATCAAGATCGGCTTCACTTAATTCTTTTTTTAAATAATTTAACGCCTCAATTTCATTATCCGAGCGTTTTATTTTTTCGGATAAAACTTCAATAGCAGTCATTGATAAAATTATTTTATTTATGAGAAGATCGTCGAATAGAGATGCCGTAAGTATAGATATGGCAGTTTCTAACTTTTTAAATTTATTATCATAAATAAAAACATCCTCAAATTTATTGTAATTTTTATCAAATGAAAGTGTAAATTCTTCGACATCAAAAGTATCGCTTTCCATTTTAGTCATACTGTTATACTGAAAAGTTCCAGATGGAAATAGAACAACTCCGAATTTATCACTAAAGTTAATTAGCGGAATTGTACAATGTTTTTCATAAATATCAATGTGCCGTCCAATAAAAACACTTTCTAATTCCCTTCTTAACTTTTCAACAATTACTTCAGAAGCCAGATGCTCAGGATAAGAGATACCTATCCCAGATTCAGCAAAAGCTAAAATCAAAGCCTGCTCAACTTTCTTAGAAACATCGACGATTTCCCGATAAATTAAATTATCCGAGCTCTTCAATTTTAGGATCGTAGATCCCTTCAGTGATTCATTTGAGTCGGATACGATAGTAAATCTATCTAAAAATACTATTGAATCTTGATCCACTCCAAGTGGTTTTGATATCTTAAAGCGAATATAGAAACTCCATTTAGTCTCTTCAGAGTCCATTATGCTTATGGTATCTTCATTTGAATCTTCAACTCCTGCCGACATTTCGCCTTCCATTATTTCGATAAATTTTTCAAATTCAACTTCATCAAGTTGCTCAATAAAATCTTTAATAGTACTATCCATTTCATGCATTAATTGATCAATATCCGAATCTTCTGATTCGACCTTATTTTTAATAATATCCTTTATAATTTTAAAAATTTCTTTTATGTTTTCTTCTTCAAGAGGTCTTTGAATTTCAACTCCAAATAAAGTATTGGTTTGATTATTACACACAACAAAATCCTCATTGTAACAAGTGTGACATTGATTTTTTATAGCAATATTTTTATCCGAAAAAAATATCTGTGCGGCAGTCAAAAGTGAGGCGAAAATGAACCAAAGGCGAGCGTCTTGGATATCGCCGTCTCATTTTGCCATACGACCGTAGAACGCGGGAGTGACGCCGACGGAACGCTTCATATAGCGTGTCAGATGCGCCTGATCGGCGAACCCGCATTCCGTGGCGGTGTCCGCAATAGGACACCGGGCGTCCAGAAGCTCTCTAGCGCGGGCCAGGCGTCGTTCCATGAGATAGCGATGCGGCGTTACGCCGAGGCTTTGCCGGAAAGCCCGCACCAGAAATCCAACGGACAATTCAAGCTCCGCCGCCAGTCGAGCAACCTCCAGCCGTTCACCCATGTGACGGTCGATCAACCTATCGATCGCGGCCAGACGAGCCGCCGTGATCCACGGAGCAGCAACCCTTCCTGAAGTAAACTGATGGAGGAGGACGGCGGCGAGGATATCCGGCTCCGATGCGATTTTCTGTGTCCCGGAGAGCAGCCTGCGCCGCAATGAACAGGCGGCTGCCACGGCGTCCGGGTCGACAATTCCGTTCAACGGTCGCTCTCTGGCATCCCGATGCCCTATCATGATGGTCGGCATACCGCGCAGGACGAGGTATTCACCGCCTTCGTCCGAGCGGGAAAACACCGGACATGTGCTCGGCACCCAGGACAAGGTATTGGGGCGCCGCAGGAAAGAGTGCGCCTTCCCGGTTCCGATCGCATCCACCCCGCGCTGCGCCTCGAAGGCAAAGCCGATCACAGCGCGATCAGAGGTTGCCTGCACATCGTAGGCCGCCTTGGGCCACAACTCGACCACCCAGTTCTCTGTCTCAAGCCTTCTGACCGTTTTCGCCATGTGCATTTTGTTCAAGACCCGTTCCCCGGCTTCGATGGTAACGGTCACGGATGGGAAAGGGAGAAGAAAATGCACGTTCTTGGTCTTCTGGGCGGAATGAGTTGGGAAAGCACGGCGATCTATTATCGGCTGATGAACGAAGGCGTCCGGGCGCGAAAGGGTGGTCTGCACTCGGCTCCCTTGCTGCTCTGGTCACCGAATTTCGCGCTGATCGCAGACCGCCAACGTGAAGATGACTGGTCGGCGCTGGCGGAACAATTAGGCCGGGCCGGTCAGCACTTGAAACGGTCAGGCGCTGAGGCGTTGCTGATTTGTAGCAACACCATGCACTGTCTCCATGAGACCATCGAACAGGCGGCGGGGATCCCGGCACTGCATATCGCGGACGGAACCGGTGAAGTGTTGCAACGCGCCGGCTGCAAACACCCCATGCTTCTTGCGACCCGTTTCACGATGGAACGCGAATTCTACACGAAACGCCTGCGCGATTTGTTCGGGATCACGGCCAGGATTCCCGATGAGGATGCGCGGATCGGCATTCATCGCATTATCTATGAAGAACTTTGCCAGGGTATCATACGCGACGAAAGCCGGGCGTATTATCGTGATGTCATCAAACAAATGAAAGCAGAAGGAGCCGACAGCGTCATTCTGGGATGCACGGAAATCACCATGCTGATCACGCAGGATGATACCGATCTGCCCGTTTTTGATACCACAGCGATTCACGCTGAGGCAGGCGTTTCCTGGATACTGGGCTGAAAAGCGCACAGAGTCGTGTCAGAATATTATCGGCCTGTTGCGGCTCTTTGGTCATGTTCGGACTCATGATAGCTTCCTGGTCCCCCGCCTTATCTCAACGCTCAGACAGACGGATCGGATAGCGCAATAAGTCACGATAGCCGCCACGAACATAATACTGACCATCAGCAACGAGACGGCGGACCTGGTTCTTGCGAGGATTGTTTTCCCAATCGGCCTTCCTGCCTTCAAACCCGAGCAAAACTTCGGCGAGCTTGCGATAACTCGCGCCAGCCGTCCGACCGTCAAACGCCCGGAGCATCAGGATATGCCGGTCCCGCGTTTGCTGCGGAAAATCATGAGCCCACCTGCCCTCAGACCGGCCAACCAGCGCGCGCCATAAACGCAGCACGGCCTCCGCGCGAAGTTCCAGCAGCTTGTCGAGCGGCAAGATGATGACATAGGTGGCGCGCCCGTCCGCCGGAGGTGTCGGGAGCCAGACCTGATGCGCCGATGCGCCGGACCGCCAGAAACCATGCCAGGCATCACCGTCATCCAGCCGCACGACGAGGTCCGGCAATTCCGCGAGGTTGATCGGCATGACGACCGGGTTATCTGTGTCAGCGAGAGCCTCGCGCAGTTCGATCACGTCAGGCGAGAGTTCCGGCATCCAGAAGACAGGCGTGCGGCCGGCAGGCTGCGCCGGATCGACAGGGAAATCGCAAACCCCATCGTTCGGAGAAAGCTTTCCTGCCCCTTGGCTTCGGAGCCGCAAGCGTTTTCATTCGCTGGAACGCGCGACGATATTCGTCGTCACGTCGAAGATATTCCCAGGCCATGCCGGCAGCAGCAATGTCTTGTGCGTGTTCGTAAGCGGCCGGCGACTGCCAATCTGATATCGGCATCGCGTTACCCTTCCTCTTGCGCCTGCTTCTGGCAGCAGGAACATCAGGATGCGCAATGGGAAGATTTTGTGCAGACTGTGTTTGGAGATATGTCGATCTCGTAACACGATCGCACGATGTTATGGCGTTCGTCCGCGCTACCAAAATAGTCCGCGAGCCGGGCACGCGCCCGGCGAGCGGCACTTATTTTCCATCTTCCCGTCGCCGATCCGCGAAGTCGGATCGGCGCAAATTTGTACGGACAGACAGGCCCAAGAAAGGAAAGACGCAGAACCGAATTGTCGGCCCTGCGGCGTTCGATCCCTATGCTGCTATTTTCTTCGCCGCGTGCCAGGCCAGTCGCCGGGTCGCCGTTGCCGCATGTTCTGCGTCGAGTTCCATCCCCAGCCACTCACGGCCGAGATGCTGCGCCGCCACCAGCGACGAACCCGAACCGCAAAACGGGTCCAGCACCAGACCACCAGCCGGGCAGAACGTATCCACCAGCGGAAGCAGCGCCGCGACGGGCTTTTGCGTCGGATGCAGCCTGTTCCCCGAGTAGGGCATGTCGATCACGTCCGGCACCGGCTGATGGGGCCGCATCGCATTTCCCTTCGCCAATAGATAGGCGCTTTCGTGCTCGTAGCGCAGAAAACCCGAAGATGAGGCGTATGACTTGCGAAACACGATATGCCCGACCATGCGGAACCCGGCGGCTTTCCAGGCGTCGGCAAACAGGTCGATCTTATTCCATCCGTAAAAACTGACGGCAAGACCGCCCCATTTCAGGACACGGTGCATCTGATTCACCGCAGGCCGGAGCCAGCGCGCATTATCGTCATTGCGGACCTTCCGCCCGTCCCTGCCCTGATAATTCACCAGGTAAGGCGGGTCGGTCAGGATGAAATCCACCGAATTGCGCGGCATTGCCCGCATCAGGTCCACGCTGTCGCCATTGAGAATGGTATTGCGGAAATCGGTCGCCGTGATGGTGTTGCCGGTCATGGTCTTTGCCCTTTGTTCCGCGAGGAACAGCCCCCGCTGTTCCTCTGCCTCGCGGCGAGCAGCGGGGTAGCAACGGCAAGGGCGACCGATGGGGAGGGGTCTCTCCCGGTCTGCACGGAGCGTAGCGCAGGAAGATCGGGGACACCCCATCGGGCGGCGTCAGCCTGCTGACGCGAACCCTTGCCGGCGCGAGGGCGGAGCCCTTAGCCTGTTCTTTTTTCTGTTTCCAGCACTCCAACTTTCTCTGAAAGCGCGGCGAGGATGTCGAGCTTGCCCATTCTTTCGGGAATTTCGAGCAGCGGGATACCCGCCTTCTGCAAGGCCAGACGCTTGACCGCCATGCGAGCGTCAGCGTCGCCGGACAGATCGTGACCGGAACCGTTATACTCGACCACCAGGACCGGATTACCAAAACGATCGATCAGAAGGAAATCGACGCGCTTGCCACTGTAGGACTTGAACGCCCGCTTCTGACGCGGATCATCCGGGGCATAAGGCGTTTTGATGAAGCCACCCATCGCAACTTCGAAGGCGAAACGCCAGTCGGGCTGCATATCCTTGATCCATTCATCGATCGCATAGAGCACGCGCACGGCTTCCCGATTGACGGGAGGGACTGCCTTCAGGCTGCATTCATCAATGAACCGCAACTGGTTCTGCGGATCGGACAGGTCATTTTCCTGTCGGTATTGCCGACGCCGTTCGTCTTCCTTCTGCCGAACAGCGGCCTGCTGCGCCAGGGCCTCTTTCGCGCGGCGATCCCGAACGTAGAATCCGATGGCATATCCGATCGCCAGAAAAATGATCACCTTTTCCACTTCCGCCATGCCTCCCTTTTCTGCGCGATCACCGCCGATTACCGCATTGACCGGCGTCTGGTCTTCTCAAATCCCCTTGTCCCGTCCTTCATCGTTCCTGTCGCCCCATGACCGGGAAAGTGGACAGGATGGCACGCAAACCCGTCAGGATCAGGATCGAGGTGTTCGACCCCACTGAGGCGGAAACAGCCGAAGAGGCGTTTCGCCCCTCCAATGAAGCCGTCCGATCCCTCGCCCGCCTGATCGGGCGTCAGATCGCCCGCAAGCAGTTTGAGCGTGCCCGCGCGCTGGAGCGGAAACAGACCCGGCAGAACCGATCCGGCCCCATGCGGTAGCTTCCTCTCCCCGGCTGCGTTTCCCCCGGCGAACGCCCCCTCGCCGGGCAGTCGTGCATTTTTCTTGTGACCATTATGGTCCCGTGATATAAGGTCAGTCAATGAGGATCATCGCCCGTCGCACGCTGAGAGAGTTCGTCGACAGTCTGGTGGGTCAGAAGGACCAGCCGGCCGTCAAGGCGGCGCTGGATGCCTGGTTCGCCGAAGTCGGCAGGGCTGCGTGGACGAGCACTGCCGATGTGAAGCGGCTCTATGCCACGGCCAGCATCGTCAGTGCCGAGCGGATCGTCTTCAACATCAAGGGCAATGCCTATCGTCTGGTCGTGGCGGTCGATTTCGAGAAAAGTATCGTCTGGATCAAATGGATCGGCACGCACAAGGCGTATGACAGGATCGACGTGACGGAGGTGGAGCATGACGGCTGATCTGAAACCCATCCGCAACGAGGCGGATTATGACGCAGCGCTGGAAGAAGTCGGCCGGCTGTGGGGTACGAAGAGCGGCACACCGGACGGCGACCGCCTCGACGTGCTGGCAACGCTGATCGACGCCTATGAGGCGAAGCACCATCCGATCGACCCACCCGATCCGGTCGAGGCGATCCGCTTCCGCATGGAGCAGCAGGGCCTCACCCGCAAGGATCTGGAGCCGATGATCGGCCCGCGCAACCGGGTGGCCGATGTGCTGAACCGCAAGCGCGGCCTCTCGATCGATATGATCCGCCAGTTGCATGACGGCCTAGGCATCTCGGCCGAGGTGCTGATCCGGCCCAGCCGGATGGACAAGGTCGCCTGATAGGAAACACCGCCATGACCCGCGTCGCCCTGTATGCCCGCTACTCGTCCGACAACCAGCGCGACGCCTCGATCGAGGACCAGTTCCGCATCTGCCGGGAACACGCGAAGCGGGAAAAATGGAAGATCATTAACGCCTACAAGGACGCGGGTATCTCTGGCGCCAGCATGATCCTGCGTCCCGGTATCCAGACCCTGTTGCAGGATGCCCAGGCCGGGCGCTTCGACATCGTTCTGGCCGAGGCGCTGGACCGCATCTCGCGGGATCAGGCCGACGTCGCCACCCTGTTCAAGCACCTGAAATTCGCCGGCGTGCCGATCGTTACCCTGGCCGAGGGCGAAATCAGCGAACTGCATGTCGGTCTCAAGGGCACGATGAATGCCCTGTTCCTGAAAGACCTTGCGGCCAAGACCCATCGTGGCCTGCGCGGCCGGGTTGAGGACGGCAAATCCGGCGGCGGTCTCTGCTACGGCTATCGCGTCGTCCGGCAGTTCGACGCAAAGGGCGAACAGATCCGGGGCGATCGCGAGGTCGACGCGCATCAGGCGGAGATTATCCGCCGCATCTTCCGGGACTTCGCCGCCGGCATCGGCCCACGCGCCATTGCCAAAGCCCTGAACGATCAGGGCATCGCCGGTCCCGAGGGCAAGCTGTGGAGCGACACCACCATCCGGGGCCATGTGAAGCGCGGCACCGGCATCATCAACAACGAGCTGTATATCGGACGCCTGGTCTGGAACCGGCAGCGCTATGTCAAAGACCCATCCACCGGCAAGCGCGTCTCGCGCCTTAATCCGGAATCCGAGTGGGTGGTAACAGGGGTTCCCGATCTGCGGATCGTCGATGACGCGCTCTGGCAGGCGACCAAGGCCCGCCAGAGCGTCATCGCCGAGAAGTACGTCAACGTCACCGAGGCCGTTCGCGCCCACCACAAGCGGAACCGGCTCAACGGCACCCGCCGCCCGAAATCCCTTCTGTCGGGCCTGCTGTTCTGCGGCCTGTGTGCTGGCCCTTACACGCTGCGGGGTTCCGACCGCTTCGCCTGCTCAGGCCATGTCACCAATGGTTCCTGCGCCAACAGCCGGACGATCCCCCGTCCCGATCTGGAGCGCCGCGTGCTCTCCGGTCTCAAGGACCGGATGATGGCGCCGGAGATCGCGGCCGAAGCGATGCGCGCCTATGCCGAGGAGACCAATCGCCTCAATCGCGAGCGCCGCTCCAACGCCGATGTCTGGCAGGTGGAACAGGTGAAGGTCGAGAAGCATATCCGGGGCATCATCGAGGCCATCAAGGAGGGCATGTTCCATCCCAGCATGAAGGCGGAGATGGACACGCTCGAAGCCCGCAAGGCTGAGCTGGCGACCCTGCTCTCCGACGTTCCCAACGATGTGCCTGACCTGCTGCCGAGTGCGTCAGCGATCTATGCGCGCAAGGTCGGACGCCTGACCGACGCCCTCAACCACCCTGAGGAACGGCTGGAAGCTGCCGAGGCACTGCGGGCGCTGATCGAGAAGGTTGTGCTGACACCCGGCCCGAACCGGGGCGAGATCGACGCGATGCTGTATGGGGAACTGGGCACGATCCTGAGCTGGATCGAGCGGCAAGCCATTGGAAAGGCTGAAAAAAGAAACACTCCCGGAGTTGGGCTCACGGGAGTGTCGGTATCAGTGGTTGCGGGGGCATGCAACCAATGTAGCCTGCGTCTTGTGAGCGGGTTCGTTGAACGTATCGCAGCATAGCTAAACGACTGAAAAAGGAGAAGCTTTTTCCCGCGTTCCCTTATAGCCCGTGGGTGTGCTGAATGTGGCTGCACATGCGCGTGCCCTTCTGTCGCCGGAGCACGACGACAATCAACGCCAGTCTGGCCCGTCACGGGATATTCATCATGGACGGGCGTGGCCGTCAAATGGATAACGTGCACGTTGAGCGCCTGTGGGTATTCTTGAACCACGAACCCGTCTACTTAGTTGGGCTCGAAACCGAATTGGCAATGCGGATGGGGTGGCAGAATGGGTTGCCATTATAATGCGCTAAGTCCACATCCCGCACTGGTCGGATGCGAGCCCCATCAGGCGCATCATATCGCGCCGGCACCGTCAATTGGGGAGGCGTCCCCCCCCCCCACACACAAGACAACAAATAGCAATCCGGTCAAAGAGGCGGCATCGCGACCGCTGGTTATCCTTAGAAAGTCAATAAAACTGTTGGAACGGACGGCACATCCTCTCTAAATAATATCTAGGATTTCTACTATAACCTGATTCGCTTGATTGAAATTTTCAGACGAACTCTAGAAGGCTGTCCTGACCAAGCCACCGTCAATGCGATAACCTGCTCCTGTGATGGCGGCAGCCCTATCGGAGACTAGGAACGCTATTAAGTCTGCAACCTCACGTGGCTGCACAAAACGGTCAATCAAACTAGTCGGCCTATATCTCCTTATGAATTCCCGCTCCATCTCGTTTTCGCTCATGGTTTCCCCCTTGAAGACCGATTTTACAAAATCGCTGACCCCTTGGGTCCACGTTGGACCTGGCAACACACTATTCACCGTCACTCCAGTACCAGCCGCCACTTGGGCATAACCCCGTGCACTTGCGACCTGCGCAGCCTTTACGGCACCGTAATGGATCATTTCTGTAGGAATTTGCAAGGCCGACTCACTACTTACAAATACAACTCTACCATCTCCACGTTCTATCATCTGCGGCAGATAGTGCTTAGTAAGGCGAACTGCACTCAAAAGATCTACTTGAAACATTTCAAGCCAGTCACTATCGGTGAGATCGAGCGCCGATTTTGATTTGAACATTCCAGCGTTGTTGATGAGCACATCAACGCGCGGGACGGAAGCAGAGACCAGGGGAACACTGTCTTGACTTCCAACATCGGCAACGCAGCTCGATATTTCCCCGTAGGCTTCTAAAGCCAGGACTGCTGCCTGAAGTTTAACAGGATCGCGCCCATTGACCACGACGTGAAACCCATCGAGTAAAAGTGCTCTAGCAGTTTCAAATCCAATACCTTGCGAACCGCCAGTTATTAATGCGATTTTTTTGCTCATGCTCCCAACTCCCATTCCATTGATTTAGGGTGAAAATGCTACAGTCCTTCCTTCTGGAAGTAATGCATAACTATTTGCGAGTTATTCGCCTCAAAATAGTTTTTTACGGAATATCCGATGGTAGCGAAGTCTACTACACCAGCTCCCTCGCGAGGTATCAGCTTGATTCTCGCGACAGACGCATCGGAAACTTTCCACTTTAAATACATACCTTTTACTGGATCAATGATCTTGTAGTAATAAACTCCCTGCCATGGTTCTGGCCCGCGGAGACCTACTAGAAACTCATCATCCCCGTCGTTATCAAAATCGGCTGCCACAACGCAGTGGCCTGGGCCTTCTCCCAACTCGTTCGGGTCACCGTAAACGTCAAGAATATCGCGGGACCACTGGGATCCCAGATTGCTACATCCTTGAGTCGCGTAATAAATACACACGGTATTTCCGTGGAATGGCTCCAATGACAGCACGATGTCGTGACCAGTACTTCCCAGATGCCCAATGGCCGCGTCGCCGCTGCCTTTGAATCCCGTTCGCTCGAGTTGGCTGCCTTCGCCACTTCCGACCGTTTGCCACGCCCATTTTTCTTCGTTGATGTCGTAGAAAAAAATGCGTACGCCTTCGTCAGAACAAATCAATAAGGCATCGGCGCTTCCCGTCGGGTTACCGCCGCGAATAAGTTCCACACCGTGAACGAAACGGAAATCACCATTATTTATAATTTTACTAGGCCATTTCTCGCGAGAATTTCCATCGCTCGGAGAGCTGAACAAGACTATGGGCAATACGGCATGTGTACCATTGAGCCCTACTATCGGAAACCCAATGATCTCCATATGACCAGATGTAGTAAAATTTCCAACACGGAATCGGTGCAGCGCCGGAATTTGTCCGATTAGATGATGCTGCCACGGCACATCAGGGGACGGACCCGGTTCAAGCCATGCGAGTTTCCCGCCGTCGCCAGAAGGATCTCGGAACGTACCAGTGCACCCGTACAAATCATAGCAAATTATTGGATTCAGCCGCCCAGTTCCGTCCAATGGCGCGAGATCCATGGCCACAGGCATCGTGAGCGAGTTGGTCAAAAGTTTTCTTCGCCAGCCGCCGACAAAAGGAGCTCCAAACCACGTATCGCGAGAGTATAGAAATATCTCACCCATGGTCGGACCATAACCGATGATTTCGTTACGGCCTTTGGCCGAAATACCGCCCCAGTCAACCCAATATCCGTCCCGAAGAAACTCGTCGACCACCTCCTGCTCGAATTTTGGCGCGACTATGGTGGCTGATATATTCTCTTTCATTGATTATTTTCCTTCGCTCTACACTCGGTTTCCCATTTTTTGACTTCGTTATAGGATCACGAGGGACAGTAAGTTGCCTGTATGACAGAAGGCCGTTCGAGGTTTAGTCTCATTCGGGCGCGCCATGTAGGATATCTCTCCATCGAGATCGCTAATCCTGTGCCCCAATTAAAATAGGGTATGAGGTAAGCATCAATAATTGTTAATTGATCAGTCCACCAATCGAAACTCGCAACAAATCGCTCGATTTCCAGGAACTGATCAGGTAGTAGTCTGATCGCATATTTACTGATTTCCTTCCTGATATTCTCGTCAAATGCTAAGTGCTCGGGTCTGAATATGGCGCCGATTGTTCTATGCACACTGGTGCTGAGCCATGACAGAAATTCTACTGTTCGTAACTCCACTTCTCCCTTAGGAGGAAATATATCGTGGCGTTTTTTTGCTAACGACCGAATAAAGAGAACAATTGCTCCGAGTTCCGTGAGTATAAAATCATCTCTAGTAATTACGGGAACCAACCCTTTGGGATTGATGCCTAGAAAATCTGGGGTACGGTAATTTCGAAAAGAGTCGGCTGTTCTATCGACGTAAACAACTTCAAAGGGCACTCCTAATTCGGACAATAATACATGAACCGTAGCCGAAATTGTATTTGGGTCTGTATATAGAGTTAACATGGAAAACTCTCCTTTTACATTCCGGACTAAACCCGAAGAAAATGATGCGACAAAATCCGACCATGCTCAGCCGCAACCTGATTTTTTTCCATAATATTGAATTTCGGTAGGGGCATTTGCTGCTTCGGCGTGGATCAACGCTACAAATGTTGCTCTCTGTCACTCTAAATTCGGTGTCTGGGGTCTGACGCGATATCACTGTAATTTACGAGCGCTCGATGATTTGCTTTCCGTAATCGTTCCTCATTTTATTAGTAAAGCGAATTATATTATAATAGAATAGCAAGGTCCGTGAGCATGAATACGCGAAAATTGATCCAATATTACTTAATAACCCAGCGCGCCACTTGAGGGCATGGCCTAACCTGCTTCGACCTATGTTTTTTTTCGATGGTAGAATAGCTTCAACGCACTGGCACCCATGCATGATTACGACCTCGTTACATCTCGCCAACTTTATGAAATTCATAGTGTACGACCATAGACGCCGAGAACCGAGACAACGGGCGGGGAACTTCATCTCAGCCGCCCCAAACACTGGTGCTAGCCACCAACTAACTCCGCATGGTGTCACGCCCCCTTGTTTGTTGATGATGCGCGAGGGCCTCGCCTGTCATGCCGCAAGTCAGGCCGACCAGTGTGACATGTCCGATTTCTTTCATGGACGCAGGCAACTGGTTGACATCCGCCAGACCGAGAAGCTGTGTTGCCACAGGGTAGGCCATATTAACATTGCTCTCGCGCAAGCTGTCAGCGATCGTCCAGCGTATCAAAGTTTGATTACCGAGGACAACGCGATCGCGGGCGCAGGACTGGCAGCCCCGGTGGGCACGACAGACAAGATGCCGAGAACCATCTTCATGGTCGTCATACGACAGTCCCTTGTCTAGACAATGCGATGATCCAGAAAGGGCAGCCTCCGCGGATTACTTCATCAAAATAGTGGCCCGCCTTGCGAGCGAAGGCGTTGAAAGTTTGCCAACTCTTGCGGGATGCATGGCTGTGCCGAATGGGCTGGCGCAAGGAACATCAATTTCACCTTGCACCATCAGCAATAAAAGGGAAGTCGCTTTTTTTGTGCTATGGCGTCACCGACATGCACAGTCATGCATCTCAAAACTTTTGAGCCGGTATTACCAACAGCTCACCTTATAAGTTTTTGATTTTAAAAACATACAATATAATCTACTTACTATAGACGAGATATTTTTAATAGATAATAATTTTACGCAGTAATAATCGTTAATATCTCAATCTTGTTATTCCGAAACATCAATGTGGAATTTTGGTATTACATACTGGGATAATTCGTATATAACCTCGTCAGGTGGACGCTGACTAGGCCGGAGCAATATAGCAACATGTGATAATTTCACTTCATTCATAATTTTTAAATAATCCATTAATGTATTTCGCCCCATGCGTCCACCGAATCGAAATGGCTGCAGCGGGCAATCAGGATCTCTATCTAGATCCAAGTGAAGTGCCGTTATTACCCCACGAGTACTTCGACCAATAAGTTGACGTTCGTGCTCCCAGTCTGAAACTTTTTTTGCCAAGTGCTCAATAGGCCCAGGATATACGAACCATGCGTCAGCATGGCGCGCAATCCAAGATGTACTTTGCTGGGCTCCCCCTATCACTACCCTCGGAATTAACGGCTGGATAGACCGAGGTAAAATAACGGCGCCCTGTTCCATTGACTCCATGTCGCCTGAACGCCACAATTTTTCAAGCGCGACGAATGACCGACGATATATCGCCCCGCGTTCATCGTAATTGACGGCATAGAGAGGATATTCGAGTTTTCGATCTCCGGAAGCAAGGCCCAAAACGATCCTCCCTCCTGACAAAACGTCTGCGGACGCCGCTGCTTTCGCCACATCAATCGCACTTCGCAATGGTAGCACCACCCCGGCAGTCCCAATTACAATTCGCGAGGTGATCGCGGAGAGGTAGCCGTAGTTAACGAAGGGATCAAAGATGCTTCCCGCGTCTCCGAAATGAATAGGATCAAACACCGGAACATCTCTCTGCCACACGGCTGCAAAATTTCCTTCTTCGGCCAATTTCACGAGATACCCTTGTCGGCTTATATCAGCGACACCTCGAGCCTCCGTAGGGGAACTCCTGGCCCAGTCATTGTCGATCGGAAGCTCGATGCCGATAGTAAGGCAGTTCCTGCAAAGTTTATCTAACGCATTCATATTGGTAATCCTGGAAAAGTGGGCCTAACGACAGAGAGAAAAAACCGTGCCGACCGCGTATTCTTCGACCGCACCTCATTGAGCGGCATAGCCATCACGAAATTTTTTTTTCTTATCTAAGGCGTAACTCAAGACCGCCAAAACAAAGGCACACACGACAACCGCAGCAGCGGCAACGGGTGTCGTTCCCACGCCACCACCAGAACTGACGATCTTCGCCCCAACGAACGAACTGAAAGCGATGCCAAAATTCGCCGCCGATATGTTGAGCGCTGAAGCTACATCTACTCCATTTGGCCGAAAGGTCTTCGCGAGATCGACAATATATAAATGCAGTCCAGGCACATTTGCGAATGAAAAAACTCCGACAAATGCGATATTTAATAGCAACAAATATGGATGCAGATCGGTTATATACAGGAGCGACAATAAAACCCCTTGAATTAGAAATAATGGAATTAAGATTTTTATCGGCGTGCGGTTGGAAAGATATCCTCCGACCATGTTCCCTATGATTACCGACACCCCGTACAATGACAATATCGGCCCCACAGTCCACGTAGGCATGTGCGCAACCTCAGTGATAATTTCCGAGAGAAACGTAATAGCAACGAATGTACCTCCATACCCAAAGAAATTCATAGCGAACCCAACAAGCAGCCTACCGCTACTGAGAACGGATAACTGCTCATGAATGCTCACATCTTCATCTGTGCGAACACCACCGGGAAGCCATCTTGCCATGCAGGCAACCGAAACCGCGCCGAGGAGCGTTACAAGCACAAACGTAGCTCTCCAGCCGGCACGTTGCGCAATGATTGTTCCTAACGGGACGCCTAGTGCTATGGCTATAGTAAGCCCCGAGAAAACCGTTGCTATGGCAGAGGCACGTTTGTTTGGTGGAACTAAATTTGCAGCGAACGTTGCCGCTGTGGCAAAAAAGACACCGTGCGCTGCTGAGGTTGCAATACGAATAACCAATAACGCCTCGAAGTTGCCCACCAGTGGTGCGAGCGCGTTCCCTGCGGTGAATAACGTCATCAAGCCCAACATCAGCTTCCGGCGATCCACTTTCTGACAAAAAGCGGTTAACACTGGGGCACTAATCCCAACGCCAAATGCGTATAAACTCACCAGAAGCGATGCAAGTGAGAGAGATACCTGGAGGGATTGTGAAATGACCGGTATCACTCCCACCAATACGAATTCACTGGTTCCGATCGCGAACGACGCCAGTGCCATTGCCAATAGTGCAAACTTCATCATTCTTCTCCGAGAGTATCTAAGAGACCGCAAAGGCAGTACTGGCTACTTCGACCTTTTGAAGGTATTAATGGACGTACTGGTTCGTCCTTTGCGATAGGTTGCGTATGTCATGCTACATCGACTGAGTTCCGTTGACTCGTGCCGCGTCGGCATAATTAAAGTGAATTGAGAGCAACACCGGAGTAATCCATGACTCAAGATATCGCGGAAATGCGTGTTTTCGTTGCAATAGTTGAAAATCTCAGTTTGTCCGAGGCTGCTAGGAAGCTTGGGCTTACGCCCTCTGCTGTCAGCAAGTCATTATCCAGGCTTGAGGCAAGACTAGGAGCTACTCTAGTCCATACATCTCCGAGAAAAATTTGGATAACAGAAATCGGGGCTTATTATTATGAGGAGTCCAAGAATATTCTAGATGACCTATGCGAACTCGACAAGAAAATACGAGGATATTCTTCTAGTTCTCCCGGGCAGACGATTAAGATCACGTCGAGCATACCTTTTGGACGTCTTTTACTATCACCGCTGCTCGCAGAATTTTGCAGAATTCATCAGCACGTTAATCTTGATATTTATCTAGATGACACTGTCGTAGATCTCGTAGAGGCTCAAGTCGATTTGGCAGTACGGGTGGGACCACTCCGCGATTCCACGTTAATTGCTCAACGGCTGCTAGATAGCCCTTACATTGTTGTCGCTTCGCCCGATTACTTACATAGGGAGGGATTCCCCGAGAAACCGACCGATCTTAATAACCATGATTGCATCGCTTATAATTTCAAAAGAAAAACGATGAGTTGGCCATTTCAAGTCGAGAAAAAAATATATCGCTTCATACCGACATCGCCTCGTCTTCGTGTGAACAATGGTGATTCTGCTCGGCAATTTGCATTGATGGGCGTAGGGATTACGCGGCTAGCCCGTTTTCACGTTGATGATGAAATAAGAGAAGGAAAACTTGTCGAATTGCTTTCCGAATTCAGAACAGAAATGGCTGAACAGGTAAATGTAGTGTATCACGGAAAACATAGACACAATCGTAACATTAAGTTATTAATAACATTCCTGAAGAATTCTCTTAATGAATCATCGCGGCACAAACAAAACACTCTCTAAATTATGAAATAATTCAAAACAATACTGAACTTCCTCTACCTCTATCCTTATCTCTTGCGACGTAATATCAGGTCTCGGAGCCTTTTTGGGGAAGCCACGGATGAACGTTTCTGCTGAGCATGAGGCTTCCCATGGCGATGTGGATCATGGCCTCTGCGACATCAATCCGCTATTCGTCGTCCTTCACGAGGAGAGGCCGGCGGACCCACGACTTCGACAACAGGATCATCTCGATGTAAGCACACGGGATGAACGCGGGCGAGATCCACGGCCATCTACTTGCAATCTATGGCCTGGAAGCGTCGCCGGGCCCAATCAGCGTCATCACCGACGCCGTGCTGGAGATGTGACGGGACGGCAGAACCAGTCGCTGGAGACAGTCTACCCAGTCGTGTTCTTCGATGCATTCCGGGTGAAGACCCGAGACGAGAGCGTGGTGCGCAACAAGGCGGTGCCCATTGCACTGGGCGTACCCGTCGACGGTACCAAGCAAGTCATCGACCTGTGGATCGAGCAGAACGAACGCGACAAATTCTGACTCCGTGTCATGAAAGAACTACACCATCGCGACCATGAGGATATCTTCGTCCTCATCGACGGGCTAAAAGGCTTCCTCGATGCCATCCGTACCGCCTTCTCCGAAACCCTAGAGCAGATCCCGTTCAGATGGAATCATCTGAACGGGTGAAGATGCTCGCAAAAACAAACAACCGGAACGTTTTTCGCGAACCGTTTTGAGCGGAAAACGCTCTAGTGCAGACTGTATCGTTCATCTGCTGCGCCATTCGCTGGATTTCATCGCCTCGAAAGACCGGAAGTCTGCGCCTATGGCATTGAAGGACATTCTATATCCACAAAATCTGTTTGGACCGGACATGATTTTAGTAATTGCGACCATGTCCGGTCTCGCATACGAAGATTTTATGCTTACGTATTATAAATATTCATACTGATATCAGGCTGAAAATATTCCACTCTCATCTCTTCAGCAAGGACTTCGTCTTTCGATGCCCTAAACGCCAGAAAATGAGGCGATTTTGTATGTCGGTCGAGGTCCGCTTGAGTCGCCCAATGTTCATAAAACATCCATGTAGCGGGGTTATCTGTGGAACGGTGCAGATCATATGTGATGCACCCGTCCTCAGCAAGAGTTGGTTTGATACCCGAACGAAGACGCTTCCCCAGCTCTTCCTCTTGTCCAGGCTTCGCGGTAAGTTGTGCTACCACCGTTACTATTCTCGTCATTTATGTTGTCCTTCTTGGAAAGAACTTCCAGGAACTATTGTTCTGGAAGATGTTGGGTTGTCCCTGGTGAGCACCTCTCATAGAACACCATCTATTCATGGAGAGAACGTGATTTCTTAATAATTTCCATAATGTGGAAAAAGACGGGAGCAGCGATAAAAACTCTCTGAATGGCACAAATACGTTGGTTTCTTGATACTACACGAAATACCAAAGCCACTTTCCGGTTACGATTTTCGTCTTAATCCCTTTAAACTATAAAAATCATGTAGGGAGATGTACTAAACTACTGAATTTAACGGCACAAGGATCAGAAAAACTAACGACTAAATTTGGAGAATATCTCTTACATTTGCATCTCATTGACAATTGCCAAAAAACTAGGTTTCAGTCGGGAAATATAGCACGGAAAGTGATCAATTTATTTTTTTATACATATTTTATTGAGGGGGCCATATGATATAAACCGCCATTAATTCGGCATTTGTAATGAGATAATCTTGGTTTAAATAATATTATACGCATAATTTCGCAAAATCAGGTATGTTGTTTCCGTAACGAGTCTAGTTATCAGATAATAATTCGCAACAAATTATTTTTTTTAAATCAGAAAGTATTCCAGTGCCATCCAAACACAATCTGTTTCAGCAAAATACTGATGAAAAGGGTATGAAAACTCTCCTTCGGCGATCTCTGAGCAGAATGGTTCAGAAGTTGTTGTGCCTGGTGCCAGTATATCTTGCTCGATAATTGAATTATATTTCTGGGAACGAAATTTTTGCATAATTCCGACTCCGTATAATTGAGTGTGTATTTCTAAGAAATCATGTTTGTCGTGAATTCCACAATGGCTTCCGGCAGACGCGAACCAAAAATTTGCATAAACAGTAAATAGGCGCGGACCAAGGTTTCCCTTTTGAGGCATTGTTATTATATCGAGATCAATTGGAATCGTTCCGATTTTTATTCGCGGCGACTTCCAAAGCTCGCCATAACCGTTTGTGGCGGGATCAAGTTTAAATTCTTTCCATCCTAACTGCTTAACGCAGCTCATTTTTTTTGGGATCACATCTAAATCTACTAATAACAAGTTGTTTCCTGTTAATCGGCTCCCGCGTTGGTAGTGGCGGGAAGAGAATGGCCTAAGCGCACTTGGAGGAGACCCTTCTGCGTAAGCCGTCTCTTCGCCTATATTAACGACAATCATTTGGTGATTCATGAGGAGTTCTTGCGCGCGCGCAGCGAATGACAACTTGATACCGTGGTCAGCAGAGATCTCTAACTGGTCATTTACCGTTCGAGACATTGTATATTCCCTTCATATTTGTCGAGAGATATTGCTAAATGTTGGGCTCTATATAATGCTCCATTGATACGCGATATGGTCCGCTGGCAGTTTCCCAAAATATTTTGCAATCGCAGCAACACACCGTGCCGAGGCGTTGCCGTCCCCATAGGGCTGTCCCAGATGAACGCGATCTCCTTGATTGTGTATCTCTACCAGCGCATCAGTGGCATTGTTCAAAATACTTTTCAGATCACGGCCAGTTAATTTCGCTACCCCCGTTGAGACGGCTTCAGGACGTTCGGTTACTGTCCTCAGGACCAGAGTTCGTATTCCAAGGGTAGGTCCCTCTTCTTCAGCGCCGCTACTATCCGAGATAATAAGGGAAGAATTATTGAGAAGATCTACGTATTCTGGATAGGAAAGCGGTTCAATGAGGAACACGTTTTCTAATCCTGAAAGCGCCGGAACAAAAGCCTCGCGAACGATGGGGTTTTTGTGGAGAGGAACAACTAAACTGACGTCGTTTAGCCTTGCAATTTCCCGTAGCGCGCTGGCGACTTCTGCCAAGTCATGCCAACCCTCGCGTCGGTGTGCGGAGGCTATTATTATTGGCTTTTGACGCGATACTATAAATTCGATTTGTTCCGAGCGCGGTGTTCTATTATTACTGATAAAATTCTGTAGTGCATCAACTACCGTATTTCCTGTCACAAATATAGCATCGCTGTGAATGCCCTCTCTTAGCAAGTTTGCTCTGGCGCCCTCCGTGGGAGCTAAATGTAGATTAGCTATTTGCCCGACTAATTTACGATTAGCCTCCTCGGGAAATGGAGATCCTGCATGGTGACTGCGAAGTCCAGCTTCGACATGGATCAGTGGTATCCTATTTTGAAATGCGTATATGGCGCCAGCAAGCGTGGATGCTGTGTCACCGTGAACTATAACTGCGTCAAGTTCTCCAGGTACTACAGTCGCGTCGAGACCTTCGAGAGCTCTCTGAGTAACCTGGGTGAGACTCTGTCCTGCTCGCATTATTCCGAGATTAATTTGGGGAATTATACCGAACGCCTCAAACGTCTCATCCGCCATCTCACGATGCTGCCCCGTCGCTATAATTCGAGGACAGAAATTTTTGTCTTCCTGCAGCGCCGCGTAAAGCGGTGCGCATTTTACGATTTCAGGCCGTGTTCCGATAATGAAAGCTATGTTGATCATTGGTCTCTCCGTTCTGCTTGATTACCTAGGTGCTCATCCAGGAACAGAACTGTGCCGACCAATACGGCACAAACCCACCCTACTCTGAAGAACGGAAGAATGTCAATTTTTATTGCGTACGGACCGGTATGGATATATTAAACGTAACCTCTCGCTTGAATGCTGAGGTTTTGATATGGCGATTATCCAATCGGTGAGTCGAGCTCTCGCAATCCTTGAATCACTCGCGACCCAAGATCAGGGCTTCAAACTCAGTGAACTTGCTGGCGCTCTGGAACTCGAAGTATCAACTTGTCATAATCTGCTAAAAACCTTAGTGACTCGCGGATATGTCATTCGAGATGGCGTTACACGGAATTATAAAATTGCAGGCAAGTTTGGCCAGCCTACTTCTTTAGGCATTCACGATCTTAATCTCCTAGAGGACATCGCATGTATAGCTCGGGATTACTCTCGAACACCGGGTTTTAACACATATATAGCCCTCCCGGAGCTACACTTAGTGCGCTATGCGAATTCCTTTGTCGACGGCCATAACGATCCGCGTAACACTGCGTTCTATAGTGAAAGTATAGGCATACATTCTGCGTCAGCCATATTATTTTTGGCTCACATACGGGTTATGAGATGTCATGCAGATCTACGAGGTCTTTTGTCGACACCGGCTGTGCAAGCACGCTTGGCTTCAGCTGAGGCGAAGGGTTACGCGTTGGATTTGGGATACTCCGTCGCAGATGTCCACGGGGTCGCATCACCCGTATGGCAGCACGGAGAAGTTGTCGCAGCTGTAGGTTTATACGGGTCTCGCCGTCTGTTAGACAGGAAGAAGCTAGAACAACATGGTTGGATTCTAATGCGGAGACTGCAAGAAATTGTGGGGAATAATATAAGATTACCGTCACGTCGGGACGGCGAGGTCGGTGATTAGTGATATTTGTACATGTAATTCTGCGGGAAGCAGCAGGCATTAACTAGCTAGATTTCAGCATCTGCGGAATAAGCGAAATTTATGGAATGAATTGCGCTGTTGTCAACGGGCGGCATGAGCCGGTGAATGGCTTAAAAGCAAGTCAGCAATGTTCTTTTTTGTCCCACGAAAATTTTTGTCATCCACGCTCTAGAGGTAGAAGGTCAGCTTAGATGCGCAAGTGACTTAATGTCGCAGGCTTTACATCCCGATCGCTATTATTCGCTTTTTTGAAAATTCCCACGCGATTGCCCCACTTCCCCGCGTTGTTCCGGAGACCGCCTTTCCGATTTGCTTGTCAATCGCTGGCGTCCATGGAACTAACTGAAACCCCAGTCCGTTGTCGATCATCGCGTATCGTCCCGACGCTAGAGTGATGCGCTGACGATAAACACCAGCCACGTTGTCACCCGGCGCAACGGGATCGAACGGCCTTCCTTCCTGCCGCGCGAGTTTCTCCCCGGCAGCCCTCAGCTCGCGCTCTCGAAGCGTGGACAGCAAACCCCGCTCGAACCTGACACGTTCCCCGTCCCGCTGCGCGAGCCCTTCCCGCACGAGATGATCCGCACGTCGACGCATCGCGTCCCGCACCTCCGCCCCGAAGCCGCCACCCAGTTCTGGCGGTTCGTTGGCCAAGGCCTGTCTGTCCAGCCATGTGGCCCCCTGCGCCTCTACCTGCTGCTCCAGCGTGAAGTCCGACCGCACCGCCAGCGCGATCCGACTTCGCCCTTTCGCGTCCTCGAACCGGCGCAGTTCGAGGATCGCTCCCATCGGTGCGTCGGTGGTCGCTTCCAGGCTGGGAAGATGCACATGATGGGTTCGTCCGTCGATCCCGTCTACTACCGCAAAGGCCGTGCCCTTCAACTCGTCATCAAGCCCGCGCCCGACCAGTCTGCCGAGGACAGGATGCTCCGCTTCGTCGCTCGCCAGCACCCACGACGCTTGCGGTCGTTCCACACCCTGTTCGGCAAGGCCACGATGAATCCGTTTGATGATGTCGTTGCGTTGCCCCATTTCACGCAATGTCGCCTCGGCGTGCTCCTCCAGCGCCCAGCGGCCCAGTTCGATCTGCCGCGCCAGCCCCAGTCCTTCCAGGCGCCGGAGACGGCCGACCTTGAGCACCTCGAACGTGTCGGGCCGCCGATCCGGTGAGGGGCGCATATCAATGAGTCCATGTTCACCCGCATCGCGCTGAAGCTGCCGATCGAGTTGCGTCCAGCGGTCGGCCTCGACCTGGCGCTCAACGGCGCGCCGAATCTCCACATCGTTGCGCAGACCGAGTTCGCGGGTCACGAGTTCCTGCGCACGACCCCGCATGCCTTCCCGGATGTAATCGCGCGCGATCACCAGGTCCTCGCCGTCTTGGGCCTTGCCCCGCACGATGACATGAATGTGGGGATGCTCAGTGTTCCAGTGATCGACGGCCACCCAGTCGAGCTTCGTGCCAAGATCGTGCTCAGCCTGCGTCATCAGGTCGCGCGTGAAGCGCTTCAGATCCTGCATCTCCACGGCATCATCCGGGGAAACGATGAAGCGGAAATGATGACGATCATCGGCGCACCGCTCGGCGAAAGCTTTGGGATCGACCTCGTCCTGCTCGGGGCCGAACAGCTTCGCCTTCTCGCCATCCTGTGTCACACCCTCGCGCCGCAGATACCGGAGATGCGGAGTCAGTGGTGCTGCGCGCGGTCCATGCTTCACAACGCGCGCCTTGATCACCACCCCGCGTGAGCGACTGGTGAGGAAACGGTTGGCATGCGCGCTCGCCACACGGCCGCGCCCGAAGGTCGAGCGACCACCACCGCCCTGCCTCCCTCGTCCCATGCCCCCCGCCCGCTGAGTGGCCGCCAGCGCCTGGGCAATGAAGGGCCGTGCCCGCTGGGTGCCGGGCGAGCGGATGCGACCCGGTCGAACCCGGAAATCGTCGTCTTTTGTCATGGAAATCCCCGCGAGGTGCGCAAAATGGCCGGAAACCGCCAGAAACGGGGAGAAGCAGGCTTCAGAGCGGCCCGCACCTCGCAGAGGGGGCCAGAAATCCGCAGAAATTCGCCACAAAACCACCCCCAACCGAGACGCACATCGCGGCTTTTATCCTGCCTATACGCAACCCCCTCCCCCAGCGTCCTTCTGTGCCCATCCAAACCCGGACGTAGCAACGAGGCAGGAGCCAGCATGCACCATGCCGTCATGGTCCATCCCTCCAGCCGACCGAAACGAAGAGATCCGATGGTGAAGCTGGTGGGACAAGGCTCACACCGGTCGTCATCGTCCCACTCGTTGAAGCCCGCACAGGACCGACGAACAGCTTCTCACTGGGAATGTGCGAGACTGGCGAAGCCTCCGGCAGTTGACGAAGAAATGTCGAAACAGCGTTGTCCCCCATCCGCCGTGCGACCGCAGTCACGTAAGCCCGCGTCTCGTCGGGCAGCGGTCGACCGGTCGCCAGATGCTCGTCATAGCGTCCGGGACCGGCGTTATAGGCGGCCAGAAACCCGGCGTCCCCGTAGCGGTCGTGCAGCCAGCGCAGATAGGCGGCGCCGGCGACGATGTTGTCGTGCGGGTCGAACGGATCGGCGCCGAGATTGAGGGTATGGCGCAGGTCACGCCACGTGCCGGGCATGATCTGCATCAGCCCCATAGCGCCCGCCGACGATATGGCATGCCGATCGCCGCCGCTCTCGATGCGCAGCACGCCGCGGATCCATGACGGCGGGATAGCAGCCTGACGGGCCGCCTCCCGCACCAGCGCGTCGAAATCCTGTGCATGCCCCGGAACCGGCGAGAGCGCCAGCGCGAGCCCGAACCGGGCGACCGTCAGGGCGCCCCATCGACAGTAAACCGTTCTCGACATCACAAATCCTCCGGCATGAGCATGTCCAGCGGTGAATCATCCGGGTGACGTTTCGGCGGCGAGAGGGAGAGTTGTGGCAGGACGAAGTTCCGTCGCCACGACTCCCATGCCCGGGTCACCGCTCCGGTGCCGGGGTAGAGATCGTCCAGCGCGTCATCCGGATGGGCGCCCAGCAACTCGAACGCCCAGTGACACACGGCGTCGGGTTTGGCGCCGGTCAGTCCGCGACGCAGGGTGATGCTCTCCTGAATCCAGTCCCGCATCACCAGGCGACGGCTGACGACAGGACGCCGCGCCGCCTTGATGATGACCGGCTCCCACGCATAGGCGACCGGAACATTGCGCTTGAAGGCGGCGAAGCCCTTGACCCACACCATCCAGCGCGCGCCGGTGTCCATGACGAGCGGCGCCAGCGTGGCGATCGACGCCGGTGTCGCGGCGGCATGCAGCACCCAGCCGTCATAGGTCGCGTCGAGGTGCCGCACGAGTGCCGCGTGATCGACCTCGCCCGCGTAGTCCGGCTGTCCGCGATAGAGGTGGGCGCAGTTCACGTAGGGCGGGTCGGCATAGCCGAGCCGGAGACGGACGCGCGTCATTCCCGGCCTCCCTGACGCTTGGCGGCGCGCGTCCAGACGAGGTTCCAGACACGACCGCCGCGACCGGCCTGAAACAGGGTGGCGCGGATCGGCTGGGCGAGCGACGGATCGTCCAACAGCACCACGACGTATTCGCCGGCGCGTTCCCCGGTGCGGGTCCAGCCTGCCCCTATCTCGGGCGCCTCGGCGTTGTCACCGAGATGGATGCGATAGTCGGGCGCGTTCTCCGCGTCCGTGTTCTCGGCTCGCGCGAAGGTCAGTTCCGCGTCGAGGGAGAGTGTGCGCAGGCGGCCGGCGAAGCCGCTCGCCGTGCGCGTGAAGACACCGATGTGGGTCATGGGTTGAGAGCTTTCGTGTCAGGGATTGTGAAAAGGTCTGGCGACGTCACGACGTCACTCGAGCGGCGGCTCGGGCGGCCGCTGAACCGCTGGACGCACCAGCATCGTGGGGAACCGTGGTCGCGGGTCCGGCAGATCCGGAAGCGCTGCGAACTGCGGAGGCGGTGGCTCTGCCTCGCCCGTGCGCAGGTAGACAGGGGTGGCACGACCGATCACGGTGTCGGCCGACAGGACACCGAAATAGCGTCCGTCGAGACTGGCCGGGACCGCCGAGTTCATGACGAAGACCTGCCCCGGCGCGAGATGACGGCACCCTCGCCACCCGGGTAGCGGACGCCCCCGATGGTCAACGGCTTTGGCCTCTCCGACCGTCTTCCCGTCGATGGTGACACGCAGGCCGACACGACAGACGGTCTGACCGGCGAGTGCTGCAACCGGCTTGAGCAGCGGCACGCCGAAGGGCAGATAGCCGCGCGTCGCCAGCAGCGTCGCGTCGCGCTCGGGCAGATGCAGCGCCACGATGTCGCCGACGCGCAGAGCGGCCGTCGGCGTGACCCGATACAGCCCGACCGGCACGCTGGCGGTGGCGTTCCACATCCAGTGTGGCGTGGGCGAGATACCGATCGTCGCCAGTGTCGTGAGTGCTGCGAAATAGGTGGTGAACAACCAGCCGCGCCGGGTCATGACGCGGTTCTCCGCCATAGCCACGCCTCATGGCGGGCGCGGCAGTAAAGAGGGGGCGGCAGCCCGGCCCGCAGTCGCGCGTCGAGATCGCGCCAGTAGTCCGGGCAGACAGTGCGCGGGTCAAACGGCTGCCGTTCGATGCGAGTGATAGCATCGAGCACCGCGCGAACCGGCCCGTCGCCGGTCTGACGCAGCAGCCTGTCGGCAGCGCCCGTGATCCATGGCAGAACGGCGCATGGCTCGCCCGGCGGCATGGCTCGCACAATGTCGATGGACACCGTGACGGCGCCCGTGTCGCTGGCAAGCCAGCGCATCAGGGCAAACACATCGCCTGCTGCGAAACTCACGCGGCGCCTGTGGCGATCAATTCTGACGCTGGTCTCGGGGATGCCGAAACGCAGCCAGTGTTCGATGCGGGTCTCGATCCAGACCAGATCGAGCTGCGCACCGGTAGGAGCGCGAAGATCGTTCATGACGGTTCTCCGACGGGAAAGGGAAGGATGGTGGCAAGGCGATCGCGGGCGCGCCGCGCCATGTCCGGGTCGATTTCGCAACCGACATAGCGGCGGCCGGCCAGCCGGCAGGCGACGCCGGCCGCGCCGGACCCGGCGAACCAGTCGCCGACGAGGCCGTCAGGCGGGCAGCTCACGCGCACCAGCAGGTCGAGCAGCGGCACCGGCTTTTCGGTGGGGTGGATGGCACGACCATGAACGTTGCGGAAACGCTGCACGGAGCGGGCGAGACGCGGGCCGCCGTCGAGGCTGCGATAGGTGCATGCCGCGATGGCGCCGGTGTGCGGCGGCCGGTGCTTACGGCGCACCGTCCGCGCCCGGGCGTCGTCCGTGGTAGCCACTTCGTTGTAGATGTCCTGCCATCGGGCGGTCGCGGGATAGAACTGCACGATCAGTTCGTGAACACGCCGGAAGCGGTCAGCGTGAAACACGCTGCCGTTCTGCTTCTCCCAGACGATTTCCTGCGCGTGCCGCAGCCGGGCGACCCGGAAGTCCGTCTCGGTCGCCATGAAGCTGCGCAGGGAACCGAACACCCACAGCGAACCGGACGGCGTCAGGGCTTGTGCTGCCAGCGGCAGCCAGCCCTCGACCCGCCGATCCCACGACAGGGAGGTCTCGCCGTAGGGCGGGTCGGCAAGGATCAGGTCATACGGTCCCTGCGCCGGCATGAGGTCGCGGCAGTCGCCGCAGAGCAGCGTCATGGCGATGTCTCCGCAGCGCCCTGCCCGCGTCGTCCGCTCAATTGGCGGCCACGGCTCTGACGAGGTGGAACAGGAGACGGGAAAAACGGACCGTTCCCGATATTGGTTCGGCGTATGTCGCAGCCCTGCGGCACGAAGAAGATCGCACGCCATGGGCCATGCATAGGGTCGCGCGCGGTACACATGTACAAAGAGAGTCTATTTAGACTCTTTAGAGAGAGACGATTTGTCATTGTTTTGCAGTCCCTTATCGATGGTTTTCGCACGCGATAGGCGTGGATTCACTGGTCGATAGGCGTGTCCGCACAAAATTATCGACAGGGATATCAACAGACTTATCCACAGACGCATCGGGAGCGGGCCTCAGGCGCACCCGTTCCGGCCAGTTCAGATCGGATAGTTCGATGCGATAACCGGGAAGCGGGTTGCTGCGGGCTATGCGCCGGAGGATCGCCACGAACGCTGTGAGCGTCTGGGTAATTCCTGTCTTGCGGTGCAGATGGGCGACCTCAAAAACCCAGCCGTCACGTTGCCGCCCGGCATGGCGGCGTGCGATCAGGTAGAGCAGTCGTTCGAGACCGCTGGTGAGGGTAAAATACGCCGGGTCAAGCGCGAGCACGGCCCTTGGCGTGAGAACCGCTTCGCGCACCCAGCCGGCGAGACGGATCTGGACGAAGCCGGCGGAGATCCGCCAGTCTTCGATCCACGGCGCGCCGGTCTGCTCATCAGTCCATTCTGACGCGCTCATGACGACATTGGTCCGGCTGAGGCGTTCGAGCCCGTCTGGCAGACGCTCGTAATACCCACCCGAAACGCAGCGCCCCGGAAAGCCGAGGATCTCATACCGTGTGGCCTGAAGGACTGTCGGGATCGGGGCGCCGCAACGCTGCGCCGCGATCATCGTCGATGTTGCCCAGATCAGGATGTCAGCGTCCCATATGGTCGCAAGCGCCATCGGAGACGAAACGAGGATGTTCTGACTGCCCTGCCTGAAGCGCAGCGGGGCGTGACGGCGTCCCTTCCCCAGCGCAAAGAACGCGTTGGACATGAAGAGACGGGGCATGCAGGGGGTCATGATCGCCCCTTTCCGCGCCGTGCGACACCCGCGCGCATGAGGATGTAATTTTTAGAGAAAATAGACTTTGAAAGGCCGTTTTCGACCCATGTTTTCAGATCTCCAGTTGTATAGGTGACGCGGTTACCGAGCTTGTAGAAGACAGGACCACCGCCAATTGTGCGGTATCGTTCAAGTGTTCTTGGTGAAATACCGAGCCATTCAGCAGCCTGTGGGGTCCGCAGATGCCGGGCCGGTCTCGGTTGGGGCCTTTTCCTGACCATGACTATTCTCCACTGAAACAGGACGTGGCGTAACGCCGCGTACCGGGGCGGAGACTGGCGAAAAAAAAGGCCGGGGGTGGTGGACGAAAACAGGGGGCTCCCAAGGAATCGTCCACCCCATCAGCACGGCAGACAGACTATGTTCAGTGGGCGCCGCGTCGCGTTTACTGGCGAGGCGAATCAGAACACCTTATGGAGAAGACGGTTGTTTTCAGCAGGGAGTGTGCGATGTCGTCTGCGGAAATGCACGACGACCATATTGCAGCAAGGCGAGGTATTCGCCGGCGGCAAGTTGCTCCCCAAGCGTCAGCAGGCGTTCGACGCGGGCACGCTGGTGAACGTCTTTCCACAGAGAGCCGCTCAGAGACTTCACTTCGGGGTCCGTCAGGGCCGCGATGTCACGCGCCGTGGCGCCGGAACGTTTGGCGGTGAGCGCCTGCAAGGCGTGGGCAAGACGCCTGATTCTATAGCGTGTGGGGCGAAAGACGTTGGGCAACGGACCGCTCCTCCTGCCATACAGATGCTCGATGAAGCGACGCAAATGATGAAGACGTACCCAACAGGATTCATCAAGAGGAATCACGACAGCGGGTCTGCCGTGGCAGTCATCGGCGATCCATAACCGCAGCGGTCCGGCCCGATCTCCCATGATGACGTGAAGGCCGTCATCGGCGGTTGCGGCATGAATGTGTGGTGTCAGGATCAGGGGTGTAAATGTGGCGGCTGTGTAGATTTCAGGGGCGCGGACCAGCGCGATGATGGCAGAGAGAGCCTCCGCCGCCCAAAGCGCAGGGGCAGCCCACGCAGGGATGGACGGGTCAACAGGGAAATCGGAGGCCCCACTGACGTGCAAAAGCATCGAGATTGCGCTGGCGGACCGTCTCGTCTGAGTCGGAGAGTCCGGTAAATGCATGGTATCCACGCACATAATCCTGATTCAGGGAGAGGAACTCCTGCGCAAAATCAGGGAGGTCGAGCGTGAACGCCCTGTCCAGAAATCCGGGACTATACCAATCGGGTCGTGTCTCCATCGTCGGTCAATCTCCTGTCATCACGTGGACGCGTCATCCAAAGATCAATCACAAGCAGCATCTGATCGGTTCGTGTCGGCAAACGTCCGTTGCGCCCGAACAGCGCCAGGGACGCGCTAATTGCGTCGAGAAGGGAATGTTCCGGTCACAAGATCAGCGTCAGGGGCAAGCCGCGCAAAAGAGGCCGCCCCGACGACAGCGGCACCCAACACTCCGAGGATGATCCGCATGAGCGGAGAAGAAATGCCGATCTCGGCCAATCCAGTTGTGGCGAAGTATCCCGCAACAGAGGCCGGAAAACAGAAGGCAAGCACGACGGCAAGTCTGATTTCGGGACGCCGGGCCGTCGTCAGCGCTACCCGAAATAGCCATAGTACGAGACTACCAGCAATAATGGCAGGAAGAACGGCCGCCAATCCGGCACCCATGCGATATGTCCAGAAGAAGACGATCAGTCCCGCCATTGTGGGCACGACAATGGATACAAGGCTAAAGAAGACCCAACAGAGCAGTGCGATCCCCAAGACCCACGAGATGAGCCCGATGACAATCATCTCCACCTCCGGCAAACAGTACGGGACATTATAATACGTACTGTTCTGTAGTTATTCCAGAAAAAAAGACGTACCCGATATGATCTGGCGGGGATGTTTTGCTCAAACAGGCTTACCAGAAGTGTTCCCCGCCTACATGCATGGGACTGCCGTTCCGCCCGGCTCATTCGTCCGAGCGCCGGTGCGTCGCTGCGATCTGCGCCATGGCATGCTCCAGTTCGCGCTCGATCTGCTGGCGCTCGCGACGGCTCAGGTGAAAGCTGGTCAGTTCGGCGCGCAGCATCTGGATGTGGCCGTGGTGCGTGGTCATCGTCCTGCTCCTTTCGTTTCTTGAAGACAGGCCGCCGGCTCATGCCGGGGTGGACCGGGTCAGGGATCGCCGCAGGCGACCGGCTCGCCGGCGCGTGGGGGAGCCGATTTTGTTCGGCGCGCCCGCAGGGGTGCGTCGGGCAAAATTGGGGGGACCACGCGTCCTTGACGCGGTTTGCCCTCGCGCATGGTACAATGGGAAGGCTGAGGGAAAGCCTCGTGTTCCTCTTGCGTCTCACGTCGGGCGACCAGCGCTGCCGCCCGCGCCCGGAAGAGCACGTGGGAAAAGAAGTGCCGGAAGGCCCCGCCCGGGAAGACCGGGCGGGGTTGGTGGTGGGGAGCTTACTCCCCGTTCCGGCTGCGGGGCCGGGTCCAGATGAGGGTGTAGCCTTCCCCTTCCTCGTCGGTGAACA
>NZ_BLJQ01000016.1 GCF_014132155.1 Gluconobacter sp. Gdi
AGCGGACGGAATATCTGATCAACGATCGCCTCTCCTTTATGCGTTTCCTTGGTCTGGGACTTTCAGATCGGGTGCCGGATGCCAAAACGGTCTGGCTGTATCAAAAGCGTCTGACCCAGGCGGGTGCGATCGATGGGCTGTTCAACCGCTTTGATGCGACCCTGCGTAACGCCGGGTATTTACCGATGTCAGGCCAGATCCTGGATGCCACGCTGGTAGCGGCTCCGAAGCAGCGGAACACCAATGCAGAGAAAGCCGATCTTCGGGAAGGACGTATTCCTGAAGACTGGCAGGACAAACCCGCAAAGCTGTCGCACAAGGATCGTCATGCGCGCTGGACACTGAAGTTCACGAAGGCGAAGCGGCAGGATGATGGAGCCATGCCCTCCAGCGATCTCGCCATCCCGTTCTTTGGCTATAAATCGCATGTTTCCATCGATCGGAAATACCGGTTCATCCGGAAATGGAAAACAACGCATGCCGCCGCCAGTGATGGCGCGCGATTGAGAGAGGGGCTGCTGGATAAAACCAATACGGCCTCAACGGTCTGGGCTGACACGGCCTATCGCTCAAAAGCGAATGAGGACTTCATGGAGGAGCAGGGCTTTGTCTCGAAAGTTCACAGGAAAAAGCCGCATCTCAAGCCTATGCCCAGGCATCTCCAGAAATCCAACGCCGGAAAGTCCGTGATCCGATCACGCGTCGAGCATGTCTTTGCTGACCAGAAATCGCAAATGGGTCTGTTCGTCCGAACTGTCGGTATCACCCGGGCCACCATGAGGATCGGCCTGGCCAATATCGTCTATAATATGCGCCGCTTCCTCTTCCTGGAGCGGATCAGCGCGAATGCATAGCAATCCAGCGGGGGCAGCACTCGATCTGCTTAAAACGCAGATCGAAAACCAACCCAAAAGTAGTCAATCAAATCGCCAAAAACCTGAAATCAACAGCCAAGCGTATCAATCAAGGGTTCTTCGATCCCTCCACATTCCTCAGGCAGAGATTATAAAATCGACTGCCGCCAAGCCAAAATGGGCTCTTCAAGCATCCTGGTAGGAATGCCTGCCATGTGTGTGCAATATCGGGTTGACAGGCTCGCAACCACAATGGATTTTATAAAAAGTCTACCGTGACAGGAGCATATGTTTTCAAAAGATGGCCCATGCCATACATCCTGCGCCCCGCTCTTCATTGAGCCGTTGGTTTCTGGTCGCGTTCACGCTCATGGGCTTTCTGGGGCAACTCCTGATCCAGAGTCAGGCAATGCCGGGAGAAATGCCTCGTGCTACCATCTTGCGCCTGACAGGCATTGATATCGCTCCACATGTTTATCACACGCCAGATAAGCACTCCGTCTGTGCGGATATGCCTGGCATGACAATGGACAATGTGACGCAGGCTGTGTCAGCCGACAATGAGGGCGACCACGACCACATGTCCGGGCATCCTTCTCATCACGATGGAAGCTGTCCGTTATGCCCTCTCCTGCACCTGCCAGTATTCCTGTTCACAGCTCTCGTTATCTTGCTGGCACTGGCGTTTATTCGTTGGCAACGCCACGTCAACATCGTTAACCCCCGTGCTCCACCTGTCATCACACTTGGTGTTCCTTTCTCCTGTGGCCCCCCTGTGTCTGCGGTCTTCTAGCGCCCGCAGGCCGTTTAAGCTGTCATTCATCGACCGTACGCGTTCACTTAACGCATAGTGCGTCGCTGACGTCATAAACTAATGACGAAAAAGACAATGACCGTCCTGCTGGCTGAACGATATTCTCAGCTCAGGATCAGCTTCCATGTCTTCGACACATGTTTGCGCACACACGTTCCACCGCGCGCACTTACTTTCTGCCGCCGCAATTTTTCTTATCCCGTCCTTCGCGGCGCATGCCAATGAACTGCCCGGAAAAGAGCGTGAGAATGCCGCATCAACCAGGCAGGCGGCGATTAAAAAAACTCCGGAACAGTCATCGCGAAACACGTCAAAACAACTTGGTGCTCATGTAAGAACAGGAGCCGCCATCCCCATATCCAGTAACGCAGCTGAGCGGCTCGTTGTCACAGCTACGCGAACGCCACAGCGGATCCAGGATGTTCCCGCCTCGGTCAGCCTGATAACCCGTCAGGATATTGAAAGACGTATGTCTTCAACGCTCGCTGATGTCATCAATCGTTTACCTGACGCTGATATGGCAGGCGGAGCACGGACCGAAGGCCAGATCCCTGAAATTCGAGGCTTCAACGGAAGAGACATTATCCTCTTGGTCGATGGCGCACGCCGCAATGCGGACAATGGTTTTGCCGGCTTCCAGACACCGCTCTATATCGATCCAGCATTCGTGCAGTCTGTCGAAGTCGTAATGGGGGCCGCATCAACTCTTTACGGCAGCGGCTCCATGGGAGGCGTCATGTCAATCAAGACGCTCGAAGCCAAAGATCTCCTCGCGCCTGGCCGAAAATGGGGTGCAGAGTTAGACGGCGGTTATCAGAGTGCAAATGAAAATGCCAAAGGTGCTGCCAAAGTGTATGGAAAATGGGGAAAGTTCGACGGACTGCTGGCGTATGCAGGACAGTCATTCGGGCCGATTTCTCTAGGCGGAGGACAAAAATTATCTCCGAACAACGGTACGAGCAATAGCGCACTCTTAAAACTGGGCTACGACATTACAGACCGGATCAGAGTCGATTTCGGGCAGAGTTTTTATTATATTGAAAATTATCGTCCAGCCAACGCACAAGCACAAAAATTTACCGTTTATAATTCGTCAACAAAGACATATATTCCTTATTATCGACAAACCGGAACCAGGCAAGACGACTCAAATATTCACCTAACCACTAAGGACTCTGACGGAAAAGAAGATGGAAGACTGACGCTCTATAGATCAAAAATGACGTCATGGTACGGTCCTTTTATTAAGACATCAATAGTGGGCGAGACGCAAACACTGGAAACTTATGGGGCTGATATTCAAAAAATATTCAGGGAAAATTTTGGCTATCTTGGTTCACATATGTTTGTAGTTGGAGCAAATTACTATCGAGACATCAATCATACTCTTCAAAAAAACGGGCAAGGAGGAGGAACTATCCCCGACGGGCAACAGCAAGTTTACGGATTCTACGGATCAGATGAGATTAAACTTCCGTACGGCATCGTACTAACGCCAAGCCTTCGTTACGATCGCTACAATACCTTTGGGTCTGGCTCGTCCACCAGCACTAGCGGTGCAATTCTACCCAAAATTACCTTAGCATGGCATCCAAATCGAAATTGGATGGTCTATCTTAGTTGGGGAAAAAATTACCGCGCCCCAACAATTCAAGAAACAAATATGAACTATGCCATAACGCCAAATAGTTATTATTTTCTTCCAAATAATAACTTAAGACCAGAAAGCGCTCGTACATACGAAGGTGGATTTAGTTATAATAAAAGTGGATTGTTCTCACGCAAGGATCATGCATTGGTGCGTGCTACAGGCTTCTACGAAGATGCTACGAACCTTATTCAGCTATCTGTGGTCGGACATCACTGGAGCCCACTCTACAAAACAAACGAGATAAACTATCAATATACGAACATTCAACACGCCACCCGCTATGGAATTGAACTTCGCGCAACCTACAATATAGAGAACATCAATCTTGGCGTAAGTTACAGCCACCTCCGTGTGAGAGATGCAAACACCGGAGCCAACCTTCTGGCTCAACCAGATAAAGTAGCAGCAGATGCGAGTTACACTTTTCCAAAAATTGGGTTGACCGCCACGTATAACCTCACCGCTGTAGAAGCCCAAGACTATGACTCTACGATAGCACGCAGAAGACCAGGCTATATGTTGCATGACATTCTTTTTGACTGGCAAATGCCAGGCAAGCCGTGGCGCGTAAATTTTGCCGTCACCAATCTGACCAATAAGACATATTATATGTACAAATCTATCGCCAGCAATAATGACGTACCTGAAATTGGACGAAGCTTCAGGTTCAATATTTCATATAAGTTTTAAATTTGCATTTTTACTTTGTTTACTTGAACAATATATGTTATTATACTTTGCCGATACATCGATGTGATGATCGGCAATTTCAAAGACAAGGAGTCTATCAATGAAAATCACCATTCTTTCTCGTCGCGAGATCAAGGTCTCAACAATGGCCGGTTCGATCTGCGGTCCGGGTACGGTCTGTGGTGGTTATAACTGAACCATAGGGGGTGCGCGCCATGCGCGCACCCTTTCCTATTCTAATTAAGGGAGACCATCATGCGCATCGGTTTTAATTTTACCAGAAGCGAAGTTCTGCCAATTGCAAACAAATTACTAAATGATGGTCATATAGATTACTACGAAATTCTTATAGATAACTTTCTTCATCTAGATCCGCACGAGCTACTGGCAACTATCAAATGTCCAGTTTCTTTCCACATTATGCGCTCCAGATTTTTAGAAAATGATAGAGAATCTCTGAGCCAGATGGCTGAACAAATTCGCTATCATGCACATATTCTAAAGCCTATATACATTTCTGACCACCTTGCGTCTTTTTCGTGCAATGGCCAAAATCTCTCATTCCTTTCCGAGATAGACTACAGGAACAGAAAAGTTTTAATTGAGAAAGCATCGTGGTGGCAGGAGCAAATTGGTGAGAAATTATTTCTAGAAAATTTTCCGTCTATATTAGATGGTGGATTTGAAGCGCCCGAATTCTTTTCTGATCTGCGAAGGGAAGTCGGGACAGGGCTATTGTTTGATATATCGAACGCTGTCTGTTCCGAGATAAATTGTGGCGCCTCCACGGAAAGCTGGATCAGCGAAGCAAACGAAACACGGCATTTTCATGTAGGAAGTTACGAGCCGTCGGTAAGTGATCCGAATGTAATGATCGACACACACGGCACCGAGATTTCTGTGGAAACACTGAGTTTTCTCTCCGACCTGAGATCAAGGCTTTGCCATTCAGAAACGACTATCACGTACGAACGAGATCGTAATGTTGAATATGACAGTATTGTTCAAGATATCACAAGAATACGACAACAACTTACATAGCAGAAGAACGCTGTTAAATGACTTCTGACCATAATTTAGAGCGTGATTGCGATGTTATCAGCAGCATGACGCGCCCTTCACGAGAAAGAGATTTCAATCTTTCTCACCGCCAACAGGTAAGGATAAATATAGCGTTACGAGGAACGTGGCACGCGATATTCGATCCCTGCCCTTCTTTACAGGAAATAGATGACGAAAATAACGGCGTCATATTCAGGCCGTTTATGGAATGGGCCTATGAGCACCGCGATCCCTTGGATTGGACCCTTCACTTGTCAGTCTATGACTGGCTTGCTCAATCTCCATTGGCCGGGAAATTAACAAAACAGGTCTGCCGTGAAGTGCGTGCTGTTGCTGCTGCCCAATGGGCGGCCCTCGACCGCTCGTCCTTTCTGGGGATTGCGATAGCACATAGCTCCGATCCGACATGGACTGTCGCATTCAAGGCACGGAACGTCCACCTAGTAAGGAGCATCGAAGAAATAAATATCGGCTCGCCACCGTCCCCACCAGAGAACGGATTCGGATACTTTCTAATTCCGTCATGGGATTTGGAAACATTTCCAGGGTGGACGTTGCTGAATAACGCCGCATCGCAGAATTGAGACGTATAAGTCGCGTTTTGGACCGTTATCGGGAGATGGTAATGAAATCGTTGATGATGTTTAGAGCCTTGTTCGCTAGCGCTTTGATAACGGGGGTGTCGTCAAACACCTATGCGGCGCCAAAACTCGGGCACCTGACGTTCCAAGCTGTATTCGGCGATCAGCCGATAAGCTGCACCCGCACGCTTTCGCCGGTCGGCACGCAGGGCGACACGGTCCGGGTCAACGATCTACGCTTTTACATCCACGATGTGGCGCTACTCACAAAGGACGGTCGTGCGGTGCCGGTCAAGCCAGGGCCGTCAGGCCTCTGGCAGCGTGACGGGATCGCGCTGATCGACCTGATTGATCGCAATATTCCATGCAGCGATACGGCTCCGTCGCCGAACTCGACTATCAGTTTTGTCTGGCCGCAAGGCCATTTCGCCGGCCTGCGCTTCACCGTTGGGCTACCTATGGCCGCCAATCACGGCGATCCTACGATTGCACAGCCACCGCTGAACATGACGAGCATGTTTTGGACCTGGCAGTCAGGATATCGTTTTTTTACACTTGATATCATGATGATTCCGAAGCCTGGCGACAAAGCGCGACCCCATGGCTTCCCTGTCCACATCGGTAGCACCGGCTGTGAGTCCGCCAGTCCGGTCGAGGCGCCGAAGGGCGCGTGCACGGCCCCGAACCTCGTCACGGTCACGCTGCCGGAGTTCAATCCGGCGCATCAGACCGTGAAGCTCGACATAAGTCGACTGCTCGCTCTGAGTAATGTCAGCACCAACCAGATTAATAGTGCGCCAGGTTGCATGTCTGGACCGGACGACAAGGATTGCGCAGGTGTATTCCGTGAGTTCGGCCTGCCATTCGGATCAGAGACCTCCCCACCCGCTCAGTCGGTATTTCGGGGTCGATAGGATGCGCACGTTTATTCGCAAAGTTCTCCAGATGGCCCTTATGGGTGGGGGCGCGCTGCTTCTATCGGCCGCAGCCCAGCCCGCGACGTGGCATTGGGATATCCCTTCCTGGGCGCCTGCGCCAGTCGTCCCGTCCGACAATCCGATGACGGCGGAGAAGGTCGCACTGGGGCGGCGGCTGTTTTACGACAAGCGGCTATCGGAGAACGGGACGCTTGCCTGCGCGTCGTGCCATCTCCAGAATCTGGGCTTCGCCTCTGGTGTCCCGACGCATGTAGGCGCGCATGGCGAGCCAGGACTACGCACACCGATGCCGCTAGCGAACGTAGCCTATCTGCCGAGCTATACCTGGGCCAATCCACAACTCACCACGCTGGAGAAACAGATGCTGATCCCGATGTTCGGCGACCAACCGGTCGAGCTGGGCATGGGCGGCCAGGAAAAAGCTCTGTTCGCTAGGCTCTCGGGTGATCCCTGCTATACGCACCTGTTTCGCATCGCCTTTCCCGAGGCGAAGGGCGCGATCACACTTTCCACAGTCACGAAGGCGATTGCATCCTTCGAGCGCACACTGCTGTCCTTCGACAGCCCCTACGACCGCTCGCTGCATGGCGACAAGACGGCGCTGTCCCCGGCCGCGCAACGGGGCGAGGCGCTGTTCTTCGGCGAGAAGCTGGAATGTTCACATTGCCATAACGGCCTGAACCTGACCGACAATATCCGTTCCGCGAACATTCCTTTCCCGGAAACAGGTTTTCACAATACCGGCTTGTATAACGAGGACAGCAAGGGGGCCTATCCTGCCAGTGATCACGGATTGCGGACTGTGACGGGCAATGCCGACGATGAGGGGAAATTCCGCACGGAAAGCCTGCGTAACGTCGCCCTGACGGGTCCCTATATGCATGATGGCTCCATCGCCACGCTGCACGACGTGCTGGCAGCACATTACTCGAAGGGAGGTCGGTCGGCGACAGGGCCACACGGAGAGAACCCGTTACGCGACCAGTTCATCGAGCCGTTCGAAATCAGCGAGGCGGAGATCGCGGACGTGATCGCCTTCCTGAACTCCCTAACGGATCAGAGCTTCCTCACTAACCCGGCGTTCTCAGATCCGGGAAAGACCTGCCCTTTGGCTCTGCCCTCAGCCTCTCCCTCTGGTAAAGGCGCACAATGATGACTTCGCGACTAGTGTACGGCTTATCGCATCTTAGCAACTCCGCCATGTCATCAGGCGTCGATATGGTATCTGGATCTGGTGTCTTCGTCTTCGATTCTTCGGGTAAAGACTATATCGACGCGGTGTCGGCACTGTTTTGTGCCACGCTCGGCTTTCATAATGAACGCCTGATCGAAGCCGCCACACGCCAGATGCGAGAGCTGCCAGTCTATCCCACCGCGCTAAACCGGACGGTCCCTGTCGTCCACGCGCTTTCGGACGCGCTCAGCGCGGCAGCGCCGATACCGGACGCTCACGTTCTTTTCGCCACAACCGGATCGGAAGCAATCGAAACTCTCATTAAAACAACGTGGTACATCAATAAACAACGAAATCCAAAACGGCATAAAATAATCACGCGTCGGGGGAGCTATCATGGATCGACGATATTTGCCACGAGACTTGGCGGGATCGAAAGCATTATCAATTCATTCGATCTGACGGGTGACGATATTCTGTATGCTGCGCAACCGCGCTGGCCACGCGACGCGTTGGCTGGAGAAACAGAAGAAGATTATGCACATCGCCTGGCGCGGGAACTGGCAGAACTGATAGATCACACGGGTGCCGAAAATATCGCGGCCTTCCTCTGCGAGCCAGTCTCGATTGCTGGCGGCATGTACCCAGCGCCGAAAGGATATTTTGAAGCAATACGCAATGTCTTGTCGATGCGCGATATTCCTCTTTATTTCGATGAAATCGTGACGGGCTTCGGTCGAACCGGAAAGATGTGGGGAAGCCAGACCGTCAACCAGACGCCCGACTGCCTCGTCGCATCGAAGGGGCTTTCAGCGGCCTATCAACCGATTTCGGCGGTCGTCATGAATGATGATTTTCACTCCGCATTGGTGGACTGCTCGATTATGCACCATGGGTTTCATCATGGCGGCACATATCACGCACATCCTGTTGCCGCTGCCGTCGCCCTTGAAACGCTAAAAATCTACGAGGATGAAAGAATAGTAGATCATGTGGAGGATATTTCGGAACATTGGATAAAGATGATTTCGAAACTTGCGGCACACGAGCTGGTCCGATCCACACGGACAATCGGATTATTAAGCGCGATTGAAGTCGGATTTTGTAGCTACAGGGAGCTTGATTTCCGAAATGATGAGAAGACAGACATAAAACGGTCAGTTGTGAAAGCGTGTATGGAACACGGCGTGCTGATAAGAATCTCATACGACAGCATAATTTTAGCACCTCCTCTCATTATTTCTAAAAAAGACATTGATGAGCTTGAGCAACGCATGACGAAAGCTTTCAATACTATTCTGTTTTCAACAGCATAGCTGCGTCGAAGGTATCCCTTTCGTTGGTCAATAAGAGACTTTTTTCTCTGAAAATATTTGTCTTTCTGCTGTAATTCACACCAAGCAAGGAAAGTAAACATGACTTCTATCCGTAAAATCGTTGCCTCTATGTGTCTCGCAGGGAACTTCGTTCTGCAGATGGGGGACCCTGCCTATGCACATGCCCACCTGAACACCGAAATACCCGCTGCGGATAGCACGGGAACGGCACCGCAGAGCCTGACGCTAGGCTTTACTGAAGCAGTAGTTGTCAAGCTCACCGGCGTCGTTGTCACTGGCCCCAAGGGTAATGTTATAGAAACAGGAAACGTTGCCCTGTCGGATGACGGCAAGACTCTGACGGTCCCGCTCAAAATTGACCTCGTGCCTGGACGATATTCCGTAACCTGGCACGCCCTTGCCGTCGATGGACACAAGACTCACGGCGTCTACGGGTTCACAGTTACTAACCGATGACACCGGATGCTTTCCTGATCCTATGTCGCGCCGCACGAGACAGCCTGGCGCTCTTTCTTACAGGTAGCCTGCTTTTTGCAGGGTGGCTGGCTCCGCGCGACCTCGGAATCGCACTCTCTGCCCGCCTTAGAAAGTTTTGGGCATGGGGGAGCGTTTTTACGACAGTAATAGTCGTTGCAACACTGCCAGCCGAAGTCTCCGAGGTCGGAGATGGGTGGCAGGATGCCTTCTCGCCGACTTTAAGCAAAGCCGTGCTTGTTGACACCACCATTGGACAGGCGTGGATCATTCAGGCCGTAGCTGGTGTCTGTCTTCTACTTCTAACTTGGCGTAAATGCGGCGCGGTCCTGTCGGTCATACCCGCATGCTTGCTTCTGACGGCGACAGCTCTGACAGGTCACGTGCGCATGATCGGTATGGGCGCGATGTTCTTCCAGGCCGTGCATTTGCTTGCAGGTGGTTTCTGGTGCGGGGGCCTCATCCCCGTTGCCATGCTTGTCAGTGATACACGAAAAAAGAAGTGGGATCGCTCCATGCAAATGGCGTTAGCACGGTATTCGGCTGCGGGACATATCGCGGTGCCTTTGGTCCTGCTTACCGGCTCTGGACTGGGCCTGAACATCCTGGGCGGATGGCCGAAGCATTTCACTGTCTATTCTACACTACTCATTCTCAAGCTGGGATTAACGAGCGGTATGGTCTGTATCGCCTGCGTCAACCGATATGTTTACGTAAGAAATCTACGACAGAAGAGAAACATTACGGCCAGCCTTAAATATCTTCAACGCGGAACAATAGCCGAAATTGCATTTTCTGCTGCTATTATTGCGATTGTTGCCGTTGCTGGGCGAATGGACCCGACAACCTTATCTCTACCTACAAACTAGAGCCATGTCAACATAGCTATATATGCAAATGAATCGAATGGGAGCTTAATTATGGAGTATCATATTTATTCAAATATTTCCTTATATTTTTTAGGTATTAATGAATCATATTCTCGCATTCTACAACACTCACACTACAAAATATCTAATTTTAATTTGTATGTGAGGGCAGAAATGAAATGGTAAGACACCCTCCTCTTGATCTACGGGAACTGCAATGCGTGTGCGCAATTGCTCTTCAAGGAAGTATCCATGGCGCGGCGCGCGCTCTAAATTCCAAACAATCCGCAGTCAGTCGTTCACTTCGACTACTTGAGGAGCGCGTCGGAATTCAGCTTTTCCGCAGGACATCATCTGGCACAACGCCTACGCCAGTCGGCGAAGCATTCCTCCGACAGGCTGAGGCTCTGCTGCACGACACAAATACTCTTTATGAATATACTCGGAGATGCGCCTTTGGCGAAAGCGGTATCGTATCAATAGGAATACAAAGCAATATACCGCCAGGACGAGTATCGGACTTCATCGAACCTTATAGAATTCTTCACCCCGGTATCTCTTTTATATATCGTGACGCATCCCACAGAGATGTAATTTCGGCGCTTTTCGACGGTATCGTTGATTTAGTAATTATAACCCTTCCACTGAACGAACCTGGCGCAGCTACCTTACCACTGTGGAGCGATCGAATTGTCGCTGTGACACCGACACACCATCCTCTTGCCTCATCTGTAACAACGTGTTGGAGCGATTTACAGGAAGCAACTTTTGTCTTCGGCAATGATGATACAGGAGAGGACATGCATACACTGTTAAAACGCAAAGCGAGCATTGCTGGCTTTCTGCCAACAGTGCGTAGGGAAGAAATCAGAAGTCTGCGGACGATCGCTCTCGTTATAAACGGGCATGGTATTACGCTTATGCCGACTGGCTGGCTCGCGTTTTTTCCAGATACGATCCTTGAGCAGGTAACTGTGCTGGAAGTGCGCGACGGCGACGGTTTTTCACATCTTGATTACGGCATTGGATGGCGTGATAGAAATTCGTCGACCGTCGTACATAAAATACTTTCTTTCTTGAGAAAGAAGAATATTGAATAGACTAACTTTCTCTGCTTAGTATCTGCTTAACTCGCGCACGCCTAAGCTTCGCGAAAGCTCGATCAGATGCAATGAATCCACGGATCATGTGCGGTACGAGACGGGTCGGATCGACGGGCTGGCCGTTCTGGCTGACCAGCGCCGCGTAGGCGACGAGATCGCGATGGAGATCCGCCGGGAGGTCCACAGTGACACGAACCGGCTTTTCATCAGGTATTTCGGTGATACGCAACTTCGTCATCGAGGCAGTTCCTTTACGTGCCAAGGTTTCAGGATCAGGTCGCGATTCAGAATGAGGGTGAACGGCAGCCCCGGCCGGTCGGTCAGGGTGGGCTGGACGTTGAGGCTGCGGTCGATCAGGCGGTTGCCGACCATGGAGAAGCCGTTGCTGGCGCCGGAGCGGATTGCCTGCATGAGATTGTTTTCATTCCACGACGTGCCCGCCTCCGAACCCACGCTGAGCAGGGTCGTGACCAGAGCCGCCTTGAAAAGCTGACCCCAGTGATTGTTCACCTCGTCGGACAGGCCAGACTGGCCGATAGCGCCCCCGCCCGGCAGTTTTTCCAACACCAGGCTTTCGCCATCGGGAAAGATCAGCCGGGTCCAGATGATCTGGGTGCGCTGCTGCCCGAAGGCAATCCCGCTGTTATAGGCCCCGAACAGCAGGCTTCCCTGCGGGATCAGGAGATAGTGGCCGGTCGGGCTGTCATAGACGTTCTGAGTCACATGGCCGGTAATCTGGCCCGGCAGGTCGGAACTGATTTTCGTGTTCAGCGCGCCGGCGATCACCGTGCCTGCCTGAAGGATATAGGGCGACGCCGGGGGCATGATACGGTCCGGGCTGACAGTCATGCGGTCCGGCTGGCCCGCCAGAAAGGCACGGTTGCCAGATTGTGCGTCGGTCGCAGGGGCCGGTGATGCCTGCGAGGCGGGAACGCCCGGCGCGGGTGCCGCTGCCTGTTCGCCGGCGCGGTCACGCTCCCCCATCTGCACGAACAGCCGGCTGGCGATCGCGGCCTCGACCTCCTGTTGCGCGCGCCGGTCGTCGCCTCCCGAGGTAGCCTTGCCCTGCTCCTGTGCCTTCAGGATGGTATGCCCCAGATCGCCGGGCAGAGCGGGACCGAGCTTCGGGACGCCACTGCCGACATAGTCTGAGGGCAACCCTGCCAGCCCGTCGGCGGACGGACGCACATCCGTGTCCTGGCTGGCGGCGGGCGGGGCTTGGTGACTGCTGTTCTCCAGCGCGTAGCCAAGTGCGAGGCCAATGGCGAGCATCCCTGCCCCACCGAGCGCCCAGACAACGGTGCGGTTAAGACGCACCACGCGCGGCCGTTCCGCCCGCAGGCGCAAATCGGGCGCAGAAGGCGGGGATGATGGTCCTGATCCGCTTCCATTGCCGGACACGTCCACACCCTCATCCTGACGATCCTGCGTGTCGGTCATGACTTCCTGCCATCGGTGCGTACGATGCGCACCCGCTGTTCGCTATGCTTGTCACCCAGCCGCAGTTCGGCGGCAGCGAACAGCCGGTCCACGATCATCCAGTTCTGCCGCACCCGGTAATTGACCAGTTCCGGGCCACCATCCGCCCCCAGCACAAACAGGGGCGGCAGTTCGCCCTGCCCTATCCCGGCCGGAAAAGCGATATAGACCTTGTGGCCATCGTCAAACGCCCGGCCGGGCAACCAGGGCGGTATGCCCCCTTTCACCGGCTGGATGGCATAACGGAAATTCAGCGCGTTCAGATCCAGCCCCGCATCAACAGGGGCAGCATCATCGGCCGCACTATCCTGCCGGTGCAGGGCAATCAGATCATCTTCGGGATAATCCCACGACACCGACGCCATGTAGGTCGCAGGCGTGGAGCGCAGTTCCGCCAGATAGGTCCGCTGATCCGTATTGACGATCAGGTTGGTGGTCAGATCCGGCCGGGTCGGCTTGACCAGGATGTGAATCCGCTTTGTCGTCCCTGCCCCGCTTGCGGTATCGCCGATGATCCAGCGCACAGTGTCACCTGCTGCAACCGGCCCGGTGCCCACCAGCTTCTCACCCTGCTGGAGCATGATGTCAGTGATCTCGCCCGGCGAAGTGTAGACTTGATAGAGCGCACCCGGAGAATAGGGATAGACCTGCACCGCGTTGATGAACCCTGCGCGCGTGGGCTGGATACGCGCCGCCAGATTGGCCTGCGTCACGCGCACGGTCGGGTCGGCGACTTCGGGGGCCGGATGGACCGCGCGTCGTGACGGCAGCGGCTTGAGCTGCCCCGGCAACGGGAGTGGCTGCGGCACCTCAACCACCTGTACCGGCTTCGGCGGGTCCAGCAGACGTGTCGCCTGCGCAGCGTCATCGTAGCGAATGACAGGCGGATGATACTGCCCCGCGCAGGCGGACAGGGCGAGCAGCGTCAGCGGCAACGCGCGCACGAGCATGCGGATCATTGACCCAATTCCTTCGACCAGTTGATGGCGGAGACGTAGATGCCCAGAGGGTTTTTCCTGAGATGATCGGCATCGCGTGGCGTGCGCAGAACGACGGAGACGATGGCGGTCCAGCGTTCGGTGCCGGTAAACGCCCCGTCGCGGTAATGGCGTTCGGTCCAGGCCACGCGGAAGCTGCCGGGCGAGGCGCGGATCACCGAGGCGATATCCACCTCGACCTGCTCATGCCCGATCCGCGAAAAGGGATCGTTCAGGCGCGCGTAATCGTTCAGGGCCTGCGCGCCCGACGTGGTGGTGAAATCATAGGACCGCAGCCAGCTCTGCCGGACCACCACGGGGTCCGACGACAGGGCGCGCACGTCATGGACGAACTGCGCCAGATACCAGGCGATCTGCGGATCGGTGGGCATATAGCCCGCTGTCGCCGGGGCCACGACCTGCGCCTGCCCCAGTCGGTCCACCTGCACGACCCACGGCGTGATGGTGCCGCGCGCGGACTGCCAGACCAGCCCGGCCCCGAGGCCTGCGGACAGGAACAGGCTGCCAAAGGCCATCAACCGCCAGTTACGGGCCTGGATGCGGGCGGAACCGATCCGGTCGTCCCAGGTTTGTGCGGCTTTCTGATAGGGTGTCACCGGTTCGGGCGTGATCCCGTAGCGGGTGGTGGAGCGACGGAACATCGTCCTCATTCCTTTTCTGACAGATCGATTGAGGAAGATCCGCCCCCGCCGTCGGCGGAGCGAATGACATGCGCGGTCTCGGCAGCATGGGCAGCGGCGTTACGGCGCTTCATCTTCTGAGCCCAGCGGGGCGGTTCGCCGGAACCGCCACCATCTCCACCAGACGGACCAGAACCGGCAGGGCCGCTACTCGTGGGGCCACCCCCTTCTCCGGCAGGACCACCCCCACCTGATGGAAACGGCCCGCTGCCACCGGTTTCGTCACCCTCTCCACCGCCCATTCCGCGCGCGGCCCAGCGTCCACCGGCGGCATAGCTTTCCTTGAGCGATGAACCGGCACGTGAGGCCGCCCCTTTGACGGCATTCGCGACGTTCCCGCCGACGGCCCGGCCCATACCGCCGATCCCGGCGGCCATGCTGCCCGCACCACCTGATGCGCCAGCAGCACCAGCCGAATAGGCGGACGTGGCTGCCCCGGCGATCGCGGCACCTCCCCGCGCGGCGGCAGCCGTGGCACCGAGGGCTGCGGCACCACCGGAAGCAACAGCCCCAACACCGGCCGCCGCCGCAGCACCCATGGCACCCACCGCCATGCCGGTGCCAACAGCCGCGCCCGCGCCAAGCTGGGGAGCACCGGAAATCAGCCCGTTGGCGATGCTGCCGCCAAAAATGGACAGGCCGACAATTGCAAGCGAGGCCAGCACCACCGAGACGGACTGCCCGATCGTGGGAACGTCGCTGCCGTAGGAGGTTGAGAACTGGGCGAACAGAACCGACGCGATGGCGGAAATGACCGCCAGCACCATGATCTTCACACCCGAGGAGACGACATTGCCCAGCACCTTCTCGGCGAGGAAGGCGGTGCGGTTGAACAGGGCGAACGGGATCAGGATGAAACCCGCCAGCGTGGTCAGCTTGAATTCGATCAGCGCCACGAAAAGCTGCACGGCGAGAATGAAGAACGCCGCCAGCACGATCAGCCACGACAGGCACAGCACGAAAATCTGGATGAAGTTCGTAAAGAAGGCGACAGGACCAAGGAGATTGTGGACTGAGTCCAAAAGCGGCTGGGCTGCATCGAAACCCGTGGAGGCCAGTCGGCCGGGCCGCAGGAAGTCTCCGAGTGCGAGATTGCCGCCACCGGCTTTCAGGCCAAGGGCCGCGAAACTGTCGAAGACAACCTTCGACAAATAGTCAAAATCGTTAATGATCCAGGCAAAGAAGCCGATATAGAGTGTCTTTTTCACCAGACGCTGGATGATGTCCTCATCCGCCGCCCACGCCCAGAACAGGCCGGCCAGTGCGATATCGAGCACGGACAGCGATCCCGCCAGCGAAACCACATTCCCCTTCACCAGGCCGAACCCTGTATCGATGGTGGTGGTGAAGGTGTTCAGAAAGGTATCGATAACGCCGACATCGTTCATGGCCATGACCGTCAGTTCCCGCTGCCGCTGAACATGGACACCGTACCGGGCACATAGGCGTCATGCTGGGAAAAATGCCGATACTGCGCGTCACTTTCCGCTTCCGTGGCCGCATCGCGCGCCTGTTGCAGGGCTGTGGCGCGGCCATTGGCGGCAAGTTCGGCCTGAATGTCGGACAATTGGCGGGACTGTAGTGCCAGAAGCTGGTTTCCCGCCTGTGCCGCCTGCAACGCCCCGGTCGATGTCTGGCTGGCCGAAATCAGTTGCGTCATGGCCGAACTGTCGCTCGGGATGTTTCCTACCACCCGAGCCTGAAGTTTCAGGGCGTCCTCAAACCCGCCCACGGAATTCTGCCACCGCGTCTGCGCCTGGCTGAACAGGGCGCTATCGGACATGCCCGACGAGACGGATGTGTAGACCTGCTGATACTGCTGCTCGACGGACTGGACGCTGTAGGCAATGTTCTGCGCCTGCGCGAGCAGCGCCGTGGTCTGTGAAATCGTCGATTGCAACGTGGACAGGGTCGATAGCGGCAGGCTTGCCAGATTGCGCCCCTGGTTGACCAGCATCTGGGCCTGATTGGCCAGTGACGTAATCTGGTTGTCGATCTGCTGGAGAGTCCGTGCCGCGATGAGAACATTCTGGACATGGTTGGCTCCGTCATACACCGCCCATTGGGCATGAGCGGGTCGTGAGAGATCGAACGCCCCGCCAACCGCCAGCATTGCAGAAGTGAGAAGGACACCCCGGCGGAAATGTTTTTCGCTCGCACTACCGAAAAATTCAGTCCAGAACGGGAAAGATTTTTCCGTCATGGCACGCCCGCCGGTCCACGATCGTCGCGCAACAGATCCGCCGCCCATGACACGCCGCGCGCGTCAAACCACGCAGGGAGAAAACCATCCCGTCCATGCTCCGCCAGCACCCGATCGATCAGCCTGTGGTCGTCCTTGCCGGAGGCCGCGCACAGGGCGAGCGCCACAGGCCCCAGTCCCAGTTCGAACAGGCGGTTGCCGCGCTGGGTCTGGCAGTAATATTCCCGCTTTGATGCCGCGCGGGCGATGATGGCGATCTGCCGGTCATTCAGGCCGAAGTCGCGATAAAGCGCCATGATCTGCGGCTCGATCGCCCGTTCATTGGGCAAGAAAATCCGTGTCGGGCAGCTTTCCACTACCGCCGGCGCGATGCGGGAATTGGCAATATCCGACAGGGACTGCGTGGCGAAGATGACGCTGGCGTTCTTCTTGCGCAGGGTTTTCAGCCACTCCCGGAGTTGGCCGGCGAAATCGCCGTCATCCAGCACCAGCCAGCCCTCGTCGATGATCAAAAGGGTAGGACGGCCAGACAGACGGCCCTCGATACGGTGGAAGAGGTAGGACAGCACGGAAGAGGCAGCCCCGGAACCGATCAGCCCTTCGGTCTCGAACACCACCACATCGGCATCGCCCAGACGCTCGACATCCGCGTCGAGCAGGCGGCCATAGGGACCGCCAAGGCAATAAGGCGTCAGCGCCTGCTTGAGGGCATTAGACTGGAGGAGTGCTACAAGACCGGAGATCGTACGCTCATGGTCGGGTGACGATGCCAGCGAATTCAGGGCCGACCAGAGATGGGCTTTGACGTCCGGTGTCAGCGCCACGCCCTCGCCGACAAGTATCTGCCCCAGCCATTCCGTAGCCCATTTACGTTCGTCGGGGTCATCAACCCGCGCCAGCGGCTGGAGCGATACGCCGCTACCCTCTTCTCCGATGGCATCATCCTCGATCAGTCCACCCCCGAGATCGTGCCAGTCCCCGCCCATCGCCAGTGTCGCGGTCCGCATGGAGCCTCCGAAATCGAAAGCAAAAACCTGCGCTCCCTGATAGCGTCGGAACTGCAACGCCATAAGGGCCAGCAACACTGACTTTCCGGCGCCTGTCGGGCCGGCGATCAGGGTATGGCCGACATCCCCGACATGCAGGGAAAACCGGAAGGGCGTGGCTCCCGCCGTTTTGCCATAGAACAAAGACGGTGCGTTGAAATGCCCGTCCCGTTCAGGCCCCGCCCACACGGCGGAAAGCGGGATCATATGCGCCAGATTCAGTGTCGAAACCGGGGGCTGGCGGACATTGGCGTAGACATGGCCCGGCAAGGAACCGAGCCAGGCTTCCACCGCGTTCAGGCTTTCCGCCATACAGGTGAAGTCACGGCCCTGAATGATCTTTTCCACGAGGCGAAGTTTTTCCGACGCTATGCTGGCGCTGCCATCCCACACCGTCACCGTGGCCGTGATGTAAGCCTGCCCGACATCATCCGCGCCCAGCGACTGCAACGCCAGATCGGCATCGGCTGCCTTGTTGGCGGCATCGTTATCCACGAGAACTGACGCCTCATTGGTCATCACTTCGCGGACAATGGCTGCGATACTCTTGCGTTTTGCGAACCACTGGCGCCTGATTTTCGTCAGCACCTTGGTGGCGTCGGTCTTGTCGAGCAGGATCGCGCGGGTGGACCAGCGATAGGGCATCGCCAGCCGGTTCAGGTCATCCAGGATTCCGGGGAAAGTCCGCGACGGGAAACCGGTGATCGTCAGAGTTTTCAGGAAGGAATCGCCCAGCTTTGGCTCCAGGCCACCCGAAAGCGGCTGGTCCACCAGCAGGGCATCCAGATGCATGGGAATTTCCGGCACCCGGACACGCTGGTTCCGCGTCGAAATGGTCGAATGCAGATAGGTCAGCGTCTCGCCGTCATCGAGCCACGTAGCCTCGGGCATGAACCCGTTCAACAGGGCAAGAAGCCGATCACTGCGATCCACGAAGGCATGGAGCATGCCATGCGGGTCAGGCCCCTCGCGCTCCCTGCCCTCATACAGAAAACGCTCTGCACGCCCTGAAGATTCCGCCGGTGGCAGCCAGACCAGGGTCAGAAAATACCGGCTCTCGAAATGCGCTCCCTCATCCTCAAACTGCTCACGACGTTCCAGATCCACCATCTGGCTGGCCGCGTCGGGGAAATCGCTCTCGGGATAGAGTGTGGCGGGGACGCGCTGCGCTTCCACGAACACGGCCCAGCCTGAGCCAAGGCGGCGAAGCGCATTGTTCAGCCTTCCTGTGACACCGACCAGTTCGGCAGGGGTGGCGCTATCCAGATCGGGACCACGAATTTTTGCCGTGCGCTGAAAACTGCCGTCCTTGTTCAGCACGACACCTTTCTCCACGAGCGCGGCCCATGGGAGAAAATCCGACAGCAGTGAGTTTCGGTTGCGATATTCGCCAAGGGACATCATCGTCCTGCCCTCCCTACGCCCGCAGCCAGGCGGGATAGCGAAGATGCCGCCGCCCTACCTCAATGAAGAAAGGATCGCGCTTCGCTCCCCAGACCGCGAGCCCATGGCCGACGATCCAGAATGCTGCCCCGATCAGCCACAGCCGCAGACCGAGGGCTATGGCCGCCGCCAGCGTGCCGTTGGCTATGGCGACGGCACGGGGTGCCCCACCCAGCAGGATCGGGTCGGTCAGCGAGCGATGCACCGGGACATGAAAGCCCGGCACCGCGTCATCGTCATATCCCGCCATCAGATCAGCGCCCCGCCGGAGAAGGAGAAGAAGGACAGGAAGAAGCTGGACGCCGCAAAAGCGATGGATAGACCAAAGACGATCTGGATCATCTTGCGGAACCCGCCGGATGTTTCGCCAAAGGCCAGGGTCAGGCCGGTCACGGTGATGATGATCACCGAGATGATCTTGGCCACCGGCCCCTGCACGGATTCCAGAATCTCGTTCAGGGGCGTTTCCCACGGCATGCTGGATCCTGACGCCCATGCCGATGACGCGAAAGCAAGCGACAGCAGCATGGAGGTTCCGAACAGACGCATATCCGGCACATGCCGGTCGGGACGTGCGACAGCGCACACAATGGCGCGCAGACGTGAAGTCGATCTCATGATGACTCTCCATTGGCAGAGCGGGATGTTTCGGGAGAAGAGAGGCTGACCGGACGGATGCGATAGGCGCCCGTCACGGGAACAAGGCCATCGATTTCAACCAGTTCGGAAAGGCGGCGGGAATTGCCACGCCCCGAAAGCACGGCGATGACGTCGATGGTTTCGGCGATCATGGCGCGTGGCACCGTGACCACCGCCTCCTGTATCAGCTGTTCCAGACGATACAGGGCCGCCAGTACCGATCCGGCGTGCAGCGTGCCGATGCCACCCGGATGGCCAGTCCCCCATGCCTTGACCAGATCAAGGGCTTCGGCTCCCCGTACCTCACCGATGGGGATACGGTCGGGACGCAGCCGGAGACCAGAGCGGACAAGGTCCGAAAGCGTGATCACACCTTCACGGGTGCGCAGGGCAATGAGATTGGGCGCCGTACATTGCAGTTCGCGCGTGTCCTCAATCAGCACGATGCGATCACCGGTTTTGGCCACCTCGGCCAGCAGGGCGTTGACCAGGGTGGTCTTGCCCGTGCTGGTCCCGCCCACGACCAGGATGTTTTTCCGTTCCGAGACCGCATACCGCAGGAAATCTGCCTGTGCATCGGTCATGATCCCGGCGGCGGCATAGTCATCAAGGGTGAAGACAGCAACGGCGGGTTTGCGGATGGCGAAACTCGGGGCTGTCACAACGGGCGGCAGCAACCCCTCGAACCGCTCACCGGTTGGCAGTTCCGCCGAGACGCGTGGCGCACCCTCATGCACCTCCGCTCCAACATGGTGCGCAACAAGACGGACAATGCGCTCGGCATCGGCCGACGTGATGACGTCGCCCGTGTTGGCCATGCCCTCGGACAGCCGATCGATCCACAGTCGCCCGTCCGGATTGAGCATGACCTCGACGACACCGGGATCGGCAAGGTGACCCGCAATCGCTGGTCCCATCGCCGTGCGCAGCATGGACATGCCGCGTACCCTGGCCCCTTCATGGATGACGGAAACCGACATGACCTTCCCCCGTATGGGCCGAACGCGACGGACGAACAGCGACGGGGATCATTAAGAAAGGCTGGAAACAGCGCGTTTCAACAGGAATTCAAAGGTCGTAGGACTGCGGCGAAACGTAGGGCAAAAATACTTGCGAGGTGCGGATTTTATGCCTCCGGTTCATCCGGTGCGCCGGGGTCCAAAACATCCTCCGGGATTTCCTGCTGGAGTCTCGGTCCCTGGGCCAGCCTTCGGCCAAGGGCTGCAACAAAATTATCGTAACGTGCCCCGGCCTGCGCGCGCGCCGCCTTCGCCGCCGGTTCAGGCAGCGGTGGGGTCGTGGTCAGCCAAAAGCGGATAAACAGCGCCAGGGTCTCCACCGTGATGCCAATATCACGCTCCAGCCGCGCGAGGCGCCGGTCCTGCCGGTCAAGACGCTTCGATGTGGCAGCCTCGCGGCGCTCCTCGCCGTCGGGCGAAAGGAAGGAGGCAACAGCGGCCTCCACGATTAGCGACATAGGCTGTGCGCGACGGGCCGCATAGGTGGACAGGGCCTTCATCACCTCGGGATCGAGATAGACGGAGATCTGGGCTTTCTTTTTCGGCATCGCCATATCTGCCTCACAGTCCAAGTTCATCGCCGCGGTCGAGCGACGCCTGCCGGGCGACACCGCGCATGAGATCGTTCATCCGGTTGTTACGGGGTGCGATGTCGTCGAATTCATCGGTCGGGTCGGGTGTGAACTCGTTCTCCATCGGCTCTTTCTTCTCGACAGTGCCTTCGCCCAGTTCAGGCTGAAAGCGTCGGGCGGACTGGTTCGGATCTTCTTCCTCATCGTCCGTGGCCGCTTCACCTGCTCCCGTGTCCGGAACCGGTGGCCTGGGGGGCAAGGGCTGGCTACTCCAGTCATCCGGACAACCGTCCTTGGGACGTGTGGGCTTTGGCGGTGGAAGAACACGCTCGCGGAAGCGGTCATCCTCGAAATAACGGGCCTTCTTTGCACGGATCGGGTAGAGGCCGGAGACCATGACGATCTCATCGGACGGGGCAAGCTGCATGATCTCGCCAGCCGTCAGCAGCGGGCGCGCCGTTTCCGAGCGCGAGACCATCAGATGGCCCAGCCATGGCGAAAGACGGTGGCCCGCGTAGTTCTTCATTGCCTTCATCTCGGTGGCGGTCCCAAGCGCGTCCGAGACACGTTTCGCGGTCCGCTCATCGTTGGTGGCGAAGCTCACCCGGACATGGCAGTTGTCGAGGATCGAATTGTTCGGTCCGTAGGCCCGTTCGATCTGGTTGAGAGATTGCGCGATCAGGAAACTTTTGATCCGGTAGCCCGCCATGAAGGCCAGCGCCGATTCAAAGAAATCCAGTCGCCCGAGAGCGGGGAATTCGTCAAGCATCAGCAGGAGCCGCCGCCGCTGTGCCGCCGCATCAAGATCTTCCGTCAGGCGGCGCCCGATCTGGTTCAGGACCAGACGGATCAGCGGCTTGGTGCGGCTGATGTCAGACGGCGGCACGGTAAGGTAGAGCGTCACCGGGCGATCGGCGCCGACGATGTCGGCGATCCGCCATTCACAGCGCCGCGTCACCTCTGCAACCACTGGATCGCGATAGAGGCCAAGGAAGGACATGGCGGTGGACAGCACACCCGACCGCTCGTTGGGAGACTTGTTCAGCAGTTCGCGCGCGGCCGAGGCCACGACGGGATGCGCACCGGCATCGCCAAGATGCTTCGTCCGCATCATCGCCGACAGCGTTGTGGCGATCGGGCGCTTCGGGTCCGACAGGAAATTGGCGACACCGGCCAGGGTCTTGTCGGGCTCGGCATAGAGGACATGCAGGATGGCGCCGACCAGCAGGGAGTGCGAGGTCTTCTCCCAATGGTTGCGCTTCTCCAGACTGCCTTCCGGGTCCACGAGGATGTCGGCGACGTTCTGGGCATCACGGACTTCCCACTCTCCACGCCGGATTTCCAGTAATGGGTTGTAGGCAGCAGAGGTCACATTGGTTGGATCGAACAGCACGACACGCCCGAAACGGGCACGGAATCCCGCCGTCAGTTCCCAGTTCTCGCCCTTGATGTCATGGACGATGGCGGAACCCGGCCAGGTCAGGAGCGTGGGAACGACCATGCCCACGCCCTTACCGCTTCGCGTCGGTGCGAAGGTCAGGACGTGCTCCGGCCCGTCATGCCGCAGATAGGCTTTGCGATACCGGCCCAGCACCACCCCGTCCGGGCCAAGTAGTCCGGCCTGGGCGATTTCATCCGGCCCTGCCCAGCGCGCCGATCCATAGGTCTCGATCTTCTTTGCCTCGCGGGCACGATGAACGGACAGAGCCACGGCAGCGGCGAAGGCCAGCACACCGCCCGACCCTGCGATCCAGGCTCCGCGCGCAAAAATCTGCGGGGCATAGGCGTCAAAAGCATACCACCACCAGAAAAACAGCGGAGGCGCATAGACCGGCCAGCGGTGAAACAGCACGAACCAGGGCCGCCCGAGTTCGGGCTGGAAGCCCAGCTCCCAGGCCGTCCACTGGGTAGCGCCCCACCAGGACAGGAGGATCATGGACAGGACCACCGCGACCTGTCCCCATTGAATACGTGTTCCGGGCTGTTCCATCTGCGCTCTCCGATCCATAGGAGAAACAGCGGACAGCCGTCATTTTATCGGAAGCAAGCAGCTTGTTGCCCCGATCGTGCCCGGTCGTTCAGGAGCGAAAAAATACTTGCAGGGTGCGGCAGGCTCTCGAATTCTCTCAGAATACGCGCACGATCTGCATTAAGGAGTCGAGACTTGGCAAGGCAAGTTATTCATACCCCTGCGTCTCATGAACAACTGGGGTTTCTGAGCAAAAAGTTCTTCAACCTTTAACCCGTCACCGTGTTTCGCTATTATTCCGACCACATAGCATATACAGGAAGACATTTTTTCCTTACTCGACACAAAATTCGTGTGATCCTTGGGATTACTCAAAAAGCTCCAAGACGTATGCGCACACCGTATGTGCCGAATGTATTGCAAGCCTTGCATGACGCGGCTTGATTGTAATGTTCTGAAACTGTTCTTCCGATCTCCCATGCGCACTGCTTTTGGCATTACGCAGATGTGCAATGCCATCAACGATACTGTACAAACCTGATGCAATCCTCTTGAGGTCTTTATTATCCCAATCGGCTGGCCTCAGCCCGATCACGTCTGCTGCCGATTTCCAGAGTTCCGCAAGCGTATCAGTTGTATTATAGGCCTTTCGTTTGTGATCAAGATACGCCTTAAGCACAGCCTCAAGAACATTCCCGGCATATTGGGCTGCAGCATGCGGATCTTGTTCGATCTGCGAAAGTGCCCTCTGAATCTCGATATCAACAGATTTGAGGCCGTATTTCTTGACACTCTCATCAAGCGATATGGTCGATACGGCACCTCCTTTAACAATATTGCCCCCCCGAACATATGTCAGGCCTTCGCGTGTCAGTGTCTCGCGGATACGATCTTTTTCTGCCGCCAACTTCGCAACATGGTCATCAGTGGAATTCAGCCAGAACGTATTCCCAGGTGACTGTTTTTCCAAAAAATCATCCAATATAGAGCCGAGAATTTTCAGCGGTTCATTGGACATTAGATTAATCTCCCTCAGCCATGCCTGAACTTTCGTTGCCTTGCTTCCGTCTGGGATTGGCTCCGGAGCACCCGAGAACAGAAACAACGCATCTATGTCAGCCTGAGTATAACGATCAGGGAAAATCTGACTTAACAACCCAATAATGCTGGTAGGTATTTTTTCTATCACATTCACAGCGTTAATTACTTTTCGGTTTGGTTTTTAATTGAAAGAAAATGCGACCAAAAATTTAACCTACATTTCTCTTTGCTGCCAGCATCTGCGCCAGACCGGCAGCCCTGATGGCAAGATACCTGTGCATGGCCCAAACGGACGAGCATGGAATTTACTAGCCTCCTCGTCTCAAATGTAGTAACGTAACTACATTATGATAGGGAGGCGATGAAATGAGCATCACCACGCTTTCAAGCCGAGAGTTTAACCAGGATACCAGCCGAGCCAAAAAGGCGGCAGCCGATGGACCGGTGTTCATCACTGACAGGGGCAGGACTGCCCACGTCCTTCTCAGCATCGAGGAATACCGGCGATTGACGAACCACCCACGAAAAATCGCGGACGCGCTGGCGATGCCGGCACTGGCGGACATTGAGTTCGATCCGCCTCGCGCCAATATCACGCTCCGCCCGGCCGATTTTTCCTGATGTTCCTGCTGGACACGAATGTCATTTCCGAACTGAGGAAGGTCCGCGCCGGGAAGGCCGATCCAAACGTGGCGCACTGGGCCGACAGCGTGGAGGCGGACGATCTGTATCTTTCCGCCATCACCGTCATGGAACTGGAAACCGGCATCCTGCGCATCGAGCGCCGGGACAGCGCGACGGGCATGATCCTGCGGACCTGGCTGGAGCAGCTTGTCCTTCCCGAGTTCGCAGGACGCATCCTGCCGGTTGATGAAACGGTTGCGCTGCGCTGCGCCCGATTGCATGTCCCCGATCCCCGCTCTGAACGTGATGCGCTCATCGCCGCAACCGCGCTGGTTCACGGAAAGACCGTCGTGACCCGCAACGTCGCTGATTTCCTGCCATGCGGCGTTCCCCTGCTGAACCCGTGGGAACTCCAGCCTGACTGACAGGAGCGCCCGTTCACAAACCCAGCCCCCGGTTGCGGGTAAAGCTCCAGTCAATCCCACCATCGCCACGCGCAACCCCGGACACATGCTGCCCGTGCTGTTTTTCCAGCGAGGGCGTCCAGGGCACAAGCTGGAACTGGAGCCCGTCATCAATCATCGCGTAGCGACCGGACGCCAGCACCATGCGCTGACGATAGGTGCCCGTGACGTAATCTCCCGAGGCCGACTGGCTGAATGTCCGGCCAGTCTCGGTGGCAAGCCGCTCTCCGACTTCCCGCACCTCACGGTCCTTGAGTGTCCCGATCAGGTTGCGCGCCAGGATCACCCCGTGCGCCCGACGTTCGGCAAGACCCTGCTCGATCAGTTGCTCCGCGCGGCGCTCCATCGCCTCACGTACTTCGGCGCCAAAACCCGCCTGCCCCAATGCGACAGGATCACGCGCCACTGCCTGCCGATCGAGCCAGGTGGCCCCGCGCACCGTTACCTGACTCTCGATCGACAGGTCAGAGCGCACGGCCAGCGCCACACGACGTTGCCCCTTCCTGTCATCGAAGGCGCGCAATTCGACCACCGAACCCATTGCCCCGTCCCCTGTGGCGTCAAGGTCGGGGAAACGGACATGATGCGTGCGACCGTCCACGCCGTCGATGACGGCATAGGCCGTACCTTTCAGTTCGTCGTCCAGCCCCCGATCGACCAGCCTGCCGATGACGGAAACATCCAGGCTTTCGCCCGCCAGCACATAACTCGATGTGCTCCGCTCGATCCCGCGCTCGGCCAGCGAGCGGTGGATGCGCTTGATGATGTCGCCCCGCTCCCCAAGTTCGCGCAGCGTCGCCTCGGCGGACTCGTCGAGCGTCCATTGCCCCGCCCCGATCTGATGGGCGAGGCCAAGCCCTTCCAGGCGGCGCAGGCGGCCGACCTTCAGGGCCTCGAACGGGTCAGGCTGCCGATTCGGCGCTGGCGCCATGTCGATGATGCCGTTACGGCCCGCATCGCGGGCGAGCTGCCGGTCAAGCTGGGTCCAGTATTCAGCATCGACCTGACGTTCCAGGGCGCGCTGAATTTCGATGTCGTTGCGCTGCCCCAGTTCCTGCGTCACCAGATCCTGAGCGCGAGCACGTAGGCCGTCCTTGATATAATCCCGCGAGATCACGAGATCGCTGCCATCCTCGGCCACGCCACGCACGAGGATATGGACATGGGGATGCCGGGTGTTCCAGTGATCCACTCCCACCCAGTCCAGTTTCGTGCCGAGATCTTTTTCCATCTGTCCAACGAGTTCGCGGGCATAGCCCTTGAGGTCGGCCATGTCTGGCGCGTCTTCGGGCGAGACGATGAAACGGAAATGGTGGCGGTCGTCCTCACAGCGCTCGGCGAACGCCTTCGGGTCGGCATCATCGATGCCAGGACCAAAGAGCCGCGCCTTCTCACCGTCCTTCGTCACCCCTTCCCGGCGCAGGTAGCGAAGATGGGCGGCGAGCGGCGCCTTGCGCCCACTGTGACGTACGACACGGGCCTTGACGGTCACGCGACGGGCACGGCTGGTCAGTAGGCGGTTGGCCCTGGCTGCCGCGACACGGCCACGCCCGAAGGACGAACGGGAACCGCCGCTGCTGCGGCCCGATCGGAACCCGCCACCTCCGGCGCGCTGGGCCGAGGCGAGGGCCTGGGCAACAAAGGGCTTGAGCCGCTGGGCGCGTGGTGAGCGGATGCGACCCAGACGGGGCTGGAAGTCATTCTCGCGGGCCATCAGACCCTCCAATGTGCGAAAAAGCCCGGAGCAACAGGGCAAAACAGGGTCGGCAAACATTGCCAGCAAAAGAGAAACCTTGCCGGGAGAACGAAAAAACGCAGGAAAACCAACACCCCAACCGAGGCGCAATGTGCGCCCTTTTATCTCGCCTCTCATTCCCCATGGCCCAGAGCGCCCACTCTCCCCCGCCAGCACCCACCTCGCGATGATTTCCTCTGCCCTGAGAGTCACCCGCGAACCGTGGAATACCGGAAGAAGGGAGAGCCGCAAGACGCGCATTCACGGCAGTAATCCCGATGCGGCAGAGACAACGAACAGCCCATCGGAAAGCGGCCTGACAGGCGCGAGACCATGCGCGATGATATCACTTCGAACACCATGCGACGGCGATTTCATTGCAACCGGAACGCCTTTCCCCGCATCGCCCGACTGCACGGCAAAAACCGGCGCGCGGGTCCAGAACAGCGGGTCGGGATGCGAAACCGACAGAGATGGATTTGCAACGCCCTGACCGATCAGGGGTAGCAACCCGGCGACATAGGCACGCGTTTCGGGTGGCAGCGGACGTTGTCGATCCCGGTAATCCTCGTAGCGTCCCGGCCCGGCATTGTAGGCTGCCAGAAATCCCGGAGAGCCGTACCTGTCGTGCATCTCGCGCAGGAACGCAGCGCCCGCAAGAATGTTGTCATGCACATCGAATGGATCGCTTCCCAGCCCGTAACGGGCACGAAGGTCGGCCCATGTCGCGGGCATGATCTGCATGAGTCCACGCGCGCCTTTCGATGAAATCGCGCTAATATCACCACCGCTCTCAGCGCTCATGACGGCCCGTATCCATGTGGCGGGAATGTCGAAGCGCTGCACAGCTTCAGCGATCACCGCACCATAAGGATCGGTGTCAGCGGGCGCTGGAACCGATGCCGCCCATGACAGGTCAGGTGCGCTCGATACGCCGATTGCAATGACACCGACAGCGAGGAAGAAGATGCGTCGCATCGTCTCATTCCCCGCGTTCGACACGTCGTGACGGACGCGTCCAGTTCAGCACCCAGACCGCACGCTCCCCACCGGCACGGAAGAGATTGGCACGGATCGGTTGTGCAAAGGCGGGGTCGTCGAGGGCTACGGCGATGTATTCACCAGCCCTCTCGCCGGTGCGTTTCCAGCCCGCACCAACCTCCGGGCCATCGGCATCGGTGAGATGGATGCGGTAATCCGGAGCATGTTCGGCGTCGGAAAACTCGGCTGGAACGAGAAGGATATCCTGCGCCACGGTGAGGGTACGGATGCGCCCGGCAAAGCCGGTTTTCGTGCGCGTGAAAAGACCGATCTGTGCCATTTCATTGCCCTTTCGAGGACGGATTGAAGGTCACGGTGACAGGCTGCCTGCTCCCGGACGAAAGCCAGACTGGGGTTGCACTGCCGATGACGGTGGAGAGGGACAACGGGCCGAAATATCGCCCGTCGAGACTGCGTGGCTCAGCCGGGTTCATGACGAAGACCTGACCGGGAGCGAGGTGTTGGCACCCCTGCCAGACGGGGAGCGGACGTCCCCGATGATCGCCGGATTGCGCGTCACCGGCAGGTTTCCCGTCGATGGTTATGCGCTGCCCCGTACGGCACACGGACTGCCCTGCGATAGCCGCTACAGGTTTGAGCAGGGATACACCGAGCGGGAGATAGCCGCGCATTGCCAGCAGCATCGCCTCCTGCGCGGGCAGACGGACAGCGACCAGATCACCGACATGCGGCGCGGAGTTCCTATGCAATCGATAGAGCCCGACGGGCACGCTCGCCGTCTCGTTCCAGATCAGCCGTGGCGCAGGATGAACGACCATCGACGCACCCACGCCGAGCACGGCGAAATAGGTCGCAAAGAACCAGCCACGCCGGGTCATGACATCACCTGCCGCCGCTTGAGCCATGCTGAATGCTGCGCGCGCGTATAGGCACGGGGCTCATGTCCGGCAGTGATGCGATGGTGCAGATGCCGCCAGTATTCGGGCGCCGCATCCGCCGGATCGAGACCCAGCGCCTCAATGGCATCGACCGCCCGGAGCACATGTTCGACCCTCGGCCAGCTATCGACACGCAGGAGGATTTCGCCGCCGGGACGCACGAACGGCAAAGTCTGGAACACTTCACCAGCCCTGACGGCCCGCACGATATCCAGCCGGGAGACGGTGATACCGAGGTCATTGGACGCCCAGCGCACGAAGGCGAAAACACTTCCTGGCGTAAAGCTGGAAATGCGGCGGCGGTCATCAAGGATCTGCTCGTCGCTGCAATGCCCGAAGCGCAGCCAGTGTTCGATGCGCCTGTCGATCCAGGTCAGTTCGACATGCGTCAGTGCCGCCGCATGCCGGTGGGAGATAGGAGAGTGCCGGGTCATGGCCCGTCTCCCGGCCCCTTGAAGGGGGCAATGGACGGGCAAGAGGGGTTATCCGCAGAACGGGGCTTCCCATCAACATAAGAGTTAGAATCTAAGTTAGATAAGTTAAGGGCCGGAATCGCCGTTTCAGGCCAAAGACTTAGCTGGGGTTTGTGCGTGTGAAGTCCCGATAGTCCTGCGTGTGATGTCCCGATAGTGGATGCGTGTGAAGTCCCGATACCATTCACATAGTTATCCACAGGATATGTGGATAAGTCAGTTGGCAGGATGCGCAGCAACTCGCGCACGCCGGCACGTTCAATGCTCAGGCGATAGCCAGGCAAGGGTTGGCAGGCGGCGGCACGCCGGATCTGGATGGCAAAATCCGAGGGACGCATCAGGCTCCCGGATTTCTGGTGCAGATGCCCGATCTCGAAAGTCCAGCCGGTACGTTGGCGACCAGCATGTTTGCGGGCGACACGGTAGAGCCAGCGCTCAATGCCACCCGTCAGCCGGAAATAGGCCGGGTCGATGGCCAGCACCAGCGAACGGTCGATCACGCCACGATAGAGCCATTCCGGAATGACGATCTCGACACCAGCGGCTCGACCGTTTCGGCTGGCACAGATTTCCCACTCGGTAATCCAGGAAAACTGCTGCCGTCGCCAATTCTGGCCGTTGCGGATCGTGGTGGCGACCACGGTGGACTGGAGCCGGGCAAGTGCCGCCCTGAGGAGCCCATAATCCCGCGCCCCGGTCTGTCGGCCAATACCGGTGAGCAACTGGTAGGGGGTGAAGCGCAGGAATCGTGACGTTGTCAGGCCGAGATTTTCCGCCTCGACAATCTGGCTGGCAGCCCAGATCAGCACGTCAGCGTCCCAGATCGTCGCCATGCCGTGCTCGGGCATCCCGAACACCTCGACGCGCGTGTCCCCTGCCGCGTAGAGGATTGGCGTCGTGCGCTTCGTTTTGGACAGCGAGAAAAACGGTCGCTCCATCAGATCACGCTGGTCGCGCGGGCTGATCTCGCCGCTGGCGACAACGAACGGCAGGAGCCTGCTGCGCTCGCTGGCCGTGAGGGTATGGCGAGCCTGCATGTCCATCCTCCCCTCACCGGCGATCAAGGCCGGCGGAGCGGGCCTCGTCATAATTCGGATCAGAGGTGGACCGGCAGGCGCTGGCGGTGGCCCAGGCGTCGAGGTCGTCGATCAGGTAGACGACACGACCGCCAAGCTTGCGGAAGGTTGGGCCACTGCCATGGCAGCGGTATTTTTCCAGCGTGCGGGGAGAAAGGCCTAGAATCTGCGCGGCTTGATGTGTGCGCAGGTAGCGCGCCGGTGACGGCGCGTGTCTTTCGAACATGGTACGCCTCCATCTGGTCTTGAAGCGCCGCGGGGATGGTGCGGCGGATCGGGATGACGGTGGCGGAGAAAGCAGGCGTTGGGGGTGGACGAAGATTTTTCGGACTCAGTGTCCACCCCCGCGCGTCGGAGCGTATGCAGGAGGTGCCGGGCGCAGCCGAACGTGAAGCAGCGTGAGGAAATTGGGGGATCGCAGCGCGAAGGAGCAGAAACCGGCTATGTTATCGCCCGCGTAAAAAATCCAGATAGCCGCCGCTGACCCGGTTTCGGGCGTCAAGAAGCAGGCGCTCCACATGGCGACGCGCCGCCGTATTGCGCCATTCCACCGCCGGTAAAGCGGCCTGCCATGAACGATTGACCGCGATGGCGATATCACGGGTGGTGCCGCCCGCTTCGTGAATATCGAAGGCGAGCAGGAGCTGCATCTGCCGCGCGCGCTGCAGCGGCGTGAGTTGAAGAGCGCGCGGAAGCAGGCCAACGCGCTGACCGCGCTGCCTGCGAAAGAAACGCAGCGCCACGTCGAGACGCAGTTCGGCGGCGTCATCCATCGGCAGGAGCACGGCAGGTTTACCGATGGCCAGTGGGCTCAGGAGCCGAAGGTAAAGATCGCCCGCCACATCGCCGATCACCAGCCACATGTCGTCTTCCGCATCATGACGGGCCAGGATGGTTCCAAGCACCACCGGATTGATCGGGGTCACGATGGCGAAATCCGATGGCGCGGGTGTGAGGATCAGCGTGGCCGGGGAAACCTCGGGCCGCCAGACCATGCGTCCCTGACGGGCGGGTTCATCGGGCGCATGGACAAAAGCAGAGCCCCCAGCGCCGGGCGAACGCCGCGCACTCGGCGGTGGAATCCACGCCCCGACGGCCGATCCGCCGTTGCAGACGGGCATAATCGCGGCGATAGATGGTGTTGCGGCGGAGAAATTCGACGGCGAAACCGGAGCGGTCCAGACGGCTGATATGGTCGCGCAGTTCCGATGAACGCCAGAAAGATGTGGGCATACGGGCCTCCCTGTCTGTCCCCCATGCGGCAAAAGGGGGAGCTTCCATCAGCCAGATCGGGAGCGGCAGTGCATAGACCCTGATTTTTTATCAGGGAGAGAAGCGCAGGGCCGATGCGCGAGCCGGGGCGAAGCCCGGCTATTGCAGGCGCGGTTGCAACAGATGCTGGAAACCGGCTTCGGTCATCCAGCGCGCCCGTGCCAGATGCCTGTCATGAACAGCCTTCGCACGTACCGGTTCACGAACCGGATCAATTTCGAACAGCACGGCAACGACTTCGCGCCAGTCCGCCCCTTCCTCGTCTGCTACCAGAAGGCGCAGATAGAGCCCGAGATGCGCTTCGTCGTAGGCGTTCACCCGTTGGGTGAGAGGGGGATGGTCGAGGAAAGACGGGTCCGTCATGACGGTTCCTCATGATACCGCGACCAGATCGGTTCGATAACAAAGATCGGGATTGCTGACCGGCCCGGTTCGCATGACCCCGCCAGAAATCAGCGCGCTCAAAGGGCAAGGAATGACATGACTGGAGCGGATCAGGACGATTCCACCCGGCCGCGCCCCCGGCCCTGCCGCGTCTGAATATTGGAAGTCTCGTTAAGAAACATGACGCCGCGTCCCTGTCCGGACTCGATGAACAGGATGCCCGCCGCTTCCAGTGCGCGGCGGACCTGATCGATCGTGCCCTCATGAACGCCCAGACCGCGTTCGGATTCAAGGCGCTTGAGCGCGGTCAATGCTACGAGGGCCTTTTCAGCGAGCCTTTCCTGTGTCCAGTTCAGAAGTGCCCGTGCCGCCCTTACCTGTCGGCCAGTGATCATCCGCGATCACATCCGACACGCAAGGTCTGCACACCAGAAATACGACTATAATAGTCGCTTTATGGAAATTCAACATCGTTCTTTCCGGGCGATGGGAAAAAGGAATCGGCGTCCACGCACCATTCAGGCGGCTCCAGCCCTGTCGGACAAGGCCATCGGGCTGACCGGAAAAAAGCCCCCCGTCAGGCGGGGGGCTGTGCATCGCGTCGGGCAAGCGCCTCCTTGAGTTCGCGTTCGATCTGCCGGCGCTCGCGTTTACTGAGATGAAAGCTGGTGAGTTCGGCCCGCAGCATCTGAATGTGGTCGTGTAGCGTGGTCATCGTCCTGCTCCTTTCGTTTCTTGAAGACAGGACGGACGGCTCATGCCGGGGCGGACCGGGTCAGGGATCGCCGCAGGCGACCGGCTTGCCGGCGCGTGGGGGAGCCGATTTTGTTCGGCGTGCCCGGCACGGGTGCGTCGGGCAAAATTGGGGGGACCACGTGTCCTTGACGCGGTTCGCCCTCGCGCATGGTACAATGGGAAGGCTGAGGGAAAGCCTCATGTTCCTCCTGCGTCTCACGTCGGGCGACCTGCGCTGCCGCCCGCGCCCCGGAAGAGCACGTGGAAAAAAGACCCGGAAGGCCCCGCCCGGGGAGACCGGGCGGGGTTGGTGGTGGGGAGCTTACTCCCCGTTCCGGCTGCGGGGCCGGGTCCAGATCAGGGAGTAGCCCTCGCCTTCCTCGTCGGTGAACAGATTGGCGAAGATCGGGGCGGCGAAGGAGGGATCATCCAGCTTCAGGCTCAGATAGGTGCGCCCTTCGCTGGAGCGGCGGGTCCAGGCCGCACCGAGTTCAATCCTGCCCAGATAGACGCGGTAATTGGGGGCGTTGTCGTTGGGACGGTTGGTTTCTGCCACCAGACGGACGTTGCGGGCCTGCAGGGCCAGGGTGACGATTTCGCCTTCGAAGCCTTCGCCCACCTTCTTGAAGGAACCGATGTTAGCCATTGTCGTATCTCCA
>NZ_BLJQ01000017.1 GCF_014132155.1 Gluconobacter sp. Gdi
CGGCACAGGCTGGCTGGAGACGGTGATGGAGCGATGACCCAGCCATTTGACAGGCATGGCCCCCTTCGGCGTCATGACCAGCGTGCCCGGCACGAGCGTCTCGACCGTGGCTTCCCCGTCAGGAGTTGTAAGCGCGGTGCCTTCGGCAAAGCATGTCGTATAGACCAGACCGCCATTGCTGTCAGACGACAGGGTATAGCCATACGTGCTGGCGTTTGGCACATTCAGCGAATACGTGCCACCGGTGGTGTAGAACGTGATGCCACTCGCCGTTGTGCTGACACTGGTGACGCTGGCCTGCGGGATGGACGCCAGTTCAATCGTGTCTGTGGGCGACCAGCCCGAAATGGTATTCGTCGGCATGGTCGTGCCACTAATAACCAGGTTCGCACCATCACCAGAAAGCAGGATGCTACCAGTTCCTGCAGTGCTATTCAAAACGAGCGTACCGCCGGAGGAAACAGTTTGAGTTCCTGCAATCAGGCCACCGGAAGAAATAACGGTCGTACCACCGGCTGAAATGACGGTGCCAGAAACGGTTGCACCGCTTTGGATGACCACTGTATTTCCCGAAGTGACGCCTAGGCTGGCAACATTATTATTGCTCCAGACGGCACCGCTATCAATAATGATGGTTCCGCCTGTACCGCTGCCAAATCCATTATTGCTGGGATTGGCGCCGCTCGCGATTTCCAGCGTACCGCCGTTGACCTTGTTAGCAGATCCTGTAGCCCCAGAGCCTAGGTAGAGTCGTGCACCGCTTTGAATAGAAACGCCCGACGTTACAGAGTTCGCACCGGACCCCGAAGCGATCAACTGCGCAGAACCTGATAGGGTTCCACCGTAAATCGTACCATAGTTGGTTACAGTGCCACTATAAAAGTAGCTGCTGGTCGCGCTCAGAACGCCCGCACTGGCAACCGTTGCGAGACCTGAGACAACAGCCCCGTCGCGCACATTAACTGTTGCGCCTGAATTCACGGTATTGATGTAGAGATTGGCGCCAGAAATGACGGTCTGCGTACCAATAAGGGTGGCACCAGAAGAAATGATGGTTGTACCGCCGGCAGAGAGAGGCGTTCCGGAAATTGATGCCCCACTCTGAATAATCAGCGTGTTACCAGAGGTAACACCCAGGCTGCCAACATTGTTATTGCTCCAGGTTACACCACTGTCGATAATAATGGTTCCACCGGTGCCGCTGCCAAATCCATTGTTGCTAGGGCTTGCACCACTAGCGATTTCCAGCGTACCGCCGTTGACCTTGTTAGCAGATCCTGTAGCCCCGGCACCCAGATATAGACGAGCACTACTGCCGACACTGACGCCGCTGATGAGGGACCCAGTATAAGCACTTAGGGCCGCGCCAGAGCCGGTAAGTGTACCGTTTGTCACGGTAGAGCCGGAAGAAACGTTGATCGTTCCTTCGAGGAGCGTACCTGAATTTGCCGTAACAGACGCGCCAGTGGCTACATTCCCGCCGCTAATAATCGCGCCATTTGCGGCGCTCAGAACGCCGCCGCTGAACGCATTAACTGCAAGAACCGTAGCACCGCTCGCAGCGCTGACAGTGCCGCCACTTGCGATATAGGGGTTATTGACTATTCCGCCTCCGGAAACATACCGGATGCCACCTTCCTGAATGACGCCTTGATAGGAGGAACCACCGCTGGAGATATAGTCCTTACCGCCACTACTGACCACGCCGTTACGGACGATACCGCCCGAAAGCACATATCGCTGACCGCCATTGTGCTGGTCCTGAGTGACACCGCCGCTCGAAACGGTTTCTACATCCCCGTAAACGAGGGTATTCGAGACCACCTGCCCAGAAGAAACGTTGTAAGTCGCCATCGCGTGTCCATCCTCAATCGTCAGCCACGAAGTGCAATGTGAAAGCGTGCACGCTCTGGCCACCTAAACTTCTTCACTGCAATTGCCCGTCATTTTTGTGTGGACAGCTACAAGGAGAGGAAAAAACAAACACTCTCCGAGTATGAATTCAAGCTTTTTTCTCCTGAGTATAGCGAGATTTATTAACGTTTATTTTATGAAATTCAGTCCCAACGCGTCCCAAAAAAGACAGTGCACATAAAAAATATAGAAATAATCATGATTTTTTAGATCTAAGGGTTTTTTGAAAGCTCCGCTGATCATTCTTTTTGTTATGAAAATAATTTTCGCCAGATGATTATTTTAAGACTCTCATAGGTACTGGATTCGGATTAAAATACAGAGATCTTAATTTGATCTTTTCTGAAAGGTGGGCGAAGTACCGGGGCTGGCTCAGAATTGAGCCCGGTGCTCATCATCTTAGGCTCAGGACTCATAGCCAGAAGATGACGGTTGCGGCGAGGCAGATGGCGGAGAAGAAGACGGTGGGGCATCTGTCATAGCGTGTTGCACCACGCCGCCAGTCCTTGAGCCTTCCGTACATAATCTCGATGCGGTTGCGTCTTTTGTATTTTCGCATGTCGTATTTGACTGGTTTTCCGCGGGATCTCCGTCCCGGGATGCAGGACCTGATCCCCTTTTCCTCCAGGGCATCCCTGAACCAGTCAGCATCATAACCCCGGTCCGCCAGCATCCATTGTGCCGCAGGAAGACTGTCCAGCAGAGCAGAGGCACCGGCGTAATCACTGACCTGTCCCGCCGTCATGAAAAAGCTCAGCGGTCGTCCGTTCTGATCGGTGACCGCATGGAGCTTGGTATTCATACCGCCTTTGGTGCGACCGATCAGGCGGCCTGGATCCCCTTTTTAGCCGCAGGCTCGAGGCCGTGCGATGTGCTTTGAGATAGGTCGCATCAATCATGATGGTCTGAGGCTCTGCCTTTCCGGCAGACAGGCCATCCATCATCCGCATGAAAATGCCCATGTCGCCCCAACGTTTCCAACGGTTGTAGAGCGTCTTGTGTGAGCCGTATTCCCGGGGCGCATCCCGCCAGCGCAGACCATTGCGGTTCACGAAAATGATGCCGCCTGACCGACCAAAAGCCTCCGAATGAGCCCCCTTCTGCTCGCAACGAAAAGTGAAACCCGTCACACAGAAACCGAAATCATCGTCCTTGATGCCCAAAATCAGGCATCAAGAGCTTCAATCAATAGATATTCGAAATCTTCATTTTTCTTGAGGCTTCTTATGAAAAAGCCTCAAAATTTTATCTTTTAAGCAGGCTGATTTGAACAGCCTGCTGTTCGGGAAAAGTCAGTTCTGTGGGGCGTGGTCGGCGGCGTCTCCTGCGATAGCAGCCGAGAGGATAGGCAGAATCACGGATGAAGGGTGGGCTCTATCGTGCCAGATAGTCTGGTGGGCGATGACTCTGGTGGCGGCGGTGCCCAAGGGTTCGCCAGTATTCGGATTGGGGGCGAATTGCGGATAGTCGCTCGATGAAATTTCCAGACGGATTTTGTGACCGGCTTTGAAGAGGTTGGAAGTTGGCCAAACTTTGATGTGATATTCATAGATCTGACCAGGAACGATTTCAGTTGGATTGCTCAGGGAGTCCCGGTAACTGGCTCGGATGATGCCATTATTGAGGTTAATGGCGCGCCCGTCCGGCGCAACATCAACGAGTTTGGCGGTAAAATCCGTATCTTTCGCATCCGTGCTGGCAAAGAGGTTAACAGTGATCGGGCCGGTTACGTTTACGGGATTTTCGAGGACGGGACTTGTATAGATGAGGATATCGGGCCGCTGTTCGATGGCGGATTGGTCAAACTGGCCTTGTGGGCCGGATGTCCAGGAGCAGCAGGAGTGCCCGCCGACGCTGGGAACGGGGTTTGCCGGATCATAGGTAAACTGGTCGGAGGCTGCGGTTTTTTTTATCGGCCTTGTGGAGAGAGAGCCATCACCCATTGAAGAATTCGCACGTCCGACGCTGCCAAGATACCAGGTGACGTATTGAGTGCCTTCGATAGGAAAGGATTTCGCGGTATGCCAGCGGTTTTCACCCATGGTGAAGTAATCGACCCGCGGGCCGTCAGAATAACCGTTGGCCTGACCTTTCAGAACGTGATCGAGAAACTGTACGGTCAGTTCGTTGACAGGACTGTTGGCGACAGCGCCGATGTCTTTTAAACGTGGGCTGATGGTGCCGTTGGGGCGTCCCCAGCCGATATGTTCCCAAGGACCTATAACGAGACGTTGGTTTTCGCGGGCTTCCGGCGTTCCACCGTCGGTACGCATTCCGTTGAAATTGTTGACAGCGCCATTGAGGAAGGAATCATACCAGCCATCGAAGGCAAGGACGGGAACTTTTACGCGGTCGTAATGGGTACGGATCTGGAAAGCTTCCCAATAGCTGTCGCGGGTAGAATGAGCGACTGCGTCGTAGAAATACGGAGCGACTTCCGGTTTATCGGGGTGGAGAGGCGGAAAGCTGCCGTAAGGGGTGTATGGCATCCAGACAGAGGCATTTTTGCCGTCTGCATAGAGCGATTTCGAGAGTTTTTTATCGCCACGGTTTGTAGCGGCAGACGAAGCGATGGTGTCGAGCATCCAAGGTTCGATGAAAGCGAGACGAAAGGCGCCATCCTCGTAGGTCCAGCCGTCATAATAATCATCACCCGTATTGGAAGGGACGATGGCTTTCAAAGCAGGGGGAGACGCGGTGGCGGCCAGCCACTGGGTGGCGCCAACATACGAAGATCCGTACATCGCGACTTGGCCGTCCGCACCGGGGAGTGTGGAGGCCCACTGCACGGTGTCGTAGCCGTCATTCCGATCGTAGCGATATTCGTAAAACGTGCCATCGGATTTTCCCTGCCCACGGATATCCTGCACGACGACGACATAGCAATGCGAGGCAAACCATTCGGGGGTCTGATAGCGGGCCGGCTGGATTTGAGCGGCGCTCTTTCCATACTGCGTCCGCATAAGCAGAACTGGCACTTTTTCAGCAGTTTTCGGGGTATAAACATCAGCACGGAGGACGGTTCCGTCACGCATCCTTGCGGGCACATCGATCTTCTTTGTTACGGCGCAGGAGCCGCGTCCTTCATCGTTCGGCCAGCCGGGCGTGGCTTGGGCTGAGGAGGTCACGGCAGACAGAGCGAGGCAGGTTGAAACGAATAGGGCGGAACGAATGGAAAACATCGAGCAAATCTCCGTTAAGCGGTCTAATGGGGTTAGGGCCTACTAAAATCCGGCGCTAAGGGAGGCGACGACGGCGAGGCCACCGGCACTGAGATAGAGCGGGGATGATCCGGCAATGGTTGTGCCGTAGACGCCGCGCGTGGCTTTCGCGTTGTTGGAAATACTCTGGAATCCGGACAAATAGTTTTTAGCGCCGATATTAACAACGTTGAGCTGGAATTGCGGATGTTGCACGAAGCCAATAGTGTTCATGCGATATCCCATGGTAATATTGGCAGTTTCGTAACCGGGAATTTTTTCGTCATTCATAAGGGTAGAATACTGGGAACTAACGTAGTTGAAGACGAAGTTTCCGAAGATATGACTATCGTCGTAGGATATCCCGGCAGCAGCAGAAAATTCCGGACTTTGGACGGCCCGTTTCCCTTTTGTCGGCAGGTAGTCGAGGCCTGAGGCGATATTGTTGTCTGTCGTGGCGTGGAGATACTGGGCGGAAACATAGGGGCTCCAGTGATGCCATGGGCGCAGACCGATTTCACCTTGTGCGCCACGAGAGGTTTTGCCGCCAGCCTCGATCGGTGATGGCAACGGGATGCCGTTGATGTATTGCGATGAGGTGATCTGGTTGTTGGTAATGTTGTAGTTGAACAGCGACACCGCGACATTGACGAGGCCGTAATGGCGGTAACCAATTTCCTCGCCGATAGAGTATTCGCCCTTGAGGGACGCCTGCTTCGACGCGGGATTCGGGCTGTTGGTAGAGAACACCTCGCCATACACCTGGACCGAGGCCGGGGCACGATAGGCCGTTGTTCCATCGACATAGATCTGATCATGCGGCGTAAGCTGATAGCTGATAGAGACCTGTGGCAAAGGCTGGGCATAGCTGGCTCCGACCTTGTATTTTGTGACCCCTGGAATGAGGTTCGTATTCCAGCGAGTTATCATCAGGTAACGTAGGCCAGCGTTAAGGGTCAGTTTGTCGTCAAGCAATTTCAGCGTATCGTCGACGAAGATTTCGTTCATCTGGTGTTTGAAGTTCATGTCGAGGGTCCGGTATTGCTGACCATTCGGCATGGTGACCATATATTTACTGTAATTATTGGCGATGCCGCCGGTGTAATTAACAGGCGCATAATAAATAGGCTCTTCGAGCGCAATATAATTATAGATATAACCGGCGCGAAAGGTGTTATGCCCAGCTTTCCAAGTCACGGCGGTGTTCAGGAAGCCGGTTTTCTGCGGCACCGGATTGATGCTGGAAGCCGTTGTGACGCCGTTGGTCTGGTACGGCATATTCAGGTCAGCGATACGCTGGTTTCCAAAATATGATCCGCTGTTTTTGATCGTAACGCCCCCATAATAGAACTCGGAATAGTTCATGTAGGCGGGGGTCAGGTCGAGGTTGACGTGTTCACTAAGTTTCAGCTTCACTGGAGCAATCAGCACTGTGGAACGTCTTTGATACTGCCGCAGGCCGACCCAGTTGGTGTTCCCGGGCCAGTATTCCTTCGTATAATTGAAGGAGTTTCCGTATTGTTTCCACTGGGCCATGGTCAGGGGGCGGTAGCTCGCCTGCTGCCAATTGTCATAAGAAAAAGTGAGGCCTGCGCTACTGCCGGTGCCCCATTCCTTGATGATTTTTGAATCAACATGGAATTTCCTGAACTGACCTGAGCCGCGCCACTGGTTGTTGGTCGTGGAGGAGAACGAGGCAAAGGCTTTGACACCGCTATGGCCGATTTCACCTGTATCGAGGCGAATATATTCGCGCTGGAGTGATTTGGATCCGAAACTGAAATCGACACTCCCTCCTCTCCTGTCCTGCGGCCCGCGCAGGGCGACGGTGACGAGACCACCCACGTCGTTATAGACGGGCGCGCCGATATCTGGCGCACCCTGTGCGACAGTCACGGACTGGATGTTGTCTGTGTCCACCATAGCCTGAGTATAAGGCGTGTAGTTGATCGAATCGTTGAGAGGAATTCCCTCATACAGGAAGCCGATCTCAGCCTGTTGCAGGCCACGGATAGACATCGCTGTGCTCGACTGACCCAGCGGGTCGGTGCTAGCAGAGATGACACCCGGCAGAGCCGAGATCATGGCGATAGCGTTGCTTGTAGGGGACTGTTTGGCGATAAAGTCGCGCGTAATGGTGCTTTGAGCCCGTGCGGCGGTCTGGCGAGCCATGAGGCCACCGCCGGGGGTAGTGTTAGTGACGCCGTTGGCGGTTCGCATGCCAGCATGTACTTCGACCATTTCCGTGCCGGCTGCGCTGAAGGGATGCTGTGGCTTCGGTTTCGCAGCGGCTTTAGAAGATACTGCGGCGCTCGCAGCGGCGGGCCGGTGCGAAGGCACTTTCTTATGGATTGGACGGGCATCCGCCGGGTCGGGTAGCGAGACGGAAGAAGCAAGAAGAACGGCCAGAAATCCGTTGGTTTTCCGCACGTGATGCTCCTGTGTAACGGGAGGGGAAGAGGCGAAACAGATCGTTGCTTTGTCAGAACGTTGTGGTCAAATTTTAATTTTTGCTGTTAGCTATAAATCCGATGAATAATATATCGCGGATCGATCTTAATCTGGCTCATGTGTTTCTAGCCCTGTGGCATGAGCGCAGTGTCAGCCGTGCAGCAGAACGGCTGTCTTTGACGCAACCGGCTGTCAGTTCGGCGTTACGGCGTTTGCGCGAAGCCTGCGGCGACGAGCTTTTCGTGCGCACACGGTATGGAATGCAGCCAACGGCGCATGCGGTGGCAATTGCAGAAACGCTTGAGATGAACGTGTCTTCTCTGCGCTCCTCGCTGGGGCTGCGAGGGCAGTTCGATCCGGCGTCTTCGTCCCGCTTCTTCATAATTGGAAGCGATGGGGGGCTGGATTATGCACTGGGGGGACGGCTTGTTGCACGTCTGTCGGCTGAGGCGCCGGATATCACGCTGACGTTTCGCACCGTTTCAGCTCCGGTTCTGGACGGGGCCCTAGGACGACGGGAGATTGATATGGCTCTGACTATCAGTTCCCTCACGCGACCTGACTGTGTCTCGTCACCTCTCGGATCATTCCGGTTTGTCTGTGTCTGGCATGCGGATTTCTGTATTTTACCCGAGCAGATGACACCTGAAGATCTGGAACGCTGTCGTCATGTGCTGGTTGAGACCGCGTCACGGCACAGTATTTTCGATCATCGGCTGCGGAGCATGGGCATCCGGCGCACTGTGAGGACGATTGTGCCGTCCTTCGGGCATCTGCCGACCTTCCTCTGTCAGCCGGACACCATTGCGATTGTTCCTGATTACATCGCTGAATTTTTTCTAATGACGAGTGGGTTACGGATTTCCTCTCTGCCGGAGGTTTTTGGAGCCCATGAGGTGCGGATGCTGCTACCGCGCAAGTCGGAGTACGATGCAGGTGTTGGCTGGCTTGAAGGGCTGATCCGTCAGGTAGTTTGAGAGCAGTTACGTGCTGCTAACCTAGATGGTTAGCATTTCATTCTCGTCATACCGGGTACGACTGAGCAATCACAAAAATACGCACAATGTCTAAAATTTCTATGGTTTTTTGGAAAAATTTCTCAACTTCAGGAATTTAGCAATAACAGGCTAACCCTTGATCAATACGAATTTTTAATGAGTTGTCTTGGGAGATATTTTCCCAAGACAACGTCCCAAATGAGTTACTTCCCTTCCCCATCTGGCAGCGCATAGGCGATAATCTCATCGCTTACATCAGGCGAATGGCTCATGCCACCCGCCGAAATCACGACATATTCTTTACCGCTTTTCGGAGAACGAAACACGAGAGGAGCCGCAGGCGCACCCGCCGGCAGACGAGCTTTCCAAAGCTCCTTACCCGTCAGCGAGTTCAGCGCCCGAAGATAATAATCCTGCGTGCCCGCAAAGAATACTATCCCAGACGCCGTCACCGTCGGCCCTCCAAGGGTCGGGAGGCCCATCGGCACCGCCATATGAGTCTTCAAACCCATGGGCCCTGTATCCTTCACCGTTCCCAGCGGAACCTGCCACAGTAGCTTTTTCGTATGCAGATCAATGGCATTCATTGTTCCAAACGGTGGCGTGTTGCACGGCACAGCGAGCGGAGACTGCAAGATATCAATCCGTACACCACGATAAGAACCAGCAACCTGTGGCCGCAACGTCCCCATGAAGCCGGGCACCTCGTCCATTGAAATCGTGTAGTGGGAAGCATTCTTTTCGTTCACGAGCATCATGCGCAAGGGCACGCGCATATCGTTCACAAACATCAGGCCCCGTGCCTCGTCGATGGCAATACCACCCCAGTTCATCCCGCCAAGAAGGCTCGGATACTCGATATAAGGTTTCTCGCCAGGCGGTGTGAACGGACCTTCATAGACAGAGTTGCGGAACATGATACGGCAGTAAAGCTGATCAAACGTACTCACGCCCCACATCGAATTTTCACTGAGCGGCTTATTGCCGATCCCGGGCATTCCGACAGAGAATGGCTGCGTCTTAGCCAGATGCTCGCCGTCCGCCGCTCCTTGCTGCGGCACGCTCTTCTCGACCACATCCGTCACCGGCACCCCGGTGCGACGGTCTACGACAAAGATATTACCCGTCTTGGTCGTCTGGATCAGAGCAGGAACCTTCTCTCCCCGGGAATTACTTACATCGTAGAGCACCGGCTGTGAGGGAATATCATAATCCCAGACGTCATGATGAACCGTTTGGAATACCCATTTTGTCTGCCCGGTAGCCGCATCAACTGCAACGATCGCTGCGCCGAACTTTTCTTTCACCGCACTGCGATCACCACCCCAGTAATCCGGTGGTCCCCCACCCGTCGGCAGATAAACAAGGTTCAGGTCGCGGTCATATGTCGGAATGGTCCAGACATTCGGCGTTTCCAGTGTGTAAGTCTTGGATGGATCTGTCGCGTTGGCATTGTCTGGATCACCGACATCCCACGCCCACGTCTGAGCACCCGTACGCACATCGAAAGCTCGCACGGCACCTGACGGCTCGCCATGCACAATATCGCGCACCCAGCCACCAATAACCGTCGTGTGACCCATGATGACCGGGATACCTGTAGGGTGATACCGTTTGCCGTTTTCAACCGGCCCCATACGAGGCTTCAAATCGACAATACCATTGTCACCAAATTTTGGACACAGCTTGCCAGTGTGCGCATCCAGTGCGATCAGGCGGGCATCAACCGTGTTTACAATAACACTCTGACGGCAAGGCGCATCCGGATCGACGGACTTCTCTTCGGCTGTCAGCGTCAGATCCCTGTCCGTGTCATAATAACCGACACCACGGCAACTGACATGCTCTGCGGAATGGGCATGCGGATCAAAAGTCCATAGGGCATGACCTGTATCGCCCTCAATCGCGGCAACCTTGTTTTCCGGCGTGCAGGAATAAAGAACATTCCCGATCTGCTGCGGCGTATTCTCATCAACGCCCGTACCGCTTCCGGTCACGCGGCGCCCCGTGTGATACACCCAGGCAACCTTCAGATGGCTTACGTTCTCAGGCGTGATTGCCGTGTACGGAACGTAACGCGTGCCATGCGCGTTTCGGCCGAAATATGCCCAATCATCTGGCACATTTTCACTCGCGACGACATCTTTCGTACGGCTCGCGACATCACTTTCGTTATGGATGGCGCCATGTGGCGTAAAGGCTTCAAGCAGCGTGACCACAAGAGCAAGCACAAGACCTGCACCACCGAAAACTCCGGCCTTACGAGCGACTGAGCTGACATTTGTAAGCGTTACTGTTCCCCACAACCCGAGCACACAGAGAACCGCTGGAACCGTCAGGCGCGGTAGCAAAGCCCAGTAACCGATTTCCGGCGTATCTACTAAAGCCCAGAGAAGTGTTGCGAGAAAGACCACTGCCGTTAAGGGCAGAGCCAGACGCTGTCGCAGAAACATGAGAATGCCAATAGCGACATAGGCAAAACCCGCGACAAAATAATAAAAGGAGCCTCCCAACAGCGTGAGACGTATTCCCCCTATTAAAAGGGCGACACCCACAAAAAAAATAATTATCGCAAACAGAATGCGAGATGCGGAACGTATGTCAGCTCCGACTTTTTCTGAAATATTACTATTCACGCCCCAATACTCCGCACAAATATCCTTCCGTCCATCAGGAAATTACCTTCTCTGAAATCGCACAACCTGATGTTAGTGCCTTATGTCTACAAACCCCGATAGGCTCAGATGACATAAAAAAAGCCAGAGCCCCCAAAGGCTCTGGCTTTTTCATTTCAGATCTGTGCCTTCAGCTGCGCTGTGGCTTGCGGGAATTGGCAGCGGCTACGCGCTTGCCCCACGCAACGAGCGCATCCGTGCAATCCGTCCGGTCGAGCTTGCATTCGATCAGTGTCGGTCCACGGGTGTTCTTTTTAGCCTTTTCAATGGCTTCAGCTAGCTCCTCACCAGTGGTGGCTTTTAAGCCGAGGCCAGACTTGCCGCTTGCTTCACCCGGCACACCACCGTTGAAGACGTTAACCAGCGCGGCATAATCCCAGTTCTGGATGTAGTTGTACGGCCCATCATGAATCTTGATTTCAATGACATAGCCATAATTATTAACCAGGAAGATGATAACCGGCAGTTCGTACCGAACCATCTGTGCGACTTCCTGAGCCGTAAGCTGGAACGAGCCATCACCGACCATCAGAACGTGCTGACGCTCAGGTGAACCCGCCGCATTCCCGAAAACGGAAGGTACGGACCAGCCGATGTGGCCCCACTGCATTTCAGATTCAACACGTGCACCTTCAGGAAGGTGCATCCGGGTCGCGTTGAACCAGGAATCACCAGTCTCTGCAAACAGCGTCGTGTTGCCATCCACCAAAGCATTGATCTGACGCGTCATTTCGTCGTTCGTCAGCGGGGCGGACGGATTGGCCGTCGGCAGAACAACCGGCTCGTAGCTTCCGGTCAGAGATGCAGGCTTATGGGGAGCCTGTGCCGTCAGAGCCTTGACGAACTCCTTCAGACGGAAGCCTTCGAACGTCTTGCCGTTAACCGTCACACGGTCCGGATTGACCTCCAGAACGTTTTCACCACGGATCAGGTCATTCCAGCCCACGGAGGAGTAATCGTTCCAGACAGGCGCCAGTGTGATGACGCCATCTGCACTTTTGACGACCTCTTCAGCACCCGGGCTGCTAACTTCGCCCCAATACACGCCACGGAAACCCGGATGTGTTTCCGGAAAGAAGCTTTTGGCCGCGCTCATGATCGTAACTGCGCAACCGAGTTTGTCGGCCAGAGCCACCGTTTCCTCAAGTGCTTCAGCCGCACGCAGTTTACTGCCGACAAGGATGACAACCTTTTCGCGGTGCGCAAGAAACTCTTCGCTCTCCTTAAGAGCGGCCTTCAGGCTGGCCTCGTCCGGAGCCGGATAAGACAGGAGGGAGTCCACCGGACCAGGGCGGGCACAAAGAGCCGCAGCCACGTTGCAGGAAATTTCCAGATAAGCTGGCTTCTTCTCACGCAGAGCCGTGCGGATCACGTGATCGATTTTGGCTGGAGCGGACTCCGCATCCGTGATGCTTTCGGCTGCGCAGGTGACGTGCCGTACCATTTCGAGCTGGTAGTTATAATCCGTCGTGCCGATCGTATGATGCAGCACCCGCCCCGAGCCATAATCGTTGGTATTGGGCGCACCAGAAATCACGATAACGGGCAAGTTCTCGGCATAAGATCCACCGAGGCCATTCATGGCAGAAATAGCGCCTACGCTAAACGTCACGACAGCTGCTGCTGCCCCTTTAGCCCGCGCATAACCTTCTGCGGAAAAACTGCAATTCAGCTCATTACAGCTGTAGATCTGACGCATGCCGCCATGTTCGAGAAGCTGATCCAGCAGGACGAGGTTATAGTCTCCCGCGACGGCAAAATGGTCTTTCAGACCGATCTGCGTCAGCCGTTCAGCGAGATAATGTCCAACAGTAAAGCTCATCACGAAATCCTCTGAGGAGTGTCTGTCACGACTCTCGGCAGACTGCTGGATAAAGTCCAATATATAGTTGAATGCATTTCCATATATGATACGTATGGATCATGGACCTACGCCACTTACGTTACTTCGTTGCCATTGCGGATCACGGGAGTTTTACTCGTGCAGCCGAAGCCCTGCACATCGAGCAGCCGCCGCTCAGTCAGCAGATCAAAGCACTGGAAGCGGAACTCGGCCTTTCCCTGTTTCATCGTTCCAGACGCGGTGCCACCTTGACCGATAGCGGCATACAGCTCCTCGCGAAGGCACAGCATATTCTTGCAATGGAACGCGAATTTTATCTGCTGGCGGGAGGCCTGGCACGAGGCGAACAAGGGCGACTACGTCTCGGCATGGCCGGCGCCGTCGCCCTCCTGCCCCTTATTCCTCGGGCCATCCGCCTCTTCCGGGAACGCTGGCCCGACATCGTCATCACCCTAGACGAGAGCAACACCCCTGCACTCTGCGAGGCTCTGCATGAACACCGGTTGGACATCGCGATCGTCCGCCCTCCAGCGCCGGACCCGCGCATTACTCTCCACCCCCTCTTTGATGAGCCCACCGTTCTGGCCATTCCAAAAGGACATCCACTGTCACAGCAGCACCGTATCCCGCTTTCGGCTGTGGCCGACGAACCGTTCCTGATTTTCAAACGCGAACTTGGCCCAGGCTTTTATGACGCTATCATCGCGGCTTGCCAGAAAGCAGGCTTTACCCCTCGTCTTGGTCAATCCACACCGCAGATTGCTGCGACAGTTCCCATGGTAGCCGCCGGAATGGGCGTTTCCATCGTTCCAGCTTATCTCAGCCAGATCCATGCTGAAGGTGCGACATTTCATCCCATTGATGGCCCCATGCCTCGCGCCTCTATAGCACTGGCCTCAAGCCAACCTGAACTCTCAGGGCCCAGCGCACGGTTTCATGCCCTTTTGCGTGAACTCGCCTGAAGTATCTCAATGATTGAGGTGCATTGATAGTCGCATGACTCTCGTGTCGATCTTCTTGATAATAGAAAAGATCCTGCCGTGACGGCCCCCCTGTTCTCAGGATAGGACATTCCTGAGAGCAAATTTACCTCATACGTACGATGGCAAGGATGACAGTAACCAACCCTATCGACACGCTGAATGGGTCCGCGCCCCCGCGTTCGAGACTGAAATGCGCGGAACATAGCCATCATTGACAGCAGAAGGTGTCCGGGCAGAATCCTTTAGTCCGTTAGATTAGAACCTGTTCTTCCTCACCAAAAAGAAATGACTGTTATCAAACAGGATTTCGAAGGTTTTCATCTTCGTAATAGTTAGAACACTCAAAGTAATCACGCCTCTTTGATAACACCCGAAACCACAGTATGCGACGCTCCTAAGTCCTTATAATATATAGATATTTCATAACAAGTTTATTTTATATATCTAAAAAGTATGGATAGCACCAATTTAAGCGAATGGATGTTAGGACATTTCTCTTCCAGACAATGCGCCAGGCAGTCCGTGAGAAAGACGGATCTAAGAAAAAAACCAAGCGCACGCGGAATGACAAAATCCGCGAAGGAGAGTTGCAATGATTATTTCAGCAGCGACGGATTACCGAAAAGCAGCCGCTCGGAAAATCCCTCCTTTTCTGTTTCATTACATTGATGGAGGATCATATGCGGAGCATACGCTGAAACGAAATACTGCAGACCTTGCAGATCTCGCTTTAAGACAGCGTATTCTTCGCAACGTCTCTAACCTGGATACTTCTACCGAAATATTCGGACGTAAGCTTGCTTTTCCAGCCGCGCTTGCCCCGGTGGGGCTAACAGGTATGTATGCCCGTCGCGGCGAAGTTCAGGCAGCACGGGCCGCAAGCCGCAAAGGTATCCCTTTCACCCTCTCCACTGTATCAGTCTGTCCAATCGCGGAAGTGCAAGCCGCAGTTCGAGAACCAATCTGGTTCCAGTTGTATGTGCTCAAAGACCGTGGTTTCATGCGTGATGCCTTGGAGCGCGCAAAAGCAGCAGGCGTAACCACCCTCGTCTTTACGGTAGACATGCCAACACCGGGGGCGCGCTACCGCGATGCTCATTCAGGCATGTCCGGCCCGCTGGCTAAATGGCGTCGCTATGCTCAGGCGGTGACACATCCGCAATGGGCTTGGGATGTTGGTTTGCGTGGACGCCCGCATGATCTGGGCAATATCTCGACATATCGAGGCACCCCCACTGCGCTTGAAGACTACATTGGTTGGCTCGCAGGTAATTTCGATCCGTCAATAAGCTGGAAAGACTTGCAGTGGATACGTGATTTCTGGGAAGGACCAATGATCATTAAGGGTATTCTGGACCCTGAGGACGCGAAAGACGCTGTAAAATTTGGGGCAGACGGTATCGTTGTCTCCAATCATGGTGGACGGCAACTTGACGGTGTCCTTTCAACCATTCGTGCCCTTCCTCCCATCGCAGATGCCGTCAAGGGTGACCTGAAAATCCTTGCTGATTCAGGAATTCGCAGCGGTCTGGATATTGCTCGAATGATTGCATGTGGGGCTGATTCCGTCCTGCTGGGGCGCGCCTTCGTTTACGCTCTCGCAGCAGCAGGAGAGCGCGGCGTCGCGAATGTGCTGGACATCATCGAAAAAGAACTCCGTGTTGCGATGATTCTGACTGGCGCACGCTCGATCTCGGAAATCACCTCCGACAGTGTTGAGAAACTTGCGCGAGAACGCTGATCCTTCAAAGCCCCATAAATACTTCATCACGGCATATCGCGCGAAATAATAGACGCGCGATTACCAAATAATACATCAAAAATAAATATAATCTGTGAATAACACGGAATATTACTGTCATGTTTCATGATTTTACCCAAGATCTTCCTGCGTCGTTATCCGTTGTTAGGACAAAAAGACGCTCCGGGACCATTTGGTACGCAGGTGCAATGCTCTTTATCGCCCTAATGGCCACCAGTTCTGCTGAAAGTGCGCCTGATACAGCTTTAATCATGCGACAGCACCCAGGAACGAGCTTTCAGACGGACAGAAATACGCCGTTCCATTCCGACGCAAAAGCATCACACACCGTGGCGGCACCCACCAAAAGGACCGAACATCTTTCCGACCCTAATCAGCTTGAAAGCCTTTTTAATACTGAAAGCCTGTCTGCACTCCTCAATCGCAGAGATGATGCCCTGCGGGAACGTGACCTCTCTGCGGGGTATTTCGTACCTGCTCAAGCATTCGGTAATCTGGTTCCACAAGTAGCTCCCGCACGAACGTGGCTTGCTAAACGGGGCTATACATTTCAGTTCGCTTATAAAGGGGAAGCCTTGGCTAATGTAAGCGGCGGTCTGAGCAAAGGCATGTCGTATGCTCATGAACTGACGCTGGTGAATAATTTCGATCTGGGCAAGCTGCTAGGTCTGAATGGATGGATCCTACATGGCGTTTTAATGGAACGAGCAGGTCGGCAGATCAGCTTTGATCACGTCGGCGAGCGGCGAATTCTGCTGTCTGAAGTCTACAGCCTTTCCGGCCATATGGCGGCACATCTAGCAGACTTCTACGTGGAAAAATCTTTCCGTCACAACAGCATCAATATCAATCTGGGCCGCCTGACCCTCACACATACTTATGGCACATCTCTGCTCTTATGCACCTTCATGATCCAGTGCTCAGCCCCAGTAGGCATTAAAAGCGTTCAAGGGTGGAGCGTCTATCCGAAGGCAACATGGGGCGGCACGATCCGTCTGCGTCCAACACGCGATCTGACGTTAAGAACAGGTGTTTACGCGTCCTCCGTCCTGACATCCAATCCATCAGGATGGGCCTGGGGCAGTGAGAAGCAGACTGGCGTCATGCTTCCCATCGAGCTGACGTGGGAGCCTTTTATCGGCCCACGAAAGCTGCCGGGCCACTACAAACTCGGCTTTGGCCACGATACCAGCGGTTTTACGGACATGATTGGCTCGGTCCCCTCCTCGATGGCCCTCCGATATGCGGTGCAAAGGCCTCAGGCACGCGACACATTTTATATTGAAGCCGACCAGATGATTTATCGCAGCCACGGCCTGCATCAGATGGCAGGAGGCTACCTGATGGCGGGTTACATTCATAATACACCGCAAGTTTCGGTCTTTTCTGATCAGTTTTATGTTGGAACTTCGCTTCTCGGCATCATTCCTTTCCGCCCGCTCGACCGCTTTGGGGTGATGTATTCATATTATCAGATCAGCAAACGCCTGACACTCGGGCAGCACCTTCTTCAGGACGCAGGTCTGCCGTTCCCCACAGGGGTAAACGGCCCTCAGACGCATACGGCAACACTGGAGGCCTATTACGGAGTTCCCATTATGCCCGGTCTGCTCTTTCAACCCTCTTTTGAATATCAGATGCGACCGGGAGAAACGTCAGTCATTCCGAACGCAACGGTCATCGGCATCAAAGTTATCGGCAATCTTTAATCCCCCCGCATCCAGGGCCGGAAATCGGCATGGATAAGCCTTATCGACACGAAGTCAGGAGAATAAATCCATGTCCCCCTGGAAGCAGATATACGATCCAGCCGGAAATATTATAATTTCCAGTCTGGTTGCTTTGATACCGATTGCATTTTTCTTCGTAGCGTTGCTGGTGCTTCGCATGAAGGGCCATATCGCCTGCACCATCACGGTGGTTCTCACGGCCCTCATAGCCGTACTATTCTACGGAATGCCGATACCCTATCTGATCGCGACGGGATTATACGGCTTTCTCTATGGCTTATGGCCTATTGCGTGGATCATACTGGCTGCAGTCTTCCTTTATAAACTTTCGGTCAAAACCGGATACTTCGACATTATTCGCTATTCAATTGTCACAGTTTCCGACGATCAGCGCATTCAAATCCTCCTCGTTTCTTATGGCTTTGGTGCTTTTCTCGAAGGCGCTGCCGGTTTCGGCGCTCCGGTTGCGATCACGACAGCGCTCCTGGTCGGTCTTGGGGTGCCACCGCTTTATGCGGGTGGACTATGTCTACTCGCTAATGCTGCGCCTGGCGCGTTCGGGGCAATGGGCATTCCAGTCATCGTCGGAGGTCAGGTTATTGGTGCGGATCCATTGCTGATCTCTCGGCTTGCGATGCCCATGCTTGCTGCCCTCGCGTTTGCCATCCCTTTCCTTCTGGTGATGATAGTGGATGGGCTGCGCGGGCTAAGAGAGGTCTGGCCGATCACCCTCGTTGCAGCACTGACATTTACCATTACACAGACCTTGGTGGCTGTTTTTGTAGGACCTGAACTTCCCGACATTGCTGCGGCTTTGGCAACACTCCTGGTCATCCCTCTCTTTTTGAAGTTTTGGACGCCAGCGAACAGTTTTCGTTTTCCTCAAGAAAGCAAAAATACACCCGTCCCTGGTTCTGAAAAAAATTATAGCAAAAACGAGATTATCCGTGCCTGGATGCCATTCGTTATCTTGACTGCACTTGTCGCCCTCTGGAGCATTGCGCCTTTCAAAAACCTCTTCAAACCAGTTGGTCTGCTTGCGTCCTCTGTCATCACATTTCCCTTTCCTTATCTTCATGATCTGATCATCAAGATGCCGCCGGTCTCGATCGAGCCTTCACCGTTTCACTCGGTATTTAAGCTTGATCTGATTTCCTCAGTCGGCACGAGCATCATGCTGACTGCGATCCTCTCGACATTCGTGCTACGTGCACGCCCCCGGGATGCGGTAGTGATCTTTCTGCAGACACTGAACGAACTGAAAATCCCGATCTATTCTATTGGCATGGTCCTCGCCTTTGCTTATCTGGCGAATTATTCCGGTCTTTCCGCGACGCTTGCCCTCCTGTTCGCCGCAACAGGCCCAGCTTTTACGTTTCTTTCTCCAATCCTTGGATGGCTTGGCGTCTTTCTCACAGGATCTGACACATCCTCGAACGCCCTATTCGGAGGATTACAAGCCGCAACAGGTCAGCAGATCCACGTCAGTGGTCCACTTCTCGTTGCTGCCAATGCTGTTGGTGGCTCAGTTGGGAAGATGATCTCGCCCCAATCGATCGCCGTCGCCTGTGCAGCGGTAGGGATTGTTGGAAAAGAAGGGGAAATGCTCAAATTCACACTGAAATGGAGCATCTTACTCGTCTTGATGGTCAGTTGCCTGCTTTCAGCAAGAGTCTATTTTATTTCAGAAATCTAATTTAGTATTTTTTTGAAGATACAGTATAATTGATCGAGCCAAGGATCCTTGGCCCAATCAAGGCTGTTGCGGCGAGATAGATGACTGAGAAGAAGACGCTAGGGCATCTGTCCTAGCGGGTTGCGACCCGCCGCTAGTACCTCAGGATTTATTATACGATAGCAATAATACTCTCCCATGGTTGAATACGGATGGCGTTGCCTTGAATCTGTTTTCTATCCATATTGCTGGCAATGACGCGCTTTACTGTTTTTCTCTCAGGGAGGGAGAACGTTTTTTCGTCATTAGAGAAGTTCAGAACAATCAGGGCTCTGTTTGTGGAATCTTCCCGGATATAGGCGTAGATCGGTGAATCATCCGGCGAAATGTCTTGGTAGGTTCCATGGATAAGAACTGGAAACTGCTTCCTGGTGCGGATCATTTTTTTATAAAAAGAAAGTACGGATCTGGGGTCAGAAGATTCTGTAGAGCAGTTGATTGTACGGAAATTCGGATTAACGAGCATCCAGGGTTTTACCGAAGAAAACCCAGCGTTAGTCCCTTCATTCCATTGCATGGGTGTGCGGGTATTGTCGCGCGTCGTTGCCGCCAGATTTACAAGCATTTCCCGAGGGGAAATGTGTCCCGACTCAACCTGCAAGCGCCATTCGTTATGCGCAAATACATCGTCGAACTGATCGATCGATCTGAACGGAAAATTGGTCATTCCAATCTCCTGTCCTTGGTAGATAAATGGTGTCCCGCGCAGGGAAAGCATCATCGTTGCCAGAAGTTTTGCCGAACGATCTCTGTATTGGGGAAGTTGCGAGCCATACCGTGACACCGAGCGTGAGTAGTCATGGTCTTCCAGCCAGACAACAGGCCACGTCCCGGGGTGATCGTCAAAACTGTTGTCACGATTGAATGCGCGCAAATCACTTAGATGAAAAGTGCCCTTACGCCACGCATCGATATTGTCTTTGATCTGAAAGTCAAAGCGAAATCCGGATGAAAGCTCCTTGTTTCGTGAGTCTGTAATACGAGCATATTCATCGCGGCTCACGCCCCAGTTTTCTCCCACCGAATACAGTTCTGTATTCTTGAAAACATGCTCGTACATGTCTTTCAGATAGAAACTGAGCCGATCTCCATGATCGGCAAACGTCTTTCGTGCAGGAATTTCTTCCGCCGTAAGATCGTACAGCTTCTCCGGTTTTGCGATGAAAGTAATCGCATCGAACCGGAAACCATCAACACCTTTGTCGGCCCAGAACTTCAGGATCGCGTAAAGTTCAGCACGAACTTCAGGATTTTCCCAGTTCAGATCCGGCTGCTGCGCTTCAAACGAGTGCAGATAATACTGGCCTGTCTTCTGATCCAGTGTCCAGGCCGAACCTCCAAACTGCGTCTGCCAATTCGTGGGCGGCCCACCATTTTTCCCATCGTGCCAGTGATAGAAGTTGCGGTAGCGATTATCTCTGGATGATCTGCTTTCTACAAACCAGGCATGCTGGTCGCTCGTATGGTTGAAAACCATATCGAGAATGACACGAATTCCCAGTTGCTTAGCGCGTGCCAGAAAGGCATCGAAATCCTTCATGGTGCCAAAGTCCGGCATGATCTTGCGATAGTCTCGCACGTCATACCCGTTATCGACATTGGGAGAGTCGAAGCAGGCCGCAACCCAGATTGCGTCAACGCCCAGTTCCGCGAGGTATTCCAGCCTGTCCTTCATCCCGATAAAATCCCCGATGCCGTCAGAATTTCCATCCTGAAATGAGCGGGGATAAATCTCGTAGAACACACTGCTCTTCCACCATGGCATACGGGGTTGAGCAGGCGTGGATGCAGATGCTGTCGCCCAGAATCCAACAGCCAATGGCAATAAGCTTCTGCGGCTCAAATCGATGCCGGTCATGGAAGGCTCCTAGGGGAGTGTGAAAAGAAAATGATCCGCTGCCGTCAGAGGGGCTTGGGCAGCGGATATCATCAGACTGTCTTCACCAGACTACGTCGGTTGTTTCGATCCACTTCTGGATGGAGGTGTGCTGAGGCGCCCATCCGAGCAGCAGCCGTGCATTCACGGCCCGCACCCGACTGTTGGAGCCAATGGCAAAGCGGGCCCAGTCACCCAGTTCAGCAATGGCGTCCTCTGCTGGCCAGCTTTGCGTCTTGCCCTCAAAGCCAAGCGCCTTGCTGATGGAGGTCGCGATCTCGACGAAAGATGCTTCACCATTCTCTGCGTAAAAGTAAGAGGCTGACGGTGCTTTTTCCAAAGCCAGTCGATAAAGTTCTGCAAGGTCACGGATATGAACGTTCGACCAGCGGTTCAGCCCCGTTCCAATATAAGCGCCGGCAGCGACTTTCCGCGACTGGGCGTAAAGTTTGGGAAGCTGATCACTCTTTGCCGGCAGTCCAAGAGATTCCCCGTAGATCATTGTTGGGCAGAAAACGATCGTCCTGATTCCGTCGCGCACCCCAGCAATCCGGACGATTTCATTGATTTCAACGCGATCCTTACGGATGTCCATCGGGACGAAAGGGGTATCATCCGCGAAGATATCCGGTCGCTCATAGGCTCCCCGCGCATCATCACCGACGACGCTCGATCCGGATGTGTGGATGAAGGCCTTGCCGCTGCCTTTCAGAGCTTCGAGAAAGGTCTGAACAGACGCAAGATGATCAGAGTTGGCCGCATGAATGACAGCGTCTGCCGCTTTGGCCTCTTCCGCTATAAGAGCAGCGTCATCCAGCGATCCCCGAACGGGCGAAATACCAATCTCCTGCAGAGCCTGTGCCTTGTCGGATTGACGCACGAGACCACGGACTTCATGGCCGAAGTCGGTCAGATAGCGGGCAACGGAACCGCCAATATAGCCGGTCGCACCCGTAAGAAAGATTTTCATGGTTCACTGTCTCCAGAAAGTTTGGATAGCTTCGTGAAACTTGCTCCCTGCAAGACGAATGAACTAGAGAACATGAATTCACAGTCGCTATGAATTCAGGGCACAGATATGTTGAGGGATGTTAACCGGTCGGGCGAAATGGAAGTGTTCGTGGCCGTTGTGGAGGCCGGATCATTTTCCGAAGCCTCGCGTCGGCTCGACATGTCACCGTCCGCCGTTAGCAAGCTGACGTCACGTCTGGAAGCGCGGCTGGGAACGCGGCTTCTCAACCGATCGACCAGGTCCATTGAGTTGACGGCAGAAGGGGAGCGCTTCTATCGCGAGAGTCAGTGTATTCTGGAGCAGATGACGGCGCTGGAAGATGGTCTTTTGCATGAAATGCCCCGGCCGACGGGAGACGTTCGGGTCAACATGAACCTGCCTTTCGGTCTTCAGTGCGTGCTTGATCTTTTGCCCGGATTCCTGGCCTGCTATCCGGGAATCCGGCTCGCTGTAGATCTCACGGATCAGGTTGTGGATCTTGTCGAGCATCATGCCGACGTCGCCATTCGCATCGGTCCGATGCGGGATTCAGGGCTTCTGCAGCGCAAGCTCATGGAAACGCATTTCGTTACCGTGGCGGCTCCGTCATATCTGGAAAGCCATGGCATTCCTGAAACGGTCAATGAACTGGAAAAGCATAACTGTCTGACGTTCGCATTCCGACGACAAACGCCGGAATGGAAGTTCCGCGATGAAACCGGACAGCCACGAACCTTCGCCCCAAAAGGCAATCTCCTTTTGGGAGACGGAGAAAGCATGCGCCGTCTGACGCTCGCAGGCGCCGGGATCGCACAGCTTTCACTGTTTCAGGTTCAGGAAGACCTCGCTGCGGGGAAGCTTGTCCCTGTGCTCGAAAGATTTGCCGCGCAGGAGCTACAAACTGTGCACGCCGTCTTTATGGGACCAAATCGTTATATGCCGCAAAGAGTCCGTGTCTTTATCGACTATCTGGCCGCAAATCTCCGATCCGGACATCACATTGCCAGAGACATGAAAATTGCACGGTAACGTCCGCTAGGCATCGGCATAGTTGTCTGACTTGGCGTAACGCCGATCGTCAGGAAAGTTTGGTAATCCGCCGCCTCTGTTCAGAAGGCTGGATAAGGAAGATGCCTTTTATCTCCTGATTGGGCTAAACTCGCATTCACGTTATCAACAATGCCGTTGCCAACCTTTCGGATGACTTCGGACAAGGGCTGATCGGGATGACTGCGGCATTCAAGCTCCATCCTGATAAAGAAGCTCTGGGTAATCTGCGCCATGAGCATTTCCATATGATCCATACGAAGCGAGGCAAACTCTGTCATATACGGCTTCATTATATTCATTGCCGAAATGACTCTGCTTCGCGCTTCCGGCATATTGGGAGATGCTGCGTCCTTGGTCGCGTAGTTCAGATAAGTCAAACATGGGGTGGATGGTACAAAGATTGTCGTGTCTGATGCTGCTGCTGCTGTGCCCCCAAGTGCAAGCTGTAATACCGCTAAAAACAAACCTCTCAAAATACGCATTCGATATACTCACCAAAAAAAACATAAGAGCCTGACCGGCCGCACTATTCTGCGCCGATAATGATCGCTTCTATCTCTCACATGATTTCATCATGCGGTTCCTGAGAGAAGTAGCATAGTACTCCATTACGATCTAACGTGCCTAGCCGAGCCGCATCCGCTTCTCGAAAGACTGAGAGGTCTTCTTTTTCGGGGGAAAACACAGTCGGGTAATAGTAAGAATTTTATCGAATTGGTCACAATAACAAAATCGTCTTTTGTCGTTGTCTTCGATCCGGACAAAAGTAAGCAGTTCTGATAAAACTTCTATTACGCTCTACAGTCTGCCCAGTCGCGCAAGGTCAGAAGACCTGGATGCTCACGACGGAGACCGGCAATATCAGCATCAAACCCCTCGCGTGCGATCCATTCGAACATGAGGCGGAAATCCTCGGGTAACCGCGCGCAAAGCAGTGCTGGCATCTTGAAGGACAGTGTAGGGCGCAGACCTGAACGACGGAGGACGGATGAGGCAGACTGCAAGGTGACAGTGTCGCCCGCCAGTTCAATACTTCGTCCAGAAAATTGCTCGGGCCTTTCGAATGCTTCAGCAGCGAACCACCCGACATCCTGAATCGAAACAAGTTGCATGGACTGTTTCGGGGCGAGATAGGTTTTCATCATCGAAAGCATTGTCGTGCGGAACACAAAGGTGGAAAAATTTTCCATGAAAGCCGCTGGCCGAAGAATAGTCGCATTGAGACCGAGTGACACGATATGCTGCTCAATGGCCCACTTACTTTCAAAATGAGGCACCCTACTCTGGCGTTCTGCTCCGCCGACAGAACACTGCACGAAATGACGGACACCGCTTTCCGCAGCCAACGTCGCCAGTAATTTGCCCTGACGCTCCTCTCCCGACGGCCCGATTTTCATGGGAGATTGGACGGACAGCACCCCATGGACACCTCGAAGTGCTGCCCGAAGGGACTGCTCGTTATCCAAGTTGCCCTGTCTCAGTTCGACCCCGAGCTTTGCCAAAGCAGTAGCTTTTGGAGCCTGCGGGTCACGAACCAGTGCTCGAAGCTGCCATGGTCCTGCGCGACGCACCATTTCGTGAATGGTAGCGCCGCCCTGTTGCCCGGTCGCACCTGTGATCAGGATAATTGGCTTTGACATGGTTGTCCCCTCGTTGAAGGACGACAATATGCCGTTCCGCTTGTGAAGAGCAGATATCTTATCGTAGACGTTGCGTCCCATTTATGGAACGTTCTGCAATGAACTCTGATGATCTTGGTTGCTTCATACATATTGTAGATTCCTTGAGTCTCAGTGCCGCTTCTCGCACAACAGGCATCCCAAAATCCTCCCTCAGTCGAGCGCTGCTTCGCCTTGAAGAGGTCATTGGAGCGAAGTTGTTTGAACGCAGCCCGCAGGCTCTCCGGCTGACGGAGGCAGGACGGATGCTTCTGCCCTATGCGCGTCGGGTTATGGATGATTTAAATGAGGCGAAAGCGGCTCTGGATGGTGTGACAGGACAGCCACGAGGTATCTTGCGGATCAATGCTGCAATGACTTTTGCGCTTGGCCTTGTCGCTCCAATGCTTCCTGATTTTCTCAAACGTTTTCCCGAATTGTACGTGCACTTCGATACGGAAAACCGCGTTGTGGATTTTGCTCGGGAGAATGTGGATATAGCCATCCGTATCGGCGCCCTGCCCAGCTCAGACCTAATTGCGCGCAAACTGGGTCACATCGCGTTATGGCCATGTGCCAGTCCCGCATATCTTGCTCAACGAGGCCCCTTGGATACGCCAGCACATCTGACCAATCACGTCCTTCTCGGATGGACTGATCGACCCACGATATGGCGGTTCCAGGACGCGCAGAAACACGAGCATCGCATTCCTGTTCCCGTTGGCTCCGTTGTGCCTGAGCCCGCCGTATTGCAGGTCTTGCTGGAACACGGTGCTGGAATTGGACGCTTGCCTGATTTTCTCGCTCGACCAGCCATTGAACGTGGAACCTTGGTCAGAGTCCTTCCAACATTCACAACAGAAACCGTGGAAGCGCATGCTGTCTACGCCGCGCACCGAAGCCTTTCCTCAAAAATCCGCGTTTTCATTGACGCGCTACGGATGCACCTCTTGCAGCAAACTGAGGCGCAAACAGGTGACGATAAGCCACGGTAGCGAGGCGCGCACTTCTTGATTGAACGTGTCGGGGTTTTAAGTTCCGGACCATGGGTTATCTGTTAAGAGACATTGCCGCTCATGATCCAGAGGACTTTTCCACTGGAGTGTGGAATGCAGCCTCGGCGGATTGTAGAAATTTTTGATGATGCGCGTGATATCCTGCTCGACTTCCTGACGTGTGCTCCAGGCCTGTCGTCACAGAAGTTCCGCTTTCAGGGTTTTGAAGAAGCTCTTAGTTACAGCATTATTTCAGCAGCTTCCCTTTCTGCTCATGGACACGAGAAAGCCATGAGCAAAAAGGGACTGACGGTACGCCTCTGAACAATACTGACTGCCACGATCCGCATGATGGATGCTCCCTGGTAGTGTCTGACGCAAGGCAAGAGCGCGTTGTAACGCTGCGGTGGCAAGATCTGCGGTCATACGGACCTCAAGGTTCCAGCCGATGCCTCTTCGTAAGAAGAGGTCCAGCATCACCGCTAGGTAAACCCAGCCTCCACGTGTCCAGATCTCTGTGATGTCCGCTGTCCATTTCTTGGTTATGCTGTTGTGGAGAAGTCCTGTCCCAGAAGGCTGGGTTCAATACTGTGCCTGCGCGAACTTGTCGTGGTCACTTTGAAGCGCCGCGTTCGGGCAACCCGGATGTCAGTCTCCCGCATCGGCCGTCCCACACGACGATGTCCAGCAGAAAAGCCACAAGTTCTGAGGCCCTCTGACATGCGGGGACGTCCGTAACTTCACCTGCTCTGCTCGTGAACGGTGCGGATATGGACCATCAGAGCATCATCCCCTGTTCTGCGGGCACGAACCGGGCGACATCACGCTCTTAAACCTCGGTCGCTGACACCAAATAGCCGACAGACCCGTTCGCGTGAAAGCGGACCGTGATACCGCGCAATGAACGCAAACCTCACGATCTTTGGTTCCAAAAGAACTGTGTCGTCTCTTTTAGCAGAAGGTTCTCACGACGTAATCTCTCATTCTTACGCAATAACGCCGTATGATCCGTTGTGTAAGCAACGACAGTGTCGTGCTTCTGGGCATCACGGATCCATGTCTTCAAGGTCGACCAATCCCCAGGTCCTCGGCAATGCGCTCTCGCGAAAGATCACTGCTCAGAGCAAGACGGACTGCCTCGTCTCTGAACTCAGTTGTGTAAACTCGTCCCATTCCAACTCTTCTTCACGACCTTCTTCGGTCTTAAAGGTCCGGAACTAAACCGCGACACGTCCATCTATTCGGTGGACCTGGACCCGGTCCCATCGGAGACACAGCGTTGGCTCCCCGGGATAGGTTCAACGTCAAGGCCATCGGGATCGGAGGCTCTGGACGTCACGCCCGTTGAGTTTTGATGAACCCTTGAGGCGTTTTGCGTAACCTTAAAAAGATAAAAGGGTAAGCCTTAGCCTTTTTTTGAAAATCGCCCCCTCTTCACCCCCTATGTCCGTTAATTTACATTATCGGACATAGGGGGTGGGGCACAAAAAAGACCCAAAAAGGTCTTTTCGAGGCGTGTTCCACAGACGCTCATGCAAGGACAACGTCTGCTGCCGGAAAGACTGCCTGATCGTCTCTGGCCCTCTTTGCGAGAGACATTCCAACTCACGCAGGTCTGTAACTATTCTGAGGCTCGCGGCTGACTTGGGGGGGGAAGCAGATGGTCGGCTATGAAAATGATTGGCGGTTAGATGCTCTTTAATTGGGTTGATACAATTAGGGACTTCTCTTATTATATTACAACAAATTTATGAATAGCTGCAATGCAGGAATTTTTTATGGTCGGATTTTCTTTTCCAGAAACAAATATAGCTACCTCCGAAATTACAAGATTATTTGATTTTGTTTGGCCAACAGCCATCGCTCTTTGGAATCTGCGTTGGCAAGTAGATGGTTTTTTAAATGCAGTTCCTAACGCTACATATGAAGATGTCGCATCCAGATTCGTTGTGGGCAGCGATATTCATGGAGCAGATATTCGAGCCATGCATACGAATACAACTTGGATAGACCAGAAGGCGCGTTTTTCAGAATTTATTTTGACTAACGCTTTTGCAATTTATGAGAGTTGGGCAAGAAGCATGATTGCTTCTTCAAATATCTCCACTATGAGTGATCGAAATTTATATCAGGAGGGGGACGGAGTTTCATCGGGTCTTTCAGTTTTTATTTCTCAAGTTAACGCCTCACCATCGTCTGTTATGACCGCTTCCTTCAAGCCCCAATTTTTGAAGCATAAGAAAGTATTCATTCCTCAACAAGGGAACATGCTTAAGTGTTACAAGTATTTTAAGGAACTTAGGAATTGCCACATTCATAATGGAGGGAAAGCCGATCAAAGACTTCTAGATTCATATAATAATTTCCATCTGGTATCATCCCCATCGGCAATGCACACAAAAGAAAGAATTGAATATTATCCCGTAACTCTTGGTGAAAAAACGGAATTAAGCTTACGAGGTGTCGTTGGTTTTTGTGATATAATTTTACGTCTAATGATTACTATAGATGCACAAATTTCGGGATCGAAAGCTGCTGAAGTATCCATTTTGTCTCAAGTAAAGAAATGTAATTCCCCCGTCAGATTAACGCTTAATTCAGACAAGAATAGGGCCATTGGTCAAATCAACAAACTCTGTAGAAATGCGAACCTACCAAAACCACTTATGACAGAAATGGTATCTAAACTTTTTATTGATAACGGATTAGTTAGTCGATAATTATAATTTTGGGAAGATTTAGGATGAAATTATCTAAACGTGACTTAGAAAAAGAAATATTCCGCCGCGCTTCTCCATTGCTGGAACTCTTATATGGAAAATTTGAATGTGATGAAAGCCAAACGGATAAACCCGATTTTGCTATTGATATTCTAAAGCCCAAAAAAAGTTTAGGTCGTCTCAAAAAGCTGCGCATCGGAATTGAAATCACTACAGTAGATGATGAAGAATTTTCAGCGTATACAAATGATAAGAAATTTGGTGCAGAAGCGATTGAAAAACATCAAACTGCAATATTATCCGGAGAATAAGAAGATATATGGCCAGAAAAAGATATGGCTGTGACAATATCTTCGAATTATATTTATGATGGGATCTTCAAGAAACTTGAAAACCATAAAAAATATGGACAACTTGGAGATTATGATGAATTGATTATTGTATGTTTTAGTGAAATGGTTTCTTTAAATGAAACACTATTCACTGACCATTTAAATGAATATAAAAATTACTTGTTGAGTTCGGCAAATTTTCCATTTGATAAGGTAATTTTTGTATCTCTCCGTGGTGGAGACCCGGTTAGAATCTACGATAAAAAGAAAAAATTATTATCAACGTCTATCATTCCAAGTAGTGAGTTAGTAAAGAGACATTCACCACAGATTATGCTTCCGATTGGGAAAACGGTTAACTTGCGGGATTCCTTTAAAAAATCTCCTGTTGTTCCCCCAAGAGCCAAAAGAACATGATGCTATTTGACATAGTCGAAACGGGGGAATCGTATATATTCAAGTGAACGATGGATCTATACATATAGTTTTTGCCGCCAGGGTCGCTCTTGGCGAGATAGAAGCTTAATGACGTCTATTATAGCGCGGCGCGGAGATAGAAATGTAGGTTTTCTCCATAACACGGTTTCTTAAACTGCTTCGATATGCAGACGTGCGGAATGCGCTTGAACCGACGGTGGCATTATCAATTGTCGCAAACTGTCCGCTAACGGGGACACAAGTCGTCGTTCTCTATGTCAGGGATGAGGCGTAAGCAGCAGGTCTGCTTACGCCTTCTTTATCGACGTTATCGGGGCCGTGTCAGCTTCCGCAAAGCGCGCGCGCGTCATGGCCTACAAAGATTGTTCACTTGAGGATTTCGTTGAACTCGAGGACGTTCTTGTCCGGATCGCGAATGAAACAGACAATGCGTCTGTCATGCCCCATCCGGACTGGCCCCTCCGTAATGACGATCTCTTCCTGGTCCAGCCAGCGCACCAGATCTGCCATGCTCTCTACAATGAACGCCGCGTGCGTATAGCCCGGGCGTTTGACAGGAACGTCCATCAGAACGTTTCCAGCCGGGTCTGGCACGCCATTGAAAATGAGATGGATACGAAGTCCGGATGGGTGGTGTAGGCCACAGGCTTTCACGGCCGGAGCGAACTCTTCCGGATCGCGGATGAAGCCGAATTTGGCATAGAACCGTTCAGAAACGTCGAGATCTGTCACGCGAATGCCGACATGATCGAGCTTCAGGTGCGCAAAGTTCATTGCCCGCATCCCGTTTCCAGGCCAGCCACGGTTTTCTGGAGTGGGACAAAGCCCTTCAGGTTCTCCACACGGTGCAACCAGACAGCAATCGCGTCATATCCCGATAGATCAACATTTCCCTCAGGTGCTCTTGCGATATAGCTGTAGAGAGCGACGTCCGCGATCGTGGGCTGCTGGGTTTCTGCGATCCAGGTTCTGTCCTTCAGGGCCTGCTCGATCACTTTGAGTGCGTCATGAGCGCGCTGGATGACCTCTGTCGTATCAAAAGATGCGCCAAAAACTGTTACTAGCCGTGCAGCGCAACATCCATACGCAATCTTTCCCGCTGCTACAGATAGCCAGCGTTGCACTTCGGCCTCCGTTACTGCGTTCTCGGGCAGCCAATGAGACGGACCGACTTTCCGTGCCGCATAGACAAGGATGGCATTGGAATCCGGAATAATGATGCCGCCATCTTCCAGGATGGGAATTTCCCCGAATGCATTCAGCTTCAGGAATTCCGCGGTCTTCTGCTCACCTGCGGCAAGGTCAACAGGCTTCAACTCATGAGGCAGGCCGGCAAGAGAGAGAAAGAGATGCGCTCGATGCGCATGTCCCGAAAGAGGATGATAGTAGAGTTTCATGGGAACTCCCGAAAGAACGACTGAACAGGAGCATTGTCTTTCCACGGGATGAGGTGTGCGATAATCCCTTAAAAATGCACTTCAATATTGCGGTTTACGCTCATAATCAACTGAGTTGCAGGAGAGACCTCTGATCGACCTTCAGACATTACGGATCTTCATGGCTGTAGCCGATCAGGTCAGCTTTGTCGGAGCTTCCCGGAAACTAGGTCTTTCCGCCACCACAGTGACCCGGACGATCAGAAGCCTGGAAACTACCCTCGGGCTCTCCCTGTTCAACCGTACAACGCGATCTGTTCATCTGACGACCGAAGGTGCGGAGTTTCTGGTCCGGTGTCGTGCGGCGATTTCCGACCTGGATGATGCGGTCGCTGTTGCACGAGGCGCGGGGACGGAGCCTCAGGGGATATTATCGATTACCGCTCCGGTTGTTTTCGGGCGACTACATGTTCTTCCCGTTGTCACGGACCTTTTGAAAGCCTGGCCACAATTGACCATACGGCTCTTCCTGACAGACCGTGTTGTTCATCTTGTGGAGGAAGGGATCGATCTCGCCATCCGGATTGCCCCGCCGCAGGACAGTGCCTTGAAAATGCAAAAAATCGGCGAGGTCCGGAAAGTCTTTGTCGGCAGCCCGGCTTATCTGGCACAGCACGGAGAGCCACAGAGCCTTGAGGATCTCGCGGCGCACAGTCTCATCGATATCGATGAATATGCGACTGGACATTCGGAATGGCGACTGGGTGGAAAGAATGAACCTTCAGTAAGAGTTTCACCCCGCCTCTACGTCAATAGTGTCGACGCGGCCCTTGCGGCTGCCAGAGACGGCCTCGGTATTACCCGAGCGTTGTCGTACCAAACCCACGATTTTATCGAAAAAGGACAGCTTTGCAGGGTTCTGGCAGATATTCCTACGTCTGCCTTACCTGTCTTCATGCTGTTTCCTGCCAGAGAACGCCAGTCCGTTAACGTTAGGATGTTTCTCACCGCCATGAAAAAACGCTTCATGACAGATAATTTCTAAAAAGCACGCCAATCACAAATCGCTTTCGAATAGGGCGCAATAAAACGTAGGACACTGTTAATGATCGGATGCACACGGCATATAGGTCACATCCCGTAACGGACCGATCATCTTCTCTGCTAAACTGCCTGGTGTTCAGTAAACAGCAGCAGACAGGTTGCTTGCGCCTAAATGTCGGACATTCTTACGCAAGTTAAATGATGCCTAAAGCGGACAACCCCTTGGTTATGCCCTGAGCGAAGAAAATTTTATTGAATAAATGGTATGACTTGGCGCCCGATTTCTTCAGGACACTCATCTGGAGCAAAATGTCCGCAATCCTTTAAAAGGCCAGAACTTAGTTTGGTTGTAACGGGCGTCTTCATTTCCCGTGGAAAATCTGCGACACCATGATCTCCTCCGAGAGCCAAAACAGGCATAGGAAGCCGAGACTGCGCGCGTAATTTGTTGTCAGCAATCGTCTTTGGGAAGGCTCGGTAATATGCCATCTGGGGGCGGATTGCGTCTGTCGATCGATAGACACGGGCGTAAGCATCCAGCGCAATCCGCTCCGGATGAGCAGCCCAGTGACGGAACAGGTAAGCCATGAAGGGCTTCTCGCGACCCTTCAAAAGCATCTCGGGGAGTTCCGGCTGCTGGTTAAACATGAACTGCCAGAAAAATGCGCTTTGAGATTGCGACATAAAAACTTCTGGCTCGTGTTTCAAAAGGCCAGGGATGATGGCTTCAACCAGTATCAGGCGTGATACGCTATCAGGATGGTCAGCAGCCATGGCATAGCCGATCCACATGCCGATATCATGCCCCATGACGGCGTAGTGCGAATAACCGATCTTTTTCATCATGTGATCCAGTCGGGTCCCGACTGTACCTGTGTCATATCCGTCCAGTGGACGGTCAGAGCTTCCCATTCCGGGGGGATCTACTGCGATGACGTGATGGCCTGCCTGAGCCAACAATGGCATGACTTTTCTCCAAGCGTACCATGTCTGGAGCCAGCCTGGAATCAGCAGCACTGGGGGGCCCGACCCACCTTCAACATAGTGCAGATGGACGCCATCAACCGTCTGGTCCTCTGAGTGGAAGTTGGGCGGCAGTTGCTGTCCAGCATGGGCTTTTTGGGTTGAAAGCAGACCCAAAAGCAAGGCTGCGACGAACCCCAGATAAAAGTCCATGGTCAATGTTCTACGCCTCTGATTCAGTCCTACAGACATTTGTCTCTCCTGTTCTTTGTCGGTCGACAAAGAAATCCATACCTTGCTCTGATCGGTCAAGTGAATTATTGGTTGGTCATTAAAGAATGAGGCAGACCATGGCAGGCAGACCGCGTGAATTCGACCGGTATGAGGCGCTTCGCAAAGCCCGTGATCTCTTCTGGTCACAAGGCTTTGAAAGCACGTCCATGGCCGATCTTGTCTCGGCATTGGGGCTCGCGTCAGCCCGGCTCTATGCGGCTTTCGGCTCTAAAGAACAGCTTTTCCGGGAGGCGGTAGAGGATTACGAAGCGCATGAAGGCGGCTTTGTAGAGCGCATTCTCGCAGAAGAGGCGTCAGCGGTTCGCGCGATAGAACGAATATTTCGTGAAGCCATCGCCCTCTATACACGTCCGGAAGGGCCGAAAGGTTGCATGGTCGTCGTAGCCGCCACGAATTGCTCTGCAGCGAATGAAAAAATCAGTTCATGGCTGGCAGATCAGCGTCTACATCAGACACTGACACTAATCGAGCGTATGGCGAAAGCTAAAACAGCCGGAGAATTCAGGCCGGATTGCAATACGGAAGCCCTCGGAGATGCAGTTGCGACTTTTATACATGGCCTTTCCATTCAAGCGCGAGATAATGTCCCTGTTGAGCGCCTGAATCAGTCGGCGGCGCTCATGATGATTTTGGTCGAGCAGCAGACACTCTCTGGTTAATTCCGCATACAGACGTGACGGTATGAGGACTTTGAATTTGAGACGACAAAGTAGGAAAACCGACGGCAGTCGCCTCAAGTGAGACATCGAAGTGGGGATGTTGGCTGCCCGAAAGCAGACGTTTTTAGGTGAACCGCGATAGACCGCATTTGGAACTTTGGTGGGGGGC
>NZ_BLJQ01000018.1 GCF_014132155.1 Gluconobacter sp. Gdi
GCCCTAGTGGCTGCACAAAAAGGCCGGACACATGAGAGCACCAGTTCCGTATGTTTCAAGACAAGATTTTCCTTGCGCCATAGAGGCCGTTCACACAAGGGTGAACGAACCCGTCAGGGCCGCCCCAGACCTTCTTTTCTTCTGCCCATTACATCACCCACGGGTCAGGATCGAAGAGATCGAAAAGGATGTCCTTTCCCTCCCGGATCTCTTTCCTCATCTTCCTTTTCAGAATCTTCCGCTCCTGGCGAGCCTTGCGCCTTTTCTTCTCGTCAGCCTTCCAGCACTCCCGCAGGACAGCACGCAGTTCAGGACACTGTGCGCTGACCTGTCCATAGGCCTGACGCCGGAACCGGGCTACGCCGCCGAAACGGTCGATACCTGTCAGCAGGGTGCTCCTGCCGATCCCCGGATAGAAGATCACGCCGAGACCATCCTGCGCATCGGGTGTTGAGGGCAGCCGGAGGAAAAGGGTGGCGAAGCCATCCGAGGTCTCGACCCATCCGGGCGCTGGCCCTGCCAGTTGCCCCAATGGCAGCAGGTCAAAGTCCGGACAGTTCTCAGCTATGGCCGCCGAGAGAGGCGGAGACCTGTGCCAGAAGCTGGCGCTACAGCCCGGCCAGTCTTTTGAGGCGTCCGTCGGAAACAGGATTCCGAAGACGGTGATGAGATCAGCCTCATAGACAAGCTGACCGCCCTGCCATTTGGCAAAGCCCGGATCATCGAAGCAGTCGAAATATTCCATCCCCCGGATACTGACATCGGGGTACTCGTCAGAAAGCCCATCTCCGTGACGGAGGAAGGACGTGCCGATGCCGTTTTCGAGGGTCATCACCAGCGTGGTGTCGTTCTCCCACGCCATCTGGTCCGGTGCGCAGGTCCGGTAGGCGCGCTCTTCGGCGATCTGGCGCAGACGGTCCTGGGGGCCGGTGAGCGTGAAGACTGTTGTGACGGCAGTAGCCACGGAAAACATCCTTTTCTCTTTTCAGATGCTTCCCCGCGAGGCGCAGACGGCTGGACGGGACAATGGCGCGCCCTCCAGGGCGCGGGCCGCGTGCGGCCGAACCATTGTGGCGGCCAGACGGCCTGTGGCGCGTCTTCCCTGTTTTTTCTTTTCTTATTTACAAAGTACGCGTCCGAGGAGTGCACGATTGACGGCTGGTTACGCCTTCATCTCGGACCTCGCGGCCAAAACTTTCTCTTCCCAAGAGCTGACATAGCTGTGCGGCACGCGAACGCGGGCGTCCGCTAATCCCTGCGCGGTTCAGCTCGTCGCGGCCGGTTGCTTATTCGCTAGAGATTTATCCCTGCTTCGCCTACATTGATATGGTGAGGAACAGAGCGATGAGCCATAGCAAACCACAACCATCACTATCACCTACCGCAATCGCGCAGTGGGGCATGATGACGCCGAAAGATTCGAAAGCTCTCCGCGCCTTTTTCGCGGATAAGGCTGAGCTTACAGGCCCAAACACCAAGCGTCTGGAGACTGGCGTGTATGTGTCGCGTGTCAGGGGTAAACGAGTATTGTGGCAGAGGCAGCCTGACGATAGTCTTATAATTTTGACGATCGTTGATGAGTCCTATGCAAGCAGTGGACTCAAGGCAGTTCCAGTGGGATGAGCGATTTTTCTACGATAGTATTCAACCTCACCAACGCTGAAAATGAACTCAACAGCTTCAAGACGTGGTTCGCTACCAAGAAATATATCGGCGAAACAGAGATCGTTTCTGAGATTAAAAGTCGACCTCAAATGGCGTGCCTTCTCGGTTCTGTGCTCAACATACCGGCGCCCGACCTCATCAAATTTGAGCTGACCATGAAGGGCATTTTCCGCACAGACCTTGTGCTCGGCAACGACAATGCTCGCGCGTTCGGGTTAATTGAATTTGAGCCTGCAGAAGAAAAGACTCTCTTTAAGAGAGGAACAGCACAGTATCGTTACTGGGGATCGTCGCTTGAGCATGGATTTGGCCAAGTTATCGACTGGGCATGGGTTCGTGACGATCATCCTAACGACACTGTTTTGGAAAATAGCTTCGGCGGAAAAATCGCAAAAAGCGCATTCGCAGTTATTGCTGGGCGTAATAGCGGGATGAATAGCACAATGGAGAAGCGCCGATTTGAACACCGCCGACACTTAGTTGCCATCGGCGGTCACCACGCGCAGATTATGACCTATGACGACATGGTCCAACGAATGGAGGAAAGCCTAATTACGGCAAAGACATATATCTAGTGAACCGTCTCGGAATTGGCAGGGAGGTTTACGTTTAAGTTCTTAGCAGTTGATCGCCGAAAGACCGGATTTTATCATGGTTGTTCGGGTTCGATCTTCTTCGGAAAGCGGAAAGTTAGCAATATAAGTGTCCGGTTTTTACTGATCTTCCCGCACAAAACAGACATTCCGTTTACCCTCCCTAATTAGGCGTTGGCATCGGCAGAGTGTGACAGATGTTCTCGCGATGCGGTGCCAAATAGAGAGACCGCAAAGTCGCAAAGCACGTCGCTAGAGTCAGGATATCGTTTGCCAGACCAGAGACATGCCATGCGCTTTACCAAGCCCCATACTTTCGCCTGGAGGCGCGCCTTCGTATGGTGCGCCTGAGACTTCGGCCGCGTGGCGGCCCCTCTCGCATCGAGCGGAGCGACAGCGCGCACGCAGCCTGGAAGAGCCTTCAGGCCGAACTCAAAGGCGCGAAAGGCGAAGACAGGATCCGCACCCTCCTGAACGATCTGGGACGGCCAAGCCTCCATGACGTTCGTCTTCCCAAGGCCTCTGGTGATGGCACAACCCAGATCGACCATCTCGTCCTTTTGCCCCGTGCCCTCATGGTCATCGAGACCAAGCACTATGCAGGCCATCTGAGCGGGCATCCGAATGACGAATACTGGCGCCAACGTCTAGGGAAAGAGGAGGATGGCCGCCTGATCTACAGCCCTCTTCGCCAGAATGCAGGCCATTGCGCAGCCGTCCGCGCTGTGACGTCACAGGCCTGTCTGGATGTGGAGATCCTGAATCGCGTGGTCCTGACAGGACGCGCTAGCGTCAGCCCGGCCCTTCAGGCCAGTGTCAGAACCCCGGACGCCCTCGCCGACGAACTGCGACACAACTGCGGAGAGGCGTCAGGACTGATGATGGGCTTGTGGCAGAGGATCGTGCGCGTCGCCCATCACACAAAGAATTAAGCGCGCAACGCCTTATTCCACGGCAATACCGATGGCGGCCGCTGTATACCGGGTTGTCGGAAGGATCCTGACCACCACCTCCCCGCTAACGTCGGAGAGATAGAGAAGCCCGTCTTTCGGGCAGCCCAGAGGGCGCCCATCAGGATCGAGCACCAGGCGAAGGCTGGTGATCGGGCTGACTTCATAAACATGATGCTCGTCCCAGGAGACGAACGCATGAATCCGCCCTTTTTCGACCACCGTATGCAGCGTTCCCGGGAGAATCCCTCGGGTTTTCTGCTTCAAACGCTCTGACATGAACTGACCAACAGCCTCTTTCTGCCGCTCGGTCAGGCTCTCATATGTGCAGGGGGCGGGATAGATCGGTTCACCAGTCACGCGGCCAGTCCTTCCTTGCTGAGATGGATAAGGAAAGCGCCAGAGGGGCCTCCCTTATCGGGACAGGTCAGTGTTTTGCCGACGCCTGGCGTTGCTCGTCAATAAAGTCCGTGACGTCTTTCAGGACGCCATCCGGAATTTCCTCGCCGTCATCAAGATCGACTTCCAGACCTTCAGCCGGTGCCTCCGTGCTGCCAGCAGACAGGCCCAGGCAGAGATCCGGATCTTCGGGATCGTAATCGACCCGCACAGCCCATCCATCCGACAAAAAGACGAAATCGCTGAGCAGGCCGTCATCCTCTAGATCGTCGTCATCCTCAGCCTCATCGGCATCTGACGGCAGATCGGAGGCCTTGCAGACACCTGCATACAGGCCAGGAAAGGCCGTGTTCAGCGCATCCACAATCTGCTGGGTCTGCGGACGGAACGGTCCTGCCTTTGAAACCGGCATCACATCGCTCATCAGTTCAGCTTCCAGCACAAAGAGGACACATGCTGACTGAAGGTCAGACGCGTATTGCCGTTGTGATCGCCGATCAGCTCGCACCGCACCCATTTTGACGGGGAGGTCCGATCCACGAATTTCTCAAGGGTCAGGATATTACCTTCTTCGCCAGCCGACGTGCGAAGAACGTAGCCGGCATCGAGCAGTGTCTGAAGACTTTCGGGAATGGCGGCAAAAGACGTGGACACGGAGGCCGCGTGGCCTTTGGATGTCGGTGTCGGAGGCGCAAACCCCATACTCCCAAGCGCGGGATCGAGGGCCATGGCTGGCGAAAGGGCAGCGGCCGTGAGGCCGGCTGCCAGGGCGAGAGAAGAAAAAAGGCGGGTCACGGTCTGTCCTTGCGGTTCATTGGATCTGAAAAGATCCCTTTACCCCGCAAAGGTAAAGACCGCTTCTGCGACTTCCTAAAAGAGACTCAGCCCTTTGCAGGGCGTCCGCGACGCTTCTCCGGGATTTTCCGCACGGGCACCTCAGGCTCGGTCTCTTCGGGCTCAGGTGTAGGCTGGCTCCGACCACCCTTCGCGGTCCCAAGACCGATCTGATGAGCCAGCTCGGTCCGATGCCGTGAATATCCTGGCGCCGTCATGGGATAGTTGGACGGCAGTCCCCATTTTGAGCGGTACTCATCCGGGGTGAGATTATAGACGCTCTTGAGATGGCGCTTGAGCATCTTCAGCTTCTTTCCGTCTTCGAGACAGATGATGTAGTCCTCGAACACGGACCGCTTCGGATGGACGGCCGGGACCAGCTCAACTGGTTCTGGCTCCGGCGGCTGGCCGGCCGACGCAAGGGCTGTATAAACACTGCGGATCAAATCAGAAATCTGCTCTGCGGGAAGTTCATGGGCACTCACATAGCTTTCCACAATATTGGCTGTCAGACGCCGAAAATCTGTCTCACTATTTGAGGTCATTGCAAATTCCCTTTTCAAATTTCGACTGTGCAGGATCGCACCCTATACGAAAGATAACCTGACAGGTCACTGCGGCCGCGTGGTTCGCGGCATGGGGGCCGGAGCCACGCCTCGTCCCAGGTGACGATGTTCAGAACAATAGTGTGTATCGCCTTTCGGTCCGGTGAACCCGAAAGCTGCGCCCTTCCCGCAAACCTCGCAGTCATAAAGCCAGCCGGACTTCGTCCTGGGCCGCTGAGAGATGTAAGGCCTGTCGTCAGGACTGCGATGATCGGACATGCCTTAAAATCCCATGGCATCAAGAGCGGCCGCCGTATGCCGGAACCGGCCTCCTGTCTCTCTCTTTTTCGATTGCCCCTGCTGGCGCAGCCAGCCCGTCACGCGATGCTCGGCGGGGATTTCCTCAATGAAGCCTGACGGCCTCGCTGAAACACCCTGACGATAGCCGACACTGCTGATCGTGGCCTGTTGCATAGCGCGGGTCAGCGACACATAGGCCAGACGGCGCTCTTCCTCATAATTGCGCTCGCCCATCCCCGGAAAGACTGTCTCCTCCCAGGCTGGCAGGAAGACGTGGGGAAACTCCAGACCTTTGGCCCGATGCATGGTCATGAGCTGCACCCGGTCGAGTCCGCGCTCATTCGGTGAGGCCGTGGCAAGGGCTGCGTGCTCCAGAAGATCCTGAAGCCGGGTAAAGCCCTCGGCCAGCCCGACCAGCTCGAACAGGTTCTGCAAGGCCGTCTCCCCCTCTTCGGACGCGGCCTCCCTCCACATCGTGTAGTAGCCCGTCTCTTTCAGGAGCGTATCGAGGCGATCGCAAAGCCGCATGTCCGGGATCTGCCCGATCCGGGAGACCGTCTCTCGGAAGGCAAGCAGGCTGTCACGCACCTTGGCGGGAAGCGTTGCCGTGGTGACGGCCGCACACAGGCTGAGGCCGCGATCCTGCGCTTCCTGTTCGATCTGGCCAAGCGCCTTGGCGCCAAGGCCTCGCCTGGGCACATTGGCCACGCGCCGGAACGCCTCATCGGACTGGCGACTGTCCGGACAGGCCGCCAGCATCAGGAAAGCGAGCGCGTCCTTCACCACGGCGCGATGATAGAAGCCGACATCGCCGATGATCTCGTAGGGGATACGCGCCTTGAGCAGCGCTTCTTCCAGAGAGCGGGACAGACGGTTAATCCGGTAGATCATCGCCATGTCATGCCAGGCGACACCTTCTGCCGCACGACGTCCCATCTCGGCTGCAATCGCGTCGGCCTCATCTGACGCATAATCGTAGGAGAGCACCTCAATCTTCAGACCGTCGCCCTTCTGGGTAAACAGCGTCTTCGGGATCCGGCCCGGGTCTCGCGCGATGATGGCGTTGGCAGCCTGGAGGATATGATGCGTCGAGCGGAAGTTCTCTTCGAGCTTGAAAAGTCTGGCCCCGTCAAACTCCCGAACGAAGTTCCGGATGAAGCCAATTTTGGCCCCACGCCAAGAATATATTGATTGCGAATCATCGCCCACGGCAAAGAGTTCTCGTGAGTATTCAGACATATAGGTGAGCCACAGCATCTGCGCACGGTTCACGTCCTGAAACTCATCGGCCATCACGGAGGTGAAGCGCTGCGACCACCTGTCACGATAGGATCGGTCATTCATCAGCGCAAGCGTTGGCCACATCAGCAGGTCCGAAAAGTCAGCGGCATTCTGCTCGCGCAGGGTCGCCTGATAGATCTGGTAGAGCCGGACCGCAAACTCCCAGCCTTCGACATCGACCATCTGACGCGCTGCACGGCGGCGCTCGATCAGCCCGCGCACCCAGGCCGGTGCGGCCTCAGGTGTCACAAGGTTCTCCTTCATATGCCCGATCCGCTCGCCCATCTTTTTGACCTGCCGGACGTCACACTTCTTGCCTGTGTCCGGTTCCGGCACAGTGTCGGGGTCCATGGCCTTCATGAGACGACGGATCAGAGCCGTCGCATCGTCTGCATCGCGGATGTCAAAGCCCGGGTGTAACTGGGCAACCTCAGGCTCCGCCCGGAGCTGCCGCGCGCCGAGTCCGTGAAAGGTGCCAAGCCAGAACGGAGCCTGTCCCTCGCCCAAGACGCTCGTGATGCGCTCGCGCATTTCCTGAGCAGCCTTGTTGGTAAAGGTCACGCACAGGATCTGTGACGGGCGCATCCCATACATCTGGATCCGGCACGCCACACCGGCCGTGAGCGTCTTCGTTTTTCCCGTTCCGGCCCCTGCCAGCACCAGCACGCGGCCAAGCGCCATGGCGGCCTCACGCTGCACAGGCGTCAGCGGATCCAGTACGGGTGCGAGGGATTGGGGATAAGCGCTCATGCGGGCACCTGCTCAACCGGATAGACTTCAGACGCCACCGGATCCTCAACGGCCACGACATTGCTGCTGTCGGTAAAGAGGGTCAGCGGATGATAGAGATTGAAGCCCTCATGAGGGCCGTCCCACCGTCCGGCAATGACGAGGGCCAGTGCGCGGTTCAGGCCGCTGCCCAGCCACACGAGCTGATGCGGGACCGGCATCTCCGGCGCTTCAGGATCCGTACAGCCGAGGCGGCGCGCATGATCCATCCAGATCGCCGAGGCCTTTTCGTGGCCCAGCATGTTGAAGGTCAGGCCGCTCTTGAGAACCATCTGGTCGATATGCTGGCGGGCCGTTGATCGTGTGTCGTTATACATCATGACGTCCTCAAAAGCCTTGGGGCAGGCTGACAAAGTGAGCGTTGGGAGTTCAGGTCCGTTCAGACGGACAATCATGGACTTGCGGGTGAAGACGATCAGCTCGCCGTCGCGGTCCCAGGCGTCGTTCAGGCGATCGCCGCCGATCACGACCCCCTGCACCAGACCCTCGGGCGTCTGCGCCTCACAAAAGACCTCAGGGGCAGAAGATCCCACCCCGGCACGCTTCCAGACCTTCATGGCCTCAGTGTCCTGCCGCCACAGGATCAGGGTGACGGCCTGCCAGCTCAGACGGGATTTACTCTGTTTCATGCGGCCACGTCCTGACGGGCGCGGCGCTGCAGGACCGCGTTCCAGTCCTTGTCCCGGGCACTGGGTGAGTAGCGCAGGGGTTTCAGCCCGGCCTCACGGATCATGGGCGCATAGATCTCTTCGTAACGGTCACCCTGGGCATCGCAGTCCACGGCAATCATGACGCGGCCGCCTGCCTCAAGGGTGCCAAGAAGCGCACGGAACTCCACCAGGGCCTCTGGGCTCATGCCGCCACCTGATGAGACATACAGGCTGGGTTCGAAATTGAACGGGTCCATGGCGGCATAGGACAGCACGTCGATGGCAGACTCACCGATGACCAGACGAACGGGCGTCTCCCCTTTTTCGCCAGTCCTCATCCGAAAGAGCAGCTTGCCACCGCCGCCCGAGGAGAAGCCGCGATAGTCCGGACCGCGCATTTCCATGCCAGTCAGCTCACCGGCATTGTTGCTATGAGCGAACCACGCCGTGCCCTTCATGCCTTCACGCAGGAGGCCCTGCTGGATCGCCAGATGAAGGATGCTTTCCGGCAACGCCCGGTCGCGGGTCAGATAGATCCAGGCGGCCGACCCCGGCTGGGGCGCCTGACGGTTCTTCCACATATATTTCGGATCACGCGCGGGCTTGCGCTCCTTCGGTTCTGCCACGTACTCGGCCCCGCTCGGCGTGAGACCGAGCATCTTGCGCAGTTCCACGCGCGCGCCGCCCAGTGTCATTCCCGGATTGAGGAACCGCACAAGGTCAATCACGGAGCCCTTGGTGATGGACGCGGAATTATGCGGATCCCACCAGCCCTTGCCGCCGTGGGTCACGATGATGCTCTCGCCCTTCTGCCGACGAAAGCGCATGTGACGGGCGGAACTTTCGGACCGGGCGAACCTGTAACCGGCTTGTTCCAGAACAACGATGCAACTGATCTCGTCACGAAACTTCTGGAGTTCGTCGTTCATCTGCTGGGGCGAGTTCTGGTAAGCCATGGCGGAATATCCTCCCGAACGTCCGTTACTTTCGATCTGTGGTAAGTATAGTAAATTCCCGCCATAATATCCAATGAATACAACGGAATAGCGCGGAATATATTTACTTGTTTTGGTGAAATAGTTCTTGCGTCCAGAGCGACAAAAACCGGTTTTTCTTGTTCGTCCTGCGGGGGTTTCGGGGGCAGCGCAGCCCCCGGTGTTGCCGCTGAAAGGAGATGTGTGGAGACGTTTTTCTCGTCCCGTCCTGCCAGGAACACGACAGTTGCGGGCCGAGGGTGTCAGGACCGGAAGACTGCGGATCGGCAAAAGCGGGTTGCGGGCAGCGCGGGACACCGTCCTGCGATGAACGCGGCCCTCTTTTGACGAAAGACGCGGTCTGGAGCCCGAAGGGTTGTCTTGAGACCCTCGGTCCGTGACTGTCACACTGATCGCATGACGGCGAGGTCGGAACACAGCTCCGTGCCACCCCGCAAGGGGTGGTTGAAGCGGCAACGTCTGATGGTTCGGCATGAACGGATCCTTCAAGAAGTGTCACCAGTCTGCCCGTGCCATCTGCGACTGATGCCCCCGGCCTCAGCTTTTTTTCGAAGGCCCTGTGTCGGCCATCCCGTCTTCGTCCTTCTTCGTCTGCCCTTTCTGTCGCTCCAGGTCCGCCAGTGTGCGTCTCACGGCCTGTGAGAACCGCGTTTTTCCGTCCCAGAAACGGCGTGAATACGCGCGGCGGTCCACCATCGCCGTCCTCATGCCACACCTTCCGGACGATCGAGGCTGTCCAGGAGCTTCTCCTGCGAGCGGCGACGCAGCGTCGCGGCCTTGCGGCGGAAACCGGCCGTCAGGCGCGATGGCAGCATGAGGGACTGATCCGTGTCCTCCAGGAGCACGGCCTCAGCCATGAGGCGGACACTCAGGGCGCGCGCCTGACTGCGAGGGACTGTGAGAGGAGCGGGCGTCGAATAGAACATAAAACCTCCTGAGACCCGCCTCTGTCAGGAAGCGGGTATAAAAAGACCGGCTCCAGGGCCGGTTTACGTGCGTGTTTCGAAGACAGAGGGCGTCAGCGGCCTGTGTCGGTGAGGATCCTCACGTCCCCGTCCTGGGCGCTCACGACGATCTCGGGTTCAGGCGGCCCCTGATCGGTACCCGGGCGGACTTCGTAAGCGCCGCGCACGAACACGAGTTGACCCTTGCGGGCGCGTCGCTCCAGAAGATCCGTCAGAAAGTCGTTGTGGCAGACGATCCTGTGCCACACGGTCTGGGGGACGCGGCGGCCGGTGTGTGTGTCGGTGCGGTGGCTGTCCGTCGCCAGACGGAAGAAGGCCACACGGTGTCCGTCCTGCCCCGTGCGGATCTCGGGATCCGCGCCAAGGTTGCCAATGACGATGGCAAGGCTGAGGGTCTGAGCCATTGCTCTGTCCTTTTCTCTGGCCCGTGTCAGAAAAGCTCGGCCTGCACGGGCGCGGCAGGGAGAGGCTGGTGTTCGGATGGCAGGGCGATCCGGAAGCGTTGCGCCAGGCGGGCCAGATCGGCCCGGTCGCGTGCCTCCTGCTCGGCGGCAAGGGCGCGCGTGTAAGCGTCGATCAGCCCACTGCCGATGATGCGGTTGCGGATGTCGCGTTCGACGTCCGACCAGGTCCAGGCCGGATCGCCATAACAGCCGTACAGGACGATGCCGCGCAGGAAGCCCAGACGCGCCTGTGTCGTGGAGAACTGCGCCCCCCAGAAGCCGTGGATGTCGTAATGGGCGATATGCCCGAACATCTGGCTCAGGCGGTTGTAAAGCGTGCGGTTCCACGCACTCTGCGGAAATCCGCGTGCGATGAAGGACAGCAGCGCGTTCCCGATTTTCGCCTTCTCGACCGCGTCGCTGAACTGCGTCGCGGTGAGGCCCTGAGGCTGGATCGGAGGCCGTCGCAGCGACGGACACGCGATGGACGCTGGCTCGGGGCCGTTCATGACCGCACCTCGCGGTCAAGCATCGCCTCGACCTCGGCGAGATAGGCTTTGAACGGCGTCTCTTCAGGGATCGTCCTGATCCACTGCTCGGTACCGAGGGAGCCTTTCCAGCGGGCGTCGCAGAAGCCCTCGGGATGATCGCTCCCACGCTCGGGTGTCACAGACACCAGAAAGGAGGCTTCCGGGTGGTCGTCGTGCAGGCGTGCACCGTATGCGGCTACTGCCGCCCGGATTTCCGCAAGGTCAGTCGCTTCAATCCGTGTCTGTCTGTAGCGGTCAGGGGACGAACAGGAGATGAGGCTCCCGTGAGAGGCCGCAGGGATGGCAGCCAGAGTGTATGTCGGCATGGTGATCTCCACACAGGACAGGGCCGCCCGTGAGGGCGGCTGATCTCGGATCGGTCAGAGAAAGGCGGGAAGCACCACCACCAGAACGATGAAGGTTGCAAAAAGCGCTGCACCTCCTACGAAGCCCGCGACTTCGAGCCACTCTGTGCGGTTGCGGGGACGCAGATCGGAAAAGTCGGCCATGTCATTCTCCTGTTTTCTTTCATGACCTCTTCCGGCGACCGCAGCGGAGACTGGCTGGCAAAGGCGCTGCAACGCAGCGGGATCGGACGACCCGCAGCGCAGCGAGGACACGGCCGACCCACCCTTTGCCAGACAGGCTCCGGTGTGGTGCCTGCCCTCTCCTTTTTCCCTTCCCCCTTTTTCTTTTCCCGTCTCCTACTGCGCGAGATTGGCGACCTGCCGCGCCAGGCGGGCGCAGAGCGCACGCGTCACGGGATCGTCCTCGTCCACGATGGCCCCGGTCAGAACCGGCAGAAGGCGGCGCGCTTCAGGGGCGGAGAGATCCAGATGCCAGCACGCGCCGATCTGCGTGGCCACCGCATCCGGCTGATCGACCGGGCGGACGGACACCGAGACCTCATTGCCGTCCACGTTTTCGGGTTCGAGAACGGCGTTCTGACCGTCTGGCAGGCGAACAGGGCGCAGCCCGCTTTCATTCGCATCGTCGGCCGTCGCGTCCAGTACAAGCTGACCGGCTGCCTCGGCCGTCTCGGCCTCGACCTGAAAGTTGACGCGATCGGAGAGAAGCTGGCGCTCGCTGAGCGTCACAATAAAAACAGGCATGTCGGGCTCCAGAAATGGAAAAGGCCGCCCCGGAACGGGCGGCCTTGAAGGGCGGACGAAAAAAGAGAGGCTCAGTCACTCACAAATTCGGAGCTGCCGAACACATCCTGCCAGGGGCTGTTGCTGGTCAGGTGGCAGTCTGACTGCCAGTCGTAATATCCGGACTTGAACCGCGAGGTGATGGCCTGGAGGGTTTCGGTCGCCGTCTCGTCCAGATCCTCCTCGGTCCGCACGGTCACACTGCCGTAGTGGCTCTTGCGGACGGAAAACTTCACCTTCGGGAAAGCCTTCTTCAGCATCCGGCGGATGTTTTTGGCCGCCAGCGTGCCGCTGCTGTCGTCGCCCTGCTCCAGATGGGCATAGTCCGGATTGACGCGGAGTGCTGCGACCTCGGCGGCATGTTCGGCTTTCGCGCGGGCTTCGGCTGCCACCTTCTCAGCCTCAACCTCTTCGGCATGGGTGCGGAGGAAGGCGATCTCCTCAGCGCTTGCCAGTTTCTTGTCGGCTTCGATCCGCCACTGGACACCGCGCAGAATGGCCTCGGGCAAACGACGGGAGATCGAGCCACAGGCAAAGACGATATCGTAGGAGGCGCTCCCGCCCGACACGATGGCCCCGCCACGCGACAGGGACCGGACGGTGGTCGGGCTTTCCTTGCCGTAAACAGCCATGACGATTCCGGCTCCCCGGCTGTAGAGATGGGTATAAACGCGGGTGCCGACCTGAATGGGAGCGAGTGAGGGGACGAACATCGTCTGATCCTTTTCCTTTGGATTTTCGTGATGTCTTCTCCAGCGTCAGCGCGGGACGGCCGGGTCAAAAGCGGCGCGTGCGCCGGCACCGGAGGCGGCGAAGCCGGTGAGGAGCCACCTTTTGACCCGGACGGAGCGCGATGGCAGCGCCCCTCCCCTCCTTTCCTTTTCTTTTCCCGCTCCCTGCTTCAGGCCACGACAACGATTTCGAGGTGGTCCCGCATGAACTGCATGGCCTCGTTGTGCTCCGACGGCTCGGGCTCGGGCGCTTGCAGAGAGAAAGTCTCTTCGGAGTCCGGCTCCGTCACTGGCACGACAGGGCCGTTCGACAGATCGGCCTCATCATCGGCTGCTCCATCGAAATCATCTTCAGGCATCTCGTCCAGGTCCTCATCGTCCACCACGCTTTCCAGCTCCCGGATCTTCGCCTGTTTTTTCTTCTGCTTTTGCGTCCAGACGTCCTGCGCCTGCGCAAACGATGCGACCTCGGGCAGCCAGTGGCCTTCCCCGACATGGTTCATGAGGACCGCACGCATCTCCTTGCCGGTGTTCTGCGGCGCAAGGCCTTCGGTCTGAACCGCTTTGGTGATGCCGGGCTTGCTGTAGCATTTGAGGAACGCCTCAAAGGCCATGCTCGGCATCTTCTGGTCGGCTCCGAACAGAACGCCCACGAGCTGCGCGGGCAGGCCACTGCCGCTGTGCATCGACACGTCGCAGTTCAGGATGCTTTGCAGGACTGCGACGGCATGGCGGCGGATCAGCGTCTCGTCACGGACAAGGCTACCTTCGGGGAACAGGTCAGCCATCGCGAGCGTGCGCGCGGTTGGCTCTGACCAGTTGTTTCCGCTGGCATCGCCATGCACACGGACGTTCTCGGCTTCCAGCGCCAGCAGGAGGGCTGCGATCAGCTCCCATGGATCGGCTGTCTCGGCCACCTCGCCGAGGGCTTCGCGCAAAGCGACGGTGCGGATCTCGCCGATCATCTTGTGGCCGGTCCCGGAAACGTCCGGTCGTTCCTTGGGGGCTTCGGGCTCTGCGGATACGTTCGCGTGGCTCTGTGTAAAGGCAACAGACGGACGGCAGCGTTCTTCCACGATCTTCAGGGTCCGGGGATTAAGGCCGTAGCCCATGACCTCCCCCTCCTGTGTCGCCATCCAGGTGCCCATGGTGATGAAGCCTTCGGGCGCGCGGACGTATCCGTACTCATCCGAGGCCAGGACGATGGAGTTTTCGGGCCGCTCATTGTCCAGCCAGTCCTGCTGTGCGGCCGCGTAAGCCGTGGCATCGAGCGTATAGCGGCTGTCCGTATCGGCTTCGGCAAACAGATCCTCCATCCAGACGATATTGTGCCTGCGGGCAATCTCGTCGCCAAACCGGGCGTCGCGGGCGTACCATTCCTTCTGCTCAAGGTTCCGGGCGAGTGCCCCCCAGGCCACGGTGTCCTCCGGATCTTCGGCCTTCACGCGATACTCGGCCGGATCCTCGTCGTCTTCGACGCTTTCGGAAAACATTTCCGCCCATGCGTCACGCTGCTCCTCCAGAGAGGCCTGCGCGATGATCTTGCGCTGCCGCTCATCAGGGCCTCGGCCAAGAGCGATGGCATCCAGAATGGGCGGGTGCAGCTTCGCCAGAAGGCTGAGACGCTTGAGATAGCTCGGCGTCACCATCAGGGCTGCGCAGACCTGCGGGTCTGTATAGCCAAGCTGCTCGCGCAGGCGGGTGACGCTGTTCCACTGTTCCGGCTCCGTCATGTCGAGACGCACGAAGTTCTCACTGACGGCGGCCAGGGCATCAAGGTCTTCGCTCTGGTCTCCGACATAAACGTCGATCTCGGTCAGACCGGCATAGATGGCGCCTTCTGTCCGACGGTGGCCTGCCACGATCATCAGGCGGCCGTCTTCCAGTTCCCGGACGGCCGGGGGATGGAGGATGCCAATCGCCTTGATGTTGAGCGCGAGCTTGCGCAGTTCTTCAAGGCTTCCGATGGAAGAGCGCGGATTGTTCGGGTTGGGCACAAGGGTTTTCGGATCAACGCGGCGAAGCTCGGCCATGGGACGCTCTTTCTATGATTTTTCAGATGTCCCTCCCGCGTCACGGGCCAGCCAGCCGCGCAAGGCCGCGCGAAGCGCGCCCGGCCTGAGCCTTGCGCGGCTGGCTGGTTCGTGACAGCCCCGCCTTTCCTTCTTGTCCTTCCTGCTTTTCCTCTCCCCTACTGTGTCCATTCCGGACACAGTAGGGGCAGCATCAGGCCGCCTCTACGACCACGGCCTGATCTTCCAGCGCTGCCTTTGCCTCGGCTGCTTCAGCCTTCTCCGCTTCCTCGCGGCGTTGCGTATCGGCTGCCAGATCCGCCTCCAGGGCCGCCATGGCCTCGCGTTTCTCCTGCAACAGCGCCGCCTCCGGGAACGCCAGCCCCACACGGGCGCGATAGCCGGGCAGCTTGCGCTCGGCTTCCTCCACCTGACGGCGTGCGTCCGCCAGTTCCGCCTCGAACCGCAACAGCGCGTTCTCGATGCGGCTGACCAGCCCGACCGGGCTTGTCTCGCGGTCGAAGTCCATGCCGAGGATCCGCCCGTCCAGCACAAGACCGAGGGTCGCGTCCCATGTCTCTTCCCCGTCGAAGCGGGTGCGCCAGGTCTCGCACAGGATCTCGAAGCCGCCGATCGTGCCAAGCGTCCACTTGCCTTTCTCCCCGGACTTCGCCGCAAGGCGGGCCTGCGAGAGAAGCCACAGACCGGCCTTCTCACGCTCGGTCATCTCCCGATCCTTGCGCACCAGCCGGAACGCTTCACCGCGTGTGGGCTCACGCCGTGCGATGTCGTTCTGAAGACGCGGGATCACAGCCTGCGCCGTCTCACGGTCACGCTCGGCACGGTCGATGGCACGACGGACGTTATACTGATCGTCGTGATGCGCGGCCTGCAACCGTTCCAGACGCGCCAGCTCGGCCTCCAGTCCCGCCTTCTGCATCAGGCGTTCATCTCCTGACGCAAGCGCCTTCGCCATCGCGAACTGGTTGGCTTCCGCCCCCACATCTTCCAGACGGCGGATCGTCCGGTCTCCGGACATGGCAAGGCAGATGAACTTCTGCTTGCGCTCCAGCATCTGCCAGTTCGTCGCGTCCACCGAGCCCTTCAGGGCGTAGGCGTAGAGCTGGATCACCGGGTTCTGGTTGCCCTGTCGCTCGATCCGGCCCTCGCGCTGGATGATGTCCGAGACCAGCCAGGGCACATCAAGGTGATGCAGGGCGATCAGGCGCTGCTGCGCGTTCACACCCGTTCCCATGGTCGCGGACGATCCGATCAGGATGCGCTTGCGCCCGGAGTTCATGTCCCGAAAGAGCGCCTGCTTGGCCGTGCTCTTCTTGTAGTGCTGCATGAAGGCGATCTCGTCGCGCGGGATGCCCATGCGGATCAGCTCATCGCGGATCCAGCGATAGGCCGAGAAACCGCGTGTCTCCAGCGCGGATTCCGTGCCCAGATCCGAGAAGATCATCTGCGTGGCACCGGGCAGGTCGTACTCCCGTCCCGTCTCAGGGTCGGTGTAGCGATTGGCGGACGTGTTCTGCCAGATCTCAAAGACCTTGCGGATCATGACGTTCAGCTTGTTGCTGTTGTCATTCGCCGCCCAGTTCCGCACGAAACGCAGGTCGATGGCAGCGTGCCGGGCATCGGTGATGACGGACAGCAGGATGTCGTCGCCCTTCTGGGGCTTGCCCGTGCGCTCTTCAATTTTCTTGATCCGCTCGGCGAGCGTCTTCTGATACTCGCGGAAAGCGTCCCCGCTATCGGCCACGACGATCTCACGCCTGCCGCCCGCAATCTCGGGCAGTTTCACGTAGCGTCGCAGGTCGTCCTGCTGCACGACGTCGGCAAAGTCGCGATACATCGCCATCAGATCCGCGACGTTCACGAACTCCGAAAAGCGCGTGACAGGCTTGTAAAGCCCGCTCGGCTGAAGCTCCAGCTCCGTGCGGGTCTCGCCAAAGCTGGCGGCCCAGGCGTCGAACTCGTGCAGGCCACGCTCGACAAGGGCTGGCAGGTCCATGAACCGCTGGATCGAGAACATCTCGCCCAGGGTGTTGGTAATCGGCGAGCCTGACGCCATGACCAGAACGCGCTCGGGATTACGCTTGGCGAGGTAGCGCGTTTTCACGAACAGATCCCAGGCGCGCTGGCTGCCGTTCGGGTCGATCCCCTTCAGGTCGGACTGGTTCGTGCCGAAAGACAGCTTGCGGAACTGCTGCGCCTCGTCCACGAGGATCTGGTCCACCCCGATCTCGCCGAGATGCACGAGATCGTCCTTGCGGCTGGACAGGGCCTTCAGCTTGGCTTCCATCCCTTCCTTCAGGCGCTCGATGCGCTTGCGCGACAGACGGTCGTCCCGGTTCACATTCTCCAGAAGGCTTTCGTAGGACGCGATCTGGTCCTCGACCATTTCCTGCTCGAACGCGCTCTCGACCGGCACGAACTTGAAAGCGTCATGCGTGATGATGATCGCATCCCAGTTCCCGGTGGCTGCCCGTGCCAGGAACCGCTTGCGCTTGTCCTTCACAAAGTTGGTTTCGTCGGCCACGAGGATCTGCGCGTTCGGGTAGAGCATCATGAACTCACGCGCCATCTGCGCAAGGCAGTGTCCCGGCACCACGATCATACCCTTGGAAATCAGACCGAGGCGCTTTTGCTCCATCACGGCCGCGCACATCGAGAACGTCTTCCCGGACCCCACGGCGTGCGCCATGTAGGTGCTGCCCTTGGCGATGATCCGCCAGATCACCCGCTTCTGATGGTCGCGCAGGCTGATCGCCGTGCTGGCTCCCGGCAGTTTCAGGTGGGAACCGTCGAACGTGCGCGGGACAAGGTTGTTGAACGCATCGTTATACAGCCGCACCAGACGCTCGGCGCGGTCAGTGTCCTGCCAGACCCACGTTTCAAACGCGGTCTTGATCGCGGCCAGTTTCTCCTTAGCCGCCTCGGTCTCTTTGGTGTTCAGTTCACGGTGTTCGCCATTCACATCGCGCCAGGTGTCCCAGATTTTCGGGCTGGCCTGATTGAGCGCATCATCCAGCAGATCCCCGGCATGACGGCGCTGTGTTCCCCAGACCGAGGTGGCCTCCGCCTTGCCGGAAAAGCCGCTCTTGTCCACGCTCCAGGTCGCCACCTCCATCGTGTGGTGAATGGTCGTGCGAACCCCCATGACCTCTGCAACAAAGGCCTCGACATCTGGCACCGGGATCCACGGAGCACCCAGGCGGGCCGTAATGTCGGACGGGCGCAGGTCTTCGGGCTGGACCTCTTCAAGGGCGGCGACGTTGCGCAGATAGCGTCGGTCGCGCTCGGCAGCCTCCCGGGCCTGCGCTAGCTTGGTGCGGACCGCCCCTGACAGGGCCTCGTCGGCCGTCACCCAGACCTCACGGCCGCCTGTGCTGCGGATCGGATCGAGATAGACCGAGGATCCGAGTTCGGCGAGCACCTCCTCACCTGGGCGGCCCAGAAGCTCCGCCATACGCTCGACGTCCACGCCGCCTGTCTCGTGCAGGGAGACCGCCAGCGCATCATGGGCGCCGTGAACCTCGGGCTCGGACGGTGCCTGAATCACGCGCTCGCTGAAGATCGGACCCGGACGGCCGGTCTGGCCTTTCTCGTCATACTCCTCGATCGAGCTGACCAGCCACACATCCGGATCGTCGTAGAAGGGCTGAAGGTTCGGACGGCGCTGTGTGGACTTCTCCTCTCCCGTCTCCACATCCACGCGGGTCGTGGTGTTGGTGAGGTTGATCGGCCCGAACTGACGGCTGAAGGCCTGATACGCGCGTTTGAGATCCGCCTGATGCGCACTGTAGGGCAGGTTCTCCACCTGAGCGCGAAGCACCAGACGGGCCGCGTCCCTCACAGGAATCAGACCCTTGATGATGGCCGCGTGCTTCTGGAAGATCCCTTCCTTCTGCTCGCCTTTCTTCACCTTCACCAGCACGGTTTCGCCGTCGATGATCTGGTGCAGCACGCCCTTGTGCAGGAGGTAGCTGCCCTCTTTGAGCAGGGCACCGTCTGCGGCCGTTCCGACCTCGGCGGCGTGGTTATCCTGCACTGTCGCAACATCGAGCGTCTGCGGGGTCGGGAAGCGGGCCAGCGAAGAGAGACGGCCAAGGGCCAGTGGCAGGGCCTCGTCCAGCATCTGGAGCGGATTGGCCTTGCAGGTGTATTCGGGTCCGAACTGACCGCTCGTCCAGTCATGCCGGCCGAGAACCTGCTGGCCGTTTTCCGCGAAATAGCGGTTGATCCGCAGCGGGCCTTCGCCCTGATCGGTGTCCTCCAGCGCAGCCACGTCCAGCCAGGTGGCATCGCCTGCATCCTCGCCCGGTGCGCGGCGGCGGAACACGAGCACGTCCACCACGACGTCGGTTCCGGCATCGTCACGCATGGCTCCGGCGGGCAGGCGTGCGCCACCCACGAAATCGGCCGTCTCGAAGATCGTGCGCCGTGCGCTGGCATCGGACTTGTCCATCGTCCACCGGGACGTCACGAACATCGCCACGGCTCCGGGACGCAAACGGGAGATGGACCGGGCGATGAAATAATCGTGCAGGGACAGGCCAAGGCGTCCCAGTTCGTCCGTGCCCCGGACCGTGCGGTTGCTGAAGGGCGGGTTGCCGATCACCAGATCGTAGCGCTCCGCCAGCTTGGCCGTCGTGAAGTCTTCGGACCGGACCCACTGGTTCGGAAACAACCTGCGCGTGATCCGGGCCGTCAGCGGGTCGTTCTCGATTGCGGTCCAGGCGGTTTTCGGGGCCAGCTTCGGAGGCACGCTCGCCATGAAAAGCCCCGTGCCACAGCCCGGCTCCAGCGCACGGCCACCCCGGAACCCCATCTGCGCCGCCAGATCCCACATCGCATGGACGATCAGCTCGGGCGTGTAATGGGCGTACTGCGTGGCCCGTGCCAGACCCGCCCGCTCCTGCTGGCTGGTCAGTTCCTCAAGCTGGCTGCCGATCTCTTCCCACCCTGCCCGGAAGGTCTCTCCCGCACGCGGAAACAGGCTGTTGGCCAGCTCTCCGGCCCCGAACCCTGTGAAACGGGCAAGGACGGCCTGCTCGTCGGCGCTGGCGTTGCGGTCTTCTGCTTCCAGCGTGGCCAGAAGGCGGATTGCCGCAAGATTGTCCCGCGCTCGCTCTTTCCAGCCCTGGGCGAGGCCACGCGTTCCGGTCAGGGCGAAGTCCACCTTCGGCAGGACAGCGGGGATCGGGGCCGGGGCCTGTGTCGCCTGTCGGGCCGCAGCGGCGGCTTCCTCAAGGGCGCGGTCTCCCGGAAGCTCGCCCCAGTACAGATTGGACTGGCTGCCGCCGAGTGCTGAGGTGTCGAAGAAGCTCAGTTGAGACGTGGACATGGAAAAACTCCGGACAAGCGGCAGCGCCCGGTGCTGCGCGGAGGCAGACCGGGGGGCCGGAAAACAGGATCAGTGCGGGGAGAGAGGCGTCAGGCCTCCCGGATCAGTTCGGGGTCAGAGGGGACCGAAGCGCAGGCGGATCTGCTCGCGCTCGTTCTCGGACAGGCGGGACAGCGCCTCGTGGTGGTAGGCCGAACCCTCGCCTGCCTTCCGCGCCACGCGCCACCAGGCCTGCGGATCGCTGCAATGCAGCCCCACCAGACGCGTCTCGTCATTGTCGGGTCCGCAGCCTTCGAGGATCGTCCAGCCTTCTTCGTGGGCCTGTTTCAGATCAAAGGCGTGCGCCTGTGCGGGGCGTTCGAGGGTGTCTGACATTGTCTTTGTTTCCTTTCCTGACCCTCTCCGGCGAGCGCAGGACAGTGCGACCTGCCAGAGCGACGCGCAGCGTCGGGACCGCCCGGCCCGCAGCGTAGCGAGGACACGGACGGACCCACCTCTTGCAGGGCGGGCTGGCCTGTGCTGCCCCCCTCCCCTCCTTTTTCTTTTTTAACCTTCTGTTTTTTCTTCTTTTTTTCAGGTCGGACCTGCGCCCTGTCCGAACGCTCCGGCCGGAAGCTCCCAGGCTGGTGTGAGGACGGTCGGGATCGGCCGCGACGACAGGCACGCGCGAGCCAGATCGGGCGCCGCCAGTGCAGCGTCATACGGCCTCCCTTGCTCTGCGAGCTGCTCCAGAGAGAGGGTGCGCTTGATCGTGCAGCCGAACTGCTGCTCGTACTGCACGAGGCGTTCAAAGCGGGCAGAATCGAGCCAGCGGATCGTTGCAAACTGCCTTGCATCGCCAAAAATACAGGTGGCACAGGACAGTCTGGAGAAGCCGATGCGGTATGGCAGCGCCGGCATCACCTTCCAGCGTTTCAGGCTGTCCCAGACCTGCGCCTCACGCCACTGGTGGACAGGCCGCCAGTGATCGACATGACGGCGGCGGCGCGTGCCGTGCCGCGTATCCGTGCGGTGCGGCTCAAAAGCGGCATAGCGGGCACGGTTTGGGCTTTCCTCTGCGCGCTCACCGGTCACGAATAGCGTGCGCCTGTTCAGGAAGCGCTCCTGGCCGCGCAAGGCGCGATCTGCAACATCAATCTTGGTGACGCTGGAGCACCATCGGGTCGTCAGGCTGGCGGAGACCTGGGGGAAGCGCAGGCGGGTTCCGTTCGGCCCATGCCCGCCCACGCGGATCAGACCGTCAGGGCTTTCGAAAAGGACAGGTGCCGTCGGGGCAGCGTTGCGCAGCATCTCCCGCTCGAAGCCGCCCTCTCGCCAGGAGCGATAGAGTGGCAATCCGAAATCGGCCGCCAATGCGCTCACATAGGGCGAGGTGGAGGGCCAGTCCATGAAGGATGACCCCTGCCCGTCCACCTCGTGGTGCCACAGTTCCAGGCGATCCGTCGGGGCACTGGCTTCAAGGAGGGCGAAAAGGCAGGCGAGGCCGTCTTTGCCGCCTGACACGGCCACGATGATACTGTCATACGACGTCAGATCCGGCGTCATGACACGAACCTGCTCACCGGGGCACCTGTCCTGACAGACCGGCACATTAGCGCCGTGGCAACTGGAGTGGCCCGGAGGGTCAGAGGCTTCACATGCCGGTTGTCCCAGCTCAGACCTTCGCAGCGTGAGAGGAGTCCAAGCTGGGTCGCCGCCTCATCCCGGCACGCACACACCCGTTCATTGCCGCCCGCACTGCGACGGCAGGGCTCATGGGCTGGCGCGTTGCAGCCCGTGCAGGCAATCGTCAGAGCCGGATCGCCGCCAGCCCAGTGCTCATTGCACTTGCGGCAGGATACGGGCTCCTGCGTATCGGTCCAGCGCATGGGCGGCCGACCGCGTGGTGTTGGGACGTAAGGAAGGTAATGACGGCGCATGATGCTCGATCCATTTCTGGTTTTTGAACATCGTCGCGTCCGGCTGGGGGCTGTTCAGACTGCAACAGTGCCGCGAAGCGGCAGGATCAACGCGGCCCGCAGCCACGCGCAGGCGGCGCAGCCGGCGAGCATGGCGAGGACACGCGTTGACCCACCTGTTGCGGGCTGGGCAGCTCCCGGCCAGCCCTTTCCCTTTGCCACTTTCCTATTCCTTAATTTTCCGCGCCTGCAATTTATCTTTACGACCTTACGGCGTTATGTATTTACGAGATTACGGCTTTACGGCATTACGTCCTTACGGTGTTGTGCCTTTACGGGGTTACGACTTTACGGCGTTGCGTCCTTACGGCGTTATGTGTTTACGAGGTTACGGCATTACGTCGTTACGGCATTACGTCATTACGGCGTTGTGCCTTTACGAGGTTACGACTTTACGGCATTATGTCTTTACGGAGTTACGACTTTACGATCACCGTAGTTACGTTTATGTGGGATATGTCATTACGGCGTTACGTGATTACGCATGTTTTATCTGTCTAGCGGAGCAGTAAAATGGGTATTTTAACTATTGCCTCCTTTAAGGGAGGGCCAGGAAAGACGACCCTTTGTCAGATAATTGCGGCTCAATGCGCATCAGAGGGCCTGAGCGTCGCCGTCATAGACGCTGACCCTACAAAAGCGATGTCAGACTGGCACCGGGATACCTATGAAGGCGTCCCATTTTCATGCGTCGCCGAAACTTCAGAGCGAGTGATTGCAGATCTGGCACTTGGTCTGGACGAAAAATCCGATCTTGTTCTGATTGATACTGCCGGTTTTGGTAACCTCGCGGGAGCAGTTGCCATGACAGTCGCCGACCAAATTTTGGTTCCTCTGACTGCTGGAGCTGCTGACCTGAACCAAGCGGAGGAAACCATTAAACAAGCCAAAGGCCTCGCTTCAGCTGCACGTCGGAAAATTGAGGTCAGAGCCATAATGAACCGGCTGTCCAAAACCAATCTGACAAAGCACGCAGAACGAGAATTGCGTGAGGCTGGCATTCCAACATTGAATGCCACTATTTCGCATCGAACTGCTTTCGGTGAGATCTCCTACACTGGAGCCGTGCCTTCAAAAGGACCGGCAGCGACCGAAGTGATTGCTCTTATAGAAGAGCTTAAGGGGATCGGATGGATACCAAACTCAGATCCCCGCCGATCGGCCATGGAGGTATAAAATGACACTTAAGCCACGCAAACGCGCAGATGCGAGCGGGATTACGGCCGTAGCACTCCAGCAATCTCACAATGCCGCGCTAAATGAGGGTCCATCCGCGCAACGCGCATCTGATGCGTTAAGTACGGCCCGGATGGTAAATCCACGCCTTCCTCCCGCCGAACTTGAACCAGAAGACAAAGCGGTTAATCACAACATGCGCGTTCGTAAGAGCACTCTGCGAGCGCTCGGAAAGGCAGCCGAAGCCCACGGAATGAGCGTAAAGCAGTTCATTATGACAGCTGTTGCGGAAAAAGGGGTTCAAGTCGCCGGCCACGACTTAGAAAATGGGAAAATTACTCCTTGGAAGGATCGCTAGGTTTCGACAAAAAACTTGCGCTCCCTTTTGTTATGTTCTCTTTATGTTCTCGGAAAGGAGAACATAAATGACAACGGACGCCCTGGCGCGACTGCGCGAGCAGGTCCGACGCCTGGAGCGTCAGAGCCTGACTCACTCCCATAGTGACAGGCTCGCCACCGGACATCCTGCCGTCGATGACCATCTCGGCGGCGGTCTCAAGACCGGCAGCCTGCACGACTTTCTTATTTCTGATCCCTTGGAGACGGGGGCCAGTCTGGCAATGCTGCTGCCCATCCTGAGAGAGGGCAGGGGGCCGATCTTCTGGATCAGCGACAGACCTGCTGAACTAAATGCCTGGGGACTGCACCAGTCCAGTCTGTCCTCGAACACTCTGGTCTGCATTAAAACGGACCCCGCCAGCCTGCTGTCAGTCGCCGAAGACGTGTTGCGCGGACCAGAACGCGCACTGGCCGTGATCGCAGGACGTCACGTCCCGACACTCACGGAAATCCGCCGCCTCAATCTGGCTGTGGAGGCGAGCGGAAACACGGGCTTTTTCCTGCGCTCTGCACCTCTCGCCCAAGCTCCTGGAAAAGATCCCTGCGCGTGCGCCACGCGGTGGCGGATCCTCTCTCATCCCTCGTCGCCTCAAAGACTTCCGGGACTGGCCATGCCACTTCCCGGTTTCCGACGCCTTTCTGCCGCGCTGTTGCGGGTGAGGGGAGGCCGCCCTGCTCACTGGATCCTCGACTGCTCCGATCATGCGCCGCTTTCTCGCTCTCTGGATGCCCTTCTGGCGCACCGAGCGCCTCCAGCTCTCCCGCCCGGGAGACTATCCGACCGACAGGCCGCTCGTTGTGCACGCGCTGGCACATAACCGTCACGCCGTCACCGGTGTCAGTCCGGCTGCGCTTGCGGCCGGACTGACACCGGGAATGCCGCTGGCACAGGCCCGCTCTCTGGTGCCGGATCTTCTGACGGCAGAAGAAGACGCCGAAGCACAGAGGACAGCGCTGACCGATCTGTGCTCCTGGCTGATCTGGCTGTCGCCGCTGCCCGCATTCGACGCTCCGGACGGTCTCTACAGCGACACCACCGGATGCGCCCATCTTTACGGGGGTGAGGCGGCCATGCTGGATCTCGTCAGAGAACGCCTGCTGGCAAGAGGGCATTCCTGCTCCGTGGCGCTGAGCGATACGGCCGCTGCCTCACGGGCCCTGGCCCGCTCGGGGATCGACCAGATCTGTCTCGTGCCTCCCGGTCAGCAGAAACAGGCTCTGCATCCGTTGCCCTGTTCAGCACTTCCTCTGCCGGACAAAACACTGGCCGGTTTGACACGGCTCGGCCTGACCACCATTGGCGCCCTTGCAGACCTCCCTCGCGCGCCTCTGGCCAAGCGCTTTGGGACGCAGCTTCTCACCTGCCTCGATGGGGCTCTGGGACGGCAGGCCAGTCCGCTCAGCGTGTTTCAGCCTGCGGACCGGATTTCCCTGACCCGGTCTTTGGTCGAGCCCATCAGCACACCGGACGCGATTGCCACGGTGATTGCCGCACTCGTGCCGGTTGTCTGCGAAAAGCTGACGGCGCGCGGGGAGGGGGCGCGGCAGCTAGACTTTCTCTGCGTGCGCGTGGACGGATCCATTCAGGCCATCCGCGTGGGGACATCCGATCCGACGGCTGACGTGATACGTCTGATGCGCCTGCTGGGAGACCAGATCCCTCAGATCGCGCCCGAGTTTGGGATTGAAACCGTCATCCTGACCGTCAGCGCAAACGAACCGCTCGAAGCCGGGCCTGAGCGGTCTGTCCTGCCGGACGGAGCAGGATCCTCTGAAACGGGCCTCCCGGCCTCTCTGATCGACCGGTTGTTGAACCGTCCGGGCGTTGTTTCGGTTCACCAGCTCGCGCCCCGGTTTACCGCCTGGCCTGAAGACGGCCAGTCTCGCGTTTCTCCAGGCGACGTGGCAAAATCGCCTCTCGCGAGCCAGATGCTCTGGGCGCGGCCGAACATCCTGTTCGATCTGCCCGTCCGGGTGCAGGTCACTGCCCTGCTCCCGGACGGTGCGCCCCGGCAGTTCGTCCTGAAGCGCCAAACACATCGCGTCGCGGCGGCCGACGGCCCCGAACGTCTGCTGGGCGAGTGGTGGCAGACGGCCGAAAGCTACGGCGCGATCCGCGACTACTGGCAGGTCGAGACCACGACCGGCCTGCGCCTGTGGCTGTTTCGCAAAGGGGACGGAGCCCATGACTGGTCCGGGTCGGGCGACTGGTTTCTTCAGGGGGCGTTCTGATGGAGCCCCGTGATGATCTGATCCCGGCCAGCACCTCGGACGTGGCCGAAGTCCTGATGCACGCGCTCTGCTACGACGGACGCAGGCGCACGCATGACGCCGCCGAACTGATGGCCCGTCTCGTGGCCGAACGGCTGGTCGCCTATCTGGAACGCTCCGGATTTGTCGTGATGCGCGCGCCAACCAGCAACGCTCCCGACAGCAGCCGGCACCCGCATCCGCACAGACGCTGAGCCGTGAACGCGCCTTACGCCGAATTGCAGGTGACGTCGTCGTTTTCGTTCCTGCGTTCGGGCAGCCAGCCGGATGAGCTGATGTTCCAGGCGAAGGCCCTGGGGTATGACACCGTCGGTCTCACCGACTGGAACACTGTGGCCGGGGTGATCCGCGCCCATCTGGCAGCGCGTGAGGCCGGTCTGCATCTCCTGCCCGGATGCCGTCTGACTCTGCGCGATGGCAGCGCGCTTCTGGCCTATCCCCGCAATCGCGCAGGCTGGGCAGGTCTTTGCCAGCTCCTGACCCTTGGTCATCATCGGGGCGAGCGGGACGTGTTCCTTCTGGGGTGGGAGGATCTCGTCGCAGCGGCCCCGAACCTCCTCATGATCCTGTTGCCGCCCGAGGATCTGGCAGCGCTTCCCGGGCATGTCCAGAGCCTGCTGGATCTGCCCGGACAAAGGGCAGGCGAAGAAGAAAACCGGTTTCTTGCGCTGACGATGTTTCGAGAGCCGGGAGACCTGGCGCGGCTTCACGCGCTCGCGGCGTTCAGTGCGGCACAAGGTCTGGCCTGCGTTGTGACGGGAGATGTTCTCTACCACGATGCACGTCGGCACGTTCTTCAGGACGTGGTCACAGCGATCCGGGAAGGCTGCACCGTCGATGATCTTGGCAACCGCCGTCACGTTCACGCCGATCGTCATCTGAAAGCCCCTGAAGAACAGGCACGCCTGTTCGCTGCTTTTCCGGAGGCTCTGGCCAACACGCGGCGGATTGCCGAGGCCTGCGCCTTCAGTCTCGATGACCTGACCTATCAGTATCCGACCGAAACCGAGCGCACAGGCGAAAGCGCTCAGGACACCCTGACACGCCTGGTCGAAGCCGCAATGCCACGTCGCTACCCGGCCGGGGCGCCCCCTGACGTCGAGGCGCAGATCGCCCATGAGCTGAGGCTGATCGGCTCTCTCGCCTACGCTCCGTATTTCCTGACCGTGAATACGATCGTGCGTCATGCCCGCTCACTCGGGATTGTCTGTCAGGGGCGCGGATCCGCCGCGAACTCGGCCGTTTGCTACGTCCTGGGAATCACCAGTATTGACCCGGTCCGCTCGGGTCTTCTGTTCGAGCGCTTCATCTCGGCCGAACGGCAGGAACCGCCCGACATCGACGTGGATTTCGAAAGCGACCGCCGAGAGGAAGTGATCCAGTGGATCTATCGTCACTATGGTCGCCATCGCGCGGCCCTCTGTGCGACCGTGCAGCGTTATCAGCCCAAAGGCGCGTTGCGCGAGGTCGGCAAGGTGCTCGGGCTGCCAGAAGATCTGACCGGCCAGCTTTCCAAACACATCGCCTCGTCCCTGGCGGATCCGGATCTGTGCAAAGCCCGTGCGGCGGATCTTGGCCTGAACCTGAAGGATCGCCGCCTCAGCCTGACCTTCCATCTCGCGCGCCTGCTTCTGGGTTTTCCCCGCCAGCTCGGCACCCATCCTGGCGGATTTGTGCTGACCGAAGATCGTCTGGATGAACTCGTCCCCCTGATGCCGACCGCCATGGACGGGAGGCAGATCATCGTCTGGGACAAGGATGACATCGACGTCCTGCGCTTCATGAAAGTCGATGTTCTGGGTCTCGGGATGCTCGGCTGTCTGCGTCGCGGGTTCGAGCTGCTGCACACCGTGTATCAGACGCGGATGGATCTCGCTTCGATCCCGGCCGAGGATCCGCAGACCTATCGCATGATCCAGAAGGCGGACACGCTCGGTACGTTCCAGATCGAAAGCCGGGCGCAGATGTCCATGCTGCCGCGCATGAAGCCCCGGACTTTTTATGATCTGGTGATTCAGGTGGCGATCGTCCGGCCTGGGCCGATCCAGGGGGATATGGTCCATCCCTATCTCCGCAGAAGAGAAAAGTTGGAGCCTGTCACTTATCCGTCCGAGACCCTGCGCGGCATTCTGGGGAAAACACTGGGTGTCCCGCTGTTCCAGGAGCAGGCCATGCAGGTGGCCATTCATTGCGCGGGCTTCACGCCAGGCGAGGCGGACCAGCTCCGCCGAGCGATGGCGACGTTCAAAATGACCGGGGGCGTCTCGCCATTCCGGGACAAGCTGGTCAACGGGATGCTGGCCAATGGCTATGAGCAGGAGTTTGCTGAACAGACCTTCGCGCAACTCGAAGGCTTTGGCAGCTATGGGTTCCCCGAAAGCCACGCCGCCTCCTTTGCCCTGATTGCCTATGCCTCGGCCTGGCTGAAGTGTCACTACCCGGATGTGTTCTGTGCCGCCCTGCTGAACAGCCAGCCGATGGGATTTTATGCCCCCTCGCAGATTGTTCAGGACGCACAACGGCATGGGGTCGAGGTCCGGCCGATCTGCATCAACGCCTCCCGATGGGATTGCACGCTGGAGCGCGGCCGGAGCGGACGGCACGCGGCCGTCAGGCTGGGCTTTCGGATGGTGAAGGGGCTGGCAAACGGACACGGGGCGGCCCTGATTGCGGCCCGGATGCCGGACTATGAGAGTATTGACGATGTCTGGCGCCGTGCGGATGTGCCGGTCTCGGCCCTGGAATGTCTGGCGGAGGCTGATGCGTTTCGGGTGTTCGGACAAATGCGCCGTGCTGCGCTCTGGTCGATCAAGGGTCTCGCCGATACGGCCCTGCCGCTGTTCGAGGCAGCGGATCGGGGGCGGAACTTTCCGCTGCCTGAAGTGATCGAGCCGGAGATTGCTTTGCCGCAAATGTCAGAGCGGGCATCGGTGCATGAGGACTACCGGGCGACGGGACTCAGTCTGAACGGGCATCCGGTCGCGTTTCTCCGAGAGGGCCTGCGAAAAGAAGGGATCGTGCGTTGCGGGGATCTCCCTTATCTGCGGGATGGGCGTCGGATCCAGCTCACTGGCTTGGTGTTGATGCGGCAAAGGCCAGGGACGGCCAACGGCACCATGTTCGTGACCATCGAGGACGAAACGGGCACCGCCAATCTGATCGTCTGGAAAGACGTGCAGGAGGCATTCCGCCTTCCTCTTCTCGCGTCCCGTCTTCTGGCCTGCAAGGGACGGCTTCAGAAGGAAGGTGATGTGATCCATATCGTTGTGCTCAGCCTGGAAGACCGCACGCCATTGCTTCAGGGATCGGAGCTGCTCAAAGCACGGGATTTCCGGTAGGGGACAACACCGGATCGGCCGATTTTATTTTAAGAATGAAGACATTGTTGTTGGTGTTGAACCTGTGGCGTTGTGGGCAGAGCCGCGCCCTGTGGTCAGCCTGCAGGGCTGTCCATCAGGACGCGAGCGGCCGTGGAACGGCTGTCCATAAATCCACAGGCTTTACGCACGTCGAAAGTCAAATCCGCACATTATTCATGCGGCTATGACGGTGCCTCAACCTTTACGACTGAGACCCGGGCGTTCGAAAAGGGTACCCGGAGGAAAAGGGATGCGGGCCGCAATCCGGGGTTTTATTGTCAAATCGAATGTACTGCGCATCCTTCTCGGTTGCCGGGAAACAGCTTCAGTGAAATAGCAAACCCAATGCTTTTGAGAACTGGAGCAAGGCGGTTGGAATATCCGGCTCCGGCAAGAGCGGCAGCTTTCAATCCGAAAGTTTCAGTGAAGGTGTCTGGTGGGTAATCCGTTGCACCACGAGCCACGATCAGACGCGCATACTCTTCGACCTCTTTATCTGACAGTGAGTTCACAATTTTCATTTGCTCTTCATACGTCATGTGATTTTTCTCCGGGGTTAAGAGGACATCGATGCGACGCCGCGCCAGGTCTGAATAGCGTCGGCGCTGCCATTCTGATCCGCCGAGAGCGCCAACGCCAACGGCGAGAAGGATCCAGCACAAAGGAAAGGCTCTCGGTATCGCCTCTACTTCGGAACACTCTCGCCGCCGACAAGCAGCTTCATCGGGCCTGGAGGGCGGCAGGCGAACCTCTCTGGAAGAGCCTACTTCGAGCATTTATAATTCAAAGATAATGTTCATGAATAGCCGTTTTCTGATCGCAGTATCTGGCCGCCAGGACACCCGACTTCCGATACCACAATGCTTCATGCGCAGGCGCCCGTAGAAGCGGCTCTTACTGACTGAGCGTCCTCCCGCTCCCGTTAGCCTTCGTGGGCTCGTCGTGAACGATAGATTAATCATGCCCCCTATCGGAAAACAGATGATTCCCGACAGGGGGGAATGCCAGTCTGGCGCGCTCGCATGTTTCCTAGACAAAATTTCCATGAGGGGTGGCGACAAACCCTGTCGGATTGGTGTAAGTGACGGAAACGGTAAAAATAGGGTTTTCCGACATGCTTATCGGCTATATGGCCCAGTGGGCCCGAAGCTGTGATTTTGGCCATGTTGAAGAACGGACTGGAAACACGGCGCTTGATCGGGCGAGCGTCGGGTGTCTGACGGCTTAA
>NZ_BLJQ01000019.1 GCF_014132155.1 Gluconobacter sp. Gdi
CGGCCTGTCCCGTCGCCCGTCTTGGCCGGTGGCAGGATGGGCTCAGGAAAACGCCACCGTCGTTCCACTCTCGTCGCCGTCAGTGTGCTCGCCGCACGGTCAGGATGGGTCTAGGAAAACGACAGGTATTCATAAAGTAATCAAGAAATCTTTTTACTTGTCACGCAAAAATAAAGCGCGTTTTATGACGCTTTTATGCGTTTTTTCTCTTGTCATGAAAGGCCGAAAAGGCTATATTTTACTTGTCGAGAGGGATTGGCCCTTAAGACAAAGCGCCCCGGTTAGTGCTGGAACACCAAGCCGGGACTTCGCTAGACTAGAAAGGTACATTTCATGTCCGACGCATCCAACACAATGTCCCAGAACGCTTCTCAGGGCAACTACTCCCCCGCCGCTGTCCGTCGCTTCAACGAAGCCCAACGCCGCACCAAGGCTCTTGCCTCTCCGGGTCTGGCCGACATTCTTCGCCTCGTTCCGTCTGAAGACCAGATGGCTAAAATCGTGCTGGCGTTCGGTGTCGAGGCCGGTGACGTTGATGAGCTGACCGGGGCAGGGTCCAACATGGTCCGCGAGCAATACGACCTGATGTTTCCCATCCTTGTGACCTATATCCGGGGCGAGCAGAATTTCAACGGTCTGCGGATGCACCTTGACCGCGTGGTGGATGGTCTCATCCGCTCCGCCTATGGCGCCGCGAACTTCTATGAAAACCGCCGCATGATCGCCAAGGATGCCGCAGACAGCTACGCCAACGGCGACCGCGACGAAGACCGCATGGGCGTGGATGGGGCAGATAACCGCGTGGACGGCCTGCGCCGCATCGCCGCCGAGAACGGCGCGAAGGCTTACGCGCTGTCCTGCGTCGCTTCCGGCGCGTGTGCCGCCTATGAGGAACTGATGGGTCAGGCGTGGAAGCCTTACACCCGCGACAATGGCCGCAGCCTTTCCCGTGACGTCGCCGCCGTTCAGGCCGACGCCATGGGCTTCTAAGTCAGGCCCGCCGCGCCCACAGGGCGCGGCCTCTTCCTGTCCCCTTGCACATCGAAGAGCGACCGGCCCCGCCCGGTCGTGGAGCCTGTCCCATGTCTCACGCACTCGCCCACTATGTCCCCGACGCCAGCGCCAAGAGCCTCCCCCTGAGACGGCTGGAGCACCTTGCGCGTGGCTTCGCCATCGCGGACGCCCTCATGACCTTTCTGGAAAATACCCGCTTCGATGCCAGCATTGAGAAGGCCGCAGAAGACGCGCGCGCCGCTGGTGCCACCCCTGCCGAGATCCGGGCCGCCTCGAACGGCCTCGCCTGACCGGCCTCGGCCAGGTCCACACATGCAAAAGGCGGTTCCCCTGGGAGCCGCCTTTTTTGTTGTCCGGTCAGACCGCGCCAAAATGGACACAACCGCGCAGGCGCGGCTGTGAAGTATGCTGCGTCAGGGCTTCGCCCTGGTGCGGGTGTGCAAGAGCCCGCTCAGGACTTCGGCAGGATCGGAGGCGGGACGATCTGGCACCATGATGCGCCCTTCGTATCGAACGCCTGATGTTCCTCGCAATAGCGACCGACACTCGCCGCATAGCCGTCATACGTGTAGCCAGACGCAAAGCCGAGGCCCATGAGGACCGCTCCTGCAAGGGTCATCCGCACATAAGCGCGCCACCGGGCTTCCTTGTAAAACTGGCGCTCATGCGTCGGAATTTCCGTCCGCAACTGGTCGAAAACTTCCTTGCGCAGCTCCGAGGTCACGCCAGAGACGATCCGCCCGAGCGTGGCCTGCAATTCGCGGTCTCGAAACAGTTCCTGTTTCTCGACATTCCGCGCCGCGACTTCCCCCAGCTTTTCGACCTGCTGACGGCTTTCGATGAACTGGTCCCGCAGCGTGGTCTGTTCCTGCTTCGCCATCTCGATGATGTCGCGGGCTTCCCCTCTGAAATCCTGCATTTCAGAGGCACACGACAGAACAACCCGCGCAAAGGCGTCCATTCCCTTGCGTTGGGCTCTGATCCATCGCCCAAGAGGAGAATGCTCATCAATGCCATCGAGCCGGGCGGCTTCTTCCATCAGCCGACCCGCCTCGGCCAGTCCGTCAAGCGTCCCGTTGTCGGTGAGTTCACTCATGTCAGGACCTCGGTATCGTACAGGGTAACCTTCCGAAGCCCCGCCCCGGTGCCTTGTTCGATGGCCCAACTGCGGACATGCGATGCCCGAATGACCAACTGCATGCACATAAACGGTGTGGCCTCATGAATCAGGTCATCGGCCAAGGACTGGAAAAGCTCCCAGTCTTTCGACGAGAACAAAGACACATCCTGAGGGAAGGCGAGTTCAGGATTGTTTTTGTAGAGCGGGGAGGGCGTCGCTCCAAAATGGCTCATCAGCGCCGCCGCATCCTTCGGGCTCGCCTCGACGTCAAACGCCGTCAGAGCCTCGGGAGGAAGATCAGGCTGGTGGGTGTAATGGCCTTCATCGCCAAAAAAGAGTGGCGTGTCCGGTGGAGCGCAGTCATCCCGGAGATCGAACGTCAAAGAAACCGGATAGACTGTTGCCATGGGCCTGCCGTGTAGTTTCATGCGCGGACGGTAGTCTGCATAATGCAACATCCCCCGCTGCCCTGACTGATCCGCGATCACCAGAAATCCACAACGGGTCGGCACGCTGTTTTTTCGAAGCGGCGGAAGCCGCTCCGTTCCATTGGGCTCCCACTCCCAGAACGATACCCCCACCGGAAACCGGATGGTGGAGAGGGAGCGGATGGTGACGCCGAGATCGGTCACATCAAGATGCTCAGCTTCCCCCACTGCATTGTAACAGACGAAGTGTTGCTCTCCGTCTGCAAGGAGGTCGAGAAACCTCCGGTTGCCAATCCCTCCAAAGGGATTAGCGCCTGTTTTCAGCCGGTCGAGCAGATCCGGCTCGGATTTGCGGCTCCTTCTCATGGCAGCCAGTCTTCGATACCCGCATCCGAGATGTTTTCCTCGATTTTCTCCAGCCAGTTTTTGACAAGCCACTGACGCATCGGACCGAGGGGCGTTCCGTCCTGTCCCGGCTTACCCGCGGCGGCGTCATGGAAAGTCAGGCCACTCGCCAGTACTTCTTTCATGCAGGATAGCTTTGGAATCCGCAGAAATTCAGTTTCCATCCCCGCCACGTTCATAAGGCGCTCATCATTCATGATCGGGTTGAAAACAGTGTCCGGCTTATGCCCGGCCGGAACGGTCCATTCGTTGAGGACGATGATGCCACGGCGGGGCCGGAACTGGCCGCTGGCCCACAGCTTTTCAAGATAGGCGATGTCACCGGGCTGGGAGCCACACATGAACAGGCCTGTGACCGGAACACCGACAGCATCCGCCGCACCGATGATGTCATCTTCGGCGGCCCATTCCTCCAAGGTTCTGTCACCACCCCCAATGTCGATTAGCAGAGATGATTTGCGCATCGCCGCTTCGTTGAAGCTGTTGGCAAACCACTCTTTCAGGTGGCCGGCTTCCTCGTTCGAAGGGCAGGGAAGCCCGTGAGTTTTATAAATCTCCTTGAACAGGGAAATGCCGGGGTTACGAACATCTCCGTCCCCCAGAAGAAGAGGCCGCCCCTGAAAAATGGCTCGCTCCGCAAGCGGAGCGAGGCAAGTCGTTCCACCAAGATTTCCACGTCCGGCCTTGATCAGGGAGCGTAGTTCGAGAGACTTTGTAATCGCTTCATGCAGCTCAGGCGTTGAAAGGCGTTTTGGTTTTTCGGTCACATTGGGTTCCTGACATTGAATGATCCGCCAGAGACGGCTCGATCATTTTCCCAGATCCCGTTGTGAGTGCAGACAGCGCAGGTGGGCGCGGATTAGCGTCCGATCTTCATTTTCAAAAGACAGAACATCGCTTTGAGAGGTTTACTCCGTTCGCGCGGGGGGATGACCTCAATCATGGGTAGGCAGGCAAGTGCCCATTCCCGGTCTCTGTCAAAGAAGGATCGGCGTGGCAGACCCGGCATCTGCTCGAAGTCGAGTTTGCCCTCGGGGGTTCGCCCAGAAGCCTCAAGTGGCATGAGGGCTTCAAGTGGCAGATCCTTCGGCATTCCTGCGGGACGTGGACCAACATAGGGCGGTGGCAGAGGAATGTCCCGGTCCCTGCCATAGCGTGGAGCCTGCTTTCTCATGACAACAAACTCGGCCACCCGTCCGATTTTTAAGGCAGGAGCGGCCTCACGTTCCTCTGGCGGGGCGGCTTCAGTCCGTACCTGCGGGACCGTTTCAGGATACAGGACTGACCGGCTGCGATCGCGGGCGTCCTGTAACTGCTTTTCGCGAAGGTCCGCATCGGCTTCCGCCATGCGATGGTTCAGTGTCTCCCGTCCTTCAGCGTCATCCTGCTTTTGTGCCTGAGAGGCTGCGCGGGCTGCGGCACGAGCTGCCAAAGCTGTGTTGCGGGCTTCTTCTTTTTGCCTTTGCATCGCACCGACAGCCTTGCGGACACGGTACCACGTACTGCGGACAGTCGCAGGCTTTGGCGGCTCTCCATTCACATTCGTAAGGCCAGCGGATTCCGCAGCCTCGCTCATCTTCTGCCAGCGGACCTTTTTGCCCGTGATGGCCTGCGACATCGCCTCATAGTTATTGGTCATCCACTGGAAAAGTGGAGAGTGCGCCCATGTTCCGCGCTGACAGCCCAGCAATGCGGTGAACATTGCGCCGTCGGTTCCCCCCACTGCCATCGCTGCACTCATGTCTGCGTCCTTCCTCGTTGAGCTACGCCTAGCATTACCCTCGCATCGTGTCAAAGATCGTGCCATTATCGCTGCGCCGTCGTTCTAAGATCGAGGCAAGATCGTTGCAGGTTTTTTCTTTTTCCATATACAAATGCACCCTTTCGGGTGCGGTCCCTGCGGGACCACCAGGCAACCGGATCAGCGGGCGATGTTCGATGCTCTTGAGAGGGTGCTTTCCGTCGTGCTGTAATTGCTGTATATCATGTCATAGACAGCAATGATGTATGTCTAGCCCAGACGGGAGCCTGAGAATGCGTACCTTTTCAACCAGTGATCTGTCCCGGAAATCGGGAGACATTATCGCCAGCGCGCTCCAGGGACCGATCGCCATCAGCCAGCGCGGAAAGCCCCGTCTGGTGGTGTTGAGTGTCGAGCAGTACGAGGCGCTCAGACAGTCGCAGCCCGACCGCCGCGTGTCTGGAGCTACGGCCGATATGCCCGCCGATCTGGCAGAGGATGTCGCGCAGGCGATTGATGCGTTCCTGTCTCCGGACAAGCGCTGACCGTGAGCGCCGTGTTCGAGCCCGGTACGGTTCTGCACTACCCCTATCTGTGGCATTGGCAGGATGCACAGGGTGAGGCAGAGGGGCGCAAGGACCGGCCAGTCGCCGTAGCCGTGCTGTTCGTCGGCCGGGATGGTCAGGACTATGTTCTGCTGCTGCCTCTCACCACGCAGAAGCCAGCGGAGGGACGACACGCCATCGAGATCCCGGCAACGGAGAAGCCGCGTGCGGCGCTCGATCAGAACCGCAGTCAGTGGCTCATGCTGGATGAGTACAATCTCGATCCGGTCAAAGGCTCGTATTACCTTCGGCAGTCCGCCGTGACAGGGCAGTTCAGCAAGGCGTTCATGCGGACGGTTCTGGAGCAGTTCCGCAGCCTGTTCCCGCAGGCAAGGCGTGTGGCCCGTCATCCCTGACGCGTCCTGCTGACCCCCGCCGACCGCACTCACAACCCAGGATGGGAGAATGCCTCTTTCAGTAAGAAGGAGCTGACCATCCGTGTCTGACGTCGAAGACTTTACGCAGCCTCACCCCCTGACGGGGCAGAGCCAGTTTGAACTGCTTGTCATGACCCGTCTCAACCAGTTCGGGGAAATGCTTGCCCAGATCCATCAGCTGGTCAGCCCGCCTGATACGCCACAGGAGGGAGAGGGCCTGCACGAGGTCATGGTTCGCATGGCGAACGCATTGGACCGGCAGGGCAGTGTCCTGGAGCAGCTCTGCGAACAGGTTGCGAGGCTTGAGCGCGGGAGCGGCGAGGCGGCCGAGCAGGCATGATCACTTACCGCAAGCTTTCTGCGGCCGGGGCCGGGAAGCTCATCGTCGCCTATCTGCGGGAGCATCAGCTGGAGCCGGCAAAGGATGCCCGGTTCGAGCGGAACGGCGAGAAGAGCCAGTTTGAATCCGGTGATCGCCTGAACTCCTATTACACCGGACGCGATGCCCGCGGAAGTTGGGCCCCTGATATGAGCGAACGGATTGCCAGTCAGCTCGGCATCGATGTGACGACGCGCCCGACCGATGAAGCCCTCGCACGCCTGTTTGAGGGCAAGCGCGCTGACACGGGTGAGAAGTGGGCAGGGGCTCATGCGAACCGGGAGATTTCCGGGATTGATTTCACGGCCGCCCCGGACAAGAGCGTCACCCTTGCTGCAGAGTTCGCTTCCACGAAAGCCGAGCAGGCCCTCATTTGGTCCGCCATCCATCAGGCGAATGACCGTGCCATGGCATTCATCGCCAAGGAGATCGGGATTGCACGACGTGGAAAGGGGGGCGTCTCGTACAACGAAGGCGGAGATGTTGGCTGGGTCTCGTTCCGCCACTACACGGCACGACCGGTCATGAAGATCCAGGATGGCGCACAAGGCCCCACGGCGGCGGTGGAAGTTCTGGTGCCGGGGGATCCACAGGCGCATATCCATAATATCATGTTCAACGCGGTCGCCACGGAGAGCGGGCACCTCGGGTCTCTGGACAGCAAGCGCGTGACCCGGATGACGTCGCATATGTTTGGCGGATACTTCCAGGCCGAGCTGGCATCCGAGCTTCGCAAGCTGGGTATTCGGGTGGACGTGGATGCACGCGGTAAGGCTGTCGTTCTGAACGGCATCCCCGAAGAAGCCCGCGAGCTGTTTTCAAAGCGGAGCAAGCAGGCCGAGCGCATGGCCAAAGCCTTCGTCAAGCGGCAGGGCGGTGACTGGAAGGCCATGAGTGCCGAGCAGAAGTTCAAGGTCCTGCATCAGGCCAATCTGACCTACCGGTCGAACAAATATACCGGACGCAATGAGCGGGACATCTGGCGGGAGGAGGCCGATGAGATTGGCTGGCACCACGACACGGTCCTGACCGATGAGAAGACAGTTCTGCTGTCCCAGCAGGAGCGTTTCGAAAAGGCTTACGGGATCGCGGCCAAAATGCTGGCTGACGAATTTCGCACGGCCGCTGTCATCGACCGGGACGCCTTCCGCACCCATGCCGCGCACGGTCTCATTGCGGCTGGCATTGAGGGGATGGAGGACGTCGAACGGGTTGCTGACCTGATTCAAGAGCGCGGCATTGAGATCGACGGCCAACAGGTCCGCTTCCTTGAGCGCGAGCAGGATGGTCGCCTCCGGGTCGCGACAAGCGCCCAGATCGCCCTTGAAAAGGATATGGCCCGTCTTGCCGGCCTCTCGGCGCGGACGCGGGACGGCGCGCTCAGTGACGAGCAGATCGCCGCAGCCGTCGCCCGGTCGGGTCTCGACTTCACGCGCGAGCCGGCACACGGCGCCGCGCAGCTGGCGGCCATCAATGCGCTGGGTCAGGCGGGTGGTCTGGGTTTCCTGATTGGTGTCGCCGGCTCCGGTAAAACGACGCTGCTGAAGCCTCTGGTCGATGCCTGGCAGGAGGATGGCCGCACCGTCATTGGCGCGGCCATTGCCTGGCGTCAGGCCGATGCGCTGAAGGATGCAGGCATTTCCCAGACCTACGCGATGACTCCCCTTCTGGACGGTCTGGCGCAGGGAAAGATTGTCCTCGATCGGCAGTCGGTTCTTGTCCTTGATGAAGTCAGTCAGGTTTCCCCGCGTCAGCTGCTTGAGATCCTCCAGCTTCAGCAGGAAAAAGGATTTGCCCTTCGGGTGGTGGGCGACCGGGAACAGGCCCAGGCGATCGAGGCTGGCGATGCCGTGGAACTGCTTTTGCGGGTGATGCCCAAAGAAGCGCGTCCGGAGCTGTTGAGCACGATCCGCCAGAAGTCCGCGCGAGGTCGGCAGATTGCCAGCATGTTTCGCAGTCCTGGCCGTGATCTGAGCCAAACCGAGGACGAGCAGAAGAAAGCCGATATCGCCCGGGCGCGTGAAGCCATCGACATGAAGCGCAAGGACGGCACGATCCGACTTGTGGGCGGCGACCATGAGCAGGTCGTCGAGCAGATCGCTGACCTGTATCTTCGACGCCGCGACATGCTGACCCAGGCCGGATCGGAGCGGGGGATCACCATGTCGGCGCCGACCAACGAAGACGTCATGGATCTCAGCCGTGCCGTCCGCGACCGGCTGCGCAAGCGTGGCGAGATCGGGCAGGCGGAGATCGTCAAGGCCGCCATCGATCAGCGTGGCGTCACCTATGAGCTGCCTCTCGCTGTTGGCGACCGGGTTCGGTTGTTTGCGAAAACCAGCGTCCGGATGGACACAGCGCATGGGCGCCGCTGGCGTGATCTGGGTTCGAACGGCGACTTCACGACCGTCAAGGGCTGGTCTGACGAGGGACTGGTTTTGCAGAATGCGAAGGGACGGGAAGGGCTCGTACCCTGGACCCGACTGGCCGACCCGAAGACCGGACGCGTCCGTCTGGGCTTTGGTCACGCCATGACGGTCGATGCAGCACAGGGTGTGACGTCCGATGAGCATATCAACGCGATGCCGCGTGGATCTTCGGCCATGACAGGTTTTACCTCCTACGTTGCCGAAAGCCGGCATGTCCATCGCTGCTGGACGGCCGTGTCGGAAGGATCCCTCCGGGAGGCCGAGACGTTTTCGCGGGCTCTGGGTGATATCCGGCCGGTGACGGTCAACGATCTGTATGACCGTCTGGCCTCGGACATGGGGCGTCATCCCTACAAGTCCCTGGCCGTGGATCTGGCAAAAGCCCGTCTTGCGCACGAAGAAGCCAATACGCGCTGGATCCGGCAGAACCATGTCAATGAGCGGACCCGGCAGAAGGGGCAGTCACCGGGCGGTCAGGTGCGTCGTCAGGTTGAGGAAGCCCCGATCCGGGATGTCCCGCGCGCGCAGTGGGACGATGTCAGTCGAAAGCTGCGCAAGGCCGGCTATGCCGCGCAGGACGCCCTGAATGCAGCGCGGCGGGTTGAAGATCTGCAGGAACGTCGGAGGACGCAACAGGCCGAAGACCGGCTGCAGCGGGCTCGCGCCGTCGCACAGGCAGAAGAGCGGGAGCGTGATCGCACGCGGGTTCGTGGCACAGGACGGGGGATGTAGGCTTGAAGAAGGAGGCGGCACGGGACATGCCGCCTCAGGTCCTATGCGAGTTCTTTGCCACGTGCATAAAGATTCAGAGCATGCGTGACGGCCTCGACGGCCGCCCGCTCATCCAGTCCAAGCGCCGTCTCGAACGTCACCAGTTCGCTTCGGAGTGCTTCGTCCAGATCCGGATGAAGTGGCTCCGTCGTGCGGGGCAGCTGAGCGGACGGAGGAACGAGGGTCTCAAACAGCTTGGCAAAAGGTTTGTCTTCCGCCGAGGTCTCGTCCGGAAAAAGAAGGTTCAGGAGTTCCTTGGCGTCCTGCAGGGGCGTGCCTTCCGTGTTGAGAACGACGCCGAGCCGCTGATACAGCTCTCCCAGAACTCCGGTCAACGGCCGGAGATCGCCCTTTTCGATCCGATCGCGCCCTTCCTGAAGACGCCGAGCCACGTCAGCTGCTTCTGTGGCCGGTTCCTCCGAAACAGGAGCTTCAGGAGCGGGAGCCGCTGAAACTGTGGGGAACACCCTGTTCACGCCCTCTGGCTTGATGCCGGCATAGAACAGTCGCGTGTAGATGCGCTTTCCCCGGAAGAGAATGATGGCCTGCCCCTGTCGAAGGTTCTGCACATCGCTCCAGGAGATCCGCTTGACGTCCCGGATGTCTGCGCGCTGCTGGTCCGCATAGACGCCCAGAGGGTTGGAACTGTCGAAGCCGGGGAGGACGCTGACAGGCATCGTTCCACCTGACTGTTCGATCCACTCCCGGGTTGGACCAGAGTCCTCGATATTTTCAAAGATCTTCAGCTTGGGATTGCCGAGAAGCGGAACGGTCAAATCCTTACCGAGCGTGGCGTAGAGGGTGCCTACTTCCTGAAACGAGATCAGCAGGGAAATGTTCAGCTCGCGACCCAACGCCATCATTGCGTCGATCCCGCGTGTCGCGAACTGACCGACTTCGTCCAGAACCAGAGGATAGGGCACCGTGGAGGACGACGCGCGGTTCACCACGCGGTCCTCATAGTCGCCCTCGATTGAGGTCCCGAGTGCTGCCGCCAGCGCGTAACGTAGCGCCGTGATGACCGCCTTGCCCAGGGCGGCGTTCGTGTCCGGGTGGTTTTCGAGCGAGGGGAGAAGAACGACGAGAATACGCCGATTGAAGATGACGTCCCGGAAGTCCACATCACCGATATTGCACCGGAAGATATGCCCCAGCGTGGAACTCATCTGGGTGAAAGTCTTGCCGAAACCACCCACAACATAGGAATGCTGCTCGCGAACCTTGTCCTGGTCTCCCACGCTCTTGGTGTTTGAGAAGCCGCCTGTTTCCGTCACGTAGTCGCGGACAGGGTTCAGCATGGTCCGGTCAAATTCTGGGGGCAGTTTGACTGTGCGCGTCTCGGCTGCGTCTGCATCATAGTAGGTGAAGATCTGATCCTGGTAGAGATCGCGCAGCTTCACGATGTCAGAGAACATCGTGCGGATCGTCTCGGACATGATCGGAATGCCAAGGTTGTCCCGGACCCAGACGAAGACATAGGACATGCCGCGAATAAGCGCCTCCGCTCTGTCGCGGAAATGCGCGGAGTTACCCCCTCCGCCTTTCTTGTCTTCCGGAAGAAAGAGCGTGAGCAGAAGCTCGGTCATGCCCTCAGCGTTAACGGAGGAGAAGGGGTTCCAGGTGTTGGTCTTTCTGTCGCCAGCCGAGACCATCATATTGATGAAGCGCAGATCCGCCTCGCGGCCCCACCGTCTGGCCATGGCAGCAACGGAGAAGGCAAGGTTGTTTGAGGCTTTGCCGTCGACAATCGTAAACCCGCCGCCCTGTGCCAGGGCATTGCACAGAAGGCTATAGATGAACTGCGTTTTGCCGGACCCGGTTGAACCGGGCAGAATGGCATGCATCGTCATGTCATTGCCGGACAGCCAGACCTGTTGGGCCGTGACTTCATCCCAGCCTATCAGCCAGTCTCCAGAAGGCTTGCCCGGGATTTCGACGCCAGGTCGTTTTGGGTCGGGCTGAGGATTGCCGTAGTCCTTTCCCTTCGCGTTGGCCGGCAAGCGAAGGGGCAACGTCACCGGCCGCGTCAGGACATAGCCTGCATAGGCGACGGCCAATGGTACGATGGCGGTTGTCAGCGCGGGAACAGCGACGGTCACGCCGGCCATGGCAACAAGCCCGATGGATGAGAACCCGGATCGGAGGATTTCCGCGATCTGATGAGGAACGCTGCGGGTGTCGCGGAATGCCAGCCCACCCTTTTGTTCGTGAAAATCCTGCGGACCGTCTATACGGCGCCTGATCGTCGCCATGATTATTCCAGTCCGAACGCAGTGTTGGGCACGGGGGCAGCGTCAGGCGCCGCGGGTACGGAACGGCGTGTCGCGGGTTCAGGGGCGCGGAGTAGCGGCATCTGCAAGGTGTCGGCTGTATGTGGGCCACTGCTTTTCGCGGGCGACCACAGCCGGTGGCCAACGGCGGCACCGACAACAATCAGACAGACGCCAGCGATCATCGGGAGGGGGATGCGTCTGGCTCTTTGTGGTTGCCGTTCAGTGGCGATCTCTTCTGCCGGGAGGGGACGCGGACTGTCAGCCCCCTCTGAAAGCGTGTCGTGGTCGAGAACGATGATGGTCCGTTCCCCTTCACGACGAATAGAAACAGACTGTGTCTCAGGTGGAACGGAAATGATCATCGCGGACCTCAGCAAGTTAGACGCCTGTGCAGTATCTGACAGGCGTTTGTGAGTGCGGATCAGCCCGTGACCGTCTGGGTGTAGGTCGTCAGAGCTTCGAGGGTGATGCGTCCTTCAGCATCGGCAATGGTTCTGAGCACAGCGTTGAGCGCCAGAAGAGCGATCGACAGCGGGACATGGTAGAGCCCGGTCAGTGTGTAGCCCGTCACGCTTAGTGTGTCTGGCTCGAGCTTGAGGCCGAAGCCGGCGCCTTTTGTTTCAGATCTCCAGAACGCCTCAGCGAGCCGGAGCAATACCGGCAGAAGCACGTTTGTCTGGGTAACACGCCATGCCGGCAGAGCACCTACACCTGGAATGCCCGTCTCGAAGCGGTATCCCTGCGTCTCAATCAGGGTCGTGCAGCACCGCACCAGGTCATCAAGATCGCTCATGCGTAATCACGCTTTTTCCAGGAGGGAAGACGAGGGCGAACCGGGCCACACAGAATGACCCGGAGCATGCGCACGGCCACGGGAAGCGTCAGGCCGAGCCATGCCAGCACGCTGAAGAACAGGACCCCGATTATGGCGAGGATAAACGTCCATTCGCGCATGTGAGCGATCCACAGAGCAAATGGTGCAAGCGCACGGGCGTCGATAATGAGAAGGCGGACCGGGTCCGCGGTAAAGCGCCACATCAGTTTTCTTCCTTCATGGCAGCGGCGGCGACGGCTTCTGTGATTCTGCCCTGTTTCACAGCTGCAGCGATGGATTGAGCGAATGTCTGTCCGTGCTCTTCGACAGCGGCCTGCGTGATATTCGGCCAGCGATCCCGGGGGGCGTCCAGCAGGCGGGTTCGAATGGCACGGGTCACAGGCAGGAACTCCCGAATGGGTGTCCTCTTGCCGTCGGTCGACTTCAGCAGCTTCTGGTTCACCAGAAGACGGAGGTTCTCGACGAACGAAATTGTCAGGCTGTCCCGCTGATCAGCGGGGCAGAGCGACTGAACACGTCGGACAGTGGAAGAGCAGCTGTTCGTATGCAGAGAGCTCAGGAGGCGATGGCCAGAGATTCCGGCCTGGATCGACGCTTCCATGGTCTGGGGATCACGGCACTCGCCCACGACGATGTCGGTTGGCTCCCGACGCATCGACGCGCGCACAAATTCGGAAAAACTCCGGAGGTTCCGGGGAATCTCAAGTTGCGTGACCGCTGAGTTACGACGTTCGACGCGATCATAGAGGATCTCAAGGGGGGCTGACGCTTCGATCAGGTTGCAGTGAATATCCGGGTCTTCAAGCCGGGCCCTGTTGATGCCGCCAATCAGCGTTGATTTCCCCGAGCCGGTGGCGCCGCAGATCAGGAAAATGCCCTGTTCTCCATGCAGCGCGTCCAGAAGTTGAGGCTCTACGTGCTGGTCCTCCAGCGGGCGGGGGATGTCAACCAGGGGCCGGAAGGTCAGCGAAATCCCTGCATCCGCCCCGACCTGCGAGCTGACGGCATTCAGGCGAAAAGGATATCGCCTTTTTTTGCGATCAGGCCAGATTGTATGCCCGACATCGATCGGGTCACCGTTTTTGAGGTTGGTGACTCCCGTCGCTGACCGGAAAATGTAGTTGACCGCGTCCTCGACTTCCCCCGGCAGACTGCCATCGCTTGTGACCTGATGGTTTTCGCCATGAAGGCGCACCATCACGGGGGTGTCTGTCTGGATCTCGATCCGGGAGCACTCGGCCTCTGAGCACCAGATCAGGAACTGGTCCAGCGTATGGCCCCGCAAAGGCTCGCCGTCGTGCGGCCACAACATGCTCATCGTGCCTTGTTCCCAAGACGGTTCAGTGTTTCGAACTCATGGATCACTCTCTGGTGGGTCCGGACCAGATCCTTGGGAAAGCTCTCGCGGTCTTCTTCAGGCGACACCCCACGCAGCAGCGCGTCCATGTAACGCGAAATCGGTTCAAGAAGGGACACAGGAGCCGTGGAAACGTCATACCCGTAAAAGGTCTTGCGAGACGCTGCATGTTCGAGCTGAACAAGTGTCAGTGTCATCGCACGATCGAGCTGAAGGGCTGGTACGGCATAATGCTCTGCGACCCAGTCCCGGAGGGTGTAAGCCGCAATGCGCGCACGGATGAAATCAGGCATGAGGTTAAAAATTACAGAATCAGTCATGGTGCGCCGAAAGTCTTGAGAAGGCTGGAGATCTGGGGTGTCGTCAGAGGGCGTCCGGCAAGGCACTCTGCTTTCCAGTGTGCCAGTGCTGCTGCCGCTTCCGGGCAGGCGGCAATCGCCATGACGTAAGGTGGGAGTCCGTCACGCGGATAGGACGCTGCGGAGAGAACGAGCCAGAGGTCGCGGTCCAGGAACTGGATGGCTGCGAAAAGCCCTGGGTTGACGACGCCGGCCTTGAGGCGTGCCTCCTGGAGAAGCGACAGGAGTGCTGGTCGCGTAAAGGCATGTTGCTCAGCGATCTTCAGCGTCGAGCGGAAGCTCTCCTTCTTCAGCTGCTTATCAAGGGTAGCCACAAAGGATTTCGACACTTTCGCGAAGTTTGATGGCGCTCCGTCCTTCAAAGTGCCTTTCAGCTGCACAGAGAGGTTTTCCAGGACACTCTGTGCCTCATCTTTCCGGCGCTGAATGAAGAACGAGAAGGCGACGAACAAGCATTTTTCAGCGACCGACGCCTCCAGGGGCCCACGCCAGGGACGACCAAGTTGCGCCTCCAGCGCCTGAAGAGTGGTCTCGCGGAGCTGGGCAGGTGAGTTGCCTCGCACGTATCGTGCACGCCATTCTTCAAGGTTCAGCGCAGGATCGAGAGGCGCCAATGGCGCTTCAGGAGGTGAGGGGCGCACCAGCTTTAGTCCTTTGCCCAGCCACGCTGCGCCGAGGGGATGGATCTCCGCGAGTGCTTTCTGCATACCCTCGAGACCGAACCGCTTGCGGTGACGTTCCAGCGGCGCTCGGGTCAGGCAGAGGGCGGCGAGAACGACAAGCAGAACAAGAGCGGGCCATCGGAGCACTGACCCTGTCAGGGTGCAAAGTTCCCAGAGGGTCGATGCAGAAACACGCTCAGGGATGGCGTCCCCAAGATTGACAAGGACCGGGTCGTAACGGTGCGTGAAGAGGCCAATCAGTTTCAGCTCATAGCCCTGCACGAAGAGGACGGCTTTGACGATCTGGGTATGGAACTTCAACCAGAGCAGGAACGAAAACAGAGCAATTCCGACGCAGACGCCGATCAGCAGGCTGGCAATGCGCTCGGGATCGTGGGATCGCGTGTTGGGAGCCGGATTAACTGGCATTATTGGCCTCCTTCTGAAACGTGCCAGTGCGCGCGGTTCGCATCGAGACCTGGCTGACTGCGGATGCGAAGCTCCCGGTCGTCGAGACGCATCAGATCTGCTCCACCCTGTACGTCGCGGTGCAGCTGGGAGACCTCCGGGGCTGCTACTTTTCCGGCCCTTAAGAGAACCCTGTAACGGCCCATGCCCATGACATCGCGTTCCATGCGCGACAGGTCATCGAGAAAGATCTCGACTGCCTGCCGTTGTCCGGCTGCCCAGCCATAAGCCACCCCGGATCTCCAGACCTCAACTTCATGCGGTGTGCGTGGCCGGACCGCGTCGGCTGGCGGGGAAGGGGGTGAGACAGTGCGGACAAGCCATGTGCGCCATTGCGGCACGGCCGTCACAAGCTGCGCATGGCGGGTAATCTGATAAATCGTTCCTGTTTCCCGGGCGGTCTGGCCACTTGGATCGAGGGCGACCGCCATTTGCGCCTCGGTGACCACGGGAGGGCGGAAAAGGGTCTTACCGTTGCCGACAGGGAGCACCAAAGTGCGGAAGTCGATCTTTTGGTCCAGAACATGGGAATATCGGCGCAGGAGTTCATTGATCGAGTCGGACTCTGCGGCCCGCCCGCCTTGAGCGCCATAGGCCCATGCCGCACTGCGCACGGCGCTGTCGCGTCCATTGCCGCTTTCCTGTTTTGGAGAGTAGCCGGGACGCACGGCCATCATCGCTTCGAGCGATGGTGGTCTGTCCACGTCAGGGATGTCCGGGGCTTCGGCTGCACCGGTGACAGGCGTGTCGATTGCATTGCCCGCTTCCGGGTTGCCGTCGGGTATCTCCGGGACAGGAAGATCCTGAGGGGGCTCGGCGTGTGCAGAGGCGTTGACCGCACAAAGTGATGCCGCAAGAAGGGCTGCCCGACAGGCGGAGCGCCGAGGCTTACGCATTCCAGGAAATCCTTATGGTGTGATGAGGGATATCAATCCAGATGTCGGCATGACCCGCTGACGCGGCCGCCATCTCGTCCAGCAGGCGACCAAGCGTGGTCGTCTTCTGATCCACTTCTATGATCGGCGGTGCGGCGCACGGCGGGATATCGGTCTGATAGCCGACCCGTGTTGCGATCAGCCGGACGCCCTCATCGAGCGGGCCCTGCCACTGCCATCTGACAGGTCGGTTCATCTCGGCCGGAAGAACAGAGCCTGCCCGTACCAGAGGAAAACGGACGGCACCAATCTGGTCGAGTGCGGACAGAATATGATTCATGTCCTGATCGTAGGGATGCACAGGCGCAGCAGCCTGTTTGCTGCAGGCACAGAGTCCTGACAGCAGCAGAAGGGTAAGGCCGAAGGGTCGGCAGAGAGGGATTTGCCACATGCCGCCTATGATGGCGGAGACGTTTGTGAGTGCGCAGCGATCTGGACGTTTTTCCAGACCTTTCGCTGATAGGCGACATTGTACTTGGGGGTACTGGAATTGTAATTGCCGACCCGTCTCCAGAATTCTGCGGCGTTGTCTGGGGTGTGCCCCCCAAGAGCGCCAGCCAGAACCCAGGCGCCAATATGAATGTTCAGGCAACCATCGTTGATGATCTGCTCGCGCGTAATCCCCATGCGGGCGAGTTCTGGCAGGTGCATCGAATTGACCTGGGCAGGCCCCATGTCATACGTGCCGTTCGTGTTCCGGCTGATATGTCCGACCCGACCACCCTCAGTGAGCAGAATGGCCCGGTAGAGGAGTTCAGGCAGATGATACTGTCTGGCAGCATGCGTCACACAGGACCCAAGAGAGCCTGTAAAGCCGGTGGCAGGGGGTGACACCGGCTTGTCCTGCTCCGAACCCCTGGGCGACGAGCGGGCTGCGCCAGCCCATGCAAGGATCCATGCTCCGGCCGCAATGTTCATGCAGGCGTTGGACCGGACCTCCTCAGGATCAAATCCGGCGCGCTGAAGAATAGGCAACCACCGAGGGTCGATTTTCATCACCCCAAGGCCCGGCCCCGACGCATGATCTATGACACGCTCAATGGATGCGACCGGCACGCTATAGGCTTGGGCGGCCAGTGCAGCACAGGGCGGAAGTGCTGTCATGGAAGAGCGACCGGATGCAGGTGATACTGATAGATCAGTCGCAGGATCATGAGTTCGTCGAGGACGTCCGGGAAATAGCCAAGAGCGCTTTCGTCGGACACGGGCCTGAAGTCATACAGCCTCGATCCATTCCGTTCCTGAGACAGTTCAAGTCCCACGCTTTCGCCGTTGTCGCGCTGTGGCAGAAGCTGAATCGCCAGAAGCTCGGCGTTGGGCGTGAGGCGGTTGATCAGGTCAACCAGCTCCCTGAAATGCCAGCCAATGGGATTGGAAGGCCGGGAGACCATGACAAAGAGCTTGCCGCTCCTGGATTTCATCAAACGCCGGTGCCGGTCGATACACCGCGTATAATAGTGGCGATCTTCAGGGGCCTGCGGATCCTTATGGGGGAACATGTCCTTCACCCCAAAGCGATCACGGAACGCAGCGTGACCGTCTTCGCCCGGTTTCGGGAGAAAATCCAAAAAATCGGTTTCGAGACAGTGGCGGATCATCCCTGGGGTCGCATGGACCCAGTCGAAGGGTAAGGCGCCCATGCGCAGATCGGCGTTCCGGAGAATGGTTGCTGGCAGACAGTGTGTTCCCAGAGGAATCACATGCTTGACCCGGTGCCCTCCAATCGTTCTGACGCCATAATTCGGCATCTTGGAGGAGCGCCGATGTTTGTATCGACGCAGGGTTGTGCGCAAGGACATGAAGAGTTCCGGCGTAAAGTCATAGGTTCCGCTCTTCACGCCTGAAACGTCAGGCGTGAGCGTGGTCTCGGGCCGCGTGAGGGCGTTGCTCATTGGGCGCTGCACAAGTGAAGGGTTGAGTAGCCATAATTGCCGTACCAGATGGTCTCGATCCCGAGGTCTTCTGTGCCGGCAGGGCAGCTGTACCCGCCCGTGATGCTGTTGGTGCGGTTGTAACCGGCAAAACCGTTTGTGGTGGTGGGCACATACCCTGAAATCTGAGCCTGCGGGGCACGCCAGACACCGCTCTGACAAACCAGAAGCAGTCCCGAGTTATCATTTTTGGTTGCTAATGCGCCGTTGGGACTGCACCCGTTTCCTGGCCACGCGTTGCCGTTATCGGTCCCTAGCCGAACAGTGGTGGCGGAAACATTCCCGGCCCCAAGATCGGCCGCGCTGCCGTCAGCGTGCTGAACATAGGCTGCCCCAGGTGCCCGGATTGCGAGATTGTCATTGTCGCCATAGAAACACGCATTGCCGACATTGAAGGCGCAGCCATTCTGCATCACGCGCACCGAGTTCTGAACTTCGAGGCGATCGCCGATGCTGACATATCCCTGATTGTTCACATAGGTGCTGACGTTTCCGCCTGTACCGACGCCGAGGCCACCCTCGAAATAGCCATCCCAACTATGGACGCCCCCACCCCAGCCGGTCGGCAGACCCACATAAGGGTCATATCCGCGCGTCCCGATGTTAGAACCAAAATGTCCTTGGCCGGCCCATAGATCAGCCGATGACCCATCATAATGCTGCAGAAAGACAGCGCCTGGGGTGCGCACGGCAGCATTATTGTCGTCGCCGTACAGGTAGGCACTCGCCACCTTCACGCCGCCATAGCCGCCGTTCGGATTGCCTCCGGCGAAGACGCCGCGTGTCGCGTTGACATCGTTCGCGTTGTTGACGCTGTTGCCGCCCATATCCAGCGGGGTTCGCATCGTGTTCAACTCGGGGTGTCCGGCCACAGCGGTGCGATACAGATAGTCGTTCGTCGTCACGCCAGCGTCTGATGACCCCGCGCCGGCAGAGACCAGACCAACAAGATGTCCGGGGCCAGGGTTGGGGAGGCCTGCCATGTTGAAACGCCAGGTTCCGCTTGCACCGTAGGCCGTGTCGGCCGTCAGCCCACCCAGCATGCCGTCATAGGGAACAAAGCCACCCTGATGGCCAGTCATGGCCGCGACAGAGACTTCGTCCTTCGGGATGTAGGACGTACCGCCGCTGCTCTCGATGACAGCACTCAGCACCCCGGAGGTTGGTTGCTGGATATAGACGCTCCAGGCCTGTCCATCCGGATTTGTCGCCGTAAATGCAGGCGGGAGGTCGTGCTCACTGATGAGCGTTGACAGCGCAATCTGCGTGGTCCCGCCGACCGGAATAGCAGCCGTCAGTTCGCTGGTGTGCGCGTTTTCATATTGTCCGGCCGCCCGGATCAGGTCCTGGAACTGGCCAGCGGTCACCGCAAGGCTTCCCTGACGCGTGCCATTCTCGACCATGGCGTAATAGCGCGGCAGGATCATGATTCCGATCACCGTGGCGATCATCAGTGCGACGATTGTGTTCATTGATATCCCGTGCCGCTCAGGCTGATGTAGGAAACGGCGTCGCCATCTGGCACTGCGACGGGAAGGGCTCCCATGTCACCCGAGGCTGGGGTGAACCAGTGCCCGCTTCGCGCTGTTCCAAGGGAAAGATCGCCATTCGCCAGCAGGATTGCCTGCGATATATCTGCAGCTTCCATCGGCATCCACGCGATGACCGAAACTGACTGGCCCGTCCCCATAATGCTGTTCTGTGCGGCTGCGACGAGGGCGGCGTTGCTGCCAAGCGTCAAGGCGCTCAGAGGCACGGAGGATCGGGTTGCCGGATGGTTTTCGACGTAGAGAAGCAGGGCTGCTTTGTAAGCAAGCCAGGCCTGTGCAGTCCCAGTCGTTGACACCAGCGGGGACGGCAGGTTCTGTCGCTGGATGACCCGGAGGCCATCCATTGAACTTGCGGCCATGATCACCAGAGCCAAGGCGAGAAAGACATAGGCCATCCGTCGTCAGTTCGAATATTCGAAAGTGACACTGACCTGCGACACCCCGGAGGTTGCGTTGCAGTTATTCGCGATATTGATTGCGGCCTGGGGATCGGACATTGCGACTTCGGAGCCGTTAATGGCCACGCGATCAGCATTCTGGCTTCGTGCGAAGGTGGCGCAGGCATCACCGTCCACATTCGTCCAGGCCTCGGAATGGCCCTGGTTCCACGGGGCAATCGTTACCTGGGAGTTGCCCCACGGGCCAAGAATGGTCGTTCCGTCACCATTCTGCATTGACTTGGGAACAAGCCCCGCCTTGATGGCTACGGAATTATCGAGACCGGTATAACTACGGGTCGTCATGCCGCCATTGATATAGCCGCTGATGTTCGTCGCGAGCTGGCTCTGTTGTGACGCTGCGGTACTGCCATTATTTTTTGCAAACACGGCATAGCCCCCGACAAGGACGGCGATCAGTGCAAGAAGCACCGCCCCGGCCTTGATAAGGAGTGAAACAATCTGATCCATGATAATTCTCCCTGATATGGTCCTGGGAGCATTATCGAACGGCTCTTTGTGAGTGCGGACACAACCGGCAGATCAGTTACATCGGGCCGATATCGCTCATGCCCGAACCGATGTTGTTGGAGGCTACGATCAATGCGCCGGCAATCAGCATCATCATGGCGTTGGCAAAGCCTTTTGCCGCGGCTGCCTGCTCCAGGGTTGTGAACTCGATCTCATCAGCCCAGGCGCGACTGGACTGCAGGAGACGGTCATAGGCTCCTGTGCCGCCCCAGCTTGCTTCGATGTCGTCAATGACTTCGGGAGACGGGAAAGCAAACCCGGAATCTTCCATAGCCTCGGGCAGGGACATACCCCTTGGACCCAGACGGTCAAGAATGGCTTCGAGGCGTTCTCGAAGCCAGGGTGTGGCAACCTGCATCTGATGGGTGAGGGCTTCGGTATCTGTCATCCCGGCCCGAACCAGCGCAATAAAGCTCGAGATCCAGATGTAACCCTGAATGTTGCGATAGATGGACCACGGCGCTGCGCGCTCAAGGATCACCCGGAGAGGGCCTGTGAGCTTTGTGAGACTGAGCCAGAGCATCACCAATGCCCCAACAAGGCCGCTGAGGATCAGGATACCATTCAGGCCGGTCGCAAGACTACTGGCAAAAACGAGAACCTCCTGCGAAGTGCTTGCTTTCATCTTCATGCCGCCGTTCATGAGTAACGACGGGATGACCATCTTCGCGATCGTGTAAAGAAACGCGAAGATGATCCCGACATACATCAGAGGCTGGCCGATCGCGCTTCTGGCGGCCCGCATGATGCGACCCACCCGTGTTTTGATATCGCACAGGAGGTCCATCGCAGAGGCGATATCCTGTCCTTTCTCCCCAGAGAGGATCATCATGTATTCGTCATGAGGGATGAAAGGTCTCAGCGCCTCGGCAAAACTCATGCCCTGGGCGGCCATCCGATGCAGCACTTTGTTCAGGATCCGTGGCACGGAGGTCTTCTTTCTGCGCTCCTGCTGACGGATGTACAGGAGCATAATGCGTTCCAACTCTGATTTCTGCCGGAGCCTGATGGCAATCATCCGATACAGTCGCGCCCGTGTCCGCCATGTAAAGGCGACGTGGATATCCATCCACTGTGCAAGATCCTGGGTGAGCCGCGGCTTTTCAGCCGCCGCAGACGTGTAGACAATCCGAAGGCTCATGACAGTTTTGCCCCTGACAGTCGCTCGCTCATGACGGCGTCCCGTGTCCGGATCCGATCAACGGTTGCCGTTACGGCAAATGGATCGACAAGACCCTGAAAGACACGGCCCATCGCTGTCTCGACCATCGACGGATCGGCATCGGGGCGCGCCCTGAACCTATGCCGGGCGATGGCAACACCATGATTGACGAAGTCAGACATCAACTGTTCGTCCGTTTCGATAACTTCGGCAACTGTGGTTCGACCGGAGATGCCAGTACCGAAGCAATGAGGGCACCCCGGCCCTTTTCTGCGGACAGCACTGAGATCATCGCCCCACGTCGGAACGGCTTCGCATGTCCTGCGTGGCAGTCTTTCGTCAGAGACGGTCCACGGAAGCGCACAGTGTTTGCACAGGATGGGAAGCAGACGTTGCGCGACAACGCCCCGGACGATGGAGGCATTACAGGTCGTGCGAAAACTCAGGCGTTCAAAGTCCATGTTCTGAAACCGCAAAGGGTAATCGAACGGATCGTCCACATGGAGTGTGCTCATCACAAAATGGCCCGTCTGCGCGGAATCAAACGTGGTCAGGGCGACTTCGCTATCGCGCATTTCTGCGATGGACAGGTCATCCGGATCCATACGCAGCGCGGTGCGCAGGCGTGCACGGAACTCACGACCGGCTTCTTCGGATGTCAGGGCATTCGAGATGTCGAGCTGAATACCCCAGTGCATGGGATACTCGGCAGGCTGGGCAATCTCGACCAGGCGCCGCTCGGGTTGGGTGCGGGCTTTGTGCAACGCAATCTCGTAGAGCAGGGTCGTTTTCCCGGAGCCGGTGGGGCCGGTACAAATCAGAACGCCTGAAGGCGAGACGGCGATATTCAGGATGCGGTCGACCTGGCTTTGCGTGAACCCGTAGTCGAGCAGTTTGAGCTTACCTTCAGGTCTGCGCGGGGTTCGGAACGCGGTCTGCTGCTGCGGCTGGCTTCGTCGATTACCTCCGGATTTCACGTACTGAAGACGGATGACCATGAACTTTCCGCCTTCGGACACCGGAAGGCACGGTCCTTTCACAATACGGACGTTGGCTAGGCCCGTTCCCTTGAGAATATCGCCAGCAATCGCCGCGTCCTGGAACGACAGGTCGCTGTAGGCACTGTCACGGGAGGTCGCCATTGTATACATGGCCCGCAGCAGACGATCCGCGTGATCGTTCGTCAGCTCATGCGCAACCACGAGTGAGCCGTTGATTCGAAACTGCACCTCGGTGTGGCGCTCCTTCCGGTGGATGTGGATGTCAGACACATCGCTTTCTGCCCCTTCGCGAAGAAGAGCCAATGCTTCATCCCGGACTTCGGCGTCTTCCCCGTCGTCAGTGTCCGAATGGCTCCCCGTTTCATGCGCACTCTGAATGCGGGCTGTGACGTCACTGATCGGCTCCCAGACAACCTTCAGGCAATCGAGCTGAGGGTGGCGGCGGGTATTGGTAATCCAGTCGAGCGCGTCTGTTGAACGCTGCAGTCTCTGATTCACATAAACAGTCTGGTTCACCGGATCGAGATGGATCTGGCTTCGCAATCCTGTTGGAATGGTCAGGACATTCGACGATGTCCCGGCCTTCTTCGTCGTGGTCTTTTTGAGAAAAGCGAGCATTTCTATGGTCTCTCAGGTCTGGCGCTGCACAAGGTGCGGTCCGGGCGACAGTCGGCCGCGCTCCTGTGACCTAGTTCGGGGTTCGCGGGGATGGCTTTGGCGCGGTAGTGACAGGCGCAAGCGTGTGCGTGAATGAAACCTGAATCTGCCAGGGACCCGTCCGCGACGCCGACTGGGCGGGCAGGACCGTCCGTGAAAGGGATGTGACCCTGAGGTTCCCAAAGGCGTCCCATGGAATGTCCCGAGGGTCAGTCTGCAGCGTGAAGGACATTCGGGTCGTCTCTGTGGGCACCTGTCTTCCGTCCACCAGAAGATTAAGCTTTGACGAATTGAGCGCAGGTGTAACCCCGTTGCGCTGCAGGATGCCGAGAAGCGTTCGTTCATTATAAGCCGCCATCGTGCCCTGACGTTTCCTGAAGCTGTAGGACAGAGGGCGGTGCGTCACGATGGCGTTTCCGTTGTCCATCAGCTCACCGTCAGGGGCGTCAGCCATATCGCCTCCGGTTCGGTACCAATGCAGATCGATAATGTCGCCTTTGCAGGACGCATGATCCAGGGTCCATCCGGCCGCAAACGGAGAGACGGGGATCATCGAGAGGCATCCGTCGATCCATTCCGACGGAGGGGGATCACGCTTTGCGATGACTTTTGGAACGCGCTTCGCGCTCTCTATCAGGGCTTTTCGGGCAAGCTCCCGACGTTGATCCAGAACATGCTGATGGTAGAAGTACCATGCGATTCCGGTGAGAAAGAAAAGACCTACGACAATGGCCGCAGACGTATAGAGGGGGGCCAGCGAGGTTGACCGGACCTTGAGAGGTGCGTCCGGAAGATCCTCTAAAAGCGCTTCAAATTCGCGGGATGAGAGAAGATCTCTCTGGTCGAACGGATAACCGGAGAAGGTTGAGCGAACAGCTTCGATCGCCTCTTCACGATAGACGCCGTCTGACCCCGGCAAAGGGAGCCCTTCTTCGTCGGTGGCAATGACCCAGAACTGGTCAATCCCCACCTCGTATTCGCCGTAATATCGCCCCCCGAACTTCTCGCTGATGGCCAGCGCGAGGCTATGAAACGGCTCTTTGGTGTCAACGGTATCAGCAGACAGAAACCCGACATGCTGCGGGTAAGTCCTGCTTTGCACATAGTAGTTGCTGCTGAACGCACTGGCGACCTTGTGGACCGTCATCAGGCAGGGGGAGCGCTCAAAGCTGCGCCACCTCAGATCACCGACCCAGATCCGTCTCTCGCTGCGGATGAAGAATGCCATCGGCCCCTCAGCGCGTGTAGGTCGGTGGGGGGAGCGTGTTCGACGCACCCGGAATGGCGATGATCTGCGTGCCGCTCGGCTGGCTGCCGGTTGCGTTCAGGCGGCTTCTGATCCCGTTTGAAGAGATCTGGACGCCTGAAGACGTCACCGCGAGCACGACGCTTCCGTCCGGGAGCGTAACCCCTTTTGAGACTTCAGAGGTGCTCCCGTCTGCAAACCTGAGAATGGCAGACGCCGTGTGATTGTAGGGATCAACCAGCAGAGCGTCATAGGTGGGAGGCTTCGGCACGCTTCTGGGGATGGGGTGATCCTCATTCGATGCCTCACGCGGGGGTGGAGAAAGCGGCGGTGCCTGCATCGTATCAAGCGCCGCCCGGGGCGCCTGTCCCTGGACCTGCTTCTCATTCTGCTTGCGCTCGTTCGCAGCAATGGCTGTTGTCAGGTCGGAGGCTGCCTTTGCCTGTTGAAGATACGTCAGACAGGCGTTGTTCTGATCAATCTGCGCCATGCTCAGAACCTCACCCGTGGCAGGTTCGTTGAGGTGCTTTGCGCAATCGAGCGCTGCAGCGTGCGCCAGGCCAGGCAGAGTAAAAGCAATCGCTGCTGTGATGAGCTGTTTCATAGGGTGCGAGCCTCAACCGTGACGACAACATGTGTTTTGGAAACCTGTGCGTCGCCGCCGCCACCTGTGACCCAGTTCAGGGCTGACCCGACACCGTTGCGTGTGCGGGACGTTGCGTCGTCGACATATCCGCTCAGGACGAGGGTTGAACCATTCTGCAGTGCCACTGTGTCATCAAGCGACGTGTTTGAGCTCTTGGGCGCCTGAAGGCTGGAGCCATTGGACGTGATCGTCTGAATCGACAGGAGTGTCTGGAGGAGGAAATTTACCCTCAGGAGAATGCGGTTATCGACGATCTTCGGCGTCACCGACCCCATGAAGCCTGACATGATAACCCCTGGAGACAGCGAGTTGGCAGATCCGGCATTGGTCGCGAGTGTGGTCGTCGTATTGGCAAGATACGTCGTGTTGATACCGTTCTGGAACGGGGCTGTAACGCCGTTGGGCTCTGTTGCAAAGTTGGTGCCCCTGTTTGAAACCGCTTTCAGTTTTGGTGTGGGGCACTGCGGATGAGCGATTTCAAGGGACGACATTTCCGGGGT
>NZ_BLJQ01000020.1 GCF_014132155.1 Gluconobacter sp. Gdi
GGAAGAAAGTTCTGGAACGCCGTTGCGGCCAGCCGATCGAGGCGCAGCCGGTCTTCGGCTAGATCAGCCATCCGACAGAGGCCATGGTGTGCGGACCCGACAGCCCCCCAGGAGATACGATGCCGGCATGACCGGTCCGTCAGGTGGGGGACGATGCGATCTGCCGCGAGGCTGTCACGCTGGCATTGTGGGAAACTGGCCCCGTCCGGTGGTCGTTTTTGCCGCCCCCGATGTTACGCCCCCTTTTCACCCGCTCATGGGCAAGGTTGCGTCGTGCGGTGCGACAGGCCCCCGCTCCCGGCACAGGCGCATCCCGTCAAAGCGGACAGGATGATCCCTCGTTGGCTACCTGCCGTGCCGGCCCTTTCACCGATGGGGACGCCATGGGCGTTTCATCCCGATGGACCATCCCCGCAGGCGCACGGGGCTGCCATCGAACTCCGTCCCGCCGGTTCTCCGGGTGGGGTCTTCCGAGTGACGGGTGAACGTGCTTCCCGCCATCATGTGCGCAGGAACTGGGGAGCCCGACGTCATTGCGGCTCAGGCATCTGGCAGCAGATGTCAGGCCGCTTTCATGAAACAGTCAAGGGAATGGCGCTCACGCGCCAGCCTCCCTGTGGAACCGCCAGACCGGGATGCACATCTGCTTTGCCTTGTCGGCCAGATTGTCCTGAATGCCCGAGCCCGGGAACACCATGACGCCGACGGGCAGGACTTTCAGCAGGGCATCGTTGCGCCGGAACGGGGCAGCCTTGCCGTGCCGGTTCCAGTCCGGCTTGAAGGCGATCTGCGCCACCTGCCGATGATCGGCCCAGCGGGAGGCGATGAATTCCGCCCCCTTGGGTGAGCCGCCATGCAGCAGCACCATGTCGGGATGCTTCTCGCGCACCTTGTCGAGACGGTTCCAGATCAGATGATGGTCCTCGTAATCAGGGCCGCCCGTGACCGCGACCTTTGGTCCGGGAGGCACGAGCAGTTCCGTTTCAGCTTTCCTGCGGGCGTTGAGGAAATCACGGCTGTCGATCATGGACGCCGTCAGGGTGCTGCGGCTGACCAGTGAGCCGGAGCGCGGCCGCCAGGGCGACATCGTCAGGCGTTCGAACTGATCGCAGGAGAGATCGCGGAATATCTCATACGCGTTGCGTCGCTCCAGCAGGGTCAGGCCCTCGGCAATGAGGCGCTCCAGTTCCACCGAGCGTATCTCGCTGCCATCCTGCTCCTGCTGGCTGCGTTTCTGCGCCTGCTCGTTACGGTCAAGATCACGCTCCACCTGCCCGAGCATGCGGTGAAAGACGTTGACCGTAGACCAGAGCAGCGGTTCGAGATCGGGTTCCAGCCGGGTGTCAGTCAGCGTGGCGGACAGGGCATCGAAGATGTCAGCGACCGCGCCTTCGATCTGGCTGGCGTCAGGCAGCGGTCTCGGGTCCGGCTGGTCCTCGAAGGGACGGTGGCCGTAAAGCTGGAGTTCGGCCAGCACGTGGGCGGTGGAAGAGGTGGCGTGTGCAGGTTCGAAATCGTCCTGTGTGCGGGTCATGGGTCTGTCCTCCGGTTCTGGCCGCGCCCCTCGCGGCCTTTCCGGGGGCGGATAGCGGCAGACGAAGGCCGGGCCGGAACCGCGCGCTCGCGCGCGGCTGGAACGCAGTGGAGGATGGCAGGGAGACGGCTATTTTGCTTCGCGATGCAAAGCGCGGACGCAATCCCGCGCGGCGGAAAATAGCCGGCTCCGCCATTGCAGGCCCGGCCTGGCTGACGCCCGCTCCCCTTCCAGAAAGGCCGCGGGCGCGCCCCATCCGGAAACAGGACAGCCCCGCACGGCAGGGAAAGAAGAAGACCCTTCCCCCCTTCCCGGCCCGCCTCAGTGCGTGACGGGTTGCAGGAACCGCGCCACGTCCTGCGGAGCAAGCTGGGGATGCAGGATCGCCCGCATTGCGCCACGCCCGAGATAGCGGAGATCATCGTTGAAGTCCGCCAGACGCGGTGACAGCACGAGGCACTCGATCCAGGCCTCCTGCGTCCGGGCCTGCAGGGCCGTCACCGCATGGTCCCCGGCCGGATCGTCATCGCGCAGCACATAGAGGCGGCGCAGCGTGGGCGGAAAGGCCATGGCGGCGAGATGTGCCGAGGACAGGCAGGCGGCCAGTGGCAGATCGGGCATGACCTCATGGAGCGACAGCACCGTTTCGATCCCCTCGCCCGCCGCCAAAACGTCAGATGTCGTGCCGAAGCGCACGGCATTACCGAGCAGGTCGCCCATGGCCCGACGGGGCATGGCAACAGGGGCCTTGCCCTTTCCGTCCCGCGCCAGCCAGGTGCGATGGACGCCTGTCACGCGGCCATCGAGGTCAGTGACGGCGGCGATCATGGCGGGCCAGGTCTCGGTTGGACTGTCCGCATCTGCGCGGTAGTAGCAGTCAGGATGGAAACGCAGCGATGGCAGGTCTGGCAGGCGGGTCAGGTCACGATGCCGCAGCCAGGTTTCCGCCAACGTGCCCGCAATCGGGCGGGACATGGCCCAGAGCCGACGTGCAGCATCCGCTGTGCCAGAGGACAGCGGGGCAATATCGCGACGATCAGGGGCCGATCGTGGTGCCGGCTGCGGTAGGCAAAGAAAGCGCCGGGCCTCGTCGGCGACATCACGAAAATCCAGCAGTCCGAGGCTTTCACGGATGATGTCGAACAGATCACCGTGCTGCCCCGTCGCGCCATCCGTCCATTTGCCCGCGCGGCTACGCCCGTCCGGTCCACCATGGAGGCGAACATAGAGCGACCGACCTGGCGTGTTGTGGACGTCGCCGACCAGCCAGTAATTGCCATGCCTTCGCCCGGCTGAAAGGTAATGCCGGCAGACCACCTCCGCGTTCTCCGCCAGACGACGCGCGAGATCGCCTGCATCATGCGAGGTCATCACCCTGCCCTCCTGTGTCGGGATCGCCTCCGTCGAGAGCGATCGCCAGCCAGCGATCGGTGGTCATCCATGAAATCGTCTTGCGCCTGCCAAGGTCAAGCAGATGTGCGCCACCGCTGAAGGCGCCGATCCTCGGACGTGAACAGCTATTGGCCCACTGGAATCCCCATCGGCCCCGTAATCGGAATACCCGCGCACAGCGTAGCACGAATTCCACCACCTGCTGCGGATCGCCGGTCGTCTCATCGTGCATCCAGAGTTTCGTGCCGCCATATTCGGGCACAATCGACAGAACAAAACCGTCAGAGGGCGGATCTTCCGCCGCCAGTTCGTCCATGAATGCATTGTAGAGGTCGAGCGCCCTGGCAGCGTTTTCCACCGTGCCCACATCGAGCACGCAGGAAAAATGCGTGAAGAAATCAGCCATCGGAAAAACTCCCGAAACGAAAAAGCCCGGCGCAGGGGCCGGGCTCGTAAAAACGTCTTTGCGGAAAGACAGAGAAGCGGCTTTCAGGAAGCACGCTCCATCAGCCTGCGGGCCTTCTCCTCCAGATCCAGCCGCGTGTCCTGATTGGCTTTCGTCCGCGCCAGCGCCGTAATCCCCTGCACGAAATCGAACACGCTCTCGGGCTTGCGCCCTTCCTCGTGCAGCACGGTTTCGATGATCTTCGTGGTTTCCGGTTTCGAGAACCCACGACGACGCAGGAAACTTTCACGATCCTCGTCATTCTTCGCCACCAGTGCGCGGCGTGACGTCTGGATGCCGGAGACGAACGAGGCCGGGCTGGCCGTGGCGAAGTTCCGCAGGGCTGGTGTCGCCTGATGCACGAAACGCGAGGCGGCAAACTTGCTATGCCGGATCGTGATCTGCTCGAAATTTTCCACGCCCCAGAGCATCCTATTTTGGCACACTCCGCGCAGGTAAAAGGAGGCGATACCGAGGCTCTTGCTGCCGACTTCTGAATTCCATGCGTAGAAGCCCCGGAAATAGAGGTCGGGGTCACCATTGGGCAGACGCCCGGCTTCGATCGGGTGCGTGTCGTCCACAAGGAACAGGAACACGTCCCTGTCTGACGCATAGAGCGTCGTGGTTTCCTTCGTGATGTCGACATAGGGATTGTGGGTCATGGTGGCCCAGTCGATGACACCCGGCACCTTCCAGTTGGTATCGCCTGTGCCGTCACCGGCAATTTTCCGCACCGCACCGACCAGTTCATGGTCCCAGATGCGGCCGTAATCGGGGCCGGTCACGGCGCGCAGTTCGACGCGGCCGTCCTCGGTTTCCAGCGTTTTGACCAGTTCTGCGCGGTGCGACAGCAGCCCGTGCTGCAGATTGATCGCTGCCAGTGGGGCCGGCAGGTTACGCAGGTACGACGATGGCGCGCCGACCAGGCTGCACATCTGGCCAAAGGACCAGTGGGTGGGCGCGATCGGCTGGTCTTGATGCGGTATGGTGAGCGTCAGGCGCTCGGCATTGTCGCGGGACGCCTCCACGCGGATAGCGCGGCTTTCCACCGTACGAGCGGTGGCCCGATCCGCCCGCGTCAGGGTCGCGGCATGCAGGTCGGACAGCGACAGGTAGCGCTCGTCATCGGGGCGCGAGAACCACTCGGACGAGACGCGGGCGCTGCGCTCCCCACGCGAAGGATCGATCCGGAAGCCGCCGGACGCGGCGCCACGGGACGCAGGGGGCAGGATGGTGGTCGTGGTCATGGAAAACTCTCCTCTGATGCCGGTTATTCGGCACCCAGGGCGAAGCCGACCTCTCCCTCTTTCCGGGGCGCCGGACATGAAAAAAGCGGCTTCCGGGCACCGGAAGCCGCTGTCTCACCATTCCAAAAATCCATTGCGCTATTCGGCAGCGATGGCCTCCATATTCTCACCTGCCGTCACTGTTTCAACCTGTGCCTGATCGGCCAGCCCTACGGTCCGCAACGCCTCGGGCAGCCAGCCCGCACCTTCCAGCAACCGCTCGGCCTCGCGCGCCATGTCGGGCTTCTTCAGGTGGGCAATGCGGCCAGCCGCCTCATCGCCGCGTGCTTCCCGCACCGCCTGCAGGATACGGGCCTTGGTCACCCGGCCGAGATAGTTCTCGACCGTGGGCTGCCAGCCCGCCTCGACCAGATCGAGGCTGAGGGCTGACGCCAGTCGATCGGCCCGCTTGAGGCGCTCGGTCACGCTGCGCTGGGACACCGCGCCGTAGGCGGGCATGCGCTCGTAGAGCGCATTGACCCCGAAGGACAGGCAATGGGCCAGCAGCGCCATGCGGCTGGTGTCGTCCAGCCCATCGATCCAGCGCCACAACGCATCCTCGTCCTCGGGCAGATCATGCTTCCAGCCCTCGTTGCGCTGGCGCAGCGCATGGGCCGGCAGGCTGCCCGGCATGTCGGGCGAATGGACCGGCAGGGAGATTTCGCGGACATAGGCTTCCAGGCAATCCGCGCCTGATGTCTGCCAGTAAACATCGCGCACCAGCGTGTGTAGCAGTTCCGTCAGGGCGGTGTGCGGGTTGCTGGCAAACGCATCCCGCAGGGCGAGCGTGCGCCAGGCCGTCAGTTCGGTGAGCAACCGGTCAGGCAGCGGCCTGATCCCGTCTTCTTCTTCGGGTTCGGGAGAGATGCTGTAGCCCTCACCGCCTCCATCGTCTCCATAACCCGCAAGACGATCATCCGGCCCGTCATATGCGGCGTGATCGTATTCACCGGTGCCGTCGACATCATCGGCCTGTTCCTGCTCCGCCGGCATGTCTTCCGGTAATACGAAGCCCCGTTCCACCTGCAATGTGCCATCACTGTCGAGGCTGACGAAGGCCCCGGCCCGTGCCATCTCAGCGGGATCGAATGCAAGGGGCCGATCCTCCAGGGCAAGAATGGCCTGTTCGATCTCGCCCAGCCGTGCATCAACCTCGTCAGGGTATTCATCGGCCTGGGCGTATTCCCCCTCAATGCTTTCCTGCTCGGCACGCAGGGCTTCAAGCTGGACCGTCTCCTTATCGGTCAGCGGCACTTCCGTGCCGTCGATCTCCGCGAACTGCCGGGTATGCCCCCATGGGAATGACAGCGCGGTTTCGACCCAATTCCAGCCCTCGGTACGGATATTTTCTGCGGCTGTATGCAGTTTTTCCATGACCAGCCGGTCCAGAATGGCCGGATTCTGCAGCCAGCCGCCATCATCAGCTTCGAACAGGTCGCGCATGATATGACCACCAGAAGCAAGGTATGTGTCCAGCCCGACGAAGCGGGCGCGGGCGTCCGAAGCCCGCACGGTCTTTTCTGTCAGCATGCGCCGGATGACGTAGGGTTCGCGGTTATGGCTCTGGGACACGATGTCCCAGACCTGTTCCTGACGGGCATGGTCATCGCTGATGGAAAAGGCCATCAACTGCTCCAGCTTTATGCCATCCTGCTCATAGATATCCAGCAGTTTGTCCGACACGGTCATCAGCCGCAGGCGCTGTCTGACCACGGCCGGTGCGACGAAGAACGCTGCGGCGATTTCCTCCTCGGACATGCCCTTCTCCAGCATGTCACGAAAGGCGCGGAACTGGTCCAGCGGATGCAGGGCCACGCGCTGGACGTTCTCGGCCAGGGAATCATCCTCGGCAAGGATGGCCGATCCGGCTTCGCGCACCACGCACGGCACCGGTGCCGTCTTCGCCAGTTTTTTCTGCTTCACCAGAAGTTCAAGGGCACGGAAGCGCCGACCACCAGCAGGCACTTCATAGGTACCGGTCTCAGCCCCGGTGTCGTCGAGAACAGGGCGGACGTTCAGACTCTGCAGCAGTCCGCGGCGCTCAATGTCGCGGGCCAGTTCCTCGATCGACAGGCCGGACTTTACCCGGCGCACGTTAGACTGGGACAGCACCAACCGATTGAACGGGATGTCGCGGGACGAACTCAACGTGAGTTTGGGAATAGCGGTCGCCATGGCGAAAACTCCATGACGGGCGGACAGGAGACACTCCCCTACCCTCTTAACCCGTCACGAAAATCCGCGCAGCCCTCTGACTCTGAAGGCCCCGGACACACCCAAAATCCGAAGCCTTTTCCCGGCAGGAAAAATGTCGGCAATGGGGGGGGTAAGCGGAAGGTCGGTTATCGGCAAGCGGTAACCGAAAGCAACCATTCGGTGCACTCATGTTCATGACTATTACCCGACCAGATCACGACGCTCCTGTGTGTTCACTCGGACGTCTATTATTGATGAAAGCGACTGTTGGTGGATTTTGGACTCAGTTTAGAACTGGACTCTGTCGCGAGAGAGTCATGAGCACTTTGAGAAACCGCAAGTTTCCGTTCTACGTTAGCCAACCGTCTCTCCTGCCCTTGGTGCGAACATTAAGGGAACACTGGGTCTTGTAAAGTGACTCTTTACAGTGTACGGATCAAACATAGCCGTGCGCAGGAGGCGAGCAAATGAGAGATGCAGTTCGCTTGAAAGATCACACTCATCCTGGCTGGTTTGTGAAAAGCAAAATCATCGAAAGTCATGGGCTTTCTGTGACGGAAGCCGCGCAGGCGCTTGGGGTTACTCGTCCAGCCTTGTCGGCACTACTAAATTGTCGAGCACATCTCTCTCCCGAGATGGCTTTGCGAATAGAGAAAGCTTTTGGCTTATCTTTAGACACGCTCATGCAAATGCAAAATAGCTTCGACATCGCACAGGTGCGAAAACGGGCAGCTGACATCAAGGTTGTTCGGTTTGCGCCGAAATCGGCGTCTGCGAACAAGGCAAGGAATTCGTGAGCTTAAAATCGTCAGTCAAAGTGAAAAAGGTCGCTCCAATTGAGATGGCAGTGACGCTTGACACAAAGCGCATCGAACTTTCGCGCGCCCGCATCATGGCGCGTGCTTGGTCGGAGACGATCACGGAAACGCGCCGTACCAGTCAGGCCGCGTTGTTTGCGCGTGCGGCCATGGAGACCTTCGCTGCCGACATTGTGCCGGGCTTCGCCCTGAGCGGACCGTTTGTCGCTATGCGGGGAAGGCTAGATGCCACCGCACGCCAACTGGCGCAGTCGATCGGACAGGAAGCGAAAGCGCTTCCCCTGCTGGAAGGCTGTCATTTCCTGACGAGCCTCTACACGGCGTTGCTCCCTCGTAGGGAGCGCAGCGCCCTCGGCGCCTTTTATACGCCGCCGGCTTTGACGCATCGGCTGCTCGATCTCGCCGGCGAGGGCGGTTTGGACTGGTCGAGCGCGCGTGTGCTCGATCCGGCGAGTGGCGGCGGCGCCTTTCTGCTTGAAGCGGCCACGCGCATGCGCCGTGCGCTTGACGGCAGCGAACCGGCTTTAATCCTCGCCCAGCTCGGCACCCGCCTCTCGGGCTTCGAGCTTGATCCGCATGCGGCGGGGCTATCGCAGGCCGCCCTGGAAGTCCTGCTGTCCGACTTGAGTGCGGCGAGCGGTCGCAAGGTGCCCGTGTTCGTGAAAGTCTGCGACACGCTTGAGGAAACGCCCGCGGCGCAGTTTGATCTCGTGGTCGGCAACCCGCCTTATGGCCGAGTAACGCTAACCGCTGCGCAACGCAGCCGTTATGCGCGCGGCCTTTACGGCCATGCCAACCTCTACGGCGTCTTCACCGACATCGCTCTGAGGTGGGCGCGGCCAGGAGGTATGATCGCCTACCTCACCCCAACGAGCGTGCTGGGTGGGCAGTATTACACCGCCTTGCGCCGACTTCTCGCGGCAGAAGCGCCGCCGGTTGCAATCGACTTCGTGCATGCTCGGCGCGGGGTTTTCGAGGATGTGCTGCAGGAAACTTTGCTCGCGCTCTACCGCAAGGGTGGGGAACGTCAGCGTTTCCAAGTCCATTACCTCAACGTTGATAACGAGCGCGAAGCACGCCTGACCAAAAACGGCAGGGTCAGCCTGCCTAACGATGCCGGTGCGCCTTGGCTTGCGCCGCGCGAACCCGCCCATGTGGGATTGATCAAGGCAGCAGAAGGCATGCCCGCACACCTCTCCGACTGGGGCTATGGCGTGTCAACCGGACCGCTCGTCTGGAACAGGTTCAAGTCGCAACTGCGTGGCCGTGCGGCGCGCGGCCTGCATCCGCTTATCTGGGCGGAAGCGGTAACGGCAGACGGCCGTTTCATTTTTCGCGCCGAGAAGAAGAACCATGCGCCTTACTTCAAGACGGAAGCTGGGGATGGCTGGCTGGTCGTCGATCAATCCTGCGTGCTTGTGCAACGCACGACGGCCAAGGAGCAGCTGCGACGCCTGATCGCGGCCGAGCTGCCGCAGTCGTTCATCGACGCGCACGACGGAGTTGTCATCGAGAACCACCTGAACATGGTGCGGGCGATCGGTAAGCCGAAAGTGACACCCGCAGCGGTCGCAGCCGTGTTAAATAGCGATGTGCTCGACCAGATATTCCGCTGCATCAGCGGAAGCGTCGCCGTTTCCGCGTTCGAGCTGGAATCCATCCCGCTGCCGCCCCTCTCCGCCATGGCACCGATCGAGCGCCTGATCGCGAAGGGCGCGACACGCGCGGCGATCGAAAAGGTCCTGTGCGGCCTCTATGGCCTCAAAGCATGACATTGCCTGCCCTGCTGTCCTGGAACGATATTCACGCCCGCCTTCCCGAGATATTCCCGGAAGGCTCCGCGAACCGCGAGCATTCGGTCTGGGAAATCGCCGCCAAGACCATCTTCGTCATGCTCTATGCCGGTGCGGTCGAAGGCGCAGAGCGATGGATCAGGCCCGATCAGGTCACGCGCATGACGGACGAGCAAGCCACGCAGGCGGGTGACGACGCGCGCGCTGCTTGGGCGAAAGCCTCGATCAAGCCGAGCAAGGCCGATGTGCCGGGCCGTTGGTATGCCGTGAACACGCGGGAATCCATCCGCGACGACACGATCCGCTACGCCCTGATCCAGAACGGCGCTGTCATCGAGCGCCCCGGCTTGGCCACCACCTCACCGGCGGGACGCTACGCCCTGCAGGGCGATTTCGCGGCGCTGCTGGCGCCCGATCTCGATGAGGCCACATTCATCGCAAAGGCCGCAGCCTGGCGAGAAAAGCATCTTAATCCCGGCGCCCTCGCCCGTATCGCAATCGTGCGCAGAGGTGCAGCTGGGGGCGGTGCCTACGAGCTAGTGACGTTCCCCAACGGGGAGACCCGGCGCATGGGGGCCGGGCCAAGCGCCGACATTTCAAAGGCGGTTATCGAGGTCTTTGCGCCGAAGTTCCTAGAAAATCCCGGCGTTATCACGTTGAGCGAAAGCGGCAACAAGGTCGTGGCGCGGGATGATGAACTGGCCAAGGCGATCGGGCTGACGATCCCGGCTGACAAGAGCCTTCCCGACATTGTGCTGGTCGATCTCGGCCCACAGCACCCACTGCTGATCTTCGTTGAGGTGGTGCACACGGACGGCCCTGTCAACGACGCCCGAAAAACCGCACTCCTGCAGATTGCCGAAGGTGCCGGGTTCGCGCCGCAGCACGTCGCCTTCGTAACGGCCTATCTTGATCGCGCCTCGCAGACTTTCCGCAAGACAGTCAGCGGCCTTGCTTGGGGCAGCTATGCCTGGTTTGCGTCAGAGCCGGATAACCTCATCATTTTCAGCGGGAAGCCGCATCAGATCGAAGGTGGCTGATGGCATGCCGCGCGCGGGGACCAAGCAGGCATTTATTTTTGAAATGCTCGCGCGCGACAGTGGGGCTGGGGCCACCATCTGCGACCTCGTGGAAGTGACTAGCTGGAAGCCCAACACGGTCCATGCTGCCCTCTCAAACCTTCGATTCAACGGGCGCAGAATCACGGTTGAGCAAGCCGGCGAGGAAAGGCGCTCGGATAACGACGGATTAGTTGCGTCGCGCGAAGGCGAGCACACGTTCGCTGAAATGCGTCAGCTCCTGATCGTTGATGGCTTCCGTTTCATAGGCAGCGTTGGTGTCGTGGTGAAAGCGGTTCGCGAAGGCGAGCAGCGCGCGCAATTCGTCAATATCGGGCTGGCTCAATATTTGGTTCTGCCGGCCGGCACGCTGCTGGCAAATGCCGAGGAAGGGCCCGAGCAGCATGCCCGGTGGAAATGCCGCCGGGTAGGCCACGCGCATAAAAGCTTCGAGGATGTGGCGCAGCGCAGCGGCGACACGGCGCTCGGCCGCCGGGTTCGCCGCTTGAAGATGCCCCTGCACGAGGGCGTGCCGTCGGTCGTGTTCGGTGATGCAGTCATGGTTTACGTCCCAGACCGCCAGCGTCGAGCCGACCCCGTCGCGCCGGATCAGGAGTGCCTGCCGCGCGGCAATATCAGCGCCTTCCCAAAGCTGGCAGAGGAAAGGCTTGGAATGCGAAAGCACGATGACTTGGCTGACGCGGGCCTGCATACGGCGCATCTCCTGCACCGTCGTCAGCGAGCGGTGCTCGTCAAGGCTGGTCATGGGGTCGTCGATGACGAGGATTTTGTGCGCCAGCTGCGGGTCTTGGTCGAGCGATGCAAAGAAGAAGGCGAGCGCAAGCGTGTTACGGTCGCCAGCGCTCAAGGTGTTGCGAAAAGCGGGGCCGGCGTTGGCAGTCAGCGCCACCGGAACATTGTTTATGACGACGTTATAGGTGCAGGATGAGCCACCACGCGTATTTTGCGGGCTAACCGATGCGAGCCGGAAACCCGCATTGAAGCGTTGAAGATAGGTATTGATCGCGGCCTCATAGGCTGGGAAAATATTCTCGCGATAGTTGTTAAGCGCGGTCCGCGCTTGGGTACGCAGGTCTTCCGTAGCCGTCTTGTCCGCCTTTTCGGCAAGATAAGCGGCACAGAGGCCGCTAACCGGACTGCTGTGGCGGGCGCGCACGGACTGCAACCGCGCAAGATCGGCCGCGCGCGCGGCAACGTCGGCATTCGCCGCCTGCTCCTTCACGACCGCGATCTGGGTGTTGCGAGCCTGCAGCGCTCCCGAAAGCGCGGCAACGTCAGCGCGGCGCTCGTCATAGTCGCGGATGAGAGCAAGCGTTTCGACGGGTAGCGTCATTGCTTCGAGTGGTGAGGCTGCCTTGGCCCGCAGCACGGTCAGGACAGCATCGCGCGCAGCCGACCAGGCCCGCAGGACCGCCGCCGTATCTAGCTCAACCTCGGGAACATCGGTAAAGGCGTTCCAGAAGGTCCGGCCTTGTACGGCGATGCGCACGGCACGCTCAAAAGCGGCCGGCACGTCGCCCCCATGGGTTATATGGATGCCTTGGCCGGCCTCGGTGATTGAGGATTTCAAGCCGTCATAGGCCTGACCGAAATAAGCTTGGTAGTGCGCGATGAGCGGCGATGCGTCCAAATTCTGCGCGCAGAAGGGGCAGACCTCGTGGTCCCGCCCTTCCGAAGCGCCTGCGATGCGGGTCATACCGTCACCGACCCATCCCTCGCCACCCTTGCCGAGGCGGCGTAGGTGAGCCCGCACCTGCGCCGCCGCATCCGCCTCAAGGTCTGGAAGGGTGCGGGCTAGAAGCGCTCCCATGGTGTCAACGTCGAAGGCGGGCAGTGTGAATGGCAGGAAAGGCGCCTGCTGGCGGATCGCATCGGCGGATCGCGCAGCCGCGAGGTTGCGCTCGGCCGTGGCGATCGAGGCCTCGATGTCGGGATCGGCGGGAAGGGCGCAGAAATTATCTACGTTCAGGCCGCCGCGTGCAGCTGCGGGGATGGCGTTGCCTTTCAACGTCAGGGCGCGGTTGTGCTCCTCGATACGCGCGACATGGACTTGGAGCGCCGCATTGAGCGCCACGCCCTGCGCGCCAAGGATCAACTCGTGAAGGTTCTGGCGATGCCCGGTACCGATCTCGACGCCCGAGCAAACATTCGCCGCAACAAAAGCATCGTCGAAGATCGCGATGCGCGGCATGGGAGCCGACCATGCTCCATGCTGAAACTGCGCGGTGACGCCGCCCGCGAAGCCCAGCACGACATGCGGAGGATTCGCTGCGCCGAGGCGATGGCGCTCCAGAACAAGATCCGCGTCGCCGGTGCCGAGCGAGCGCAGCACCGAAGAAAGGGTGGTTTTACCGCGTCCGTTTTCGCCATAGATGAGCGTAAGCGTTGAAAGCGGTATCTGTGCGCCGGCATTTACTGAATCATACTGACCAATATTGCGCAGTAACTGGAAGCGTTCGAGCAATGGATCCCCCGGACCGCAGATGGTTATGTGTCCCGTCGCGGTTGCCCGCATGGTGCGTAGGAACGGTGATAGCGGAAAACCGTCCCTTTGCCGCATGAAATGGTTCGGATAGCCAAAATCACACGGTTCTGGCTTTTGATCGGCTGCTTATGCTGACAACTGTCGATCATCAGATTTGTCCGAACGACACTTTGTCCCAAACTTGGTCTATTGACGTGAGCATAGCAATGTCAGCTTTCGGGGAACTGTCACAACCGTCAAGACGTCCGCCAAGAGGGCGAAAGCAGTAGTCCGCCTTGGCTTCTGACAATAAAATCAAACCAGCCCATAGCGTTCCAGAAGATCGTCAATCTCGGTTCCCTGTGTCAGGTGCCGGATCAGTCCGGATGCTGGCACCTTCTCTCCATCCCTCAGTTCCGCTGCCGCCTGTAACAGCATCCGGAGATCAAAAATGCCGCCCGACACTTCCGGCACGGCCCGCCTGACGCCGCATAGGGTGTAGACCGCCTCCATCGCCGTGCGGACGGAATATTCCGTGGTGAAGACCGTATCGCGTGACGTTTCGGTGAACTGCCCCAGAAAGGCGAGATTGACGCTCCCATCCGGCACTACCTTCGGCCTGTCCGCCGGTGCGCGCGGCATGAACTGCGCCGTGATGAACGGCATCATGCACGGACGCGTCGTCGCCCCTGTCGCTGCCATATCGTCGATCTGGTCCGTCGGCACGCCCATATGGAACAGCCACTCACGGGTGATTTCCTCCCCCGTGCAGTCCTGCATGGGCTTTTTCACGTAATCACCCAGCACGTCACTGAACAGACCATAGAGCCAGGCCACCATCTGGCCTTCGGGCTGCTCCTTAAAATGGGGCTGACGGCTGACCACCCAACTCATCAGCCAGGATGAATCCGCGATCGTGACCGGGCCACCCGTGATGATTTTCCCCGAAAACGGATCACGCCCCGTAATCCGCTTTACAAGCTCCGGAATCCGCGCATCCCGGGTTGTAACGGTTGCCGACAGCCAGCGGGATTTTGCTGTATCGCCACAGAAAACATCCGGGTTGCCGAATGCGGCATCCTGCGCTGCGATAGTGCGCCAGAGCTGCCAGATGCTCCCCTCTCCGATAGTCGTATCAATCGGCGCGGGTGTATGATGGTCGCCCCAGCGTGAATTCTCCACCATGGAACCGTTGGTCACGAACACCAGCTCCGCCGAACCCAGGTCAACACCAGCGGTCGCGCCATTGTCCAGCCAGTCGAGACGGGTCGCAACTTTCGTTCTGCCCGACACATCAACGGCAACATTCGTCACCGTCACACCATGACGGAACACGACGCCCTGATCGGCAAGCCATGTGGCCAGTGGTCTGCTCAGAGATTCCTGCTGGTTATATCTGGTGAATTTCAGCGTATGCAGATCCTTCAGTCCGAGGATCTGATGCACGAACCGTGCGAGATAGCGCTTCATCTCAATGGCGCTGTGCCAGGTCTCGAACGCGAACATCGACCGCCAGAACAGCCAGAAGTTCGACGCCATGAAATCGCCGGACAGCACATCCGCGATCGTCTTTCCCGCCAGTTCGTCCTCATCGGTCAGAATGAGGGTAATGATCTCGCGCCGCGCCTTTCCCGTGAGCGTCAGCCTGTCACGATCGGCGAGGGGCTGTCCCCGATTGCACATGGCGCGGACCGGACTTGTAGACGGATCGGCCTGATTGACCTGCCAGACTTCATCCAGCACTGATGCATCGGGAATTTCCAGAGACGGAATGGAACGATACAGATCCCACAGACACTGGAACTGCTCTTCCATCTCCCGACCGCCACGGATCAGCCAGCCGGTCTCCGCATTCCCCGCCCCATCCAGCGCACCACCATCGCTGTCCGATGCCTCAAGAATGGTGATGGCTGAAGGCGTCATGCCCGTATCTCGGATGAGGAACGCCGCCGCCGCCATGCCCGCCAGCCCGCCGCCCACGATCCACGCTGACCGTCCTTCCATACCCTGCGGGGCTGGAGGGTGAACGAAAGCCTCGTAATTGCTGTGAGCGTATCTCATGGCGCATGTCCTTTTCTGAAAAGGGCCGATGGCGGGAAATCCTGCCAGCCATCCAACATCTGATAAGCCGATCTGTCGTTGCGATGTATCAAACACCCCGAACAGGACAGGATGATCCCCTTTCTCAGTCAGCCAGAGCCGGCGCCTGCACCCGATACAGAACTCCATCGGGCAGCGGACGCTGAAGCGCCAGAGCCTCTGCTACCGGTGCCGTCATCCAGCGCTCCAGCTCGTCCGGTTGCGTCAGGATCACAGGCATGGCTTTCGGATGGATCGCACCCACCTCCAGATTGGCGTCCGTGGTCAGAAAACCGAACAGATCATCCGTCGTCTCTCCGTCCGCCAGCTTGCGCACGGACGTCCATCGACACCAAATCCCGGCAAAGAAGGCCAGCGGCTCTCTATCATTCCGCGCAAACCACACCAGTCGTGATGTCCCGTCGGGCAGACGCTCCGGCTCGGAGAACGCCGTCAATGGCACCAGACAACGATGTTGCACGCCCTCCCAGCGTTTCCACCATGTCGAGGACGGATTGCGGATGTTGGTTACACCCCGGTCGACCCTGTGTCCCTTCAGGTAACCGGGCGGTGTCGGCATGCCCCAGCGTGCCATGACCAGTTCACGACCGTTTCCGCCGTTCCGCACGATCGGGGCCATTGTATTCGGGTATATCTCCGGCAGAGGCTGGAGATTGCCCGTCAGATCATCGAGAACCATTGCAATCTCTCGGATCGCTTTCTGGTTCGACGTCATGGCGTAGAGATTGCACATCAGGGATGCTTCTCCCCGTAAGCCGGAACCGAGGCCGGTTCCTGTGCCGACACAGACTCATGCGACAGCGCGCCCGGCAGGGAAAGGCAGGCCAGAAGCCCCGCCAGCGCCAGAAGAAACAGAGCAGACCACCAGCCATACAGAAAGGCGCCGACCACGCCGCCCAGCGTGAAGGACAGCACGATGGCGGCATGCAGCCCCAGACGCTCGCGCGTACCGGTCCGCCGGGCCGGGTCAACCGGATGAAAAAAGCTCTCCAGCCAGTCCGCCAGTTCCAGCCCCACATCGGTAAGCATTCCCGTCATATGGGTGGTGCGGACACGCGCCCCGGAAATGCGTGTGACCGTGGCGTTCTGGAGCCCCATGAGGAAACTCAGCCCAAAGGCCAGCACCGGATCCCGTGGCTGGGCCGAAAACAGAAGATCCACAGCCCCCAGAAGCCCGAGCAGGCAGGCTTCCAACAGGATGCTCCGTGCGTAGATCGACGACAGATGACGGCGACGACCTGCATTGACCAGCAGCGCGGACAGCACGGCTCCTGCGACAAAGGCCAGTATCAGGCCGCAACAGGACAGGACCAGCTCCAGATGGCCTTCATGCAGGCTGCTCGCCAGCGCGGAGACATTGCCAGTCATGTTGGCCGAATAATAGCCCACGGCCAGAAAACCAGCGGCGTTCACAGCACCGGCGATAGCCGCCAGCGAGCAGCCCAGACGCCTGTCGATGCTGGCGTTGCGCTCCGCTCCCTCGTGAACAAGCACCTGTGCCTCCCGTCGTGACTGACCGCATGAGGGAGACTCCGTGTTTGTCGGTTTCCCCCCTGAACAGCGATTTTTTTACGGGTGGGATGGTAACAGCCTGCCCTCTTCCGACAAAGCGTCCTGTTTTCAATTTCTTAGGACGATATCTTCCCGGATTATGAATTGCCACAAACTTGAAGCGGTAAGCTCCCCAGACAGATGAATCTTGACTCCCCACGCATTAAAGAACAAATCAGGAACATATAATCAGGAAACCCACCAGGACAAATGGATACTAAGTCGTGACATGACTGCCAAACCCCAGAAAAAACCCGGTCTGGAGACGCTGCGGGCCGCGATCAGCCGTCTGGAAGGACACAGCGACCGGCGCCGCAAGGTGCTGCCCTTTGGCGTGCGCGAGATCGATGCGCGCCTGCCCGGCGGCGGTCTGGCGCTGGGCGCTCTGCATGAGGTGGCGGGCGGCGGCAACGATGCCCTTCACAGTGCGGCGGCCGGACAGTTCTGCGCCGGGATTGTCGCGCGCACGCGTGGCAAGGTGCTGTGGATCGTCACCCGCCAGGATGTGTTCGCCCCTTCCCTAAAACAGGTGGGTCTTTCTGCCCAGCGGACGATTTATGTCGAGGCCAGTTCGGACGTCGATGTGCTGGCCTGTTTCGAGGAAGGACTGCGGCATGGCGGCCTCGGGGCCGTAGTCGCCGAGGTCGCCCGATTATCAATGACCGCCTCACGCCGCCTGCAACTGGCGGCCGAGACATCCGGCTCTCTTGGCATCGCCATCCGACGCTGGCGGCGGCAGACGGATGCGGCAGATTTCGGCCAGCCGACTGCCAGTGTGACCCGCTGGCGGGTCTCCGTCCTGCCATCCGTGTCGTTGCCGGCTCCCGGTGTCGGAAGACCACGCTGGCTGCTGGAACTGATCCGCGCCCGGGCGGGCGAATGTGCCGATTTTGAAGTGGAGGCCTGTGATGCCAAAGGGAGGCTCGCCCCATGCAGCCCGATCGCGGATCGTCTCTCTTTACCTGCCGCTCTGGCCGACGGATCGGATCAGGAAGCGGCTGGGCAAAGACGCGCCCGCGTCTGAGGCGCCACTGGCGCTGGCCGGGCGTGAAGGACGACGACGGGTTGTCCTGTCGGTCGATCTCGCCGCCCGGAAGCTGGGCCTTCGCCCCGGCATACCGGTGGCCAAGGCCCAGGCGCTGTATCCCGATCTGGTACTGATGGACGCTGATCCTGACGGTGACCGGCTAGGTCTGGAAAAGCTGGCGCTATGGTTCCAGCACCGTATCGCGCCCATCGTGGCCGTCGATGCGCCGGACGGGCTGGTTCTGGACACGACGGGGACGGATCATCTGCATGGCGGTGAACTTCCCATGCTCAAGGACATGGTTCATCGCATGGCGGGCGCCGGTTTCCGGGCAAAAGCTGTGGTGGCGGACACGTGGGGCGCCGCACACGCCATAGCCCGCTATGGTCGGGCACCGATTGTCGTTGTGCTCTCAGGTGGGACAGCCTCTGCTCTGGCCGATCTTCCTCTTGAGGCGCTGCGTCTGCCCTCCACCATTATCGAGGGGCTGGCCACGTTGGGGGTATCCCGCATCGGACCCCTGGCCGCGATGCCCCGTGCGCCTTTGGCGCTGCGTTTCGGACCGGATGTGGCCCGCAGGCTGGATCAGGCGTTCGGGCGTATCGGGGAAGCCATCGTGCCAGTCCGCCCTGTCGATCCGGTGGAGGTCAGCCGGAATTTTGCAGAACCCATCGGAGCCGCCGAGACCATCGCGCGCTATATCGGCAGGCTGGTGCCGCTGCTCTGCCAGGGACTGGACGAGCGCGGACAGGGCGTGCGTCGTCTCGATCTGCTGCTGCATCGCGTGGATAGCCGCACCGAGGCGATCCGTGTGGCGACCGCAACGCCTGTGCGGGACATAAAACGCCTGACCCGGCTGCTGTGCGACAAGATCGAGACCATCGATCCGGGGTTCGGCATCGAGCGCATGGTGCTGATCGCCTCACTGGCCGAACCGATGGACCGGCGGCAGACCGTGTCCTCCCTGATCGCGGAAGAAGAGGCCGATGTGTCCGACCTGATCGACACGTTGGCCAACCGTGTCGGCACACAGGCCCTGTATCGCTTTGCGCCGGTGGAAAGCGATCTGCCTGAACGCTCCTTCTGCCGCGTGCCTGCCCTGGCTCCAGAAGAGACAAAGGACTGGCCGGAGCACTGGCCACGTCCGACACGTCTGCTCGCACGACCTGAACCGGTGCAGGCGATGGCGGAGCTGCCGGACCAGCCACCGTTGTTTTTCATCTGGCGGGGCGTGCGGCGGAAGGTGAAATGCGCTGATGGGCCAGAGCGGGTCTTTGGCGAATGGTGGAAGAATGACGCGGAACTGACCATTGCCCGCGATTATTTTCGGGTGGAAGACACCAGCGGCGAGCGCTTCTGGCTTTACCGTGCTGGTGACGGTGAGCACGGCGAGACCGGCCCGCAGGGTTGGTTTTTGCACGGGATTTTCGGATGAGCACCTCGGCACCGCGTTATGCCGAATTGCAGGTGACGACCTATTTCTCGTTCCTGCGCGGAGCGTCTTCCCCCACTGAACTGTTCGAACAGGCCAGGGCGCTTGGGATCGAGGCGCTCGGCATCTGTGACCGCAATTCTCTGGCCGGGATGGTGCAGGCCCATGTCGCGGCAAAAGAGGTCGGGATCCGACTGGTAGTGGGCTGTCGCCTCGACCTTGCCAATTTCCCGCCCGTGCTGGTCTATCCGACCGACCGGACCGCCTATGGCCGTCTCTGCCGTCTGCTCACCATAGGCAAGGCTCGGGCCGGCAAAGGGAAATGCCATCTGCTCTGGGAGGATCTGGTCGCGTGGGGCGCGGGCCTGATCGTCGTCATGATCCCGGACATGGCGGATGACGCCTGCGCCCTGCACCTGCGCAAGCTGAAGGACGCCTTTGCTGCCCGCGCCTACATGGCGCTCACCCTGCTCCGGCGTCCCAATGATCAGATGCGGCTCTATGAATTGGCGAACCTGGCGCATCAGGTACGGGTGCCAACCGTTGTGACCAATGACGCGTTGTTCCACACCCATGACCGGCGCATCCTGCAGGATGTCGTGACCTGCATCCGGCACAACACCACGATCGATGAGGCCGGTTTTGTCCGCGAACGTCATGCCGACCGCTATCTCAAGCCACCGCAGGAGATGGCCCGGTTGTTTGGTCGTTATCCTGAAGCGGTAGCCCGGACCATGGACATTGTGGAGCGCTGTCGTTTCTCGCTCGACGATCTGGCCTATCAGTATCCCGATGAAGTCTCCGTGCCCGGCCAGACACCCCAGCAGGCGCTGGAGGCGCTGACCTGGGAGGGCGCCCGTTCCGTCTATCCGGATGGCGTACCGGATGACGTGGCACAAACGCTCCGCCATGAACTCGGCCTGATCGGGCGCATGCAATATGCGCCGTACTTCCTGACCGTGAACAGCATTGTCCGCTATGCACGCTCCCAGGGCATTCTCTGTCAGGGGCGTGGGTCGGCTGCCAATAGTGCGGTCTGCTACGTGCTCGGCATCACTGCCATCGACCCGGCCCGCAACTCGCTGCTGTTCGAGCGCTTCGTCTCCGAGGAGCGGGGCGAGCCACCGGATATCGACGTGGATTTCGAGCATGCGCGACGTGAGCAGGTTATCCAGTGGGTCTATGAGCATTACGGCCGTGACCGGGCGGCGCTGACGGCCGTCGTCATCCGCTACCGTGCCAAGGGAGCGTTGCGGGACGTCGGCAAGGTCATGGGCCTCCCCGAAGACCTGATCCGAACGCTCTCGGGCCAGATCCATGGCTGGGGCCGGAAACTGGACGATGACGCCCTGAATGATACCGGCATTGATCTGTCCGACCGGCGCATCCGCCTTACGCTGGATCTCGCCCGCTGCCTGATTGGCGTACCCCGCCACCTGTCACAACATCCCGGCGGTTTTGTGCTGACCCATGACCGGCTGGATGAACTGGTGCCGATCGAGCCAGCATCCATGGAGCAGCGTCAGATCATCGAATGGGACAAGGACGATATCGACGTCCTGAAATTCATGAAGGTCGATATCCTCGCTCTCGGCATGCTGACCTGCATGAAAAAGGGGCTGGACCTGCTGGCGAAACACAAGGGCCAGCATTTCACCCTCCAGACCCTCCCGGCCGAGGATCCGCGCACCTACGCCATGATCCGCAAGGCTGACACGATCGGCGTCTTCCAGATCGAGAGCCGGGCGCAGATGTCCATGCTGCCACGGCTCAAACCGCGCGTGTTCTACGATCTCGTCATTGAAGTGGCGATCGTGCGTCCCGGCCCCATTCAAGGGGATATGGTGCATCCCTATCTCCGAAGGCGCGAAGGGATCGAACCGGAAAACTATCCGACACCTGAACTGGAAAAGGTTCTGAAAAAGACGCTCGGAATCCCGTTGTTTCAGGAACAGGCGATGCAGGTCGCCATGATCTGTGCGGGGTTTACGGCTGCCGAGGCCGATCAGTTGCGTCGGGCCATGGCGACGTTCAAAAATACCGGCACGGTCTCGCAGTTTCAGACGCGTCTCATCGAAGGCATGCGTGCCAACGGTTATGATGAAGAATTCGCCGAACGGATCTACCAGCAACTGGAGGGTTTCGGGTCTTACGGATTTCCCGAAAGCCATGCCGCCAGTTTCGCCATTCTGGCCTACTCATCGTCGTGGATGAAATGCACGCATCCGGACGTGTTTCTGACATCACTCCTGAATTCCCAGCCAATGGGGTTCTATGCGCCAGCACAACTGGTCCGTGATGCGCGGGAACACGGCGTGGAGGTCCGGCCTGTCTGTGTGAATGCCTCACGCTGGGACAGCACGCTGGAAGGACCAGAAAGGCCTGACGGGATGTTCGCCGTGCGGCTGGGCATGAGTCTGGTGAAAGGACTGGCCAACGACGATGCGGCCCGGATTGTTGCCGCACGAGCCTCTCGCCCGTTTACCTCGGTCGATGACCTGTGGCGTCGGGCTGGCGTGAAAGCGGCAGCCCTGACCCATCTGGCCGAAGCCGACGCGTTCCGGCCCTCGCTCGGACTGGCACGCCGGGAGGCGCTATGGGCGATCAAGGCACTACGGGACGAACCGCTGCCGCTGTTCGCGGCAGCGCAGGTGACACGGGAAGCGGAAGAACCGGATGTGCTGCTGCAGCCCATGCGCGATGGGGCCGAGGTGGTGCGAGACTATAACCGGCTTGGCCTGACCCTGCGGGGTCATCCGCTGACCTTCCTACGCAAGGATCTTCAGGCCAGGGACATCACGTCCTGTCGGCAGGCGCTGGCGGCAAAGGATGGGAAGCGTCTCACCGTGGCGGGGCTGGTGCTGGTCCGGCAGCGACCGGGCTCCGCTGAAGGCGTGGTCTTCATGACGCTGGAAGATGAGACGGCCAACATGAACGTCATCATCTGGCCGGATATGTTCGATGTGAACCGGCGTGTGGTGCTTGGTGGGCAGATGCTGGCCGTGACAGGCATGCTCCAGAAGGAAGGCGACGTCGTGCATCTGCTAGCAAAAGAGATCACCGACCTTTCCGGGCTGCTCGCGGACGTCGGTAATCGCTCCTCTGCTGAGAGCACCCATGACAGCGATTCCGCCGGTGAGCGTATCGTCGTCAGATCGCGCAATTTCCACTGATCAATAAGGGCGCCGATAAATCTCACGAAATCGTGACATCGCCTGTTTTAGGCGCAACCTACGCTGGAGTTTCACTCCCATTTGCATCCTATACGCATCCTGCGCGTATGTCCCAAACGCAGAAAGCCGCCCATTGGGGCGGCTTAACATACTGATTATATTGGGTAAATTTTGGTTGCGGGGATAGGATTTGAACCTATGACCTTCAGGTTATGAGCCTGACGAGCTACCGGGCTGCTCCACCCCGCGGTGGTGTATGTGATGTTGGTGTGTGGGAGTTTTTGTGAGTGGGCTAGGGGAC
>NZ_BLJQ01000021.1 GCF_014132155.1 Gluconobacter sp. Gdi
CGGAGGGTCGCAACACGCTATGACAGATGCCCGAATGTCTTCTTCTCAGCCATCTGCCTCGCTGCAACCGTCATCTTCTGGCTATGAGTCCTGAGCCTAGGTATGAGCATGGAATGTGGATGATGGTATCCATGTTTACTTCCCAATTTCGATCGTCATGTGGACTAACAACCAGGATGCGAAATACCACAGGGAGAAAAGGTGTCCCTTTCTCCGCCGTGTCGATAAATTTCGCGGCGATTACGGCTGAGGGGACGATGTTCGCTCTCGCAGCCAAAATTTATGATCATTGATAAAAACATTATGATACCGGTATGGTCCCGGCTAGAATTTGATACTGTTTCCTGCGACCGGATACCTGAGCAATGTCTTTTCCCCTATCTTTTCATAGGCTTTCAAGTGTTTCGGTAAGAGCGTTGGCATGGTCGCTTTCATGCGTGTCTCTGAGTGCATCTCATGCAGTAGCGACAGATATTCCGGCCTCTACCGTGCCCACAGCAAGCCGTGTGGCTCACCCCGTTGCCTTCAGTGATGAAGTCAAGACGCGGCAGATGTTGGTGGCAGTCGCTCTGGGTCGCGCACCGGCGGACCTTCTGATCCACAATGCAAAGGTTCTGAACGTCTACACTCTCAGTTGGGAAGACGGGCAGGACATTGTCATTGCCGGGAAGCGGATTGCATGGGTTGGGCCGGCTGGTCAGTGGAAAGGCCATGCGCTTTCAACTTTTGATGCCAAGGGGCTCCCAGCCGTTCCAGGATTTGGTGAATCTCACAAGCATATCGAAAGCTCGATGCTCTCGCCCGAGTGGGAAGCCGCACTTGTCGTTCCTCTGGGGAATACCTGGACCACGGAAGGCTCTCATGAATTTGCGAATGTCAGCGGTACGCATAACGTTGAATTCTGGCTCACGGCAGAACACCTTGGCAGTCCGCTGAAAATTTTCCCTGCCCTCGGGTCAGCCACCCCGCCTTCTGCCTTCGAGCAAGGTGGCGGAAACTATGCCTACAAGGAAATCTCTGAAAACATTCGCGATAATCCACGCGTCCAGGGGCTGGACGAAGTGATGGACTGGCCTGCCGTTTCAAACCCTTCTCATCCTGGTCACCAACGGATTTGGGAAAACATTCAGGCCACATTCGATAATCGGGGCGTCGTCGACGGGCACGGGGCAGGTTTATGGGACATGGACACGATTAATGCATTTGCCGGAGCGGGCCTCTCCAGCGATCATGAAACCCGGCTTCCTGAAGAAGCATGGAACAAATTACAGCATGGCCTCTTCTTGCAGCTCCGTGATGACAATATTGAGCGGGCCGTGCCCTATTTTGTGCGTAAGGGGCTGAAAAACTGGAATAATATTGCGCTTGTGACAGATGACAGGAATGTCGCGGATACGCTGAAGCAAGGAACCATGGATTATCACATCCGTCTTGCAATCAAGATGGGTGCGCCCATTGAGGCGTCATACGCAATGGGTAGCCTTTATCCGGCCCAGCATGGTCATATGGATCAGATTGTCGGGTCTATTACACCGGGTCGGTATGCTGACGTTGTCTTGCTATCTTCTGTGCCGGACGTGAAGATCAAGTATGTTTTTGCGAATGGAAAGCTGGCGGCCCAGGATGGGAAATACTTGCTCCCAGTGCCCCAAATTACATGGCCGACATGGGCGTCCGATACGATCCACATCGGTAGAAAGCTGACGGCAAAAGACTTTGAAATCCTGGCACCCAAGGGGAAAACGACCCAGGTTACGGCTGCTATTCAGGCCCCGTTTTACACTGACCCCGTTCAGAAAACGGCAACGCTCTCTGTGGTGAACGGGGTCGTTCAGCGCGATATCGCACGTGACATCATCAAAGTTGCAACAGTAGATCGCTACATGGAACAGGCTCGGCTGGGCAAGATGTTCTGGACGGGGAATGGCCCTAAAACGCCCGATAGTGCCATCGCTACGTCTGTTTCCCACGATCTTCATAACATTACGGTCATGGGAACCAGCGACGAGGCAATGGCGCTCGCGGTCAATCGTATCGCCGAGCTCAAAGGTGGGATCGTGATGGTTAGCCACGGTAAGGTTCTTGCCGAAATGAAGTTGGAGATCGCGGGTCTGATGACCAGTCGTCCCGTACAGGATGCCGCTGCGAGCATGGAAAATGTCTATGCTAAAGCTGACGGGCTCGAATGGATAGGAGCGCCCGGTTACCCGCGGAGACTTCTGATTTCGATGATCACATGCAGCCCATTCACATGGCGCCTTGTTGTTCCATACCCGGGTAATCCCAGCGGGCTGGTTCTGCTCCAGACGGGACAGACGATGCCGACGGTCTGGTAAGATATGAAGGCTGTTTTCCAGAATACATTTCACCTTAAACGGAATGTACGAATAGTCCTTCAAGTCATTGTTTTTACGTTTTTATTTCTGGGTAATTCTCCAGGATACGCTGATCCGGAGTCCATGACGAGAGTCTTGGTTTCGCTGGATCGGCCAGATACGGCAACCGTCATGATCGATATGGATCTGACAGTGCTCATGGGTGATCCTGCCAGATACTACCTCTTGGCGACTGGGCAAGGATCACAGCATGATGCTGAGGTCAGATCAGTCGCTGCGCAAATCACTGAAGCCTTACCGCTTTTCTCGGGGAATTCTGTCCTTCGCGCCACTCTCGTGAACTACAGTTTTTCCGGCAAGAGCCGGGATGAATATATGGATCTGGCAGCTGACAAACCAGCTCATTTCCAATTTCAGATACCGCTTCCTGCAGACACCGGCCCGTTGCAACTTCGCATTCCACTTGGAGCACAGATTGATTACCCCGTCGCCTATACGGTTCAGCTTCCTGAACGGCATTATACGCAGACGCGTTGGCTTGATGCCGGGCAGCATGAGAGCGTTATCTTTGACTACAGGGGAAAACTCCCAGCAGCTCACGTCGAACAGCCTGCCAGCTTTGATCCGGACACACTGTCGTGGAGACAACAGTTACCAGTTTATCTGAAGCTCGGATTCAAGCATATCGTCCCGGAAGGGACGGACCACATTCTCTTTGTGCTCGGGCTTTTCTTTCTGGGAATTAGCTGGCGCAAGCTGCTTTCCCAGACAACAGTCTTTACCATTGCGCATGCCACGACACTGTTTCTTTCAACCTACGGAATTTTCGATCTTCCGAGCCGTTTTGTAGAGCCCGCAATCGCTTTATCGATTTCATTCATCGGCCTAGAAAATGTCTTTAGGCCAAAACTGGGGCGAACACGCCTGTTGGTTGTTTTTGCTTTCGGGCTGGTTCACGGCTTTGGGTTCGCCAGCAGCCTGAGTGAAGTACCCTTCCCTCATCGCGACTTCATGGCGGCACTCATCGGCTTCAACTTTGGCGTGGATGCTGGTCAGCTTTTCATCATTCTTCTTGCGACACTGGCTGTAGGTGCTTTCAGAAACCGCCCTTGGTTCAGAAGTCGGATTGCGATCCCGGCTTCACTTCTCATTGCAGCTATCGGCCTGTTCTGGGCTATCCAGCGAATTTTGGCCTATCATTTGCTCTTCTGAGGATCATTCATTCTCCACAACTGCTCTTTCATCTGTGAATTTTATTCAAAATTCATGTGGAGAGGCAGGCTATTATCGCACCAGACTATGACCTGCATACTCGCACCCGTGACGTAACCAGGATAACACCCAATGAAAAATGTTCTTCTTTTGAATGGCTCAAAAGCATTTGCCCATTCTCACGGTCGGCTTAACGATACTCTGCACGACGTTGCGGTTGAGACATTAACGACTGCCGGGTTCGATATTCGTCAGACCAAGATCGATGCAGGCTACGATATTCAGGCCGAGGTTGAAAACTTCCTCTGGGCGGATCTGGTCATCTATCAGATGCCCGGCTGGTGGATGGGCGCACCATGGATTGTCAAAAAGTATGTTGATGAAGTGTTCACGGCCGGACATGGCTCTCTGTATGCCAATGACGGGCGCACCCGCTCCAACCCTGAGCGCAAATATGGATCAGGTGGTCTGATACAGGGAAAGCACTATATGCTGTCATTGACGTGGAACGCACCGAAAGAAGCCTTTGAGGATCCAGAACAGTTCTTTGAAGGCAAAGGGATTGATGGTGTTTATTTTCCCTTCCATAAGGCGAACCAGTTTCTGGGAATGAGCCCTCTCTCTACTTATGTAGCGACAGATGTCATAAAGGCGCCGGCCATTGATGACGTCATACAGAGCTATCGTAATCATCTTTTAAAAATTCTTGGTCTCGAGCTGTCTGTAAGCTCTGCAAACCAGTAACGAGCGGTCAACTCGTGCTTTAAGCTTATTTCACTCGTAATCTCTTCCAGTTCCAGACTTGGAGTAACGTAGCAAAAAGCGCGAGGCCTGCGCCGAGAAAGACAATACCTGTCCAACCAAATGCAGGCCAAACCATCATTGCACTGGCGGAACCTATCGCTCCACCCAGGAACATCGTTCCCATAAAAATGGTATTCAGGCGTGCTCGCGCCTCAGGTCGCAACGCATAGACAACATGCTGATGGGACACGAGCACGCCCTGTATCGCAAAATCAAGAATGATGACCCCTGCAATCAGGCCTGAAAGTGAATTCCAGAGGCCGAAAACGATCCATGATGCGAGTATCAGGCCAGCCCCAAAGACAATAGTTTTTTGAGGGCCATGTTTGTCGGCAATCTGCCCCGCAATTGGAGCGGCGAGGATACCAACGGCTCCTACGATACCGAAAAGGCCGGCCGCAGCGGCCCCTAACCCGAACCGAGGCTCTTGCAGATGAAGTGCCAGGATCGTCCAGAAGACACTAAAAGCTCCAAAAAGAAGGCTTTGAGTGACTGACGCCAGGCGCAACTGAGGAAATTCATTCCAGAGGCCCATCAGGGATGTCAGTAATTGACCATAGTGGAGTTTGGTGTCGGGTTTGCTCGTGGGGAGGCAGTAGGCCATCAAGGCGCCCGCGCCTAAAGCGATCGGAACGCCCAGCCAGAACATCTCGCGCCATCCAGTGTACGTGGCGACTACACCAGCCAGAGTTCGGCTAAGCAGGATACCACCCAGCAGTCCTCCCATGACAATACCAACCGTGTGCCCCCGCCGTTCAGGGGATGAAAGATGTGCTGCAAAGGGAACAATCTGCTGCGCAACAGTGGCAAAGGCCCCTACGGCGACAGACGCTACGAGCAGTGTCATTGCATTAGGTGCGACTGCAGCACCCGAAAGAGCTAATGCGAGGAGAATGAACTGAAGAATAATAAGTCGCTTGCGCTCCAGAATATCCCCGACAGGTACAAGGAGGAACAGTCCAGCGGCATATCCAAGCTGGGTGCCTGTTGGGATCAGGTTTGTGATCGAACCTGGCAGGTCACGTTTCATGATGCCCAGCATGGGCTGGTTATAATAGATGTTAGCGACCGCAACTCCAGCAGCAACAGCCATGCAAAGAGTGACAAATGTGGATAGGGCATGTTCTGTACTGTTGGTACGATTAATCGGAACAGCAGTAATGGACGGGCTCATATTGGGGTCAGTGCTCATGATACCTGATCCTATCATGTTCCCAGAGCGCTAGCGACGGGCACTCTGAGTTCAAAATCCCATGTTGTGTGGGATGATCAGGGGCTTCAGAGGCCTGGAGTTCTTTTGCGATCCAACACAAGAAATTATCGCGTTGGGACCTCAGTCAACGGTTCCCCGATCGCGCAAGGGTAGTTTCATGAGTGATAAACCCAGATAAAACGTAGCTCTGCAATCAATAAAATTCGTTATTAGGGGGGTGTTTCCTATAGAGAAAAGGTTTGTTTCCATAAGAATAATATTCTTAAAACTATAATATATACAAGCAAATATCCCCATATTCTTGATCGTTAATATTTGTTATATTATAAAAACGCCCCTTAATTTCTATTATTTATTAATTTTATTCAAAATATTTCCGATTCTTGACTTGAGATATTTAACCTATTCCTTGTAGTGAATAATTGTTAATAAATTTTAGGCATTATGCATGACCCAGTATGTAGCCTCTTCAGGCACCACACTTTCTGGCATTACGCTTAGCGCCGGCTATGACCAGATGACGGTCGAAGCCGGTGGCAGCGCGACCCGGATTACTGTGCAAGCCCAAGCCGATTTCACGGTGGAGAATGGCGGTGTTTCTACCAGCAATACATTCATTGGCCAAGATGACCATATAACCTTCGCAACTGTATACGGCACCGATACAGGCAGTATCCTTTCTTCTGGCGGAGAAGTGGATGTTGAGGGCAGCAGTGCAGCCATGTATGCGGCCACGGTTCTAAGCAGTGGCGCAATCAGGGCTATCTTGGGTGCTAATGTGGCGCAGGCCACAGTATCCAATGGTGGATCGATCAGTGCGGGCGACGGCGGGACAATTGCTGCCTCGCGCATTACCGCTGGCGGAACGGCGGTCGCCACCAGCGGGGGTTTTATCCGGACAACTGTTGCATCGGGTAAAGCTGCACTGATTGACATTCAGGCTGGCGGAAGCGCCAACTATCTCTCTGCTGTTGACGATGGCAAAAACGGCGTCAGCATTGTGCGCGTTGAAAGCGGCGGCGTCACGAGCAATACACAACTCCAGGGAAAATATCCCGTTGAGCAGGTCTATGGTGGCGCTGCTTACGGCACCGTGGTGTCCGGAAACGGTGCAGGCCAGGACGTACGCAGTGGAGGACAGGTTTATAATACTACCGTCTCCGGAAATGGTGCCAATCTCACAGTAGAGAAAGGCTCCTCGTACGCAGCAACGATCGGCTCCGGTGGCCTGCTGAATGTTAAGAACACAGGTGTAGATAGCGGGTCCACTGTTCTTAGCAACGGCAAGGAAATTATTAACAAAGGTGCTACGACCACCAATGTCACTATTTCTTCTGGCGGTACGCTAGCGGTTTATGCTGGAGGTTCTTCCGTGTCCGCTACCGTCGCGGGCGGCATAGGCGTTCAGGGAAATGCAACCAGCACTACGCTCCAAAGTGGCGCCGTGCTCGATATCGCCTCGGGAGGCAAGGCAACCAACACGACCGTGAACAGCGGCGCTACGGTATACGTATCTTCGGGCGCTATGATTGGAGATACATCCGTCGCGAGTGGTGGCACGATCAGCGGATTCAGTGGCGCAATAATATCCGGAACGATTACCCTTGCTGACGGTGCAACGGCGACCATTCCGGCTACAGCCGGTGGCATAGTTGATCTTCAGGGTAATACCAACACAGGCCTGGTCATCACCGGGACTGGCAGCCCCACCACGGTCATCAGTGGTTTCTCGGGCACTGCAGCGGGTTCCTCTGACGGTATTACTCTTGCTGACGTCAAAGCCGCAGACGTCACGACTGTGAATTACTCAGATGCCGATCATGTCGTGCTGACTCTCAAAGACGGCTCGTTGGTTACGATGAACATCATTGGCGTTAAAGACGCTGGTTATACGCTCACCGCAAACAGTGATGGCGATCTTGTTTATGAAGTCTGCTTCCTGGCAGATTCAATGATCGCTACACCTTCTGGCGTCAAGGCAATTCAGGATCTGACAATTGGAGATGTCGTTTCTGTCTATGAAAATGGGCAGGAAAGCACGCAGAAGATTGTCTGGGCAGGCAGAAAGCGTGCCGTAGTGAACTCACAGCGGTCTACGGATGAAGCAGGCTACCCTGTTCGCATTCTCAAAAATGCGATTGCTGAGGGTGTTCCGTATAAGGACATGCTGATCACGGCGGAACACTGTCTGTATTTTAACGGCAAGTTTGTCCCCGCACGTATGCTCGTCAACGGAATTTCTATTTTCTATGACAAGTCACTGACCTCTTACGACTATTATCATATCGAGACGGAACAGCATTCCGTAATAATGGCAGACGGAATGCTGACAGAGAGCTATCTCGATACAGGCAATCGTCGTACATTCCGGCAGGATGGCGGCCTCGCCACTCTAACGGGACGGCAAAAGACATGGAGCGAAGACGCGGCTGCCCCACTGTGCGTTAGTCGTTCGTTCGTAGAGCCCATTTTCCATGATATTGAACTCCGTGCGCAGTCAGCAGGGCTGGTTTCTCAGAATGCACCTGTAACCCTCACTGAAGACGCTGATCTTCATTTGGTCACAGATTTTGGTCAGGTTATCCGTCCGCTAAGGCAGGCGAATGAGCGGGTTACGTTCATGATCCCGGCAAGTGTTACGACAGTTCGTCTGGTGTCGCGTGCCAATCGTCCAAGTGACACGATCGGCCCGTTTGTGGACGATCGTCGTAATCTTGGTGTTCTTGTCGGCGATATTTCGCTTTTTGCCTCTCGCCGGACAACGAAACTGACGGCACATCTTTCCCTGTCCAACCTGTCAGGCTGGCATGAAGTAGAATCCTCAAGATATCGCTGGACAGATGGCAATGCAGTTCTGCCACTCCAGAGTAGTGGTATGTTTGTCAGGGAGCCAAGCATTCTCTCCGTTCAGGTGGTGTCTAGCGGACCCTATGTAATGGAAGCTCACTCTTCCAGCTTCGATCTCCGCAAGGTCGGATAACAGATTTTAAAAGATGATGGGGAAGTCTATGCTTTCCCATCATTTTCTAGAAAATTCTTAGGGGATTTCACGTGGTCTCGCTAAAGACCAGACCATGAAAATCCGTTATGTCCGGCGGCAACAACGACACCCGATATTTTCTCTTTTCTGTATAGCGCGTTGTGATGCGGCCTTTGCGCGAGGGAATGACCGGCAGGATCCCGTGGACCAACAGATCCTGGCAAAAGCTTCCGCTGTCATAGCTCCGGTTGGTGAGCATGGTCCTGGGTTTGGAGCTCGAAGTGCTATCAGGGCTTTATGGCTTTGTAGTCCGAGACCTGCCTGCAAAGCTAAGAGGACGCCCCTGATTGTCGTATCGAGCATGGATTTTTCTCGTAAAGTCGCCACGTGATCGACCAAATGCTTCCGTACGAGCCCCCTTTTGCGTCTGTGGCCTGTGAATGGGACCGCTCACGGTGCTATCGACTATATACTGCCAGTCATCGGTCACCCTCATTTCCATACGGGTTTGTAGCAGAGCGTCCCATATGGCCCTGTTCGGCCCAACGACAAAATCGGACATGCACGGAGTTTCACCTGCCGTAGGGCTTATACATATCCCGCCACGGACAAACGGAGGCGCAGGACATGCAGCATACCCTTGAGAAACCGGCGGTTATCTCCTGCGGGTCGTGCCCAACGTTCGCGCTCAGGAGGCAGAAGAGGACCAATAACCACCCATTCCTGATCCGTCAGATCGCCTCGGGCCATACCTGTCCTCTCTGCCCATTATTCCCCAGCCACAAAGTGAATCAGATCTCACGCCGATCCTATAAACTTTTGTCAACGGGAATGGCGAGAATGATTGATGGAATTGTGCCACCATGCTGTCGCTTCGCCTTCATGAACTTCAGGTGGTAGCGGGCATGTTTGTCCTTTGGCGAGTGATAAGATACGTCCCTTAGGGCAGCACTACTCAAAACTGCGATTTAAGCCCTTGAATGCTTTTTAGCCGTTTTTGCCGCTAGAATCCTTTTTCTCCAGTCCGATAGCGGCTTGCGCACGGCCTCGGAAATTGGGATCCATTTTCCGATTTCAACTCATCTCAGAACTGCCGAGGTGAATAACACAAACCTCGAAGAAACCGATTCTGGGCGGTCCACCGACAATTGGCTAACCCTTGTTTAGCCGGTCTATTTTCCCGCACATGATCTTATCTTCCTTGGCAAGCCGCTCTTTCTCATTTCAGTATCGAAAAGAACGGCTTGCCAAGGCCTAATTTTATGAACTCCTCAAGAAAGACGCCTCAGTCCCGAAGAGCTTCAATGATCTGCAAAGAAGCCTCATCGCTTTCGGACATATCGACGTTATGGATTGTAACCTGAAAGCCAATTTCCCTTAGGGACTGTGCCGTTTCATTCACCTGCTTCAGGACCGCACAAATATATTTACCGCCAGGCTTCAGAATACGATGCAACGTCGGTAGGTCTTGTACCTGCCCTTCGGGACTAAGGAACAGATCGATCAGGCCGTCCTCATCGAACAACTCGTTGATAGCCTTTTCAGAACAGGTATATCCTGCCAGCCCCGATAGGGTAGCACGCAACGCCTCGCCCCTGCCGAATTCATGCATCCGCAGATCCTGCAGATACGGCAGCGCCTCGCGCACGGTGTTGACCCGCTGCCGGTGCCACGGCGCCACCAAAACCTGCGCCACCCCGGCCCCACGGTTATCCACCCCGCAATTCGTGCAGTGCAGCCCCAGGCGCCAGTCCCCATCCGCATGACGTCCTTGCCGCGGGCGGCTGCCACAGACCGGGCAGAGCGCATCTCCCAGAACGTTCCGAAGGATCTCCCTCGCCCGGCTGGCGGAAAAGCGCTTCCGCACCACCTCCGCCCCAGACCGGATCAGCGTCCGGCACAGCGCCTCGTCATCCAGAAGACAGATGACCGCCTGCGCAATATCCGCGGACGTATCGGCAATCAGCGCCTCTTCCCTGTTTGCAAGCTGGATGCCTTCATTCCCGCAGGTAGTGGTAACAACCGGAATACCTGCCTGCAATGACGTGACGATCTTGCCCTTGACGCCTGCCCCGTAACGCAGCGGATTGACCGAAACGCGGGCCTTTTCGAAATATGGCTCCAGTTCCGGCACAAATCCCGTCACCTTTACCCGCTCCGACGCCAGCGCCTGCACATTCGGCGGCGGCACGTTCCCCACGATCCACAGTGTGCTGTCCGGATGCTTTTCCCAGACCAGCGGCATAATCTCCTGACCCAGCCAGACCGCAGCGTCCACATTGGGTGTGTGGTCGAACCCTCCCACGAAGATCAGGTCCCTGCGGCATGCGAAATCGGCCGGCGCGTCTGTCAGGTCCGTATCGCCAAACAGATAAGGCGGTACAACTGTGACATTTGCGTGAGGCACCTCCAGGAGGATATCGCGCTTTTCTTCCGCGCTCGGTGTCAAGACGTGATCGACGACATCAAAGATTTTCAATTCCATGGGCTTGAGGCGCTGGGATTCCTGAAGCGCCCAGATGCTGCCTTCCAGTTCGTAACGGCGCATCTCCCGCAGATAATGCAGGTCATGGGTGTAATACAGAATCGGCGCGCCGGTGTGGCGGCGAAGCTGCGCCAAGATCGGGAACGTTACATCCGGCCGAGCCGTCCAGATGAAATCCACGTAAAGGCCATACGCGCGCAGCCATCGGTCCAGCCGGTCCGGCGCATGAAGAACTTCGATGCCAAGCTGCTGGAGAGCAGCCGTATAAGGCTCCAGCGGCTTGCCATCCTGCGGCGCATAGATCACCCGCAGGCCCAGCTCGCGCATGAGGCGCAGGTACTGAAACAACGTGACCGCACCAGCATGCTTGTCATATTCCGGCACCTTGTCATCAATGACGAGGATGATGCCCCGCGGAGAGGGCCGCTCCCGGCTCAGGAAGCTGGACGTATCCGGCGCAGGCTGCGTCGCCAGGAGCGTCTGCCACTTGCGGCAGAAGGTCGCATGGTTCTTCAGCGTCTGCTTGTCGCGCATCTCCGTGCCATAGGACGCACTCCCATGATGGCGGACACGGCTCGCAGGCTGATACACTACCCGGTATCCTGCATCCCGGATGCTGGTGGCGAGGTCGAACTCTTCATAGAACGCCGGGGCATACCGGCCATCGAAGCCGCCCATTTTTTCGAATAAATGGCGGCGAACGAGGAAACAGGCCCCCGTCACTACATCTACTTCACGGACGTAATTATAGCAGCCGCGGTCTGCCTGATCATTCTTTCCGAACGGGTCACCCCAGCCCGTTCCGTAGATGATTCCCCCTGCCTCCTGCACTGTGCCATCACCGTTCAGAAGCTTGCAGCCTACCACCCCCACACAGGGGTCGGCCTTCATGATCGACAGCATCGGGGCCAGCCAGTTGTCCCCTACAGTCGTATCATTATTCAGAAACATCAGTTCGCGGCCCCGCGCGCGTCTCGCGGCAGAATTGCTATTACCGAGAAAGCCGAGATTCTCGGTATTGATGATCTGCACCGCACCTTTCGCGCCCAGAAGGGACGCAATCGGGCGGGAGGGGCGGTCATCCGCGATGATGACCTCATAAGTCACTTTGCGCGTCAGCAGCATTACGGACGCCAGACAGCGCCAGGTATCGTAATAATGGCCATAGACCGGAATAATGATCGAGACTTCCGGATCATTTTTCTCCGGAAACGATAGCGAAAACGGCAGGGACAGCGTCTTATCTCCCAGCTGCTCCATATGCTCGGAACAGACTACCCCCTTCGCGCATTTCTTTTCCCGCAGGTAATGCGCCAGCGCCCCGAACTCCATGGCTGCCGGATAGCGCGCCGTGTACCATACCGGATCAAATAGCGGATGTGGCCAGAATCCTCCCGCTTCTCCTTCTGCGGCATAATGCGCCAGAGGATTGGTTCCGTCTTTCAGGCTGGAAGCATATTCCTCTGCATAGGCCACCGGGTCAAAAACAGCATTTGGCCTGATGTCGGATCCAGAAGGACGCGCCAGAAAATCTTCCAGCGGTGTGCGTCCAGGCGCTATCTTCCCGACCTGCTTCAGGTAGAAGCCTGTATCGAATAGAGGATGCGGATCGGGTGGGTTGCGTCCCTGATGAGTAATGTAATGAACAAGCGGATTGATCGCCGCCTCAACCGGCAGCGCAGCAGTATACCAGTTACTGCTGAACAGCGGATGCGGATCCAGCCCCTGCGCTGCACCTGTCCAGTAGTAATGTGCGACCGGATCAGTTCCTGGGGGCAACATTGCCGCATAACGCTTGCAATACCATACGGCATCGAACAGCGGGGACTGTGCAAGAAGGGCAATGCCTTTTTTTGCACCCTGCCGAACCTGGATACGCGACCATAGACGCAGCGTGAGGGTCCAGTATGTCAACTTGGCGGCTCGGCGTGCATGACGGGCAAAGACCGGATGACGCTGCGCCAGATCCCGCAGCCGCCGTCCCACCCGCCATGCGGTGGACTGAAGTAGCAGCCGATGCTCCGCCTGGAGCTGCTGAAGCTGGTTGCGCAGTTCCGTGTTGCTGCGGGTCAGCGCCTGAATTTCATGCTCTGAAACCGGCTCGCGTGCGAACAGACGTTCCAGATGACGGCTCCGTTCCTCCACGTGGTAAACACGCCCCATGGCCTGTTCCAGCTGATTCTCGATAAGCGCACGCACATGCTTTTCGACTGCCGGCTCTGTGATGGGAATATACTCTTCCTCCGCGAGCCGTTCCTTGCCGTCCCATCTCATACTGTCTGTGAACGGGCTTTCATCGGTCACCGGCCTCAGCTCATCCATGTTTCGGCTCCTTCCGTCACGAGATGCACGCCACCAGCCTGCGCGCCAGCACCATTCAGGCCACGGATCACCCGCACACGGCGATCCGGCGGCACGATGAACATCATGAAACCACCACCGCCCGCGCCCGAGACCTTGCCGCCGATCGCACCATCCGCCATCGCCTGCCCATAGAGCATCTCGATCAACGGATTGGAAATGCCGCGCGCCGTGTTCTTCTTCGCTTCCCAAGACCGGTTCAGGATCTCGGCCATATGGGGCACTTCTCCGCGAAGGAGGGCATTTTTCATGTCATGCGCATCCTGTTTGAGGCGGTGCATGTTGCGCATGGTTTCTTCCGTCACCTTCAGCAGGCCACTGCGCTGCTCGGCAATGATGTCCGCCGACGCCCGCGATACGCCCGTAAAGGCGATGACCAAGGACGTCTCGATTTCATTGCGGATCCGGCTGGACAGCCGCAACGGATTGACCACCACCCGGTCCTGGGCCAAGAACTCGATGAAGTTTGTCCCGCCGAACGTCCCGGCATACTGGTCCTGCTTGCCGCCCTGAAGCCCCAGATCAATTCGTTCGATCTCATAGGCCAGATGTGCCACGTCATACGGCCCAAGCGGGAGCTGGAGCAGACTGACAAACGCTTCTACCAGCGCCACAACCAGCGCTGAAGACGAACCAAGCCCGGATCCCGGCGGCGCATCCACGAAAGACGTGATGCGCCACGGCTCCACCGGAACCGAAAAACGACGACTGATTGCGACCAAAACCCCAGCATGAAGTCTGAGCTTTGCCCGGTCCCGAACAGTTTCATTAATATCCTGCGGGTCAAACGCTTCATCCATACCCACATCCGGAGCCACGAAATGAACGTTTCCATCCGTTGACCGCTCGATGAAGGCATAGGCATAGCGGTCGATGGTCGTGTTCAGGACCGCCCCTCCGAAATCGTCGCAATACGGACTGAGATCCGTCCCGCCACCCGCCAGCCCCAGACGGAGTGGCACGCGTGCGCGAACAGCGTTCTGCGTCCCGGCAATCGAACGAGTATGGGACGAGCGTGTATAAGGATCGCTGTTCACAGGAACCCCCCTCTTTCGGAAATCAGATCAGCCAGACTGGACGGACCAACGCGGACGCCTTCGATACCAGCAGCGCTGGCGGCCTGCATGTCGGAGAGCTGATCTCCGAATATTACGCAGCATTCCGGGTCCAGCTCCCATCGCCGCAGCAGGTCAAGGATCATGCCCGGTTCAGGCTTGCGGTCAGGGCTATTCCCCCGGTACCGCTCCACCACGGCCTCGGGATGGATCGGGCAGTACCGCCAGTCGTCGATTGTGCCGCCATGCGCACGCACTACCCCGATCACCCAGTTCATCAGGGCGTGAAGATCCTCTTCGGAATATAGTCCGCGAGCCACACCTGACTGGTTGGTGACGATGAAGACATGATGTCCGCTCTCCGTCATCCGCGCGATGGTGTCCAGAGCACCCGGCTCCCACTCGAAACGCTCCCGCGTGCCGACCCAGCCATGATCCTTGTTGATGACGCCATCCCGGTCCAGAAACACGGCCGGACGCAGCAGGACCTCAGGCAACTCCCGTCCTGCCGCCTCAAGATCGCCTGGCAGGCCGATATCCCGGAAATATCCGGTCAGTTCCATGCCACGCAGATCCCCCTGCGCCGCCAGTGCCGGCAACACGTCCTGCTCCAGCGAACAGTCCGGCGTCAAATGACCAAAGATAGTGTGATCGAACAGATAAATCCCGCTGTTGATCAGGCCCGCCCGCCCCGGCTGCTCGGCCTTGGGATGAAAAGACGCCACATGTTCGCCGTCCTGCGCCAGGCGAACCTCCCCGTACCGGTCCAGATCCTCAACCGCACGCAGCAGCATCCAGTTTCCTTGAGGCTCACGCGACAGAAACCGTGATAGGTTGCAGGAAAACAGGGAATCCCCGTTGCAGAGCAGAAAACGATCCTGAAGATGCGCGCGGGCATGATACAGCGCCCCTCCCGTACCGGCCCGGAACGGCTCCACGCTGATTGTGATCTTCGCTGGCTTCGGCAGGAAGGCCCGGATCTGGTCTACGGCCCGCTCGATCTCCGTCGAGAGATGTCCTGCCAACAGAACGAAGTCCTCAACGCCAAAACGCTGCATCTCCCGCATCAGCCACGCGAGGAAAGGTCGGTCGCCACAGGGCATGAGGGGCTTGGGCAACGTCCGGGTAAGCGCGCCCAGACGTGTTCCCAGCCCCCCCACCAAAATGGCGCACTGACGCACAGTCACCTCACTCACGAGACAGAATACGTCGCGACAGAACGAAAAAGTGGAGCAGAACAGAACATCTTTGTCTCTTCAGATCAGAACGGAAGGCCGGAAGGAAAAACGGAACAGCCCGTCAGGACAGCGCAACACGGGCGGCTTCGCGGTAGTGGCCTTTTCGCCGACGCCATGGCTTAGGCGCACGGGGAGGTGTCGCCAGCCGCAACGCGTAATCCGTGGCCTCAAGATTGGCATTGAGAAAAGGATCGTTGAGCATTACCTTCTCCCACCGCTCCAGCAGACGCCCGACGTCCACACAGGCGTTGAACAGGTTCCGCGCCGTCCCGTCCCGCCCGCGCGTTCCACCATCTTCATGCATCAGTGTGGCATGGGGCGTCCAGACAACCCGTAACTCCTCTTTCCTCACCCGCAGACAGAAATCCACATCATTGCAGGTCAGGGGGAAGGTCTCGTCAAAGCCGCCCATTCGCTCGAAAACCGGACGAGGCACAAGCATGCAGGCGCCCGTTACGGCCATCAGATCCCGCGTCAGGACAAGTTGACCCAGATAACCTGGATCATCCTCCGTCGCGCTGCGCAGGATATGTTTCGGTCCGTGCTCAGTCATGACCATGCCGCCGTGCTGCAACGTCCCGTCCGGATAGGACAGCCGCGCCCCTACCACGCCGACACCAGGCTGCTGCGCCAGTGACACCATTTCCGTCAGCCATCCTTCCTCAAGAATTTCCGTATCGTCATTGAGGAAGAGCAGCATGTCTCCCTTCGCCTGACGGGCCATCCTATTGTTGAGGGCAGACCAGTTGAAGGGCGCGGCAAGACGCTGCACCGTCAGACGCGGATCACGTCCCAGACGCCGCAGAAGATCAAGCATCTCCGGGGTCGTGCTGCCATTATCGGCGATCAGAATTTCGAAATTCGGATAGTTGGTCAGAGTCAGAAGACTGGAAACGCAACGCTCGAGCAGCCGGAATTTGTCCCGGGTCGGGATAATGATCGAAACTAATGGCGTACCGTTTGTCGGATAGACGATCCTTGGCCAGACATTCCCGCCGATATAGACGTCCTCAAGGTCAAGATCCGGATGGCGTTCCCGAAAATGCCGGAGGACCACGTCTCGCATTTCAGGATGCTGCTGCGTAGCCCGCACCAGCGGGAACATCAGTGGCAGACCCGGCGCCCGCCCACGATGGAACAGAAGTCGGGGCAGATGATGGATACAGGCCGCCGGAACATCCTCTGTCACGCGCAGCAGCAAGTCATACCGTGTAAAGCTGCCCCCTTCGTCACGGATTCCCCCGACCGCCATGATTCGCGCCCGGCTAAACACCGCAAGCTGCCCGATCACATCTCCCGCATAAGCGAGATCCCGGCTCCACCCCGTCTTGAAAGAAGGGTGACAGCGCTGCCCGTCACTGCCCAGACGATCCTCGTCACAATACAGAAGCACCAGGTCAGGCCGGCTGACGATAGCGACTGCAAATTCGTAAAGCGCCGTTCGGGAAAGTTGATCCCCGGGCTCCAGAAAGGCACAAAAACTACCCGCCGCTGCCGCCAGTGCGCTCCGCCAGCGTCCTTCAACGCCTTGATGGGACGAAACTTCCACGTCGACCAAGCCGGGCACGCGTCGTATAATCTCTTTAAGGTGCGTACGAATACCTGGCCGCAGGTTATCGGGATAAACCACGATCAGCGTCCAGTCGGTATAGATTTGCGCTTCCAGGGAAGCGACTGTCTCCTCCAGAAGGTCCAGTCGGTGATTGCTGACCTGCAGCATCAAGGAAAATGTTGGACGCGAGACCATTCCTCGGTCGATATGGCGTCCGATGGCCAGTTGCTCTGTCGGAGACAGCCGGTCATAACGCAGAAGCCACGCTTTGTAGGCCATGTCGTCCTGCGGCGGTGCACCTTCTGGATAAAGCAACGCATAAAGATCGGTCCGCGAGCGGGCCTCCTCCGATCCGGCAACGATTACCAGCCCATCGCCCCGGTTCGGAGCCGCCAGAAGGCCAGCTTCTCCCTGCGGATCAGGCGTCCGATCCAACCCGTTATGATACAGGAAAGACACGTATCGCGCATCACAGACGTCTTCGTCACCATGAAGCTGACGGAACTCCGGTGATCCCGCGATGATATGAGCGATGTCATGGAATGTCGCCCCATCTTCCAGTAGCGCTGCAAAGTGAGCGAGAGCCGCGGGCTCTGGTCTTCTTCCAAGACCTGTACGAAACAGCCGGACGATGTCAGCAGCACTCTCGGTCGAAATCGGCATGGCAAAACGGTTTCTCAGAAATTGGATCAGGAACGGAGATAAATCAGCACGCTTTATGCGGGACTAACACTTTCCTGCCGTCACGTGCAGTCTCGTTTAGAGATTTTTTGTCTTTCGAGCTTTTAACCAGGGACAATCTGCCGGAAATAGCAAATAATCGTTATAAGTTCAGGTTCAGGAGCCGGGGATTTCCAGCAACAAATATAACATCTTTCCGACCGAGCAGCATCTTTGCTCCAATCAACGCCCGAGACTGCTTGCTCCTGACGCAGGCTTTATTCTACAGAACGCACTATCACCGTTTGACAGACCGGCGCTCTTGCCGGCCAGCCCGAGGCTACTCCGGACGCATGAGCGAAGATTATACAATCTGGATCGACGTCGAAGACATCTTCCAGTATTTCGAAAAAAACGCCCGCCCCAGCGGAATCCAGCGTCTCGTTTTTGAAATCCTTCGTGTCATCCGTCAGCAGGCCGCCTTTGTGCCGGGGATCGGCCGCATCGTCTTGGGCCGCCGCGGACAAGGGGACGGCGACCTTCTCATACCCGTCTCCTTTGCGGATCTGGAGGCCCTGTTCGCGGTCCGGACTGATGAAAAAATCATTCCCGACGCTGCATCCATGCGTTCTGTCGCACGGTCGCCTCGCGCCCTGATCAGACGCCTGCGTCATGCGGTAATCCGACGGCTGGAGAGCCTCCCCCCCGAGCTTGCCCGTCCCCTGCTGAACATTGTCGTCAACCAGCTTCGGGCGTTTCAGCTCCTGCGCCGCTATGCTCGCTCGCGCCTGCGCCCACGTCCGATCGTCGCCTCTCCCACATCGGCGTCACAATCCGCGTCCTCTCCCCCCGCTCCGGCTCCACCCGCCGCCAGCGCACCGCAGTCCGGGGACATTTTCCTGATTCTGGGGGCCGCCTGGTCCGAACCGGATTTCGGAGAACGTCTGGCCCGGATGCGGCAGGTCTATGGCATTCAGCCCGTACTGCTACTTTACGATCTCATTCCAGCAGTGCGTCCCGAATGGTGCGCCCTGTCCCTGATCCAGGATTTCCGTCACTGGCTCGATACCACGCTGCCCCAGTGTGGCCGACTGTTGGCCATCAGCAACGCAACCGCCCGAAGCGTGGAAGACTATGCCCGCCAGCATCACCTGAAGCTGCTCGCTCCAGTCCAGACCATTCCCATCGGCAGCGGCTTCGGCCCACCTCACCGCGCTCAGGGTGAACGTCCCAGGGGGCTGCCTGCTCCGGGAAGCTATGTCCTGTTCGTCTCCACCATCGAGGCGCGGAAAAACCACCTGCTAGCTTTCCGCATCTGGCGCCGTCTGGTGACGGACCTGCCACGCGAGGAGGTCCCGACACTGGTTTTTGCCGGCCGTGTCGGCTGGCTGGTCTCTGACCTCATGCAGCAGCTTGAGAACACCGAGTGGCTGCGCGGCAAGATCCGTCTCCTGAACGATCCGACCGATGAGGAGCTGTCCCACCTCTACGAAGGCTGCCTCTTTACGCTGTTTCCCTCGCTGTATGAAGGCTGGGGCCTGCCCGTGACGGAAAGCCTCGTTAACGGCAAACCCTGCATTGCCTCGAACTCCACCTCCATCCCCGAAGCCGGCGGCCCGCTGACACGCTACTTCGACCCGGAAGACATCGACGACGCCTATCGTGTGGTTCACGACACCATCACGGATCGCGAAGGACTGGCCCGCTGGCAGGAAGAGGTCCGCACCCGGTTCCAGCCCGTCCCGTGGGAACGTACGGCCGACGCCGTTCTGGACGCCTGCCATACGGCTTACCTGAGCGAAAAACGATCATGATCCTATGGATCGACATTGACGATCTACTGTTCCATCTCACGCACCACGGGAGGCCGAGCGGCATCCAGCGCGTTGTGTTCGAGATTAGCGCAGCCCTTCGCACCCTTCGCAGTGAAGATGTCCAATTCGTCCGGCGCGGTCCGGACGCCACCCACCCCCACGACTTCCAGACTGTGAACTGGACAGTTGTGGAAAGCCTGTTCCGCCAGATCATGGCAGGCGGCGACAGAAAGGGAACAAACGCTGAGGCCACGGTCCTTCCCTCCGTAACGCCATCCATCGACAAGGTGCCATCCGAAAAGGTCCTGTCCACCTTCTTTCAGGCGGAAGGCCTCGCGTTCACCGGCCTGTGCACCCTCCCCGCCACGATGGTACGACTGGCCCTGCGCGCCGGACAGCGGAAGCTGAGCCCGCGTCGTAACGTCGGACGGTCCGAACAGTATTTGGAGGGCACGAAACTGGCGGACGCTGCTCGCCCCGGTGACGTGTTCCTGACCCTTGGCGCACCATGGCACCACCAGAACTATATCCACACCATCCGCTGGATGCGCGATAACCTGCGCATGTCCTATGGCCTGCTGATGCATGATCTCGTGCCAGTCCGTTGCCCCGAATGGTGCGACCGTGGAATCATTACGACATTCCGCGCTTGGCACCGCGCCATGCTGCCCCTGGCCGATGTCATTTTCGCCAATAGCAAGGCCACGGCTGCGGACGTGCAGTCCTATTTGACGGAACAGGACATCGGCACATCCATCACCGTCCAGCCCATTCCGCTTGGCACTGGCTTCGGC
>NZ_BLJQ01000022.1 GCF_014132155.1 Gluconobacter sp. Gdi
TACTCAGAGCCACAATCTGGGATCCGGACAGCGCAAAGCGCCCGCTGCCCACAGCGGTCTCAACAAGAGGATAGAATTTCATGAAAGTCCCTTTCAGGGTGTTGTCAGGACGCGGTCCTGGTAGCGGTAGTCCACCATCATCGAGAACCGGAACCAGTTGCCTTTTTCATCTGCGTCCGGAGGATCAAAACCTTGGCCGTCGTAATAGAGGCCTTCTGGCAGCGGGGAGACCGGGACACGGAAGGCCACCGAAAGCGCTTTGCGCGTGACAATGGCATCCCGCGAGCCACTGAGTCGCGGAACCATCAGATGAAGCCAGACTTGCCCAGTTTCTTCGTCTACGATTTCACCTAACCCAAGGCGATCAGCAGACGCGCTGGCAATTTCGAAATACACCCATGGGCTGACATGGTCTTCCCGATCCTGATCAAAGATGTCCAGGACTTCCAGACCGAGAGGTGCAGCCGCGGCCTTTGCGCGTGCAAAAGCATCGTCAAAGACAACAGGACTGGTCATGTTCCACCCGATGCGAAGAGTTTCCAGCCGCAGATTGTAGAGCCGTCATAAACAGCCGTTGCATCTGTCAGCGTGTAGGTACGACCGCCATCCATGAGACGATCGCCGTTTTTAGGTCTCCCGAACTGGACAGCGGCCAGTTCATCGTTCGTGATCTCCGCCACGAACGGCATGACTGAGACACCGGCTTCCAGAGCGGCCGTGGCCGGCGGTGCGGAATAGGCAATCAGCCCCACGGTCAGGCCGCGACTACCACCTTGAGACAGCGTCATAGTCCGCCCCTTATGCCGGATCTGACGGCGCCGACGATCGGTCTGATAGCCCATCACGAAAACCCCGATGGCAGATAACGCGAGAGGAATGCTGCCGCATCAGGAGGCAAACCACCTGACGATACATCCGGCGTTGCCCAGGACGTGGAACCGACACCCTGCTCGCTTTCCGACTTCAGAAGTGGGTCACGGTCTTTCGCGCTGTAAAACGAGCGTGCCGCAGTTAGGACGGCCTGCCGAATGTCAGGCGGCATGGTGACAGGAAGCGGCTTATCGTCTGCGTCCTTCATCCCCGACACGGTCCAACCTGCCCGGTACGACACAGAATAACGTCCAGGCCACCACCAATGACCGTTTGGAGGATACAGGATCCCGCAAAGAGGATCGAAATCCCATCCCTCGGCCGGGACTGGAAGTGCCTGTCCATCCAACAAGACTTCAGCAACAGACAGAACCGGATGGACGCCTAAACTTAGAGATAGAAGCCTGTCCCCGTTCCGGATCCGAATACGATCAGACCAGTCAGCCACCGTAATCTGGCGCCCGATGTAACTCTGGACAGCTGAGGATGCTGCCAGGAGCATATTGGTCAGAACCCCGTCCTGAGACGTGTCGTTATCTGCGATCGACAATGCCGCCTTGAAGTCAGACAGCGCCACGAAGGGCAGCGGATCCGCTGCCCCACTGGTCTGGAGTGTCGTCATGATCGTCTCCAGTTGTCGGATCAGCCGCCTGTGCCACCTGTGGACGCGGTCGTGGTCAGATCAGAAAAACTACCGTTGATCAGGGCTTCCGGACGGTAGATGGCCAGCGCAAGACGCTCTTCGGCCAGAACCGTGACCATGTTCTTGACGAAGTTGTCCCGGTCTTCCGTGGAAATCGTCACTGTTGCGTCTTCACGATCAAAGATCTGCGCTGCAAGACGGAACGCACCCGTCATGAACTTGCCCTGACCCATGGCAAGGCTTTCCGCCACCGGAAGACCCCAGAGAACAGCCCCGTTCAGACCGAGAGGATTGGCGAACACATAACGAAGCTGCGCGTCCTTCGTCAGCGTGATGCTGGCCCAGTCCGTCGGGTTCAGGATGTGACCCGTGGCAGGATACTCGGCCAAAGTGGTCTGAAGCATGGCTAGACGCAGACGATCAATCATCGTCTCATTCTTCACCAGGACGCCTGCTGGCTGCTTGTAGGCAGTCGAAGACGCCATTAGCCCCTTGATGCTGACACCCGAACCGTCACCGTTCAGAAGTGCGTCATCTTCCTTGAAGGCGAGACCGTATCGCAAACGCCCATCAATGTAGCTCTGAAGCATCGGAGCATCAGCCAGGATCTGTTTGGAGGCCATGACCCAGTGAGCGACTGTCCGGATCGGCAAATTTTGCAACGCAAACGCGATGTCAGACTGAGGTTTCGGTGCGGAAGGGTTTTCGGCCACAAAGCCCGCATTATTCGTAAACCCGGTTTCCTGAACATAGTCGATCGAGCCGGACGAAGTATTTCCCGGCATCAGAAGATCACGAATGACAAGCTGACGGTTGGGAACCTGAATGATCTGGGGCTGACGATCCGCAACAACCAGACCTGTGGTTCCAGAAGCACCAGTCGAGCTAGCAGACGTGATATTCTTCACTTCGATCTGGACAGTCCCCTTCCAGTTCGAGGACCGCGCCATAGCGGCTTTGACTTCATCGGACTGGACGAAGCGCTGTCCGATGGAAAGTACCTGCTCGCCTTCATTCCCACGACCCCGGGAGCCTTTTTGCTCCAGGTCTGTCAGGCGCGCTGCCAGAACGTTCATCTCGGTCAGCGCCTTATCCGCGCTGGCCTTGGTCTCCTTAGTAACTTCCCCGAGGTTTTTCAGTTCAGTCTTGGCCGTCTCAGCAAAGGATTTGACCTGTTCAGTGGCCTTCGTGAGATCAGAGACGGCCTGCTTGTATTCGTTTTCGTTCATCGGTTTCGCCCATAAAAAAAGGCACCCGGAGGTGCCTGAACAACAGAAAAAAAGCTTCTGACAGACGTCAGGAAATGTGTGCCTTCAGCCAGTCACGCATTGTCTTGATCTGCGCGTCCTGACCAGAAATGACAGACGTTGCCAGTGCGCGCATGGCCGGATCTTTCCCATGATCCAACTCTGCCTGCGCCATAGCGACAGCGCCAACATGATGCGGCACCATCATTGCTGCGAAATCATGATCAGGGTTTCCCGTCATCTTCGCTTTGCTCATGTCGGCATTCATTTCTTTCATTGCCGACGACATCAGATCACCAAACGGCGTTTTCCCGCTTCCTCCCATCGACATTCCTTTGAGATCCGGAAGAGAAAAGCCGGCCAGAAACGAAGATGGGCGCCCCAGACCTGAAAGCGTCTCCAGAACATGCCGGAAATCTTCTGCATACGAAGACTTCCTTGTGATCGGCAGTGCCGCTCCCGTCAGCGCTTCATGCGCTTCCTGAAGATGCTGAAGCATGGCGTCGCATTCTTCCTGCGTTGGCGGGTGACCGCCTTTCAGGCTGGCCTGATGCAACCCGATGGCAGCAGCGATCGATGCCGTTGCCTTGTTCGGGATCATGGCCGTTTTCAGCCCCCACCGTTCAAAGCGTCGCTTCATGTCGGTGACCCGAGACGCGGCGTTGGATGGGTCATCCACCAGACTAACCTCATGAAGGTTGACCCGGTTGATCTGGCGAGAGGCACCGCTGCCCTGGGCAGCCTTGACGGCCCCGCCCTGGGGAACACTGAAACCAATGGAGAGGCCCCCAAGCGCACCATCTTTGACCAGACCGTGCAGACGCTTGCCGTAATCGGTGTCCATGCCGGAAAGCTTACCTTTGAGGTGCAGCCCTTTGCTGTCTTCGGACGCATCGGTCCAGATGCCGGCAGGCAGACCGTCACCACCGAAAAGCCCGTGCATGACGTGCATGGCGATGGTGCGACCCTGCGCCTTGCGTTCGGCCAGTGTCTGGCTGAATGCACCCGGCATGACGACATCGCCATGGGAATCAACATTCCCAAAGACGCTGCCATACCCCTCGAATGTCCCCGGCTCACCCGAAGAGGCAAATTTGACCTCGAAGGGAGCGGCGAGGAAATCGCCATCAAACATCTGGATCTCCTGTTGTGCCGGACGCGGCCGGATCTGGTGACGGCTGACCACCCGGAACGGGCTTCAGCGTGGGCTGAACAGCAACTTTCCCGATATCCTGAAGAGGAATCATCTGAGACTGGGTCATCAAAACATCGCCGCCTGGCATTGGCCCCATGTTCTCTCTTGCCCGGCCTTCGTTTGGGGTCATGAGAGCATTCCGGATCATCGTATTGTAAAATGCTGACCGCGCAGCCGTGTCGCCACGCAGAAGGGCATCAACATTGTGCTTGGCAAAGTAGGTCAGTCGATCGCCTGGACTGAGGAGGCAGCGGGAGATGGCCTGTTCAATCCGGACCAGCCAGGGCATCAGGCCATATTGCAGAAACCATAGGTTCATCTGCTCCAGGCCGGAGCCCCAAGCCGTAGACTTTTCCATACTACCGATCATGACCGGCTGGACACCAAACCACCGACAAATGGTCTGAACGTTGAAGGCACGCGTCTGAAGAAGCTGGGCGGCTTCCGGGTTCAGGCCAATGCTTTCAACAGACCAACCACCTTCAAGAAGCGGCGTTTTCCCAGCATTAATTGCCCCGGCATAGTCTTCCAAGGCAGCCTTGGCCAAACCACGCTGTTCGTTATTCAGATAGGTAGGAGCCTTGATGTAATTCTGGGTCAAAAGACCGTTCTTGAAGGTTCTTCCTGCCGTTTCCTCTGCGGCCATGGCAGAGCCGAGGCTTTGCCGCCCCACAGTGATAGGAGAGAGACCCATCAGACCATCGAACGAGAAGCCTTTGATATGGAAGATCTCGTCTTCCGTCAGGATGAGGTACTGTTGCTGCCAGGCATAGGTGTAAACAAGGCCGCCAGTCTTTGTATCTCGACGCACTGTCATGCGATCAGGCCGGAGCGGGTTGAGAGCAATGATAGTTCCATCGCCCCGTCTGACCACCTGGGCAAAGGCATTGCCCCAAGCCAAAAGACTGGCCACCATGCAGCCCCAAAACTCGACCCCCGTCATGTCCGCGTTCGGGCGATCATAGAGAATGGCAAATAGGGGGTGTGATCTCGCCGTGCTGGACGTCTCTTCCGTTTCCCGCTCGTAAAGCTTGAGCGGAAGAGAGGCGATGGTTTCCGACAGAAGCCGGATACAGGCCCAGACCGTGTCCAGCTGGATGGCACTGTCGACCGTGACCAGCTGACCGGAGTGACTGGGACCACCCGCCATGAAAGCGCCCAGCCTCAGATCTGTCAGGCTGACACCTGTGACAGACAGCGCCACGGCGTTGGCTGCCTTGGTCAGCAGACCAGTGAAGGCTGTTCGCAGTGTCATGCGCTGAGCATTCCGCCTTTCAGGAAGTCATCAATGCGCCCTTCTTCAGGAGGGCTGGGATTTTTGGACATGAGCGTCACGGCGTTCAGGAGCGCCATGAGGGGGTCAATTTTGAGATAACCGGAAGCCTGTTTCGTAATGATCTGAGCATTGCCGCGCGGCTCGATTTTGGCATTGCTGATGGCCCAGCCCATGATGGGACGAGCGCCATGAACAAGGCTGCCATCCGCAAGTTTGCGTTCAGCAGTCTTGATCGAGCCGGACAACGTCCAGCCCTGGGAAACGCCCACGACACGCGGGGCTTCAATTCCACGAACCGCCAGGGCATCCACGATAGAGCCCACACCCATTGGATCGAGACCTACCAGGGCAAGCTTGCCGGATAGATCCACTGTTTCCAGCACATCCGCCAGCTGCTCGATGTCATCGCCAGGCGTGCTAACGATGACCAGATCGCCCTGAGCTTCAAAATCCTTAAGCTGGGAGGCTTCACGCTTCCGAAGCTCAAGAATGCCTTCAAAGACCCAGTTTTTCCCCCAATGCAGCCACTCCTGCGTCACGCGATCACGGCCAAGAATGGCAAGCGCCAGAAGATCATCCAGACCACCGCCGTCGATCCCCGCGACGATCACGTCTGATCGATCGATCAAGGCGTCAAGTGTCAGATCGGGATCACCTGCCCCTTGCCAGAAATCGGCACCGACCCAGCGATCACTCCGGAGCGCCAGGCCAATTTCCACATTCAGATGCTGCGAAGCCCACCGGGCCAGCTCCTGAATGCCTTTTGACCGGGCATTCTCGTATTCTTCCTGAAGCCGCTTGACCGTGATGGAGCGGCCCGCGTTGGGCAAAACCATTGCCCAGATGGAAACATCTTCCCATGGCGCGCGCTCGCCAGGAAGCTTTGCGGGCTGCTGGATTTTCTCCGGAAGCTCATAGAGCACCGGCAAGATACCATTGCCGACCGGAATCAGCGTTCCGTCATCCGCCTCACGATGGGATTGTCCATCACGAATGGCCCGCGCCTGGAGCAGGTCTTCACGAAACACACCACGCGGCGGCTTGTCGCTTTGCGTGGTGATAATCGCCAGAAATGCTTCCGGCTGGCTGATCATGCCACCCCGGATCTGGCCCATGACGCTTTCTGCATCCGACTTCAGGGCAATGATGTGTTCTTCGTCGACCAGTACGCCGGCAGGCTTCACGCCTGTCATAACGTCTGGGCTGAAGGCCTTGACCCGCAGGGTTGCTCCGGTAGGCCGGAACGTCAGGCACTTGATGTGATCCTGAATGTGAAACCGACGCTGGAGACCCCGGTCCGCACGGACCATGCCCGACGCCTGTTTGAAGGCAAGATCCGCAATGTCTTTCGTTGGAGCGACAATCAGAAACTCGGCATTGGGTCGCTTATTGAGCATGACCGCCGTCATCATCAGGCCCGCGCCGTTCGTGGTCTTCGAGTTCTTCTTGGGAACCAGAAGGAACAGCTCACGGATCCGGCGCTCATTCGTGGCTGGATCCAGAGACCCAAGCAGGAGCGAGACGATATCGCGGAACCAGTCGCCCGCAGCCTCACCAAAAGTCGGCTGGCCGATGACGTCCGGGATCCTCAACTTGTCGAAGATCGTGACAGCCTTCGCGGCAAGCACGGGATTGATGGGTTGAACGTCAGGGAGCAGTGACTGGCCAGCGCGGATCCGCTGTTCCCAGTCAGGCCTGCTCAGGTTCAGCATGACGGTTCTAGTTCCTCATAGGTGCGCTAGGCACGACCCCCGACCAGTCATCGCCGGAAGAGGCCATGTCGCCGAAATCGCCCTGATCATCACGACGAGGGGCTGGCTTTGCATGAATGAAGGGGCCTGCCTTATCGGCTGCCATGGCACGCATTTCATACGGCGCATTAGGATCACGCAGGATGGCCAGCCAAAAATCGAGAGGCTTCAAAGTGCTGCTGTCAGCAATTATCGGTCCTGCCCAATCCTCAGTGGTCTGCGTCTTCTTTTTCCGGCCAGCACCGGGGCGTGCTCCACCGCGTGCCATGGTCCCTTCCCCTTTGATTTCTTTGATTGTTTTCAAACATAGGCAAAAAATCTGCGCGTGAGCCTGACGCGGTTGTCGTGCCCGAGGGGGCTGAACTTTCGACCCGCCCCCACCCCTCGAAGGGACCGGCACCGGTCCTGACCTCGATTTCATACGGGAAACGGCGGTTTTCTGCCGTTTCCTGAGGGTTTTCGACCCTATCAGGATCAGTCTGGACGCATCCGGTTGCGATCTGCCCTTGCCTTGGCCGTCTTCCTGCTGTGGCAGGAGCCGCAAAGCAGAACAATATTGGCAGGATCAAGGGCAGCGCCACCGTCCTTCAGCTCATGCCGATGATCGCCGAAGATCCGACAGTCCGATCGCCCGCAGTCCTGACAGACGCGACCGCGTTCTTTCAGAAGTCGGTTCATCAGTTGTCGCCACGGCCTGGACAAATAAAAAGCCTCCGCCCGTTTCGGGAGAGGCTTGGCGATGCGGGTATCAACCGTCTGAAGGCTTGATCCAACGCACTTGAGACGTGGCATTTCAACCTCCCGAGCAGGCATAAAAAAAGACGTGAACCCTTTCGGATGCACGCCTCGCAATCATGACATTGGAAAGTGTTCAATTTGGTCAAAACGGTCAAGCGGAAATTGTCCGGTCCGTATTTTTTCTGCGATGATGCAACATGCTGTCAGATAGCGGCTGTGTGCCGTGTTGCGTGATATCCCTAGTTTCTTGCCGATTTTCTCCCATGAGAAGAGATGCTTTCCTGAGATCGGATGAACACGCATGTAGAGCTGTACCACACGCCGTAACTCCCGATTCGCATCTCGCTCGCCGAGGAACGTCAGCCAGGAGAACACGAGGTCCATTCTCGACACGTCATCCGGCGTTGGCCGTGGTGGCAGGATGTCACTGTCACGCGTCCATTCCAGATCCTCTTCATCTGGAACAATGTCAGGCCAAAAGCCACGAGCCCCAGAAGGACGCAGACCATGGGCAGGCAAAGCCGCCAGTGTCAGCGCGGCCTCATCCATCCATTCGGCAACCTGCTTCGGAACGTCATGCGACAGGTCCATCCGATGCCGACGCTTCATGCCGCCACCTGCGCCATGAACTCAGACAGCTCCGGACGACGCAGACCAGTTTCGCCATAGGCCATCCGCTGCCGGTAATCCTGAAGTGCAGCCTCGAAGTCGCGTTCTGCCTTGCGCTCATTCGCGCTCTTCGGTGCTTCCGGGATGATCCCGCTGGCAATGGCAGCCTCAATAGCTTTCGAGAAATATCCCATGTGGGTCGCGGGATTTCCCTTGCCACGCTGGCGATCGGCAACGTCCTTCACGACGCTGAGGATCAGGCGTTCACCCTGAGCTTCTGTCAGGCCCTTCGCGAGAGCCGATGCGATCCAGACCCGAACAACGCCCCAGTTCGGCACGTCCTTGGCATGATCGAACCCGGCTGCCTCGAAAGCTTTTTGCCCAATGCGTTTGAACATCGCGTCAAGCTTAAGCTTATCTTCTGAAGAAGATTTAGAAGCTAAGCTAAGCTTATCGCGCGTACCCGTGAGAGGGGTTTGATCTAGGTTTTCGCGTGCCACGTCTTTGCCTCCGGAAATGGGTAGAACAATGTTGCCCTGGCGTTGATCTGCCACGACGCCAGATTTTGGTGTTTTGCGCGGTCTTCCGCCCTTTTTCCCGTTCTCACGGGAGGCAATGGCGCGGCGTGATGGCTGTAGGTCCGCTGGCAGCCCGATCAGTCCGGCCTTGGCATCCCAGGTTATCAGCTGGGTTTCCGCGTAGGTTTTGAGGTAGGTTTCGATTAGGTTTTCGTCGCAGAAAAGCCGTGTGCGGGCGAGTGCTGCCAGCGTGCCAGGGAACGACACATTGAGAACGCCATCAGTCGTGTTGGTGATCAGATGCATGACGAGCTGAGCCCAGACCTGCACCATGACTGCACCAAGCGCCTGAAGCGTCAGGTTGTCACGCTGCATCAGAAATGCGTCTGCGAGCTGCGTGCGTTGTGTTGCGCTGACTGTCACGTCAGAAACTCCTGAACCCGCACCAAGGCGGGATTGAAAACCTAAAAATCTAGTAGGATGTAAGACGAAAGCCGGTGCCGACCGGGGCCATGACGTCACGCTGAACCAGTTCATCGATGGCGCCCCGAACAGTCACCACGTCAGCCGCCAGATACCGGGCGTAGTCCTCGACTGTCAGACCATCGCGACCAGGCGCACGGACAGCGAGGACCACGTCCCCGACATCTGCGAGGCCCAGCCACACAGAACGCGCCGACAGCGACAGGGTCGACCACCGCACATCGGACATGATGGCGCGGGCATGTTTTCCCGGACGTTCACGGCGCGCCATGGGTTATGCTCCGTGCTGGACGGTCCAGGCACGCGCGCGGGGATCTTCCCCGGCATCCCTGAACCAGGTGGTGGCGTCGTCGTACCAGACCTGACAGGCACCCGTCGGTCCGTGGCGGTTCTTGGCGATCAGCAGAACGCCCCTGCCCTCATTCTTCCGGACCTGCTCTTCCAGGTCCTGACTGCGATCGTTGAACTGATCCGTTGTTTCGCGATCACGCTTTGCAAGGCTGGCCAACTGCTTTTTGAGATGCAGATGCTTGCGATGGATCAGGCAGATCACGTCCGCATCCTGCTCCAACGCACCTGTATCCCGCAGATGATCTGATTCCGGCGTCTTGTCTTCCTTGTCTTCCGATTTCCGGTTGAGCTGGGCCAACACGATCATCGGAACATCCAGTTCCTTGGCCAGCGTCTTCAGTTCGTTGCTGATCTCGGTCGTCTCTTCATACCGGCCGCGACCGCGTACCGCCGCAGATCCCCGCATCAACTGGAAGTAGTCCAGCACAATGAAATCCAGGCCACGCTTGGAGCGCTTCATGCGACGCGCCCGCGATCGAAGCTGAGAAATCGTCAGACCAGGCCGCGTGTCGATTTCCAGATGCAGATGACAGAACTCATCAACGGCGTTCTGGTATTCCCGCCATTGCCAGTCTTCCAGCGGCGGCTGATTGCCGGTCTCCATATCCGGACCAATATCCCACCGCAGACCGTTGAAGATCGACCGCAGGTTAAGACCCGTCCGGGCCGATGCGGCGCGGCCCGCAACCTGCTTGGCCAGCATCTCACCAGACCAGAACAGGCCACGCTTGCCAGACGCTGCCAAGGGCAACGCAATGCCTAGACCAAGCGAGGTTTTACCGACAGCAGGACGCGCACCGACGATATAGAGGTTTCCGTTCGTCAGGCCGCCCGTAAGTTTATCCAGAGACTTGAAACCCCAGGAGAGACCAGCCAGACCATTTCGGCGCGCCAGGGCCTCACGGGCCGACAGAATAGCCTCACATCCTGCGTCGAAAAGACTGACGTTCGGCTGGCTTTCAGACATGCCTTGAGAAAGATGAAGAAGATCCTCTTCGAACCCTTCCATAATGTCTTCAGCCGACTGATCTTCTGGAGCCGCACAAACATCGACAGCGCGAATACAGAAATCCATCAGGCTGCGACGAAGCCATGCATCACGGATCACGCGGGCATAGTCAGGCGCATTCTTGAAGCCGACGAACGCGGTCATCAACTGCGTAAAGTATTTGGCTTTGTCGACGTTTTCGAACTGGTCGACATGCTCCAGAGGAGCTTTGAGCGTGATCGGATTGGCTTCAATGTTCTGATTGTAAAGCCGCAGACATTCCGCATAGACGATGCGGTTCAGGCTGTCATAGAAATGTTCCGGCTTTAAAATCTCTTCGACGACATCCAGAACTTTGCCCGAATTTCTCATGACCGCGCCGAGAAGCGCATGTTCGGCAGGCAGATTTGACGGCACTTCGCGCTTGGCGAAATGGATATTGATTTCACTCATGCCGCAGCACTCCGGACAGCCCGTCTGCGGTACCGCGTCAGGCGCGCATAACCGACGGCCTTCACAAGGGCATCGGACGCACGACGGCTGTCATTCAGATAATTGGAAACACTGCCAAGCGGCAGCTTATGACGGGCACAGAAGGTTGTCAGAGATCCAGCTTCGCGGATCTGTTTTTTCACTTCTGTAAAAAAATCCATTCCGTTGATCAGCGGCGCATGAATGCCGCCACGTAGAAGGCGATATCGCACCAGGCGATCAAAACCCGCGCCGCACAGAAATTCCGGTGATGGGTTGCGCTCGGAATGCAGAACGGCGGAAACGGTCGTGTGAGCCACACCGATTTTCGCGGCGTAGCGGCTCTGATTGCCAGCGGCGGCAATATCTTTTTTCAATTCTGTAGAAAACTGGAAGGGATCGAGCAGCTCAGACACGGGCGATCTCCAGTCCAGCCCCGATCGGAAGCGCATGACGACGCATGCGACGCGTAGCCGTCGTGCGAGTTGATGTCCGTGACAGGCCAAGCCGACCAATCATCGCATGCACGCTTCCGACAGAGATGCCGACATGACGTGCAATCTCACGAACACTGGATCCGCCGACGTGCATCCGGCGCACGGCAGGTTCGATCCGGGCACTGTCAAGCGAAGGGCGCGCCATTACTTCTGCCCTCCCTTCGCAAGAGGCGTCAGGGCATGAAGCGCCGAATGTGCGACACGGATAAGGTTACTCAGATCCCGGCAGGCTAGAGCCGCCTCGACCTGATCGTACTTGCCGTCCGCAAGCGCCTCGATGGCATGCGTCATGGTCGCGCTGGCCTTGGCTGCGACCTGATCCATACCGTGGTGCCCCTTGTTTTCACCCAGATTGACCGGCATCAGCATGTAGCCTTCCGCCTGCGCCATGGCCGTCAGAATCAAAGGCTCCTGAGCAAACTCATCCAGCACGATGGCAACATCAACAGGTACAACAGCAGGATAATTACGGCTCTGGTATTCGGACAGCTGCGAACGTCCGACGCGGACAACCGATGCGGCTGAATCAATACTGCCAATCCGGTTGATTGCAGCCTGTGTGGCTGTCTTGATGAGAGCAGTATTGTTCATGGCGCAGTTTTTACAAAAATGAATAAATCCGAACTCTCTAAAGAGCGAACGATATTTGTTTCGGCCATGTACCGGACTGAAAGTTCGTGACTCAGTTCTTTCGTTTGATTAGGAAAAATACTGCAGGATGTTTTGTGGAGAGCGAACATCAGAGTCCGCCCTCCACAGTGCCGGTCGGGTGCACCAACACCTTCCCGGCATCGTCTACCCTGCATGCCCTTACACCTACAGGAGACGGTTTGTATGCCGACTGTTGCTTACCTTCGTCATTACTCGGTTTCAGTTCCTCAGGGCGCTGAAAAGCCTTACCTTCACGCAGAATATGAACTGCTTTCACCGGGGATCTATAACCCAGGCGTAGCGAAGCTTTCGGTTTCTCTGCCTCTTCAAAACCAGACAGCCACGACGGCAGATGAAGCGATTGATCTGATCCAGAAGGCATTGCCTGACGTAAAGCTTGTACGAAAAGACAAAGCTGACGTCGGCTGATCCGAATATCGCAGTTCGCATCATCATTGATGAAGTAGCTGCCGTTCAGACGTGGATGGCCCCAATCCTCCATCCCGTCGACGGTCGCAAGAGTGATGCCCAGTGGCAGCCGTTCGGTGCAGCCACCACTAAAATTCTTATGAAGGGCTGTTTCCAGCAGTTCAGCTTCCTCACTCGAAAAAGCCATAGCCTCTGAGTTCATCAGCTCACGAGAGTGATGCACACACTCCTTCCGGAGTTCATCGGGATGACGGCCACGAAGGAAGCATCGTCTGCCAATTTGTGACAAAAGCCTGCAACGCAATGACAGCGAAATGGCCTCGGCACTGATTTCTGGAAATCCTGCCAACAGCACATGAGCTAAGAAATGGCGCCAGCGGACGTATGACCATCCAAAGGTAATCGGAGTGTCGTCATTTCCTTTTCGAATCCTGTGCTCAGCGATTGGCACGAAGATACCTTCGTCCCTCAACGCCACACGAAAGGGACACGGCACATGCACGGCCAGTATGGGTGGAGCAAATTCTGCACGCCATACTGATACAAGCCCCCGGACACCATCCGGATGACGGGCGCGCGGACGCAGTTTACGGATGACGGCATAAATATTTCTCATGCTACTTGCCTCGATTTTCTTCCGCCAGCAAAGACCTTGCCTAGCAATGCCTCATCGACATCAACGCCCAAGGCAATCGCCGCCTCACGGATCTCGCTTTCGCGCCATGGCGGGATACGATCAGACCTGATCCACCCATAAATAGTGGTGTGGCTTCGATGGCCTAAGGCCACGGCCATTTTCTTCATTCCGCCGAATAAATCGACCAACTGACGAACCAGGCTTTCACCTTGGCTTGATGTGTTCTTAGACATGCGAAGACCATTACGATTTTCGCAATATAGCCGTCAACAAAAACATTACGATTTTCGAAATTCGAACCGGACTAATTTTCTTTCCATCAATAATCTTAGCTACATGAGTAAGATGATCGATCGCGAGTGGTTTAAGAGCGCTATCAAGAGAGCAGGCTTTAGAAGCCAAAATGCTTTTGCGGCAGATGTCGGCCTCACCGGCCCAAAACTTACCAATCTCATCAAAGGGGATCGACGCGCGCAAGCGGATGAAATCCAGCTTATTGCTAAGGTGCTCGGAGTTTCAGAAACTCAAGTTAAAGAAGCCTTAGGAATTGAAGTTCCAGACAGTGCCGCATACAAAATTTGCGGATATGTTTTTGGAGCTGATCGAGTGGTTATTCCCGAAAATAATCAAAATGACTTCGAAGATGAAACAGTAAATATTCCTATATTTTACTATGACGGCATTATTCTTCGCGTGCGTGGCGAATCAATGGCCCCACGCTACAAGCCAAATGAATTGATTGGAATTCGTACGAAGCATCAATGCGATTTATCATCATCCTTAATCGGCAAAGACGTTGTCGCGAAACTATCTGATGGTCAGATCCTCCTAAAGACCCTCCATAGAGGAAGCATGGACGGACGATTTTCTTTAATTTCCGTAAACCAGAATGTGGAGCCGATTATAGACGCAGAAATTGTCTGGGCTCACAAAGTAGATTTCCATGTTTCGGAGTGATCATGAAAACAATCCATAAAACTATTGTCGCCACGATTATCTCATTGTCCCTATGTGGCACTGCCAATGCAGACTGGAGAAGTGACAAATTTGGGGAAAGCCTAGAGAAAGTTAAAAAGAATAACCCGCACGCAATATCCGTTTCAGATAATATCGAAGAACAGCGTGAATTCATTGTTATGAAAAATGATAAGGTTTTACTGCACGAGCCTGACTACGACATAGATGGTATGAAATTTGATGTAAGGTTCTTGTTCGACTCAGACAATAAACTGAACGGCATTATGCTATGCGGAGATGGCATTTACTATGATCGCGCACTAACTCTCCTGTCAGGAAAGTATGGTCGCCCGTCTACGATTAGCTTTGGCAACATGCCCGATGCAACATGGGCCGATCAAACTAAAAAAATGCAGATTCGCTTGATCCGAATTTTTTACACTCTGATCCGCTACAGCCCTCAGACAGATCGCCTATAAATTTCGTTTTTCGTAATTTTCTTATTGCGAAAATCGAAATTCGAGCTTTATAACGTCTCCATCGCCCTACGCGACGGAGAGAACCCATGTCGTCCAGACACCCCCTCCTGCAGCACACACGGACCCAAAGCGGCTTTGACCGCTTCCTGCAGGACAGCATTGAACCAGACATCCATCATCAGGCACGAGATCTGCGCGATCGCGCCGTCAGCGTCCGTAACCTTGCCAAGCGCAATGCCACTGCTGGTGATGAACGCATGGCCCAGACATGGGATAGCTGCGCGTCCGATCTGGAAATTCAGCTTTCCCGCCTTCTGACTCTGAATCTGCTTCCTGAGAGCATCCCCGACTTTCCCGAACCCGCCGCGATAGACTGTCGCCCCGTCACAGTGTCTCCCATCGTTGAACTCGATGCCGCACGGCTTTCCGCGCATTGCTGGAAGCAGGTTCAGAGCCTGCGCGAAATCACCATGGGCGCCCCGGTTCGGAGGCAGCCATGATGTCCGGCGGTCTATTAGGAACATGCAAAGATGTTTGGCTTGAGCCCGTAGCTGGAAAAACGAAGCTACGTGTCATCCTGAATGAAAGGATACGCACCTCCAAGTTCCACTGCATGCTGGACTTGGGCTTTGAGCCGCTGCGCCTGACTTTCAATCATGTCGGCGTCTTTAAAGGCCAAGATGTATTCGAAGCCACGCAATACTGTCCGGAATGTGTTTCAGCCCCACCCCCACAAGGTCTGTCACTCCGGCTTTTAGGGCCGCTTCTGGGAGGGCTTTCAAGTGCTCCTTGATAACCGATTTTTCTTCTTCGGGAATGTCCGCTTCGTCCACTTCCTTAGCGAGAAGCGCACGCAGCGTTTCAGCATCGAAGCGGACGGTCACGACGCCGAGAATCGCCCTCAGACCACCGTCGTCAGCAAGAAAATCCAACCCGTTCGCCGTAATGATCGGGGGAGCAACTTGGACAATGTCTATCCCCATCTCATGCAAAACTTGGGTTTGGCAAAGGCCGTGTTCTGCCAGGTAAACGATGTTGGACACAGTGCGCTTGTCTTGCCACGAGTATCCCTCAGGAAGCGTAGAAAGGTGATTGGGAAACGCATCAGCCATGGCTTTCAGAAGAAGCTTTTGCGTCTCACGGTCGGGTCGGGCCGGTTTGCGCCAACTATCCTCGCTCATACTCTTTTTCCTTTCTGCCCCACGCGAAGAATGCCTGAGATTTTTTCTTCACGCCACGCTTGCGAGGGCTATCTCCCATGACCAAGGCAAAGCGCCCGCCCTACGGGATTTGCGACAGCAAGGGACTGACTGTTAGCCGTTTTCACACGCGCTTCATGGCCACCAAATCTGCACTGTCTTGGGCAGCCCAGAAAGGTCAGTCCGTCGCCATCAGGCGCGGCCGCATCATCGTTGCCTGGGCACGCCCTTTCGGACCAGGAGAAGCGCGCTTGGACGAAGGCCACACGCCGGAGTTGGCGTTATGACAGCGACAATCGTGGACATTCTCCAGTCCCTGCGCCGAGGCAAGGCTGTGCCTGCCATTGCAGAGTTCTTCGAGATCCCGGAAGCGGCAGTACATGAGGTCTGGAACAATCTGTTCGACTGCGCCATCGAGGCCGCGACGATCTATCCAAGTGACGTAAACCCGCCTCCCGAGGCCGGGAAAATGGTCAGCGCCTCGGTTGTCGTGCCTGAGTTTGCGCCTGATGCGCCACTCCGCACGCCGGTTTCCATGAAGGGCGGCCGCCCGCGTCGTTCTGACCCGCCACCGACAGGCCGCCCATGCGGTGGACGTCCTATGCCGTCTCATAACAGCGACCCATCAAAGATGAGCCCGCTGCATCAGCAAATGCTGAAGATGATGCGCGATGGCGTCGGGACCATGAAAATTTCCCAGGCACTTAACGTGACGAGCGGCGCGGTTTCGATGCGACGCCGCAAATTTGAGGACGCAGGCCTGATCCCTGTGTCCGCACACAGAAAGATCGCATGATGAAAATCACGTTCGATTGCCGCGCGCTGGCGTTCGCGCACTTCGCAATGTCGTCTGATGAAGGACGGTATTATCTGCAAGGTGTTTCAGTCGAGAAGCACAATAATTGCATCGTTACGACCGCGACCAATGGGCACGTTCTTCTGAGTGCATGCGGACCTAACTTTGCACCGGATGACCATGAGACAGCAGTTCTCACCGCAACAGAGTGCCCTGATTTTGAGCAGTTCATTCTTGAGCGCCGCACAGGAAAAGGACTGTTTTCTGCGTGCATGCAGTCAAGAGCCATGTATGTCACCTTGCAGAGCACCGACCGGGAGAGACGGCTGTATTGGGAGACTTACAACATCACGGAAGAGCCGCTTGATCGAGGTCTAGTCGATCTGATTGACGGCCCGTTTCCTGAATGGCGCCGCGTGGTTCCAGCCAAGGTCGAGAAGGCCCCGACTAACCCAGGGTTCATGAATACTCGCACCGTCAAGATCATTACGGATGCGATCGCACGAGGCTTACGTGCGCCGGCTACATCCTTTCGTCTTGTCGGAGCCATGGCCACGGCACCCCACCTGCTCCAGGTGCGAGATCCTGACCAGAGAAGCGAATTCATTGGCGCGGTGATGCCCGTCACAGAAGAGAAGGAATGGAAGTCCGTTCTTACACCGGAATGGGCGTTGGTTAACCCTGCTACGCAGAGCGAGGCCTCAGCATGAGCAAGATCCCCGTCACCAAGGCAGGTCAGTCCGTGCTTGCGAACATCATGACGCAAGCCATTCAGACCACTGCGATGCAGGAAGACATCAGCCGCGATCAGATCATTCTTTCCCTGATTACGCTCCTAATCGGCGGTTCGCCTCTGGATCGTGACCTCTTTTTTCCAGTCGCCACGCATGCGGACAAACTTGAAACCGCAGAGATCGATGACCTTGCGCTCCAGGTCATCAGCCGCCGCGCACGGGTTGTCGCCCCGGGCAAACGGACGAGCGCTTGCGTCAGTGAGGATTCCTATCAGATCGGTGAGCGGGTTGGTCAGATCCTAGGCGCGGATGTGTCCATTAGCCGAATGGATACGGCAAAGCTCCTGGAACTGTTTCCGCGCCATTTCCTGTTGGAAGCAGCGGAGAGCGAAGGCCTGCACATTCCAGGCGCGAACAAGATGACAGCCTTTGATCTGCGCAATCAGCTGCATGACGCGCTCCCGAACTGGCGTCCGACCAGCTTTGCCACGTTCACGGAGGATCTGTCGTGAACGGCCTTCATTCAGACATGCGCCAGCTGCGCAAGCAGGCCGCCGCCCTCGGCTGGAGCGCTGGCCGCAGCAATGGCGGGCATCTCAGGTGGACACATGAATCAGGCGGGATTGTCTTCAGCTCATCCACGCCAGGCGACGTCCGATCAATCCGCAACACACTCGCCCAGATCAAGCGCAGCACGCCGAAAGGAGCCGCG
>NZ_BLJQ01000023.1 GCF_014132155.1 Gluconobacter sp. Gdi
GATTAAGCCGTCAGACACCCGACGCTCGCCCGATCAAGCGCCGTGTTTCCAGTCCGTTCTTCAACATGGCCAAAATCACAGCTTCGGGCCCACTGGGCCTGATACGACGGTCAAGGCAGGCAACAGCGTCACGCTGAGCACGCCGGGAGCAATGAGGCTGAATGGTGCGGAAGTGTCCGGGCCGCGTGTGGATGTGTCGGCAGGATCCCTGAGCATCACGAGCCCGCAGAACACGTCGGACTATAAGAGCACGGCGCGGCAGGCAGGTGCTTCCATATCTGTCCCTGTGTGGGGCGCTGGTGGCAAAACCGGGGGCGGTGCCAGCTACAGCCAGCAGAACGTGACGGATCATTTTGCGACAACGGAAGACCAGCTTTCTGGTTTCTATGCGGGGAGCAAGGGTCTGGGTGTTGATGTGGCAGGCAACACCGCGCTGACGGCCGGTGTTTTGAGCAGCACGGCGGAAGCAAGCCTGAACCATTTTACCACCGGGAGCCTGACGGCGACGGATGTTGAAAACATCTCGCGCTGGGATGCGAAGCAGACCGGGGGCTCGTTCAGTGCGGGAGCCGGGATGTTTGGCAGCACGGCCGGGATACTGGGCGTTGTTGGGAGTGGTCTTGCGTCCGGGGCATCTGGCCTGATGGGGGGTGGCCGCACGCATGATGAGACGAGTGTGAGCCAGTCTGCCATTGGCGGAAACATTACTGTCAATGCAGGGAGCGTCTCGGGAAGCTACACGACGGATGTCGAGACAGCGAACGCGGCGCTGACAAACAAGTTTGACGCTCAGACGCTGAGCAATCAGCTTATGGCGCAGCAGATGGGCAGCCAGCTTGTGGGTGAAGTTGGCGGACAGGTTGCGGACAAGCTCAATGACATGGGTGTGGCCGGGTTTGATGAGACAAACTGGAAAGATAATTTTGGTCGTATAGCACTCGAAACAGCGGGGAACGCTGTTGTTGCTGCGGTGAGCGGTGGCAATGTTGGGGCTGCTGCTGCTGGTACTGCTGCTGGGGGAATCGCGGTTTCAGCTTCACTAAATAGTGTTGCAGGGTGGGTTCTTAATCAAACGGACAACAATGTAGAGACAGCAGCTCCTCTTGTGACGGCGATTGAGAATATTATTGCTTCTGGCGCTGGTGCGGCCGGTGGCTTTGGTGGAGGTGGAGGCAAGACTGCGTCCACCAACGCACTAAATGGGGCCTTCCAGGCTTCAGCTGTTGAGCAATATAACGCAGGCGCTGGTGATATTCTCAAGGTCGTTGTTGCTCTTGCCAAAAGCAGGGCGGCTCAAGTGGCGAAAGACGCACTGTTAAATACTCTTAAGGGAGAGGGCACTACTGTTGCAAAAGGTGTGGAGAGAGAGGCGGAAAGTGCTAAAAATTTAGAGGCAACTGCAGGTGATGCGGGAAAAGAGATTACGCGCCCAACGCCACGGCAGTCAGAAAAAGATGTTACAAATGATATTGGTGAAAATGCTCGGGAGCAGGTCAGCTATAAAGATGGGGAGGAAGTCCCTTATGGAACAAAAGGGAGTTCCCGCATTGATGTTCTGGACACAGCCACGGGTGAAAGTTATGAAGTCAAAAACTACAATATCGAAAAAAATTCATCTGGCTTGATTTCAAATGTTGTTAAGCAGATCATTCAGAGAGCATCTCAGCTTCCCAAGGACACCCAGCAGAACGTTGTTATTGATGTAAGAGGACAGAGTGTATCTAGAGAAACATCCATGACAATAGTGCGGAAGATAGTAGAAAAAAGTAATGGTATTATTTCTCAGGAGAATATTACGTTTAAAGGAAAACTGAAATGACTGTTTCGGTCTATGGTGGCATTATGATGCTAGAACTTGGTCCATCTGGGGATGTTGAGTATTTTTTTAGGTGCATAAATTATTTTGTTGAAACCCCTAAAAAGATATTACTGCCTTTGATAACAGACCGATTGTATAAGAGGTACGTTGTCGTGGAAGATTTCGCAGAGCTTCGTGAGAATTTTGTTTTTATTGAAAGTATATTTAAAAATACAGAAGTATTGTCATGCGACTTCGAAGAATATATTGTGGGGGAAAAGGATAGGAGGCTAAATCCGAAGGAGCCGACTTTAGATCTTTTGTTTAAAACATATTTTTCTTCCTTCAAGGATTGTATGAAAACCGCAGAATCAACCAAAGAAAATTTTGGAACATATGTACCATTGATAATTGGTCGTGATATCGTTGCTCCAAAGTTTGCGGTGGGGAAAAACGATTCAAAAGGCGAAAAAATACGCGAACGTTATGATGCTCTTGAAGGGAATCCATTATGGTGGGGAGCGTGATATAAAATTCTATAAAACGATTGAAGAGTTTGATTTAAAAGAAAAATAGAACACAAAGGTATTTTTTCTGGTGACTGGGGATGCATATTGCGGGCCTGCGCCTGAGTAAGCAGAGTGTCAGCAGCAGTAACTACACTCCGAGCGTGATTGCCAGCACGGGGGCAACTTGAACATTGGTGCGAAGGGCCCGGTGACGATTGACGGGTCTGTTGTTGCAGCGGCCAAGGATCTGGGGATCAGCGGGTCTTCGGTTGCGTTGACCACCGAGCAGAACAGCACCACCCAGACCGCGATGCACAAGGACAAGAGCATCGGGGTAACGGGCGGGATCTCGTCGGACTCGATGGTGGGTCAGGCGATTAACGGAGCTCTTGGGGCAAAGCAGTCCGGCACAGGCGTGCAGTCTGCTCTGGCGGGGATCCAGACCGGGCTTGGCGAGGGTATGTCGGCTCTTGGGGGGGGCGACGATCAACAACATGGAGGGATCGAAGAACCGTTAATTGATACGCTTGGCTGATGATTTCAGGCTTTTGGCGATTTGATTGACGGTTTTTGCGATGGCATCCGGTCTGCGTTTTGAGCAGATCGAGTGTTGTCCCAGATAGCGTCAATCAGCACGCCAAAAGCCCAAAATCAAAACCAAGGTACGTCAACCAATAGTTCTTCGAACCCTCCATCTTGGCGGCAGCACATCGAAACCACCACCCAGAGCAGTCAGACGACGCTAATTTGGTCGCCCTTTGTCAGCATTGCCATATCATTCATGACAGACCCCACCACATACGACAACGCCGCATCACATATCGGATGCGGCGTGCCGTTGGGGATTTGTTTGAGGGTCGCTATCGCTATTCAGGAGAATAGGGATACCAGCAAAGAGCCGCAAAAGACTGCGCCCGCCAAGAAAGCAACTGCGGCGGCGATAAGCACGACCGTTGAGCGAAGATCAGAAAAAGCGGCGCCTTCGGGAAGAAGTGCGCCACGAGAAAGAACTGTCATCATCGCCTCCAATAGATAGCTATGAGAATGACTGAAACGCAGACTGCCACAAGAATCCCCGACTCAACAAGGATTTTTTCCGCATGGCCGTTGGCGATTTTGATGAAGAAAGCGCTGACGCCAGAAAAAGCGCCGAAAATAACAACCGATGGTTGAGCCGTGCTAACCCAAAATGTCTTTCGAGCGGTCGCAATGTCAAACTCCAGTTTGATAAAGTCGGCGCACGTCTTTAGGGCCAGTATTTTCGTATTGAGGTCAACGAGATTGGCGCCGCTCGCGCTTCCGACCTGGCTACAACAGCTTTCGATCTCCGCCTTCAAAGCTTCGAGAGTGAGAGTTGGAGGAGGTGTGCCGCCAGATGAACCGCTCATACGATTGTCGCCGGAGATACTGAGACGATGTGGTCCGGGTCGATAAACCACACGCGATCAGGCCCATTCGCACCCTTGACTATCGCCTTGACGCAGATGCCCGAGAAGTCGTCCGATTTCAGGTTGAACATCTCAATCAACTCGCATGTCAGGCTGTTGCCGTTCGAGAGCTGGATGATGTAGTCGAACTTGCCGGGCATTTCGTGCGCCAACTGCATCGCAGCGAACGCTGGACCTAAACTCATGTCACCCCCCCCCTCCATATCGTCACACCTCTATAGCAGAAGTGTGACGATATGGAACTAGGCGGCTATAGGTTCGCGTCTTTCTGTTCGCATGTGCTTTTTAGCCTCCTCATCGCACCAGCGATTTACATAAAAGCGAGGGTCGGGATTGTCTGTATGACCCTTGACGTGCCGCGCCTCGATATTGACCGACGGATACTTCTTGCGCAGCAGCGAAATCAGACCCTGGTTCGTGTTGATGCACTGAACGACCCGCAGGCAGTCCGTCTGGATCAGGACGTAGGTGGCATCCTTGACCGATATGGCGATCTTGGCACCGTTGAACGCAGCCCAATATTCCGCCTCGAAGGACGTCTTCGGACGTCTCCGGAAACGGCCGGCATGTTTCACCTTCCCGCTGTTCGTGCTGATCCAGAACGCATATCCAGCCGCATGTGTCATTGGGCAAAACGACGCATCCGCTATAACCGTCGCTCGTGTCATCGCTTTCCCTTTCCTGTTAATCGTGAAGATACGAAAGCCCAGACAGGCTTGCTACGAGGACGCTCCGGGCATCCAGACCCAGGCGGACACCCACACACCGCCCTCATCGCCGCGAGCAGCGAACAGGGTATTGTCGTCCACATCGACCTCGTCATGTGATCGCCATTCCTCGCGCACGGCATCAGCTTCCGCCTCTGTCGCTGTGGCGTCCTCAAGCCCCGCCAGCGCGTCAACTGCGCGCTTGTGGTATGGTGACGCGCCATCTTTGGCGATGTCCTCCAGAAGCTCCAGAGCGGCTTGTAGAGGGGTGAATGAGAACTTCATAAAATCAACAGGATCGTTTCATCCAGTGTGGTTTGCCGCCGATGAGACGAAGCCTCTCCGCTTTTTTGCCGGGATCTGGACGTCCTGGACCTCGGTGCGCAAACTCAAGGAAGGCGAGGTCACGGTCGATCTTTTCGGCTTCCTGACCACGGAAGCCAACGCTGTGGTCGCGCCTTATCATCCCAAAGCGATGCCCGTCATTCTGGAACGCCAGGAGGAGATCGAAACCTGGCTGACGGCCCCCGCACCGGTCGCTCTGCAGCTCCAGAGACCGTTGCAAGAGTCATCCCTTCAGGTTCTTTGAGCAGACGAGGGGTCTAGCTGGCCCTCTGTCCCTTGAGGCGGGCGATTAGCCGGGAGCTTCTCAACATGGCTTCATCAGCCTATTTCATGGCTGCAGCCAGATCCTCATAGTCGAACTGAACCGGGTCCAACCGCGTTGGCGGCAGAAGCTGCGTAATCTCTTCCTCCGGGATAGATTGCGTCGTGAAAGGATCATCCTTACGGGGCCGGCCGCGCTGTCGGCCGGGGATGGGTCGTGTTGGAGGTTTCACGACGTCTCGGAGCGCTCCCATGCCAGCCAGACCAAACAGGCGATGAGCCGTTCGGTGCGTGACTTCCACAACAATGCCTCGGTCCTGGAATGCACTGAGAAGCTGCAGCGCGCTTTTCATCGACATGCCCAGACGATCCGCCAGCATAGAGGCAGACACGAGCGGCTGGATGGCCAGCACATTGACCGCTTGGGGCGCACGGGAATGACGACGCTGTGCGCCGCACTTATCAAGCGCCTGTGTCCTGGCTCGCTCCAGCTGGCGCAGAAGATCGAGCGCTTCTCGGACCTCGGCTAGAAGAGCATCGAGCCACCAGCACAGCCAGGGCTCGATCTCCCAAGGCGTTCCCGGGGTGAGTGCTTCTATGCCGGTCAGGATCAAGGGCGCCCGGAGAATATCATGGGAGTGCCAGTACCGGCTTAACGCCGCGCAGAAGGGAGCACGGGGGTGACCGGCCTGTAACCAGCGATGAAAAGCGATCCCCGCATCAAGGATCGATCCCCACCCTGATGACTGATCATTCAGGAACGCTTCGGCTTCGGTAATGGCACTCGCCTGCATAGCATCCGGGCGAGCGTACCAGCGCCAGAGCGTAAAGGCATGGGATGCCGCATCCACGGCGGTACCGCGTTCATAGCCGTCTTGGCAGACCACTTTCGGGATGAGGCCGCGCAGTTCGGCAACCAGATACCAAGGATCGATCAACCAGCCGTCAACAGCGCTATGGCGCTGGATCGCATTCAAGCGTTGCCGGAACAGGACGGCAGGTACAGCCGAGCCATGTCTCAGCGCCTGATCCAGACGTCCCAGTTCGAGACTGAAACGGGTGAGCCTCTCGGCGAACGGAGGAACCATTGATCCTATGAGGCGTCGCTTTTCGGATAGTCTCCAAGATGGACCTGCGTTTTGAGCGCTTCAAGGGAAATCGTCATTTGAGTCCTCGACCGGAAGGATGAGTCACAGGGCCTGATTTGCGCCACACATCCGAACAGGATGTCATGACTGTTTGTCTGAGAGACTTTTCCGTTATTTCACAGGCCGGAAGGCGCGCTGCGTCTCTCGCCTATGAGCCTTCAATACCACCAAGCGGCCCGTAGCAACAGCATTCAATTACCCTAATATCCTCAAAAGGTAAGTCTCAGTCTTTTTTCCAAAATACGCCCCCTCTTCACCCCCTATGTCCGTTAATTTCTATTATCGGACATAGGGGGTGAGAACCAGAAAAGACCCGCAAAGGTCTTTTAGATGGCGTGTTCCACGGACATTCATGCAAGGACAAAGTCTGCTGCCGGAAAGACAGTCTGATCGTCTCTGGCCCTCTTTGCGAGAGACATTCCAACTCACGCAGGTCTGTAACTATTCTGAGGCTCGCGGCTGACTTGGGGGGGAAGTGGAATGTCCGGTTCTGACATAGAACTCAAAATACCGGACATTCGTTCGGACTGATGTGGGCTTTCAATTGTTCTCAGTGAGAACAAGACCTGTAAACGATTTAGAGCGAGGCCTCCCCTGCCAGCTTGGGGGTTTTTAATTATAACTCCCACTCGATTGTTAATGGGAAGGGCAAGTGGAGGCCTTACCTGCCATGGATCAGGTCGTGGTGATAAAGTTCGATACCATGAAAAATATCGTCTTCAGGAGAATTTTCACCTCGATGTCTGTTTCTCGCACTACTGATGCTTATTTTGGGCGCTCTGCTCAGAAATGCAAAGCAACCAGATCAACTTGATGCACCGTGTTCCCGCCCGTCTGAAGCTCCCCCATTTTTCTTCAGATCAGAAAATTTTTCCGCCATCGTCGGGTTGCCCTTCGTTAGCCGCTTAATCGTAACATCCTGAGCTTTGTTATTTGCAAGACGAAGATTTCTGTCTGCGCCAAGCAAAGCATCTTTTATCTTTTGCAAATGGTCAATCGACTTGTCAATTTCATCGATTGCAGTTTGGAAACGTCGAGATGCCAAATCGTAGTTTTTACCAAACGCCGCCTTGAACTCTTCAAGCTGATCCTCAAAGTTCGTCACATCAATGTTTTGCGCTTTTACGAGAGCGAGTTCCGACTTGTATTGGAGCGAATTTATTGCTGCGTTTCTCAGGAGCGTAATGATAGGAATAAAAAACTGTGGACGGACGACATACATCTTCGGATAGCGATGGGATACATCTACAATCCCACTGTTGTACAGCTCACTGTCAGGCTCAAGCAATGAGACGAGAATCGCGTACTCACACTCTTTCTCAATCCGATCTTTATCGAGTTCCTTGAAAAAATCCTCATTCTTATTCTTCGTCGTCGTGTGATCGTTCTCGTTCTTCATTTCGAACATGATCGAGACAATCTCCGTGCCAGCTTCATCTGAGTCACGAAAAATGTAGTCGCCTTTACTGCCGGTCCGAGCGTCGTTGTCCTTCTCGAAATACGACCTCGGAAACGCAGTGGCTCGAAGACGATTGAACTCCGTCTCGCAATGTTGCTCCAGGGTTTCGCCAACCATTTTGGTAGACAAACGAGCCTTCATGTCCCGAAGTCGCTCAATCGCGTCATCACGATCTTTAATCTGCGTCTCATACTTGTCCTTGAGCGACTTTTCGGCAAGCTGTTTCTCAAGCTCGGATCGATCGAGGCCCGTTTTCAGTGCGTCGCGTTCCTTCTCGACCACGTTGACCGCCTCGGTAATCGCCAGCTTTCGCTCAATCTCGGCAGCCTCTAATTGGGCCTTCAAACCTTGAATTTCTGTATCCTTTATAGCCGCAGCTTTATGTAGCTCGTTTGCAAGCTTGGCCTCGGCTAACTCATAGGAGGCTTGTTTGTCGCGTTTCGCTTGTTCAAGTTCATTCGCGAGCGTGTCACGCTCCTTCTCCACCGCCCCCAAGGCTTCTGCCACAGCAAGTTGGCGCGCCACTTCACCCGCATCAAGCTTGGATTTCAGATCCTGAACCTCAGCATCCTTAACTGCAGCTGCTCTTTGCAATTCGTTCAGTAGCTTTGTTTCAGCCAACTCGGCCGCAGCTTGTTTATCGTGTCTCGCCCGCTCAAGCTCGTTCGAGAGCAAATCACGCTCTTTTTCGACGGCAGCCAGCGCTTCAGTCACAGCGAGTTGTCGGGCCACTTCACCAGCGTCGAGTTTGGCCTTCAGTTCTTGAATTTCGGCATTTTTGGCTGACGCAGCTTGTTGCAATTCGCTAGTCGCCTTGGTCTTGGCTAGTTCAAGAGCGTTCTGCTTGTCTTGTTCAGCCAACGCCAGACGTTCGTGCAACTGCGCTTCGAATTCGCTATCGTGAACTTGTTTCAGGATATCCGCATACCCAGACTCATCGATTTTAAAAGCCTTCCCGCAGTGCGGACAAATAATCTCATGCATGCTTATTTACCTTCCACCTTTGTCAAGATTTTCCGATGCGTCGCTGGCACCGTCCCTTCGGCCTTGAGAATGAAGGCGTCCAGTAAGCAAGTTGATTTTTAGCTAAGCTATCTACCATCTCTAGGATGGAGCATGGGCCAACTCATCCGCATTACCATTACGAAAATCCAGCTCTACTAGCTTTTATGAAGCTTCTTTCGCCAATAGCTGCATGTTGAGCGAGCTCGTGGCCAAACCCGCCCGGTCGAAGCGGTAACGCATGTAGGCCGAGATGTCATCTTCATGAGAGGACACGACTAGCTGGCAATGCTTGAGTTCGCAACGGAGTAGGTCGGTCAGGGAGGCAACGTTCACTTCATCCAGGGATTGTGAGGGGTCATCGATGAGAATGAGCGGTACCTGTGCATAGACCTTGTTTAGGGATAGGAAAAAGGCAAGGCTGAGGGCGGACACTTGGCCAGAACTCATGGACATGACAGCGTCATGTTCAGACTTCTCGGCAGTCAGGAACCTCAACTGCGTACCTTCGCGGCTCTCGATAAACAGGCCCAGGCCACGCTGGTAGTTTTGGATCAGCCGGCCACTGTAGATGTGGAATATGAGCTCAATAGCCGAAATTGTCTGATCGGTATAATTTTGCTCAGTCATCTTCAGCGTGTTGCGAAGCTCTCCGATTTTACCTTGTGCTTTTCGGGCTGCCTGGGTTTCTTTTTCGATAAGCCTAAGATCGGAAACACACGTTTGGAGCCGAAAGTTTTGAGCTTCGTTGGCTTTGATCGATATGTATTGCTCTTTGTCCTTCAGGTTTTCAGCCGTTATTATGTAGAAGTCTTGCAAATCTTTGAAGGCGCTGCTTGTTGTTTCTCGCCAGTCCTCCGGCAGAGCTAAAGCGTCAGCTTCAACCTGTTTTTTATTTCTTAGTATCTCCTTGAGCGTTTCAAGTCGCTCATCCACTACGTCATCAATTTCCGTAAATGAGGTAGTAAATTGAATGTTGTCGCTTTGTAGCTTGTCCAGAAGTTGGGTTATTGCCGGGAGTCGAAGCTTAATTTTGGTCAGCGCTGCATGAAGATTTGGTTCAAATTTAGACGTGAGAATTTTCAGGCTGTCTTGTACATGAGTGTCGATCGGCTTCAACTCAGTGTCCATAGCAGCAATAAGGTTTACTAAGTCCTTGCCGTCCTGGCTTAGTGAATCAGAGATCTGCGTAGTTCTTGCTTCAATGGCATCCATCATTGATTTGTGATCTCCCCAGTCAGCGCCACAGAGAGGGCACAACTGATCGTCGGGATAAGACTTTTCATATTCGTCAATCAGTTGCCTTTTCAGGCGTTCCAATTCAGCCACGATGTTCGTATTGGCGCTGCTTTTTTCACGTAGGCTGTTTCGGGCTTCAATTTGTGACTCAAACCACTCAAAGCGCCCATCTGCCCAGTTTGGTAGTGATCGGGCTTCTTCGAGCTTGATCGCCGTGGCGCCGCGTTTGATGATATTTGCTGAATGTTCTAATTCATCAATCCCTTTTTTGATAGCGTCAAGCTCATCAAGCTTGCCAAGGTCTTGACCAAACTGAGCCAGACTTCTTAGAGATTCCTTGTTACGATCAATGTCAGCATCGATGGTCTCATTGTGAACTCTGGTTTTTATCGTGGCTTTGAGTGGCAGAAGGGCGGTAATCTTGCGAACGGATTCCTGGTAGGCAGCATGGTCTGCCGCTGAATACGTTGAGAACAGGTTCTCCTTATCCCACCCTGGTTGCAAATCGGTCGTCGATAGCTTTTTATACTCGCCGGTCCCAGCCTCTGCCTGCAATGTGCCTCTTAGGGTGGCTATCTCCTCCGTAAGTAATACAACTTTCGCATTACGCTCAGGGTCGTTGATGTACTTTGTGAACTTATTGTAGATAGTGTTGCAGTTTTCGATCTCGGCTTCGATATCGCTAATGTTAAAGAGGTTTCCTAGTTTATCCTTGCGTTCGTCTACTCGAGTATGTAGCAGCCGATTTTGTCCTTGTTCCAGATAGTTAAGGAATGAGAAGTTTTCCCTAAAGTTTTTTCCGAACACTTCGTCAAGAAAATTGTTATCCCGCTGATTATTTTTCGTGAAGTCAGATGATTCAAATGCTGCCAACTCATAAAGCTTGAAATTTTCGTACTTGTCTGCACGATTGTTTGCTGGCTTTTTAAATATCGAAACTGGGCAATGCCTGGCTAAGACAAGTTTGCGATCACCATTAATGAATTCAATTTTAATGCAAAGGTCGTTCTCGCCGGAGCGGTTGTTCCAGAATAGATTGTCCGCGTAGTCTCTTTTTTTCTTAGTTAATATAGTAGAGAATAGGTTTTGTATTCGATTGATCTGGCCAGTGAGCAGAAGTTCGATGGCGTCGAATATGCTTGTTTTGCCATAACCGTTAGGGCCGTCCAGAGTTAGCAAGGACGACTCGCCGAGATCAAAGTAAATATGCTTGAATGCTTTGAAGCTAGAGACTTCGATCTTGGATATTTTCCAGTTCATTGCGAATCATTTTCTTAATAAAATCGTCGGCGTTTTTGTCTGTGACTTTCTGGATCGTTGAATATGTATCGTTCAGGCCAGCTTCTGCAACGGCCTCAGCGGCTTGCTGCCTCAAAGACACAAGGTTTCCTTGATGGCTAGATAGCTCTAAAAAAGGAAGTTTTATAAATGTCTTTGCTGCAAAGCTGTACTGCGTAGCCTTCAAAGGATTTTCTTTGTAGTCCAAGAATTCTTTTTTATCGGCAATTACGGATACAAGTTTGTTGTAGGTGAAGTCAGTGAGGGCGCTTTCTTCTGCACTGCTGTAGTAGAGGACATATTTTTTATAAAAATGTGGGTCTTCCTCGATGGCGAAGATTTCTTCTTCGTGATCCTTGAACTCGGCCAGAACGTCAAGGCGATGAATGCAGATCAAATCGCAATTCTTCTTGAAGCTTGGGTTTCTGAGAAACTCTTCAGGGGCTAGGCGATTGATTAGGTTATTCAGCTCGGCTGGGTCAGGAAGGTCGTCTAAAGTATGTACGACTGCGAATCTGATGGCAGATCCGGACTCGCGAACATAAAAGCTTGTGGTATCCAGTTCACGTTTACTTACAAAGCCATGGGCAACAAGTGCTTCATCAATGAGTTGCTTTATCATTTAGGCGATCCTCCGCGTCATCTTTTGTTATTACGCTAATACACAGAGACTTGGTGATGTTGCTTTCAAGCTTTTCGGTGGCCTTTTTGTTGTCAAAATCATCCGAGTTTGTGAATTTTGTATTGAAGGTGAATGAGGCTTCTGCTTTGCTGGCGATTAGATGGTTGTACTCAAAAAGTAGTCTTAGCAAATCCTCGTTGTTTTTCATCTCCCGGATCATGTCAGATTCACAATCTTCGCTTTCATCTACGTCAAGAGCGGTAGGTGCATAAAATCGATTTTCTCTGTCGAGATAGTGTGGAAGGTGGTTGAATATGGGCTCCGCCGAAATAGCCTGGATGAGCTTGGTATATCGCCTGATGTCGCTCGTCTGAACGTCTTGAAATCGCTCGGAGGGTTTCATCATTTGGCATAGGGTCTTCAATTCGTTGATATGGGTATCGCGAATGTGCTCGCACAGGCGCCTGGCTCTCTCATAAGTGGCGTCATTCATGGTTGGCAGCATCTGATCCAGTCGTTCTTCTAGATGGGTTTGGAGCCTGGCCTTCAACTCAACCGCATAGTAGTCACGATTCTGATAGGGGTTTTCGGCTACCAATTCCTCCCAGATATTTCTGGCATTGATGCGGCCCTCATATGCGGCTCTATTTTCTGAGATTCCGTCAACTTGATTCAGTTTGTGGTTGTATATTGCCTTGGTGCTTATTTTTTCTGATAGTAGGCAGTAGTTAAAGTTTATAAGGTTATCACTAATGGTAATGGACTTATTCTCACATAACTTTCTTATAAGTTCTTTGGTTAGTTCTTCAATTTCACCTAGTCCGCAATGATAGTTATTTCCGTAGCGGTAAAACTTTACTGTTTCCCCGCTCGCGCCTTTATGATCGTCTGTATTGTCAAGCTTAACAGATACGTGGAAATAGCGGGACGTTCCTTTGATTTTGTCGTATTCGATTAAAGTGGACTGTTCCAGCGCCTTGGTGTAACCGCTACGATATTTGCTGATCTTCGCTTTGACTTGATGGGCGGTATGTAGTTTTCCATCTTTATAAATAGCGAAGTCGTCGCTACTGTCTAGCTGAAGTTCGAAGTCTAAATCCCCATCGTGAATTAGCTTAAGGGAATGATATAGTGCTATCTTCCCTTGATAAACGAAGCCGCTCCAGGAAGACACCGCGCTGGCTGGGTAATTTTCATCATCTTCTTGACTCACACAAACTCCTTTCACCGTTACCGAACTGCTGACCTGTTCCTTTGTTTAGTCAGGCTCTCAAAATGCATACCTCACTGCTCTAGGTGCACAACACGGGTCAAACTCTGGGCGATGGTATTCTTGCCGCTGACTGCTTCCATGCAGATCACGCTACACCCACCCTGCATGAGCGCATTGCGTTGCAAGCCTAGGTGTTAATCGTCTGTCGAAACGCGGGCGTATCCAACGCGTTGGTTCATGGACATTCTCACCATTGAAAAATTGACAAATATATTAACAACACAGACTACCAAGAAAAATAAAGAAATATAGTTGTTCTCTCTGGCCAAAAAACCACCGTTTAAGGGATATGCGAAACTCATTTCCAGACTGTCGGCTATGCGGAAATCAAATCGCTATGTCGCCTGTCTGGCATGAGGCGTAAGCAGCAGGTCTGCTTACGCCTTCATGTCGGGCATACGTGCCTGTGAATAGCTTTCCGCATAGCAGACATACGCAGCCCCCTCTCTTTCGAACGAGTTGGGCCGAAATGGAACGGTCCGGTCAATGATGCCAAAAGTCAAAATTCGATTATCATTACGCCATGGTGCAGGTTCTCTGCTGTCCACCATTAGCGTTTCATTCATAGCCGACGGCTTGGCTATACGCTTTTCGAGTATAGCGTTTTCCGACTATTAGTAGCATGATTCCAGAACGGATGATCAAATTAATAAGGATTGGGTTGTTGCCTCCAAAGCCATTTGCATGCACATCAGACAACAATATCATATCCGTATCCGGGGGGCTCGATCCAACTCACTTTAGAAATGTCACAGCGGCAATCTACGACACGTTGGAACGCCAGGGAAATTCAAGCCTTACTCTTAGTTTTGTGGACCTTGAACGAGTTCCCGTAAGAGCTATGCTGCCAATTGTAGCGCAGATAATAAAATACAAAAATTTAGGGTACAAGGTTGCTCTCATCGAGCCAAATTCAGAAAATATAAAAAAATTGTTTAGAAATTCAAATTGGTCTCACTTGATCGACGATAACTACCCTGTAGCGCGCCGAAGAAATAAGAGTCACCTTCCAGCTGAAATTTTCACGTCACCTTTAGAGCAGCATCATCTCGTAAATGAACTAATGGAAAAAATAATTGGTGGCGTTGAAAATATTGATCGAGAGCATTTTTCAGCTTTAGAATGGGCAATAAATGAGATAACCGATAACGTCTTAGTTCATTCAAACTCCTCATGTGGTGGGCTTGTTCAACTGACAGCAAAAAGCCGCGTAAAAAAAATAGAATTTGTTGTCGCCGATACCGGAATCGGTATTGCTAAAAGCCTTAAGCACAATTCGAATGCTTACACCTCAGATACGGATGCTCTTTCTAATTCTATTTTACAGGGCGTTACGCGCGATAAAAGCATAGGGCAGGGAAACGGACTATATGGAAGTTATCAAATCGCAGCATTAAGTGGTGGTTACTTTGGAATTTATGCCAATAATGCATCTCTTTACCTAAAGAGTGGGAATAAAATGATTAAGCGGGAAGATATTCCCTATTCTGGGTCTGTTGTTGTTGCCGAACTAAACTATGCGGAACCCATTCGATTGAGCGAGGCGCTACGGTTCGGCGAGCAAGGATTTTCACCGTATGACTATGTTGATGTAATGATGGATAAAAATGAAGAAGGTTTTATCTATATTCATGTAAAGGACGAGGTCTCCTCGGTTGGGTCGCGTACTGCTGGAGAACCACTTCGAATAAAAATTGCCAATCTGTTAAAACTTCAGTCAGATTCAAGAATAATTCTTGATTTCTCCGGAACACGAATCATCTCAAGCAGTTTTGCAGATGAAGTGATCGCAAAAAACGTCGTCCATTTTGGATTTTCCGAGTTCATGGAAAGAGTTAAAATTACAAATGTTGAAGATATTACAAGGTCAATTATAGATAAATCAGTAAATCAGAGAATGATAAGTTTAAATCAATAACGGTATTTGAAAATAAAAATTTATATCAAAATTATTTGTATGCTGAGGCAATGCTACTACATAGCTCGTAAGGGTGTATAGTTATCGGAAGACCTTCATATAGTTGAAGCGCACGCTTCTAGAACAATCAGTCCAGTCTCGAAAGTTCGGTTTGGGCGCGACAGTGGTCGTCACACTTAGTCCAATTAACAGCAGGAAACATTGTCTGGGTACCCGAACCAGACCTTCCGCTTTCCCCCCCTAAGCAGACCTTAAATAGTCCGTTGTTCAGTCCTGGAAGGTGCGACGAGATTGAAATGCTGGACGTTCAAATTGGCTTCATGCGCACGTGCCTGAGCCAGTTCGAATGCACTCTGCATACGCATCAAGGTATCGGCGCGTACTCCAAAGGCCTTCTCAAACCGAATGGCCATGTCAGCAGACAGGTTAGACCTTCCGTTTAGAAGAGCACTGATCGACTGACGCGAGACACCAAAATGTTCCGCAACGGTGTTTACCTTGATATTATAAGGCTCCAGTATTTCTGTCCTGATCCAGTCACCCACATGAACGGCCAGCGAGGCATGCATTTTAAGCGCCATGATAATCCTCCAGTGTCATATCGCAGAGGGAACCCTGCTCGTTCAGGCGAAACGTCAGACGCCAGTTTTTGGTGACCGTCATTGACCAGGTGCCTGCGCGATCCCCCGTCAATGGGTGCAACCCATAATTTGGAGGAACAGCAAGTTCGTCTAACGACGCTGCTGCATCAATGAATGCCAACATCTTCCGAAGCCGGCTGACGTCGCCAACGAGACCTTTAGCATTACCTGTTTCGAAAAACCGGCGCAGGCCTTTGTGACTGATGCTGTCGATCTCCATGGATGTAACCTACAGCTTTACGTTCTCAATGTAAAGATATGCTTTACATAGTGGAATTTCTATTGCCTTGAACTTACCTAAGAGCCCCCTTCCCTACCTCATTTGAGACGACCGTTCTCAGTAAGTCTGACAAGGTAAAGTTATATCCGTTAATCTACATTATCGGACATAGGGGGTGGAGCACAAAAAAGCCCCGAAAAGTTCTTTTAGAGGCGTGTTCCACAGACGCTGATGCAAGGACAAGGTCTGCGCCCGAAAAGACAGCCTGATCGTCTCTGGCCCTCTTTGCGAGAGACATTTTAACGCACGCAGGCTTGGAGCCGCCTCTCTGCGTTGCGGCTGACTTGGGGGGGAGACGGAATGTCCGCTAATCGGAGAGAGACGTTTGGAAACGGACGTCTCCGCGTATCCCTGAGCGGTTCGCTTTGCAATGGCGTCGACCAAAGGAAGATGCGACTTCAATTACAATGGCAAATGCGACAGTTTGCGATGGTGTCAATGCGGAGAGTTAAGAGTAGGCAATGCTAAAAAAACCATTTTATATGGCCATCGCTGTCTGGACTACAGGTTTGATGCAACCGATGCTCGCTAATGCGAGTCCAATTGCTACAGGAGGTTTCGCCACCGCCAATGGCTCCATTGAACCTGCGGTTGTCGTCTCCAGCCTTGACAGTTTAAAGTCAGCTTTCAATCAAAGAAAACACCACATAATAGTAAGTGGTTTAATTTATGGTGGTCCGAAATTAACGACATTGACGTTTTCTACCCTTGATTGGAGTAACACCACCATTGAGGGGGCCATAGGAGGCAAGGCAGCCCTTGAAAACATTCAATTAAAATTCGATGGTGAACTACTTGGAAAAGGTCAAAAAATCACAAATATTGTAGTGAAAAATATTAATTTTTTTGGAAATATTATTGACCTTCAAAAGCTCCCACCACAGATATTTGGAAGCACAAACAAGGAAGGCATAAATTATGAAGGAATTTCTTTTCGGAGAATTAATAATGCATGGATAGACCATTGCTCATTTAAAGATATGAGCGACGACCTTATGAGTATAACTTTAGAGTCTGACAATATTACAGTTTCATACAACCATTTTTATTTCAGTGCCAATTGGTTGCATATGAACCCAGATCCAGTATGGAATTGGGTCGGGAAAAATCAAGATTTGGCGAATGAACGACTAGCTATAGTAGTCGGAGCAAATCCGACTGATTCCTATCTGTATGGTGCCAATGCACTCCATGTCACTTTGCACCACAACTGGATCGGGCCCTTGATAAAGGGACGTCCTTTGTTACGTGGCTGGGTCCATGCCTACGATAATTTCTTTGACAATAGCGATCCTCCGCGAGGAACGACATATCAAGGCGGTAGCGCTCAGCAGTATAATTCTATGCAAATTGGAAGTGGCAGCGTAGTATATTCTGAAAGAAATTATTTTTACATGACTAATAACAGTAATCAGATCGGATTAGACCCCTCCAGAAACTCGTATCAATTTTATGAAAAAAATAATTTCTATGTTCAAACAACAGGCAGGATTGCTTTTGGTCAGAATTTTGGAAACGTACCTGTAAGTTATGCTTACCAATTAGAACCAGCAGAAAACATAAATAACTCAATCCGGAATAGCGCCGGACCTAAATAATTAAATGAATTTCCTAAATTAAAATTCGGAGAATTTATTTATATCAATCTCATACTTTAATTGGATTCTTCGAAAAACCCCCTGGTTTTAAGGTCTGCTCTGTGATTCCATTCGTCCGGTTCTGACTGAGGGAATGGCGTTATGAAGCAGGCGGGATTTTTTGACGTTGAAGAGCGGCTTGCCCGGCTGAGCGGGCTTGGTGATCAGCTCGAAGCATTTTCCCGGACTGTGGATTTTGAA
>NZ_BLJQ01000024.1 GCF_014132155.1 Gluconobacter sp. Gdi
CGCGGCTCCTTTCGGCGTGCTGCGCTTGATCTGGGCGAGTGTGTTGCGGATTGATCGGACGTCGCCTGGCGTGGATGAGCTGAAGACAATCCCGCCTGACTCATGCGTCCATCTGAGATGCCCGCCATTGCTGCGGCCAGCGCTCCAGCCGAGGGCGGCGGCCTGCTTGCGTAGCTGGCGCATGTCTGAATGAAGTCCGTTCACGACAGATCCTCCGTGAACGTGGCAAAGCTGGTCGGACGCCACATGACCTGCTGCGCAGCCATAAGTCGCCGCAGCTCTGCGGCCTTGCGATCCAGAACGGCTTCATCTGGTATCCCCCAGACGGTTTCGGCGAGATTTAGAAGCGCGTTCCTGGAAAGATGCTCCAGGACATCAAGTGTCCCGAATGATCGTACAAAGTGATCAGCGCCAACAATGGTGCCGATGACCTCGCCTTTCCTGTAGGCCTCTTCATTAACCATCGCTGACGTTCGTTTAGCCGGCGCGATAACGACCGCTTTCCTCTCCAGTACGGCAATGGCGATGTCTTCAATCTCGACCTGTTCCAAACGACGGAAGCCGCCGCCGCCATCTTTGCCAGTGATCTTGTCCATCAGATCGCGATCCATGTATGAGCCGCCAATCAGCAGCACGATGAGGGAAAGCATGAGCTGGCCGGTTGTCACGTCCCCCTCATTCAGTGCGACATGAAGAGCGGATGTCATCTTGTCTGCCAGCACGGACTGGCCAGCCTTGGTGATAGAAATCTTGCTCATGATTGATCTCTCGCAGCTGCACGTTCGGCTAGTTTCTGAAAAAGCTTCTGGCCTAATGGCGTGGGCTCGACCGTGACATTCCCTGCAAAATTTGGATTGGTTACGCAGGAAATCAGGCGGCGCGAAAAGTAAATGTCGTGAGGGACAAGAGTATCCCGCGCCCGTTTCTCGGCTTCTTTTTCAGCTTGCTCGTAGGTTGCAAACGCTATGCTATCAGGATGCGAGAAGCTGGAGCCGAACATCAGCACCGTGAATGGCTTCTCGGGAGCGATGCGGGTCATAGCGCAAGCTCCTTCATGTGGCCTTCGTCCAGGCATACGCGTCCGTTTCCATCTGGGCGAGCAGCGCCAATGATGCGGCGTCCCAAGCGAATGGTGACGGATGCACGTTTGCAAGTTGCCCATGTGATGGCCGCCTGTTCGGCAAAATATCGCGTGCTGTAGCGCTCGATGACGCGCCCTTTGCTATCGCAGATCCCATAAGATGGGCGTTTCCTGCCTGTCATGGCGCGCCATCCTTCTGGACGGAAATGCAGCGTCTCCAGCAAGAGTCTGCCATCCACCCGCCCATGATAATGCCGACACAAAAGGCAGTGAGAACGATGGCGTTCAGCATGACGCATTCTCCTGGGGCGGGAGGTAGGTCAGTGCGCGAAGCTTATCGATCTGTCTCTGATACCAATTCTGCTGGCTGGTATGCTGGCGGGATGCCTTTATTTCGGCGGCCAGGCTAGGACAGATTGCAGAAGGACGAGGCGGGATCTCCGGCACGTCCTCGGGAAGCAGGTTCGCGGAAAGCAGACGGGCCAGTTCGTCTTCCAGGGCAAGTGCGTTGCCGTCCCAGATCTCAGCCATGCGCAGGTCGAGCCCTTGTTCTGCCTGGGCAGCAAGGTTGCGGCAATTCTGGATCCGGACCCGTAGGCTGCGTGCCTGGTCATGAATGTCAGGGTAAATGTGAGTGGCCAGAAAGCGGTTAAATCCATCCCGTGTGCGGATGGATGTGAGTGAGGCGGGCAAAGGACGCGTCATGCCACGCCTCCTGCCAGACTGGCATTGCGGGAAAATCGGTTGCCCGACTCTCCCGCGCCTTCCATCATTGGAGTGTCTAAACAGCCAATGAGGAAACTCGTGAACGATAAGCCAAAGTCACCTGGACCAACCCGAACAGAAAATAGTGCTCCCAAGCCAAGTCGATCTGGGCCGCCTATGCCCGATTTTTCGCTCGTTACTGTGAGAAAGCAGTCTGGCTTGGGCGCTATGGACGAAAGTATATCAATCCATTCCAGTGTACCTTTCCCTGGTCGGGAAAATGCTTGGAACCCATCGTCCCGTTCTACTGAGAATAAACGGACATCATCCACGCCACAGAAAGAAGATAAGAAGAAATAATCCCGACCAAGGCTGCGACTGGTACGGCCAGATACCAGATCGTAGCCTTTCCAACCCTGTCGCACATCGTATCCAGAGTGGCCTGGTTCGCGGCCACTGCCTGATCGAATTTTTCGGCGACTGTATGAAGGACTGTATTCTTCACATAGGGCGTGTTTTCCTCCTGTGACATCGATAGCCATATCTGGGGCGGCACAATCGGAACAATCCAGTTTCGTGCTGACTGCACCTTCCATGAAAAGGCTAGTGCGCGTGCTGCTGCAAGTATGGCCAGTATCGCTCCAGCCTTTATGTGCCAGTTCAACGACGTTCCTAAAAATCCGACCAAGGCAATCAGCACCGGCTGTATCCAACCGATCTGGGATTGAGCCAATTTCAATTGCTGCTCTCGGGCTGTGTCGATCTCCTTCAACGTTACGCGTCCAGCCTCCAGTGCCTGTTCGATAAGCCACGTTTTTGAGGCGGCTTCCTCTGTCGGGACGTCCAGAACGATGATTTGGGTGTCGTCCGTCATGTAGGTTTGCCTCTGTCTTGGTAATGCATGGAAAGAACAGCCTGGCGGCTTCGTCAACTCGTGTGCGGATGGATGTAAGCGAAGCGGGCAGAGGGCGCGTCATGCCACGCCTCCTGCCAGACTGGCATTGCAGGAAAATCGGTTGCCCGACTCTCCCGCGCCTTCCATCATTGCAGTGCCCAAACAACCAATGAGGAAACTGAGATGACTGAAAAGGTTGACCCGCTGATTGAGGTCGCCCTCATTCAGGCGGCTGCGACTATAGCTGTAGAAGCAAGTGCATACAGAGAGAGAAATCTTCGCGCTCGTGCTCGCGTGAGTGGCCCTCTGGACTTGCCGGTTATTGACGGGGAAGACGGAACCTACACTGTCACCATTGTTGCTGATCATTTTGGTGCAGCGCTGGATGCCGTTAAAGAGCAATATGCGGAGCATCTTATTCGCCTCCAGCAAAAGCAGCGTTAGCCGCGTTGAAGCAGGCATTGGCTATCCAGTCGGAAGCTTGTTCGCGGTTAAAGTCTACAATCCGGCTTTCAGCGATGACCGATCCATCCGGGTTTTTCGCGTAGACATGGGCATACTTGGGGAAGTTCTGACGCAGCCATGTGTCATCGCCAAGGAACAGGGACATCACAATGTGACGGTTGTCGATCTGCCGTGGCAGGAGGGTACGTTCGTCTCCCGCTGCGTCGCGGATCAGATATAACCCGTCGCCCATCCCTAGCGGCGTAATGGGGCAGGCCTTGGCTTCATCCAGAGCGTTTTGCAGGCGTGTCTTCTGCGTCGAAGTAGGCGACATGGAAACTCTCCATCGCAAGTGGCAATGGAGATTGTGTTAACTCCGGTAACACCTTCAAGCAAGAAAAATGTTACCGACGTTAATATTATTTTTTTAGAGCATCAATCATTTTGATCAGTATTGCTTGCGCGTCAGGGGATAGATCTCGCGCTTTCAGAAGAATCGTCTGCTCCTGCTCAGTCTGAGCTTTTACCTCTTCCACGGGATCATCTCCCGTAAGTAGCCAGCCAATCGACTTACCCAATGCCTCTAAAAGCGCGGGTACACGCTCCCTCCTAGGTGATGCGCGCCCAGTCTCGTACTGAGTTATCGCGTTCACTGTTACACCTAGCATGGATGCAAGTTTGGCTTGGGTAAACCCCAAATGTTCTCGTTGTGTTCTTATGCGCAACCCCATCGCTATAGATGCTGGGGTTGGCGTCTTTTTGCGGGAGGGTTTGGATGTCGTCATCCCTCCGGAATGGCAGACACCCAACATACGATCCTCTTAATTCTCTTGCAGTAAATTGTTAACCCCGGTAACATAATCGCATGAGCGACGATATTCTTACTGAAATTCGTGCCCGTAGAGGCGCGGTGACTGCGATCGCAAAAAAGTGCGGCATCAGCAAAGCTGCGGTCTCGAAATGGAGCCGTGTCCCTAAGTGGCACCTTGGATCGGTCTCTGAATTGACGGGTCATGCGCCTGAAATTCTTCGGCCTGATTTATTCCTCGCAAATGAGGCTTGCGCAGCATGATAAATATCCATGCCTTCATCCGTAAATTGCTTTTGCGTGGTCGTCATCCGGATGAGGTCCGGGGTAATCGCTCTGATCCTGTAGCCAAGCGTGTCTTTGGCTTGGCGGATCCGGTTCAGAGCGACCAGGACCTCCGTGTTCGCCCCACCCTAGACGAGGTGCAAGCATTTCGAGAACTGCCAGATGATGAGCAACTCTACTGTCTGAACACGTATCTTCGGATGGCTATTGTTTATAGTGATGCTTGCTCATATCCAGAGAACAAATTTGTTCTGACAATCCATAATGGCCGTATTAGGTACGCTAAATCCAATTCTGGTTTGTCTGATAGCAAGTTCTCAAAATTGACCCATCAGAATGGTGGTAAATCTATTGCGAATATCTTCATTAATTTCCTGAAGGATTTCTTTTTCAAGATTCTTGAAATCGTAAGTTCCGTCAGAAAGGCGGCCATTTACCGTAACGGAAAGGATGACATCTGAAATGTCAGGGCTCCGTGAAGAAATGGCAATTTTTACACGCAGATCATCATTGTCCAGACGTGTGATTTTAAGAATTCCAATTTTGGGGTTCGTGTCGGCGGCCATGAGGAATTCGTCTCCTGTTTGTTGTGGTGACTACAGGGTGGACGATAATGACCGGGGACACGAGTCCTCGGTCATGACTGGGGGTACAAAATGAATACTGTGCCTTCTATCAAGACAGCAACGCAGGCCGCAATCAATCGCATCGGCAGTATTGATGCTGCGGCTACCGTGGTTCGTGTCGGCCGTTCGCAGCTCTCTGAATATCAGAGCCGCAATTCTCCGGCTGTGGTGCCTGCGGATGTTGCGGTGACGCTGGATGAGTTCGCGCAGGAACCTCTGATCCTGACGGCCATGGCGCAGGCCGAGGGTTACATGCTGATGCCGGTCCATCTGGGCGAAAGCAGCGGCCATCACGGCATGGATCAGGTCGCGGCCAAGGCCAGTGCGACTATGACGCATGCCATCGAGGCGCTGGCAGATGGCAAATATGATCAGATGGAAGCGACACTGGCCTGCCGTGACCTGACAAATCTGATCCGTGTCGCCCATTCTGCTCTTCACGCTCTGAGGCCGATCGCTAAAGGGGGGCAAGGCTGATGGCGCGTCCTGCCTTGAACGAAACGCGGCTTTTGCCGGCGGTGAGAACCTATCGGCGCTCTGGCTACACAGTTCGCCAGATTGCCCGCCGTATTGGGATCAGCGAGCGCTCTGTTTACAAGCTGCTGCAACGCAAGGCGGCGGCCTGATGAATACTCGCCTTGGAGCTGGTGAGGTCTCCACTCTGCTGTCACAGCGAATGGATGTCCTTGCGCGGGAATTGCTTCCCGGGGGCCGAAAGAACGGTCCTGAATGGATGTGTGGTTCTATCGCAGGAGAAAAGGGGCGGTCTCTGGCTGTCCATCTTTCCGGCTCCAAGGCTGGCGTCTGGGCTGATTTTTCCACGGGTGAAACAGGTGATGCTCTTGATCTGGTCGCGGCATGTCTGACGGCTGGGGATACGAAAGAAGCACTGAAATGGGCCAAAAACTGGCTTGGCGTCGGGAATGGCGATGAAGTTGCTATCCGCCGCGCTCACCTCGTCAAGGAAAAGGCTGTCCGTGATGACAAGCAAGATGAAATAGATGGGCGCAAGCGTGCCCTGGCCATGTGGCTTGGTGCTGAACCATCCATCGGCAATACGCCTGTGGAATTTTACCTGAAGCATCGCGGGATCAATCTGCGTGCCCTGGAGCGGGCTCCGCGCTGCCTTCGGTTCGCGCCTGGTCACTACTGCAATGAAACTGGCAGGCGTTACCCGGCCATGCTTACGGCCATTTCGGATCTGGCTGGCACACATATTGCGACCCATCAGACCTGGCTTGATCAAGATGCAGACGGGAACTGGATCAAGGCTCGGCTTGATTGCCCAAAAAAGATCCGTGGTCGTTTCGTGGGTGGTGCAATCCGCCTGCGGAAGGGTGAGGACGGAAAGTCCTTAAAGGATGCGGATCCAGAAAAGCCGGTTCTGATCGGTGAAGGAATTGAGACCTGCCTGTCAGTGGCAGTTGCCTGCCCTGAAATGCGGATCCTCGCAGCGGCAAGTCTCTCGAACATGGCCAGCATAGCGCTCCCGCCTCAGGTGAAGCGCGTGACGCTGCTGGCTGACAATGACGAAAAACCAGAGGCACGACGCGGGCTGGAACGGGCGATCGATGCCCATCTAGCCGCCGGCCGAGAAGTAAGAATAGCGCGCTCGCCGCGTGGGAAGGATTTCAACGATGTCCTCAAGTGACGCCAATATCGCGGATATCCGTGCAGCGGTAAATGGTGCGGATCGCGCCTTTCAGGTCATTGATGGTGGAAAGAAAGGCGGCGGTGATGAGCCGCCCGCGCAGCCAGAAGAAAAAGCCCCGTGCCCGGTGAGTGCGCTGGGTCATCTGGCAGGCAATTATTTCTTCCTGGATAAGGTGGGTCAGCTCCGGCAGCTGACAGCTTCGCAGGTTGGAAAGCGCCATGACCTGATGGGGCTCTTTATGGGAAATGATAAGTGGCTGCGGGATGAGTTTCCCAAGAAGGCGCAATGCAAGGTCAAGCAGGAAGACGGAAGTGAGGTCACGGAAGAAAAGGTCGTGGACTTTCGCCTGAATAGTGCGGCCGCATATCTCCAGGCCGAGTGTGCCAAGGCGGGTCTGTTCGGCGCACACATCATGATTCGTAAGCCAGGTGTGTGGCCTGCGGAAAACGGGCTTCCTGTCGTGCATTGCGGCGACAAGGTCATGATCGGTGACAGGCTGGTCAACGCAGGCACCAAAACAGGAAATCAGGTCTGGGCAGCGGCTCCGTCCTCACCGCGGCCCGCACGGCCGTGCAGTGCGGATGTTGGAAAGGAATTTGTGCAGCGTGTACGCGATCTTTGGGATTTCCGCGTGCCTGGTGGAGAGATTGCGGTGATCGGTCTTCTTGCCTGCGCATATTATGGAGCAGCAATTCCCTGGCGTCCTGCGGGCTTTCTTCTTGGTGGTGCTGGTAGCGGCAAGTCTTCTCTTCTCGGTGTGCTCCAGGCGGCCTCGCCATTGCATGTCTATTCTAATGACACGTCAAAGGCGGGTTTGGAGCAGACGTTGGATGGTCGTGCGATGCCTGCTTTTATTGATGAGGCGTCTGATCGTGAGGATCAGCGTGGTGCCCGTGCCCTGCTGGATCTGGTCCTGTCCGCATCTGGTGGCGAGGGAACAAAGGGCGTGCGCGGCGGAAAGGATGGAATTGCCCGCAGCATCGAGGTGGTGGGTTCGATCATCATGGCATCGATCGCTCCGCCTGATCTGAAGGCGCAGCACCTGGGGCGCTTTACTCTCATCGATCTGATGAAGCCTGAAGAGGGTGCAGATCATACGGCTGCACATCGTGAACTGAAGGAATGGGCGCGTGAGAACGGTCCGTCTCTTTGGGGGCGGGCGCTTGCTGGATGGGAAAGATACCGCGCCGCGTTGGAAATGTTCCGCAAAGCGCTTTTGGAATACGGTTGCCAGCCGCGTGAAATGGATCAGCTGGGTGCCATCATGGCGGGCTGGTGGGTTCTGACGGAAGACTCGGTCCCGGACGCCAAGGGCGCGATGACGGGTGTAGGTGCCTTGAAAGAGTTCGTGCGCGATCGTGAGGATGTCATCACGCAAGATGCGCCAACGCGGATGATCAATCACCTCATGTCGCGTCTGGTCATGGTCCAGAGATCCACCGAAAGGAAATCTATCTCTGATCTGATTGCACGGGTGCTAGATCCAGATGTTGATCAGAGCGATGCAACGGGTCTGACGCCGCGTTCGGTCGCAAGAGAAGTCCTTAGCCAGTACGGAATCCGGGTGATCCGGCCTGATGAGCCTAAGTCCAAAAAGGGTTTAGACGCTCCGCGTGAGGCGGACGGTGCAGGTTTGTGGTTTTCTCAATCGAATTCCATGATAAAGGAGTTCTTCAGCGACACACCTTTTGCTGGTGATCGCTGGCTTTATGAGTTGCGGCGCTTGGAGACGGCCCGCGCTCCGAAAAAGAATGTGAAGATCGGCTCCATGCAGCCGGCTAGGTGCATCTGGGTCACGGCCACGGAATTGGGCTTCGGAGACCTCGAAAACGCCTAAGCTATTGAAATCTAACGATTCAATAGTGAAGATAGTGAATGTTTAGTGAACATAAACACTAATAAAATCAGATAGATAGGACAGTGAAGATAGTGAACGCGTTTTTACGCGCTTAGGCATAGATGCCAATGAACTGTCTTAGTCTCTTTTATCTCGTTTTTATCGTTCACTATCTTCACTATCCTACTAAACCAATTAACCTATTGATATATAAGGGTTTTTATAATGAACCTTTTAGTGAACGATAGTGAACGGCAGTTTTCCGCCATTTCTGCCAACAAGAAGGAAATGAAAGAGGTTTACCTTCAGTTCGATCATTCGAGAGGGATGGCAGAGCAGGTGGCCGAGTGGCTGGATGAGGCGGCCCAGACGCTGGCAGCATTGCCGGCAACAGGAACGCGGCCTAGCGCCAAGTGTGTGAACTGGCCTGACGTTCTGTTTGACCCTGAGGATCTGGATTGGTTCAGGGAAAGTGACGACCGGATGCCGCGTCCGAGTGCTGCGCAGGTTAGGCGCATGGATGCTGCGCTGTCATGGCTGTCCCTGATTGGGCAGTCTGACATCAAGCTGCGTCGCGTCATCAATATGCGCCTGGTCGTTCATCCGATCTCGGGAATGAATAGGTGGAACTGGGAAAAGATAGGCGAAAAAATGGGAGTGACTGACACCACGGCAAAGCGCTGGCACAAGCGCGGTTGTGAGATCATCGGAAGAAAAATCGCAGGCATGTAATTTTTCCTGTTCCTTTTGTCGGTTTATGCAGTAGTTTCACTGCCATTCTCGCGAGACGTGCACCCCAACGGGTTCACGTCTTTTTTTATGCCTGTTTCCGCCTGGAGAATCGTCTCTGATGCCGATGAGACCGCCCATTGCTCGTCCAAAGGGGTGGAAGCCTCATGAGGCCAAACGGCGCGATTATGACGCGGCAAGAGGAACGGCGCGGCAACGCGGATATGATTCTGCCTGGCAGCGTGTCCGTGCAGCTCACCTGGCAAGGCATCCGAAATGTTGCGTTCCGGGATGCCAGACGCCGCACGATCGGCTGAATGTGGATCACATTGTAAGCGTCCGGGAATGTCCTTCGCGACGCCTAGACCCGACCAATCTGCGCACAATGTGCCAGTCGCATCACTCGTCCCGGACCAGTCGAGATCACTCTTGGAATGGTGGTCGAGGCTGAAAACGTCAAAAAACGGCGAAAAAAGCCATTTTTGACCACCCAGAAGGTGGCCGGGGTTGCCGAGGGGGTGGGGGGTGTAGAATCTCTGGCGACCTGGGCACCGGGACCGCGTCAGGGTCGCGCGCGCATCGCCGCGAAATTCTGCTGAAATCTTTTTTTTCTAGGGGATGGTCATGGGCCGCCGTGCAAAGCCGGACGCCTTGCATGAGCTGTCTGGCAATGCCGGCAAACGTAAGCGCACTCCGAAAATTTCAGCACGCAGCAGGAAACCTGCGGCTTTCGATCCGGAAGGTGCATATGCGCCGCCTGTCGGCATCAGCGCTGGGGCACGGGTTATATGGTTAGAAGAAATCGAGCGCGTTAAGGCGACCGGGTACGTAAAGGGCAGTGATCTCAGCACGTATCGCATTTATTGTGAGTCGGCAGCGCGCCATCGCAAGCTCGCGGCCATCATAGAAGACAAGGGCTTCACCTACGCCACGGGCACGGGGTTTGAACGTCCACGGCCGGAAGTCAGCATCATGCAGCGTGAAGAACGCACCATGCTTGCGTGCCTGAAGGAACTCGCATCCACGTCCTCAAGCCGCATGCAGGCAGCGTCACGGGCGGCTGCTGCGCAGGGGGATCTCTTTGTTCCTGAGAGAGATAGTCCAGAGCAGGCGCCTAATTCCGAAAAAACTATGGAGCGAGAGGTAACGCCAAGTGCAGGAAGAGATCCGCTCGCCTACTTCAACTAGGGCACCGGAACTGGACCTGGAATTTGATGCGGCTGAATTTGAGGCGCTTGCACGGCAGCACAGCATGGCTGTCCTCCGGGCGCAGTTCGACCGCTTCAAGGCTGATGACCGTTGCGTTTTTGACGGCGAGGCGGCGCGGCGCGCCTGTCAGTGGATTGAGGCCAACCTAAAGCACTCCAAGGGTAAGAAGGCGCGGCAGGCATTCTTGCTGGAACCCTGGCAGGCCATGTCTGTCTCAATCATCTTCGGGTGGAAATGGAAAGAGACAGGACTAAGGGTAGTCCGAACGGTTTACCTGTTCGTCCCTCGGAAGAACGGGAAATCAACCTTCGGTGCGGCTCTGGCGCTCTATCTTCTGCTGGAAGATACAAAGTCCGGCCCTGAAGTTATTTCAGCGGCCGCTGATCGTGAGCAGGCGCGGGTTATCTTTAAAGAAGCCCATAACATGCTGACTCAGGCCCCAAAGGCGCTGCGGGAGCGAACGGATCTAACAAAAAACGCGATTATCTGTCCGGATGCCATGGGGTCATATCGGGCGATTGCCTCAAACGCAGAACGTCAGCATGGTCTAAACCCAAGTGCGATCATGTTTGATGAGCTGCATACGCAGCCAAACCGTGATCTTTATGACGTGCTTCATTCGGCAGTCGGTGCGCGGGATCAGTCTGTCGAAATCTTCATGACCACGGCGGGTTATGACCGACACTCGATCTGCTGGGAAATCCATTCCTATGCTGTTCGGGTGCGGGATGGGGATATTCAGGATCTGACCTTCCTCCCGATTTTGTTTGGGGCGAGTGAGGATGATGACTGGGCAGATCCTCACACCTGGGCCAAGGCCAATCCCTCTTTGGGGGCTGCGGTTCGTTTCCAGTTTCTGGTGGATGAGTTCAGATCAGCGCGTGAGCGACCTGGCTATCAGAACACATTCAAGCGGCTTTATCTCAATATCTGGACGGAGCAGTCGTCCCGCTGGCTCGACATGGATGCATGGCGGGCCTGTGTTGGCCCTGCACCATGGGGGCATCTGGAGGAAAGGCTGCGGCACCGTCGCTGCTACGGGGGGCTGGATCTCGCCAAGACGCGTGATTTCAGTGCTTGGTCCATGGTGTTCCCGCCCGTTGATAATGACCCGTTCTGGTATGTCATCGTCAGATTCTGGCTTCCAGAAAAGGATCTGGAAGAGCGGGCAAAGCGGGACAGGACGCCTTATCGCCTCTGGGCCGATCAAGGGCTGATACGAATCACGCCAGGCAACACAACTGACTTCCGTTTCATCCAGGCGCAGATCCTGGAGGATGCCTCGCAGTTTAATATCATCCAGACGGGGGTTGATCGGACCTTTGCGGGTGAAATTGTCCAGAACCTCATGGATGAGGGGATGGATATTCAGGAGGTTGGCCAAGGCTTCATGAGTCTGGCCGCGCCAACTGCGGAGTTAGAGCGGCTGGTTCTCTCGGCGGAACTGGCACATGGCGGTCATCCTGTTTTGACCTGGATGGCATCGAATGTGGCTGTTCGTCAGGATCCGGCGGGGAACCTGAAGCCAGATAAGGAGCGATCCGGCGACAAGATCGACGGCATCGCCTCCACTGTAAACGCCATCTTTCTGTCGTTGACCGATGATGGTGACACACTCGTTTATGAAGGAATGTAAGAATGGGTCTCCTGGACTTCCTGCGTGGGTCTGGTGCCTCGGTGCCGTCTCGTGCGCGCCAGGAGCGTGTTCTGACAAGTTCGTTGCCAGTCGGGGCTGCGGCGGGTTCTGCTGATAGCTTCCAGACTGGTGGGACGTGGACGTCATTTGGGATCGGTAGTCCGAGCCGTTCAGGTGTAAAAGTCAGCGAACGCACGACAATGGCTTTGCCCGCTGTCATGCAGGCTTTGCGGATCCTGACGGGTGTTTTCGCGATGGTTCCAATGCACTACGTGCGACGGGATGGCAAAGGTATTCACCGGCTTGAAGAAGATCCGCTTTACAAGCTGATGAACGAGCGTCCGAATGACGTGCAGAGTCAGTATGATTTCCGGGAAATTCTTCTCGGTGACATCCTGATGACCGGCAATTTCTATGCCTATGTGTCGCGTGATGCCCTGATGCGTCCGTCTGTGCTGACCAGGCTTGATCCTCTTGGGGTTCAGGATCTTCAGTCATTCGACCGGCAGACGGGGCAGCAGATGTTTTATGATGCAACGCTGCCGGATGGGTCCAGTGGGCGGTTTGCATCGCGGGATATCTGGCATGTTCGCGGTATGAGCCGAAACGGCCTTCAGGGTCTCAACCCGATTTCCTTTATGAAAGAGGCATTCGGCGAGAGTATTGCGACAGCTGCTTACGTTCAGAGCTATTGGCGGAACAATGCCCAGCCTCCGGTGATCCTTACGTCTGACAAGAAGATTGACGGGGATGTGAGGCAGCAGATCAAAGATGACTGGAAAAACAGGTTCTCTGGTGTGGATAATGCCGGTGAGCCTGCAGTTCTGGGCAATGGCCTGAAGGCTGACTACATGCGGGTCAGCAATAAAGATGGGCAGCTGGTCGAGACCAGGACCATGCAGGTCCTCGACATTGCCCGCGCATGGGGTGTGCCTCCGCATCTGCTGTTTGAACTGTCAAAGGCTACATTCGGCAATATCGAACAGCAGTCCCTGGAGTTCGTGATCTATCATCTGGGGCCGCATTTTTCCCGTGTTTCGTCCAAGGCGGCCCATGCTTTTGCCGCAAGCGGATGCACGTTCATCCATGACCCGTCTGACCTTGTGAAGGGCGGCTTCCTGGACCGTGCCCAGGGCATCGCAGCTCTTCGGAATGGCGGTGTCATGAGCACTGATGAAGGGCGAGCCGAATTCAACCTGAACCCGGTCGGCGGTGATGCTGGCGGCGAGATCTGGCGTCCCATCAACATGGGGATCAGCGGACAGCCTAATCCGGATCCTGCAACAGGAAACTGACATGACAAGACTGTATGCGCTGGATGCCATCAGGGCGATGCCCTGGGCCATCCAGCCGGAATGGCTGGCCGCGATCGAAGCGGTTGCAGAGCGGACGATGCTGTCTCCAGATCTGGAGAAATTGCGGGAGAACGGATCTGTGGCCCGATATCAGGGCATGATGGCAGCTATTTCCAGCGGCGGGACGCGGCTGGAAGGGTCGAAAACAGCCACATTGAATAATGGTGTGGCTATGATCCCCGTGATGGGGCCGATCATGCCCTATGCCAATCTGATGGCAGATATCTGCGGCTATACGACGCTGGAGACGCTGTCTTCTGATCTTCAGGTGGCTGCTGGCAATCCTAACGTCAGCCAGATCCTGATGATCATGGATAGTCCAGGCGGCGCAACCGTCCAGCTGAGTGACGTAGCAGGCCAGATCGCGGCCCTGGACAAGCCGGTGACTGTTTTCGTCACGGGAACGGCGGCATCGGCCGCTTACTGGCTCGCCAGTCAGGCAGATGAGATCATCATGGATAGCCTGGCTGTGACGGGCTCGATCGGCATTGTCTGTTCGACTTCGACGCAGGTGGGGCCTGACGCCAATGGGCGTAAGAGCGTGGATATTGTCAGTTCCAATGCTCCGAACAAGCGTTTGGACCCGGCTTCTGATGATGGGCAGGCGCAGATCCGCGCCGTCCTGGACGATATGGAAGCCGTTTTTATGTCTGATGTCGCCCGTGGGCGGAAAACCACGGTCGCGAATGTCCAGCAGAATTTCGGTCAAGGCGGCATGAAATCAGCGAAAAGCGCGGTTTCATCCGGCATGGCTGATGGAATTGGGACCCTGAGCGGCACTGTTGCCCGTCTGGGTGGCCAGAAAACCCCGAAAAACATAGCAAAGACGACGCCTCGACGGACTGCCGCCATGCAGGACCTGACGACGCGGCGCATGAGAGCACAGGAAGGCTGAAAATGGCTGATCGCATCACTCCACTCCGCGCCCGTCAGGGCACAGTTCTCGCGGAGATGGAAACCATCGTGAACACGGCTGCCAATGATGGCGATCGTGAAATGACTGCTGAAGAGGCATCCCGTTATGATGCACTCCGGGCGGAAGATGACCGCCTGACGGCGAATATCGCTCGTGAAGTCGATCTGGAGCGCCGTCAGGCCTCTGCGGCACGTCCGATCGCTCCGCTTCCAGGTGCTTATGGAGCCACCGCTGGGACGGCTCCGGCGCAGGCTGCTGATAAGCTGGATCCGGGTGTGAAGTTCTCCCGTTTCGTGCGTGCTGTGGCCGCCACAAAGGGCCACGGCGGTATGAGGGCCGTGGCCGACTATGCAGAAAAGACATGGGGCAGCGCGTTCGCTCTTCAGGCAGCGGATAACATGCAGGAATCAGTGGATGTACAGGGCGGTTTCCTCGTGAATGAGGATTACAGCACTGATCTGATCGATGCGCTGCGGCCGGCCGTTGCGGTTCGGCGCATGGGGGCGGTGTCTATGCCGATGCCGAACGGCAACATGACGCATCGCAAGAAGACAGCGACGACAAGTGCCCAGTGGGTCGGTGAGCGTGATCCGATCATGCCGTCTGCTCCGTCCGTTGGTGTCCTGAAGCTGTCCGCCAAGAAGCTGGCGGCGCTCGTTCCGATTACCAACGACCTGCTGCGTTTTAATTCGATCCGCTCGGATGCCCTTGTTCGTGACGACGTGGTGCGGGAAGTCGGCATTGCAGAAGATCAGACCTTTATCCGTGGTGCAGGGTCTGCCTTTGCTCCGGCTGGTCTGCGGTATATGGCTGCCGCTGCCAACATTTTTGCTGCAACGGCTACTGTTTCCGTCCAGGGCGTGCGAAGCGATCTGAGTAAGCTCCGTCTCGGCCTGTCCCGTAACAATGTTCCGATGACGCGTTGTGGTTACATTATCAATCCGACGCTGAAAGAGTTCCTGGAACAGCTTCAGACCTCGACAGGGGCGCTGGCATTTCCGGAAATTGCCCAGGGCAGGATCGGATCCTATCCCTTCGCGGAAACTACGTCTGTTCCGGACAACCTCGGTGATGCCGGCAATCAGTCTGAGGTCTATTTCGCGGATTTCAGCCAGATCATGATCGGTGACGCCATGCAGACCACGCTGGCGGTCAGCACGGAAGCCTCTTACGTCGATAATGAAGGCAAGACCCGTTCAGCCTTCCAGAATGATGAAACGCTGGTTCGTGTCATCGAGCAGGTCGATATTGGAACGCGCTATGACGCGGCCATTTCCGTTCTGACGGGTGCGGCTTGGTTCCCTGGCGCAGTAGCAGGGCAGTGATCATGAAGCGCGTGACATTCACCGACCGCTGTGACGGGATCGGCTCCGTCTATAACAAGGGCGATGTTGCAGTTTTCCCGGACGGCGTGGCTGACGCCATTGTGGCGGCCAAGAAGGGCACTGCCGAGGCGATGTCTGATCCAGTGCCCGAACAGGGATCCGGCAAGAAGGATGATGTTGATCCTCCTGTCGATCCAGAAACAACGCCAGAGAATGGCAAATCCTGACGGCCTCCTTTTGGGGGCCGTTTTTGTTTGGAGGTAACGCATGCCTGTTGTCGTGACAGCAGCTGCCAAAACCGCCGCCTTGGTCGATCTGGAGAGTGTGAAAGCCTATCTCCAGATCACGGGAGACGACCAGGATGCGATGCTCGCCAAATTGATTTCTCAGGCGTCCAGTTCGCTCACGGCTTATCTTCAGCGGCCGTTAGCTCTGCAAGAGTATCGTGAGCGGCTTCGTGTTCGTGGCAGATCAACAGCTATCAATCTGAGTGTTGGGCCGGTTGCTGCGATCAGGTCCATCACAGTGGATGGTCAGCCGGTGACGGCATTGGACGCAATGTCTGTGGACCGTGAGCATGCCAGGATTGAAGAGGTGGGGCATCTGCCGTCTTCTGGGTGTTGGGCCAGCCATATTCGTCAAGTCGAGATTGTTTATCTGGCGGGCTTCCTCTTGCCTGGGATGGATGATCCGGAAAAACAGGATGCAGATCTACTTCCGTTAGAGGTTGAAAGCCTTCCGGAAGACGTTGGCGGCGGATGTCTGACAACAATTCAGATGCTGAAGTATGGGCAGGGTAGGGATGCGCTCCTGAAGACAGAAAGTGTTCAGGGGGTTGGGTCGTCAACCTGGCAGGCCATGGATACCTCCATCGGGGCGATTTCGCCTGAAGCTGTTGCTTCCCTGGGGCGCCTGACGCTTGCTGCGGATTGGATGGCATAATGGGCCAGGTTACTGAAAGTCGGCGTCGGCAAATCCAGCGCAAAGGCCGCATTATGCGGCTTATGACGCGGGATAAGTCTAAGAGTGTTTCTCTTATGGGCTATGCCCCGCCGCCGACTGACGCCACGATCGATGCGACTTTGCCAGTCCAGGCCTTCATTGCCCAGATCCTGCACGATGAACTGTCAGCAGCCGGCTACGGGCCTCCCCTCAAGGGAGATCGCCTGCTTGACGGCGTGCGCGAATACACGCTGACGGATGCGTCCCCTGTCTATGACGGGGCAAACCTCTGTGGCTGGACCCTTATTACAGCAGGTGGAACATGACCTCTCCCGTCGTCTGGCAAGACGCTTTCGACCGCGCCAAGGCTGCGGGAACCACCCTCGGGCTGACGGTTTTGGATGCCCTGGAGCAGCAGCGCACAACGCCTGATGGGCCTTTCGTCCTGTTTGAAGTGGCAAGCTCTTCTGCCGATCGCTTCGGCGCTGGTGAGATTGTCGATGAAGAAACCGGACAGATCTGGCTGCATCTGATGGTCGAAAGCGGATCCGGGGCACTGTCAGCCATCACCATGCGCAAAGCGCTCTCGGTAGCCTTCCGCGTCCCGGTCTCTCCCCTGCCGGAAGGCCTCTATTACGACGGCCAAGGTTTTGACCCTCCAGATGCTGATGACAAAGGCAACTGGTTCCGGTTCTCGCTGATGGTGGATTACCGCTACCAGGACCGCGTCCTGACAACGCCCTGAAAGGGACTTTCATGAAATTCTATCCTCTTGTTGAGACCGCTGTGGGCAGCGGGCGCTTTGCGCTGTCCGGATCCCAGATTGTGGCTCTGAGTA
>NZ_BLJQ01000025.1 GCF_014132155.1 Gluconobacter sp. Gdi
CGCGAGGAATGACGGCGCAGCCGTCAGGGGAAGAAAGTTCTGGAACGCCGTTGCGGCCAGCCGATCGAGGCGCAGCCGGTCTTCGGCTAGATCAGCCATTCAACAGAGGCCATGGTGTGCGGACCCGACAGCCCCCCAGGAGATACGATGCCGGCATGACCGGTCCATAAAGGTGGGGAATGTGCTACACAGAAGAATATCGCGCTCGCCCGGTGCGACCGTCTTCCATGCTGGTGGCGCGGATCGCGGCCAGACATCCGCCCCCGACTGCCGCGTCCCTGCTGCGAACGGTTCGGACCGCATCCTCTGGACCCGTCGTTCCAACGAAGGCTGGCCAGCCAGTTGCCCGCTGGACGATCCTTCCTTCGCCACTGCTGTTTCGACCTGTTCACCGGTGAGGAAGGGACCACCGCTCCCTCATCCATCGTCCCTGCAGCCGGAATGGGGAAAAGGGTCACACTCCGCACCCGTTCTCTCCGGGCGGGGCTTTCCGGGGCGCGGTCCATCCCGTTTGCTTCAATCGGAAGCGCGGGCAAACGGGGAGCCCGACGGACAGTTCTGGTCGATCGACGCTAAGCGAAAAACCGTGAGAAGCGCTCATCGTTTTCCGGATGTGGTCGAAAGAGACAATGGCGCTTACGCGCCACTGTCCTTGCGGAACCGCCAGACTGGGATGCCCATCTGCTTCGCCTTGTCGGCCAGATTGTCCTGAATGCCAGATCCCGGAAACACCATGACCCCAACGGGCAGGACTTTCAGCAGGGCGTCGTTGCGCCGGAACGGGGCGGCCTTGCCGTGCCGGTTCCAGTCCGGCTTGAAGGCGATCTGAGCCACCTGCCGATGATCGGCCCATCGGGAAGCGATGAATTCAGCGCCTTTCGGCGAGCCGCCGTGCAGCAGCACCATGTCGGGATGCTTCTCGCGCACCTTGTCGAGGCGGTTCCAGATCAGGTGATGGTCCTCGTAATCGAGCCCGCCGGTGACCGCGACCTTGGGTCCGGGAGGCACGAGCAGTTCGGTTTCGGCCTTGCGGCGGGCGTTGAGGAAATCGCGGCTGTCGATCATGGAGGCCGTCAGGGTGCTGCGGCTGACCAGCGAGCCGGAGCGTGGTCGCCAGGGCGACATGGTGAGGCGTTCGAACTGGTCGCAGGAGAGATCGCGGAAAATCTCGTAGGCGTTGCGTCGCTCCAGCAGGGTCAGACCTTCGGCAATGAGGCGTTCCAGTTCCACCGAGCGAATCTCGCTGCCATCCTGTTCCTGCTGGCTGCGCTTCTGCGCCTGCTCGTTGCGGTCAAGATCACGCTCCACCTGCCCGACCATGCGGTGAAAGACGTTGACGGTGGACCAGAGCAGCGGTTCGAGATCGGGTTCCAGCCGTGTGTCCGTCAGCGTGGCTGACAGGGCGTCGAAGATGTCAGCGACCGCACCCTCGATCTGGCTGGCGTCGGGCAGCGGCCTTGGGTCCGGCTCGTCCTCGAAGGGACGGTGGCCGTAAAGCTGGAGTTCGGCCAGCACATGGGCGGTGGAAGAGGTGGCGTGTGCGGGTTCGAAATCGTCCTGTGTGCGGGTCATGGGTCTGTCCTCCGGTTCTGGCCGCGCCCCTCGCGGCCTTTCCGGGGGCGGGAAGCGGCAGACGAAGGCCTGGCTGGAACCGCGCAACGCGCGGCCGGAACGCAGTGGAGGATGGCAGGGAGACGGCTATTTTGCTTCGCGATGCAAAGCGCGGACGCAGTCCCGCGCGGCGGAAAATAGCCGTCTCCGCCATTGCAGGCCCGGCCTGGCTGACGCCCGCTCCCCTTCCTGAAAGGCTGCGGGCGCGCCCCATCCGGAAACAGGACAGCCCCGCGCCACACCGGAAAGAAGAAGACCCTCCCCCCCTTCCCGGCCCGCCTCAATGCGTGACCGGATGCAGGAACCGCGCCACGTCCTGAGGGGCAAGCTGGGGATGCAGGATCGCCCGCATCGCCCCACGCCCGAGGTAGCGGAGATCATCGTTGAAATCCGCCAGACGCGGTGACAGCACAAGGCACTCGATCCCGGCTTCCTGCGTCCGGGCCTGCAGGGTCGTCACCGCATGGTCTCCGGCCGGATCGTCATCGCGCAGCACGTAGAGGCGGCGTAGCAGCGGCGGAAAGATCAGGGCAGCGAGATGCGCCGAGGACAGGCAGGCGGCCAGCGGCAGATCGGGCATGATTTCATGGAGCGAGAGCACCGTCTCGATCCCCTCGCCTGCCGCCAGAACGTCGGACACCGCGCCAAAGCGTACGGCATTTCCAAGCAGGTCGCCCATGGCCCGACGGGGCATGGCGACAGGCGCCTTGCCACTTCCGTCCCGCACCAGCCAGGTGCGATGGACGCCGGTAACGCTGCCAGCAAGGTCGGTCACGGCGGCAATCAGCGCGGGCCAGGTCTCGGTCGGGCTGTCGGTATCGGCGCGATAGTAGCAGTCGGGGTGGAAACGCAGGGATGACAGGTTCGCCAGGCGGGTCAGGTCACGATGGCGCAGCCAGGTTTCCGCCCGTGTACCGGCGATCGGGCGTGACATGGACCAGAGCCGACGTGCAGCGTCTGCGGTGCCAGATGCCTGCCCCGAAGTATCGTGGCTGAACGCATGGGAACGGCCGCGATCAGGGGCCGATCGTGGCTCGGACTGGGGCAGACTGAGGAAGCGCCGGGCCTCGTCGGCGACATCACGAAAATCCAGCAGCCCGAGGCTTTCACGGATAATGTCGAGCAGATCGCCGTGCTGTCCTGTCGCGCCATCCGTCCATTTACCCGCGCGGCCACGTCCGTCCGATCCACCATGCAGGCGGACATAAAGAGACCGCCCAGGCGTGTTGTGGACGTCGCCGACCAGCCAGTAATTGCCGTGCCGCCGCCCTGCCGAGAGGTAATGTCGGCAGACCGCCTCCGCGTTCTCCGCCAGACGACGGGCGAGATCGCCCGCGTCATGCAAGGCCATTACCCCTGCCCTCCTGTTTCGGGATCGCCTCCGTCGAGAGCGATCGCCAGCCAGCGATCGGTGGTCATCCATGAAATCGTCTTGCGCCAGCCAAGGTCAAGCAGATGCGCACCACCGCTGAAGGCGCCGATCCTGGGACGTGAACAGCTATTGGCCCACTGGAATCCCCATCGGCCCCGCAATCGGAATACCCGCGCACAGCGTAGCACGAATTCCACGACCTGCTGCGGATCGCCGCTCACCTCGTCGCGCATCCAGAGCTTGGTTCCACCATATTCCGGTTCCACGGAAAGCCGGAACCCGTCAGACGGCGGATCTTCCGCCGCCAGTTCGTCCATGAACGCGTTGTAGAGATCGAGCGCCTTTGCGGCATTGTCCACTGTGCCCACATCAAGCACGCAGGAAAAATGCGTGAAGAAATCAGCCATCGGAAGATCTCCCGAAACGAAAAAACCCGGCACAATGGCCGGGCTCGTAAAAACGTCTTTGCGGAAAAACGGAGAAGCGGCTTTCAGGAAGCACGCTCCATCAGCCTGCGAGCCTTTTCTTCCAGATCCAGCCGTGTATCCTGGTTGGCCTTTGTCCGCGCCAGCGCTGTAATCCCCTGCACGAAATCGAACACGCTCTCGGGCTTGCGCCCCTCCTCGTGCAGTACCGTCTCGATGATCCTGTTGGTTTCCGGTTTGGAGAACCCACGACGACGCAGGAAACTTTCCCGATCGTCATCGGTTCTGGCCACCAGCGCCTTGCGCGAGGCCTGAATGCCGGAGACGAACGAGGCCGGGCTGGCCGTAGCGAAATTCCGTAGCGCTGGTGTCGCCTGATGCACGAAACGAGACGCAGCAAACTTGCTATGCCGGATCGTGATCTGTTCGAAATTTTCCACGCCCCACAACATTCTATTTTGACACACCCCGCGCAGATAGAATGACGCAATGCCGAGGCTCTTGCTGCCGACTTCCGAATTCCAGGCGTAGAAGCCCCGGAAATAGAGATCGGGATCGCCGTTGGGCAGACGCCCGGCTTCAATCGGGTGCGTATCGTCTATGAGGAATAAAAAAACGTCCCTGTCTGACGCATACAGGGTGGTCGTCTCCTTGGTAATATCGACATAGGGATTATGGGTCATGGTGGCCCAGTCGATGACGCCCGGCACCTTCCAGTTGGTATCGCCTGTGCCGTCACCGGCGATTTTGCGCACCGCGCCGACCAGTTCATGGTCCCAGATGCGGCCATAATCGGGGCCAGTCACGGCGCGCAGTTCCACACGCCCGTCTTCCGTCTCCAGCGTCTTCACCAGTTCAGCCCTATGCGACAGCAGGCCGTGCTGCAGATTGATCGCCGCCAGAGGCGCGGGAAGATTACGCAGGTATGACGACGGCGCCCCGACCAGGCTGCACATCTGACCGAAGGACCAGTGGGTGGGGGCAATCGGGTCATTCTGCCCCGGTACGCTCAGGGTCAGGCGCTCGGCATTATCGCGCGAGGCCTCGACACGAATGGCGCGGCTTTCCACCGTGCGGGCCGTGGCCCGGTTCGCCCGCGCCAGGGTCGCGGCATGCAGGTCGGACAGGGACAGGTGGCGCTCGTCATCCGGGCGGGAAAACCATTCGGACGATACACGAGCATTGCGCTCGCCACGGGAGGGATCGATCTTAAAGCCGCCGGACGCGGCGCCACGGGACGCAGGGGGCAGGATGGTGGTCGTAGTCATGGAAAACTCTCCTCTTATGCCGGTTATTCGGCACAAAAGGCGAAGCCGCCCTCTTCCTCTGATCACCACTTCTCACGCGGGATCCCATCCAACCCATGATGAACTCATCGTTTCTGTTTGGTTGTTATTATTTATAATTCCCATTCAATCATGAATAGGGTATATAACCACTAGCTAGAATCAATGTGATGAATACAGAAAATCGTTTCCGTACCATATTTGGTTAGCTAAATCCGCTATCCTGCCGGCGCTTAACATCATGCAGCACTTCAGCTTGCGGCTTGGTCCGAGCGAGAACACGCCGCGTGGCATCCATATTTAGCCAGCTAGGTCCCGCACTGACTCCCGCGTGCGTGGCATCTAACAACAAGTTCTGTCGCTCTTCGTCCGTTGCGGAACGCCGATACACCAACTCAGCAGCTTGAGCGACAAGTTCTTTCAATGGGCTTGAGTAGCCACCCAGTGAATAAATGTCCTCTGGCATTACCGCGTCGATCTCCAGCACAACTTCATTCTGACCACCTCTGTATCGCCCCGCGCCATCGTGATAGCCAGTGATATAGGACTGGTTCATTTCCATCGCGGCTAGGAAATCAGCGTCACGAAACAGCTTCGATAAATTTACGATGATACTATCTGGAGGTGGATACAGATAAAGAATTGTCCCCTGAAAACCCTGACCTTCTGGTGGAACCCCGCCTTTGAAGGCTTTTGCAACTTCAATATCCAGTGTCCAAGAAGATATTTTTTCTGGCAGGCAATCTTCACCGATAAGATTCCATACACCCTCTTTTGGCAAAGCAATTTGCCTGTAGCAAACAAGCAGGCAAGACCGAAACTCGGCGGGAAGATCTTTGCACTCTGCCTTCAATTTATTCGCACGCTTAACATTAGAGCTGCGTTGCCAATCACTGACCGCTTGCAAAAGCGAGAGGGGAAATTTTTCTTCCACTTAACCCATGCACCTTATTTAACTGTTCAGATCAAGCTGCAGAAATGATTTTCTTATGCTACCGGCTTAATCCACAGATGGGGAGCCACTAGCTTGCTGATCTCGATATTATAAATTTCGTGACCTTGCCGGACTTGGTATTTTGGATGCACCCATTCCCCAGCTTGATAATAGCGCGCTTCCTGTAAAAAGCGCTCGCGCTCCAAGCCACCGAGCAGCCACATGCGACGGTGGGCGATTTCGTAGGTCATAAAAAAGAACTGGTCGATAGGCTCTCTCGCATGGCGAGCTGTAATCTGGGCGGTGTAGTCCTCGCGAGGCGGCACTTTACGCTTCACCGTCTTAACACCAATGCGGATATTCAGTGCCGTTACGAAATCGGGCTGACCGGCAGCATCATCCAGCACCCACTGAAAGCCTTGCACGCCTTCGTGCTTAAGCCACGAGTTGAAAACCATCTCGCCCAGGTCGCCCACCCATCGTTCATCAGTAGCCTCCTCGGCATAGATGTTTCCATACTGACGGTCACGTTCGGCACGCATCCGCTTGGCCCGCTCTTCATATTCAGGTGCTATCAAAAGAGAAATCCATCCTTGTGGATGAACTTGGCTGTTCGCCATGTCTCAGTCCTCAGTCGAATACGGGCCGAGGAAACGCACACCGTTAAAGTGGATTAAGTGCGACGGTGCATCTGCCACCCACACCTCAGTCTCCCATGCAATTTCGCCAAGGTAACGGCCCATGATGGCCCGGTTCGGAAAGGCGGTCACATAGACCAATCCGGCCTTGGAACCGGCAAAGAGCGTGGCGAGTTCGGCGTGGCGCTTACCATCGACAGGGCCATGACTGGTGACGGACTCAACCAGCAGCAGCCAATTCTTCTCGGTGAAGTGCAAAACCACGTCGGGCATTTTGCCGTGTGAATCCACATCCACACCCAACTCGGCCAGCAGCACAGCGTCGAAATATCCCCATTTGTCGCCGGTGTCCCCAGCATAGACTAGCACGCTAGCCGGCGCAAAACGGGGTGCGAAGTCCTCGATGATGGCCCGGATCAGTTCGCTGTGCTCGCCAGGACTGAGGGTGATTTCCTTTCCCGGTGCAATCTCAACCGGGATGCGGTTCTGCTCGCGCTCCTTCGCGTATTTGGCGACCAGTGTTTCACGCTCGGCCAGATAGGCGGTGAGGTTGTCGTGCCACGTCACCTTACCAAAACTGCGCAGCAGCTTGAGGGTAGCGGGTTCTACTTGATAGACGGCCTTCGGGCTATTCACCGGACGGTCTGGTTTGTCCGGGTTGTAGAGGGCCACGCCAGCGTCGCAGAACTGATGCATGGTCTGGCGACGGAACGTCTCACGGGTGTTCGGCGCGTAATCCTTGCCGTAATGCGCCCGTGCCCAATCCATGATCGGCGTGATGCCCACAAGCGGGTTTTCTGCCTGGGCCCATGACTTGCCCGGCGTGAGATTCAGCAAGGCCAGCAGTGACAGGGCGGATCGCTCGTTTTGTTGCGCTCGGGGTAGACCCAGCGAAATGATGATCTGGCGGGCAGCTATGATGTAGTCGTTCTTCTTGTCAGTCATGCAATCAGTTTCCGCAACTGTTCGTCGAGCATCTCTTGGGTGATTGCACTATGCTTCTTGGACCATTTCCCCAGCTCACTCAACACCTCACGGCTCGGGTACTTCATCAGTTTCAGGTCGGTTGCGTTGACCTGCGTGTGGCCGTTGAAGCGGCGGAAGCTCTCATCCACGGCGGTGGTGTTAAGGAATACCGCCAGCCCTCGGGCCAGCAGTTCCGGCAAGCCGCGCTTGTTATCATGAAAGAGGTTCATGTGGTTCTCGAAGCCCAGCACGGTATGGTCGCCAAAGGCCGCGGGATCAACCACGCTCGCCATCACGCGGCGCTTCTCTTCCTTCGATGAGAACCGGCGCACCACGCAATAGAAACCATTGGGATAAAGCCATTTTTCGGTCGTGTCGTTGCGCAGGATCGCATTCGGTTTCTTCAAGCCCCGCATCGGCCACACCGTTCCGGTGATACTCAGATGTCCGGGGTAAATCAGCGGCACCGTACCCTCTTCGGGCATGTCACGCAGTTGCTCTTTTAGGCGGAAATCTACCACGGGACCGGTCGATACCTTGATGCCCAAATCCGTCAGCGAGTAGCGCACGGCGGCCGATAACTCGATGGCACTTTTTTCGATCGTGGTGGGCACATGAATAAATCCCTCGGGGTCATCCGGGAACACGATCCGGTCAAATGGGTGTTCGTTCACGACAAGATCGTTGAAGCTGTCGTCGGTCGAAGTGGTAATCGTCACCGGGCCTTGTTCGCCGCCTCGTTCAAGCCGGATGATGATGTTTTCTTGCAGCACGTCATCGTCCTTGAACGTCTTGCTACGCGACTCAAAGAGGTGCATCTGGCGGATGGCTGCGCGCTCAAGAATGAAGTCACGAAACGGGCGGTAGTAGGGCCCATTGCAGAAGCTGCGCGGGATGATCGCCACGATCTGGCCGCCCGGTGCGGCCTGTGCTACAGCCAGCGCGACGAAGGCCGAATACAGGTTCACCGTCTCGATGCCGACAGAGCGCAAGGCCAGCCGATGGGCTGAATTGCTGTTGATCTTTTTGTAGGGTGGATTGAGGATGGCGTGGGTGTACCCCTTGGCCTGCTGACCCTCGGCGGTCGCCATCTCGATGTAATCCCCGGCGATGACTTCGGCCTTGACCTTGCTGTAGGCCGCCAAGTGCTGCTTGAGGTATCCGCGCAGCTTCACGTCTACCTCGTAGGCCGTCGCCTCTATGACCTTGAAGCCGAAGCCACCGGCCACCCAGCGATCTAGGAAGGCACAGGAGAGAGCACCGACGCCCGCGCCTGCATCCAGCAAACGACAGGTCCGCAGGGTGCTGGGCGGGAACATGCCCGCCATGAAGCGGGCCACGCTCGAAGGGGTCATGAACTGGCCCAGCTCGGACTTGTGCTTCTGGGCGATGTGGGGGGCAACCTCGCGACGCACGCTGTCTGCGGTATCAAGTTGTTGGAGCATTCCGTCTCGTCCTCATTGGCGCGGCGCGATGACGCCAACGTGTTTATAAAGGGTGGTGCGTGACACGCCATAGCGACGGGCCACGTCTGCCACCTGAATGTCTGGGTCGCGCAAAAGCCCTTTGATTTCCCGCACCTGCTGCTCGTCCAGCTTCGGCTTGCGGCCACCAGCCCGGCCACGAGCACGGGCGGCAGCTAGACCGGCCTGTGTGCGCTCGCGGATCAAGTTCCGCTCGAACTCCGACAGGGCGGCGAACACATGGAAAACCAGCCTGCCCGCTGCGCTGTCCGTCTCGATTTTCTCGGTCAAGCTCTCGAAGCCGACGCCACGCTGCTCCAACTCGGCCACGATCTGCACCAAGTCCGGCAGGCTGCGCCCGAGTCGATCCAGTCGCCACACCACGAGGGTATTACCTTCGCGCAGGGCCTTTCGGCACTGCTCAAGCTCCGGGCGTATAGTCGATTTCCCGCTGGCTGCTTCCTCGTAGATGACGCTGCAACCGGCTTTCTTCAGTGCGTCCCGCTGCACGTAAAGGTACTGGTCGTCCGTCGAAACGCGGGCATAGCCGATGCGTTGTTTCATTGACATTACCAAAACATAGAAAAATTGACGTCAATCTTAACAGCTTAGGCACGCCCCCGATAGGTCAAACCGGCGATCCCGCATAGCGTCCAGAAAACGACCGTTTAGTCGACATTACAACGAAAGAAGCAGAGCGAAGATGGGCTCCACACCGCAGAGCCAGATTGGCAACTCGCACCTGCCTGGTTCATTGTGTATGTGATGAATCCGTTTCGTTCGCCCGACAACAACCTTCCCCTGTCGCATGCCCTCATCCTGAAGGCCGCGCTGCTGACGATCGGCTATATTGAGGAAAACGGCCCGATTGGCCTCACGCCCAGCAAGGCGCTGAAACGCTATTTTGTCGCATGGGCCGCCGAGACCTTTGACTGGCCAGCCTATACGGTCGAAGACCTCTACGCCGTCAACAAAGTCCTGAATGAGCATGATTTCCCGCCGCTGGTGATCCTGCATGAGGTTCTGCTCAGCGCGAAGCTCGCACGGCATTTCAAGGGCACCCTGCGGCTGACCGACCTGGCGAGAAAGCTCCAATCAGAGCCTGCCCGGCTCTGGATACTGTTGACAACCCACCTCCTGTTTGTCGTCGACCACAGTCCTTACACCCGAAGCGATGAGCCGCTGTTCGGCAACTGGGATATCTTTCTCAACGTCATCAATATCGAGGCCCAGGTTGCCGTCACAGAAGAGCGGCTATGCGCGGTCCTCTACGGGGGTAAAGAGGAGGATATCCGTCACCGGGATTTCAAGCTGACCGCCAGTCTTTACGTCCATGTCCTGCGTCCGCTGTACTGGGCAGGACTGCTCAACGAGCACCGAACCGGCACCGGCCTCCACAGGCGGAATTTCTATACCAAAACACCATTGTGGACAGCAGCCCTCAAACTCGAAACAGATCGACACCTGCAGCCTATGACCCGTCACTGACCATCGTCGACAGCCATTCGGACGCGACATCGCTCCCATATAAAAGGCAGCTTCCAGAGACCGGAAGCCGCCCATATCAGTCAATAGACAGACGTTACTCGGCCGCAACCGCGTCGGGGCTGTCGGAGATGTCAGCCACTCCTGCTTCTCCTTCACTCCGCCCTGCCACGTTCCTTGTGCGCAGCGCCTCTGGCAGCCAGCCTGAACCGTCCAGAAGCCGCTCGGCAGCCTGCGCCATGTCGGCCTTTTTCAGATGGGCGATGCGGTCGGCGGCCTCGTCACCCCGCGCTTCACGCACGGCTTCGAGGATGCGCGTCTTGGTCACGCGGCCGAGATAATTCTCCACCGTCGCCTGCCAGCCTGCCTCGGCCAGATCGAGCCGAAGCGCGGTCGCAAGCCGGTCGGCGCGGGCCAGCCGCTCCCTGATGCTACGCGCCAGAGACGGACCATGGGACGATTCATGCAGCGCATTGACCCCGAAGGACAGGCAATGCGCCAGCAGCGCGATGCGACTGGTATCATCCAACCCGTCGAGCCACTGCCAGAGTGCATCCTCGTCCTCCGGCAGATCGTGCTTCCAGCCCTCGTTGCGCTGGCGCAGCGCATGAGCCGGCAGGCTGCCCGGCATGTCGGGGGAATGGATCGACAGCGGGATTTCCCGGACATAGGCCTCCAGGCAATCCGCACCCGAGACCTGCCAGTAGAGGTCGCGCACCAGCGTGTGCAGCAGTTCCGTTAGCGCGATATGCGGATTGGCAGCAAACGCATCCCGCAGGGCTAGTGTCCGCCACGCCGTCAGTTCGGTCAGCAGGCGGTCGGAAAGCGGCTTCAATCCGTCCTCTTCTTCGGGCTCGATCTCTTGGGATGTCATGTCTCCCGGATCATCCCGGCCATCATAGCCTTCAATGCCATCCATTGCATCGCCATCGCTGGCGACATCCCCGGGTTCCAGCGGCATATCTTCTGGCCGGACGAAACCCCGTTCGACCAGCAGCGTGCCGTCGGTATCCAGGCTCACGAAAACCCCTGCCCGCGCCATGCAGGCCGGATCGAAGGACACGGGGCGTTCTTCCAGCACCTCAATGGCCTGTTCGATCTCGCCCAGACGGCTATCGATCTCTTCGGGGAATTCATCGGCCTGCGCGTATTCCGCCTCAATGGTTTCCTGCTCGCTGTGCAGAGCGGTCAGACGGCCCGCTTCTTCCTCCGAAATGGCAACAGGCGTGCCTTCGATCTCTGCGAAGTCCCGTGTGTGCCCCCAGGGGAAGGACAGCGCCGTTTCGACCCATTTCCAGCCCTCGGCACGGATATCCTCTGCGGTAGCATGCAGTTTTTCCATGACCAGCCGGTCGAGCAGGGTCGGATTATCCAGCCATCCGCCATCATCAGCCTCGAACAGGTCACGCATGACATGGCCACCAACGGCAAGATAGGCGTCCAGTCCGACGAAACGCACGCGGCGATCTGACGCCCGCACGGTTTTCTCCGTCAGCATGCGGCGGATCAGATAGGGCTCGCGGTTGTGGCTCTGGGAGACGATCTCCCAGACCTGTAATTGCCTGTCATGGTCATCGCTGATCGAAAAGGCCATGAGTTGCTCAAGCTTCATGCCATCCTGCTCGTAAATATCGAGCAGTCTGTCGGACACGGTCATCAGGCGCAGGCGCTGTTTCACCACAGTCGGCACGACGAAGAACGCGGCAGCGATCTCTTCCTCGGACATGCCCTTCTCCAGCATGTCACGAAAGGCGCGAAATTGGTCCAGCGGATGCAGGGCCAGCCGCTGGACGTTCTCGGCCAGGGAATCATCCTCGGCGAGAATGGTCGATCCGGCCTCACGCACGACGCAGGGCACGGAAGCCGTTTTCGCCAGTTTCTTCTGCTTCACCAGCAGTTCGAGGGCGCGGAAGCGTCGGCCGCCGGCCGGCACTTCGTAAGACCCGGTTTCCGTCCCCTCGCAGCCAAGCACGGGCCGGACGTTCAGGCTCTGGAGCAGCCCACGACGTTCGATGTCGCGGGCTAGCTCCTCGATCGACAGGCCAGCCTTCACACGCCGCACGTTGGACTGCGACAGCACCAGTCTGTTGAAAGGGATATCACGGGACGCATTGAGGGCGATTTTCTGGATGGCGCTCGCCATGGCGGGACACTCCGTGACGGACGGGCGGAAGCCTCTCTCCCACCCCTGAATCCGTCACGAAAACCCCACTTCCCTCTCCCTCTCTTCCGGCCCCACCAGACGCCAGATCGCATCCACGGATCGCGTAGAGACGGCTTTACGGAACGCAGGTCCGTGCCAGCCAACCCGCGAGTCGATGCATGCTGCGATAAATTGCGACTATTATAGTCGTGAAATCACCGATTTGTGATAGCGCCGACCACGATAGCCGCGAATGTTCGCGGCTATCCCGAAGCCCTCTCCGCACGATCCATCTCTTTGTTTCCGTGTGTTTTTCTGTTCACGGACTGCAAATTCGCCCGCCACAGTAGGTTCAGGACGTTCCGACGATCCATGCAGAAAGGACGGGAAGATGGCACGCCAACGCGATACGATAGCGGGCAGGCTGCGGCTTGTTCTCGACGCCCCGGACGCCAACGTGACACCGTTACGTACTGGCGCCGATCCGCGGCTGGTCAGTCTGGTCCGGCTTCTGGCCCGTCAGGCCGCACGGGATTTCGTCAACGCTGAAGTGGAGGCCGCGAGGCAGCGCGATCTCCAGGATTAGGGAGATGGGATTGTGAAAGTCGCGCTGTATGCCCGCTATTCATCCGAGAACCAGCGTGACGCCTCAATCGAGGATCAGTTGCGCCTGTGCCGCCTCCACGCCGAGAAGCAGGGCTGGACGATCGTCGACAGCTATACCGACCGTGCGATCTCGGGTGCCTCCCTGCTCCGCCCCGGCATACAGGAACTGATCCAGGACGCCACGCGCGGCCGCTTCACCATCGTACTGGCCGAAGCCATGGACCGACTGTCGCGCGACCAGGAAGATATCGCCGGCCTGTTCAAGCGGATGACCTTCTCCGGCGTGCGGATCATCACCCTCTCCGAGGGCGACGTCACACACCTGCATATCGGCCTCAAGGGCACGATGAACGCCCTGTTCCTCAAGGATCTCGCTGAGAAGGTCCGGCGAGGGCTGCGCGGGCGCGTCGAGGACGGCAAGTCCGGCGGTGGCAATTCCTACGGCTACGATGTCGTGCGCCAGTTCGATGCGAAGGGTGAGCGCATTCGCGGCGACCGGACCATCAATGAGGACGAAGCCCGTACGGTCAGGCGGATCTTCACCGATTACACGCGCGGCAAGTCCTCGCGCACGATCGCCATGGAACTGAACCGGGACGGCGTTCCGGGTCCGCAGGGACGCGAATGGGGACCGTCCACCATTCACGGCAATCGGGAGCGCGGGACCGGCATCCTCAACAACGAGATGTATGTGGGCAAGCTGGTGTGGAACCGGCTCCGCTACCTCAAGGATCCCGATACCGGCAAGCGCGTCTCACGCCTCAATCCTGAATCCGAATGGGTTATCCAAGACGTGCCGGAGTTGCGGATCGTCGAGCAGGATCTGTGGGATGCCGTGAAGGCGCGCCAGGCCGAAACGACCTTCAGCCAGCCGGAACGGGGGAATGAGGCCCTCAATGACCGGCGTCGTCCTCGCCATCTCTTTGCCGGGCTGATCCGCTGCGGCTGCTGTGGTGGTGGTTACAGCATGATCTCGAAGGATCTGCTCGGCTGCTCGACCGCGCGCAACAAAGGCACCTGCGACAACCGACTGAACATCCGTCGCGACGCGCTGGAAGCATCAGTGCTGAGCGGGCTGCGCACGCATTTGATGGAACCGGACCTGTTCAAGGAATTCTGCAACGAGTTCACCCGCGAGGTGAACCGACTGCGCATGGAACACGGTGCGGACCTTGTCGCCATGCGGGCAGAACTGCCCCGCATCGATCGTGAACTTGCAAAACTTCTAACTGCGCTCAAGGCTGGTGGACCAATCCAGGCGATCGTCGACGACATGAAGAAGTTGGAAGCACGCAAGGCCGAAGTGACAGAGCGTCTTGCCAACACGGAGGAGCCGCCTCCCCTTCTCCATCCGAACATGGCGGAGATCTACCAGCAGCGGATTGCCAGCCTGTACGAGAGCCTTCAGGCAGAAGAGACGAAGACCGAGGCCGCCGAGCGCCTGCGCACACTCATCTCGCAGATCACGCTCCAGCCGGCCGACGGCGAACTGGCAATCATCCTGCGCGGTGATCTGGCGGCGATCCTGCAGTTTGCGGCACATAAGAAAAACGCCACGGTCCATCCGGACAGTGGCGTTCTTGATGCGTTCGTATCGCAAGTATCGTTGGTTGCGGGGAACCGCACACTACGATCCCGGCGAAATGTGGCGAATGGTCATTCGCAAGCGTCGTTGGTTGCGGGGGCAGGATTTGAACCTGCGGCCTTCAGGTTATGAGCCTGACGAGCTACCGGGCTGCTCCACCCCGCGGTGGTGTATGTGATGTTGGTGT
>NZ_BLJQ01000026.1 GCF_014132155.1 Gluconobacter sp. Gdi
GGAGTGGAGAGCAATCGCTACACGATACGAAAATACCGCCACATCCTTCATGGCCGTCATCTGCATCGCTGCAACCATAGATCATCTCAAAACCTACAGGTCTTAGGTATTCTTTTGATATTGGAATGTGATCACATTAAAAAGCGTGATTATTCCACGGGTTTTCAATTCTTTTTTTTGCGGATTAGTTTCGTCGCTCATTCGTAAATAAAACATTAAAATTCTGCCTATTATCTCCGTTAAAAAAAGCTTGAGCTCACGTTTCCGCAGTGTTTACATTTTCCTCTCACCGCCGCTGCTCCCATAAAACTGACGGGTAATTGCAGTGAGGACAGTTCACTTGGCCAGGGCGTGAACCCTTTCACATTCCGCTCAGTGACTGATGATTGAGGATGCACACGCAATGGCGACTTATAATGTTTCCTCGGGGCAAGTCGCCTCGAATGTTATCTCGGCTGGCGATATTGAAATCGTCTCGAGTGGCGGTGCAACGCAGGACCAATACAACTACGGTCAGCGATTTGTTTCGTCGGGCGCCATCGTGCGGAACGGTGTGGTCAGTGGTGGTGGTAAGGATTACATTTCCAGTGGCGGCTCTTCCTACCAAGGTGTCATTTTGGGTGGAGGTATTCGTTACGTTTCTGGCGGTGGAACGGCCAATAATCCCTATATTCGTAGCGGCGGTACTGTCAGTGCCGCTAGCGGGGCAACTGTTCTTGCTGTTAGCGCTTTCAGCGGCGGCGTTCTAAGCGCTGCTGACGGTGCGGTCATCAGCGGAGGCACTGTCGCAGCAGGTGCTGCTATTACGGCGGCGTCAGGTACTATTCTAACGGGTACGATCACGAACTCCAGGAAGCATTTCGGGAGGTGTGCTCTCGGGGGCTGGCACTACATTAGTAGTCTCTTCCGGTGCAACTCTTGCTAACCAAACGATTGGAAGTGGTGCCTCGGCTACTCTTCAAGCGTATGCAAGCGCCGGAACCAATCTTGTTATAAGTGGTGGTACACTGGATCTGTACACCAACAATACGACTAGCACGACTATTGTTGGTACTGGCGGTAACTTCATTCTGGAGTCTGGTGTAACCTTTACGGCTACCAGCGGAAATTACGCTACCAGCGGAAACACAATTACCGTTAATTCGGGCGCTGTTCTGTCTGGCTCGCGTATTTCTTCCGGTGGTACGATAAATGTTCAGGGTGGCGTTGTATCCAGCACTGTAGTGGATGGTGGAACGCTGAATGTTTACACACCTACCGGCGGGACGAATAATACAACTTTCACGTCGAATGGTGGTGTTGTTAATCTGGAATCTGGATTTAAAGATACCAGAACCTGGACCGTCTCTAATAACGTTACCTTCAATGTTCTGAGTGGTGCCGCGATCTCCACCCCCACAGTTCAGAATGGCGGTACTGTAGCTGTTGCCTCGGGCGGTACGATTGCAGGGCAGGCAGTTGTCTCTTCGGGCGGTACTCTGGTTGTCAACGGCACTGTTGGCAGCAATAGCATCCTGCTCTCTGGTGATGGTGCGCGTTTGGTTGTCAGCGGCACCTCCATGCCAACCAATACAATCTCTGGCTGGTCTCCTAAGGACACGATCGATCTTGCCTCCATTCCGCAGGCCAGTGTCACCAGCGTCACTACAACATCCACTGGCATCACGTTCTATACTTCCGGCGGCACGTACTCTCTCAATGTACCGGGCGCCAGCAGCTACGGTTACACCCTGTCGTCTGACAGTAATGGCGGCCTGATTTACACGACGTGCTTTGCAGAAGGCACATCGCTCACGACGCCAGACGGCGAAGCAACCGTCGAGACCCTCGTGCCGGGTACGCTGGTCATGACGCCCAAAGGCGCCATGCCCGTCAAATGGCTGGGTCATCGCTCCATCACGGTCGCCGACCAGCGTGTGCCAGAAGAAAACTGGCTCGTCCGCATCCGCGAGGGCGCTCTCGCCGATGGCGTTCCGTCCCGTGATCTGCTGGTCACGCAGGAACACTGCATGGTCTTCGAGGGCAAGCTTGTTCCAGCCCGTATGCTGGTTAACGGTGTCTCGATCCTGATTGATCGCACGATCAACAGCTACACCTATTACCATGTAGAACTGGAGAGCCATGAAGCGGTCTGGGCTGAAAACGCACTGACCGAGAGCTATCTCGATACAGGGAACCGCAGCCAGTTCGACAACCACACAGTGACCGCAATCTTTGGCGGTTCAAAGGCTGCTGGTTCGGAAACACTGCCATTGGAGACGTCCCGGGCGTTTGTCGAGCCGATCCATGCCACGATTGCTGCACGTGCTGCAAGTGCTGCGCCTCAGCCCGAGCTGACGACGGATCCAGATCTGCACCTGGTGACAAACTTTGGGCAGATTATCCGTCCGCTGCGTCAGGCGAACGATCGGGTCATGTTCATGATTCCGGCCGCTGTTGAGAGTGTGAGCCTCGTTTCACGGAGCAGTCGTCCGAGTGACACGATCGGACCGTTCGTGGATGATCGTCGCAACCTGGGCGTTCTAGTTGGCGACGTCTCGCTTTTTGCATCCCGAAAGACGGTCAGGCTGACAGCGCATTTTTCCTTGTCTCACCTGTCAGGATGGCACGAGCTGGAATCATCAAGATACCGCTGGACAGATGGCAATGCAGCCCTGTCGCTGCAGAGCGGAGATATCGTTAGCAGAGAGCCAAGCATTCTCTCCATTCAGGTTGTGTCCGGCGGACCATACCTTGTGGAAGATCACACTGTGCGCTCTGATCTGGAGTGTTCGAAGAACCTCTGGCTCTGAACTGTTGGCTGTGATTCCATTGTTGGTGTGATGACGGGAGGGAGGAGGGAGGATAGATGGTGAAGCAGCCCGGTTTCTTTGATGTTAAAGGTCGGCTTGCGCGTCCGAGCGGGCTTGGTGATCAACTCGAAGCCTTTTCCTGGACTGTGGATTTTGAAGTCTTCCGCCCTGATCTGGGGCAGGCCCTGGCTTATTCAGACGGACGCAAGGGCGGCCATCCGCCGTTTGATCCGGTGCTGATGTTCAAAATACTGATGATTCAGACGCTGAACAATTTGTCCGATGAGCGGACGGAATACCTGATAAATGATCGTCTGTCCTTCATGCGCTTTTCTGGTCTGGGACTGTCGGACCGTGTGCGTGATGCCAGAACAGTCTGGCTATTCCGTGAGCGCCTGACAGAGGCAGAGGCCATTGAAAGATTTCTTGAGCGCTTTGACGCGACCCTGCGCAACGCCGGGTATTTACCGATGTCAGGCCAGATCCTGGATGCCACACTGGTGGCTGCTCCAAAGCAGCGGAACACCAATGCAGAAAAAGCCGATCTTCGGGCAGGACGTATTCCTGAAGACTGGCAGGACAGAACCGCAAAGCTGTCGCACAAGGATCGTCATGCGCGCTGGACGCTGAAGTTCACGAAGGCAAAGCGGCAGGATGATGGAACCATGCCCTCCAGCGATCTGGCTATCCCATTCTTTGGCTACAAGTCCCATATCTCCATCGACCGGAAGTTTCGGTTCATCCGGAAATGGAAGACGACAGATGCCGCCGCCAATGATGGTGCGCGATTGAGAGAGGGGCTGCTGGATAAAACTAATACGGCCTCAGGCGTCTGGGCAGACACGGCCTATCGCTCCAAAGCCAATGAAGACTTCATGGAAAAGCAGGGCTTTGTCTCAAAGGTTCATCGCAAAAAACCGCAGCTCAAGCCGATGCCCCGGCATATCCAGAAATCGAATGCAGGGAAGTCGGTCATCCGATCCCGCGTCGAGCATGTCTTTGCCGATCAGAAATCGCAGACGGGGCTGTTCGTCCGAACTGTCGGTATCACCCGGGCCACCATGAGGATCGGGCTGGCCAATATCGTCTACAATATGCGTCGCTTTCTCCTCCTGGAGCGGATGAACGCGAGCGCGTAGCCATCCCACTGGCGATAGGCCGGGATCTGCTCAAAACGCAGAGCGAAAGTCGCCCCGGAAACCCTCAATCAAATCGCCAAAAGCCTGAAATCACGAACCAAGCACATCAATCAACGGTTCTTCGATCCCTCCGATTTTTCAGAATGGGATAGCTGCCCGTCATGGAACAGGTTCAGAACCGTTTGACGGAAAGAGCGTTTAACTTCGGAACGGGACACGGGCCAAACCTTTCAAAAAGGCGAAGGCGTCTCTGTTCCTGCTGATCTAGTCTTGTATCCCGTCGTCAGGATCACTAAAATCAGTGTCGGACCCATTGGAATTGCGAGTTCCTTTGGATCAAGTCCACCTTCGCCGGGGAGCGAAGATTTTGAAGGGGATGGCCTTGCCGGGCTGTCCCCTTCCTCATTTCTACTGACAATAGAGCCGACGTCAGACTGATGATCAAGGGCATCGCGCGCCAATAAGCACCCGCTCCACAGCCTGAGGCTCACGATCAATCAACATCAGCAACGTGCGGGCGGCCTTTTCTGGCATCCGGCGCTTCTGTTCCCAGTCACGTACAGCGGCGGCACTAAACCCATACCGGGCTGCAAAACGCGCCTGGCTCAGACCCGTCCGCTTGCGGATATTCGCAACATTGATTTCAGGAGGCGTCCAGACACGACCGGGCTGCACAGTCCCTTCAGCAATACCTACAGCCTGCTCCATGGAGGCAAGCAGTTCATCGGCAATGTTCATTTGCTCTGCCATATTAAGTCCCTCCCTGATCTGATCTCTTTATGCGTTCGGCCATAGATGTCATGGCTTTCTTCTGGTCTGGCGTAAGATCGTCCTGCTCATTCTTGCCGTAGATCAACAGGGCATAAACCGGAATCCGGTCACTAGCGACGTACCAGATGACCCGAACGCCGCCCCTCTTACCTCGACTTAACCCTGCAAACCTTAGCTTTCTAACGCCACCAGTTCCGGGGATAACGTCACCTTGGCGTGGGTTCTCAGCAAGCAGCCTAATAAGTTCCGCCCGTTCTTCACGGCTTAAAAGAGCATCTGCTCTCTTGGTGAAAATCGGGGTTTCTATGACTGAGTGCATAAAGGTTTGTACGGCAACGCCGCATTTTAATCAAGGGCGATCCTGAAACGGCCTCAATGCGTATTGCCGTGCTTGGCAATCCACCGTTCCTTGGCCTTCTGCTTCAAACTTGCTCGCCATTCGATTTGCGAAGGTTCATTTGGTTTTGTGGACAAAGGTTGACAGTGGACCCATGCCTTGATTCAAGGCTGTCTTTTGGAGGCAGCGTTGGGCGAACGGATTGGACTGGCGGCCGGCGCAGGATAACCGCCTCTATTTCGAAGGCATGATGTGGATTGCGCGGACAGGCTCGCAGTGGCGACACCTGCCAGACGAATACGGCAAGTGGAACAGCGTGTTCCGCCGCTATCGGCGCTGGGTTACAACTGGCATGTTCGACGCGATGCTGGAAACGCTGGCTGAAATAGTGGAGCGCGACGCCACCGCCGACATGATCGACAGCACCGTGGTCCGGGCACATCATTGTGCCGTCGGCATAAAAAAGGGGATCAGGAGACCGAGGCGCTTGGCCGATCGCGCGGTGGCTTCAGCACCAAACTCCACGCCCGATGCGATGCCAAAGGCCGCCCGCTCGGATTTGTCCTGACACCAGGGCAGACCCACGACATCCAGGGCTTCGGTCCGCTGTTCCGCATGATCGCAGACAAGATTGAGGCGCTGCTGGCCGACAAGGGCTATGACGCCGACGCCATCCGTGAGGAACTGACGAAAGCTGACGTCGAAGCGGTCATCCCCGCCAAGAGCAACCGGCGCGATCCTATCGCGCACGACCGCGAAAAATACCGCTGGCGCAACCTCGTCGAGCGTCTGTTCAACAAGCTCAAGAACTGACGGCGCATCGCAATCCGATACGACAAAACCAAGGAATCTTACCTCGGCTTTGTCAATCTCGTGTCAGTCCTCCAGTGAATACCCTTTGTCCACGAAACCTAGTTGGCATAAGAAATATTATACGACATGATGATTTACGCCTTTAGTGCGACTAAATAAGGGGAGCGGTGAGAGACTGTTCGAAAACGTACGCTAAGGATTTTAGAAACCGGATTGCAACCGAAGAGGCCTGAAATCATCTCGCGGCTGCCCGATTTCGCCCCAAAGATAATCCCCTGTGAGACCAATATGCTCCCAGCCGAGTGGTGCCACATGAGCAAGCACGTCAACGGGTATCGCGATGCCCGTCTGACGAAGATGCTGAGCGGCACGGTCCAGATAGACCGTGTTCCACAAAGTTATAGCTGCCGTCACAAGCGTCAGACCAGATGCCCTATGCCGCTGGTTTTCAAACGTGCGATCTCGCAGTTCGCCCAGACGATTAAAAAATACGGCCCGGGCAAGCGCGTTGCGTGCCTCGCCCTTGTTAAGAACACTGTTGGTTCGTCGCCGTTGTTCGGGGTCATCGAACCAGTCGAGCATGAACAGCGTGCGTTCGACACGGCCAATTTCGCGTAAGGCCCGGGCCACAGGATTTTGACGAGGATAGCCTGCCAGTTTGCGTAACATGACTGAAGCTGTGACCGTGCCCGCCCGGATCGAGGCGACCAGGCGTAGAGTTTCGTCCCAGTGCTCCTCAATGGCCCGAACATTGATCGGACCCGCGACCAGCGGTCGTAGGGTGGGCCAGGGCGCTAGGCTCAGGACCCATTGATTTGATTACGGAAATCTGATTCAGGCTCTGTGAGGAGACTGGAGATGAGCGACCTGTTTTGGCTGACGGATGAACAGAT
>NZ_BLJQ01000027.1 GCF_014132155.1 Gluconobacter sp. Gdi
ACGATCTGCCTGGGACGCATCAAGCGTCAATCAAAAGCCTCGCCGTTCCCGGCACGTTCTTCAACATGGCCAAAATCACAGCTTCGGGCCCACTGGGCCTATTTGCGGCTGTGATGATAGGTGCGAGACATGGGGAGCTTTTCCTCCATGACGCGCGGAGTGATTTCCGAGCGTACCTACATCGCCCGATCTCCTCTGTTCTGATCGGAATACGCTTTACCGCATCTGTGCAACATCGGTCTCCAGCAGCATCCGGACATAGCGTGTGTAAGGGATGCCCTTTGCCTTCGCCCTGGCTTTCACGGCGTCCAGCAGAGACGCCGGCAGGCGCATGTTGAGGGCGGCCGCCTTGGGTTCGATCTCAAAGCGCATGGGCTTGAAACCGGACAGGTCATACCGGGTCAGATCGGCGGTCGCGACGAAATCCTCGGCCGCTTCGTCACTGTGCAGCGAGGGCATAGACCTATTTTTGCTGCTCATAGTGGTCGATCTCCTTCTGATGCATGTAACGGGCACTGATGGGACGTAACCTGGTCTGGTTGCTGATTGTCCTGAACATGAAGACCAGAAAAACGTAACGTCCGGCCTCAGTCCTGCCGATGGCCCGCATCCGGGGCTCACCGGGGTGAGGGTCAGTCATGACGGCAGGTTCTCCCAGCAAAACCTGCTCGATTTCCGCACGGGAGACACCATGCTTGCCACATTTCGGCCAGTTGCCGTCATCCCAGTCGAAACCCGCAATCTTCATGTAGGGAAGATAGACATTTGTCTACACAAATGCAACACCATTAGAATCTAACGGTTCTCTTTCCATCCCCACAGTGTTCCCCTTGGATTTCGCGCTGGAGTACATTTATGATTGCGGTAAGCTCTCTGGGAGGGGCTTACAAGGTGCAATACCCGTTACCGCTCTAAACTAGCTACCACACCTGGTAACGCTTGTACGGCCATTCTGTGGCGTCTGGCGGGCATGCTGCAACACGTGAGCCGCTGAATGTTCGCCTGAACACTGGTGTGTCTTGAGCAGATTACGGTCTTGCCCAGTTCTTCTGGTGTTGCAGGCGTCGGGCGAGCGCGGAGCGGGAGCCCCGTAGGGCGCCAAAGGCGCCGACGCGGGAGAAGAAGGTGTTGGTGGAAAGACGATGCGGGAACGCATCGTCAGATTATGACTTCACGCCATAGGCGTGTCTGTTTAGCGCAGCCCTGAAAGGGCGAGCAGGGGGATGCCGGGTGGGAGATCGAGCTAAGCTCGATCTCCCACCCGGCGGGGGCGTAGCCCCCAAGAGGCGGTGCTTGGGTTGAATTTGATTGGAAATTTTTGAGGTTTGTAAGTTATCCACAGATCAGATGGTCAGAGGGGGTGTTAAATAGGTGTTAGATTCTGTGTTAAGCGATTCTAGCATCCATTTAACACATTGATATAAAAACGGAATTTCTGGGTTTTTCTTCGGTTTGGTATTTAAAACCCCGAATCTCGGTATTTAAAACCCCGAATCTCGGTATTTAAAACCCCGAATCACTTGACGCAGGTATGTAAAACCCCGAACTTTAGGCATGGTATCTGAAACCCCGAATCTGCCTGTTGTCCATGAGGCCCTCCTGCCGGAGCGTCATCCGCAGCATGACTTATTCATCTGCGACGTGGCAGATGCCGTGCTTAAGGACGTGATGCCGCAAATGGAGCATCCGTTCTATTCGCTGTCGAAAAAACCCGAGACTTCCGTTCGTCGCTATGAACATAACGGGCAATGGCTGGAAATCACGCCAAGCGTGAAGGGCCTTGCTACAATCTACGATAAGGATATTCTGATTTACTGTATTTCGCAGATCATGGCGAAACTAAAGGCCGGGGAGAAAGTATCGCAACGGGTGCGGATCAGCAGCCGTGACTTACTCATCTTCACCAATCGCGGAACGGCAGGTAAGGACTACAAAGCCCTTATCGAAGCCCTCGACCGCCTTGAAGGCACACGTATCCGCACTAACATTGTCACAGGCGACGAAGAACAGGTGGACGGTTTTGGCCTGATCGACGCTTCATCCATCCGCCGCAAACTTGGCCTCGACGGTCGCCTATTGCATTGCGAGATCAAGCTGTCGGATTGGGTCTTTAACGCAATTAAGAGCAATGATGTTCTGACACTGCATCGTGATTATTTCCGACTACGCAAACCGCTGGAACGACGCGTTTATGAACTCGCCCGCAAACATTGCGGTCAGCAAGCGGTATGGAAAGCCTCGCTTGAGATCCTACTGAAAAAATCAGGCTCTCAAAGCCCAGAAAAATTATTCCGACAGATGATAAAGAACCTCGCTGCAAGCGATCATCTACCGGATTACCGTGTTGAATTCGATCCTCAGAAAGACATGATAACATTCATCAATCGCGGCACAATGAAAGCTGCCGAGCCAGTAGCCGAGGCTTGGATGGGGGCGCTCGATCCTGATATTTACGGGGACGCTCGGAACATCGCGCCAGGGTGGGATGTGCATCATCTCGAAAGAGAATGGCGCATGTGGCTGGGTGATAACGAGATCGCTCCGAAGAACCCTGAGCGGCATTTCATCAAATTCTGCGAGACGTGGTTTGCTAAGCGTGGTCAACCCTGATTGTACAAATATACAAGCATAATCTATCTAAATAGATAGTCAGCGCTCTCCAAAAGGATGACGACCGTGCTTACGCATCAAATCATCAATGGCCTCCCCGATCAAACCCTGAATAGTTGTATCGGTATCAAGCGCAAGTTGATGTAATCCCTTACTAACTGCTGGGGAAAAATACCCCACCACAGCCCGCTTACCTTCTCTTGGATTACGTGGGCGAGCTTTCTCTACCACCGTCTGCGCTGCCGGTTCCGCAACCGATGGCGCGACCGTTTTTTTTAGACCAGCAAACCGACTCATGCCGTATGTCCTTAACTTAGAAAATTGCTAACGTGCTTTTATGTCATCTTGTTTGTGTGATAGCATGTTAACTTGATCACACACCCAATTCCACAACAGTGCTATATCAGCAGCAGCCTTGCTTTCCGGCTCTGCTTCCTGCGCGGTACGACCGGAACCAACGCTATGATGAAAAACAGCACGCTCTGGCAAAACAACAGGAGCAACAGGGATACCAAACTGCGCCACAACCTCGGCCGCCTCCTTATAAACTTGGGGCGCACGAGGAGGACCCGCAGTAAAAATCACGAAGGCAGGCTTGCCGCTGGCTCGCACAAGCTCCGCCGTTGTTCTAACAGCGTCCATATCGAAAGCACGTGGCCTGCATGGAATTAACAAGAAATCAGCGACACGACACGCCTCACGCGCCATAATATCGGCATGTGGTGGGGTATCTATTATCGATAGTTCTGCGCCCAGTTCGGACGCTTGTTCTAGCTTTCTTGATAACAAGGCGTGAGCCGCACAATCCACTACATCAGGCTCGACATCTCCCCGCCACGCTTTCCATGAACTTGCAGTCGCCTGCGGATCGGTATCGAGGATCAGAGAAACGTATCCAGCGGCACTGGCACTAGTAGCCAAGTGTAGGGCAAGCGTCGTCTTCCCAGCGCCTCCCTTCTGACTAATGATCGCGATTGTTTTCATGCCACCATGTTTCCGTGTTAACACATTAACTAATTACCATGTTATTTTGATAACTCAATATTTTCCTCAAAAAACCCGACGATTTAATCGAACCAAACATTTCTCATGTCTCAGGTCGATGCCGTTAGCACCTATAGAATGCTATCATGTTTTTGTGTTAACATATAAACATGACGACGTGTTATCTTTCCCTTTGCACAATGGCAGCAACAGTGTTCTTGCTGATTCCCAGATCGCGGGCGATCCACCGATAACTCCGCTTTTCAGCCACCAGCGCCAGAACCTTCGGAGCCAAACGGTCAGACTTCGGCCGCTCTCCTTTCTGTCGGCCGAGAACCTTCCCGCGTGCCCTGGCAGCAGCCAGACCAGACTTCACACGCTCGCTAATCAGATCCCGTTCGAACTCAGCGATCCCAGCCAGAACCGTCGCCAGCATTCGTCCATGTGGTGTCGCCAGATCGAACGTCATCCCCGTTATGGCAATCAGGGAAACACGATAGCTCTCCAGTTCCTGAAGCGTGGAGATAAGATCAATGGTCGATCGCCCCCAGCGGGACAGCTCCGTCACCAAGATGGCGTCAATTTCACGGGCCTGGGCCAGTGCCATGACCTTTCGACGCTCGGCCCGATCCACCCGGACGCCAGAGCCGGTCTCCATGAAAACGTCCAGCACTTCATAGCCCGCGCGTTCAGCAAACCGCTTCAGCTCGTCCTTCTGGCGCGTGCAGGACTGATCGACCGTGGAAACCCGGCAATAGATGACCGCGCGCTGTCCCATTTGAACCCTTCCGGAAAAACTACCATGCAGCCCTTGATACACTGTAGATATCAGCGATAAATGGCACTGAGTTGCAGCGCTAATTGGCATGTAAGAGCAGCAGCATGCCTGGCTCGTATGGGAGCAGGCGGGCGCTACGCTGGATGGTTACGTTTTCCGCAGGTCATGCTGCCATTACGGACGTAACAGGCTGACGCCTGAGTGTCCGATAAACGGTTGGTCGCGAGATGGAAAACAGATCAGCTAGGTCACTGATGGAATAGTCGCCAGTATCGTACATGCGGCGAAGTTCCTTCTGCTGCCGATCGGACAGCTTGGGCTTTTTCCCGCGTAGCTTGCCCTTGGCGCGCGCGACCGCCATCCCTTCACGGGTTCGAAGTTTAATGAGGTCCGCTTCAAATTCGGCGAAGGTGGCAAGAATGTTGAAAAACAGCTTTCCCATCGGATCGGACGGGTCGTGGACACTGGCACCGAGTTGGAGCTTAACGCCACGAGCGGTCAGGCTGTCTCCGATCGCACGTGCATCGGGCACGGACCGGGCGAGCCGGTCGAGCTTTGGCACGACCAGCGTGTCGCCGTTGCGCACCGCCGCCAGCGCCTGGTCGAGACCAGGCCGGTCCCGGTTCGTCCCGGTGAATCCCTTGTCAGTGTAGATCCGATCAGCCGCAACGCCGAGTTTGAGCAGAGCGTCCTGCTGGGCGGCGAGATCCTGCTTGTCCGTCGAGCAGCGGGCGTAGCCAATCAGTGTGTGCGTCATGAATCAGACTGTAACGTATAAGGCCCCATGACTGCAATTTATATGGTACCATTCATATGAGACTCGGTGGGTGGCTGTTTTCCGTGAGTTGCGCCACCTCTCAACATCAGTCCGTTTAACGACCCTCTATCGGACAGGGGCGATCACCATGGCAGATGATCGAGTGCCAGGAACCAACGGCACCGAGGTAGCAATGCGTATGGCCGTGTTACGACCATATCTGATTGATAACGTGCCGTTGACGAAAGTTGCCGTGGATGCTGCCATCTCGATCCGCACAGTCCGGCGTTGGATTGCACGCTACCGTCTTTCCGGTCCCGCTGGCCTCATGCGTCCGATGCGGCCTGAGGCTGGCACGCGCACCTTCCCTAAGGAAATGGTCGAACTGATTGAGGGAATGGCACTTCTCAAGCCACCGTCATCCATTGCAGCTATCCATCGACGTATCGTTATACTGGCCGCCGAGCAGGGGTGGCGGAAACCATCCTATGGTAGCGTTCGGAGTATCGTGCGCGAAATTGATCCGGCGATGCTGACCTTGGCACACGAGAGCAGCGCCGTCTTCCGGGACAAATATGAACTGGTGCATCGTCATCGGGGCTCTGTTGCAAAGTTGGTGCCCCTGTTTGAAACCGCTTTCAGTTTTGGTGTGGGGCACTGCGGATGAGCGATTTCAAGGGACGACATTTCCGGGGTG
>NZ_BLJQ01000028.1 GCF_014132155.1 Gluconobacter sp. Gdi
GGAGGGTCGCAACACGCTATGACAGATGCCCGAATGTCTTCTTCTCAGCCATCTGCCTCGCTGCAACCGTCATCTTCTGGCTATGAGTCCTGAGCCTAGAGGACGACTTTCGTCAGAAAGAGTAATCTTTGCAGGCTCTTCTTCAGGGGGAACCCCGAGGATATAGGCGGCTGTTTTATGTAGGCCGACAGATCGAAAATCAGTCGGTTGCCAGTCACATCCCACATCATCAAAAAACAGTCCTAAACTATAGGTCCCGTAGAATGTGTCGCTGAGCTTTTGGTCAATGACCTCTTCGTGCGTAAAAAAGCGAATATGAGAATACGCTTTCTCAAACAAAGGACTGATGAGGCCTGAAAGAGCGCAGGTGACATGGGCACCATGTTTTTTCGCAAAGCGGTTTGCATAGGGCATCCAGGCCAATGTGTCGCCGAGTGTACCCACCGGGAATTGGATTAGAATCTCTTTGTTTTGTGGGTCGAAGTGATGACTGAAAACCTGTTTCTCTGATTTGACGCTACCTTGAGGCTGACTTTCGATCCAAACATCTATGCCAAATCGGACATACCAACGCTTGCTGGAATGAATAAGACCTGCAGGGATCCCGGTTTTCTCAAAGAGAATATTGCCCGTATCAAGGTCTCTAAGTCGGACGTGCCATGTTTGCCCGTCTCCCAGAAGTGGTAGTTGAACACGACACCCAAAATTGAAATCAAACCGAATGCCATGATGAGCCTGTTGAGTCGGGACTGACGCTGAAGGGGGATAGGCGGGCTTATCAGAAAGCTTGGAACCAAGGGGGTTCGCACCGCTCGAAGCGGCCTCTTGATCACTCGATATCAGGCTCTGAGGCATTAATTAAGAAGTTCCAAACTTTTATCGCGAGGCGGTAACGGTTAATTAGTAGTTAATAAAATAGAAATCATCAAGTGAATGTTTTTTTCATAATGACAAAAATATTGCCCCCCCCCCGCGGGAAGAGTCGAAAAACTCTCTGGTTTTGAGGCTTTCTGTGTGACTCCATTCCTTCGATCTTGGGGCACGGCATAGTGATATGAAGCAGCCAAGGTTCTTTTATGTTGATGAAGAGAGATTTACTCGGTTCAGAGGGCCTAGCGATCAATTGGAAGCGTAGATTCTGCAGTGTTCCGCTCTGGCCTGGAGCAGGATTTGGCTTATTCAGGGAGCACTCAAGGTTGACGTTCACCGTTTGATGTCGTGCTTATGTGTAAAATTCTGGTGATCTAGGCTTTGATCAACCTGTCTGATTAACGGACGGAATATCTGATCAACGACAGCCTGTCGTTCATGCGCTTCCTTGGTATGGGGCTGTCGAATCATGTTCCTGATGCCAAAACGATCTAACTATTCCGTTCTTTGGCTACAAATCACCCTCTCCATTGGCCGGAAATTCACGTTAATTCCTAAATGGAAAACGATGGATGTTGTTGCCAATGATGGCGCTAGGCTGCTGATAAAAATAGTGCAACCTGGTGCTCAAAAACCAAGAAGGACGTCATAGAGAAGCCAGACTTTGTCTCAAAGAAAGGTCCATTAGTCGCCTCTCAAGGCGTGGCTCCGGCGTATCCATAAATCCAACACTGGCAAGTCAACGATCCGACCTCGGATCGAGCATGTCTCTGCCGACCAAAGTCACAGACAGGATTGCTCATCCGAATTCTCGGTATTACACGGGTCACAATGAGGATTGGGCTAGAATTATAGCCTATCAACATGCTCCGCTTTATCTTCCTGAAACGGATCAGCCCTGCCGGCTAGCCGAGCCAGAGCAGGAAGTCCCCGCTCTGCTCACATTACAGAGCGGATATCAGACCATTCCACCCTAACCCAGCGTTTTGTTGACGCTGGGTTAGGGTCACGTCAAGCTTTTAGAGCGTGCAGGTCAGCTTCAGCGTCTGAGACCAGATATGGCCCTGAAGCGTGAACCTGAAGCGCCATGAGCGCAATACTTCCAATCGGCCGGGACCCAAGAGGCAAGAGCGCGCTTCCGTTTGTCCAGCGGCACAGGCCGTCCTCGATATTGTTCCATCCGGACAGATCGATGTCCTGCAGATGAGATGTCAGGGTCTTCGTCGCATGCCCCTCGAAAAGCTGGACATCGCCCATCAGTAGGCCGAGCATACGACGGTCATCGACGAACGGTCCAACAACATCACACGGGCGGCTTGCATTTGAAACAATCCGAACGTTTTCAACACCAGCCGGAATCATGAACATAACCCTGTCATGATTCTTACGGATCGGACGGAGCGTCGTACCGGTATCTGTGACCAGGTGAAGATTGTTCTCCTGCGTCAGAGACGGAATATCAGTCATAAGAGGAGAATTGAGGTGAACAGCTCGTGTCTCAATCTGACGGAAGAGGGGTTCGACAAGATCACGGGCCACTGTCAAAGACGCTGCTGCATCCTCCCAGGACAGATTACGGGAAGGTGTCAGGGACACGACCTCTCCAGCCTGCCGAAACGCACTACGATTTCCAGTGTCAAGATAACTCTCAGTCAGGATACCATCTGCCATGATAACTGAATGTTCTTCAGTTTCGATGTGATAGTAATCGTAAGAGGTTATCGACGTGTCATAGAAGATCGAACGACCATTTACGAGCATACGGGCCGGAACGAATTTTCCATCAAAAAACAGGCAGTGCTCGGCTGTGATGAGCATATCCTTGAACGGTACGCCGTCGGATACCGCGTCCTTCAGAATACGGACGGGATAGCCCGCCTGATCCCGTGGAAGATACGGTCGCACCGTACAATGCGCATGTCCCGCCCACGTGACAATATCTGTATATATCCCCCCGTCTTTATAACAGAGGACTTCGTCACCCATGACGATATCCTGCACGGCCTTTTTTCCATCGGGGACAGAAATAATCGAATCCCTCAGGAAGCAAACCAAGACTCCGTTCTGGCTTGTGTTATTTAATGGAGTCGAACTAATGAATAAATTCCCGTCCTGATATGACTGGAACAAATTATTATTTGTTCTATAGTCATAAAAATCTCCCGATACCGTGATTGTTTTTCCATTATCTGTGACGATATTTGTACTACTTCCGCTTTTTGAAACGGAAACAACCTTTGTTGCGCCAGGAATTTCTATGGTTGATCCCGCATTCTCAAATCCTGATATACTTTGAAAAGAAATGACGGATACATTACTTCCTGGGTTAATCAGAAGTGTACCACCACCTTTTCCGAAAGCTACTTTCGATCCACTTAAGGCAGAAATTGCAGCCTGGTTCTGTACTGAATTCAAGATCAGCTTTCCGCCAGAAGAGATATTATACGTCGAACCAGAAAGGGCTGATATCGTCGAGGCACTATCCATAGAAATGGTGCCTCCATCTGCTGTGAACGTCGCACCAGTCAATGCATTGACAACGCCACCAGTCAATCCAGTTACTGTTACAAAGGCGTTGTTGCTTGAGGTGACACTCCAAGGGTTTGCCAAGGAAATTAATGAGGGAGAAAAATTGACGGAAGCATTGACGTTTTTGCCCGAAAAATTAGCGCTCGCTCCGCCAATCGATATTATTCCAAGGACCGGCAAAGCTGGAACAAGAGTGTAACTCCCGCTTTTCGTGACAGTATGGTTGTATCCATATATCAGCGACATCTTTTATCCTTCCGTTAATTTATCGTTGACGTGCTTTAATTGAATATGTTGCAAAGAGCAACTGTGCGTTACTTTAAAATATATTAATGCAATGAATTTAAATATTTAAAATCTAAAATAGTTAATAATCAACAACATATGGTTGTATCTATAGAAATACATTTGAATATTATTTAGTTACTACTTGTATATAATTATTTTATTTTTATTACCATATTTTTTACTGTGAAATTGAATAGGTTGGGAATTATCTTTCGTTGGTTTTCCATGTGAAGGAATCGAAAAACCGTTAATTAAGGTATCTTGGTTCTGATTTTTGGCTTTTGGTGATTTGATTGACGGTTCTGTGGGCTTGACGATCATTATGCGACTGCTTTGCTGGCTTGTCCCGCCAGTCCTCAGGGCTACTCCCAGCCCGGAGGTCGGACTTCTCAGCGTTGGTGTTCCGCTGCTTTGGAGTAGCCACCAGTGTGGCATTCAGGATCTGGCCTGACATCGGTAAATACCCGGCGTTGCGCAGGATTGCGTCAAAGCGGTTGAACAGCCCATCGATGGCATTCGCTTGTGTCAGGCGTTCACAGAACAGGCGCTCGTCGATCATGTATACCGTCTGATCGTCGCACAAATTGTTCAGGGTCGGATCACCAGCATTTTGAACATTAGCACCTGATCAAACGGCGGACGTCAGCCTTTACTGTCGCCTGAAGGTGTCAAAGCCTGCTCCAGATCATGACGGAATACCTCAAAATCTACCGTCCGGGAGAACACTTCAAATGTGATCATCAAGCTCGCTCAGTCGCGCAAGCCGCTCTTCAACATCAAAGAAACCAGCCTGCTTAATCATCCATTCCCTTCAAGCATAACCGGACAAATGGAATCACACAGGACAGGCCAGAGGACTTTTCAAACCCTACACATTATCGGCGTGAAGCCTCACATTTCTCCTGCAGCCACTGCATAGCGTCTGGCGGCATTGGTGCGGTCATCATGGTTCTATAATTCATGCAGGCGGCTGTCTCATGGGGTTGCGGCTCGTGTGAATTGCAAGCGCACCCTGCAAGAAATACCGCAGTTAGTGAAATGAGAATGAAACGCATGATGCTCTCCCGGATTTGGCAATATTTGGTAAAGCGTGAGATCGTCCGCAGAGTTCAGGTCAGAGGATTTTATAGTCTATGTGCGCTCTTGAGAGGCCCTGACCAGAAGCCCCTATCTCAATATGTTGATGTTGCGTACGGTTTCGTCGCTGAATATGGCTTGCCCCCCGCGGGGGGGGGGCGACAGCAGATCAAACTGCGATGTCTAAAAATGTTTTTTTTGGAATTGAGCATCAGAACAGAACTGAATATTTTGCAACGAAATATCTCGTTTTTTTAGTCTATATAGGACGTTTTATGGTTTCCTCAAAGACGGAAAGTTAACGGAATAATTTATAGGTCGGGGAGAAATGATTTATATAATCCCTATCAACGAATGCATAATGCAATTTTTCAATAACGAGGGAATCAATCTTGATAAATCCCAACAATAGTTAATATCTTAAATATACGTCATTAACCATTGGATTAGTTCGAGTGTATCGATTAATAAAACGAAGATTTATTTTTATAATTACACAATATTCGCCATACAACGGAATAGATAATGCATACCAGCAGAGTCACGAACGCTCCGAACTCGCAATACCCTACATCCTCGTAGCTGTCTTGCATTCTGAAGTGCATGGCGCACAAAACACTAAATAGAATAGCTATTTTTAAAAGAAATAATCGCGACATTGTCTACAAACCAGGCTCCATCGGCTCTGTTGCAAAGTTGGTGCCCCTGTTTGAAACCGCTTTCAGTTTTGGTGTGGGGCACTGCGGATGAGCGATTTCAAGGGACGACATTTCCGGGGTG
>NZ_BLJQ01000029.1 GCF_014132155.1 Gluconobacter sp. Gdi
ACCCCGGAAATGTCGTCCCTTGAAATCGCTCATCCGCAGTGCCCCACACCAAAACTGAAAGCGGTTTCAAACAGGGGCACCAACTTTGCAACAGAGCCCTATGTCCTGACCTGCTGCAATGTGACTGGCATCATTGAGAATATCGCCAGTCGTCTCAACAACAAGATTTCGCCCCGCACTGATCAGCGCTCCGGCATTCTGTGCCGTCGCGGAAGAGCCGGTGCCCGTTACCTCAACGAAGGAAGAAGCCGAGGCACCATCAAGGGCTACCAGATAATAGCCTGTGCCTTTCTGACCTGTGGCGGAATACCACAGCTCAGGCACAAAGATTTTCATCACATGATTATAATACTGGTTAATTGCACCGTAGTTGGCCAGGGAGGGGTTGAGGGCTGGTGGCATCGCAAGCGCGTCCGTACCAACCGTATATTTTTGGTCATAAACAACCTGATTGCTGGTGGTTGTCACGCCGCCCAGAATATCATTCGTGAGGGACCTAGCCCGGATCACGACATCCCCGGCAGCACTCCCTGCCATGATCTCACCGGACCGGTTCAGCACATCCCCGGCATATGGTCTGGACAGACCACCAATCTCAATACCGCCCACATCAGACAGAATGGCGCCCTGAACATTACTCAGCGCACCGTCCAGCGCTAGGCTCAGTCCGCCCGTGCCATCCAGCAGACCCGTATTGCTGATCGCGCCTGGCGTGCGCACACTCAGCGTACCACCGGCCATCATCGCACCGGCATTATTGACGGACGATGCCGAAATGTGCGCATCACCTCCCGCAATCATGCCGCTCCCTGCGGGAATGCTGTAATCGCCGTTCAGAGTAAGCGTCATGTCCCGACCAGCAGAAAACAACATCGGATCGCTGATCCCGCTGCCAAGCGTAACGCTCATATCCCGATCGGCAGATAATCCGGTAGCCCCCGTCAGAGCCTGCGAGTTCAGGGCAAGATCCCGCCCGGACTGCACCATGCCTCCCGTATCATCAACAGACTGCAGCGCAGCACCATTTGGCGCGCTCAGAGACAAATCACCGTTCTGCGTCAGGACTGTTCCGGAACGATTGCTCAGCGTATCCGCAATGACAGTCAGGCTTTCCGCGGCCTGCAACACACCGGTGTCATTGATAATGGTTCCGGCACTCTCACCAGAGGCCCTTCCCGCCAGTATGACGTTCCCCCGATCGGAAAGAACCTTGCCGCCGCTGTTTGTCAGGCCCGTCATATAGAGTGCGAGATCACTCCCGGACTCAATCAGTCCATTGTCATTCGCAACAGGACCGGACGTTATTGTGACGGCACCATCCGTTGCGATGAGCCGGCCATTCTGAGAGTTATCGAGCGACGAGGCGGCTACCGTCAGGCCGCCCTCTCCGGCCCCAATCTGCCCGCCTCTGTTATCAAGCAGATCTGCAGAAAGAACAGCATTCCTCTTACCATAGACCAGCCCTGTATTTGTGAGATTCCCTGGGGTGGAGAGTGTCAGGTCAGACCCGGCCAGCAGCAGATTGCTATTTGCAACAGACCCTGCGTTGACGGTCAAAGGGTTGCCATACGCCGTAATTTCCCCGGCATTACCCAGTGCGCCGGACACGCTCAGAATTTGCGCCCCGTTCGACAGAATACCGCCCGTCGCAGTATTTCCTAGGGACTGTGTCCCGATCTTAAGCGTTGCCCCCGCACCGGTGGACTGGATTGTCCCTGCATTGTCCAGACCCGTCGCACCACTCAGGTTCAGCGCAAGATTTCCTGCTGTGCTGGCAATGACGCCTCCGACATCATTCGCAGCACTGTCTGCCGTAAGTGTCAGAGAACGACCAGCCGCGATGACGCCACTGTTCTGCACCTGATCGCTCAACATCAGGGTCATGTCCCCCGTCGCAGCCAGACGACCAGCAGGGAGTGTTGCATCCGAGACGGGTTCCTGCGTGGTATAGCGTCCGGCAGTCAGAGACAGTGTGCCGTTACTTTCAATCTTACCATTGGCATTTGCCACAACACTCGCGGTTGTCCCCGCCAGCGTCAGGCTGTTACCCAGCGCCAGAATCGAGCCACCCGCGTTATTCAGAGTGCTGAATGGCAGAATAATGGCTCCGCCAGCCTGAAGAGTCCCTGTGCTATTATCAACTGCGCCGGCAACACCCTCAGGAGAGAGCACGCTCAAATCTCCAGCTTTTGCAAGAACGGTGCCCCCTGCATTCTGGAGTGTATCCGTTGTGAGCGTGACGGAACCACTGCTCTGAAGCACGCCACCTGGGCCATTCGTCACCTGCCCGGCCTTCAACGCAAGATCACCCGCACTGGCAATGACTGTACCGGCACTGTTGTCCAGCACACCACTGGCAGTCAGATCAATCACAGAGCCACCCATCTGCCCTCCGCCATTGCCAAGCATCCCGCCGCTCCGCGCCGTCAGAACATCCCCGCTAAACAGCGTGCCGCTATTCATCAGGCTATCATGCGCTGCAACGCTCAGAGAGGCCGCACCTCCAGCAAAGCCGCGGTTTGTGACACTGGCAGCCGAAATCGCAGCATTTCCCTTTTGCGCCAGCATCGTGCCTGAGGATGTCAACGACCCCGTGTCAGAGACCGTCAGGTCACCTACAGCACTCAGAGCACCAGTATTGTTGATCTGATCCGCCGTCAGTCGAACGGAACCGCCTGCCCCCGTTGCTTCAAGTGCACCGGCATTCACCACCGAGCCCGCATGAACCGTAAGAGTACCTCCCGTACTGGCGAGGACGGAAATATCCGCAGGCGTTGGTGCACTTTGCGTCACGAGGCTGCCTGTCGTGAGATCAAGGTCACCGGCTGCAATGACATGGCCAGCGTTATCCATCTGCCCGGACACAGAGGCACTTAAAGTGCCTCCGGTGCTCAGAACCGCACCAACGTCACTGCTGTAAGACCCGACCACAAGAGAGAGACCCGTTGCGGACTGGATGATGCCCGAACTGTTGTTCAGCAGCCCGTCCGATACCAGTGTCATCGGACCGTTGCGGGTTAGAACTGTACCCCCCGTATTGTCCATGGAGGTTGCATGGACCATCACCCCCGTATTCCCCTGAAGGGTTCCGCCTGTATTGGAAACAGTTCCGGCAGCTTCAGACGACAGTCCTGCGATACCCAGTGCACCATTTTCTGCCAACAGCACACCGCGGTTCGTATTCGTCAGCTGATCTGTCATCAGCTGCAGATCGGTTCCGCCTTGCAGAATCCCCCCGTCGTTACGCACGGCACCCGCCGCAACTGATACATGGCCTGCAGCCGAAATGATCTTGCCATCTGTCAGGGAAAGACTGGCGGCACGAAGAGCAACATCACCCCTACCGGCACCAGCCTGCGCAGCTGAACCTGTAACGGAAAGCGCGTTTCCAGCCGTCAGCGTCAGAGCATCTCCCGCATACAGTACGCCGGTATCTGCGATATCCCCTGCTGTCGTCAGGTCGGTTGATCCACTGGCCGCGACAGTGCCGTTATTTCCAAATGTCGCTGCTGAAAGTGTCAGATCTCCCCCGAGCGCACTCAGCCTGCCGCTGTTCGTCACGCTTCCTGTGGCAGACAGCGAGACCGCACCACCGGACAGTACGGAACCGCCATTCGCGAAACCATTATTACTTTTTACTGTCAGGACACTATCGGAAGCCAGGGTCTCAATCGTACCAGCGTTCGTCACCCCACCACTCGCCGTGGTGGTCAACGTGCCATCACCTGTCACGGCAGCAAGGACACCGCCCGATCCATTCCGGAAAGATCCGGCAGTAATCGCAAAACCCTTCTGTCCAACAAGACGACCCTCATTCTCCAGAGCTCCTGTCATCGTCAGGGTCAGCACATCGGTGCTGATCAATGCACTGGTGGCGTCACTCCCGTATGCCTGCGTATTCAGGGAAACGCTTCCAGCGGCCCCCAATGTGCCCCCTTGGTTCAGAACGCTGCTCATCGGACCCGTTCCGTCCGACAGCCTCAGCACTCCGCTCTGCGACACAATCGTACCACTAGCACGGTTATCCAGAGAGGCTGCCGAAAGGCTGACATCTCCCTGCCCTTGAATGGTTCCACTTCGGTTATCAAGGAGACCATCCACATTCAGGCCCACAGGACCTGATGCTGCGATGATCTTGCCAGCACCGTTGGTCAAAGAACCTGCAGCGAGGGTAAGAGACCCTGTTCCTGATCCAATCTGGCCACTGCGGTTATCAAGAGCCGAGGATACCGTCAGGCTGTCTGATGCCGCCCCATAAAGCGTACCATCATTTGTCAGCACACCGGCGTTTTTCACGGACAGATCCCCGGCCGTTGCGGCCAGTGTCCCGCTATTCGACACATCCTGCGCTGCAACGATGAGCGTTTGTCCGGCCACTTGCAGACTACCGCTGTTGTCGATAGCCCCGTCTGCCGTGATCGTTCCCGATCCCGCAGCGCCAATCGCTCCCGTATTTGTCAGGCTGGTTGCCGAAACTGTCAGATCGCCAGCATCAACGGTTCCGATCTGCCCCGCGTTGCTCAGACCGCTCCCACCTGCTGTCAGGCTCAGTGAACCAGATTGTACTGCAATCTGGCCATTCTGATCATTCGTAACACCACTGGTCGCCGTCACAGTAAGTCCCGACAAGGCTGCCAGACTACCATTATTTGCCAGTGTCGCCGTTTCCAGAGACAGATTTCCACCCTGGGCGCTGAGCGTTCCACGGTTCGTTACAGCTGCGTCAGCACTCAGCGCGACCGAGCCTACTCCGGCCAGCAAACCACTGTTTGCCAGTTCGCCAGCACTGGCAACTGTTAACTGACTACCCGTCGCAAGCGTTTCAATGGTGCCTGCATTTATAAGTCCGCCACGACCTGTGACCGTCAGCCTGCCATTGCCTTGTCTCGCCGCAACAAGCCCGCTGCTCTCATTTTTCAAGGCACCGACAGTCAGGACAAAACCCTGTTCACCGATCAGCTGCCCCGCATTATCGAGCGTCCCCGTCATCACCAGTGTCAGAACACCCGAACTGGCCAGAGAACTGGTCGCATCGCTCGCGTAATCCGAGGGGCACTGTTGCAAAGTCGGGCAAGATTTGAAGCGGGCCTGATTTTCGGGGTTTTTAGTAAGTGTAGACCCCGAACTGCCTTTCGATTAGGCGCACTTCT
>NZ_BLJQ01000030.1 GCF_014132155.1 Gluconobacter sp. Gdi
GATTAAGCCGTCAGACACCCGACGCTCGCCCGATCAAGCGCCGTGTTTCCAGTCCGTTCTTCAACATGGCCAAAATCACAGCTTCGGGCCCACTGGGCCATGTAACAGCGTGGCCGAATGGTCCTATGATGATGTATGTCATTGCAGCATCCAGCCTGCTTTCTACGGTGCCCTCAGCATCGAAGGCCAGTATGGCGATGGCGATAGGAACTGTGCTGAGCATACCTGCGACATGGATCTATCATGTTTATGTTCTGCCACTTATTAGCGGATACTGCTTGCTCTGGCTGAGTTTGAGTTTTTTTCTTTTACCAGGAATTTGGCTACAGTTTCATCCGAAATATAGCATTGGTGCTTTCGGGTACGCTGTCTTTTTTGCAATACAGTCTCTCGTAACCAATGAAATGGTTTATGATGATATCGCCTTAACAAATACCTGGATGGCCATTATCTGTGGTGCCGTTCTTCTGGTGCTCGTATTCCGCGTCTTTCTTCCTCCAAACCATGAATCTGATGCCAGAGTGATTATGAAATCACTACGAAGAAGTGTAAATTTGTTAGCGACATCGTCGTCTCATCATTTACCTTTCGCAGAACAGTGGCAGGGAGATCAAATTCAGAAACTATCACGGCTGGCATTGAAACTGTCATTCCTGGGCCAGAAAGACCGTGCTCGGGACGTCCTGGATCGCGCCTTTTCTTTAGTGTCGCTTGGTAAGCTCATTCTGGAATTACGCCACAATGCACAAAATCCATTCGAAAAAAAAGCCGTACAAATGTTTTTACGGGACGCCATCATAAGACGTCAGGAGGTAACCTACGAAGCGTTCGGAAATCGAACTCTCTCAAGCAGCATCGAACAAATACAGTTTATTTTAAAAAATCTTCAGGAGATATAACGTGTCTATCAAATACTGGAGCATTTTATCTTTTGCCTTGGTATCATCATCATGTTCAGCGCAGGTTCAAACGAATGAAAATCAATCTTTTTCGATAGCTGACAAAAATCATGACGGAAGAATTTCTTTCGACGAGTTTGAAATCTATGTTCGGGATTATCTTCGTGAGAAAAGTAGCTTTGAAGCGTCCGGATTTTCTATGCTATCCCATTCAACGCAAGAGGCAGTGCTAAAAGACCATTTCGACAAAATGGACATCGGACATAAAGGTTATCTCCTTCCCAACGAATGGAAGAGATAGGAAAAATCCTCTGAAAATAAAAATTAGAGTTTTTTACCATCCATTAATTTTTTACTAGAAAATATGGTAGTAATGGATGGTAAAAAAATAGGATAGAAGGAAATTTCTCTATTAAAGATAATAGATATTCTTTCTACTTTTTTGTCATTCAGTATTCTGCTCGGTAGAGCTTGGCTTCAATCCAGTCCACGATATCATCGGGTTCAGGAACCTGAGCCAGGCCCGATTTGAAGATTTGACGCGCGACCTTGATGGCCGTGTTGATCTCTACACGCAGGACATCTTTTTGCGGCGGGAAAAGCAGACCGTGGGCCCGTTGCTCCGGTGTGACCTGTTCAGCGGTCGCTCTGGCGGCTTCAAGGAAGACCTCGTCGGTGATGCGTCTTGCCTGTGTTGCCCAGACAGCCAGTGCCACGGCGGGGAAGATATAAAAATTATTGGCCTGCCCGGGGGTGAGCGTTTTGCCATTCAAAGTAACATCGTCGAACTGGACGCCAGCAGCGAAGAGGGCCCGGCCGTCTGTCCAGCGATAAGCCTGTTCTGCGGTACATTCCGCCTTGTCGGTGGGATTGGAGAGCGCGAAAATAACGGGCTTGTCGTTAATGCTCGCCATGGTGCGAACGACTTCCTCGGTGAAGCCACCCGCGTTTGTGCTGACGCCGATCAGGACAGTGGGCTCAATGCCTTTGACTGCTTCCGCAAGGTCTTTCGTCGATGCATGGGCGTGGGCGAACACTTTCTGCGAGGGATTAAGATCCTGCCGCGAAGGTTCGATCAGTCCGTTGATATCCATCATGGAAATGCGGGCGCGGGCATCAGTTTCAGAAAGGCCTTCGTCCTGTAGCGCACTCACGATCATATTCGCGATGCCGATCCCAGCAGAACCTGCGCCGTAGAACAGGATACGCTGTTCTTTCAGCGCCTCACCCTTGATCGACAGGGCGGTGTCGAGGCCCGCGATCGTAATGGCCGCAGTCCCCTGAATGTCGTCATTATAGCAAAGGATCTTGTCACGATATCGCGCCAATAGGCGGATGGCATCGTCTCCTTTCCAGTCCTCAAAATGTAGGCAGCAACGAGGATAAAGTTCTTGAATGGCTGCCACGAGTTCATCGACGAATGCGTCGAGTTCGTCTGAGGATGGAGGTGCCTGCCGCAGACCGAGATAGAGTGGATCGTCAATCAGCTCCTGATTGGTTGTACCGATATCCAGTAACATTGGCATCAGGCCCTGAGGTGGGATGGCGGCGCAGGCGGTATAGAGCTGCAGCTTGCCTACCGGGATCCCCATGCCATTGGCCCCAATATCGCCGAGCCCCAGAATACGGCCGCCGGAGCTGACGCAGATGAAGCGCACATCTTTTTCAGGCCAGTTGGCGAGCACATCCTTCACATGACCTTTATGACGTAGCGAAAGATACATGCCCTGTGGTCTCTCGAAGAGACGGCTGTACTGAAGGCAGGCATCAGCGATTGTCGGATCGTAAACAATGGGAAGAAAGCGCTTCGGATCAGACATCACAACCTTGAAGAACAGGGTCTCGTTACGCTGTGACAATCCGTTCAGGTGCAGAAAGCGCTCGAGATCGCTGCTCTTGCTGTCAAGCTGCCACAGGACGCGCTCCATCTGCCGATCAAGGGTTTCGACGGCGTCAGGTAGAAGGCCGAGCGTACCATTCCTGTGTCGCTCCTCATTTGTGAAGGCAGTTTCGCGGTTGTGAACTGCGTCCAGAAGGGGAGGGAGTGAAGATGCAGTGCGATCGGACGTCATGTCTGTCTCCATTCATTGATGAACAGACAATGGATGTGCGTTGATGGTGCTGGTAGTCGCATAAAAGGCATTGTATCTGTGTATAAAATGCAAAGATGGCCCCTCAATGCACGATGACGCCGGTGACCTGAGATTTTTCGTACTTCTCGTTGAAGCGGGAAATCTGACTGCAGTCGCGCGTCACCTCAACGTTTCGGCAGGAGCTTCCAGTCGAAGGCTGGCTCGGCTGGAGGAGCGGCTTGGCGTACGTCTGGTCACAAGGACATCAAGGCGCTTCGACCTGACGGACGAGGGACAGACCTTTTATGAGCGTGCGGCAGAGATCATGATTGATATCGAGGCGGCTGAAGCCGAGATTTCTGCCAATCAAAAAGAGCTTCGTGGTGTTTTGAGGATTGGAGCACCACTTGAACTGGGACGTCGCCGTTTGGCTGATTTTGTCAGCGAATTCGCCGATCGTTTCCCGAAGCTGCGCGTCCATCTTCTTCTGTCGGATGAAGGGCTGGATGTTGTTAATAGTCGCCTTGACCTAGCCATTCGGATTGGAATGCCAAATGAAGCGGGGACTGTCGCGACGAAGATCATGAGTAGTGAACGGGTCATCTGCGCTTCTCCAGCCTATCTCGAGAGGTTTGGCATGCCGACCACCCTTGCCCAGTTAACTGAGCACCGTTGTATTTGCCTGATGCGAGGACATGAACTGGGGATGCTCGACCAGTGGAGACTATCTCGTTCGGGAGAAGATCAGATTGTCGAGGTAACTCCTCATCTCTCGACGACGAGCGGCGAAGTGGTGCATGACTGGGCCCTTAAGGGCAAAGGTATCGTGTTCAAAGTCTTGTGGGACGTCGGCGACGACCTGCAACGCGGCAGGCTGGTCCGTCTTTTACCGGAGTACCAGGGAGAGACAATCGGATTGTTTGCAACGATGCCAAGTCGACGCAACGTGCCTTTGCGCGTTCGAACTTTTCTCGACAATTTAAGGGATTTCTTGGCGCATCGACCGTCACGGCATTAGTGGAAATAATTAATATGTATGACTAAAATTCATAGGGAATTTTGGATAAAACACTCAATATTATATTCTAATTATTGCTTTCTATAGTCAGAAGAATTTGATGGAAATTGGCGCTTGGTCCAGTCAATTCCGTTTCAAGGGTGGCAAGCGAGATGCTGGCTCGAGGTGAGGGGCCGGAGATGGGATGGAATGTTGCGACATCGGCATGAATTTGTCGCAGGTAAGCCGGAACGACTGCGACACCCAGTCCCGCCGCAACCATTGGAATTGTTGCGGCGATCTGAGGGGCTGCTTGTCCGAAACGCGGAGTAAAGCCGCCTTGTTGACAGGCTGAGATAATAGCATCGTAGAAACCGGAGCTGAGTGAGCGATCAAAAATAAGAAATGGCTCTTTGGCGACATCGATTAATTTGAGCGTGTGGCGTTTGGAAAGTGGATGGCCTTTTAAAATGGTGATCAGGGTTGGTTCATCAAAGAGAGGATGGAGTGCGATGTCCGGATCTGGCGCTGGCGGGCGTACAATGGCGAGATCCACCCGGCGCTCTCGTAAAGCCTCACAGAGGGCAGGGGTGTCACTCTCTTCACAATATCGGGCCACTGCTCTCGAAATGCCCGTATGGCCTTAGGTATTAGGTGTTTAGGCTCAGGACTCATAGCCAGAAGATGACGGTTGCAGCGAGGCAGATGGCTGAGAAGAAGACATTCGGGCATCTGTCATAGCGTGTTGCGACCCTCCG
>NZ_BLJQ01000031.1 GCF_014132155.1 Gluconobacter sp. Gdi
GGCCCAGTGGGCCCGAAGCTGTGATTTTGGCCATGTTGAAGAACGGACTGGAAACACGGCGCTTGATCGGGCGAGCGTCGGGTGTCTGACGGCTTAATCGATGGTTTCAAGCGCACGGTAGACAGTCATCCTTGAGATTTTCAGTTCGCGCGCAACGCCAGCCTTGCTTTCGCCTGCGGCGATACGCCGCCGGATTTCATCATCATCGACGTTTTTCTTCCGGCCTTTGTAGGTTCCTTCCGCTTTTGCCGCCTCAATCCCGGCACGCTGTCTATCCTTGATAAATTTTAACTCCATGTCAGCGACCATGCCGAGAATTGTGATGACCATACGTCCCATGGCTCCGGCCGTCGTAACGCCCGGCTCAAGCACGCGCAGCGAAGCCCCCTTTTCTTCCAGTTCATGGACCAGGTTCAGGACATCCCGTGTGGAGCGACCAAGCCGGTCAAGACGCAGGACGACAAGCTCGTCTCCAGAACGCAGGAACTGCATGATGGTCTCAAGCTCGGTCCGCCCGTTTCGTGATCGCCCTGATCCTGTTTCCGAACGAACGATTTCACATCCTCCGGCCTTCAGCTGGGCAATCTGAATATCGAGATCCTGGTCCGTGGTGCTGACACGGGCATAACCGACACGGGTCATAAGACAATCCGTCACATTAGGGTGGTTATTTCCTCATATCGTCACATCTGGAAGAAAACCACCCATTTGTTACATGTCGCTTATGTCACTTTTATCTGCCCCATTGAGGTGCACCCTAATGTTATGAGAATTTTGCCTCTCATGCGGCCAGAGCGCTAAAATCGATCCGCGTGTCCAGATCCAGGTCGAAACGCCCATAGGGATTGACGTGACTGTAAATCAGCGGCGTGAGCCCGCGGTAATCTTCAGGCATCATCCGACTGGTCCATTGCGGCTCAACCAGAACGGTCTGGAGCATACGGGTGTTGACGTAGACCAATGACGCTTGCAGCAGATGCAGCGCCATCGCTGAAATCTGCTGCTCCTCAATACGATTGGTGGCCAGCTCACCGCCTTTGCCGAAAAACACAAACCCGTTCGCGCTGTTCCAGTTTTCTACGACGTTCAGCCCTTCATGAATCTCTCGCCTGAATTCCTCCTGACGCAAATACCGGCAGAGGAAGATTGTCTTGATGGCACGACCAAGCTCACTCAATGCCTTGTAAGTCGGGTGCATGACTTCAGTTCGTGCAAAGCGCCGTAGAATGGCTTCCGGATCTGCGGTCCCGGTTTGCATCGCGGCTGCATATTTCACCATCTCATCGTATTGCTGCTCAATCTCCTCCCAGTTGATCGGACCCGAAAGGATCGGCAACAGATTGGGGAGGCGCGTGCGCATTGCCGTATCCGGGATTGCCAGTTTCTGACGGGCGATCGCCTTCAGTCGCGGTGCGAGTTCAAACCCCAGGAGACGGCAAAAGGCAAAGCCGACGGCGCTTTGACCATGGCTGTCGACATACTGGCGTTGAATATCCATGTCGGTGCAATGGCGCAGGACGCCTTCAATCATCGATGCAACCTCTGAGGAGGAACACCGCTTGAGCTGGGAATAAACGCATGTCGCGCGCTTTTCGACGTGCCAGTAGATCATCACACCGCGGCCACCGTACCGGGCATGCCACTCGGTCATAAGATTACGATCCCATGCACCGAATTTTGTGGAATCTGACGCGCAGGCCGTGCCTGCATCGCCCCAGACGGCGGCGTTCCGGATAGTGAGTGTCGCATTTGCAACCTGGGCGCACGCTTCCCTGAGCGCGGGCGCATTGATGAAGCGACGATGGACATGCAGCAGTTCCTCGTAGCTGACATCAGGCACAGCGCCGGCGACACGCTTGAGGCCTGCATTCGTGCCCAAAGCATAGAGGCATAACAGCAGACGCCGATCCAGCACCGCTTTTGGCAGAGAAACCCGGGACGCTGATGTTTCAAAGGCATCCAGAAGACCCGTATCGAGCGCTGCCTCTTTCAGAACATCCAGCAAACTGGTCATGGGCCACCGGCCAGAGATCTCGCGTTTAATCGCTTCGAGACCTTTGGGCTCTGCCACCGGTTTGAACGGCGTAATCGAGATACGGTTTTCACCTCGCCACAGCAGCCGAACCTTGTCATTTCGAAGGATCGTCTGGTTCAGCAGCAATAATTCCCGTTCAAGATCCGCGCGGATGCCAGCGGAAAACTCCCCGGCATCCGGTGTCAATTTGAGATCGGCATAATAGGCTGTGCGACGATGTTCAAAATCCTTCGGCAGATCGTCATCCGGGTTACGATAACGGTCTGCTCCGACAACCCAGATTTCCTTGGATCGAAGACGCTCCCTCAAAACCGTCAGAACACAAAGCTCATAGCTGATCCGGTTCACCCGTCCCTCGCCATCAACAACAGCACTGCGCCATTTAACGGGAATAACAGCATCGGTCGGAACACCGTATGCAGGCACATAACGACATCCTTCGTCCATTTTGCTGCCGATCCATTCAAGAGCGGCAAGGACCGGGCGCCATGTCGTGTTGTTTGATTGGAACTGCAGAACTGAAAGCAGACCGGGAAGCATGCGGCGGTAATGACTGGCCCAGGACGCGCGCATCACCTTGTATATCCGTCGGTCAAGCGCCCCTTTCGCCTGGCTTTCCTTGATGATAGCGGTCAGTTTAACGCTGTCGGCAATCGGGAAAATAACATCGCAGATACGGCCTGAAGGATCATCAAGTGATGCGCTTGCGATATCGACCAGCAGGCGTTCCTTGCCGTAAACCCGTTCAATATCTTTGGCGATATCCCCAATGACTTTGCGTTTTGAACGACTGCCTATCTTGTGAATGGTTTCTATCAGCAGGTCGACCATCGCATCGGTTAGCTGTGCCTGACGGGACAGGAGGTAGACGGTATAGAGCCCGAGCTGCCTTGTGGGAGAGTGTCGACGCATCTCCGAGGCCGTTTCGGCTCCCACGCGGCGAACAATCTGTTCGATCCACGTTTTGCCGGTCGATCCCAAAATATCACCTGGAAGATCAAGTTTCTGAATGAAATCGAGCTTGGCTGCCATGCTGATAACCGTGTCGAGTGAAGCATATCCCGCGTCACCCTTCATGGCATTAAAGCCTGTTGGCCCATCAGGATCTGAAATTGAGGCTTCCAGCATGGCTGCTGTATTTTCAGGAAGCTGATTGCGTATTCCGGTCAGCCAGGTATCCAGATATTTCTGCCGCAGCGAACGGACCAGACGCTCAAGCTCTTTTCGTGACGGGCCAAAAATATGGCGATCCCGGCACCATAGAAATACCTGCCCGAGCATAACAGGGACTGGCTGGCCGGTCGGGCAAAGGTCCCTGGAAATCCACGCGGACATCTTCTCCCGATCAATCCGGGAAAGGCGTCGAAAGCCAAGATACTTCAAAATCTCCGCAGCATGTCGTCGCGCTGTCCGGCCAGAAAATTCATAGTCATTCAGGGTCGCGGCGTGAGTGCCGAGTTGCTCGGCGAGATAGGCAATACCGTCAGAGGAAACTGCCGTATGATCCAACGAAAAATAGCCGTACGCTTCAAAAAATTTCAGCTGAACAGCCAGACCCAGTCGTGTCGCTTCGGCTTTTCCGTGGATAAAGTCGAGATCTGCAAAACTCAGGCTCCATGACGTCGCCAGGTTGGCTGCCGAAGACTCAGATTGCATCGTGCTACTCTCCTTGCTGGAGAAGCACGATCTGCCTGGGACGCATCAAGCGTCAATCAAAAGCCTCGCCGTTCCCGGCACGTTCTTCAACATGGCCAAAATCACAGCTTCGGGCCCACTGGGCC
>NZ_BLJQ01000032.1 GCF_014132155.1 Gluconobacter sp. Gdi
GGAACGTTCTGCCTGAACGCCTTTCCTGCGGAGATAAATCCATGAGTTTTTCCGGAGCGACCTCCGGCTATCAGGCAGGGGCGCAGTCGAATGACGTGCGACTGTCCTATAGCCTGGAGGCAAATTATGGGCAGGCCTCGACCGGGACCTATCAGCTGACCCGCTTCACGGGTGAGAATTTCCGCCCGCAGCGGACCCGGCAGCGTCCTGAAGAGATCAACGCGCAGGCTGAGGCTTCCCAGGCTGTCACGACGCAGATCTCAGTCAGTGGGACGCTCTCGGGAGCGCTCTCCAGTGGCACCTATGACGATCTGTTCGCAGGTGTCTTGTGTTCGGACTGGGTGAATGGGGTCATTACCAACGGCACAGTCGTGAAGACGTGGACGATCCGGGAAAAAATGGCGTCTGCCTGGTTCCTGCGAACGGGATCTTTCACCTCGCGGGCGCAGATCACGCTCCAGCAGGGATCGTTTGCGCAGGTGGCGTTTGATTTCGCCTGCTCGAATGAGAGCAAGTCGGACGTCGATGCCGCGGGTGTCGAAATTGCCGCACCGACGGGGCTGGTTTTTGACACGGTGAACGGCTTCCAGAGCCTGACGATTGACGGAGCGGTACCAGACGGATGCATTCGTCAGGTCCAGATCACGCTGGATCGTGATGGGGCGGGGCAGGATTACGGCATGGGTCATGCAGACGCCTGCGGCATGCGTCCTGGCAGTCTTCTGGCGAGCGGGCAGATCCAGCTGTTCTTCAAGAGCTTTGCGCAATACGACCGTTTCCAGCAGGAGAAGGGGGGCCCGATTGCCATCACGGCAGTCGATGCCTCCGGACGCGGCTATACGTTCACCTTCCTGAACGCGACTCTGCAGAACCCCCAGATCAATGCGGGATCCAAGAACAGCACCATCGTCGCCACCTTCGATATCGAGGGTAATCCGCAGACAGGCGGTGGCACCTTTACGATCACAAAAGTCGGCGGCTGATCTCGCTGCCAACTGACTGACACCCGCCGCCCTCCGAGGCGGTTTTTTTTTATGTCCGAGTGGCTGGAAAACAGCCCTCAGTTCTGACTGGAAAAATTAACATGGCAAAACTGTCCGACCTCAAGATTGATTCCGCTGCCGTCAACGATGGTGTCTGGGTTCCCATCGAGCAGTATCCGGGCCTGAAGATCCGCACCCGTGGTTACACGGATCAGTTTCTCGATGCGCAGACCCGTCGAGTGGCCCAGGCTGCTGAAAAGTATCGCAACGATCCGTCACGCATCCCGAATGCCGTACGTCGTCAGCTGAATGCTGACCTGCTGACAGAGTTTCTGCTGCTGGACGTCGATGGACTGTTTGCTGACGATGCCGAGACGCAGAAGGTCACGATTGACGAATTCCGCGCTCTTCTGGCGCAGCCCGATTATGCCCGTCTGGCACGGGCCTGCTGGGAAGCGGCAAGCCTCGTTGCCACAGGGGCAGTTCAGCAGGCTGAGGATGCCGAGGGAAACTGACAGCCGCGCTCGGCTGGGCCCTCGAATGGGGCGAATATCCCGAATTCTGGGATGAACTGACGGGCGATGCAGCCCGCGTGGATCCTGCTCCGGAGTGGCTCTGGATCTGGCGGGCCTGGAGGCGGTTGTCAGCCGAGCGCGGCCAAAGCACTGAAGGGTTCATGGTTCCCATGGGCGGAGGCCTTATCCAGTCCCGCCCAGGAAGCATCCCCTGGACGGCCGTTCGGGCCTGGGCGGACCATCACGGTCTGAGCCTGGAAGAGATGGCGCTCCTGGACCGCTGTCTGGTGGCGATGGACAGAGTGTATGCCAGCCACTGGGCTGAAAAGCAGAAAGCGAGCCTGAAATGAGACGGTCTTCTGCGCAGAAGTGGTCTGATGTGGTGGTCAAGCAGATTGATCTGCACGTTAGTCAGTTCATGACGGGTCCAGAGCTTCATGCCGTGGTTGCGGATCAATGCCGGGAAGCCCGGGATGACCTGATTGCCAGTGGATCTGCCAGTCCGGTCTTCCAAACGCGGGTGGATGGAGATCCTGATCGCCCGGAAGAGCAGGCCCGCCTCGATGGCGGTGTGGTGACGTATGTTTTCAGTAGCGTTGCCCAGGCAACCAACTGGGCATTAACGGAATGCCGCAAACGCTCTCCCGTGCGCAGCGGCGATTTTCGCAAAAGCTGGGCAGTGCTGGTCGACGGTGTCTTATGGAGTGACGCGCCAGCAAAGATCCCAGCCGGTTCTGCGGTCTGGATCGTCAACACCATGCCTTATGCCCGCAAGATTGAAGTCGGCGGCATGAAGGTCCGAACCGATCCCCAGATTATCGAAGGTGTCCGTCAGGCGACATTGCGTCGTTTTCAGACGGTTCAAGCCGAACGCGCTTTCAAGCCGCTGACAGGCGGACGGGATGCCCGTGGCGGGCCAGTTCCTTACGTCCTGAAGAACGCAGGTGTGGCCTCAGGGCTAAGCTGGAAGAAGAAGACCGGCTGGAGCCGGAAACACCGCGCTTACACGTCCCGTCGCTCAGACAGGCAGGCAGGACAGACAATGCTTTATCCAACCCTTATCCTGACAGAACGGATGACATAACGATGGCAACCCTGACGCAGATCAACAAGCTGATTAACGATATCAGTGTCAGGGATTCCACGGCTGAAGGTACTGAAAGTGCAGGCCGGAACCTGGACATGCTTCAGGACAAGACGGAGTCCGTTTCTGAATCTCTGTCAGGCATGGGAACGACAGCGCAGCAGGCTGTTAAAGCGATTTCACAAACGGCAGATGATGCCGCGCAGTCTATGGAAGGGACGGCGAGCCGGGGCATCGCTAGCCTCTCCAGCCTGCGTCGGGAACTAACCAGCCTGCGACAGCAGGAAAAAGCCCTGCAGGAAGAGCTGGATCGTTCTGCATCTTCCGGTGCTGACACGTCCGAAACGACACAGCGCCTGGCTGCAGTGCAGAAGGAAATCTCCCAGAC
>NZ_BLJQ01000033.1 GCF_014132155.1 Gluconobacter sp. Gdi
CATCTGTTCATCCGTCAGCCAAAACAGGTCGCTCATCTCCAGTCTCCTCACAGAGCCTGAATCAGATTTCCGTAATCAAATCAATGGGTCCTGAGCCTAAAAGAGCCTTATGTCTGTATCGCCGTACAGGCGAGCTCCCAATGTAAATATTGGAATAACCCGACAGGTTGGCGCGAAGTTATCACGTGGCTTAAAGAGCAAGGGTATCGCGTCGTCTGTATTGATCAGAAAGCCGAACATGGGACAGGCGTGGTATGGAACCACTTGCCGCATGGAGCTGAAGACCAGACAGGAAATCGTCCTCTGGCAGAACGAGCGCGCTGGCTTAAGCATGCAGCATTTTTTATTGGCGGCAGTTCAGGCCTAGCCTGGCTCGCATGGTCTGCAGGCTGCCCTGTGATCATGATTTCAGGGTTTACCCACCCAAATAACGAGTTTGAAACGCCCGGGCGCGTAATCAACTGGCACACCTGTAATTCATGCTGGAATGATCCGAAGGAGCGTTTTGATCACCACGATTTTTTGTGGTGTCCGCGGCACAAAAACTCCGAAAGGCAGTTTGAGTGCACAAAACTTATCACTTCCGAAATGGTGATAAATAGAATCAAGTTAATGAGAGGATAATAAAATGAGTTATGTATCTAGCGGAATACTGTACGTAGACAGCCCAGTTAATTCGGCCGGCGTCCCAGGTAGTTTCTATGGTTCTTCGACCTCAGGAATTGTTATTTTGTCGGGAGGTGAATTGTACGGGAGCGGAACTGTACGTTCTGGCGGAAGTATAGTAGTAAGCAGCGGCGGAAATCTCAATGAAGATATTACCATTTCTTCGGGTGGGTCTATCGAACTAAAAAGTGGATCTCTGATTGGGTATTCATCTTCTACTCTAACACTATTGAGTGGTGGCACTCTTGTCGTTGATTCTGGAGCGCAGCAATATAGCGGAGCATATTACATTATTTCTGGCGGAACAATTTCTGCTTATAGAAATTTGGGGCCACACAACTGGACAAGTGCTAGTGGGACCCTGATCATTGAGAGTGGCGTATCCCTTAGTGAAAGCCCCGTTGCTGGAGCTGCAACTGTTGCGGTCAGCAGCGGAGGTAGCCTGTCTGGCGGAACTTTTTTCTCCGGTAATGCTGTCGATGTGTATGCGGGTGGTGTGACGTCCAACATTGTCGCCTCCAGCGGAGCTGATGTTAATATTCAGGGCACCGGGTCAAATGTCACGATTGATACGGGAGCCGTTTTGGAAATTGCTTCTGGTGGTTTGGTAGAAGGGAGCACAATTAACGGCGGGACAGGCCACGTCGACTCTGGCGGAAGCCTGACAACGACGACAATTGACAATAGTGCCATTGTGCACGTGAGCGCAGGCGCTACGACTTCAAATCTGACACTTGAAACGTTCGGTACTGTCGTCGTCAGCTCCGGAGGAACTGTTTATAACACCGTTATTTCCAGTGGCGGCGGTCTTGGCCTCGCTGGTACGGCTTCCGGAACAATCGTTAACTCCGGCGGTGTACTGGAGATTAGTTCCAATGGTATTGCTCAGGACAATACTATTACCAGTGGCGGGGCCATTGATGCCGATGCAGGCAGTGTCGTGGGCACAACGACGGTGTCAAGTGGTGGATCGCTTACTGTCTCAAGTTCAGCTGCAATTTCCGGTGTTGTCACTGTAGCAAATGGCGGGTCTGCAACGATCTGGAACGATGCTGGCGGAACCATTGACCTTGTAGGAGACACGAACCACGGACTGACCATTTCGGGTCTCGAAAATGGTGGCACGGTCAGTACGGTCATTAGCGGATATACAGGAACGGGACCCGGTGATTCAGATTCAATAGATCTGGTCGGCGTTTCTCCTACGGGTGCAACATACAGCTATCCGTCCAACGATCAGGTGGTCGTAACGCTCAGCAATGGAAACACCATCACCCTTAATATCGAAGGCGTCAAAACGACAGGTTTCGCTCTCGTTAGTGATGGCAATGGTGGGTCCCTTGCTGAAGTCTGCTTCCTTGCGGGTAGCCTCATCTCAATCCCGTCTGGAACGATTGCCGTCGAAAAGCTGGCGGTCGGTGATAACGTCACAGCATATGTCGATGGGACCGAGACAGTTCGCCAGGTGACATGGGCCGGCCAGGCCCGCTGCACGGTCCGTCCGCATCTTGCTTTAGATCAGGCAGGATATCCCGTTCGCATTCTCAAAAATGCGATCTCTGAGGGCGTTCCTTTTAAAGACATGCTGATCACCGCCGAGCACTGCCTCTTCTTTGACGGCAAATTCGTGCCGGCTCGGATGCTCGTAAACGGTCGTTCGATCTTCTATGACACCTCGATCACGTCTTACGACTACTATCACATCGAAACCGCCGACCACTCCGTCATCATGGCTGACGGTATGTTGACGGAGAGTTATCTCGATACCGGAAACCGTCGCGCTTTCCGTCAAAATAACGCTGTCGTCTCCATCCCTCTCAGCCGTGATCTCTCCTGGGATGATGCCGCAGCCCCTCTCACCGTGTCGCGTGAAGCCGTCGAGCCGATTTACCGTCAGATTGAAGGTCGTGCCAAGGAGCAGAACTGCCCGGTTCACTCCGAAGCTCCGTCCCTGACCTAT
>NZ_BLJQ01000034.1 GCF_014132155.1 Gluconobacter sp. Gdi
ACATGAGAGCACCAGTTCCGTACGTTTCAAAACGAGATTTTCCTTGCGCCGTAGAGGCCGTTCACACAAGAGTGAACGAACCCTTCAGGGCCGCCCCGATCCCTCTTTTGCTTTTTTTACCTATGGCCCTGATTTCTGCCTGAAGAGTCCCGCGTGAGAAAGAACGCCACAAACCCGACGGCAAGCACCAGCAGACCTCCTCTGGTTGGATGCAGAAATCCCTGCCAGATCAGGAGAAGAACAGCCGCCTGAATGACCAGAGCGCCGATGCGGATCGCGTTGTTTCGTGACATTGGCTCAGTCTAGTCTTTTTCTCTGTCCTGGCGCAGCCCCCCTGTGGGGGGCGAGCACTGGGGGCATCAAAGCTCGCGCCGGCGAGGCGCGTCCGCCTGATTGAACTAAACGAGCGGACAAAAAAAGCGGCCCGGAGGCCGCCTGTGTCGTCTTGTCAGGAAGGACTATGCCGCTTCTGTCGTGGGCTGGCGGTCGGGAGTAACCGGCTAGCAATCCATCCGAAAAGAGCGCAGCCACCTGCGAACGCGGCGAGCATCATCAGCAGGTTTGGGAAAAACTCATTCATCATGTTCGGTCTCCGTTGGCGTGACCTCAGTGTTCGGAATATAGCCCAGAAGCGTCCACGCGGCAATTTCAAAAGCGGCGGCGGCGAGCGCGGCTGCCAGACGCTGCCACATTGGAACGGCCGCTCCCGTGAAGAGCGGAGCCACAATCCCCGCCCCGAGGATTGCCAGCGCAAGGCTCTGGCAGCCGCTCGCGAAAAGCTTCACGCGCTCGGTTGTGTGCTGCGTGGACGTGGGAGGTCTGGGAGGCAGTGTCGGCAGCATCATGGAAATGTCTCTTCCGTGGTCATAGCGCCGGTTCCTGTGAGGAGAGTGAACGGGGACGGTCCTTTGGCAGGACCGTGCAGTGAACTGCGTACCTTAGAATGGCGTCTGATCGTCCCGTTCCTCATCCGACTGGCCCCAGCCGCCTCCTTCGCTTCCGCGGTTGCTATCCAGCAGAACCAGTTCACCCTTGAACCGGTCAACGACAACTTCTGTCGTGTAATGCTCCTGACCGCCCTGATCGGTCCATTTGCGGGTGCGCAGTTCGCCTTCGAGATAGACCTTGCGGCCTTTGCGGAGGAAACGTTCTGCGACGTCCCCCAGACGCTCATTGAAGATAACGACACGGTGCCATTCGGTGCGCTCACGGCGTTCGCCGCTCTGGCGGTCGTTCCATGTGTCAGACGTGGCGAGCGTAAAGCTCACGACCTTGGACCCGGACTGCGTATGACGGACTTCAGGGTCTTTACCAAGGTTGCCAACGAGAATGACTTTGTTAACGGAACCAGCCATGAGAGCCTCCAAGAACTAGGGAACGTATCGACTGGACTTGTTCGGCGTTATTGCCTCTGTCCATGAATAGAGAATAGGTTTTTACTTGGTGACAGTCAACGAAAAACGGCCGAAAACCGCCATTTCCGAAGAAATAAAGCCGATAAAATGTGTTATTTACTTGTTGATTACTCAATAGGTATTTGATGTTTTCCTAGACCCATCCTGCCCGTGCGGCGAGCACACTGACGGCGACGAGAGTGGAGCGACGGTGGCGTTTTCCTGAGCCCATCCTGCCACCGGCCAAGACGGGCGACGGGACAGGCCGTCAAGCCCGGAGCGTCCTGAGCAAGGGGGGCAGGTCTGCGGCTGATGCGGGGTCGCGTGCGGCCCTGCAGCAGACGCGGGCCAGACATCTGCCGCCGAGGGTCGCGCAGCGGCTTTACGGACTGGCACGGCGACTGTCAGACTGAACGCTGGATGCGAGGCCATCGTCGTGGAACGTGCCTCCCCGGACGGTCCGCAGGACTGGCCGGGGAGGTTGAGGAGCCGTCTCACGAACCGATCACTTAGACCAGGACCGTCCGTCATCGGAAAAGAACGCGGGCAAGCCGTTACCCGGAAGGGCCGAGACCCGAGGGCCAGACGCCCGGTTGAGGGCGGCTGGACGTCGGGGCTCGGTGGAGCTTGGCGACGCAGGAGCCTAGCGGAATTGATGTGGTGAACGGCCTCTATGCCTTACTTTAGTGCTAGGGTGCCGTTGCCAGTCAGGGCATCCGGAGAAGAACAATGACAGACAT
>NZ_BLJQ01000035.1 GCF_014132155.1 Gluconobacter sp. Gdi
TCACGAACCGATCACCCACACCAGGACCGTCCGTCATCGGAAAAGAATGCGGGTGAACCGTTACCCGGAAGGGCCGAGACGCAGGGGCCAGACGCCCGATCAAGGGCGGCTGGACCCTGTGGCTCGGTGGAGCTTGGCGACGCAGGAGCCTAGCGGAATAGGGTGAACGAACCCGTCAGGGCCGCCCCGATCCTTCTTTTGCTTTTTCTACTGACGGCCCTGATTTCTGCCTGAAGAGTCCCGCGTGAGGAAGAACGCGGCAAACCCGACGGCAAGCACGAGCAGACCTCCCCTGATGGGATGCAGAAAGCCCTGCCAGATCAGAAGAAGAATGGCGAGCTGGATACTCAGCGCACCGATGCGGATGACTGTTTGTCGTGACATGGGGCGAGTCTAGTCTTTTTCTCTGTCCTGGCGCAGCCCCCCTGTGGGGGGCGAGCACTGGGGGCAAGACACTTCGCGCCGACGAGGCGCGCCCGCCTGACTGAACCGGACGAGCGGACAAAAAAAAGCGGCCCGGAGGCCGCCTGTCGGTGTCAATGATGGGACGTTCGCAGCTTTGCCAGCCGGGACGCGATGGGTCCGATCGCAAGCCCCAGACCGATGGTGAAAGCAGCGGCAGGAAGAAGAATAAACAGGATACTCTGGGTTACGTTATCCATTGGTTTTCGCCTCCGTCTTGTCCTCAGGATAGGGGATATACGCCAGAAAAGTCAAAGAAATTGCCTCAAGCGCGGCTCCCAGAAAAAAGCAGGTGACGGCACGCATGGGGGTCAACGGTCCTGTCCCGGAGATGAGCGGGGTCACGATGCCGAGCCCCCACGCGCTGAGGGCGAATGTCTGAAGGACGCTGGCAATCGCCTTGTAGCGGTCTTCCTTGTGTTTGGAGCGCTGCGGCGGGGGCAGCAGCGCCATGAGGCGGTCTTTGTTCATCTGGCACTATGCCCCTTCTCCCCGGCACTCAAAATGGGATTTCGTCATCGAGGTCGTTCCCGCCCGGTGCGTCCCAGCCCGCATTGCGGTTTCCGTTGCCAGACGATCCCCCGGACCGGCCGCCATTGCTTCCACCAGCAAAGCCGCCCTCGCCTTCATCGCTGTTGCCCCGGTTGCTGTCGATCAGCACCAGATCACCCCGGAAACGGTCAATAACAACCTCTGTGGTGTAGTGCTCCTGACCGTCCTGACCGGTCCATTTGCGGGTGCGGAGTTCGCCTTCGAGATAGACCTTGCGGCCTTTACGGAGGAACCGATCTGCGACGTCCCCCAGACGCTCATTGAAGATGACGACCCGGTGCCATTCGGTGCGCTCACGGCGTTCGCCGCTCTGGCGGTCGTTCCATGTGTCAGACGTTGCCAGAGGAAAGCTCACAACCTTGGACCCGGACTGCGTATTGCGGACTTCCGGGTCTTTACCAAGGTTGCCAACGAGAATGACTTTGTTAACGGAACCAGCCATGAGAGCCTCCAAGAATTAGGGAACGTATCGACTGGACTTGTTCGGCGTTATTGCCTCTGTCCATGAATAGATAATAGGTTTTTACTTGGTGGCAGTCAACAAAAAACGGCAGAAAACCGCCATTTCCGAAGAAATAAAACTGAATGTAAAGGCGTTTTATTTGTTGATTACTGAAAGGGTATTTGATGTTTTCCTAGACCCATCCTGCCCGTGCGGCGAGCACACTGACGGCGACGAGAGTGGAACGACGGTGGCGTTTTCCTGAGCCCATCCTGCCACTGGCCAAGACGGGCGACGGGACAGGCCGTCAAGCCCGGAGCGTCCTGAGCAAGGGGGGCAGGTTTGCGGCTGATGCGGGGTCGCGTGCGGCCCTGCAGCAGACGCGGGCCTGACACCTGCCGCCGAGGGATGTGCAGTGGCTTTACGGACTGGCACGGCGACTGTCAGACTGAACGCTGGATGCGAGGCCGCCGTCGTGGAACGTGCCTCCCCGGACGGTCCGCAGGACTGG
>NZ_BLJQ01000036.1 GCF_014132155.1 Gluconobacter sp. Gdi
TGGATCCGACGGTCTGACAGCAGGAGCGCTGCCTCCTTCGGAGATCTGAGGAATGAGGATGATCGATCCAGGACCGGCTGAAGGGCTCAGTCAGGTCGGAGCTTTGGGCTTGCCCTTGCTGTCGAGGATCTGCACGCCACTGTCTGCGCCGGCCTTTTTCAGAAGTGGCGCCTCAGCCCGCGTTGTCATGACGGCCGTGAGCCCGATCCTGTACATGGCGGCGGCATATTTCTGCTCGAAGGCCAGAAAACTCAGAAGCTGATACGGCCTGACCCAAAGAGATCCGGGAGCCGGAGGGGCAATCCGGGACCGCAGGAAGCCGCAGACATTCAGCAGCACCGAGGCCAGAACAAGAAACATACCAACCCAGAACAGGACCTGCGGCGGGAGCAGTCCGAGAAGATCAGACATCTGCATAGCTCTTCCCCATCACTGTCCGCTTGCCCAGGAACACATCCCGCTCATAAGCGCGGCGATTGGTCAGGCCGGCCAGCTCGACCAGATGGCCTTTCACGGTTGCCTTGTTCCAGCGTGGTAGCTCATTGGCCGCGCCGGCATAATCTCCGGCATTCAGCTTGCGTAGGAGCGTGGAGCTTTCCACGGCTGGTGTGCCGACATTGTATTGCCAGGACAGGAGTGCCGCCCGCTGGATATCCGAGAGCGGAACCTTGACCAGGCGCGACAGGGTCGCGTCATAGGTCATGACTGACTGGAGCAGCAGGCTTGCTGCGTCCGCTTCACTGATGGGCGGCGTTCTGGCCGTGACGGGCTTTCCGGATTTCAGCCAGCGACTACCATAACCAATCGTCCAGCAGCCGGCAGGGCAGACATAGGGCTTCGACCGGAATCCTTCGAAACCGGGCAGCTTCAGGAGCGTCGTGGCCAGCACGACGGCAGTTTCATTCATGGGATTTTTCCATAAAAAAAGCCGCCCAGTTGGGCGGCTTTGCTAGCGTGGAACTAATAACATTCAGGTATCGAACGTTATTCTATCATTGTTCGAGTTCACCCAGATTTTTGGATCAGTTACCGTGAGAGTGATCGGTCCGCTTTTGGCCCCCTGCAAAATACAGGTTTGATTGCCGCCAGCCAGCAAATCACGCATTTTGAACGAACCCGACCGCACTACGCGTCCATTAAAAATGTAGTTCGTAAAAACTACTTTCTCTGTTGTTTTAAATGGACGCCCTTTTCGATGATTCCAAACCTTCATCAGATACGTCTTTCCGGGAAGTAATTTATTACCATCAATTACAGACATGACTTCATATTTCTCTAATAGTTTAACCCTTAACTTCACTATCAATTCGATATTTTTATGTCAAACAGTGTCACTAATTTCCAATCGACACCACGAGATGGACCAAACCGGTCCCAGCAATGGATGTGCCGAGGGTAATTAATGCAGTCACCACGGACCGCGCCCCGAACAGCCGGTCCAGCTTGCCGTTGATCTGTGAATTGCTGGTTTCCATCGCCTTGGCCAAGGCTTTGATTTCACTGCGAAGCGCTGCAATTTCCGTGCGAACCTCGGCCCGCAGATCGGATTGCTTGTCATCCAGGCCGGCCAGCATGGTTTCCAGCTGAAGCACGCGATCTTCTAGGATACGCATCGGCGAAAGCGGCGCGGGGTATGTGTCAGGCATGATTTTTCCATAAAAAAAGCCGCCCGCAGGCAGCTGTCAGAGAACGTCTAGAACTGTTGAGGACCTGCGATCAGGCTGCGACGCTGTCAGGTGGCACGGGCAGCGCCACACTGGCCGTATCTGCCCCGGTGGCGATGGCCCGCAGCGCCTTAAGATAGATGGTCCAGGTCTCGGGCGGCGTTTCGCCCAGGCAGCCGTAATCCGCCCACATCTTTGAAGAGGCGGCGTCAAACAGATCCTGCGCTTTTTGCGCCAGCG
>NZ_BLJQ01000037.1 GCF_014132155.1 Gluconobacter sp. Gdi
CAGTCCGTAAAGCCACTGCGCGACCCTCGGCGGCAGGTGTCAGGCCCGCGTCTGCTGCAGGGCCGCACGCGACCCCGCATCAGCCGCAAGCCTGCCCCCTTTGCTCAGGACGCTCCGGGCTTGACGGCCTGTCCCGTCGCCCGTCTTAGCCAGTGGCAGGATGGGCTCAGGAAAACGCCACCGTCGTTCCACTCTCGTCGCCGTCAGTGTGCTCGCCGCACGGGCAGGATGGGTCTAGGAAAACGACAGGTATTCATAGAGTAATCAAGAAATATTTTTACTTGTCATGCAAAAATAAAGCGCGTTTTATGGCGGTTTTCTGCGCTTTTTCTATTGTCACGAAAGGCCGAAAAGGCTATCTTTTACTTGTCGAGAGGGATTGGCCCTCAAGACAAAGCGCCCCGGTTAGTGCTGGAACACCAAGCCGGGACTTCGCTAGACGAGAAAAGGTAAGTTTCATGTCCGACGCAGCAACCACAATCGCACCGAAGGCCCAGAACCGCAAGGCTGCAAACAAGGCCAGCCCCGCCGCCGTCCGCCGTTTCAACGAAGCCCGCGAGCGCACCAAGGCCATTGCCGCTCCCACGCTGGCAGACGTCATGCGCCTCGCCCCCAACGATGACAAGATCGCCGCTATCGTTCAGCATTTCGGTTTCGAGGCTGGCGACTATGACGAGCTGATGGGGGCCGGTCTCAGCATGATCCGCGACCAGTACACGCTTCTTGAGGACGTTCTGGTCGTCACCGACTTCCGGGGGGAGCGCAATTTCAAGGCCATGGAAATGCACCTTGGCCGCATCGTGGACGGCCTGATCCGCTCTGCCTATGGTGCCGCCAACTTCTATGAGAACAAGCGCCAGATTGCCCGCGACGAGCAGAACTCTTTCAGCAACGAAAGCCGCGACGAAGACCGCCAAGGCATCGACGGCGGGGAAAACCGCGTAGATCGGGCCGTCCGTTTCGCTGCACAGCAGGCCCCTAAGGCTTACGCGCTCGCCGTCATGGCTCAGGGCGCATGTGACGCCTACCGCGAACTGATCGGGGAAGACTGGAAGCCTTACGTTAAGGACAACGCCCGCAGCCTCACCGAGAACGTCCGCGCCGCGCAGTGGGGGGCCGTTCTCTAACCCCCACAGGCCGGGCCAGCAGGTCCGGCCACTCACCGGGGCCGCCCTGACGGCCTCGGCTCTGCCCTCGGCCTCTTCTCCCGTCCGCCCTTTTCTTTCTCCCGTCGTTTTTTCCAGGAAGGCGGACGCGCCTCGTCGGCGCGAAGTGTTTTGCCCCCAATGCTCGCCCCCCACAGGGGGGCTGCGCCAAGGCAATAGAAGGAGCGAAGGGCTCAGATTTCTTCGATCATGGAAGAGAGTAGTTCGAGCAGCCAGCCTCCGAACCCGGCCATCAGAGCCACGTCGAGAGCGCTGATCGCCTCCTTCTCATGGCCCAGAAGATAGAGGCCAAGCGAAAGAACAGCGCACAGCGCCGTAACCGAAACAGCCAGAAACAGAGCGTAGCGGGTCGAGCGCCGCAGCCAAAGCATCATCGTCGCCATGCAAGCTGTAGCGATGTCGAAAAGCGCATAGGGTGTGCCAAGGAGCTTGGCGCTGTTTCGCTCACGAATGGCCGTAATCAGCCATTGGAGACCAAAAAGAAAGAGGAAATACGGCCAGACCGTCGGTATGGTGAGCATCTGTTTCATGTCCTTAATAACGAAGCGGACGCCTCGGATGATGGCGTGTTTTTTGCTTCAGAAGGACAGAATGACGCGGAAAGATGCGACTGGCAGAAAAAGGGTTCGGGGCGGCCCTGAAGGGTTCGTTCACTCTTGTGTGAACGGCCTCTACGGCGCAAGGAAAATCTCGTTTTGAAACGTACGGAACTGGTGCTCTCATGT
>NZ_BLJQ01000038.1 GCF_014132155.1 Gluconobacter sp. Gdi
GTGTCGCGTGAAGCCGTCGAGCCGATTTACCGTCAGATTGAAGGTCGTGCCAAGGAGCAGAACTGCCCGGTTCACTCCGAAGCTCCGTCCCTGACCTATCAGCGCGATTTGTCCCTGATCACGAATACAGGTATGGCACTCCACCAGATCCGGGAACACAATGGTCGGGTGATGTTCATGATTCCTGCCGGTGCTAAAAGCGTCCGGATTGTTTCCAATGCCAGCCGACCTTGTGACGTTGTGGGGCCTTTTGTCGATGATCGTCGCACACTTGGCGTGCTGGTGGGAGACGTGAAACTCTACGAAGGCAACGCGACGACGACCCTGAGCGCGCATCTTCATGAGGCGGATCTGTCGGGTTGGAATAATGTTGAAGACGGTACGATGCGCTGGACGGATGGATCCGCTCGTCTGGATCTGGGTCGGCGTCCGCTCGGTAGTATTGCCTTGATGGCACTCCAGATTCATGCCGGAGGTCCATATCTCCTTGTTGACACAACCTCTGAGAAAAGCGCGCTCCACGCCTGACCGGCATCAGGCCCTAGCGATGTGAAAATCGCTAGGGTACGGTTGTGACAATGAAAAGTTGGGGGATTGGGGAATAAAGGCTTCCGGATACTGGTCAGCCTTTATTCCTGAGGAGATTCCGCTCATGATGCAGCCATGAGCTTTCTTTATCTCGGTATCGCCACTGTCGCGGAAATCATCGCAACGTCGCTTTTTACTGTCTTTCGATAGCCCTCAGAAACATTCCGACCGGAATTGCGTACGCGATCTGGTCTGGGGTGGGTATTGTCCTTGTCGCTGCGGTTGCCTTGATCTTCCGGCGATGATCGGAATGGGTTTGATCATCGCCGGCGTGCTTGTGATGAATCTCTTCTCAACAACTACGAAGTATTGAGCTTGTCGCGTCCCGGGTTTTGGAGTTCTTGATGATCAACCGTGTGGCTGTATTTCCTGTCCTGTGCATTTTTCTCTTTCCAGTCTGCGCTTTTGCGCAAAGTTCTCAGGACTGGCTACCAGAATCAGGCGTCAAATCTCCTTACCGTCCGCTTACCGTTCCGACGACGCTGCATCCGGTCACGACGTCCCTGAGCAGTCTGCTCAAAACTGGCTACCGTATCACCACAACAACACATTATGCAGGCTCTGGCGCGCTCTTTACGCTTGAGAAGCGTCAGCAGACCATTCTTTCTGTCCTTACTCCTCCCAATCCTCAAACAGACCAGACTATAGCGACTTCACGCTGTTGGTCTTTGTAAAGACCGTTATTCCTATCAGCGTTGGTATTGCGCTGCTGCGGAGCCGCTACGAGCGTGGCATCCAGGATCTGGCCGGACATCAGTAGGTAACCGCCCCTCCGCAGGGTCGCGTCAAAGCAATTGAACAGGCCATCAATCGCACCTCCCTGGGTAAGGCGTTCTCAAACAGCCAGACTGTTTTGGCAACCGATCTGAAAGCCCCAGACCAAGGAAGCGCATGAAGCAGAGGCGATCGTTGATCAGATACACTGTCCGTTCATCGGACAAATTGTTTAACGTCTGGATCTCCAGGACCTTGAACACCAACACGGGATCAAACGGTGGTCGCCCGCCCTTGCTCCCATCTGAATAGACCAAGGCCTGCTCCAGATCAGGGCGGAACACTTCAAAATCCATAGTCAGGGAAAACGCTTCGAGTTGATCACCAAGCCTGCTGAACCGAGTAAGTCTCTTTTTAGGGCCTGTTAGGCCTTAAAATAGGTAGTGAACCGCCCAGCTCATCTGTGATGAGCATGATGCAGTCTGTATTTTCCGATGATGCGTGGTCGATCT
>NZ_BLJQ01000039.1 GCF_014132155.1 Gluconobacter sp. Gdi
CGAAAACCCCCGCTGTCTCGGTGAGAGAGCGGGGGTTTTGGAACTGTATTGGTGTGGTTGCGGGGGCAGGATTTGAACCTGCGGCCTTCAGGTTATGAGTTTGTAGGCAAGAGCTACGCCCTGCCACGAAACTCCCCGATGCATCCCGAAGAACCACTACTATCCCATTATTTTAATTGAATAAGTTGTTCATTTTGGTTCTTCTGTCTACGCTTACTCACACTGACGTTTCAGTCCCATTTGCATCCTATACGCATCCTGTGGAGGCAGCCATGCCCCGGATATCAAAGCGCATAATCGCCACCCTCCAGCCTGCTGAGAAGGACTACATCGTCTGGGACGATCAAGTCGCCGGCTTCGCCTTGCGGGTCTGGCCTTCAGGCCGAATGAGCTACGTGGTCCATTATCGAGCCAATGGCCGGTTCCGACGTTATACGATTGGCCATCATGGTCCCTGGACGGCAGACAAAGCACGCGACGAAGCGATCAAAATCCTCGCCCGCGTGAAAGACGGCAACGATCCAAACACAGAACGCGACGAAGAGCGGGCTTCTCCCACCGTCAGCCAGTTCTGTAAGATTTTCATTGAACGGCATGTGAAGACGCATCTGAAACAAACCACACAAGGCGAATATCAACGCGCGATTGACCTGTTCATTACGAAAAAAATTGGCAGCCGGAAGCTAGCCTCTGTCACTCATTCTGATATCGTTACATTTCACCATACCTACCGGCATATCCCATATCAGGCGAACCGAACGCTGGGGGTACTGTCGAAAATGTTCTCTCTGGCAATCCTATGGGGTGTGCGGACAGACAACGTCAATCCATGCAGGGGCGTGAAACGCTATAAGGAGCAGAAGCGCGAGCGCTACCTCACAACAGAAGAACATCAGCGTCTCGGCAAAGCACTCGACGACGCCCGTTCCGCGATGCCGGAAGCCGTCAATGCGTTTCAACTCCTGCTTTTAACAGGTTGCCGCCTTCGGGAAATTCAACGTCTGAAATGGGAATATGTTTTTCTGGACGAAGGGGTAATCAGACTACCCGACAGCAAAAATGGCGCTCGAACCGTTCAGTTGGGCGAGAGTGCAGTAGGCCTGCTGAAGAGCATTCCCATGATCGCGGGCAATCCGTATGTCATCACTGGACGGAAGGACGGTGGTCATCTGACCGATCTGGAGAAGCCGTGGCGACGCATCCGAAAGGAAGCCGGGCTAGTGGACGTCCGCATTCACGATCTTCGTCATTCCTTCGCATCCGATGCGCTTGAACTCGGCGAAGATCTGATCATGATCGGGAAACTGCTGGGCCATCGCGATCTCAAATCGACTGCACGTTATGCTCACCTCAAGAAAGAACCAATCCAGCGTGCAGTCAAAGAGATCGATCTGAAAATTTTTACGGCACTTGTTTCAGGAGACAGCAAGAGCAACGTCTGAACACGTGGAGGGTTCGAAAAACCCCCTGGTATTGAGGTCTGCTCTGTGATTCCATTTCCCCTTAGTTGATTGGAGTATGGATCATGAAGCAGGCGGGATTTTTTGACGTTGAAGAGCGGCTTGCTCGGTTGAGCGGGCTTGGTGATCAGCTCGAAGCATTTTCCCGGACTGTGGATTTTGAAGTCTTCCGCCCTGACCTGGAGAAGGCTCTGGCGTATTCTGACGGCAGCAAAGGCGGACGACCGCCATTTGATCCTGTGCTGATGTTCAAAATTCTGGTGATCCAGACGCTCAACAATTTGTCTGATGAGCGGACGGAATATCTGATCAACGATCGCCTCTCCTTTATGCGTTTC
>NZ_BLJQ01000040.1 GCF_014132155.1 Gluconobacter sp. Gdi
TGGATCCGACGGTCTGACAGCAGGAGCGCTGCCTCCTTCGGAGATCTGAGGAATGAGGATGATCGATCCAGGACCGGCTGAAGGGCTCAGTCAGGTCGGTGCTTTGGGCTTGCCCTTGCTGTCGAGGATCTGCACGCCACTATCCGCGCCGGCTTTTTTCAGAAGCGGCGCTTCAGCCCGCGTCGTCATGACGGCCGTGAGCCCGATCCTGTACATGGCGGCGGCATATTTCTGCTCGAAGGCCAGGAAACTCAGAAGCTGATACGGCCTGACCCAAAGAGATCCGGGAGCCGGAGGAGCAATCCGAGACCGCAGGAAGCCGCAGACATTCAGCAGCACCGAGGCCAGAACAAGAAACATACCAACCCAGAACAGGACCTGAGGCGGGAGCAGTCCTAGAAGATCAGACCATTGCATGGTTCGCCCCCATGACTGTCCGCTTGCCCAGGAACACATCTCGTTCATAGGCGCGGCGATTGGTCAGGCCGGCCAGCTCGACCAGATGGCCTTTCACGGTCGCCTTGTTCCAGCGTGGCAGCTCATTGGCCGCGCCGGCATAATCCCCGGCATTGAGCTTGCGCAGCAGCGTAGAGCTTTCCACGGCTGGCGTGCCGACATTGTATTGCCAGGACAGCAGTGCCGCCCGCTGGACATCCGAGAGCGGAACCTTGACCAGGCGCGACAGAGCCGCGTCATAGGTCATGACCGACTGGAGCAGCAGGCTGGCTGCATCCGCCTCACGGATGGGTGGCGTTCTGGCCGTGACGGGCTTTCCGGATTTCAGCCAGCGGCTGCCATAGCCAATCGTCCAGCAGCCGGCAGGGCAGACATAGGGCTTCGACCGGAATCCTTCGAAACCGGGCAGCTTCAGGAGCGCCGTGGCCAGCACGACGGCAGTTTCATTCATGGGATTTCCTGACAGTGTCCAGGTGGACCAATTTTCGGAGAAAAGCCGAGAATTGGTCCACCCGAACAAAAGAGCGGCAGAAAGCCGCTGTTTTTAACGATGAATGTCTGGACTACTTTCCAATCGACACCACGAGATGGACCAGGCCAGTCCCGGCAATCGATGTCATGAGCGTAATCAGAGCCGTTACCACCGACCGCGCCCCGAACAGCCGGTCCAGCTTGCCGTTGATCTGCGAATTGCTGGTTTCCATCGCCTTGGCCAAGGCTTTGATTTCATTGCGCAGCGAGGTGATTTCCATACGGACTTCCGATCGCAGGTCAGACTGCTTGTCGTCCAGACTAGCCAGCATAGTTTCGAGCTGGAGCACACGATCCTCCAGACCACGGATTGAGGTCAGCGACACGGATTGAACGTCAGGCATGATTTTTCCATAAAAAAAGCCGCCCGCAGGCAGCTGTCAGAGAACGTCTAGAACTGTTGAGGACCTTCGATCAGGCTGCGACGCTGTCAGGTGGCACGGGCAGCGACACACTGGCAGTATCTGCCCCGGTGGCGATGGCCCGCAGCGCCTTGAGATAAGTGGTCCAGGTCTCGGGCGGCGTTTCGCCCAGGCAGCCGTAATCCGCCCACATCTTTGAAGAGGCGGCGTCAAACAGATCCTGCGCTTTTTGCGCCAGCG
>NZ_BLJQ01000041.1 GCF_014132155.1 Gluconobacter sp. Gdi
TCATCGGGCTTCCCGGCCGAATGCGATATGGCAGGCCGATCATACCCAGCTTGATATCCTGATTGTCGATGCGTGTGGCAAGGAAGCACGGCCATGGCTGACAACGGTCATGGACGACCATTCGCGGGCGGTTGCCGGCTATATGGTGATGTTGGGTGCGCCTTCTGCGCTCAACACCTCGCTCGCACTTCGGCAGGCGATTTGGCGCAAGGCCAATCCGAAATGGCCAGTGTGCGGTATTCCAGACGCGTTGTATGTCGATCACGGGTCGGACTTCACCAGCCTTCATCTCGAACAGGCATCGGCGGACCTTCGCTTTCGTCTGATCTACTCAGGCGTTGCCCGTCCGCAGGGCCGGGGGAAGATCGAACGGTTGTTCCGTACCATCAATACCGAGTTGTTGCCCGAACTTCCGGGCAATCTGTGTCAAGGCAAATTGTCTTCGCCCCCTCGTTTGTCACTCGCCGAACTGGACGCCACGATTGGGGATTACATCGTCTCAACGTACAACACTCGACCACATAGCACTATCGGGATGGCCCCTGCCAAAGCGTGGTGTGGCGATGGATGGCTGCCCCGTATGCCCGAAACGGTGGAGGAACTGGATACGCTACTGGTCATGGTTGCCAGACCTCGCACGGTCCATCGGGACGGCATTCGTTTCGAAGGACTGCGATACTTTGATCCGACACTCGCAGCCTATGTCGGCGAGCCCGTGATGATTCGTTACAATCCCCGCGATATGGGTGAGATACGGGTTTTTCACCGCAATACCTTTCTCTGCCGGGCCGTGAGTGCAGATCATGCCGGGGACAGCATTACCCTGAAAGACATACAGACTGCCCGCATCGCCTATCGTCGGCATCTACGAAACCGGATTGCAGAAAGAAAGGCCCGCGTAGCCGACTTTTTCCCCTCTCCTGTCTTTCGTCCTACTCAGCCAGCGGTGCCGGTAACATTGTCCGGTAATGAAGCCAAAGGACGGCAGAAAGGGAGACGTCTGCGCATTTACAGCGAGGGGGACTGATGCGCACAGCACGTACTACCAGCTTCATCGCGACCCAGGAGCATCGTCGCTTCAGTGAGTTTGCAGATGCCGTTCGCAAACATCGCTATATTGGCCTATGTCATGGCCCTGCCGGGGTCGGGAAGACACTCTCCGCCCGTCGATACACCCATTGGCACGTAGTTGGGAAAACCTTGGAGGAATGGGGACCGCGCGGATCAGATCAAGCAAAGGTCAATGCTCACCTCGAAAAATCCCGAGCTATCTTCTTCACTCCCACGGTCAGTTGCAGCGTGCAGGAGTTGAGACATGACGTGCCGGCACTTATTGCCCGTGCCGAGATGTGCATCGATGATCATGTACGTCCCCATGTCCAAGGCCAAGCGAGGATCATCGACCACACGACCCGCTATATTGAACTGCTAATCGTCGATGAGGCGGAACGGTTGAGCATGACGGCGCTGGAATGGTTGCGTGACCTGTTCGATCGACAAGGTATCAGTCTTATCTTCATCGGTATGCCCGGGATTGACAAACGAATGGCGCGCTACCCACAACTTTTCAGTCGGGTGGGCTTTTC
>NZ_BLJQ01000042.1 GCF_014132155.1 Gluconobacter sp. Gdi
TCGGGGCGGCCCTGAAGGGTTCGTTCACTCTTGTGTGAACGGCCTCTACGGCGCAAGGAAAATCTCGTTTTGAAACGTACGGAACTGGTGCTCTCATGTGTCCGGCCTTTTTGTGCAGCCACTAGGGCCGCTGGCCATGATGAAGTCCGCGAACAGAAGACCAGACAATTTCACGCGCTCGAAAGGCGCAAGAGTGAACACGGTTTTATTCTGTCCCCGAAGCAGCCCGGTCTGTCATCAAAACTCAACACTCCCGCACATCTACCAGATCATCGAACGATGGCTGGATTTTATCTCTCGTCCTAGCAAACAGCAGATAGGGCTGCCGCAGTGCCATTATATGTCTCGCCGCGGCTCATAAGGGCCCATGCAATTCGTGCTGTCTTGTTCGCCAATGCGACAGCGACAACGCGTCCGGGCTTTTTCTCCCGGAGCATCTGACCCCAGAGATGAGTGGGCGTTTTCTTGCGGTCTATGCGCAGCAGGGAAGTAACGCCGACGACAAGTAACCTGCGAATATAGCCGTTACCGGCCTTGGTGATACGTCCGAGCGTATCTTTGCCACCCGAGCCGTGAACACGGGGTGTCAAACCAAGCCATGCAGCGAAATGTCTTCCCGACCGAAAAAGCTTTGGGTCAGGAACAGACGCTGCAATCGCACTCGCGACAACCGGACCGATCCCTGGGACAGTGGCAAGCCGCATACTGCTTTCGCTGTTACGATGCCATTGCAGGATTTTGTCATCCAGCTTCTCAATCTGGGTCTGTATCATGCGAAGCTGATCCAGAAAGGCATGTGCAACGGTTCGCATTTCATCTGGCCATGCGTCCTGATTTTCATGGACGAGGCCTCCAAGAGATTTGGCGCCGACAACACCTTTAGGAGCAATAATACCGATTTCACCCAAGTGTCCTCGCAGAGCATTGATAAGCATGGTTTTCTGCTTCACCAGCAAGTCGCGACTGCTGTGCAGCATCAGGACAGACTGTTGCTCTACAGATTTGACAGGCACAAACTGCATGGTCGGTCGTGTGACGGCTTCACAGATGGCCTCGGCATCGCGAGCATCGGTTTTGCCGCGTTTAAGATAGGGTTTGACGTAGCTGGGTGGCATCAGTCGGACGGTATGTCCTAGAGCTTCAAACTCGCGTGCCCAGTAATGGGCTGAGCCGCACGCTTCCATGCCAATGAGGCATGGCGAAAGTTTCTGGAAAAACTTCAGGAGCTCGCCGCGTCGGAGTTGGCGCTTGAGGACAGGCAATCCCTGCTGATTGACAGCATGGATTTGGAAAACAGATTTGGCGAGATCAAGACCGATAACTGCAATGTCTGTCATTGTTCTTCTCCGGATGCCCTGACTGGCAACGACACCCTAGCACTGAAGTGAGGCATAGAGGCCGTTCACCGCATCAATCTCACTAGGCTCCTGCGTCGCCAAGTTCGACCGAGCCACAGGGTCCAGCCGCCCTTGGTCGGGCGTCTGGCCCCTGCGTCTCGGCCCTTCCGGGTAACGGTTCACCCGCATTCTTTTCCGATGACGGA
>NZ_BLJQ01000043.1 GCF_014132155.1 Gluconobacter sp. Gdi
GGAATTGATGTGGTGAACGGCCTCTATGCCTTACTTTAGTGCTAGGGTGCCGTTGCCAGTCAGGGCATCCGGAGAAGAACAATGACAGACATTGCAGTTATCGGTCTTGATCTCGCCAAATCTGTTTTTCAAATCCACGCTGTTAACCAGCAGGGATTGCCTGTCCTCAAGCGTCAACTGAGACGCGCCGAGCTCCTAAAATTTTTTCAGAAACTTCCGCCATGCCTCATTGGTATGGAAGCGTGCGGGTCAGCCCATTATTGGGCACGCGAGTTCAAAGCTTTGGGACATACGGTCAGACTGATGCCACCAAACTACGTCAAGCCTTACCTCAAACGCGGAAAAACAGATGCGCGCGATGCCGAGGCCATCTGTGAAGCCGTCACACGACCGACCATGCAGTTTGTTCCTGTCAAATCTGTAGAACAACAGTCTGTTCTGATGTTGCACAGCAGTCGAGACTTGCTGGTGAAGCAGAAGACCATGCTCATCAATGCTCTTCGAGGACATTTGAGTGAAATTGGTCTCATTGCTCCCAAAGGAGTTGTCGGCGCCAAGTCTCTCGGAGGCCTTGTCCATGAAAATCAAGACTCGTGGCCGAATGAAATACGAACCGTCGCACATGCCTTTCTAGATCAGCTTCGTATGATACAGACCCAGATTGAAAAACTGGATGACAGGATCCTGCAATGGCATCGTAATAACGAAAACAGTATGCGACTTGCGACCGTCCCAGGGATCGGTCCGATTGTCGCGAGCGCTATCGCAGCGTCTGTTCCGGACCCAAAGCTTTTTCGGTCGGGAAGACATTTCTCTGCATGGCTTGGTTTAACACCTCGTGTTCATGGCTCAGGTGGCAAAGATACGCTTGGGCGCATAACCAAGGCCGGTAACGGGTATATTCGCAGGTTACTTGTCGTAGGCGTTACTGCTCTCCTGCGCATAGATCGCAAAAAAACACCCAGTCATCTCTGGGGCCAGATGCTTCGGGAGAAAAAGCCTGGACGCGTTGTCTCTGTCGCATTGGCTAACAAGACAGCAAGGATTGCATGGGCTCTTATGAGCCGCGCCGAGACATATCGTGGCACCTCGGCAGTTCCGTGTGCCGTTTGCTAAGATCAGAGACAAAGCCAGTCATCATTTGATGATCTGGTAGATGTGCGGGAGTGTTGAGTTTTGATGACAGACCGGACTGCTTCGGGAACAGAATAAAACCGTGCTCGCTCTTGCGCCATTAAAGCGCGTGGAATTGTTTTAGGTTTTCTGTTCGCGGACTTCATCATGGCCAGCGGCCCTAGTGGCTGCACAAAAAGGCCGGACACATGAGAGCACCAGTTCCGTATGTTTCAAGACAAGATTTTCCTTGCGCCATAGAGGCCGTTCACACA
>NZ_BLJQ01000044.1 GCF_014132155.1 Gluconobacter sp. Gdi
GGAGTGGAGAGCAATCGCTACACGATACGAAAATACCGCCACATCCTTCATGGCCGTCATCTGCATCGCTGCAACCATAGATCATCTCAAAACCTACAGATCCTAATACCAAAGAAATCGCACAGCGAGCTTTAAAAAATAAAGAGTTTCTCCAGATTTCGACATCGTTTTAATTAACAATTTATTTGAAATGAACTTATAATTTATGTATTTCTTTGCCTCTCCATATATTTTTGTGCATTTATTTTTTTCTCGGGGGTAAGAGCCCTGTAAAGATTAATCAAAATATCTTCATCTGATGATGATGACGCGTTTTACTGGTTTGGTTGAGAGGCCATCCAGAAAAAAATTGATGGGAACATCAAAAATTTCAGAAATTTTTGGAAGGTATTTTTGCAGATCTCCAGTTCGTCCCGTTTCAAGCGCAGCAACCGCAGAGCGACTGATATTGAGCGCTTCAGAAAGAGCAAGCTGGCTCATCTTTGCGGACTTGCGAAGAGCAAAGAGCTTTTGTGCCAACGCGAGTGTTGGAGGCACGCGGGTTTCATCAATTTCAGTAAGAGACGCTTGGGTACTTTTAATCCATTTTCGAAAAAGAGAGTGAGCGCATCTTTTTATGTCTAATTTATTGTTCAATACCTGAAATTCGATACTGCTTTTTACCAGATCAACAATTTTTATAGGGAATTCCTGTTGATTTTTGGGGGTCCAGATCTGTCCTGGAGTCAGCAAGGTTCTATGTGGCATGATTGTGGCACGATACAAGAAAAACCCGGTGACGTGAAGTCACCGGGTTCTTTTTTGTTATGCCTGAAGAGCCACGTCTAGTGTCGTGTCTGTCACCAGATAGGGACCAGACGCAAGAATTTGAACGGATAACAGAGCGATACTGCCCAGAGGGCGATGTCCTAAAGAAAGAAAAGCATTTCCATCAGTCCAACGCACTTTTCCGTCTTCGACGTTACACCAACCCGAAAGACCTTCCTCAGTAAAATGCGCACTGAGTAAACGCGTTGCATTGCTTTCGAACATTCTGATATCGCCGACCAGAACCCCCAGTGTCCGACGATCGTCCACAAAGGGTCCTAGTGCGTCATATGGACGGCTGGCACGAGAGGCGATCCGGACGCTGCCAACGCCGACAGGGATCATGAAGATAACCTGATCATTATTGGTCCGGGCTGCCCGGATTGTTGCGCCTGTATCAGTCACAAGGTGCAGGTCGCTGTCATAGGTCAGGGACGGAGCTTCGGAGTGAACCGGGCAGTTCTGCTCCTTGGCACGACCTTCAATCTGACGGTAAATCGGCTCGACGGCTTCACGCGACAC
>NZ_BLJQ01000045.1 GCF_014132155.1 Gluconobacter sp. Gdi
ACAGCCACGGGGGCTGATTACGATGCGCAGCTTCAGGGCCTGACGCAAAGGCTGGCAACGCAACGTGCGGCACTTCTCAACCTGCGGGATCCGATGCAGCAGTTGCTGGACCAGCAGGACAGAGCCGAACAGTCAGCCCATACGTATTCGGCTGCTGAACTGGCTATGGTCCAGGCTGATCAGGCGGCGGAGCAGGCTGCGCGACAGTTGGGGCAGGCCCATGCAACGTCAACCCAGCTCAAGGTCGCTGAGAGCAAGGCGCAGGCCATTCTCACGGACCAGTTCAACAGCTCTGTTGCTGCCGTAAACCGTCAGACGGCGGCCCAGATGGACCTTGTGGCGGGATATGACGCCAGTAAGGGGCCCCTGACCCAGTATCTCAACGCGGAAGAGGCTGCTGAGAAAGCTCGGGCAACTTCAACCGGGGGGATGCAGGAACAGGCTCGTCAGACTTTGATCTGGACGGGCGTTCTGAACTCCGCAACGGCTGCTCAAGTGGATCTGGCTTCAGCCGGACAGCTTTACGGCCAGAGCCTTGATCTGGATGCTATCCGTCAGCAGACAGCTCTTGTGGGCCAAAACAGTGAAGCAGTTTCGGTCCAGATTGCGGTGCTGAAGGCAAGGAATGAGATCCTCAAGAAGGGCGGTGATGCTGATAGTGAGGTCAATCAGGCGTATCTCCAGAATGTGGCAGTCATTCAGCAAGCCACAAATGCTTACCAGGACCAGCAGGCCGTCCTGAACGAAGTCACGGGTGACATCTCTTCGATGGCGGACACGCTGTCAGGAGATTTTACGCAGGCTTTCGTCAACGCGGCCAATGGTGGGGTGACGTTGAAATCAGCGCTTCAGGGCGTTGAAAGCCAGGTGGTGTCGATGATCGCCAAACTGGCGCTGATCAATCCGCTGCTCAACGCCATTGACGGTGGCTCCCGCCAGACCCTGTCCAGCATCTCGCGCTATTTCTCAGGGGCAAGTGGATCCGGCTCGGGGTCTGAATTTGGACCTGATGACATGAGCGGCAACCCCTTCGAGGGTGCGGGCACATCCATTGATTCCTTTTCCAGCGCGGATACCGGTTTCGGGACCGAGGATCTGGGTGCCAATCCCTTTGAGGGTGCAGGCACGTCTGCGTCGGCGTTCTCATCCGGGGGCTCCAGTCTCCTGTCGTCCGGATCCTCGTCCTGGCTGTCGTCTGGTCTGAAAACCAATCTGTTTGGTAC
>NZ_BLJQ01000046.1 GCF_014132155.1 Gluconobacter sp. Gdi
TTCAAAATCCACAGTCCGGGAAAATGCTTCGAGCTGATCACCAAGCCCGCTCAGCCGGGCAAGCCGCTCTTCAACGTCAAAAAATCCCGCCTGCTTCATGATCCATACTCCAATCAACGCAAGGAAAATGGAATCACAGAGCAGACCTCAATACCAGAGGGTTTTTCGAACCCTCCACTTGCGTGGTCTGTGCCGGATTTCAGCACGCTGATCCGCCGGCAGAAATCCCTGACAGTCGATATTCCGTATCGCGGTTCGGACGGCCCCTTGCATCTCCTGATCGACAGCACCGGGATCAAGGTCGAGGGAGAAGGTGAATGGCACAGACGTAAGCACGGCGGTTCGAAACGTCGTATCTGGCGTAAACTTCATATCGGGGTCGACGAAGGATCTCTGGAAATCAGGGCTGTTGAAATGACGGGAAACGAGACCGGTGATGCACCGGTTTTGCCTGCGCTTCTGGAACAAATCCCTGAAGATGAGGACATTGCCAGTGTCACGGCCGATGGCGCGTATGACACGAGGCGATCCCATGACACCATCGCCAATCGTGGCGCACAGGCTGTCATACCCCCTCGAAAGAACGCAAAACCGTGGCGCCCCACATCAGCGGGAGCCATTGCCCGAAATGAAGCTCTGCAGGCTTGCAAGCATCTCGGACGGGCCAACTGGAGACGACGGAGCGGTTATCATCGACGAAGCCGCATCGAGACAAAAATGCACTGCATCAAGCTTCTGGGCCAGCGCCTGACGGCGCGGGATTTCAACCGTCAGATCACGGAGGTTCACGTCCGCGTCGCCATCCTCAATCGCTTCACAGCGCTCGGAATCCCACTCACTCATCCCGTCGCGTAACCGAAAACCATAAAAGCATTCAGCACGACCGATTAGTGAATTGTGCAACAGAGCCTTCCGCTGCTTTGGAGCCGCTACCAGTGTGGCATCCAGGATCTGGCCGGACATCGGCAAATACCCGGCGTTGCGCAGGGTCGCATCAAAGCGGTTGAACAGCCCATCGATCGCACCCGCCTGGGTCAGACGCTCGCGAAACAGCCAGACCGTTTTGGCATCCGGCACCCGATCTGAAAGTCCCAGACCAAGGAAACGCATAAAGGAGAGGCGATCGTTGATCAGATATTCCGTCCGCT
>NZ_BLJQ01000047.1 GCF_014132155.1 Gluconobacter sp. Gdi
GCCGAAGCCAGTGCCAAGCGGAATGGGCTGGACGGTGATGGATGTGCCGATGTCCTGTTCCGTCAAATAGGACTGCACGTCCGCAGCCGTGGCCTTGCTGATGACAAAAATGACATCGGCCAGGGGCAGGATGTTTTCATGCCATTCCGTATAGGCAAGGATCATGTCCCGATTACACCATTCGGGGCAACGGACTGGCACGAGGTCATACATCAGGAGGCCATAAGACATGCGCAGGTCATCGCGCAGCCAGCGGACGAGCCTGTCGTAGTCCCTCCGGTGCCATGGCGCGCCAAGGGTCAGGAATATATCTCCGGGTTGTGCAACGTCTTCAAACCTCCGACCAGTCGGGAGAATAACCGTGGGCATAACCGGGTCGGACTGGTTCAGATGCCGCCACCGACTTGCCCATGCGGCCCGTTTCCTCTGCCAGGAATCCTGCTGCTGGTGGATATGACGTTCGGTAGCGCGTGCACTGATACGCAGGACCGAAGCCGGTAGCCGCAGTACTTGGCCGAGGATGGTTTTTTGAAGCCGGAGAGCCTGTTGCAGCCCCGCAGCCTCGGGAATGTCGTCAATGGCTGCGAAGGACAAGGGTGGTGGTGCGGGGCGGGCATTCAGCTTCGTCGAAGTTCGGCGTGAGGGTCTGTCCTGTCCCGTATTCTTTTGCGCTGTTTGTGAGGGGCGCGGTTGGGCCTGGGTGGTGATATTCCGGAACAGGTTCTGAATGAAAGACCATTCAATGATTTGCAGATCACGGTCGTTTTCCCCCCTGCGAACAAACTGGATTCCATCGCCGCCCAGTTCATCGAGCGCGTTCGAAAGTTCATAAACGACGCGCTGGATACCGCTGGGCCGGTTATGGTGGGTCAGGTAGGTGAGCAGATCGTCGATATCGAGCCAGATCGTCATGGGTCTTTACTGTTGTCGCACATCGAGAAAGGGAAGCCGCGCGGCTACCGGCACGCACGGAAGGGTGGGAAAAGGCCTTGGGTTAGGTCATGTCGAATGCTGCCAGAATAGCTCTGGCGCTGTCTGTCCAGGGAACGGGTGTGAAGTGGGAGCGGACCTGTTCGGTCCATTCGCCGAGGGCGGTCTGGTTTGTGATGGTGTCATAGATG
>NZ_BLJQ01000048.1 GCF_014132155.1 Gluconobacter sp. Gdi
AGATCGACCACGCATCATCGGAAAATACAGACTGCATCATGCTCATCACAGATGAGCTGGGCGGTTCACTACCTATTTTAAGGCCTAACAGGCCCTAAACTAGTCATCCGAACAGTCTCCAGAACCGTCCAGCAGGGGATATCCCCCCGTTTTCTCAAAGCACAAATCGCAGGCGGCTCAGGGAATCTATAACCAACACGTCCCCAGTTCGGAAGAACGAGCCAGGCGCTTCCAATCAAGGGTTCTTTGAATTTTCGCATCGAAGTTGTATGTTTTTGATATAAATCAAAGAGATTATTGTTTTGTTTGTTAAAAGAGAACGGTCTTTGGTATTATAAAGTATAATTTTTATAACTTTATTTATACCTTTGATTTTTGGTATAATAAAGTTGGGAGATTATTTGTGTCCATAGTAATTAGTAATGGGCAGTCTGTATCTAATGTTACGGTAAATAATTACCAAGAAATAATATCATCAGGGGGTTCTGCGAGTTTTCAGACAGTTACAAACAATGGAGAGATTGTCATCCGGTCTGGAGGATCTCTTACCGAAACGGACGGTAAGAGTAACTGGATCATCGAAAGTGGCGGAAAAATTGTAGTCGAAAGCGGAGGAATAGTTTCCGGAGGAAGTATTCAATCTGGTGGAACTTATTTCGTTAGTTCTGGTGGTATTACTACAAGCGTTTCAGTTGCCAATGGCGGTGTATACCAAGGTGCTAGTGGCGCCATACTTAGTGGAACCAATAAAGTTCGCTCTGGTGGAAAACTCAGCGGTGGAATTGTTGCCAATAATGCTACCTTGGTAGTGAGTGCTGGTGGAAGCTCGGTGAATACCATTGTCGCCAGCGGAGGAGGCATTGGCGTACAAGGAACTGTGAGCAATACTCAGATTCAATCTGGCGCTGTTTTGGAAATTGCTTCTGGTGGTTTGGTAGAAGGGAGCACAATTAACGGCGGGACAGGCCACGTCGACTCTGGCGGAAGCCTGACAACGACGACAATT
>NZ_BLJQ01000049.1 GCF_014132155.1 Gluconobacter sp. Gdi
AGAAGTGCGCCTAATCGAAAGGCAGTTCGGGGTCTACACTTACTAAAAACCCCGAAAATCAGGCCCGCTTCAAATCTTGCCCGACTTTGCAACAGTGCCTTATAGACGATATTGGCCAGCCCGATCCTCATGGTGGCCCGCGTTAAGCCTACGGTTCGGACGAACAGTCCCGTCTGTGATTTCTGATCGGCAAAGACATGCTCGACGCGAGATCTGATCACCGACCTCCCTGCATTGGATCTCTGGATATGGCGGGGCATAGGCCTGAGATGCGGCTTTTTCCTGTGAACCCTGGAGACAAAGCCCTGCTTTTCCATGAAGTCCTCATTGGCTTTTGAGCGGTAGGCTGTGTCTGCCCAGACCGTTGAGGCTGTATTGCTTTTATCAAGCAAGCCCTCTCTCAATCGCGCGCCGTCACTGGCGGCGGCATCTGTCGTCTTCCACTTGCGGATCAGCCGAAATTTCCGATCGATGGAGATGTGCGACTTGTAACCAAAAAACGGGATGGCCAGATCCGTTGCGGGCATACTCCCGTCTTCCTGTCGCTTCGCTTTCGTGAATTTCAGGGTCCAGCGCGCATGTCTATCCTTGTGGGACAGCTTTGCCGGTTTATCCTGCCAATCCTGTGGGATCCGTCCTTCCCGCAGATCAGTCTTTTCATCGTTTGTATTGCGCTGCTTCGGAGCCGCTACCAGCGTGGCATCCAGGATCTGGCCTGACATCGGCAAATACCCGGCGTTGTGCAGGGTCGCATCAAAGCGGTTGAACAGCCCATCGATCGCACCCGCCTGGGTCAGACGCTCGCGAAACAGCCAGACCGTTTTGGCATCAGGCACCCGATCTGAAAGTCCCAGACCAAGGAAACGCATAAAGGAGAGGCGATCGTTGATCAGATATTCCGTCCGCTCATCAGACAAATTGTTGAGCGTC
>NZ_BLJQ01000050.1 GCF_014132155.1 Gluconobacter sp. Gdi
TCCCGGCCGAGTACCTTCTGGTCCTGAACGATGACGGATCTGTTTCCCTGGGCAACAGCACGCTGGCCACGGCGGCCGACATCAAGGCGCTGAATGACAAGCTGGTCTGGAGTTCTCCCACCGGGGGCGACATCAAGGTCAATGAAGTCGTCATCTCCAAGGATACGGGCACGCTGGCCGCTCTTCTGGCGGATGGAACATGGCGCTATCTGGTCAACAGTGATCCCTATACGGCCGGGGATGTCGGCATCAGGCAACTGGTCTCGTCCAAGGACAGCAAGTCTCTGGCGGCGCTCGACCGGAATGGCAACTGGCATCACACCGTTGAGTCCAACCCGGCCGCAGACAGTCAGGACGTCGGGATCAATGAGGTTCTGTATTCCGGGACCAACGGCACCATGGCGTTCCTGGACTGGGATGGGACATGGCGATACGTGCTTGGGTCCACGGCCGCCGGCAATGGAGATCTGAACGCTCTTCAGCTGATCATCTCGGGTTCCACGAAAGCGCCGGCTGTGCTCGATCTGGGCGGGACCTGGCACTATCTGCTGACGCAGGCGATGGTGACGGCGCAGCAGGGGGAAACCGGCTTTCTGCGGCTGCCGATCGGCAATAACCAGTTCATCCTGTTTCAGTGGGGTGGTTTCAGTGGCACCGCAACACTGACCTCGGACAGCGGCGTTTATGAAAGCGATGTGATCCGTGTGATCTGGCCACAGGCCTTCTCGCAGATCTGGCGGGCCTTTCCGGCGGTGACGTCCGATGTGGCGACACGCGGCCAGCAGGAACAGGCCACGCTGACGGCGCAGGATGCGACGGGAGGCAGTTTCTTTCTGGCCTGCCGCACCAAGAACGCCGCCATGACGGGCGGATTTTTTGCCATAGGACTGGCCTGACATGACAGACACCTCACA
>NZ_BLJQ01000051.1 GCF_014132155.1 Gluconobacter sp. Gdi
TGTGAGGTGTCTGTCATGTCAGGCCAGTCCTATGGCAAAAAATCCGCCCGTCATGGCGGCGTTCTTGGTGCGGCAGGCCAGAAAGAAACTGCCTCCCGTTGTATCCTGCGCCGTCAGCGTGGCCTGTTCCTGCTGGCCGCGTGTCGCCACATCGGACGTCACCGCCGGAAAAGCACGCCAGATCTGCGAGAAGGTCTGTGGCCAGGTCACACGGATCACATCGCTTTCATAAACGCCGCTGTCCGAGGTCAGTGTCGCGGTGCCACTGAAGCCACCCCACTGAAACAGGATGAACTGATTATTGCCAATCGGCAGCCGCAGAAAGCCGGTTTCCCCCTGCTGCGCCGTCACCATCGCCTGCGTCAGTAGATAGTGCCAGGCCCCGCCCAGATCGAGCACGGCCGGCGCTTTCGTGGCCCCCGAGATGATCAGCTGAAGAGCGTTGAGATCGCCATTGCTGGCGGCCGTGGATCCGAGCACGTATCGCCAGGTCCCATCCCAGTCCAGGAACGCCATCGTGCCGTTGGTTCCGGAATACAGAACCTCATTGATCCCGACGTCCTGACTGTCTGCGGCCGGGTTGGACTCAACGGTGTGATGCCAGTTGCCATTCCGGTCGAGGGCCGCCAGGGACTTGCTGTCCTTGGACGAGACCAGTTGCCTGATGCCGACATCCCCGGCCGTATAGGGATCACTGTTGACCAGATAGCGCCAGGTTCCATCCGCCAGAAGGGCGGCCAGCGTACCCGTGTCCTTGGAGATGACGACTTCATTGACCTTGATGTCGCCCCCGGTGGGAGAACTCCAGACCAGCCTGTCATTCAGCGCCTTGATGTCGGCCGCCGTGGCCAGCGTGCTGTTGCCCAGGGAAACAGATCCGTCATCGTTCAGGACCAGAAGGTACTCGGCCGGGA
>NZ_BLJQ01000052.1 GCF_014132155.1 Gluconobacter sp. Gdi
GGCTCTGTTGCAAAGTTGGTGCCCCTGTTTGAAACCGCTTTCAGTTTTGGTGTGGGGCACTGCGGATGAGCGATTTCAAGGGACGACATTTCCGGGGTGAGGTGATCCTGTGGGCGGTGCGTTGGTATTGCCGCTACGGGATCAGCTACCGGGACCTGGAAACCATGCTTGCTGAGCGTGGCGTGAGCGTTGATCACTCCACGATTTACCGCTGGGTTCAGCGCTACGCGCCCGAGATGGAAAAACGCCTACGCTGGTATTGGAAACGCCCGGGCTTTTCCCGCAGTTGGCGGGTTGATGAGACCTACATCAAGGTCAAAGGGAAATGGACGTATCTCTATCGGGCGGTCGATAAGGAGGGCGATACGATTGATTTCTATCTGTCACCGACCAGGAACGCCAAGGCTGCCAAACGTTTCCTGGGCAAGGCAGTGAGCGGACTGAAGGACTGGGAAAAACCAGAGACGATCAACACGGACAAGGCCCCGGCCTATGGTATCGCGATCAAAGAGCTAAAAAAGGACGGTAAGCTGCCAGGCACAATGCAGCATCGTCAGGTGAAATACCTGAACAACGTGATCGAGGCCGATCACGGCAAGCTCAAGCAGTTGATCAGGCCAGTGCGTGGTTTCAAAACGCTGAAAACCGCTTACGCGACAATCAAGGGTTTCGAGGTCATGCGCGCCTTGAAAAAAGGGCAGGCTCAGCTCTTCCAGTTCCAGAAAGGCATCATGGGAGAAGTGCGCCTAATCGAAAGGCAGTTCGGGGTCTACACTTACTAAAAACCCCGAAAATCAGGCCCGCTTCAAATCTTGCCCGACTTTGCAACAGTGCC
>NZ_BLJQ01000053.1 GCF_014132155.1 Gluconobacter sp. Gdi
TTTAGGGCCTGTTAGGCCTTAAAATAGGTAGTGAACCGCCCAGCTCATCTGTGATGAGCATGATGCAGTCTGTATTTTCCGATGATGCGTGGTCGATCTGGGAACCAGTGATCGAGGCGGTCCGTCCGAAAGGCAAAACCCCGCCTCGCGATCTGTGACGGACCCTGTCGGCGACTTTCTGGCGCCACCAGAACGGGACGAAGTGGCGATCCATTTCTGCGAAACTCGGCCCTTGGTGGACGGTGGCTCAATTCTTCATCCGTTGGATAAAGGTCGGCGTTTGGCAGGCTCTGTTTGAACAGGTGAAGGGTCAGGATCCGGCATTGGGTATGGCCTTCCTTGATGGTACGAACATTCGGACTCATCATAAGGCGGCAGAAGCGGCCCAAAAGGGGGATTCAGAGGAAGCCAAAATGATCGTGAAGCACTTGGTCGCTCGCGTGGAGGTTTTGACAGCGAAGTCTGCGTAGCCGCAGATGGCCATGGAAAGGACCTGCCTTTTACCCTGACGCTAGGTCAGGCCCATGAACTTTCCCCAGCCATGGCGCTCCTTGACGCATTGCCGTACGCTACGCGCTACTACGCCTCGAACCAGATCCGAGAATCCCTGTGGGAAAGGGGCTCACACCCGCTCGTCCCGACAAAACGCAACGAGCCGCAGGTATCCTGCCCCAAATGGGCCTATCGGTACCGACATCTGGTCGAAAACCTATGAGCACGTCTCAAGGAGTGGAGAGCAATCGCTACACGATACGAAAATACCGCCACATCCTTCATGGCCGTCATCTGCATCGCTGCAACCATAGATCATCTCAAAACCTACAG
>NZ_BLJQ01000054.1 GCF_014132155.1 Gluconobacter sp. Gdi
TGGTCTGCCGGATCGAGATCCCGGTGGTCCAGGGCAGCCAGGACTTGTCATAGGCAACATGCATGATGTCGAGCGCGACGGAATTGGTATTATTTCCGGCCGCACCGCCACCCGTCAGGAAAATGCCGCGTGACCAGCCCCCGTCCAGAACCTTGCCGTTAAAATTGACATCGATCTCGTAATCGGTGGCGGAATTGCTACTCAGGTTCAGCACATCATTGTCGATCTCGGAACTGATCGACGTGCCAGGGCCACCACCCGTCCCACTGTCCATGCCGCGATAGATGCACGCCACCCAGTTGCGGTTAGGGTTTGGATTCAGCGGATTGGCCCGGTTCGGCCTGCACTCCAGCGAGACAGCCTGACTGGTGACGTTTGCCTTTTGAGGCAGCGCCGCCGGATCAAACTCCCATTTGAGGTTTGTCGTGACATTCCACGGGTTGGTATAGGTCGCGTTGAACAGGCCGGCCCCGGTTTCAGGTGTTCCGACACCCGGACCAGAAAACAGATTGCCGTTGAGCTGGTACATTCCCAGCGTGTTGTTCGGCAGCCCGGTGGCCAGGTAATAACCCGGAGCCGCATAGGGGAAATTCACCAGCGGCGTGGGTGCAGTTGCAAACGCTGTGACGATGGCTGTATCGGCCGGCGTCTTCCCGTCTGCCTGC
>NZ_BLJQ01000055.1 GCF_014132155.1 Gluconobacter sp. Gdi
TGGTCTGCCGGATCGAGATCCCGGTGGTCCAGGGCAGCCAGGACTTGTCATAGGCAACATGCATGATGTCGAGCGCGACGGAATTGGTATTATTTCCGGTCGCACCGCCGCCCGTCAGGAAGATGCCGCGTGACCAGCCCCCGTCCAGAACCTTGCCGTTAAAATTGACATCGATCTCGTAATCGGTGGCGGAGTTGCTGCTCAGGTTCAGTACATCGTTGTCGATCTCGGAACTGATCGACGTGCCAGGGCCTCCGCCCGTCCCACTGTCCATGCCGCGATAGATGCACGCCACCCAGTTGCGATTAGGGTTGGGATTCAGCGGATTGGCCCGGTTCGGCCTGCATTCCAGCGAGACTGCCTGGCTGGTCACGTTGTTCTTCTGCGGCAGTGCCGCCGGATCAAACTCCCATTTGAGGTTTGTCGTGACATTCCACGGGTTGGTGTAGGTCGCGTTGAACAGGCCGGCCCCGGTTTCAGGGGTTCCGACACCCGGACCAGAAAACAGATTGCCGTTGAGCTGGTACATTCCCAGCGTGTTGTTCGGCAGCCCGGTGGCCAGGTAGTAACCCGGAGCCGCATAGGGGAAATTCACCAGCGGCGTGGGTGCAGTTGCAAACGCTGTGACGATGGCTGTATCGGCCGGCGTCTTCCCGTCTGCCTGC
>NZ_BLJQ01000056.1 GCF_014132155.1 Gluconobacter sp. Gdi
ACCTACAAGAAAGTGGCGCTGAACGCGCTCTGAGGACCTCATGCAAATCTGTGCTTTTGGCTACAGGAACCTTGTGCTCCTGGGCAGCCTGACGGCTGACCAGGCGGTGGCGGGTCTGCCGGTCTCCAATCTTCAGCTTCCCCAGGGAGCAGCGTCCCTCGGCTGGCGCAGTCCTGTCCTGACAGCCACCCTGACGCTGACCCTGTCGCAGGTCGAGACCCTGCGGGCGGTATCCGTTCACCGGACCAATCTGTCGGCGCAGGCCCGCTGGACTGTCGTGGTCTCGCGGGCGGGCGTGGAACAGGTCAGGACGTCCCAGCCGTGCCAGACGCTCAACGGTCAGGCCCTTCTGATTCTACCGTCCAGCGTCACGGGAGACACGGTCCAGGTGACGCTGGAAGATCCAGGCAATCCGGACGGGTATCTCTCGATCCCGCTGTGTTTCATCGGCGCTCTCTGGCAGCCGGTGCGCAATTACAGCACGTCCAGTACGGACAGCTGGGATTATGGGATCGATGAGACCACGTCGCTCTCGGGTGAGGAATTTCCACAGGCCCGCTGGAGCCGGCGCAAGCTGAGTATCGTCCATCAGTCCCTGGGCGATGTCGATCTGCCAGCCGTGCGGGCGATGGCGTCTGTCAGCGGCCAGGGCGG
>NZ_BLJQ01000057.1 GCF_014132155.1 Gluconobacter sp. Gdi
GCTCGATCGCAGCATGACCGTCTCGACCTATGGCGGCACGGGCCGTCTGGATGGGGACAGCAACGTGGCCGGCCGCAACAGGCCGCGTCTGCGGGGAACAGCCTGCAATGTCACGCCCGTTCTGATCGATGCCACGAATTACGTTTATCAGGTCAGTGACGGCCCGGTAGACATCACGGCCCTTTACGAGGGCGGCTATGCGGATGGCATCACGTTTGCGGCGGATGTCGAGGACATTTATGCCGCCTCTCCACCCGCTGGCACCTGGAGCCGGCAGGTCCAGCCAAACGGGACATGGATCCGTCTGGGCTCGCGGCCGGTCTATCAGATCACGCTCGATGCCTTTGGGCATTTTCCATCCGGTGCAGTTCCTGTGAATGTGCTTGACATCCTGCGACAGATGCTGATCGAGGACATTCCCGTGCCACACGGCACGATCGATGCATCCTGGCCTGTGACCTCTGATCTCGCGCCCTGGTCGGCCGGCTGGTACTGGGATGGCAGCAGTTCTGAAACGGGCACGACCATCACACAGACCCTGCTGTCCGGGCTGGGCCTCACTCTGGTGTCCACGCGGCGGGGCACATTGCGTCCCGTTCGCTTGCAGATCCCGGATCCGGACACGGTGCCGGTTCTCAGTCTGACGCCCGAT
>NZ_BLJQ01000058.1 GCF_014132155.1 Gluconobacter sp. Gdi
GCTCGATCGCAGCATGACCGTCTCGACCTATGGCGGCACGGGCCGTCTGGATGGGGACAGCAACGTGGCCGGCCGCAACAGGCCGCGTCTGCGGGGAACGGCCTGCAATGTCACGCCCGTTCTGATCGATGCCACGAATTACGTTTACCAGGTCAGTGACGGTCCGGTAGACATCACCGCCCTTTACGAGGGCGGCTATGCGGATGGCATCACGTTTGCGGCGGATGTCGAGGACATTTATGCCGTCTCTCCACCGGCTGGCACCTGGAGCCGTCAGGTCCAGCCAAACGGGACATGGATCCGTCTGGGCTCGCGGCCGGTCTATCAGATCACGCTCGATGCCTTCGGGCATTTTCCATCCGGTGCAGCCCCTGGCACTGTGCTGGACATCCTGCGACAGATGCTGATCGAGGACATTCCCGTGCCACACGGCACGATCGATGCGTCCTGGCCTGTGACCTCTGATCTCGCGCCCTGGTCGGCCGGCTGGTACTGGGATGGCAGCAGCTCCGAAACGGGCACGACCATCACACAGACCCTGCTGTCCGGGCTTGGCCTCACTCTGGTGTCCACGCGGCGGGGCACATTGCGTCCCGTTCGCTTGCAGATCCCGGATCCGGACACGGTGCCGGTTCTCAGTCTGACGCCCGAT
>NZ_BLJQ01000059.1 GCF_014132155.1 Gluconobacter sp. Gdi
CGGGATGGATGCGCAGATCCTGATCGACAAGGGCAATATCATTGCCCAGCAGATGATCGATGCCCAGACCACGAAACTGGCACAGGCGGATCAGGTCGTTCAGGCACGTTACCTCACGGCCACCGGAGATGATCAGGGCGCGGCTCTGCTGAACCAGCAGGTATCGGCCGCGCAGGAGGTCCAGCAGCTGAAGGACAGCTGGCAGGCTTATCTGGGCGACAGTTACGCCCAGAACGAAACCTATCAGCAGCAGATGACGGATCTGGAAAAGACCCAGCAGGCCGAACGCCTCAAGATCCAGCAGCAATACACGGATCAGGCGGCCTCTTCGGTCTCGTCGGTCATCTCCAGCCTGACCAGCTATACGCAGGGTCTGGCGTTCTCGGACGCGTCCCCCCTGTCGGCGCAGGATCAGTATGCCGCGGCCAATGACAACTTCACCACGGACCTTGCTGCGGCAAAGTCGGGTGATTTTACGGCCCTGCAGAACCTTCAGGGCTATGCCTCGACCCTTCTGTCCACCAGCCAGACCTGGAACGGATCGGGTCAGGGTTATGTCACCGAT
>NZ_BLJQ01000060.1 GCF_014132155.1 Gluconobacter sp. Gdi
CGGGATGGATGCGCAGATCCTGATCGACAAGGGCAATATCATTGCCCAGCAGATGATCGATGCCCAGACCACGAAACTGGCACAGGCGGATCAGGTCGTGCAGGCACGTTACCTCACGGCCACCGGGGATGATCAGGGCGCGGCTCTGCTGAACCAGCAGGTGTCGGCCGCGCAGGAGGTCCAGCAGCTGAAGGACAGCTGGCAGGCTTATCTGGGTGACAGTTATGCCCAGAACGAAACCTATCAGCAGCAGATGACGGATCTGGAAAAGACCCAGCAGGCCGAGCGCCTCAAGATCCAGCAGCAATACACGGATCAGGCGGCCTCTTCGGTCTCGTCGGTCATCTCCAGCCTGACCAGCTACACGCAGGGTCTGGCGTTCTCGGACGCGTCCCCCCTGTCAGCGCAGGATCAGTATGCCGCGGCCAATGACAACTTCACCACGGACCTTGCTGCGGCAAAGTCTGGTGATTTTACGGCCCTGCAGAACCTTCAGGGCTATGCCTCGACCCTTCTGTCCACCAGCCAGACCTGGAACGGATCGGGTCAGGGTTATGTCACCGAT
>NZ_BLJQ01000061.1 GCF_014132155.1 Gluconobacter sp. Gdi
GTCATCGTTCAGGACCAGAAGGTACTCGGCCGGGATCTCGTTATAGACCTGCACCGTGGCAGAGAAATCCAGTGGCCCTGTCGTCTCGGCCGTATTGCCAATGATCTTTGTCCGCGACAGCGTATTCGGTGCCCCGACCGTGAGGCTGGCCACCCCCCATTCGGACTGGGTGCCGTCATCTGCGAAGTAGAACACCTGACCACCATTCGGAAAGGCGGATGCAAAACTGCGCCGGTTGTCCGGAGCGCCGTTCAGAATAAAGGGGCCAGTGCCAGGATTGGTGGCGTTCTCCAGGACATAATTGCTCAGTCTCGACGCCATCACAGCCTCTCGGTCAGGGTAAAGGTCACGGCATGACGGTCAGCCGGACCAAAAGGATTGGAGATCTCACTCAGAGCAACCCGGCCAAACAGCGCGGTCTCAGCCAGAGGCACGCGGTCAGGATCCGGGAGGAACAGGATATTCCCGCCCTGGCCGCTGACAGACGCCATCGCCCGCACGGCTGGCAGATCGACATCGCCCAGGGACTGATGGACGATACTCAGCTTGCGCCGGCTCCAGCGG
>NZ_BLJQ01000062.1 GCF_014132155.1 Gluconobacter sp. Gdi
CCGCTGGAGCCGGCGCAAGCTGAGTATCGTCCATCAGTCCCTGGGCGATGTCGATCTGCCAGCCGTGCGGGCGATGGCGTCTGTCAGCGGCCAGGGCGGCAACATCCTGTTCCTCCCGGATCCCGACCGCGTACCTCTGGCAGAGACCGCGCTGTTTGGCCGTGTCGCTCTGAGTGAGATCTCCAATCCTTTTGGTCCGGCTGACCGTCATGCCGTGACCTTTACCCTGACCGAGAGGCTGTAATGGCGTCGAGACTGAGCAATTATGTCCTGGAGAACGCCACCAATCCCGGCACCGGCCCCTTTATCCTGAACGGCGCTCCAGACAACCGGCGCAGCTTTGCATCGGCCTTTCCGAATGGCGGTCAGGTGTTCTACTTCGCAGATGACGGCACCCAGTCCGAATGGGGGGTGGCCAGCCTGACGGTCGGGGCACCGAATACGCTGTCGCGGACAAAGATCATCGGCAATACGGCCGAGACGACAGGGCCACTGGATTTCTCTGCCACGGTGCAGGTCTATAACGAGATCCCGGCCGAGTACCTTCTGGTCCTGAACGATGAC
>NZ_BLJQ01000063.1 GCF_014132155.1 Gluconobacter sp. Gdi
AGGGTTCTGGGCACCACAGTTCCTGAGGCCGCAAAGAAGATGGCCGATGCCTATGCGGATCCAGCCCAGGCCGCCAAGACGTTTGCCCAGCAGGGACTTCTGGGCGTTCATCAGGGTCTGGTTCAGCAGGTTTCGGATCTCCAGTCTTCAGGCAATCGCCTTGAAGCCTGGCAACTGCTCATGGTGCAGGTGGAGCGTGCGACCGCGGGCGCAGCTCATGATGGCCTGACACCGCTCCAGACTGCATTGCATGGTCTGGATCAGGCCTTCAACGGTCCTGTCGATGGGGCGAAGTCGTTGTCTCGCTGGTTGGGAGACGGGATTGATGAAGGCGCCGCCAAGACAATTCGCCTGCTGACGGGTGTTGTAGATCTTCTGAACAAGATCCGCACGGCGCCGCTGAACGGTGATGACATGGGGGGCATTACCCAGAAGACAAACACTTTGGGGACGCCGGCCAGTGTATCCAGTACGATCGACACTGTCGGGGCGTCCCTTGGTGCGCCGTCAGATGTGATCTCTCTGGC
>NZ_BLJQ01000064.1 GCF_014132155.1 Gluconobacter sp. Gdi
CTCCCAGCTGCTTTCCAGTTCCTCTGGACGCTGCCGGGTTCTTTGGCAGCGGAACGTCTCGCCTGTCAGACGGAGCCGCTGATAGACGCCAGCAGGCGCTATTCCATATTCGGCTTCCGCAGCAATGGCGACGATAACGTCATTGGCCTGGGCCCCGGCCGAATAACCGGCAGTCGCACCAGTGAAACTCATGTCGCCCTCCTTATGCTGCGCCGGCTGACGTCACGGTTCCGCCAGACGTCGTCGATCCGCTGGAGACTACCGTCCCGCCCGAGCTGACAGGAGATGACCCGCCGCTGACCACCGATGCAGATCCAGAGGATCCTGCCCCGCTTGTGACGTTCTCAGTCGGAGCTGAAGGCGCAACGGCCTGGTCCGCCACATGAGCGACCAGGCCTGCGCGGCTGCCGTAAAACAGCTGCATCGAGATCGCCAAAAGTGCGGCATCACTGAACTGGCTGGACAGGATCTGGCCGCCACTCACAAAGATG
>NZ_BLJQ01000065.1 GCF_014132155.1 Gluconobacter sp. Gdi
CATCTTTGTGAGTGGCGGCCAGATCCTGTCCAGCCAGTTCAGTGATGCCGCACTTTTGGCGATCTCGATGCAGCTGTTTTACGGCAGCCGCGCAGGCCTCGTCGCTCATGTGGCAGAACAGGCCGTTACGCCTTCAGCTCCGACTGAGAACGTCACAAGCGGGGCAGGATCCTCTGGCTCTGCATCGGTGGTCAGCGGCGGGTCATCTCCTGTCAGCTCGGGCGGGACGGTAGTCTCCAGCGGCTCGACGACGTCTGGCGGAACCGTGACGTCAGCCGGCGCAGCATAAGGAGGGTGACATGAGTTTTACTGGTGCGACTGCCGGTTATTCGGCCGGTGCCCAGGCTAATGACGTTATCGTCGCCATTGCTGCGGAAGCCGAATATGGAACGGCGCCTGCTGGCGTCTATCAGCGGCTCCGTCTGACAGGCGAGACGTTCCGCTGCCAAAGAACCCGGCAGCGTCCAGAGGAACTGGAAAGCAGCTGGGAG
>NZ_BLJQ01000066.1 GCF_014132155.1 Gluconobacter sp. Gdi
CACGTCTGCGTCGGCGTTCTCATCCGGGGGCTCCAGTCTCCTGTCGTCCGGATCCTCGTCCTGGCTGTCGTCTGGTCTGAAAACCAATCTGTTTGGTACAGCATCGGTCGGCAGTCTTCTGGGCGGGATTGGCGGCGGCATGGGTCTGGGCTCGGCTCTGTCCTCGATTGGTGGTGGCACCTATGGCACGCTCGGCAGCGGCCTCGGGGCTGCGGCGGGTGCCGTGGCCGGCTCTTTTATTCCGGTGATCGGCACCATGCTCGGCGGGGTAATGGGTGGCGGTCTGGGCGGTCTGCTCGGTGGCCTCTTTTCCAAGACCCACTACGTCTATGACAGCGTGGTGGGCTCGGACGGGCAACTGTCCATCGGCAGCACACGCACCAAACACGCCAGCGATGACGTGACAGCCAAACTCCAGGACCAGCTGGATGACCTGAACGGGACCTATTCCGATCTGGGCATCTCGGTGAATGACGGCAGTTAT
>NZ_BLJQ01000067.1 GCF_014132155.1 Gluconobacter sp. Gdi
CACGTCTGCGTCGGCGTTCTCATCCGGGGGCTCCAGTCTCCTGTCGTCCGGATCCTCGTCCTGGCTGTCGTCTGGTCTGAAAACCAATCTGTTTGGTACCGCATCGGTTGGCAGTCTTCTGGGCGGGATTGGCGGCGGCATGGGTCTGGGCTCGGCGCTGTCCTCTATTGGTGGCGGCACCTATGGCACGCTTGGCAGCGGCCTCGGGGCTGCGGCGGGTGCCGTGGCCGGGTCTTTCATTCCGGTGATCGGCACCATGCTTGGCGGGGTGATCGGTGGCGGTCTGGGCGGTCTGCTCGGTGGCCTCTTTTCCAAGACCCACTACGTCTATGACAGCGTGGTGGGCTCGGACGGGCAACTGTCTATCGGCAGCACACGCACCAAGCACGCCAGCGATGACGTGACAGCCAAACTCCAGGACCAGCTGGATGACCTGAACGGGACCTATTCCGATCTGGGCATCTCGGTGAATGACGGCAGTTAT
>NZ_BLJQ01000068.1 GCF_014132155.1 Gluconobacter sp. Gdi
GCTTCGCCAGGCGGTCCTCGGGATTGTCATGGCTGAACATCTTCGCGCTGGCGACAGCACCATGACGCTGCAGATCCTCACGATCACGGAGGAACTGGCAGCGGTCCTGGGTTCCTTCATTCTCGATCAGGATCAACTGGCATGACACGTTTTTCGCTTCTGCTTGCCTCGGCGGCCGTGCTGGTCTGCGGGACGGCCCGGGGGCAGTCGGTCATCGTGCCGTTCCGGGCTGGTCATACGCTTCCAGCCGAGGCGCTGATTACGCTCCAGAAGGGCAAGGCTGACACGAACCTGTCGCAGACGACCATCCAGCTTGCCCCGACCGGCAGCGCTGTCAGCCTGGCGCAACGCCTGGGCGAACAGCCGAGCGTTCGGGATTTCGGCGCGCAGGCAGACGGGAAGACGCCGGCCGATACAGCCATCGTCACAGCGTTTGCAACTGCACCCACGCCGCTGGTGAATTTCCCCTATGCG
>NZ_BLJQ01000069.1 GCF_014132155.1 Gluconobacter sp. Gdi
CGCATAGGGGAAATTCACCAGCGGCGTGGGTGCAGTTGCAAACGCTGTGACGATGGCTGTATCGGCCGGCGTCTTCCCGTCTGCCTGCGCGCCGAAATCTCGAACGCTCGGCTGTTCGCCCAGGCGTTGCGCCAGACTGACAGCGCTGCCAGTCGGGGCAAGCTGGATGGTCGTCTGCGACAGGTTCGTGTCGGCCTTGCCCTTCTGGAGCGTAATCAGCGCCTCGGCTGGAAGCGTATGACCGGCCCGGAACGGCACGATGACCGACTGCCCCCAGGCCGTCCCGCAGACCAGCACGGCCGCCGAGGCGAGCAGAAGCGAAAAACGTGTCATGCCAGTTGATCCTGATCGAGAATGAAGGAACCCAGGACCGCCGCCAGTTCCTCCGTGATCGTGAGGATCTGCAGCGTCATGGTGCTGTCGCCAGCGCGAAGATGTTCAGCCATGACAATCCCGAGGACCGCCTGGCGAAGC
>NZ_BLJQ01000070.1 GCF_014132155.1 Gluconobacter sp. Gdi
CCTGAACGGGACCTATTCCGATCTGGGCATCTCGGTGAATGACGGCAGTTATGGCGAGGTCGGGCACTACCACAAGGGCAAGAAGAAAAGCACCAAGACACTGGCCGAGCTGCTGGGCAACATTGATCTCAGCAGCGATGACGACACGTTCAACAAGGCGCTCCAGGGCGGCATGCCGTCCTCTTTCGACAGCGTTGAGACGTACGAAAGCACGCTGTCGTCTCTCAAGCAGACAGCGGATGCGCTCGACGATCTGGGCGTGCATGTCACGAAATTCGACAGTGCGACCAAGGTCACGGTCGGCCATATCGACGGTTACACCGGGGATCTGGCCACCATGCTGTCGGGGCTTGATGGCAAGAGCATTTCCACGGATGCCCTGACCAGTGAAATCAGCACGCTCAAAAGCCTGCTGGACATCACGGACAGCGGGTCGGAAAGCCTCATGTCGCAGGTCGATGACCTC
>NZ_BLJQ01000071.1 GCF_014132155.1 Gluconobacter sp. Gdi
GAGGTCATCGACCTGCGACATGAGGCTTTCCGACCCGCTGTCCGTGATGTCCAGCAGGCTTTTGAGCGTGCTGATTTCACTGGTCAGGGCATCCGTGGACATGCTCTTTCCATCGAGCCCCGACAGCATGGTGGCCAGATCCCCGGTGTAACCGTCGATATGGCCGACCGTGACCTTGGTCGCACTGTCGAATTTCGTGACATGCACGCCAAGATCATCGAGCGCATCCGCTGTCTGCTTGAGAGACGACAGCGTGCTTTCGTAGGTCTCAACGCTGTCGAAAGAGGACGGCATGCCGCCCTGGAGCGCCTTGTTGAACGTGTCGTCATCGCTGCTGAGATCGATGTTGCCCAGCAGCTCGGCCAGCGTCTTGGTGCTTTTCTTCTTGCCCTTGTGGTAGTGCCCGACCTCGCCATAACTGCCGTCATTCACCGAGATGCCCAGATCGGAATAGGTCCCGTTCAGG
>NZ_BLJQ01000072.1 GCF_014132155.1 Gluconobacter sp. Gdi
GGGCGGGAGGGATGGCTCGTCTCCGATCTCATGCAACAGCTTGAAAACGCCCGCTGGCTCAACGGCAAGATCCGCTTCATCCAGAACCCTACCGACGCCGAACTCCGCCGCCTCTACGCCGACTGCAGCTTTACCGTCTTTCCCTCTTTCTTCGAAGGCTGGGGCCTGCCCGTGACAGAAAGTCTGAGCATGGGGCGACCCTGCGTGGCATCCGGCACGACGTCCATCCCCGAGGCCGGCGGCAGCCTCGCCCGCTATTTCAATCCCCGAGACACCAACGACGCCTACCGTCTCATCTATGACACCATCACAAACCAGACCGCCCTCGGCGAATGGACCGAACAGGTCCGCTCCCACTTCACACCCGTTCCCTGGACAGACAGCGCCAGAGC
>NZ_BLJQ01000073.1 GCF_014132155.1 Gluconobacter sp. Gdi
GGATGCCTTGAAATTCTCCATCCGACTCTCGGCACGCGCCAGATCCAGCATTTTGCCGGAAATTTCGTCCACGGAGGCTGCGAGCCTTAAAAGACCCTTTGTCGAACTGTCAGTCCCGGCCCGAAGACCAGACATCGCCGACGTTCCCGCCTGGGAGACCGAGGACAGCCCATCGCGCATACCCGTGAGCATGACGCTGCTTTCGCCTAGCTGGCCGTTCCAGGCAGCCTGTGCATCCGCAGATGTTTTCTGCTGACGGGACAGATCCGCAACAGCCGTACGAGTCTGGGAGATTTCCTTCTGCACTGCAGCCAGGCGCTGTGTCGTTTCGGACGTGTCAGCACCGGAAGATGCAGAACGATCCAGCTCTTCCTGCAGGGCT
>NZ_BLJQ01000074.1 GCF_014132155.1 Gluconobacter sp. Gdi
AGCCCTGCAGGAAGAGCTGGATCGTTCTGCATCTTCCGGTGCTGACACGTCCGAAACGACACAGCGCCTGGCTGCAGTGCAGAAGGAAATCTCCCAGACCCGCACGGCTGTTGCGGACCTGTCCCGTCAGCAGAAAACCTCTGCGGATGCACAGGCTGCCTGGAACGGCCAACTGGGCGAAAGCAGAGTCATGCTCACGGGTATGCGGGATGGACTATCCTCGGTCTCTCAGGCAGGAACGTCGGCGATGTCTGGTCTTCGGGCCGGAACTGACAGTTCGACGAAGGGTCTTTTAAGGCTCGCAGCCTCCGTGGACGAAATTTCCGGCAAAATGCTGGATCTGGCGCGTGCCGAGAGTCGGATGGAGAATTTCAAGGCATCC
>NZ_BLJQ01000075.1 GCF_014132155.1 Gluconobacter sp. Gdi
TTACTCCCCGTTCCGGCTGCGGGGCCGGGTCCAGATGAGGGTGTAGCCTTCCCCTTCCTCGTCGGTGAACAGGTTGGCGAAGATCGGGGCGGCGAAGGAGGGATCGTCCAGCTTCAGGCTCAGATAGGTGCGGCCTTCGTTGGAGCGGCGGGTCCATGCGGCGCCGAGTTCAACCCGTCCAAGGTAGACGCGGTAGTTGGGGGCGTTGTCGTTGGCCCGGTTGGTTTCCGCCACCAGGCGGACGTTGCGGGCCTGCAGGGCCAGGGTGACGATCTCGCCTTCGAAGCCTTCGCCCACCTTCTTGAAGGAACCGATGTTAGCCATTGTCGTATCTCCATGCTGTTATCGGGCCGCGACCACCGTGGCCTCGATG
>NZ_BLJQ01000076.1 GCF_014132155.1 Gluconobacter sp. Gdi
CCCTGAAAGGGACTTTCATGAAATTCTATCCTCTTGTTGAGACCGCTGTGGGCAGCGGGCGCTTTGCGCTGTCCGGATCCCAGATTGTGGCTCTGAGTACGTCCGAGGCCATCAAGACCGTCGCTGGTACGACCGGGGCGGGCCTGCGTGCGGCCGTTTCGCCGTATCGTTCGCTCGGTGGCATGCCGGATCCGGTGAGCCCGCAGGCTTCTGAACTCGGGTCTGTTTACGATCTTCTGATCGAAAAGCCTGATGAGCCGGGCATCTTTGTGAGTGGCGGCCAGATCCTGTCCAGCCAGTTCAGTGATGCCGCACTTTTGGCGATCTCGATGCAGCTGTTTTACGGCAGCCGCGCAGGCCT
>NZ_BLJQ01000077.1 GCF_014132155.1 Gluconobacter sp. Gdi
TTACTCCCCGTTCCGGCTGCGGGGCCGGGTCCAGATGAGGGTGTAGCCTTCCCCTTCCTCGTCGGTGAACAGGTTGGCGAAGATCGGGGCGGCGAAGGAAGGATCGTCCAGCTTCAGGCTCAGATAGGTGCGGCCTTCGTTGGAACGGCGGGTCCATGCGGCGCCGAGTTCAACCCGTCCGAGGTAGACGCGGTAGTTGGGGGCGTTGTCGTTGGCCCGGTTGGTTTCGGCCACCAGGCGGACGTTGCGGGCCTGCAGGGCCAGGGTGACGATTTCGCCTTCGAAGCCTTCGCCCACCTTCTTGAAGGAACCGATGTTAGCCATTGTCGTATCTCCA
>NZ_BLJQ01000078.1 GCF_014132155.1 Gluconobacter sp. Gdi
GCCGCCATGACGGGCGGATTTTTTGCCATAGGACTGGCCTGACATGACAGACACCTCACAGGACACGCCTCCGGATGGCGGTCCCGAGATCCTGTATTCGGGATCGGCGGGCGGCTTTTACACACAGGGCATCAGCCAGAACATTCCGGCGGATGCTGTGACCGTCGCGGCTGGCACCTTCCAGGCGCTTCTGAAAGCCCAGGCCAAGGGGGCGACCCTCTCGGCGGGAACTGATGGGCTTCCGGTTGCGCGGACCCCTGACGGATCCACCATCGATCTGGCGACCGTCGAGACCGTCGCATCCTATCTGACGGTTCCGGTGCAGACGC
>NZ_BLJQ01000079.1 GCF_014132155.1 Gluconobacter sp. Gdi
GCGTCTGCACCGGAACCGTCAGATAGGATGCGACGGTCTCGACGGTCGCCAGATCGATGGTGGATCCGTCAGGGGTCCGCGCAACCGGAAGCCCATCAGCCCCCGCCGAGAGGGTCGCCCCCTTGGCCTGGGCTTTCAGAAGCGCTCGGAAGGTACCGGCCGCGACGGTCACAGCATCTGCCGGAATATTCTGGCTGATGCCCTGTGTGTAAAAGCCGCCCGCCGATCCGGAATACAGGATCTCGGGACCGCCATCCGGAGGCGTGTCCTGTGAGGTGTCTGTCATGTCAGGCCAGTCCTATGGCAAAAAATCCGCCCGTCATGGCGGC
>NZ_BLJQ01000080.1 GCF_014132155.1 Gluconobacter sp. Gdi
GATCAGCCCTTGCCAGCTGCTTTCGAACTGCTGGTATTGCGTGAAGTCCCGGAAAAAGAGCTGGATCTGGCCAGCCGCCATGAAACTGCCCGCACGCTGACCAGCTGCGGCCAGTTGACCCATGGCATAATCCTGGCCTGATCCGTCACGAGAAAGCGTCAGCTGGAACTGGCGCACCCGCGCGTCCAGCAGAACGCCATCAATCCACAGATTGCCCCAGCCGGCGACAGGATCGATGACAAAGGCCGGCGCGGCTGGCTTGACCTCAGAGGCTGGCGTCGTCTCCAGACGGCGTTCGTCCCGGAAATTCACATCTGCGGTCAG
>NZ_BLJQ01000081.1 GCF_014132155.1 Gluconobacter sp. Gdi
GATCAGCCCTTGCCAGCTGCTTTCGAACTGCTGGTATTGCGTGAAGTCCCGGAAAAAGAGCTGGATCTGGCCAGCCGCCATGAAACTGCCCGCACGCTGCCCAGCTGCGGCCAGTTGACCCATGGCATAATCCTGGCCTGATCCGTCACGAGAAAGCGTCAGCTGGAACTGGCGCACCCGCGCATCCAGCAGAACGCCATCAATCCACAGATTGCCCCAGCCGGAGACAGGATCGATGACAAAGGCCGGCGCGGCTGGCTTGACCTCAGAGGCTGGCGTCGTCTCCAGACGGCGTTCGTCCCGGAAATTCACATCTGCGGTCAG
>NZ_BLJQ01000082.1 GCF_014132155.1 Gluconobacter sp. Gdi
GTAACTTTCTGGGCATAATCCAGGACACCATCCGGGACAGAGTTAATCTGTCGGTTCAAATATTTATCGACATTCCCCGGCCCCCAGTTATAGGCCATGGCCACAAGGATCTGGTTACCGTTATACTTCTGATACAGCTTGATCAGGTACTGTTCGCTGGCCGTGACATTGCCGGTCGCATCATACAGGTCATTGCCATTCGCATTTGAGGGCTCGACCTGCATGGCCCCGATGGCGCCAGCCGATGAGATGACAACCTGACCGTTTTTGTACTGGCCGGTCGGACTTTCCACGGGTTGCATACGATG
>NZ_BLJQ01000083.1 GCF_014132155.1 Gluconobacter sp. Gdi
CCGTGTCATGTTCATGCTTCCAGCGAATGTCACGACAGTTCGTCTGGTATCGCGGGCCAGTCGCCCAAGTGACACGATTGGACCATTCGTAGACGATCGTCGTGATCTCGGCGTTCTTGTCGGGGATGTTTCCCTGTTTGCGTCTCGTCAGACAGTCAGTCTGACCGCTCATCTGTCCCTGTCCAACCTGTCAGGCTGGCATGGGCTGGAATCTTCCACATACCGCTGGACAGATGGCGATGCGACGTTGCCGCTGCAAAGCGGAAATAGCAGCAGGGAACCGGGTATTCTTTCCATTCAGGTC
>NZ_BLJQ01000084.1 GCF_014132155.1 Gluconobacter sp. Gdi
CCGTGTCATGTTCATGCTTCCAGCGAATGTCACGACAGTTCGTCTGGTATCGCGGGCCAGTCGCCCAAGTGACACGATTGGACCATTCGTAGACGATCGCCGTGATCTCGGTGTTCTTGTCGGGGATGTTTCCCTGTTTGCGTCTCGTCAGACAGTCAGTCTGACCGCTCATCTGTCCCTGTCCAACCTGTCAGGCTGGCATGGACTGGAATCTTCCACATACCGCTGGACAGATGGCGATGCGACGTTGCCGCTGCAAAGCGGAAATAGCAGCAGGGAACCGGGTATTCTTTCCATTCAGGTC
>NZ_BLJQ01000085.1 GCF_014132155.1 Gluconobacter sp. Gdi
GGTGACGATTTCGCCTTCGAAGCCTTCGCCCACCTTCTTGAAGGAACCGATGTTAGCCATTGTCGTATCTCCATGCTGTTATCGGGCCGCGACCACCGTGGCCTCGATGGCGATCGACCAGCCGGAGGCGAGCGGCAGAGCACCCTTCAGGGCCGCAGCGCAGCGGAGGACGGCAGGGCCGGAACTTTCTTGTCTCGCGAGGAATGACGGCGCAGCCGTCAGGGGAAGAAAGTTCTGGAACGCCGTTGCGGCCAGCCGATCGAGGCGCAGCCGGTCTTCGGCTAGATCAGCCA
>NZ_BLJQ01000086.1 GCF_014132155.1 Gluconobacter sp. Gdi
CGCCCTAAGGCGTCTTTTTCAAACTGGAGCGGGTGATGGGATTCGAACCCACGACCCCAACCTTGGCAAGGTTGTGCTCTACCCCTGAGCTACACCCGCATTCCGTGAGGCGGCTTATGGCGGAAACTTGCAATATCCGCAAGAGGAAAGACGAGCGGAAAAGCATTTTCCTGATCAGGAAACATTTACTAAGCCAGAAACGAAAAAAGACGCCCTAAGGCGTCTTTTTCAAACTGGAGCGGGTGATGGGATTCGAACCCACGACCCCAACCTTGGCAAGGTTGTGCTC
>NZ_BLJQ01000087.1 GCF_014132155.1 Gluconobacter sp. Gdi
GCAAGATCGGTTGCCTCAGACGCCAGACCGGACAGATCAGAGCTGCCTAGTGTTGGAATGGCGGCAAAGGTCGCCGTCGTTGACCTGCTGTCATCGGTGGACAGACCAGACGTGGCAGAAAGATGATCTGCTGCATCATTGGCTGCCTGCGCCATGTCGGCATAATCTGCACGGGTTGCCCGAAGATGCTGCGACAGCGTCGCCAGCTGCTCGCTTTCGGCTTCCGCATAAGATCCGAGCTTGTACATGGCAACGCCGGTTGCGACCACGCCAGCTACAATTCC
>NZ_BLJQ01000088.1 GCF_014132155.1 Gluconobacter sp. Gdi
GGCACCGCTTTGCATCCCCAGTCTTCAGCCGACCGGCAGGCCCTGGTGGCCGTGGCCGATCGCAATGCGGTCTGGCTGGATATGCGGATCAAGGCGCAATGGCGCCAGCCCTCCGATCCGGACGCCGTCATCACGGCCCTGAGCCGTCAGGACGATGCCCAGACCATCGCGACCCTGCAGGGCCGTCTCTGGGCCACGTCCCGGCAGATCTGGGCGGTCACGGTTCCCGAAACCCTGGGCCTGCACTGTGACCTCGGCGACATCGTCTCTCTGTC
>NZ_BLJQ01000089.1 GCF_014132155.1 Gluconobacter sp. Gdi
CCTGTGGCCTTCTGCTTCAACATTCAGGGCATCACGCATCTGTCTGGCAACAGACAGGCGGGAACTGGTGTCATCCACCCTGCTCTGCTGGGAAGACACGCCGGCGTCTGCGTCCACCTGGGACAGACTGCCATTGGACACCAGGACATTCGCCTGGGACTTCATGTGCGCCAACTTGTCCTGCTCGGCTGCCAGCTGAACCGTCAGCTTTGACACTTCATCACCAGCGGCAGCGGCATTGCGCTGAAAGTCCAGAACCGCCGCCGCATTCTG
>NZ_BLJQ01000090.1 GCF_014132155.1 Gluconobacter sp. Gdi
CCTGTGGCCTTCTGCTTCAACATTCAGGGCATCACGCATCTGTCTGGCAACAGACAGGCGGGAACTGGTGTCATCCACCCTGCTCTGCTGGGAAGACACACCAGCGTCTGCGTCCACCTGGGACAGACTGCCATTGGACACGAGCACATTCGCCTGGGACTTCATGTGCGCCAGCTTGTCCTGCTCGGCTGCCAGCTGAACCGTCAGCTTTGACACTTCATCACCAGCGGCAGCGGCATTGCGCTGAAAGTCCAGAACCGCCGCCGCATTCTG
>NZ_BLJQ01000091.1 GCF_014132155.1 Gluconobacter sp. Gdi
TCTGATTGATGAGGCCCACAAGTTTTTGGATATGGTCATGGCGGGTGGAAACCCGCTCAAGGCTGCGTTTTATGAGGTTCCGAACGCTGTCAGCGTTCTAGGTGGTTTCGGCAAAGCCGTGGAAACTGTTGGTGGCCTGATGATGGGGCCGGTAGGAATTGTAGCTGGCGTGGTCGCAACCGGCGTTGCCATGTACAAGCTCGGATCTTATGCGGAAGCCGAAAGCGAGCAGCTGGCGACGCTGTCGCAGCAT
>NZ_BLJQ01000092.1 GCF_014132155.1 Gluconobacter sp. Gdi
ATGCTGCGACAGCGTCGCCAGCTGCTCGCTTTCGGCTTCCGCATAAGATCCGAGCTTGTACATGGCAACGCCGGTTGCGACCACGCCAGCTACAATTCCCACCGGCCCCATCATCAGGCCACCAACAGTTTCCACGGCTTTGCCGAAACCACCCAGAACGCTGACAGCGTTCGGAACCTCATAAAACGCAGCCTTGAGCGGGTTTCCACCCGCCATGACCATATCCAAAAACTTGTGGGCCTCATCAATCAGA
>NZ_BLJQ01000093.1 GCF_014132155.1 Gluconobacter sp. Gdi
AGGACGAGACCGCCGACACTGACAACCTGCTGGGCAGCTGCCGTGTCAGCCTTGCCAAGGGACTGGTTTACGAGACCCTGAAGGGCCGTCACAGAATTAAAAGCCATTGGTGTTTCTTCCATAAAAAAAGCCGCCTCGATGGGCGGCGTTGGATCCGACGGTCTGACAGCAGGAGCGCTGCCTCCTTCGGAGATCTGAGGAATGAGGATGATCGATCCAGGACCGGCTGAAGGGCTCAGTCAGGTCGG
>NZ_BLJQ01000094.1 GCF_014132155.1 Gluconobacter sp. Gdi
GACAAAGGGCGGATACGGAACATGATCCTCCCGCACATACCCCAGATCCGAGTACCGCAGCGTGCTGACGGTTTCGAGCGCCTGTGTCAGACGGGACTGGGTCCCGTGTGGCAGGGTGCCGTGACCATCCGCGATATCGGACGCCACACCGCTGATCGGATCGATGATGTCGAGTTCGACCGTGCGGAATGGCGTCGTCATTCAGGCTGCCTTCTGGGTGGTGGACTTCAGGTTGGTGAGCTTCAGC
>NZ_BLJQ01000095.1 GCF_014132155.1 Gluconobacter sp. Gdi
GCTGAAGCTCACCAACCTGAAGTCCACCACCCAGAAGGCAGCCTGAATGACGACGCCATTCCGCACGGTCGAACTCGACATCATCGATCCGATCAGCGGCGTGGCGTCCGATATCGCGGATGGTCACGGCACTCTGCCACACGGGACACAGTCCCGTCTGACACAGGCGCTCGAAACCGTCAGCACGCTGCGGTACTCGGATCTGGGGTATGTGCGGGAGGATCATGTTCCGTATCCGCCCTTTGTC
>NZ_BLJQ01000096.1 GCF_014132155.1 Gluconobacter sp. Gdi
GAGCTATCTGGATACAGGAAACCGTAGCCAGTTCGACAATCACACCGTAACTGCGATCTTTGGTGGGTCGAAGGCCGGTGGTTCGAAAACGCTGCCGCTTGAGACGTCCCGTGCCTTTGTCGAGCCGATTTATGCACGCATTGCAGCGCGCGCTGGCAATGGTGTTCTCCAGCCTGAACTGACCACTGATCCGGATCTGCATCTGGTCACCAACTTCGGTCAGATCATCCGGCCGCTCCGGCAGGC
>NZ_BLJQ01000097.1 GCF_014132155.1 Gluconobacter sp. Gdi
GCCTGCCGGAGCGGCCGGATGATCTGACCGAAGTTGGTGACCAGATGCAGATCCGGATCAGTGGTCAGTTCAGGCTGGAGAACACCATTGCCAGCGCGCTCTGCAATGCGTGCATAAATCGGCTCGACAAAGGCACGGGACGTCTCGAGCGGCAGCGTTTTCGAACCACCGGCCTTCGACCCACCAAAGATCGCAGTTACGGTGTGATTGTCGAACTGGCTACGGTTTCCTGTATCCAGATAGCTC
>NZ_BLJQ01000098.1 GCF_014132155.1 Gluconobacter sp. Gdi
TTTCCGGCATTGGGGTTCCCTTCAATGTCGAAGGTGGCAACAACAGTGCTGTTTTTGGATCCTGCATTGATCTGGGGGTTTTGCAGGCTCGCGTTACTCCAGGTCAGGCCATAGGCATTGCCACTGCTATCTCTCAGCAGCACCTGGATCAGCCCTTGCCAGCTGCTTTCGAACTGCTGGTATTGCGTGAAGTCCCGGAAAAAGAGCTGGATCTGGCCAGCCGCCATGAAACTGCCCGCACGCTG
>NZ_BLJQ01000099.1 GCF_014132155.1 Gluconobacter sp. Gdi
CTGCATCGGATCCCGCAGGTTGAGAAGTGCCGCACGTTGCGTTGCCAGCCTTTGCGTCAGGCCCTGAAGCTGCGCATCGTAATCAGCCCCCGTGGCTGTCCCAGCCTTGTGAAGGTCCTGCAGATTCTGCAAAGCCTTTTCTGTGCCGGTGATGGCCTGCGTCGCCGCCTGATACTGTCCTGAAAAAGAGCTGTCAGGCGTAGAGAGAACATCATCCACACTGGAGCGTTTGGCCGCAATCGTG
>NZ_BLJQ01000100.1 GCF_014132155.1 Gluconobacter sp. Gdi
CTGCATCGGATCCCGCAGGTTGAGAAGTGCCGCACGTTGCGTTGCCAGCCTTTGCGTCAGGCCCTGAAGCTGCGCATCGTAATCAGCCCCCGTGGCTGTTCCAGCCTTGTGAAGGTCCTGCAGATTCTGCAAAGCCTTTTCGGTACCGGTGATGGCCTGCGTCGCCGCCTGATACTGTCCTGAAAAAGAGCTGTCAGGCGTAGAGAGAACATCATCCACACTGGAGCGTTTGGCCGCAATCGTG
>NZ_BLJQ01000101.1 GCF_014132155.1 Gluconobacter sp. Gdi
GTCGGGGTCTGCAATCAGATCGTCAACGGCACGACGTTCCGCAGCCTGACCTTTCTGGAATATCTGGCGGGTAGCGTGCTGACCCGAACAGGCGGCTTTGTTTCGCAGATCCAGTTCACCATTGGCCAGGGGCAGTTTGCTACCCTGACCGCAGATGTGAATTTCCGGGACGAACGCCGTCTGGAGACGACGCCAGCCTCTGAGGTCAAGCCAGCCGCGCCGGCCTTTGTCATCGATCCTGTC
>NZ_BLJQ01000102.1 GCF_014132155.1 Gluconobacter sp. Gdi
GTGTCTTCCCAGCAGAGCAGGGTGGATGACACCAGTTCCCGCCTGTCTGTTGCCAGACAGATGCGTGATGCCCTGAATGTTGAAGCAGAAGGCCACAGGAACAACGCCGCTGCCGCCAAGCTGGAAAGTTATCAGATTACTAATCTGATTGATGAGGCCCACAAGTTTTTGGATATGGTCATGGCGGGTGGAAACCCGCTCAAGGCTGCGTTTTATGAGGTTCCGAACGCTGTCAGCGTTCT
>NZ_BLJQ01000103.1 GCF_014132155.1 Gluconobacter sp. Gdi
TGAAGAGCGGCTTGCCCGGCTGAGCGGGCTTGGTGATCAGCTCGAAGCATTTTCCCGGACTGTGGATTTTGAAGTCTTCCGCCCTGACCTGGAGAAGGCACTGGCGTATTCTGACGGAAGCAAAGGCGGACGACCGCCATTTGATCCGGTGCTGATGTTCAAAATTCTGGTGATCCAGACGCTCAACAATTTGTCTGATGAGCGGACGGAATATCTGATCAACGATCGCCTCTCCTT
>NZ_BLJQ01000104.1 GCF_014132155.1 Gluconobacter sp. Gdi
TGAAGAGCGGCTTGCCCGGCTGAGCGGGCTTGGTGATCAGCTCGAAGCATTTTCCCGGACTGTGGATTTTGAAGTCTTCCGCCCTGACCTGGAGAAGGCTCTGGCGTATTCTGACGGAAGCAAAGGCGGACGACCGCTATTTGATCCGGTGCTGATGTTCAAAATTCTGGTGATCCAGACGCTCAACAATTTGTCTGATGAGCGGACGGAATATCTGATCAACGATCGCCTCTCCTT
>NZ_BLJQ01000105.1 GCF_014132155.1 Gluconobacter sp. Gdi
GCCTCTCGTGAATGGGTCCTACGTCCTGTTCGTCTCCACCCTCGAGGCCCGCAAGAACCATGCCCTGCTCTTCCGCGTCTGGCGCAGACTCCTCGAAGATCTGCCCGAAGACCAGGTTCCTACCCTCGTCTTTGCTGGGCGGGAGGGATGGCTCGTCTCCGATCTCATGCAACAGCTTGAAAACGCCCGCTGGCTCAACGGCAAGATCCGCTTCATCCAGAACCCTACCGACGCC
>NZ_BLJQ01000106.1 GCF_014132155.1 Gluconobacter sp. Gdi
GCCTCTCGTGAATGGGTCCTACGTCCTGTTCGTCTCCACCCTCGAGGCCCGCAAGAACCATGCCCTGCTCTTCCGCGTCTGGCGCAGACTCCTCGAAGACCTGCCCGAAGACCAGGTTCCTACCCTCGTCTTTGCCGGGCGGGAGGGATGGCTCGTCTCCGATCTCATGCAACAGCTTGAAAACGCCCGCTGGCTCAACGGCAAGATCCGCTTCATCCAGAACCCTACCGACGCC
>NZ_BLJQ01000107.1 GCF_014132155.1 Gluconobacter sp. Gdi
GGCAAGCTGGTTCCGGCCCGTATGCTGGTCAATGGGGCATCCATCCTGATTGATCGTACGATCAACAGCTACACCTACTATCATGTGGAACTGGAGAGCCATGAAGCGGTCTGGGCTGAAAACGCACTGACCGAGAGCTATCTGGATACAGGAAACCGTAGCCAGTTCGACAATCACACCGTAACTGCGATCTTTGGTGGGTCGAAGGCCGGTGGTTCGAAAACGCTGCCGCT
>NZ_BLJQ01000108.1 GCF_014132155.1 Gluconobacter sp. Gdi
TTGCGCCTTGATCCGCATATCCAGCCAGACCGCATTGCGATCGGCCACGGCCACCAGGGCCTGCCGGTCGGCTGAAGACTGGGGATGCAAAGCGGTGCCGGTTGTGACCGTGAAATTATGCTGCCAGCCCACCCGCCAGCGCCAGGCCGGGACATCGAAGGGCGCGGACAGGCCCACGGCGGAAATCGCCGACACCAGATCGGGCGTCAGACTGAGAACCGGCACCGTG
>NZ_BLJQ01000109.1 GCF_014132155.1 Gluconobacter sp. Gdi
TTGCGCCTTGATCCGCATATCCAGCCAGACCGCATTGCGATCGGCCACGGCCACCAGGGCCTGCCGGTCGGCTGAAGACTGGGGATGCAAAGCGGTGCCAGTCGTGACTGTGAAATTATGCTGCCAGCCTACCCGCCAGCGCCAGGCCGGGACATCGAAGGGCGCGGACAGGCCCACGGCGGAAATCGCCGACACCAGATCGGGCGTCAGACTGAGAACCGGCACCGTG
>NZ_BLJQ01000110.1 GCF_014132155.1 Gluconobacter sp. Gdi
TCCATCACCGTCTCCAGCCAGCCTGTGCCGGAAGAAAACTGGCTCGTCCGCATCCGCGAGGGCGCGCTTGCCGAGGGTGTTCCGTCCCGTGACCTGCTGCTGACGCAGGAGCACTGCATGGTCTTCGAGGGCAAGCTGGTTCCGGCCCGTATGCTGGTCAATGGGGCATCCATCCTGATTGATCGTACGATCAACAGCTACACCTACTATCATGTGGAACTGGAGAGC
>NZ_BLJQ01000111.1 GCF_014132155.1 Gluconobacter sp. Gdi
TCCATCACCGTCTCCAGCCAGCCTGTGCCGGAAGAAAACTGGCTCGTCCGCATCCGCGAGGGCGCGCTTGCCGAGGGTGTTCCGTCCCGTGACCTGCTGGTGACGCAGGAGCACTGCATGGTCTTTGAAGGCAAGCTGGTTCCGGCCCGTATGCTGGTCAATGGGGCATCCATCCTGATTGATCGTACGATCAACAGCTACACCTACTATCATGTGGAACTGGAGAGC
>NZ_BLJQ01000112.1 GCF_014132155.1 Gluconobacter sp. Gdi
TGACGGTTACATCTTCCAGACTGGAGCCGCAGACACAGGCCAGAAGCTCATCATAGGTCCCAAAAGAGACAGCCCCGGAGAGTGACCCGTTTACAGACTGCTGGACACTAACCGCAGCATTTGCCTCCCAGCTGCTTTCCAGTTCCTCTGGACGCTGCCGGGTTCTTTGGCAGCGGAACGTCTCGCCTGTCAGACGGAGCCGCTGATAGACGCCAGCAGGCGC
>NZ_BLJQ01000113.1 GCF_014132155.1 Gluconobacter sp. Gdi
CCGTGCGGCGAGCACACTGACGGCGACGAGAGTGGAACGACGGTGGCGTTTTCCTGAGCCCATCCTGCCACCGGCCAAGACGGGCGACGGGACAGGCCGTCAAGCCCGGAGCGTCCTGAGCAAGGGGGGCAGGCTTGCGGCTGATGCGGGGTCGCGTGCGGCCCTGCAGCAGACGCGGGCCTGACACCTGCCGCCGAGGGTCGCGCAGTGGCTTTACGGACTG
>NZ_BLJQ01000114.1 GCF_014132155.1 Gluconobacter sp. Gdi
GCAGTGGCTTTACGGACTGGCACGGCGACTGTCAGACTGAACGCTGGATGCGAGGCCGCCGTCGTGGAACGTGCCTCCCCGGACGGTCCGCAGGACTGGCCGGGGAGGTTGAGGAGCCGTCTCACGAACCGATCACCCACACCAGGACCGTCCGTCATCGGAAAAGAATGCGGGTGAACCGTTACCCGGAAGGGCCGAGACGCAGGGGCCAGACGCCCGA
>NZ_BLJQ01000115.1 GCF_014132155.1 Gluconobacter sp. Gdi
TCTGACGACGGATCTTTCAGAAGGCCCCGGACAGGATCGGGCGTCTTCAGGCCCCGGTTGATTCTCACCGGAAGGCGGTCATTGATCCGCCCCGTCAGAGCCGCATCCATCATGCCGGTAGGGTTCAGAAAGGTCAGAGACCCGTAGGAGGAACTGGCCCCCAGGCCGGTGGCGGACAGAGAAAGGCCCCGGTCCAGATCAAACGCCTGACTGACAAAG
>NZ_BLJQ01000116.1 GCF_014132155.1 Gluconobacter sp. Gdi
TCTGACGACGGATCTTTCAGAAGGCCCCGGACAGGATCGGGCGTCTTCAGGCCCCGGTTGATTCTCACCGGAAGGCGGTCATTGATCCGCCCCGTCAGAACCGCATCCATCATGCCGGTCGGGTTCAGAAAGGTCAGAGACCCGTAGGAGGAACTGGCCCCCAGGCCGGTGGCGGACAGAGAAAGGCCCCGGTCCAGATCAAACGCCTGACTGACAAAG
>NZ_BLJQ01000117.1 GCF_014132155.1 Gluconobacter sp. Gdi
ATGTCTGTCATTGTTCTTCTCCGGATGCCCTGACTGGCAACGGCACCCTAGCACTAAAGTAAGGCATAGAGGCCGTTCACCACATCAATTCCGCTAGGCGCCTGCGTCCCCAAGCTCCACCGAGCCACAGGGTCCAGCCGCCCTTGGTCGGGCGTCTGGCCCCTGCGTCTCGGCCCTTCCGGGTAACGGTTCACCCGCATTCTTTTCCGATGACGGA
>NZ_BLJQ01000118.1 GCF_014132155.1 Gluconobacter sp. Gdi
GCGCGCTGGCAATGGTGTTCTCCAGCCTGAACTGACCACTGATCCGGATCTGCATCTGGTCACCAACTTCGGTCAGATCATCCGGCCGCTCCGGCAGGCGAATGACCGTGTCATGTTCATGCTTCCAGCGAATGTCACGACAGTTCGTCTGGTATCGCGGGCCAGTCGCCCAAGTGACACGATTGGACCATTCGTAGACGATCG
>NZ_BLJQ01000119.1 GCF_014132155.1 Gluconobacter sp. Gdi
CTGGCCGCAACGGCGTTCCAGAACTTTCTTCCCCTGACGGCTGCGCCGTCATTCCTCGCGAGACAAGAAAGTTCCGGCCCTGCCGTCCTCCGCTGCGCTTCGGCCCTGAAGGGTGCTCTGCCGCTCGCCTCCGGCTGGTCGATCGCCATCGAGGCCACGGTGGTCGCGGCCCGATAACAGCATGGAGATACGACAATGG
>NZ_BLJQ01000120.1 GCF_014132155.1 Gluconobacter sp. Gdi
GCACGTCATTCGACTGCGCCCCTGCCTGATAGCCGGAGGTCGCTCCGGAAAAACTCATGGATTTATCTCCGCAGGAAAGGCGTTCAGGCAGAACGTTCCGTTTCCGGCATTGGGGTTCCCTTCAATGTCGAAGGTGGCAACAACAGTGCTGTTTTTGGATCCTGCATTGATCTGGGGGTTTTGCAGGCTCGCGTTACTC
>NZ_BLJQ01000121.1 GCF_014132155.1 Gluconobacter sp. Gdi
CTGGCCGCAACGGCGTTCCAGAACTTTCTTCCCCTGACGGCTGCGCCGTCATTCCTCGCGAGACAAGAAAGTTCCGGCCCTGCCGTCCTCCGCTGCGCTGCGGCCCTGAAGGGTGCTCTGCCGCTCGCCTCCGGCTGGTCGATCGCCATCGAGGCCACGGTGGTCGCGGCCCGATAACAGCATGGAGATACGACAATGG
>NZ_BLJQ01000122.1 GCF_014132155.1 Gluconobacter sp. Gdi
TGCCTTCTGGGTGGTGGACTTCAGGTTGGTGAGCTTCAGCTCTGAGAGGTTCTTGCTGCTGAGAGCCACCAGCTGCTGGAGCAGATCGGCCAGAGTGTCAGTCTGGCTTTTCAGCGCGGCTTTCATCTCCGAAGAGATCAGGCTGGCGCTGCTGGTGTTGCCGATGTCCTGCAGGGCCTGCATGACCCGCTGGTAATCG
>NZ_BLJQ01000123.1 GCF_014132155.1 Gluconobacter sp. Gdi
CCAGAAGACAAACACTTTGGGGACGCCGGCCAGTGTATCCAGTACGATCGACACTGTCGGGGCGTCCCTTGGTGCGCCGTCAGATGTGATCTCTCTGGCTCATCGTATGCAACCCGTGGAAAGTCCGACCGGCCAGTACAAAAACGGTCAGGTTGTCATCTCATCGGCTGGCGCCATCGGGGCCATGCAGGTCGAGCCC
>NZ_BLJQ01000124.1 GCF_014132155.1 Gluconobacter sp. Gdi
GATCAATGACCGCCTTCCGGTGAGAATCAACCGGGGCCTGAAGACGCCCGATCCTGTCCGGGGCCTTCTGAAAGATCCGTCGTCAGACACGCTTCAGCCGCTGTTTTCAGGGCTGGGCCGGAACTGGCGTCCGGATCACCTGTCGGCCACGGTCGAACTGCTGGACGCGACCAGCTGGCTCGATCGCAGCATGACCGTC
>NZ_BLJQ01000125.1 GCF_014132155.1 Gluconobacter sp. Gdi
CACCGATGACAGCAGGTCAACGACGGCGACCTTTGCCGCCATTCCAACACTAGGCAGCTCTGATCTGTCCGGTCTGGCGTCTGAGGCAACCGATCTTGCCAGGGTTCTGGGCACCACAGTTCCTGAGGCCGCAAAGAAGATGGCCGATGCCTATGCGGATCCAGCCCAGGCCGCCAAGACGTTTGCCCAGCAGGGACTT
>NZ_BLJQ01000126.1 GCF_014132155.1 Gluconobacter sp. Gdi
CACCGATGACAGCAGGTCAACGACGGCGACCTTTGCCGCCATTCCAACACTAGGCAGCTCTGATCTGTCCGGTCTGGCGTCTGAGGCAACCGATCTTGCTAGGGTTCTGGGCACCACAGTTCCTGAGGCCGCAAAGAAGATGGCCGATGCCTATGCGGATCCAGCCCAGGCCGCCAAGACGTTTGCCCAGCAGGGACTT
>NZ_BLJQ01000127.1 GCF_014132155.1 Gluconobacter sp. Gdi
GCACGTCATTCGACTGCGCCCCTGCCTGATAGCCGGAGGTCGCTCCGGAAAAACTCATGGATTTATCTCCGCAGGAAAGGCGTTCAGGCAGAACGTTCCATTTCCGGCATTGGGGTTCCCTTCAATGTCGAAGGTGGCAACAACAGTGCTGTTTTTGGATCCTGCATTGATCTGGGGGTTTTGCAGGCTCGCGTTACTC
>NZ_BLJQ01000128.1 GCF_014132155.1 Gluconobacter sp. Gdi
GCTGGACGTCATTTTTCCCTACACCACCCGAGGCAACGATTTTGTTACCCCTACGGCTGATTCATTCCCGACGGCGTTGGGTCTGCTCGATGGTGGAACTGTCGGGGTCTGCAATCAGATCGTCAACGGCACGACGTTCCGCAGCCTGACCTTTCTGGAATATCTGGCGGGTAGCGTGCTGACCCGAACAGGCGGCTTT
>NZ_BLJQ01000129.1 GCF_014132155.1 Gluconobacter sp. Gdi
CGCCTGTGCCAGTTTCGTGGTCTGGGCATCGATCATCTGCTGGGCAATGATATTGCCCTTGTCGATCAGGATCTGCGCATCCATCCCGTAAGCCTCGGCCTCACGCGCGGCGTTCTGGTAGCTGCGCTTGAGGTCATCGACCTGCGACATGAGGCTTTCCGACCCGCTGTCCGTGATGTCCAGCAGGCTTTTGAGCGTG
>NZ_BLJQ01000130.1 GCF_014132155.1 Gluconobacter sp. Gdi
CCAGAAGACAAACACTTTGGGGACGCCGGCCAGTGTATCCAGTACGATCGACACTGTCGGGGCGTCCCTTGGTGCGCCGTCAGATGTGATCTCTCTGGCGCATCGTATGCAACCCGTGGAAAGTCCGACCGGCCAGTACAAAAACGGTCAGGTTGTCATCTCATCGGCTGGCGCCATCGGGGCCATGCAGGTCGAGCCC
>NZ_BLJQ01000131.1 GCF_014132155.1 Gluconobacter sp. Gdi
GCAGGGCCGTCTCTGGGCCACGTCCCGGCAGATCTGGGCGGTCACGGTTCCCGAAACCCTGGGCCTGCACTGTGACCTCGGCGACATCGTCTCTCTGTCCGCTCCGGTTCCGGGGCTTCGCCAGGCGGTCCTCGGGATTGTCATGGCTGAACATCTTCGCGCTGGCGACAGCACCATGACGCTGCAGATCCTCACGATC
>NZ_BLJQ01000132.1 GCF_014132155.1 Gluconobacter sp. Gdi
ATCAGCCGTAGGGGTAACAAAATCGTTGCCTCGGGTGGTGTAGGGAAAAATGACGTCCAGCTTATCGACGGCCGATACCAGCCGCAGGAAACCACAGGGGGCCAGACCACCCCAGATATTCTGTCCCGCAGTCGCGATCAGCATCTTGCCACCGGCCCAGGCAGCCGGCGCAACATTTGGCCTGACATCCGTGGGCATC
>NZ_BLJQ01000133.1 GCF_014132155.1 Gluconobacter sp. Gdi
GCAGGGCCGTCTCTGGGCCACGTCCCGGCAGATCTGGGCGGTCACGGTTCCCGAAACCCTGGGCCTGCACTGTGACCTCGGCGACATCGTCTCTCTGTCTGCTCCGGTTCCGGGGCTTCGCCAGGCGGTCCTCGGGATTGTCATGGCTGAACATCTTCGCGCTGGCGACAGCACCATGACGCTGCAGATCCTCACGATC
>NZ_BLJQ01000134.1 GCF_014132155.1 Gluconobacter sp. Gdi
GATGCCCACGGATGTCAGGCCAAATGTTGCGCCGGCTGCCTGGGCCGGTGGCAAGATGCTGATCGCGACTGCGGGACAGAATATCTGGGGTGGTCTGGCTCCCTGTGGTTTCCTGCGGCTGGTATCGGCCGTCGATAAGCTGGACGTCATTTTTCCCTACACCACCCGAGGCAACGATTTTGTTACCCCTACGGCTGAT
>NZ_BLJQ01000135.1 GCF_014132155.1 Gluconobacter sp. Gdi
GCCAGACCACCCCAGATATTCTGTCCCGCAGTCGCGATCAGCATCTTGCCACCGGCCCAGGCAGCCGGCGCAACATTTGGCCTGACATCCGTGGGCATCTTGACGGTTACATCTTCCAGACTGGAGCCGCAGACACAGGCCAGAAGCTCATCATAGGTCCCAAAAGAGACAGCCCCGGAGAGTGACCCGTTTACAGACT
>NZ_BLJQ01000136.1 GCF_014132155.1 Gluconobacter sp. Gdi
CACGCTCAAAAGCCTGCTGGACATCACGGACAGCGGGTCGGAAAGCCTCATGTCGCAGGTCGATGACCTCAAGCGCAGCTACCAGAACGCCGCGCGTGAAGCCGAGGCTTACGGGATGGATGCGCAGATCCTGATCGACAAGGGCAATATCATTGCCCAGCAGATGATCGATGCCCAGACCACGAAACTGGCACAGGCG
>NZ_BLJQ01000137.1 GCF_014132155.1 Gluconobacter sp. Gdi
GATCAATGACCGCCTTCCGGTGAGAATCAACCGGGGCCTGAAGACGCCCGATCCTGTCCGGGGCCTTCTGAAAGATCCGTCGTCAGACACGCTTCAGCCCCTGTTTTCAGGGCTGGGCCGGAACTGGCGTCCGGATCACCTGTCGGCCACGGTCGAACTGCTGGACGCGACCAGCTGGCTCGATCGCAGCATGACCGTC
>NZ_BLJQ01000138.1 GCF_014132155.1 Gluconobacter sp. Gdi
TGCCTTCTGGGTGGTGGACTTCAGGTTGGTGAGCTTCAGCTCTGAGAGGTTCTTGCTGCTGAGAGCCACCAGCTGCTGGAGCAGATCGGCCAGAGTGTCGGTCTGGCTTTTCAGCGCGGCTTTCATCTCCGAAGAGATCAGGCTGGCGCTGCTGGTGTTGCCGATGTCCTGCAGGGCCTGCATGACCCGCTGGTAATCG
>NZ_BLJQ01000139.1 GCF_014132155.1 Gluconobacter sp. Gdi
GCTGGACGTCATTTTTCCCTACACCACCCGAGGCAACGATTTTGTTACCCCTACGGCTGATTCATTCCCGACGGCGTTGGGTCTGCTCGATGGTGGAACAGTCGGGGTCTGCAATCAGATCGTCAACGGCACGACGTTCCGCAGCCTGACCTTTCTGGAATATCTGGCGGGTAGCGTGCTGACCCGAACAGGCGGCTTT
>NZ_BLJQ01000140.1 GCF_014132155.1 Gluconobacter sp. Gdi
CGCGGAAGAGCAGGGCATGGTTCTTGCGGGCCTCGAGGGTGGAGACGAACAGGACGTAGGACCCATTCACGAGAGGCTCGGTGGCGACGGGTATGTCGGCGAGGCCGAAGCCAGTGCCAAGCGGAATGGGCTGGACGGTGATGGATGTGCCGATGTCCTGTTCCGTCAAATAGGACTGCACGTCCGCAGCCGTGGCCTT
>NZ_BLJQ01000141.1 GCF_014132155.1 Gluconobacter sp. Gdi
GCCAGACCACCCCAGATATTCTGTCCCGCAGTCGCGATCAGCATCTTGCCACCGGCCCAGGCAGCCGGCGCAACATTTGGCCTGACATCCGTGGGCATCCTGACGGTTACATCTTCCAGACTGGAGCCGCAGACACAGGCCAGAAGCTCATCATAGGTCCCAAAAGAGACAGCCCCGGAGAGTGACCCGTTTACAGACT
>NZ_BLJQ01000142.1 GCF_014132155.1 Gluconobacter sp. Gdi
CTGATACTGTCCTGAAAAAGAGCTGTCAGGCGTAGAGAGAACATCATCCACACTGGAGCGTTTGGCCGCAATCGTGGTCGCACTGTAGACCTGACCGCCCGTAACTTTCTGGGCATAATCCAGGACACCATCCGGGACAGAGTTAATCTGTCGGTTCAAATATTTATCGACATTCCCCGGCCCCCAGTTATAGGCCATG
>NZ_BLJQ01000143.1 GCF_014132155.1 Gluconobacter sp. Gdi
CGCGGAAGAGCAGGGCATGGTTCTTGCGGGCCTCGAGGGTGGAGACGAACAGGACGTAGGACCCATTCACGAGAGGCTCGGTGGCGACGGGTATGTCGGTGAGGCCGAAGCCAGTGCCAAGCGGAATGGGCTGGACGGTGATGGATGTGCCGATGTCCTGTTCCGTCAAATAGGACTGCACGTCCGCAGCCGTGGCCTT
>NZ_BLJQ01000144.1 GCF_014132155.1 Gluconobacter sp. Gdi
CTGATACTGTCCTGAAAAAGAGCTGTCAGGCGTAGAGAGAACATCATCCACACTGGAGCGTTTGGCCGCAATCGTGGTCGCACTGTAGACCTGACCGCCTGTAACTTTCTGGGCATAATCCAGGACACCATCCGGGACAGAGTTAATCTGTCGGTTCAAATATTTATCGACATTCCCCGGCCCCCAGTTATAGGCCATG
>NZ_BLJQ01000145.1 GCF_014132155.1 Gluconobacter sp. Gdi
TGGTCCAGGTCTCGGGCGGCGTTTCGCCCAGGCAGCCGTAATCCGCCCACATCTTTGAAGAGGCGGCGTCAAACAGATCCTGCGCTTTTTGCGCCAGCGTCTGCACCGGAACCGTCAGATAGGATGCGACGGTCTCGACGGTCGCCAGATCGATGGTGGATCCGTCAGGGGTCCGCGCAACCGGAAGCCCATCAG
>NZ_BLJQ01000146.1 GCF_014132155.1 Gluconobacter sp. Gdi
GATTTTTCTGGCGTTTTTTTTGATTTTTTTAGTTTTGTTTTGTGAATGGAAAGTGTGTGTAAGGGGGAAAAGTGTAGGAAATCTGTGGGTTAGTTGTGTGGATAAGTATCGTATGATGATTGTTTGACAGTGTTGGGTGGTGGCCGTATAAGCCCGTTCACCGACGCGGCGGGGCCTTCTTCGAGGGCTTGGCCG
>NZ_BLJQ01000147.1 GCF_014132155.1 Gluconobacter sp. Gdi
GGTGATTTTACGGCCCTGCAGAACCTTCAGGGCTATGCCTCGACCCTTCTGTCCACCAGCCAGACCTGGAACGGATCGGGTCAGGGTTATGTCACCGATTACCAGCGGGTCATGCAGGCCCTGCAGGACATCGGCAACACCAGCAGCGCCAGCCTGATCTCTTCGGAGATGAAAGCCGCGCTGAAAAGCCAGAC
>NZ_BLJQ01000148.1 GCF_014132155.1 Gluconobacter sp. Gdi
AGTTTTTTGATTTTTATATGATTTTTTGATTGACGGTGTGTGTAGGTGGCCGTATAAGCCCGTTCACCGACGCGGCGGGGCCTTCTTCGAGGGTCTGGCCGGGGCGGTTTGAGATGATGATCTTTGAAAATTGAATATGGAATTGGAAGGGATATGTTGGCGGCGTTTTGGTGCTGCTGGTTTTGGGATTATTT
>NZ_BLJQ01000149.1 GCF_014132155.1 Gluconobacter sp. Gdi
TGTGGATAAGTATCGTATGATGATTGTTTGACAGTGTTGGGTGGTGGCCGTATAAGCCCGTTCACCGACGCGGCGGGGCCTTCTTCGAGGGCTTGGCCGGGGCGGTTTGAGATGATGATCTTTGAAAATTGAATATGGAATTGGAAGGGATATGTTGGCGGCGTTTTGGTGCTGCTGGTTTTGGGATTATTT
>NZ_BLJQ01000150.1 GCF_014132155.1 Gluconobacter sp. Gdi
GGGTTCAGAAAGGTCAGAGACCCGTAGGAGGAACTGGCCCCCAGGCCGGTGGCGGACAGAGAAAGGCCCCGGTCCAGATCAAACGCCTGACTGACAAAGGGCGGATACGGAACATGATCCTCCCGCACATACCCCAGATCCGAGTACCGCAGCGTGCTGACGGTTTCGAGCGCCTGTGTCAGACGGGACTG
>NZ_BLJQ01000151.1 GCF_014132155.1 Gluconobacter sp. Gdi
GGGGGCAGGCTTGCGGCTGATGCGGGGTCGCGTGCGGCCCTGCAGCAGACGCGGGCCTGACACCTGCCGCCGAGGGTCGCGCAGTGGCTTTACGGACTGGCACGGCGACTGTCAGACTGAACGCTGGATGCGAGGCCGCCGTCGTGGAACGTGCCTCCCCGGACGGTCCGCAGGACTGG
>NZ_BLJQ01000152.1 GCF_014132155.1 Gluconobacter sp. Gdi
GTTCCCCGCAGACGCGGCCTGTTGCGGCCGGCCACGTTGCTGTCCCCATCCAGACGGCCCGTGCCGCCATAGGTCGAGACGGTCATGCTGCGATCGAGCCAGCTGGTCGCGTCCAGCAGTTCGACCGTGGCCGACAGGTGATCCGGACGCCAGTTCCGGCCCAGCCCTGAAAACAG
>NZ_BLJQ01000153.1 GCF_014132155.1 Gluconobacter sp. Gdi
CAGCAGGTCACGGGACGGAACACCCTCGGCAAGCGCGCCCTCGCGGATGCGGACGAGCCAGTTTTCTTCCGGCACAGGCTGGCTGGAGACGGTGATGGAGCGATGACCCAGCCATTTGACAGGCATGGCCCCCTTCGGCGTCATGACCAGCGTGCCCGGCACGAGCGT
>NZ_BLJQ01000154.1 GCF_014132155.1 Gluconobacter sp. Gdi
GGCCTCACTCTGGTGTCCACGCGGCGGGGCACATTGCGTCCCGTTCGCTTGCAGATCCCGGATCCGGACACGGTGCCGGTTCTCAGTCTGACGCCCGATCTGGTGTCGGCGATTTCCGCCGTGGGCCTGTCCGCGCCCTTCGATGTCCCGGCCTGGCGCTGGCGGGT
>NZ_BLJQ01000155.1 GCF_014132155.1 Gluconobacter sp. Gdi
TGTCATTCAGCGCCTTGATGTCGGCCGCCGTGGCCAGCGTGCTGTTGCCCAGGGAAACAGATCCGTCATCGTTCAGGACCAGAAGGTACTCGGCCGGGATCTCGTTATAGACCTGCACCGTGGCAGAGAAATCCAGTGGCCCTGTCGTCTCGGCCGTATTGCC
>NZ_BLJQ01000156.1 GCF_014132155.1 Gluconobacter sp. Gdi
GACACTCTGGCCGATCTGCTCCAGCAGCTGGTGGCTCTCAGCAGCAAGAACCTCTCAGAGCTGAAGCTCACCAACCTGAAGTCCACCACCCAGAAGGCAGCCTGAATGACGACGCCATTCCGCACGGTCGAACTCGACATCATCGATCCGATCAGCGG
>NZ_BLJQ01000157.1 GCF_014132155.1 Gluconobacter sp. Gdi
GTCTTGGTGCTTTTCTTCTTGCCCTTGTGGTAGTGCCCGACCTCGCCATAACTGCCGTCATTCACCGAGATGCCCAGATCGGAATAGGTCCCGTTCAGGTCATCCAGCTGGTCCTGGAGTTTGGCTGTCACGTCATCGCTGGCGTG
>NZ_BLJQ01000158.1 GCF_014132155.1 Gluconobacter sp. Gdi
TCGCCTTCGAAGCCTTCGCCCACCTTCTTGAAGGAACCGATGTTAGCCATTGTCGTATCTCCATGCTGTTATCGGGCCGCGACCACCGTGGCCTCGATGGCGATCGACCAGCCGGAGGCGAGCGGCAGAGCACCCTTCAGGGCCG
>NZ_BLJQ01000159.1 GCF_014132155.1 Gluconobacter sp. Gdi
TGGCTGATCTAGCCGAAGACCGGCTGCGCCTCGATCGGCTGGCCGCAACGGCGTTCCAGAACTTTCTTCCCCTGACGGCTGCGCCGTCATTCCTCGCGAGACAAGAAAGTTCCGGCCCTGCCGTCCTCCGCTGCGCT
>NZ_BLJQ01000160.1 GCF_014132155.1 Gluconobacter sp. Gdi
GTGCTGATGTTCAAAATTCTGGTGATCCAGACGCTCAACAATTTGTCTGATGAGCGGACGGAATATCTGATCAACGATCGCCTCTCCTTTATGCGTTTCCTTGGTCTGGGACTTTCAGATCGGGTGCC
>NZ_BLJQ01000161.1 GCF_014132155.1 Gluconobacter sp. Gdi
TCACGAACCGATCACCCACACCAGGACCGTCCGTCATCGGAAAAGAATGCGGGTGAACCGTTACCCGGAAGGGCCGAGACGCAGGGGCCAGACGCCCGACCAAGGGCGGCTGGACCCTGTGGCTCGGT
>NZ_BLJQ01000162.1 GCF_014132155.1 Gluconobacter sp. Gdi
CGGGTCCGCACACCATGGCCTCTGTCGGATGGCTGATCTAGCCGAAGACCGGCTGCGCCTCGATCGGCTGGCCGCAACGGCGTTCCAGAACTTTCTTCCCCTGACGGCTGCGCCGTCATTCCTCGCG
>NZ_BLJQ01000163.1 GCF_014132155.1 Gluconobacter sp. Gdi
TCCTTCGCCGCCCCGATCTTCGCCAACCTGTTCACCGACGAGGAAGGGGAAGGCTACACCCTCATCTGGACCCGGCCCCGCAGCCGGAACGGGGAGTAAGCTCCCCACCACCAACCCCGCCCGGTCT
>NZ_BLJQ01000164.1 GCF_014132155.1 Gluconobacter sp. Gdi
CGGACGTTGCGGGCCTGCAGGGCCAGGGTGACGATTTCGCCTTCGAAGCCTTCGCCCACCTTCTTGAAGGAACCGATGTTAGCCATTGTCGTATCTCCATGCTGTTATCGGGCCGCGACCACCGT
>NZ_BLJQ01000165.1 GCF_014132155.1 Gluconobacter sp. Gdi
GCCTTCTCCAGGTCAGGGCGGAAGACTTCAAAATCCACAGTCCGGGAAAATGCTTCGAGCTGATCACCAAGCCCGCTCAGCCGGGCAAGCCGCTCTTCAACGTCAAAAAATCCCGCCTGCTTCAT
>NZ_BLJQ01000166.1 GCF_014132155.1 Gluconobacter sp. Gdi
GACGCTCAACAATTTGTCTGATGAGCGGACGGAATATCTGATCAACGATCGCCTCTCCTTTATGCGTTTCCTTGGTCTGGGACTTTCAGATCGGGTGCCGGATGCCAAAACGGTCTGGCTGT
>NZ_BLJQ01000167.1 GCF_014132155.1 Gluconobacter sp. Gdi
TCTTCGAGGAGTCTGCGCCAGACGCGGAAGAGCAGGGCATGGTTCTTGCGGGCCTCGAGGGTGGAGACGAACAGGACGTAGGACCCATTCACGAGAGGCTCGGTGGCGACGGGTATGTCGG
>NZ_BLJQ01000168.1 GCF_014132155.1 Gluconobacter sp. Gdi
AAGCCAGAAACGAAAAAAGACGCCCTAAGGCGTCTTTTTCAAACTGGAGCGGGTGATGGGATTCGAACCCACGACCCCAACCTTGGCAAGGTTGTGCTCTACCCCTGAGCTACACCCGC
>NZ_BLJQ01000169.1 GCF_014132155.1 Gluconobacter sp. Gdi
GCTCCGGTTCCGGGGCTTCGCCAGGCGGTCCTCGGGATTGTCATGGCTGAACATCTTCGCGCTGGCGACAGCACCATGACGCTGCAGATCCTCACGATCACGGAGGAACTGGC
>NZ_BLJQ01000170.1 GCF_014132155.1 Gluconobacter sp. Gdi
GCCGAGGCTTACGGGATGGATGCGCAGATCCTGATCGACAAGGGCAATATCATTGCCCAGCAGATGATCGATGCCCAGACCACGAAACTGGCACAGGCGGATCAGGTCGT
>NZ_BLJQ01000171.1 GCF_014132155.1 Gluconobacter sp. Gdi
GAAACGCATAAAGGAGAGGCGATCGTTGATCAGATATTCCGTCCGCTCATCAGACAAATTGTTGAGCGTCTGGATCACCAGAATTTTGAACATCAGCACCGGATCAAAT
>NZ_BLJQ01000172.1 GCF_014132155.1 Gluconobacter sp. Gdi
GGTGACGATTTCGCCTTCGAAGCCTTCGCCCACCTTCTTGAAGGAACCGATGTTAGCCATTGTCGTATCTCCATGCTGTTATCGGGCCGCGACCACCGTGGCCTCGATG
>NZ_BLJQ01000173.1 GCF_014132155.1 Gluconobacter sp. Gdi
CTGGACACGACCTGAATGGAAAGAATACCCGGTTCCCTGCTGCTATTTCCGCTTTGCAGCGGCAACGTCGCATCGCCATCTGTCCAGCGGTATGTGGAAGATTCCAG
>NZ_BLJQ01000174.1 GCF_014132155.1 Gluconobacter sp. Gdi
GCCTAGCGGAATTGATGTGGTGAACGGCCTCTATGCCTTACTTTAGTGCTAGGGTGCCGTTGCCAGTCAGGGCATCCGGAGAAGAACAATGACAGACATTGCAGTT
>NZ_BLJQ01000175.1 GCF_014132155.1 Gluconobacter sp. Gdi
GAGGCCGAAGCCAGTGCCAAGCGGAATGGGCTGGACGGTGATGGATGTGCCGATGTCCTGTTCCGTCAAATAGGACTGCACGTCCGCAGCCGTGGCCTTGCT
>NZ_BLJQ01000176.1 GCF_014132155.1 Gluconobacter sp. Gdi
CTTGTGTGAACGGCCTCTATGGCGCAAGGAAAATCTTGTCTTGAAACATACGGAACTGGTGCTCTCATGTGTCCGGCCTTTTTGTGCAGCCACTAGGGCCG
>NZ_BLJQ01000177.1 GCF_014132155.1 Gluconobacter sp. Gdi
CGGCACTGTTGCAAAGTCGGGCAAGATTTGAAGCGGGCCTGATTTTCGGGGTTTTTAGTAAGTGTAGACCCCGAACTGCCTTTCGATTAGGCGCACTTCT
>NZ_BLJQ01000178.1 GCF_014132155.1 Gluconobacter sp. Gdi
TCGCGAGGAATGACGGCGCAGCCGTCAGGGGAAGAAAGTTCTGGAACGCCGTTGCGGCCAGCCGATCGAGGCGCAGCCGGTCTTCGGCTAGATCAGCCAT